>CAWBGO010000001.1:0-386982 GCA_963788475.1 Terriglobales bacterium
GAGTTTTACCCCAGATGCTACAGGCGTCTTCAAGGAAAGCTACTTGCTCGACTTCCTCGACCTGCCAGAACGGCACAGCGAGGCCGAACTGCAAGCCGGGCTGCTACACAATCTGCGGATGTTCCTCATGGCGACAGCTTCGCCTTTGTCGGCGAGAAGGCGCGTGCAGGTCAGCCCAGCGTCCGCTCCTCCCATCTGCTCTCGGGTTGAAGGCAGCCTGATCCGAAAAGTCCGAGAGGAAGGCGATGAACCACTAGCCTTCTTGCGGCGCGAACCCGGCCAGTGGGCTGGCGTTTACACGGTGCATAATATCTTTGCTTCGGACAGCCTTCAGATACACCATCGTCGATGCCAAATCGCTGTGCCCCAGCCAGAGTTGGAGGGTCCTTATATCGCAGACCGATTCCTGCAGATTCCTCGTCGCGAAGGTGTGGCGGAATTTATGAAGAAAATATTTCGAACAATAGGGTCCTTCTGAACACCGGTTTCCGTGACGGCTAATGCAGGTCCCGCAGTTGAGTTTTGCGCGACGTGCTATCCATTTCACCTTCAGTTCGTGATTCTTATCGGGCAGCCCGGTTTGAGTTGGAAAAACCAGACGGTTCGCGTTCAGAGGTTGACTCTGTTGATGGCGCTTTAAGGCATCCATTAAACCGCCGGGGACCGGAACCTCGCGTTCCTCCTTATCTTTTGGTCGGAAGTCCCACAGCGGTTTGGAAGTTACCCGGAGCACGTTTCGCCGGAAGTCCACGTCGGACCACGTGAGGTACCGCATCTCCTTTTCGCGAAAACCGGAAAGAAGATAAGTGCTGAAGAGAAGGTGTTCGGCGGAATTGCACGCCGCAAACAGAGCGCTGAGTTCTTCGGGCTCGTAGATCGGACGAATCGGGTCAACGAATGCGGGCCAGTCAAATTTCTTCAATAGTCCCTTGATGCCGTGAAGCTTCAAAAAAGTGACCAGAATGTTTGCCCGATTAAAGGCCGTCCTCGATCCGCAACCGGATCTGTACTGGTAGCGGATGAACTCGAGAAGATCCTCTCGGGCGACCTCGGAGACGTACTTCTTTTTGCTTGTGACGACGAATTGCTCGAGGCAGTGTCTGTATGCGGCGTATGTCTTTTTTTCGCGTTGCGGCGGTTGGATGTCTTCGAGGTAGCTGTCCACTGCATCTTGCAGTGTAATCCCTGCTTCATATCGGGACGGAGGAACACCGAGGGGGATACCAGCCTTGGTTGCATCGATTTCTAGCCGTTTGCGCCGGGCCCGCTCGAGAACCTCCAACCTGTCGGGTACCGGCTCGCGGAAGCGAACCTTACCTTCCCGCCATTGAAGGTAGTAGGCTCCCTCAGCGTGCACTTCGATCGAGCCGCGGACGCGGATCTTATCTTTCAGCTTTCCGTTCGATTCGACGACGGCAGGGAAGAAGTTCCACTTACCGTCCACCTTGGCTTTCTTGACTATATTGACCCGGTTTTCGGGCCCGTAACCGGTAGTAGGCATCAGGTATCCTCAAAAACGCGAATCGGCGTTTTATGGACACCATTATGGACACCATGAATGTTAAAGTCAATTAAATCAATGGCTGGCGGAGAGAGTGGGATTCGAACCCACGTTAGAGTTTCCCCTAAACACGCTTTCCAAGCGTGCGCCTTCAACCACTCGGCCATCTCTCCACGGGGTGGTTGTCTTACTTGAATCTAACATAGGAGCCGGGCGCGTCCGGGGTCCGTCCACCGCTCTCACAGTCTGTCGGCAGAAACTTTTGAAATCGTTTACTTCCTCTCGCTCGCTGGTTTATAGTGGCGCGTTACTCCCCAGATCAAAGCGGACGGTAGTTACTACACCGTCACTTCCGCCTCGAGAGGAATTCCATGCCTGTCATCTCGCGTCGCGACTTGCTCTCTTCCGGGCTGGCGCTTACCGCTTCTTCCATGCTCGTCCGTTCAGCATGGGCCCGCGTCGGCGCTCTGGCCGAGTCATCGCACTCCGGCTCCGCCGCGGCTTTGTCCGCCGTCGCGCCGCGTGAGCAACTGCTGTTTGACTTCGGCTGGAAGTTCACCTTCGGCCATGGAACCGATCCTGCGCGCGACCTCAACTTCGGTTTCAACCAGGGTGACTTCGCCAAGACGGGGGATTTCGACTTTGCCAAGGCCAAATTTGACGACTCGAAATGGCGCACCCTCAATCTGCCTCACGATTGGGCCGTCGAACTGCCCTTTGTCCGCGATGACGAGCTTCAGTCGCACGGATACAAGCCGCTCGGGCGGCGCTATCCCGATACCAGCGTGGGATGGTACCGGCGCGAATTCGAGATTCCCGTCAGCGACCTGGGGCGGCGCATCACCGTCGAGTTCGACGGCGTCTTTCGAAGCATTCTCGTCTTCGTCAATGGCTGCTTCATCGGCCGCAACGACAACGGCTATGCACCCTTCAGCTTTGACCTCAGCGATTTTCTTGCTTACGGGGCGAAAAACTATATCGTGTTACGCGTCGATGCGAGCTTCGGTGATGGCTGGTTCTACGAAGGCGCGGGCATTTACCGGCACGTATGGCTGACCAAGACCGACGCCCTGCACCTGGGCCGCTGGGAAAGCACGGTCCGCGCTGCGGTCAACGGGGGATCGGCGACTCTCTCGCTTGGCACGGTTGTTGTGAACGAAGGGAAGCAGCCGGGGAACGCCAAAGTAAGCTGGAAGATTCTCGATGCGTCGGGAAAACCTGTTGCGACGGCTGAGGCTTCGTCTCAGTCGATCGCCGTTGACGGTTCCGTCAGCTTCGCCGCGACTG
This sequence comes from Terriglobales bacterium, assembly GCA_963788475.1. GTDB lineage: Bacteria > Acidobacteriota > Terriglobia > Terriglobales > Acidobacteriaceae > Telmatobacter. Next base: position 2,789 of record CAWBGO010000001.1, read on the forward strand.
CGCAGCTTGGCGGCCCCGCGCTTTGGTCGCCAGAGGCACCGAATCTGTATTCAGCGGTGGTGACGGTTGAGTCTGACGGCAAAGTTCGCGACGCCGAACGTGTCAGCTTCGGCGTACGCACGGCAGTTTTCGATGCCAACAAGGGCTTCTTCCTCAATGGCAAGTCGATCAAGATTCAGGGCACATGCAATCACCAGGATCACGCCGGTGTAGGCGCCGCGCTGCCCGATCGCCTGCAATGGTTCCGCCTTGCCGTGCTGCGCGAGATGGGCGGCAACGCGGTGCGCACTTCGCACAACATGCCCACACCGGAGTGGGTTGATGCCTGCGATCGCATGGGCATGATGATGATGTGCGAGACGCGGCAGATGAGTTCCAGTCCCGAGGGCCTCGCCCAACTCGAAACCATGATCAAGCGCTATCGCAACTCGCCCTCGATCATCCTCTGGTCCATCGGCAACGAAGAGGAGAATCTCCAGGGCAAGATGGCCGAACAGGGCGCCAGGATTGGTGCATCCATGGTCCAGCGCTGCCACGAACTTGACCCCACGCGCGTGGTCTCAGCCGCCGTCAACGCGGATAACGAAAAGGGTGTCTCCGACGCGCTCGACGTCATCGGGTTCAACTACCACCTGGAGTTTCCCGACGGCTTTCACAAGAAGCATCCGAACAAGGCCGTGTACGGATCGGAGACCTCAAGCGCCATCGGCACGCGCGGCATGTACGCCACCGACCCGCTGCGCAATCTCATGAATTCCTACGACGGCGTCGTGCCGTGGGGCGAAACCGCTGAAGAGTGGTGGAAGTTCTATGGCACCCGCGACTGGATGGCGGGCGGGTTCGCATGGACCGGCTTTGATTATCGCGGCGAGCCCACGCCCTATGGCTGGCCTTCGATCAGTTCGCAATTCGGCATCGTTGATATGTGCGGGTTTCCCAAGGATGTCTTCTTCTACTACAAGGCGTGGTGGGGAACGGAACCATCGCTGCACGTGTTTCCGCACTGGAATTTCGAGGGCAGGGAAGGCGACGAGATTCCGGTATGGGTCTACACCAATCTCGAAGAGGTCGAGTTGTTCGTCAACGGCAAGAGCCTCGGCAGCCAGAAGGTTCCGCGTCTCGGCCACGTGGAATGGAAGGCGAAATACGAGCCCGGTTTCATCGAGGCGCGTGCATCGAAAGGCGGGAAGGTGGTGTTGACGGAAAAGCGCGAGACCACCGGCCCGGCAGTCGCCATCCGGTTGACTGTCGATCGAAACGAAATCAACGCCGATGGCGAAGACGTCGCCGTCCTTAAGGTCGAAGCTCTCGACAAGGAAGGCCGGCCCGTTCCAACGGCCGACAATCTCATTGGCTTCAAGGTGACGGGAGCAGGCGCACTCATCGGCGTCGGCAATGGGGATCCCAACTGCCAGCAGAGTGATAAAGCGCCCAAGCGCTCGCTCTTCAACGGACTCGCGCAGGTCATCGTGCAATCGACGAAGCGGCCCGGCGAAATTCACATCGAAGCGGCCAAGGAGGGCGAGGACAATCCCGAACTTACGTCCGCCCAGATCGTAATCACGACCAGGCACGTCGAGTTGCGTCCCTCGGTTCCGGAGATCCGGACACAAAGCTGAAATACGATCTGGGTGCCCCCATCCTTGGCGCGCCCTTGTTTTTGCGCCGAGGGTGGGAATGCACAAACTTCAACCCGCCTTCGACCGCAACAACTCATCCACGTCGTCATATCCGCACGGAATGTCGATTCCTTCCACGGTTGCGCCCGCGTTGAGCAGAGCCTCGACAGATTCCGGCGTGCGCCTGTCCTTCCAGTACGAATCCACGCAAGCCTTCACCGCCAGCGCCAACGCCGTGCGTCCCTTTCCATCCCGAGCGTTCACCGGCGCGCCCCGCTCGATCAGCAGTTTTACAGTCGCCGGCCACGCACGCCATGCTGCCGCGTGTAGCGCGGTGCTATCCCGGGCGAGATCCCAGTAACCATCGCCCTCTCGAAACAGAGCACCCGCATCGACGCCTAGATCCAGCAGGCGGCGCACGCCTTCCGAATTGCCATTGCCCGCAAACTCGCTCAGGAGTGTACTGCCCTCTGCGACCAGTCCGCCACGAGGTGAAGGCTTCGCTGCGATGAGCGCGCCAATCGCCGCATCGTCGGCCTTTGCACATGCGGCTATCAAGCGCTCCACTCCGTCCAGGTTCAGGTCGATGCCGCGCTCCTCCAGCAGCCGAAGCACGTCGCCACGCCCGCGCCGCGCGGCGATCGCTGCTGCCGACTTGCCATTATGTATGTTCTTCAATAATGGATCTCCTCCGTGATCCAGCAGCAGCGCGATATTGACCAGGCGATTGTCGCGCTGCAGCGTGTGGTGCAACGCGGAATTTCCCCAGCGCGTCATGGCATTCGGATCCGCCCCGTGTTCCAGCAAGAGGCGGATTCCTTCGGTATCGTGCCAGTCGCCCTTGCGCAGCAGCAGCGTAGTCATGCTCGTGCTGTTCAGCTTGCCGCTCTCCAGAAGCGCCTTGAGCACGGCATGGTCGTATCCTTCCGCGGCATGGTAGGGAGTTTCTTCGTCGTTGGGGTCGGCACCGTATTCGAGCAACAACCGCGTCACGCCTTCGTGCTGTGCGATGCCCGCAGCTCCGTAGATCGCACTTTCGAGAACCGGCCGCGGATTGGGGTGGTCGATCATCTCGTACCAGCCCGTGTTTGCGCTGGCTCCTGCATCCAGCAGAGCGCGCGCAGTCCGTACAAATGCGTCGGACCGCGACCGATCGATGCGCAGATAACGCGAAAAGCAAAGATGCGTCAGTGCGTCCCATCCATGCGGCCCGCCGGTGCTCGTTGCCGACGCTGCGTCGCGGGCGAGGAAGGCTCGCACTGCTGCTTCGTCGGCACGAATCGCAGCTGTGTAGATGCTGGCTCGCGCCACGTGCGGATACCGCGCCAAAATCAGTTCAGCTTCCTCCAGTGTTCCGGAAGAATGCGAGTCGTTGCGCGGTACGCATGCGGCGCGAATGAACGCCGCCACCGGATCATCCAGCGAAGCCACTGAGCGCTCCAGGTTCACGGTCTTAATGTGCGCTGCGAACCTGGGCCAGCTCTCGAAGCCGTGTTCGCGCGCGATCACCAGTTGCGCATCGGTCAGCGCTACTCGGGGCTCTTCGGCCGCTTCGGAGAATCGCGGATGATGTTTGCGCACGCGCGCCAGCGCATCCGCTACGCCCAGGCCGCAATCCTTCGCGAGATCCTTGGCCTGCTTCTTGTATTGTTCGAGGTTGGGACGGTCGGGTAAGACTCTTTCAGGCATACGAAGCTCCTTTCGTGGTGTGCCTGGAGTCCGCACCAATCAGGCTGAAAGAAGTTTCGCTAAATTGGATGTTGCTTAAGGTGGGCACGGCCCTTTCCGCGGACTGGATGCGCCCTTCGCGCTTAACCAACACAGTAGCGGAGGCATTCGGGCGCAGTCAATTGGGAAGTGCAGCGACGACATGACCAGTGGCCGCATCGCCCCTGAGGGCATTGCTGCGATCGCGTACTTCCTCTCCGCGGAGTAACTCCACAACGCGATGGTGGGCTGCGATGCGTTCCGCGTCTCGAATTTCCTGGGAGCGCCCACCCAGGGCAGAGTCATCGTCCCATCCTCCACGGTCGTCTCCAGCCAGCAGAACGATGCGCAGTTGTGCCTCAGCCGGATGGTTATTGGGCGACCTTGCCGGCATGTTCTTCCAGGCGCGCCGAAACTCCTCGCCCAACGCGGGAAGGTCGGTAAAGCTATTGACCAGAACAACCACGTCTTGTACAGCGAAACGATTCAGCAGATGCTGAATCTCCCAGACAAGACCGCGCCTCTCCGCGTTGAAGTCGCTGGCATCCATGATGGCTTTATGGGCGCGGTTTGTAAGCGCGAGCACGCCGGCCTGCCAGGTCTGGTCGGTGCATAGCAATACTTCTTCGGGATAGGCGCCGCATTTCCTGAACAGCTCGGGAAGCTCATCGCTCGTGCGGATATTGAGCCAGCGTTGCAAATTGCGCTTTCCCCGGTCCAGCAGCCGTTGAGCCCAACCGCTCTCGGAAACACTTCGCAGTCGCGGCGCATCGTTCATTGCGGCTACCCGCGTCTCCATCAGGGCCGGGGTACTCAGCAGTTGTCCTTCGATAGCTTCTGGCAGTTGAAGGTTGTAACCCGCGGCCCTCGCCAGCTCCAGCGGGGAAGCCAGCATCATCACCGGCCCATGCAATCGCCACGCGGAAAGGTGGCGAGGCTTGGCGCTGATAGCATCCGCGAAGAAGTTGTATAGATGAAGAAATCGGCAGGGAGGCCGGCCCGCGATATTGGCGTCGATCGTCACTTGTTCGCGCAGCACCCCGGCTGCAGGCAAGTCGTCCGTCTCATAAAGCTCAATTACCAATTCGCCTGGACTCGCCGGCGCCTCTGTTGCCGCGGGTGCCATGGGCGGCGTCGCCAAACCCGCGGCGGCCGCTTCGCGCATTTCGGCCGCGATGCGGCGGGCGTTACGCCGCTGCAGGATCCAAATAGGGATGATGCCGAAGTTGATGATGAAGGCCGCGATAATGATCATCCCGAACATGCGGGCTCCCGGCGCAAACGCAAGCAGGATGAGGGGGCCGAACGTCATCGTGATTGCGACCATGAAACCGACGATGATCATCATGCGGTGCCTGGACCCAAAGCGGGCCAGCGCCGGAATGCGTCGCGACAGGATGGACACTCCCACAAGGGCCAGCGCCAAACCAAAGCCGAAGACGATGGATTTGTCGATCAGTGGCTCCCCGGTTACGCCTCCAGTTCCGACAAAGGGCGAGTTCGGCCAGCACAGCGCGATGGCAGCCCCGATCAGACCCAGGCCCACGAACCAAGGATTCATTCCACCGGGATCCTCGGTCGTCTGCAAATTCACAACGATAGGTGCGATGGCATCATGGGAGCGATAGATCTTCATGTTTGTGTATGTGTGTGAGATATCTCTCTGAAGGGACTGTGGAACGGTAACGACACTTTAACATCTAGCCGAAAGTTCCGTCAGGAATTCAACAGGCGGCCTGTCGTCTTGCATCACCGCTTCGGAACTCCACGGGATGAGCCTTCGCGCCGAGGTATTCATTCGAATTCAAGCCTGCCAGAGAAGGGAACTACGCGCTTCGGTTGAAGGTGACACCTAGCCCTCGAACGATCCCGAAATCATCAGGCGTGGTTCTTCGATTTCGGGCTCGTCGAGCGAGTCTTTCACCAGGTCCCGAAACGCTGCCATCGCGGGAGAAATCCACTTATCTTTGTGCCACAAAATGTGGGTCTGAATCTCGAGCGATGGACCCGCCCAGTGCAGCCGTTTGAGCTGGAATTGCCTTATCTCGCGCGCCACCGCGATGGCCGGCAATAACGCCAGGCCCATTCCCGCTGCCGCGCACTGCTTGATGGCTTCAACGCTGGAGAACTCGGTCACGTGCCCCGGCCGAATGTTCTGCATGGCCAGTAAACGATCCAGCTTGGCGCGGTAGCCGCATCCGGTCTCGGTGAGCAGCAGCGTCTGTCCGGCAAGGTCCGCCGGCTTCACCGTGCGCTGACGGGCAAGTGCATGGTTGGGATGAGCGAGGAGGAAAATCCGCTCGATGCGGAGCGGGATCGACTGGAACGCCGGGTTGGAAACGGTGTCGCGCATGTCGATAACCAAGTCGACCTTTCCGGTCTCAAGTTCGACGACCAGCGCGTGGTCCAGATGGGGGCGGAAGATCAGTTCAACGTGCGGAAAGCGGCGGCGAAATTCGCGCAGCAACAGCGAAAGGCGATACGTGACCACGCTCTCCGGGGCGCTGATACGCAGAGGCCCGCTCGGCTCAGAACCGGACTTCACCGCGCGCTGTCCTTGTTCCATGGCGATCAGCGCCTGCTCGGCGAAGGGCACAAAACGGTGTCCGGCATCCGTCAGGGTGACCTTGCGACCGAGGCGATCGAATAGCGGAACACCCAGTTCTTCTTCCAGTGCCTTGATTTGCGCGGTTACGTTCGACTGCACCGTATGCACACGTTCCGCGGTTCGGGTGAAGTTCAGTTCCTCGGCCAGGATGCGAAAAATTTGCAGCTGACGAACTTCCATTGTCCATCTCCAATCAAGATTGATTCCATCCTATCAATCTATTGGACGAATACAAGAGGTAGCGCCACACTCACTTATACCGCGATCGAAATGGCCTGATAGCCGGTCATCGATCCCCGGAGGTCGCGCATGCCAGGCAGACTGAGACATCCCCTCTCATTCGCAGCAGCCAATCTGAATTCCCGGCAAGAAACGGGTAGCTGGCGGGCGCGCTTCGCGCCCAACATGCTCTCTGTGAAGACCACAACCACTTCCGTCTCAGTCGATCCTTTCCGCTGCCGGTCCCGCGTGGCCCAGTTTCTCGTATGGCCCGTGCTGCTCGCAGCATTCTGGATCTGCGCCACAGGGGCTGCGCAGGCGGCGGTGGTTCTGGCCGTGCCCCACACTACGGTTGTCGTATTCGCCGACCATCCACTGCCGAAGAGCGAGTGGCCATCGTTATTCGCGGCCATCCACTCGGTCCTCGCCGATATTGCGGCCGATACGCAGGCCATCGACATCAATGCCGAGTTAGTCCGGGGTGATGCCCTCGTTCCGGGGTTGCGCGTCGATGCGTCCCTGTCTATCTACCTGCATGGAAATTGCAACTTTGAAGTCCAGCCGCCGCGCGGCTATCCTGCTGGAGCGACCTTGGGATGGGTATGGCAACGCCACGAGACCATTGAGCCATTCGTCCATGTGGACTGCACCAGTATCGGTCAGATTCTGGAGCCGGGTATCTACTGGTTCAGCAAAGAGCAGCGGATTCACGCCATGGCAGGGGCCATTGCCCGGGTGATTGTGCACGAGTGGATTCACTTTGCCAACCAGAGCGCGGGACACAGCGGCGAGGGCGTCACCAAGGCGCATTTCGGAATTGACGACCTGCTCCCTGAAAGCGACCGGTCTCTGGCGCGGCTGCGAAGTTCGCGATAGGCAGGTTCAAAAACTGCCATTGTCGCGCAGATGACGATGATCGCGAGCCTTCAGTTAGATTGATGGGATGGGTTCTGCGCAAGCCGAATGGCGGCAGGAACTGCGCGCCATGGTGGCGCTCGCGGTTCCGGTGGTGTTGAGCGAACTGGGCTGGATGGCCCAGGGCGTCGTCGACACCATCATGGTGGGCAAGCTCGGCCCCGCCGCCATCGGAGCCGTGGCCGTCGGCAACGCGGTTTATTACACGCCTTCGCTCTTCGGCATCGGCCTGCTTCTCGGCCTCGATACGCTGGTTTCTCACGCCTACGGGCGCAAGGATCACGACGCCTGCCATCGCTGGCTGGCGCAGGGCGTCTACCTCGCCTGCATCGTCACGCCGCCGCTCATGATCCTGATTGCGGCCGCCAGCTTTGGCCTGGCACGCGCCGGAGTCACCCCGGAAGTGGCCGGCCCCGCAGGTTCCTATCTGCGCATCCTCAACTTCGGAACGCTGCCCCTGCTGCTTTACGGAGCCGCTCGCCGCTATCTGCAGGGCGTGGGACAGGTTCGCCTGCTGACCCTGACTTACGTGCTGGCCAACCTGCTCAACTGGTTCGGCAACTGGGTGCTGATCTACGGCAGACTGGGCATGCCGGCCCTGGGGGTCGACGGATCGGCGCTGTCAACCTGCGTGGCGCGAGTCGCCATGGCCGTCGCTCTCATCGGTCTGGCCTGGCACTACGAGCGCAAACGGGGGCACCCGCTTTTTCAGCACTGGGGCCGGCCCAGTCTGCTCAGGCTCAAGCAACTGGCCCGCCTGGGCGCGCCGGCGGCTGGACAGATCGTGCTCGAAGTCGGAGCCTGGAATCTGGGCACCTTTTGCGCCGGCCTGCTCACGCCGGTTGCGCTTGCCACTCATTCCATTGCCCTTAATTATGCCAGCATCACCTACATGGTGCCGCTGGGCGTCTCTGCTGCCGCGGCCGTCAGCGTGGGCCACGCAATCGGCGCGGGCGACCGGGATCGCGCGCGCCGCGCCGGCTGGCTGGCGTTGGGACTCGGCACCGGGTTCATGCTCCTGGCCGCCGTCGTGTTTTTCATCGCGCCCCGTCCCCTCATCGCCCTTTATACGAGCGATCCACGGGTTTTGGCGGTTGGTCCCAGCCTGCTGGGTCTGGCGGCGGCTTTTCAGATATTTGACGGCATCCAGACCGTCTCCACCGGAGCCCTGCGCGGCCTGGGCGAAACCCGGTTTCCCATGATCGCCAACTTCGTCGGCTACTGGATCCTCGGTCTGCCGCTCGGCATTTTTCTTTGTTTTGGCCTGCACTGGGGAATTTACGGACTCTGGATCGGTCTCACTCTGGCCCTGGTCGTTATCGCGTCCACGCTCTTGTTGCGGTGGAAGAAGGACTCGCGGAAAGGCGCTTTAATCCATTTAAATTAATCACTTATGGTGCACTTCCTGGGAAACGGCCATCACTCCAGAAATCGAGAACTGGTTTGTGAAACCAACGGAAGGGAATCAGGGACCATTCGGCTGTCCTCGCATTCCTCAGGCCTCAGATGGCGTAAGCAAACATTCATCGCCCGTTCCGGTCCAGGCGGACGAACCAAAGGTTGCATTTGCTTGATTCCTTCGGCTCCGGGGAGCATGTTCGTCAATATAACCACAGATGGTTCGCGGGGATGAATTGTCCTTGCGCAATGGGACGGTCGCGTTACCGCGTGACTATAATCACATGTGGATGAAACGTTAACTCCATTAAGAGAAATTTCATCGGAAGGGATTCCCGCCACATGGCGACAGGAGACCTTGCCCTTGGTCAAGAGAAGGGCTCAACCAGCGCGCAGCAGCGCGTAGTCAACGACTTCAGCATTATCGTAGCAACGGTGAACGGGTCCGGCTCGCAATCCGCCAATAGCGTTCTGCTGAAAAGCATCTTCGGAATGGGCGTACCCGTCAGCGGTAAAAACCTCTTCCCGTCGAACATCGCCGGACTTCCCACCTGGTTCACCATTCGCGCCAGCAAAGATGGTTACGTGGCCCGCAGGAAGGGGTCGCAGGTCCTGGTGGCGATGAACCCCGAGACCGCCAAGCAGGACATGGTCGAACTCGACAGCGGCGGCGTTGCCATCTACGAAGAGAGCCTGAATCTCAAGCAGTATCGCGGCGATGTGGTCTGCTATCCGGTTCCCTTCGACAAGATCACCGCGTCCGTCTGCCCCGAGGCCAAGCTGCGCAAGCTGGTCAAGAACATGGTCTACGTGGGCGTGGTTGCGCACATTCTCTCCCTCGACCTCAAGGTCGTCGAGAACAGCGTGCGCAAGCAGTTCGCCAAAAAGCAGAAGGTCTTCGACCTGAACTTCGGCGCCGTCAAGGCCGGCTACGACTACGCGCAGGAAAAGCTCGTCAAGCAGGATCCCTACTTCATCGAGCACATGAACCAGACCGCCGGCAAGATCATCATCGACGGCAACGCCGCCGCCGGCATGGGCGCTGTGTTCGCGGGCGTCACCGTGGTCGCGTGGTATCCCATCACGCCGTCCACATCGCTCATCGAAGCCACGACCGACCTGCTCAAGAAGTTTCGCGTCACCCCGGAAGGCAAGGCCACCTTCGCCGTCGTGCAGGCTGAAGACGAGCTGGCCGCGATTGGCATGGTGCTCGGCGCAGGCTGGGCCGGCGCGCGTTCCATGACTTCGACCTCGGGCCCCGGCATTTCGCTCATGGCCGAATTCGCCGGGCCTCGGCTACTACGCCGAAATCCCCGGCGTGATCTTCGACGTGCAGCGCACCGGCCCCTCGACGGGCATGCCCACGCGCACCTCGCAGGCCGACCTGCTCTCGACCGCTTTCCTCTCGCACGGCGACACCAAGCACATCATCCTGTTGCCCGGCTCCGTGAAGGAGTGTTTCGAGTTCGGTTACACCGCCTTCGATCTCGCCGAGCGTTTCCAGACTCCGGTCTTCGTTCTTACCGATCTTGACCTGGGCATGAACAACTGGATGTCCGAGCCCTTCGAGTATCCCGACAAGCCTCTCGATCGCGGCAAGGTGCTCACCGCGGAAGATCTCAACCGCCTGGGCGGATTCGCCCGCTATCGCGATGTCGACGGCGATGCGATCGGCTGGCGCACGCTGCCCGGCACGCATCATCCCAAGGCTGCCTACTTCACGCGCGGCTCCGGCCACAACGACGCCGCCGGCTACACCGAAAAGCCGGACGAGTACATCGCAGTGATGGAACGCCTGTCGCGCAAGTTCGAAAATGCGCGCAAGCATTGTGCCCGCGCCGGTCGCGGTCAAGAACGGGACCTCGAAGATCGGTTTCCTCGCCTACGGCAGCACCGACTTTGCCCTGCGCGAGAGCCTCGACCAGATCAAGAACGAATACAAGGCCGACGTCGATTACATGCGCATCCGCGCCTATCCCGTTCGCCCACGAGATTCACGACTTCGTTGCTTCGCACGAACGCGTTTACGTCGTCGAACAGGACCGCGACGCGCAACTGGCCAGCCTGCTCAAGCTCGATCTTCCCGCCGACCAGGTGGTCAAGCTGCGCAGCATTCTCTACTACAACGGTCTGCCCATCGATGCCCGCAGCATCACGGACGAGTTTGCGACCAAGGAGGGCCTCTAATGGCAACCGCAACACCAACACCCAAAACCAATCACATCGGCCTTCCCATCGTTGATTACCGCGGCGGCAAATCCACGCTCTGCGCCGGCTGCGGCCACAACGCCATCTCCGAGCGCATCATCGACGCCATGTTCGAAATGGGCGTCGAGCCCGAGCGCGTGATGAAGATGAGCGGCATCGGCTGCTCCTCCAAGAGCCCCGCCTACTTCATGAGCCGCTCGCACAGCTTCAACAGCGTGCACGGCCGCATGCCGTCGGTTTCCACCGGCGCCATCCTCGCCAACCACCAGATGACCATGCTCGGCGTCTCCGGCGACGGCGACACCGCCTCGATCGGCATGGGCCAGTTCGTTCACCTGCTGCGCCGCAATCTGCCCATGATCTACATCATCGAGAACAACGGCGTGTACGGCCTCACCAAGGGCCAGTTCTCGGCCACCGCCGACCTCGGCTCCAAGCTGAAGACCGGCGTCATCAACGATCTGCCCGCCATCGACACCTGCGCTCTGGCCATCCAGCTCGGCGCGACTTTCGTGGGCCGTTCCTTCTCCGGCGACAAGAAGCAGCTTGCTCGCCATGCTCAAGGCCGCCATCGCCCACAAGGGCACCGTGATGCTCGACGTGATCAGCCCCTGCGTGACCTTCAACGACCACGAAGGCTCCACCAAGAGCTACAAGTTCATGCAGGAGAACGACGAGCCCATCAACGAAATCGGCTTCGTCGCCAGCTTCGATGACATCGAGGTCGACTACGATTCCGGCCAGGTCTACGAAGTGGAGATGCACGACGGCTCGAGCCTTCGCCTGCGCAAGCTGCACGAAGACTACGACCCCACCAGACAAGGCCAACGCGGTGCGCACGCTGATGGAAGCGCAAGACAACGAAGAAGTCCTCACCGGCGTCTTCTACATCAACACCGAGAAACCCACCTTCATCGATCTGCTCAACGTCGTCGATGAGCCGCTCAGCACGTTGCCCGAGTCGCTCACCCGTCCGCCCAAGGCCGCACTTGACGCGCTCATGCAGAGCCTGCAGTAAGGCAAATGATGAATACCGGAAAGAAGCCCCGCACATCGCGGGGCTTTTTTGCATCCTCGGCATTTCGGCGCCGTTGATCGCCGTACCTGGAGATTTGTTTAGTAACTAAAGTAATAAATTATCTAAGGCCTGTGACTGCCGTAACAAATTTCGCCCCAACCCCTGTGCTAGATTTCAACGTACCGTCTCAGAATGGCTATCTCTGTGCGCGTAAGCGTTCAGTAGTGTGTCATTTCGGGCGCGAGAATTCCGAGAGGGCGGCATGATAGCAGGCTTGGATAAGGAACAAATAGAAGCTCTAAAACGTCAGGTGGAAGAAGACTACAAGCTTGACATTGCGGCGATTGAGCGCTTCCAGCGGCGGTTCACGAACGGGAATACCAGTTCTCCCGCTTCAACTAACCCTCCCCCTGCAACCACAGCCACGGTAAGCGAAATACGCCAGGCGGTTGTGCCCATACCGGAACCAGCAGGGCAATCGGAGTCGGATGAGCTGACGGGTTCGCTTCGATCCATGTTCAGTACTTACCGGAGGTGATGGGCATCACCATGCTCATCGCACCGCTGACGATTCGTGCGCATCCGCGACGCACGAAAGGTGTCCCATCGCAGGTTCAGGGCTCGTCAAGAGTTCTGCGCCCTGAAATGCCACGATGACCCAACTTCGCGAACCAACCTCCCCCATCACTCTCGGAATCGCATAAGTTTACTTTGGCGCAAGCACCACGCGCTCCGGCGGTGCGTCCCACGCGCCGTTGGCACAGACTGTTTTTGATTTCCACGACCGAAATAGTCCTATACAATTCTCGCCATGAAAGGCAACCCACAAGTAATTGAGCAACTGAACCTTGCTCTTCGCGACGAACTGACTGCAATCAATCAATATTTTCTCCACGCGGAAATGGCGGAGAACTGGGGTTACTCCAAATACTCAAAAAACATCAAGAAACAATCTATCGACGAGATGAAGCATGCTGAAGCGCTCATGGAACGTATTTTGTTCCTCGATGGTATACCGAGCATGGAAACGCTCTCGCTTATCCATTGGGCAATCAGTCAGGGATATGATCGAGTCCGATCTCAAGCTCGAACTTGGAGCCGTGGCGTCGTACAACGAAGCCATCCGGATTTCCGTGGAAAACAAGGACAACGGCTCACGTGATTTATTTGTCCGGCTTCTCAAGGACGAGGAAGGCCATGTGGACTGGCTTGAGGCCCAGCTTCATCTGATCAAGGAGATGGGATACGAACGCTATCTGATCATCCAGACAGAAGAGAAGTAGGTCGACAGCGATTTTTGAGAACAGAATTTCGTTGTTCTGTCTTCCGCGCTGACCCGGGTCGTGTAGGAAAGCCTCTGCTCGTCGTCGAAATATCAGCGGGCAGAGCGCTTGTGTGCCTCATTCCAAACCCGATACGCTCGTAGGTGATGAGTGACAGATGTCTCGGTTTGATTGGCGGCTTAGGCGTCGGAGCAACGACGTGGTATTACGAAAAACTCTTCGCAGCGCATGAATCGGCCGGCCGCCGGCTCAACTTCGTCATGGCGCACGCTGAGACGCCGCGAGTCTTCGATTTCGTAAGGGCCTGTGACCCACCGGGACTGGCGGCGTATCTTGCCGGTTTCATCCGCGGGCTGGAGGCCGCCGGCGCGACCATCGCGACGATTCCGGCGATCACCCCGCATTACTGCATTCGTGAGCTCGCGACGATATCCCCATTGCCTCTCGTCGATATCATCGCGCCGCTCAGCAGCGAAATTCGATCGCGGGGATTCAAAAGGCTGGCCCTCTTTGGGACACGATTCGTCATCGGGTCCGCGCTCTTCGGACTGGTGCCCGAAGCCGAGTTTGTGCTTCCCCAGCCGCCGGAAATCGACTTCATTCATGACACGTATAACAGCCTGATCAAAACGCGCAAAGGATCACCATACCAGCACCGAGCAATGACTGCCCTCGCGCACACCCTGATGTCCCGCGACAAGGTCGATGCCGTGGTCTTTGCTGGTACGGACCTCACTTCGCTCTTCGACGAAACGAACACCGATTTTCCGCATCTCGATTGTGCGGCTTTGCACCTGAACGCGATCAATCGACGCCTCTGGAGTGATTGACGTCCGCCTGCGTCCCAGCGTGAAATTGTCCGATGGGTCAGTTAACTTACGGGTGCCGCGGCCCTCGCGAAGGTATAAGGCCCTTCGGGCACAAGCGCCACGCGCGCTCCCGCGGGAACGCCGTTCAACAACGCCTCGACGGCGCGGGCGAGATCGCCGTACCATCTCCCCGCCAGCGGACCAAGCTGTTCGGCTGATACCCCCGGAGTGTAGTAGTAGAGTTCGTTCTGCACGCCCGCGAGCGACAGTTTCTCCAACTGCCAGCGATCGACCTCAACCGGGAGGTCGCGCACCTGGTCGAGGTATTCTGCATACCCGCCCTTCATGTTCTTGACCATGCGCGCGTACTCCTCTGAACCCATTCCCTCTGCGCATTCTGCGATGATGAGGATGCGGCCGCCTGGTTTTGTGATGTGCGCGGCCGCCGTAATTCCCTTGGCCGACTGGTAGAACGTCAGGTCCAGCGGAAACCCGGCCGAACTGGTGATGACGACATCCGCCGGTTCCTCAACCTCTTCGAGACATGCCTTCTCGACAAACTCCACGCCCGCCGCATGCGCCTTCACCGGATTGCCGGCAAACACGCCCGCGATCTTCCGGTCCTGGGTCAGCGCCACGTCTACGATGAAATCGTGGCGCACCATGCGCGCGCATTCCAGTAATTCCTCGTGCAGCGGATTCCCGGCGATCGATCCTTCGGTCGCCAGCGGCTCGCGAATGAAACGGGGCGAGTGAATCACCTTGATTGTTTCCTGCGCCGCCAGGCCTGGAACAATCAGCTTCCGTCCGCCTGAGAAACCCAGCATCAGGTGCTGCTCGATGAATCCCAGGGTGATGTGCAGGTCCGCGCTTGCAAAGCGCTCGTCGACATACACCGGGGTTCCGCGATGCGTTTCGCCCAGATAGCGGTGCTCCTCGCGGGCCCGCGCATTGTGGCTGACCACGCGGTATTTCGCCGCGATCTCCGGCCCGACGATGATGTCGACTTCTTCCCGGGTCGCGGCGCGATGCAGCCCCGTCGCAATGAGAATGACGATGCTATCGCTGGTGATTCCGGCTTCGTGCAGCCGGGCGAGCAAGGGCGGCAGTGTGATCCGGTTCGGCGCCGGCCGGGTGATGTCGCAAACCGAAATTGCCGCCGTCTTCCTGCCCCTGGCCAGATCGATGAGAGGCTCGCAGGCGATGGGGTGGTCGAGCGCTTTATGAACAGCCGCGGCCTCGTCCGCAACCGCAAACGCCTTCCTGCTCCTCACCTCATGGCAGTCAAATCCATCGGGTACCGAAACCTCGATGACGCCCTTGCCAAAAAGAAACGACGACTTCATCGTGTGATCCTCACCTCGATTCTCGCAGACCAGACGGGAGCCCGCCATGTCTAAGGACTCCCGTCCTGGATCAGCCGTTGCCGGATCACGCCGTTCCCGGTGTCCCGGTTGGCGCGGTTCCAAGGTCGCCTCGTCGGCTGCGCATCCACTCCCGGAATCTGTCGTGCTCATCCGGCGTCATGCATTCCCAGCGCTGGCCCGCCCGCCGCCGGGCTTTGGAGCCGTTCGAACCGCCCCCGCCAAGACCTCCGACCAGGATGCGGCACAGCACCAGCAGGCCCAAGGACTGCCAGAATGTGATCTGCCGCAACCCGAACAGCATGGGCATGAGCCAATTCCACAAATGCATCACCAATTCGCCGAACAACCAGCCAAACAGCACCATTGCCGGCGGCGCCACCAGGAAAATCCACCATTTCTTTCTCATGTTTTGTTCCTCACTTCCTCATAAACTCATCGTGAATGTTCTGCAATCGTTCGCGCAGATGCAGCACCGCATAGCGCTTGCGCGCGAGCAGGGTATTGAGGTTCACGCCGCTTTCGGCCGACAACTCCTTGAAGCTGCGCCCCTCCATTTCGTGGGCAATGAACACTTCTCGTTGTTCCGCCGGCAACTCGGCGAAGGCCAGTTTCAGTTCATCGAGGAGCATGTGCCGCAGGTAAAGCGCCTCCGGGCCCGCATCCGGGGATGGAAGCAGGTCGTCGATGTCGAGCGCGACGCCCTCTTCGTCTTCGCCCATCGTCCCGGAGAATGTCTCCGGCCGCTTCTTGCGGAAGAAGTCCGTAATGCGATTGCGGGCCACGCGAAACAGCCAACCGGTCACATAGTCGATAGGCTTCAGCAAACGTGTGGCTTCCACCAGTTCGGCGAACACCTCCTGCAGCAGATCTTCGACGTCGGCATCGTTGGGCACGCGCCTGCGGATGAAGTTCCGCAGCCGCGAACCTTCTTCCGCCACGACTGCCGCGATTTGACGGTCTTGTTCGATCATCGTGATCATGCTGGACGTCTCATCCGTCTACTCTCAGGACGAATGAGTGCCGCAAATATTGTAGAGATTTATTGGAAGTGTCCGGGTCGAACACGCGGCCGGATCCGGCGTCGGGATGCGAGGCCAGGATTGGCTGCCCGAGCGGGGGAGGCTAGGATGATCGGAATGTGGGAGCGAGATTCGCTTTACCCAAAAACATACGGCCCTGCGTTGAGCAGGGCCGTCGTGCATTGCCTGCGCGCTGTCCTGCAGCACGCGACGCCAGGAGTGCCTACGGCGTCTTGGCTACAATCTTTACGCCCATCGCGTTGAGCTTCGCTCGTGCCTGGGTGGCCTCCGGAGTTTGCGGATGACGCTGGATCAGCGCGCGCAACTCGTGAATACCGGCATCGTGCTTACCCGAATTGATGAGCGCCAGTCCCTTATGCAGTTGCGCAGCCGCCGCCTTGGGGCTGCCGCTGAAGTTCTCCAATACTACGTTGTAGGCCTTCACCGCCCCCGCGTAATCACTCTGCTTGTAGGCGATCTCACCCAGGTAGAACTGAGCATTGCCGGCTAGGTCGTCCTGGGGATAATACGTAAGCACATCGTGGAATTCGCCCGCAGCCACCTCATAACGCGCTGAATTGTAGTCGCGCAGGCCGGCCTGGTAGGTTTCCTGGAGCGGCGGAGCCTGCCCGCCACCGGGCCCGTTGGGAACCACACTCTGTGTCCCCGCACCGGGCGCCGGCATCGGTGAAGCTCCCGCCCCCGGCTGTTGACCAGCACCACCCACCGGCGGATTCTGGATGTTTTGCAACTGGCCCTGCAAATCCTGGATGCTCTTGTCCAGCTTGCCCATACGCGACTTCAACTCATCCACGGAATCATTCAGCGATTGCATCTGCCCCGAGTTGGTGTCGAGTTTCCCGCCAAGAGCCTCGCTTTGCGCATTGATTTTCTGCTGCAAGGCATCCACAGTCGTCGTCATTCGATTGGCATTGTCCGCAGTCTGTTCCACGAGGTGCTGCAACAGGCCAAATTTAGAATCCACCGTGGACTGCAAACGCTGCACTGCATCCATCAATTGCTGCACCTGCGTTTGCAGCGCAACGACGGTGTCCTTGGTCGATTCGGCCCGCACGGAAGTGCTTCCGCAAATTACAACCAAAAATGCCAGGAACAAGAGTGTATTGCGAGATTTATATGTTTTCAACATCCCTCACCCATCCCGATAAGAAGTACGGCATCCCGATTGATCCTCGACGGGATGCCGCAGTCTCCTTCATTGTCGCACCATCGCAAAGCCGGATACTACGGGTCCCAGGCCTATACCCCGAGTCGACGTGATCCTAGGCAGCGGAGATCGGAGAAAGAAAGCGAGTGGCGCGCAGTCCTTGATTCGATCCGCAGGCAGGCACATCAAACTGCCGCCTGCGGACCTCCTCGATTCAGAGACCGGGCTATTGATCCATCGAGAATCCACCGCGCCGGTTCTGTTGCCAGCATTCCTCGGTAGATTCGGAGCAGAACGGCTTTTCCTTGCCGTAGCTCACGGTACGAATGCGGTTGGCTGCCACACCCGCCGTCACCAGCGCGTTCTTCGCTGCATCCGCGCGGCTCTGGCCCAGTCCGATGTTGTACTCGTTGGAACCGCGCTCGTCGCAGTAGCCGCCGATGACGATCTTTATTTCAGGATGGCTCGCCAGGAACGAAGCATCGCGTGAAAGCGTGGTCTGCGCATCGGCACGAATGTCGGCCGTGTCGTAGTCGAAGAAAATGTCCTGCACGTTGGCTTTGAACTGTTCTTCGGTGCTCATGGTGTTGGTTGGCACTACGACCGCCGGGGGAGCATTCACGGTCACGCGCGCCGTGGCATCCGCCGTACCGCCTGTACCCTTCGCCACCAGGTGGTAGCTGGTGGAGGTGGTCGGCGTGACTGTCTTCACGCCCGAGGTCGGTACATCTCCGATTCCATCAATCGAGACGCTGGTCGCGTCCACGGTGCGCCACGTCAGCACCACCTGGTCGCCGGCCGAAATCGATGCCGGAGTCGCTGTAATCTGTGCCGTCGGCGGCGCTGTGGCCGGAGGCGCCGTTTCCGTGGGCATCGGCGGAGCGGGATGCTTCTTCTTGCAACCGGCAACGGCGATGAGGGCTACCAGCAAAACGACGGGAACCAGAATGCGAACAAATTGTTTCAAACCTATCTCCTTTTGCAGGGGTCACGCGGCGAATTTCAGACAACGGAACATTCTAATTGCTGATTTCCCGACTTCCTGACTTTTTGAGTGATGGTGAGCACACCACGACAACACCACCAGGTGTACATCGCCAAAGTTTTGGGGATTTGGACCCTTGGACCTCAGCGATCATAGTGATTGGGCTGACGAGCCTATGATACGCCTATTCCGTGGAAACGATTTCACAAATTGGGCCGGAATTACTGCGCGGCCCATCCTCGGATCAGGGTTGACAACTCCGAAGGCTGACACCGGCCTGCCTATTTCCAACTCCAGTTGGGCATGAAGTTGTTGCCAACGTGGGTTAGTTGATGCTGTTCGGTGCCGTCGGCGAGCATCATCCAGATCTCGCTATGGCTGCCGATCGCTCGCTCGAAGACAATGTGCCGTCCGTCAGGCGCCCAGCTCGGAAAATCGTTGGTTCCGGCGTCGTGGGTCAGTTGCAGCCAGCGCTTGCTGGCGATGTCCATCACGTAGATGTCCTGCCCGCCCGGCGCCCCTGGCCCGTACTTACGGTTCCAGCTGAACGTGAGAAACTGGCCGTTCGACGACCACGAAGGCGAGATGGCGTAGCCCCCATCCGTCATGCGCTGGATGTTGGCCCCATCCTGATCCATGATGTAGATCTGAGGCAGGCCGGTGCGGCCGCTCACCCACGCGATTTGCGAATTGGTGCGCGGGTTCCAGGTGGGACCGACGTCGGGTCCGCGGAACGCCGTGAGCTTATGCAGATTTCCACCGCTCGCGTCGGCAACCCAGATCTCCGGGTCTCCCGATCGCGACGAGGAGAAGGCGATTTTGGTTCCATCCGCGGACCATGCAGGGGATTGGTTCGAGCCACCGGCGGTACCTCCCGGGAAACTGACCAGACGGCCAAGATCCTGTGAATACATCCGTACCGACCACCCGCTGCGATCAAGCGACGCGAAGGCGATACGGCTGCCATCGGGTGAGATGCGCGGCGACAGGGAGATGCTGCCCAGATGGGTCACCTGGTGCTGGTTCTGCCCGTCGTAGTCCATCACCCAGATTTCCTTGGTTCCGGTCCGGGAACTGACGAAGTAGATCTTGGTCTCGGCGATGCCGTTGATGCCCCCGCCCAGCTGCGAAATGATCTCGTCGGCAAACCGGTGGGCGATGGTGCGCGCCATATCCTGGCTGGCAGCCTCGTTGTACTGCTTGCCCAGCACCTGCGGAGTGGCGGCGTTGCGCGCGTCATCCAGCCAGCCGTACACCACCAGCCGGCCGTTGGTCGACGACAGCGCTCCGAAAGCCACCATCTCCGAATTTGCCGGGGCGGCTGCCCATTGCGCCAGGCTGATTTCCTGCGGCGATCCAGGGGTTGCCTGCGGCGCCATCGCCTTCGAGACCATGTCGAAGATTCCGGCGTTCTGCAGGTCGCTGTAGAGCGTGGAGTCAAACGTTGCCTTGAGCGCTGGTGTATCCGGGTCGACGCTTGCCGCTTTGAAGTCGGCAGCCGCAAGACGGATGCGGGCGTTGCCCAGGTTCGATCCGGTGTGAATCCAGTCTTGCCCCCACGCGGCATCAATCGTCGCGATGGAAAGAAAGATGAAAGCCGGGAAAACAAGCCGGAAAAAGGATTTCATGCTGTACGCAATCCCTTGTTCGAACATATCTCTTCGAGAAGCTCCTCGCTCATGGTGCTTTGTCGATCGGGGTTTTCGCATCCCCACGCTACTGCAGGAAACTTAGTACTCACAGTAGTAGGAAGTCAGAACCGTGCTGGGACTGTATTGTGCGGGCAGCGGGCCGAATGTATCCACGCGCTGCGCCGCTCGCAGGCAGGATCGGTCAAGCGTGGGGCTGCCGCTGCTCCGATCCTCAAGAATATTGCTCACTGTGCCATCTTTGTGGATGACGAATGTGATAAAGGCTCGCGTGCCTTTGGGGGTTCGCGGATCAACCTCGCCCTTGTTCCAGTTGGACGACATCTTGCGCTGAATGTTGCTGATGTAGTACGCAAACCGGGTTCCGAAATCGCCCTCGTTCACCGTAACCGGTCCCGCCATCGTGGTCTGGCCGGTAACCGCGCGCGGTATCGAACTGCCCGACTGCTCGCCGTATTGGGCCCGGTTCTCCTGCTTGGGCGGAGGCTGTTTGAGCTGACTTTTCGGCGTCGGCTGTGGCTTCACTTTTGCGTTCTTTCCCGGAATAGGGATGGCCTTCATGTCAATGTTCGGGGATTCAACCTTTGGCTGAGGGATTTCCGGAGCCGGGCTGGGCCTATCCGTCGCCAGCACGTTCTGATTTTGAGGCTGGTCTGAAGGCAGGGGCAACGCGCTGCTGACGACATTCACGCGGATGGCTCCTCCCGCAGCGGCCCCGCCCCACACGTTGGAGTGAAAGAATCCACCCAGCACGTAATACAGCACGATCGCCAAGGCCCAGCGCCACATGGAGCACGATCGAACCGGTGGCCGGCGCAAGCACCGGCTCTCCCGTCAGCTCCTGCTCCAATCGTTCCTCGCCTTCCAGCAAACTGCTCATGCGCTTACCCGGAGACCCGGGCCCTGTCCCCTGGTCCCTCGTTCCTGCTTCTCTCACTTCTTCTTCGTATCCAGCGGCTGGGTCACGATCGAAATATTTGTGATCCCCGCCTGTTTCACGGCGTCCATTACGCTGGCAAAGGCTCCGAACGGCACCCGTTCATCCGCGCGAAGATAGATCACCTGTTTCGATGGATCGGCATTTCCCTGGTGCAGCTTCTGCGGCAACTCGTGAATGTTGACCGGGGTATCGCCGAGAAATAACCCCGAATCGCGATCGATGGTCAGCACCAGGCGCTGTTCGGTAATTTCCCGCACCGTGCGCGTTTTCGGAATTGCCACTTCGATGCCCGACTGCAGCACCGGCGCGGTGATCATGAAGATCACGAGCAGCACCAGCACCACATCCACCAGCGGCGTGATATTGATCTCGGCCAGCGAGGTGCGCGTTTGTCCTGTGCTACTTGTAAAAGCCACGTTCAACCTCGTGGGCCACTTCGCGGCCGGGCAACTCGCGGCCTTCAGCGGGCACGCGCTGGGTCGCCGGAGCGCTTGCCGGACGCGACCTGGATCTCTTCCAGGGAATTCAGCAACTCGCGGCTGAAGTCGTCGATGGCCGCCGCAAATACACGGATGCGCGCAGTGAACTGGTTGTAAGCCACCACCGCGGGCACGGCCACAAACAAGCCGGCCGCGGTGGTAATCAGCGCCTCGGAGATACCGGGCGCCACAGCGCGCAGCGTTGCCGCGCCGGCGGTGCCCAATCCCATAAACGCGTCCACCACGCCCATCACCGTTCCGAACAGCCCCACAAAGGGACTCGTCGCGGCGATGGTGGCCAGCCACGTCATCCGCCGCTCCAGGCCAGTCACCGCTTCGCTGCCCGCGGTCTGCGCCGACCGCTCCAGCGGTGTTATGTTGCGGGGTGGTCCGGAGCCGCCTGTCTGCCGCTTGTACGTCTCGTAGACCTCATCGAACACCTGGGCCAGGGGGCTGGCTTTGAAGTCCGGCGTGAGCGCCGCAATCTCCTGCAGCCGCGATGCTTTGCGGAAGGTGCGGATAAACCGCTTGCTTTCCTTTGTGGCCTTGCTGAAGGTGGACATCTTGCCCAGGATCACGGTCCATGAATACAGGCTGGCAACGAGCAGAACCAGCAGAACTCCCATCGCCACCGGACCGATGTTGGTCAGCAAGTTCATCAGGGCGCTGGCGCCGTGAGCCAGCGATCCGCCTGCAGCCGGTGCGTCGCTGTCATTCTGCAGTGCAAAGAAGAGCGCAGCAGTAAAAATGGGCATTCACCTCACCTTCAACCGTATCAGATGCGTGGATGCCATCGGAAGGCGTGCGCCGCATAGCTCTGATAACAAAAAGGGTTCCCTTGTGCCCGTTTCTACTGGCGTTTTCGCTTGAACACCCACCTCGATCGTCTTCTCTTCGCCCGGCGGAGAGAAGTGGCAGACCGGATGCCCCCGAAGCATTTCGTCATGCGCACGTGTCCCTCGCTCCCGCCGCTTCGTGCTACGCTGCTCTCGGATTCCTGTCGTTCGCCGCGAACCGGGAAGCGGAATAGAAAAATGCTCATCGAGCTGCGCGCCGAGAACTACGCCGTCATCGACCACGCCATTGCCGTCTTTGGCCCCGGGCTGAACCTGCTTACAGGTGAAACCGGCGCGGGCAAGTCTATTCTGGTCGACGCCCTGGCCCTGCTGATGGGCGGCAAGTCCTCCACCGACGTGGTTCGCCACGGCGCCGACAAGGCAATCGTTTCCTGCGTCTTTGAGTCCACCCACGGAGCCGAAGCCATTCTCGAAGAAAACGGCATCGACGCCGAAGGCTCGGAAATCATTCTCCGCCGCGAAATTCTCTCCAACGGCAAGGGACGCGTCTTCGTAAACAACCAGCCCGCCACCGTTGCCGTTCTCAAGCTGCTCGCGCCGGAACTGGCGCTGGTCCACGCGCAGACCGAAACGCTTTCCAGCTTCGACCAGGCCCAGCAGCGCATCCTCCTCGACCGCTTCGGCGCGCTGTCGACAGAAGCCGTCGCCGCCGCCCACGCGCATTGGCGCGACGCCTCTCAGAAGCTCGATGAACTCCTTCAGGGCGAGCAGGACCGCCTGCGCATGGTCGACCTCTGGAGCTATCAGCTCAAGGAGATCGACGCGGCGCATCTCGAGGCGGGCGAAGACGAAACTCTCGAAACCGAGAAGCGCGTCCTCGGCAATGCCGAAAAGCTCTATACCGCGGCCATGAGCGCATTCGATCAGCTCTATGAAGGCGGCGCGTCGGCCGAGGCGGCGCTGCGCGCCGCGCTGCGCAACATTGAAGAACTGGCCCGCTACGACGCCCGCTTCACCGAGGCCGCACAGCAGCTGCAGTCGGTCCGCGCCACGGTCGGCGACATCGGCGCCAGCCTTCGCGATTACGCCGAAGGCATCAATGCTTCCCCCGAGCGCCTGGCTGAAATCGAAGATCGGCTCGCGCTCATCGATCGCCTCAAGCGTAAATACGGCAAGACCGTCGCCGACATCATCGCCTTCGCAGCGGACGTCTCCGGCAAACTGGCAGAAGTGGAAAATCGCGACGAACTCCTCAAGAGCCACCGCGCCGAACTCGACAAGGCTGCCGCTGCTTATCGGGTCGCCGCGGCTGCCTTGAGCACGGATCGCAAAGCCGCCGCCGCCAGGCTGGCCCGGCTCGCCGAAGCGCAGATCAACTCCCTGGCCATGAAGGTCCGCTTCGAAATCGCCGTCAATACGCGCGAAGATTCGTCTCACTGGACCGGCAGCGGCTGGGATGACGTCGAGTACCGCATCGCCACCAATGCCGGCGAGCCGCTCAAGCCGCTCCACGAAATCGCGTCGGGCGGCGAGATGAGCCGCGTGATGCTGGCGCTGAAGGTGGCAGTGGAAGAAAACTCATCCAAGACCAGAAAAAAGAACCCCACGCCGCGCACGCTGGTCTTCGACGAAATCGATATCGGTATCGGAGGCCGCGCCGCCGAGGCCGTCGGCCAGAAGCTGAAGACCCTCTCGCAAGGCCAGCAGATTCTCTGCGTAACTCACTTGCCGCAAATCGCAGCCTTTGCAGACCAGCACTTTCTCATCGACAAACGCGAATCAGCGGGCCGCACCAAAACCAACATCCGTCTCCTCGATCAACGCGCCAGCACCCACGAGGTCGCCCGCATGCTCAGCGGAGCCAAGGTCACTGAGACCAGCCTGCAGCACGCCGCGCAGATGATCGCCGCCAGCCGCTAACTAGAATTACAGGTTGCGTAACTCGGATTCCTTCTTGCATACTGAGTGCGAGTTTGATTCCCCCGGTGTTCGCTTCCTGAAAAAAGAGCTAGAAGTTGCGACATTTTCGGTTACTGCGTTACCTATCGCACTAAAAGAAATGCCAGGTCCGAAGCCTCTCAGCTCAAGTCGATGCGAACATGCGGCAACCGCACAGCACTTTAAGTTCCAGTATTTCTAAGATCCGCAAGGCGCGCTGGCACGACTTACTTCGACCCATGGAGATCAGGCTGGCATTGCTCCAAGGCCTGCATTTCCTAGGGGTTTCGCACGTTGGCTTGGGTGCTCTCCTGTCGAGATCCGGAAAGGGGACGAACATGGTTCGCAGCCCAAAGGAACTTGATCGCACGGTACATCCGGACGCGGTTGTTCAGGAAGAACATACAAACGAGGGGACCCTTGCGGCCATGCCCCTCGATGCGCTGCGGGATGCAAGGCGACTAACCCAGGTGCAAATGGCCCAGTTACTGAAGATCTCTCAGGGGGCAGTCTCAAAAGTTGAACGCCGCACCGACATGTTTGTCAGCACGCTGCGCAACTACGTTCGCGCCATCGGAGGCGACCTGGAGATCCGCGCCGTTTTTCCGGAAGGGGATGTATTGATCGATCAGTTTGGCGCTCTCAAACATGCGCCCCAATCCAAACGGGACAATTCACCCCGCAAGGCCGCGCCGGCCCTCTGATTTTCCTAATGCATCAGGTTCGGCTTGGGTGGATCCTGGCATGGCGTGAGCATGTCTGACACCGTTGACAGCATAAATGTGGGGTGCAGAGGTTTGGCCAGGATCTCAAAAAGGTGGCCCTTCTTTCTGGCTTCTTCGAGCAGACCGCTGGTGCCGGGCTGGCCTGAAAAAAGAAGAAACTGGCACCCCGGGTAACTGGCCTTCAGGAAGATCGCAAACTCAATTCCGTTCATTCCTGGAAGCACCACGTCGATGACCGCCAGGTCCGGGCGCCAATCCTCCAGCATTTCCAGGGCCTGTTCGGCCGAATAAGCCGTTCTCGACTCATAACCGCTGGAGGCAAAGATCAAAGCCAGCGTATCCGCTATGGTCGGTTCATCATCGACGATCAGGATCTTCCGGCCCCCGGCCACGCCTGGCATATATCCCCCAAAATTCGCCCCAAATCCACTATGCTCTCCTGGTTTGCAAGTCCGCGAACTCAAGCCGGAATCTGCGCATGCCTGCCGCAGGAAAGTTCACAACAGAGTGTTGGATGCAGAAAATCTCCTGATAGTATTCCTCCTAAGGCGTTAGATTGGTGTTTTCACCAGCTCAATTGCACCGTTGAAAGCAACCAAGAGGCCCGCGCACGTAATGGAGTCCTCATGGCCGGTCCCCAACCCTCCACCCACGAATGGTCCGAGCGGATCATGCGTCTCGCCACGGATTTGAGCCTGACCCAGGCTGGACTCGCGGAACGTCTTGGCGTTTCTCCGGCGACTGTCTCCCGCTGGATCCAGGGAAAGTACGAACCCACGGCCGATGGCTATGTGGCCCTCGGCAACCTCGCGCAGCGGGCCGATGCCATTTATTTCTGGGAGCGCGCGGGTATCGATACCTCCGCATTCCCTGAAACCAGCTTCGGGCGCACTCAGTCCTCCGTGCGTGTCAACCTCCACGACTTCGCGCTCATCGCCAGCCGGAAGTTATCCAAGCCCCTGCCGGAAAAGCTGGGAGCTGTAGCGATCCCGCTCCTCAACGTTTCTGCCTACGGCGATCCCGTGCCTCCCGCCGAGAACGTCAGTCTGCCCGACGTGAAAGTTCAGGAGGTGCTCCTTGCGCCGCTGTCCTGGTGCCCGCACCCGGAGAACATGATCAGCATGCACCTTACGGGCGACTCGATGGCCCCTACCATCTCTCCCGGTTCGATCCTCTTTGTCGACACTGCCGACACTGATCGCGACCATCTGAGCCAGAAAATCGCGGTGGTTTCGCATCGCGACCTGGGATTCAAAGTCGCACGCTTTCAGCGCCTCGCCAATTCCGATCTCATGGTCTCCTCCAACCACAAGTACCTGCCCCTCGACGTAAGCAATGCGTCCAAGTGGAAGATCTTCGGGCAGGTGCTGTGGTGGGTTTCGCGCGATGCCGAACTTGTTTCCTGATTAAGCGGCGTGCCCCATGTCCCGATTCTGGGACATGGGTTGGCCGAAAAGCCGAGCGCTACTCCACGTCAACTTGCTGAAATCCCAATCCGCGCAGGAGCGCGCTCACGCTGGCCCGGGCATTCTGGCGCGCCTTGTCAAGCACCCCGTCCGCCAGCGCGGCCTCTGTGAACTGATCTTCCGCGGCCCGCCGCACTTCCGATTCCAGGTTTGGGTCGGCTTCCACCAGCACACCGGTCATGCGGGAATAGACCCGCGTATGCGCGTTATCGAGGCGCGTGCTGAGCACTTGCGCCTGGGGAAGACGCACCACCACGTGACTCCCATCCACGGACACGTCGGCTGCCTGCAGCTGGCTCAGGTCGACGCCGGCAATGACATCGCCGTGAGCCACCAGCATGAGTTTGTCTCCCACTAGAAAATTCGGCAGATAGGGGTTCTGCCTGGAGCCCTCCACGATTTTGTCGATGGAGTAGTCGACCGTCTCCAGCCGCGAAAGCTGGCGGATCTTCTCCACGACCGCAGGCGTCGAGGTGTCAACGCGCGTGCTGCGGCCGGTCATCATCCCCGCCAGCCGGTTCCACACCCCAACCTTGGCAGCGTGAGAGAACAGGGAAAGAAGCACCCACCCGAGCAGAACTCCCAGCAGAAGCGCCCCCAGGGGGAATCGCTTCGGCCGGGTTGCCGTCTCCAGCGGGATCTCCGTTTTGGTTTCAGGAGAGTACATTCAGACACTCAGGTTGGATGCACACCAGACTTGTATCGCGGCTCCCGGGAACAAACACATGTGAAAACCGGCGGGGAAATCCCCGATTCTCACCCTGACGCCAGAGGCTCTACCGCCAGTCGTCGATCACGTAAGCATCGGCTCGGTTGTAACCCGCCACATGCGGACGCTGCATCGATACCCCTTGCCCGGATGCCCGGTACCCGTGCAAACGCATCCTCCGGTATGCGTCATCGCGCGCCAGGTTCATGCCCGCTTCGAGGGATGCTCCCCGCGCCAGCGCGAATTCATCGCAGGCATCGAGCAGCCGGTCGAACCGTTCGCCGGCCCCGACTCCGCCGCGCGCTGCCGCGAATTTGACGTAGCAGGTCTTTGTTCCGCCTTCCGATCCCGGCCCGTGCTGGCAGGTCGCAAACCCGTCCAGCGTCTTGCGGGTGTAGATCAGAACCACCTCGCCCGTCTTCTGCTTCAAAAGCGAGCGGATTTCAGCACTCAGGTCGAGACCCTTGTCGATCCCGCCCGTGAGTCGCGCACAACCCGCAATCGCTTCCTCGCCGCCCGCTCCTCGTCAACGTCGAAAGATGAACTGCCCCCACCCCGCGCCTAGTCTGTTGTGTGTTTGTTTTCGGCGTATGCGCCATCAACGCGGTCAGATACCCCGGCCAGTACCCGAACTTCTGATATAAGCCCACATGCTTGGCACTGGCTGCGAACGTGAACAGCCCGCTTCGCTTCACGCCCCATTGTGTAAAGATCTTTTCCGTCGCCTGCAGCAGAAGCTGGGCCACGCCCCGGTCCCAGAACTCCGGAAGGATGGTCAGCGGCCCGAAAAATCCGAATGAGCCCCACTGGGTCACCACATTGGTCCCGATCAAACGCCCATCCTGGCGCGCTGCCAGAACCTCGACGTGCGGACCGTGCCAGCGTGGAATCAGCAGGTCGCGGTCTCCCATGAATTCCGCCGGATTGGGCAGCCCCACAAACGTTCCGAAAGCTACCCTCAAAATCCGGTCCGCCTCTGCCAGTTCAGCTTTCTTGAGCAGCCCGATTTTCACGCGCTCTTTTACCGCCATCCCTTCCGCCTCTTCGGTCCTGCAGGTTCGTCTTAACGCGCCCCTTCAGGCCGGCCCATTGTAGCCGATGGGATGGAATCCGCACCGGGAAACAATAACCTCGGTTCTGCTCTAGTGCTCCCGAGTGAGCACCACGCCGGAATCGGAGCTCTCGTTTTCATTCACCAGCTCGGCTTTATCGTGATCAAGCAGTTTCAGTCGAAAGTGCACCGGAGGATCGGACAACGTCCCGGGGGGATGCGCACGCCGATGACTGACTTCGAACACCAGTGATTGGCCCTCCAGTTTCGGGTTGAAGAGAGGCTCCGGAATTCCAGGAGTCGAAGTGGTAGGCTCGCTCATGACGCTGCTTCGCTTGATGAGGTAAAAGAGTACTGCTCCGGATAATCCGCCGCCCTCATCCGTGATGTTGAGTGTGACTGCTGGCAGAATTTCCATCTGTCCGCGCCATACGCCAACAAACCGCTCACTCCCGGTCGTTTGTGCGCGCAACGCACACGCCATTGCTGTAACTCCGACGATCAGCAACATCCGTCCTTTCATCGCATCTCCTCCTCGATAGGCGGGTCCCGGAATCTTCATTTCTCTGGCGGAAACCTGAGCCATGAAACCTAAGCCCTTAACCCTGTTTCGCCAGCGAAGTCGCCGCCAGCGTTCCGCCCAGTCCCATCGTCTCCAGCGCCGACGACGGCACCACCACCATCGACCCCTTCTCCCGCATGGCCTCGAACAGCATGTTCATGCCGCGCAGATGCAGCGCCACGGGATTGTCCGCATACACCTTCGCCGCCTTCGCGAACTGATCGGAAACCTGCACCTCGGCATCGCCCAGAATCACGCGCGCCTGGCGCTCGCGGTCGGCCTGCGCCTGCTGCGACATCGCATTCTCGAGCGCCTGCGGAATCCGCACGTCGCGAATCTCCACCGACTGCACCGTGATGCCCCAGGGCGTCGTCTTCTCGTCGAGAATCTTCTGCAGCTCGTGTCCCAGCGTCTCGCGCTCGGTGATCATCTGCGCCAGCTGATGGCGCCCGATCGACTCGCGCAGCGCCGTCTGCGAGCCCAGCGTAATCGCCTCCATAAAGTCTTCCACTTCGAAGATCGCCTTCTCCGCGTTCCACACCAGCCAGAACACGATCGCGTCCACGTTCACCGGCACCGTGTCGCGGGTAAGCGTGGATTCCGCGCTCACGGTGGTCACGCGCACGCGCTGATCCACGTAACGGCTCAGCGTATCCACGATGGGGATGAGCAGAAACACGCCCGGCCCCTTCAATGCGCGAAAACGGCCGAAGCGCAGCACCGCCACCCTCTCCCACTGATCCACCACCTTGATCGCCAGCAGGAAATAGGTGCCTGACAAGAGCGCCTGCCAGCAGGGGATACGGCGAGTTGATCAGTCGCGCAATCCACAGTCCGGCTAAAATGCTGACCAGAAACACCAGCATCCCCGCGCCGGTCACCCGCTTCGTTTGCGTTGCATTGGATCGGAACACTCCTTGTTGGAACACAACTTACCTCCTCTCAAATCCGCCTGGGTTGAGCTGCTTCAGAGCCTCGATGAGTTCGTTTACGGTCAGGCCCGCCGACCCCGCGCGCGAGACGAATTCGCCGACCAGCTGCGCCAGCAGCCTCTCGCGTTCTTCCTTCGACGGCTCCACCTGGTGGTCGGCGATGAACGTGCCCGTCCCTTGCTGGGTGTCGAGAATGCCGCGGATCTCCATCTCGCGATAAGCCCGGGACACGGTATTGGGATTGATGGCCAGCTCGACGGCGACCAGGCGCACGGTGGGGAGCTGGTCCCCGGGCCGCAGCACCCCGGCGGCGATCGCCCCCTGCACCTGGTCGATCAGCTGCCGGTAGACCGGTACTCCGCTGTGGCCATCCAGCCGGAAAGTGAATTCAGTGCCTTCGAGATCAGTGTTACGCTTCATGACTGAAATAGTGTACTAGTTTTATAGTACATTGCAAGAGAAAAATTCAGGAAAACACAGAATCACCTCCACGGCGAAACCGAACGGGGAACTAAACAGCTAACAGCTGAAAGCTAAAAGCGATAATTGCAAAAATCTGGAATTGCTATAATCGGAGAGTGACTTCTACTGTCCTCGACTCCATCTCCAACGGTGACGCCGCCGGGACTTCCCCTAGTCAGAAGCGGGTTTTGCTGCTCAAGCCACGGGGCTTCTGCGCCGGCGTGGTGCGCGCGATCGACATCGTCAAGATCGCTCTTGAAACCTTCGGCGCGCCCATCTATGTGCGCCGCGAGATCGTTCATAACCGCTATGTGGTCAACGAACTGGCGGAAAAGGGCGCGATCTTTGTCCATGAGATCGACGACGTGCCCAACGGCCAGCGCGTGATTTACTCGGCTCATGGCGTTTCGCCGGCGGTCCGCGAGCGCAGCAAGGGCCGCGGCCTCAAGGTGATTGACGCCACCTGTCCGCTGGTGACCAAGGTCCACATCGAGGCAGTGAAGTTCGCCAGGCAGGGCTATTCGCTGGTGCTCATCGGCCATCGCGACCACGACGAGATCGAGGGCACCCTGGGCGAGGCGCCTGAATGTTACCCAGGTGGTTTCCAGCGCGCAGGAAGTCGAATCGCTCCAGGTGCCGGACCCCGACCGCGTCGCCTACCTGACGCAGACCACCCTGAGCCTGGACGAAGCCCGCGACATCATTCATGCTCTCAAGGTGAAGTTTCCCAATATCGTCGGTCCCCATTCGCAGGACATCTGCTATGCCACCGAGAACCGCCAGGTGGCGGTCCGCAATGTGGCTCACGACGCGGGGCTGGTTCTGGTGGTTGGTTCGACCAACAGCTCCAACTCCAATCGTCTTGTTGAGGTTTCGCGCAACCTCGGCACCATGGGTTATCTGATTGATAACTCCCAGGCCATCGATCCGGCGTGGCTCCAGGGCGTGAATACCGTTGCAGTTACGGCCGGCGCTTCGGCGCCGGAGATCCTGGTCGAGGACGTGGTGAATTATTTGCGTCAAAACGGTTTCGAGAGCGTCGAAGAAGTGGAAGTGATGCCGGAGAATGTTCGTTTTGGCCTGCCTCCGGAGATTATTCAGGCCATCGGCGGAGCGGGTGGCGGCGAAGCGGTTGCGGTTCGTTAGGCCCGTTCAGTTTCTTGCGTCGAAGCTTGATCGTTTAAATGGATAGGCTCTCCCGGCACGTCGGGTGATATCGTCGCAGCGCGCATCTTTTTCGGTCGGCGCCGCGGGTAACCGGGAGTATTCGAGAGGATCTGAGGCATTTTGGAACGCATGCTTTTACGGCAGGGAACGACCCAAATCGAACCCCCAAAAATCACGCAGCCGAAATTCGGGCGCCTGGATGCGGACCTGGCTGATGTCGAGTCCGCCATCGGCGCGGTCTGCGGAGTACATTCTGTCGCGGCAGCATCCCGACGGCTTCTGGTGCGGCGAGCTCGAAGCCGATTCGATGCTCGAGGCCGATTACATCTTTCTCCACACCCTGCTCGAGAGCGGCGATCCCGGCCGTCTCCAGCGCGCCCTGCGCGAGATGCTGCGCTACCAGAACGACGATGGAAGCTGGAGCCTCTATCCCGGCGGCCCGGGCAACATATCGCTCTCGGTCAAGTGCTATTTTTCTGCAAAGCTGATGGGCATCGGGGCCGACGATCCGCGCCTGGCGAAGTGCCGCGAGTGGGTTCTGGCCCATGGCGGCGTGGTGGCGTGCAACACCTTCACCAAGATGTATCTCTGTGCGCTGGGCCAGTACGACTACGATGCCGTGCCGGCCATTCCGCCGGAGATCGTTCTCTTTCCCAATTGGTTCTACTTCAACATTTACGAAATCTCGTCGTGGTCGCGGTCGATCCTTGTGCCGCTGGCCATCATCTACGCCAAGAAGCCGTACAAGAAGATCCCCCGGGAGCACGGCATCGACGAGCTCTTCGTCGGCGGCCGCGCCAACGCCATCCTGCGCCTGCGCATGGATCGCAAGGCCCTGGTCTCGTGGCGCAATTTCTTCCTGATCGTCGACCGGATCATGCATTGGGCAGAGGCCGTGCACATACGGCCGCTGCGCAAGCTGGCCCTGAAGCAAGCCGAAAAGTGGATGCTTAGCCCGCCTGGAGATGACCGACGGCCTGGGAGCCATCTATCCCGCCATGCTGAACGCGATCCTGGCGCTGCGTTGCCTCGGCTATTCCGAAGACGATCCCCAGGTGATCCGCGCCCGCGACGAATTCGAAAAACTGGGCATCGAGCAAGCGCCCACAGACGAAGTGCCGCGAGCCGACCTTCCGCATGCAGCCGGCGGTTTCGCCGGTGTGGGATACCGCGCAGGCGGTCTACGCGCTGGGCGAAGCGGGCGTCCCGCGCGACGATCCCCGCATGATCAAGGCCGCCGACTGGCTGCTGTCAAAAGAAGTGCGCCACAAGGGCGACTGGGCGGTCAAGGTTCCGCGAACCGAGCCCGGCGGCTGGTACTTCGAATTCAATAACGAGTTCTATCCCGACACCGACGACACCGCGCAGGTGCTGCTCGCTTTGACCAAGGTGGACAATCCCCGCGAGCGTTATCAGCACGAGGTCGCGCAGCGCGCCATCGACTGGGAGTTTGCCATGCAATGCCGCAACGGCGGCTGGGGCAGCTTCGACAAAGACAACACCAAGATGATCTTCCAGTACATCCCGTTCGCCGATCACAACGCGATGCTCGATCCGCCGTCGGTCGACATTACGGGGCGCATTCTGGAGATGCTGGCCACCTATGGATTCACGCGCGACGACAAGCGCGTGCAAAAAGCCATCAAGTTCATCCTCTCCGAACAGGAGCCCGACGGAAGCTGGTTCGGGCGCTGGGGCGTGAACTACATCTATGGCACATTCCTCGTCCTGCGCGGGCTTGATGCGATTGGTTTCGACCACAACGAGCCGCAAGTGCAGCAGGCGGCCGAATGGATTCGCATGGTGCAGAATGCCGACGGCGGCTGGGGCGAAACCTGCGGCTGCTTACGACGATCCCAACACCCGCGGGGTTGGTCCGAGCACGCCGTCGCAGACCGCGTGGGCTCTTCTCGGACTGCTGGCTGCCGGCGACGACCGCTCCGATTCCATCGCCAAGGGCGTGCGCTGGCTGCTGACCCGCCAGGACGACAATGGCACGTGGGACGAGTCTGTCGGCGTCGACCTCACCCGCCAGGCAATCTACACCGGGACCGGCTTCCCCCGCGTGTTTTACCTGGCCTATGAAATGTATCGGCATTACTTCCCGCTGCTGGCGTTGACCACCTACCGGCGGGCCATGGAACGGCAAAGCGGCTATTAGCTCTTAGCCCATAGCTTTTGAAAGGGCACGGCTTGGTAGGGCACGGCTTTAGCCGTGCCGCAAGCTCGCAAAAATTGATCGGGGCTTCAGCCCCTGAGGGAAAAGACAAAATATGGCAGTTCCAATCTCACAGATGTGGACGGTTGCCACGTACGTGCTCAAGAAACGGTTCTCCGGCGAAAAGCGCTATCCGCTGGTGCTGATGCTTGAACCGCTCTTCCGCTGCAACCTGGCCTGCGCCGGCTGCGGCAAGGTGCAATATCCGCCCCACATCCTTAAAAAGCAGCTCACGCCCGAGGAGTGCTTTGCCGCCGTTGACGAGTGCGGCGCACCCATGGTGTCGATCCCCGGCGGCGAGCCGCTGCTCCATCCCCAGATCGTCGAAATCGTCAACGGCCTCATCGCCCGCAAGAAGTACATCTATCTCTGCACCAACGCGCTGGAATTGAAGCGCCGCCTGCCGGAGTTCACGCCGTCGAAGTACCTCACCTTCTCGGTGCATCTCGACGGGCAGCGCGAGCACCACGACTTCTCCGTCTGCCGCGAAGGCGGGTACGACATCGCAGTCGAAGGCATCAAGGAAGCCGTCCAGCGCGGCTTCCGCGTCACCACCAACGCGACGTTCTTTGACGGCACCGATCCCAACCAGGTCCGCAGTTTCTTCGACGATGTGATGGAGATGGGCGTCGAGGGCATCGTGCTTTCGCCGGGCTACAGCTACGAGATGGCCCCCGACCAGCACCGCTTCCTCGGCCGCGCCCGTGTGCGCAGGCTTTTCCGCGCCATCCTGTCGAATCGGAAGAAGACGTGGAAGTTCAACATGTCGCCGCTCTTTCTCGAATTCCTCATGGGCGACCGCAAGTACGAGTGCACCCCGTGGGGCTCGCCCGCGTACAACATCTTCGGCTGGCAGAGACCCTGCTACCTGTTGCAGGATGGCTATGCGGAATCCTTCAAGGAACTGCTCGAAACTACGAAGTGGGAAGAGTACGGCGTGGCCAGCGGCAATCCCAAGTGCGCCAACTGCATGGTGAGCTGCGGATACGAGCCATCGGCAGTTATCGATGGATTCGGATCGCTGAAGGGCTTCTGGGGAATGGTGCGCGGCTCGTTCAGCCAGTACCGCGACCAGCATGCGCTCAAGTTGCTCAATGAGCCGGCCCCCCATGGCCCCGCGACATTGGTGAAGATCGAGAACGCTACACGGACATTCGAGGAGACCAACGCATGACCGCCGAAGTCGCGAAGTACACGATGGAGCAGGTTGAAGCGCTGGAACTGGCTCCCGGCACTGAGCACGAAAAGCTCGAAGGCTGGGTGCCTGATCTTGCTTCCGACGAAGACCTGCGCCAGGCCCTCGAAAAAGCCTTCGAGTATCGCGGTGATGTGACCATGACCTTGAAGTCCGGCGAGCGCATCGAGGCCTACATCTTCAATCGCCAGTCCGGCCCCACTCTCGCTGACTCGTACGTGCAGTACTTCACTCCCAAGGCAGAAGAAAAGCGCAGATTGAGCTACGCCGAGATTGCCCGGCTCGAATTCAGCGGCAAAGATCGCGCCGCCGGCAAGCACTGGGAAGACTGGGTCAAGGCCTTCAACGAAAAGAAGGCCGCCGGCGAAAAGAACATCGCGCTCCATCCCGACAAGCTGGACTAAATCCGGGCAGCCTTTTCAAACAGGACACAACAGGCCAAGGTGGGAGACCGCGAATCTGATCGGGCCTTTCGCAGTTCCGCGCCCTCAACCAGCCGCAAGCGATTTTTTCGCGTCCACACCCGGGCCCTTCTGCGCCGAAGTCCCGCCCCGGTACCAGCGTGTGTATGCGAACATCACCAGGGGAACCACCAACGCGTAGCAGGCAATAGCCGGAAGCGCCCGGCTCGCATGAAGAGATCGAGTCGAAAGCAGCAATGCGAGACCCACGTGTCGATTGGCGTTCGAGATCGCGAAGGTCTCTTGCACCACCGGATCGCTCAACCGGATGAGCCAGACGGCGCTCATGCATCCAACGGCCAGCAAGAGAGCGACGATGGGAAGCATCGGCGTGATCTCTTTCAGCGCCGGTCCCAGTTTGAAGAGGGCCAATCCCAAAATGACCGTGATCAGGATGTTGCCGAGCGTGTTGAGCGTCGGCTGATATTTCTTTGACCACGCCGGAGCGGCCCTGGCAATCACCATCCCCAGCGACAGGGGCAAAAGTTGCTTGATGAAGATTTGCCCGAGAAGAATCACGGGAGAGATCCAGATATCGCGGTTGTAGAGCTTGGCCGCGCAGAAGACGATGGCCGGGATCATCACCGGAATCATCATTGCTGCCCACACCTGGTAACTGGCCGCCAGGTGCATGTCGAATCCCTTTTTCGCCAGGTTGCGCGTAAGAAGCGGGGCTCCCGGTGCAACCCCGACCAGGAATATCCCGGCCAGCTCACCCATGGTCAGGCGGAACACACGGGCGAGAATAAGCGCCAGTAGCGCAGGAAGGACAAACGTGGCCACAAGCATCCGCACCCACGCCAGCCAGGTCAACCGGCGCAAACTCGCGGCCAGTTCCCGGAGACTGAGGCTCATGCCCACCGAGACCATGAGAAGGCCGACGACGATTGGGATTACGTAGGCCATCGGCTCAACTCCTGCCGGCCGGTTTTGGGAATATGGCTGGGAGTCCCACTTGCCGACGGTCATTGCCTGTCTGCAAGTAGCCAGATCATACCACCGAGGCTGGAACGCCGTGCCCGGCCCGGCATGAAAACTGCCGCCGCAGCGAGTCTGCGAACCGCACCGATTGGTGAGCCCCGGAATCGGCATTTAAGATAAAGGTTCCCAGATTCTTGCGATGCATATTCTCCTCACAGGCGCGACCGGATTCGTAGGCCACCATGTGGCTCATGCGCTTGCCGCGCAGGGCGCCCAGCTTCGCATGCTGGTGCGCAAGACCAGCAATCTCGCCCACCTCGAAGGCATCGCCGGCGACACATTCGTCGGCGACCTCGCCCAGCCCGACACGCTCCTCTCCGGCCTCGCCGGTTGCGATGCGGTCGTTCATGTAGCCGCCGATTATCGCCTCTGGATTCCTGACCCCCAGTCGATGTATCGCGCCAACGTGGATGGCACCCGCGAATTGCTGCGCATGTCGCGCGAGGCCGGCGTCAAGCGCTTCGTCTACACGTCGAGCGTGGCCACCATGCATTTCCGCGAAGACGGCCTCGTGATCAACGAAGACACGCCGGTTTCCATCGGCGACATGGTCGGCCACTACAAGCGGTCGAAGTTTCTCGCCGAGCAGGAAGCCATCGTCGCCGCGAAAAGTGGCCAGAAAGTCGTCATCCTCAACCCCACCACACCCGTCGGCCCCAACGACACAAAGCCGACCCCCACCGGCCGCATCTTCGTGGACTTTCTCAACCGGAAGTTCCCCGCCTACGTTGACACCGGCCTGAATCTCGTCGACGTGGCAGAGGTGGCGCGCACACACGTTACGGCGCTGACGGCCGGCAGCTTTGGACGCCGCTACATTCTGGGCGGCGAAAACCTGACCCTCAAACAGATCCTGGACAAGATGTCGGCCATTACCGGAATCCCTTCCCCCACGGTAAAAATCCCGTTTGCCGTTGCGGCCACGTACGCCTTTTTCGAAGAGTGGATCACGGGTCGCATCCGCGGCCGCGAACCCCGCGCCACCCTCGAAGAAGTCCGCATGGGCCGCAAGAAGATGTTCGCCTCCAGCGCCCGTGCCCAGCAGGAACTCGGCTTCCGCATCCTGCCCGTCTATCCGGCGATGCGCGCCGCAATCGAGTGGTTCCGCGACCACGGATACGTACCGGACCTCGGATCGCGGGCCCGCGCATGACCCGAACCGCCATCATCGCCGCCTTCCCCGGCGAAGTGAAAGCGCTGGTCCGCGGCTGGCCCCATGGCGCCCGCAGCGGCGTCGATTTCTGGGCACAGCGCGATTCAGAGGACGAATGGATCGTGGCCTGCGCCGGAGCCGGCCAGCGGGCCGCGACCCGGGCCTTTGCCGCCATCGAGGACGGCGGTCCGGTCGACCTGGTCTTCTCCGTCGGCTGGGCCGGAGCCCTCACGCCCCAAATCGCACCCGGCACCGCACACAACGTCGCCGGCGTCATCGACGTCCGCACCGGGGAGCGCTTTCGCTGCGATGCTGGAGCAGGCGAAGTCTGGCTCGCCACCAGTCCCAAAGTGGCCGACGAGGCTGAAAAGCGCCGCCTCGCCTCCGCGTATCGCGCCGGACTGGTGGACATGGAAGCTGCCGCCCTGGCCCGCCTCGCCGCCATGCGCGCCATCCCGTTCTACTGCATCAAGGGCGTCAGTGACGGTCTCAACGAATCCTTGCCCGATTTCAACCGCTTCCTCTCCCCCGACGGAAAGCTCCAGATGGGCCGCCTGCTGCTTTTTGCGGTTCTCCACCCGTGGTACTGGCCTGCACTCCTCCGGATGGGCGAAAATAGTACTAAGGCTGCCCAAAGCATCGCGGAGTCCCTGCACGAATTTCTCCGATGATTGAGGTCAAATCAAAAACGCAATGGTTACTCAATTCTCAAGCGCTGAATTCCAGACGGCGAAAAAGCTTCCTGCCACCATGCGCGCCGTCGTCTATCGCGGAATCAACGACATGCGGGTGGAAACTGTCCCCGTTCCTTCCATCGGCCGCGGAGAACTGCTGGTCCGCATCGCCACCTGCGGAATCTGCGGCACCGATCTGAAGAAAATCCACTACGGGTCCCACTCCGCCCCCCGCATCTTCGGCCACGAGATGGCCGGGACCATCGTCGCCATGGGCGAGGGCGTTACCTCCTACAACGTCGGCGAGCGGGTTGTCGTCCATCACCACGTTCCCTGCAACGAGTGCTACTACTGCCGCAAAGGCACGCCCGCGCAATGCCCGCTCTACAAGAAGACCGGGGTGACAGCGGGCTTTGAGCCCTCCGGCGGCGGCTTTGCCGAGTACATCCGCGTGATGGACTTCGTGGTCACCAATGGCGGCGTGGTGCGCATTCCCGACGGCATCCCCTTCGAACAGGCGGCCTTCGTCGAACCGGTCAATACCGTGCTCAAGGGCGTCAAGCTGCTCAATCTGGCGTCCGATGACACCGTCCTGGTCATCGGCCAGGGCCCTATCGGCCTGATGCATGCCGTGCTCGCCGGCCGCACCGGCGCGCGTGTCCTCACGTCCGACCTGTATCCTGAGCGCCACGCCATTGCGGCCAAATTCGGCCTCAGGCATCCAATCAATGCGGGAACGGAAAACGTGGTGGATCGGGTATTTCGTGAAAGCGAAGGTCGCGGAGCCGACGCCGTGATTCTGGCCGTGGGCGGCAATGCCCTTATCAAGACCGCCATGGATGCTGTCCGGCCGGGAGGCAAGGTGATGCTGTTTGCCCAGACCCAGCACGGGGACGCAACTTTCGATCCGGGCGCGGTTTGTATGGATGAGAAGACCCTGTTAGGGTCGTATTCGTCCTCTTTTGCTCTCCTCAATGAAGTGACCGAACTGGTCTTCGGCGGCTATCGCAATGGATTTGACCTGACGCAGTTGATCTCGCACCGTTTCCCGCTCGAGGAGGCGGTCGATGCCATCGAGATCGCGTCCCACCCCAAGGCCGACTCCATGAAGATTATGATTGAGCCTGTTCCGGGCCGGGGGCAGACTAGAGGGAGCCTGATGCCAGGCACGGTAAAAACCGCAATCAAGCGTAGTCGCTCCACGGTTGAAACCGCGATCGAGCACGGCAAGGCCACGGTCGAAGATGTGATCGGACACGGCCGCGCCACGGTGGAAGAGGCGCTCCATCACGGCCTTGCAACCGTCGAGAGCGTCATCCATCACGGCCGTGCAACGGTCGAGAGCGCGCTCCATCACGGTCGCGCCACCATGCAAGCCGCAATCCTCCATGGACGCGAGGACGTTCGCATCGAAAACGTTCCAGTGCCCAAGGCCGCGGTGGGCGAATTGATCGTGCAAGTGGGTGCTGCGCTGACGTGTGGCACGGACCTCAAGGTCTTTCGCCGCGGCTATCATGCGCGCATGATTGTCCCTCCTGCCCTCTTCGGGCACGAACTGGCTGGAACTGTCGTTGAAGCCGGAGAGGGAGTTACGGATTTCGCTCCGGGCGACCGCGTCGTTGCCCTCAACTCTGCGCCCTGCGGCGCAGTGCTACTTCTGCGAGCGGGAGCAGGAAAATCTCTGCGACGATCTCCTGTTCAACAACGGAGCCTATGCCGAGTTCATTCGCATCCCGGCGCGGATCGTGGCCAAGAATACGCTGCGCATCCCCGATCATGTTCCGCTCGAACACGCCGCCCTTACAGAACCCCTGGCCTGCGCCGTGCACGGATTTGAAGACTCGCGGCCCCATCCGGGTGACATCGTGGCGGTGATCGGCGGCGGCCCGCTCGGCTTGATGATTCTGCACGTCGCAGCTCTGGCCGGCTGCGAAGTCATCGCCATCGTCAAGCACGATGGCCAGGTGGAAGCGGCGCGCCAACTGGGCGCGGCGCACGTGGTGCAGAGCGCGAACATTCGCAAAGCCGTCCAGGAAGCACGGGCTTTCACCCCAAAGCGGCAGGGGGTCGACATTGCCATTGAAGCGGTCGGCATTCCCGAAACCTGGCAGGAGGCGGTTGAACTGGTACGCAAGGGCGGGACGGTCAACTTCTTCGGTGGGTGCGCCGTGGGGACGCATGTCAGCCTCGACACCAATCGCATCCACTACAGCGATATCACGCTGCGCGCCACCTTCCACCACACGCCGGCCATTTGCCGCAAGGCGCTCGATCTTATCGCCGGAGGACGCTTTCAGGCCGACAAGTTCATCACCGGCCACGCGCACCTCTACGAACTGAATCGCGTCTTCGAGAACTTGATGAACCGCGGCAGTGAAATCAAAACCGCGATCGTGCCGTAGTGAAGGGAATGAACAGACTGGGTGCCCCTCCCCCGCGACGTTTTTGTTTTTGTCGCTAGGGTGGGATGGCAACAAGTCGATGAATGAACGAGGACCCTGGTCCTGAGGGAAATGTCCGAATTGAACCAAACCATCGGAAGCCGAGACCGGATAACCACGACCACTGCCGACGATCGTGAAGAACTGATCGCTCGCGGCTGGGCTGCGCTTCCTCCCGGTTATCGCATTCCGGATGTCGCACCGACGATCGAAGAAGCGCGCGCCTGGTGCAAGCGGCTGGCCGAGACCCACTACGAGAACTTCCATGTCGCTTCGTGGTTTCTCCCCAAGGCCCTGCGTCCCCACTTCCATTCCATCTACGCGTACTGCCGCGTCTCCGACGATCTTGGCGACGAAGTCGGCGACACCGCGTCAGGCACTGGCGCTGCTCGATCTGTGGGGACGGGAACTTGATGCGTGCTACGAAGGCCGCGCCCGTCATCCGGTGTTCGTTGCCCTGGGCGAGACCATCCGCGCTTGCTCGATTCCGAAGGAGCCGTTCGCCGATCTGCTCACCGCCTTTCGCCAGGACCAGACCGTCACGCGCTTTCGAACCATGCAGGACGTGCTGGCCTACTGCCATTACTCGGCGAATCCCGTGGGCCGTCTCGTGCTCTACGTCTGTGGCGAGGTGAACGAGGAAAACTTCCGCCTCTCCGATGCCACCTGCTCGGCATTGCAACTGGCCAACTTCTGGCAGGATGTGCGGGTGGACTTCGCCAAGGACCGCGTGTATCTGCCCCAGGCTGACATGGAGCGCTTCGGCGTGAGTGACGCGACCATCGCCGCCGGCACAGCCACGCCGGAGTTCCGCGAGCTCCTCCGTTATGAAGTCGACTATGCGCGCGCGATGTTTGAGGAAGGACTGCCGCTGATCGGCCGCGTGCAGCGCGATCTGGCACTCGATCTCGACCTGTTCAGCCGCGGCGGCCTCGAGATTCTGCGCGCCATCGAGCGCCGCGATTACGACGTGCTCAGCGCCCGCCCGGCGATCACCAAAGCCACCAAGCTCCAGCTCGCACTGCGCGCGTTGAGCGGCAAGATGTTGCCATTCTGGCGGCTCGGCCCCCGTCCGGCAGAGAAGGCGGCTTGAGGCAGGAATCTCCATTGCACGATCAGACGCAAGACCTCGTCCCGGATCATCTCCTAACGCGCGCCTATGCAGAGTGCCGCGCCATTGCCAAACGCGAAGCCAAGAACTTCTACTACTCCTTCGTGGCGCTTCCCAGAGCACGGCGGAATGCGATCTGCGCCATCTATGCCTTCATGCGCAAGGCCGACGACCTTTCCGACGACGAGAGCATCCCCCGCGAAGAACGCCGCCGCCGTCTCGATGCATGGATCACAGAATGGCACGCGGCCTCCATCGGGGCTCCGACAGCCGACCTGGTCTTTGTCGCCGTGCGCGACGCCATCCGGCGATTCAACATCCCGCCGTCTTTGCTTGATGAACTGGTTGCCGGCACAACGATGGATCTGGAAGACGCCGGCGGCGCGGTCGACACCTACGCCACGTTCAACGATTTGTATCGCTATTGTTATCTCGTGGCGTCGGTGGTCGGCCTGGTGTGCATTCGCATCTTTGGTTACAGCGATCCCCGCGCGGAGAAGTTCGCTGAAGAAACCGGCATCGCGTTTCAACTGACCAATATCCTGCGCGACGTGGCCGAGGACGCGGAACGCAAGCGTGTGTATCTGCCCCTGGACCATCTTGCAGCGCACAATGTTTCGCTTGACTCGCTGCTTAACCGCAGGCCGGGTGTGCCGCCCACGGCCAACGAGCGGGCCCTGCTTTCGTCCATAGGGCAGCGCGCCGAGGACTACTATCGATCGGCGCGGAGTCTGCTGCCGTTGATCGATCGCGAGAGCCGGCCTGCGCTCTGGGTTCTGGTGCGGATCTATCACCGGTTGCTCAAAAACATCCGCCGCGCCGACTACGATGTCTTTTCCCACCGCATTCGTGTCCCCTCATTCCAGAAGCTCGAAATCCTCGCCGCGGGCCTTGGATGGATGGCATGGGTGCGCCTGTTCGGCTGAACCTCGAATCTGTCGAGCCGATTTTTGAATCTCGCCAATCAAATAGAAGGGAAACGCAAATCTGACCTCTGCGCTCGAAAATCCGAAGACTGTAACCGTGATCGGCGGCGGTGTCGCCGGCATGAGTGCGGCCTGCGCGCTGGCCGAGGCGGGTTTTCGCGTGCAGCTTGTTGAACGCCGCGGCTATCTCGGCGGGCGCGCGTCTTCGTATCTGCATCCCGGCGTGAACGAAGTCATCGACAACTGCCAGCACGTGCTGTTCGGCTGCTGCACCAATCTCATCGGCTTCTATCGCCGCATCGGAGTCGCGGACAAGATTCACTGGACCACCGACATGACCATGATCGATCCCAGCGGCCGCCGCTCGCGCCTGGGACCGTTCAGGCTGGGGCCATTAGGGCTGCCAGCGCCCTTGCACGGGATGCCGAGTCTGCTCAGCGCACAGGCATTCACGCTGGCCGACAAGCTGGCCCTGGGCCGCGCGTTCCAGGCCATGATGCGGCCGGGCGCTTTGGAACACTCGCGTGAATCGCTCGGCGACTGGCTGCGCCGCAACAAGCAGACGCCTGGCGCGCTCAACCGATTCTGGCGTCTGGTCATCGCCAGCGCCCTTAATGCCGACATTGAAGACATCGCCGTGCCCTACGCCGCCAAGGTCATCCGCGAACTCTTCATGAATTCTGCCGAAGCAGGCAGCATGGGCATGAGTTCGGTTCCGTTGAGCGAGCTGTATGCTGGCGCGGAGCAGTTTCTTTACGGGAACGGTTCGGAGATTCTCTACAACACGTTTGTCGAAGGCGCTGATTGGGACCAGGAAACCGCGCAATGGACCGTTCACGCGCGCGGCAAAGATTGGATCTCCGATTACATAATTCTCGCGCTTCCGTTTGAAGCCACCGGCAAGCTGCTGCCCAATCTGCCGGCCACGGAAGGCGCAGCCGAATTGATTGCGAAGATTGAGCGCCACGAGCACTGGCCCCTCTGCAGCGTGCATCTGTGGTTCGATCGGGAAATCACCGATCTCGAGCACGCCGTCCTGCTCGACCGCGAGATTCACTGGCTCTACAACAAGGGCCGCCTGCAACCGTGGCGCAAGCTGAAGGGCAGCTACGTTGAACTTGTCGTAAGCGCCTCGAAATCCTTCGCCGCCCTCTCCCGCGAAGAGGCCATCGCCCAGGGAATGAGGGAACTGGCCGAGTTCTTTCCGATCGTGAACGAGGCGACAGCTGGAAAAGGCTGTGCTGATCAAGGAAATGCGCGCCACCTTCGCCGTGCCGCCGGGCATCGACGCCGCGCGACCGGACGTGATTTCGCCCTGGCCGCACATGTTTCTGGCCGGAGATTGGATCGATACCGGATGGCCGTCGACCATGGAAAGCGCGG
The DNA here is from genome assembly GCA_963788475.1 of Terriglobales bacterium. Lineage (GTDB taxonomy): Bacteria > Acidobacteriota > Terriglobia > Terriglobales > Acidobacteriaceae > Telmatobacter. Next base: position 46,532 of record CAWBGO010000001.1, read on the forward strand.
CGCGGTCGGGGCACCTCGCAGCAGAAGCGGTTAGCGATCGAAGCCGAGAACCCGATGCGCTGTTTCGAGCCTGATCTGAAGCCGAAAGGGCTCATGCGCTTCGTGTAGCGGACGCACAGGTCTTTGCCGGCATTCGCCAGCCCAAAATCACGATCGCGAAGACTTACTTGCCGGACTTCGCAGGCGCCGAGGCGGGCGCGGACTTGGTGCCTTCCAGCACCGAGTGGCTGCGGTTGGAACGCACGTACAGCACGGTAAGCGTGAGAGACGTGATCATGAAGATCACGGCGGACCACGTGGTCATGCGGGTCAACACGTTGGCCGCGGCCCGGGGACCGAACGCGGTCTGTGAACCCTGTCCGCCAAAGGCGCCGGCAAGGTCAGCCGAGCGGCCCTGCTGCAAGAGCACCACACCAATCAGAAACAGGCACACGATTACGTGCAGTACAACGACAAAGTAAAGGAGAATCTGCATTTCTAAGCTGCTTTCGGCCGGTCAGGCGAAGTCATTTGGTGCGGAGGAGGGGACTTGAACCCCTATGGAGTTACCCGCTAGCACCTCAAGCCAAAATACCCTGTTTCGTGGGGTATTGTCAAGGCGTAAGTTGTTGATTCTGCTAAGCTGTCTGTTTCGTGATGTATCCCCATTTATCCCACACTAGTTACGTTTTTGTTACAGTCCGGTCACCGGTTACGCACTAGCTTCTGAAAGCTAATAAAAGCTAATGCGTCTCGGAGGGATTGTCGTCCGCCGTTTTGGACAAGACCTTCATGCGTTCGGCCATGAACTGCGCGGCGATCCTGATGTCGTCATCGTCAGCGATATTGTAGCGCCGTTCCATGGAGTCGGTCCGGTGTCCAGAGATCTTCATCCTGATGACCTGAGGTACCCCGGCGCGACGCATGTTACGGATCGCCGTTCGGCGTAGATCATGGAGGGTGAGACGGCGGCCGTCTTCGGTCTGGATGGCTAGCTTCTTTACGACAGCGTTCCATGTACCCCGGAGATCTCTGATCTGCTGTCCAGAACGATGGAATACCCAAGGGCACTCGGGCCACAGCCCATCCCGTTCATTCTTAGCCGCCCGGAGGAGATTCTCCATGTCTCCTGGCACGATGGGCAAGTTGCGCCCCTCACGGTGCTTCTCCTTGTCAGGGGGCATGTGGATCACCATCTGTTCGAGGTCCACCTGCGACCACTGGATCGACAACAACTCGCTGCGGCGAATGCCATGCAGGAAGTCAACCACGAACAGGAGCTTCAACTCCTCAGGCAGGGCATTACGCAAAGCGACATATTGCTCATCAGACAGGAAACCCTTCCTGACCACCGTCTCTTTGACCATGGGGAAGTAAGGAACGTTGATGACCTTAGGCGGGGTACACTTCCGTCCACCGTGATAGGCGGTGCGCAGGATGCTCAGTTAACGGTTGACTGTGGCGTCAGAACGATCCTCGTCCTTCCGCTTCTTTCGGTAGGCCTTCATCTTGTCGGTGGTAAGCCGTGCCGCTCGAAGTTTTCCGAAGAACGGTCGGAGGTTCTTCGTGACCACCAACTTCCAGATCTTCCGGGTGGATTCTTCGATGTCAGATTCCAGGACGTCATCAAGCAGCTCCCCGATCATGACTTTGTCTGGTGCGCCACCGGTGATTTCACCTCTGGATTTTTTGCCTTGGAGTTTGGCCAGGAGCTTTTTCGCGTCATCATACTTCGTGGACTCGGACGACTGGTAAACAGGGTGGCCATCAACGTGAATTTTCACCCACCAGATGTTTCCCCGCTGGTAGATTCTGCCAGTCCCGCTTCTGCCTCGTGTGCGCTGGGTCTGGCTTTTGTTGGCCACTCTGCAGCCAGTGTGGCGCCCTAGCGTTTTCGTTACAACTTTAGCTATATCGTGACATCAGTACTTGTTCCGCTCAATGAACTCGTCCAGGTCGGAACGGTGCGGGTGTACGCGGCGGCCATGGCGCACCACCGGCAGCGTCTTGTCGAAGATGAGATGTTGGATTGCCTGCTCCGACCGGCCCAGGTACATTCCGGACTGCTTAACATTCAGCAGAGCTGGCTGGATTACGTTCGGCGTGAGTCGTGCCAGTTTGGGCTCTATCAGTCGCATTACTTCGGCTGCGATGGCGGCAACGATGGCAGAGACGGGTTCGGGTGAATGGCTGTCCACGGGGTGCTCCTGGCACGTATTACCGTCCTACCCCACGAAAAAGTGGATTTATTTCTATTTATTTGTGGAAGCTCATCGCGGCCTCGATGGCTCCGTCACTGCATAGGGTACACCAGAGGCGCGACGGCGTTGGTCAACGCCATAGATGAGTGGCCAAGGAGCAGCCCCGCCACCGCCAAACGGGGTTCCAGCCCCTGCCCAGAGGCCGCCGCCGTGTGACGCAGATCGTCAGGGGTAAAGACATGCACTCCCGCTTCCTCGCGGGCCGGCGCACCAGCCAATAGCAACCGTCCGCTTGGCTGCCCAGAGCGTTGTACGCAACAATGGCCACACTGATCCCATCAGCGCCGAGGAGTTCCAGTGCCCGTCGCTGAATGGGGTGTTGACGCGGGTCAGACTCCAGCATTCGGTGAAAAGGCAGAACCAAATTGCCTTCAGTTTCGGTACGGCCTGTGGTTCCGTGGTCAACACAGCCCTTCGGCTTGCCACTCGAAAAACAGCGTCTCAGCATGTCCGTTGCGGCAGGACTGTGGAACGGGTAGCCAGACCAGGCGACGTCCGGCACGAAGGGGGCTTACGTGGGTCAGAATTGGTCGCCCGCCTGATCGAGGAGGAGTAGCCTCGCGGCGTGATTCTTGGTGGCCCTTGTAGGCCAGCCGTCGAAAATGGGGGTAGTGATTGGGGGTAGGCAGGTGATTTCCGCTTAGAAGCAATCATCGTTCGAATCCCTGGGGGGACTCCAGGGCAAAAGTCAAGTGATCCTCACGGCTATCGCCATCCCCCCACGCGAGAGCATTGCCACAACATCTCCTTTGCGCCGCACGTTCCAACGATGCCTAACTAAGTGCTGTGCGTAGGGTCGTGCTGGCTGGTGTTCCGCCTGACTGTGTGCGGATGGGCGCCAGCTCGGAACAGGTTCGGCAATGTATGTGACTCGGAAACGCTGAGGACAGGTCCCGGACAGGAAAGGAAATTTCCCTCCGCCTTCCTTCCTCCGGAAACCAGAAGCTCACGCAGGATGCCGGTCCCAATGAGCGCCAGTTAAGGGTTAAGGGCCAGCCCTTGCCGCTCACGGGCAAGAGCACAAACAAGAGCACAATAGGTGCGCCCGGAATTCTCCGAACGTTCTTTTTGGCTCTTTTCTGTGCCCCTGCGTTCCTTGTAAGTCTTTGAATTACTTAGACTAACCACTCTGTCACGGCAGAGGTCGCGGGTTCGAGCCCCGTCGTCCCCGCCATTGATTCCAAACACATTAGAATCAATCCGATGTTCTTGTGGATGCCAATTGCTTTCGCAACCGGCTGAATATGCCGCTTCATAAGGTTGTCCGGCCAATAGGGCTGCTTGCCCCTCATGGTTTCGCTGGCGAAGACGTAGTGATCGTCTGACGCGTAAACGCTCTGGCGACGCCAGCGCAAAAGGTCCTCCGCCATGTAACTGTCCATTGGGACAGGTTTGGCTGAGGCTTCTGTCTTGCAGTTGCCCAGAACTTGATGCCAGATCGACCGTGTCACACGAAGTTCCAGATTCTCAAAATCGACATCGCACCAGCGAAGTGCGAGCAGTTCGCTGACTCGAAGTCCCGTTGCCGCATCGAGAAGAGCGAGCGTGCGCTCCGCTCTGTCAAGATGATGGAGCTAATCGCCTGAAACGACAAATCCGCACCGATTTCTTAGGGCAAGCGCATCTGGTTCTCGACCTGGCGAAGTACCACCCTCGGGGGATGGCGATCCTGCCGGGACAACCGATAAACTCGATGCCGAACATGCATGCAACCTCCCCGGAAAGCTTCAGGACCGATTCATGTCTGGTTTCCTCATGCGAGGGGGGGTAGCGCTGCTGGCGATCGCGTGTTTGCCAGCCGTCGTACGAGCCAGTTCAGTCTCGCTTGATACTGTCGCCGCGGTTCGCTCTTTACGCCATGAGCACGCGGCCGAGGCTCGTCCCGTGCACCTCCGCGGCATTGTCACCTTTTACGATCCTGAACAGCAGGTCTTCTTCTTCCAAGACTCGACCGGACCAATCTATGTTGATACACAGCTCACGTTTCCGGTTGTCGCCGGGTCCCGTATCGAAATATGGGGTAAGACTGCCAATGGGTATTCTCCTGAGATCGTGCCTACGCGGATTCGCGAAATCTCGCGTGGACCGCTTCCCAAGGCAGTGTTTTTGGACTACCAGAGTGCGGCGCGACACAAGAACGATTGCCGATTCGTCATCATGCAGGGAATTGTTCGTGCGGCAACTCTACAGTCCGTCGGCCCAGCCCGCGCCTTCCTTCTCCAGTTGGAAGTCAGCGGGCAAATGGTCGAGGTTGCCGTCTCGAAGTTCCCACACTTCAATCCGTCCCGACTCCTCGATGCTATGGTTCGTGTAACCGGGAATCTCGGCGGCAATTTCAACGCACTCGACCAGATCGTGGGACTTCAACTGATGGTTACCGACTCGAGCCAGGTCGAGGTGCTACAGCCGGCCGCCGTCGATCCGTTCCATCTGAAAGTGTCGCCTCTGCGCACTCTGTTGAATTCCGATCAGGCTTTGTTCCGAAACCAGCGTGTTCTTACCCGGGGCGTCCTCACACTTTATGATCCGGGCGAAAGACTCGTGATTCAGGATGGAAAAAATGATCTACTGGTTGAGACTCGGCAGATGGATGCGATGGCCATCGGCCAGCTCATCGAGGTCACCGGATTTCCCTCTGCCATCAATGGCTCGCCCGCGCTCGCAATCGCACAGGCAATACCGATTGGCGACGGCTCTCCCGCGGCGCCCCTCAGCATTACGTTCTCCGACGCGATGAGCGGCAAGCTCGGCAACCGCCTCGTCGCCATCGAAGGGGATCTCGTCTCCGAAACTCATGAGGAACACCTGGACACGCTTACTCTTCGCTCTGGCGATCGGGTATTTGAGGCAGTGTTTCGCAAGATCGTTGGCGATCCCGATCCAATCCCGCCTTTACAGCCTGGAACACATCTCCAGGTCATCGGCATCTGCATAGTACATGTCAGGGGATTCTGGGGAAACGTCGAGAGCTTTCAGATTCACCTTCGATCCGCCCGCGACATCAGTGTTCTCGCGCCGCCTCCGTGGTGGAATGTGCCCCACATGCTGTTTGTGATCTCAGGGCTTCTTGGGATTGCCACTGTGGCTTTCTCATGGGGACTGTGGGTGAGATGGCGTCTCTCAATTCAAGAGAAGCTTGTCCGGCAAAAGATCGAATCGGAAGCAGCACGGCTTGTCACCCTGGCTCATCTCGAGCGACAGCGCAGCCGAATCCTTGAACTGATCAACAGCTTTGAATCCCTTCCCAGCGTCTTCGCCGCGATCCATGCCCATGCGGCCGAAATGTGGCCTGGAGTATGCAGCTATTCGCACCTACTTCGGGATCGCCGGCTCGTTCTGATGGCCGGTACCTACTCGCTTGAAAATGGACGCCTCTTACACATCATCGATCCCACTCATAGTGCGGAAGTATGCGCCATGGCCGTCCGAGAACGCGGGCTTGCGCATCTTTCGCTGCCTCGAAGCGCCTGGTCACGCCCCCTCATCTCCAGCAATGGAGAGATCCTTGGGACGATGACTTTTGAAGCAGAAGGTGCTCACGCCATCACCTTCAACCAGCAAGCGTTTGATTTTGGCTACAACCTGGGAGCGATTGCGATCGACAACCGTCGTCTCTACGAAAATGCCATCCACCGATCAAAACATGATCAATTGACGGGATTGGCCAACCGCGCCTTACTCGATGACAGGATCGAAGAAGCGCTCGAACTTGCAAGAGCATCCAATGGCATGGCTGCGGTTCTCTATTTGGATCTCGATCAGTTCAAGGCCATCAATGACACCCACAGCCACCGTGTCGGCGATCTCTACCTGTGCGAAGTGGCCAGACGCTTTCAAGCCTGTTTGCGGAGTTGCGACACCTTGGGTCGCGTCGGAGGCGATGAATTCATAGTAGTGATCCCAAACCTTCTGGACTCTGACCAAGCCATGTCAGTGGCTGGCCGGCTGCTCGCAGCCATGCACACGCCAGTGAACGCAGCAGACGTCACCATTCGAGGATCAGTCAGTATTGGAATAGCGACCTTTCCCGATAGCGGCGGCAGCGCTACGGAACTCACACACCAAGCAGACGCCGCTATGTATAAGGCCAAACGTGCCGGCGGCGATAAGATTGGCGATCGACTCCCGATACCAACCCTTGAAGGCCGCAAGTAGCAATTGCGTGTGCTCGCAGTTCCCGACGCCGCAAGAGATCACACTCCTTTATCCTGTCATTTCCGTCAAAATCTCAGACGGTCGTCCGCCACATGTCTTGGCGAGATAAGGATGTATCTTGCCTGGTGATGGTCGTCACGAGCGCCTTCTCCCGGATGTGTAACACTCGCGTTGTCAACATGGTTCGGAAGGCGAGCAAGAAAAGCCTTCTTAGAGCCGGGCGATACGAATTGGCCGCGGAAAGGGGAAGCCGCAGCTAACTTCGTTTGTGCAGGGATTGCCAGTGGTCGCGCACTACCGACCTCCAGTGCCGACCACTGGTACCCACTTTGCTACTTGTTTCATACAAGCGCCTCCGAAGAGAAGTTATCCTTCGGGGGTGAGTTTTTGTGTGTGACGAAGTTTCTGAGCAGAAGTATAGGGCGCTTTTAAGGCTAAGCAACAAAATCAGAGATGGCGTAGAATTTAGTCACGCTGAGGCTCCCCCGCTTGCCTTCGCGGTGCTCAATCATTTCCTGTTGGGCACCGCGAGTCGCCTCTGTCAGTAATCAGTCTCGCGCTTCAAACCCGAGGGGCGTGTTTCATATGCAGCCATCGCCAATTCAGGCCCCGTAAAACAACAGTGGCCGAGACTATTCGCCCCGACCACCGTGATTAGTTGTTTGTAGAACTAAGGACATCGCATCTCCGCGAGTGCCCATTCATTTTTCACTTATGCTTCCAAGCCGCGATTGCCAGGTGGCGATACCCATTAATGGGCTTCTTGGGCGATAGTGTTTTCGCTCCATTTGAAAAACTGCCAAGCTACAAGTCGGGTCGATGGATGCACTACAACGTGAAAAAATGGGTCACGTCCCAACGAATGAATCCTCACCGTTGGGGCCAACCTTGGGGTCTGGGACACGATGCCTTAGGATCCAGATGCCTCATGTGGAGTACCGCTCAAAGAGTATTGCTGCATCTTTTTGGTTGTCCCCCTTCCCCATACGCAATCAACTTACCCCTCAATGCTCACGGCGTCAACTACGATTCTCTTCGTTGCCGCCCGAAAGTTACTGCAATTGCCGTGCTAGCCGGATACCAGAATCAGACACCCTCAGAGGTACACCATGTTTCGGTTCAGCCTGTTATGTGCGTCTGGGTTCGAAAATCACTTCCGTGGAACATGGAATCATGTATCGGAGAACGAACGTAGTGTCGGTGTTGTCCGACACGAACTGGACTCGATTACCGCCAGCAGTCGTATCGATACCTTGCACCTTGCCGAAGCCCTGCGGGCAGGTACAATGCCGAATTGGCGACGGTAAGGTCCCGCGTTTTCTTGCCGTGGTGATCAGGCCTCTTCCTGCAGAGTAACGGGACCCAGCAAGCCGGAAGGGGTAAGCGGGGAATCTTTGCGGAAATAGTTCCAAGTGGTGAAGGTGTATCGCTGCCGTGAGGGACGCGGCTCGTTCTTTAGGAACCAGTCAGGAAACTCCTTCATGAACTGGCCGTTGTCGAGGGTAACGTCCCCTGTCTCCAAAATCCAGTCGGAGGGCTGCTGTTCATCGCCGATGAGGCGGTTGGCCCAGACGTTGGTGACGGCGATCTCGATGTGATTGTCGCCGCGCTGCAGGGCGCTGGTGATGTCGATGCGCCATGGTGCGGTCCACACGACGCCGAGACGCCTCCCGTTGACCGTGACCGTGGCCAAGTGGTGGCAGATGCCAAGGTCGAGCCAGAAGGACTTACCCGTGCGAAGAGCGTCCAGTCGCAGTGCCTTGCTGTACTTCGCAGTGCCGGAGTAGTAGCGGATGCCAGGGTCCTCGTGCAGCGTCCAGTCGGTAAGGCTGTCGAAGACCGTGGAAGCCGGGCCGCCCCAGGCGGGATCGAAGCTAACATGCCAACTGCCGTCGAGCGTCGTAAGGAGGCGGAACTCAGTTGTGTTGGGTTCATCGAAGCTGTTGTGGTTCGGGCGAGAAGCTGGTCTTCGAAAGACTAGAAAGAAGCTCTGTGCGGGAGCGAATTCCAAGGTAAGTGTAGTGGCTGTTGCCGTCTGCTCGAAGGCCGAGAGGTCGCGCATGGTTCCCCATACCGGGTCCCACAATTCAGGTTGCTGTCCGCTCACTGGGACGGTGATGCGGACCGAGCCGCCGGAGCGCTCGGTGTTGGCAATGAAGAAAACGACAGCATTGTCAAGGTCGCGGCGAATGGTATGAAATTCCGGCATTCGGCCACCTTTCTCCGGCATGATTGCCGAAAAGCTTACGCTGGTAGCGGGCGACGATGGGACGAATTCTCCACGTTGCAGCAGGTTCTGGCAGCGCCATAAGTAAGCAAGCCACGCCTTCCCCGGCTCCCACCAGGTCTGGTTGCGGCCAAAGTGCACCCCCCAGCGGCCCATCGCGTTGCCCGGTTTGTAGCGGCCGTCCCAAGGCTGCTGCACGAAGTGATGCAGATTCACACGGTTGACGCCGTCGCAGAAGGCTGCGTCGCCGATGGGCTTGAGCCAGGCGGGGGTTTCGTTCCACATGGCATCTTCGGGTGAGCTGGTGAAGGACTCGGCGGCGATGATCCTGTCGTTGAGAATGTGAGCGGCTTTAACGACCGGTTCAAGCGACTCGGGGGAGTATTTGCCGCTATGGGTCCAGAATTCGACGGTCGGAATATCCAGGGATTTGACAACTTCGCTGATCTCCCATGGACCGGAATAAGGTTCTGCGACAAACTTCATACCGGCCTGATGTACGATCGGGCCGGGCGTAGCCCAGTAACAGTCGCGGTATAGGTCATGGATGGTGCGGGTGAAGTCAGCGTGGAATTGCTTGGTTTCGGATTCGCTTCGGAGGGTGCGACCTGTAAGCGCAGGCAGCCACGGCACCACGTCGTAGCCCCGCCGACTTTGGAACTGCTCGCGCATCTTAGGAGTCCAGGTGGGTGTGCCGGCCTCGTAGCTGTCGAAGTAGAGTGTGGTGAGGCCGGTTCCGACTTTACCACCCATCAAATCGCCGAGGTGCTTTTTTGTGTCGTCGAGAACGTGGTGAACGTGGAAAGTGACGGCCTCGGCGCTCATCTTGTCACACTCCAGGCCCATGGCCTCCCACTGCGACGGCTGGATCATCGCGCCCGTGGTCGTGTGGCCGAAGCGGTAGACAAGCCAGTCGCCGTTTGGGGGGTCCCAGGTGAGATCACCGGACGCACTTGTTTGCGCAGTTAGATCGAGAATATTGTTCTGCGTAACCACGCCTTCAGCAGGAATAGCCATCACGGCAATATCGCGATAGTAGTTATTACGGGCCTCGACAATCGGAATGCCTATGCGGCCCAATGCTGGAATGTATACCTGCGGAAACTGGGCGTGGGGGTGAGGGTCAACCTTGGCTTGTGGAAGCATGCCGCGGAACCGCACGCCGCCTGACACGTGGGTTTGGGACCACACGACTTCTTGCATGGAGAGTTCGGGCGTGATCCAGGGACCTCCGCTGCTCTCGTACCCGGCGCAGTTGTGCAGTATGAGTTCGAGGCCCAAACGGTTGCACTCCGAGGCGGCGTGGCGCACCAGATGCCACCACGGCTCAGAGAAAGTGACTATTTGCGGTGTGGGACTCTTGCCGATAAAGCCGGCCCATGGGACAGTGGAATCAGCAAGGGAGAAGATTGTGGCACCGCCGATACCGGCGTCCTTCATTGCCTCCAGGTCTGCAGTGATTCCGGTGGCGGAAACATTCGACCCCATCCACATCCAAAGAACATAAGGGCGAGCAGACTCCGGCGGTGCGGTGAAAGACCATGAATCATCAGTGGGGACAGACCGTGGAACGGACCCGTCATCCCATTTGGTCTTTAGAGCGTGTGCCAGGTAGTTGCTGGCTCCAGGGAGAAGAACACAAAAGCCGCGTCTTGAGAGCATGACCAGTATTGTCGCTCCTTCTGTTGTCTTGAACTTAAGCCATGCTACTGGACCCAAAAGGTGTACCGCGATCCTACCAGTGTTGCGACGGTAACGCTCCAGCAGACGACGCGGACGTTGGCGGAGGGGAAAGGTACCCTCGCTGCCGTGCAGCCCTTCTGGGCAAGCTGGGGCCAACGTCGACACTCTTAAAAGGCCTTGTTGCCGGGACCGAGCGGAAGGCTGGCTGACTCAGACAAGAATCTAAATACGCCTAGATCTGGCGCCGCACCTCTCGCTCTGCGGCAACAGTCACAAACCTCATGTTGTTGAGATCGTACAGTCGAACCGACCATGGATGCTTTAGGCAAGTGACGGTCGTGACAATCTTGCCGTGATAATTCTCATGAGCACGAGTGAAAGGCCAACTCCAGTTTGGACTCCTCTCCGAACAAGAACACGACGTGTGTCTTTCGAAGATTCCCAACACGACCATCTCCCAACTGACGAATAGCCCAGATTACGCCGCATCGGCAAACTGGCCGGCAGACGGAGTAGAGTGGTCACTTCCAAAGAAGATTATGGTTCTGTTTCCGTTTGGGCGCCATTGCATCAAAGTTGCACACGTGGACCGCGAAACACCAACGCATCTTGCCCCAAACCCGTGGCTTCACCGGATTGGTCGCCCACCACTGGAAATGCAGTGACCTGTGTTGTAGAGTGGAGGGCAATGAACCCTGACCTCCCTGGCAGCCTTGAAGAGCAGGTGGTTGAGTTGCGTTCGCGAGTGCGTCGGCTCGAAGAGACGCTTTATCGCCACGGCATCCCTCTTCAAGAAGTCCAGGTGCAACCCCCCGCGGGGCCCGCGACCGCGAGTCAGGGGATGCGTCTTGCTATGGCGTCAATTTCCCAGACTGAACGTGAGAGTCCACCGCCTCCAGCCAGTGCGGAAGCACCTCCTTCACCGTCACTATTTGGCCTTTTAATCTCCCTGACATTCTTTCGCATCAGCAGCTGCCGCACGACGAGCCCGACCTCGATCGTCTTCCCGAGGCCAACGTCATCGGCGATGCCGGTTCCGGATCGGCTGCATTGAATGCATCCTTAATTCATAGCGAGGATCGCTACCACGATTCCTGATCCGACCGGATGCAGCCGATCATTGGCAATGACGGGCAACTCTGCTGCTGTTGATAAGACGATACCTCAGGCCCGAAGTCGAGACGGCGGTATGGCCTCTATCGTAATCGTTTGGATTATCGCGAAGCGCGACCTTCTCGGTCTATTTGTCGCGTCGGTGCAGGCGGTGTTTCCAATTCGGTGAGGCCTGCGAGCTGTTTCGAAGCGATCTGGACAATTTGCGCGAGCGCAGCCTTCTTAGCTTCCAGCCGTAGAATAGGATGCGCAATCTGATCCGCGGACGAGTGTGCGATCACTTGGTCCAAGACTCCGACCAGCGGACCCCATGGATCGACCGGGTGCGGGTGGCCGTTCACAAAAATGACTCCGCCTCCATCCACTCTCACGCCTCCAAACACTTCGCCCACGATTCCCGGTATGAAGATTCTCTCCGCCGGGCGGTAGCTCAGCGTCACCTTGGCATAATGCTCTGTTTCGTTGATCTCGTCCACGTGAACGGATGTGTAGCTCGAGAATCTGAAGACCTCGCTGCCCTGGCTGAACCGTTCACCAGCTACTAGGTCGCTCGATCCGCCCGACCCGATCATGCGATATGAGCGCCCGTCACTGAGGCGGTGGACGAAGACCGCAGCACGCGGGAAACCGGAATCCCAATCCTCCGGCACGCGAAACTCCACGAGAAAGCCGCCTGGTGTGCCTGAAACTTCGGCGGCGAGATGCCCCGGAAGGCTGCGCGAATGAAGAGGCCGCAGCACGATTTGTTGGCTGAAGCTCGCAGCCGCAGCTTTCCACACCCGCGACTCGTCAAGCCATCCCATATACCGCATGTTTGCGGAGCACAGGCCCGGTCCGATCAATGTGTAGTCCGGGTTGGAAACGTAGTAACAGCCGTCCCATGTACTCATCGTGTCCCAAGGGTCCTGATAGTCGGAGGTTGAGCCGTCAACCCGACTGTGAAGAAGGCCATAGCCGTGCCCCATCTCCTGACCAAGAACCGTTGGTTCAAGTGAACCCGGGTCGCACAGTGCTGCCCACCCACCGATCCAGCCGCAAAGGTCGGTCAAGGTGTTCATCACGACGACTACTCCGCTGAACACTGAGAGATTTACACCGGATGCCGAAGCCTTCGCTTTCGCCGCGTTTAACAGTCCGTTGCGGTCGAGTTGGCCCGCAGCAGGCGCGGAGTTGCCCACATAGACGCTTTGCGGCTGGTCGAGAGTCAGCCAGCCAAACACCTGACTTCCCGACAGATCGACCGAGCCGTGAGACATCGTATCGAAATAGTCGGTCATGTTGAAGGTACCGGTCCCTGCGGTCGTGAAAAGATTTTCGTAGAAGCTCAGGGAATTCGGCTCGTCGGCCTTGTCGTTCCATTTCATCAACAGGATGGCCCAGGGTGTCGCCTGTGACATATTGGTTCTCCTTCGCATTGAAGCTGATTTGAACTCAGAGCCGTTTAGAGCCTCGACATCCTGAACCAACGTTGACGGGCCGGTAAGATCGTTCCGTGTGCATTCGCCGTTGACAGCGGTAGAGGTAGGGTGAAGATCCTGAAGTCACCCTGATCGAAGAACCTCCACTCCAAGCGGCCATTGTTCACTGACCATTTCCCGGCGTGCTTCATCGAAAGGTGACTTTCCGTCCAGGCTATGCCGCCTTGCGCATCAAACACGAAGAAGCCGTTCCGGGGTCCAATCGCAACCCGCCATTTGCAGACAAGATCCTTCCCCAGTCAGGGATGTCGCCATGAAGGCGAAGATCTAACTGCATGAATCTGTCGTCCTCAACCTTTAATGCGGAAATTTGGGGGAAAACGTGCCATGGTGCAAAGCCGTTTTTCCCAACCTCGACTAGGCGCACAGAGTTGATCCTGATTCCAACGCGATGGGATCACGACTTGAAGGTGCTGACTAACATCCGTGCCGTAAACCCGAATCCCTTGCAACTGGGGTCTGCTGCTTCAGCGCCGGAGATGCTAAGGTACCGTTCGGAGTGGCCCACCGGTGATGGGCCTCCAGAGGACAAACCGGCAGACGAATACTTTCGTCCTATTGAAACGAGCGTTGTACCGCGCTATTCACCGGCAAAATATAAATGGACGGCAGGGTCGGGCACCTTCGGATTTACTGTAGACCCCGCAATCGACTCGAAGAGGTCGAGTGGAGACGGCCGCAACGACTCGGCCGGTTCTCTTTTCTACTGCCGAGTTGGTCCAGAACGTTTACCTTCATGACCGGACAGGGAAGCTCGACTCCGGTACAGATTCCGAAGCCTTTACAAGCCTGAATTTCGGAGGCCTTTTGAACCAGAGGTGAAAACGGTCCGCCGTCTCGGCTTAGAGTTCCAAGGAAGAGCCACCCGCCGCGTTGCCTCAGTCTTTCAAGACTGGAACACCAATTCTTCGTAGGAGGTCATGAAAGCGAGGATCGTCGTGCAGGATTCCAAAATTTGGTGCGACGGCCAGATAGGGAATTCGAGCAGCGCGTCTTTCCAAAGCAAGCTCCAGGCACACAAATGCTTCGTCTTTCTCACCAAACATTGCGTGGAGTACGGCGCAATGATATGCGGACGAGAAATGAGGCGGCCGTAATTCGTGCCTCAATGCGCCAAGAACCTCCCGAGCCTCATGCTGTTCACCTGTCAGAGCATCAACTATTCCGCGTAGACCCTTGTGGCGAATTTCATCCCTCGCAACATTAGAGCCAAGCTCAAGCTCCGCTAATGCCTCACGGCGCATGCCTTTGTGGGCGAATGCCATCGCAAGAGCTTGGTGCGCAAGCCCGTAAGACGGTTCCAATTCCATGGTCTTCTGGAATTGTTCAATTGCAGAGTCGTAGTTCCGCGATAAGAAGAGAACCCACCCAATCTGGTAGTTAAAGAGCGCAGCTAGAGGGTCGATGTCGAGTGCCACTCTAGCTTCCCTCAAGGCCTTCTCTAACGACCCTTGGGTCAGGTACCAATGGCTAAAAATGAAATGGCCGAATCCAATGTTCGGACTCAGTTCCAGAGCACGAAGTAGCTCTTGGTGAGCACCGTCCCAGTCCCAATCGTAGAGGAGCCGAACAAACGCCAAGGCCGCGTGAGCACTAGCCTCCCCATCATCGATGTCCAGGGCTTTGACGGCAGCCGCCCTTGCCTTTGCAAGCATTTCATTTGCAGGCGCACCACTAGAGTAGGCCACCATGAGGAAGAAAACAGCTAGCGCAGCCCAAGCCTCCGCGTACGTCGGGTCTACATCGATCGCCTGTCGGATGTAGTCAGCGCCCTTTCGCATGCCCTCTGAAGTCCACTTGCTCATCCAATGAATCGCTCTGAGATAGAGGTAATATGCCTCGCGGTTCTCCGTTGGGTGCCGGGTTAGCTTTTTTCTCTCTTGATCGTCGACTTGCAATCTCAAATGGTTTGCAATTTGCCCGACGATCTCACTCTGAACCTCCAGGATGTCCTCGATGCGGCGGTTGAAGCTATCACCCCAGAGTTGCGCTTCGTGAGTGGCATCGATAAGCTCTACGCGTACTGTCAAGTCATGGTCACGTTGGGCGATGTGTCCCGTCACGACTACTCGTACGCCGAGTTCACGACCAGTCTTCGATGCTTCACTCATACGGTCTCGGTATCTAAACGCTGTCGCGCGTGGCACAACTCGAAGCCGATTCAACTGAGCTAGATTGTTGATAATGCCAGCCGTAATGCCGTCGCTGAGGTAGGCCATATCTATCTGATTACTGGAATTCTCGAATGGTAAGACGACGATTGAGTCGAGGAAACTGGACGCCAGAGTTCGATTCCCAGTGATTGGGGTGTCATCGGGCGATGTGCTGTCGCGCTTCACTCGTTGGAGGTCGGTTCGCACTTCCTCAGCGTTTTGGTATCGCAGGCTTCTGTCTTTCTCAAGGGCTTTGAGAATAGCCTGTTCGAGTTGAGACGGCACTTTTGGATTCAATCGCATCGGCGGTACCGGCGCTCGATTCAGAATTGCGTCGTAGGTCATCGCGGAGGTTTCGCCACGGAATGGAGGCACCCCGGTGACCATCTGGTAGAGCACCGTTCCAAAGGAGAACAGATCGGTGCGCACATCCAGATCGTCTCCATTAATCTGCTCCGGAGACATATAGTCGAGCGTACCGATGACCGCCCCAGCTTCAGTAATTCCTTGAGCTATCGTTTCACCGCCATCTCTCATCTGTAGCGGATTGCCAGTGAGTTTTGCCAGCCCGAAGTCGAGCACCTTTGCCTGACCGTTCCTAGTAACAAAAATGTTTGCTGGCTTGATATCGCGATGCACGATGCCCGCTGCGTGAGCAGCGCCGAGGGCAGCAGCGATCTGAATGGCCAGATCGAGAACGGTTTCGATCTCCATTGGCTTATTGGAGATCGCGTGTTTGAGCGTCTGTCCCTCGAGCAATTCCATCGCGATGAAGGTCCGGCCCGCGACTTCATCGACTTCATAGATCGTGCAGATGTTGGCATGGTTGAGGGCGGAGGCGGCCCGAGCTTCGCGACGAAATCGCTGCAGAGACTGCGGATCGGCCGTGAGTTCTTCGGGCAGAAACTTGAGCGCCACGTGGCGGCCGAGGTTCAGGTCTTCGGCTTCATAGACCACGCCCTGGCCGCCCCCACCAATTTTGTTCAGCACGCGAAAGTGGCCAATTATGCTTCCCGCCAAGCTTGCGTTTTGGCTCGCGCTTCCCGAAAGATACGGATGGATGGCAGATGTGGTAAACGGGGCGGTTTCGATGAAGTCCGCAGCAGGCCTGTGCTGGACGAGTAGAGACTCGACTTCCCGACGTAATACCTCATCACCCCCGCAGGATTCCTCCAGCACGCTGTTGCGACGGTTATCGTCCTCCGCATCGAGCACTTTATGGAAAATGCTCTCGACTTTCCGCCAGCGATCAGAATCCATAGGCCATTTGGTTACCCTTGGACAAGGATGCTAAGAGCCCAACTACCGTAGTTGGCACCTGGGCGGCCTCTTCAGCGCTAAATCCGCCAAAGGAACGCAACTCGATGACGACCTAAACGGCTTCCACTGCTGTTCCGGCACGCACAAATTTATCACAGACCGTTACAGATTCGCCGGTTGATCTCGCTATTAGGAGGTGAACCACAAACGGGTCGACGTCGAACGGACGGGAAATGCCGACAGAGTCAGTCACCTTTAATTCATCTGAAACCCCATGAAGTCAGTCCATTCAATTTCAAGTGGATCTGGCCTTTCGGCAGGGTGCAATGCTTGTGGATCACCGGCAAATCAAAGGACCGAAGTGCGCAACGCTAAAATACCTGGCAGGCGGTTCCCAGGAGATTGGTGATTTGGGTGGCTTGGGGAGCGCGGTTGACGGCGATCGAGTTCCAGCGAGGCACCCGGGCGAGAACCAGGGCTTCGCGAACCTTTTTGTCCTTTGTGACTCCATTGGCATGCGCTACCTGCAGCCAGTAGTCCTCGTCGAGCAGGTGATTCAGCGCCTTAACCGCATTCTCCTGCCTGGGGGCGTAACCTGGCTCTTCGGCTGTGGCTGTAGATGGGTCAACGATAAGGATGGTCCGGTCCGGCCTGTTCGAGCAATCGTTGCCAAGTACCGGAACGCGAAAATGGAGAGTATTCAACCAGTCCATGCATCCTTGGCAACCATGTGCGATGGTGACGTAGCCAAGTTCAGCAGCGTCGTGAGGATCCCTGGAAATCCACCACCGGCGCCCATCGACATTCAGTTCTTTGATTGCCTCTCGCAAGGCGCCGAGACTGACGACAAATCCGAGTTCAATTTCGTTGAGGTCAACGGACATTCTACCCCTCGATTCAGTTGCGATGTGCACCGGCGTCCGACTATGGTGTAGCTCCGGTGATCGAGTTCAAGCACTTTGCCCAGCACGTCCGGGCCGGCAGAAAACTGTTTCTGCCAGAACTTGTAAGAAAGAACTACGACGGGCGCGGGATCGCTTCCTTCGATCGCATCGGATGGCAGGATTCCCCGGCCCAGCACCGGCGGTACGCCCAGGTCATTGAAACCGTTCGCGATGACGCCAACCCTCGTTGATATTCTCCTGGACCGCGCCCCCGGTCAGGGTGAAGCGATGGTAGTCCATCGCCAGCACGTTCTGAATTATTGGTAATTGCCGCAGTTGGCGAATTTGCGGACCATTCAACTCGGCCCAAAAGTCTGGTGAAGACTTGCTGGTCAAGGTCATCCGCACGATGCGGTCCGCCGCCGGGTAGGGGTACGGGTTCAACAGCGCGGCATAGATTACGCTGAAAACCGCCGTGGTGGCCCCGATGCCAAGCGCAAGCGAGAAGACTGCCGTTAGCATGAAGCCCGGATTCCTGATTAGTTGCCGAATGGCGTAGCGGAGATCGGAGAACACTGTGCGCATGACACGCTCCAATGGTGCGACGCATGCCTATAATGATCTCACGGAGTAGAGAGAATCGGCATTGTTCTTGAGTGGGCTAAAGGGAGGGCTCAGAGGAACACTGCGCTGACTAGATTTCAGACTGGCAGCAGAAAGCAATGTCGCGTGCTCACCCGCTAATTCGGCGAAACGCAGCTTCCCTGGACTCGTTCTTCAGGCCAGGTGAACTCGATTCAACTCGCCTTTTGTTCCCGCCCGCCGATGAAGTATCGTTTCAGAGGAAGAGCATTCGATGCGAGCTGCGGAACTCATAGCTCCCCTGACATTCCGGCTTACTGACATGCCGATAGAGGATCCCGGACCGGGCGAAGTGCAGGTCCGGATCGAGGCTGTGGGCGTGTGCGGGTCAGATCTGCATGCTTTCACCGAGGGTGCGGTCGGCAGCACTCCCAATGTCTACCCGATGGTCCTCGGACACGAGCCAGCAGGAAGGATCGTAAAGACAGGCGCCGCTGTTACCGGACTAGTTGCGGGCGACCGCGGGGCGCTTGAGCCCGCGCTTTATTGCTATCACTGCGAATTCTGTTTGAGCGGGCACCACAACGTGTGCACGAACCTTCGCTTTCTGAGCAACCCTCACCATCCCGGTTTCTTCCGTGAACTGGTCAACTTGCCAGTCACAAACTTTCATCCCATCCCCACCGGGATGTCGTTCGACGAAGCTACTCTGGCCGAACCTCTCGCGGTTGCCCTGCATTCCCTCCGTCTGGCGTCGATCTGCCCGGGCGATACAGTCGCGGTCATTGGCGCAGGACCAATTGGACTTTTGACTATCGCCGCACTTCGAGCCGCCAGAGCAGGACGAATCTGGGCCGTGGAACCCCTGGCGCACCGGCGCGAGTTGGCCCGGGGAATGGGCGCTGATGCGGTGATCGCGCCCGGTGAAGCCACTGAGGAAATCCTCAGCGCGACGGGTCAACGCGGTGTGGACTGCGCAATTGACTGTGCAGCCGGAGAAAATACCACCGGTCAGGCGATTCAACTCACCCGCAATGCCGGTCGCGTCGCGCTGACCGGGATTCATGCAACACCCTTCGTATCGATGGATGGGTCAGCAATGAGGCGCAAGGAGCTTACCATTTTAAACGTGCGCCGATCGAACCACGAGACGAAAGAGGCTCTGGATCTACTCCAGACGCACGCAGAGTGGTTTGTACCCCTGCTTACACACACGAGGGAGATCGAACGTATCGACGAGGCCTTCGCAATAGCCAGCCAATATCGCGACGGTGTGGGAAAGATGGTCGTGAGACCTTAAAGCCTCCTCGGAGGCGCCTGAACAGAGTGATGACATCCTGAATCAACTGCGATGATCTTCAGGCCAGGGATGGCGTGGATAGCGGCGCATCAGGTCGCGACGCACCTGCGGATAGAGCCTCGCCCAGAATCCAGCAAGGTCGGTGGTGGTTTGCACTGGCTGCTGATTGGGCGCAAGAAGATGGAGCACAACTGGAATGCGTTGAGGGCCAATTCGAGGCGTCTCATCCATACCGAAAAAGTCCTGAAGTCGGGAGGCAATCCATGGAACCTTGCCGAGCTGGTAATGTACTTTCACCTGGCGGCCGCCTTTGAGCCGCAGACTCCGCGGCGCATTCTCCCTTAGGCGATGGGTATCGAGTTTCTGTTCGAGCCATGTGACAAAACCGTTGGCCGCGCTCTTCAGTTCGGCGAAGCTGCGCCGTCCGCGGCAGAATTCCTTGAAAGAATTCGATGTGTCTAGCGCTTCAATCCCGGCGAATTCCAGGCGGCCCACGAGGTCTTCGAGCAATTCGCTTTTTACAAAGCGTTCGATCCCCGATTCGAGTGCCTTTTCTGCGAGGAGCTCGGCGGCGGCATTCGGATCAGGCTCGACGCCGCTTGATTCCTGCAGGATCAACTTTTCATAGAGAAGGCGGCTCACTGAATCCACACGTTCCGCCTGCCGATTCCAGATGACCACCGTCTCATCCCGCACACGCTCCGGAAACAGATCCAGGAGCCACTCGGGCTCCACCCCAGCGATAAGACGAACCTGCGGCAAGGGCTTTTCGGTTCGATCCTCTGCATCAAGGGCCACGAAGAGAGGAAGAGACGGCGGTTCGCCGACGATCTCTGCCGCAATGCCATTCGAGAGCATAACCTGGTTGCCAGCCTTGCGCTGCGCCACCCGATCAGGGAAACCCAACAGTACGGATTGAAGCAACGCAGTATCGTCATCCTTTTGCGGCTTGGACGGATGGACTAGCCGGAGCAGATGGCGTAACTGCTGCTGGGCTGAATCACCCAGGGGTTCGTCGATAGCTGCCAATAGATCGTTGTGCTCCAAGCGCTCCCCCGAACTGAGCAGTGCCGCCGTGATGCAGGCTGCGCGGCCCACATCGCGCTCCACCGCTGCTGCAATCATGCGCGACAGGCGTGGATGCAGCGGGAGGCGCATCAACTTTCGCGCATCTTCATCTGTGGCAACCAATAGCTCAAGCAGCTTTTCGGCATTCTTGATAGACGTTTCCGGAGGGACATCGAGCCACTCGATCAGGCTTGGATCTTGAATGCCCATCGCACGTAACGCAAGGCAGAGCTGAGCAAGATCGCTGCGTAGAATCTCCGGCGCCTCATAGTCTGTGCGACTCTGGTAGTCCATCTGCGGATAGAGACGAATGACCCGGCCCGGGGATGTCCGGGCAGCACGACCGGCTCTCTGGCGGACGGATGCCTTGCTGACCCGCCCCAGGCGCAGCGTAGGCAATCCTGTCCATTGAGAGTATGTGGCGATTCGCGCCAGGCCGCTGTCAATGACGACAGTTACTCCGTCGATGGTGATCGAACTCTCGGCAACGTTCGTGGAGAGGATCACTTTTGGTTGTAAAGCGGGCGCCACGGCACGATCCTGTTCCGAAGCAGACAGGTCGCCATGCAGGGGCAAAAGGATCCGATTCGATCGACTCGCCAGCGGTGCGCAGGCTCTGGCGGCCCGACGAATCTCGGTTGCGCCCGGCAGGAAGACGAGAACCTCTCCCGACTGCTCGTCGCGCAGCACCCGTTCCAACGCATCTCTTACCTGCTCATGGAGCGGCGCAGAGGAGTACGCCGTATGCTCAACCGATAAATCAAACTGCCTTCCCTCCGAGCGAAGCACCGGACAGGCGTCCAGGAAGTGTGCTACTGGCGCGGCGTCCAGCGTAGCCGACATGACGACGATGCACAGATCGGGCCGCCGGCGTTGCAAGCGCTTTAGCAATGCCAGGGCGAGATCACTCTCCAGGTGGCGCTCGTGAAACTCATCCAGAACTACGGCGTCCACACCATCCAAATCGGGATCGGAGAGCAGGCGACGCGTCAGTACGCCTTCCGTTAGGAAATGTAGCCGGGTTCTCGGGCCGGCCACCCGCTCGAACCGGACCTGATAGCCAACCGTCTGGCCCAAGTCTTCATTCAACTCCCATGCCACACGCCTGGCAGCGAGACGCGCCGCAATCCGCCTCGGCTCCAGTACCAGTACCTGGCCACTAACTGCGCCCAGTAATGCTGCCGGAATACGAGTTGTCTTTCCAGCCCCTGGCTCGGCCTCGATGACGAGATTCGGGGTCTGCTTAAGAGAAGCGAGAATGTCCGGGATGAGGGCATCCACGGGAAGTGGAGGTTGTCGGCGCACATCTACTATCCAATCGCAGCGCTTGAATTGAGTCAATGTCCTGAATTTTCTCCCCTGCGAGATGGATCCAGATGAGCAAACAACAAGCACGCCAAATACGGCGGTCCCATACTGATCCGCTATGACCGACTATTGTTGACGTAGAGCAGTGTCCACAGTCTGGAGATTTTTGTGATTGTCGATCTCAAGCGATGCTTTCTTGCTTCCACCCTCGTGGCCGCATTTGTCGTAGCCGGCACACATGACTCGTTTTCCCAACATCAGGCGGTTTTGCCCGGCGTGTCGGTCCACCCTATTCTTGCGCAGAGCCAGGTTCCCGATTCACCAACACGGCCGCTCTACGAGACCAGGGTGAACCATGACCCAAACGGTACGGGAAAGTTCTATATGGGGAGGGAAATCGCTCAGGTAATGGGTCCAGGCGGCATAGAGTGGCTGGACCGGCCTGAGCGTCAAGAAGAGGAACACCCAGCCGAAGTTCTTGACTCGTTGGATATCCATCCTGGAGAGGTCGTTGCGGACCTGGGCGCAGGCTCAGGCTATTTCACATTCCGGATGGCGCCAAAAGTTGGCGAAACTGGCAAGGTGGTGGCTGTCGAAATCCAGGAGGCGATGCTAAATACCCTTCGGGCACGTGCGGCCACGATGAAAGCGACGAACGTGGAAGTAGTGCAAGGAAGTGAGATCGATCCTCACTTGCCCGTTAGTGTTGTCAACCTCGTGCTTGTCGTGGACGTTTATCACGAGTTGGCTTATCCGTTTGAGGTGATGACGAAAGTTCGTGAAGCCCTGAAGCCAGGGGGTCGTGTGGTCTTTGTCGAGTATCGCAAGGAAGATCCTGCGGTCCGCATCAAGGAAGTGCACAAGATGTCAGTGAAGCAGTTGGAGAAGGAAATGAACGCGGTCGGGTTAGTGCGCGTGCGTACAGTGGAGACGCTACCCCTGCAGCATATCGTTATTTTCGAGAAGCGCAATTAGGCTTGCAATCCGCACGATACGCCAAGAGATACCCTTGCATACAGTTCCACCGTGTACATGCCTCCGGTGTCCCACAAAACACACGTCTCTCAACGGCGCCGAACCTGGTTCGTCACCCCTTGAAAGATCCCGTTGTCCGTGGAAATAGAATGCGGCGGCTGGTCTACTCTTACTCCGCCACGTCACGCCGCTATCACCGCGCGATGTGGTCTATTTTCACTCCGGCGCTCATAGACGGGGCGGTAACCTTGCTGACCCGCCCACTCGATTGCGCTGTTCAGGGGTCGCGAACGCAGCTACCACTAAAGTTGCATCACCAATAGCCATCCGGCTGATTACCGACTCAACTCGGTCGTTAAACAATCAAGGTGAGGTAATCGCCAGAGTGTTTACGCCTCATCGGGTACTCGCTGAAAGTCCTTATCCAATAGGGGAAGGTTCGGCTGGAATCCAGCTTGCTGGAGAGAATGAATGACGAGGGCGGATTTTAAGGCGTGGACAGACGTAACGAGTGGGTCCCACCTTTCTTGGAGAATAGACACGAGTCGATGGAACCGCAATCGGGAACTGTTGTTCTACTTCGGGGACCAAGATGGTAAGTTCATTTGGATTTATCCCGATGGCATGCTTCATGCCGGTATTTATGAAGGTGCTTGGCCAAGCCTGATTGAGGCTACGTTCCAGCCCACGTTTACCAAAAAGTTCGTCACTCGCGAAGAAGCTTATAAACGCGTGGTCGAGTGTGGCGGGGTTCAGTTCGTGTGCAAACAACTTGTCGATAGTGTTGCATAAGTCGGATTCGCTGGATTACGAACTGAGTTCAGGTTGCACAGTGCTTAACAACCGCAAAGCGCAGTTTGCGACTGCTCGTATTGGATATGAATGCACTACCGTAATTCCAAATGGGTAAGCCATGAATAGCAACCTTGAACTGATTATTTCTAGTTGCACCGGACTAATCGTCCTTGCAGTGGCACTGTATGGAAGCCACAGACTTCACCGGCGTCGAGTGCGTCAACAGCAGTGCTTTGAGGCATTGCAAGTTCCTTGTCCAGTTTGCCAATCCCTATGGGTTGTCGTGCGTCAATGGAGATGGCGCTCCAACGTTTTTTACATTGGCCTCGGGTGACGGCCTCATTTCGATTGCAGCCGCGTGCCACTCCCCAGACCGGATGACACAGGACTCCAAAGTATTGTCTATAACCGCTAGACTTTCACCAGAACGCTCACGTTTAGCTCGTTGACCCCGAGCTGTCGAAGTGCTCTGGCTGATCGGACTCTACGTTCTGTATGTCCCATTGGGTCGGACGTGGGCGGTGATCGCAGCAGTACTCCAGATCTGCCCCACTTTGGGTCGACCCTCGGGCTATTGGGCCCTGTTCGCACCGCGACTATCAAGTGGATGGATTGGGAGCACCCTCTCGGCGTGCTCGGGCTTTATGCCGTGATTGCCGTGCTCGACGGGCTTTTTCTCCGGCCATACATCATGCGGAGAACGGCTAAGGTACATGTCTGGGCATCCGTCTTTGCGCCTGTCGTGCTCGGAGTGATTTGACCATTCTGGGGAGTGCTCGTGGCCCCACCCCAGCTCGCGGTGTTGTATGCATACCGAGCGCGACGAAATGATTCAGGGACACACTTGCCACAAGACAGAACATAAGCACCGTTTGATGGCGTATCATCGGCCTCCGGGAAACGTTGGTAATTCCGACGCCGGCGGGCCTGTATCTCTCCCAAAAGTCGCTAATTTCAAATATAAAAAGATGGCTAAAAGCGCGAGATAGAATAGTCCTGCGACGACGAAGATGCTCAGGACCCTCACGAAATCACATGCTTGCCTTGCACCACGTTCCAAACGAGGCCAAGAGCGATCAGGCAAACGTCAGCCCCATTCTGTCGCCGACTTCGCGAATGTGCAACCGGCCTTCGTCGTAATCTTCAGCCGTTTTCAGATGTTCGAGCATAAGCGGCACTTCTCTTCCGAGCAGTGCCAACCCACCCAGGTAGGCCCTGTAGTCCACCTGTCCTCGCCCAGGAATGACTTCCTCAAAATGTAAGTTCATCTCAATGTCCCAGCGCAAGTCTTTCGCGTGGCACGAAATGATGAATGGTCCCAACTTGCCGAAGCACTCGCGGATGAAGTCGGCATTATGGTAGAAGCGCTGCGGGCAATTGATGCCATTGCATACATCGAGATGAACTGCGAAGGCCTTGCGATCGACCGCACGAATCAGTTCAAGATACGCGTCTGGCCCGTCGGGGAGGTTCCAACCCATCATTTCAATTGTGAAGCGCGTGCGAGTCGGTTTGACAGCGTCCAGGATGTGCCGGCAGTTTTCGACGGTCGCATCGAAGAACTCGCGAGATAGATTTCTGGGGTCCGGTCCATACCACGATGAGGGGTTAAACGACCCCGCGATATCGACGCAGCACAGGGCTCCAACTGCTTCGGCAAGGGCACAGCGCTGGGTAACGTAATTAAGATTCTCGCGGCGCTTGACAGGGTCGGGATCAAGAAGATTCTTCCAGGCGCCCACTTCAGCAATAAGAACATTCTCGGCGGCGAAAGCACGCTGGATCTCGTCCAGGAGCTTCGCATCGCCAAGTGTCGCCATGTCAGGGCAATAAGCTGCGCTATAGCCAAGACGCCGATGCTCCCGTGCGAGCGCAACCGGATCATCGGATTTGACAAAGATCGGTCCTCCCAGACGAATGGAAGACTTGGATTCTGCCGCCAAGGCCCGACTGGGAGAAAGTGCGAAGCGCATGCCCGCTGCTGCGGATAGGGAGAAAAAGTCTCGTCGGCGTATTTCCATGCCTGCCAGATTAACTCATCCCGATCACGGTGGCCCGCAGCCCGTTCGAGTAGCCCAACGAGTTCATCTTCCTCAATCAAAGGAAGGGATGCCGGCGAACAGGTCAGTGGAACGAACTCCGACGCAGCTATGGGCAGAATCGCGGTCTCTGCCATCCAGAAACTCTCAAGATAAGGTGGTTGTGATGCACTGATACCAGCTACCGTGCTACAGGTCGTATTCACTGAAGAACGACAAGGCAAATGCCCGGGTTGGAATTACACAAATCTCTGTCTGTGCTCAGTTCAGGACATACGTCAAGGATCGCTCGGGCGATGGGATCAAACACGGTCCAGTTCTCACCGAATATGACTGCTTTGATCTGCCCTTCCTTTCGGCGCGAGATCAATGATTTTCGTATTCCATCACGCAAAACACCGCCTACCCCAGTAGACCCATATCCGTGAATGATCTTTGCCGCATACACGTTTCGAGTTCGACAATTCTCCAAAGCTGATTTCAGCCGTGCGCGGGCCTCCTCCAGCGTGGGGAGTCCTTGCTCGATGTTGATTGTCAGTATGCTATTTGGCATTACCCAAGAACTTGACAAGAACAGGCCGCTGAGACGGTATTCGCTCTCACACGACTGTGTGACGAGCATGATCTGCCGGGGCCCTTCGCTCCTGGTTTGTACAAGGCTAATATGGACTGTGCATTTGCGAATGGCAAGGAGGCGTTGTGACCAAAACACTCAGGCGAATCGCCGTCTTCCTATCACTGTTTATCCTAGTCGTCTTCGGCATATTTCTGTTCAACCAGACTGTTCAGATTGTGCAATCAGCACGGACGGTCAATGTAAGGTTCGGCGATGGCGTGATGTGGGGCCTGATTTTTCTCTATTCCGCGCTTCTGCTGACGCCGATTGTTCTGTGGTTCAAGGTTCCCAAACGGAAAACGCCGCCGTCCAGATCCGAAGGCGCGGAATACGAGCGGTTCATGGCCGATTTCCGAAAGCGTCTCGCACGCAATGTTCGCCTTCGCGGGGTCAGCCTAATCAGTGCTGAGGAGGTCGATGCGGCAATCTGCAGGCTTGATAAACATGCCGATGACGTGGTCGTCTCGACGGCATCTGCGGTCTTCCTCAGCACAGCGGTTCTCCAGAGCGGCAGATTGGATGTACTGGTGGTCTTCGCCGCCCAAACCAGATTGATCTGGAGGGTGGCGCACGTCTACTATCAAAGGCCATCACTTCGAGACTTTGTACACTTGTATGCAAACGTCGCTTCCACTGCTTTCATTGCCGCTGGCATCGAAGATGTGGATGTGGATGTTTTGGTGACCACTATATTCGGCTCGACCGTAGCGGCCATTCCGGGCATGCACCTTTTAGCAGAAGCGGTCCTTTCAGGCTCGGCCAATGCATTCCTCACCCTGCGGGTTGGAATGATTACGAAAGAATACTGTCGTTGCACGACCCGAGTTGAGAAATCAGGCCTGCGCCGTGCTGCCACCCTTCAAGCGGCAAAGCTGCTAGGAAGTATCGTCAAGGACGGAACCAGTAGGCTTTCCAGAGCTGCCGTGGCTGGTACGAAGTCGAAGTTCGCTGATACCTGGAACCGGATGAGGCGTAATCGGGGAACTCGTGAACCGGGGCAGGTCGGCTAAACCTCCAATCCCGCAGTGAGAGGTCCGCATCACAAGGATCCCGTCCATGAATCGATCTACTGATCCAAGTCGCTCGGCGTTGGAACAAGGCCGACCCGCCGCCGCGTCGATTGCGTTTATGCTCATCACCGTAGTTTCAGGACTCACGATCCGCTTCGCGCATCTTGGCCTGCCCGCGTCCATCGTGAAGTTCGGCGGTTCCGCCCTCTGGGCCGCGATGATCTATTGGGTATGCTCGACGCTACTTCCATCATGGCACCCGCTTTGGAGTGCACTGATTTCAGGAATCCTGGGAACAGTCGTAGAGTTCCTCAAACTGTACAGTCCGCCTTGGCTGGACACCTTCCGGAATACGCTGCCTGGCATTCTTCTGCTCGGACGAATATTCAATCCTTGGGACATTTTCGTTTACTGGGTTGCGATTGTCCTGGCAGCCGGCTTCGATGTTAGGGTGCGCGTGCACAATTCGACCGCGAAACATTAAAGTCCCGCGTAAATAGGAGGCAGGACCATTGAAAGTTCAAGATCATGACTGGCCAGAAAAAGATGCAGCGCCTGCCGCGCATCAAAATCTGCCTTCCTGAATCCACAACCGGACTTGCTCAACTAAAAACGGACTTTGTTTGCCCACGACCCGAGCGGAACTAAGTCAAGCACGAAGGACTGGCACGCTTTCTTGCTTGAGGGCCTGGAAGCCGCAGACTTGTTTCGGCATTCACGGAGGAAGAGCGCTCATGCGGAGTTCATGCGGGACAATATAGGAATGAAGAGGCGAAGCTGGGCTGTGGATCGTTTCCGGTGCGCCGTGTTACATGCATTGGTCGATCGCTCTGGGTAACCATGGCTTCAGGACCCAAGATCATACCCGCGAACTCCAGGTTGTCTTGCTCGCAGGGTCTCGGGATTATTGATCATCCCGGCTGCTGCACGATCGTACCGCTCCTGGTGGCTCATTCGGTGCGATCTTGGCTGTGGTCCGGGCGGTGATTTCAGGGGAGAGGGTCATGAGGGGGAAGTATAACGGCTATGCGCGTTTAGGGGTAGAAACACCACGATCGTTACGATAATCGTTACAATGTCAAATTTAAGGGCCAGCTTTTTGTCGCTGACCCTCGTTAAACCCGTTGTTTTCTGTGGTGCGGAGGAGGGGACTTGAACCCCTATGGAGTTACCCGCTAGCACCTCAAGCTAGTGCGTCTGCCAATTTCGCCACCTCCGCACGGTGGTGAACCTACTGAGTATACCAAAACTTGAGTGCACTTCTCGCGCGGCGTCGGGGCCGCCAGCCCCTTTGGTTACTGCGGGCTTTGCGGCGGATTGGGTTGTCCATTTGGCTCTTCCGTCTGTGGTGTTCCCGGCTGAGTCGGCGGTGGCGGCGCGCTCTGCGCAGGCGTGGGCTGAGGAACCGGCGGCACCGGCTCGGCGGCCGGCGTACCCGTCTCGACGGCGGCCGGCATCTTGGCCCGCAGGCGTTCCTCGGCGTCGTCGCCCCAGTATTTGCAATTCAGCCGGATGAATACCGACGAGTAGGGAATGACCGACCTGGTCTTCAGGATCAACACGCTGACCACCTTCCCTGCGTCGTCGACATCCGCAATCAGTTTTTCGTGCAACTCTGAACCGATATTTTGCCCATCGAGCAGCTTGGCGATCGCGTCGCGGTAAGCCGACGTTCCGGGAGCATCTTCCTCCTGGACATAGGGAAGTTCCGCATCCATGAAGATATCGGGGCGCACGTGGACCGACTTGTCGATCGCTCCCAGGACGAACTTGATCACTTCCATCTGATCGGCGTTGGTCTCCACCGTCTCAACCCCGGGCGAGGACTGCAAAGGGTAGGCTGAATCCACCACCAGGATCCAGTTGCGGTGGCCCAGCCTCGGCATATCCTCTTGCACTTTGGACTGCCATCCCGAGGAAGCCGCCGGCGGCGCGCCCAACACGGCGCAAGGCGCGATCAGAAGACTGAGATAGAGCAATACCTTACGCATGCGGCAATTCTCCTTTTTCAACTGCAACTGAAGCGGACGTCCCCGTGTTATCCTCGCTGGACATCCGACATCGCTTGCTCCTCCAGCTTCGTGCCCGCCGCTGAACTCGCCTGCCCATCTGGCTGGTTCAGAAGCCAGTAATGGAACCCGTCCACGATCGCCATCAGCGCCGCCTGGTTCAGGTCGCTGCTGACGCCGGCGGTAACCCAGGGCTCATGCCCATCGGCGTGAAAACTGACCGTGACCCGCACGTGCGCTGCCGAGTCGTGCGCCGACACGTCGATCGCCGTAACGCTGAACCGGCCCAACCGCATCTGCTGCAAAGCCGGATACCATTTTTCGAGTTCATGCCGCATGGCCCTTGTCAGCGCGTCCACCGGACCTGCGCCTTCCGCGCGGCTGGTCCGGATCGTGGATTCGCCTATGGACAGGGACATGAACGCCTGAACGAACCTGTTGCCGGCTTCGTCGCTCTCGTCGAAGACTCGCCAGGTCCGGACCGTGAAAAGCTCCGGCGCCGTCTTCTGAACCCGCAGGCAGGCCAGGCGGAACGAGACCTCGCTTGCGGTGAAGCCGCCACCTTCCATCATGGCCTGATTTGCCTCGATGAGAGCTTGAGCTTGCGCAACGTTGAGAGGAACTCCAAGCGCCTCAGACAACAGGATCACGTTGGCCCGTCCCGATTGGGCGTTGACCCCGATAATGGGGTTGGCTCCCACCCGCGCTGGATCGCACCACAGATACGCGCCGGGGTTCTTGCGCTCGCTCGAACCGTGCATGCCCGCCCAGGTACCAAAAGCGCCCGGGCCAACGATGGGAGCCCCGTGCGGCACATCCAGCGAGAACGCGCCGTAGGCCGCATGCGCCAGGCTGGTCAAGCTGCGCAGCGCTTCCGTTGTGACGAATTCGGCCTCGCCGCGGAGCTGCATGCTACCCACCACCGTGGTCAGATTCACGTTGCCGCAGCGCTCTCCGGTGCCGATGATCGTGCCCTGAATGTGGATCGCCCCGGCAAGGATCGACGCGCGCGCATTGGCCACCCCGAAACCCCGATCGGTGTGCCCATGAAACCCGAAATCGCATGCCTGGATAATCGCGCACCAGCCCGGCGATGACTGCGCCGACTTCTTCAGGATTGGCGCCTCCCGTGGTATCGCAAACCACCACGCGGCTCACTCCCTGGTCAGCGCACTGGGCCGTCATGCGATGGAAGTAGTCCAGCGTGCGCGCGCCAAACTCGGGATCGCAGGGGTTGCCGTTTTCACGCCTGCCGCAGGCCGCGTCCATGGCGTGCTCCAGATCCACCAGCACCTCGAGCCCGTGGTCCTGAAGACAGGCGATGGTGTCGTAGGCCATGCGAAGATTCTCTTCGGGAGTGGTTTCGAGCGACCGTTCCACATCGAGCAGCCGCGACTTCACCACCACCACCGCCACCGGAATGCGTCGCTTGTGCCCGACCATGAACTGCACGTCGGGCCAGTCCGCAACCCGGCTGTTCGGCCCCCGCGTGCGCCCGAACAGGGCCAGCTTCATCGCCCCAATATCGGCATCCGCGAGAGCCGGCGTGAGGTCTGCCACGAACTGGTAGGCACCGGCGAAACCAATCTCGGCGTAGTGCACGCCAAACGCCGACATGCGCTGCAGGAGCGAAATCGCGTTGGGAACCGATATCTCCAGATTCGGCTGCTGCATCCCGTCGCGCAGGCTGGTATCAAACAGTTCAACTCGTCTGAGTGTAGCGTCGTTCATGATTCCTGCTCTCCCACTTAGATTGCTCATCCGGCCAGCCGCGCCATCCATCGGGCCAGCTCCCGCTCATCTGTGCTTCCTGCCGCTTGCGCGGCCTCAACATTGCGTCGCTCTTCCGGCGCACGGTTCTGGCTCAGCTTGAATTTCCCCTCGATGCGAGCAATGGGAATGCGAAACCCCATGATGCCGGCCAGCATGGTGCGCCGAAACCCGTCAGGCATGGCCCGCCAGCGCGCCAGGTAGGCCGGTTCGTTCGCCTCAATCAGTTCTTCCACAAGATGGTTCCTGCCGTCCTCATCTTCAATCAATGAGAGCGTTCCATACGCGTGAATGGCGATGTAATTCCATGTCGGCACCGACAGCGGTTCAGTGTAGTGAGCAGGCGAGACATAACTGTGCGGACCCGGAAAGACAACCAGCGTCTCGCGTCCGGCCAGCTCGCGCCAGTGCGGGTTGGCGCGGGCAAAGTGGCCCAGCAGCGTGCCGTGCTCGCCCTCATCCTTCACCAGGAGCGGCAAATGCGTCGCCCTCAGCCCGGTCCCCGCTTCGGATTCGCCTTGTTCTCCGCGCGGCCCAAACAGGATCGCAAACGAATACGCCCGCATTGCCTCGATGAGCAGGCCGCGATCGGCGATCTGGTTGAACTTCGGCGTATACATCGCGCTCCCAAAGCACGAAACTGGGTGCCCCAGGTCTCGCTTCTGAGACCTGGGAGACCACCGATCTCCACAGCAAAATCCGGGTGCCCCACCCTCGCGGCGTCCTTGTTTTTGCCGCCAGGGTGGGATCCCACGAACCCACACCAAAATCAAAAACCACCAGCCGCGCTTGCGGGTGGTGGCCTGTTTACTACCGGTGATACTGAATCCTACCCGTCAGGCTCCATTTCCCGCGCGCACGTTGTGGCCGCTAATTCGAATGGCGGGAATGGCAACAGCGCCGCGCATGCCGGTGCGAAACTTCGGGTTGGCGCTGAACTCACGCATGACGTTGATGAGAGTAGACCAGAGGCAAGGAGGCTGAGTCAAGAAGCTTCATCTGCCGCCGTCTCTCAGAAGATCGAAGCCAGCTTGGCAAATGAATCGAGCTCGATCAGGTGCTGGCCCTCGGGCGCGGCATCGATTTCCGCATGTTCCAGCGTCCACGTGTCCTTGTGGAACAGAAACACCGCATGCAGGCCGGCGGCCAGCGCGGGGTTGATGTCGCTCTTGGGGCTGTTGCCGATCATCCAGCTCGTGTGCGGCCGAAGCTCGCGGCGCGCAATCACCTCGTGATAGGTGGCCGGGTCTTTCTCGGCAACGATCTCGACCCCATTGAAGAAAGCCGCCAGGCCGGAACGGCTGAGCTTGTCGGCCTGCTCGGCGTGGTTGCCCTTGGTCATCAGGATGAGCCGGTGGCGCGTCGCGAGGTCCGCAAGCGTCTCCGCCACCCCGGGCAGCAGTTCGATTTCCTGCTCGCGGATGGCGCGGGCAAAACCGGTAACGCGCTCCCGCTTTTCTTCGGTGGTGGGCTCGGGGCTCAGCCGCTCAAAGCACTCCAGCAGAGAACGCGTAAAGCTGGTCAGCCCGTAGCCGTGCGCCAGGATGGTTTCGCGCTCCACCTCATTCAGGGTGTGCCGCACTTCGGCAGGC
The DNA here is from genome assembly GCA_963788475.1 of Terriglobales bacterium. GTDB lineage: Bacteria > Acidobacteriota > Terriglobia > Terriglobales > Acidobacteriaceae > Telmatobacter. The sequence goes on from CAWBGO010000001.1 coordinate 78,789, forward strand.
GTATAGGTGTGATGATTCAGATAGCTGATAAAAGCAGCAATCGCCCGCTCGAAGTAGACGTTGTTTTCCCACAGCGTATCGTCGGCATCGATGAGCAGTGTCTGGCCGGCAGGGAACTGGGACATACGCTCATCCTATCGAATCGAATGTGTTCGTTGCAGATCGGCCCCGGACTTCCGTGCCCCGCCCTTTCGCCTTTTTCCTGGTGAAAGGGTGGGAGACCACGAACGCAACCAGGCGCTGTCATTGGGAGGCGTCAATCCGGAGTGACCGGGGAGGGAGATTCCAGCGTCGACTCTGTGCTAAACTCGCCTTGTTTTTCGGAGGTCTCAACGGTGATGAAGCCGGTCTTACGCCTGTTCACTCTTTTCGCTTTCCTTTCCATCCTGCCCGGCGCGAGGGCCGCGGACCCTTCCGGTACGTGGAAGGGCGCAATCGATGTCCAAGGCACCAGCATGCCCATGACGATCAACCTGAAGAGCGACGGCAACACCGTCACGGGCACCATTGACGGCCTCCCCAACTCGCCCATCGAGATTCATGACGGCACGATCGCAGGGGACGCGGTCACCTTCTGGATCAATGCCGACTACCAGGGACAGACCTACAAGGTGCTGTACAAGGGCAAGATTGCCGCCGATCAGATCAGTTTCGATCTCGGCACCGAGGACGGAAGTTGGAACGCGCCACTGACAGTGAAAAAGAGCATGCCCGACACGGCCGCCGCCCCGCCGCAGCCCGCTGTCCGACGTGAACGGCAACTGGAAAGGCACCTTCGATCTCAACGGCACTCCGACGGAACTCATTTTTCACCTCAAGACCGCCGGCAGCGCGGTGACGGGTTCGGTCGAGCGCACCGGCGAGCCGCCCTCGGAAGTGCATGAGGGCAAGCTTGATGGCGACACGGTCTCGCTTCTGGATCTCGGTTGACTACCAGGGGCAGTCTTACACCATCGTCTACAAGGGGAAGGTCACGGCCGGCCAGATCGACTTTGATTTTGGTACCGCGGACCAGGCCTTCAGCGCTTCCGTCATCGCCAAAAAAGCGGCTGATGCAACGCCCGCCGTTCAGCCCGTGACTTCTCCGGCCCAGCCCGCTCCAGCACCGGCCAAACCTGCGGCGGCTCCTTCGCGCTAGCAGTCATTCCACCGCCGGGAGCGTGTATTCGAACGAGTAGGAGTGCCGGCCTGATTCGATGACGATGGTCAGGTCGCCCGCGATGCCCTCGAGTTCGCCCGTTCCCGACCCCGGCACGGCCCGGATGTTCAGGTCGAACTTGCCGTCCTGCATGCTGCCGAAGTGTTGCAGTGCAAACGATCCGCTCCGTCCATGCAGGGTTCCCGTAACCTGCTCCATGGCCACGTAGCCGGCCGTCCCCGTCGCTGGATTCCCCGCGCCCAGCATCTCGCCGGCGCTGGCCGCCTCCAGGTCGCCCCGATACGCCTTGTCGAGGGAGTAGCGGCCGATGGAGGTTGCAGCTGTCGCCTCATCGGGAGGCAGCGGCGCAGTTTTCACTTCAAATGTTCCCCGGGCGGTTTGGGGCATGAGCGATTCTCCAGGATGGGATGGCACCGCAAGGGTGCTGAGCCAGTCTAAACGACACTTGTCCGCGGCGATCCTGTTCCGATATCCTCGACGCCCTGATGAATTCACCCACCATCGCGCAACTGCTGGCTGGCCAAACCCTCGGCTCTGCCGGGAATTCCTTCGTCATCGCTGAATGGCGCGACGCGGGCGCTCCTCCGGGATCGGAAACCGACCCGCCGCGCTGGATTGCTCCCTCTGCATCTGCACAACAACGACGATGAAGCCTGGTACGTCCTGGAAGGGAAGTTGTGCGTGAAGGTCGGCGCTGAAACAGTCGAAGCCGCCGCCGGTGCCGCCGTCCTGGTGCCCAGAGGCACTCCGCACACTTACTGGAATCCCGACCCCGCGCCGGTCCGCTACCTGCTGATCATGACACCCCGAATTCATCAGCTCATCGAGGCAATCCACGCCACCCAGGATCGAAGCGCTGATGCGATGCGCGCTCTATTCAAGAGCTACGACTCCGAACTGCTCTGAATTCCGCGCGTCCGAAGCCGCCCGAGCCTTACCCTACTGCGACCTACTGCACATGAATCACCGGGTTGCGATCCGGATGCGCCGGGTCCTTGATCACCTTGCCTCCCTGCATCACAAACGCAACGTGCTCCATCACCGTGATGTCGCTCAGCGGATCGCCCTTCACCGCGACCACATCGGCAAACCGGCCCGGCTCCAGCGTGCCCACGTCCTTGTCTTTGTCGAGCATGGTCGCGGCATTGATCGTGGCGGCCTGCAGCGCGCCGAGCGTGGAAAGCCCTCCCCGCACCAGGGCGCCAAATTCCTTCGAGACCGACTCGTCCACGTCGGCATCGTCCACTCCATACACAATGCGGATGTGGTGCGCCAGCGCCAGCTTGAACGCGGGCCCTTGCGCCGCCATGATCTCCTGCCCCTTGGCGAATGAGTCCGGATCGCGCCCCTTGCTCAGGCCGGTTTCCATGTCGTGCTGGAAGCAGTAGAGCGTCGGAACCAGCCAGGTGTGATGCTCCTCCATCAGGCGCGCGCCTTCTTCGTCGAGCATGGTGCCGTGCTCGATCGAATCGACGCCCGCTCGTACCGCGGCCTTGATGCCCACCGCGCCCTCCGCATGCGCCATCACCTTTCTGCCCGCCCGATGGGCCACTTCCACCGCTTCGGTCATCTGCGCCTCGCTCAACTCCTGCACGTGAAAGTCGGAGATGGGGTCCATCACGCCCCCGGTGGCCATCAGCTTGATCCAGTCCGCTCCGTACTTGATGTCACGCCGCACCACGTGGTCGATGTCCTCCACCGTGTCGGCCACGTTTTGCCCGCGCGGCAGTTGAAGATCGGCAGGAAGGGGCGCCCCGTCGCCGTGCCCGCCGCTCACCGAGACGCAACCGCCCGCGGCCGTGATCCGCGGGCCCAGGATAATGCCGCGCTTGACTGAATCACGCAAAGCGAACTGGGGATAATCGGACGGTCCCTCGCACGCGTCTCGAACCGAAGTAAAGCCGTGATCGAGCCACAGGCGCAGGTTGTACACACCCCACAGCGTCGCCTGCGGAATCGAGGTGCGCAGATGGGCGGCGAAGTTCTGCGTCGTGGGATTGGAAAGGATGTGTCCGTGGGCGTCGATCAGTCCCGGAAGCACCGTGTACTCCGACAAGTCGGTGACCGGCACGCCCGCAGGAGCGGCGGCTCCAATCGACTGCACGCGATCCCCTGCAATGAGAATGTAAACATGGCTGCGCACATCGCCCGTGCGCACATCGATCAGTTTTCCGGCCAGCACCGCCTGGGTAACTGCGGGAGCGTCCTTCTGCTGGGCGGAAGCCATAACGGAAAACAGAACCAAAGCGGCCAAAGGAGGAAAGAATCTGGGCAACATATTGGGATTGAAAATAACATCCGCGGCGACGAGGGACAAAGAAAGTCGATCGCCGCGGTGCCACGTTCAGGCTGACCAGAACTGACTGGGTGCCCCATCCTAGCTCTGCTAGGGTGGGGTCTCCACCCTGGGTCGGCAATCCCGGTGGGAGACTAGGACTTCGCTTGCCCCGCCAGCCAGCGCTGCAAGTTTGGCTCCTGGAGCTTGCGAAGCTCAATGCACCCGTTGATGCGTTCGATCGCGTGCTTCAGTGACACGCTCGAATTGGCAACCTTGTGCTCGGCAAAGAATTTCTGCACCTCATCGCGGGCTTCCGCGGAGCAGAATGAAGACGTGGAGTAGACAACGTCCGCGCCGATTGCGGTTGTGAACTGGGCCTGCACCTTGTCCCAGTTGGTCACCACGTAATTCCATGCCTGGTCACGGGTGGAGACATCCTGGAGAGCGATAGAAACCTGAATCGCGGAATCCTGGTTGCGGACCTTGCTGGATACGGCGAAATCGAGCCCGCGCTTGACGAGGGTCGAATCCTGGAACATGGCGAGAAGCCGCAATGCACCCTGCTGAAACTCCGGGTTGGTCGAATTCTCGTAGACGTTCTGCAGCTTGTCAAACAAAGCCGCGTCCCCATTGCGCGCTGCGACTGCGAGTGCGGTCTGGCCCAGCGTCCCTTCAACGGAACCAGGATCGGCGATGTACTTTTCAGCGATCTCCTTTGCCTGCGCAATGACAGCGGGATCTTTGCCGTAGGAGCCGAGCAGGTAGAAGAGCTGTGCGCGCAGTTCGCGGGTATTGGGCGAATCGCCTTCAGACGGATTGCCGAGTTTGGCGAGTTGGGGTCCAAAGGTGCTGCAAATCCACGCCGCCAGCCCTTTGCGTTCCTCCGCGGTAGCCGCAACCCGGTCCATGATCACTTCGATCCCCCCCACCGCCGCGGAGAGCACGTCGGCGTTGGGATCGCTCCTGACAGCGGCGGCAAGATTGAGATAATCGCCGGCGGTCGCCTTGTTGGCTCTCACCTGCGCCCACTCATCGCCCAGGAGGCTGATCCGTTCCGATGGCGTCAGGGCAGTCTCGATCTCGGCGACCAGTGCCTTGTAAGCAGCCGGGGGATAGGCGCTTCGGTAATAACCCTTGCCGCCGGCATTGGCAAAGAACAGGCCGCCGTTGCGTACTTTCAAAGTGGTGGTGGCCGGAGTGAGCACCTGGCAATCCTGGCCGGTTGCGCCGTTCTTGAAACAGACGGGAACGGTCCATTTCTGCGCCGGGTTGGGCTGGATGCTCGGGCTGACGAAAAAGCGCTTCTGCGCAACTTCAGCCTTGCCCGCCGCAGGCTCGCCGAAATTGAGAATGGGCGCCCCCGGCTGAACCACCAGGCTCTCCATGATCTTGTCAGCCGGCTTGTGGCTGGTTGCGGTTTGCGCTCCCCAGAAGTCTTCGGCGGTGGCGTTGCCATAGAGATGGGCAGCAAGGTAGTTGTGAACCCCCTGGCGGAACGTCTCTTCGCCCAGGTAGTTCTCTACCGTCAGAAGCACCACGCTGGCTTTGCCGTAAGAGATCCCGTCAAACATCTGGTTGATCTCGTCCGGAGTGTCGGCCTTGGCGCGAATGGTGCGCGTGGTGGGCTGGGCATCGAGATTCAAAACGTTGTCAAGCTCGGCGGCCACCGATTGCTCGGTATTCCATTCCGGGTGCATGGCCTCAAGCGGCTTGTTCGACATCCACGTAGCGAAGCCTTCGTTGAGCCAGATGTTGTCCCACCATTGCATGGTCACCAGGTCGCCGAACCACTGGTGCGCCATTTCGTGGGCGATCACGGAGGCCACTCCTTTCTTCGACCCGACTGAGGCTGTTTTCGGGTCGAGCAGCAGCGCGTTTTCGCGATAGGTGATGGCCCCGAAGTTTTCCATGGCCCCGGCCTCGAAGTCGGGCAGGGCGATCAGGTCGAGCTTCTTCAGCGGGTAGGGAATACCAAAGTAGTTGTTGTAGTAGTGGAGGACGTACTTCGCCACGTCCACGCTATAGGGAGTGAGCGCGACCTTGTCGGGCGTCGAGCAGACGCGGATCCGAACCCCATCCTGCTCCCCCGCCGTGCACTCGAAGTCACCCACCAGGAACGCGACCAGGTAGGTGGACATCTTGGGAGTCGTGTCGAACTTCAGGGTATGTTTACCCTCGCCCGGGCCCGGCGTATCGGAACTGATGGGACTGTTGGAGATCGCCGTGTCGCCGCTGTCGACCACCAGGGTCACATCGAAGGTTGCCTTGAGCGCGGGTTCGTCAAAGCAGGGAAAAGCGCGGCGCGCATCGAGCGCCTCGAATTGAGTGACCGCATAGTTGCGGCGCGCAGTTTTGGAGAGATAAAACCCGCGGAGCTCATTGTTGAGGATGCCCGTGAACTCAATCGCGATCGTTGCCTTCCCGGCGGGCAGCTTGTCGGGAACTGTCAGTGTGGCCTGCTGCTTGTCGTTGTCGAGCGCCACGGTGGCGGTCTGCTCCTTGCCGCCCGACGTCACCTTCACTGACTTGAACGTGATTTCGATGGCATTGAGCGTGATGGTGGCGCTCGGCTCACTGGAGCAGCACATCGATCGATTCCTTGCCGGTGTAAGTGGCGGACTTCAGGTCCGGCGCGAGAGCGATGGCGTAGTGCTCCGGGCGCACGGTATCGGGCAGGCGCTGGGCATGTGCTGCGAACAGCCCGGCCAGGGCGAATGTGGCTAAAGTGGCACGAATCAGGAAAGTGCAGGCGCGATCGTTCATTCAAAGCCTCTCGAAAGCTGAAAACCGCTTGGGATTGAAGTTTTTGGGGCGATGAGTCCCGGGGCCGGGGCAGCGCGAGTTGTTTAAATGCGCTTCCACTCGACGCAGCGATTGTAGGCTAGCGCAGGCCCGAATGTCGCAGGGGCTCGCGGAGGGGAATGGTGACTTGGGCAAAGTGTCAACGGAACCGCCACGAGAAACCATCACCAGTCATTGCCTTTCTTTGGGATTGCCGAAAATTTCCGTAGGATGTCGCACCATGGAAATCGAGGCCAAATCATGTACTCGTTACAGGCGGAGAAAAATCTTCTATGGGGTTCAAAGTGTCAGGAATGTCCCGGTCCGTACCTCGGTCTATTCTGTCGGACATCCTCCCGTTCTATACCGTACCGGACCCCCTCTGTGAAACTGTGAAACTGTGAAACTGTGAAACTGTGAAACTGTGAAACTGTGAGGGCGATGCAAAAACGTGCCATACTGGCTGAATCTAAATGCTTTACAGACAAATTTCCGAATGTAACAGTATTTTCCGTTACATGAGCCCCGTTTTGGCTCCTTCTCCTATCCAAGAATCGGCGCTGGCAAGTTTTGGTAGGGCACGGCTTTAGCCGTGCCGTAAGAGCAGACGCATGAATGGGGCTTTAGCCCCTGAGGTATGTTTTTCTTCGCGATTCGCCAGTCTCCCTATTTTTCCGCAGCCTCAACAGAGACGAGCTGTTTCTTCGGCAGCAGCGAATCGAGCAGCAGCAGGCACGCGCCGGTCACGATGGCGCTGTCGGCGACATTGAAGTCCGGCCAGTGATAGCTGAAGAATGTGCACCTCGATGAAGTCCACTACCGAGCCATAAGCGATGCGGTCGTGCACATTGCCTGCCGCGCCGCCCAGGATCAATGCCAGGGCCACGGTCGCAAGCGTGATGCGAGAGCCCAGGCGGATGAGCGCGATGAGGACCGCCACAGCCGCGATGCATGTGAAGACAATCAAGGCCCAGCGGACCGTGTGCGGCGATGCGGTATCGGCAAAGAGCGAGAACGCCGCCCCGTCGTTCAGCCAATGGGTCAGCCGCAGTACGCGCGGGATGACCGGGATGGCGTCCCCGATCGCGATATGGCTCGCGATCCATATCTTCGTGGCACGGTCTGCAGCCAGGATGACTGCCGAAATCAGCAGCAGCCACGGCAGCCGCCGCGGCGGAGGAAAGCTCATGAGGCCGCCTCGAGCGGCTCCGGCGGCTCAATCTTCATCTCCCGCAGCGCCGACTGGCAGCGCGTGCAGACGTTCTTCCAGACGCCGTAGTCCGACACCACCGGCATGAAGTTCCAGCAGCGCGCGCATTTCGAGCCCGCCGCCGGAACCGCCGCGACTTCCAGCACCACGTTCGCTTCGCGGCTTTCGCTGACCCGAACCGCCGACACATTCAGGAACTCCTTGAGGCCGCCGGCGTGGCGGCTGAGCAACGCCAGCAGGTCGCCTGACGCTGCAATCTCCAGATCCGCTTCCAGGCCCTTGCCGATCCGCTTGCCCTGGCGCGCATCTTCGAGGACGCGAAGCGCTTCATCCCGCACCGTGAAGAGCTGTTTCCACTCCGCCAGCAGATTTGCCGGTTCCTCGGCGTACACCTCCTCTGGCTTTGGAAACAGCGCCAGGTGCACGCTGATCGCGCGTCCCTCGACGTGGGGCAGGTATTCCCACACCTCGTCGGCCGTGAAGCTCAGGATGGGCGCCACCAGCCGCACCAGCACTTCGGTGATCTTCCACAGCACCGTCTGCGCGGAGCGCCGCTCCAGGCTCGTGGGCGCGAAGGTGTACATGCGGTCCTTCAGCGCGTCGAGATAGAACGAGCTGAGATCGACGATCGCAAACTCGTTCACCGCGTGATACACGCGATGAAACTCAAATGCCTCGTACCATGCGAGGATCTTTTCCGTCAGCTCGCGGGTACGCGCCAGCATGTAGCGATCGAGCGGCAGCAACTCCGTTGCGGACACTTCATCCCGGGCCGGCTCAAAACCATGCAGGTTCCCGAGCAGAAAACGGAAGGTGTTGCGCAGCTTCTTGTAGATCTCCGCGCACCGCGCCATCAGGTTTTCGCTCGCCGCCATGTCTTCGCGGAAATCGATCGACGCCACCCACAAGCGCACGATTTCGCCTCCCATGCGGTCCGCGATATCCACCGGATCGACGCCGTTGCCGAGCGACTTCGACATGGCGCGGCCTTGCTCGTCGAGCGTCCAGCCGACGGTCGCGCAATGGGAGTAGGGCGCGCGTCCGCGCAGCGCCACCGACGTGAGCAGGGAAGAGTGGAACCACCCTCGATGCTGGTCGCCGCCTTCGAGGTACAGGCACTTCACGCCTTCATCCTTTTGGAACGCGGTGTAGCCGGGATTCAGGTCGGGATCAGCTTCGCACACCGCAAACCAGCTGGTCCCCGAATCGAACCACACATCGAGGATGTCGGTCTCCTTGCGGAACGTCGGCCTCGCCGCAATGAGCGCAACGCGCTCCCTCCGGCAGAAGAGCGGATACATCGGTCGTATGCCACGCCTCGGCCCCTTCCTGTTCGAAGAGATCGACGATCTTGCGGTTCAGAGCCGGATCGAGGATCGCCTGGTTGCAGCTTTTGCACAGGAACACGGCGATCGGCACACCCCAGATGCGCTGCCGGCTGATGCACCAGTCCGGCCGGGTGGCCATCATGTTGGTGATCCGTTCCTTGCCCCATGCCGGATCCCAGATCACCCCGTCGATCTCTTCAATCGTCAACTGCCGGAACGAGGTCTCCGAGCCGTCGGCCCGTCGCACCGGGTGTTCCATGTCGATGAACCACTGCTCCGTGGCCCGGAAGATGACCGGGTTGTGGCACCGCCAGCAGTGCGGATAGGAGTGTTCCAGGTTCCCAGAGGCCAGGAGCGCGCGGTGTTCCTCCAGCATGGCCACGATGATGGGGTTCGCCGCCCAGATGGTCTTGCCCTCAAACGGCGGCGGCGCAACCCGGTTCCAGGCCGCGGGGTCCACGTGGATATGCCCGGAATCGTCGACGCGCGTGGTGGCGTCCAGGTGGTACCGCTGCCCGGTATAGAAGTCGTCCGCGCCGTGGGACGGAGCAGTGTGGACTGCGCCCGTGCCGGTGTCGGCGGTCACATAGGTGGCCAGCACGCCCAGGATGCTGCGGTCGAGGAATGGATGCTGGAACGTCGTGCCCTCCAGCGCTGCCCCCTTGAAGCGGGCCAATTCCGTGGTCTCGCCCAGCTTGCAGGCGGCGGTCACAGAGGCAGCAAGCTCGGCCGCTACGATGTAGACCGGCCCACCCTGCTCGGGAGAGTCTCCACTCGTTGCCAGCGCCACGTACTCGAAGTCCGGATGAAACGCGACCGCCATCGACGCTGGAAGCGTCCAGGGCGTGGTCGTCCAGATGATCGTATAAACGTCGCGGCCCGCCAGGCGCGGATCGAGCGCGCCGGCGTCGCTCGTCATTTTGTAGCGCACGTAAATCGAGGGGCTGGTGTGCATCTCGTATTCGACCTCGGCTTCGGCCAGGGCCGTGCGGTCGTGCGTGCACCAGTACACCGGCTTCAGCCCGCGATATACGAAACCCTTTTCGAGGAAACCGTAAAATGCCTCCAGCGTGCGAGCCTCGTAATCACGCGCCATGGTCTTGTACGGCTTGTCCCAGCGGCCGAAACAACCCAGGCGCACGAACTGCGCTGTCTGCAGATCAATATATTTCTGCGCGTAGGCCCGGCAGGCATCCAAGACCGCAGGGGCAGGCATCTCTAGTTTCCGTCGGCCCAGTTGCTCATCGACCTTGATCTCGATGGGCAGGCCGTGGCAGTCGTACCCGGGTACGTAAGGTGAGTCGAACCCGGCCATTGTTTTTGACTTCACCACGAAGTCCTTGAGGCCTTTGTTCAGCGCATGACCCGAGATGGATGGGCCCGTTCACATACGGTGGGCCGTCATGCAGGATGTACGTCGGGCGGCCGGCGCCGGCCTTGCGCAACTCCTCGTACATGCCGCAGAGAAGCCCATTTCGCCAGGCGCAGCGGCTCATTCTGAGGCAGATTCGCCTTCATCGGAAAGGTGGTTTGTGGCAAAGTCAGTGTCGCCTTTAACTCCGGCGCTGGGGACATCGTCGCTCCCTGGTATCAGTCAGGCTGTTGTGGAACAGATTGCCGTGGTCAGAAACTGGTTCAATCGTTAGTGTAACTTGCGCTGGAACATTTTTCGGAATGGCTGACGTCTCATCGGGCCCCCGGGCCGGATGATGTTCTCCCAGGCCAAATTGCCAATTTTATTGACATAGGTCTAACAACTTCGAAAGCAGGTCGTCTATCGTATATGGGAGTCCGATCGCGCGCAGGATATGACTTTTTGGAGAGGGACAACCTGGAAAGCCACGAGCCAAACCCCGAAAGTGCGGTGACCGATACCGCGACAAATCGCGGTTCCGTCACGCATAATGGAAGGATAAGCTTGGTGGCTGATCATCCCCACCCCGTGGACCGAAGCGCAGCAGAGCCAGCGGCACATATGGCAAATGACCTACTGACACAGTCCGAGACCCGTTCGCCATCCGATATCCCCGATACGAGCGATCGTGAACTCGATCCTCCTCGGTGGACGCCTTCGAAGAGAAGCCCATCTGGACCGGACTCTGGGAGAGCATCCGCGACGTTTTCTTCCCTCCCAAGCTTCCGCCCCTGGAACTGACATCGACTCCCATCCCGGTGCCCGACCGGATGGCCGTGAAGTACAACCCCTGGGCGGTTGGTACCGCCACGGTGGTGAATGGCTTGATTCTCGCCCTGGTGCTCTTCCTGGGCGCGCGGGCAGTCATTAAAGCCATCGCCGCGCCCAAGCAAGTCACCAACATCGATGTGGGCAACTTCGATCTCAGCGCTCCCAAGTCCGCCCAGACCGCCGGCGGCGGTGGTGGCGGCGGAGACCACAGCATTGTCGATCCCATCAAGGGAAAGCTGCCTGAGAGATCCAAGACGCCGATCACGCCTCCCCAGGTACCGGTCCTTGATAATCCAAAACTCAGTGTCCCTTCTGCGATCGCCGTTCAGGCGGACCTCAAGCTTCCCGATAACCCCACCATGCCGAACATCGGCGTGTTGAATTCCCCGAACGTCACTCTTGGCTCCAACGGGCAGGGCACCGGCAGCGGCATGGGCACCGGCTCGGGCGGCGGCCTCGGCTCCGGGACCGGCAATGGCTGGGGTCCAGGCACCGGCGGCAACGCGGGCGGCGGGTTGTTCCGCATTGGTGGCGGCGTTTCGGCACCCGTTCCGATCGTCTCGCCCGAAGCCGAGTTCTCCGATGAGGCCCGCCGCGCCAAGTATCAAGGCGTGTGCCTGGTTTCGCTCATCGTCGACGCCCAGGGCAATCCGCAGAACCCCAGGGTCATTCGTGCTTTAGGCATGGGTCTCGATGAAAAGGCGCTTGAAGCCGTCCGGAAGTACAAGTTCAAGCCCGCCATGAAAGATGGCAAGACCCCAGTCCCGGTGATGATCACCATCGAGGTCAACTTCCGGCTCTACTAAGCAAGGCGGATTTCTCACTCGACACCCACCCTAGCCGCAAAACAACGACGCGGCGAGGGTGGGGCACCCATTCCGTGCGAAGTGCTTCAAACGGAAATCCTTACGTGAATGGTATTGTGGCTAAAACACCCGCCCCAGTTGGTAGAAGAATTTGTAATGGCCGGTGGCGCCGAAGGCACCCCCGATCTCTACAGGTCCGAAGATGGTGTTCATCACGAGACCAACCGAAACATCGCCGGGCAGGGTCGATGTGCCCGGGGGCAAATCGTAAAGTTTGCCGCCCTCAGCGGCGGCCACCGCATACATCCTGTCCCCGACGAGGGGCGGCAATGGCCACAAGGGATGAATATATCCGGCCCTGAAGAGAAAATATTGATTGGTCAGGAACTCATTTCTACCGTACGCATATAAGTCGGGGCCGCCTCCGAGCTTAAAGGGTGGAAAGCCCGTCTGGTGATACGTGAATGTCGTGCCGCCCGATGCGTTGAAGAAGATCGAGGAACCCTTCTGGACCGGGTTAAATCTCGTGATCCATAGATTGTCGACTGGAAAACCGCCAGGCGCTCCAGGGTTGGCGTCGAACCAGGAACTGTTGAACTGTATGTCCGTACCGCGGGTGGGAATGACTGGGTTGTTTCTACCATCCAGCACGAACTTGAGATAGGTCTCTCCCACTCTGCCTTCGACTGTTCCGACAGGGAGCGAACCGATTGTCGGATAAAGCCTCTGGTATGCACCCCGGTATCCGACGCGGACTTCGGCGCTTCGCGTGGGCAGAAATCCAAAATCGAAGTTGCCCCCGCCTTCCTTATTTCGATATTCGGCCAGGAGAGTGCCCCCATTGTAAACGTTCAGTTGCTGGTTGAAGCCATAGCCCCGGGGCGCCACGAACCAGCGAAGTGTTTTGCCGAAGGGTTTATAGAGCTCGGACTGGATGCCGTGCTCCGAACCGAGGACCAGATCGTTGCGCCACTCGGAACCGAAACCGGCAACATCGTAAAAGGTGACCCGAGCGCCGAGCATGAACTGTATCTGGTCGTACTGAGAACCATCGATCACGATGAGCGGTCGGACCTCGGGGGGACTCCACTCTTTTTCCCTGGCAATGATCTGAAGTCCCTGCTGGCTGCCTTTTTCGATCATCGTGTAGCCGATACTTGAGAAGCGCCCATTCCCGAGCAGGTAGGTTAAATCCTTGTCGAATTTCACCGTGTCAAGCGGTTTGCCCGCGTATCCGGAAAGTTCCTGTTCTATATCCTTGGCCAGCTTTGGCTTGGTGCCGGTGACTTCGACAAACTGTGGCTCCGGCACGGTCTTTCTTCGAGCATTGCGGCGATCAAGGTAGGCTTGCCACGTGGCTTCATCCACGCTCAACCGAGACAGGACGGCCGCTTTGCTCGCTGCGGCTTCATAGCCAAGCTTGATGATCTCGGCGCCCTTTTTGTAATCCATGCCGTTGTACTTTTCCAGCGGGACCGGAACCAGGATGTCCGCCATCTCAATGCTTCTCAGTTCATTTGCGGCTATGACCACTGAAATGGCTTGTCCCAGCACCCCAACCGAGGAAAGGGGCTCATTGGCTCCGAGCGGTTTGGTGGCCAGATGAACTGCGATGGTGAGACCGGCGCCCATTTGTTTGGCGACATCGACGGGCAGGTTATCGAGCAGTCCGCCGTCAACGTAAACATTCCCGCCGCTTCGCACCGGCGTAAACACTCCGGGAAGAGACATGGTGGATCGGAGAGCGACGGAAAGTGATCCATCGCGAAAGACGTGCGCCTTGTCATGTACCATTTCGGTTCCAACGCACGCAAACGGGATGGGAAGCTCATCAAATGACGTGACTGTGGAGTAGGGAAGGGCAATCTGGTCCAGGATGAGTCCGACCTGATGGCCTGAATTGAAGCCCTCCGGAAATCGAATTCCGCTTTTGATTCCAAACTCCAGGCTGTTGGGGTATTCCTCCGCATCCTGCTTGCGCCGAAAAGACAGGTCCTGATACGGAACCTCTCCGCGCAACACGACATCCCAATCGATGCCATCCACCAGTTTCTGAATCTCTTCAGAGGAATGACCGGTTGCATACAGGCTTCCGACCAGGCCGCCCATGCTCGTTCCTGCGACGTAGTTGACGGGAATGCGGTGTTCCTCAAGCCACTGGATCACACCAATATGGGCAAGACCGAGGGCAGCGCCACCTTCGAGCACCAGGCCAATTTTTGGTTCCGGGCTCGGAGAGGCTTCATTTTGCGCTACGGCAGGACAGCCGGCGACGATCCCGGCGCTCAGGCAGCAACTCAACCAAATTCGTGATGACATGAAGACCACCCTCTGGCGGGCGCTTCCGGCTCGAAAGCAGCGGCCTTGCGCTTTCCCGGAGGCTTCTGGTTTCCGGATCGAACTCTGCGATCGACGCAAATGTGCCACTGCGCTGGTTGCACCCATTCCAGCTTGCCTCGCCTGCGCAACAGGGACAACTGGGATAAGTGACAGTGGAGGCCCTGTTTCTATGCAGCGAGGGTTCCGGTCGAAAGGGAGGAGTCTGGGTTCAAAAACCACGGCCGCTTCGCCTTTGGGCTTCGCGGTCGCTCGCCTGAAGCTCCGCCTGGGCGGCGGATTCCTAGTCACAGCGCAGAGCGGTCATGGGATCGACCTTGGCAGCCCGGCGTGCTGGGATCCAGGCGGCCAGCAGTGTCATAGCGCAGACGATCGCGCCCGCAGCTATGAATGCAAATGGATCAAGGGCATCAACCTGAAATAGCTGTCTTTTGAGGAAGGTGGCAAGACTGCGGGCGGTGGTTAACGCAATGGGCAGGCCGATCGCGAGGCCGGCAGCCAGCAGGAACAACGATTCGCGCAGGACCAGCCACAGCAGGGCAGGGGTTTGTGCGCCGAGCGCGAGCCGGATGCCGATTTCGCTGGTGCGGCGGACGACCGAGTACGAGATCAGGCCGTAGACCCCAATGGCGGCGAGAAAGACTGCGAGGGCGGCGAAGAATGCCGAAAGGAGACCAATCAGACGTTGGGTGGCGATCGAGCCCCGCACCTGGTCTGCGAGCGTGACCACCTGGGCGACAGCGATGTTGGGATTGGCGTCCGCTATCGCGCGGCGAACCGCGGGAATGAGCACCGAGGGCGAGGTGGCGGAACGCACCGAGAAATTGCCGAAATACTGGTTGTGTTGCGTATAGGGGAAGTAGGCGGCCATGTTCTGGTTCTCCCCGATGCCGATATACCTGGCGTCGCGGACCACCCCTACAATCTCGATATCGAATTGCCGGTTCTGGTTATGTGCGGGGTTACATTGACAGAAACGATGTCCGACCGCCCGCTGGTTGGGATAGAAACGTCGGGCGAGGGTCTCGTTGACAATGGCCACATGCGGGTTGGTGGCGTTGTCTTGGGCTGTGAAATTGCGGCCGGCAACCAGCGGGATGCCTACGGTTTTCAGGTACTGGGTTCCGATGACGTTGTTGAGCACGTCTTCGCTGGTCTGGGGGGTGGGGGGGACACCCTGCATCACGATTGAATCGGACCATTCACCCTGGTTGAAGGTGAACATCGAAAAGGAGGCGGACTCGACCCCGGGTATCGATTGCACGCTCTGTTCAATGCGCTGCTGCAATTGAATCAGCCGCGCGTCGATGGGCAGATTGGCTGCGTATTCGTCCAGTGAGAATACGGTGACGTTCCGCGGATTAAAGCCGAGGTCTGTCTTGCTGAGATTGCGCAAGCTGCGCAAAAAGAGTCCGGCCGCGGTGAGCAGCAGAATGGAGAGCGCGATCTGGCCCACGATCAGCGAGCGCGAAAACGCACCTCGCGTGACCGTGGGAGAACTGCCGCGGCCGTCCTTGAGCGCGGGGATGACCTGCAGGCGGGTGGCGCTCAAGGTGGGCGCGATTCCGAACAGCAACGCCGTGAGCACCGTAACCAGAAGCGTGAAGGCGAGGACGCGATAGTCGGGCGTGAGGTCGAGGGGAATTGCTTCAGGACCGTCTGAAGCCATAGTGAGAAGCAGGCGGGTTCCCCGCCAGGCGAGCAGAATGCCGAGGGAAGCGCCTGCAGCCGCGAGCAACAGGCTCTCAACGAGGAACTGAGATGCAATCCGGCGCCGAGTCGCGCCGAGCGCCTGGCGGACCGCGATCTCACGGCTCCGGGCCACTCCCCGGACCAGGAGCATGTTGGCGATATTGGCACAGGCGATGAGCAGGACCAGGCCGACGATCGACGAGAGGATCATGAGCGGCGCGGAAAACCGGTGACGCAGGCCGGGAAGTCCGCCTGCAGCCGACGTGAGCTCGACCGCGGCGCGCTCGAGATCGGCGAGATCGTGGGGAGACCCATGGTCGCCCAGGTACTGGCTGCGAATGATCTGACGGAAGAGGAGATTGGTGGAAGCGGATGCCTGCGCAAGCGAGACGCCGGGTTTCAGCCGCCCGATGAGATAGAGCGACTGGAAATCGTGGTCATTCAGGCCATTCCAGCCGGGAGAGATTTCCTTTTCCATCGACAGGGGAACCCAGAGGTCGGCGGGCTGCGAAGCGGCATGTCCGTTGAACCCGGGTTGGGCGACACCCACGAGGGTGTAATCGTGCCCTTGGATGCGGATGGCCTGGCCGATAGCCGCGGGATTCCCCTGAAAATGGCGCTGAAACCATCCGAAGTTGGCTACGGCAACTGGACCGGAGCCGGCGTTGCGGTCGTCCGATTCCGTGATCACTCGTCCCATTGCGGGGGAGATACCGAAGACGCTGAAATAGCTGCCGGAGACCAGGTCGATATGTACCTGTTCTACGGCGCCGCTATTGACCGAGATATGGCTGCCCATCTGGATGCTGGAAACCGCGGTCACCCCCGAAAAAGAAGGCGTCTGGGCGGCGAAGGCGCGGTAGAAGGGGTATGAAAAGAGCTGCCAGCTGGAGGTGGGCATACCTTCGGTGCTTCCCACCCAGCTTCCTTTTCCGAAGAGAAACAGTTGTTGCGGCTCACTCACGGGAAGTGAGCGGAACATTACCGCGTTGAGCAGGGTGAAGATGGACGTGTTTGCGCCAATGCCGAGGGCAAGGGAGAGAAGAGCGACGGCTGTGAAGCCCGGGCTGCGGATCAGGCCTCGGACACCGAAGCGAATATCTTTGACAAGGCTCTCAAAAGCCGATTCCCAGCGCGAAGACCAGATCTGGTGCTTGACGGAGTTGCGGCTGCCCATTTCCTTGAGAGCCGTGTGCCGGGCCTGTTCGAGCGTCATGCCCAGCTTCTGCTTGTTGGCCGTGGAGGACTCCAGAAAGCTCTCCAGCTCCTCGTCGAGTTCCCGTTCGACCTCTTGTCTGCGAAACAGGGATTTGAATCCCATTGCGAGGTTGATCAGCCAGTTCATGAGGTACTCCTTCGCGGACCTTTGGGCCAACCTTTAGTAGTTTGCTCGAAGCGCAGGCCACCCCCTAGCCGCGCATCGGTTCGAGAACGAGTTCGCTCGGATTTGCGTCGTGCGTTTTCGCGGGGTTTTTGTCTCCCCTTGATTATCTAGAGGAGTACAACCGTTTCCCCTCGATTGTCAAGAGGAGAAGAAGTAGCGGTAAAAATGCGCCTGGGTGGGTTCCGGTCTGGACGGCGCCGGACCGGTCTGGATCGGCGGCTCTGGGTCTGCGTGGCCAGAGCTTCCGGGATCAAGTACTGCGATCGGTAGCTGTTGCTCAACCGATTTACATAGAGTGGGTGTGGTAATCTTCGCTGGTCTAATGCGGGGGCTGACAATGCGTTTTCGATTGCGTCCGCGAGTAGCGTGGATCATCGGACTGGCGCTGGCGGCTGGACTGGCACGATTGGCGCAGGCCCAGAGCGACTACCGCTTCCGGAACCCAAAGCTGACCGATGACCAACGGATCGCCGACCTCCTCGGGCGCCTGACCCTTGACGAGAAGGTCAACCTGATGTCGGATCATCCCAAAATTCCACGTTTAGGGATTGTCTTTTCCGGCCAGGTCGAGGGATTGCATGGACTGGCCCTGGGCGGTCCCGGCGGCTGGGGCCCGCGCGGCAAGCAGCCGCTCCCTACCACCACCTTCCCCCAGGAAAAGGGACTCGGCGAGACATGGGACCTGGAACTGCTCAAGAAGATCGCGGCACTCGAAGGGTACGAAGCCCGTTACTACTACCAGAATCCTGTAACCGATTTCGGAGGCGTTGTGATCCGGGCGCCGAACGCCGACTTGAGCCGCGATCCGCGCTGGGGGCGGACAGAGGAATCCTATGGCGAGGACCCCTTCCTGGTGGGAACGTTGACGATGGCATTTGCCCAGGGACTGCAAGGCGCCGACCTGAAACACTGGCAGGCTGCGTCGCTGATGAAGCATTTTCTGGCCAATGAGAACGAGAACGGCCGGGCTCACTCCTCGTCCGACTTCGATGAGCGGCTATTCCGCGAGTATTATTCCGTGCCTTTCCGGATGGGATTCGAGGAGGGCGGCTCGCGCGCCGTGATGGCCGCGTACAACTCGTGGAACGGCACTCCCATGATGATTCACCCGGTCCTCAAGGACGTCATGATCAAGCAGTGGGGCAATGACGGCCTGATCTGCACCGACGGCGGCGCTCTCGGGCTCTTGATCACCGCACACAAGAGCTTTCCGGACAAGGAACACGGCTCCGCTGCGGCAGTGAAGGCGGGCATCAATCACTTTCTCGACACCTACAAGGACGATCTAACCAAAGCCCTGCAGGACGGCCTCGTGACCGAAGCCGACATGGATGCTGCCCTCAGCAATCTGCTGCGAGTGTACCTGCGCCTCGGCGAATTCGACCCGCCCGGCGTCGATCCTTACGCCGGTATCGGCCGCGAATCAAATGGCGAACCGCCTCCCTGGCAGCGTCAGTCCAGCCGCGACCTGGTGCGTCTGGCTACGGATGAGTCCATCGTTCTGCTCAAGAACATGAACAATACCTTGCCGCTGGATCGTGCCAGCGTGAAGACCATCGCTGTGATCGGCCCATGGATCCACGAAGTGCTGCTCGACTGGTACAGCGGTACGCCTCCTTACGCAATCAGCGCGCTGGAAGGAATCAGGGAAGCTGCCGGAAAAAGCGTTGAGGTGCTTTACGCCGACGGGTCCGATCCGGCCGAGGCGGCAGCGCTCGCGCGTCGGGCTGATGTGGCGATTGTCGTGGTGGGCAATCATCCCGAGTGCAACGCCGGGTGGGACCAGTGCCCGACACCCTCCAACGGTAAGGAAGATGTGGATCGCAAGACGATCGTGCTGGAGCAGGAAGATCTGGTGAAGCAGGTGTTCGCGGCCAACCCGCGCACCATTGAGGTGCTGCGCTCGAGCTTTCCCTATGCCATTGTCTGGAGCCAGCAGAATCTTCCCGCCATCGTCCACATGACCCACAACAGCCAGGAAGAGGGGCGCGGGCTGGCGGACGTTTTGTTTGGCGATTACTCTCCTGCCGGGCGCCTGACCCAGACCTGGCCCACCGGCGACGCGCAGTTGCTCCCCATCATGGACTACGACATCACCCATGGCCGCACTTACATGTACAGCAAGGACAAGCCGCTCTACGCCTTCGGCTATGGCCTGAGCTACACCACATTCGCTTACGAAGGACTGAAACTCACCGCGTCAACAGTCGCCGCTGATGGCACGGTTCAGGTCGCGATCAAAGTGAAGAACACAGGGAAGCGCGCCGGCGATGAAGTCGTGCAGATGTACGTGCAGCACCTGGGCTCGGTTGTCGACCGGCCCAGGCTGGAGCTGAAAGGGTTCAGGCGGGTGAGAATCGAGCCCGGCACAGAGACAGAGGTCACCCTCGATCTGAAGCCGCGGGACCTGGCCTACTGGGACGCCGTGCGTCACGCATGGCGCGTCGAGAAGGAACAGGTGCGGGTGCTGGCCGGCGGCTCGAGCGACAGCTTACCAGTTCAGGCAACGTTCGCAGTCGAAAACAGCGCGGAATTCAAGCCGTAAGGGTCGTGCTGGATTCCGCCTCAATTCTCCCGTGACGCCCAAGCCTCAAATCAGGGTGCTCCATTCCACCGATCCGACCATCCTCCAAAAGAAGTCACAGTTTCACAGCTTCACAGTTTCACAGGGGGAGGGGGGGTGGGGAGGGGTTCAAACCGGGCGGAAGCCTGACATTTCTACCATGAACATTGCCGGCAGTGCGACGAAGGGCATCTGAGTATCTCCGACTTCAAGTTTGCGCCACGAGGCTCCAATTTTCTGCAAACTCGACGCGATGGGGAACCGTTCTGATGCGACCTTAACAGACTCGTTACTTCCGAGTATGCGGTGAGAACGAAGCCGCAGGCGCCGCGGCCGCTGCGGCGGTGGCTGACGAGTAGTTTGATGGCCGGGATAGGGTCTGAGTCACAGGAGGTAACACACTGTGACTCATCTTCGCAAGATGATGCTCGAAGAGCTCGAGCGTCGCAACTACTCTGCAGGCACAACGCGGCGTTATCTGCGTTTCGTCGAGCGGGTTCGCACAACACTTCGGCAAGTCGCCGGACAAGCTCGGTCCGGACCATCTACGCAGCTACCAGGCCTACCTGCTCAGGGAGCTCAAGCTCTGCCCGGGAAGCGTCGAGAACCACGTGGCCGCGCTGCGGTTCTTCTTCGTGCGCACGCTTCATCGCCATGAGTTCCGCGAGTTTCTGCCCTATCCCAAGACGCGGAGGAAGCTGCCCAGCATCCTCAGCCAGGAAGAAGTCGCACGTCTGATCAACGCCAGCAGCAGTCTGTTTCAGCGCACGCTGCTGATGGTTCTTTACGGAACCGGCATGCGCCGCTCCGAGCTGGCCCGGCTGAAGATCGCCCACATCGACAGCCAGCGCATGGTCGTCCACGTTGTCGATGGCAAGGGACACAAGGACCGCGACCTGCCCCTGAGCCCGGCGTTGCTCGAGAACCTGCGGGTTTACTGGCGATGGCTCAAGCCGCGCACCTACCTGTTCCCGTCACGACTGCATCGCGATCACGAGCAGCCCATCAGCGACAAGACCGTATGGGTGGCGTGCACCGAAGCAGCGAAGAAGTGTGGCCTCCGTAAGGCCGTTTCGCCGCACCTGGTTCGCCACGCATGGGCCACGCATCTGCTGGAAGCCGGTACCGACCTGCGCACCATCCAGCTTCTGCTCGGCCATGAGGATCTGGAGGTGACCGCCCGGTATCTGCACCTGTCCGCGCAGCACCTGCAGAAGGTCGCCAACCCCATCGAGGAACTGAAGCTCGCGAGCGTCGACCAGAGTCGCTCCCTCTACCACCGTCCGCGTTCATGACGCGTCCGGCCTTCGAAGTGGCCGACATCGTCCGTCGCAGGGGCAAGCAGTTTCTCCAGCGCTTCAAGGCTGTTCTCAGCTATCAACAGCTGAAGGCATACCGGGCCGTGAAGCGGTGCCGCACTGCTGCCCTTGGCGGGCATCGGGATAAGTGTGAGGACTGTACGTACGAAGCACCCTTCTCTTACAACTCATGCCGATCGAGATGCTGTCCGAAGTGCCAGGCGCAAGCCCGCAAGCGATGGCTCCAGATCCAGCAACGCGATCTGCTGAACACCAACTACTTCCATGTTGTCTTCACCCTGCCCCACGAGCTGAACCCGCTGGCACTGACTTCACGCAGGCCACTGCTTGACCTGCTGTTCGATGCCAGTTCCCAGACCCTGCTCGAAGTCGCCGCTGATCCTCAGCGGTTGGGTGCAGAGATCGGGTTCCTCTCCATCCTGCACACATGGGGATCGAATATCCTGCCCCATTACCATATCCACGTTGTCGTTCCCGGCGGCGGGCTGTCAGCCGATCACCAGCGCTGGATTCATACCAGCCACCCGATGTTCCTGCTGCCGGTTCCCGTTCTGCGTACTGTCTTCCGCAAGAAGTTCCTCGATGGACTCTGCCACCTCTATCGCAAGGGCCTGCTTAACCTCAGAGGTTCTGCTGCTGCTCTCGGCGATCCTGCCTTGTTCGAACAACTGATCAACAAGCTCGGCAAAAAGAACTGGTACGTCCATGCCAAGCCGCCCTTCGGCGGACCGGAACATGTGCTGCGTTACCTCGGCCGCTACACCCATCGCATGGCCATCAGCAACCACCGCATCACTGCCTTCGACGGGGAGCGCGTCAGCTTCCTCTGGCGGGATTATGCCCACGGCGGCAAGCAGCGCGTCATGACCCTCGACGCCGTGAACTTCCTCTGCCGCTTTTTCCTCCATGTACTGCCAAAAGGCTTCGTGCGCATCCGCCGCTACGGCCTGCTCGCCAACCGCTTCCGCAAAGAACTTCTGCCCCTGGCACGCACCCTGCTCGCCGCACAGGGACGCGAACCGCTGCCTCTTCCGCCCCTGCCCGATTGCGCTCCGTGGCACTGCCCCCGCTGCGGAAAAGCCATGCGCGTCGTCGAGCGCTTCACCGCCGCAGAACTCCATTTCGCAGGCTTCGATTCCTCATGAACACCGTCGCAAACACGCCCCGACGGCTTGCTCCCTGCACGTCTCTGCGCCAGTGTGCGCGCCGCGCTCAGAATAGCTCCACGGCTACGCTCGATCGCATCCTGAAATCGCCGCATCGCCATTCGCACTGCCATCGACGCAACGTTGTCCATCCTCAACGACGAAAAAACAGACCACAGAATCACTCGCCGCAAGTCCAAATCCTATTCAATATCCATAATCCCAGTCAGGATCACCGCGACCGCATCGCCTGCGGCTTCCTTCTTACCTCCTAATCGTAAACGCCTCGCAACCACACCGCAGCCACACCGAAGTTGTCGTGCGCGAGGCGTTTACGATGTAGGCTATGGAACCTCTGAAAATACTCCTCAAGCACCGCAATCACGGTTAGTTTTGGGTTGAGGGAGATGATCGCGGCATGCGGCAGATGACATTGGCCCAACAGGCAGAATTCCAGCGGTACTCGAAGAAGACGCGGCGTGAGCGGTTTTTGGAAGAGATGGACGCGGTGGTGCCGTGTGCAGAACTGATGGCGCTGGTGGAGCCGCATTATGCAAAGGGCGAAACGGGCCGCAAGCCGGTGGGGCTTGAGATCATGCTTCGGGTCTATTTCCTGCAGCAGTGGTTCGCGCTGTCGGACCCCGGGGTGGAAGATGCGTTGTACGAATCGCCGGTGCTGCGTCGCTTCGCGGGCATCGATCTGGGCCGCGCCCCGGCTCCGGACGAGACGACGATTCTTAACTTCCGTCATTTGCTGGAAGAGCACGAACTGTGCGGCCAGATGCTGGACACGGTGAACCATTATCTGGGGAGCAAGGGCATCCGTATCACCACGGGCACAATCGTGGATGCAACGATTATTCACGCGCCTTCGTCGACCAAGAACGAAAAGAAGGAGCGCGATCCGGAGATGCATCAGACGAAGAAAGGCAACCAGTGGTACTTCGGAATGAAGGCGCATATCGGGATCGATTCCAAGGAAGGCGTTGTGCACTCGGTCTGCTCGACCGCGGCCTCGGTCTCCGATGTACACATGTTGCCGGATTTGCTGCATGGCGATGAAAAGAAGGTCTGGGGTGATGCCGGCTATCAGGGGCAGAGTGAGGCCATTCATGCAGTCGCGCCTGAGGCCCAGGACATGACCTCGCGACGCGTGAAGACCAAGGCGGGCGTCGATGAAGCGGAGAAGCGCAGAAACCGCACCAAAGCCCGCGTGCGCGCCAAGGTGGAGTGGTCCTTCCGGATCATCAAGCGTGTATTCGGTTTCACCAAGGTGCGCTATCGCGGCTTGAAGAAGAATCACGAGTGGCTGTGCGGGAGCTTTGCCTTGGCCAACCTCTACCAGCACCGCAAGCGGCTGGCTCGGATCAATCTCCGGACGGCCCCTCTGGGGGCATAGTGTGCCTACGGAGGGGCACCCCCCTTCCGGCGGACAAACACTCACGAAACACTGCCGCAAGAACCTTGATCCTGAACAGATACGAGCAAAACCAGGCTCCGAGTCCTTATAAGTCGCTGTTGTTCAGAGGTTCCCTAGCGGTAACTCACCAGCTAAGCAGGTAGCAACCGCAGAACTTATTAATATTTATCGCCTGAGTGAAAATTGATACAGTCGCTAAAGGGACATTTCAACTCACAAGATTCGTGCGCTCACAAGCGCTCTTTCTTCGCTCGACTAAAAGCCCAAATCGAGCTCGCCGAAATGGGTTCAGGTCGAAGAATTGCGAGTCTTTTCAAACAGCCGATCCGCATCAAGGGCGATTCTCTCCTCTTCAGACTTCTCATTGGAATCCTGACCGTGTCGCGCTGGAAAAGCTCACACCGTAGCCGCTCTATGGGGAGATGCGAATAGACGATCATCCCAAAGCAATAGCGGAGCTAATTAGTCGACCCGGAGTCTTTAGTCTCCGGGTCGCTGGGATGGCTCAGAACCTACTTCTTGTTCAATGCGATGTCCACACTCTGCTGATTGGCGTTTGCGATCTCTTGACGCTCGATGTCCTTCTCATGCTTTGAGGGGGGCAGGTCCTCCGCGTATTCACCGAAACCGCCTCTCACTTCTCGTAGAAAGTACTGGTCGCCATGCTTGCTGAATACAAGCATGTTGGCCTTGCGCTTGACGCAATCCGAAGGGTAAGTGGAAAAATAGAGGGTGGTGCCATTCTCTCGGTTCTCCAACTCAATCATGTTCGACTTCACTTCCCTGATCGTGTAGGTGCCCGGTGGAAGTACCCTCTGTCCAACCGCAAAGTCAAAGGGAACCTTGGCTTGTACGGGCGCCTGCGCAGACGCATGTGTGAATGCTGTAAGGCACGACATAGTCAAAAGAGCGATTGTCAGAATGCTTTTCATTTGGGACCTCCGTCTCCAGGCGGAATCAAAATCTCGCCTCTGTACCCTAATGCGCATTCTGACAAGAATTCGTGCCAGGCCCGAGAGAACGTCGTATGGTGCTCATCAGCATTGAGATGGTTTGTGTGATGTCGGGAGGTACCGGTGAAGTGACGATAATGTTGAAAGCCACGAAGCGCGGCGACGTGTCCGCAGCGGATCGGCTCCAGTCCGAATGATCTTCTACTCCGTCGTTGTCGTTATGCGCTTGCCCGTAAATTGGAAAACGATTGGGTCGGCGACGCAGTTTTCACCCTGCAAATTGCACGTGGAACTTACACCGGTGCCTGCCAAGGTGTTTAGGCCCGTCAGGTGTAACCGAAGACTCAGCTTTCCCAGTACCACTCCAGTGCGGGTGGAATCAGGAGCAAAGTTATAAAAGACTGAGCTAAAGCTGTTCGACTTCATGGGGCTCCATGCGCCGTAGTAAATCGCCAGCGGAGGCACTGAAGGGGTTGTCACAACTACCCCGCCCCCAGCGAAAGAGATCAGTGAATTGAAAGTCGCAACAGGCTGTTGGTCGAGCGATACATCGATATTGAAGATCCATGATCCCTCGATAGATGCGGAACTGCCGGCGTTGCTGGCATATGGACTGGATTGGGCGTTGGCTGGTACGAATGCTGCCGACAAGACCAGAGCCAATAGCGAAGCTGCGAAGACAAGTTGAAAAACGTTGCGATTCGTAACCTGCAGGTCAGAAGTGAATTTCATTTGTTCTCTCCTTAAGAATTGACTTCCTGTTGGAACTTGTTATGTTGCAGTTTGTGGGTTTAGCCAAGCGGGCTCGGAGAGTGACGAGTCTGACTTAGTTAACTCCCCGGATAGCAGACAATTCATGCCCCGTTGGCATTCCATTGGTGACTGCACCCTAACAGCGCACAACACGAGCCTGCCTAGTAAAAAAGCGACACTTTGCTGCGGAAACGTCGATAGAGAGCCTATATTCGTTGCATAGGTTCCGCTTTGAAACCCCGGAATGAGGGACCCTCGTGCACAGAATCCAGACCGCGCTCCCCCGCCACGAACTCAAGGACTTTGTTCGCGTCTTTGCTCAACGCGACATCTCGTGCGTGGGCGATGGCTTCAAGCAATCCGACATCGCGTCGCTCGAGCAAATTCTGGCCTTTGATTTTGGCGATTTAGAGACAATCCACTATGCGAACGGCGAGAGCAAACTGGTCCCGCGAATTCATGTCGTCGGATCGCAGACAGCTGGTTCCTGTTACGCTCATTTCAAGGGCCGTCACAATGCATTCGGGATCTTCCTCAAGCCTCTCGCTTTATGGCAGCTGTTTCGAATACCGCCTGCTGTCTTCGCAAACCAAAACGGGGACGGAAGAGACCTCCTGGGAAACGGTATCGATATTCTTTGGCTGCGTCTGGCCGAGAAGAACACGCTTGAGGAGCGGATTCGGGTCGCAGAGGAATATTTGTTGCCCTTCGCAAGCAAAGCTCTGCCAAGAACCTCGGTCATGGAGACGGCCCAACACACCTATCGGCGCAATGGAGCGGTCAGGGTTCCGGACCTTGCGAATGATTGTTCCTTGAGTCTTCGGCAGTATGAAAGGCGATTCGTAACGGAGATCGGATTCCGTCCAAAACTCTTCGCGAGGTTGATACGTTTCCAGGCGGCGCTCGATGCAAAGCGTAAGTCGCCAGAGAAATCGTGGTTGACCATAGCCCATCATTTTGGCTACTTCGATCAAATGCATATGGTGCTTGACTTTAAGAAGCTTGGTGGCTTGGCTCCGAGCGAAGTACTTCAGCAGATCGGTGACTACCAGCCTTGGTCCCTTTCTGACCTTGCGACTCCGTACGATTTCCCGGAGATTGATCACGTGCCGCGTCTTCGCCGGTAGACGGCATGGTTGGCTGCCTTCCGTGTGTCGGTTGTTGCTATCAAGGCCAATGCGCTCCAGGCTGAAGAGTTTTTCCGAGTTCTGAGCGGTTTGGGGCCAACTCCGTCGAAACTCATGTTTCATTCATATGGGTGGGTCAAAGACCCATGATTAACTCGGAAGTAATGCCACTTTGAAACTCCCAACGGCAACCGCAGATCCTTCCCGTCCTATTCTCCTCGCAATGCGCGCATGGGATCGATCGACGCTGCCCGCAGGGCCGGCAATGCCGATGCCGCTACGGCCAGCAGCAACACTCCGGCCGCCGCTACCGAAAGCACCAGCGGATCGAACGGACTCACACTGAACAAAAGCGACCGCAATAGTTTGGAAGCCGCCAGCAGTGCCGGCCAGTCCGATCACGCATCCTACTACGGCCAGCTTGGCTCCTGACTGCAGCACGAGTCGCACAATCTCTCCTCGCTGCGATCCGAGCGCCATGCGGATCGCCATCTCCTGCATCCGTGATGCTACTGAAAAGGCAATCACGCTATAGATTCCCAGCACGGCCAACAGCACCGCCGCAAATGCGAAGCTCCCGATCAGAACCGTGTTGAAGCGTCGCGGCGCCTCGCTCTGCGACACGACGTGTTCCATAGTCTGCACCTGGGTGAGCGGGAGGAGCGGATCGATCGACCGCACCGTCGCGCGCAGCGCGTTTTCCATCTGTTCCGCGGGAAGCAAGGAGCGGAGAACGATGACCCCATAATTGCCGTTCAGATCTGTGGGCTGGGCCAGCGCGCCGGCGTCATCCACTCCCTGGTCGACGGGTGTGTAGTACTGTTCCTTCGACGGCTCGTCCGGTGATGTCAGCTTCACGTCCGCTACTTCGCCCACTACGATCATCCAGGGCGTCTGCATCTCCGGCGTGCCGAGGCGCAGACGCTTGCCGAGCGGATCCTGGCCCGGCCAGTAGTGTTGCGCCAGCTTGTGATTCACGATCAACACCAGTTGTGCACCGTGCCGGTCGGCTTCGGTGAAGAACCGCCCGCGGAGCAGCGGAATCCCCATGGCCGGGAAGAAGTTTCCAATGACCTGCGTGGTCGTCGCCAGATTCAGGTCGGCTCCCTTGGGTGGCGTGTACCCTTCCACGACGAAGGTCTGATTGTTGTTAGCGCCGGAGGCGGGAAGCTGCGTGGTGGTCCCGGCTGCGGTCACTCCGGGCAATGCATTCAGGCGCTGCAGCAGTTCGCGGTTGAATGTATCCACCTGGGACTGCTTCTCATACTGCTTCTGGGGTAACCCATAGGCAGCTGTGGTTACATGATCCGGCCGGAATCCGAGATCAACCGACCGCATTTTTTCAAAGCTGCGCAGCAACAGGCACGACGCCGTCAGCAGCACCAGGGCGACGGCAATCTCCGCGACCACGAGAGTAGAACGCAGGCGCGCATGCCCTCCGCCTTCCGAGCCGCTCCTGCCGCCTTCTTTCAGATTCGCGTTCACGTTGGTGCGCAGCGCGGCGAATGCAGGAACCATTCCGCACACCAAACCAGTCACCACACCCAGAGCGAGCGAAAACCCCACCACGCTCCAGTTCAGGCCGATCTCGCTGATGCGCGGCAAACTTTCAGGAAGCATGCTCTTGCCCACGCGCAAGGCGACCGCGGCGAAGGTCAGTCCCAACGCGCCGCCAGCGAGGCTGAGCACAAGGCTTTCCAAAATCGCCTGGCGCAGCAGCGCCGAGGCTCGTGCTCCAAGCGCCAGCCGCACCGCTATCTCTCTTTGCTGCCGGATGGCCCGCACCAGCATCAGTCCGGCCAGGTTCACGCAGGCGATGAGAAGCACTACGGCAACCGCGAGAAACAACGTCCTCAGCAGGGGACGGGTTTGCAGGGTCACATCTTCGCGCAGGGGCCGTACCATGGCGCTGATCCGGAGGTTCGCAATCATGGACGGATAACCGCGCATGATCTCCTGTGCCACGGTCTGGGCATCGCTCTCGGCCTGCTTGGCAGAAACACCCGGCTTCAGCCGGCCGACCATTTGATAGCTCCAGTTTGCCGCGGCCACCGGAACCAACTCATCCGGCCGGAAGCTCATGGGGACCCACATCTCGGCGCGGTTCAGTTGTCCCGCAACCAGGGGAAATTCAAAATTGCGCGGCATCACGCCAATCACAATGTAGGGCTTGCGGTCGAGCAGGATCTTCTGACCCAGGATCTGCGCGTCGCGATGAAACCGGTTCACCCAGGCTCCATAGCTCAACACCACGACCTGCTGATGGTGTTCGTCTTCATCGGCCGTGAACACTCTTCCCAACTGGGGCTGTACTCCGAGCGCGGAAAAAACTCCCGCGGTCATCCGGGTCGCGTTGAGTTGCGCCGGCTCGCCTGTACCCGACAGTTCAAAGCCTGTGCCCTGGTATCCGCCCAGCGCCGTAAACCCGTGGGCCTCCCGGGTGTAGGCCTTGATGTCGGGCACGGTGACGCCGACTTCGTTACCATTCGTGCCGACATTCACGCCCTCCAGACGGTCCGACAAGACCATCAGCCGCTCCGAATCTGGAAACGGCAGGGGCCGAAGCAGAACTGCCTCCACGATCGAGAAAATCGCCGTGGTCGCGCCAATGCCAAACGCCAGCATCAGAACAGCTGTAATGGCAAAACCGGGCGACTTGGCCAGTTGCCGAATCGCCACGCGAAGATCAAATCGCAGTTTCTGCATACAGTTCTCCTCTAAGGCCAGGATTCGAAAGCTGCGGAGCATGTTTCCGGCCAAACGGTTGCACGTTAAGCCTCATAAAATGAACGGCCGGAGCCGGGATTTCAGCAAATCAAGCCCCGCGTTTGTGCGATCTCGAAAACTTCTGTGCGCAAATGAACACGATTCGAGGGATTTCTTTCCGCTCGATGTCCATACGAATTCGCGATCGATTGGGTTCAGGCGATGTTTAAAAGGAAGGCAGAATTGGCGGGCTGGAATGGCGTCGGGCCACCCGCCCGCCGCGCTGGCCGATAGAACCGGATTTCCGGGTGAACCATCCAGTCACCGGAATTTAATGTTCAAACGGATGCACTTCCCAACCGCCGGTAACCCTCACAACGGCCTCTCCGTCTATGAATGGCATGACCGCCCCACGAATTTGCTGGTGGGCGTCGATCCTGTGTGTCCCTACTTTCCTGATCTGGATCGTCATCTTCGGGGCCTTGCCCTGGGGATTTCGGCCGCACTGGCAGGTGATCGTTGAAGCGGAGCAGAATCGGCAAACAAAGTCCGTAACCACGCACAACACGCCGGGCGATGCCGATGGCTATGTGGGATCGGCCGCGTGCGCCCATTGCCATCGGGAAATATACATGGACTTTTCCCGCACTAGGATGGGCCGTTCTCTTACAAGTGTGACGCCCGCCCTCATCAAGACTTTGCCTATCCCTGGCACGATGTACAGCCAGAGCCTCGACCGTCATTTCGAAGTGTTCACTCAAAATGGAAAGCTCTTTGAGAGCGAGTATCAGACCGGGGCGGAAGGACAGGAGGTCTTTCGCGATACCCATGAGATTGTGTGGATCATCGGAGCCGGGGCCAATGGATTCGGGGGGCTGATCCGGCGCGGCGACTATCTGTTTGAGGCGCCCCTTTCCTACTATTCAAACCTGGGGAAATGGGACCTCTCGCCTGGTTATGAGTTGAACGATATTGGATTCAATCGTCCCATCCAGGGAATATGCATTTCCTGCCACAGCGGGCGGCCGAGGCTGCTGGACCAAACCACGGGGAAGTTCGACGCGGTGGCCTTTTCACAAATGGCAATCGGCTGCGAGAACTGCCATGGCCCGGGAGCGTTGCACGTTCGGGCGATGCGAATGCCGAACTCGCCTCATGGTGGATCACAGATCGTGAATCCTGGCCGTTTGAGCGCGGCCCTCGAGAACGATATCTGCATGTCCTGCCACGAGGGCGGCGACAGCAGAGTGCTAAGGAGGGATACGACGTATCAGGACTTTCGTCCGGGAACTCCGCTGGATGACACCCTGTCCATTCTGACGGTTGCTCGCAAACGCAACGATCCCGACGACAGCGATCACGTGCAGCACTACTATGAGATGTCGATGAGCCGGTGTTTTCGCGAGAGCTCCGGTCAACTGCGTTGCGCGACTTGCCACGATCCGCACGTGGAACCTTCAAAGGAAGAGGCGCCGGGCTATTTCAATGGAAAATGCCTGGGGTGCCATGCCAACCGGGCATGCACGTTGCCTCAGGAGTCCCGCCGGAAAACAACTCCCGCGGACAATTGCATTGAATGCCACATGCCCCACCGCGATGTGCCCGAGACCGCTCATACCAGCCTCACCAACCACCGCATTCTTGCCCGTCCAGGTGAGCCATGGCCTGAGATTGCGTCTCAAGAGAACATGCAGTCTTTGCCTGAAGTGATTCATTTGAATCGTGTTCCGGGCCGCAACGCCGACATGCCCTTGCTCGGCCAACTGGAGGCCTTGCGTCAGATTTCTGAGCGGAGGCCGGAGTATCGCAAGTTGTACGTGGCGCTATTGGATGAGTTGGGGCGTACCACTCCGGACGATGCTTCGGTTCAACTGGGCCTTGGGAGCAAAGATATGGATGCCGGACTGACGCAGAACGCGATCGAGCACTTTGAGCGTTCGCTGGAGTTTGACCCCCAGCAAGCTATGACACTGGGATACCTCTCCAATGCCTTGGCGCAACAGGGACAGATAGCGGAAGCGATTGCCGTTGCAGAGAAGGCGGTCGGCCAGGACCCGTACAATCCGCTTTTGCAAAAAACGCTGATCGACCGGCTCATTGCCGGAAAGCAGTACCAGAAGGCGCAAGCTGCCATGGAGCGTTATGTGAAGGATTTTCCCGAAGATGGCTTAATGCGGCAGATGCTTGTCATTGCCAACCAATGAGACTAGCCTTCGTGCGAGAATCTCGCGCCGTAGCAGGTATGAGAACGAACCGGGGATTTGACTGATTCGATGTCGCCGGCAAATCGGATTAAGCTCAACAGCGCCAACGTTTCGCTCCTCAGTCATCATTGACAGTCCAATTGCGGAGAGTCTATGCTGACCCTCTTTCCCAAAGGCATAGGCACGCGGTGTGTGCCCGAACGGATGTTCGTGCAGGGAGCGGTCACTTGGATCTCGGGCCATGGCCGGAGCTTTAAGCGAGACACTCCAAAAAGGAGGCAGGATGTCTTCGACGGTGCTGCCGAATTGGTTAACGTCGTACCGGAAAGAATGGCTGCAGCCCGATTTGGTCGCCGGAGTGACGACTGCCGCGGTCATCATTCCCAAAGCCATGGCTTATGCCACCATTGCCGGGCTTCCGGTTCAGGTGGGGCTGTACACTGCATTTCTGCCGATGGTGATCTATGCCGTTTTGGGCACCTCGCGAGTTCTCAGCGTAACCACGACCACGACCATCGCAATTCTTGCCGGCGCCGAGTTGGGAGAAGTGGTACCCGGAGCTGATGCCTCAACCTTGCTCGCGGCCACCGCAACGTTGACGCTCATGGTCGGCGCAATGCTTGTGATCGCATCTATCCTGCGCCTTGGCTTTGTAGCCAATTTCATCTCTGAGCCAGTCCTCATCGGATTCAAGGCAGGCATCGGACTCGTCATCGTTCTCGATCAGCTTCCAAAGATATTGGGAATTCACTTAGAGAAGAGCGGCTTCTTCCGGACCCAGATTTCCCTGATTCGACACCTCCCCGATACCTCCCTGATCACATCTCGCCGTCGGGATCGCTATGATTGTGGTCCTCGTCGGCTTCGAGCACTTCGCACCCAAGCTCCCCGCTCCGCTCTTTGCTGTCGGTCTCGGAATCGCGGGCGCCTACCTGCTCAACCTGCAAGCGCATGGAGTTGCCCTCGTCGGCCACATTCCGCAGGGGCTGCCCTCCCTCACCGTCCCCGCTCTTTCGCTGGCACAGAAACTCTGGCCTGGCGCACTGGGCATTGCCTTGATGAGCTTCACCGAGACCATCGCGGCGGGTCGCGCGTTCGCACGAAACGATGAGCCCGTTCCGCAGGCCAACCGCGAACTGCTGGCCACGGGGTTAGCCAATGCCGGGGGCGCATTCCTCGGCGCGATGCCCGGCGGTGGTGGAACCACGCAGACCGCGGTTAACCGTCTCGCAGGCGCACGCACCCAGATGTCTGAAGTCGTCACCGCGGCAATCACCGTGATCGTCATGCTCCTGCTGGCACCGATGATCGCCCTCATGCCCCAAGCTACCCTGGCAGCCGTGGTCATTGTCTACTCAATCGGCCTCATCAAGCCGGCAGAGTTCCGCGCGATCCTCAGCGTTCGGCGGACTGAGTTCATATGGGCACTGGTTGCGTTCGCCGGAGTCGTTCTCGTCGGAACGCTTAAAGGCATTCTCATCGCGATCATCGTCTCGCTCTTCGCCCTCGCATACCAGGTCGCTGATCCGCCGGTGTACATACTTGTGCGCAAACGAGGCACAAATGTGTTTCGCCCTCGTTCGAAGGAAAACCCCGACGACGAGGACTTCCCGGGGTTGCTGATCCTCCGAGTCGAAGGCCGAGTCTTCTTCGCCAATGCCGGCCACATTGCGAACAAGATGAAGCCCTTGATCGACCAGTGCAAGCCCAGCATTGTGGCGCTTGATATGAGCGGAATTCCCGATCTCGAATTCACTGCTCTGAAAACATTGATAGAGGCCGAGAAGCGAAATCGTGAGCAAGGCATCCGATTGTGGCTCGTAGGAATGAACCCGCAAGTACTTGCGATGGTCCAGAGATCGCAACTCGGCAAAGAGCTTGGAAGAGAGGGCATGCACTTCAACCTCGAAATCGTCGTCGCCAAGTATCAGGCGCTGGCACCTGAAACCGCGCCGGCAAAATAGTTCCCTGGTGGCCAAGTTCAGTCCCACTGCCGGATTGAATTGTCTCGTAATTCCGGGCGAGTGGCCTGCAGGTTCAGGAAGGTTCGTCGGTTCGCCCAGATTCGTCAAGAATGCTCTGGTTCGTTGCGCCCGAACCGTGTGTGTCGGCGGGGAAATTAACCTGTGCCCGGTTGACATACCGCTGATTGAGTTGGTATCAACGCTACGGGTCGATTGGACGCTGGCACCGTGGTCCGTCCTCCAACAAGGAGAATCCTCGCAATGTTCACGCCAAAAGGAAAGTTCAGCTGGTACGAAATCATGACCGGCGATTCCAAAGCCACAGGCAAGTTCTACTCGGACGTTGTGGGCTGGACGACCGAGGAGATGCCCTCCGGAGACGGTCACCCGTACACGACCTTCAACCTCGGCAACGTTGGAATTGCCGGCATGTTGCAGATGCCCGGACACACCTCGTGGATCGGTTATATCTCCGTCGATGATGTCGATGCTCACGTCGAGAAGATGGTCGAGGCGGGCGGCAAAGTATGGAAACCCGCCACCGACGTTCCCGACATGCTTCGCTTCGCAGTCATGTCCGACCCGCAGGGCGCCGCTATCGCCGTGTTCACTCCCAACCCCAACATGCCATCGCCGGAGCGCCCCGCGCCCCCGGCCCCCGGCACCATCGGCTGGCACGAACTCTACACAACCGACCTCGATGGTGGATTCGACTTCTACAACAAGCTCTTTGGCTGGACCAAGGTCTCCGATATGGACATGGGGCCCATGGGTGTCTATCGCATCTTCGATGAAGGCGACCACAAGGAAATGGGCGACGGCGGCATGATGAACAAGCCGCCGCATATACCCGTCTCATGTTGGAATTTCTACTTCAACGTCGACTCCATCAACGCGGCCGTCAAACGCGTCGAGTCCGGCGGCGGGAAGATCTTGAACGGTCCGATGCAGGTACCCGGCGGCGGCTGGATCATCAACGGGCAGGACCCCCAGGGAGCCATGTTCTCTCTCGTCAGCAACAAGGAATAAACAGATCGCCTTTGAATCGAACAAAGACCGGGTCATGAGCCAGATCGGCCATGCTCCGGTCTTTTTGTTGTCCGCGGTTCTGGATCACCCTCCAGCCCGCCTTATACACTGCTCCCTCAGTGGAGACATGGGCCAATGATCACTCGACGCGACTTTCTTCGCAGCGGCGTTGTATCCGGAGCCGCCATTCTACCCTTGCGGTCTAGCGCCTCCTTCGCCGCTCCCGAATCCGGCGCCCATCGCACACTTGAGACCGCCGCTCCATCGTCCACCAATCTCGTAGCTCTGCCCTCCCGCCTTCCAATCGCAGCCGCATCCCAGGAACCGTGGCAGAAGCACGTCCGCCGCGTGGGCCAAACCAACATGACTGAGCACGATCCGGCGGTCATGGACATTGACGCATGGGCCGGCTACTGGCACTCGGTCAAAGCCGACGTCGTTTTCGTCAGCGTCACCGGCATACTTGCGTTCTACCCATCCAAGGTCCCCTTTCATCGCCATGGAAAGTTCCTCAACAACCGCGACTTTTTCGGCGAATGCGTTGCCGCAGCAAAAAAGCGTGGCATGCGCGTCGTCGCCCGCATGAGTCCGGACCTCAACTGGAGCGACGCTCTCACCGTGCATCCAGAGTGGGCCATGCGCCACAAAGACGGCTCCGTCCAGTTCAGCGGCGAGGAACCCCGCCTCTTCAAAACCTGCATGTTCTCTTCGTACATGGATGACTACATCCCCGCCATCATCCGGGAAGTCAACTCGCAATACGACGTGGACTGCTTCTACGCCAATGGCTGGCCGCCCCTCGGCAGCCTCCCGGAATGCCACTGCGCCCTCTGCGCCAATCTTCCGCCGCCCTCAACACCGGCTTACTGGCGTGCCTTTACAGATCGTGTCCTCTCTCTGTGGACCCGCTACGATGGGCTCGCCAAAGAGAAGAAGCGCGACAGCTTCTTCTTCGCCAACTCCGGGGGGAACGTGCGCGGCGGCCCTAACCTCGACAGCCTCGGCAAAACTGCTGTCTGGTTTCAAGCCGACAACCAGGGCCGCACTTGGGAAGAGCCCGCCGTCTGGGGCTGCAGCTTACAGGGCCGCGTTTGTAATGCAGTGCTCGACGGCAAGTTCGCCGCCAACGTCACCGCCGCCTATTCCACCGGCAATCCCGGCTGGCGCAACCTGTCGAAGAATCCCGAGGAAGCCCGCATGTGGCTCAGCCAGACTTCGGCCAGCGGCATGGTGCCCTACTTCCATTTCGTAGGCGCGGAGACGGGCCGCGGCGAAGACCTGCGCTGGCAAAAAGTCGGTGCCGAATACTTCGAGTGGACCGCCCGCCACGACGCCCATCTCGCAGTCGTGCGTTCCATCGCCAACATCGGCGTCGTCATCGGCCAGGGCACGCAGCTTCTCTACCCCGGCCCAAAAACTTCGCATTCGCGGGGCTACATGCAGGAGACCACGGAGGGCATCTATGAAGTCCTGCTGCGCGGTCGCTTCGCATTCGACTTTGTTCACGAAGATCGCCTCGAACCCGAGCGTCTCGCCAAATATCGTGCCTTGCTGCTGCCCAATGTGGCCATGCTCAGCGATCATCAAAGCGACCAGTTGCGCGCATACGCGCGCGCCAGCGGCTCGCTCATGGCGAGCTTCGAAACCAGCCTCTACGACGAAAACCTCGCGCCTCGCGCCGACTTCGCCCTGGCCGATCTATTCGGCGTCAGCAAAGCCGGCGACGTGATCGGCACCAACGGCAATCCCTACTATGCGCGCATCGCCGATCCGGCAGCGCAGCATCCGATCCTTAACGGCTTCAGCGGGACAAATTGGCTCCCTGGCGCTCAAAACCGCATCCCCCTCAAACCCATTCAGGATCCCTTGCTCACCGTCGTTCCCGGCTTCGTGCGCTACCCCCCGGAGCTGGCCTATCCGCCCGTCTCCCACACAGAGGAGCCAGCCGTCGTGCTGCGCGAGTCCGGCAGCAGCCGTACCGCCTGGCTCGCCGGCGACGTCGAGCGTACTTTCTGGCTCACCGGCCATGGCGATCTCCTGCGCCTTCTCCACAACACCATTCGCTGGCTTACGCACGACGAGTCACCCGTCACAGTCGACGGCCCCGGCTTCCTCGAAATGTTCTGCTGGGAGACGCGCCCCGGCTACGCCATTCACCTTCTGAACTATTCGAACGCCAACGCCTTCCACGGCTGGCTGCAGTCGGTCGACCCCATCGGTGAACAGAGCATCGCCATCCGGCTCCCCCCAGACGTCGGCGTTAAATCGGTCGAACTCCTCAAAGCCGAACACGCCACTCCGTTTCACCTTGAAGACCAGCTCCTGCACTTCGCCGTTCCGTCCGTCGGAGACTACGAAGTAGCTGCGATCACTACCGCCTAGGCGGGTTTGTTGCTCCCCCGCCTTACAGCCGAGTGAGAAGACGAGTAAGTAATGTAAGAATTGCACATTAGTAACTAACTCGTAACTTATCTCGGAGATCGATTGTGGAAATCAGTCCTCGTCTCAATCGCCCCTGCCCGCCATTACCTCTATTAAAGTCATTCGCCTAACTCCGACAGGCCCGAGACTGGTTGCCAAACAGCCTTTGCGCAGGTAGACTTCGATCACCGATTGCGCGCTCGTTGCGATCGATAAGTTCGACACAGGCAAGCTCACCCTCTTTGCCGAAACACCCATTCAAGTCGGGCGCTTTCACATTTCAGAAACTTAGCTTGAGAGCATAATTTATGCGATTGCGATTGCTCCATCGTGTGTCTTTGGGACTGCAAGTGGTTTTCGTCCTGATAGCATCGAAAGCAAACTTCGCACAGAACATCGCATCGGCCAAACCGGGCGCGGACCCAAGCGACGCGAAAAACGCCGGATTGAAGGCTCCAAGCGCCGGTGGTCCTTCTTACAGAATTGGCGTGGGAGATGTACTGCAAGTCTTCGTATGGGAAGAACCTCAGTTTACGGAGTCGGCTGTAGTCAGGCCCGATGGAATGATTTCCATCCCGTTGGTTTCCGAGGTAGTAGTGGCAGGGCTTACTCCGGAATCGGCAGAGACAATGTTAACGGCCAGGCTGGAAAAATTTGTTCATAAGCCGCGAGTGACAGTCGTCGTTCAGGAAATTCGTAGCCGGATGGTCTACATTACGGGCGAGGTTCAGCGGCCGGGCGCGTATCCGCTGATTGACACCATGAACGTGGTTCAGCTTGTCTCTCGATCCGGGGGATTGACGGATTTTGCTAAGAGCAAACAGGTATATGTGCTACGGGCTGGAAGTGGAGCCAGGGTCAAGGTTGACTATCGAAGATTGCTAAAGGGCCAATCGCCAGAGCAGAACATTGATCTGGTGCCCGGGGACACGGTGGTGGTGCCATGAGTAATCCACATTCGACTGCAAAGCGGGCCAGTGTTTTTTGCCTTGTATTCCTATTTGGATTGACGGCGCAATTGGTCAGCGGCCAAAGTGTGCAGCTGGCCTCCAACGATAACGACGTGCAGCTTTATTCACTGCACCGGGTGGATTCCGCAGGCTCGCTTGCAGGGGGCACGGAACCGCTTAGCAGTTGCGGCGACGCCCTATCGATCGCGCTGCAGCAGGGCACACCCGAATTTCCGTGCTGGGCAAACATTCGTACTGTCGATCGATGGAATTCAGCGTCGTTCGGACTAGCGTCGCAGGCGATCGGCAATCGGACAAAGGTCGCGCCTCATGAGGTTCCGTCGAGTTTCACCTTTACGATCGGCGGGCTGAGCGCGTTCAGCTTGCCTGGGGACGGCCAAGGCAAGGCCTACGGCGGACTGAGCGCTATGTCAGGATTGATCGAGACGCGCCGGTTTCAATTGATGGCTGAGGATGCCGGGGGTCTAGCGGATTTCCAACTACAGGGCGCACACTTAGTAGGCCTCAACCTATCGGCGGTGCGCATGACCGGCGAGATTACTCCGCGACTTACCTGGCAGGGCTCGGCAACTAATACCTATGGAACCGATGCGGCGCGGCAAGTGGCGCCGATCGACTACCGAATGATTGGTGAAGCCGATGCGCCCGCTCCCGACACGCCCGCCTATGGACTGCACGCCGGCCTGATGACCGAGGGCGAAGAAGGCGTGAAAGTTCGCTACGAAGTGTCGCGGCGATCGGCGTGGGACATCAGCGGGTCGGATAACTATACCAAATACAATGCGGATGGCTTCCTGGTGCATGCGGCGCGTGCGCGTGTCGAGTATTTGCATCGCATCGCACAGGGAACGGCGTTTGGTTTTTACGGCAGCGGAGGACACCAGACGTCCCCCCTCGAATGCACGCTTGGCGGGGGAGGGATGCGGCTACTTTCTTCGTGGGGTTCGCGTGCATCGTTGAACGTGTCAGGCGGAATCAATGGCGCCAATACAGATTGCGGTGAGAGCGTCGTGTTCACCGGCAACGCAGCGTTATACGCGCGTCTCACCAACCGGACGGATTTCTATGTGAACGGGAACCGTGATTTAAGCGATGGGGTGCTCGAACATACGATTCTTCTGAACACAGGCGGCGCGGGTTTGCGGCATGCATTCGGGCGCGCTGTAGGTGTGTCTGCAAGCCTTAACGAACTGTATGGCACAGATCCCCATACCAAGCAGACTTATCACGGCTCCTTTGTGGATGGCAGCCTCCGTTTCCGGTTGTGGATGGGCTTCTCAGAGGAAACCGAGATTCGCCGCTTTTCATTTTCAGGGTTTGCAGACGAGACCGGGCGAACCGTATCTGTGTTGACGCTCTGGTGGTCACCCCCGCGGCGCTCGGAGCCCAAATCCGCAGTAGTGCGCTGAGGGAAGAGCATGTATATACGACTCCTCTTTGGCCGATTGATCGCTCTTCCAGTGCACCACAAACTTATCGCGGCCGGCATTGTGGTGGCGTTCATTGCCGGCTATCTGGGGTGGGCCAGCCATTTACCTTCGCAGGAATATACAAGTTCGGCGTTGCTCTTCTTTGATAGAACCACGGCTCCCGAGCCGGGTCCGGGCATACTGCGCACTGACCAGACGAAGGCCATGCAGTTGGCTCGATCGATTCTGAGCGATGATCCCGTCAAGACAATCTGTAAGCATTTTGGTTTGTATCCCGACTCAAGCGGCGGAGAGGCCGCCCGGTTTCGTTCCAACCTCACGCTTTCTGGAGAATCGACGTCGAGTTTGCGCGTGAGCTGGCGTGGCACCGACCGCGCTCAAACCGTGGCGGTGACCAATACGGTTGCGGTCCTGCTGACATCCTGGGTTCCAGGTGCGGCCCACCAGAACTCGGAGCCGGCTCCGGCAGAACCCGCTCTACTCTCCGCGCCTATCACACCGATGGCTGCGATGGAACCAAGGCGGCCGGCCAATCCATTACAAGCAAAGCCAAGCCCTGCAAAAGCTCGCCTCGCAAGAGTTCTGAATGCCGAAATGGAACTCCAGGTTTTGTTGGCGGAAGCGGACAAAGGACTTTCTACGCTTGGGGACGAAGCGCGCAGACTCGAGGCGGGCATCGCCCAGGCGAATGCGGAAAGACAGGCTAGCATCATCGCCAGACAACCTTTGACGGAGCAGTTGGCAATGGAGAAGAAAAAGCTCGACCTGCTTCGCGTTCGATACACTGACGCCTATCCCGATGTGGAGGCGGCTCAAGAGCGAATTGCGGAAACGGAACAGAAGCTTGCGGCCATGCCGGCCGTGCTACCGGCGCCGGATGCCGAGCAGGCTCGCCTGGGTGCAGTCACAAAGCAGATGAACCGCCTGGGCGCGGAGAAGGTACGTTTGTCGGCTGAGCTTTCAAAGAATGCAAAGTTGGAAACGACTCTTCGCAGTCAGGAAGTCGATGTGCCGGCGACCAGGCTGGAGCAAGCTTTAACGGAACCACCGCCGGAACAAGGCAAGCCCAGGTTAAGGGACACTGTGCCGCCGCGTGCGCGTGCCGCTTCCAGTTCACAAACTGCGGATTCGACGGATGGGGAGCAGGTGCGCGTATTCAGAATTCTGGAGCGTGCGGCTAATGCGCAGCCTACGAATAACCCGAATCGCCTGCTGCCATTGCTCGTGGCCGTGGCTGGATCACTTTCGGGCGTTCTGTATTTACTTTTGGCGGTCTGGTGGTTCCATGCAGTTCGCAATGCGGAAGCTCTGGAAAGGATTCTGCCGGAGAACGTTGCTTACCTCGGCGCGATTCCCGGGATGAATACATGGCGACACAACACCTAATTCCGGCGTCACGACTTTCCTTGAGCATGCCAATAGGAGACGGCAGGCTCGAGGCAGTGGATCTTCCGCGGGAAGGCGTTCATTCCGCGCTGCTCTTTGCAAACGAGCATTCGCCGGCGGGTGCGAGTTATCAAGTCGTCGCGGATCGATTACTCGCCGGGGGATGGTGGAATCCCCGGCGTATTTTTGTTACCAGTCCAACCGTAGGCGATGGGAAGACGTCTACAGCCTTCAATCTGGCATGGGCACTCACCACGCGAGGGGCGTCGGTGCTTCTGGCTGAGCTGAATTTTGAGCGGCCCCGGTTTAGTCATGTTCTGGGCGGGTTGCAGATTCGATTCGGCGTCGATTCTGCGATACGCCGGTTAGCGAATCCGGCAGACAGCGTCTTTTCAATACGAAACAAATTGCTGAGCTTTTCTGCGGTGAAGAACGCCATGCGAGTCGGCGAAGTGAAGCAGCATCTGCCACACTTGGCGTCTTATCTAAATTGGGGTGGTAACAATTTTGATTGGCTGATTCTGGATTGTCCACCGGTGCTTTCCTTTGCATGGACTCACTGGTTTCGCGCGTGTGCACGACCCGCACTATTGGTGGTTCGAGAACAGCACACGCCGGCTGTCCAGGTTCGCAAGGCGACCAGCCGCCTCGGTGCGGGCCTAAAGGGAGTCTTGCTGAACGATGTTGCCGATGGGGGTATTTCGGACCGGACATCCTACGCTGACTGAGCGGTGGAAAGAAGAATCCTCTTGTCCCACGATGACCGCCGAATCTTTTAGATGCGCCCGATCTTTCACAAGTATGTCTGTTTCCCGGGGGGGATAATAACCTACCCCGGTCGCTTCTTTTGGGTAGGGTATCCCGAAACAGCGAACATAACAGCAAGACGGTACGCATCATGGCATTACCCTCCAATTCAAGGTTAGTGCCCCCGGTATGAGGCGGGACCCGGTCCAGTTGCACACGTTGAAGTTGACAAACCCCGCCGTAATGTATCCGTCGATGGTGAGTGCTCCTGAAGTGTTCACCTGATAACCAATGACCGTTCGCGGGCTGACAGCAGGTGACCATGACCAATACGTTGGTCGTCATCGATCCCGGTTGCGGCTGAACTATTGACCGACCCCGCCGTAAGCCGTAACCGGCTGGCATTGTCCTGAGGGGATCGAGGATGTTGCCAGAGCCGTCGTTCCGGAAGCAACAGTTCCGAGGCTCCCTGAGTTGCCGGGAAGGATGATCGTCACGTTGCTTGTGAGGTCGGGTGGTGCTTTCAGAATCACTTGATTCGCCGTGCCTTTGGAATTGATGCCAACCTGTCCTGCCTGGTTGATGCCGGGGATGGTGGAAGCTTGGGCTGTTTCAGCTGGAGTCTGTGAGTTGTTATACATCCGCGCATAAGTAAAGGGACATATGTGGCATACTGGTCTTGAGAGGCCTTATGGAGCCACGCCTGTTGCAGTTGCATCCCCGCACATATCAGCAATTGGTTGCTCTGAGCAAAGAAGCGGAAAGAGATGGGGCTTACCGGGTGGCAAAGCGGTTGCGCGCCGTGGTGCTGAATTCTGAAGGACGAACCAGTGGCCAATTGGCGGAGACCCTGCAGGCACCGAGGTCCAAAGTTTCGCAGTGGCTGCAGCGATATCAGAGCGATGGAATCGATGGTCTGTTGGAAGGGTATCGGTCGGGCCGGCCATCGGGGCTGTCAGAAAAACAGCAGCAACAGTTGGGGGATATTCTCGACAGCGGTCCGGTAGCTTACGGCCTGGACAGCGGCATCTGGATCTCTCCCATGATCGCCTGGGTGATCGAAACGGAGTTTGGCGTTCAGTATCATCCCGGCCATGTTCGTAAATTGCTTCGCGGCTGGGGATTTTCAGTACAACGACCTCGCCACGCACTGGCCCGCGCCGATGCTGCAGCGCAAGACCGGTGGCACCGCCACATCTATCCCGCCCTTAAAAAAAAGCCCGTTCGCGACACTGGGCTCTCCTCTTCACCGACGAAGCCAGCTTCCGGCAAGACTCAACGCTCCACGCCACCTGGAGCCGCATCGGGTGCCCGCCGGAAATCCCCGTTGATGTCGATTCGGGGAAGGTAGTCAAAACAATCAAGGTGGGTTGAGAGCC
Organism: Terriglobales bacterium; assembly: GCA_963788475.1. Classification (GTDB taxonomy): domain Bacteria; phylum Acidobacteriota; class Terriglobia; order Terriglobales; family Acidobacteriaceae; genus Telmatobacter. Next base: position 121,466 of record CAWBGO010000001.1, read on the forward strand.
GGAAGGAGTGAGGGTAACTCCAGACGGCAGGAGGGTATTTATCACCTCGGAAGAGGACGGCACGATCGCCGTGCTGGATCCCACTGATGAGGGTCGAATTGTGTCAACATTCAAGGTCGGACATCGCCCTCGGTCGATTGCCTTCATGCCTGATGGTTCACGCGCTTATGTAAATGCCGAGAATGACGGAACCGTGGTTGTGATTGACGCGAAGCGGTACAAGATAATAAAGGCGATCTCTGTTGGCAAACCCGGAGTGATCAAGCCGATGGCCGTGCTGCTTTCGGCCGATGCGACGAAACTATATGTGAGCACCGGACGAGGACAACAGATTTTCACAATCAATACGGCCAACGATACAGTTGCGGGCTCCGTGACGGTGGGAAAGCGCCCGTGGGGTATTGCTGTCTCGCCGGCCGGAAAGACGCTTTACTCAGCGAATGGACCGTCGAACGACATTTCGATTGTGGATCTGGCGGCGAATACCGTGACTGGAACGCTCCATGCGGGGTCTGGGCCTTGGGGCGTGGTGGTCTTGTCACGATAGTCCTGGAGGGCAGGGAACAAACGATGCCACGTCGAGGAGCATTCGGGACCACGGGAACATGACCTGGGAGATACAAGAAGAAGTTAGCCCTTCTTCCGGTGGGAGAAGTCCGAAGCTGCCTGTGTGTGGAGATTGATGATGGATCCCAGGCGGAGAGTTGCGAGGGACTGGTATTTCTTTCCAGTTGCACGGGCTGGTGCGCTGGGCCTAGAATGTTGGTCACGACCGATGCTGCTTCTCCTATTTAATTCCCCGGGGATCGGATGCAACCCACGCTGCCTGAACAAAGTAACGCCGCACTCGCCTGCTTGGCGCTCGAAGATCTTTTCGAGTTTTCTCCCGAAAGCATCTTGATATCAGATGCTGAAGGAGCCATTCGTGACTCAACCCCGCGCGCCAAGAAGTTGCTCCGTTATGTCCGTGATGAACTCGTAGACATGACCGTTGAAACTCTCGTCCGATTCAGAGACAGCCTCTCGCCTCATTGCGAGAATTACTGCGCTCACCCTCGTGCGTGCGCTATGGGCGATGCGATGAATCGGGCTCCGCAAGGACCATACGGAATTTCCCGTAGACATCATGCTCAAGCCGGAGAAGACGCTCGAGGGGTGTCATGACGGTGAGTGCCGTACGCGACATGACAGAGCAAAGGCATCGATGGAACTGTTCTTCTCTCAGACGATCAAAGTCCGGCCAGAGACCAGTTCGGGTGCCATTAGCGAGTCTTCGGACGGGAAGCGTTCCGTGATCACCGACCTTTGCTGCTTCCCTGGAACGACAAATCCCTCTTCGATCACGAACCCGGTGCGACATCTCACAAAGATTGGAATGCGATCGGGTGCTGGGTACCCCTAACTCACCAAGGTGACTATGATCAGATCCTCTGATTTTCGGATTAGGAGAATGCCGCGTATGAGGTGCAATACCAGCCTTCTGTTGGTCCTCGCGACGTTTCTAGCGAGCGGTTGCGGGAACACGAGCAGCAAATTGGCGACGATTACGGTGACACCGTCCGCATCGACTATCACAACGACGCAGCCTTTGACGGTGACCGTAGCTGTCAGCGGAGGAACCGGCAAACGGACGCCGACCGGAACTGTGACCCTGACAAGCGGCAGCTACACCTCTGCATCGACCTCATTGAGCGGGGGAGGTGCGACCATCAACATCCCCGCGGCATCGTTGACAACGGGCAACAATACATTGACCGTCACCTACTCCGGAGACAGCCACTACAACAGCAACTCGGGCACAGCTGCGGTGACTGTGACCATTCCGCCAAAGATATCGGCGACGATTACGGTAGCACCGTCCGCATCGACTATCACAACAACGCAGCCTTTGACGGTGACCGTAGGTGTCAGCGGAGGAACCGGCAATCCGACGCCGACCGGAACTGTGATCCTGACAAGCGGCAGCTACACCTCTACATCGACCTCATTGAGCGGGGGAAGTGCGACCATCAACATTCCAGCGGGATCGTTGACAACGGGCAACAATACATTGACCGTCACCTACTCCGGAGACAGCGCCTACAACAGCAACTCGGGCACAACTGGGGTGACTGTGACCATTCCGCCGAAGATATCGGCGACGATTACGGTAACACCGTCCGCATCGACTATCACAACAGCGCAGCCTTTGACGGTGACCGTTGGTGTCAGCGGAGGAACCGGCAATCCGACGCCGACCGGAACTGTGACGCTGACAAGCGGCAGCTACAGCTCTACATCGACCCCATTGAGCGGGGGAAGTGCGACCATCAACATTCCAGCGGGATCGTTGGCAACGGGCAACGATACATTGACCGTCACCTACTCCGGAGACAGCGAGTACGACAGCAACTCGGGCACAACTGGGGTGACTGTGACCACTCCGACCGCAGGGATAATGATTACCTACCACAACGATAATCAGCGGACCGGGCAAAATCTGGTGGAGACAGTTTTAACACCGCAGAACGTGAATTCCACGACATTCGGCAAATTATTCTCTTACCCCGTCGACGGGGCAATTTACGGCCAGCCACTCTACGTCCAAAACCTGCCGTTGCCAGCCCAAGGTGTCCGGAACGTCGTATACGTGGTGACGCAGCACGACAGCGTCTATGCCTTCGACGGGGATCAGAAATCCCCTGGCACGCTCTGGCATGTTAGTTTGGCCGATGCCGCTTCCAATGCTACTTCGGTTCCCTGTGCCGATGTGGGGGCATGCGGTTTCATCGGGACCGAAGTCGGAATCACAAGTACTCCGGTGATCGATGTTGAAACGAGGACCCTGTACGTTTGCGCGTTTACCAAAGAAAGTGGAACCTACGTGTATCGGCTGCACGCGCTGGACCTGGTGTCGGGAACAGAAAAGTTCGGAGGGCCAATTGCGATTGAAGGCTCGGTTCCAGGCACAGGGGACGCGAGTGACGGAACGAATGTAGCGTTCGATCCACACCAGCACATACAGCGATCTGCGCTTCTACTCAACAACGGCGTGGTGTATATCGCGTTTGCCTCATTCGATGACACGCCTCCTTTCCATGGCTGGATATTCGGTTACGACTCGCAGACGCTTCAACCGCGTGGCATGTTGAATTTGTCGCCCAATGGTTCCGACGCAGGCATCTGGGAGAGCGGGAACGGACTGGCTAGCGACGGGGCCGGCAACCTGTATGCCGTAACGGGAAACGGGACTTTCGACGCAGATTCCGGCGGACAAGACTACGGAGACAGCTTTGTCAAACTCACGCAAGCAGGTAAGTCGCTAACTGTGACGGATTACTTCACGCCCTGGAACCAAGAACATTTGAGTCTTGGAGATGAGGATTTGGGGTCAAGTGGGCCGCTGCTTTTGCCAGACCAGAGCGGCAGCCATCCGCATTTGATGCTCGAAGGCGGCAAGCTAGGAACGATGTATCTGGTAGACCGTGACAACATGGGCCATTTAGTAGCGAATGACAGCCAAATCGTGCAGCGCTTAGCGACTGTCACTGGCGGGATCTTCAGCTCACCGGCCTTTTGGGCGAACAAGGTATACATTGCGGGATGGAAGGACTCCCTTAAGATTCTCGAGCTGAAAGGGGGAGTGCTTTCCACGGTACCAGCATCACAGTCGGCGAACACTTTCGGTTATCCGGGCGCCACTCCATCGATCTCCGCGAATAGTTTGCAGGCAGGAATAGTCTGGTTGCTGGAGAACGCGGCGCTCCGTGACCAAAAACCCCTGATTCTGCACGCCTATGACGCTAACGACGTATCAAAAGAACTGTACAATTCACAGCAGACCGGTAGTCGGGACATGCTTCCCTTTGGAGTTGGATTTGCTGTGCCTACGATTGCGAATGGCAAAGTGTATGTCGGCACGGTGAGTGAATTGGATGTGTTCGGTGTTATGCCATAAGAGAAACGCTCGTCTCGGGAGCGAGTTACGGCGGATAAGAAAACTGCAGATGGGCAGCTGACCATCGGGCTCGATTTGGGTGATCGATCGACCTTCTATTGTGTTCTGAACAGCGCGGGCGAAGTGATTGTGGAGAAAATAGTCGCGACCAACCCGGAAGCCATGAAGAAGACGAGAGCTGGGACACGAGGCGATCGTGGCGCATTCGGGTAATGTGCGTCTGATCGGGGAAAACCGGCGCTAGGACGACCGGCTGGACGCGCGGGCATTGGCCAGGCTGGCCAGATGATATTCAGTCTGCACTTCCTACGACCTCCGATGAGCTTGACCGGCGGAAGCCGAGATGGAAGAAATTTATGAATCGGGAGCGAGCGCGCAGTGAAGGCTGCTCGACGAAGTAATAAGAGATACAGGCGATGGCGACAATGGCGATCCAGTTGCTTGGGAAGATGCTCATCCAATGCAGAACGCCCGACGTTCCGAAGACTTGGGAGTTTTCGGCGTGGAGCAGAAGGGTTTGCCACAGATAGATGCTGTAGGAGAGTACGCCTACCCATGCGACTGGGCCCCAATTGAGTATGCGGCCTACAGTAGAAGTTGGATTGCGTGAGCTCCAGAGAAGGAAAACGGCGATTGAGGCACCAGTAATGGTGTAACCCAACGTCAGATCAAAGTAGTTTCGATAGCGCGCGCTCAGGACAATGCAGACAACGATGATGGAAGGCGCCACCCACGGGAGGCGAGTGGCTGTGCGGTAGAGCGACTCAAAACTGGGTGTATTTTGGAGGAGCGCGACCAAACAGCCAAACATGATGAAGTCGAATTGGAAGACGTGGACAGCAGCAATTTGGATGGTGACGTTGGAAGAAAGCCTTAGCAGAACACGCGCGACAGGCGATACCAGAATGACCGCAATGGGGATGAAGGACGCGGCGATACGTCCGTTGCCTCGTCGGCTCAGGCAGAAGACAAGCAGGAAGGGCCAGACGAGGTAGAACTGTTCCTCGACGCTGATTGACCAGAGGTGCTGGAACGGCCACATAACCGTGGTTGAACTGAGGTTGTGAAAGAAGAAGAGTGAACTGACAATATCAGTGCGATCGAGAGCGAGCCGGTTGACCAGACCCAGCAGGACAATCGTTCCGATATATAAATAGAGTGGTGGCAAGATGCGAAAGGCGCGCCGCACGTAGAAGTCGCGCAGACTAATGAAACCGCGTTTGGCATGTTCTTGCAGGAGGAGGCTGGTGATAAGGAAGCCGCTAATTTCAAAGAAGATTAATACGCCGAGGCGACCACTATACTCCGCACACCAAATCCACCATAGGGGATGCGTGACAATATAGGCCTGCAGCGTGTGATAGGCCTGCAGCGTGTGGAGCACCATAACTAGAAAGATGGAGAGTGCGCGAAGGCCGTCCAGACTGGGGATACGTCTCATCACGGCGGGAGGAGCAATCGGGGAAGGGACGGATGGGGAGGTTGAAGACATGCTGGACACAAACGTCAATTGCCATGATTATAATGCGTGATAGCGAGTTGAGCAGAGAGAAACTCAATCTGCACGGATGAACTCGCTTTGCTCGGCCTTGACGGCGGCCCCCCCGCCAGCCAAATAATTCCAACTATCCGGGGCATAAGGGTAAAAAGCAAAAACGAACTTGCCCCGACCACCGAGGCACTAACCAGGGGAACGGAGCTTACACAAAATCGCGGACACTCCCGCCCAGCCTGCTCCCGGTTTGTTCTCCCATCGGGTGGATAGATCGTCTATGCCTGGAAAAACTCACGCCATCAGCTGCTTTGCAGCCGCCTCCACATTCCTTGTCATCAGTTGGGCCTCGAACTCGGCAGGAGGCAGATAGCCCAGCACCGAGTGCAGGCGTAGACCTTGTCGATAAACGCGCCGATCCGAACGCGCGCGTCGGCCAAGTCGCGGTATTCGGTGCGATAGACCTCTTCGTACTTGAGTGTCTTCATGAACGACTCGCACTTGGCGTTCTGCATGGGCGTCCCGGCTTTTGGCTACAAAGCGATAAATCTCGGGGGATTGGGGACAGAGCCCCCAATCAGAGTCGATTCGACGTTTTGCTTTGTGCCGCCAGGAGCAGGTCAGTCTGGTAATGCGGATGACGGATTCTTTCCGCAGGAAGGTTATATACAGCTTCAACCTCATCGCGGAAAGGCGTTACCGAAAGCCGTTCTCCCCAAGCCTTCCCAAGGTGTATGACCGTTCAATGATCCGTGAATGCGGAACTGATTGTAATGGTCCTGCCATTCTTCTAACCGGTGCGACAGATCGGGGCTCTTTAGATCGGCAGTTCGATAGAACGTAAGCGTCGTTTTCTGGCCGCCTTGTTTGATGGCGGCTAATAGATCAAGCTCGATCTGCGGTAGCAAGTCGCCGCAGGAGGAGCTTGGATGGGTGCTGATGTGGAGGTTGGTGAGGTCCGGCGGCGCTACCGGACGCCTCAGGAGAAGCGGCAGATTGTCGAGCAGACATTGTCGTCGGGTTTGTCTGTTGCGTCAGTGGCTCGGGAGCATGGTGTAAACGCGAACCAGGTCTTCTACTGGAGGAAGCTTTACCGAGCTGGGCAGTTGGGGAGCGATGGCGGCGCTGAACAGCAGGTGCGATTGTTGCCGGTCTCGGTGAGCGATGATCAGCCGGCAGATACAGAGCCGGACGAAGCCACGAACCCTGTCCCCGGAGTGACCATCAACATCGAGTTCCCGGGCCGCACGCTTGTCAGCGTGGAAGGTGCCGTTGACGCCGATATCGTTCGCGCTGTAGTGGAGAGCCTGCGCGGATGATTCCGTCCAACACGCAGATCTGGCTGGTTGCTGGCATTACGGATATGCGCCGCGGCCACACCAGCCTGTGCGGCCTGGTGCAGAGCGCGCTGGATACGAGTCCTTTGTCTGGCCAAGTTTTCCTTTTTCGTGGCCGACGAGGTGACCTCATTAAAGTTCTTTGGCACGACGGTGATGGGATTTGCCTTCTCCAAAAACGCCTCGACCGCGGCAAGTTCGTTTGGCCGCAAGCAACCAGCGGGACCGTATCGCTGACGCGTGCACAGCTTTCGATGTTGTGCGAGGGTATCGATTGGAGGCAGCCGGATCGCACCTGGCAGCCGCGGATGGCAGTATAAGATTCAGCGATAACTAATCGTTTACGCCCAGCTGATTTCATCAGTACTGCAGCGATGTTTATGACATACTGCGCTCATGGTCTGCGTGCACGCCCGTCAGAACGAGTTAGAGAAGATGGGCGCATCGGCATTGAGCAAGCTGGTGCTCGCGCAGATGGATCGGATCGAGCATTTGGAATCGATGGTCGCCAAGCTGCAGCGCCAGCACTTTGGTCCGAAGTCTGAGAAGGCGCCGATCAACGCGGACCAACTGATGCTGCGCTTGAGCGGAACCGTAATCGAGGCCCAGCCGGTTGTGCCAGAGCCGCCCCTAGCGCGTGAGGACAAGACTACTCGCCCTCCCCGCAAAAGCCGCGTTCTTCCTGCGCATCTGCGGCGTGAAGTCAGAACTCATTTTCCCGAGCACGCCACATGTCCCTGCTGTAGCGGAGAGCTGCGCAAGCTCGGCGAAGATGTATCGGAGATGCTCGAGTACATGCCGGCCAGCTTCTTCGTGATCCGTCATGTACGCCCCAAGATGAGCTGCAGGAAGTGCTCCACTGTGGTGCAGGCATCGGCTCCTGAACGCGTTCTCGATCGCGGGCTTCCCGGCCCCGGCTTGCTGGCGCATGTGATCACGGCCAAATATGCGGACCACACCCCGTTGCATCGTCAGTCGCAGATCTTCGCGCGCGAAGGAGTTGACCTGGATCGCTCTATCCTTGCCCGCTGGGTAGGCGAAGCGGCGGCGCTGCTCGAGCCGGTGGCCGAGGTTCTGCGCCGCTACGTGCTGGATACAGAGAAGCTGCACGGGGACGATACGCCTCTGCCGGTGCTGGCGCCAGGAACAGGCAAGACGAAAACCGGCCGCTTCTGGACCTATGTCCGCGACAACCGGCCTGCCGGCGACAACCGAGCGCCTGCCGTGTGGTTCGCATACTCGCCTGATCGCAAGGGTGAACATCCGCAAAGCCATCTGGCCAAGTTTGTGGGCATCCTTCAAGCGGACGCATTCGCCGGCTTTAATAAGCTGTATCAGAGTGGAGCGATTCAGGAAGCTCCATGCATGGCGCACGTAAGGCGCAACTTTTTTGATCTGATGAAGGCGCACCAGTCGCCGATCGCCACCGAGGCTGTGGAGCGCATCGCCGCCCTTTACCGGATCGAAAAGGAGATCAAGGGAAAACCGGCCGACGAACGCCGCGCGGTCCGAACGGCACGGGCCAGGCCATTGTTCGACGACATGCGACGATGGATGGATCAAGCCCTCACGCAACTGGCCCCCAAGTCCGAGACCGCCGCTGCCATCCACTATGCTCTCGGCCTCTGGGATGCGCTGGCGCGTTATCTCGATGATGGCCGCATCGAACTCGATAACCTGATTGCGGAGCGAGCGCTGAGGTCAGTGGCCATCGGAAGGCGAAATTATCTGTTCGCCGGTTCCGATGCCGGAGGACGCCGGGCCGCGATCCTCTATAGTCTCATTGGAACGGCACGCTTGAACGGTCTGGACCCCGAGGCTTACCTGCGCTACGTGCTCTCCCGCATCGCTGAGCATCCCATCAAGCAAATCGAGGAGTTGCTGCCATGGAAGGTCGCCGGAAAACTCGCCCCCTCACTACAGCAAGCCGCATAGATCTGCCTGAGTACGAAAACTCCCTGCTGCCGATCTCCACCTACCCCAATATCTCCGCCTTCACGGAACGTGGTCAGATCGTGATCGGCTATATGGAACCGGTCGGTGCTGTGGCTATCGCCGCAGAAGGACGTCATACCCTGGCCATGCTCCGCCGCCGCAAGGACGAATCCTTCAAACAGCTGCTCGCCCGCCTCGACCTGGCGATCGCCAGTGCCACCATCGACGATGTCTATGTGGACGAATTGAACGCTCCCCGGAGCTGAAACACACACTTCCTGCGACCGGTCGTGTCCACTTGATCGATCGTGGACACATGCGGTCCTATCCCACACAATCCACTCTTCGTCAAGACGGCCAGAAAATCACGCTTACGATAGAACTCATCCAGGTCGGTTCGCTGACTGTAAGCATCGCGTCTGCGGCGACCGGTAACTACCATCGCCCTTAGCGCATTTCCTGCTCAGCCAGGGCTTTCATCTGGAACTGATCCCTGCGCTGGCGGTAGCCCGCACGAGGGAAGCGATGCACAACTCCTGGGATAAGAACGATCCGAAGGATGCACAGGTCCTGTTTCACCTGCTCAGAACCGGCGTGACCCAGCGCTACCATGATCCGCTCGCATTCCGATCCGGCCTCGGCTCATACCGATAAGTGGCTCGATCCACGCCCAACAGCTTGCATGCCCTGCGTTCGCTCAGATGAAATGCCGCTGAGATGAACGCCACATCTTCTCTCAGGCCGGCAAACTCCAGCCGTTTTTTCGGATCACCGCTTTCAGCGCTTCGCGATCCAGACTCAGGTCGGCCACCGGTGTCTTCAGCCGTCGGTTCTCATCCTCCATCGCCGCAGCCGCAGCGCTTCGCTCACGTCCATGCCGCCGTACTTCAACTTCCAGTTGTCGAACGTGGCCTCGCTAACCCCATGCTCCCGGCACAGATCCGCGGTTTTCACGCCCGCATCATGGTGCTTCAGATTCCCAATGATCTGCTCTTCCGTATACCGGCTTTTCTTCATCCTGTCCTCCCGTTCAGATTACGAGGGAACTCCAGTTTTCCCTGGCTGAGTTCTCCTAAGGCAGGCGAGGTGGCACCAGGAGGCCGCCGAATCCGCTATTGGTTCGGAGGGACACCCCGCCGCCACCAGGCACGTATCTCAACAGAGAACAAGGGGCTTCGAGCGTCCCGAAAATGCGCGTCATTTCTTGCACGAGCAACGCACGGCTGGTGGCCTCTGAATCCTGCGGGACCACTTCCTTATGCCGAATGTTAGTGCGCGAGCGCGCCGATGGAGGACGCAAACAGGAAAATGGCTGAATCGATGCCTGCAGGGTTGCCCTGTTGGTCTGAAAGGGTATATTCGAATCCATAGCGCCGCAGTGCTGCCGGGATGATGGATAGGTCGCCCACGATTTGAGGATGCAATTCCATCGCGACGTTATCGACGTTGGCCAGCCACTCCGGTTCGTCGAACACCACCTTTTCATCACCTTCAATATCCATCTTCACCAGGTCGATTCGATCGATGTTTTGCTCCCTGAGAATAGTCTGAATAGAAATATGTTGGGTGGGGTTATTTCGTTCAACAGCAGGACTCGAAATGAATCGAGTATAGCGGGGAGCACGGAGCGGATCGCAATGATTTGCTTCGAGCAACCACTCGAAAATCGTCGAATACTCCACTGTAGGCTCCACGCCGACGACCAGTTCTGCTTCGAGGGCGAGCAGCGCCAATAAAGAGAACATTCCACGGTTTGCACCGAGATCGAGCACGGTACGCTGCGGCTTCTTCAAGTGAAGCCCGTGAAGATAACAGTTTCGAGCGTAAAGCTCGCGAACATTGCCGAAGGTCGGGTTGTCGTTCCGTGACCGAAGATGCTGGTCGATGTCGGCGAGCGGCAAGACAAGGCGGACCTTCCCGAAATAAACCGTCATGTTACGGCTCATCGCTACATCAACTGAAGTCAGCTTTCCAGTGCGTAGAATATCGGCTGAGTTGACCGCCGTGGTCATAACGAGCGACAGGAAATCTCCGCAGTCCAAGATATGTGCCAGCGCGCGATATTCATCCACAACCCGCTTCAGCTTGTTCAATCCTCCACTCCCCGACAACCTCCAGACTAGTATATAGGGCAGCGGGGGGACTACAACCTGCAGCATTCTCTTACAAGAGCGGGCGAGATGCCCTGACACTTTTCGACAAGGTGGATCTCGTCGTCCCGCCGTTTCCCGGTCCGCCCTTGATTCATTGCTCGGATACTCGTCCAGACCGTCAGAGCCATTTCTTTCACGATCCCGCCCGCAATTCATTCTCCAATCAAAATGATTCATGGCTCCAGCTCTGCAACGTCAGTTCTGCGCAGGACGGACCGGCGACGCGACAGGATGGACCGGCACCAAAAAACAGCCGCTACGGAAGCGTTCTACGCGTAGCACGGAGAACGAACTGCTCAACATTGCCTTCACGCCATACTTTGCGAGTATGACGACGGAGACTCGGCAGTCGCACGAGCCGAGTTCTTTTACGTTGGAGTTTCTTATAGCTTCTTCATCAGTCAACGCCAGATGCAGTCCCCAATATAGAAGTCAAGAAGCTGCGAAATGACGAACTGACGACTTGCACCAGTGCCGAAGCGATAGTAGTTTCCCCATCCCCGCAGAACTGGATTGAGTTTCTGGAGAAGTTCAGTCAGAGACCAGAGCGTATTAGCGCCCGAAATCATCTGCTTCACCATGTACTGAAGGTCCGCTCGTTTGGTGGTTGGTATCTCGATCCTCGGCATATAGCCGAAGTGCGGGTGCCACTTGTAGCGCACCCGCTGACTGAGGAACTGGAAGCCCTCACTAAGATCGGAGACTCGCGTCTTCTCGAAACGGCGTTGTAGCTGGCAACGGCACCATCCGCGCCGGATGCCGGGCACATCTGCGCCGCAAGGTATTCGAAGGCGGATAGGACCGCGCCGGAGATCGCAGGACAAGCCATCGAGATGGTGCGCGCACTCTACGACGTCGAGAAGCAGGTTGCAGCTCTGCCGTCCGCAAAGAAGCTCGAGATGAGGCAGGCGCAGTCGGTGCCGGTGTTGGCCGAATTGCGCGATGTTCCTCGCCTGGAAAGAGCAGTTGTTGCCCCGCGATCCCATGGCCGACGCAATCAGCTACGCCTTGAGCCAGTGGCGGGAACTCAACGACGTGAGCGAGCGCGAGATGAAACGCGTGGTCCTCGAACGCAAGAACGCGCTCTTCGTGGAAAGCCCTCGTGGCGGAAGGACGGCGGCAATCCTGGCCAGCTTGACAAGCACCTGCCGGCGCTACCATGTGGACCCGCAAGTCTATCTCACCCAGTTGCTGATCATCCTGCCCACGACCTCCATCGGCCAACTCCCTGCCTGGAAACCCGACCAGTAGAAGTTCATCCAATCAGTTCAAGGCCCTGACAGCACACCCGAACCTGTGCTTCACGTAGCACTCATGGTCTTCAGGTCTGCGACTAAAGAAACCTTGCAAACCCGCATCGTTAACCAGGTTTGTTGATTGTGGAGGTGTAAGAGTTCGGTCATATGCTCTCCGACCGTGTTGAACCCGATCTCTGCGCTAACCATTCCTGACTTGGTGATCCGCGGAAAACCCGGACTTCCGTTCGCGCACCCTTTCTTCGATCGTCCTGATGTGTCAGTTCCGAGAAACAGAGCTCCGTTAAGCGGCTGATCACCGCTGGGGTCTTGGAGGCGTCATGAAATTCGACGACCAAATAACGCATTTTTCGCAACAGATCATCACTGCTTGAGTCGAATAGATCGTATTCCGCACCTTCAATGTCGATCTTGCAGATATCGATGACCCGGCCGCTGAAGTACTGAGTGCAAAGCGACTCGAAGGTCGTCGTCTTGACGACTACATGCGGAGTGGACGTACCGGCCATATGGTCGTTCATGCCATACCCGACACCACCCCGGCTTGGCGCAAGAAGGATCTCGGATGGTGAGTTCGTGCCACACACCGCGGCATTAATTGCGACTGCAGAAAAACCGATGTTGCTCTGCAAATTTACAAGCAGCCTTGAATAGGTAGCGGGATTCATCTCCACACTGACAACGGAAGCCAGTGCAACTCCCTCCAGCATCAGCATCAATGGAAATCCCCCTCCATTCGCGCCGATATCCAGAACATGCGCGGGCCCCTGAAGCTTGAATTGTGGCACGTATTTACGATACATATCGCTCACAATGCATTCCCGTGTTCCGGCCTCATCGCCGCCGCGATGGTCCACCAGGATCTCTAATTGGTTCTTGCAATATACGACCAATCCCGTCTTCCGATAGAACAAACGCCCCAGAAGAAGCGCGGGCCAGTTGTCGAAAGTCATAACGGCTCGCGCACCAGTGATCCTTGTTTTGATGGACATCTTTGACCTTCTTATTCTTTGCAACTTGGGATAGATTGGCGCGCTTTCGGAACTTAATTTGACTGGCCTGGGCGATTCGATCTTCCGCCAAATCCTTCGATTCGGCTCTTTTCCGACTTACTCGAAGACGGCTTCCAGAAGCTTCTCTGCCACCTTCTCGTTGGTCCAGCCGTTCTTCAGATAGCGCAAGCGTCCGTTTTCTGCCACCGAGCGCCGCCAGGCTTCGTCCGCCAACAGTGCGCGACACTTAGCTGCACACTCCTCCGCGTTGCTCCAGAAGACAGCTTCTTTGTCTTCCTCGTAGAGTGCCAGATGTTCCTCCGTTCGTTCCGCGCAGAAGAGTCCACCCAGCGCAGGGATTTCGAGCGAACGCTGCGTGTGCAGATCGCGATTCCCCTTCGACAACAATCCCAGGTTCACTTTTGCGGCAACGATCGCCGCCGCGTAAGTGTACTTCTCATCGAGAGCCGGACCCTTCCAGCAGTGCCGAATGGTTTTCCATTCCTTTAACTTCTCATAACGATTTCCATAAATCGAAAGGGGAACCCCGTAACTCACCAGTTCCGCCAAAAATGGGCCGCGCTCAGGAAAAGCGGTGCCCACAAAGACGACGTCATTGGCCCACTTGGCTTGCTCTTGTTCGCTCAGCTGAATGGGCACATGCGCCACCTCATCCGCCGAGCGGTAGACCATCAGAACCTTCCGGGCTCCGAGCGAACGCGCTTCCTCCACGTTCTGCTTGCGCACCACGGCCACAAGGTCGTAGGCGCGCACTGCGTCGCGATACTGAAGCCAGTGATTCGCGTCGCGGCTTCCATAGGGGTCATCCACGTTATAGTTCAACACTCGTTTAGCGACTCGCTTCAGGTCCTCAACCAATTGGCGGGACACTAAGCCGCCTCCTTCAACCCAGGCCACATCGAAGCCGCTGCCGCCAGCCAGCTTGTACAACACCCGTTTCCGAATCAAAGAAGCCACGCCAACCCACCCGGAATAGCGACCCCAGTGAGACACAAGGGGTAGTTTCGGGACGAAGTCCCCCGGGTCGATAACGTGAACCTGATGACCTAGTCGTCGCAAGGCGTTCGAACGATGGCCAGCGGTGTACGTTTCGGCTCCCAGGAACAGTATTTTCATTCTCGCTTAGCTCCATCCGCTGGTCAGTTGCCAGGGGCGCGTTATTCCGATTCTATATTTACGGCCGATGGCGTTCCATCACGAGGACACGGCGGCGATGGTTAACATGCTCAGCCGCGCTAGGTTATCCCTGTGTTGCAGACTCCTTGAAGATATGTACGCTGCGTGTATTTCTTTCGATGTAATTCCAGTCGGCCGTTCGCATTAATTCCCTCAGTGTCCCTCAGTTGCAGATTCGGAAAGGAAGCCCTATAAGCCATCGCGTTTGGAGTTTGGCGATGCACGGGAGAAGCGCGGGCGAAGCTCGCCTTTTTGCACCTCAATCTGTTGTGTCATTATAAAGCAGACTCGGGCGCGGGAAAGCCGTGTGCGCGGGTACTACTGGTGCCTCTGGGCGACGTATGACCGGGAACAATTCCGTATACTCTATCGAAAATCATATGATACGGTCGACATCCAATCTGCCGCGAACTCTCGTCGCACATGTCGGTCCGATGGCGGCCCGAAATCAGGATTTCGGGGCCAGCTTTGAGTAGTCCATTGCTTTCGTCGAATCAACTGCAGACCGCACGCCGCCGCGTGGCCATTGTTGTTTCACATCCGATTCAGCACTTTTGCCCCATGTATCGCAGCATCGCTGCAGATCCGCGTGTGGATCTCCAGGTGATTTTTGGCGAAGCGGGAGCTGGGCCGAGATTCGACAGCGGCTTCGGCCGAATGGTTCAATGGCAGGACGATCTGCTCGAAGGATTTCCGCACATCATGATTGCGGCTACAGAATCCGAGCGAGCCAAGGCAGTCGTTCGCGAACTGATCAAGTTCAAACCGGATGCGGTCTATGTTCACGGTTACGTTTTGAACTATCTAAGCCAGGCCATCCGCTGGGCAAACCGATCGGGAGTTCCTGTCCTGATGACCACCGACCAGGAGCTTCGCCATCCGCGTCCCTGGCACGTCCGGGTTACGAAGCGATTCGTGTTGCCGCGCATTTTCAGCAAGGTGGACATGTTTCTCACCGTCGGCGACGAGAACGAACGTTATTTCCAGCACTATGGCGTCGCGAGGAACCGCTTTCATCGGGTGCCGTTCTCCATCGACAGCGAATTCTACGACAAGGTTCTAGCGAATCAGGCCGAGGTGCGTAGGACCCTGCGCCAGCGGCTTGGTCTCTCTCCGGAAACGGTCGCGATCCTTACCGTTGGAAAAATGATTCCGCGCAAGGAACATGCCAGTCTTATTCGCGCCTTCGGCGCAGCCATCACGCCGAGTGGACGCCCCGCCGTTCTTCTCATCGCGGGCGACGGCCCCTTGCGGCCTCAATTGGAGAGCCTGGCAAAGCCACTGGGTCACGCCGTCAGGCTGTTGGGCTTCATTGGTGTCCAGCAGCTGCCCGAGTATTACTTGGCGGCTGATATCTATGTCCACCCCTCCAGTCACGACCCGCATCCTCTCGCCATTAGCGAAGCGCTCTATTGCGGCCTGCCCGTGGTCGTCTCTGATCGCATCGGCAGCACCGGGCCGACCGACGACGTGCAGGTTGGACGCAATGGTTGGGTATACCCAAACCGAGACGAGGCTCGCTTGTCCCAGATTCTGGCTCAACCTTATCGATCATCCTGAAGTGCGCGCCCAGTCCACCGTGCATTCACGGGAAATCGGACGTCTCCATTCCTCGAGTCGCTGCGCGGCACGTTTTGTGGACGGAGCCCTCCTCGCCATCGAGAAGCGTCAAAGGAAAGCAGTCTTGAGAGGTCGGCGGGTTCAATCTGACTAGTCCCGTGGCGTAGCCCTCGGCTGAACGGGCGGCATGTATAATCACTATGACGGTTTACCCATCTCCCTGACGAATATGACATTTCAGCAGTGTTTCCGCCTTGCGATGGCCGCGATCGTTCCTATCAGCGCACTCAATCTACACGCGCAGTCGACGCATGTTGCTGATATGGATACAGGTAGCACCATCACAAGCCTCACAAACATGAAATCTCATCGTCATGCTTCGGCGCCCTTCGGTTCAATCGATGCCACTGCCTACGATGATGTCGCACTGGATGTATCAGTGGACCCTGATTCCTCGAGTTCCAAATCCGCAGGTCAACTCCAGTCTGGAAGAGCATTGGGACACTCGCTGCCGCCAGGCTCGATCCCCTCTCAATCGGTCGCCTCTAACCTATTGCAGGGCAGGAACCTGGGGGGCATGACCGGGTCCGCCGCTCTTGCCAATGCCTCTTCCGTTCAGAGCCCTTCTGGCCAGACTCTGCGGTCGACTTCTCCCCAGTCGACTGGGGTGTCTACATCGTTTCAGTCTCCTCAGTCGGCTTCTCCTCAGACTCTGCGGTCAGTGGGCACCATGGCTCAGGGCGGCTCAATCTCGAAGGCTTCAACTGCCTCGAAGATCAATGGACTCTTGGCCCCCAGCGAGGTAAATTCAGGCCGTGATCCGTCAGGAACTTCCCGATCCTCATCGAGTCTGACTTCATCCTTGTCGCATCAGTCCACCCTGGGTGCCCTTGCCCACTCACCTCATTCTCACGAGTTCGCTTCAAATCTCTCCCCGGACGATGCTTTCAGCTTGAAAATGGATGCAAACCCAAGCGAGTCCAGCACCCTGTCTGCGGATAAGCAAGAGCCGGCAGGCTTTTTCGAGGCCGTTAAGGACCCTTTTGGCGATGAGCTGAAGAGCCCATTTGCTGGGAACCGGAAACATTTTGGAATGGAGCGAGTATGCGGAGACGTGTGCCTCCCCGAAACCTCGTCCCGTGATTCGAAAAATGTCACTCCGGACATGTCGGAATCTGCCCGTTCGATTGGTCCACCCAATCGTAGCGCTTCGCGCTTGTATGGCGGATCGGCCACACTCCTGATTCGAACGCACAGCCGGCGTCGTTTTCGACGCGGAGGCTCAATCAGGAATCCGATAACGGAGGCGCGTGTACATAGGGAACCCTGAGCCGATGTTCTCTGATTCCGCGAGACGAAGAGAGTCTTTGGAAGACCGACATACTTCACAACTTCGCCGGCCTTTCAAGCCCGCTTGACTTTTGCGAATGAATCGCTTGTCTGCTCAACGCCGCTACCGGATTTATGATTAAATTGGGGGAACGAATCAGCCCCGTCTCGCAAGACGTTTAATTGGGGGTCAGCGTGCCTACTGACCGTTGCCGCCGTGGGTCTCGTGCATTTCAGGCCGCTGAACACAGAAAACGTGCAAGTAAGATTCTCGCCACTGCCTGACGGAAGATTCGAGTCAAAGGGTTTCAAAACTGTCCAATATGCTAAAAACTATCGACGCACCTCCGAGTACACCCGGCCCGCCCGCTTCGCCTTTTCTGGAAGTGGCGCCGGGGCCGGCCCCCGTGGGCCAATCGCTGATGGATGCACGCCGGGTTCTCTTCGGGCGGAAGTATCTGATTCTTTCGATTGTCGCAGTGGCTGTGATCGTGTCATTCATTTACGCGAAAACTCGTGTTCCGCTCTACGAAGCGACCGCAACAGCCGAGATCGACACCTCTCGTTCACAGAGCATGGGGCTTTCCGATATCGTCGGGTCTTCGTCCGAGAATGGCACAACGCAGGTTCTAACGGAGGCCTTTCGTCTCACTGGCGCTTCACTCATATTCCGGGCCGTGTCCGAGCTTGGCGAAGAAAATCGCGGTCCTTTTCCGGATGCATTCAAAGGTATTCCTAGACCCATTACTGAAGACTCTCTTTCTGCACCCCAGCGAGCCGCAATCGTCGGCGCGGTCGCTGGCGCCCTCAAAGTTGGCATCGTTCCCCGGACCAACGCCGTTAGAGTGAGCTACCGGCATTCAAACCCCGTGGTTGCGCGTGACCTGGTCAACAAGCTGCTGAACGTTTTTATGGAACGTAGCGTCGAAGACCGCCTTTTCGGAACCAATCAGGCGGCCGGCTTGCTTGCGGTCCAGATGGAAGACCTCAAGAATCACGCCGCCGATGCCCAGCGTAAGCTCGCGAAATTCCAGGAAGAGCATAACTTCGTGGGGGCCGATGAAACGGATAATCTCACCACGGCCGGATTGAAAATCATCAATCAGCAGCTCGCCGATGCCCGAGCCGACCAGATCATCAAGCAGGCTCGGGTGCATTTGGTCCAATCCGGGAATCCCGAACTACTGGCCTCGGTGGCTCCCACACCCACGTTGCAAGCCTTGCGCGACCAGGAGACGTCGGTCAAACTAGAACTCGGCCAGCTCACGTCAAAATACGGCCCCGGCTATCCCAGGGTGCACGAGCTGCAGGCCCAGCTGCCCACTCTTCAGAAAGCGATTGCCAGTGAGAGCTCCAATGTCACCAAGCGCGTTGAAGAGGAGTTCCAGACGTCCAGCAATACTGTTCAGTCTCTGCAACATCGCCTCAGCGATCAGACGCAACAGGCCTTCAAGCTGAATGAAAGCGCCGCCGAGTACGCCCTGCTTCGGGAAGACGCCGAGTCAAGCCGCGATCTGTTTGATGTCCTTCAACTCAAGCTCAAGGAATCAAGCGTCTCCGCTGCGCTCAACGCCGCGTCCGTCAGCATTATCGATCATGCCGTGCTCGCACCGTATCCGGTTGAGCCAAACCCGCGCAGAATTATGATGACGGGCGGCCTTGCCGGGCTGATCCTAGCGGTGTTTCTCGCCTTCCTCCTCGAGGCCTTGAACGACACACTTCAGACCTCCGAGGACCTTGAAACATTCTCGCGTTTCCACTCCCTGGGTGCCATACCACACTATCAGTCGCAAGGCATGACCGTCAGGGAATCCGAGTTCGGGCAGGGTCAGATTCCATTACGACTTGTCACCGTCACGGCGACGGAATCGCTGGCGGCTGAGTCTTTCCGAACCATCCGCAGCTCCATCATGCTCAGTTCTGCCGACCGGCAGAGCAAGGTCATCGTGGTCACCAGCAGTTTTATGGGGGAAGGAAAGTCCACCCTTTCTGCGAACCTCGCGATCGCTTTCGCCCAACGCGGAGCGAGCGTGTTGTTGGTCGATAGCGATTTGAGGCGCAGCACGCTCCATAAAGCGTTTCAAATGAGTGGCTCTTTGCCAGGTTTATCCAATCTACTCAGCATGGTCAATGAGGAGGGGGTTTACGTCACGCCACTTCCGGAAGTACCCACCCTCACCGTGCTCCCGGCTGGAGCCAAGCCTCCGAACCCCGCCGAACTCCTGGCATCCAACCGCATGGCAGACCTCATTCAGCGCTGGCGTGACGAGTACGACCATGTGGTGATCGATAGCGCCCCCGTTCTCATGGTTTCTGACGCCCTCGCGGTTGCGGCGAGGGCCGACGGTACAGTCATGGTAGTTCGTGCCGGACTTACCCGGAAAAAGGCAATCTCCCGTGCATTCGAACTTCTTTCACGGTCCAACGTCAGAATCCTCGGCGCCGTCATGAACGACATCAACCTCAAGATCGAGAACTTCTATACATACTCCAGCAGAGGCTACGGTTACAACTACTATGCATACAAAGGACAAGGGGATGCTTATGGGACTGAGCGCGATAAGAAAAAGCGGTGAGGGACTTCGCCTGATTGCCGGGGGGGCCGTCTTCGCTTTTCTACTGGTGTCGCCAGCCCCGATGCACTCTCAGGCAGGCGATACTCACGCTCAGGCCACGCGCAACATGATCCCCGCTTCGCCGTCTTTGCCGATTTCCTTTGGAGATCTGATCCAGGTTAATGTGTTCGATAGCCCTGAGTTATCCGCTGCCCTGCGTGTGAACTCCAAGGGGGAGGTTGAGCTCCCCCTCGGTGGTGCGGTTAACGTGCGGGGACTTACGGCCGCCGAAGCTGGCGCCGCGATTGCCGCTCGTTTGAAACAGGCCGATATTCTGCTCGATCCGCACGTAACCGTGCTGATTATCGAGTATCAGTCCCAGGGAGTCACGGTGACTGGAGAAGTGCGAACCCCGGGAGTGTATCCACTGTTAGGCAATCGCACAGTATTGGACATGATTGCCTTGGCCGGCGGCCTGAACGAGAATGCCGGCAGGGTCGCCAGTGTCTTCCATCGCGACAATTCGAATGACATCCGACAGGTAAAGCTGAATGTGTCGGTGCAGACTCCGGCTTCTATTTCAGAGAGCAACTTTGAATTGCTTCCCGGCGACACCATCTCAGTGTCCCGCTCCGGCGTCATCTATATCATCGGGGATGTCGGTCGACCGGGTGGCTTCCTCGTCGAGCATAATGATCGCCTGACGGTATTGCAGGCCCTTGCGCTGGCTCAGGGAGCCAATCAGACAGCCTCTCTGGGCGCCACCCAACTCATGCGCAAGACCGAGAGCGGACGCCTTCAATACGGGCTAGACCTGAAGAAGGTTCTCAAGGGAGAAAGTCCTGACCTTCTCCTGGCCGACGGCGATGTTCTCTACGTTCCGGTTAGCTACAAGAAGGTCTACAGCCTGCGAGCCATTGAGGCAATGATCGCCGCGGGCACACAAATTGCCATCTTCAAGTCATACCAATGAGGCTCGCTTAGTGGCGCCGAGGAAGACGATCTCTGAAACGAATATCGCGCGGGTGGAAGGCCTGGCGAGGGTCGATCCCTACCTGGTTCCAGCGTTTTCATTTGCGGACCGCGCACGCAGACTCTTATGGAGCGTGTACTATGTACTCCTGTATCGCACGTCGCCACGGCCCATGCATGCTTGGCGCTCATTCCTGCTGAGGCTATTCGGCGCCAAAATGGGTCCGAACACTCGTTTCTATCCCCGTGGCAAGGTGTGGGCTCCATGGAATCTGACCTGCGAAGAAGCCGCCTGCCTCGGAGACGATGCGGAAATTTATAATCCAGCTCCGGTGCACATGGGGTCGCACTCAATCATCTCGCAGCAGGCCTATATCTGTTGCGCAACTCATGATTACAACCATCCCGCCTTCCCCCTGGTTTCCTTTCCTACCCGACTGGGTGCGTACTCCTGGGTCTGCGCCCGCGCCGTGGTGATGCCGGGAGTCAATCTTGGGGACGGCGCAGTTCTCGGGCTTGCCTCGGTCGCTACGCGCGATCTTGAACCCTGGTCAGTCTACGTCGGTGTCCCGGCCCGGAAAGTAAAGGTACGGCCGCGGCAGGGCCAGGAAACTGACCCCCGCGCCACGATAGAGACCGACGAAATCAAATGCGATTAAGTAATCATGATCACGTTGTGTTTCGAAGGTTTAAACAGCCGACGCTTATGCCGGTCTGGATTCGCTCGATCTCAGACGGAGAATCGATGTAAAGGCCCTCTGTCTGGTGCCCTAAGACAAAATCGACTGATCAGTTTTCCCGTGAGCGAGCGCGCGCTAAGTTCCTTCCTCCGGCTTCGCGACGACATCTTGATTTTTTGGATAGACATGTCCCTTGTCCCGAATTGCCCATTGCGAAAACGGTTCCCCTGCTAAGGCATCTTGCACTTCAATATGACGATCAGGAAAAAGACGACCTTGACTGCGACAGGTGAACATCCGAGGAACTCTCTCCAACTCGTCGGCGTCTGGCAGGGTGAGGATCTCGGGCAGTTGTCTTGGATTCAACACCTTTTTCGCAAGAGCGTCAGCGAGTGGATCTTCGACCGCACCGGAGATTTTTCAGGGGACAATGCGGTCTTGGTGGTCAGGTACGTCAAGAGGCGAGGCCGGGAGTATTACTCCCAATTTCGTGGGCGACGGGTATTCCTTGTCGAACTATCAGACGAAAACTACGACTTCTGCCCTGAGATATACTCCAACTTCCTGGGAGTATTCCGTACTCACTGGTCAGGTGTGTTTCGCCGCGAACGGGTATATCCACTATCGCTCGGGATAAATGAGTATGAATTCGGCATTCCGCGCTCATTCCCTAAATCATCGGAGCGCGAATACATCTGGTCCTTTCTCGGTGCGATCAACAAATCGTCGCGTCCTGAAATCGCGAAGTACTTAGGTTCTCTGGAACCGCACTTCATGTTTGCAACGGATGCGACCGAGCATCTTTCGACGTGGAACGTGATCGATGGTCGGAGTCGCAAATTGGCGCCGAAACGTTGTAATGACATCCTCCTCAACTCGGTATTTGCGCCGTCCGGCATGGGTAACGTAAACCTCGAGTGTTGGCGAATTTACGAGGCTCTCGAAGCTGGCGCAATTCCCATCCTCGAGAAGCGCCCGACATTGGACTACTTTACCCAGATGTGGGGCAAACACCCCCTTCCAACTGTGAGGTCTTGGAAAGAGGCACACAGATTCATCACGGAGATGATGACCTCGTCGAAGGAATTGGATCGGTTGCAGTCGGAATGTACGAATTGGTGGGTTGCGAACCAGGAAGAATGGACCGAGGACATCGGTCACTTCATTCGAGAAATCGAACCCGCGCAACACCCGTTGGGAGTTAACGATTTTGTTTATCCTTGGCATGGCATCCCCGGATGGCAGTTCATCGAACTTCTCAGGCATCACAATCTATCTGCATTGAAACGGAGGCTGTTTCTCCAAGCGGGACGACTCCTGTCGGGTAAAGGATTGCGAGTGTCTCTCGGCGCCAATAAAAGAATCTGAGACGTCCAACTTAATTCGGGAGCCGACGCGAACTACGAAACATCTTTGGCGAAGTCGTACGTCAGAAGAGTCTGAATCCGGCGACGAGGTTTTGCATTCGCTCTGACCATCAAATTTGGTGGCCCCGGATGAGCTTTGCGTTACTTTCCGCCCATCGTCCCAAAGTATAATTAGACCTATGATACGGGTCCCATTTCGTATTCGGTTCGCGGCGAAGAGGGTCATCAACCCTCGGTATTTTCGCAAACTCTCTACGGTGCTTGCCCATCCAACGCAGTTCTACTCAACGCTCGCGAGAAAGATATACCCGAGATCGTCACTGAAATCGGTCCCGTTGAAACTCAAGGATGGCAAAGTAATACTTGTTCGGGAATTCTGGAGCATTTTTCTGTTCGACGAGATCTTCATGGCCAATTGCTATGAAGCACCACAGCTTTTGAAGTGCGGCCCCTTCGATGCGATCATTGATATAGGGGCTAACATCGGGCTGTTTACTCTTCGCAGTAAACAGCTCTGGCCGAATGCGCCAGTCATCGCGGTCGAGCCACATCCCGACAACTTTGAGCATCTGCAGAAGCATCTCCAAATAAATCGGATCGACCATGTATTTTCTGTGGCAAAAGGAATCGCCGACAAGTGCGGCTGCCTCGATCTGTATCTTTCCGGTCCGAATATTGGTGGACACACGATGTTCAAGAGCAACAACGGAACGTCTATAAGGGTTCCGGTCACTACTCTCGCGGACGTGCTGGCAAGTGGCGGCGTTACCGGCAAAAAGTTGTTGATGAAGGTTGATTGTGAAGGGTGTGAGCTTCCACTCCTGGCGAATCTGGACGAGGCGATGGCCAATCGTATTGCTTGTATCATTTTCGAGCCCGAGCATTCTCTCTACAACGTTCGCGAGCTATGCGGAAAACTAGAAAGATTCGGGTTCAGATCATCGGCTCATGGCGAGCTGGTAGTGTTAGTAAAAGAAAACGACCGTTTGTAATCAGGCTGTCTGGACGCCCGCCTGGGCTGCTTTCTTTGAACGTCGAACAACATAGTTCCTGAAGGTTGTCCGATTGAACTTCAACCCTCCACCCGCAAAGTTGTGGACTGCGCGCGCGAATACCAGCACCATGGACACGCGCAACCACAAGTACCGAAGTCGCATGTTCACCTTCGCGAGCATGAGGCTCGTCAAGGCCGCTGGGCTCCCGCATCGTCTTCACCGGCATCCCTGACGCTTCTTAGAACCCGGGCTGATAATGTACACTCCGGCCAATATCCCCGCGAACGAGGTTTGCTGGCATGCTCTCTTATCTTCATCAGAAAATCAGAAGTACACCATGGCTCGGAAGACTCGCGCTGAACTTAATTCCTAACGTGAGATTTCGGGTGAATGTGAATCCGCTCGGCACAATGGTCATTCGCCTTCGGCAGCACCGTGGGTATTGGCTCCGCGCTCCCCTCACGCACGAGAAATTTATGTTAGGCAGTTTGGAACGCTTCATTCGAAAAGGCGACGTCGTCTATGATGCCGGTGCAAACATTGGTCTCTACAGCCGTTTTATGATTCAGCGCTTTCAGGCTTCCCATGTCTACGCTTTTGAGCCGATACCGAGCAATCGTCTGCTGCTTGCCGAAAATCTTAAAATCGTTTGCTGCACAGACAAAGTGACGATTCTGCCGTGCGCACTTGGCGATCAAGATGGGACGGCGAGCTTTCAGGTGGATGATCTGACGTCCAATAGTGGGACTCTCGATGCCGTCGCACACGGCAGTGCGTCTCAGTCGCGTCGGCAATATGGCCTCCCTCCAGCTACGGTAGATGTGGCCGTTTCTCGCATCGACACTCTGGTCGAAACCAACACAATTGCTAAACCAGATGTGATTAAGCTTGATGTTGAGGGTGCCGAAGCGATGACCTTGGACGGTGCGCGACATTCATTATCAAAACACCGGCCACGCTTGGTCATTGAGCTCCATGGCTCCGAAGCTGCTCGAAGCGTATTAAAAGTGCTATGGGATATAGGTTTCTATTGTTCAGGCAGGCTCAGTTGGGACGAGGCGAATACCTACAAATATAAAGAGTTGACCCCTGCCGACTTGGAATCTATAACGGGACCTTATTCTCTGCAATATCTCGTAGCCTCCGCCGACCGAGCCGACGTGGCGCACCCCATCGAAGACTTCGTTGCCTGAGCGGCACCCCTCTCCTAATTATTTTACATTTTGATGTTAGTGCTTTCTTCGGGTTTTCGAATGGCTTCGCGTATGATGAGAATATCTGCTGTTCTGAGCGACGGATCAGGTCCTACGACGGTCGTGCTGCTGTCCCAGACAGAGTCTCAGAAGATGAAGCATGCGCATACCCTTTCCCAAAACCATTCCGCTGCGCCCGCTGGTGATCGCTCTTACTGCGGTGCTTCTCGTTCAGCTTATCCAGGGTACTGATCCTGCCTTTGCGGTTCTGATGCTGGTGGCCCAGCTTGCGGCGGCAGTGGGCTTCAACCGCTTGGGTGGAATGACGCATATGGCGGGGGCATTCTGCCTTTTCGCGGTCCTTCCCAATGTGACGGTTCCTGAAATCACCCATCTCCTCCTGGGGCAGCCCGGGGATTACAGCTTGCAACACCCTCTGGTGACGGCTGGCGTCTGCGCTGCCTTTTTTGTTTGTGTCATGATTGCGGCCCTGGTCGTTTCGTGGATAAGCCACCCCGCCGCTCTTCTTGATCACATTCATTTTTCGGTCGTCGAGTTGCGTATCATCAGTGGCCTCTCATGCACCCTCGCCGTTTTAATCTCGATCAAGATACTCACCTTGAACGAGCCACCGGCGGATGGATCGCTGCTTGCGGCTCTGAGCCATTTTGTAGGCGCACTGTTTGCCGTCTCGGTCATGTTCGCAACCTACGTGCGGATCGTCTCGACGAAGGGCGCGTCGGTGGTGAACTGGTATGTTGCGTTATTGCTCATCCTTTGCATCATACCCGGGCTGCTGAGCGCTTCAAAGGAGGGGATGCTTACTCCCCTGTTGTGCTGGTCTGTTGTGGTGGCATCTTCCCGTCACCGCTTTACGTGGTTCGGAACTCTGGTCTCGGTGGCGGTCATTTTAGTTGCATGGGTCTTTGTCTATCCCTTTTCCCAGAACACCCGGTTCGTGCTTCGTGATTCAAAATCAATCTCAGACAAAGCAAACCTGGTCATCCAGTTCTTCCGCGATCCTTCTCAGTTTCCTGATTCCACCTCAAACTCCGAATCCATTGAGTTTGGCACCGCCTCCTCGAAAATCGGCATCGTGAATCGCTATTCGCTTCTTCAATCCAACGATATGTTAATCGATGCCGATCTGAGGTCCGGGTTCACGTCCATCGAACGGTGGGCCCCTGTACTCTACGCAGTCGTGCCTCACGCGTTGTGGCCCGATCGGCCGAACCCTATAACATCCAATGAATTGGGGCACAAGGCGGGCTGGAGGATGAGCGACGACGATACCACGACCGGCATTTCGATCGGGGCCCCAGGGATGTTCTTCGACATGGGGGGATGGTTCGCGCTGACCGTGTACACGCTGATCCTCTATGCGGTGTTCTTTTTCATCACCATCCGCTTTGTAGGTACTTCGGAAACAAGTGTCTGGAACCTGGTGCCCATCGGAATCTTAGCTAATGCAGCCGGCTCCTACGCACCATCAGCGATGTATGGCCTGGTGGTCGTGTTTTTTGGAATGTTCTTCCTGATGATCGCGATCCTGAAGGCAATTAGCTATCTTACCGCGGCGCTGATCTCGAGACCAATCTCCACTTGAGGCGGTCTTGGCAACTCACTTTGAACATCTGCCAAGGGAAGTCAGAACTCATTTTCCCCAACAGCGCACGTGTCCCTGCTGCAACGGCGAACTGTGCAAGCTTGGCGAAGATGTGTCGGAGATGTGACCTTGACCCCGCGTTTCATCCGATTCGGTGTACGAAATCATGAATGCTCTTAGGTTAAGCCGGGCGGTAAGCCATTAGGTGATTCGAATCATTCGATTTTAGCCGAAAGCCCTTGCTTTCGAGCTTCTCCATGCGGATCGGAGCGTCTGACGGGAGTGGGAGGCATAGCTGGGGAGTCAGGACAAAGTGGCCACCATTGCACTTCACGGACGACGGGCACCATGGTCTCAAGCGGATCAGCTGCCTCCACGGGGATAATCGAAGCGGTCTGATCGGTGGGGAGCCGCGGCAGGCGCTTTATGGTTATATGCAAGGGAGAAAGGGAAGCGTTCATGTCGGCACACAATACTTCACCTGCGGCTTTTGCCATGGCGTATTCCGTCATTCCTTTCGGCCGCTCCGTGACGAAAATTGAAGACGGGTAAAAGACGGACAATCTGGGTTCTAGGGTGCGAAGGGCCCGCACTACCCTCGAGAATCCGCTGACGTATACAGCTAAAAACTCGTTCAATCGGTCCTCCGCGAATACTTCCGATTGAGATCGAAAAATGAGCGGCGTCGCGAAGTAGTAAAGATGCGTCGGGGTCACCCGCAGGGAGGCCAACTGCTCGTCGGCTGGCCTTAGCGCATCATAAGCGAGAGTTTCACACTCACCGCCTGCCGAACGGATCTCCTGGGCCGCCCTCTCGGCGTCGTCCTTGCCAGTTTTCCAGGTAATCAGCACACGGCCACCGCCGGTGGCAATCACCTTGGCGGCCAACTCGCCCAATCCGCGAGATCCGCCTATGATAAGCGCCACGCTTCCAGCAAAATCGGATGGACCGACGACGCCTTTCAGTGATTCTGTCGTGGCCTGCTGTACAGGCGGAGTGCGAACAAAGCTTTCTACCGTTCCGCTCAACCCACCCCCCGCGATTTCTTCTTTGACCGAATGGAACCGTGGATCTGTCTCCGTCACGCGAAAGGCGAGGAGATTCGACGGGGTGGGTTCGGCGCAGACGTTAATCAACAGTTGGCTGTACATGGAGTGCAGCCCGGGGCAGACCATGCCTACCAGATAGGTGCTGGCCGCCAGGGCCGCGATGCGGCGCGGGCTGAGCCACCTTGAGGCAGCCGGAAATAGCGCTGCAGCCTGCTCCGCCGTCATTTGAAACGCGAGGCGGCCGGAGATGCCGCTCATCTGAT
The DNA here is from genome assembly GCA_963788475.1 of Terriglobales bacterium. Taxonomy (GTDB): domain Bacteria; phylum Acidobacteriota; class Terriglobia; order Terriglobales; family Acidobacteriaceae; genus Telmatobacter. Next base: position 149,334 of record CAWBGO010000001.1, read on the forward strand.
CAATCGCGCGATTCACCGGAACATTTGAATGAGCGATCAGTCTCAACGGTCCTGCGGCCCAAGCGGGAGGCCCCTCGCCGCTCTCGCCGAAGCTGACGCTGAACTTTGACCGCGGCGCGCCATCAACCCCGATGCTCAAACGTGCACCGTCAGGACTCTGTTGGTTGAGAAGTACTTCCAAAACCTCATCCTGATAGACGAGTTTGTTGAATTGGGCGCGGAGGCTGCGCAACGGCGGCAGGTCCGGATGGGAGGCGGCGAACGAATCGAGTGCCCAGAGCAATAGGTGGATTCCATGTACCACAGGCGCCCCGGCCTGGGTACGCCGTGCCTGAAGCGCATCCACATGCATGGGATTGCTATCGCCTGAAACGGAAGCAAATCGCAACTGGTCAGAGAGGCTGAAGGTGCGCTGTGCCAATATCATCGGTGGTTCCCCTTCGAGGATTACAACATGTGCAGAATAGCCAATCTTCACAATGGCACTGGTTTACAGATGCCCCTTCATGGCTCTAGAAAGTCTTGTAGACGATATCGGGAGCGGCCTGGCTCATTAAAATGGTCATGACAAAGGCGACCAGGGCGAGGGCAGACGCGTAAACCACGCGAGCATAGCGACTGGTGAGTACGGGACCCTCAGAGGTGCTGAAAGACAGCAGTGCGGCCCGCAACCACTCCCACGATGCCAAGACCGCGGTGGCGAATAGCCAGACCGCCAACCACACGGTGAACCATCGCGCGGCGCCTATGGCCGCGAAGACTTTGTCGATTTGCTTCCAGTTCAGCCCAGAACAGAAAGGCTGTGAAGGCAAACCAACTGAAAGTCAGACCACGACCGAATGCAACGTAAATCGGGCTCTTTGCCAACGCTTTGTAGGTCTTGCGGCCGATTGCCCAGGTGAGGCCCAACTGCCAAAGCTTGTTGACGGCGACCCCACCTCCCTGCAAGAGCCCGAAGATCACAAACTCCGAAGTGCGGCCATGCCAAATGCCCACCAGGAAGAAGGTGACAAAGAAACTTAGAACACCCAAGAAAGGAGCGAGCGCTGCCGAAGGGATACGCCGCATCATTGCCATGAGAAGCGGATTATATACGTAGGTTTTGAGCCACGTGGAAAGAGTAATGTGCCAGCGATTCCAGAAATCGATGAAAGATGCGGCCGAAAAGGGACGATCGAAATTCTCCGGCAGTCGCACCCGCATGAGGCGTGCCAGACCAATCACCATATCGATATAGCCGGAGAAGTTGCAATAGAGGAAGAGCGGGTAGATCAGGGCCAGCCGGAAGGCGGCGTAGACCTTGAGCGATGGCGGCAACGGCTGTGACATCTGCGACAGGGCATCGACATGTACCATGTCGAGCAGCATGGCCAGCACGTTGACCTTGAAGAAACCGCGGATGATGCGCTCCAGTTGCAGCCCCACGACCCGCGGCCCCAGGGGAATCGGTTCGTCGGCAAACTGATCGCGGGCGAACTCGTCGAAGCGCTGAATGGGGCCGGAAACGAGCGTAGTGAAGTTGAGAGTGTATAGGAGGTACGGGCCAAGTCCGATGCGTCGCGCCTCTTCGCCCTCTCCCGCCTCGATTAGCAGGTGCAACACGCGGAAAAATATGTAGGAGAGCCCGAGCGTAAAGTAAGGAAAATGTAAAAAGATGCCTTCCGGCAGGAACGTATACTTCTTAAGCCATACATATACGAAAATGACGGCGAGAACACTCCAGACCACGGCCTTCGACACGCCACGTCGGACCAGGACAAGGCCTGCGTAACCCAGTAGCAGAAAGCCGGCCAAAGGAAGGAAGACAATTGGATCGTGCGCCAACAGACCAAGGAAAACCATGTTGGCCACAAACAGCACGAGCGAGCGCCAAGTGCTCGATCGGTTGAGATTCATGAGAAGCGCGGTAGCGAGACCGAAGACAATAAACTGGAATGACGCTGTATCCATGGCTATTTTTCCTGTTTCGGCCCGGAATACAGGGTGGGCAATCCGTTCGACGCGAGGCTATCCGCTAGCAGACCCGCCATCATGGCGTGGGCACGTGCATTCCCATGACCATCGACGGGCAGATAATCGAGCTCCGGATGGGGCTTTGTGCGGTATGCCGGCAAAATATCGATCCATATCCCGCCATGGCTAACGATAATCCGACGTAACTCGGCGTCCAGCTTGTACGGGTCGTAGCCGTCCGGCCAATGGCCCAGCGAAATCATGGCTGCCTGAGCACGACCCGGGGCCAGAAATGCTACAAAGGGGACCCCGGCCGCAAGGGAGCGCTTTTCAAGGTTCGCAACCAACCGATCGAAATTTTGTAAGTTCGCTTTCCAGTCAGGGCTGTACTCAGCCTTCAGGTATCCAGTCTCGAAATCAGTCCCGTGCAGGTACGACGTAACGTAACGATCCGGGCCCTCTGCCTCAAACATAAAATGCTGCAGCGCCAGGGCGGCGCGGGTCGCATTGACATGCCCTTGAAAACGATCGAACAGCACGCCGGTGAGAATATCGTCTTTAAGCCGAATCAAGGCCGGGGGCTTGGCCCGATTCCCGGCAATATCCATGACATTCCTGACATCGATCGGAGTCAACGGCCAGAGAATCATGTCCGGCTTTAGTGCGAGAGCATCATCGAACCTCGCCTGCACATTTTGCGGAAAACCTTGGCCGGTAGCCTGGTTGTAAACGTTAATTTCCCGATGGGTCCGCTGCGACAGTTGCTGTGCGAGCACCGTAGACAGCCTGGTCTCAATCGTTACGCGTTCTCCCATCGCAAACGACGATCCCACCACAATGATGCGATAGGATCCGGGCGGTTTCGGTCCACACGGCATTCCTGCATCGTCACCACAGCCGTTGAACTTATAAACGGTCCAGGCGCCCTCAGCAGTCTTCTCCCTGCAAACCGAGTTGGGAACGCCGCGGATCCCAGAATCATTGATAATGAGGCACTGGTTGAGATTGGTTTTGGATACTGGGAATATACGGCGCGCTGCTATTTCCGCTGAGAACCCGATGAGACAGATCGTAGCTATTGCCACCAGCGGCAATAGTATCCAGTCCCGCTTGGGCAACTTTGATTCCTCCCTACCTTCTACCTGGCGGGTTTGGTCTTCCTGTTTCCCGCGGACGAGGGCTGTGTTCATGCATTCGACCTCTGTATGAGCTCCGAAAAGTCCAACGAAACGACATTCATCGGAGCACTCTCGGGTTCGCTCGCTGATACCTGTAACTCCCAGCGAGTCAAGCCTGTTTGATCGCCATAGGTCTTCGTGAATCCGAGCTTCGCGTAATGGTCCACAACCAGCTTGTTGCGGTCTGTCGGCTTATATGTACCCCGCACTGTGTGGATGCCGTGCTCGCTTGCGTGCTTGAGCAATTCCCGGAGCACTGCGTGTTCCACTTTGCGACCCAGGACACGGCAGCTCATCAGCCATGTATCGATGTCCCAGACGCCTACGCCACCCGGCCGGCAAATCACCACGCTAATCATTCCGTTATCGCCAAATATATCCGAGAGGCGAACCTGAAGAGTGAAGATTTCGGGATCTGTTTCAAGCGCGGCAATCTCCGGATCGGTATACCGACGGGTCGTTAGGTTGTACTGGTTCGATTTGTTGATGAGCTGCACAATCCGGGCACGTCCCATCGCGTTAAAAGGCTGGAAGACGATGGTCATATCCAGTGACGCGAGGTACGCATCCACTCCATTCACTTGCTTCTGCAAATCGGCGCGCCGGGCATTGTCCTGATAGAATCCGGCGCGTTTGAGGTCTTCCGTCGAGAAACTGATGGCTTCATAATAGCCGGCTGCTGCGAGCGTCCGTGCATAGAGCGACGGATCGTCAGGAAGCTCGGGCACCGCAACTTGAGGCAAGAGACGGCGTACCAAGCCACGCTCCACAGGGTTGTCGTCAAGAAAAACCAGTGAATCCAACCCGAGACACAGTTGGTCTGCGATGGCCTGAATGTTGGTAGCCTTGTCGTTCCAGTTGGCCTGAAAGATCGCCAGATCAGTGAGTTTCAGCAGCATCTCGGGATGTTTCTCGAAGGGGGAACGCGCGACCTCATCGGCGTTCTTCGACGATACGGCCAAAACAATGCCCCGCTTGCGCAGATCAAGTGCCATGCGCTGCACCGCTAGATGTGCTTCCCCAACAGCATCGCCCTGTGCAATCCGGATACCTTCGAGGCCGTCATCCCCGATAACACCACCCCAGACGGTGTTATCGAGATCCAGAACCAGTACCTTTCGGCTCTTACCTCGAATCGCGGCGATGACCCTCGCAAGGTAATCCGCATACAAAGGAATCAACTCGTCAGAGAACGCAAATTTTCCTATATTCCACAGACCGGGATTGTGCCAGTCTGCGAGGCCGACAGTCTCTGCCAAGGCCGCGACATCAAGCAGCACATCGCCTCCAGCCATGGCGGCTTCCGAGAGCTCGCGATTGATGCTATCGATCACGTTTCGCAGAGTGCCAGGCAAGGCGCGATCCAAGCTGCCCAGTAGGGTTTCCGGCGGGGGAACAAAGGTCTGAAAAATGCAGATCGCATTCGAGCCGTCCTTGATGCCGTTGCGCAGCGCCTGCAGGTACCCGAGTGCTCCCTGCACGGTGGCGCGAGAAGCGTCAGGATCGGCGAGGGTGAGCTTCAGCGGCAAAGCACGGTAATCCAGCGCGAACAACACTGCGTCCGGCCGAGAGCTGTTCACTCGGGAATCGGGAGTGAGCGCTTCCTGTGCAACTTGATCATAGGACGGCTCGATGATCTCAAGCGCCCAGCCGTGCCGGGCGGCACTCGCGGTTAAAGCGGGCACCAGCATGTCAACCGTCGAGTTGCTGAGGATTGCCAGCCGGAAAGGTGTTAGCGGATGGAGCGGCTTGTTCTCGTCGCGGGCGCGATTGATGACTTTGGCCAGCCTCGTTAGCTGGTTGAGGTCGAGCGCGTACGAAGCCAACGCCTGAATGGAACTGCCCAGGGGATCCGCCGAAACTTTCAATCCCTGCAATTGCTCAGAGAAATTCTCAGGCGGACGAGGAAGCCATTGCAGTTCCCTATAGAGAGAATTCATGCTAAGGGTAAGTCCTTGCCGGATTTTTGCGTTCCATTGTGGTTAGACAGGCTCCATCTTCTCCTCACCAGTGAGCAAAAGATACAGGCCCGAGTTAGCAAAGATTGAGAAGCCGAGGCTTGGTTCTATGCTCGGCTCTCGATCAGTGCGACTAACTGACCCACATTTTCGAGCTTCCCAACTTCAGCCGGAGAAAACCTGATCTTGAAAGATCTCTCGACGGTGAGAATTAAACGGATGTGTGTAAGGCTGTCCCATCCATCAACCTCTTTGGCTGACAACTCCGGCGTGATGGCGATAGAGTTGTCGTCGAAAACGTCTTCAAAGATTTTACCGAGGCGAGCATAAATCTGAGTTCTTTCCATTCTCTAACCCTGACCTTGTTTTTTTGAAGGGAAGTGCTAGCCGATGATCGGCAGAAGGAGTCTGCAGAACTCTGCGTCCCTGAATCCTGTATTTCAAGACCTTCAAACTCAATTCTTGAGCAAAGAGCAGTAGATCGGTGCCTCAATATCTCGACCGGTTGTACTTGTGTGTTAGAGCGTCCGAACAGAACCCGCTAAGGACTGTAAGGACTGGCAACCGGCCTTGCGATGCAGGGATCAATCTCTAAGGCCGGGCACAGCCATGTGTGAGAATCAGAGCGAAACACATCTTGGAATACCGTGGTAAAGTTTGGGCGACGATCATTCAAGGTTTATGTACGCACACAAGTGAATGAAGTGTGGCCCGTTTCATTGCAAGACCAACTGCGGGTCAAGCAATGCGAACGCTCAATTGCCCCCTGATTCTTGGCATCACAGCCGGTCTAAGGCTAGTTTACTGCTCAGGTCGCGATAGGTCAACTGGCTCGAGCCCGCCGGAAGGTGACCGGCGATGCCGCTAAGTCATTTGGAATCAGTGCCGACGGAGATAAGGTCTGCACTACATTCCTGAACGAAGTTGGGGCGTAGGGGAAAAGTCATACCGATCTTTTCGAAGTGCGTTTGTTGTTCGTCTGTCGCTGTCGTGACTCCGTCTTGAAGGAGTCGGCAGGCTCTAGCCGACCGCAGCGCCGCTGCCGGGATCGATTCGTGCACGCGCCCGTCGTCCCACCTCATCGCGATCTGCAGCGCCTCGTACAACTGCGCCAGGGAAGAGTCGCGGGCACCAGGAGGCGGCGTCAAATGCATTACCGAAATGGATTACAACCGATCTGCCGTTCTACTTCATTGAGAGAATGCCCCGCATCCACTGAAGGCAGCTGAACAGCCGGCCAGGGGAGCCGAGGAAAATCTTGAAGAGTTAGAGCTGAGGAAGATCTTGAGAGTTAGAGCTGACCGTAGCGGAGCTGAAGGCAGAGCGGCGCGAACCCGCCGGAGTAAGCATGATTCATGGCAGGGTTCGAATCGATCTCGTCGTAATGCGTCTTTCGTCAGGTCACTGAGAGTTCGCAGTATTCTCCATCATGCATAATGCCGGTAAGGTTCGGGGCCGATGAACGAGGATGCGTCGCCCTGCGGAAGGAGTCTTATGCTGTCGACTGAGAAGATCCGAATCGCCCATCGGCCCGTCTGTTTACTTTTTGCGGCCCTGCTTATCCTCTTGCTTACTGGCGTAGCTCGAGCAGCCGGTACGACCAACATTCAGGGATCAGTCCATCAACCGGATGGCACTAATGCCATTGGCACAATCACCATTAGCTGGCCCGCATTTACCACCCCGTCGAACGAACAGGTGCCTGCTGGAAACCTGACGACAACCATCGGCGCAGACGGCCATGTCGCCATCGACCTGATTTCCAACGCCGGTGCGCCCACCGGTATGCTCTACACCGCTGACTACCATCTCAAGGATGGAAGCTCTCGTCGCGAACATTGGCTCGTGCCGGCGCGGCCACAGGTCACCCTCGCCGAAGTTCGTGCCGAGCAAGCTCCTTCTGCACCAGTTTCCGCACAGAAGGGTCAACCGCAGACGCCGCCGGCTGATGATCAGCAAAGAAGCGGCACGATCGACATGCACACGGATATCCAGAAGTACGGATTTAAGGGAGACAAGCCGCGGTCACAAGCTCCGCCCTTGACTCATTACTCAGATACTACCCCAGACCATCGGGCCGATTTCTTTCACGATCCCGCCCGTAATTCCTTCTCCAACGCAAACGATTCCTGGTTGCAGGTCTGCAACTACACTTCCCAACAGGGATGGACGGGAGGAGCAACAGGGTGGACCGGCGCCAAGAACAACTGCATGAATCAATTCAAGTTCAGTTCTGTCCCCGGAATCGACCTCGGGACTCCGAAGGTGGGCCCCGGCGGATGGTCAGAGGATAGCGGAATCAGCATCAGGAGCGTCGTGAATTCTCCGGGAATCTCGTCGATTCTAACGAGTTCTCAGGTTAAGGCCGGCATCGGAGATAACGTGGGCTTCTACTTTTACAACTTCAACTACGGGGGAGCGGTCGCCGGTTCTGACGAGGGCAATCACGTGACCGCTGCAGCCGGTGGCGAGCAGTCTACGGTTTACACCGGTTACGTCACCCTCGGGAGAACCGGCGCCACTTCTTTGCAGGTCCATTGCATCACCGATTGCGAGTTTCCGGGCGACGGGCGTTATCTCATCGATACGCAACGGCCGGTCGCAACGGGCTACGTTACCGGAAAGACAAATCCTTCCGGAGCTTTCACTCCCGGAACTTTTACTGTCGATGCCACCGTGACACCCTCCACAGCATGGGGAACCCTCGCAGCCGATGTGGTCACTCCTGTGGCCGCTCAAATCGGAACCGGTTATACGAACATGACCTTCAGAGTCAACGTGAGTCGCGGCCAATTTGCGCCCGGTTCCCTGGTGTGCTTCGGAGGACAGTACCACGAACAGGCCATCGTCTCAACAGTGAGTGGAACCAGTCCCGTTAGTCTTACGGTCCCGCTACGTCATGCCCATGAGTCCGGCAGTTGGATCATGCAAGGTGGCCCTTGCGGCACCTTCATTGAATTCGCGGCGAATTCAGTGACAGTGGACAAGCAGAAGATCCGCTATCCTATCGATATCCTGGGCGCGACAGATTCTCACACAATCGTCTATCGTTACTTCGCCTTTTCGATTGGAACGTTCAGGGGGGGCTATTGGCCGGGCAACGTCACCTTCCTCAGGCTCCCGGCGGCTCACTTAAACAACCACGATGGCCTCGTCACGATGACGCCCGGTGGAGGCAATCAGGTTCAGCATCCAGAGCTCTACAATGCTGCCTCCGTGTATATTTCCAATGCGGCCGACCCGCGGTTCAACGGTATTTGCACAAACACCAAAATCACAACCACTGGCCAGCTCAGCTGCTCGCAGGGCTCCAGTACCGGTGCAACGTCTGCCAGCGCCGAGGTTTCGTTTGGCACATCCGCGTCAGGAAATTCGGCGTTCAATCTCTGGTCGGGCGCGGAGGTTCTCGATGTGCTCGATCACTCGATTTCTCCTCCTGCCGTAAATGGAACCTTTACCCTCGAACCCAATTCCGCCGCCTGGACTGTGAACGACAGCGTCGAAAACGTTCATCACTATGCGGCCGCGATGGATTCCGAACGCAGGACTTTGATCATCAACAACCCGATGAGGCTGAGTGGCTGGAGTCGAGCCCTCGCTCTGGCGGGGCAAGGCATTTCCGGCGGCAATCCAGCCGACCCCAGTTCCTACTCTGCCGACAAGATCTCCAATTTAGAACCGGCTACAACTTATGCTTACCATGGAGGAACGGTCACCCCTCCCGGCGGAATCTATCTGGGCGGTGCCAGGAATTCCGGACTCTTCAACTATGGGTTGGCAATGATGTATGCTCCTGATCCCCCCGGGAGTTCAGCGTTTTATATCGGATGCCCCGCATCGGGATGTAGTGACAGCGCCTTCTATTACGATTTTTTTAAGTTAGTGGGCAACGGCGGAGTGAGCACCTTCACCTACACCCCCGCCACTAACATCCTGTCTCTCAACGGCAAAGGCCTGAATCTCAAGAATGAACCGCTGATCGCGTCCACCATGCAAAGCGAAACCAACGGCGGCCCCGCTAGTCTGAAATTTTCCGCCATCGATACTTCAGAACAAACACACACCTGGACTCTCAATGCGCCGCCCACCGGAGGCGGTTTCACTATCGATCTGCCCCAGGGAAATGGCACGCTGGCTTTAAGTAACGCCTTCGGCGCCAGCGGACCGATTCACAGCGCCGGCATGGTGCCTGATCCCGGACCCAATCCGGGCGCGACCCGCTTTCTGCGCGAGGACGGAAAGTGGGTGGCCATCTGCAGGCAAGAGGACACGGACATAGCTCTCCCTCTCCGGCCAGCTGTGCTGAGGATGGCTTCAGGCCAAGACGACAAACCGATCCCCGATCAGCCAAAGTTTCCAGCCGTGGTGGCCCATGCCGCGCGCGACGCTCAAACCACTGCGGTGAATTACATCATCAACTATTCTCCCGACAGAGGCGGCACCTTCCGCCTTACCATCAGCGTTTTCATCGAATCTCCGTGTGTTTCCGGAACTCTCTCAGTCAATGCCTACCTCTCTCCTGTCGTCGGGCACAGTGTGGGCCAGACGCAGAAGCCGGACTGCATGACAGCTTACACCAACACCACATCGGCCATTACCGCTCATGCGGCAGCCGGCATACCTGTCATTGCGAGCGTGGGATTCAATGGAGTGAAGACTGGATCGCTGCGCTACATGGTGGATGCGGTTCTGGAACAGTTACAGTAGCGATGATTTGGATTGCCATGGCCAGTGGAGGTCAAATTCGCTGCAGACTCGAAAATGAGATACCGATTCCATCGCGATTCACTTTGACCGGGAAAGCACCGCATCCACGGCCGCGGCCATTTCGTCCACGGTGATCGAGGTAAGGCAGCGCCGTGCCTCGACGGTGCAGGTCTCGAGATTGCACCCAAAGCAGCTCACCTGGTGATAAACGATCCTGTGTTGCTGACCTGCCGGATACCAAACGCCGGGTAGCCCGCGCGCAGAGAAGGCGATGACGCAGGGTACTCCCGCGCATGCGGCCAGATGCATTGGCCCGGAATCCGGCCCGAGAAATATGGAAGCATATTCAAGGACCGCTGCTGTTTGGCGCGGAGTGAGACGACCGCACAGATTGAGTTTTGGTCCACCCACGTCATTCAAAGCAAAATCGCCCACGATCGAGTCCTCTTGGGCGCCCACAACCACAATGCCGTATCCTGGATAACCTGCACCGATCCGGCGCAGCAATTCGCGCCAGTTTTGCTGGCCCCAGTCTTTGGCCTGCATCTTGGTACCCGGGCCGCAGACGAGGAAAGGTCTTCCGGCCAAAGGACCGAGCGCCGTCCGCGCCATTTGCCTCTCCGATGGTGTAAGGCGAAGGTCCCAGCTTGCGAGATCATCCGGCGCAGCATTCCCCAGGTCAGCCACCCCTCGAGCCAGCCGCCTGGCTTCGGCTTCGTACATACCCGTGCTCGGGTCTGGCTTTCGGGTGACATCAGCCTCTGTGGCGGGCAGGCCGACGATGCGCCTGACGCCCGCTGCCCATTGGAAGAACCAACGATCCCGCTTGACAGCTTTCAGGCCGCGCAGCGGCATCAAATACACCAGAACATCAGGGTTGAAGCGGCGGATTTCCAGAGCTAATCGCAATAGCACAGTCGGACTGCGTGTACCGACGGTATAACGCAAGTAGCCATGGACAAGTCCAGAGTCGCCGAGAACGGCCGCTGCTGCCGGGCTCTTGGCGTGCACCGGGAAATTGGTGAGAAGAACCCTCTCCGATTGCGGAAAAGCGCGTTCGATCAGGTGAAGGCAAGGTAGAGAGACGAGCGTGTCCCCCAGGCTGCCAAGACGATAGATCAATACTCTTCTGATGGTTGGACCTGAATGCAATCGAATTCTCAAGAACAGACTAGCAGAAGCATTCGAGCTTGCACTTCAGCTCTTGGATTTCCGCCAGGCTTTGGTGCGCGGAATATTCCGAGGTTAAAGAAGACAACCCGCGTAGCGGCCATCAATGGGGTCCATTGTCACTGCTATCCGATTCCAAAATCTGGGCACCTGGGAACCTGGTATGCCAGATCAAGTCACAGCCGGGATGGAACAGACGCAAATGCTTTGCGAATCTGCGCAATTTCCGCAGAAGTGAAACGGGACTGAGTGATCGCCTGTACATTGGCTCGAACGTGCTCGACCCGCATCATCGCAGGTATTACGACGTGGATCCCCGTGTCGCGCAGGATCGTATTGAGTACCAGGTCTGCGAAAACGCCATCTTCCAGTCCGCCGAGCTTTTCCTTCAGAACCGGGTCAAAGCCTGGTTTGTCCGCGAGTTCTCGAAGCAATGCACGGCACGGTTGCACGCGAGCAACCCCTCCAAACGGGTGGTTCGCGACCAGAACGTGACCGCCGCTCCCGATTTTCGAAAAACGGATCGCTGCGGAAAGTTCGAACACGTTGCACGGGAACTGCAGAGCATTCAGCGGCGCGATTCGGCGTTCGAGTGCGAGGGCAATAACATTCGGTTCAGCGGAAATCCCCGCCACCCTCACTTTGCCAGACTCCACAAGACGCCCCATGGCATCCAGGAGATCCTCCTGTTCCAGAGCGCTCGCGGGTGCCGCATGCATAAACAGGAAATCGACGCGATCAGTCCCCAATTTCTGAAGACTTTCCTCAATGCTTTGCTTCAGCACTGCGACCGTGAACTGATTGGAGTGAAACTGTGTTGCTGCACCCTTCCGCAATATCTTGCGTGAGGATGGAGCCGCCGCCAGCACATGGCGCGCAACAGCCCTCGCCGCTTTCTTCCATAATGCTTGGGGGGATGGCAGGATCCCGAACTTGGTTGCGATGACTGCCTGATCCCGTCGCCCGCGCAAAAACTCACCAAGAAGGCCCTCGGATTCACCGTATCCGTAGGCTCGCGCCGTATCGAAAAAGCGAATGCCCTGGTCCCATGCAGCACCGAGAGCTTTTAGCGAGTCAGACCTCCCCGACCTGCCCAGCAGAGCCGAACAACCGAACCCTATTTGAGGAGTTCGCATTCCCGAACTTCCCAGTTCGATTTCATTCATTGTGACTTCCTCGATTCACTTGCGGAGTTCATGTCAGCAGCGGCCCATGCGCCAGCCTCATTGCAAACGCCACCGTGAGAAGCGTCGAGTTTGCCTGTCCGGATGTAGGAAATACACTCGAAGAGACGACAAACAGATTCTCAACTCCATGTACTTTAAGGTCAGGGTCAACAACACTCACGCGCGGATCCAGTCCCATCCGTGTGGTTCCGACCTGATGAAATCCATCCGCTGCCTGTTCGTACACTCGTTCCCCAAGGCGCTCACCAGAATACCAATACTCTAAGTTGCCAAGCTTGTTAGCCCGAAGAGACTCATCCAGAAGTCGATGCGACTCAATCACACTTAGCACATCCTGATCCACGAAGCGCAAATCGATCACCGCCCGGGGCATGCCGAAGCTATCTGTCTCCCTTCCAAGGGTGATCCTGCTTTCAGGATTTGGAATCTGCTCGGCATGATAGTGCAGTGCGTACCTGCCCCCCTTGTTAGGGACTAAGAATCCAGGCTTCTTCGGCTTTTTTATGAAACGATCCCGAAGAATGTCAACTATGTCCCTGGCTCCCGCCGGGGCACCTAAAACGACATTTTTGAAGTGGGCAGATAGTTGGTAGGGGCGGGGGCCGGTATGTGCCAATCTGATCCCTTCAGGGAGCAGTTTGCGGCCTGTGGGCGGAAAGGCAAGCGTCAGAAATACCGAAGAAAGCACTCCACTGCGATGGCCGGGATCATAGAATGGAGGATTATCCGGCCAGAAGGCAGTATTGAGCACCTTGCCCTCCAGTTGCGCTTTCGCCGTGAGCATGAACCGTCTTCGATAGTAGGCCCCGTTCGGGACATCCAGTTTGAAATCAAGATCGCGAAATATTTTCGGATCGTCAAAAGCGATACTCGCAATCTTACCCGAGATGTGCCCCATGTAGTAACGACCCAGTGGGCCATTGACTCCACCAAAGTGGTGCGGCCAGTTTCGTTGCGTATGCAAAAGAAGCCGCGTCGTCTCGACACCACCCATTGCCAGGATGATCCTCTTTGCCTTCACACGGACCGAACCACGAGACGTGGCGACCGTGAGACTCTCAACGCGGTCCCCGGCCAAGTTCAAATTCAGAGCCGTCACGGTGGACGTAAGACTGAGCCTGATTTGTGTTGATTGAACAAGGCGCTCCCGATGCTCCAGAATCACTCTTGACTCGCGGGACCAGCGTTCGACGAAATCCAACGTCAAGCCTTGAGCCAAGTGGCGATGGTAAGGAATCAGGAATTGACCGCCGCCGCAAAGCAGATACTCTGTTGCCCGTTCGTACCAAGGCCGAAGCTCGTCGTGCTTCAGCGGCCAACGTCCATCGGCAACAAAGTCCCGGTCCATCCAGTCAATGTCGTCGTAGGCCACACATCGGCCTCCCCACGTCCACGATGTGCCTCCAAGGGCGCGGCAGACGGCGATTTCCATGGGCACGTGACGCTCTGGATCTACTATGTGGGCTTTTGAAGCCGCGCCAGATTCGCTGTTCGGCTCTTGCCCGCCTGATTCAATCATCAGGACATCGCGACCAAGGCGTTCCAACTCCAGGGCCGTTGCCATGCCAACTGGACCGGTGCCTACAACACACAAGTCCCAGACTTGTTCTGAAGAAAGTTCCTCGATCACCATAGGCTTTCGCGCACAATGTCGACTCCGCGATGCAGACGGCTGGCCTACAAAGTGGCGCCGGTTTTCGAGAAGCCGGTAAGGGCCTCGAGATGCCGATCCTGTTGAGCGAGGCTCTGCATCAATTGCAGGAAGCGGGTCGAACTGTGTTCCAGATTGAAGTGTTTCTCAAAACATTGGCGGCTGTTGGCTCTCATGGCAGCGCGTTGGGATTCATCGAGACGGCTCCAGGCTCGGAAAAGCTTGATCGTGCCGGCGAGGGTGTCCTGTTCCACAAAGCCGGCGCCTCCGCTCTGTACCTCTCGCCAGATATTTACCTGGGAAGAGATCAAGGCCGGTAACCCACATGCGAGAGCTTCGGCTACAACGATGCCGAAATTTTCCTGATGCGAAGGCAGGACGAAGATCTCGCTCGCGGCCATTGCGCCCCACTTGGGTTCCCCTTTGAGCATCCCAGTCCACGTGATGCGATCGGCAATGCCGAGCCTGCTGCTCTGAAAGTGCAGATCGGCCTGCCAGCCGACTTGGTCGGGCCCCACCATCAGCAGATGCCAATCCGGGTCGTGAGCGAGGGTTTGGTGGAAAGCTTCGATCAGCAGCTCGCATCCTTTTTTAGGATGGATTCGGCCGACAAAGATGGCCAGGCGTTTGCCGCGCAACAGAGGATATTTTGCGAAAAAATCGTGACGAATTGCTTCGAGATCAAAGCTCGGGATATGGACGCCGTAGCCGACAACGAAGGGATTGACTCGGTAAGCCGAGAATGACTCGGCCGCAAGGATGCGCTCCTCCTCGCTGGTAAACAGAACTGCCTTGGCGTCACGCAAAACACGATATTCCCTCCACCTCCAGTAGAACCACTTCTTGAGATGTTTCAGCGGGTACTGACGCTTGAACCAGGGGTCGAGCATTCCATGGCTGAACACCACGTAAGGGGTGTTGGTCATGCGCAGGGTCCGCCAGCATGCGTAACCGTGATACTGCCAGAGGCCATGGACAATCACACAATCGTATTTCTGATGGTTCCGCCCAAGCCAGGGAAGCAGGCGTCGCGAATAACCGTACCTGCCCAGTGAACAGGGGCCGAGGGCGTGTACCTTAAGCGGAAAATCGGCGATGTAGGGGGCATCGGGTAGGTCGTGTGTAACAAGCTCCGCCTCAATGTTGCGAGTCCCATAAATGCGGGCAATTTGCCGCACACCCTCAATGGGACCGCCGTGGACGGGGTTAGCCGATTGAATCACATGCAAGAGTCTCATGGTGGTCCCAAGCTACAAAGACTCGGCTCTTGCGCGGTGGGTCACTCCCACAGCCGGCGAATACGGCATGGTAATTGAAACTCGGGTGGTCACTTCGACTATCCCCAGTCCAGTTCTCAAAGCAGTATCTTCCTCGGCTTTCCCTGCTGCGCGTTGTAATTGGCGGGGCGGCCGATGCTGACATAGGTAAAGCCGTGGTCAGCCATCTGCTGCGGCTTATAGAGATTGCGCCCGTCGATCACGATGGGAAAGTGCACGGCACGGTTCAACTCCGGCAAATCGATCTCCGCGAATTCCTTCCAGTCAGTGAGAATGAGCACTGCGTCCGCGTCGCGAGCGGCTTCGTACAGGTTGGACGCATAGTGCATCTTGTCGGAGGGAGGCAGCACAGCACGGGCGCGTTCAGTAGCGGCGGGATCGTAGGCCGTGACGTACGCGCCGGCGTCGAGCAGCCTCTGTATTACATCGAGGGCGGGCGACTCGCGTATATCGTCGGTATCGCCTTTGAAGGCCAGGCCGAGGGCAGCGAGCTTTTTGCCGCGAAGCGTCCACAGGGCCGCGCGAACCTTGTTGAAGAACACGTCGCGCTGTGCGTCGTTGATGCGGCGAACTTCTTCGAGAAGTTGAAAATTGAGCCCTTGTTGTTGGGCAACCCAGTGGAATGCAGCCACGTCTTTGGGGAAGCAGGAACCACCATAGCCCAGGCCCGCGCGCAGGAATTTCGGGCCGATGCGGCTGTCGAGTCCAATGCCCGCGGCGATATCTTCGACGTCGGCATCCACGCTTTCGGCAAGGTTGGCCACCGCATTGATGAACGAAATCTTCAAGGCCAGGAACGCGTTCGACGCGTGCTTGATGATTTCCGCGCTCTGCGGCGACGTAACCAGCAGTTTCGCGGGACAGGCCGCGCTGCACGCCCCCGCCAGCGCATCCGGCCGCTCATAATAACTGCCCTCGAAGAGAGGGGCGTAGATGCGCCTGAGTAAATCGGCAGCGCGCTCCGTCCCAACGCCAATCACGATCCGGTCCGGATGAAGGAAGTCAATTACCGCCGTTCCCTCGCGCAGGAATTCGGGATTCGACACCACATCGAAGTGTTCGGGCTCCACGCCGCGCCGATGCAGCACGCGCCGGATCCATTCGTTGGTGTAGACCGGAACAGTGCTCTTCTCGACGATGACCTTGTAAGTGGTGATCCCGCGCGCGATCTCTGAGACCACGGCCTCGACGTAGGAAAGATCGGCCGCGCCTGTCTCGCCCTGGGGCGTACCAACAGCGATAAAGATGGCCTCGCTCCGCTCCACTGCCTCGCTCAGATTGGCAGTGAAATCGACGCCTCGCCCCAGGTGTTTGCCGAGCAGTTCTGGCAAGTGCGTCTCGTAAATTGGAACGCCGCCCTCGCGCAGGGTCTTTACCTTCGCTTCATCGTTATCGACGCAGGTAACATGGTGGCCCATCTCGGCGAAGCAAACCGCCGCAAC
The DNA here is from genome assembly GCA_963788475.1 of Terriglobales bacterium. Classification (GTDB taxonomy): domain Bacteria; phylum Acidobacteriota; class Terriglobia; order Terriglobales; family Acidobacteriaceae; genus Telmatobacter. The sequence continues at coordinate 165,857 of CAWBGO010000001.1, forward strand.
AAGTCCAACATATCCGGAGCCGATCACACAGATGGAGACTGATTTCGGCATGCGCTGGCGTTTCTCCTGCGCTCTGCACTGCAGAGCCTGGTTATCGGTTGCTGTTTTACCGGCCAATCGAAAGAGGCGATAGTCTGGTCATATCTAATGCAATGTGTTAATTATAAGCCGCGCCTCAGGCCCGTCCAGTTCCCCGGGGAGAATATCCTGACGAGGCATTCCGTCAAGGATTTACAAGTCCTTTGCCGTTGAAATCTGACGATTTGTGATGACGCCGATCATCCGCGGGCTGTGGCCTGCTCCTGCCCGTCCGGTGTCTTCATCCGTGCGATGGTATTGCTCGTGCTGTATCCCCGGCAGCATAGCAACTCGTCCGCATCCATGGGCACCACACCATCCTTTGCGCAGGGACGATCGGTGGCAGGGTGATGCCATAAATATTCCTAAACCAGACTCCCTTCACTTCACGAAGGCGTAAGTGAGTCCGAAGCTGAAGCCGTTCGGCGTCAAGCCGTTCCCTGCGAACGAAGGCCAGATCTGGTATTCGTACTCAGCGCGCGCCGATAGCCGATCTGTCAATTTGTAATCGATCCCTGCGCCGGGCGCGCAGGCAAAATAGCTTCCGCTCAACGGATCATGTTTCGGCAGCGAAATGTGACCGACTCCAAGAAGGACCTTAGCGCTAACAAGGATCCTTCTAAATCGCAGCGAGCGAACGCGCGGACCTTCTAAATAACTAGTCATCATGGAGTGACCGGTTCCAGTGCGCTGGTCGTGGGTTAGGCTGTGATTCGTTGCAGAACACAGTCCAGAGCCACAAGCGGAGAGGAACCGGCCATGCAAAAGAAGGTACGATTTTTGGGATTGGATGTCCATGCCGAGACGATCGCGGTCGCGGTTGCCGAGCAGGATGGGGAAGTGCGCGGCCTTGGGGTGATCCCGAACCGCGCCGAGTCGGTGCGGAAGCTGATCCGCAAGCTGGGCGCAGGGGAGCATTTGCGAGCCTGCTACGAAGCGGGCCCGACGGGCTACGTTCTGTATTGGCAGTTAACCGAGCTGGGCGTGGAGTGCACGGTGGTGGCGCCGACGCTGGTTCCGGTCAAGGCCGGCGACCGGGTGAAGACAGACCGGCGGGATGCGGCCAAGCTGGCGCGCTGTCATCGCGCGGGTGATTTAACTGGGGTGTGGGTGCCGGATGCCAGCGCCGAGGCGTTGCGCGATCTGGTGCGAACCCGCGAGGCGGCCAAGCAGGATCAGTTGAGGGCACGGCATCGGCTGAGTAAGTTTCTGTTGCGCACGGGGCGTCGTCCGGTAACCGGAGTCAAGGTTTGGAGCCAGCCCTATATGGCCTGGGTGCGGCAGCTAAGTTACGAGCAGGCGGCGCAGGAGTGGACGCGGCTGGACTTGTTGCATGAGGTCGAGCACATGTCCGAGCGGGTCAAGCGGCTGGAGGAGGCGATCCGGGAGGCGGTGAAGCTGGCTCCGGCTGGGATGCAGGAAGTGATTCGCGGCTTGCAGGCGCTGCGCGGCATCGCCGAGATTTCGGCAGTGACGGTGGTGGCCGAGCTGGGTCAGATCTCGCGTTTTGAGAGCGCGCGGCAGCTGATGGGTTACAGCGGCGCAGTGCCCAGTGAAAACTCCAGCGGCCGCCGGCAGCAACGCGGTGCGATTACCAAGACGGGCAACGCGCATCTGCGGCGCATTGCTATCGAAGCGGCCTGGAGCTACCGGCTCAGGCCGGCCGTGGGACCGGCGTTGCGCAAGCGGCAAGAAGGCGTGCCGGAGGAGATCAAGGAGATGGCCTGGAAGGCGCAACTGCGCTTGCACAAGCGCTACGCCAGGCTGGCCGCTGCGGGCAAGGAGCAGTGCAAGATCACGACCGCAGTGGGGCGCGAACTGCTGGGCTTTATCTGGGCCATCGGCGTGAAGACGGAAGCCGCCGCTAGGCGGGCCATGGCGGCATGACCGGCAAAAAGCAACAGCAAGAACAAAAGCAAAAACTTTCCTAAGAAGGAAAAAACAAAAACCTCGAACCGGATGAACAGCGTCAACCAATTCGAAGACAGCGCCAGCCGCAGCCAGGGCAAGCACGAAGGAGAATCCTCGAACGCCCTATGCGACAGGCTCAGCCGGACTCGCGACACTAGTCCGAGGCAGCTCCCGACGGATCATGACCATGCGGTTCCGACCCGCGAATATCAGACTGATCAATCGTCGCTCAAACCTGCCCCGGCTGCTGCTGGCCCTGTCCTCGATCAACGGCAAAAGCAACGACAAAAACAACACCACGAATGTGCAGGGGTTGACAGGTCACTCCATATCAGGGCGTGTTAACACTATTTCAATCTAACTGCTGTAAGTTATCGATAGATGGAGATCACCGAAGAACAGTACACACGCATCAAGGATAGCCTGCCAGTACAGCGGGGAAATGTGATTTATCCAACCTGCAGTTTCTGAATGCCGTGTTGTACGTCGCTGGGAACTTCAGCACGATGCCACGGAGTGACAGGTCTGATAATCGCTCCTCGGACATGGGGATTGCGTGATGAGCGATAAGCCAGAGCTCGTGATTTCCGCCACCATGATCCAAATTGCCACGACCAGCTCTTATGGCATGACACCGAACACATCCAATTCACTCGCGGTGCCGAAAAACACTTTGCCATTCGCGATAGTAGGCACAGAAAATCCCACTCCAAGGGGAAGCATGTCCCGACTACCGGCTTGGTGTGAATTGTACAGTTCTTTTGATACGTCGTTAGCGTCATAGGCGTGCAGAATCGCCGGTTTAAAGGTACGGAACGCCGCGTTCTCTAGCAGTATGCTGAAAAACGGTGTATCGCGCTGCTAATTCTCTTGTTTTTGCCCGTTTTCGGGTGTTCTAAATATTTGACCGCGGGTGTTGGTCCCACGGACCGTTCTCGGCGTCCGAGGGGACACCACGGCTACATCAGGCAACATATTGAATGGGAACCAATTTCCTCAGCCGCACCAGGTTGTAGGCTGCGGCCGCGAAGGTGAATATCCAGCCCACTTTGAGGATGCCGCGATGTTTCAGTTTGCGCAGCAGCGCGATGTCTTTCAGCCAGCCGAAGCACTCCTCGATCCGTTTGCGTTTCTTCTGACTCACGGGATAGCTCGTGTGCCGTGTGGTGCGTGCATCGATGGCGCTTCCGCTCCGCCTGCCGTCATTCTGCGCAACATGAGGCGTAACGTTCATGCGGCGGCATTCCTCCACGAACTCCTGGGTGTCGAAACCCTTGTGGCCGCCCACGGTGATGCGCCCATTGTCCGGAATCTGTTCCAGCATCACCAGCGCCGCATCGCGCTCGGCGCGACCGCTTCTCCGGCGGGATCGATGGGCGACCACCTTCGGCATACATGGCGTCGAACAGGGCAGACATGTTGCTCAGGATCTCGTCCGTCATCGAGCCCACCGCGCGAAGAGGATGATCCTTCCGAACCCGTGCTTCCGGAGACAAATAACTGAACATATCCGCCTGCTGATGATCGATTCCTCGCATGTTCTTTTCTTAATCGAACACGCAGTGAAATGGGAGTGACTTTTTCAGCACACTGCTAGGGCCCAGACGATTCCTGCCTGCGATCCATTCGCGGAGATCGTTGGAGTGGCGCCCGGAAAACCGAATGTGTTCGACGACTGTGATGCTGGTACCGTGGAAAGCAGGCCTCCGTTCAGGTTGAAACTTTTAAGAGAGTCTCTTATTCCCGCGATGTATATCTTGTTCATCCAATAGGATGGCGTGCCGAAGATCGGGCCAACGATAGTCACTAACGACTGCACGATTTGGCTGTTATCTGCGGTACGGAAATGCCCCATGTTGTCACGGTCTACCAGATACAAGGTTCCTTGTTTGCCGCCTTCGAGGATCAAATGCGGATGGCTGCCGCTTTGGTCTGGCAAAAGCAACGGGCCGCCTGACCCCAAATCCGCATCTCCAGTATCCAAATGAAGTTGGTTGTAGGGAGTGAAGAAATCCACCACCGATAGCGAATTACCTGCTTGCTTGAATTTGAGAAAGCTGTCTCCGTAGTCTTGTCCCCCGGAATCTGCGTCGAAAGTCCCGTTTCCGGTTACGGTATATAGGTTGCCAGCGCTGTCGCTATCCAGTCCGCCCCCGCCCTCCCAGATGCCTGCGTCGGAACCGTTGGGCGACAAATTCAACATGGTACGAAGTTTAAGACTCTGCGAATTGTAACCGAATATCCAGCCATGGAAAGGAGGCGTGTCATCGAATGAGGCAAAACGCGATATACACCACGCCGTGGTTGAGTAGAAGCGCAGATCGCTGTATCTGCTGGTGTGGATTGAACGCTACATTCGTTCCGTCACTCCCGTCCCCTGGGCCCGAAACCGAGCCTTGAATCGCAATTGGCCCTCCGAACTTTTCTGATCCAGACACCAGGTCCAGCGCATGCAGCCGATACACGTACGTGTCACTTTCTTTGGTGAACGCGCAAACGTATAGGGTCCTCGTTTCAACATCGATCACCGGAGTACTTGATGATTTCGTCGGCCGGGGTTCGTTGTGTGTGGCTAAGGCGAGATCAGGAGGCCTTCTCCAAGCGGCTCAAGGCCTTGGAAGCCAAAGCTGCCCAAGACCATTTATCCTGACTGAGGATCCGCTGCGCGCTCTGAGCGTGCGCGGGAAGGGAAGGAACCCCACGGCGAGATCGAGACCGAGCACCCGGGCTACCTCGGCGCTTAGGACACCCCCCTCATGCAAGACAGTTCCGAGGGCGCGTGCGTGACCGTGAGATGACACTCTGCCATCCCCAAATAGGCCAATCGCCCCTGAGAGCCGAGGGACGCTATGGCGCAACCTGCCAGAGAAAGGCTAAAATGGAGGCGTGCTTCTGGTCGTACTTCTCGCTTTTCCCCGCCCTGAACGAGCAGCATCGCAGACGCAGGACCCCGCAAGCGCGCGCAGCTTTTCGTAAAAAGGAGATCCTTCTCATGGAATGCTCCAACTAGGTATGCAGACCTCTCCCATTCCTGGAAAGCCAAGGCGAATCGAACTCGACTTTGTCCGAGGAATCGCCATTCTGATGGTGATGACTTCGCATTTCTGGAAGGCCCCAACAGGCATATTCCTCATCGATGGGTTTTCGGAGCAGATGTCGAATTGGGGTGGTAAAGGGGTTGAGCTCTTCTTTGTATTGAGCGGCTTCCTGGTGGGTGGACTGCTCGTCAAGGAATACAAAGATACAGGAAAAGTGAATGCGGCGCGTTTCCTTGTCAGGCGCATCTTTAAGATTTGGCCTGCCTTTTACTTTCTGCTGCTCTTTCACGCAGTCACCCGGCGCCACCCGATCCATACCTTCCTTTTTCAGAACCTCTTCCATCTGCAAAACTATCTGGGCACGAGCATCAAGCAGACCTGGACCCTATCCATCGAAGAACACTTTTACATATTTCTCGCCGTCAGCCTGGGAATCCTGACAGCACGCCACCTCAGCGCCAGGGGCTTGCTGGTTTTCTGCTGTTCGGTTTGTGTCGTCTCTGCGGCGTTGCGATTTGCCACTGTCTACTGGGGAAACATGGTCGGTGCAGGGCGATGGACACAGAATCGTCTCGACAGCCTGATGTTCGGTGTGATTCTGGCGGTCTTGTATCACATCATGCCGCGAGCCTACCGCACAGTCACGCGCAAGGCTTGGCCCTTGGCGCTGCTATCCCTTGCCGGCCTCGCTTGGCTGATCTGGATACCAGGGGAGACGGTCCTCATGTTTACGGTGGGGTTCTCCTTCATTTCCGTTGCATTTGGTGCGTTCCTTTTGCTGATGGTCGAATACTCGACCCGAATTCGCAACTGGATACCATACCGGGTTGTCGCATGGTTTGGCGTTTATTCGTATGGTTTGTACTTATGGCATTCCGCCGTACGAGACGATGTGCGGGGTGTGGTGCAGCACCTGCCCCATGCCCTTTGGTGGCCGGTCGGGCTCCCTCTCCAGATCGGAAGTGCGGCCGTTATTGCGGTGATCGCCACCCGCATCGTGGAATGGCCGTTCCTGCGCTGGCGGGAACATATTCCCTACTTGCGGGACGACAAGAAACCGCTACTGGCCGACGACTATCGCGTTTCCCAGCAGAGATCAGACGCAATCGCCACGATTCGGTCTTAGCGATGAACCGAACGAGTTCCCAAAAAGTAAGCACGCGAAGGAATGTCGGGGCGGCAAGCCCACGCATCTTTTTGCGCGCGCACGCTGGGTGCTTTCATGGTTGGCCTTTCCGGAGAAAGCGGAGGCAAACTGGCTTCGCTGGCCGACGCCTGCCTGCGTGTCGCCTCGCGACACCGCACGCGTGCAGGAGTGGCACATCCCGTTTGGTCACGCGCTATGCGACCGGGTCGAGCCAGCGCTCTGCATCGATAAGGGCTAAAACTGGTGCGTCAATCGTGGTCCTATCGACATCCAGCTGGTATGATTGGCGCGTGACTGGTAGGTCATTCAGCCCTTCTACCCTGCGTACCGTCTTCCTTGACCGCGACGGTGTCCTGAATCGCAAGTTACCAGAAGGCGAATACGTGAGTGCCTGGGAGCATTTCCATTTACTGCCCGGCGCTGCAGAGCCGATTGGAAAACTCAACGGGCAGGCCTGCGCGTCCTCGTAGTCTCCAATCAACGCGGCGTTGCGCTCGGCTTATATCGCGCTGAAGACGTGGATCGCATCCATGCCCAACTGCAAGATGAGCTCGCGGCGCGCGAGTCGACGGGTCGTATTTCTGCCCCCATGACAAGGAGGTGTGCAATTGGAGCAAGCCACTGCCGGGCCTCTTCCAAAAGGCTCAGTCTGAATTTCCTGACATTCAGCCGGAAACAAGCCTGATGATTGGCGATTCGGAGCCGGATATCGAGTTTGGCCGCAACCTGGGCAGGGCCATCATCTTTATCGAAGGCGACGCCAGGTTGCGCAGCTGAGGTGCGGACGCACGTCGAAAATTGCACAACCGAGCCCCGGTCGGCGTGTGGGGATCGACTGCGCTCGTTCAGCAGCTGGATTTGTTCGATCCGAGCGCTAATCGCATGATCCGAATCTGCGACGGACAGAAAAATCTTATGGTCTGGCAACTGTGGCGCCACGTCACCTAGCGTTCACGAATCAATTTGGATGCGCATTTCCCCGTGACTGTGCCTATCTGAACTCATTGTTATTAAACACAGATCCGCTGTTGATCGGCACAAAATTCTGGGTCCCGGTCCCCACTGCCGTTGGGTTATCATTTCACCATGGGTCCACAATCGTTTGTCAGGAGATTCGTACGCCTGATCCGGTCAATTGCAGGGCAGAAGAGCTTTTATCGCGCGGTAAAGTTGTTAATGTACGAAGCGCAATTTGACGTTCTTAATCAACCGGCAACCAATGGTGAGTACTACCTTCAAGCCGTGATAGTTCGCCATTTCGCCAACCCGGTTGTTTTCGACGTCGGGGCGAATGTTGGAGACTGGACAGAATCACTCCTTCGACAATCCACAGCCGGTGGGGTGGCGGTTCACGCATTTGAGCCTTGTGGCGGGACATTTGAATTGCTGCAAAAGCGCGCGAGGGGCTGGAACGGGGTTACCCTAACGCGAGCGGCCTGCTCGGATCACGTGGGACTCGGTTCTTTGGCGGTAGAAGTCCCTGGTTCGGCGAGCAATGCCCTCGTCAACGCGGAGTATACCGACAAAGAGAACGTCGCGCTCACCACAGTTGATTTCTACTGCCTGGAACACTCCATTCAACGCATCAATTTGATGAAGGTCGACGCCGAAGGCCACGATCTAAGCATTCTCATCGGCGCGCGTGGCCTGCTCCAAGACAAAGCAATTGATGTGATTCAATTCGAGTACAATCATCGGTGGATCAACGAGAGGAAACTCCTGCGCGATGCTTTTGAGTATCTACTTCCGTTGGGATACCGCATTGGCAAGCTTACCGGAGACAGCGTACAGTTTTATCCCGCCTGGCACTGGGAGCTCGAGAGCTACCGCGAGGGAAATTACCTCGCGTGCCTGCCGAAGTGGGTTGAACTCTTTCGCGCCGTTCCGGCGCAGTGGGTTCCATACAGGAATCGCAGTGAGGCCGTTCAGCAGCATTAGTTCTCACAATTCGCCATATTGCAATTTGCTTGAACCTTTCACCGCTTGTTCGCGCAACCTCATACTGTCGTTGGGTGCGTTTCGGTGTTTTCGAAAACTTGTCGCAGCGACGATTGCCGCACGTATAAGTAGGCAGTCCGCTTCAGATGGCTCGCTTTGACTTTTTGATGGACGTCGTGATCCATATCCCCTCCTGAACAGTTCGTTCCATCAGCATGCCGGTGAGAAGAACAATCATCTCGTTCTCAACCGGCGTACACAAGGTTGTCAATCGTGGAGAGCGTGCTGCTTTGCTGGTTGCAGAAAGTGCTGACCACTAAGATAGGCATCGATCCACGCCTTCATGCCGCGCTCCAAAAAGAAGGCAAGTCCCGGATCTCTCGGTGGCTTTCGGTTTACACTCAGTACCTGGCTGCGCAGCTGCTCGTAAACAGTAGAGAGTTCCCCATGCCAGCCACATTCCGTGGACTCCTTCACGCTCAAATGCTTTTTTTTTGACGGCTCCACTGCCGAGCGATACTGCGCGGATGAATGGAAATTGGAAACCGTTGCTGAATGAGCCTGCCGATCTGTTCCCAGGGCAAGGAGGCATCCTGCTCTCGGGCCAGGCTTTTCAGGGACAGTTCACTATTGACAAAAGTTCGACATTCCCGATAGCACTTTGATGGATGACTCTAACTCAGCCGCGCTTTTTGCAGATTCCGAGCTTGGCCTTTCAGGCGTGTCCGAACCTCGGCTAAACCGAAGATAGGATATCCGACTGCCATAAGTATGCCCACGAAGACTACCACGATAAGCGCCACGTACGGTAGTGGCCTTTGCTCCGCTGTTATCGCGAACCATGCGCCAATCGCCGTCGCTAGCCCCATGAGTGCAAAGAGCTTGTAGACGGGAGAGAAATCCAACTTCGAAACAGTGGCGAAGAGCCGTTCGTTCAGTCGCAGGATTGCGAGCACTTGAATCATTTCGGTAGTAAACCAAAGTCCGAGGAAGCCCAGCATCCCGAAGTAGCGGATTCCCGGGATAGCCAAACCTATCATGACTACATAGCTCCAAAGCATAAGCTTGGCAAGCGAAGTATGCTCATTGCTCGAGGTTTGGAATTGATACTTGTGTTCTTTGATTCCCATGACAGCAGAAATAAGAGCCATCGAGATGCACACATAGGGATCGTACAATCCAGGCTTGTGCAGCCAAATCGTCATGAGGATCGGCGTAACCAGCAATGTGCCGATTGAAAAGACCGGCACGAGCGCGAAGATCACCCTCTCCGAGAGCTCATAGAGCCGGAAGAGTCGCTTCCAGTCGTGCTTTCCATATAATTCCGTAATTTCCGGTCCAATTGCCCAGCTCATCACGATCAGACCTTGGCGGGACATCGAGTAGATGGTTCGCGACAATGAAAACACCACTACACTCGTGGGGCCCAGAATCCGCTGCATCAAAACCACCGGCAGTTGGAAGACAAGAAAGTTGGAAGTGAACAGCAGACCGAAGTAGCCGCTTGGTTTCAGAATCTGCTTAAAATGTCTCGGGCGTGCGTATCGAAACTGCGGAAACAAATCTGGAGCCCTCAGTCGGACATCAATCATCACCAGAATCCAGAGAAATGCCACAGTTAGAAGTTGTTGCGCGGCAATCCAAATGAACGATACATGCGCGAACACCATCGCAGCGGTTCCCAGAGTTCCCAAAACCCCCAGGGCGACATTCCAATACAATCCGCGATGTGCTTCGCCCACTCCCAGGAACATACCCACAAAAAATCCGAAGGGCATTCTGATAAGGACCTGGAGCCCCAGCAAATAAATGGTGGCCGAGACAATAGAACGACTCGTGCCGATTCGAAGCCACACATTGATCGGAACAAAAAATACAACACTTATCAGAGCGGCGGCGCTGATGACAATTCCCAAAATCAGAACCAGTGTTGTCGCCTGCAGTATGTAAGCTTCCTCGCGCTCGCCGCGATTGTAGTGAATCGCCACCTGATTATTCGTAAACGTTTGGAGGCCGAAATTTAGGGAGGCGAGATAGGTTACTGTAGCTGTCAGGGTGAGCCAATCGCCAAAACTGGCAACGCCATAGTTATGAAGGAAAAGCGGAGGCAGGAGGAGTTGGTTGATAAGGTTCACGCCCGGGCCACCGATCAGGGCGCCGCCGTTTTTTGCTATATTTCTTAGGCTCATAATCTCTCGATGTGGGAAATCGGAATCTGGGTGTGGTTGGAGAATTCTCACGTGCTGGTCGCACTGGCCACCCCAAACGTGACATAACCAATACTCACGTTCTCTTATTCAGGAATCTTCGAGGCAGGGCGGGCCTCGCTGACTCAAGTCTAATTGAATTGACCCGTCGACGCTTTTGGATTTCCCCCATCCCGGAGCACGACATCCTGCACGCACCGTCGCCGGCTGCTTCCGGGGCATGTCGTTGGCTCGCCTGCTCGCTACCTCAATCCGCGACACCTAACCAAGCCGGATCGAAGCGTACCGTAGCCCGTTGCCAACCGCGAGACCGTTTGATGGCCGCCTGGGTGTCAGGAGAAAGGCGGCCGCGAAATCGAAGCCCCAAAGCGTGCAACTGGCCTGCGCCAGACAGGAAGAGAAGGAGCAGTGTTTGTTCCTTGGGAGCCGGAGAAGAGAAAGCGGAATCGAAGGGGATTAGTTCTTTCGCGATACCGCAAAGCCTCACTTTTTTTCTCGATGGCAGGATCTACAGCTACTCTCGGGCGCCCCGCTGCGCTAGCCGTCCGTGGTGTAAGGAGCTAATCCCAGGCAGATCCTCGTGCGAGCAGGGATTGCCGTTTATGTGGAGAAGTTGGATGAGACTGTCGCCGAAGCTTCTACAAGGCCGACCGCGATGCGTGCGGCGCGTAAACAGCCCAAGCAAGAACAAAAGCAGCATTCTACCCAGGTTGTTCCACTCCCGCGGAGTGCCTGCGCCCAGCAAGCGGCGGAAGATCAGGCTCAGATTGAATCCTGCAGTGTGGATCAACTGACGTTTGAGGATATTGTCATGCTTGCGCAGATGCGTGCGCCGCATTCCGCGGGTGTCGTAACAGTGCGCGAAGCTGCGTTCCACCAGTTCGCGAGATCGTCGAGTGATCCGGCGTCTGTTCCGTAATTCCGATGCGTACAAACTGCCGCAACGCAAGCGAATCGGCCAGACGCCATGCGATGCCACGCTCGCTATCAATGCCCTCGAAATAGCCGATCAGAAGTGAACGGAAATAAATCCCCGGCGCCAGACCTGGCCGACCCATGCGAGGAGCATAGAACTTCCGGCAAAGACCCTCGGCGAACTCGTCGAACCTCTCCTCGTCAAGAAGCTCATTCAGCCGCTGGTAAAAGGATGACCTGGTGACCGCGCCACTTCCCCGCTCGCGATCCAGATGTCCTCCTGCTGCTCATCACCCTGGCGCCATGACTCAATGCTATGGTTATGCCGTTTCAGACATCAGACTTCTTCGAGCTCACGTACCCGGACTTACACCACGGGCAGCTAGGAGTTCGATTTATTCGCGGTGCGCGCCAGGAGTGGCGGCCTGTGATGCCCCTGATCTTCGCACGCGGGGTGTCCGTGAGCCAAGGGGAACGCGGTGCTATCGTGGCATGGTAGCACCGCATTTCAGGCTGGAAGCCGCGTTTCAGATTTGCGCGCCCCTACGGCGTAGAATCGATATCGAGCGGGGGTGCTATGTCATCGAGACATGCCAATCCCATTTACCATTTCTGACGGATCAAAGCTGCGGTGGAGAGAACAATCTCGGAAGACCAAGCCGCTGCGTGGCGTAGCAAAAAAAACCGCACACGGTTGGCCGTGTGCGGTTTCTACCGTAAACAGCTAACCCTTACGGACCAGCCACATAGGTATAGGTGATGTACTGCGTCACCCCTGTGGGGAACCGTGTACCCACTCGCACATAGAGAGTGCTCCCATTGGTTGGCAGTTTTGGTGCGGTCCACGCCCACGTGGTGGTGGTTAAGGCGCCGGAATAACCCAAGTCCGTGAAGCCCACTTGTGTCCCGACGTTCACCGTGTAGTACCACACGCCTTGGCCCGCTGTCCAGGTAAAGGTGGCTGCGCCGCCGTGGAGCGTACTACCCGGCGTCGGAGTGAGCATCGTCGCCGCGATCGGTGTTCCCGTATAGGTGTAGTTCAGATAACGCCAAACTCCTCCAATATACGAGCCGAGTCGAATGTAGATTGTTGCGCCACTCATCGGCAGGTTTGTAAACGTGTACGAGAATGTCGCAGTCAAGAAGGGGGAACAGCCCAGATTCCCGCTTCCCAGTTGGGTCCCAGCGCAGATGCTATAGTAGCCGGTGCCCGGGTAGCTCGTCCACGTGAATGTCTGGGTCGGCAAGGGTAGTACGCTCCCCTGAACCGGAGAGATCATCGTGGCTGTAGTCGGAATCACGGTCAACGTTCCGGCCACATAGGTGTAGGTGTAGGCGGGGTTGTTCGCTCCCGAACATGAGGTCGGATACTTTCCAGGAAGTGCACCAGCCGTGAAGGTGGTCGTGCAGGTGATCGGACCCAGGCTGGCCAGGGTGTCCGGAGGCACCATGCCGACGGCAATAGGCGTGATTAGCGGTATGGCTGCTCCCCAGTTCATGGTGGGACTGCTCGCCGTAATGGTAACCGGCACAGTCACCACGCCCGTGAGCGCAACACTCTGCGTCCCGTTACCTGGAGCGTTGGATACGACGGTGAATGAAGCAGACTGAGAGCCCGGCACCGTTGGACCCAGGACGATGGTGACGGTGCAAGTGGCACCAGATGCCAGGGTTGTCGTGCAGGTATTCCCGGTTACAGAGAAGCTGTTGGGTTTCGCGCCCGCAACGAGCCTCATGCTGGTGATGGTCAGGGTGCCAACGCCAATATTCTGCACCGTGATTTGCTGAGGAGCGCTCGTCTGCGGGGGTGTGATCGGGCCAAAGCTCAGCGCTGTGGGAGTCATTTGCAGGATAGGCGAAACGGTGACCGTCGCCGCATTGGACCAGCCAGACACGAGGTTAGGTAGTGGGATCGGGGCACCGGCGGTTCCGATGAGCGGGCTCCAGTAGTCCGCGTCCGGCTTGAACGACTGCGCCCTGTAGTAGTAACTCGTGCCTTTCACGGCACTGGTGTCCACATAGGTTACGGTGTTATTCCACCCTGTGTTCGCATTCGCGGTGAGGTTTCTGACACCCGCCGTGAACGCAGCATCGGTTGCGCGCTGAACTGTAAAGCCAGTTTCGCTCAAGGCCATGTCGGTAAACGTGATCCGGTTTCCACTGAAGAGCCCGACCGCCGTAAGGTTGAGCGGAGTCTGGGGCGGAACCTGGAAGACTGATTCACGCATCATGTCGTTCTCTTCGTGACCGAGGAGATGACAATGCCACACATATTCCCATCCCATCGGGACTTTGGCATTGATCTGCGGAGCGGCATTGTTTAGTGGATCAAAGGCCGACATGGCCGGATCCGGTCCTGCCGGCCGGGTGACGTCGAAGAGGCGTGTGCTGTCGGGCACAGGGAAGGGCAAGGTCTGGGACATCGGCCTCAACGCTACGAAGTCGATTTCCAGCGGATTCATGCGCACCGTGTCTTTCCATCCCAACTCATCCGGGAATGGCACGCGGTTGGTTCCGTCCCAGCCATAGCGGTTGATCAGTTGTACGTCAAAGAGGTGGAAGTGGATGGCATGGCTGTCGACGCCGTTATGAATGATCATCCACAGCTGGCTTCCATCACCGGCGGTGCCAACCGGCTTCATAGCTACGTTGGCAGAGTCATAGGTGTCTTCTGTGAACGGATCGATGTAGCCCAGCGGAATGGTGGTCTGGGTATTGAAGTTGGTGAGCGGCAACTCTGTACCGAGAGTGGCGTTCATTCTTCCGTAATCCAGCTCGAACAGTTCCTGGATGGTCTTGTTGCGAAGCGGAAGCGTGACATTCAGCGGCCCTGTTACGCCATTTGTGACCACGGTCGCAGGCAGCTTTGTGGCCGGGTCGATGGGTTGGAAGGTCATTGCGGTGCTTTGCAGGGCCGGATAGGTAGCCTTGAACGTCTGTCCAGCGGGCAGATAGGCCTTGTTGTAGGTGGGTTCGGGAACGACCGGAACCGGCTGGGTCAGGTTAAATGCGGCCGGAATCAGAGCGTTGAGGTTGGCCACGTTGAGCGGGGTCGCAGCTCCGCCAGCAATTGACCCTCTGACCACGACCTGCATGATGGTGCGGGTGTTGGGGCCAAAGCCGGCCAATGTGGAGGGCGCGCCGCCGGTGCCGGTATTGTCGGGATCGCCAGTGTAGTAGTCATTGCGAACATCGTACGCAGGCGTAGGCGCCGGAGCGTCGTTGTAGAGGATGAGCGTCATGCCGGCGTATGGTGTAAAGTCGACGATGGCATCGGCGCGCTCGGCGGACATCAGCAACAGTCCATGGTTCTTGATGTTGGTAACGGTCACGCTGCGCAGGCTCTGTTCATAGGTAACCGGCGTCGGCGGGATGATGGCAACATTGGGCAAAACTCCGCCTTCCGTTCCGATCTGGTACCAACTCGGACCCATGGCTGCGGGATCGGGCACTCCACCGTCGCGGCCGTCGCTGGGATACCAGACCGGGAAACCGGCGGTGGTCACAGCTGGGACCATGCCGACTTCGGTGAGAGGAGCAATGCCCGCAACGGTCGGAGTCGGGCAGGTTGCGCCCGGGGTGGCTGCGTACTGCGTACCCCCGCATGCCAGGAACCAGGAAAGATTGAAGGTGCGCTCATTGGCTACGCTGAGGATGCGAAAGCGATATGGCTTCGGATCCACCGTCATGGTCGGATAGGGAACGCCATTGACGATGGGCGTATCCATGAACCCTTCAGGAGTAAGGGATACCGTGCTGCCCTTGCCGAGGTGTACCGTCGTTCCATCAGCCTCGGTCGTCGGGGCGGGAGCAAGCACCGAGGGAGTACCTGGGCAGGTCATGGTCGCGTCATAGGCAGTCGGGCATGGAAGTTCGCCGCGAACGGTGTACTGGTTGGTGAACGCCGGCCAGAACCAGCTCGCGTAATCCCAGCGGCCCATGGGGTTGGAGCTAGAGCCATCCGGGTTGCCAGGCCACTGGTTAGGCATATAGACGTGCGGATACCAGAGGTTGCCGTAACCGCCCCACTGCGCTGAATCCCAGGTCGGGTCCTGCTGCGACAAAGTAGCAACCGAAGCGAAAGCAGCAGCCGGTGTCGTGCCGTCTCCGGTAATGGTGACGACAGGATCTGAAGTGCAGCCCGAACCCTGGCTGGTCATGGTGATACCCGTAATTGCCCCGTAGATAAACTGGCCAAAGCCGTCGATGCTGAGGCCAACCGAGGCGGTCGCCACCGGCTCCACACTGCAGCCGCCGGTGAACCCTACGGTTGCGGTCGTGTATCCTTCGCCGGGCGCCAACACGGTAATGCTGGAGACGTTCGTCGAGGCCGGATTCTGCGGAACGAAGGTCTTGTCCTGAATGACAAGTGGAATTTCTGCGTCTCCCGAAGGGATCACAGGGGCGGGAGTGACCCCAGCCTTGGTGAATACTCCTGATACGTTGGTGCCGGTGGTCAGATCGGTCTCCGCCTGATCCCGGATCAACATTGCACTGGCTTCGCCGACATACACATTCAAACGGGTTGTGCCGTATGCGTGATCGTGGTAGAAAAGCAGGCGCGCACTCTGCTGGTTGGTGTAATAAAACGTCAGCGCGCCATGCCCGGGGTCATTGGTTGCCCCTGCGGGAAGCTTCGTCGCGTTGTTTGTGGCCGTGGGATCGGAGCAGTTGGTGGTCACCGCTCCACCGCATTGCGGGACTACGACTCCGTTCACAAAGAACATATCGGGCACGAATGCCACGCTGTCGCCACGCGGATAAAGGGTGCTGCCCCAGTCTCCGGCAGGAATGGTCCACTGATGGGGGGTGCCATCGCTGATCCACGGCGTGTTACCGCCGTGCATGTGGACGGTCGCACGATTTTGAAGGTAGGGCGAGCTGCCGGCTGCCAGACCGAGTCCGGCGCCCATGGAAGTCAAGTCCGTGGGGATGAAGAGATTGCCTGCCGTGCCGGTAGGAAGTGCGTTGGTGAACTTGATGCGCACCGGGCGGTTGCTCTGGGCCACGATGATGGGACCGAGATAGTTGGGGATCCGGTTCGGGCCATTGGGACCGTTGGTCTGTACATATCCGCGCAGCATCGTGCCGCCGCCGGTCTGGTTCGGCCATGTCCCTTGTACCGCTGGCAGGTCCTTGTGCATCTGTTGTCTGTATTGCACGAGCGAGATCTCGTAGTAGTCGGACCCCGGGAAGGTTGTAATATCCGGAACCGCGACGGGCAACATGTTGCCCAGATCATTGGCCTGATTGGGAAGCGGAAGCGAATCGACGAATTTGCGGATGCCGCAATAATTCGGCGCTGCGCAGTTCACTGTATCGGCTACATTGGGCAGCGGGCTATTGGCATAATTGGGATAAACGCCGCTGAAATACAGCTGATCGAGTGTAGCGGGGCCGTTTGGATTTCCCGGCGTACCAACGATCGCGTTGGCACGAACCCGAGGCATCGTTTGAGCGGTTTTGGCACGGCGAATCGCGGTAGTGGCCGCTGCTGCCTTGCGTTGTGCGTTGGTCGTGCCGCGCATCCTTTGCGGCGTTGGGCTTGTATTGGTAGTGGCAGCGACGGGTTGGGTGCCAACCCGAATAGACGACGTGGTAGTCTGACTGGCCGTAGTCTGCGCAACTGCTAGAGTGATGCCGCTGAGGGGTAAAACAGACAGCGACAGAACGATCAGACCTCGCACCAGATTTGAAACCGCAGGGAACCGGCAACTTGAAACCATGGCAAAAACCTCTTTCACAGACCAGGCGATCTCCGCGAGTAGCGCTTGGTTAAATCGGATGAAGCTTTTTTCTGGATACAAGCTGGACGCTATGCGATCTAACTCACGCTGCAATGTGACTGCGATCACCACCCGCCGTGACAAAACATGACGGAATTATGACGAGATGCGCTGTTATCGCCATCACGCGCACGTCTGGTGCGCACCGAAAAGCCAATTTGTTGTTCAGAAGCGTGGCGGATCTTCACTCGCGCAAGAGTCCAGTGAGGCAGAACTTAGCGGTAGACGCACTGGCATGGCTGCCAGCTGCTGGATCACTCTTGCGACTTGCTGGGACGCAGAGTCTGTTTCAAAACGGATTACCATCTGGTTACGATTGGGCCACGGACCGATAGCACTATATAGCCACCTTAAACACAAGCCGATCGTTCAGACTCAACGTCCGGATGACCAGAACCAAACGATAATGTCGGCCTCATCGCCATGCCCATCCGGGAATGGAACTCACAAAATCGCACCTGTCCTCAAGGTCTGAACGAGTCGAAGAGGTTCGGAACAGCTCTGCGCCAATCATCGAATATTCCCACGAAAGTTTGGATGTTCTGGGTTACGGAGTGAGGATATTTTTGAGTACTCAGTCGAAGAGCGGCGATTCGGCAGGGAAGCAGTGGCTTCGGCCCATGAAAAAGGGCCATGGACGACTGACGGTCAAGTATCTTTTTCCTTCACATCAATCCAATGAAAAAGCGGCGGCCAGCTCCTTGATGACTCGTTCAGACATGGGCGCGACTCTGCCTAGAGGGCGGCTGTTGATGAGGGCCTCGGCGGTGGACTCCAGGACTTCCAGGCGATCGAACGCGTCGAGGATGCTGGTGCCTAGAACCAGAACGCCATCATTTTCAAGTAGAGCGATTGGATGTCGCGTCGAAACTCGCCGCGCCAGGTCATCGCCATTTCCGAACTGCATCCCAAAAGGAATCTTCTGCACTTCGCGCAGGAACACATAGCTTTCGGGAATGGTTCGCGAATCACAGGGGCTGTCACTCACACTGAACGCGGTTCCATTGACCGGTGAGGCATTCACGATCGCCATGATCTGCGGATAACGCCGGTAAATGGCCTGGTGGTTGGGTGTAGCCCGGCTCGGAATTTTTCCGCGCTCCCGCCGGCCTTTGGAGATCAAAACGAAATCTTCGAGTTCGACAGCGCTGCGGTCGAGGCGGCGGGGCGTGATGAGAAACGAATCGTCATCTAATCGAGCGGAAAAACTTCCGGCCTTACTGACCAAAAGACGTTGCTGGTACCCGCGGCGGATGAAGTCCGCCAATTGACGGCGAGCCTCCTTTTCGCGGCTATCGGCGGGTTCGCGATCGAATTCTTCAAAAGACGGAAGTCCTTCCTGGGATAGCTTGAGCTGCTCGTCGTCGAGATAATGCACGTCGCCGAGCTGGCTCGCCTTGATGATGGTCTTGGCCGTGAATTCGAACATCTCAAAGCGGTGGAAAGCCTCCGGCATATCTGCGCCACCCACGGCGACGCCGTGGTTTTCGAGAATGACGCAGTTGAAGTTCCGCTTGAAGATGGCGGCAATCTCCTCGCCCAGGGCGGCGCTTCCCGGCAAAGCATAGGGAGCAAAGCCTCCAGGGCCGCAGACGTGGCTGGCCTGGTGAAAGAGGCGCGTGTCTGGAACCTGTCCGACGATGCTGAAGGCTACGAGGGCCACCGGATGAGCATGCACAATGGCTCGAAGGTCCGGGCGAATGGCATAGATGGCCTGGTGGAAAGGCAACTCGGAAGAGGGCGGGTGAACGCCTTCAGTGGTGCCATTGATCCGGACGCAGACAATATCGTCGCGGCGGAGACTGCCCTTGTCCACGCGCGAGGGCGTGATCCAGATGTCTCCATTCGCGTCTCGAATCGAAAGGTTGCCGCCGGAGGTGGTCGTCATCCGATAGCGATAGATGCGACTCATCATCTCCATGAGTTCATCGCGCGGATGGAGGAGCGTATCTCTTGTATTCATGTGTACCTCAGAGACCATTGTCCAGGTTCGCGAAGAATCGGGTTTTAGACCTCTGCGTCATGATCAATGTCGTCCGCGATTCTCGACCACCCGACATTCGTATCTGCCTCGCAGCCCGACCCGCTCCGAAAACGGCAGGTACCTTGAGTTGGGACAATAATAGCCCCAAATCCCGGGCCATTAATTTAACATCAACAGGTAGAGAAATTCTCCGTCCCCTGCGCATTTTGACAATTGACGTGTACCGGTGCCCCGAATCGTGGCGGGCTACCCAGGATATGGTCCGTTCGTCGTCGGTTGCTTCGGGTGAATCTCGCATCGTCGATGCGACGCCGCCTTATGCTTTCGGCGTCGACGAGATGGCAAAACGGTGGATTCTGCAGGTTCTCGAAGACCGAAAAATCCAAGAATCGGGAATGCCGGGCTGCAATGCTAAATGGGTGAGAAAGCGGGTCAACGCTTCCATAAGGTGGTCCCGGATCACCTCTGCGAGCCGCAGGTGCCTCGAAATCCGGATGGTAAAGTGAGGATATGTGGTTAAGCCCTAGGAAGGCTGGTATTTCTATACTCGAACGAATCGTTTTAGTCGCTGGATTATTGCTGATAGGTGCCGCCAACCTCGCGGCTGAGCAACCGGAATCCGCGCAACCTTTCACATCTGAGTCCGCCGGGGCCGGCGCTGGCGCTCAGGGATCGATGGGGGGGCCTCCGGCACCTGCGTGCGAGCCCGCTATTATGGGTTCGCCATTTGTGCCTGTCGATAGCTGGGTTTATCCCGCCATGATGCGCCTCTACGGAATGGGCTATGTGGATCATGTCTTCCTGGGGTTGCGGCCGTGGACTCGGCAAAGCATCAACCATATGTTAGAAGACACTGCCGCCCGCATCACGGATGCCGACCCCAGTCCCCTCAATGATCAGGCCGAGCAATTGTATGAAGCGCTGGCCCACGAACTACGCAACGAGATGGCCGGTCCGTGCCTGGCGTTGAAGGGAAACACGCGCGTGGAGTCGGTTTATTCGCTCTCGCGGATCATGACCGGCACCCCGCTGCGCGACAGTTTTCATATGGGCTCGACCCTCGTCAACGATTATGGGCGGCCGTATGCGAACGGGTTCAACAACTACACCGGAGCCAGCGCCTACGCCATCGCCGGCCGCTTCACTCTCTACGCGCGCGGCGAGTTTCAATATGCGCCCTCGTCTAGCGGCTATTCACCGGCAACGGCGCAATCGCTGTCTTTTGTGGACGGCATACCCTATCTTGATCCGGTTACCGGCCTGCCCTACGGCCAGTCAACCATTCCCGTGGGAAACATCTCTTCCACCACTAAGATGAGCTGGTTGGAACTGTATGCCTCGTACTTTGTCCTCAACCACGAAATATCCTTCGGTAAACAGGACCATTGGATGGGCCCCGGACTGGGCGCCGGATTCGCCTATTCCAACAACGCCGAGAACATCTACTCGTTCAACATCAACCGTGTCGAGCCGTTGCGTATCCCCTGGCTCTCCTACATTACCGGACCGTTTCGGTACGAGTTCCTTATTGGCCCACTACACGGCCACACGCTTATCCCTAATCCAGCGTATCCAGGTCCGGGGCAGGCCAATGTGATCAACCCGGGTGCTCCATGGGTACATGTGGAGCAGATCAGCTTCAAGCCCACCGAAAATCTGGAATTCGGATTCGAGCGCACAGTCATCTGGGGAGGCGAGGGCCACGGGCCGATCACGATCCACTCCTTCCTCAAGAGCTTTTTCAGTGTTGCTTCACCCCCTCCGAACGAGAAGCTTGGCCGCGACGACCCCGGCGCCCGCTTTGGCGCCTTCGATTTCTCCTATCGCCTTCCCTGGGTTCGCAACTGGTTCACACTGTATGCCGATGGCGAAGTACACGACGACATCTCGCCGATCGATGCACCGCGGCGCGCCTCGTGGCTTTCCGGGCTGTATCTTTCGCATGTGCCTGGGGTGGCTGCGCTCGATATCCGCGCGGAAGCCGCTTACACCGATCCACCCGTTTCTACCAGTAACGGTGGAAGGTTCATGTACTGGGAATCAATCCAGAGACAAGGGTACACAAACAACGGCCAGATGTTCGGCAGCTGGGTTGGCCGTGAGGGTAAAGGTGGCCAGGCCTGGATCACCTATCATCTGAGCGGCAACGAGTGGCTCCAGGTAAGCTACCGCAATCATAAAACTGCCAAGGATTTCATTTGCAGTAAATCGGGCCCAAACTACGGTTGCACTCAAGAATTTGGCACCACCCTGAATAACATCACCTTTCAGGCTGTGAAACGCCTCACTCCCAACTTCGAAATCAACGGAAACTTCACCTTCGAGCACTACAAAGCACCCTTGTATCTTACCAATCAACAGACGGTAACAACGACTAACATCCAACTTACCTGGTATCCAGACCGCAAGATTAGCTTCTAGTGATCTGTCTCCGAGTAAACGTTACTAGTTGTGCTGGCATCAAAGTACTCATGCCAACCAATGATGTTGTGCTGAGCGAAGAGCAGCGTATAGAGCTGAGCAGCATCGCTCAGTCCCGTTCTCTGCCCGCCGGGGTATGTGTTTCGTGCGCAGCTAATTCTGATGTTGGCTGAGGGTACCTTTCAACACCATTAAGCAGCAGTTGCGGACGACGGCGCCGACCATCAGCCGCTGGAAGACGCGGTTCCTCGATTCCGGCCTGGATGGACTGGATACTCATCACCCGGGCCAATCGGCCAACGTGCTGACACCAGCCTTGCGGGCAAGGATTTGTCGGCTACGCGCAAGAAGCCGTCGGATGGGTCGACACACTGGAGTTGCCGGAAGCTGGCGGCGGTCTTGAGCAGATCGCTGATGTTTTTGCCGCTCAACCCAACCTGGTCGGGGCACGCGCAGTCATCGTACAAGGGATCGGCACCCCAATGAGGGTGCCCTCCACAACGTCTCCGGAAATGTCGCCCAAAGATGCCACCACGCCCGTGGGTCTGGCCCGAGACTAGGTTCACCGCTCCTGGCGACGACGGGCCAAAGGTAGTGTTGAACGAGTTGTCGCTTATCGCGAAGTGCTGCGCATAGTTCCACAACGCCATCACCGTGTTTCCGTCGAAATAGTCCACGACTTGTCCCAGCGGGCAAACTGGGATCAGCAGTATGTTCGGGAAACTATCCATCATGCCATGGTCGAATGCATTCCGCTCATCGGTATAGTTGTGCGAGTCGCTGCAAACGATGGCCTCAGCCGGGCTCAACCGTTGGGGATAGGATGAATTCGGATTGTTGTTCAACAGTCCGGCCATGAGCAGTCCATTTACCGTCGGAGTCTGCGGCACGGCCTGAAATGGATTTTCGCCGGGGAGATTGGCCGCGTAGGGATAGGTCGCGAAGTACTGATCGAAAGAGCGATTCTCCTGAATGATTACGACGATGTGTTTGATGGGCGTTGCGAAAAATCCTCCATCCCGATGTCGAAACATCAGAAAACCACAATTGGTAGGGCTACCTGAGTCAAGCAGATACCTATCACGGGAGATTTGCTGCGGCTGCTCACAAGTACGCCTCCTCTTTCTGGAGGAAGATGAATCGCAGATCAATGTGTTGTAAATACCGGTGCCGGAGCTTCGCCATCCAAGAACATTGTCTTGTCACAGCGCTTTCTCCTCGCTGGCGCTATACTGCGCGCGAAGAACCCAAGCCTTCGCAAGACGCCGCTCGCTCTTGCGAATCGACTCTGCCATCCAGCCGTGGGATCCGCCGGCTGAACCGCAGCAGTTCTGGGCCCGCGGAAATCGGAACGGAGGTTCAAGACGATGGTCCACAATGGCAAGAAAATCGTCATCATCGGCGGCGGCATCGCCGGGCTCTGCACCGCGGTCTATGCGCGCAGGTGTGGCTACGAGGTAGAAGTGCTCGAAATGCATGACATGGCGGGCGGCCTCGCCATGAGTTGGCGCCGCGGTCCCTACACTTTTGAAACCTGCCTCCACTGGCTGGTCGGCTCCACTCCGCACGGCGAGTTCCATGATCAATGGCAAGAGGTCGCCGACATCGAAAAGCTGACCTTCGTGAATCCGGAAGAATTTGTCCGGATCGAATCCCAGACCGGCGACAGCCTGACCATCTACACCAATGTCGATCGCCTTGAGGCTGAACTTCTCCGTCGCGCGCCGCAAGATGCGGCCGCGATCCGGGATTTCACACGTTCCATACGGATCCTCGGCAAATTCAGAATGCTCGACCCTTCCGGAGGCCTGGCGGACAACTGGCTCAACATGCTGAGAGACTTGCCCATCTTTCCCCTGCTTGGCAAGCTCTCGAAGATCAGCGGCGAGGAATATGGCAACCGTTTTTCCGATCCACTGCTCAAAAGCTTCTTCGCCACCGGCGACATCGGGAAAATGTCTGCCATTGCCATGATTCTTTCCCTGGCTTGGATGAACTCAGGCAATGCCGGATACTGCATCGGAGGTTCGCAGGCGCTCATCCGCCTCATTGAGGAAAAAATCGCCAGCCTGGGCGGAAAAATCCGCTTCAAATCCAAAGTCGAGCACATCCTGGTGGAGAACGACACAGCGGTCGGCGTGCAGTTGGCCAACGGCGAAACCATCCGGGCGGATTGGGTGATTTCCGCGGCCGATGGTCACGCGACGATCTTCGATCTCCTGGGGGGAAAATACGTCGACGCTGCAGTCCGGACAACCTACGACGAGCGGGAACTCTTCGCCTCCTACCTTCAGGTTTCCCTCGGTGTCGGGCTCGATCTGCGTGATCAGCCGGCCATGCTCTCTCGTTTTCTTGAATCGCCGTTCGTTGTCGACCCGGGAACGGAACTACGAAATCTCTCGTTTCGTTTCTTCCACTTCGATCCCACGTTCGCTCCGGCCGGCAAGACGGCGGTCACGAGCATTCTTCCCACGCGCAACTTCGAATACTGGCACGGACTGCGCCACAACGATCCAGCCGCCTACCATGCGCAGAAACACCGCGTCGCCGACGCGGTCATCGCAGTCCTCGAAAAGCGCATTCCCGACATCCGTAGAGCGATCGAGGTCGTGGATGTATCCAGCCCCGCCACCGTCTTTCGGTACACCGGCAATTGGAAGGGAACCATGGAGGGGTGGCTGGTTGAACCGGGCGCAAGTTTCAAGCCCCTGCCGAATACTCTTCCCGGGTTGAGGCATTTCGTGATGGTGGGCCAATGGGTCATGCCGGGAGGCGGTCTTCCTTCAGGCCCCATGACCGCCAGGCCTGCCTTGAAAGCCATCTGCAGGCACGATCATTTGCCCTTTGACCTTCGGGCAGAGCATCAGCCCGAGGCCGTTGAAGTGTAAGGCACACTATGCCGGTCATGTCGAAATTGCCTGCCAGCAAGACCCTGGTTCTTCAACCCCGCTTCGCACCCATGCGTCTCGGTTTCTGGAGCGCGATTCTTCTCGCGTTCCTGGCCGTCACAGCTTTCGCGCTGGGGATCACCACACCCCCGCGCTCCGGCCCCTACTGCGTTGGAAATTGCATTGCATATCCCTTTACGGATGCGGTCCAGTTCGTGCCGCGGGACTATTACTGGATCGTCCCGGCCACCCTGCTTGCGCCGGTCTTTCTCATCGTTGTTGCCTGTATTCATTCGTGTGTCCAACCGGATAGACGACATCTCACCCTGGTCGGCCTTTGCTTCACGTCGATCGCGGCTTCGATCCTCGCAATTGACTACTTCATCCAGTTCCAGGTGGCGGAACCGAGCCTGCTGCGCGGAGAAACCGGCGGGCTCGCGCTCTTTACTCAATACAACCCGCACGGGCTTTTTATCGCGCTGGAAGATCTCGGCTATCTGTCGCTGTGCGTTGCGTTTGCCATCGTGGGTGCGGCGTTTCCCGGCGCGAGGGGCATCGCACGCGCCATTCGATTGACCTTTGTGATTTCCGCATTTCTTGGACTTGGCTGTTTTGTCGCGATGACCTGGCGCTTCGGATTGGACATCGAGTACCGGTTCGAGGTCGCGATCATCAGCATTACCTGGACTGCTCTTGTCGTCCTTGGTTTGATGCTTGCTTTTTTCTTCCGTCCGCCACGCACGAGCCAAACCCCTGATCACAGCCAGGCTGAACGACCGACGCTACAATGTGAGTATGATCGAAACCCTTTACAAGACAGGTAAGCCGGAGAGGGGAAAATCCGAATGCTACGTTCTGGTCCTGGCCCGGCGGACGGGCGATGGGCAAGGCCTCTATGCCTTTATGGAGGAACATGGACAATGGGACGACGGCGCCCAGCGATTCCTTTATCAGGTCATGTCCATCGAAATCGAGGACGAATTGACGCATCAGCGCGCCCATGCCATCTACGACGATGCCAAGCATAGGCTCGCCCAGCGGGGATTCGTGCATTCATTTGTGATGGATTATCGGTCCAAGGGTCCTCAGGCCGATCGGCTTCCAGTGGCGGAGCAGGCCACCGCCTGATTCAAACAACGTGTTAGACTCGCCGAGCGTGGTCCGCCTCTAGCAGTTTTCCTAGTTGTGAAGCCGCTCCGATATTCCTAAGCTTTGGCGGGGCTCGTGTGCCGTGTTTGTCTCTGAGCGCCGGGCTGCAGGTTTGACCTTCCGGTTAAAGCCGAGGCCGCCCTGCTGACAGCAGTTGGAGGTTGGAGGAAGTATGGGATTCAGTAGAAGAAGGGGAGCCGCCAGCACCGTATGGGTTGCGTTGATTTTCGCCTTGATGATTATCCTTTGCTTCGCGGTGAGAAGGTCGTTGGGTGAAGACAGAAAGGTGTACCAGGCGGGCACAATTGTTGATGTGAAAGTACATCAACCGGCCACAGGAACCGACACTGGGAAAAAACAGTTCGACGTATCGATCAAGGTTGGCAACAAAATTTATGTCGTGTTGTACTCGCCTCCGGGAGGGCAGGATTTCGCGGAATATGGTCCCGGAATGGATCGCACCGTCTTCGTCGAAGGGGACACGATGAAGCTTAACGATCTGCTGGGGCGCACGCGAATATTGCCGATAGAGAGCGTCAAAGACGCACCCGCCAAGACGGCAAATTAACCCTTACCCGCGGTCTTTGTTCAATGAGGCTTTGACCGGAACTGTGCCGCTCGCGTTCGGTCAATGGCAGGAGTAGTCGTTCTGGTATGTGCCGCTGGGGAGCATCTTGTTAAGAAACCTGGTGCAGGCAGTGATCTTCTGGTAGGTGTCATCGTTTTTCAAGGCATCGGCCGAGATGGAGTATTTGCCTGTATCCATGTTTTTCCTCTCACCGACCAGTTTGTCGCTCCACGCGCTAAGGGTATTGAATTGGTTTGTCAGTAATCGCAGCGCATCCTGGTCCGAACCGGACGAGGCTGCTAGCGCAGCCAGATGCAATGCCTCACTTCCACGATTATGGAAGACCACCAGCCGGCTTCCGTCGCCGGGCACGCCTCGCTGAATGCCATAAGCAAGAGTGTTCGTCCAGTCTTTGAGGACGGCCAGCGTTTGGACTGACGCGGTCATAAACTGGGTGGACATATTGCTATCCGCAGACCCTTTCCCAGTGGACCCCGCTGAATCGCCGTCGGCTGCGGGGAAACTCAGCGTTATCTGATCTCCCTTGAACGCCATTGACCCGTTCGCGGTGCGGACAAGGCTTTCCAGATCGACATATGTGCGGCCGTCGATCTGATAGACCGTCACATTCCCGGTGTGCCCGTTGATCGAGAGAGACCGGCTCGAATGGCTCGACTGGGATGCAGCTACGCCCAACAGAATCAGCAGGGCACAGGGAAATGTCCACCACAATCGATTCCTGCGCATCGAGCCCTCCGTGCGTACGCGATGTTCCATCGAATATACGGCCATGAGAATTGTCAAATGAACTGGCAAAACTGACAGTCTCAACCGGTGAATGATTCCTGCAGGATGAGGAGATGAACGACTGCAAATGCACTTTGATCAGTTGGGTCGGCCCACCCACGAATACTGCCATCCAACGGAGACATTCTGGAAATTCCCTCCATACTTGATATAGGCGCCGTTGTTGTAGCTGAACTTCAATGCTTGATGTTTGGTCATGGGCACGGACGCGGTTCCACCCAGCCGCGAATTGTTCAGTTCAGTGGCCGGGTTTTGCTTGCCATTCAGGCTGGTCTTGCCGCCGAACCAGAAATTCCCGTCGAGTGAGACCCAGAAACGAGGCTTGACGTCATAGCTCAGATGTCCTTCAAAGGAACCAATGGGCTCCTGGGTCTGCGCGGTAATCCCCGGATTGTACTGGTTCTGGGAGAAGAACTTGGGATTGGTGGTATAGAACCAGACCCCGCCGTACGCGTCGAGGACCCAGTGTCCCCAGCGCCGCGACAACCCCACTTCCGGTTTGAATCCCCAGCGGTTGGCCCCAAAGTTGATCAGCTTGGTGGAATCATATTGGCCGGTTGGCGCAACCACGCGAAGGCTGGCCCCAACCAGCGTCTTTTGCCGCCACTTCACATATTCCCTGGGGCCCATTG
This sequence comes from Terriglobales bacterium, assembly GCA_963788475.1. Classification (GTDB taxonomy): domain Bacteria; phylum Acidobacteriota; class Terriglobia; order Terriglobales; family Acidobacteriaceae; genus Telmatobacter. The sequence continues at coordinate 193,326 of CAWBGO010000001.1, forward strand.
CGGGGCCGCCCAGTAGATTCACCGAAAAGCGAAAGACAGAATCAAGCAAACCCGAGCGGTAAACGTTGGTTTCGTTGCCAAGCAATTTGCCATTGAAATTCGCCTGCCCGTACGGTAACGCGAGGGTAAGATTCGCGGTGCGCCCAAAGGCGTTGAACAAATGAGTGTAGCTGAGGTTGCCAACGTTGGCAGTTGCCGTCGCGTCGGTAATTGGAAGCCCTCCCGCGAAGTCGAGATTCCCGGTGAAGAACGAATAGCTCGTCACCACGGCGTTGGAATGGATGGGAGAAATGATGTAGGCCCGTGGGGCGAGGTCCTGGGCAGCCGCCATTCGGCACAGAGACAATGCGACCACACCGATCGCGACGCGGAAATAAGCCACGTTCGCCGCGTTTAGAATGCTTCCACTCGTTTCGAACACTAAATGAGACCTCTTACGCGTACCTCCTTATTTACCCTTTCTTCGCATCTTTGGGGACTGGCAAATCTGGTAGTGGCGTCGTGTGTTTATGCCGCAATTATCTAAGCTGAAACCGTTTCCCGGCCGAGAAGCCCTGCGCGGCGCTGCCCGCTCCTTCAATGCCGTGAATTGGCCCAGAGCATCGGCCCCAAGGACCTCGCCGGAGTTTCGGCTCACGCGAAGCCGAAGAAGTAAACTGCTTCGGCTGCTGCCGCGCCGGCTTTTTTTACTGCACCAACCGCGAGGGGTGGAGGGGGTTCTAGCAAAAGTGCCAGTTTCTCATCCGCGACTCCCGCTGCTACCTTCCGTGTCGAATTAGAATGGAGCATGTAATCGAGGAGAGGCTCTATGCGCAGGTTGACGACCGTTCTTTGTTTGCTGGCACTCGCCGGGGGCTTGACGGCTTGTAAGAGCAAACCGAGCGATGCAGCGATCGCCAAGGAAATCCAGACGACTGTGGCTACAGATCCCGTGACCCAGGATTCCCAGATTGCGGTGGAATCGAATCAAGGAAAGGTTACGCTGAAGGGCAAGGCCAAGACGCCTGCGGCACGCCAGCAAATTGAATTCATCGCCAAACAGGAGCCTGGCGTCACGGATGTAGACGATCAAACCACGGTAGAAGGACAGGATCTGGCTTCTGCTTCGTCTCCGGCTCCGGCTCCGGCTCCGGTTGCCGCTCCTGCAGCCGCCCCCGCGCCGGCTCCAGCTCCTCCCCCTCCTCCTCCTCCCCCACCCCCGATCGTGGTGCCCGCGGGAACGGTTCTTACCATCCGTACCAACGAGCCTTTAAGCACCAAGACCCTCCAGACGGGAGCCTCGTTCACTGGTTCGGTCATGACCGGGGTCACTCTCGGAGGCAAGTTGGCGATTCCGGCGCGCTCCGACGTTACCGGGGTAGTTGTGGATGTTAAGAAGGCCGGAAAGTTCAAGGGAGCAGCAACGCTTCAATTGTCTCTGAATTCAGTCACTGTTCGGGGGCATACCTATGACATCGTGACCGAATACTTCGACAAGACTTCGACCGGAAAAGGCAAGCGTACCGCAGTCATGATAGGTGGAGGCGCGGGCGGGGGCGCTGCGATCGGAGCACTGGCTGGCGGCGGAAAGGGAGCTGCCATCGGTGCTTTGATAGGCGCCACTGCCGGCACCATAGGAGCAACCACCGGAAACCGCGACATCGAGTTGCCGGCAGAGTCGGCCCTGAGCTTCAAGCTCGACCGATCCCTGACGTTGAAGCCCGATTCGGGCAACTAGGCTCGAACGGGATCACCTCAGCCAGGCTGAGGTCCTATTTCGCGCGCCGTATCCTCGGGCGATTCCTGCGCTTGAGGACGAGCGGCACCCGCCAGTTTGCGGCTGTGGGGGTACTGTGACTGCGCGACCTTCCCCGGACTACGGAAAGCAAAACTCGCCCACGAGGGCGGTCGTGTCTTTTCAGGCGGCGGCAAAATGAAATGCTGGCACCTCCATCGCCGTGTTCGACATTGTCTCGCGGTCGTTTTGTTTTTGGCCGGTCTGCCGTCGCCGAGCCATGTTTGCGCACAACTCCCCAAGGCTGCCACGTCCTCTCCGCCAGCCCAGGGCCAGGCTCCCGAGGAGCCGCCGGATCCCCTGGGACGATCGACGCCGCGCGGGGCCGTACTGGGCTTCCTCACCAGCGCGTATGAACGTAACTTCGATACCGCGGCTCAATATCTGAACACTCGTCTGCGCGGAAAAGATGCTGCTTTACTCGCTGAGCAGGTCTTGGTCGTCCTGGATCGGAAGCTGCCGCCAAAGCTGAATAACCTGAGTAATGATCCGCAAGGATCTATGTCGGACCCGGTCGATCCCCGGCGCGAGTTAATTGGCTCTGTAACCGGCGACGACGGCAAGGTCGACATTTACCTCGAACGGGTTGATCGCCCCAAATCCACCCCCATCTGGCTCTTCTCCCGCCAGACACTTACCAACATCCCTGATCTCTACAACGAGATCAAATCGGCCTCCCAGGAGACCGTCCTGCCCGAGATTTTCTGGCGGAGGTTCCTCGGCTTTTCTGTGTTTGGCTGGGTATTTTTTATTTCGCTGCCGCTGCTTTATTTATCGCTCGGCGTCGTCCACCGGTTTCTGGTCTTTGCCTGGAAGTACGGACAGCGCCGTTGGGCGAAGTGGCCAAGCCCCCCCAATCTCAAGGCTTTCCTGCATCCGATCCGGCTTCTGATCCTTGCCTTGGCCATCCATGCGACTCTGGCCCGTTTCAGCACCTCGCTCGTGGCCCGCCAGGTGGGCTCAATTACTGAATCCCTGATCCTGATCCTGAGCCTCGTGTGGCTCGCAATGATCATCAATCGATGGTGCGAGGATTATTTGAAGAAACGCATGGAGAGCCAGGGCCGCCTCGGCTCAACTGCCATACTTCGGCCCGCCCGGGCCATGATGGATGTGATTGTCGCCATCATCGGCTTGATGTTCGCGCTGCATGGCTTTGGTATCAACCCGTCCGCGTTCCTCGCAGGTCTGGGAGTGGGAGGAATCGCCATCGCGCTGGCCGCGCAGAAGACTCTGGAGAACGTGATTGGCGGGGCTTCCCTGATCCTGGACGAAGCCGTCCGTGTCGGAGATTCTTTCAAGATCGGCGACGTCGTCGGCACCGTGGAAGGGGTCGGACTCCGTTCCACTCGCATCCGCACCCTCGACAGGACCCTGGTCACGATTCCAAACGGGCAGATGGCTACCATGACGCTCGAGAATTACTCCGCACGCGATAATTTCTGGCTGCGCCACCTCGTCGGTCTGGGCTATGACACTGAACCTTCGAATCTGAACGCTGTCCTCGGGGCAGTACGCGAATTGCTGGGTCAGGATTCGAGAGTCCTACCCGCCTCGGTGCGCGTACGTTTCCTGCGTTTCAGTGAGTCGAGTCTCGATCTTGAGGTTTTCGCGTACGTTCTCGCCCGCGACTGGAACCATTTTTTGGAAATCCAGGAAGACCTCCTGATGCAGATCCGGGAGGTAATTGCCTCGAACGGAGCCGAGATTGCCTACCCGGTTCGAACCATCCACGTCAAGACCGAGAGAAAGCCGGAGGATCTTCCTGCCCCACAACCGCAAAACATCACATCGGGAGAAGACGGTTTTTTGACGTGAACAGAACCAATGCATGAGGTCGCAACCGGGCTTCCTCGTAACGAACTTGGTCCTCTTTGCTCAATGGAATCCATCGGTCAGGGCATGAACGCACCGCGTCTTTCTTGTCCGTCGGATGACCGACAGATCTAAGCATTGTTGGCCGTCATCCGGCATGTAAACCTCACTAACGGAATCATTTTGCCCGTCGGTGCTTCCAGTTTCCAATCTGACGCCGCACCGTCCCTAAGCCCTGCAGCGTGAAACGCTTCTGCGATTTCTCCTCGTGAAACGGCGAAACCTCGTTTTTGATGCGATTTACACCCCCCACTAGCAATATTGACAGTTATTGAAGACCATCGAAGCGAACTACTCTTTACACGTGACTGAGGATGCGTGCATCCCAGAGTAACCGCGATGAGTTACAATCGTGGCCACAATCCATGAGGACCCGAATTCTCAACATCAAGCGCTGGGAGACGGCACTGCTGGCAGTCGGTATCGTGCTGGTGGGTTACGTGGCCTTCGCCTTTCTTTCTGGCCGGATTTCTTCACGAGCAGCGCTTGCGGAGTTTTACGCCCAGGCGGCACAACAGACCGGATCAGGAAACGTAAAGGCCGCCACGGCGGTCGACTACAGTCTCTGGTCCGAGAAGCGGATCAAGGACTATGAGGCGACCTTGGCCGAGCACTTTGATCCGCCTTTGGCAGTTCTTCGCATCCAGAAGATTCATCTGGAAGTGCCCCTGTTTGAAGGCACGGATGAACCGGTACTGAACCGCGGCGTGGGGCGAATTATCGGGACATCCGAGGTTGGGCAAACCGGGAACATGGGCATCGCTGGTCATCGCGATGGTTTCTTCCGCGGCCTGAAAGACGTTGTCCTTGGTGATGTTCTGGAACTCGATACCACATCCGGTACGCAGGCCTACATCATCGATTCCATCAAGCTTGTCACGCCAGACGACGTAAGCGTGCTAAGGAATGAACCAACCTCGGCACTCACCCTTGTCACTTGTTACCCGTTTTACTTCGTTGGAAGCGCTCCTCAAAGGTACATCGTGCATGCATCTCTGAGGGGCGAATCAAAAACACGAAACGAGCCCCCAAAGGCGAGTTTGCAAGCCACTGATTCAAGAACCAAGGAGAGGACACAATGAACGCAAGAACTTTTTCCATGCGATTGCCGATGATTCTTGCGGTCGGGGCGATAGGACTCGCCTTTACCGTCAGAATGAGCGCGCAAGTTCAAACCAGTACGGATACCGACACCACGGGTCACAACAAGACAGTCACGGTCGAAAAAGGCACCGTGGCCATGGTCAGCGGCAACGACCTTTACGTAACCATGGCGGATGGCTCGATTCGCCATTTTCCAAACGTGCCGGAAAGCACAAAGATTAATGTCGACGGCCAGATGCTGGGAATCCATGACCTGAAACCCGGTATGCATTTGCAGCGTACGATCACCACCGGCACCACGACCCAGGTTGTCACCACCACCAAGACGGTCACCGGAAAGGTGTGGCACGTGAATCCGCCGCTCTCTGTGATTCTGACCCTGGATGACGGATCGAACCAGGAGTTCAAGATTCCCAAGGGCCAGAAATTCAATGTGAACGGACAATCGACGGATGCTTGGGGCCTGAAGAAGGGCATGATCATCAATGCCACCAAGGTGGTGGAACAGCCTGTCGAGGTAGTTGCGAAGCAGACCAAGCTCACCGGCACCATGCCTCCGCCGCCTCCGCCGCCTCCGGCAGACCAGCCTGTTCTGATTGCGGTCATGGTCCCGGTTCCAGCTGCCAGCTCCCGCCGCGGCTCCAGCTGCCGCTCCGGCCGCGCTCCCCAAGACGGGCAGCTCGTTGCCTTTGATTGGGCTTCTCGGCATGTTGTCCTTGCTTTGCGCCGGCGGCCTCAGGCTGTTTCGGTCAACTCGTTAATCACGCCGGCAACCAGAAGGGCCGGTTGAAAGAGAATCCGGAAGCTCAACTCGAATGCTTCGGCATCCGAGCCAGGAGAACCATCCAAGGAATCCTCTTTCGACCGGCTCTTTTACCTGTCAGGCAGTCCCCTAGCCCCGGTAATGCACGACATGCCGGGCCGCGTTTCGACCCCGTTCCAGTGATAAGACGCTCTCTGCCGCCCCATAGCTATGCCGGAATTAAGCACCTACGAGCCGGTATCGCGATTTGAGGTTTTGTGACATGGGTGACAGTCTTTTTGGGACGTTGGCTGTTCCCTGAACGGTTGCCGACGCCGAGAGCAAGAGGCGGCAATCTCATACGCAACCGAGTGGGGCTGAGTCCCGGCGGAATGCCGGATGAACTTTGCAGCCTGACCAATCCACGCAGTCGGAAATCGGCAGACATCCCGTACCAGGAAAGATGGCCGTGTTGCGCATTGCCGGAATGGCGCAGCAGGCAGGGGCTCGCGTGCAATGAGGGAAAAAGAGTCCAAGTATCGGTCTGTCATTCCGGCGCCCCGGCATCCGACTTCAAAGCTTGCACTGGAGCGGATCCGGCCCGCGGAAAAGATGCTCAAATCCATTTTGGATGCTGCCACGGACGGTTATTGGCGCTGGAACATTACCTCAGGCGCGGCATACTTGAGCGATGGCTGGCTTGCGTCCATGGGTTACTCTGCCGGGGACCTGCCCGAAAATAAAGTCTTCCTCGGCGGCATTGTCCACCCCGATGATCGTGAAATGTGGGACTCCGTTCTTGAGGCACTCAAGACCGGAGATACCGAGGTTCTGGATTGCGAGTGCCGGTTGCGAGCCAAAGCCGGCGATTACACCTGGTTTCGAATCCGTGGAAAGATAGTGCGCAGCGATAAGCTGGGCCGCTCGGTCAGCCTGGTCGGCACGTTCCTTGATGTTCACGCTCAGAAGCTCGCACAACTGGAGCTGCAGAGCTCGCATGCGCTGCTCTCGGACATCTTTACGGCCAGCGAAGATAGTGTCTGGATCGTTGAGCCAGAAAATTTTGAATTGGTCGCATTCAACAAGGCCATCGATGATCTGGTCTTTAAGAACCGGGAAATCCGTCTGCGTCCGGGCATGCGGCTGGAAGAGATCGACGCCGAACGGGCGGAGTCCTGGAGGCTCTTCTACAAGAGCGTTCTCGAGCATGGAGAATTCGAAAAGGACGATCATTTCTTTCCCAGTGGCGAGACGGTGCACTTTGTTTCACAATGCCTCAAACGAGATGGACGGGTCTACGGAATCTCTGTGCATGGTCACGATGTCACCGAACGAATCCAGATCGAGGAGGCGTTACGGAAATCGGAAGAAAAATTTGCCAGGGCATTTCATTTAAGCCCGGTCACCTACATGCTGACGAGGATCAGGGACGACTGCTATATCGAAGTCAACGAAGCTTTCGAGGAGGGAACCGGATACAGCCGAGATGATGTGATGGGTAAGTCGGCCGCCGACCTGGCGCTCTGGGATCCATCCGGAACACAGATTGACAGCTACCGTCGAACAACTGAAGACCGACGGGCCACGTCCGCAATGCTGAAGTTGCGTATCGGACTAAGTCCGGCGACACTCGCGAGGCTTTCGGATCGGCCGTCTTGATTGAGGTCAATGGCGAACCCCTACATACTTTCCGTGGTTGTGGATATTACCGAGCGCAAACGGGCGGTCGAATTGTTACGCGACAGCGAGGAGCGGCTTCGCATTGCCATCGACGCAGGCCGGACGTGTGCATTCGAATGGGACTTCGTGCCTGAAGTGGTTCGACGTTCTGTGAAGGGGGCAAACATCCTGTGGATCAACAATGATGTCCCGCACAAAAAAAGCGAGTTCATGGAACGTGTTCACACGGAAGAAAAGCAATTGTATGAAAATACGCTTCAATCCTTGTCCCCGGAAAAGCCTAGTTACAAGGTGACCTTTCGCTTTACTCGCCCAGACCAAAAGACCATGTGGTTGGAAGAATCCGGGCGGGCATTCTTTCAACCGGACGGAAAGCTGCGCAAGATTGTCGGAATGATCTCGGACGTCACCGAAGCCAGGCAATCGGAACGAGTGCTTCGCGAACTCAGCGGCCGCCTGATCTCCTCCCAGGAAGAGGAGCGGCGGCGCGTAGCGCGCGAACTGCATGATCATATTGGCCAGGAATTGGCTATCCTTTGCGTCCAGGCCCAGCGAATTGATTCCGGTGTTTCGGATGAGGAGCACACGACGCACAACGATGTGCACGAGCTCTACAGGAAAATCAAAGAGATCGCCGTGGACGTGAGCAAGCTGTCGCACCGGCTGCACTCGTCTGAGCTCGATTTTCTAGGTTTATCGGCCGCCGCCGAGCGCCTCTGCCGTGATTTCGGGAATCAGTATGGCATCGATCTGGATTATCAGATCAAAAACATTCCTCCCCGCCTGGATGGCGCCAAAGCCCTTTGTTTCTATAGGATCCTCCAGGAGTCGCTGCAGAACGTGGCCAAACACAGCCGGGCAACGCGGGTCGTTGTCGAATTAAATGGGAAGGGAAACACCTTGATCTTGAAAATTGTCGACAACGGAGTGGGCTTCGACTTGGAACAGGCTCGCTTCGCCTCTGGTCTAGGGCTGGTAAGCATGCGCGAAAGGTTGAATCTGATTGGCGGGAAGCTGGAAATTGTCTCCCAGGATGGGCTCGGCACCCGCCTGGTCGCCGCCGTCGCCATCCAGAGCGACGCCGTGTAAATCACGCCCCAGAGCGCATCAACGCGGCGTCCAGTCCTTTGCTCTGCAGGTAGCCCCGCGTTGTCGCGTGAATGATCACACAAGGAGCTTTGCTAGGTTGTGTATAATCGCACTGTCTGCAAGCCTTTAATTTCCAATTCCCCGTGAATCTGACGGTTAGGAGAAGTGGGTCATGGAAAATCGCCATCGCGCCCGAGTCCTTATCGCCGACGATCACAAGTTGGTTGCCGAAGCCTGCAAGGGCCTCCTCGAACCTGAATTCGACGTTGTTGGAACGGTCTCCGACGGGCGCGCGCTGCTCCAGGCCGCCGCGGAGTTGCGTCCCGACGTCGTCATCCTGGATATTTCGATGCCCCAATTGAACGGGCTCGATGCGGGTGAACAGATCAAGCAGAAAAGCCGCGGAACCAAGCTCATTTTCTTGACCATGATGTTAGGTCCAGACGTGGCGGCTGAGGCCTTCCGCCGTGGCGCTTCCGGCTACGTCCTCAAACATTGCAATGCCGAGGAACTGGTGATTGCTGTTCGTCGAGTCCTCCGCGGCGAGTCCTACCTTTCCCCTGCCATCACCAAAGACACTGTGGAATACCTTCTCCGATCGGGCGCGGTTTACAAGGAACAAAAGCACATTTCCGGCCGGCAGAGCGAAGTTCTGCAGCTCCTGGCCGAAGGAAAGTCCATGAAGGAGATCGCGTTCATTCTTAATCTCAAACCCGGCACCGTGGCGTTCCATAAGTACCAGATCATGGATGTCCTCGGAATCAAGACGAGCGCCGGACTGATCGAATATGCCATCAAGCATCACATGATTTCCGAATAGACCAGCTCCTATATCTTTAACGAGTTCCCACAGCTAGTTTTGATAGTATCTCCGCCGCTCTCACGCTCCTAGAATGTACCCGTATCCCGGCACTTTCCTTGCTGGTCCTGGAGTGTATCGTGACTGAGCGGCTTCGGGTCTTGTTAGCCGATGACAATCCAGCGATGCTGGACGTCGTAAAGCACATGCTCCAGAAGGAGTTCGACATTGTCGGTACCCTCGCGCAAGCTAGCGCCGTGGTTAGGGATGCTCCCGGGATCAATCCCGACGTGCTGGTACTCGACATCTCCATGGGCGAGCTCAACGGATTCGAGATTACCCGGCAGCTGCGCCGGGACAAGTGCCTCACGAAGATCATATTTCTGACCGTACATGAGGAATTGGAATTTATCCGCGCCGCATTTGACGCCGGCGCGTCGGGCTATGTCTTCAAGTCCCGTATGAACACCGATTTACGAGCTGCCATAAACGCCGTGCAGGGCGGAAGGGTGTTCCTTCCCCGGGCCCCGATTCCCCAGTAGGACGACGCACGGATCGCAGCTGCGGCTGTTTTCCGCCTGGCGGCGTAAAAGCAGCGCGGGATCTGTGATCAAAGGTCTATTGGGTGTATGGGTCTGCCACCGATCGCATGTTGAAGTCCCGGACCGGGTGAGCGACTCGGGGCGCAGCACCCCTGATTCACAAGGTGGCCGGCCCCGATCTCAAATTGCCGTTATTGAACCAGCGGTATCACTGAAGCAAGCTGCATGTTAACGATCAGGGTCAGTCGATTGTCGACCTGGTAGAACATTGCAGCGCGTTTGCCTCCAAGCGCTGTTTCGAATTTCGGGAAGTACTTCTTTCTCAACGCCTGCGTGTCATCGTCGACCTGAAACATCCGCTCGGTCAGGCCCTTCGCGTCGGCGTCCGACAACGTGTCGTATTTCTTGGCGTAATCCATAATGATGGCCAGACGCTTGTCGGCAATGGCTTTCTGGTCTGCGGCATACAGCTTGTAAACCGGCCAGAACGCCGTCCCCTCGGCATCTGTGAACTGCATGGTGTCCTTGATGATGCCTTCCTTGGCGGCCTGGACGTCCTGACGAATCAGCTTGATGTCATCGTCCGTTAAGGGCTTTACGGTAACCACCGCGATATCCTGTGCGAAGCCAGCTGCCGCACTCAACAGAAAGGTAGCGAGAACCAATCCTCGTATTTTCACTGCGTCCTCCATTGGACTTATGGGTTTTCGCGAACCGCGCAAACACCTGGCCGTCCCTCGTGGATAAAGGCTCCAGAGACGATCCGCTGATGTATGTTCGCTTTCTTCGCACCGCGACGGAACTGCACAAACTACTAGTCCCGCTCCCTCGATCTCATCGAATCTGCCTGGCGAACTGTCACCGGGAAGGCAATCGACCGGCGATCCCGGTACTTGTAATTTTGACAGTATCGACGCGGGCCTTCTTCCTCTTATGATCTCTGTGATTTGGGCTGAGCCACCGCCGTATTACGAGGCGAAGGCAAGTGGGCGGAGCGCATGAGCATCCCATTAGACTACAATCAGTGCGATCGAGGCACGCCCGGATCAGCAAAGTCTCTGCTGGTCGTAGCCGATCCCGAAATGAATCTGATATTGCTCGATCACCTTCTCACCCAGGAGTGGACGGTCGAGTATGTTGCAACGAACGAAGAAGCGTTCTCGCTTGTTCAGAATCGTCCCTTTGATCTCATCATTACCTCCGAGGCCACTTCAGCCAAAGAGGACGTCGCCCTGCTTCGGAAGATCAGGACCATCCGCGCCCACACCCGCATGATCATTCTTGCCGGCTACGGCACGACTCAGGACGTGATCGACGCTCTCCGTCAGCGCGCATTCAGTTACTTCTCTCAGCCCTATTCGTTTTCGACCCTGAGCGAGATGATTCGCATGGCGATGGAGGGGCCGGCCTGGGACGACGGCATCGAGGTTGCCTCCGCCTCGCCGAATTGGATTCGCCTGCTGGTCCGCTGCGACATTGGAACGGCAGATCGGATGATGCAGTTCTTTAACGAGATGGCAGATCTGCCCGAAGAAGAAAAGTGTCAGGTCGCTTATGCCCTTCGCGAGATGCTGATGAATGCCATTACCCACGGTGGAAAATTCGACCCCAGTCAATACGTTGAGGTGTCGTACATGCGCGTCCGCAGGGGAGTGGCATGTCGGATCAAAGATCCGGGGCAGGGATTCTCGATCGACGAATTGTTACATGCCGCCGTCTCCAATCCAATGGATGATCCGGTCCGCCACCTTCAGGTTCGCGAGGCCGTCGGACTGCCCCCGGGCGGCTTCGGCATTTTACTCTCGCGCCATCTCGTCGACGAACTCATCTATAACGAGGCTGGAAATGAAGTATTGCTCGTGAAGTACCTCGACGGCCCATTGAACGCTCCATTTCACGCCTGAGAAGCTGCCCAGGAACAGAAACTGGTTCCGCAGCGGTCCTCACACTCTTTCAGCAAATAACTCCCGATCCTCGAGCGCGGCCCTGGTCCGCGGCGTTCTCCAGATTGCATAAATGGCGGGATAGACCAGGAGTTCAAGAACGAAGGACGTCACGATTCCGCCCACCATGGGCGCGGCAATTCGCTTCAGGATCGCGGACCCCGTGCCGGTCGACCACAGAATGGGAGCCAGGCCGATCGTCATCGTTGCAAAAGTCATGAATTTGGGCCGGAGTCGCTTGGCCGCTCCCTCGACGACCGCTTCGACCAGTTCAGACTCCGACAAGTGCGCTTTCGCGCGTCTGGCTTTTTCGAATGCCAGATCCAGGTAGAGCAGCATGAACACGCCGGTCTCCGCGTCTACCCCTAACAGCGCGATCAGTCCCACCCAAACCGCGACATTCATGTTGTAGCCCAGCAGATAAACCAGCCAGATAGCACCTACGGCAGAGAAGGGAACTGCCAGGATCACGATCATGGTTTTCGCGCTCGATCGCGTGCTCGAATACAACAACAGCAGTATGAGCGCGAGCGTAACCGGCACCACCACCATCAGCCTCGCGCGCACGCGCTGCGCCGACTCGAACTGCCCGCTCCAACTCACCACGTACCCCTGGGACAACTTCAGTTGCGCATCCAGTACCTTGCGTGCCTGGGCGATGTAATCGCCCGTAGCCCGGCCGCCGGTGTCAACAAAGACATATCCAGTCAGCACTCCGTCTTCATCGCGTATCATCGCCGGACCGGTGTGAGTGTGAACCGACGCAAGTTCAGAAAGCGGAATTTGTTGCTCTCCCGAAACCGGGATCAGCACCTTGCCCAGCGCATCGAGATCGGAACGGAAATCGCGCATGTAGCGGACGTCGATCGGGTAGCGGGCGCGCCCGTCAATAACGGTGCTTACGTTATCTCCGCCCACTGCCGTCGAGAGCGCGTTCTGTGCGTCTTCCACCGAAAGCCCGTTTTGTGCCAAGGCAGAGCGGTTCCACGCGACGTCGAGAAAGAATCCTTCCCCGGTTCTCTCCGCGAATACGCTGCGCGTGCCGGGTACGCTGCCCAGGATGGTTTCAATCTGATGACCGATCTGCTGAATCTGCTTCAGATCGTTTCCCTGGACTTTCAGGCCCACCGGCGTGCGAATTCCAGTGGTGAGCATTTCGATCCGTCCCCGGATCGGCATCGTCCACGAATTCGACACGCCCGGGACGTTGAGGGCATCGTTCATCTCCGCGACCAGTTCCTCTTCGGGTATGTGATCAGACGTAATTGGACGAAACATGGGCCGCATCCACTCTGGAGCTCCTGAGTACCACACATCCCGCCGGCGCCACTCCGATTGCGGCTTCAGCACCACGATGGTCTCCAGCATGGAAAGAGGAGCCGGATCGGTGGCGGTGTCGGCGCGGCCGGCCTTGCCGAGAACGTGGTCAACTTCCGGAAACCGTCTGAGGATGATGTCGGTCGAGGAGAGCAGCCTCTGCGCTTCACCGATCGAGATACCTGGCATGGTGCTGGGCATGTATAACAGCGAACCCTCTTCGACACGCGGCATCAACTCCGATCCGATGCGCAGTGCGACCGGGATCGTCAGCAAAACGACCGCCGCCGCCCCTGTAATCACCAGCCATTTCCGCCCTAATGTCCAGCGAAGGAGCGGGTCATACACGCGCATGAGCGGTCCCATGATGGGATGTTGATCGTCACGGCGCAGCACTCCCCCGAGGAGCCAGTTGCCCAGCCTGCGGATGGGGCTGGAATTGTCCTGATTGCTCGATGGCCTTCGCACCAGCAGAACCCGCAAGGCAGGGTCAAGCGTCAAGGTAAGAATTGCGGCCGCGAGCAGCGCGAAGCTCTTGGCGTACACCAGGGGGCGAAAGAGCTTTCCCTCCTGCCCCTCAAGAACGAGCACGGGAAGGAAGGCGATCGCGATTACGAGCAGAGCGAAGAAGGTGGGCCGCGCCACTTCGCGAACCGCTTCAAGAATCACCGCTTCATACGAAAATGGCTCACCGCTTCGCTGGTACAGTTCCAGCTTCTTGTAACTCTGTTCAACCACGACGATGGCGGCGTCCACCAACTCGCCGCAGGCGAGTGCGATCCCCGCCAGTGAAAGAATATTGATACTGATGCCGAGGAAATAGAGGGGAACGAACGCCATCAGCACAGCCACCGGGATGGTGACCACCGGAACCACCGCGCTGGGAAAGTGCCAAAGAAAGACGAGAATCACGACGACCACCGTCACCATGACCTCGATGAGAGTGCGCCGCGAATTGGTAATCGCCCGCTGGATCAGATCGGAACGATCGTAGATCGGCACCACGCGCACTCCGGCCGGCATGCCAGGCGCAATCTCTCTCAGGCGCGCCTTCACATGGGAGATCACATCGAGCGCGTTGCTTCCCTGGCGCATGACGACGATGCCGGACACCACCTCGCCCCTCCCGTCGAGATCGCTTGTGCCCCGGCGAATATCGGGGCCCAGGATCACCTGTCCTACGTCCTTGATGCGAATCGGCGTTCCGTTTTTCGAAGTGAGCACGGTCTCTTCGAGGTCGGCCGTCGAGCGGACATATCCCTGTCCGCGAATCATGTACTCTGCGCCGCCAAACTCGAGCAACCTCGCCCCGGTTTCCTGATTGGTGGCCCGGACTGCCTCCGCAACCTTGCCAATCGGGATGCCGTAGGCGCGCAAGCGGTCCGGATCGACGTTAACCTGGTACTGCTGCACGAATCCGCCCACCGTGGCAATTTCCGCTACCCCGGGCACCTTCTTCAGGTAGGACTTCAAATACCAGTCCTGGTACGCGCGTAGCTCCGCCAGGGTGTGTTTGCCCGAATCGTCTTCGAGCACGTATTGCATGATCCATCCCAGACCCGATGCATCCGGACCCAATTCGGTCCGTACGCCTTCCGGAAAGCGGGAGGTCACCGCCGACAAGTATTCCAGGGTGCGCGATCGCGCCCAATAGAGATCTGTCCCCTCGTCGAAAATCACGTACACATACGAGTAGCCGAAGTCCGAAACTCCGCGCACGCTTCTGACCCGCGGAGCTCCCGTCAGAGCGGTCACGATGGGGTTGGTGACCTGGTCTTCGATAATGTCGGGACTGCGGTCCCAGCGCGAGAAAACGATCACCTGCGTATCGCCCAGGTCGGGCATCGCATCGGCGGGCATGTGCAGCATTGACCAGGCTCCGGCTGCGCAGGCCGCGGCGACCAGCAGAAGGACCAGTGCCTTTTTGCGAATCGAAAAACCGATTAGCTGTTCAATCATTCCGGTCTGCCGCCCGTTCATCAGCAATCGCGGCTACGTTCGCCTTCCCTCCCGCATATTTCTCCGGGTCGGCCAGAAACTTCTTGCGGCAGGACTCCGAGCAGAAGCTGAACACCTTGCCTTTATGCGTTTCCTGGAACCCGATCTCGCTTGCCTTGATGATCATTCCGCAGACCGGGTCCTGCGTTCCGCCCGCGGCCACTGGCGCCAGCACGGGCTTACCCGAAGCACTCGTTTGCACCGCCGGGTTCACCGTCGCGTGCATGCGGCTTTCCGAATCCAGCAGAAAGTTCCCGGACACCACGACGCGGTCGCCCTCGCTGATTCCGCTGGCGACAACCGCGTGGTCGCCAAAGGTCCCGGCAATTTCCACCGGGCGCTGTTCAAAGATGCCATCCTGGGTCTCCACATAAACAATCTTCCGCAGTCCGCTGTCGAGTACGGCATCCGCCGGGATCGATAATCCGTCCGGCACTCCTCCTTCGAACTCGACATCGACAAACATGTCGGGGCGCAACAACAACCCCGGGTTGTCCGCCTCCAGTCTGACCTTCAGCGAGCGCGATGCATCATCGAACAACGGAACGGCTGAAGTGACCGTTGCGCTGACGACCTTTCCCAACTCGGGCACGTTGACCTTTACCCGCGTGCCAGGTCGGAATGCGCCATCGCTCCCGTGCGCATCGGCAATAATCCACACCTTGCTCAGATCGGCAATCCGGTAAAGCTCCGCGCCCTTCTCAAAGCGTTGCCGCGGTGAAATCGACCGCGAGAGAACGATTCCGTCTCCCGGCGCAACCAGGTTGAGGTTGCTTGAGGCATGGTGGTTCGTTTGTAGCGAATGAATCTCTTCTTCGCCCATTCCGAGCAGCCGCAGTTGTTCTTCGTTTACGTGCTTGGAATCATCGAGCGACTTCGCCTCGCCCTCCGCCATTCCTTGCCGCAGCCGTTCGACGCCGGCCATGAAGCCGATGTAATTCAACTCGGCGGTACGAACCTCCGGACCATAAAGCGTGGCCAGCACCTGCTCCCGCTTCACCACCGTCCCGGGCGGCGTGTCTGTAAGCACATCGACCCATCCGTCAAAGCCGGCCTGGATCCGATAAAGACGGTTGTCCTGTGGAGCGATTCGGCCGGTGGTGCGAATCGTGCGCACGCCGCCACTCTTTTGCGCAACTGCTGTCCGAATCCCGATCAGTTGTTGTCGTTCCGCACTGAGCTCAACTCCGCCAACCTGAAGCGTTCTCGGTCCAGGGCCGGCTTCTCCTTCATATACGGGCTCCAACGCCATGCCGCAGTCCGGGGCGATACCCGGTTTGTCGGAATGGTAACTGGGATGCATGGGATCGACGTAGTACAAAACCCGGCGGCTGTTACCTTTCAATTCGGTGCGGCGCCCGCCGCTATATCGTCCCGCGACAAAGGCGACGCACAAGAGAACACAAATGCCGGCTATGATCGCGGGACTGCGCTTCATGAAATGGACTCCTGACGGATTGGGACTGTTTGCCATGAGCAGAGCCCATTGGGGGGCGGAGATCTGTGTGGCTCACTCTAATGAACACCCATTGTTGTCACGCCCGGCTGTGATCCCAGTCACATTGCAACGTCAATCGGCCGTAGGAGGCAGTGGGCTTCAGCCTACTGAAAAAGCACAAATTTGAAGGCCTCTAATCCCGGAGTTTTCCACGGTTTCCTAGCATTTGAAGGAGATCCCGGCGGTGCCCCGGCACCCCGCGCAGCAAAATGACACCGACGTCATCAGAAAATCAGGTCGATTTCACATCCCTTCTTCTCTAGTGTGTCCTTGATGGGCTATATTGTCCCCTACCGGTCCGGTGCCTGCCCGGCACACCTGGCCCGGATGCTGCCCCTTTCAAAGCGAACCTGCTCTTTTCTGGCCTTGAGTCCTGAATCAAGAATGCACCTATTGAATTCGAATCTATTCCGCGATGACTAAAGGCGCCCGGAATGGAATTGCGTACCTGTTGCGCGCACCTCAATGAAGGGCGGAGGGTCTGATGAGGATTTCCGACACGATTGGTTCTCTACTCAGGAGTAGAGGCAACAACAAGATTCTTTCGATTGCGCCCGAGCAGTCGGTCTATGAAGCCCTGGAAGTGATGGCCCAGTATGATGTGGGTGCCCTTCTGGTCATTTCCAGCGATGAACTGGTTGGCATCCTTTCGGAACGCGATTATGCCCGCAAGGGTGTCCTCATGGGCCATCTCTCCCGCGAAACCAGGGTCCACCAGATCATGACCAGCCCGGTCGTGTTCGTCAGTCCCCAACATACGGTGGACGAATGCATGTCCATGATGACCGAGCACCATTTCCGTCACCTTCCTGTACTGCAGGACTACTCCGTGGTGGGCGTGGTCTCCATCGGCGACCTGGTCAAGTGGGTCATATCCGGCCAGGAACAGGCCATCCAGGCCCTGGAGGGCTACATCACCGGAGGTTATCCGGGGTAGGGGAAAGCCCGCTACCGGCCGCGGAAACTCGCCCTTCTCCGTCTGCCCGCGCCGTGGGTACATCTCGTGAAACGCCGGTCGCCGCTTTTTTCATCCGGAACCGCGGTTCCTCATTTGTCCCATTTCCGGGCGCGTTGGCGCCACATCCGGACCCTGTCCGGCAACGCTCCGGCCTCCGCCGGCTCTTTTGACCCGCTCGGGTCTTTGCGAGGAGCGAATTATCATACAGAAAGCCTTGTAGAACGCGAAGAGTACCCGATAAGAGGAATCCTAGTGACCGTGGCCCCGCAACGAGGGATGGAACGCGTACTTCAGCCAAGCCCAATCAGATCGGAAAACAAGATTTATGGCCTGGGTGAGATGGCGGAATTGACGCGCACATACGATTGGGGCCGGTCCTCGGTAGGCCCAATCGAGACATGGCCGGAGGTGTTGCTCAACACGGTCAATACCCTGTTGAACTCCCGCCATCCGATGTTCCTTTGGTGGGGTGAAGATCTCATTCAGTTCTATAACGATGCCTATCGTCCCAGCATAGGCGGCGATAAGCATCCAAAAGCCCTGGGGCAAAAGGGTCAAGAGTGCTGGCCGGAAATCTGGCCCATTATCTTCCCGCAAATCGACGCGGTCATGAAGCGCGGTGAAGCCAGTTGGCATGTCGATCAGCTTGTGCCGATCAACCGGAATGGAACGCTGGAGGATGTTTATTGGACCTATGGCTACAGCCCGGTCTATAGATCAACCGGAGAAATCGGCGGAACCCTGGTGGTTTGTACGGAGACCACCAGTAGCGTGTTAGCCAGGCGCCAGGTGCAATTTGAGATGGAGAGGCTTTCGGATCTTTTCGAACAGGCGCCGGCGTTCTTCGCGGTACTGCGTGGTCGGGACCATGTATTTGAGATGGTGAACAGATCCTATCAGCAGCTCATAGGGCATCGGGACGTCCTTGGCAGGACACTGCGCGAAGCAGTGCCGGAAGCCGAAGGACAGGGTTTTCTCGGGCTACTGGATGGGGTCTACCAGACCGGTGAACCATATGTCGGCCGCGGTACGCCAATTCATCTAGCGCGCACTTCCGATCATCCCCTGGAACTTCGTTATCTGGACTTCGTCTATCAGCCCAAACGCGAGCCCGACGGTTCCATATCCGGGGTTATCGTGCTGGGCGTCGATGTGACCGAAGCGAAGAGGTCTGAACAAATCCTTCTTCAGTCAGAAAAGCTGAATGCAGTTGGGCGTCTCGCCAGTTCAATCGCCCACGAAATCAATAATCCTCTTGAAGCGGTCACGAATCTTATCTATCTGGCGCAAAATGCCGCCGTCAGTCCTGAAGCGAAACAGTTCCTTGCGACTGCGG
Source organism: Terriglobales bacterium (assembly GCA_963788475.1). GTDB lineage: Bacteria > Acidobacteriota > Terriglobia > Terriglobales > Acidobacteriaceae > Telmatobacter. The sequence goes on from CAWBGO010000001.1 coordinate 211,981, forward strand.
AGGTTGAATTGAATCGCGTCTCCGCTATCGCGAACCAGACCCTTCAATTTCACAGGCAGTCGACGAATCCAGTACCCATCACGGCCGCCAGGCTGATCGAAACCACTCTGCCGCTTTATCAAGGCCGGATCTCGAATGCCCGCGTGCATGTTACGCGGCGCGACCGGGCCTCTCGGCCCGTTACATGTCTTGACGGAGAGATTCGACAGGTCCTGAGCAATCTGATCGGGAACGCGATCGACGCGATGTCCGGAACTGAACGTCGGCTTGTCATTCGTAGTCGGGAGGGCACGAATTGGGATACCGGACGAAGAAGCGTCATTCTCACGATTGCCGATACCGGTTCGGGAATGTCTCCCGATACGATCTCCCATATCTTTGAACCCTTTTTTACCACCAAGGGCAGCAAAGGGACGGGCCTGGGATTGTGGATCAGCCGGGAAATCGTCGCAAGGCACCAGGGGTCTCTCAAGGTGAAGTCACGGCAGGCGCCGCATCACTCTGGAACAATATTTTCTCTCATGCTCCCGTGTGATGACTAACCAACAACCACGAATGTCGACCTGTGAGCGCTTTTGAGTGCTTCGGTCAAAATCGTGGCCCCCCCGGACCTTTCTTCTTTCTTCGCCTCGAATCATCGACGGCTGGCCGCACCAATACGGGTGGCCAGCCCGATTGAATTCGGGTGGCATGAATTCCGTTCGTATCGACTAGTTCACTCCGTTGCGACGCGGCTTCCTGCCTCTTGAGACTCCCGCCCTTCTGGAAAGAGGCTGGACCAAATCCCCGGCTTCGGCTATCTCAAACGAAAAAAACGGATCAAAAGTGGGAAGTCAACATAGTTCATTGAGATTACGCAAAGAATTGGATGGATGGTTTGCTTTAGCTTTGAAGTTCAATGAATCCCCCGTCTGAGGCACTATGACAAGGCTAAAACTGTTGCTGTTTGTGATCCTGGCGGGGACCGTCGCCGTCCCGGCTGTTGCCGATTCCGCCCAGAAGCTTTACAAGGCCGGCATCAAGGCAGAGCATGTTAACGACCTCGACACCGCCTACCACTCATTCAAAGAGGCGCACGAACTCAAGCCGAGCGATGCCCGGTATACCGCGGCGTGGACGCGCGTGCGCTTTTACGCCGGGGCTCAGCACATTAAAAAGGGCATCGAGTTGCGCGACGCTGGCTCGCTCCAGGAAGCCTTGGCGGAATTCCGTCTGGCCGCGCAGATGGACACTAGCAGCTTTGAAGCCCTCGGCCAGCTGGCCCGCACCGAGGAAATGATTCGTCAGCAGGCCCTGGTGAAGCAATTGGCCGCGAAAGCCGTTGCCGCGCCTTCGACGATCGAGAAGGAGGCCCTGAGCGCGGCCGGGCCCGTGGCGCTGGACATCAAATGGGAGACGCCGATCTCCCTTCATCTCACCTCGACGACGGTGGACGTTGTCTATAAGACCATCGCCAAGATCGCCGGCATCAACGTCTTGATCGACCCCGATTACAAGCCCCAGAAGATCAATTTCGAGCTGCAGGATGTCACCCTCCGCCAGGCAATGGAAATGGTCGCGATGCAATCAAAGACCTTCTGGCGCCCCCTTTCGGCAAATACCATCATGGTCGCCGCCGATACCGGCTCCAAACGCAAAGAACTGGAGCAAAACGTCATGAAGACGTTTTATCTCCGCAACGCCGGATCTCCCGCCGATCTGCAACAGGCCGCCGGAACGTTGAAAGCGATTCTCGATATCAGCAGGATCCAGGTGACGCCTGAGCAGCGGTCGTTGACGCTGCGCGGAACGCCCGATCAAATGGTGCTGGCTCAGAAGCTTCTTACCGACATCGACAAACCCAAAGCCGAAGTGGTGGTGGATGTGGTCGTGATGGAGGTAAGCAGGACCCGGATGAGTACCATTGGAACCAATCCTCCTACCAGCGCATCGGCTTCAATTGCTCCCGGGGGCTCTTCCGGAACGTCCAGCGGTGGCAGCTTGACCCTTGAAACGCTCGCGCATTTGACGGCCGGAGACATCGCCATCACCATTCCCGGCATTTCATTCTCGCTGCTGGCCACGGACAGCGATACCAAGGTGATCGAGCGGCCCTCGATTCGGGTGCTCGATAGCGAGAAGGCTTCGCTCAAGATCGGCGACCGTGTTCCCATCGCCACCGGATCGTTTCAGAGCGGCTTCGGCGGCTCGGTCAATACGCAGTTCCAGTACCTTGACGTAGGTGTGAACGTCGACGTCACCCCCTACGTGCACGCTGGGGGCGAAGTCACCCTCAAGTTATCTCTGGAAATCTCGTCGGTCACGGGAGTCCAGAACATCGGCGGCTTCAATCAGCCGACCATTGGTCAACGGCGTATCGAACACGAAGCTCGTCTTAAGGATGGCGAAGTAAACCTGATCGCAGGCCTTCTCAACGATACGGAGACCAGTTCGATGAGCGGCTATCCGGGATTGATCAAGGTTCCTGTCGCCAAGTATCTCTTCGGCCAGGAAACCAAGGAGAAGGTTCAGAGCGAGATTGTGTTTGCGATTATTCCGCACATCGTCCGCAGCAACGAGATCAACGACGAAAACCTCAAGGAAATCGATCTTGGGGCAGGGAACTCCGTAACCTATCGCAAGGCGGGAACGAATTAAGAGTGCAGGCATGATTGCTGGATTCAGCATTGCACCGCTGAATCCAGCATTCCTCATTCAGACCCTATATCAGAGTCCTTTCGCTGTGAGCGCCAGCTCATCGCTTTGCCATGGCCACTGAACGCGCTCATGCCATCGTGTCAGTCCTTAATGCCGAACTGCAGGTACGGTCTTGAGATCTTGACAATGAGATCTTTGCTGTCTTCGACCATAGTCACCCTTCCGTCTGCATCCCTGTCAGGACGACCCACAGCCTGGAGTTCCACATCGACTTTGAAGTAGGGACAGTCGCGGCTGACAAACGTGCACTGCAATCCCGTCGATATGCCGCCTTCAGTCGTGAAGACCCGGTAGAGCGCCTCTCTCGTCATACCGGGACTGATCGTCAGCATTTTATTCAGGACTTCGGTGACCCAGGCCACATGATCCTGCGCGGCTTGATCGTCCCTGTTTGAAAGCATCGCGAACGAAGCACGACCGCTGCCGATCGCTCCACCCGCCAGTAGTTGCAACATCCTGCGCCGCAGCAAATCAACCTCCCAGGGACTCGCCCATCAAAACAACACCCATTCGCCGCCCGCCGGCCGGTACCTTACCACGCATGCCGGCTCGTATAGAATTGCGAGCGGCGAAAGTGTGCCGCAGAACCGGGTCCATCTTTTGTCTTCCTCTCCCACAAGCTGTTCGCGAGATTGAATCGAGGTCATCTGACGCGCGCATGAGACAAACTTCCCGCAGGAACTTTCTAAAGCTCGCCGCGACCTCCACTGTTGGGGCGCATTTGTCACTCGGGAGCAGATCGATGCATGCAGAATCCGCGCACTTCCCGATTGGGCTTCAGCTCTACACCGTTGGACCTGAATTCGACCACGACCCGGCCGGGACGCTCGCCAAAGTCGCAGGCATCGGATACAAGGAAGTCGAGCTCTCTCCCATGGCCAAGGCGCCCGCCAGTGAGATCGCGAAGGCCCTCACAAGCACCGGGCTCCGAAATCCCTCCGGACACTATCTTCTGCCCGACCTGGCTGCAAACGTTGATGCGAGGATCGAGACCGCCAAAGCGCTCGGCCAGGAGTTCATGATCGTTACCGTGCCCTGGGTCGCTGATCCGTCGCGGTTTCAGACCAAGTCAGGAAACCAGATGGAGATGATCCGCGCCATGCTCAATGGGTTGACGCTCGATGACTGGAAATGGAATGCGGAGCAATTCAACCAGGTTGGCGCCAAGATCAAGAACGCCGGCCTTCAGCTCGGATACCACAACCACAATTTCGAGTTCAGAAAGATTGGAGATGTGACGGGCTATGACGAGTTCCTGCGCCTGACTGACCCGGATCTGGTATGCCTGGAGTTGGATTGCGGCTGGATGACAGTCGCCGGCCTTGACCCCGTTGACTATCTCACCCGGTACCCCAAACGCTATCGGCTCCTGCATATCAAGGACTTCAAAAAGGGGTTCATTCCCACCACAACGCTGCTGAGCGAGGCTCCGGGTGCTCCGGTTCCAACAGAATTGGGAAGGGGAGCGATCGGCTACGCGGGCATACTGGCCGTGGCGCGGAAAGGAAATATCCGTAGCATCTTCATCGAGCAGGAGCCGCCCTTCAAGGAAATGCCCGCACTAGAGGCAATCAAAGTCGACTTCGAGTATCTGAAGAACCTCGACGCCTGATTTCCCAGCGCCCAGCCTGCGCAAGTCTGCGCGAAAAAGCCGCATTCAAGCGCGAGTTGAATGCGGCTTTCGGTTTCATGGGGGAAATAGGGTTAATCTTCGTCGCCGCCTACCGATTCCAGGCGCTCAGGATCGCGCACCAGAACTGCCTCGCGGCGAGGGACGACCACTCCCAGCTCCGCCCATTTGGAGAGGATACGGCTAATCGTGAAAAGAGTCGTGCCCGTGAGCTGGGCAAGCTCCTCGCGAGAGAGGGAAACTTCGATCCCATCGGCCGACTTTTTGCCTACTTGTTTGAGTAGCCTGGTCAGAGCGAGCGCCAGGCGCTTGGCTACTTTTTCTGTTGCGATTTCGCGAAACCGCTCCTCGAGTTCCTGGAGGCGGCTGGCGAGAATCTGGCTGATGTTCTTTCTCAGCTGAGGATATTCGGCGACCAGCATCTGTAGTCGCGTGTACTCCCAGACCAGGGCTTTGCACTGCTCCATAGCACGCCCCGAGCATGTATGGCTGCAGGATGGGGAGTCGGCGTGCACTCCCATGGCGTCGCCCGAACCATTCATCCACAGGATGACTTCATTGCCCGTGGCGCTCAGTTGGGTGAGTTTTACACTTCCGCTCTGAATGAGCACCATGCTACGGACCGGCTGCCCCTGCATGAATAGGAGTTCGTCGCGCGCAAAAGTTCGCGCATGTGCGCACGAAACGATCTCCTTGCACTCTCTTGGACTCAGACCGGTGAAAAGCGCAGAAGCACACATCAAAACAATTCGCTCTGCGACGTTGGATTCGATTGTGGATGGCTCCCCCGATTGGGCGCCATGATGTACTCCCCGCGAACGTGCTGTCGCCATGCACTTCCCCCATGACAACCAGGGCCAAATGCAACCAAAATGCGCCACCGACGCACACTCGCTCATCTGGGCGCAGTAAGAGAGCCTCATAAGAAACAGAGAGACTCACTCGAAGTTCTCAAAAAAAGTCAATTTAAACTGAGAGGGTTCCGCCCCCGGTTTTGAAGCGCCCACATTGCTCGCGTCGTTTGTAAAGCAGGGAAGCACGCGATACATGTGGTGGACTTCAGCGGAACCTAAGCTGGCCGTGAGTGTGACATTCGTCACAAACAAAGTCAATCCCTTTTTTCGAGCCAAACCGGTTCGACCTTAAACTCTATGGGACTCCTTCAAACATTCGTAATTCGATAACTTGCTTTAATGCATGTCTTTATCTCGCTTCCCCCTGGGAACCCATGTTACCTGCGAGCAAAAGAGTGGTTACATCCGACATGTAATTCGTGCCCAAAGGCCCCCGGTCGACATCCTAACCCCGCTCATTTCATCGTCCTTTGTTCAAGATCAATTGAGCCACGCGGCCTGCGGTCTTAAAACGGAAAACGGCGGTCTCGCATACCGGGGCGAACACAATGAACGCTTGCCAACTCATCAGCAGCTCCGAACTCAACACGGATCTTCGTTGAGCTGGAGATGCGTGCTCTTGCTGGCCAACAGCTGCGCGTTCCAGTATCAGGAACTCGCGCCGTGCGCCGAGGGATGCGATGGCCCCGAATCCCGTTGTTCGCGGAGCAGACAACTGCCACTGTGGATGAAGGCAACAGCTGGGTCAACCTGGCGTGGGGGCCGTTCTCGGCAACCAATCCGACCATCCAGGGACCGGACGGCAACTACGGTGGCGGAGCGGCGATCGGCAACTACGCGATTACGTCAAGCCCCCAGGCCACCAACCATACCCCGTCGGCGGCAGCAACACCCTATTCTCTTGCCCCATCAACGGATTTCTTCGGCAACTTGCGCAATGGCAATAATGCGGTGGAAGCAGGCGCGATAGAGTATCAGCCTGTGGCTACCGTCCTCAACGTAACTCCCACCTCGCTCACCTTCACCGGTGTAGTGCAGGGAACAAGCAGCGCGGTGCAGAACCTGACGCACCGGCGCCAAGAATGCAACCGTCTCGGTCGGATCATCGGCCCCGACACAAACGTCCACGCTAACGGTACGGCGAATTAATTCCAGCTAACCCGCTGGAATGGAATGCTGTCCGCGGCTTCGGCTGCGGGCAGCATTGCCGCAAAGATCGATAACAGTCGAGAAGCACTCGACGAACAGGTAACAAGCCAGGCACCCCCAGAAATGCCGGCCGCAATTGTTTGACTCAAATGACACACGGGGAGAAATGACATGCGCCTTGGGTTCTCACTCCTGATTACGGGAACAGTTCTGTCTGTTTCCTCGCTCACACACGCCACCCCTCCGCCTAAATCGGCGGCAATCAAATCCACACCCTCACCCATCCAGTCCACAACCGGTCCGATCAAATCCTCGGGACATGGCACAACCCCATCCAACCCCGCCGCGCCGATCACTGTCGATGGCTTGGCCCAGGTGACGTCCATTCTCAACTACTGCAAACAGGTTGATCGGCCCAACTCGGGTCAGTACGAGCGGGCGCTGGCCAACATCCTCTCTGGACACGCATCCTCGGAAATGAAGGTCAGCGAATCCAGTCCCAGCTATGGGGCGGGTGCAAGAGCCATCAACCTGCAACTTGCGGCCATCCCTGTCAGCACCGTGGTGAGTGCGTGCAAGAATTTTCTCGCCGGACACTAAGGCGAGGATGTAGCAGTACCAGGCCGGCATGACGGTTCCGGCCAGCCAGCGGACGATGGCGCTCCAGCGAAGAGCGCCACGCAATTTGTGCGCTGGAACTCTGCCGAAGCCCGCGCGGCGAGAAGGAAATTCACTGGTGTCGAAATATCAGAGAGCTTCGCGATGGCTGATGATTGCCGGGTGCAGGACCCCTGCTGACAGCAGGGGTGTTCGCTTGCGGGCCTGTTCGTATTGCCGGTCAAGGACAATCGACCCCTGCCGCCATCAAGCCGGCGCCGGCCACCGCTACCACGCCTTATGAGTGCAGCCATTTCCGCAAGCGCGAGCAAGCCTACTACGTGCTGTTCTTCGGTGTGGACTCGATCGCTGCCTGGTTGTCGAATAGAGAACCACCCCAAAGAACACTCTCCCGAGTTTGAGCCAGCGCAAAAAAGAGTTTCACAAAAAGAGAGATAGTCTGCTTGACACCTATTCCGGTTCAGATTCAGCTAGCGAGGGAAAACATATGTTAAGAAAGTTGCTGGTGGTGGGACTTGCGCTCGGTTTTACGGGCACGATCCTGGTCGCAGAGAGCGCTTCGAACCTCTCCGCCGCGGACATCGCGAATAAAAACGTGGCCGCCCGGGGCGGATTAAAAGCCTGGCACGCGGTGCAAACCATCTCCGAATCCGGCAAGATGGGCGCGGGCGGCAATGATAGGGCACCGGTTGCGGCGGCATCCGATGTGAAGCGGCCCGGCAAGCCGGTCTCTCCCCTCCCAACCAGCCCGCGACTGAAGGAAGAGGCACAGTTGCCCTTCCGTCTCGATCTGGAGCGCCCCCGCAAAATGCGCCTCGAACTCGATTTCAACGGTCAGACCGCGGTCCAGGTCTATGACGGCTCCAATGGCTGGAAGGTGCGCCCGTTCCTCAACCGGATGGAAGTTGAGAGCTATACCCAGGACGAACTGCGGATGGCTGCCTTGCAATCCGATCTGGACGGCCCTCTCGTTGACTACGCCGCCAAGGGCACCAAAGTGGAGCTCGAAGGCACCGAGAAGGTGGAAGACCGCGACACCTACCGCTTGAAACTCACCATGAAGGATGGCCACGCGACCCATGTCTGGATCGACGCCAAGACCTTCCTCGAAGCGAAGATTGAAGGGGCTCCGCGGCGTCTCGATGGCCAGGAACATACTGTGGAGATCTACTTCCGTGACTATCGCGCCGTCGACGGCTTGCAGATTCCGTTCTTGCTCGAGACCCGGGTCGTGCCGGTGGCGACGCCGGCCAAGGGCAACCGCGCCGCGTCCAAGTATCCCCCGGAAAAGATTGTCATCGAAAAGGTTCAGGTGAACCCCAAGTTCGAAGCAGCACTGTTTACCCGGCCTGTGATTGAGACGACAGCTTCGGCAAAGCCGCGCTGATCCCCTCGGCTCATCGCGAGAAATGCAGTAAGCGTGAAGTTGTCACCGACGGCGTTCAGGAAGTTCACGGACGATTCAGGTCTTGCGCGCCGTCGGGTGGGAAACCATGTCACGCATTTTTTGAGCAACAGGCACATCGCGATCGGGGTTCCCAGGAAGGCCCGGTCCGTTGATGTGCAACCGGAATTGCCGGAACGGCCGTTTCGGACTGGCCTGGTTTTTGCGCGATTGCGCCAGGTCAGGCCCGTTTGCCCTCGGACGAATCTTGGTCCATGGCGAATCCCCCGGGGTCTGTTGATTGCCATCTGAGAGCTGTTTCCTGGACGTAGTAACTCCGGACAGAAACAGGGGTACATCCACATCCTGTCATTCGGGACAAATTCGCGGAATCGAGTTAACCGGCATGATGGCGCGGACAACGCGCTTGAGTCTTCGCACGTTAGCTCCATTGGAGAGGCAATGGATTGGGGAAGACTTCCATATCACGTGGATCTCTATCGAGAGGGCGGCTCCTGGAAGTTCCGGGTCAACGAGAATCTGTTCAATGTGCGCGGGTTCAAGGAGCATAGCTGGCGAGAGCCTATCCACATCGGACCCGCAATCGGGCCCCTGCGGATGACCAGGAAAGAGGCCCAGAGGGTCGTCTGGGAAAAACTGCCAGCGGGACAGAACCATAACGGCGCTCCTCACTCACCCTCGATGACCATCGCGGATTTCGTCGAGAAGATGTTCGTGCCTGAGCACGTGGCCATCAAAGGCCTTGCGGGCCGCACCCATTATCGTGCGATTCTCAAGCACGTGCTGACGCCCGAAGAGGTTCAGCGCGTCTTCAAGCTCGACCTCGATCATGGCCGGACGCGGCTGAAAGCCATTCCGGATTGGCCCTACCTGAGCCACCTCGAACTCACACAGGCCCAGCCCGAACATGTGGAACGCCTGATGCTCGCGGCCCGGGAGCGGGGCTATTCCATTCAGACCATCACCCACATCCGTAATGTGGTCAGCGCCATCTTTTCCCATGCCCGAAAGGGGAATTTCTTCAGCGGAGTCAACCCCGCCAGCCTCGTCGCTTTGCCGGGCATGAGCCGCAAGGAAGCCCACATCCTTTCGCTTCCCCAGATGAAATCGGTGGTGGAGCGGATGCGCTACCCGGAAAGGGAAATGACGCTTCTGGCCATCGTCACGGGTCTCAACGTTGCGGAAATCTGCGGCCTGCAGTGGAAACATACGAACCTTCACATCGAACCACGCGACCTGGCGGGCGACCTGATTCCGCCTCGTACCCTCGCCGTTCGCAAACAGTGGTATCGGGGCGAGCTGAACAGTGTGAAAATCGGCCGCACCCGCGAAGTTGCCATTCCCGATCTGATGCTGCCGTATCTCTCTGCCCTGAGCCGCAGGGGAAAGTTTGACGGTCCCGACGATTTCGTGCTCGTATCGGAGGCCGGAACCCCCGTAAACGAAACCAACATCGCCTCGCGGCGGTTGAAAGCCGTGGGCCAGGACCTCGACATGCCCTGGCTCTCGTGGCATGTTTTCCGCCGCACCCGCAAGGATTACCAGCAAAGGTTCGGGCCTCGGTTCGTGGACCGGGTTGCCGCGGTTCTGCATGGCTGAACCCGACGCCGGGACTCCCCAGTTCCGCCCGACGGTCGGCCCGAGCGCGACACCCTGACATCGGGCCATGGAATCGCAGTTGTCCGGCCTTATTCGGCCACCTTTTGAGCCATTCCCGCCTTTCCCCACGCAGGTATTGATCTGGCCCAAACGTGGCACCTCCGCCCTGCTGGAATTCCCCCGTCTTTGCGAAAGCACAAGGACCCTTCAGCCGCTTCTGGGTACAGTCATTACGCGTGGTATTGAATACTTGCTTGTCTCCGAACCTTGGAAAATAGGGAATAAAACCTGAGTACGCCAGCTCGCCAAGGTTTGCCAACTTAAAGATTTCGCACCCGGACGGGGAGGCGTTGAGTGAAAAAGGCGTTGTATCTGGTCCCAGTGGTGGGCGCATTGCTTGTAGGGTTCGCTGTCGGCCACTTCAATCGGCGGCCTGCGTCGACCGCCCATAGAGTTCTTTATTACGTTGATCCCATGCATCCCGCCTATCGTTCCGATAAGCCCGGCAAGGCTCCTGACTGCGGCATGGACCTGGTGCCCGTGTATGCCGATGGCATTGGCAAGTCCCTGGTAGCCTCCGACACGACCGCTGACGGCCTCAGCATCGATCCTGCCACGCAGAAGATCTATGGAATTCAGCTCGCCTCGGTAGAAAAGGATTCGGGAACCCGGACCATTCGCGCGTTCGGCAAAGTCGCCGCAGATGACACGCGCATTTTCAAGGTGACAGTCGGTACCGATGGCTATGTGAAAGATACCCAGAACGACGCGGTGGGCAATCACGTCAAAAAGGACCAGCACCTGGCTGTGATCTACTCGCCGGACTTTCTGGCCGTGGAGGGAGGCTACCTCTCCGCCAACGAGCGTACTCCCGGCACCCCCGCCGGCGCAGCCGCTAATCAGAATGCCGCCAGCGCCCAGGCCCGGGCCGACCGGCTGCGCAACCTCGGCATGAGCGACTCCCAGATCGAGGAGATGACCGCCAATCGGAAAATCCCCGAGGACGTCTACGTGGTCTCTCCCACCGATGGATTCATTCTTACCAGAAGCATTTCCCCAGGGCTGCGTTTCGAACGGCAAAAAGAGCTCTACACCATCGCCGACCTGAGCCACGTTTGGATCATGGCCCAGGTGTTCGGCAAGGATGCGAGGAATTTCCGCCCCGGGGCCATCGCCCGTGTCACTCTCCCCGACACTGGCGAAGCGTTCCAGGCAAGGGTGAGCGACGTGCTGCCTGAAGTTGATCCTGCCACCCGCGCTCTCAAGGTGCGGCTCATCGTCAGCAATCCCGGGTTCAAGCTTCGCCCAGACATGTTTGTGAATGTGGAGATGCCGGTTTCGGTTCCTCCCGGTCTTTCCATTCCTGCCGATGCGATCGTCGACTCGGGCCTGGCCAAGAATGTGTTCGTACAGAAGTCTCCCGGACATTTCGAGAAGCGCGAGGTCGAACTCGGCTCGCACTTCGACGACCGTGTGCAGATCGTCAAGGGAGTGCAGGAAGGCGAAGTCGTGGTTTCTTCCGGAACGTTCCTTGTGGATTCCGAAAGCCGTCTGCAGGCGGCGGCCTCCTCCGGTGGCAGTTCGGCAACGCCGCCACCGGCAGAATCCGCGCTCGCTCATCGCATGAACTGATTTCCGCAGTGATTCCAGGCCCCCTTAGAGAGGCCGGATACATTGCTGGTTTACCAAGGCTTCACATTGCAAATTGCAGGGGAGATCTCAGCGGTGATTTCTCGAATTATCGATTGGTCAATTCGGAACAAGGCGGCGATCTTCCTCCTGGTCGCGGTGGGCTGTGTCTTCGGCTGGTGGTCCCTTACCCATTCCCACCTGGATGCAATCCCCGACCTCGGCGAAACCCAGGTGATCATCATGTCGCGCTGGGATCGCAGTCCTGACCTGGTCGAAACCCAGGTGACGTATCCCATCGTCACCGCCATGCTGGGCGCGCCGCACGTGAAGACGGTGCGGGGCGTGTCCGACTTCGGCTACTCGTATGTCTATGTAATCTTCGACGACGACACCGATCTCTACTGGGCCCGCTCGCGGACCGCCGAATATCTCTCCAGCGTCACCGGCAAGCTTCCCGAGGGTGTGAAGACAGAACTGGGCCCGGACGCCACCAGTCTGGGCTGGATTTTCCAGTTTGCGGTGATCGACGAGAGCGGCAAGCGCAGCCTTTCGGAGTTGCGCTCCTATCAGGACTGGTACCTGCGTTATCATCTCCGCTCCGTGCCGGGCGTCGCCGACGTTGCCCCTATCGGTGGTTACACGCGCCAGTATCAGGTGAATCTCGATCCCAAGCTCCTCCAGGGATACGGTATCTCCATCAGCCAGGTTGTCGACGCCGTCCGGGAAGGGAACAACGAGACCAGCGCCCGCCTGCTTGATTTCGGCGGGACTGAATACATGGTGCGCGGCCGCGGCTACGCCACCAGCGTCAGTGATTTCCAGAACATCGTCGTTGCCAGCCCCGAAGCCGGGGCGCCGGTGCGGATCAAGGACCTCGGTGAAGTCGTCACCGGTCCCGATCTGCGCCGCGGGGTCGCCGATCTGAATGGCGAAGGAGAAGTGGTTTCCGGAATCGTCATCATGCGCAGCGGCGAGAACGCGCTGGAAGTGATCGACCGGGTCAAGGCCAGGCTGAAGGAGATTGAGCCCAACCTGCCTGCGGGTATCAAGATCGTCCCCATCTACGATCGTTCTCAGCTCATCCATCACACCATCAGCAATGCCCAGGAGACGGTTCTCGAAGTCGTTGTTACCGTGGTCCTGATCATTCTTGTTTTCCTGTGGCATTTCCCCAGCGCGACGATTCCGCTGATCACCATGCCCGCCGCGGTGTTGTTGTCCTTCATCCCCCTGCGCATGATGGGCATCAGCCTCAACGTGATGTCGATCGCCGGCATCGCCATCGCTTTCGGCGAACTCATCGACGCTTCCATCGTGGTTGCCGAGCAGACCCACAAGAAGCTGGAGAAGTGGGAGAGAGCCGGCCGTCCCGGGCAACTGCGGGATGTCGTGATTTCGGCTGTCAAGGAAGTGGCTGGTCCCACCTTCTTTGCCTTGCTCGTCATCGCCATTGCTTTCCTTCCCGTCCTGACGCTGCAGGGCCAGGAAGGCCGGATGTTCAAGCCCCTGGCGTACTCCAAGAGCCTGGCCATGATCGCGGCGGCATTGCTCGCGCTCACCCTCGATCCCGCGCTTCGCCTTCTTCTCACCCGCGTCAAGCGGTTCTCCTTCAAGCCCGCCTGGCTGTGCAGGATCGTGAACGTACTGCTTGTGGGGCGGATCCAACAGGAAGAAAAAAACCCGATCAGCCGCGTGCTCATTCGCATGTACGAGCCAGCCGTCTCGTGGACCCTGCGTCACAAGGGAATCCTGTTCGGCGCCGTGGCCGTGTTGACTCTGTTCACGGTTCCCAAGTTCATGTCGCTGGGATCGGAATTCATGCCCCCCATGAACGAGGGTGCGATTCTCTACATGCCCACCACCTTGCCGGGAATCTCGATCGCCCAGGCCAAGCGCGTGTTGCAGGCGACCGATCTGATTCTCAGGCAATTTCCTGAGGTCGACCAGGTTCTGGGCAAGGCAGGCCGCGCCGAGACCGCCACTGATCCCGCGCCGCTGTCGATGCTCGAGACCGTGATCACGCTGAAAGACCGCTCCCAGTGGCGGCATGTGGATACCTGGTATTCCTCCTGGGCGCCGGAGTGGGCGAAGCGGATCTTCCGCCATATCACGCCCGACACCATTTCCCAGGAAGAACTGATCGACGAAATGCAGGCGGCCATCAAGGTGCCTGGCGTCAGCAACGCGTGGACGATGCCCATCAAGGGCCGCATCGACATGCTGACCAGCGGCATTCGTACCCCCGTGGGACTGAAGGTGACAGGCGACGATCCGCAGAAGATCGAAGAAGTCGGCCTGCAGGTCCAGGCCGCTCTCGCTTCCGTGGCAGGAACCCGGGGAGTGTTTGCCGAACGCACAAATCAGGGCTATTTCCTCGATGTCGTGTGGCAGCGCGAACAGCTGGCACAATACGGCATCAGCATGGAACAAGCCCAGAGGGTTCTCGACAACGCCATCGGCGGCGACAACGTCTCCACCGTGTATCAAGGCACGGAACGTTATCCTGTCAATGTTCGCTACATGCGCGACTTCCGCAGCAGCGTCGACGCGCTGGGCCGGGTCCTCGTTTCCGCCGGCGGCGCCCATCAGGCCACGCTCAGCGAATTGGCAACCATCCAGGTGCGCAGCGGCCCCGCCATGATTCGCGACGAGAACGGCTTCCTCACCGGCTATGTGTATGTCGATCTTGCGGACCGCGATCCCGGAAGCTACATCGCCGAGGCCAACGCTGTTCTCCAGCAGAAGATAAAGCTCCCCGCGGGATACGCGATGAGCTGGGGCGGCCAGTATGAGGCCAGCCAGCGCGCCAACCAGCGCCTCCGCGTGATTGTTCCCGCGACCATCGGCCTGGTGATGCTGCTGATCTTCCTCAGCACGCGCTCCTTCGTCAAAACCATGATCGTCATGCTGGCCATCCCGTTTTCGGCCATTGGCGCCGTCTGGTCTCTGTACCTGCTCCACTACAACATCAGCGTGGCGGTATGGGTCGGGCTCATTGCGCTGCTCAGTATCGACGCCGAGACCGGCGTGTTCATGCTTCTGTATCTCGATTTGTCGTACGCCGAGGCCAAGGCGGCCAATCGCCTGAACAATCTGGGCCAGTTGCGCGATGCCATCATGGATGGCGCCGCCAAGAGACTGCGGCCCAAGTTCATGACCTTCGCCACCACCTGCATCGGCCTGTTTCCGATCATGTGGTCCACCGGCGCAGGTTCGGATGTAATGAAGAGAATCGCCGCTCCCATGATCGGCGGCATCTTCAGCTCATTTGTGCTTGAGCTGCTCGTCTACCCCGCAATTTACGAACTATGGAAGCGCCACACGATCGTCGAGAAACCAGTTCGCCTGGAATCGGCAGTCGTTTATCAGGACGCCATGCGGCCGCTGGGCCTATCGTGGTCTGAAGTCTTGGAGAATAGCAAAGAAACCTCGCGTCGTCCCGTGGAAGCCCGGTCCGAAGCCTGAGCAGAGGAGGAGAAAAATGGCGATGAATGGAATTCGGCTGTTTCCGATTGGATTGATAGTTCTCTCGACAGCATTGGCCGGCGCGCAAGCGAAGCTGGTCACCGCCGCCGCCGATGTTACTCCACCTCCTGCGCCTGCGGCTGCGCCCGAAGTGCCCAAGCGCCCGGCGGACATGGCTCCCAAACCTCCCAAAGTCACTTGCCGCGGCGACCAGATCTCGATCTCCGCCGATAACTCGACCCTGGATGCCATCCTCGCCGCGGTCAAAGGATGCACTGGAGCCAAGATCGAGATTCCCAGTGGAGCCGGCGCCATTCGCGCCTTCGAAGACCTCGGGCCCGGGCCGGTGCGTGAGGTCCTCGACGACCTGCTGAGCGGCACTCAGTACAACTATGTCATTCAGTCATCCGCAGCCAACCCCCTCAAGGTTGAAATGGTCATGTTGAGCATGCGCACCAATGATGCCGGTGCTCCGGTGGTCCCGGACCTGCCCATGACCATCGGTCGCCGCAACTGGTCGCACATGCAAAAGGCAGACAAGCCGGATCCCAACAATCCCGATGTACCGATGGATGCGGCGGAAACACCGGCTGCGCTCGCGGCCGCTCCAGTGGATCCCGTGGCCGATGCCGATCCCGGAAAGATCCCTGACTCCGCCGCAGCCTCGGTTTCGGCGGCCGTCGTTCCGATTGCTCCGCCCGTTGTCGATCCGGGCTCAGCCGTCGATCCGTCCAAGGCCATCGAAGATCGCATCACCGCCATGCAGCAGTTGTTCAATCAGCGCCAGCAAATGATGCAGAAACAGGGTCAAACCCAGCCGACCACGCCCAACAAGTAAGTGTGGCATTGCGGTAGAACCGCCGCCGCGCGCATTGTTGTTCTTGCGCAAAGAAAATCTACCTGTGCGCCGTTAATTTAGAAAGCAAGCTATCTCGGCGCGTGGTTAGCATGAGCTCAAATTGAATCGGGGGAAATGGATTGATGCGTAGGTTGGCGATGGGTTTGGGTTGGTGTTTCGTCTCGGCGGCAGTGGTTTTCGCCCAGGACGCGGGGCAGCACTCGGGCAAGGCGGGGCTTTGGGAAGTCACGACAACGATGACCTGGCAGAAATCGCCCATGCCACCGGGCTCCAACGCCAATCCTCCGGGCGCAGGCAGCCATACGACAGCTGTATGCCTGACCCAGGCCATGGTCGATGCCGGAGCCCTGTTTCCGCAATCTCGCGGGCAATGCAAGATCGAGAACAAGGTTGTTAAGCCGGGAAGCGTGACCGCCGATTACGTGTGCACGGGAAAAATGAAAGGCAAGGGACTGCTCGAGGCCACTTTCACTGATCTCGAGCATTCGTCCGGATCTCTGCACTTCCAGGGGACCCTCGACGTGGGCTCCGGAGTCAAGCCGATCGAATGGACAACCGTATCGACCTCAGTCTTGAAGAGCGAGCAATGCCCCAGCGATCAGCCCCAGGCCCCCGCAACTCCCAAAGCCGCGCAGTGAGCTGGCGGCCGAGCCAGAACCGATCCATGCCGATCTCGACTTATCAGGAGCCGGAATGCAGAAATACACCATATCGATGACCCTGACACTTTGCGTTCTCGCAGCAAGCGTCTCCTCGGCGCAGCAATCCCGCAAGGCCGGTCTTTGGATGATCTCAACCACCACCCGCATTCAACAGCAAGGAGAATCACCCGCCAACTTCAGCGGCGGGCATCCGGCACAATCATCTTCCGAGCCGGCCGCTCTCCCTGCCTGCCTCAGCCAGGAAATCGTTGACAAGTTTGGTGTGATTCTTCCCCCTTCCCTGCGCGACTGCGAACTTTCTAACGTGGTGCAGGCGGCAGACAACTTCCACGCGGATATGACCTGCAAAGGCAGCTACAACGGTGTCGGCTCGGTCGAATCGACGTGGACCGATGAGGACCACGTTTCAGGCAAAGTTCGATTTGTATCAAGAGCCGGGGAAGCCGGAAATGGCCGCCAGATGACCTGGTCTCAGGAATCGACCGCGGTTTTCAAGAGTTCCGATTGCGGCAATGTAAAGCCGCGCCAAATTGTGGCGAAGCAGGCGCCCGCGAAACCAGCCCAGTAAGAATTCCATCGCAGAACCCGGCCCCGGATCGCGCGCGTTCAGACCAATTTGTTGACCGAAGCGGCAAGATCGAAATCCTTCCCCGTCAACCCGCCGGCGTCGTGCGTGACCAGCCCCAGGCGGACCTTGTTGTAGCGGATGTCGATGTCGGGATGATGACCGGCCTGTTCCGCCAGGTCTCCCACCTTGTTCACAAACGCTAAAGCGGCACGAAAGTCGGCATGCGTGAACGTCCGCGTGAGTTCGCCTCCCTGAATCTGCCATCCGGGAAGGGAACTGAGGCGGGCTGCGGCTTCGGCTTGGGCCAATGCAGGCATGGCGTGGCTCCTTGAGATTGAGTTCTGCCTTTTTTCGGGACGTGCGCAGACAGGGTCGATTGTAAAGTCACGGCATGCCGGAACGCCACGGCCCAGGGCCATTTCACTGTCCGACAGTTTGCATCTAAATCGGATGGGGACCATAGAGTTCCACTGCGGCCGGGCCGTTGGAGGACCAAATGGAAGCGAGCTCGGGACGGTATCTGATTTTCGTTTTTGCGGTCGCCCTTTTGGCGCCCGCCTTGTACGGGGAGGACGCCAGGCAGTTCGTGCAACGGGCCGTAAGAACAGAGCTGAACGCCGATCAGAATGACCATTCCCGCTGGATGTTCTTCGAGACGGACCGCACGCCGGCCCGCAACGTCGAACAGTGGGTGGCCCAGACGCGGGAAGGGGCCTTGGTTCGCGTGGTTCGGACGAACGGCCAACTGGTTCCGGAGACCGAGCAGCGCCAGAAGATGGATGCCTTCCTCCACGATTGGACCGCGCGGTCAAAGCAGAAAAAGAGTGAGCAGCACGATGACGAGCAGGCAACGGAGTTGCTGAATCTCCTCCCCCAGGCTTTCCTGTGGACCGACGTCGGCACGAAGGGGAATCTCAGGATTCTGCACTTCAAGCCCAATCCCCAGTTTCGCCCGCCTGACCTTGAAGCCCGGGTCTTTGCGTCCATGGAAGGCGACATGGCGGTAGACGCCCATCAGCTTCGCATCGCCAGCCTGAAGGGGCGGCTCATTCGCGAGGTGAAAATCCTGGGCGGGTTGGTGGGAAGCCTGAACGCCGGAGGTGTCTTTGACGTCGAGCGGCGGGAAACAGGCCCGGGCATCTGGCAGATCACCGAAACCCATGTCCATATCCAGGGTCATGCGCTGCTGTTCAAAAACATTTCCGAGCAGGAGGATGACGTGAAAACCAGATTCAAGGAGCTGACGGGCGAACTTAGCCTGCAGCAGGCGGAAGGCGATCTGCTCGCACAGCGCCAGTGATATCCAGCGTCGTTCATCCCGTGCCCATCCTCCTCGCGTTCTTTGCGAGAAGGATGGAAACTCTGAACTGTAACAGGGCCCGACTTTAGTCGGGCCGCCAAATGCCGCAATGATAGCGGGCTTTAGCTCATGCGGTTCAGTTAGTGTCCACTAAAGAATGCGCACGTCGCCTGAACCGGTCTGGATGCGCACTGTGGGCCCGCCGCCGTTGATCTTGCCAACGATGTGGTGGCGATCAAATGAACCCTGAACCGACATCTCATGCTCGGTCTTGACGGTACCCGAGCCGGTCGATGCATCCAAGCGTAAAACCTGTGTTTCCAGGCGTGAACTCGATCGTTCCTGAACCGGTTTCGAGGTGCCAGTCGCCAGCCGGAGATCCGCTGATCTTGATGTCGCCCGAGCCCGTGCCCGCGCGCAGGCTGCCATGAATGTCCCGCAGCTCAATCCGTCCCGAACCCGTCTGCGCCTTTACGTCGCCCTCGCCGGTCTGCTCCGCAAAAATGTCGCCCGAGCCGGTATCCACCTTGAAGCTTCCCTTGAGGCCGGTGGCATGGATCGAGCCCGACCCGGTGGATAGCTTCGCATTCTCGCCCACACCGTCATCGCTCAAATCGCCCGAGCCCGAGCCGGCCTCGAGAAAGGCATCGGCGGGAGCCTGGATGTCGTAGTCGATGCTGATGTTGTGATAATTCTCGTGATGCCCCCCGATGCGGATGATATTGCCGGTCTGCTCGATGGGAGGATTCGCGGCGATCTCATGAACTTTCTGGTCGGAGTCGCCGCCCCAGCTGGATTTCACCCGGCCGGAGATGTGAACCTGGTTGCCCGATCCGCGCGTGATATGAATGTGTCCGGACCCCGTGGAAATCGTCAGTTCCACGCGACCGCTGACGGAGAGGTTACGCTCAAACGTGGCTTCGGAGGCCAGCGCCGGAAGCGCCGCCAGGGCCAATGTCGCAAATGCTGCTGTCAGTACATGCTTCATTGTGTTCCTCGCAAAAACGGTGATCGGTGAACAGTGGTCAGGGGTGATCGCGGCGAAACTCACGCGAGGCATCAAGATGAGACCCCTGAAAGACGAAACGGTGCGTTGTTGAGACATGCACCCATCCGGCCAAACCAAGCCTCGCGCGAAACAGCACAGAAGAATAGATTTAGCCGCTTACCGGACGACTTTTGAGCGCACTCGATGTCCACTTTCGGACAATGCCGTGCGCACGTGAACGAAAGCAGCAGGGAACTGATCCCTATTCCCTGTTCCCTGATCCCTGTCTACTGCTGCAATACCACCTGATCGCCTTCCTTCAGCCCGCTCAGGATTTCCGTCACCGACCCATTCGACAGGCCCACCTTGACCGGAATCTTCCGCTTGCCTTCTTTCTGCTTCTTGTCCGGAATTTCGACCGATGCGTTCTTTTGCCCGTCGTACGTCACAGCGTTTTCCGGAACCGTGAGCACGCCTTTGTGCTCGTCGAGCAGAATTTCCGCATTGGCGGTCATATTCGCTTTCAATTCACCGCCGGGGTTATCGATGGAAACTCGCACTTCAAACGTGGTGACATTGTCCTTTTCCACGCCCAGGGGAGCAATCTTCGTTACCCGGCCGTTGAAGACGCGGTCGCGGAAGCTCTCGACCTTGATCCGGGCCGGCTGGTTCATATAAACGTGGGCGATGTCCGCCTCATCCACTTTTCCCTTCACGTAGACCTGGCTGGTGTCGCCCTCGGTCATCACCAGGGTTGCCGTCGATCCCAGCACCAGGATGGAACTGACCGCGTCGCCGATCTCCACATCCCGCGACAGAACGACGCCGTCCATGGGCGCGACGATCGTGGTGTAGCTGAGTTGCTCCTCCAGCTGCTTCAGGCTTGCCTGGCTCTGAAGTACCTGTGCCTGCGCCTGTTTCAGCTTGGCAATATCAACGCCGATCTGCGCCTTGGCCCCGTCACGCTTGTTTAACGCCGCAAGGTAGTCCTTGTTGGCGTTGTCGAGAGCCTGCTGGCTCACGACTCCTTCTTTCTGCATTTGCATATTGCGGTCGAGCGTGGTCTTGTACATGGGCAGATCGGGAGCCGCGGCATTCACCTTGTCCTGCTCGATGTTGGCCTCGTAGGTTCCAACATTGGCCTGCGCAGCCACCAGCTGCGCCTTTTGGGCCTCCACCTGGGCCAGGATCTCCTGCTGATCGAGTTCGGCCAGGGGATCGCCCTTGCGGACCTTGTTGTTAATGTCCACAAACAGCTTCTCCACGATGCCCGAGGCTTTGGATTTGACTTCCACCTTGGTAATGGGCTGGATCTTGCCCGTCGCGACGACGGAGCGCGCTACATCGCCTTTGGCAACCTTGGCGATCTTATTAGGATCGATGGACGATCCGGAGACCATCCGCGCCAGGGCGACTCCCCCGCCCACGATCACCACCACTACCGCTACAACGATCCAGATCCAAAAACGTTTACTTTTCTTTGACGCGGCCAATGAACACCTCCCGCGGCTCGGGTTCAGCCGCAGCCCAACAGAAAAAAGAGTGAATCGATGAAAGATGCCCAAATGTCAGACGGCGGGAGCTTGCCGCTGTCAACCGGATCACGCGGCCGGTCTGCATGCACGCGCCGCTGATCCTTCATACGCAAGCCGCTACGCCGCGGTTCCCAAGGCAAAGCGCCAGAGAATCCTGGTGCCAATCTTGTGCGATATGGGTTGCCCAATCTACCGATCCGCCGCGGCGGATCGCCGGGGGGAACGCCCCTGTTCGTCCCAGGCCGCGACACCCCGCAATGCTATGCTCACAGGCGAGATGCACGGATTATTGCTGCTGCAATGCGTTGCGGTCGCCATGCTGATCCTGGTCAACGGATTTTTTGTGGCCGCGGAGTTCGCCCTGGTTTCGATCCGCGAAACGCGCATCGAGCAGATGCTGGCCGACCGCGTGCCTGGAGCCCGCGCCGTACGCAGGTTGCAGCGCGAGCTCGACGATTTTCTCCCCGCTGTGCAGCTCGGCGTCACCCTTTGTTCTCTGGCCCTGGGCTGGATCGGCGAACCGCTGGTCGCCGGCATCCTCTTGAACTGGATGCGCCTGCTGCCCCACACGCCGGCGCACGTCGCGCTCTATGCCCATGTCGCCGCCATCGTGGCCGTGGCGCTTGGATTCTGCCTTATCACCTATCTCCATGTCGTGTTGGGCGAACTGGTGCCGAAATCGCTCGCCCTGCGCCGCGCCGATGCATTGGCGGTAGCGGTCGCTCCGCCTATGCTGCTGTTCATGGGCCTCGCCCGGCCGGCGGTGCGGCTTCTCAGCCGCTCGGCCGCCGCCGTCCTTCGCGGGTTCGATATCCCCATGTCCGAGCGAGCCACCGTCCACTCGCCCGAAGAGCTCAAGCTCATCGCCACCGCCGCTCGCCGCATGGGCCTCCTGCCCAAGTTCCAGGAGACCCTGATTCACCGCGCCCTGGAACTGGAGGACGTACCCGTCCGCGAAATCATGACCCCGCGTCAGAAGATCTTCTCCCTGCCTTCAAACATGCTCATCGAAGAGGCCAGCGCCCTGGTCATCGAGCAGATGCACTCCCGCGTGCCTGTCTATGACGAAACCCGCGGCCCGGAACACATCGTGGGCGTGGTCTACTCCAAGGACCTCTCGCGCCTCATGTTCTTTCGTCCCTCCGCCCAGCGCCGCAGGGCCGAAGAAGCCGAACAGAAGCGGCACGGCGGCGCAAGGTTCGTTCCCCCGGGCGCCGAGGATGCGAAAGACCGTTCCACCACGCTCCGCTATCCCGCCACTCCCTTTGTGGAACTTCGTTTAAAGCAGGTGATGCACGACATGCTGGTGGTGCCGGAGACAAAAACCGTGCTCGACCTGATCCGCGACTTTCAGAAGCGGCGGCGCCAGATGGCGATCGTCGTCGACGAGTACGGATCGACCGCCGGCCTGGTCACGGCCGAAGACGCCATCGAGCAACTGACTGGAGAACTGGAAGACGAGTTCGACGATCCCGCCCGCCCCTTGATCAGCACCGCCACCGGCGTCCTACTGCTCGACGGAGGCGTGAACCTCCGCGACCTCGAAACCCAGATGCAATGGAACCTGCCCCGCGAAGGCGGCGTGGAAACACTGGCGGGATTTGTCCTCATGCGGCTCGGCCACATCCCCAGGCCCGGCGAATCGGTCGACTACCAGGATCGCCGCCTCACCGTTGAAGAAATGGAGGGCCGCCGCATCAGCAAGATCCGCGTCGAGCCGCTGCCGAACGAGGCCAAGATATCGGGATAAAAAAATCGGGCTACTAATCGCGGATGAAGTCGAAGCCTGTACTGCCGGTCTGTGTACTGAAGATCATATGCAAGTTATTGCCGATTCGGTAAATTCTCATATTGACGGTTTGGGCATCTATCTGTTCGTTGCCGACACTGCTGAACTGTCCGGTCCACTGCGTGCTTATGCCATCTCCACTCAGCGCCAGGGACTTCGTCCCCGCGTCACAGGAGGAGGTGCCGCACCGGATCCACAGATGAATTGAAGCTGATAGACCTGCGTCCGCGATCTGAACTCGCATGGGCTTGCCGTTCGGGGCCTGCGCATTGATCCAGGTGCCGGAAAGCGCCTGGAGATGCTGGTGATCGGGCGTGGAGGCAGGAGCCGCCTGATTGGTGGCCGGAGCGGTTGCTGGCGATTGAGAGGACGATGCGGACGATGCCCCATCTGCAACAGATGGCGTGGATCCGGCCGCCTGTACCCGCGATGGTTGCGAAGATTCTGCCACTTTCTTTTCGTGGTTCCTGAACTGGCGATGGATATAGGAATATGAGACGGCTCCGAGAACCGCAGCAGCCAGCATAAGGACGAAGGAGGAAACGGTGGGCAGGAGCCGCGATCTCGCTTGGGCTGGAGCTGGTGCGAGCTTCTCGTCGGATATTTGAGTTTCCGTTGCGGCGACGGCGATGTTTTCCCCTGTAATGGCCTTATGAATAACCCGCGTGGGCGGAGCATTCCCGCGCAGTAAATATGTCCGGAGACTCCGGCTTAACAATTCCACGTCGGAGTTCCAGCGGACATGCGTCACTTCGACGCAGTTGCGATATGCGAGGTTCTGAAGAACCTCCGGCAACTCGGCGGGTGCGGGCATATGCGCGCCATGCACAAGGACCGGAATCACGTCAATACCGCGTCCCAGTGCGGAAGCGATCTCCAGCCGCACAAAGTCAGTGGGCTGGTCGAGGCGGCGGGCCCCGGTGGCATCCTTAACCGTTGTCCAGCCCGGCCCGATGATCGCCAGAAGAACCGCGCACCCTGCCACGTTGTCGTCGATAGCCTGGCGAAAATCCTTGCCTGGATGGATGTCGGAGACGTCCATAAACACGGCGTCAGGGCCGAAGACGCGAATGAGGTCGTCATACAGGCGCCCTGCTTCGCCTTCCGAATCGTCTCTTCGATAACTTATAAAAATCGAGCCGCTCATCGAACACCGCGGGATTTCATGTATCGGAAGCATAAGTGCGCGGGATGGTTTGTGCAATCAAAGATTGCCAGGTTGTCAGTTCTCAGTTTTCAGCCGAAGGCCGCGTTAACTGACAACTGAAGACTGACAACTGAATATTGCTTCACAGATGAAAGATAGTGAACGGATGTTCCTCGCCACGTTCTCGCAGCAGGTGCAAAGCCACATTGCAAATCCTGGTTCCCATAGATGATTCGGCGGAAAACGTTCCCTTGTGAGCGTGACCGTGAAGAGCAAGGATGGGCTTGTGCCGATCGAGCGCGCGCTGCAGGCGGGAACTGCCCAGGAAAGGAAAAATAGGTTCGGGTTCTCCGATCACTGTCTCCTTAATCGGAGCATAGTGGGTGATGGCAATCTTGATCGGGGTATGAAGCTGGGCGAGGCCGTAATCGAGCTTGATGGCTTCGCGTTCCGCGATTTCCACGAATGTCTTGATGCCGCCTTCTCCGAACGGCATCAATTCATACGGCGCGAAGCCGCCGCAGAAACCCTTGGTGCCCGCAAAACCGACACCGTCCATTTCATGGCATTGACCATCGAGCAGATGCACGCCCGCCAGCCGAAGCATGCCGGCCAGCTCGTCCTGGTTGCCACTCTCGTGATCGTGATTGCCAAGCACGGCGATGATAGGGACTCTCACGTGTTCCAACACCGCCAGGCAGGCGCGCATCTCTTCCGGCTTGCCATGGTTGGTGAAGTCTCCCGCGATCACCAGCGCATCAGCCAGTTCGTTCACAACGCTGAACTGGCGGACATTCTTCTCCCGATCCTCCGCCTTGAGATGAATATCGGCCACCGCTGCGAGTCTCATGACTGTTGGCTCCCGCGTGAGTTCTCCGTCTCAAGCAGCCCCGGATGTCGGGCGCAGTACTCAGTGTAGAGATCGCGCTCTCCCCACTCCTTCACGTCGATTGCAAACATTCTCGGGTCCAGAAGCGAACCGCGAAAGGGAGCGTCTTTGTCAGGATGTTTGATGCGATCCGTGAACCAGCCGGTCAGCTGTTCCCAGATTTGATCCGGGACAATCCCGGTTTTGGCAGGGTAGACATACGCGAACAGGACCAGGGACCAGTAAAGCAGTTCCCAGTGAGCGCCGACGAGTTGCAGGAGCCGGGACCAGTCCAACGATCTGCTGCGGCAACGAAACAGGTGGACCAGATCGGCACCGTCGAAGCGTTCCCGATACGCAACGAAAATTTTGGAAGCTATCAGTTCTTCGGCGCCGAGCACCCGGCAGGGAATCCCGAGCACGACCTCGGGAACGGAGCGCTCGATCCAAGTTTCATCCACCACGCTGCTGGCGTTGCCGATGCCGCTGATGAGATCGACGTAGTAGTCCCCGCGTCTCGCTTTGGCGAGCCAGACCGGATCCTTGACATAAGTCTCAAAGCCCCGGGCTTCGAGGCACTTGAGCGCATCTGGCATGTCGCCCGGAGTCAGAAGCAGGTCGAGATCTTTGGTGGTTCTCCAGATTCCGGTGTGGGTGTGGACCGCGACGGCTCCTCCCACCACGAAATTGATGTTGTGCTGGAGCAAGGTGTGGAGTGCATCCTCATAGCATTCCCTGGCCTCGGGAGGCCAATCGGGTTCGATTGAGGATGTGACTGGCAGTTCCGGGTCTTCATTTCCCATGCACCCTTTGAAGCGGAACAGGGGCTTTGCAGTCGCCCGGAGGCATGAGAGAGGAATTGCCCGATCACCCGGCCCTATCCGCGCAAAGCTCAGCGGCCCCGACTGCCCGACGCGAAACACCCTCCGCAACCGCAAGCTCTACGATGTCCACTACAACCAGAGTGATGTCGTCTTGTTGCGCCGCCGACCGGGGTTGCCACTTGTTCAGAGCGGCCAGCAGCCGGTCCGCCATGTCGGAAGCAACGAGTGCCTGGCTGGCCTTGACCACATGCCCCAGTTCCCGGTCTCCGAAACTCTCCCCCTGTGCGTTCTCGGGCTCGACGAGTCCGTCAGTATAGAGCAACAGGCGATCCCCGCAATCCAGTCTTAGCTCGCACTCCGGATATGCGTAGTCATTCGCTACGCCAAAAAGCAATCCGTTGCATTCGACAGGATACAACTGGCATTCCGTGGCCTTCCAGTGCAGCAGCGGCGGATGGCCGGCCGCGGAATAGCGTGCATATCCCACTTCCGTATCGACCCACAAGTAAGCTGCGGACGTCAGCCTGCCTTTCAACTCAGGGGTCAGAATCCGGTTGAGGTGTCCCAACACCTGCGCTGGACTGCATGCCGAGCTGACCGCGGATTGCATCGCCACCTTGATCATCGACGCAATCAATGCGGCCGGCACGCCATGTCCCGAAACGTCGGCCACCAGGATACCCATGCGGTGGTCGTCCACATCGAGAAACTGGTAAAAGTCTCCCGCGACCGCGGACATCGGCCTGTAGGTTGCGGCGATGCGGACGCCGGCTACCGAAGGGACGTAATCGGGAAGGATCGAGGACTGAATCTGGCGCGCCGTTTCCAGTTCGGTGTCCAGTGCGAGCAATCGCCGTTCCTTGTCGAAAGTGTGTTTCGCAGCTTCATAGCCGATCGCGGTGACCCACACCGCGAACGTTACAGGCTCAATAAAATCAGGCGGCTGAACGCCAAATAGCGACATCACGTTCACGCAGAGTGCGACCACGGCAATGGCCGGCATGACCACGCGGAGAGCCCGGCTCTGGATGACAAGGTACTTCCGCGACACCGGGGGAACAAGCACTAGAACGCCCATCAGGAGCAACGTCCCAACGGCAAGGACTAGGTTGTAGGGAAGAAAGACAAACGGGGACCCGGAAATGGCGTACCAGCCGAGCCCCAGCACCGCGATTCCAATCGAAGCCCAAAGTAGCCCTCGAAATGCTTTCCGGACCGGGCCCGAACTGAGTTCGATCCAGAAAAGAAGCGCTGGAATGACGAGCAGATAATATACCCAGATGACCAGCCGGTCCGGCCAGGGGGAATTCGGAAAAACAGTCAAAAGACGCGCGGCGCCAGCCAGCATGCGCAGACCATATAGGCTGATAAACAGGCCAAACCACACCAGCAAACGGGACTCGGCGCGCCGCCGGAGCGCCGCGATGCAACACGCGCACAATCCCACAAAAACGAACACAGCCCCCAGCAGAATGCTCGCTGAGTCTTCGCGAAGCAGCACAGAGCATGAATTTTGTGGATCGATCATGACTGACCGCCGAACGGCATTGACCGTTGGCCTTCAATTTAGGCGCAGAATGGGTACCTCGAATGTGACTGTACGCACGGAGGTCGCACCGATGACTCCGGGCGGCAGGGAAGGGTTCGATCTGCTTCAAGGAAATTTCATAGCGCTGTCGAACAGGCCGATGCTATAGTCGAGGTCGCTTCGGGAGGCCCCTGTAATAGATCTCGAAGCAAAGGAGGTCATGCATGAGTGACCGAGGTTCAGCAAAACTGGGAGCGACTGCGGAATCGCTGGAAAAGGCGCTTGCCGCAGCCCAGGTAAGTTACAAAATCGAACGTTGGTGGAAATATGGACAACCCGCCATCGATCTTGTAAAGGGTGTCATCAATGTCACTAACGTTGCTGATGCAGGCAAGGTTCTGCAGCAGTTAATCCAATTGCAAGGTAAGTTACAAGTTGGGTTAGAGGTGTTTCCCTATGGAATCATCAATCCCGACGGTGTTCACATCCATGTGAACATCAATGAGCACCCGGGCGGAGTTTAACCTTCCTGAAAGGGTACGGGCGGTTGCCTCCGGATAGATTCGCTGCCGCCCGTGCGTGGGTTATTCATGGACTGTTCTGGACCGAACGGCTCAGAGTACCGTGTCATTCAATTGCATCCCACGCGTAGATGCAACCTCTCATGCCTGCATTGCTACTCTTCCTCAAGCCCCCAGAATGCGGACATTCTCTCCCCGCAGGTGCTAACTCAGGCTCTGCAGGTGTTATCGGAAGAGGGTTTCAATGTCGCCAGCATTTCGGGTGGAGAACCGCTGCTCTACAAGCCCCTGTTTGACGTGTTGAGATTTGCCCGCTCGCTTGGTATGACGGTGACGCTCACGACCAACGGCATGCTCCTCAACGATGCACTCTTACGTCAACTGGCTGAGACCGCACACCTGCTCGCGATCAGCCTCGACGGCGTGCCCGAGTCGCACAATCGAATGCGCGCTCACCCGCAGGCCTTTGAGAAGATGGCGCGCAACGTGGCGAAGGTTCGCGAGGCAAAAATCCCTTTCGGCTTTATTTTTGCCCTCACTCTCTACAATCTGGACGAACTAGCCTGGGTTGCGCAGTTTGCAACGGAGCAAGGTGCGACGCTTCTCCAGGTCCATCCACTTGAGGAAGAGGGGCGCGCCGGGCAAGAGCTTCAGGGCGCGGCGCCCGATGAAGAGGAACTGGCGCATGCGTTTGTCGAAGTTGCCCGATTACAAGCTCTCTACTCGGGCAAACTGGCCATTCAATTCGATGCAGCCGACCGGCAATCCCTTGTCGCTGACCCGTCTCGCGCCTTTGCGATGAGTCCCGTCGCCGATTCCGCAAGACTTCCTCTCAGTTCCCTGGCTGCGCCGCTCGTGCTCGAACATGACGGCGCCCTGACGCCATTCCAATATGGCGTTGCGCGAGAATACCGGATTGCGGATGCATCCCGCCCCGACTTCCGCGACCAGATTGCATCCTGGAAAACGGATGGCTATCCAAAGCTGCTGGATCTCTGTTTCCGAGTGTATGCGAATAAAATGGACTCCCGCCAGTATCGGTACCCGTTCTTCAACTGGTACTCGGCAATACTGCGCGAAAGCAAGCAAGAGCAGCTTGTCCAAATCGCATAAATCCGAACAGCTGCCCGAATTTGGGAAGGATTCGCGGGAGGAACTTCCTCTACCTATGTAGACAAGTTGGTTCGTCACAAAGCAGGGAGGGAGTATGAGCGACATTGCGTGGGCGATTGACTTTGCTGTTGAAACATCGGCTACCCAGGCGTTCGCCTGGAAATACATGACCGATGTGAAAAACTGGGACGATCCTCCCGCGCGCTTTCAATTGAATGGATCATTCACAACGGGGTCAGTTGGCACTACAGAAATGCCGGGGCAGCCTCCGCGGCAGTGGCGGTTGCGAGACGTCGAGCCCCAGCGCTCCTACACGATAGAGATTGCGCTCGAAAAGGCCGTAATACTTTGCAAATGGCAGTTCGCCGAACTCACTGACGGCCGCACTCGATTGCGGCAGACGATAACACTGGAAGGCGAAAACCCCGCGCCCTACAAGGAAGATGTAGAGCGAGCCTTCACTCCCGGCCTCGCTCCGGGAATGAACAGAATCGCTAAGGCAATCGATGAAGCCTATGCATCAGGGCAGCTTTCTTCGTGAACAATGCTGAGGTTTGCGCCGTTGCTTGATCAGTTTTCAATTCAGGCTTCGCCAGCGTTCAACTCCGCCAGGATCCGCACGACAGCCTCATCCACGGCCTTCTTGCACGTCTCCGATAACTCCATCGAAATCGATTGGTGCGGGTCGATGCGTGATCGCGTAGAGAACCACGTCGCGGCTGCCGCCCTGCATGTAGAACGCGTCGAGCAGATCTTTGACCCCGATATCGTGCGCCGTCAGCGTGGGCGGATAGTCGCGTGAAAATTTCGGCGTGGTGCGCGTGACCGTGCCGATCGGATTCTCATCGGCAGTGGCGTCGACCAGGAATATGCGATCGGCATTCTGCAGCGGCTCCAGCAGAATGAAGCCGCCGGTGCCGCCATCGAGGCATTCGACATTCGAGGGAAGGGATTGCTGGACCAGGGCTCGGACAACGTGGACTCCTATACCTTCGTCGCCCATAATCACGTTGCCGAGCCCCAGTACCAGCGTTTTATGATTGCTGTTTCTATTTATCACTCTTCTCCCGCTCGAACTTCCATCCGCCGACGATCGAAGAGATCGTACCCCGTCCCTCGATGTAGTCGTGATAGAAGCTCAGGTAAATGTGGACGATAATAAATCCCACAAAGAACCACAGGAGTAAGTGATGCCAGTAGCGGACGCCCATTTCTCCGCCCATCAGCGGAACGATCCACGTGAACATCCGCGGAATAAATGAATTACTCATGCTCGAATACAGCGCGAATCCGGTGATGGACTGTGCCACAAACGCCAGGAACGTCAGGAAATAAATGAACGCCGCCAGCGAGTTGTGCCCGGTGGAAATGGCGCCGTGCAGCTTGGTCTGCAGCACGTCGGTCTTGATCACGTCCACAATCTCCTGCCGCTGCGCCTTGGTCAGCGGGAAAGAAATTGTTCCACTTCGCATACTTGTTTCCGACAAAGCCCCAGTAAATCCGCGCCAGAAAGTTGAACACATATACGTACGCGCAGAAGAAATGAATGAAGCGCACCCAGCCGAACCAGTACTGCTGGTAGGCTTCGCTCGCGTAGAAGGCCCGGATCGGCGCGCCGATCAGGTAGCCGGTGATGCACAGCGCCACCAGGGCAATCGCGTTGATCCAGTGGTAGGCGCGCACCGGCAGTTCCCACACATACACCCGCCGGTATTCGACCGGATGCTCGCCGTTGATGCCGGAGATGACATTCTTTGCGCTGACGCCAGTCGTACTCATAGGCTCACTCGAACGAAACCTGGTGAAGGTGCCGTCCCTGCGGATCGTACAGATGCACGGCGCAGGCCAGGCACGGGTCAAAGGAGTGGATGGTGCGAATGATCTCGACCGGCTGTTCCAGATTTGCCACCGGCGTGCCGATCAGCGACTCCTCAAACGACGACCGCTGCTGCTTCGCATCGCGCGGCGAACCGTTCCACGTGGTCGGCACCACCAGCTGGTAGTTGTCGATCTTGCCGTTCTCGATCTTGATCCAGTGCGCCAGCGCTCCACGCGGCGCTTCGACCAAGCCAACGCCTTCCGCTGCCGCGGGCCACGACTTCGGCTCCCAGCGTTCGCCATTGAACGTCGAAGTCTCCCGTGTCTTGACCCGCTCCATCAGTTCTCCATAGAACTCCTTCAGCCAGATCATGGCCAGTGCCGCATCGATGCCGCGCGCGGCAGTCCGTCCCAGCGTCGAGAACAGCGCATCCACCGGCACCGCCAGCTTGCCCAGCACCATGCCGACGGTCTCTTTCACATCCGCGTGCCCCGCCGCATAGGAAACCAGCAGGCGCGCCAGCGGGCCCACTTCCATCGCGTTCTCTTTCCAGCGCGGCGTCTTCAGGAACGAATACTTGTCGTAGCCGGCCAGCGTTTCGAACGGTGGCTTCGGTCCGCTGTAGGCGATCTTCGTTTCGCCCGCCCACGGATGAATGCCGGTCTCGTTCCCGCCGTCGTACGTGTACCAGGAGTGCGCGATGTATTCCTTGATCTCCTGCGCATCGCGCGGGTTCACCGGATGCACCGTGCTCAGGTCGCGCCCCAGCACCGCTCCGCGCGCATACTTGAACGCGTCGATCTGGCCGTAGCCCTTGGTCGGGAACTCGCCGTAGGAAAGATAGTTCTTCAGCCCGCCGCCATACTTGCTCCAGTCCTTGTAGAACGAAGCCACCGCCAGCAGATCGGGAATGTAGACCTGGTTGACGAACTCATCGGCCTGCGAGATAAGCTGCGCTACCAGGTTCAGCCGCTCGGAGTTGATCGCCGCCACTTCATCCACATCGATGGAGCAGGGAACTCCGCCCACCAGGTAATTCGGATGCGGATTCTTGCCGCCGAACACCGCGTGAATCTTCACGACTTCCTTCTGCCACTCGAGCGCATCAAGATAATGCGCAACGGCGATCAGGTTCACTTCCGGCGGCAGCTTGTATGCCGGATGGCCCCAGTAGCCGTTGGCGAAGATGCCCAGTCCGCTGGCCGCGAACGCCTTGATCTTGTCCTGCACCTCGCTGAAATAGGCCGGCGTGTTCTTGTCCCACTTCGAAAACGATTGGGCCAGCTCCGCCGCCTTCTTCGGATCGGCCTTCAGCGCATTGACAATGTCCACCCAGTCCAGCGCGTGCAGGTGATAGAAGTGCACCACGTGATCCTGCACGTACTGCGTCGTCAGCATGATGTTGCGGATCAGCTCCGCCGTCGGCGGCACCGAGATGCCCAGCGCGTCTTCGACCGAGCGCACGCTGGCCAGCGCATGGACGGTGGTGCACACACCGCAGACGCGCTCCGTGATCGCCCAGGCGTCGCGCGGATCGCGGCCGATCAGGATCTTTTCCAGGCCGCGCACCATCGTGCCCGAGCTGAATGCGTCGGTGATGACGCCGTTCTCCACCACCGCTTCAATGCGCAGGTGGCCTTCAATGCGAGTTACAGGATCGACAACAATTCGTGCCATGGTTCCTCACGATTCCTTTTGTTCTTCCGCGTGTACTTCCGCGATAACCTTGTGCTTGCGAATGTTGGTGACCACCGCGTGCGCCGCCACTCCGGCAAGCGTGGTCAGGCCAACCGCGGTGCCGATGGTATCGGCCGTGCTCTCGATGCCGAACCCAGGGAACGATGCGACAGATGCTGGTAGAACGGACCGTTGTCCCAGAAGCCTTCTTCGCTGCAGCCGATGCATCCATGCCCCGACTGGATCGGATAGCTGGTCCCTTCGTTCCACCTCACCACCGAGCAGGCGTTGTAGGTCACCGGCCCCTTGCAGCCCATCTTGTACAGGCAATATCCCTTGCGCGCGTTCTCGTCGTCCCACGACTCGACGAACAGCCCCGCATCGTAGTTGGCGCGGCGATAGCAGGTGTCGTGCACGCGGCGCCCGTAGAACTCCTTGGGCCGCCCCAGAGAGTCGAGCTCGGGAACCTGCCCCAGCACCAGCAGGTGCGTCACCACGCTCATCATCACGTCGGCGATCGGCGGGCAGCCGGGCACGTTGATCACCGGCTTGTTCACCAGCTTGTGAATCGGCGTAGCGCCGGTGGGATTGGGCTTGGCCGCCTGCACGCAGCCATTCGAAGCGCAACTGCCCCAGGCCACCACCGCGGCCGCATCCTCGCGACACTTCCTGCAGGATCGATTCGGCCGTCTTGCCGCCGATCATGCAGTACACGCCGCCGTCCTTGGTGGGCACCGCGCCTTCCACCAGCACGATGTATTTGCCCTTATTGTTCTTGATGGTGTCGTTCAGGCTTTTTTCCGCCTGGAACCCGGAGGCCGCCATCAGCGTCTCGGTGTAGTTCAGCGACAGCACATCCAGCAGCGCATCGGCCACAATCGGATGCGAGGCGCGGATGAACGACTCGCTGCAGCAGGTGCACTCCTGGAAGTGCATCCACACTACCGCCGGCATCTCTTTCTTCTCAAATGCCGACACCACCTGCGCCACGCCCGACCGTTCGATCCCGGCCACGGCCGCGGCCGCCCCGCAGAACTGCAGAAAGTCCCTGCGGCTGTAGCCCTTCTGTTGCATGCATTGCCAAACAGACAGTCCCATGCGTACCTCGCTTGCGTGCACGTCCCGGCGAACCCCGCCTTCCAGGGTAGGAATTCAAGTGGTTACAGAATTCGCTGGATTGACGAAAACGAAGGTATCGAGCTGAAATAACGACTCGCTGTGAGCCTCATCACAGTTGATTGGTAGAATTCTCGCAAAGTAACGCCCGGCGGCATTGATCTAGCTCACACAGCCGCATTCAACTCCAGAGCGCCATGGAGCGAGCGGACGATTCATCGCCGGGCAAAAAACTGATCCGGGCATTCGCCTAGATGTCTATGGATTTTGTTCCCGCGCTTGCCGGCGAGTTGGTCACGAGGGTTTCTGCGACGGCGACAACGCAACACCCGCTTCGGTGGTGAGCACCCGGAAGACGAACGTCTCCTGAAGATACAGTTGCACGGCAGAATCGGTGTGGCTGAGATAGCCGATCGAGACATCCTGTCCGATGCTGAGTTCGAAGTCGCCGCCGCGGGTCGTCAGAACAAATGCGCCTTCAATGGCCGGCGCCCAGATAAGATTCCCGTCCACGATGCGCTTCACGTGCTCCAGCACGGGATACCCGTGATCGCGGGTTTCGGCGAGCGCCGTGTATTCGTCGGCTCCCAGCACAACGGAGTAGGGTCCGTTGACGCCGACCAGGCGCAACTGGCTCAGCGCATGCGCAACGGCGTCCGGATAATCGCGCACGTCCGCTGGCAGTGCCTCCATAGGGTTGCTGGTGCTCTCGCGAATGCCCTGGATATCCGCGTCGCGGTAGCCGTTGAAGATCGCGCGATCTTCCGCGAAGGCCAGCTTCTTCGCGGCGTCCTTGGCTGGCTGCCAGTCGGAGTCGTCGGAACCACGTTCCACGTCGTCAATGGTCTGGCGCGACAGCTCAAACGGAACCCGCAACTCTACCAGGGGCTTCACCACGCGTTGTCTTGCGAGGATGCCGTCGGCGGGAGCGGTGATGGACTTGAGATGACCGGTCCCAACTCCGGGCAAAGCGATTCCTTCCGGCGATGGAACGTCCACGACACGTCGCCCGGCCAGATATCGCTTCAGCGTTCTGGTGGTCTCTTCTTCAATCTCCGCCCATGCTGCGTCAGAGACGGGTGCAAGCTCACGATGGAGGTTATTCATCTTTCGCTCCCTTGAGTGATCCTATCCTGAGTGATGTGTCGTTTGAGGCAACGGGTGTGATTGCAGGTGCGGGTGGAGGCTCTGCGCCCTCCGCTGCGTTCGGCGCGTCGGGGGTGACGCTGTCGAGAAACGTCCCCGTGGGTACGAAGAAGAGGCTGCCCGTCGCGGCCTGGCTGAAGTCGAGCAGCCGGTCGTAATTTCCGGGCGGGTTGCCGATGAACATGTTCTCCAGCATGGTCTCGGTAATCCGCGGCGTGCGGCAGTAGCCGATAAAGTACGTTCCAAACTCGCCATGGCCCGGACGCCCGAAAGGCATATTATCCCTCAGTATCTGCAGTTGACGTCCGTTCTCCTCGAT
Source organism: Terriglobales bacterium (assembly GCA_963788475.1). Taxonomy (GTDB): domain Bacteria; phylum Acidobacteriota; class Terriglobia; order Terriglobales; family Acidobacteriaceae; genus Telmatobacter. Next base: position 246,809 of record CAWBGO010000001.1, read on the forward strand.
ATTGGTGAGCGCATTGTGCGCGTAAGCCGGCTTGTCCACGTCGCTCAGCTCCACGTCCGAGAGCTTGCGACGGCCGATTATTTTTTCCTGCATCTCCACGGGAAGGGTGTCCCACGCCTTCAGGTCGTGAAGATACTTCTGCACGATGACATAACTGCCACCCGCAAAAGCCGGGTCTTCCCCGCCCACGATGGCCGACTCGCGCGCTGCATCTCCACGCGGATTCTCAGTGCCGTCGACAAAGCCCATCACATCACGGTCGTCAAAATAACGGAAGCCGTGAACCTCGTCTGCCACGGAGACTACGTCACCGATGCTGCTCATGATCTGAGTGGCCAGTTCGAAGCAGAGGTCCATGCGCTTGGCGCGGATGTGGAAGAGGATGTCGCCCGGTGTGGAGACGGCATGGCGTCCCGCGGAACGGATCTCCCGGAACGTATGAAGCTCGGCAGGACGCGGTGCTCCGAACAGCCTGTCCCAGGCATCGGAGCCGAATCCGGCGACGCAAGTAAGGCCGGCCTCGACGTCGCGAAACTCCACAGCGCGTACCAGCCCGGAAAGGCCCGCGCAGAATTCGCGCAGTTGCACATACGCGTCCTCATCCTGGCGAATGCACAGCACAAGAAAGATCGCCGACCGGGTAAGCGGACCGACCACATTCTGCGGAAGGACAACCTCGTTAAGCTCGCTGGGGGAACCCATTTCTTTCATCTCGATCCGCGTCGGTTTTCACCCAAGTATCGCATTTTTGCAAGGACCGTAGTCCGGCCGGGTACACAGGTTTCGCAATTGAATTGAGCAGGAAACAGGGTGCCCCAGGTCTCGCGTCTGAGACCTGGGAAAGCACGAACCCCAACGCGGCCCCTGTATCCCAGAAAAACTTTAGCTCTTGAGGAACGCCAGCAGATCCTTGTTGATGGTGTCCGCTTGCGTCGTGGGCATGCCGTGCGGAAAATCCTTGTACGTGATCAGGGTCCCGTTCTTCAACAGCTTTGCGGATTGCGGCCCCGCGGCGACATAGGGAACGATCTGGTCATCCTCGCTATGCATCACCAGCACAGGAACCGTGATCTTCTTCAGGTCCTCGGTGAAATCGGTCTGCGAAAAGGCCACGATGCCGTCATAATGCGCCTTGGCGCCGCCCATCATTCCCTGGCGCCACCAATTCTGGATCACGGCCTCCGAGGGTTTCGCGCCCGGCCGGTTGTAGCCATAAAAGGGCCCGACGGGCAGGTCCCGATAGAACTGCGTACGGCTGGCCGCGAGTTGCGCCTGCAGATCGTCAAATACTTCCTTGCCCAGGCCGAGAGGGTTGGCCGCGGTCTTCACCATCAGCGGCGGCACCGCGCTGATCAGCGCTGCCTTGGCCACCCGGCTTTCGCCATGCCGGCCCAGATAGCGCGTCACCTCGCCGCCCCCGGTCGAATGGCCCACATGGATGGCATTCTTCAGGTCGAGATGAGCGGTAAGAGCGGCCAGGTCATCGGCGTAGTGGTCCATGTCGTGGCCCTTGCCGATCTGGGTCGAGCGCCCATGGCCGCGGCGGTCATGGGCGATCACGCGATAACCATGATTCAGGAAGAACAGCATCTGATTGTCCCAGTCATCGGCCGACAGCGGCCAGCCATGGCTGAACACAATGGGCTGGCCTGAACCCCAGTCCTTGTAGAAAATCTCAACGCCGTCGGTGGTGGTGATTGTGGGCATGTGGCCTCCTTCAAATTGGGGGAATTCAACGCCCCAATTAGACCACACCCGCGCGCCCGGATTTCTGCACAGCCGAACCACCATCTTCAGTAAGTCAGCTGCAGTTCGAGCCCTTTGCCCGTGTCTGGAATGAGTGCCATGATGCGATGATGCTCCGCATCGTACGCAGTCGAGATTTGCTCTGCTCCCCCGCCTTGCAGCGCCGTCACGTTGGCCGCCGTTGCAGGCTTCGACGCGCCGTAAACCTCAATCGAGAGCAGTTTCCACCACGGTGCGAAGCTCCCCTCCGGTGGCGTCACAGCCACGATGATGCCTTGGGCTGACAGCCGGCAGGTGAAGTTCTCCCGCAGGAACTGACCTTTTTCGAAGCCGTAGCTCAAACCGTCATCCTGGTAAATGCTTCCTTTGCAGTCCTTGTTGAATCCCGTCGGCGGATAGACGCGCAGAGTCAACGGCCCTTCGGGCTTTTGATCTGTACTCTGCACCAGCGGCTGTTCCGGAACAATCGCGCCCGCGCGAACAAAGACCGGCAGCGTATCCAGGCTGCGGTGAATGTGCACCTCTGCCTGCGCTACCTGCGTGTTGTCGATGGCGCGCCGGCCCGTGCTGCCTTCAACGCGAGCGCCGCTCCAGTAGTCGTACCAGCCCACCGGCGGCAGCGCCACCGAATAATCGTCCATCTCGTCCGGAAATGGACTCTGCGCTACCAACAGGTCGGGGCCCAGCATGAAATCGTTGTCCGCCGTGGGATCAACAGCCAGCTTTCCCGAAGCCTCTTCCGGAAACTCGAGAAACAGGGGTCGCATGATTGGCAACCCGGTGCGGCTCATTTCTTCTGTCGTGGTGTAGAGATACGGCAGCAGCCGGTAGCGCTCTTCGATGTACCGCCGGCGCAGGTCCAGGTCCTCCGGCGTGCCGTTCTCCCACGGCTCCTGGGGGTTGGTACCCATGGCCGTGTGGTCGCGGTCGATCGGTTGGAAAGCACCTAGTTCGAGCCACCGCGTCAGCAACTCCGGCTGCGGCGAGGCCGCAAATCCTCCCACGTCCGCGCCGCTCATCGCAAAGCCGCTCAGGCCCAGATTCAGTAGTTGTGGAATGGTCTGGCGCAGATGGTACCAGTTGCTCGAATTGTCGCCCGACCAGGTCGCGGCATAGCGATGCCCCCCGGCATAGCTGGCCCGCGTCATCACAAACGGACGCTCATTCGGAGCCAGTTTGCGCAGCCCCTCGAACGTTGCGCGCGAGTTCTCCATACCGTATACGTTGTGAATTTCAAGATGAGTAGCAACCCTGGGCGCGAACCCGGGCTCGTCGATGCGATGCTGCACATCGTCGGGCATTGTCTTCGATGGAACCTCGAATACCGCGGGCTCATTCATGTCATTCCAGAATCCCGCGACACCCTTGGAAACAAAATCGCTGTACAGCGTCCCCCACCATTCCCGCGTCGCCTTCTGCGTGAAGTCGGGAAATACCGCCTTGCCCGGCCATACCACGCCAACGAAGGTCGAGCCGTCGGGATTCTTGACGAAATGATCCCCGCCCGTCCCCTCGTCGTGTGGTTTGTACCCGGCATTGGGCAGATAAGCGATATGCAGATCGGTGATTACGACCGTGCGCAAATGCTGCGCCTTCAAATCCTGGATCATCTGCTCAAAATGAGGAAACTTCTCAGGATCAACGGTGAACGGCCGATTCTTCAACTGATAGTCGATGTCCAGCCAGATCACGTCCGCGGGGATATGCTCGCTGCGCAGACGGCCGGCGACGCGCCGCACATCCGCTTCCGGATAATAGCTATAGCGGGATTGCTGGTATCCGAGCGACCATAGCGGGGGCAGCGGCGTCTTTCCCACCAGCCAGGCCCACGATTCCACCACCGCTTTGGGCTCCGGGCCGTAGAGAATGTAGTAGTCCAGCGGTCCACCCTCGGAGCCGAACGAATAGGCGTCCCGGTACTCCTTGTTGAAATCGAAGCTGGCCCGCCACGTGTTGTCGAGGAAAATCCCCGCGCAGATTCCTTGATGAAACGTGATGAAGTAGGGAATCGATTTGTAAATCGGGTCGGTGGATTCCTGCCACCCGAACGCGTCGGTGTTCCAGTCAGTAAATGCGTGATTGCGCCGGTCGAGCGGGCCAGCCTTGTCGCCCAGCCCGAAGTAATGCTCGTCAAATGGCGACTTCATGTACACGCGGAACGATGAGCCGTGGTATTCGATGGGCCTTCCGGGAAAATCGGCGGTGATCACATGACCCTCGAGGTCCGTCACCGTCAACTCGAATGGATCCTTGTGAACCGTGACGTGAAGCTTCGCCGTTTTGAATCCGACCGTGGTCGCGTTTGATTCAGCAGTGACCGCCGCAGTCGCCGTGCGCGAAGCGGGCAACACAGCCCACGACGCATCTTCCGGAAGCTGCCCTGCCGGTCCGACACGCACCCGTAGCACATCGTCGCGCAAGGCCGATATTTGCATGACGCTTGCCCCGGATCGAATCTCGACACCGTTTGCGCTAGCTCGCGAAGATGTGACGCGTTCGAGCCGGACAGATGTGGATTTCTGCTGTGTTTGTGCGGTTGATACTGTTTCAGTGGCTGCGGCGGAAATCAGCAATGCAAAAACAACAAAAACAAAACTTCTTACCCTTGACACTCAGCACCTCATGGGAGCGAATTAGGTGATCCCACCAAAGATACCCCTTCGCGCCCCCAATGAAAAATCTCTGGCTGCCCCATCCTGCGATGTCTTTGCATTTGTCGCCAGGGTGGAAGCCGTCAACCTCGCGCACTCGGATCCTACCGCTAGCTCAGTCCCGCTCGATCAGCGCGGCCAGGCGCTCCCGAACTGCATGCGCGAAAGACTGCTCTTCCGCCGTCTCCGGCTTCATGGAGCCGAGATTGATCTCCACATTTGCGAGCGCTCCTTCGCGGGCAGCCTTTGCCAGGGCCAAAGCGGTCGTCAGATCGGAACTCATGTTCGGGTTCGTGATCGGCTTGAGGCTCGACACGATCTGCGCAACGTCCGCGGCTTTCTCCGCCACACCCAGCGGCACGCTCGTGGCCTGCTGCAAAGCTGCATTGATCAGCCGTGCTCCCTCCGACGAGTCTTTCGCTGCTTTGTACGCCTTCATGACCACGTTGTAGGATTCGGCGTCCGCGTCGATCGCGGCCTTAAGTTCTTCCCGAATCGTCCCCAGCCTGGCGATCGCCTCATTCAATTCATTGCTGAACTGGGCATACGCTTTCTTGCCTCGCGACATCGACGCCACCATGTTCGCCAGGCCCGCCGCCATCGCGGCTGCAGCCGCGGCTGCGCTTCCTCCTCCCGGAGTCGCCGTTGGCGCGGCCAGTTGCTCGAGGAACGGTTCGATCCCCGCGCGTAGTCCTCCAACCGCCGTCTTGCCGCCAATCACCGCAGCCAGCCGGTTTTCCAGGATAAGCGACGAATCGAAGTTCTCCACCTGCAGAAACCACTCCGCCGCCTGCTCCAGCGCCAGCTTGGGAATCAGCCCTACGATCTCGCTCGATACCGGCGCCACCCCGTAGCGCGCCGCCTCGCGCCTCACAAACTCGAATACGCGGTGAATCGGTGTCTGCTCAAAATCGGTGAGGTTCATCGAGACCTGGGCCATGCCTCGCACCAGGAACCCCGCTCCCTTCACGAAGCGCAGCCCGCCCGACGAGAAGCGCACTGCCTTGGCAATCTTCTTCGCGATCGCGACATCCGCGGTATTGAGAAAAATGTTGTAGGCAATCAGGAATTTGCGCGCTCCCACCACCGTGGCCCCGGCGGTCGGATGCACGCGCGCCTCGCCGAAGTCCGGCTTCCGCGCAGGATTCGTGCCGATCTCCGCGCGGATCCCCTCGAACTCGCCGCGCCGGATGTTCTCGAGATTCTGCCGCTCCGGAGTCGTGGCCGCGGCCTCGTAGAGATAAACAGGAATCTGGAAGCGCTTCGCGATCTCCTCACCGGCACGCCGCGCCATGGCCACGCAGTCCTCGATGCGTGACTCCCTCGATGGGAATGAACGGCACCACATCGGCCGCCCCCATGCGCGGATGCGCGCCCTGGTGCTGCGTAAGATCGATCAGCTCCGCCGCCTTGCCGACTCCGCGAATGGCCGCTTCCTGGATCGCGTCCCGCTCCCCGACCAGCGTGATCACGCAACGGTTGTGGTCGGCATCCATTTCGCGGTCGAGCAGATAAACGCCGGGAAGCTTCATCGCTTCCACAATGGCGTCAACCTTGGCCGCATCGCGGCCTTCGGAAAAATTGGGCACACATTCAACCAGCGTGTTGGGCATCGATTGAGCATAACGACCAGCCTCGCGAGGCCGCAACCATGATTCAGCGCGCACCGCGCCAAATCACCGGGGATTCCACGCTTCGACTGCCCGATCATGGGCGATCGTAAGTTAAACTGCATCGCGATCCCGCGTATCATCCTCTGTAGCGATTCGTGCGCGACTGATCGCGCCGGCACGACACTCCGTGCCCCATCCTTGCGATTTCTTTTTGTCGCAAGGGTGGGAGAGCACGAACCCGAATTGCGATCCGAGGATTTATGACTGTCGCTACCATCCCGATAATTCGTTCCCCCCGCGGCAATCAACTCCGCTGCAAGGGCTGGCAGCAGGAAGCCGCGCTGCGCTGCCTGATGAACAACCTCGATCCCGACGTGGCCGAGCGCCCCGCGGACCTGGTCGTCTACGGCGGCATCGGCCGCGCCGCGCGCAACTGGGAATGCTTCCACGCCATCGTGCGCGAACTCGAACATCTCGGCAACGACGAAACCCTCCTGGTCCAGTCCGGCAAGCCAGTGGCCGTCTTTCCCACCCATGACATGGCTCCCCGCGTGATCATTGCCAACTCGAATCTTGTCGGGCAAATGGGCCAACTGGGAGCACTTTCACGAACTCGACCGCAAGGGCCTGATGATGTACGGCCAGATGACCGCGGGGAGCTGGATCTACATCGGTACCCAGGGCATCCTGCAGGGCACCTTCCAGACCTTCGCTGCACTCGCCGAGCGTCATTTCGGCGGAGCGACTGCCTCGCGGGCAGGCTGGTGGTCACCGGCGGCATGGGCGGCATGGGCGGCGCTCAGCCATTGTCGGTCACGCTGAATGGCGGCGTAGTCCTGGCCGTCGACGTCGACCGCTCCCGCATTCAGCGCCGCGTCGACACTCGCTATTGCGACCAGCTCACAGAAGATCTTGACGAAGCCTTGTCTCTTTGTGAATCAGCGCGACGCGAGAAGCGTGCCTTGTCCGTGGGCCTGGTGGGCAATTGTGCCGACGTTCTGCCGGAAATCGTGCGCCGCGGCGTGCACGTCGACGTGGTGACCGATCAGACCAGTGCCCACGATCCTCTCAATGGATACATCCCCCAGGGACTCACGCTGGACGAGGCAGCCGATCTGCGCGCCCGCGATCCCGAAGAATATGTCCGCCGTTCCACGGCATCGATGGTGGTGCACGTGGACGCGATGCTTGCGTTGCAGCGCGCAGGCGTCGTGGCCTTCGACTACGGCAACAACATTCGCCGCTTTGCCTTCGACGCGGGTTGCGCCGATGCCTTCCTCATTCCCGGATTCGTGCCCGAATACATCCGCCCGCTTGTTCTGCACTGGCGCAGGCCCCTTCCGCTGGGTCGCTCTCTCCGGCGATCCGCGCGACATCGATCGCACCGATGAACTGGCACTCGAATTGTTCCCCGAAAACGAAATCCTCACCCGTTGGCTGCGCCTGGCGCGTGGCCGATTCGCATTCCAGGGCCTGCCCGCGCGCATCTGCTGGCTTGGCTACGGCGAGCGCGCCAGGATGGGTCTTGCCATCAACGAGTTAGTGCGCAAGGGAGAAATCTCCGCGCCCATCGCCATCGGCCGCGATCATCTTGATACCGGCTCCGTCGCCAGCCCCTATCGCGAAACCGAGAAGATGCTCGACGGCTCCGACGCCGTAGCCGACTGGCCAGTGCTCAATGCGCTGCTGAACACCGCATCCGGCGCGACCTGGGTTAGCTTCCATCACGGCGGCGGCGTAGGCATGGGCTACTCACTCCACGCCGGCCAGGTCACGGTAGCCGATGGCACCGACATTGGCCGCTCGCAAAATCGAGCGGGTGCTCAACAACGATCCCGGCCTCGGCGTAGCCCGCCATGCCGACGCGGGCTACGAGCTCGCCCGCCAGACAGCCCACGATCGCGGCATCCACATTCCAATGGCAGGGAAGTAGCGATGGCCGGCCCGTTCGCAGTCGTCAACATCGGCCAACTCGTCACGCTCGCCGGCCCCGCGCGTCCGCGCGTGGGCGCTGAATTGCACGACCTCGCCATCATCGACAACGCTGCCCTGCTCATCGAAAACGGCCGCATCGCCGCAGCCGGTCGGTACTCCGAACTTAAATCCAAAATCCCACCAACGCGACAGTCGTCGACGCCGAACGAACGCTGCGTGACTCCGGGCTTCGTCGATGCGCACACCCATCTCGTCTTCGCCGGCAACCGCGCCGACGAATTCGAACAGCGCATCGCCGGCGCCACCTATCAGCAGATCGCCGCGGCCGGCGGCGGCATTCTCCGCACCGTCAAGCTGACCCGGGCTGCATCTGAAGATGAACTGCTCGCCGCCGCACGCCGCCATCGCGACTGGATGCTGCGCGGGGGCACGACCACTCTCGAAGCCAAGTCCGGCTACGGTCTCGACCGCGACACAGAACTGCGCATGCTCCGCGTACTCTCTCGGCTCAACGACGAAGGCCCCACCCGCGTCGTTCCCACTCTGCTGGCCGCGCACACGGTCCCGCCGGAGTTTGCCGACCAGCGCACTGCGTACATCCGCTCGATTGCCGAAGAGCTCATTCCTGAAGTCGCAGCTGCCCGGCTTGCACGCTATTGCGACGCGTTCTGCGACGATCACGCCTTCACCGTCGCCGAAATCCGCGCGGTGCTCACCTCGGCAAAGCAGCACGGCCTCGGCCTTCGTGTCCACGCCGAGCAGTTTCGTTCCGGCACGGGCGCGGCCCTGGCCGCGGAACTGGGCGCCGCGACCGCCGATCATCTCGAAACCGTGACCGAAGAAACGCTGCTCCAGTTGCGCGATGCCGGCGTGCAGCCGGTTCTTCTGCCTGGATCGGTCTTCGCATTGGGCCGCACCCAGTATCCGCCCGCGCGAAAGATGGTCGAGTTCGGCCTCGCCATCGTCCTGGCGACGGACTTCAATCCGGGCTCCTCGCCCGTGCCGTCCATGCCATTCATGCTCTCGCTCGCCTGCCTTCAGATGGGTCTCTCACCCGCGGAGGCACTCTCGGCAGCCACCATCAATGCCGCCTGGAGCCTCGATCTCGGAACGACCATCGGCTCTCTCGAGACGGGGAAAAAAGCCGACTTCCTCATTCACGAATTTGGGGATTATCGCGAACTCGCCTACTTCATCGCCGCGCCCGCAAGGCCGCGCGTGTTCATCGAGGGTAGGGAAGTGACGGATCGCGAGCTCGCCGCTCAGCGCGCATAAGAAAACGTGCCGCACAGGCTTGTCGAGTTTCGAATCGCGTCAAACTGAAACACTGGCTGGCTCGACCCGGAAAAGAAAGCAACCCGGAGGTCCTTGTCGAGGACATAGGTGACCATCCACTGCACGTCCTCCGTACCGCAGAGAGTGTTGTGGCGCAGGAACCTTCTCGAACCCGGGATGTTCAGCCTGTAGAGATTTGCGCTGCCGCCGGCATTGACATCCGCGTCAAACACCGAGCCGATTTCCGCAGCTTCCAGCTTGCGGATTTGCGCAAGGGGAAAACTGGCGAAATTAATGGTGACCTTCGCATCTGAAATCGAGATGTCGCCAGTGATCGACACCGCCGTCGTACTCGCCGCCCGCCAGTATCCCTTCTCCTGTGCCATGGCCGCCAGACAACTGGCCATCAACACTCCCAAAACCGCTCGACGCAATCCCGTCATCCATCGAGCATGACATCCCCAAAGACACTGACGCAAGTTCGCTTCCACGGCTGTTGCACGCTCTTCACAAAACGCGATCTTCGCCATGAAGAAATGCGCCGCTCGCCGCCAGCTTGCGCGCCTTGATTCGTGCGATGAGAAACAGCACGATTCCCGCGCCGATCATCACCGCCGTTCCACCCACAACCTTCACCACGGCCATCGCCTTGTGCGGCTCGTCTTCCGCCGGAAACACGGCAAGAAAAAGTGTGAGCGCGGTGCTTGCCAGTCCGAGCGATGCCAGCGCGATGGCTACCGGTTTGCCGCCCGGAATCCGCCGCACCTCCGGTCCCGCCGGTTCCCATTGCAGTCGAATCATCGATGCAAACAAGAACAGGTAGGGCACGAAGTACAAGAGGATCGCCATGCTCACCAGCACGTCGTAAGCGCCGCGCACGGTGGTTCCGGCCTGGCCGAGCACCGCCACCACTGTTCCCGCCAATCCGTAAGAGACGATTGCGACCCATGGTGTCCGGTAGCGCGAATGAATCCATCCGAAGACCGGCGGAAGATAATGATCGAGCCCCGCCACAAACGGCAGCCGCGATGTAGAGGACAGATACGCAGCCGCGCCGCCTACAGCGTTCAGTCCCACCAGCAGCGCAATCGGCGCCAGCACCCAACCGAGGCCAAGGCGCGCGCTCAGCACATGGATGCCGTTCACAAATCCATCCGGCCCGCCCACTGCGTCGCTGGGAAGCGAAACCAGGAGCGCGGTTGTCCCCGAGATATAGCCGATCGCGAGTATGCTGCCGCCCACAAGAATCGCCAACGGAATCACGCGCCGCGGGTTCTCGATCTCGTCACCCATCGCCGATCCGGCTTCCACTCCGCCGAACGCAAAGAAGATGCTGGACCAGAAGACCGCATTGCCCAGGCTCCAGTGCGGCATCAGCGCAGCGGCGGTGAAATGTATCGCCGGACCAAAGCGCACATACGACGCGGCGGCCAGCAGCATAAGGGCAGTCAACGGCAGCAGGCTGCCCAGCGAACTGATGTTGTTCAGCCATTTGCCCACGTTCACGCCGCGAATATTCAGCAGCGTGATGATGGTGAGCCACACAACCGAAAAGGCGAGGTAGTACCAGGACTCCCCGGCCAGCGCGCGCCCCCGCGCTCCCAAAGGCAAACAGAGTCGACGCCGCGCCAAAATACAGCACCCCGGAAAAATAGGGAAGATTGCTCATCCAGTAGGCCCACGAGGCGAGAAAACCGGGTCCGTGACCGAAAGCCTCGCGCGTCCACACGTAGAGTCCGCCCTCTTCAGGATGTCGCGAAGAGAGTTCCATCACACTCGCGGCCAGCGGGATAAAGAAGCAGACCAGCGCCGCGACCCACACCATCAGAATGCTCGGTCCCGCCGCAGCGGCCATCGCAGTCCAGCGGACGCTTAGTCCGCTGACAACGTAGAACAGGACGAGATCGCGAAACCGGATGCCTCGTTTGAGGGCGGGTATGGCGGGCATGTACGGCGGAGCATACCAGACCCGCACACCCGAGAAAAGTCAAATCGGAAGCGGATGCCCATGGTGTCGATTCTGAAGACCTGGGAAGGTCAGAGGCCCTTGTCTTTCAACACCGCCATCGCCGCGTTGCGTCCATTCACCCCGATCACGCTGCCGCCCGGGTGCGTGCATGCCCCGCACAGATAAAAGCCCGGCATGGGCGTGCGCGCTGTCAGGCGCTTGTCCCACATGAAAGGCGGCAGGCACTCGCCCTGGAAAATGTGTCCGCCCGTCAGTCCGACTTTCGTTTCGATGTCGGGCGGCCCCAGCACCTGCGCGTCGATCACCGCGGTGCCGATGTTGGAGCAGAACCGGCCCAGCGACCGGAGCGCAAGCTCGCGCACTTCGTTGCGGCGAATGTCCCAGTTTCCGTCCGCAAATTTGTAAGGCACATATTGCGCGAAGACGCTCATCGTTTGCGTCCCTGCCGGCGCAACCGACGCATCATGCACGCTCTGGAAATACAGCTCGCACCACAGATGCTCCGGCAATGCGCCACCGCGCGCGGCCGCGTATCCCGCCTTCCACTCGTCTTTTGTGAGCGGGGCGTTGATCTGTCCGTAGTGATGCGGCTCGTTCGTGCCCGGCCGCGCGGTGAAATTCGGCAACTCCCGCAGATGCACGTTGAGCTTCACCGTACACCCCTCGATCGGAACCCGCTCGATGCGCTCCCTCCAGGTCGCGTCAGCGGCTTCTCCCAGGAGACCCAGCGTACGCCGCGGGTCGGCATTTGAAATCACCGTTCCTGCCGCGATGAATTCGCCTCCCTCCAGCCGTACGCCCTCGCCGGGAATGATCTGCGCCACCGGGACGTCGCAGACAACCGTCGCACCGGCTTCGCGCGCCGCGTCGCAAAAGTAGAACGAAACCATGCCCATGCCGCCGCGCACATAGCCCCACATCCCCGGCATGCCTCCCAGCCTGCCCGAAGCATGATGAAAGCGAATCGAAGCTGTGCCCTTGTCAAACGGGCTGGCGTTGGTGCCGATCACCCCTTGGCCTAGGTAGGCCACCTGCAGCCGCTCGTCTTTGACATACGTCTCCACGAATTCGGCCATTGACCAGTCGAACAGAAGCGCCCGCGCCTCTTCGTCGTTCCCCAGGCGCTCTTCAATCTGTTCGCGCGTCGGTGCGTCGCTCAGCCACAGGTCTTCATTGTTCGCGGGCCGCAGCGCGTCGCGCAGCCGGCGGATCACATCCGACATTTCCTGCCAGCCCTCCAGATCCCCGGGGCACAGCGCGCGCACCTCGGCCGCGCAGCGTTCATCGTCATCCCATAGCTGAATGCTCGATCCATCGAGGAAGGGAACAAACAATCCGTTGACCGCGGGCGTCCAATCGAACCCTCGCGTCGGCAGCCCAAGCTCTTCCACCACCAGGGGATGCAGCAGCCCGGCTAGGTAAGCGCACGGCGACATGCGCACCCCGGGAAAAGGCTCTTCGATGGTGCATGCGCCGCCTACGCGCTGGCGGCTCTCGATGACCAGCACCCGCTGTCCTGCCCGCGCCAGGTACGCCGCGCATGCCAGGCCATTGTGTCCCGCACCCACGACGATCGAGTCCCATTTTCGAGCAGCAAGTTCACGAATCGGCACAGGCAATCCGATTTCACCCAGTACAGCAGCAGTCGGCGAGCTCATATTCGTACTAAATTACCATTCCGCTGCGGATACAATTGGCCCGGCCGCCAGCCGGTCGCTATAGCTGTGCTGTCGGTCACGCATAGAGGTGCGGGCCCCCTTGCTATCATGGGACCCGAAAAGCCTGCAAGTCTGGCAGTGTCCCAATTTCAGCAAGGAGAATTGAATGTCCGAAGCAGTGAGCGTAGTCCCTACCAAAATTTTGGTTCCCATCGACTTCAGCGCATCGTCCCACGCAGCTCTGGATGCTGCCACCGAGCTTGCTGAAAAGTTTCGTGCCGAGCTCTATCTTCTTCATGTCATCCCGGAATATCCCGCCGTGGCATTGCCGGCCGGGGTTTCAGAGACCGCCATCATCGACGAGGCCAAAAAGGCTGCAGCCGACCACTTTGAAGTTTCTCAGGCAGGGTTGAAATCCAGGGGAGTGAAGGCGACCACCAACGTCGAAGTTGGCGCTGACGTGGCGGGAACCATTCTCGACGCAGTCGAGCGCGAAAACGCCGATCTGCTCGTATTCACCACCCATGGGCTTTCTGGATGGTATCCGCAGGTCTTCGGATCCATCGCCGAAAAGCTGGTGAAACTCGCCACGTGCCCAGTCTTGCTCCTGCGTACACCCAAGCCTGAAAGCAGCGCAAAGGTGTCCTTAGGCCGCATGATGGAGTGGTGGTAGAAGAACCGAAAGAATAAAGCGGGTGCCCAGGTCTCGACTTCTTGGAAGGTTGAGACCTGGGGCTACACCGCCGCAAGATGTTGCTTCGCCAGCAAATCCGGTTTTGAAACCAGGTAGCTGTCGATTGCCTCTGCTGCTTTGCGTCCCTCGGCAATGGCCCACACCACGAGCGATTGGCCGCGGCGCATATCACCGGCGGCGAAGATACCCTCTACCGATGTCCGATAATCCGTGGTGTCGACGTTCCCTCGCGAATTCACGGCCACGCCCAGTTCTTCAATCATGCCGGATTGAACCGGGCCCAGAAATCCCATCGCCAGCAGCACGAGATCGACATCCATCGTAAACTCGGTGCCGCCGATCGGTTCGAACTTCGGCGGCGGACCCACGCGCATAGCGTGCAGCTGCTTCACGTTGCCATGCTCATCGCCGGTAAACTTGATGCTGTTGATACTCCAGTCGCGGATGCCGCCCTCTTCGTGAGCGCCTTCGGTGCGCAGTTGCAGTGGCCACATCGGCCACGGCGTTGACGCGGCCCGTGTTGCCGGCGGCTTGGGCATGATTTCGAACTGGTGCACGCTGAGCGGCTTCTGGCGGTGTGTCGTGCCCAGGCAATCGGCGCCGGTGTCGCCGCCCCCAATGATGACAACTCGCTTGCCTTCCGCGGTGATCGAAATGCCTGCATCCACCGTGTCCCCTTCGCAGCGCCGATTCTGCTGGGGCAGAAACTCCATCGCGTAATGAATGCCTTTCAACTCGCGCCCCGGGATCGTCAGGTCACGCGGATGTTCGGCGCCCCCTGCCAGCAGGATCGCGTCGTAATGGCCCGTGAGCGTTTCAACTGGTACGTTCACCCCCACGTGCGCATTGGTCACGAAGGTCACGCCTTCGTCGCGCATTTGCTTCAGCCGGCGCTCGATTACGTGCTTCTCCAACTTGAAGTTGGGAATCCCGTAGCGCAGCAGGCCGCCGATGCGATCGTTCTTCTCGTACACCGTGACCGAGTGCCCCGCGCGCCGCAATTGCTGCGCGGCGGCCAGCCCCGCCGGCCCGCTGCCCACCACCGCCACGCGCTTCCCCGTGTTATGTTCCGGCGGCTCGGGATGAATCCAGCCCTCGTCCCACGCCCGCTCCACGATGCTCTTCTCGATCACCTTGATAGAGACGGCCGGCTGGTCGATGCCCAACACACACGCCGCTTCACACGGCGCGGGGCAAATCCGCCCGGTGAATTCAGGAAAATTATTCGTCGCGTGCAGACGCCGGATAGCGCGCTCCCAGCGATTGTTGTACGCCAGATCGTTCCAGTCGGGAATCAGGTTGTTCACCGGACATCCGGTGTGGCAGAAGGGCACCCCGCAATCCATGCAGCGCGCGCTCTGATCGCGCTGCTTCTCGATCGGAAATGGCTCGTAGATTTCGAACCAGTCCTGCACCCGTTCTTCCACTTTGCGGCGCGTCGGTTGTTCGCGCTCGATTTCGAGAAATCCGGTGACCTTACCCATGTTTCACCTCGGTTGCACCCACCAGGGTTGATGAACTCGTGGATTCACCATCGTCCTTCTCGGCGCGAGCCACGCCCAGCACCCGCTTGTATTCGTGCGGGAACACTTTGATGAAGCGGGCCTGGGCCTCCGCCCAGTTCTCCAGGACCCACGCCGCCCGCGGGCTTCCAGTCAGATCGCGGTGGCGCTCCAGCAGCCCGCGCACAACTGCGACATCGTCGTCATTCACCAGCGGTTCAAGATCGACGCTGGCTGGATTGCAGCGCCGCTTTTCGAAGTCGCCCGCATCGTCGTAAACATACGCAATGCCGCCGCTCATGCCGGCTGCGAAGTTGCGCCCCGTCGATCCGATCACCACCACCGTGCCGTTGGTCATGTATTCGCAGCCGTGGTCGCCCACGCCTTCCACCACCGCCGTCGCTCCCGAGTTGCGCACCGCAAATCGTTCGCCCGCGATGCCGTTCAGAAAAACTTCACCGCTCGTAGCTCCATACAAAACCACGTTGCCGACCAGGATGCTCTCTTCGGGCAGGAAGCTCGACGTCTTGGGCGGGTAAGCGATGATGCGGCCGCCCGAAAGCCCCTTGCCCAGGTAGTCGTTCGAATCGCCTTCCAGTTCCAGCGTCACGCCGTTGGGCACGAAGGCCCCAAAGCTCTGCCCCGCCGAACCGCAGAACTTGAAATGGATGGTCTCATCCGGCAGGCCGGCCGATCCGTAACGGCGCGCAATCTCCCCGCCCAGCATCGCCCCCACGGTGCGGTGCACGTTGCGAATGGCGAAGCTGCCCTTGACGGGCTGCTCGGATTCGAGCGCCGGAGCGGCCTTGGCAATGAGCGCATGATCGAGCGCCTGGTCAAGACCGTGATCCTGCGCCATCACCTTCCGGCGCGCCACGCGCGAGGGAAGAATCGGCGCGTAGAGAATCGACGACAGATCGATGCCCTTCGCCTTCCAGTGCGCATCGGCCAGCGCAGCATCGAGTTTGTCCACCCGCCCAACCATCTCATCCACGGTACGGAAGCCCAGCTTGGCCATGTGCTCGCGCACCTGTTCGGCAATGAAGAAGAAGAAGTTGATTACGTGCTCGGGCTGCCCCGTGAAACGCGCCCGCAGCACCGGGTCCTGCGTGGCAATGCCCACCGAACACGTATTCAGATGGCACTTGCGCATCATGATGCAGCCCATCGCGATCAGCGGCGTAGTCGCGAATCCATATTCCTCGGCGCCCAGCAGAGCCGCAATCACCACGTCGCGCCCCGTCTGCAGCTTGCCGTCGGTCTGCACGCGGATGCGGCTGCGCAGGTCGTTCAGCAGCAGCACCTGCTGCGTTTCCGCGAGTCCCAGTTCCCACGGCAGACCCGCATGCTTGATCGAACTGAGCGGCGATGCGCCCGTGCCGCCTGTGTCGCCGGAAATCAGCACCACGTCCGCATGGGCCTTCGAAACCCCCGCGGCCACCGTGCCCACTCCGGCCTCCGCCACCAGTTTCACCGCGATGCGCGCCTTCGGGTTGACGTTCTTCAGGTCGTAGATCAGCTGCGCCAGGTCCTCGATCGAATAAATGTCGTGATGCGGCGGCGGCGAAATCAACCCCACGCCCGGAATCGAGTGCCGCGTCTTGGCGATGACCTCGTCCACCTTGTGGCCCGGCAACTGCCCACCCTCGCCGGGCTTGGCGCCCTGCGCCATCTTGATCTGCAACTCGTCCGCGTTGACCAGGTAGTTCGTGGTCACGCCGAACCGTCCGCTGGCCACCTGCTTCACCGCGCTGCGCCGCGAATCGCCGTTGGCGTCGCGCTTGAAGCGCTCTTCGTCTTCGCCGCCTTCGCCGGTGTTCGACATGCCGCCCAGGCGGTTCATGGCGATTGCAAGAGTCTCGTGCGCTTCCTTGCTGATCGATCCAAAGCTCATCGCGCCGGTGGTAAAGCGCTTCACGATTTCCTTGGCCGGCTCCACTTCTTCAATCGGAATCGGCTCGTCGGCGTACTTCAGCTGCATCAGTCCCGCGCAGCGTGCAGTAGTGCCGGCTCTGGTCGTCGAGCAGGTCGGTGTATTCCTGGAACGTCGTTGGCATTGTTCAGCCGCACCGCGTGTTGCAGCTTGCTGATGGTCTGCGGATTCAGAAGATGGTATTCGCCGTCTTCGCGATACTGATACTGCCCGCCCACCACCAGCTCTGTCTCGGAGTCGGTGAGCGGCTGAAAAGCATAAGCGTGCTTCATCTGCGCCTCGCGCGCCAGCACTTCCAGCCCCACGCCTTCCACCCGCGAAGTCGTCCCCGGGAAGTAGGCGTCGACCAGCGACTGGTTCAAGCCCACGGCTTCGAACACCTGCGCCCCGCGATAGCTTTGCAGCGTGCTGATGCCCATCTTCGAGAAGGTCTTCAGCAAAGCCTTGTTGATGGCCTTGATGAAATTCTTCTCCGCATGATTGGGAGTCACGTTGTGCGGCAGCAGGCCGCGGCGCTTCAGGTCGTGCAGGGTTTCGATCGCCAGGTAAGGATTGACCGCGCTGCAGCCGTAGCCGATCAGCAGTGCAAAGTGCATCACTTCGCGGGGCTCGCCGCTCTCGATGATCAGCGCCACCTGGGTGCGGGTCTTCTCGCGTACCAATTTGTTGTGCACCGCGGCCATCGCCAGCAGGCTGGGAATGGGCGCGTAGGTGGCATCCACGCCGCGATCGGAAATGATCAGCAGCGAGTAGCCCGACGCCACCGCATGTGCGGCGCGCGAGCCCAATTCGTCGAGGCTGCGACGCAGACCGGCCTCGCCGTCTTCGGCGCGGAACAGCGCCGGCAGCGTCGTCGCCAGCAGGTCGCCGGAAGAGACGCGGCGCAGCTTCTCCAGATCGCGATTGGTCAGAATGGGATGCGGCAGCTTCAGCGTGTGGCAGTTGTCCGGCGCTTCATCCAGGATGTTGCGCTCAGTGCCGATGTAGCTGATCAGCGACATCACCAGCTCTTCGCGAATCGGATCGATGGGCGGATTGGTCACCTGCGCGAACAGCTGCTTGAAATAGTTGAACAGCGGCTGCGGCCGGTCCGACAGGCACGCCAGCGGAACGTCCGTGCCCATCGAGCCCACCGGCTCTGCGCCCGTCGCTCCCATAGGCGAGAGCAGGATGCGCAGGTCCTCTTCGCTGTACCCATAGGCTCTCTGCCGGCGCAGCAGCGTCTCAGGATTCGACGCAATCACCCGCGATGGCTCCGGCAGATGCTCGAGCGTCACCTGCTGTTGCTGCAGCCACTCTGCGTAAGGCTGCCGCGCGGCAAGCTCCTTCTTGATCTCCGCGTCGGAGATGATGCGCTTCTGCACCGTGTCGACGAGGAACATGCGTCCCGGCTGCAGGCGCCCTTTCTTGCGAATGTCCTGCGCGGGAACATCCAGAACGCCGGCTTCCGATGCCAGCACCACGAGGTCATCCTTGGTCACGATATAGCGGCCAGGCCGCAGGCCGTTGCGGTCGAGCGTCGCGCCGATGACGCGGCCGTCGGTGAAGGCGATCGCCGCCGGACCGTCCCACGGCTCCATCAGCGATGCGTGGTACTCGTAAAACGCGCGCTTGTCCTCGTCCATGTCCGGGTTGCCGGCCCACGCTTCGGGGATCACCATCGCCATCACGTGCGCGATGGAACGCCCCGACTGATACAGGAATTCGACCGCGTTATCGAGCGAAGCCGAGTCGCTGCCGCCCGGCACAATCACCGGGAACAGCTTGTCGATGTCTTCGCCCTAAAGCGGGCTGTTGAGTACCCCCTGGCGCGCATTCATCCAGCTCACGTTGCCGCGGACGGTATTGATCTCGCCATTGTGCGCGATGTAGCGATAGGGATGTGCCAGCTTCCAGCTGGGAAACGTGTTGGTCGAGAAGCGCTGGTGCACCAGCGCCAGTGCGCTCGTGACCAGGGGATTGGCCAGCTCTGCAGTAAAACTTCTCGATCTGCGGAGCCAGCATCAGCCCCTTGTAGATAATGGTCCGGCACGAAAATGACGGTATGTAAAAGAAGTCGTCTTTGCCTTCGATGTCGGAAGCTGCAATCTCGTTCTCGATGCGGCGCCGCACGCGATAGAGCAGCCGCTCGAACGATTCCTCATCGAGACCCGCCGGCCGCTCCACAAAAAACTGCTCGATATATGGCTGCGTCGCGCGCGCCTCGCGGCCGATGAAATCGCCATTGACCGGAGTGTCGCGCCAGCCGATTACCTTCAGGCCGTCTTCGGCGGAGATGCGCTCGAAGACGCCTTCGCACTGCAGGCGGTTGTGCTTGTCGACGGGAAGAAAGCACATCGCCACGCCATACGCGCCCGGCTCCGGCAACTGCATCCCCAGCTCGCCGCATTCGCGCGCAAAAAACACATGCGGAATCTGGATCAGGATTCCCGCGCCATCGCCCGTCTCCGGATCGCAACCTGCCGCTCCCCGGTGCGCCAGGTTCAGCAGAACCTCGAGACCCTGGCGGATGATCTCGTGGGTTTTCTCTCCGCGGATGCTGGCCACCAGGCCCATGCCGCAGGCATCGTGCTCGTGTTGCGGATGGTAAAGTCCCTGCCGTCCAGGGACACGTAGACGTCTGTCTGATCCTTGCATGGCATTCCTTCGTTCGAGTAAGGTCGACGGCGAGCAATCGCCGGATAGGTACAACGCTGTGCCGCAGTTCCCGGGCTGAATGGCCGAGAGTTACCTGACCGGTTTGCGCAAGCAGGAACTGTCCTCGCGCAACCGTGTAGAGAGGATGCGGAACCTTTTAGAATAACCGAAAATTAATTGTAAAGCGCGAAATTTCGCGGGCGGAGCAGATACGGCGAAAACCACCGTATCCCAACCCGCCGAATTGCGCCCGGGCTGGAAGCCAGAAGCTGCTCGTTCACAGCCGGCAGATCAACAGCTCCCGCTCGTAAATCATTTCCGGCGGCAGATGATCGTGCAACTCGATGAAGAGCCCTTCGTGGCCGATCACTTCCTGCCGCCACGCCGCACTATCCACTTCCATCAGCTCATCGAAGACCTTGCGTGAAAACTCCAGCCCCGACCAGTCGATGTCCTCGTAGCGCGGAACCCAGCCGATAGGCGTTTCCCGCCCATGGGTGCGCCCCTGGACGCGATCCACGATCCACCGCAGCACGCGCATGTTCTGGCTGAAGCCCGGCCACATGAACTTTCCTTCGGCGTCCTTGCGGAACCAGTTCACGTGGAAGACACGCGGCGTCATTGCCAGCCC
The DNA here is from genome assembly GCA_963788475.1 of Terriglobales bacterium. Lineage (GTDB taxonomy): Bacteria > Acidobacteriota > Terriglobia > Terriglobales > Acidobacteriaceae > Telmatobacter. The sequence continues at coordinate 267,053 of CAWBGO010000001.1, forward strand.
CCGCTGCATCTTGATCCAGTGCCGAATGTAGTCGCCCATGTGATAACCGCAGAAAGGGCAGCATGGCCATCGGGTCGCGGCGGACCTTTCCCACCGCGCCGGCCTGGGCAGCAGTGGTTTCCGAGCCCATGGTCGCGCCGATGTAGACCCCGCTGCTCCAGTTGAATGCCTGGTACACCAGCGGAAGCGTCGTCGCGCGCCGTCCCCCGAAAACGATGGCGCTGATCGGCACTCCTTCCGGCGACTCCCACTCGGGATCAATCGTCGGGCACTGCGAGGCCGGAGCCGTAAAGCGGCCGTTGGGATGCGCCGCCGTTCGCCCGGTTTCCTTGCCGATCGCCGGGGTCCAGCGTTCTCCCCGCCAGTCAAGGCATTCGGCCGGCGGCTCTTCCGTCATGCCTTCCCACCACACGCCGCCGCCCGGCGTCAGTGCGACATTGGTGAAGATGGTGTTCCGCGAAAGCATCGCCATGGCCGTGGGATTTGTCTTGACGCTGGTCCCCGGCGCCACTCCGAAGAATCCCGCCTCCGGGTTGATCGCTCGCAGCTCACCCTTGGCATCCGGGCGAATCCACGCGATATCGTCGCCCACCGTGGTCACTTTCCATCCCCGCATGGCCTTGGGCGGAATCATCATGGCGAAATTCGTCTTCCCGCAGGCAGACGGAAACGCCGCCGCCACGTACGTCTTTTCGCCTTCCGGGTTCTCGACGCCCAGGATCAGCATGTGTTCCGCCATCCAGCCTTCGTCGCGCGCAATGTTCGATGCGATGCGCAGCGCGAAACACTTCTTGCTCAGCAGGGCATTGCCGCCGTAGCCCGACCCGTACGACCAGATCTCGCGCGTTTCCGGAAAGTGCACAATGTACTTGGTGTCATTGCACGGCCAGGGCACATCGGTCTCGCCGTCCTTGAGCGGCATCCCCACCGAATGCATGCAGGGCACCACGCGCTTCTCGTCCTTGTCGATCTCGGCAAACACCGGCGCCCCGATCCGCGCCATGATGCGCATGCTCGCCACCACGTAGGGAGAATCGGTGAGCTGCACGCCGATGCCCGACATCGCCGAGCCCACCGGTCCCATGCTGAACGGCAGCACGTACATGGTCCGTCCCCGCATCGCTCCGCGGAACAGCCCCTTCAATGTGCGGCGCATCACGTAGGGATCTTCCCAGTTGTTGGTCGGACCGGCGGCATCTTTCGAGAGCGAGCAGATAAACGTGCGATCCTCCACGCGCGCCACGTCATTGGGCGTTGACCGCGCGTAGAAGCACCCCGGCCAGCGTTCTGCGTCCAGCCGCGTAAATGTGCCCGCCTTGACCAGCCGATCGCAGAGAAAATCGTATTCAGCCTGCGAGCCGTCCACCCAGTGAATCGAATCCGGCCGGCACAGCTCGGCCATCTTCTCCACCCAGCGAATCAGGTGCTTGTTCGTGGTCAAAACCTTGCTGCCAGGAAGTCGATCGAGGGCATGACTGGATGATTTCATTTTGATCGTACAAAACTCCTACATTGAATTCTAACTTTACTGCGATGGGCCGGCTGGCGCAGAATGTGCCCTATGTCCGGAACTGACCCAGGGTCCGTCCCGGGCGAGTCATGAAGCCTGGCTACAGGTAGAGTCCTCTGATCATATCCGTCAGGCCGAATCCCGCGCTGTGACGGCCGTTCGGCACAGATTCAATCGAAGTCCGACATCGTCGATTAGTTTTGCAACAGAACGCGATTTCACTCGTGCCGCAAGCAGCATCCAAAAACAAAGGGCTTCAGCCATGGGATTCGATTCGAAACAGGCCGACAGAACCAATCGCGAAGAGGGCGCTATGCGACTGACACAAGACAGGCATTCGCTTCATGTCCTGATCACAGGCGGTGCCGGCTTCATCGGAACCAACCTCGCCGCCTATCTGCTGGCCAATACCGACTCGCTGATCACTCTGTACGATAATCTTTCCCGGCCCGGCGTTGCACTCAATCTGGCGTGGCTCAAGACTCTCGATGGTTCGCGCCGCTTGCGCTTCGTGCGGGGAGATGTCCGCGACGCTTCGCGCCTGCAGCAGGCGGCACGGACCGCCGACGAAATTTATCATCTTGCGGCCCCATCCGCGGGACTCGACCTGCTCACCCAGCCCCGCCTCGACTTCGACGTCAACGTCACGGGAACTGTGAACGTGCTCGAAGCCGCGCGTCGCTCCGGACGCCGGCCGATGGTGCTCTTCGCGTCAACGGGCAAGGTGTACGGCGCGCTTGACTCAATTCCCATTCGACAAGACGCCACTCGCCTGCAGCCCGCCGATCGTGAATTCTGCGGTGTTTCTGAAGCCACGCGGGTCGATTTCCACTGTCCTTACGCCTGCACCAAGAGCGTCGCCGACAAGTATGTCCGCGAATATGCTGGCCGCTACGATCTGCCCACAGTCGTCTTTCGGTTAGGGTGTATCGCTGGGCCCGGGCAGTTCGGCAACCAAGGCCAGGGATGGGTGGCCCACTTTGTCTACTCAGCTCTTTCGGGCCGGCCGGTCACCATCTATGGAGACGGCCTGCAGGTGCGCGATGTGCTCCACGTGGCCGACCTGGTGAGCGCCATGAACGCCGCCCGTGCCTACATCGGGGTCACAACCGGCAAGGCTTTCAATATTGGCGGCGGCATGCACCGGTCTGTCGCTCTGAAAGAGATGCTGCGCCTGATCGAGGAGACCTGCCACGTGCCCGTGCAAGCTGCCTGCGGACCCGCGCGCCCCGGCGACCAGCTGTTGTACGTCTCTGACTATTCCCGGTTTTCAACCCACACCGGATGGACTCCGCGTCGCTCCCTCGAACAAACCGTGCGCGACATTGCCGCATTCTGGCACGCTAACCGCTATGGGGTTACACCTGAATTGATGGCCTCCGCCAAACAACGCTTTAGGCGCGCCGCCTGACATATACCGGCAATTTGGGATTCTGTTAGAGAATTAGCCCTGGGTGCCCCATCCTAACCGCGCTTTTGTTTTTGCGGTTAGGATGGGAAACCACGAAACCCTCAGGGTGTTGACCGCGACTACGCCACCTTCGTTTCCGCCCAAGGATCGATCACGATCTTCGTCACCTGATCCTTTTTGTCCCGCCAGATTTCGTACATCTTCGGCGCCTGGTCCAGCGTAATGCGGTGCGAGATGATCGAACTCGGATCGACCTGCCCCTTTTCGATACGCTCCAGCAGCGGCTTCATGTATTTGTGCATGTGCGTCTGGCCCATCTTCATGGTGATACCTTTACCAAACGCCGCTCCGAACGGGACCTTGTCGAGAAGACCCCCATACACTCCCGGGATCGACAACGTTCCGCCCTTGCGCACCGCCTGGATCGCCTGTCGCAGAACCCCGGGACGATCCGTCTCCAGCATCAGAGCCGTCTTCACCTTGTCATAAAAACCCTGCAGGTCGGCTGAATGCGCTTCCAGGCCCACTGCGTCGATGCATCCATCCGGTCCGATGCCTCCGGTCAGGTCTTTCAGCGCCGTCAGTACGCTCACGTCTTCGTCGCTGTAGTCCACGGTGATGGCGCCCATGCCCTGCGCCATGGCCAGCCGTTCCGGAAAACGGTCAATCGCAATCACACGCGCCGCTCCCAGCATGAAAGCGCTGGCGATCGCAAATTGCCCCACGGGCCCGCAACCCCACACCGCCACCGTATCGCCCTCTTCGATCTGGGCGTTCTCGGCCGCCATGTACCCGGTGGGGAAAATGTCCGACAGGAATAGTACCTTCTCATCCGGCAGGTCGCTCTCGATCTTCAGCGGCCCCACGTCGGCAAACGGTACGCGCGCATATTGCGCCTGTCCACCTGCATATCCGCCCATCATGTGGGAGTAGCCAAATAATCCCGACCCCGAATAGCCATACAATGCTTCCATCATGTGAGCATTGGGATTGGTGTTGTCGCATGCCGACCAAAGCTTCTTTTTGCAGAACAGGCACTTCCCGCACGCGATCGTAAAGGGAACAACCACGCGATCGCCCCGCTTCAGGTTGGTGACTTCCTTGCCTGTCTCCTCCACGATCCCCATGAACTCATGACCGAGGACATCTCCTTGTTCCATGGTCGGAATAAAGCCGTCGAACAGGTGCAGGTCCGAGCCGCAGATGGCCGTGCGCGTGATTTTGATGATCGCATCATGAGGATTGAGCAGAACCGGGTCCGCCACCTCCAGGGTCTCAATCTTGCTCTTTCCCATCCAGCAAACTGCCTTCATCTCTCACTCCTTGAAATATCTGGGTGCTCCACGTCTCGCGTCGGAGACCTGGGAATATAGTCTTGAAAACCTTCGTGGTTAGGGCTTTACCTGCGCTCTGCGTGGGTTTTTTCCGTCCTCTGCGTCGCCGGGATCAACTCGCTTTCCGCTCCCCGGGTGGCACGCCGATCTTTTCCCCGTACGCCGACGCTTTCAGGTGGCCCGAAGCCCCCCGCGGTCCATGCGGCTGCCCTTCAGTCCGCGGGATCTCGCCAGTCTCCGCAAACGCCTTGAAATGGCGCAGGTTCTCGATCACAGCCTGCTTCGGATTGCGGCTGAAAATTGTTTCTGCCGCCGTCTTTAGCTTGCCCTGCCGAAACTCCTGCAGCACGATCACAATGGTTCCGCGTCCGCCCGGGCCCGGTTCGAAGACTACTTCGCCGGCGTTGTTCGAATCGCCGGCAACTGAGCGCCACGCAATCCGGCGCCCCGGTTCGTCAGCCAGAATCTCGGAATCCCACTCGATTTTGTCGTCGCCCGCTCTCATCACCCAATGCGACGTCTTCGGGCCGGTCTGGATAACGTCGGTGATCATCTCCTGCCACTTCGGAGCCGATTCGATATCCCGCCAAAGCATGTAGAGTTCCTGGGGGCTCGCCTGCACCAGCGCCGTGGCCCGGGCCCAGATCTTGCCGTCCCCATCCTTGGGCGGCGCCATGTAGCGCCTGTTCAATACCACACCCGCGCTGCTCTCGCTCGGCGGGACTTCAGCTTTCGGAGATTCCTTCAATGTATCTGCCATGACCCTCTCCTGTTTTTCCGATGTGCTCACTTCTCGCCCAGCGGCCGCGCCATCTTCTCGTGCATCGCACCCTTCACAGCTCCCGGAACGGCGTTGGCAAGTTTGCCTTCGATCTTGGTTTTCAGCGAGGCCGCATAGACGTGATCCTTGCCGTCGAACAGGGCCTCGATTCCTTGCCGCGCCACGTCGGCTGGATCACTCTCTTTTTTCCCGTCGCGGCCTACTTGCGTGTCGTCCATCCCCGCGCGGTGAAAGAAATCTGTATCGGTCGGACCGGGTTGCAGCGCCGTCACCGTCACCCCCGCGTCTTTCAACTCGTAGCGCAGGCTGTGCGCAAACGACAGCACAAACGCTTTAGTGGCCGCGTATACCGCCTCTCGCGGCGCCACCATTTCTCCGGCAATCGAAGCCGTAAACAGGATCCTCCCCGCCCTCCGCGCCTCCATCTGCCGAACCACGTATTTGGCCAGGTGTATGGTACTTGCGCAATTCAGGCTCACCATGTTCAGTTCCGCATCCAGGTCCGATTCGTGGAACAGTCCGCCCAGGCCAACCCCGGCATTGATGCAAGCTACTTCCACCGGCTCTCCCAGACTCTCGACCTGCTGCCAGAGTTCCTCTACGCCCTCGCCCCTGGCCAGGTCGACACTGGCTTCCGTCACTCGATGGCCAAAACTCCTGAAATGTTCCGCCGCCGGCCCAAGCCGTTCCCCGGCTGATGCCACCACCAGGTCATAACCCCGCTTGGCCAGCTCAGCCGAAAGCTCATATCCGATTCCGCTCGATGCCCCCGTCACAACAGCAAGCATGCTTTTCTCCCCCATTTGAGGTTGATCCGTAGCTTCGTTCACCCCCTGTGATGCACGATTTTAAAAAAGGGCCGTTTACGGTCATTTCGCATGCGCCAAAAGCCAAACGGTGCGAAATACAGCCTCCCGGAGCGGGTCTTGGAAGGCGCGTCTGATTCCATCCGGCGAAAAGCTTCCCCAGTGGCGCTGCCCAGGCATCCTAGACTGCAGATGAGCCTCTCAGGCGACATTCGGATCGGCATCTCCGGCTGGCGGTACAAAGGCTGGAGAGGGTCCTTCTACCCTCCAGATCTTGCCCAGCGCCGCGAACTCGAGTTCGCCTCCCGGCGTTTGACCTCCATCGAACTCAACGGGTCCTTCTACTCCCTGCAGCGGCCCGAAAGCTTCAAAACCTGGTACGAGGAGACCCCGGAGGATTTTGTCTTTTCCGTCAAGGGGCCGCGCTTCATCACCCACATGCGCCGGCTTCTGCAGGTTGAAGTTCCGCTGGCCAACTTCTTCGCCCAGGGTCTACTCCGCCTGAAGAACAAACTCGGCCCGATCCTGTGGCAGTTCCCGGCCAACTTCAAATGGGACCCAGTACGGCTGGAAACCTTCTTCAAGCTCCTGCCGCGGACCCACAAGCAGGCCGCGAAGCTGGCCCGCCATCATGACCAGCGCCTCGACGGCCGAACCTGGTTCCGGGTCCTAGAGGAGCGGCCCCTGCGCCACGCCATCGAGATCCGAAACGACAGCTTTGTCTCTGAGGAATTCATCGCCCTTTTGCGCAAGCACGCCATCGGACTGGTCGTGGCAGACACCGTTGAGTGGCCGCTCCTGATGGACATCACCGCCGACTTCGTCTATTGCCGTCTGCATGGCAGCGAGCAGCTTTACGTCAGCGGCTACGAACCGCGAAGCCATCGACGTGTGGGCCCGGCGTGTCGTTCAATGGTCCCAGGGAGGGGAAGTGGATGACGGCAGGAAGGCCAGCGCCGTCGATGCCCAACAAGCCCATGCCCGCGATGTCTACGTGTATTTCGACAACGACGCCAAGATCAGAGCTCCCTACGACGCCATGGCCTTAGAGAAGCGCGTCTCGGAACTGCAAGATGGGGCAAGATGAATAACCCGGATCCGCGCTCGGACTGTGAACTCGGGTCTACCAACTGATACGATCAAGTGCCCGTCGGCATCCAAGCCAAGGGAAGAATCTCCAGCCCATCCCACCTAAGGAGCACACATGCATCGCTTGCAAGGGAAGGTCGCCATTGTGACGGGAGCCAGTTCCGGCATAGGCCAGGGAATCGCCAAGCGGCTGGGGTGCGAGGGCGCCAGTGTCATTGTCGACTACGTCGGCACCCCCGAAGGCGCCGAGGACACTGAACGCGCCATCGAACAGGCAGGTGGCCAGGGAAAGATCGTGCAGGCCGACGTGACCCGCGACGAAGACATTTGCAAGCTCGTGGAATCGGCATGGTCGAATTTCGGTTCCGCCGACATCCTGGTCAACAATGCCGGCATGGAAAAAAAGTCTGCCTTCTGGGACACGCCCGAGGCGGACTACGACAAGGTCATGGCCGTCAACCTGCGCGGGCCCTTCTTCCTTACCCAGGCCTTTGTGCGTCGCCTGCGCGACGCGAAGAAACCCGGCCGGATCGTCAACATCAGCTCCGTTCACGAGGACATGGCCTTCCCTGGCTTCGCCACCTACTGCTGCAGCAAGGGCGGCATGCGCATGCTGATGCGCGACCTGAGCGTGGAACTTGGGCCGCTCGGCATCACCGTCAACAACGTCGCCCCTGGCGCCATCGCAACTCCCATCAACAAATCGCTGCTTGAAGACAAGCCCAAACTCAACGCGTTGCTCGCCAACATTCCTCTCGGCCGCCTCGGCACCCCCGACGACGTCGCCGGACTTGTGGCCTTCCTCGCGTCGAACGACGCCTCCTACATCACTGGGTCGACCTTCGTCGTCGACGGCGGCCTGATGCGCAGCTACCGCGAGCAATAAAGCCTATGCCCGGTCGACTCGAAGACTACGCTCTCATCGGCGATTGCGAGACCGCTGCCCTGGTCGACAGGAACGGTTCCATCGACTGGCTCTGCTGGCCCAACTTCTCCTCCGAGGCCTGTTTCGCATCGCTGCTCGGAACCGAAGACAACGGCTATTGGAAGTTGTCTCCTTGCGACGGCGAATGGAGGGCAACCACCCGCCGTTACCGCGACCACTCTCTGATTCTCGAAACCACTTTCGAGCACGCCGAAGGATCGATCCGCCTCATCGACTTCATGCCTGTCCGCGAGAGGTTCTCCGATGTCGTGCGTATCGTTGAAGGAATCCGCGGGAAGCTGGACATCCGCATGGAACTTGCTCTGCGCTTCGATTACGGTCGAACCGTGCCGTGGGTAACGCGCATCGACAACGGCGTCCGCGCCATTGCCGGCCCACATCTCGCCGTCCTTCACGCATCCGTCCCCGTCCACGGCGAAGACCTAAAAACCGTCGCGGACTTCACCGTGAGCCACGGCGACCGCGTCTGGTTCACGCTTACGTATGGCAGGTCCCATCTCCCCGATCCGGAGCCGATCGATGCCGGCCAAGCACTCAAGGACACGGAAAAGTTCTGGCAAGGCTGGGGCAGCCGCCTTAAATTCCAGGGCAAGTACCGTGACGCCGTCGAGCGCTCGCTGATGGCCCTCAAAGCCATGACCTTCCGTCCCACCGGCGGAGTCGTCGCCGCCGTCACCACCTCGCTCCCCGAAGCTCTGGGAGGCGTCCGCAACTGGGACTACCGGTATTGCTGGCTCCGCGACACCACCTTCACCCTCCTGGCCCTTATCAACGGCGGCTATTTCGACGAGGCTGCCGCATGGCAGGACTGGCTGTTGCGCGCCCTCGCCGGCAGCCCAGAACAGGTGCAGATCATGTACGGCCTCAAAGGCGAACGCCAGCTCGTCGAGTGGGAAGTCGGCTGGCTGCCGGGCTATGAGAATTCCCGGCCCGTGCGCATCGGCAACGCAGCCTCCATGCAGGTCCAGCTCGACATCTACGGCGAGGTGCTCGACTGCTTCTATCACGCGCAGCAAAGCGTGGGCCGCCACTCCGAGCGGGACTTCCGCGTCCTCGTCCTGCTCCTCGAACACCTCGAAACCATCTGGCGGGAGCCCGACGAGGGCATCTGGGAAACCCGCGGTGGCGCCCAGCACTTCACCTATTCAAAAATCATGGCATGGGTGGCCTTCGATCGTGCCGTCCTGCTTGCCCGCCAGCTCAATTATGCTGGCCCGATCGAAAAATGGGAAGCGATCCGCGATGCCATCCATGACCAGGTCTGCGCCCGTGCCTTCAACGAAAAAAGGAACAGCTTCGTGCAGGCCTACGACTCGGAAGAACTCGACGCCAGCCTGCTTCTGATGCCCCTGGTCGGCTTTCTGCCCGGCAGCGATCCGCGTGTTAAAAGCACGGTCGAAGCCATCGAACGCGAACTCATGCCCGACGGCCTGGTCCTGCGCTACGACACCTCCAAGGTGCAGGATGGCCTTCCCCCCGGCGAAGGCGTCTTCCTGGCCTGCAGCTTCTGGATGGTCAGCAGCCTCAAAGCCATCGGGCGTCTTGACGACGCCAGGACTCTGTTCGAGCACCTGCTCACGTTGCGCAACGACCTCGGCTTGTTGTCCGAGGAGTACGACGTGAACCGCAAGCGTCTGGTGGGAAATTTCCCCCAGGCCTTCTCCCACATCGCCTTGGTCAACGCCGCCTTCGACCTCGAAGACGGGCCCGACGCCCGCAGCCGCTCCCATCGCCGCAAAAATCACCACAAGTAGTCCGCATGTCCCAAACCCGGTAGTGCGGCATTCTTTGAAACGCGGCCGAGCCGGGGCATGGGTCTAGAGCGATTCCGCCAGCGCCGCGCCGCACCAGACCGCGGCCAGCCCAAGCAGCAGGCTACCCGCCGCGTAGATCGATCCGAGTGCAAAGGCCCCTGAGCGCAGCGTGGAGAGCGTCTCCCACTCATACGTCGAGAACGTGCTGTAGGCTCCGATAAACCCAACCGCGAACAGGTAGCGCCATGCGGGATTGATTTCAACCCGCTGGCTGAACCAGGTGAGCGTAAACCCGATGATCGCGCAAGCCGTCATGTTGACCACCAGCGTTCCGTACGGAAACCGAACGCCCATGCGGCTCCCAATCGTGGAGCCCACCCAATACCGCGCAATCGAACCCAGGCCGCCCCCCAATGCAATGAGCAGATATTTCTGCAAAGCTGTTCTCCTTTCGTCAGCTTCAAGGCAAGAAGACGCAACCCGCACTAATGTGCGTCTCATGCCATTCATTATTTGCAGGGAATTCGTGCCGGGACATGACTCCCCGACAGGAATCCCTGTCAGGAGTCATCATCTGTCCGGCCTACCGGGAGGGACAGCGGTTAAGGGTGAACTCCATCACCACTTCTCTATTACAAACGTGGTGCGATCCGCTGTCAATCCTGATTTCTTTCAAAGCAGAGCTTGCGGTGCTCGAGTAACTGCCGCAGACCCTCGAATGACTAGTTGTGCTTGCCCTTCCACTCCGCGTAGGGCCCCTGGAAATCTTCGATAGCCCCGTCCTTGAAAACCCACAGCCGCGACGCCACTTCGTCGATCAGGTCATGGTCGTGAGTTACCAGCAGGACGGTGCCTTCGTAGCGCTGCAACGCGATGTTGAGCGCGTTGATCGCTTCGAGATCCAGATGGTTCGTCGGCTCGTCGAAAATCAGAATATTGGGCTTGGTCAGGATCAGCTTGCAGAACACCAGCCGTGCCTGTTCACCGCCGGAGAGCGCCTTGGTGGGCTTTTCGCCCTCCTCGCCGGAGAAGAGCATCTGGCCGAGAATGCCGCGAATCTCTTCCACGTGGGCCGCGGGGTTCCAGCGATGAAGCCATTCGGCCACCGTGAGACCGTGTTCAATGGTGGACCCCACATCCTGGGGGAAGTAGCCTACCTGCGCCTCGTGTCCCCAGAAGACAGTGCCGTTGTCGAGCGAGAATTCAGGATCAGAAAGACCGGGATAGTTGGCCAGCAGGCTCTTTAGCAGCGTGGTCTTGCCCGCGCCGTTGCGGCCCATCAGGCAGATCTTTTCTCCGCGGAGAACGTTGGCGCTAAAACCATCGATTACTTTCAGATCGTTGTAAAACTTCGTCAGGTGCTTAAACTCCAGGGCGTGCTTGCCGCTGGGCCGAACCTGGTCAAACTTGACGTACGGCCGCTGTATATTTGACCGCGCCAGTTCATTGGTCTGCAGCCGCTCCACTTCCTTGCGCCGGCTCGTCACCTGGCTCGATCGGGTGCCGGCCGCGAAACGGGCGATGAATTCATTGAGCTGTGCGATCTTTTTTTCCCGCTGCGCATTCTGCGACTCCAGCGTGGAACGAATCTGAGTCTTGGCCATCACCATGTCGTCGTAGCCGCCGGTGTAGGTAATGATCGTCTGGTAGTCGATATCGGCGGTATGGGTGGTGACGCTGTTGAGAAAGTGACGGTCGTGCGAGATGGCAATCAGTGTCCCGTCGTAGTCATTCAGGAAATCCTGCAGCCAGTGAATCGATTCGAGATCGAGGTAGTTGGTGGGCTCATCGAGCATCAACGCTTCGGGTTTGCCGAATAACGCCTGTGCCAGCAGCACGCGCACCTTCTGTCCACCCTGGAGTTCGCCCATCTTGCGCTCGTGGATTTCCTCGGGAATGTCGAGGCCGTCGAGGAGGATCGCGGCATCGGCTTCGGCGGTATAGCCGTCTTCGTCGCCGATCACTCCCTCGAGTTCGCCCAGGCGCATGCCGTCTTCATCGGTCATCTCGGGCTTCTCGTAGATGCGGTCGCGCTCTTCCAGGGCAGCCCATAGCGGCCGGTTTCCCATGATGACGGTGTCGATGACGCGATAATTGTCGAAGGCGAACTGGTCCTGGCGCAGGACACCCATTTTGCGCGGGCGCACTACATTGCCCTTTTGAGCATCCAGTTCCCCGGTCAGGACTTTCATGAAAGTCGACTTGCCGGATCCGTTGGGGCCAGTAAGCCCGTAGCGCCGTCCGGGCACAAAGCTTACACTCACATCCTCGAAGAGCACCTTCGAGCCATAGCGCATGGATACATTGCTTACACTGAGCATTCAGGTCTGGTTTCCTATAGGTGGACGGCAGCGAAGATCGGCTTGAATGAGCCGCAAAAGAGCTGCTCGTGGTCAAAGATTGAGCGCGCACACGCGCCGGCCCTGTCTTCAGTTTCTCACATCTACAGCAGCTGGGCGGGAGGCTGGACAGGCCGGCCTTGCTCTCCGCGAGACAGTGAGTGAACTATGTTTCACAGCGCGCAAATCCTCGATTCGGAGGGGTGGTTTGTTCGCAAAGGAGCGTATACGTAGCGCGCCATATGGCATAATGCTACGAGATCGTGGTTAGCGATGGTGTTATTCAGACCGACCATGCCAGTCCACAATCTTTGGAATATCGCCGATTTAGGCCCATATGAAGATCGTTTATTTGGGCGTTACAGACGCAATAAAAAAGACTCAAAAATACCCAATTAACTTGAACGTAAATTAACGGGAAGCGCACGGCCTATTCCCCGATCACTGCCTGGGTTTGTCATTGTCTCTGAGGGCCAACCTGCGCCTGTTCGCAAGAAGCGCCTGATGGCTTACTGACCCAACGGGCGAAAGCCTTTGCACCACGTGTCACGGCAAGGGCGGCCCACACGCGTCGACATGAAGCTGCGTTTCGCGGCGCCGCGGAGTTATGTCGTCCCCGATGGCGCGTACGACTTCCAACAAAAGTACGCAAGAACTCGGGGTTCCAGGAGAGAAGATGAATTTTGCGCGATACGTACTTAGTGCGGCTTCGGCCGTCGTAATTCTTACATCAAGTGCATCCGCCCAACAGCAAGGTCCACTCACAAACAGCACACGCACTCATCGGACGCATCAGTTGACCGTGAGTTCAACCAGCCTGAACTTCGGAACGGTGTCGCTGAATTCGATTTCGACGCAGACAATTACACTGACGTCGACTGGAACAGGGTCAATCACAATTGCTGGGCTGGCTGTCGCGGGCACGGGCTTCACGATCGCCGCACCTTCCGTTCCGATCACGCTAGCCTCCGGCCAGGCTGTGAGCATTCAGGTGCGATTTGATCCGACCGTGGCGGGAGCGGCGACCGGAGACATCTCCATATCCACGTATTACCGCACGAGCAGTACGACTGTAGTCAGTCTGACCGGCACGGGTGCAGGAACGACAGGCAAGCCTGTTCTTACGATGAGTGCAACCAGTATGAGCTTTGGGAGTGTGTCGGTGGGTACGCCAAGCATCCAATCGCTGACACTGAGTTCGACCGGCACCGCGGCCGTCACTGTAAGCGCTGTGAGTCTGTCCGGGGCGGGATTTAAGATCTCCGGGGCGACATTTCCTGTGACGCTGAATCCTGGCGTTGCGATCAAGTTACAGGTACAGTTCGATCCGACAGCTGTGGGTGCTTTCGCCGGATTGGTGACCATCTCAAGCAACTCATCTACTGGTAGCTCGAAGGTTGTCAGTTTGAGTGGCACGGGAACGGCCGTGCAACACCAGGTGACTCTGAAATGGAGTGGGCCCACGAGTTCACCGGTACCAGTCAGCGGCTACAACGTGTATCGCTCCCCGAGTGGCGGCACCACTTTCCAGCGTTTAAACTCCACGTCGGATAGTCAGACGAACTACGTGGATCGGGCAGTCCAGTCTGGATCGAGCTATTCCTATTACGTAACGAGTGTCGACGCAGCCGGGACGGAAAGTGTCCCTTCCAGCCACGCGATAGTTACGGTTCCTTGAAGATGAGGCGCGGCTCGCTAGACGGATAGCGGCCGCGCCGCTGATTAACCAAAGATCGCTGTGACCAGTCGGTTCACCACAAACGCCGCGCCATACGCCAGCACCAGCATGTAGGCGAACTGGAACGCCGGCCACTTCCAGCTGTTGGTCTCGCGCCGCACCACGGCCATCGTCGACGTGCACTGCATGGCAAAGGCAAAGAAGATCATCAGCGCCAGCGCTCCGCCGAGCGTCATGTCGCTGTGCAGCGCGGTCTGAAGATTCAGTGCCTGCGTGCCCGGGTCCGCTCCGTAGAGCGTACCCATGGTGCTCACCATCACTTCGCGGGCCAGCACGCTCGAGATCAGCCCGATGCCGATCTTCCAGTTGAAGCCCAGGGGGGCGATCACCGGTTCGATCAGGTGGCCGAGGCGACCGACCAGGCTGTTGGCGAGGTCTGGAATGCCCCAGGAGCCGGCCTGCGTATGGATGACCGGCAGGTGGGCAAGCACCCACAGAACCAGCGTCACGGCCAGGATGACCGTACCCGCCTGCCGCAGAAATACGCGTGCCCGGTCCACCAGCCGCATCAGAAGCGCGCGCACCGTGGGCATGCGGTATTGCGGGAGTTCCAGGATGAAGGGCGTGTCGCTTGACCGCAGAATGGAGCTCTTCAGCAGAAATGCCGTGGTCATGGCGGCCACAAAGCCCGCCACGTAAAGTCCCAGCATGACCAGGGTCCGCAATCCGAGGAAGCCGTGCAGGTAGGTGATGTTGGGAATGAAGGCGGCGATCAGCAGTATGTAGACGGGCAGCCGCGCCGAGCAGGTCATGAACGGCGTAACCAGGATCGTGGCCAGGCGGTCGCGCCGGTTCTCGATGGTGCGCGTCGCCATGATGGCGGGCACCGCGCAGGCATACGCCGAGAGCAGCGGGATGAACGCCTTGCCGTTGAGGCCCGTGGTGCGCATCACGCGATCGGCGATCAGCGCGGCGCGGGCCAGGTAGCCCGAGTCTTCGAGAATCCCGATAAACAGGAACAGGAGCAGAATCTGCGGCAGGAAGACCAGCACCGACGAGATGCCCTTCCATGCGCCATCGAGCACCAGGGACTGCAGCCATCCCGCCGGCAGCAGCGGCCGCACCAGCTCGCCGGCTCGCGCCAGCACTTCGCCGAAGCCGTCCGATAGCGGCTGGCCAATCGAAAACACCACTTCGAAGACCGCCACCACCACCAGAAGGAACAGCAGCGGACCCCAGACTCTGTGCAGCAGGACGTTGTCCAGCTTCCGGCTGTTTTCGGCCGAAAGCGGAGCGCGATAACCGGTGCGGCGGCTTACCTGCGCCGCCCAGCTGTGAGTGCTGGCCGCATTTCCAAGGACGGGAAGCGTCAACGGCTGAGGAACCGCGTTGTTCGAGTGCTTTCCGTTGGAGTGTTGGTTGAGGAACAGCGGAACCGCCTCGAGGCCCGTTCCCGCGTACCGCGCTGACCTGCGCCACCGGAGCGCCCAGTTCGCGGGCCAGCTTGAGCGGATCGATCTTCGCCGCCCCGCGACTCCATCAGGTCGGTCATGTTCAGCAGGACCAGCGTCGGCAGGCCCAGGGCCAGAACCGGCGCGGCCAGCATCAGTTGGCGGGTGAGATGAAGCGAGTCCAGAACCAGGAGAACGGCGTCGGGCTTGGGCGTGCCCGGCATCTTGCCCTTCAGCACGTCTACGGCGACCCGCGCATCCTCGGAGTAGGGAGTCAGGCTGTACACGCCGGGCAGGTCGATCAGGGTCAGATCGTCGCGGCCCACGCCGGCCATCAGGCCCATGCGCTGTTCCACGGTCACACCGGGATAGTTTGCTACCTTCTGGCGCAGGCCGGTGAGGCGATTGAAAAGCGTCGATTTGCCGGAATTAGGCGGGCCGATCAGGACGATGGTGTGCAGCTTGCCTTCCGCCTGCGATCCGGGGCCCTGAAAGGTCGGAGGTGCGCAGCAACTGCTGCTCATCGCGCAGCCTCGGCCAGCTCTTCCATCTCCGGGCTTTTTGAGTCTGCGTGGCGAACGCGAATGGCGTCGGCGGTTTCATGGCGCAGGGCGATCTCCATCCCGTCAATGGCATACACGGTGGGATCGCCGGCAGGCGCCCGGCGCAGCGTCGTTACCAGCGCATCGGGCAAAAAACCCATGTGCATCAGATGATTCTGCACCGATTCGGGCAGGTCCAGGGCCACCAGAATCCCGCTCTCGCCGACGTTCAACTCACTTAGCACGCGCACCTTCCGGACTCCGCGGGCCCGCCGGAACGGCAGCACCCTTAAACTACGACCAGAATAGTCGGACTTCAGTATACGACCATTTCGGTCTGAGTTGCAAATACCAGCAAAATTCATTGGTTTGACCTCCCGCAGGGATTGGAGGCCGGCTCTCTACCTCGCCGACCTGCCAGTTTCCCTCGCGGACCCCACTCAACCATTCATCGGAAGCTTCACCCTTTTTTATCAGTGGCCTTTTGGAAGGTATGTGACTTAAATCACGCTGCATACCAAGTCCGCGAACTCAAAACTTCCGGCCCAGGTATCGCCTCCAGATGCCGAACAGTTCGAAAATAGCGCGCAGAAACGCCCCCGAAGTGACCTTTGACCCGCGTACGTCATTCCATTCCGAGAGGGGGTATTCATACACCGTGTTTTCGAGATAGGAGACGTCACCTTTTCTGAGTGCCTCGAACCGTGCCAGGATCTCCACGTCAAAGATCCATCGCGATTGAAAGGGAGTCGATAAGACCTCCGATAGCTCGGGCGTCACGCGGAATATCTTGGCCCCGCACTGCGTATCGTAGATCGGCAGACGAAGCATGATCGACACCGCGCTGGCAAAGACGCGTCCTAAATAATGCCGCAATGGATTGCGATTCACCTTCCGCCCGAGCAGACGGATTCGTGCGCCAAAAACCATTTCGATGGCAGGGTTCGCAGCGAACTGCTGCAGCAGCTCCGGTATCGCCGTTAATGGCGTCGCCAGGTCAGCATCCCAGAACCCCACGTATTCAGGCTTGTCGGAAAGCATCGCCTGCTGCATCCCGTTCCGCACGGCCTCGGCCTTGCCGCCGTTTACACGCTTATCGAGTACCGACACGCGGTCCGGGTGTTCTGATTCAAACTGCCGAAGAAGCTTGAGCGTGCCATCCGTACTTCCGTCGTTCACAAACAGAAAGTGAATCGTCTCTTCCGACCGCAGGAAACCGGAAAACACATCGAGACGAAGACGACTCTCTTCATTGAAGCAAGGCACGATGATGCTGCACCGATAGGTTTCCAAATGTCCTTCCTTTGCACAGACCCAGTTGCAGTAAGAGCTGCGTCAGCACTTTCTCACCGTTGCGATGGCTATGTCTCAATTATGTATGCCGATGTTCGGGTGTGTTTACTTAAAACAGCGCGACGGCTCCGCCCCATGGTGGTAAAAGAATGTGCATGGACGCAAACGCATTCCGCGCGACTCTGGCCGCCGACGCGCCGGCGGCCAACCTGCCCACGACTGTTGCCGCCCTGTGGTGGGACGCAAAAGGCGATTGGGCTCGCGCCCATGCCCTGGTGGACGAGCTCGAAACTCGCGACGGCATGGCCGTTCACGCCTATCTCCATCGCAAGGAAGGCGCAGCCTCGAATGCCGATTACTGGTATGCGCGCGCGGGGCGTCAATTCCATCGGCCCGCGCTCGAGGCCGAATGGGAAGCACTGGTCGATGCTCTGGCCTGACCCGGAGCGGCTCCTGCGGTCTAGTCGTTGCGCAGCGCCACCATCGGGTCCACATAGGCCGCGCGTCTTGCGGGCGACCACGCCGCCATCAGCGCCAGCACGCAGAAAAGCACCGGCACTATCGTATAGGTGAGCGGATCGAGGGGGCTGGTCTCAAACAGAAAACGGCCCATCAGGCGCGTCACAGCGACCGCTCCTGCCATGCCCAGGAATGATCCCAACACCGCAAGCCCCAGGCTCTGCCGCAGCACCAGCTTGGCAATCTGCAGGCGGTTGGCGCCGAGCGCAAGCCGGAGCCCGATCTCGCGTGTTCTCCAGCTCACTGTGTACGAGATGAGGCTGTAGACACCGATCCCGCCCACCACGATCGCCAACGCCCCGAACGCCGTCAGCAGCAGGGTGAGGGAACGGGGCGACGCGGTCGACGACACGACCACGCTGTGCAGTGTCCGCACCCTGGTGACGGGAACCGCCGGATTCAGCTGCTGTACCAGGTCACGGAGGTTTGAAGCCAGCGCCGCCGAACCGATGCGCGAGCGCAGCAGGATGTTCATCACCGGCTTTTCCGTCCGCGGTGTGATGGGCAGATATGTCTCCCAGCCCGAGTCCTTGTCGAGGCTCTGGTGGCGTGTGTCGCTCACCACGCCCACCACTATGGAGGCGGTCTTCATGTCCATCACCGCCGGCGAAGGCTCCTGGTTGCTCACGTCGGCGACATGCTTTCCGATCGGATCCTGATTCGGCCACAGCTGGTTGGCTTCCGCGGCGTTCACCAGGATGGCGCGGCTGGTCCCCGACTGATCGGCGCTGTTAAGCAAGCGCCCGCGCAGCAGTCGAAGCCCCATCAACGGAAAATAGCTGGGCGAGACCGTCCGGCTCGATGCTTCGAGCGCCAGCTGTCGCGGGTCGCGTGGATGTCCCTCGGCGTCGAACACGTACCACGTGTCATAGCCGGTCATTGGCAGAGCGTCCACGAGCGCCGCCGACTCCACGCCGGGGAGCCCTTCGGCGCGCGTCAGCAGGGTATTGAAAAATTCAATGCATGAACCCTTCTGCGTACACGCGCTGCGGTCGAGTGAGATCTGCGCCGTCAGAGTCTGCTCGGCGTGGAATCCAGGATCGGTATTTGCCAGTCGATACAGGCTGCGCAGCATCACGCCCGCCGCGGTAATCACCACTACCGCGAGCGCGATCTGGCCGACCACCAGCAGTTGCGAAACCCGGAACCGCCGCGCATTGCCGAACACGTTCTCGGCATTCAGCCGCAAGCTCCCCTGCAGGTCGCGCCTGCCGGCCTGCAGCGCGGGAACGAGACCGGAGAGAACGCCCGTCAGCAATGATGCTGCCGCTGCGAACAGGAACACGCCTCCATGCAAACCGAGGTTTGCAAGACGCGGCGTATCGGGAGGAAGCACGAGCTTGAGGCCATTCAAGCTCATGGCCGCGAGCAGCACGCCCAGAAAGCCCGAGATGGCCGCAAGCACCGCGCTTTCGGTCAGCATCTGCCGGATCAGCCGGCCAGTATCCGCACCCAGCGCCGAGCGCAGACTGATCTCGCGCTGCCGCGCCGCCGCGCGGGCCAGCATCAGATTGGCCACGTTGGCGCACGCGATCAGCAGCACCAGTCCCACTGCTCCCGAGAGCAGCAGCAACCTCGGCCGCACATCGCCCACGATCGAATTCAATAGAGGAGCCACGTTCACTTCCGCAGCCCAGTTATCCGGCATCCGCCAGGGAAACAGCGTCAGCATCTCGCGATGCAGCGACCGCAGCTCAGCCTGCGCGCGGCCCGGGGACACTCCGTCGCGCAGCCGCCCGATCGCCTGGTACCCGAAGATCGCCCACGGATCAAAAGCATCGCCGGCCTTGAATGCGATGGGAATCCAGAATTGCGTTTCGAAGTCTGGAAAATGGATTTGAGGCGGAGCCACTCCGATGATTTCGCGATTCACCCCGTCCAGCATCATGGTGCGCCCCACAACGCCTGGATCGCCGCCAAACTGTTCCTTCCAGAAGCCGTTGCTGAGCACGATTGCCCGGTCTTGCCCGGTCGTCTCTTCCGCGGATGAAAAGAAGCGCCCGAGGGCCGGTCGCACTCCAAGCGTCTCAAACAGGTTGGTGCTGACTGTGCTGCCGAAGGCCCTGCCCGTCGTTCCTCCACCGGTCACGTTGTACTCGGCGTTGAGACGAATAGCCCGAGATACTGGCAAAGCTGTGCGATCGGCGCTGGTATTCCCGGATCCAGCCCTTGGGATAGTTGTAGTAATCGGTTCCGGCGGCAAGTTGCATCAGCCGGTCCTGGTGCGGAAACGGCAGCGGCTCAAGCAGGATGGAGTCGATCACGCTGAAGATGGCCGTATTGGCCCCGATGCCCAGGGCCAGGGTCAGAACCGCCACCACCGCGAAGCCTCGGCTCCGGTTCAGCTGGCGCAGCGCGTAACGAATGTCCTGCATGAGCTTGTGCATCTCAACTCCTCCGATCGGTCATCGGCTGAATGGGATGTGCATGCATGAGACCAATCCCGAGCCGCGCTAAAGCAAACCCTGCGAGACAGATACAACGCGATAAAACCTGCCCCACGGCGGCTCGCATGTCCGCTGGCGGCTACCGTCGTTCAGAACCGGACACCGCGACCAGTCCCCGACTATCCCCCCAGGTACCGCCGCACATCCTCCGGGTGATGCGAATGCTCGAATGCAATCTCACGCGAGATGCGCTCCGTCCGAACCAGTTCGGCCAGCGATTGTTCCATGGTCATCATGCCGTCGTTTCGGCTGGTTTCGATATGCGCCCGGATCTGGTGATCGTGCCCCTGGCGGATCAGGTTCCGTATCCCCGGAGTGGCCAGCATGATCTCCACCGCCGGATGCCGGCCGATTCCATTGGCCGCCGGCACCAGCCGTTGCGAAATCACCGCCAGCAGCGCCATCGAGAGTTGCTGGCGGATCTGCGACTGGAATCCAGTGGGAAAAATATCCAGGATGCGCAGCACGGTTTGCGCCGCATCGTTGGTGTGCAGGGAACTGAACACCAGGTGCCCTGTCTCGGCAGCCGTCAGCGCCGCCGACATGGTATCAGCATCGCGCATTTCCCCTACCAGGATCACATTCGGTATTTGCCGCATCGCCGCCCGCACGGCTTCGGCAAAGCTGGGCGTATCGGGTCCCAATTCGATCTGCTCCACCACCGAGGTACGATTCGTATGTTCGAATTCAATGGGGTCCTCGATGGTGATGATGTGGTCGCGGCGCCGTGTATTGACCAGTTCGATCAGGGCTGCGAGTGTCGAACTCTTGCCGCAGCCGGTCGGCCCCGTCAGCAGCACCAGGCCCTGGCGGCGTTCTGCCAGATGCGCAAGCCCGGGCGGAAGGTGAAGACTCTCGAGTGTCGGAATCTGTTCCGGCAGGACTCGGATGGCGGCCGCGAGCGTGCCGCGCTGGTAATGGAAGTTGGCCCGGAATCGGCCGATGGACTTGCGTACAAACGAAAAATCGATTGACCTTCGGGTTTGCAATTCCTTCTGCTGCTCGCCGGTCAGGATCGGCAGCAGCAGCCCGCGCAGATCGGAGTCCGACAGAACGCGCCCCACCCCGGTCGTCAAAGCGCCGTTCACACGCAGCACCGCCGCGGCCCCGGCCACCAGAAGCAGATCCGAAGAACCGCGCTGAACCGCTGTCGCCAGAAATTGATCGAGCCCTGTCTTTTCTTCCGACCTCGCCCGAGTCGCCGAACGGTTCAGTTCGTCGACCAGCCGCGTCAGTTCGCCTTCATATTCACCCATGTAACCAAGGATATGAAGTTTTGCGCCAACCAACAAACCCGGCCTGGCTTGACATTCTGGTTTCTTTGCCGGGAGTCGATCGCCGGTGCGGGAAGCGGGGCACTATGCCTCGAGGCGGGTGCCGCAACGCTTGCAGAAGATGGCTTCCCGGTCCTGGAGTTGCAGGCTACAAGCCGAGCAGCGCCGGATTGGACCGCCTGTCGAAGCCCGCGCCAATTCAAAGGTGACGATTCCGGTGGGCACAGCGATGATCCCGTAGCCCACGATCATCAGCATAGAGGCCAGGATTCTTCCCAGCACAGTTTTGGGCGAGATGTCGCCATAACCCACCGTCGTGACGGTCACAATTGCCCAGTACATGGAGGCGGGGATGCTGGTGAAGCCGTTTGCCTCTCCTTCAATCTCGTACATCAGCGCTCCAACGATCGTTACGAGCGCAAGCACGACAGAGAGAAAGACGGTAATCTTGCGGGCGCTCTCCCGGATGGCTACACCCAGAACGGCTGCCTCGCCAAGATACTCCGACAGCTTCAAAATGCGAAAGACCCGCAGAAGGCGTAGAGATCGAACCACCGTGAACGAGTGCTCCACCACAAACAGAAGACTCAGGTAAGTCGGCGCGATGGCAAGCAAATCCACGATGCCAAAGAAGCTCGTGACATACCGTCGGGCATTCCGCGCGGAGACGAGGCGCGCGACATATTCGATCGTGAACAGCGCGGTAACCGTCCACTCCGCAATCTGGAAGTACAATCCGTACGCTTCGTGCAATGGTCGCACGCTGTCCAGAAGCACAGTCAGGACGCTGAACAGAATCAATGTGAGCAGGAGAACGTCGAACAGGCGTCCGGCAAAGGTATCGTGACCGAAGATCACCTCATGCCACTTGTCGCGCCAGGGAGCGCGAGCCCGGTCATTGGATTGTGGATCCGGCATCGATGAAACCGCCGCGGTTGATTTCGGAGCAAGGATACCGCATCCTGGTGCCGCGAATTGCCGGAAGTGGTTCAGATCTTGCGATTCTCCACGTTGTCCAGGCTGACATCCGACAGCCGCCGGCTGCCGAAGCTGCGGAACTCTTTCACATCGCGCAGATCGAAGGCCGGGGCTCCTTGAGGCACGCGCACGCGGAAAAAGTCGGCGCCCTCGACGTCGCGCAACCAGAACGCCGGCCGCGCATCCGGCGCCTGGACGCCAACCTCCACATTACTCAGCTCCAGGTTCCGGATATGGCGTGCGAACAGCCCTGTTGCCGGAAGGTCGCCGAACATGTGGGGATCAGGGTATTTTGCCTCGTTCTCGGGCGGTTCGATGGCTGCCATCGCGGCGGATCCCCCTCCGGCCTGTTGCAAGATCACGTCGCTGAGCTTTACGTCTTCAATCATCTGCCCCGGCACGCCGCTGATGATCGAGGGCAGCGGTGATGCTCCGGAACTGGTGATGTTGCTCAGGAGCACGCGCCGCATCACGCCGGGCCGGGTTCCGGCAGGCCCGCGCAGACGCGTCCCCAGGCGCAGAAACAGCGGCGCGCTGCGGATGTCGCGCATGGTGATGCCCGTGACGGTGATGTCTTCCACGATGGCTCCGTCTTCGGTTTCCAGCGCAAATCCCTGGCAGCTTTCGAACACGCAATTCGAAATGGTGACGTTTTTGAAGCCGCCGTTTGATTCCGTTCCCAGCTTGATGCGCCCCGTCGGGACTTCCTTTTCTTCTTTGCTCAAAGGCTTCCAGGTGCCATCGAGCACTGAGCCCATCTGATAGCCACCGGTCACAAAGCAGTTGGCGATGGTCAGGTTCTCGGTGGCACGCGCGTAGCCGAGCGCGTACGAACTCTTGGGGCAGATGCCGTCGTCCCACGGTGAATTTACAGTGCAGTTTGATACCCGCACGTTGCGGCAGCAGTCGATATCCATGCCGTCGCGAATGGTGTCGATGAGAAGGTTGTCGATGGTGAGGTTGTCGACGCCCGTGGCCAGAACTCCGAACCAGCCTCCCTCGAGAATCTTGAAATCGCGCAGCAGGACATTGCGGCAGTTCTTGAGCGCGATGGTCTTGTTGCCCACCCCCGGCTTGTTCGAGTCGGGCCGCGTCTTCTCTTTGTCCCATCCACGGCTCAGGCCCTTGCCCCAGATGAGTCCCGGGCCGGTGATCGAAACCCCGTCCAGGTCCTCGCCCCAGAGCAGGGAATTGTGCCAGTGGTTGTGGCCGTAGTCCTGATAGGGTTCCCACGCGCCCTGGGACTCGGCCATGTCATAGCCGCCGCTCATGGTGCCCTCAATGGGCGTGGACCCGGCCAGAATCACTGCGCCGTGATCGAGGAAAAGCCCTACCTTGCTCTTGAGGTGAATGGAGTAGCTCAGATACGTACCGGCCGGAAAATAAAGCGTGCCGCCACCATCCCGGGCCAGTGATTCGATCGCGCGGTTGATGGCCGGCGTGTCGACCGTCGTTCCGTCGCCCTTCGCGCCCTGGCTGCGCACATCGGCCCAGTGCCCGGTCGCCTGGCTTGCTTCCGCTCCGACATCGGCAGTTCGGCCCATGGCCGCCGTCGCTCCCACGCCAACAACTCCGGTTCCTGCAAACTTGAGCATGTCTCGTCGCTGCATGATGTTCCTATGATGTTCCTTTTGCAGTGTATTCTGCATTCCGGCTCGACTTTAGTTCGTGCCACTCAAGTCGCATGGACTCCGCTCTAAGCCGTATGGTCTAATCGCTCAAACTCCGCTGGAGCTCTTGATGCGCACCTGGTTTCGATTGGCAACCGCGTTCACCACCCTCGTTCTGTCCTGGGGCGCCATGGGATGCGGCGGCGGAAGTGGAAGCGGAAGCGGCACCCATCCGGTGAATCCCATCTCGGTTTCCCTCAGTTCCTCAACGGTGGTCGTTCCGCAGGACGGCATGCCGACCAGCATCCAGATCACGATCAACTCCACCAGTGAAACCGCATTGGTTAGCTTCAATGGATTGCCGGGCGGCGTTCAGGCGACCTATGCCGCCTCTGACACCAATCCTTCCGGCCCTGTAACCTTCGTCGCAACCGCATCCGCTCCCGCGGGCACCTATTCGGCAAGCGTAACCGCAAACTCGGCCGGACAGACCGCAAGCACTAAGTTCGAGCTTGTCGTGGCGCCTGTGACCACCGTGAGGGGCACAGTTGACACCACCCTCGGCGTCAAAGGAAAACTGCAGCAATTCATGTCCACTTCGTTTCAGATCGCCGAGTGGACAGGGGATTTCTTTGGAACCAATGCTGCTGCCCGCCAGGCGAGCCTGAACAATTTGGGCCCCCAGCATATTCGGCTGCAGGCACTCTCGCAGGCAATCCCAATGAAGGCCAACACCGGCGCCGCCACTGACTGGGACTTCACCTTGCTCGACCAGACTGTGCAGCCGGTTCTTGCTTCCACTGATCACAGCCCTGAATTCCAGATCGCCGCGGCGCCCGCATGGATGAACACCGCTACGGGCAATCTTGACGTAACCAATCATCTGAACGATTTCGCTGCCTACGCCGCTAACCTGGTTCGCTATTACAACAAGGGCGGATTCGACGTTGCGGGTGTACATTTCCAATCGCCAGTCGCCCAGCCCATCACGTGGTGGGGCATTTTCAACGAGCCCGCGTACAACGGCCTCGATGCGGCGCAATACACGACCGTATACGACGCTGTCGTACCTGCCATGGTGGCCGTCGATCCCACCATCAAGTTTGTTGCGCTTGAATTTGCAGGCTCCACGCTCGGCACCGGGTGGCCCAGCGATCCTGAAATCTGGCTGCCGCCCTTCTTCGCTCCAGTCAGCGCCGGCGGCGTGAACGCGCATATCGACGTGGTCGCGATGCATGTCTATACCAGTTGTAACCAGATGGACACCGATACGTCGCTCTTCGACGCCGTGGATCAATATGTGGACGTCAAGAAGTTCATCGACCAGCAGATTGCTACGCGCGCCGACCTCGCCGGAACTCCCGTCTGGATGACCGAAAACAACGTCAATGCGGATTTTGCGGGCAACAACGGAACGAGTTCCTGCAACGCCGGCCAAATGTTTGTGGTCGACCCCCGCGGCACCAGCGCCTATTTCGCTGCCTGGCGGCCGTACGTGTTTTCGCAGTTCGGTAAGGCAGGGAACCAGGCACTCTATCAGTGGGCCTACTCAGGCGACAAGCAATATGGCGAGGTGGACCCGAACGGCAACCTCTACTTGAGTTACTGGGTCGACCGCGCCCTGGCTACCTACTATCCCTCGACGTCGGCTTCTGCAGGTCCCGACATCCTCACCGCGACATCGACCGACACGTCCTCAATCGAGACCCTCGCCACGCGCGCAACCAACGGCGTGGTTCGCGTAATGATTGTGGACAGGGCGGTGCACGCTCCCACGGATAACAATGGCACGGGCGATCCGCGCACCGTGATTGTCGATACTTCCACCTTCGGGAACTTCACAGCGGCGAGCCTGATGACCATTGATGCCACCACCGACGTGACCAACGGCCCCGCCGCGTCCGCTATGACGCCTGCACCGCGGCTCGCGGTTCCGCTGAACGGCTATGGCGTCGCATTTCTCTCGCTGATGCCTTGAGGAAGCTCTAGACGGCTTCGGGTTAGCGGTCCGGTTCAGAGCTCTACCAACCCAACACGTAGGCGAAGATCAGCGGCGCTACGATCGACGCGTCCGACTCGATGATGTATTTGGGCGTCTTCTCGCCCAGCTTGCCCCACGTGATCTTCTCGTTGGGCACAGCGCCCGAGTACGATCCGTAGCTGGTAGTCGAATCGCTGATCTGGCAGAAGTACGCCCACAGCGGAACGTTTTCGCGCTGCAGATCCTGGTGCAGCATGGGCACCACGCAGATGGGAAAATCGCCGGCGATGCCGCCCGCCGATCTGGAAGAACCCCAGCGGGGTGGTCATGGTGGTCTCGGTGTACCACTCGGCGAGTTCCATCATGTACTCGATGCCGGTGCGCACGGTGTGCACCTTCTCCACATCGCTTCGAGATGCAGTGGCCCGCATACATGTTGCCGAGGGTCGCGTCTTCCCACCCCGGCACAAACATGGGCAGGTTCTTCTGCGCCGCTGCCAGCAGCCAGCTGTTCTTTGGGATCGATCTGGTACGACTTTTCCGAGTCGCCCGAGAGCAGAATCTTGTACATGAACTGGTGGGGGAAGTAGCGCTCACCGGCCTGGTCGGCGCGCACCCATTCCTTGAGCACTTCGTTTTCGATGCGCCGCATCGCTTCCATCTCGGGGATGCAGGTGTCGGTAACGCGGTTCATGTGGCGGCTCAGCAGCTTGGCTTCATCGGCGGGCGTCAGATCGCGATAATGCGGCACGCGCTCGTAGAAATCGTGCGCGACAAGATTGAATACATCCTCTTCAAGATTGGCGCCGGTGCAGCAGATGCCGTGAATCTTGTCCTGGCGGATCATTTCCGCGAGCGAAAGCCCGATCTCGGCGGTGCTCATCGCGCCCGCGATGGTCACGAACATTTTGCCGCCCGAAGCCAGGTGATCCACGTAGCCCTGGGCGGCATCCACCAGCGCGGCGGCGTTGAAATGCCGATAATGGTGCTTGATAAACGATGTAATTGAAGACATTCTCTCGCTTACTCCAATTTATTAAACTACCACATGAGATTCAGCGGAGAATGAATGCTCTTCTGCCGGCGAGGAACGCTTCAACCGCGCGCGAGCCGGGCTACGGCTTGTGTTCAAGAAGCGCGTTGACCTTGTCCATCACCTTGAATGCATCGGCGATGTAGACAACGTCGGCTTTTCCGCGCGTCCAGCCGCAGTTGGGGTCGAGCGAAATGGCGCGGCGCTCGCCGATGAATCGCCACCCCACGACGTGCGGCTCTTCGCCGTGACAGCACGTGGAAAGGCCCTTGGGGTGGCGAGGCGTTGCGCCCGTCTGGCCGATCTGATTCATGTGGGTAAGGAAGGGCAGCACGGATTGTCCGTCGCTTCCCTGGTCGACAAGCGACTTGCTGCTGCCCAGCGAGGCGCCGCAGGTATGAAGGAATCTGAGGATCAGTTGCGCCGCCTCGTCCGCGTGGGCCAGCCCGTCGGGTTGCTTCTTGGTCCAGCCCGCACCGGCCACGAAAAGCAGCTTCGCATCGGGGCGAATCGTCTCCGCGTCCTGCGCGGGTGTGCGCAAGCCCGTCACCGTGGTCCGCAGCGGCGGAAGCTCGACGGAAACCTGTTCGACGGTGACCGGGCCGGGCACACTCGCATACGCCGCGCACGCGCCTCCATCAAGCAGCAGAAACCATGGCCGCCGCTCGCGGCTGAGAACCGCTTCGACGCGCTGGCGATAGAACCACCGAGTAACCTGAACGCAGTCTCCGTCCGCGATCGCGGTGATGTGTGTGTCGATCACGCCGCCCAGGCGGTGAGATACCCCCGCAGCCACGCGCGCGAAACGCGAACTGGAAGGGGCGAGCACGATGGTGGCTTGCGCAGTCCGGCAAAGAGCCTCGCACGCGGCGGCATCGGTGGCATAGCGAGCCTGTGCGAATGCGGCGCCACTCACGCCGAGCAGGCGAGCATTGGTTCCAGCGAGAACTGCGGCCGACGCTGTCGGGTCGGCAGCGACAATGCCAATCGTGAGCGAAGCTGAAAGGCGCGCCGCGATCTCTTGACCCGCGGTCACGGCTTCGAGCGATCCCCGGGTGAGGGTGTTGCCGGATTCATCGACTTGCGTCAGTACGAGTATGGATTCCATCGTCATTCCGTTCCCATCCATTCCACGAGTTCAGCGGCGATTTCGTCGGGCGTCATGTCCTTCACCACGCGCGTGGAGCGCTGCTGCTTCGGCAGGCTCACGGATGCATAGTGGAGCCCGTTCAAATCGAGCGCTGCCGACTTGGCTTTTTGCAGCGCCGGCATCAGGGTGCGCATGTTGGCCATGCCCATCTGCGGATTGTTGCGCGGCTCGGGGAGGTTGCCCGTGGCCCATCCCAATACCGCGGGAGCCCCCGCGCACACAGAAACCTGGTGCCGGCCGCCTTCGACGCGCTCCAGCACTTCAAACGATCCGTCGTCGCGCACGTCAATCTGATCGACACCCTGGAATTGGTCCGTGATGCCGAGCCGCTCGCCGATGAGCTGCAGCGTGACGCCCGCGCCGCGCGTCGCCGACTCCCAACCGCCGAACAGCAGAAGTCTGTCGCTTTTCGAGTCCGGGAATTGCTGCAATCGCATCGGCGAGAGCCGCCGCGGTGGCGTGCGCATCGGTAAAGCCGCCGATCGGCCCGTCCACCGGAACAAGCTCGAACGCAACTTTCTGTGCGATGGTCATCATCACTTGTTGAAGCTTGGCCTTGGGGCCGAGCGAAACCAGCCAGACTTTGCTTCCAGGATCTTTTTGCGGCAAGGTGAGCCGCTTCATAAAGTGCGCTGGCGGCCCATGGATCGAGCACCGCAGGGAGAACCATTTCGTTCTTTAATCCCGGCCCGTTCGCACCTGCGACCGGCTCCAAAGTCTGCAGCGGATCAGGCACAATGCCAGCGCAGACCACGATGTGTAGAGACATAGCTTCTAGCTCCTGGCTACCTTTTAGTTCTCCACGGAATGCAAGCCACCTGCTCCGGCGCGGAATTCAAGATTCGTATGCTCGCCGTCGGCAGACTTGGCGCAGTTCCACAGGCAGCCGCCGCAGTGAATGCACTTCTCGCGTTCGAAGACCGGCAGGTTGTCGGCGCCCAGCGTGATGGCCTGGCCGGAGCACATGGCGATGCAGGTCTTCTCGTCGCAGGCGGCGCAGAGGCGCAGGTCGCGGAAGACGACATGATCGGCAAAGCCGGGCATGGCCTGCACCTTGCCGCCCATCAGCAGCGCATCCTGCTGCGTGACCAGCAGGCGGCCGTCAAAAGGAATCTCGGGCCAGCCGCGTGCCGTGAGCAGTACGTCGTGGAACGGACGCCCAGTCTTCAATGACCAGGTCTGCCGCACGTTTGCGTTCGATTTCTTCCATGGCCACCTGGGCGCGGGCAATCTGCCCGTGGGCGGGCTGGAGCTTCGATTTGAGATGCAGTTTGCCTCCCGTGAGGCCCGCCAGCGCCATGCCGATCAGACCGCGAACGATGCCGCCATGAAATCCGTTGCGCGCATCTTCGGCCTCGCGCGCCGCGGTCTCGACCCAGCTGTCGCGCCGCCGCGCCACGTAGGTATCCCTGAGATTCTGGTTCGTAAAATGCTTGCCGGCGCGCAGAAGTTCGATCACCGATTCGGCAAGCTGGACGCCCGTCGTCCAGGCCTCATCCACGCCCGAGCCGGTGAGCATATTGGTGCTGCCGGAGCCCTCGCCGATGCGCGCATAGCCGTTGCCGGCGAGAAACGGCTCGCCGCGCCGGCCCGATTCCTCCAGCGACTTGGCGCCCCAGGAACGCAGCGTGCCGTCCTTCAAGTAGCGCCACAAGGCGGGATGCTGAATGTAGTGCTGCAGGTAGCGGTACGCGGTGCGCGAAGGATCGCCCATCCACGACGGCACAAAGATGCCCACCGATACGAGGCGGTCCGGATGCACATAGAGGAAGCCGAATATCTCCGGTTCGGGATAACCAAAGGTGTGCCAGACGGTGCCGGGCTGAAGGGGAGCGGATTGCTCACCCGTACTCGACGTGACGTCGTCGTCGGCGGCAGCTCGATCACCAACTTCATGCCCAGCGCCCAGTCGCGGCGCGCATGGCCTTCGGGCATGCCGAGGCGTTGGTCGATCGCCTGGCCCACTGCACCGACAGGGCCGTCGCCCACGACCGTCAGTCGCGCGTGCACATCCATGCCGGGCATGTAGCCGTCGGCGGGCGCACCGTGCTTGTCCACGCCCTGGTCGGCGAGGCGCAGGCCGGTGACCGTGCGATTGGCGAACAATGGTGCGCTGATGGGAGTGCCGGGCCAGATCTGCACCAGGCCGCTGGACATCAGTTGCGAGCCCACCCACTGGTTGAACTGCCCGATCGAGAGCACCAGGCCGTCCTTCTTGTGCAGGAATCCCGGCGTCCAGGGAAGTTCGAAAGCGCAGTCCTTCACCCCGAGCAGCCGCCCAGCGGTCCGCAGCAAGGCATCCGCGCATCGCAAAGATCGCGACCGCCGGCTGGCCCCGATGGGGTCGAGCAGATAAAGCACGCGTTCCTGCTTTACCTCGGCCGCCATCGGGATCTCTTCTGGATTCAGATCGGGGAAACGTGGCGCGAATCCCTTTGGCGCGCGTGACCACCCCGCTCACGCCGGCAGCGATGTCGTCGGCGCGCTCATAGCAGACCACCTGCAGGGGCATGCCCGGCGCAACCTTGCTTTCAAACGCCGGGTCGGCGGGATTCTCGATCCACCCTCGGGTGAGCGTGGTGAGAAATCCGCCCATCGCCGGACCAAATCCCGCGCAGGCGATATCGACTTCCATCGTCTGCCGTTCCACCGTCGACTTCGTTTCAATTCATCGACGCTCATACCGGGTAATCCAGGGCTTCAGGAATCATGACCGTGCTGACCGTTTCGGCGGCGCGATCCTTGGCCAGGCGCGAGCCGCTCAGGCACAGGGAAAGCTTGTTCTGCAATTGCAAGAAAGTCTCCTGCGCCCGCGCAACCCGCGCAGGGACCGGCTTTCTGCGGATGGCTGCCGTCTTCGCCCAGCACATCGATGGCGAATGCCGAAATGCCGGGCATCGTCTCTTCGTACTCCTCCAGCTCACAGGCAGAGAAGCAGCAGCTGGAGCCTTCGTCGTCCCACGCGGGATGGCGGTTGTAGCCGAACACCAGCTCGGCGCAGATGCGCGCGACTTCGCCGGCGGCCTGCGCGGCCTGCACGTGGCACAGGTCGCTGAGGAACTGCACGGTCCCCGCCAGGCTTTCGGCGACGACGGATCGTCGGCTCCGCCGCGCGCTTCGAGTTCAAGCACGTCGAGAATCTGGCAGCGCGAGGCCAGCAGCCAGCACAGGGCATCGGCCATGGGGAAGGTCACGCCCTGGCGCTGGCCGTGATAGAGCTTGTTGCCGGCGGCGTCGGTGGCCTTCTGCAGATGATTCAGCGTCCAGAGCCACATCTGCATCGCCGAGGCGAGCGTGCATGCGCCGCGTGCCCGGGCTGGTTGAGGCGATGCGGCGCATCTCCGCCGTCCAGGCGCGGAACTGGGCCAGGAAGACTTCGCTGGTCATGGTGACCGTGAGCTGGCGCCGCTGCACGGCTTCCGGGCCTTCGTAGGTGGCTTCGAGTTGCGCGTCCATCCACTTGCTGGCGAGGAATCCGGGACAATCCTCGGTGATGCCGTAGCCGCCCATCAGGCTGACGGCTTCGCGCATCACGTTGGCGCCGTGGCCGGTGTTCCACAGCTTGGTCGCGGGACACAGCACGTTGGCTTCCGCGTCCTTGAGCACGAATTCGACCAGCGGATCGCGCTCGAGTCCCGGCCCGGGCCGGGATTGTCGCGGTCGCATGGCCAGCAGAACGATCGCCCGCGCTTCACTTTCGCGCAGCGCCTTCAGTTCGGCGCGCCCGCCCTGGATGCCACGTTCTTTGAGGATCGCGGTCTTCTGCTTCTCGATGGGATCGAGTTCGTCGAACAGGCGCGCCGCCGCGAATCCCAGCGATGCCGCCGCTTCGCCGCACGCCCACACATCCACCAGGCGGTGCAGTGCGTCTTCGCGCTGCTGGATCCCTTGCTCATAGCGGACCGAGCCGGGCCTGGCGCCCTCGGCTCCGCGGAACCGGCTGCGCTGATAGCGGATCACCGGCTCAACGGCGGAGAGCATCTTGGCCGCGGTCATCAGGCCGACGGTTACGCGGGTGCGGCGGAACACCGCTTCGATCACTTCGCCGTGATTGAAGTTGGGAACGATCACGCCGTCCTTGACCGTGTAGCCGCCCACGATGCGGCTGGCCGGAACCTTGAGATTGAAGATCGGGTCGCCGGTCGAGGACAGCTGATGGACGAGTTTCTTGGTCGGCGTGCCGTGGTCGAAGATGCCTTCGTCGCCCTCTTCGAGAATCACGATGCAACTGCCCTTGATGCGCGGGTCGTCGGAGTTGACCGCCGCGGTGACGAAGTTGGCGAACGCGATGTTGGTGATGAAGCGGCCGCGCTTGTCCACCTGCAGCCACGGTTCTTCGCCGTCCTTCCACTCGGCCACGCGCACCTTGCCGCTCAGCATGCCGGTGTCGACGCCGACGTAAGGGATCGGCTCTGTCAGCGCGAAGGCACCGCGCCAGGGCTTGCGATCTTCACCCGGCTGCGGAGGAGCGGCGAGCGCTTTGTAGTGCCGCGACTGCTCCGGCGTGCCGCGCTCGTGGATGGGCGACAGGGCCAGAAAGCCCGCGAGGCTTGCGGTCGCAGCGCCGCCATCCACCCAGGCCAGTTCGAAGGCCGCCAGCGACAGGGCCAGGTTCTTCGGTCCGGCGATGAATCCGCCCTCTTCCGGCTCCATGAAAATGGCGGTGATGCCGGCGCGGTCGAAGGCCTCCATCATTTCTTCCTTGCCCGGGGTCCACTCGTGGGTGTTGCGTTCGCCCGCCGCCACCAGGCGCGCCACCGGTCCGCGGGCCACGCCGCGCGCCGATTGCACCAGCATCTGCAGGTCAAATCGATCGGCAAATCGCCATTGAATCTGGCGAACCGCGTCAGTGGGAAGGGTGAGCATGTGTCGGATTTCGGGAGGAGCGGCTGTGCTCATAAAAATCCTCAATCGCGGCAACATTGTCCCGTAATCAGGTCACACTCGCTTGTGATTCGTGTCACGTTCTGTTGCCGGATTTCCTGCTTCGGTCGGTCGAACTGCACACCAAGTCATGTGCGCTGCGTCGCAATTCGGCGCGGATTCCGGCGCTCAGGAGGCCAGGTTGTGATGGAGCGCAACGGCAAGTCGAAGAAACCCGTCGATCGAATGCCAGTCGATTGTGACCCCTGTCACGGCAAGATTTTGGAGTAAAGCATTTCCTCAGAACAGCGAACCCCGCATGACATGAATCACTGCAGCGGTATCGCACTCGTCCGTCTGGAGAAGACAGGCTCAAACGCTTCTTCTAAAACGGCACGATAAAAAAGGAAGACGCCAGGATGAGCAGGGCTGGTAAGGTGCGAGGCTCCTCAACCGCTTTGTCGGTGTACAGACATAACTTAATGACGAAGCGGAATATTTTTGGAATGGCCGTGGTTGCGTTGCTGTTGGTTGTTTTTGCTCCAGGAAGGGCCTGGGCGCAGGCGGACTGTCTTGCCTGTCACGCCGACAAGGGTCTGCAGGATGCCGCCGGCCATAACATCAGCGTGGATGGCGAGACCTTCGCCAAAAGCATTCACGGCAGCCTGAAGTGCAGCGACTGCCACGCCGACATCAAGGACTATCCACACCCGGAAAAGATCGCGAAGGTCAAGTGCGATACCTGCCACTCCGAGCCAGGCAGCGGAACTCGGCGGGAAGCGTCCACTCCAATGCGGCCGAGCATCCCTGCACCAGTTGTCATGGCGATGCGCATGCCGTCTTCGCCAAGGACGACAAGCGGTCGGCGGTGTACCCGCTGAATGTTCCCAAAACCTGCGGCGCGTGCCACGGAAACAATGGCATGGCTCAGAAGCACGGGCTTG
The DNA here is from genome assembly GCA_963788475.1 of Terriglobales bacterium. Classification (GTDB taxonomy): domain Bacteria; phylum Acidobacteriota; class Terriglobia; order Terriglobales; family Acidobacteriaceae; genus Telmatobacter. Next base: position 300,786 of record CAWBGO010000001.1, read on the forward strand.
CCACCGTCTTTCCGTCGTATCTCGATTCCATCCACGGATCGGCGCTGACCAAGGAAGGGCTGCTGGTGGCCGCCAACTGCCAGAGTTGCCACGGCTCGCACCACATTCTCAGCCGTAAAGATGCGAAGAGCCCCACCTTCAAGGCCAACATTCCCAATACCTGCGGCAACTGCCATGCGGGAATCACGGCCAATTACTACGACGGGGTGCACGGCAGGGCGATCGCGGCCGGCAAGATGGGTGCGCCGGTCTGCTCCGACTGCCACACGGCGCACGCCATCGAGCAGCCCACGGCGGCCGGTTTCCGCATGCAGTCGACGCCCATCTGCGGCTCCTGCCACAAGGACAAGTTCAGCACCTACCGCGACACCTTCCACTCGCAGCTTGGGCGCGCTGGGCGGCTACGTGGAAACGGCGCGCTGCTGGGATTGCCACGAAGCGCACGACGTACGGCCGGCCTCCGATCCGCACTCGCCCGTGCACCAGGCCAACCTCGTCACCACCTGCGGCAAGTGCCACGCCGGGGCCAACCTCAGCTTCGTGCAGTATCAGCCGCACGCCAATGCGCGCGGTGCGCAAGCTCAACCCGGCGCTCTACTTCGTGCGCCTCTTCATGAATCTTTTGCTGATCAGCGTACTTACATTCTTTGTGATCCACACGGCGCTTTGGCTCATCCGTTCCCGCTATGAGCAGGTGAAAAAGGCTGCTGAAGGAGGACCCCATGCCTGAGGTTCAGGAAGCGCCCGTCTCCAGCCAGGAAACAGGCGCGAAAGCCGGACGCTTTTTCGTTCGTTTCACGCGCGCGCAGCGAACCATGCACGCCGTCTTGTTCAGCACCTTCCTTGGCCTCGCGGCTACGGGTCTTCCTCTGCGCTTCAGCCAGAGCATCTGGGCGCGGCGGCTGGCCACCGAAGTGGGTGGATTCGGCGCCATTCTCTTCTTCCACAAGCTCTGCGCCATCGTTCTCACCATCGCATTTGCTGTTCATGTGAAGGACATCTTCACCCGCGGCATCGTGAATCGCGAGAAGGGCATCTTCTGGGGCGCCACCTCGATGGTGGCGAACTGGAAGGATGTGAAGGATATTTTCGCGCACTTCCGCTGGTTCCTCGGACTCGGGCCCAAGCCGAAATTTGAGCGCTACGCCTATTGGGAGAAGTTCGATTACTGGGCGGTCTTCTGGGGCATGATGGTCATCGGCTTCTCGGGCTACGCCATGTGGTTCGCGCCGTTCTTCGCTCACTTCCTGCCCGGCTGGGCTCTGAATGCGGTGCTGGTGATTCACAGCGAAGAGGGCTTGCTCGCCATCCTGTTCATCTTCTCCATTCACTTCGTCAACACGCATCTGCGTCCGGGCAGCTTTCCGATGGACATGGTGATCTTCACCGGCGTGGAGAGCGAAGAAGAGTTCAAGACCAAACGCGCCGTAGAGTACGAGCGGCTGGCACAGCAGGGAAAGCTCGAGGCGCGGCTCGGGACAAAGCCGGCAACCTGGCTGGTGAATTTCAGCCGCGGCGTGGGGGCCATTGCGATTGCGATCGGACTGATTCTCCTGGTCCTGACGTTGACTGCGTATTTCGGAGAGTAGCGAGGCAGAGGCATGGCCCAAGATGGCTGGCTGGTGAGGAAAGGAAGCGCAAGACTTCGCTGCAACGTGTGATCGATTTTATTCATGCTGGCCTGGGCTGGCTCGTGCCGGGCCGCGCAAAAGCTTAAAGACAGCGATTGTCTGACCTGTCACGGCGACTCCACGCTGACCACCGACGAAAACGGCAAGCAGGTCAGCCTCTATGTCGATAAAGACAAGCTGAAGCATTCGTTCCACGGCCGGCTGTTCGGCTGCGTTGATTGCCACACCGATGTCAAAAGCCTGGTCCACGACGCGCCGCCCAAGAAAATCACCTGCGCCGGATGCCACGAAGCTGCGCAGCAGGCCTATGCCCGCTCGATGCATGCCAAGCCTGTCAAGGCCGGCGCGGCTTTGGGAGCCACGTGCGTTGACTGCCACGGCAGTGCCCACGAGATCCTGACTCCGGGCAATCCCGCGTCGCCTGTCAACCACGCCAATGTTCCCGTAACCTGCGGCCGCTGCCACGGGCAGAAGTTCATCACGTCATCGAACGGCGACAGCGCTCAGGCCTTCGTCTCATACCAGGACAAGCGTGCACGGACGCGCGATCGAGAACGGCTCGCAGAAGGCCGCCGTGTGTACCGATTGCCACGGCGCGCACGAGATTCTCGCCGCCAACGAGGACCATTCGCCCATCTACAAATTCAACGTGCCGGCCACCTGCGGCAAGTGCCACGCCGAGGTCACGCAGACCTTCATGGCCAGCATCCACGGGCAGGGAATTGCGCGCGGCAATGGACTGGCGCCGGTCTGCACGGACTGCCACGGCATCCACTCCATCAAGAAGCATGAGGATCCCAATTCGCCGGTCGCCGGTCAGAACCTGTCGCAGGACACCTGCGCGCGTTGTCATGAAGGCGTGCGGCTTTCGCAGGAATTCGGCCTGCCCGGCAATCGCGTCTCCTCTTACATGGACAGCTATCACGGGCTGGCCTCGAAGGGCGGCTCGGTGGTCGCCGCCAACTGCTCGAGCTGCCATGGAGTCCACAACATTCTGCCCTCGAGCGATCCCCGCTCGACCATCAACCATGCCAATCTCGGCGCCACATGCGGCCAGTGCCACAAGGGTGTGACGCAGAAGTTTACGCTCACCCGCGTCCATCTTGGAGACGGCACTCAAAACCGGGACATTGATTCGGTGATCACGCGCTGGGTTCGGTTGATCTACGTGCCGCTCATCGTCATCGTCATTGGCGGCATGTTCCTGCACAACCTGATCATCTGGCGCAGCAAGCTGGCGGCCCGGCGCAGAGCGCATTCGGCCATGGTGGTGCGCATGACCGTGAACCAGCGCTGGCAGCACATCGTGCTGTTCACAAGCTTCATCATCCTGGTGATCACCGGCTTTGCGCTCAAGTTCCCCAATACCTGGTTTGCACACGTCTTCGGGATGGGCGAGCATCTGCGCGGCGTCATTCATCGCATTGCGGGCGTGGCACTGATGTCGGCGGGGATCTATCACGCTTTCTATGTAGTCACAATGCGTGAAGGGCAACGGCTCTTCCGCGATATTCTGCCCAAGCCGGCGGATGGATTCGACGCGCTGAAGGCCATGCGCTACTACCTTGGCCTGAGTTCCGAAAAGCCGGAATTCGGCCGTTTCAACTACGCCGAGAAAGCCGAGTACTGGGCCCTGGTCTGGGGCACGGCACTCATGGGCGTCACGGGCGTCATCATATGGGCCAAGGTGTGGGTGGGCGACCTGCTGGCGCGCTGGTGGGTCGACGTGGCCACTGCAATTCATTACTACGAAGCCATCCTGGCCACCCTGGCCATCGTGGTGTGGCACTTCTACCAGGTCTTCTTCGATCCCGATGTGTATCCCATGAACGGCGCCTGGCTGGACGGAAAGATGCCTCTCGACCACTATCGCGAAGAGCACGGTCTGGACACAGAAGCGCCGGCTCTCACTGATTCGCCTCAGGGCAGCCGGCCCGGTGATACCAAACCACCCGCGGAAGCTCCGGCTGACTAGCCACCGGCGTTTCCGATTGGTTTGGGTTTGTGGTCTCCCACCCTTGCGACAGAAAGAAGTCGCAAGGATGGGGCACGGAGTTTTTGTTTCTTTTCAGACAGAGCTAAGCTGGGAAGAATATGAAGCTAGGCATTCTCAGTCCGGCTTGAGAAGGCCCTACGGTTTATAGGCCTAGGGCGCCTGCTTCGTTTTACCCCAGTCGAACCGTCTGCCAATGATCACCTTCGCAATCCAGTGATCAGTTGCCGCGGTCGCGCCGACTCCCACCCCGAAGTTGATCTCCCACTTGGGCGAAACGTTCAGGTCGATGGCCGGAAAAAGCTCCTGCTGCTGGTCGTGCAACGGAGCGATATCGCGGATGCTTCCATAGTCGGCGTAGTACTCGAATCCCCCCGACACGACCTTGGTGAAATCCCAGCTCACCTTCACCGCCGGCGCAAAGTCCAGTCCGAGATTCACAGCCGGCCCGTGCAGAGTCCGCTCAAAAGCCGGGTTAACCGCCCAGTAGAAGCGTCCCTTCTGCTTATCCACGATGGGCCGGATCTCCCACGTCCAGGTGTCCTGCGAGAACAGGGCCCTCTGGTAGCCGATTTCCATCGACAGGCTTGCCCCCACCGGCCAATGCCATTGGGGCGGGACGCGCACGCGGGGACGGATATGGTCTCCCACCCATTCCCACCCCAGCTGGCTCTGGATGGTCGTGAACACATAGAAACCCACTTCGGACCAGTCATTGAGGCCCTGGGTGATCTCGAGTGTCTCGTGCTGGGCGTGATAGGTGGGAACAACGCCGTCGATGGTTTCCCGCTGCCCCTGGGCGGTGAAATTCGAATGCACTTCAACCATGGTGGTGCGGGGAGCAACCGTTTCCGACCCGTACACCTGGATCTCGTAATTGCCCTGCGCTCGCGCCGCGCATACCCCCGCGGCTGCCAGGATCAGGAGGATGACGAATGCCCTCAAACGAGCTCCATCGACGGTATGAATCCGGGAATTCCAGGCCGACTGCCTGTTTCCTTCGTTGGACGGCGTCATCCGTCGAATAGACGCCGCTTCGGGAGTGCCGAACCCCACTCAAAGCCAATCGCACCGGTGGTATACTCGCAAGGGCGGGCGCGTGCAGACGCCCGATTTCAGACTACACTGAGGTTCCCATGTCCGGCCATTCCAAATGGGCCACAATCAAGCACAAGAAGGGCGCGCTCGACGCCAAGCGCGGCAAGACTTTCACCCGCCTGATCAAGGAAATCACCATTGCCGCCAAAGGCGGCGGAGGTGACCCCGACGGCAACCCTAGGCTGCGCACCGCTGTGCTCGCCGCCAAGGCAGAAAACATGCCGGCGGAAAACATCAAGCGGGCCATCCAGCGCGGCACCGGCGAACTCGAGGGCGTCAACTACGAAGAGATCACATTTGAGGGCTACGGCCCCGGCGGGGTCGCCATCATCGTGGAAGTCACGACCGACAATCGCAATCGCACCGTAAGCGAAATCCGCCACACCTTCTCAAAAAATGGCGGCAACCTCGGCTCAACCGGTTCGGTTCTGCATATGTTCTCGAAAAAAGGCATCATCGCCGTCGAGAAGTCCGCAGCGTCCGAAGAAAAGCTGATGGACATCGTTCTCGAACATGGCGGCGAAGACCTGAGCGACGAAGGCGACACTTGGGAGATCGTCACCGACCCCAGCTCGTATGAAGGGGTGTTGACAGCGGTCAAGGCCGCGGCCATTCCGGTTGCGATGAGCGAAGTGACGATGGTCGCTTCGACCTACACCAAGCTCGAAGGTCCGGCTGCGAACCAGATGATGCGCCTGCTCGAAGCCCTGGAAGACTTCGACGATACGCAGAATGTGTATTCGAACTTTGAAATGACCGCCGAGCAGATGGAGCAGGTCGCGGGCTGATTCGTTCCTGCGGAACCCTCCCGGCATTGGCGAGTGTGTTTTAGAAAGGCCGCCTCGTGCGAGGCGGCCTTTCTTGTGAGCCCCAGGAATTTTTATCCGGAGACGAGAAGAACGTTGACTCGAATTTTGAACCTTTTGCTTTTGGTTTTTTGCGCGACCCCCGCGGCTTTCGCGCAGGCGCCGGGTGCCTCCGCTCCCTCGGAAGACAATCCCGTAGAACAGGTTCGCGAAGCGCGATCCTGGGAGATGGGCCCCTTCGTCGACTGGGCCACGGGACTGGCCGAGCGTTCCGATTTCAAGTTCTTTTCCCTGGGCTTCCAGTTGGGCAAGCCTGTTTCTCGCGTTCTGCACGCCGGCATCCTGAGCGGGCAATTCGAACTGGCCGGGAATATCATGCCCCTCTGGCAGGCCTACACCCCCGCTCCTCATGAGCAGACTTTCGTCTACCAAGGTGTGACCTATACCCAGCCAATCGGCGGAGGCACCTATACGGGAGTCAGCCTTACCCCGGTCATCCTTCGCTGGAACTTTCTAACCCGGTCGAAACACATTCAGCCGTGGTTCCAGGGCGCAGGGCGGGCTCATCTATACAACGCACAAGTTCCCGCCCGATGTGCTGGTGCCGCATGGCACACCGGGTGGAACGTCGGTCTGGAATTTTTCTCCCCAGGGCGGAATCGGTATGCACTGGTTCACTGGCCAGAAGCGATCGATTGACCTCGGCGTGAATGGGGTCCACATTTCGTCGGCTTCGCTGGGAGACCGCAATCCTGGCGTGAACTCCAGCCTGCAGGTGCAGGTTGGCTACACATGGTGGAAGTGAACCAATGACCGGTCCGATTGTCGAGTGCGTACCTAATTTCTCCGAGGGCTCGGATCCGCGCCGTATCGAGGCGATCGTGGCCGCGATGCGCGTCGATGGGGTACACCTGCTCGACTGGGCGATGGACACTGATCACAACCGCTCCGTCGTCACCATCGCCGGAGAGCCGGCGGGTGTGGTCGAAGCAGCCGTTCGCGGGGCAGGGAAGGCCGCGGAACTGATCGATCTGACTCGCCAGCAAGGTGCGTATCCACGCATCGGCGCAGCCGACGTCATCCCCTTCGTGCCGGTTTCCGGGATCAAGCTGGAGCAGTGCGTATTGCTGGCGCGCCAGGCGGGCCTCGAAATCTGGCGCCGCTTCGGGATTCCGGTCTACTTCTATGAGGCCGCGGCATCGCGGCCCGATCGCGCCAACCTCGACGATGTCCGCCGGGGCCAGTTTGAAGAGCTGCGCGACGCGGCCCGCAAGGATGCCGCACGACGCCCCGATGTGGGCGGCCCCGGCCTCCATCCCACCGCCGGCGCCTGCGCCGTGGGAGCCCGCAAGTTCCTAGTCGCCTACAACATCTTTCTCGATTCGACGGATGTGGCAATCGCCCGCGCCATCGCCCGCGAGATCCGTACGGCGGCTCTCGGGTTGAAAGGCGTCAAGGCGTTGGGTCTGACCGCTCACGGCCGTGCCCAGCTCTCCTTGAACATCTCCGATTTTCAGGCGACACCCGTCTCCGAGGTGTACAAAGCGGTCTCCAGACTGGCCGCGCGGCACAAAACGGCGCCCGTGGAAGGCGAGGTAATCGGCCTGATTCCCGACGCCGCGTGTGAGCGGGAAAGCGAGTGGATGCGTCAATTGATTGAGTTTGATCCCGCAGCCAAAATCCTGGAAAACCGCCTGGCATCGCCGCTGGCGTGGCCGGACAGGGGTTGAGTGACCCGGCAGAGGTATTCAGTTGAAATTGGCCCGCCGTTAAAATGATTGCAGGGATCAAAAAATTGCTGCTTTTGAAATTACGGGCCAAAAGTCGAATAGATGCCGGCCGTCTCCGTAACCACCAGGTCGATGCCGTCACCGGAGGAAGTTACTTGTTTAGAAATACGCTTTTGACACTATTCGTGGTGATGACGGGGGCCGCCGCTGTGCAGGCTGCGCAGCTTTCCACCGATGCACGCACCGCCATTCCGCACGATGTGCAGCAATTGGTGGTTATCGATTACCGGGCCATGCAGAACTCGAGCACCGCCATGGAGCTGCGCGATCGGGTGATGCCTCCCGATCTGAAACAATTCGACGATGCGCTCAAGCGCTCGGGATTGAACGAGAACCACGATGTCGACCAGCTGGCATTTGCCCTCTTCCGCCCCTCCGAAGCCAACGACGAAGTCGTGACGCTCGGGATTGCCCAAGGCCAGTTTGACGTGCAGGACATCGTTGCCAACTTCAAGAAGCGGGGAATCAAGCCGTCCATGATCCGTACCAACAAGGTCTACCCCATGGGCAAGACCGGCATGGTGCTGTGCTTTGTCGATCCGTCGACGATGGTGTTTGGCGGTACGGAGGCGGTGAAAGCCGCGCTCAATGCACGCGACGGAAACACGCAGAGCCTGTTATCCAACTCCACCATCATGGACGCGATGCGGTCGGTCGACGCGGAGGCGCTCTGGAGCATTCTCGATCAGAAGGGAACCCAGACCATGATGAAGCAGGTGCTCGGCGAGGCGGGTTCGGTGGCCGATTTCGAATCCGTTCGCAAACGGCTTCTGGTTTCCTGGTACACCATGGACTTCCAGCATGGCGTCAAATTCGATCTCACCATCACCACGGGCGATGCCTTCGCTGCCGCCACCGTCTCGTCTCTCCTGAATGCCGCCGTACTCTACCGCAAAGTGAGCGGATCGGAATCCGAGAAAGCCGCCCTCGCCGGCACGGACATCAGTTCCAGCGCCGGCAAGCTCGCCATCCACTTTGCCGCTTCCGACGCAGACTTCAACAGCCTGCTCAAATCGCAGTTGTTCCAGAGCATGGTGCGTTAAAAAACCGGGGGCAGGTTCATGGTCGGTCGCAAGCCGCGCCCCGAGTTGGTGCTGACTTTATTGCGCATCATACCGGACCGCCAGGCTTCTTTCCGGCCACGAGAGTTGCTTCGGCACGGGCGGCCATCGCCTGATCCATGACCACGCATCCCTGGTCCTTATAGGCGCACACCCGGTTACGACCGGCGCGCTTGGACTCGTACATGGCGCTGTCCGCGCGTTCGATCAGGTCGGTGGGAAGCGTTCCAGGCTGTGGAAGCAGCGTCGCGCATCCCGCCGAGATGGTGACCAGGCCATAAGGGCTGGCTTCGTGGCTCAGATTGCGCCGGTGCAGGTCCGCGCAAACGTGATTCGCGACCAGCACTGCCCCCGCCTGGTCAGTTTCAGGCAGGATAATCGCGAATTCCTCGCCGCCGAACCGGGCCACCAGGTCGGCCGGTCGCGTGACCACATCCATTGCCGATTGTGCAATTTGCTTGAGGCAGGTATCTCCGGACAGGTGACCGTACGTGTCGTTATAAAGTTTGAATAGATCGACGTCGACCAACACGATCGAGAGAGGGCGCCGTTCTCGCATGCCCCGCCGCCATTCGGTTGCCAGGCATTCGTCGAAGCGGCGGCGATTGGCGAGGCCGGTTAACGGATCCACGGTGGCCAGCCTTTCGACCGCCTGGTAAGCCGCCTCCAGCTTCTGTTCAGCGTGCTTGCGCTCGGTAATATCGCGGAAAAACCAGACCCGCCCCAGGTACGTTCCACCTTCGGTTCGAAGAGGAGTCGTATAGCGTTCGAGCGTTCGCCCATCCTTCAATTCGAATTCACATTGATCGTCCGCCTCCCGATCGGCGTAGAGCTCCAGAACCCGCTCGATAAAGGCCTTTGGATCTTTGGTCTTGTCGACGCACTGCCCCAGGAGCTGTTCGTCCAAGACCTCGACCGTGGGCTTCAACAGGCTGGTGGGTACCCCGGACCCCGATATTCCCCATACTTCCGCGAATCGCTTGTTGTAGGAAACAGCCTTTCCCGCTTCGTTCACAACCAGGACCCCGTCAAGCGACACCTCATGAATGGCGCCCAGCAGCGATTGGTGAAATTCGCGCGATTCCTCGGCGCGCCTCCGCTCTGTGATCTCCCTGAGGATATTCAGGAACCCTTTGGGGGCTCCGGTTCTCGGGTCGCGCACCACCCTGAGACTGGCCTCGACCCAGGCGTATTCACCGCTCTTTTTCAGGGCGCGACATTCGATCATGCAGTGATCCGCACCTTCTCTGAGCATGCGAACGGCCTCTTGCGCCCTGGCCATATCGTCGGGGTGGACGAAGGCGAAGCTTCCGCCTTTGCGCAGGTCCTCCGCCTCCCACCCGCCAATCATCTTGGCCGCGGCCGACACATAGCTTCGATTCCCGTTCAGGTCGGCCAGAATGATGACATCGCGCGAGTTCTCGGTGACCAGTTCGTGCAAATAAACAATCTCCCGCAGCTTCCGCTCAGTGGAACGGAGATTCTCCACCACCACCGAGATCGAGTAAAGCGTGAACATGACGGCAGCCACAAAGATCTGCAGGCGCAAATCGGACGTCTCAACACCAATCGGACTGGCGACCTGGATGGTTCCCTCCGACCTGCTTGCGATGTAGCTGCCGGCTCCCGCCACAAGGAGAGTCGCCAGCGAAGCCCATCCCAGCCCCAGGCGCAGCTGGATGAGAACGAGCAGTGGAAAGATAACTGCCATGGCCGGAACCTGCGTCTGCTGAAACAGCAGCGGAACGAGGATAACCAGGACAGCTGGGTACGCCAGATTCGTCCATCCACCGATGGTCCCTTTGAAGCGGGTTCTGAAGATGGCCACGAAAGCCGGTGTCGCCACCGCCATACCCAGCGCGTCGGTGGTAAACCAGTCGCGAAAGTTGGGCCAGACGCTGAGTCCAACCCAAAGGTGCGCGATAACCGCGAACACGATACCGACAACGGCCGGGGCGGACACGACGGCACATGCCAGGAATCGCAGGAGGTAGGAGCGGTTGGTGAAGCGCGGAAGTACAGCCGACCGCTTGCGCAGACAGAATGCCGCGATGGCGACCTCGGCCATGTTCAGCGCCGCCATGGCCAGATTGATCGGCTGGGTCTGCGCCCCGGCGAGCATGGCGCCTGCAGATTGAGCTGCGAAACCTGCCGCAAAGTACAGCGGCCACCGCCAGCGAGGCGCCAGCAGAACGTACGCTAACAGCAGGCCATTGGCTACCCAGATCAGGTTGCTCTGTGTCCGAAGGCTCACCAGAAAAGTCGCCGTCAGAACTGAGATAAAGCAACCGGCCACTCGCGCCAGGGGTGCAAATCGACTCCGCCACGAGACTTTGCTTACTCCCACGACTCTGAGCAGACTGCCGTGCACGCGTCTTCCCCTGTTTTCATTATCGGAGAGACTTCGACGGAATTCAGTTCCGGTGGATTAATGAGGTTTACTTTGGTGGTAGCACGAGTGCCCCAAAGGGATCACCGGGAATCCGCGACCTGGGGGTAAAATTCCGCCTTCCCGCCGGGCAGGAGCACGATCTTGAGCGTGCCCTCCTGCCGCTCCGCGAGGGACGGCCCCTGCACCTGTGCCGTCCGCTCATCGGCTGTCGTGTATTGCACCTTGACCGGTCCGCTGCCCTGCAACTGGATTCGGTAATGCATGGTCGCACCGGACCCCAGTTCGTCCGATCCAAAGCTCGCGCTGGGATAATCAACTTCCAGCAGCCGTACCGGGGTCCCCGTCCGGTTCTCGACTGCCACCTCGACGTGAGCCGAGTGACACCCCGCAAGAAACACCGCCACGCATGAAATTCCAGGCACGAGAAGCAGCCGAGCGATACCAGTCATGGTTTCGTGGCCTTTTCGGCCTCGTCCGGCGCTGCGGCAAGCTGTTTTTCCACCCGATCCAGCCGTTTCAGCAGTTCCGGCAGGCGTTGAAAGATGGCCACCGCGCGCAACCAGACCCGGTTGTCGAACCCCGGCGATCCCGAGATCATCTTCCCCGCCGGCACGTCGTGGGAAACCGCTGACTGGGCGGTGAGAATCACCCCATCCCCGAGGCTGCAGTGGCCCGCCACGCCCGCCTGCCCGGCGAGAATGGCGCTATTCCCGATTACCGAGGAACCCGCCAGGCCCACCTGGGCGCAGAGCAGCGTGTTCTCTCCCACCCGCGAACCGTGTCCCACCTGCACCAGGTTGTCAACCTTGCTGCCGTCGCCGATTTCTGTTGCCCCTACCGTAGCGCGGTCGATGCAGGCGTTGGCCTGCACATCTACCCGGTTGCCCAAGCGAACCGGACCCGACTGCGGGATCTTCTCCCACTGGCCCGCCTCGTTTTTGGCGAAACCAAACCCGTCCCCGCCGATCACGGCCCCGTTTTCGAGCGTAACGTGGTCGCCGAGGGAACAGCCCTCCCGCACCACCGCGTGGGCGTGAGCGAAAAGATGGCTTCCCGCCTGGACCCCCGGATACAGCACGACGTGGGGCAGTAGTGTGGCGTGCGGTCCCAACCGCACATCGGGTCCGATTACGACATAGGCGCCGATGTGGGCTCCGTCCCCGACGTCGGCCGTGGGGTCGATCACCGCGGTGGGATGGATCCCCGGTGGATACGTGGGCGGCTGGTAGAAAAGCCCCAGCGCCCTCGAAAAGGCAAGATAGGGATTTTTCACTCGCAGCGTTGCCGCGGAAATCTCGGTAAACCCCGGCTCGACCAGCACCGCGGCGGCGTGCGTCTTGCGCGCCAGACCCGCGTAACGAGGATTGGCCACGAAGGTGATCTCGGAAGGCCCTGCCTCCTCAATCCCTTTCACACCCGTCACTTCCAGCTCAGGGTCGCCATGGAGTTCAGCCCCCAGCCGCGTCGCCAACTCGCCTAGCTTCATCGATGAGATTGTAACGGAAGCGCTGCCTTTGACGGCCCGAGCCTAGGCGACCGCTAGCCGGGATTTCTCACAAGCGTTGAAGGCTTGAGTTCCGGCATGATCGAAACGATCGACTCACAGTTTCACAGTTTCACAGTTTCACAGGGGGAGGGGGGGGTGGGGTCCCCGCTTCTTGAAGCGTTCATAACGAACCGAATTGCTTCCGGTGTCGCAGGTTCTGCCTGCGGCCGCACTTCGATCCTCTCTCCACCTCTATTGTGGCAAAACCTGCAGAAAGAACATGCAAAAGCGAATGCATCGTTGCGCAAGGACAAGACGAGGGGGAGGCTGTGAGACATGCGGGCTAGATGCAATGCTGTTCACTTAACGTTCCACTCTGCCGGGACGGAGCACCCGACACCCACCCCCCTAGCCGCAAAAACAACGACGCGGCGAGGGTGGGGCACCTATTCCGTATGGGGTGCTTCAAACGGAAATCCTTAAGTGAAGGGTATTGGAGCTAGATGAGCCTAGCCGGGCTCTTCAGGAAACAACTCCGGCTGTCCTTCCGGCCTGCCCTCACCGGCTCCGCGCCTGCGTGCGGGAGCACCGATCAGGCTGACCACTTCCAGCGTCTGAATCGCCAGCCGGGGCACATAGATCCTTTGCGTGTTCGACCGCATGTCCGGCGGCGTCAGCAACAGCCCGGCGCCGTCAACCAGCGAGCGGTCATTGGCTGCCAGCCCCTCCAGCTCATCCCCGTCGGCCAGGGTCAGGCGAAGCCAGAGGCCGGTCGCCCGTGGCCGTACCGAAAAGCGCTTGTGCAGCAGCCGCTCGGGATTCGCCTGATCGAGGGAAGAACCCGGCAGGTCACGAACATAACAAACCCACTTCACCGCCCCCCATGGAATCTGGAGGACCTTGCCGGCCAGGTCCAGAATCTCCAGTTCGGCCGCATCCTGGCCAAAGGTCGAGCGGGTATATCCTGCCATCCAGTCGCGCGAAAACTTGCGCACTATCACGGGCTTGCGAGCCGATGCCATCGTTCTGGATTGTCGCATGGGCAGCGCTGCGTCTTGAACTGGCAATATATTAGGGACTCGATTCAAATCCCTCTTGGGGAACTCGATGCGGGGGTTTTCCCGAAAACAAACCGCTTGCGGAACACTCGGCGGGGCGCACACTGAGTTCGCAACACAGAACCGGCATCGGCTGTCCGGCCCGGGCCGCCTCGATCAAGTCTGACGCCAACTCTAGCCAACCGGAACGAGTTGTGATAAGGTACAGCTTTGCAAACTTCTGCCGGTTGTGGCTAAGCACAACGGCATCATACACTTGGCAGAACCAGCGTCGGGGTTAAACGGGAACGGAATGCCTGATTACATCTACCTTCTGGAAAACCGGCTTTCGGCCGATCAGCGAAGCGCCCTACGCCACCTCCGCGACGCCGCTCGCCAAGCCGAAATGATCCTGTTCCTGACCGGGGACGCAGTCCGCGACCTGACCAGCGGTCACGCGGTGCGGGACATCGAGGTTGCAGTTTATGGAAATGCGCTCGACCTGAAACCAATTCTCGCCCAGACGCCGGTTCAGATCTGGGGTGAGGATGAGACCTCGCGGTCTCTCTATCTCTGCTTCCCTGGCACGGTCCGGGTGGATGTAGTCAGCACTCATCGGACGGAGTACCCCAAGCCGGGCCAGCCCGTATTTCACCCCGCCTCCATCCAGGAAGACCTGCGCCGGCGCGACTTTACCGCCAACGCTATGGCTATCTCTCTCAACGAGGGGTCGTATGGGCTCCTGATGGACCCCCTCAATGGCGCTGCCGACATCGAAACCCGTACCCTGCGCCTGGTCTCAAATTATGGGTTCCTCGAAGAACCCGCGTTGATGATCCGCGCCAGCCGGTACCAGGCGCGCCTCGGCTGGGAACTCGACCCCAAAACCCAGGTGCGCTATGAAAACGCCAAGGGTGAGGGAGTCATCGAGTCCCTTTCCAACCATGAACGCAGCCGGGAATTGGAGCAGATCGCCCATGAGGACGACGGGCTGAAGGTTCTGCGCGCATTGGAAAACGAAGGCTGGATGAAGTTTCTCTTTGCCCAGTGGACGCCAGCCCGGGCCGATGAAGAAAAGTTGGCGGCTCTGCACACTCTTGCCGTTGATCTTCTCGTGCAGGGCGTTCACGCCGATGTCTCCGCAGCCCAGATGCAGTTGCTCACGGCCAAAATGCCGCCCAAGGAGCTGTCAGCTCTCAAGAAGCAGCTGCTCCGGCGAGGATTTGTCGAGGAATGGAATAGCCTGGACGCCCTGGCTTCGGGGTTCGCAAAGGTACTGCTGGCCAAAGAAAACCAGATGCCGTCGGCAAGCTTCAAGCTTTTCACGAGCTATGATCCCGAGGCCGTTCTCTGGCTGGGATTTACAAGCAAAGATGCGGCCGTGAAAGATCGCTTCCACCAGTTCCTCAAGGTTTGGCCTGAAACCCGCCAGCGCATCCCTTATGCCTTGATGCAGGAGATGCGCATCAAGCCGGAGTTGGCGAACTACAACGAGATCGTGCAGGCTGTCTTTTTGGAACTCATCGACGGCAAACTGACCACTCCCGAGGAAATGCGCACGTACCTCGAGCCGTTTTCGCCTCCGGCTCCGCCCCCCCAGATCACCATTAAGCGAACCCGCGGCAAGCGCGGCGAGGCCAAAGTCAAGGACTACGACGACGAAGAGGAGTCCGAAGACGGCGTCGAGGCAGATGAAGATCTCGACGACATGGGTGGCGAGGATGATGAGATCGGCCTCGGCATGGGCATACCGAAGGTTGCCCTGGAACCCGATTCGGCCGACGAGGGTGAGTCCGACGAGGAAGAGGCTGAAGACGAAGAAGAGGCCGAACCAGAGCCGCCGAAGCGGGGTCCGAAAGGTGCGAAGGCCGCTCCAGCGGAGTCGCCTGCTTCGGTCGTCAAGGCGGAGAAGGCTTCCTCTCCGGCCAAAAAGACAGAGCCCGCACCCACCGTCGGTGGCAAATCAGGAAAGCCGCACGTCGCACCCGGTCACCCAGCCGAACACCACGGCGCGGTCAAGGGCGCTGCCGCGAAAACCCCGGTACCCGCCGCAAAACCGGCAGCGAATACGCCCGCAAACCACGCCCACGGAAAGTCGCCCGCTCCCGCCAAGGCCAAGCCTGCGCCCGCAAAGGACGCGCACAAAGCCAAGCCGGCGGCGGCGAAGCCTGAGCCGAAAAAATCGCCCGCAAAATCCTCCAAACCCGCACCCAAACATGCGCCGGCGAAGTCGCACGCATCGCACCACACCCCTGCCAGGCACCCGGCCGCTTCAAAACCTCACAAGCCTTCAAAGCCGGCTCCTGGAAAATCTTCCGCGAAAAAGCATTAATCGGGCGCCAGGTCGCAGGGGACCGGGCGCTTTCGCAGACCGCTGCCACCCCCGCTCTTGTCCGTGGTATCTTCGAGAAAACATGGAGGTCTTCCTGCTGGTGCGACACATGACGCGTGTTCCCTGTCTTGGATTGCTTGCCCTGTTGTTTTCAACCACAACGGTTCTCCTTTATGCCGGCGGTCACCCGGCGGCTCAGGATGCAAAGGCCTCTCCCGGCTATCGCTTCCAGAGCGGCGGCTGGACCTATGTTCACCTCGAGGGCAGTCCGTCGCAGATCGGATACCAGCACGGCCGGTTGCTGGCGCCGGAAATCGCCGATATAGTCGCGGTCCTCAAACTCGAGAGCGAGCACAATACACGGCGCGACTGGAATTTCTACCGCGATGTCAGCCGCGAGCAACTGTGGCCGCATATTGACGCCGAGTACCAGCAGGAGCTGCAGGGGATTGCCAAGGGCGTGCAGTCCGCTGGAATCAAGCTCGATGTGTGGGATATCGTGGCCCTCAACGCCGGGATCGAACTGCCGGAGTATTACGTACCCTGGCTGAACAAGAAAGAGCACGCGCTGAACGCGCCCCAGATCCGGCCTGAAGGTCGCTGCTCGGCATTCATCGCTGCGGGGAGCTATACCAAAGGCGGCAAGATTGTCATCGCCCACAATAACTGGTCGAGCTACGCCGAAGGCGCGCGCTGGACGGCGATGTTCGACATCCAGCCCGCCCACGGCCATCGCATCCTGATGGACGGCCTCCCGGGAGTCATCACCAGCCAGGACGACTTTGGCGTCAATGATGCCGGATTGCTGATCACCGAAACGACCATCACCCAGTTCGAAGGCTGGGATCCCAACGGAAAGCCGGAGTTCGTGCGCTCCCGCAAAGCTCTGCAATACGGCGGCTCGATCGATGAGTATGTCGCCATCATCAAAGACGGCAACAACGGCGGTTACGCCAACGACTGGCTCATCGGCGACCGGAAGACCGGTGAGATTGCCTATCTCGAACTGGGCCTCAAGAACACGCCTCTGTGGCGATCCAAAGACGGATACTTCATCAGTTCGAATTTTGCGCGCGATCCGGAACTGATCAAGACAGAGACCCCGGAATTCGATCCCGCCAATCTTTCGGCTTCAGAGAACGCGCGCCGCGTCACCTGGGAAAGGAAGATGGCCGGTGCCAGGGGTCAGATCGATGTCACGATGGCCGAGCAGTTCCTGGCTGATCATGACGACAGTTACACCGGGAAAGTGAAGGCCAGCCAGCGCTCACTGTGCGGGCATGTCGACACCGCGAGTGAAGGCACGCCGGAGTGGGATTGGGCGCCGTACTATCCGGGCGGCGCCGTGACCGGAAAGGTCAGCGACTCCGACCTGGCTGGCTCTCTCTCGCTGATGGCCCACGCCGGTCATCCCTGCGGCGAAGATTTTCTCGCCGCGCCCTTCCTGGCCGCCCACCCCGAATACGGCTATCTCAAGCCCGTTCTCAAAGACATGCCCTCCGGGCCGTGGACGAAGTTCACCGCCGGGCAGAAGAATTAACGCACTATTCTTACCGGTATTGAAGATGAACCGTTGTTTCCGTCACCGGACAGCTGACGTGCACGACCGCTGATCGGAACGGCGGAGCGGACAATCCCACGTGCGGATTGTTCGCAAAACCGAAACCCTCTTTCGGTATCCCGATCAGGTTGCGATCGAGCTTCGCGTTGCGATTCTCATCGTGAATCGCGGCCACTCCGTAATCTCCGGGCGGCAGATGTTCCCATACCACGGTGGCCTGGCGCTCTCCTTGCACAATGGGAGTAGGCCCGCGGCGAAACGCCGTCTTCGGGTCCTCCGGCCATCCGTCCGCGGACTTGAAAATCACCGAGCCGACCACGCCGGTTGAGTTCCGCAGGCCGTCTACATGAATACGCAGCGTGCAGCCGCTCCCCATGTTCGACGTGCCGTCCTGGGCCGCAACGATAGAAGGGATACATGCGCAGGTAAGCGCGAAAAGGACAGCGGAGGATTGAACCAGTGTTCGCCGAATCAACACATCCGTAGGACGCGGAGAATTCACAGACGGTTAGCCCGGACACACATCCGCGCCGCAAGGCGAATGTCGCAATCGCCCCGCGACACTCACCACGCCAACAAATGGATCGGCGCCTGGGACCGCAGTGGCTATCTTCTGCAATCTCGTTTGGGCAAACGCAAGCGCAACGGGACGCGCAAAAATATTTCCCCAAGATTCACCAGTGGCACTTGCGCCAAACAGCTTTTCTGGATACCAGCTTGAGCTTTGTTGGGGAAGAACTCAGGTCCGATGTGCGGGGAAGCTCACTGGACCTGGGGGAAAGTGGTTAATAGCGGCCACGTCCGCCGCGCGCGCCTGCGCCGGCGGTACTGCTCCCTTTACGTGCCTGGTAGCAATCCCGGCAAAATACCGGACGGTCGCCGCGTGGTTCAAAGGGTACTGTGGTTGGCTGACCGCAGCCGGAACAGATCACGGGTGTTCCCTGTGCCGGAGCCGAACGGTAGCCGGAACCTCCACCACCTTGGTCGTTCTTCTTTGCCATACGGCAAGGCTTGCAACGCTTAGGTGTGGAGTAACCGCGTTCCTGAAAGAACGCCTGATCAGCAGCGGTGAAGGTAAAGTCCTGCCCACAATCGCTGCAAGTTAATTGAATATCTCCGGCCATGGGTCTCCTCGTGCAGATTGTACAGCCCACTGTACCATTTTTTTCATAAGGATTTTCCTGGTTTATTTAGCGCACTTGTGTTCGATAGTGAATCTTTGCAAACTTTGTCGAGTCTCCCGCGCTGCCGAAGTTTGCGTCCGGCCCGGTCTTCGGAATACTTTCGTCACAGGGCAAATCAACAAAACAATCACCCTTTGTTGCTCATCTGTCGGACTGTGACCATCGCTCCCAACCCGGAATTCGAGGCCGAATGCATTCGGAGGATTCAGGCTGGAGAGAAGCAGGTCTTCCACGATTTGATCCGCCCTTGCGAGCGTGCAATTTACTTTCTTCTCCTGTCCTTGCTCGGCAATGAAGCGGATGCAGAAGACGCGGCCCAGGAAACTGTCATCAAGGTTTATCGCAATCTTCACTTATTCCGCGGGGAATCGCAGTTTCGCACCTGGGTTCTTTCGATCGCCCGCAACGAAGGTCTTGGCCGCCTGCGCAAGCAGCGCAATCGCCGCGAAGACTCGCTCGACGCCGGCACTGATGAGCAGACCGGAGATTACACCCCAGCCATTCTTACCAGCTGGCGGGAAATACCCACTCGAGACCCTGGAGCGCAAAGAACTTGGAGAGCTGCTCCGCGCGGCCATCGCCGGTCTTCCCGAGATTTACCGTAACGTTATACTGCTCAGAGACATCGAAGAAATGGATGTTCGCGAAACCAGCGCGGCGCTGGGGATTACCGAAGGAGCAGTCAAAGTTCGGCTGCATCGGGCGCGTGCCCTGTTGCAGAAAAACCTGGCTCCAAAATTGAAAGGATTTGCGCCCAAACGCAAAGGCCTGTTTGGGTGGGGCACATGAGAATCGAGTGCAAACACGTCTGGCAATACATCTCTGCCTACATCGACGGCGAGATCGATGCCGAGTTGCGCGCTCGCATCGAGCGCCATCTTGAGACGTGCGAAATCTGTTCCGCTGTACTGGACTCCACGCGCAATGTCATTGTTCTCGTAGCCGACGATCGCGTCTTCGAATTGCCAGCAGGCTTCAGTGAACGACTGCACGGACGTCTCGACAAGGAATTCCTGGGCGAAACGTGAATGGACGGGAAACGTTCATCGTGCTCTCATCACAATTCCGGCGATCGCCCGTTTCATGGCACGCCACCGGGCAAGATCGATTGATTTGCCGGGCCTGTAGAATTCCGTCGCCAATGCTTGTCGCTTGACGGCGCGGCCGTACTGAGCAACCATTCATTGAAGCGCTTCTGCGAAGGCAGAACAGAGTCGCTGAATCCGCACCCCACCCCGCATAGTCGACGCGACGATCACCTGTAGCCACTTTCAGACTCACTCAACCGGAAACATGCTCGAGCGCTTTATGTAAGCCATTTTTTACGTCCACGCGATCTCCGTTTCATCTAAATGAAACCCGGCCTAACTCTGGATCAGCTGATCGCAGGCCGGGCTGCAGTGGACCAGGACACCTGCGAATCCAAAAAAAGCAAAGGGGATTTCCATGGCTGTTGGACTGATTGGTTGGGGTAGATTCTTCGACCCGCACATTGGAAAGATCACTGTCCCGGCTCCGCCCGATGGGAACGGCAAGCCCTGGCTCTGGGACTTTCTTCGCAGCGAAGCGCCTCGCCTGTCGCCTTTCTTCGATTGCGTGCAGATTCCACCGGCTTCCCTCACGCAGAGCGGCACCGCGGCTACCGGCGATGGATATGGAATCACCTGGAGACGCATGCTCGACGGAACGCGCTACGGAAACACGGAAAGCCTGATGGCCGCCGTCGCCGCCTTGCGAGCCCACGGTATGCGCGTCTATGGGGACGTGGTTTTGCATCAGTTCGCCAGCTGGACACGACAATACCCCAACGGGGCCAAAGGCGGTCAGACCGAAGGCTGGTTTCGCGGTCATCAGAGCCCCAGGGTGGTCAATGGCAAGTTTGCCGGCTGGAACGATCCTATCCCTCCCTTTTGTCGGGAGGACGATGTGCCCGCACCGGCCGATGATTTCGCTTTCGGCGTGGAACTGAGCTATCAGCACTGTAATCCGGCCGGCGTCACCGAAGCGGATGCAAAGGATTACCTCAAGTGGTTTTCGAACCGCGTGGCGATTTATGACTTTCGGTACGACGATACCAAGGGCCAATACGCACGTGCTGTTGCCCGCATCATGAACTCGTTGCCGAACTGCTCCTTCTATTCGGAGTATTTCGATGGAAACCCGGGCGCTCTGAACTGGTGGGCAACGTCAGCACCAATGAATGGGCGCAGCGCTGTCGAGGACTTTACACTCCATTGGCGACTTCAAGCTGCCTGCAATGGATTCGATGCCCGGCAATTCGACCAGAACGGGGCAGGGTACTGGCAGCAGCGTCCGGATCTTTCAGTTCTGTTTGTCGACAACCCCGACACGGACACATCGCCTGGCCAGCAGATCATTTTCAACAAGGGCATCGCCTACGCGTTCATGCTCAACCTGCCTTGTCATCTGGCCCTGGTGTACGGCAAGGATTACTTCCCCTCGTCAGTTTGGCCCGGCGCTTACGGTTTGAAGCCGATCATCGACAATATCGCGTGGTTCGCCCGGACTTTTGCTTTTGGCAACTGGGAACGGCGCTGGGTCGACCAGGACGTCTACGCTTACACGCGCGACGGAAATGGCGGCTCAGTCGGCTGGAGCGGAGGATGTCTGGTCGCAACCAACTTCAACACGTTTAACTCACGAACGATCACCGTCCAGACCATGTGGGCTCCAGGAACCTGGATTCACGATTACTCGGGCCATTGTGCAGATGCCACGGTTGGCGACAACGGATTCGTCACCATTACCCTGCCTTCGAATGCATTCTCCCGCGGGGTCTCCTTTGGTTTGTTTGCACCCGGAGGCGTCAACCATGGGGTTGCAAATCCGCCCATGACAACGACACAGATTTACGAAGGCGCGCAAGGTGAAGACATTCCCGCGCTGCATGAGGGTGCGCACATTCTGCCGCAACGGATTCATTGTGCGGCGGGAACCAATGTCGAAGCGGTGTTGACGACCACCGACAGGACCGAAGGCAGTTCGATCGACATTTCTATTCATGAGCCGGGAGGAGCAGAGATTGCATCTGGATCAACCGGTTCCGGGTCTCACGCGGCTGTCTCCGGCAAAATCCGCGAAGATGGCTGGCATTCACTGGCCCTCACCGGCCACGGCATCGCTGCCGACGGCGTCAAATTCTCACTGTCTGTGAAATACAGAGGGTTGGCATAATGAAACGAATTCTTTGTGTGGCTGCATGTGCCTTTTCGGGGTTGTCCTGGGGGCAAACCGGTGTTTACACCAAGGCGTTCGATAATGCCCGGTCCGGTGTGAATCCGAACGAGACGATTCTGTCTCAGGCTTCGGTAACTGCCAAGGGCCTGGCTCGCCAGCCCACGATTCCGGTGGTCGGGGATGCCCGTGGCATGGAAGCCCAACCGCTGGTGTTGCCGCAGGTCAAACTGGCAGACGGATCCGTCCACGACGTCCTGGTGTTGCCTTCCATGGCTAATGTTATCCGGGGCGTCGATGCGCAAACGGGAGCCGGCCTGTGGCAGGTGAACCTCGGGACGCCAATTACCAGTTCTGCGCGGATCGACTTCCATCAGATCAATCAGCATTGGGGATGCCTGAGCACGGGTATCATCGATCCGGATACGCAGCGCCTCTACCAGGTTTGCGTGATATCGACCGATAACAGTGGAAATCCCGAATCAGGCCGCTACTTCATGTTCGTGCTGAACGTGAAGGATGGGTCCCAGGTTGTGCCGCCGGTTCCGGTTCAGGGCACAGATAACCGCATGTGGAAGCAGCGGTCAGCCTTGGTGATGACCAACATCGCAGGGAAAAAGACGATCTTCTTTGCCCACGGTTCGGTTTTTGAGACGGCTTCGGGTTTTACCGGCGGAATCACCGCCTTTGACGTGGCGACAAATCAGGTGATCACAACCCTGCCGCTGAGTTCCGGCATATGGATGGCCGGTCAGGGCTTGATCGCCGATGATTCCGGTCATCTTTACGCCATTACCGGCAACGGCGATTTTGATCCGGGAAAGGGCTTTCATGGAGAAAGTTTTATCAAGGTGCAATATACGGACTCTTCATCGTCTCTGAAGGTCGTGGACCTGTGGTCTCCGTGGACCGATATGCAACGGACCGGGCAGCAGCCGAGGCCGGCGACGAAACTGGCCGGGGAAAGCTCTCCATCGGAGGAGGTAAAACCGGTGGGCGGCGGCATGAGCATGGCCATCAAGGGTGGAAGAGTCGTGGGCCAGATGAATGCCCAGGGCCAGCCGGTAGCGCTCGTATATCCTGCGATGGCCAGGGGGGCCTGGAGCGATGAAGATTGGGGTTCGGCGGGTCCTGCATGCTTATTCGCGCTCAATGTGTGCATTGCGACTGGCAAGGACGGTATCGGCTATCCGATTCGCACCACCAGCCTCGGAGGAACGACCCTGAAAACAGCAGGGACAGCCGCAAACTATGCCAAGCTGGCCGCACCGTGTGCCTGGGTCACGCTTGATCCGGGTCCCATACCGTGTGCTCCCGCTGATCCGCGCACACTGAACTTCTTGCCCAGGGGCGACACGGCTCACCTGCATATGACGCCTGTGCAGATGTTTGATCCCGCGCTCAAGTCGTGGGTTATTTTCGTGTGGGGAGAAAACGGCCAACTGCATAAGTGGGCCGTGGGACCTACCGGCAAGCTGAGGTACGTCGCCCAGAGTCGCGAATATGCGAGCGCGGATGTCCGCGGCAACAGCCCGGGAGGAATGCCCGGCGGTTTCTGCTCCGGATCGAGCAATCAGGGAGCGGAAGACTCGGCGATTCTGGTGTGTTCGATCCCCTACGGGGATGCGAATGCCCAGGTGGTCAATGGACGACTGCTTGTTTACGATCCATTTCACCTGGCCGCGGACGGATCGCTCAAGGTGCTGTGGGATTCGCAGCGTTGGGGCGTGGCGTACATCTACAACAAGTTCATGGCACCTACGGTTTGGAACGGGCGGATTTATCTGCCAAACTACGAGGGCGGAGTTGAGGTCTTCAGCCTTACACAGTAAGCGTCGATCGGAGTGTTTGGGTCAATTCATGCCCGAAGAGGTCATGCCCGGAGAGGAACGTATCGAGGCGCCCGTGCTTAGAAAGCGTCGACTCAAAAACGGTGTGCAATCGTGGCCTACCCGGGTTCTGAGCCGCGGCCAAAGGTCCGCATGCTCTAGAGCAGCAGCCTGATACGGCCCTCGCTTTTCGATTTTGGAGGCGCAGAAGGGGGCATCCTGCCTTTGGAATGACGCTCGTCGGAAGCGGCGTTGGCGCGCTTGTTGTCGTACATCCGTTGGTCAGCCGCGATACACAGCGCCTCGAGATCCGCCGCGTCATCGGGGAAGATGGCAACCCCAAAGCTGGCGCCCGTTCTTACGGTACGATTCTCAAGTTCCATCGGCTCCTTCAGCAGTTCCTGCAGCGATCGGCCCACGTGCAGCGCCTCGGCTGACGTAGTCGGGCCTTCGAGAATGACCGAGAATTCGTCGCCGCCCGTGCGCGCCACCGTGTCGGATCGCCGGATACGTCCGCTGAAAACCTGGGCGACGTTCTGCAGAAGCAGATCGCCCACGTGGTGTCCAAGCGTGTCGTTCACCTGCTTGAACCGGTCGAGGTCGAGCACCAGCAGGGCAGCCTTGCTTCCTGTTCGCCGGGCACGTTCCAGGGCGATGGCCAACCTGTCCTGGAAGAGTCGGCGGTTGGGCAATCCCGTCAAAACGTCGTGCAGCGCCAGGTGCTTGTTGTGTTCGATCTGCTCTTCCAGGAGCAGAAGAATCATCCCCAGAGCAACGACGTATTTGGGAAGATTCCATACCTCGTTTTCGACCTGGACGGTGGGAAGAAACGCATCCTTCAAGGGCGAAACGAGGAACACGCTCGACCAGGCAAAGAATCCATAGATAGTGATAAACGCGCCTGTGGTTGCGTGCCGGTACTTGTACGAGAAGTGGAGGCAACAACCGAAGTAAACCGAGAACAGCACGCCGTTCAAAGCCAGATAGGGTCCGTTGCCCGGACGTCCCTGCACAGAAAGAAGGAATATTCCAAGGGCAAAGTAAAGCGTGACGGTCATCCATCGCAGAGGATGACTGAAACGGCGAATCGCCTGCAACGCAAGCATCAGGGGACCCGCTCCGAGCAAAATCGCGGCGCAGTTCAACAGCCACGGAGGTCCGCCTTCGTCAAGAACACAAAGGTAGAGTGTATTGAATGTGATCAGGAGCCAAAGCATCCAACGGCTCGAGGTTTGCTCGCGGTAGGGAACTGATGCCCACATGAAGAGCAAACCGGCCCAGGCGAGGGACGCCATGGCAATCAGCTCCGCCACCGCTCCCCAGAATCCTGGTGCTGGTAGAAACACGAGTGCCGTGAAATGAACAACGATGAGAACCCATCCGGTCAGCCAGATGCTCGAGACGCGGGTGTAGTTGCGACGCGCTACAGAAGCAAACGCCGAAGCGAGCAAGCCGACTGCAACGATGTCCGGGAGCTTACTCCAATTCACTTCCTACCCCTTCAGGTTTCTCGAAAACGCCTGTTACCCGACTCAAACTCCGCCGGATTCAGCACCCCCCGCGAGTAGCAGATCTGGCCCCGGCTCATTCGCTAAACGGCCGCGTGACGACTTGCGAAGGCCCATACTTTCAGCAGCTTCGAGAGATGCAGAAATCGGCGTCCACTTGCACAAAAACCATGGTGTTGAATTGGCCCGCTGGTATGTATGCCATTTTACGGCCCTTTTAAATTCGATGCTGGAACGTCGGAGTAAACTTGCGTAATTCCATCCTGAATCCGGTATTGGTTGTCGATCAAGCGTCTTCCCCCTGATTTTTCGGTTGGATTCGCATCCGAAACGTGGCTAGACTAGCTGCAATGGCAGCCAGCATGTATATCGTGGTGGAGGGGGACGACCCGGGATTCGATATCTTCGTCAACGGCCGCGCTCTGGCCCGTAACGAAGACGCTCTCGACCGACTGGCACAGCGCCTGAAGGTGAATCCGCTGCTTGAATTCTTTTCCGCCGATGAGAATTCGATGGCCCTGTTGCTGGAACAAGGCGCCGGCAATCCCGAATGGGCGAATCATCTGCCGCAGCCGCAGTGGTTCACGCCCGACCTCGGGTTGGCTACGGTCAGCGCGCTGCTCGGTTTTCTTCGCACATCGCCCACCGCCCTCGGTTCTGAAACCGCGGCTGTGATATCCGAATTGCGGGAGTATGAGCGCGTCTTGCAAAAGACAGCGCAGCGTAGATTGCGCTGGCACCTTGCCGTGAGCTGGCGCTGACGAGCGGCCGGAAATCGGCTTTCCGTCAGAAACTCATCCCGCGATGGCCTCTTCGGGGAGTGGTGCCTGAACATTCCCTAAACGCTCGATCCGGGCGCCCACGCCGCGCAGCTTTTCTTCGATGCGCTCGTAGCCGCGGTCCATGTGGTAAACGCGATCCAGTACCGACTGGCCGTCGGCGACCAGAGCTGCCAGCACCAGCGACGCTGATGCCCTCAAATCCGAACACATCACCGCCGCCGCCGATAATCTGGCGGCTCCGCGCACTGTGGCTGTCCTGCCCTCGACTTTGATGTTCGCGCCCATGCGGACCAGTTCCTGCACGTGCATGAACCGATTCTCAAAAATATTCTCCTTCACAATGCTCACGCCTTCCGCCTGGGTTGCAAGGGCCATGTACTGGGCCTGCATATCGGTAGGGAAGCCTGGATATTCCTCGGTCGAGATGTC
Source organism: Terriglobales bacterium (assembly GCA_963788475.1). Lineage (GTDB taxonomy): Bacteria > Acidobacteriota > Terriglobia > Terriglobales > Acidobacteriaceae > Telmatobacter. Next base: position 326,900 of record CAWBGO010000001.1, read on the forward strand.
GGCCGCTCGCAGGATTCCATTCTTTTGAACGCGCACCGCGTCCGGGCCGAGAACATCGACCCGCACCCCCGCTTCCTGCAGCTTCCCGATGACCGCGCCCAGATGCGCGGGGTTGCAGCCAGAGACGGTCAGGTCTCCGCCCGTGATCGCCCCTGCAACCAGGAATGTGCCCGCTTCGATACGGTCGGGATTGATGGTGTACCGCGCGCCGTGCAGCCGGCTGACACCCTGCACCCGGATGGTGGCCGTGCCGGCCCCTTCAATCCTGGCTCCCATCGCACTCAGAAGCGCAGCCAGGTCGGAGACTTCGGGCTCGCGCGCGCAGTTCTCCATCAAGGTCTCGCCCTCGGCCAGCACTGCGGCCATGAGCAGATCCTCGGTGCCGGTCACCGTGATCTTGTCGAACACCAGGTGGGTGCCGTGGAGACGGTCGGCGCGCGCCTCAAGGTAACCGTGCTCCTGGACGATTTGAGCGCCCATCTTTTCCAGTCCCTTGATGTGCAGGTCGATGGGCCGGCCCCCGATGGCGCAGCCGCCCGGCATCGCCACCCGGGCCATTCCGGCGCGCGCGATCAGCGGGCCGAGCACCAGGGAACTGGCCCGCATGGTCTTCACAATTTCGTACTTCGCAACCGGGTCGGAAAGCGAGGCGCAGCGGATCTTGGTGCACCAGCAGCTCGCCTCGCTGCTCAACTCCACTTCCGCCCCCATCGAAGCCAGCAGCTTGCGCTCGGTCTCGATATCCCGCACCTGGGGAATATTTTCGAGGACCACCTCTTCGTCGGTCAGGATGGCCGCGGCCATGCACGGCAGGGCCGAATTCTTGGCGCCGGAAACCCGTATGGTTCCCTCCAGCGGAGATCCGCCGGTGATGATAAATCTGTCCACTGTTCGCAATCGCTCCTGATCTCAGAGTTTAAATCGGAAACGCGCCATTGCCGTGGAAAGGCCGTACTTCCCGATACGAACCAGGTTCCACTGCAATCAGGCGGGCGAGCAACTAGATGGGCGAGGCCGTGTCTGTAAGGAACAAGGGAGCAGGGTGGAAGGACCCAGCCCTTACGGAGAAAACACTTATGCATACAAAGACAATATCTATGTTGCTCGGCGCGCTGCTGACCACGGGTGTGGTGCTGGCGCAGGCGCCGGATCAATCCCCACAATCCAATGCGCCCCAGGCTGCTGCAAACCAGCAGGGTAAGCCCAATCATGAAGTCAACCCCGACCGTCAGGCCGATCACCTCGGCAAGAAGCTTGGATTGACCAGCGATCAGGTGGCGCAGATCAAGCCCATTCTCGAAGCGCGTCAACAGCAGATGCAGGGCCTCCGCTCCGACAGTTCGTTGGCCCCGCAGGATCGGCGCGCCAAGGCACACGACATTATGCAGGACAGCAAGAACAAGATCGAAGCGGTGCTGAACGATACCCAGAAGCAGCAGTTCGAACAAATGCTGCAGGAGCGGCGCGCTCATCACAACTCGCAGCCGCAGGCTCAATAACACCGCCTTGTCCGGGCAGCGTTGACCCGTACCTTAAACCTGCATCGCACCTGCGTGAAAAAATGGCGCGCAGGTGCGATGCATTGCTCTAATCCAAGTCATCCTGCCGTCAACACCAGGAACGTGTGACAGAAGAACCGCCTGCTCACGCCGCTTCACCTGCGCCCGTAATCTGTGAATACATAATCCTTTGTCTTTACTGCCGAGTGGCACGCGAACCCGCACTTGGCGTCGTGCCCCTGCGGTGGCTTGTCTTTCAAGGTCGCAGGTGTGAACGTATCGGACGCTGCGTCATACTCGAACGCGCCGTAACCCCATCCGCCGCTGTCCGCGAACCTCTTGCTGTCCTTCAGCATGAGATCAACGTCATGCTGCGTACCTGGCACCGCCGGCGCACCGGGTTCGCCGGCATCCACTTTCGCGTTCCAATGTACCTTCACCATCTTGGCGCCATCTGGAAAGGGCTTTCCGTTACCCGGAATGCCCGCCTTATAGGCGTTGATCATCGCAGGATTCCCAAGGATAGCAGCGAGCTTATCTCCGTTATGACTGATGGCGATCACCGGCCATCCTTCGTATCCCCTGAACTCGGAGAACGCGAGGCCATTCGGTATTTTGAGGGCGTACTTATCCTGCGTCGAAATCGCGGCTTTTGCCTGCGACGGGACTGCTGTGGAGGCCGAGGCAGCGTCGAGGCGGGGAAGGTGGTGGATGAAACGTGCAAGCTTCCACGTGTCGTTATCGGAAATGCTCGAGTGCCAGGCAGGCATGCCGGTGAGGCGTACTCCGTTCTGTATGATCCAAAACAATTCGGCGTCGCTCCAGTGCTGCACGTGGGATGAGCTCAGGTCCATGGCTGGCGGGGCCATGTTGCGCCCGACGTTCGTGTCTCCGCGCGCGTCCGCACCGTGGCATTGGGCGCAAGACCCAAGAAACACTTCCTGGCCCTGGCTCACGACCTCATCCGTCTCGGGCAGCGGGTTCTTCTTGTTTCCTGCCTCCAACGGGATGGTAACGTCCTTAGCCGCATTGGCCAGGCTCGTTTCCTCCGGAGAGGGATGTTTATCGGCGGTGCAACCTTGTAGCAAACCGCCCAGCATTGCACTGATCACGCCAAGCATCAGCCTGTGTTTTAGCGCCACGTGTCGATCATTTCCGCCCCACCCGCCAATCCACGGCAGACCCACGGATTCCCTCATAGGTTCAGGCATCGTGTGTTCTCCTTCACAAACTGCGTTTCTAATCCCGATCTGGCATGCCTCTGGAACGATTGTTATTAAGCCAGACGTCCGGGAGTGAAAACAATTGAACGATGGTATCGGCGATACCTTCGTATCAAGGTGTTGAACGATACCCAGAAGCAGCAGTTCGAACAGATGCTGCAGGAGCGGCGTGCTCATCATCACGCCCAGCCCAGGGCTTGTGAAACAGGTTTGCCGAGCCAAATTGTCGGTTGGCTCAACCAACGCGCGCCTGCTCATCAATCACTCACCCGGCAGGCGCGCGCTTAGGCGACATCACACTTCGATGTGACAAGTGGCACCGCAAGTGGATCGCTTCCGTAGTATCGGCTGATGGGTGGGCAACGAAGTGTGCGCCGGGCCCTCAAGCAAGGAGATGTCAATGCGTTCATTCGTTCGCCTAATCGCGGGTGCAGCTGTGCTGCTGTCGGCCGCGTCTGTCGTTCAGGGCCAGGATGTTCAGGCCCAGAATATCGCTGCCAATGCCGACCAATACCTTTCTGCCTGGGCCAAGCAAGGACGCTTTTCCGGAGCAGTACTGCTCGCCAAAGGAGACAAGGTCCTCCTGCGCAAGGGCTATGGAATGGCCAATTTTGAACTCAACGTGGCCAACACGCCCGAGACGGTTTTTCGCATCGGTTCGATTACCAAGGTGTTCACGGCCCTCAGCATTCTGCAACTGGAAGAAAAGGGCCTGCTCAAGGTCACTGACCCGGTTTCAAAGTACATTCCAGAGATGCCGGCAGACTGGGACGGCATCACCATTCACCTGCTCCTCTGCCACAAGTCCGGGATACCGGATTTCACAAGCGCGAAGGCCTATAGCGATTTCGATAACCCGCGCCACATCGAGAATGCTCTGAAGGAATATGCCGGCAAACCACTGTTGACGAAGCCTGGAGAAGTCCTGCGCTACAGCAATGCCGGTTACATTCTGCTCGGCCGGGTCATCGAAAAGGTGAGCGGAAGGTCATATGAGGACTATCTGACCGAGAACATTTTCCGGCCGGCCGGGATGAATCACACTACGGTCGATCATGCGGTGGATGTGGTGCCCCACCGGGCCAGCGGCTACCGGTTCGACGGCGAGACCGTCATTAACGCGACCTATGGGGATCCTGCCTACACATATTCCGCCGGCGCCCTGCGCTCCACGGTGGACGACATGTATCGCTTTGATCGTGCCCTGAAATCGGGCAAGATCTTCAGCGCGGCCATTACCGCAAAAGCCTGGACGGCCTACGGACACTGGACGGCGCCGCCGCCGTTTCCGCTGGAAGCTGAATACGGCTACGGCTGGATGATCGGCCAGGACCAGGGCCATCGCTATGTCGGACACGGCGGCTGGGTGAACGGATTCGTGTCTCAGTTCACGCGCTATCCCGACGATGATGCGGTGCTGATCGTGATGTGGAACTTCGAAACATCCAACAACATCGCCGTCAGCCAGGATCTGGCCGCGATCCTGTTCGGGCAAAAGTATGAAGTTCCCACCGTGCGCCCCATTGTGCATCCAAGACCCGAAACACTGGCGCGTTATGTGGGCAACTACCAGGTCGGTCCGCTGACACTGCAGGTCACGGAACGCAATGGCAGGCTGTATGTACTGGGAACCGGACAACCTGCGCCTTACGGACTCATCGCCGCGACCGACACTGAATTCTATTGCAACGACATGCCGGCTACGGTCCTGTTTTCTCCAGATGAGAAGGGAGCTGTCGATCGCGTAACGATACACATCAGCGGAAAAGACATTCCGTTGACACGCGTTGCTGCGCCGAAGCAGGGCGAATGAGATGGGGAACGACTGGCGCGGTCCAGAAGCCCGCCAGCATCAGAGTTCGAGTACGTTATCTTCGATCGCGAGTCTGACATTGCCGTCTGACTTTGCCAGGCGGCGCACCGCTTCCGGCTTGTCGACCTTCGCCTTGAGCATGACCAGCGCCACGGGGACGCTTCGCCCGGCGCTCTTGATCGTATCGACCGCCGTCGCTCGATCAATCTTGCAGGCGCACATCAGGATTCGGATTCCGCGCTCTACCAGCTTCGAATTCTGCATGTGCACGTTGACCATCAGGTTCTCGTACACATAGCCGAGGCGGGTCATCGCGCCGGTGGTGATCATGTTCAGGATCATTTTCTGGGCGCTGCCGGCTTTCATGCGCGTCGAGCCCGACACAACCTCGGGACCGACTTCGGCAACAATTGCAATCTCGGCCGCCTCCGCCAGCGGGGTGCCGTGATTGCAGGTTACGGCGGCGGTATGAGCTCCGCGGGCCCTTGCGTAGGCCACGGCAGCCACCACGTACGGGGTGCGGCCCGACGCCGAGACACCAACAACCACGTCCTTGCGGGTGGGGCGCCGGCGTGCGATGTCCCGCTGGCCCAGCTCTTCCGAATCCTCATTTACTTCGACCGCGGAGGCGAGCGCCTTGGGCCCGCCGGCCATAATGTACTGCACCTGTCCGGGAGCTGTGGAATAGGTTGGGGGGCATTCCGAGGCGTCGAGGGCAGCGATCCGGCCGCTCGACCCGGCGCCGACGTAAATGAGCCGCCCGCCGTCGCGAAGGCTGCGCGCCACCTGGTCGATTACCTGTGCTAATTCGGGAATGGCCTTCTTGACGGCCGCCGCAACCTTGGCATCTTCATGGTTGATGATGCGGGCGATTTCAAGTGCGGACTTGGTATCAAATCCCTGAGAAGCCTCGTTCTGGCTCTCCGTCATCAGCTCTTGAAGCAAGGATGCCTGATCTTTCTTTGAATCCTCTTTTCCCTGATTTCCGGCGGTCTCTTGCGTCGTCATGCTGGTTAACATTCGCACCTGTCCCCAGATTCTCATTGTAGCTGGGAACCAGGCAATGAAGAAAATTTTATGACACCGGGGTCGTACCGAAAGTGCTATTTCAAGAGCCGCTCAAAGCTCTGCGAATGGCATCGTGAAATGCCGGGCGGACCGCCCGGATGGCCTGATTTTTCCGGTCCGGCCAGGTTCGATTGGTGAGTAAAACCACTGCCATATCGGCCTCCAGGTCGATCCACAATGAGCAGCCGCTGTAGCCAAGATGGCCAATGGACCGGGAGGAAAAATGACGGCCGGATGACGAGTCCTCTGATGGCGTATCCCAACCCAGCGCGCGCGAACTGCCAGCCGGACCCTGGCGCTCGGAAAAGCGTTCGATAACCGACGCTGTGAAGAGCCCCGGCCGAGGCTCTTCGGCGCCCGAAGGCGCCCGGATAGCGCCAAGAATCTCACTGGCGAAGCGCAGTAGATCCGGCACGTTTGAAAACAGCCCCGCATGGCCAGCCACGCCGTGCAGAACCGACGCATTCTCGTCCTGGACTTCGCCCTGGATGACCCGCCGGCGAAACGTCAGGTCTTCCTCTGTCGGAGGGATACCGGGAGAGAGGTACCGGGCGGGAGTGAACCCCGTGGCCGCCAGTTCAAGCGGATGAAAAATCTCCCGCCGCACCCAGGAGGCAAGCGACTCCCGCATGACGACTTCCAGAGCCTTTCCCAGGAGGATAAAACCCGGATCGGAATACTCGGCGCGCTCGCCCGGATGCGCTTCAAAGGGCAATTCGAGGCAGGAGCGGAACAGCTCCGCCGGCGTAGGCGCGTTGCGAAAGAGCTCGACGTACCCCGGCAGGCCCGAGTTGTGCGCCAGCAGATGCCGAACGGTCACATGGCGCGCCCAGGTGCCTGGGGGCCTCCAGATCACAAAACCGGGCAGCAACTCGGCCACCGGCATCTCCAAATCGAGCAGTCCGCGCTGGTTCAGCAGCATGGCCGCGGCGGTAGTGGCGACCACCTTGGTCAGGCTGGCCACGTCGTACATGGTCCGGGGTTCGACAGCCGGGGCTCGCTCGTCATAGGTAAAGCGTCCCAGCCCGTCCTGGAGAAACACCTCTCCGCCGGCCACCGCGCCGAAAGCACAGCCCGGGAAGGCCCGCTCCCCAATGGCCGTCTCCAGCACGCGATAAACGGCGGCGAACCGATCGTGAGGATCGGTCGGACGAGCAGCGGTCATGGCGGGGTCGGTAGCCATAGCATTGGTTGCATCCTACCGCGAATCAGGCCCCAATGCGTGTGATCACTTATATTTTGGGGCCGCGCAGTCCCACAATCAGGCTATCCTTGCCTTTGTACCTTTCGTCTATCTATAAGTACAGCCGGGAGGAAGATGTATGCGGTGGACTCAACGTGCACTTGCGGCAGTATCCATGGTCGGGCTCATGGCAGCCGTCGCGGACATCGGCTTCGCGCAGTCGTCTGATTCGTCTGCGAATCCGGCTGCGGCCGCCCAGACGCCGGCCCCGGCTGCTGTACCGGCTGATCCCGCGGCCACCGTGCCGCCCGCTGGGGCCGCTGCTCCCGTCGCAGAACCCGCTGCTCCAGGCTCGGCCCCGGCTGCCCCAGCCAGGAAGACCTACACCGTGCCCGCAGGCACCAAGGTGTTGCTCCAACTGCGCAGTTCGGTGAATACCCATAGCGCCAAGCCCGGAGACGGCGTATACCTGGCCTCTTCGTTCCCAGTCGTCGTCGGCAATCGGGTGATGATCCCCTCGGGGGTCTATGTGCAGGGGGTTGTCGACCGGGTGGAGCGCGCCGGTCATGTGAAGGGCAAGGCGCAACTTGACATGCACTTCACCTCCATTATTTTTCCCAATGGATCGGTGGTCGAGATTCCCGGGCTGGTCGAAAGCGTTCCCGGGGCAAAGAAACAAACCGTGAAGGACGACGGCGAGGGAACCATTGAGCAGGACAGCGACAAGACCCGCAACATGGGGAAGGTAGCAGCGGTCGCGATTCCGACCGGCGCAACGGTCGGCTCCATCGGAGGCCTGGAGTCGGGCCACGGGGTTGCCGGGGGCCTCTATGGCATCGGGGCGGGACTCGCCACGGCCGGGATTGTGTCGCTCTTCACCCGCGGCGCCGACGTCAATATTGAATCCGGAACCCAGATCGAGATGATTTTGCAGCGGCCGCTGATCCTTGAGGAAGCCAACCTCGCCGGTGTCGTCCCCCCTTCCGAACTCGTTCCTTCTGCCAATCAGCCCAAACCTCTTGAAAAACCTACTCGCGCTCGCGTGATGTGCCCTCCGGGAGGGCTTGGTTGCGAGTAAATTAAAAAAAGATGGAAATGTTGCCCCAGGAACCCGTCGAACTGCAATCCTCCACAACCGTGGAAGCCATGCCCGTGGAAGCGGGGCCCGACACGCCGATCGCCCCCCCGGGCGCACACATTGTCGTGCCCTCCGAAGTCTCCAGGGGAAGCGGGATTGCGCTCTGGCTTCGCGATATCGTTATTTCTGCTGCGGTTTCCGTCCTCATCATCACCTTCCTCTATCAGCCCGTCCGGGTGGAAGGCACCAGCATGCTGCCCCGCCTGGAGGATCACGATCGCCTGTTCATTAACAAGTTCGTTTACAGGATCTCCGCCATTCATCGTGGCGACGTGGTTGTGTTCCACTATCCGCGCGACCCCGAAAAGAGCTATATCAAGCGGGTGATCGCTCTGCCCGGCGACCGCATTTTGATTGACCACGGCCGCGTTTTTCTGAATGGCAAGGCCATCAGGGAAAACTATGTGCCCGAACAGTATCGTGACATGCGTTCCATGGCCGAGATGGTTGTGCCGGAAGAAAGCTACTTCATGATGGGCGACCATCGTTCCATCTCCTCCGACAGCCGCGAGTTCGGTCCCGTCGACCGCGATCTGATTTACGGCAAAGCGGTTTTCGTCTACTGGCCCACCCGGGACGCGGGCGTCGTTGAATAAGCGGCAGGTCAGGTTTTATCGCGCATAATATCCGGTTCTGGCTCGAACCTTGTACGAGGGATCGGTCGTCGCAATGACAACTTTGTGGAAGACTCCGTCTCGCGCGTGGTTTGTGGAGTGGTAAGCCACCGAATAGAGGGAGCGCAATTCCTGCGCAATCTGCTCAAAGGCCTCACTCATATTCATGTGCAATGCGTCAAAATCGGCTCCGCCTGTTTCCGACGACAGATGGTGAAGCGCCGCAATCCCCTGGCGCGCGTGTGGGGTCAGCCTGTTTTCACCCTCGGTGTAGCGGATAGCGTAGACCAGGGTGTCGGCATCCTGTGCCGCGCCGATTGCGTCGAGCAAATCGTGGGCACTGGCATTCTCCTCACCGTCGGTGAAGAGAATGAGCGCTCGCCGACGTCCCGTCGTGCCGGCCAGTTTCTGCTGAACGCTGTAATAGATGGCATCGTAGAGAGCCGTGCCGCCGCCTGACTGCGCATCGCGCTTATCTTCGGCAGCCAGTTCGGAAAAGTTCCGGTCTCCCTTGTCGAAGCGTTGCAGGCCGGTGATGATGGCCGGAATGGAAGACGATGCATCATTGGTCAACCGCAGGTGGTTCCCGAAGCAGATCGTGAACGCTTCATCATGCGGTCCAAGAACGGTTGTGAGGAAGCTCTCGATGTCTTTGTGGTGGCGTCTGATGAATTTGCTCTGGCTATCACTGACATCGACGATGAGGCCGAGCGTGAGAGGGAGATCGTTTTCCCGGCCGAAGAACGCGATCTTTTGCGGCACACCGTCTTCGGTGATCTGGAAATCATCGCGGGTGAGCCCGCCGGCAAGCGTGCCGTTTGCTTTCCGCACACTGAACGTGAAATCGATGAGGTGGACTTCGTTGGTGAATTTCGGTTGTTCCTGAGCGTGGCAAAACGCCGGCCACGCCCCAGGAGGCCAAAGAGCCAACACGACCAGAAGGCGGCGTAAACGAGGCGAATCGAACATTACAGCGGCAAGTATAAAGCGATGCCGAATGCACTCCCGTCAAAATATCGGCGGATCGTCTTTTCATTTCCAGGGAAGGGTCCAATTCCTGCTAAAATCTATTGAATCCACTCCTCGGAGAGGGAATGAATGCACTGCTCGCGCTCGAAGACGGGCGCATCTTCAAGGGCCTCGGCTATGGGCATCCCGGCGAATGCCAGGGCGAGGTCGTTTTTAATACTTCCCTAACCGGTTACCAGGAAATCGCCACCGATCCTTCCTACGCCGGTCAGATCGTCGTTCTAACCAATCCGCAAATCGGAAACTACGGCACCAACCAGGCAGACAACGAAGCGGCCAAGCCCTATATCGAGGGCCTGATTGTTCGAGAATTCTCCCAGGTCAGTTCCAATTGGCGCTCCGAACAGGTCACCGATGAGTACATGGAACGGTACGCGGTTCCGGTGCTGGCCGAGATCGACACGCGCGCCCTGGTGCGCCATCTGCGCACGCACGGCGTAATGCGCGGCGTCATCTCGACTTCCGAATCGAATCCTGAAGTTCTCGTTCAACGCGCGCGCGCGATTCGCAAGATGGACGGCACCGATCTGGCGAAGGTGGTTTCGACCAAGCTGTTCTACACATTCGACGAGTCCGATCCGCGTTATCAGGCGGGAGATCCCCTTCTTCCCACGAATCTCATCCGAAACGCAGAGCAGCGCGAGCTGCACGTAGTGGCGTATGACTTCGGCATCAAGCAGAACATTCTGCGCATGCTCGCTCGCGAGGGCTGTAACGTCACCGTGGTTCCGGCGGAAACTACCGCTGCGGACGTGCTCGCCATGAAACCGGACGGCGTGTTTCTGTCCAACGGTCCCGGCGATCCCGAACCGGTCGACTACGCCGTGCGCGCCATCCGCGACATGATGGGCCGCGTGCCGGTGTTCGGCATCTGCCTCGGCCATCAACTCTGCGGGCTGGCTCTCGGCGGCCGCACCTACAAGCTCAAATTCGGCCATCACGGCGGCAATCATCCGGTGAAGAACAACGCCACCGGCAAGGTCGAGATCACGGCCCACAATCACAACTTCGCTGTCGATCCGGATTCGATCAACGCCAACGAGGTGGAGTTAACCCACGTCGACCTGAACGACCAGACGCTCGAAGGCCTGCGCCACAAGACGCTGCCGCTCTTCAGCGTGCAATACCACCCCGAAGCCGCCCCCGGCCCCCACGATTCGCATTACCTCTTCCGCGACTTCCGCCAGATGATGGAGGAGTGGAAGGGATGAGTCACGTGATGAGCATCATTAAGGGCGTTCAACCGCAGCGGGGCTTTTGGCTCCGCTGTTTTTTGGACGGAGCGATCTGGACTGCTTTGATTCTGGCCGCTGCTCCTGGGTTTAGCTCGCAGATCGATATCCCCGGACCGGAACACCTGACCCATGTTGAGGGGCTGGTTGTGAACACCTCCGGACATGCGGTCGCTGACCTTGAGGTCACGCTGGTCAAGGACGACAAAATTGCGTTTCAGACTCGGACTGAACAAATCGGGGGAGTTTCGCTTCGAGCATGTTTCCGGCCGATACATGTTTCAACGTAGCGCGTTCGAAGTATGCGCCCGCGGTTCGGGAAATTGTAGTGACGGATGAGATTGTGACCCGTGTCGAACGAAAGAAGCTGTACGTGATCGTGGGTCCGGGCGCGTGCATGGATGCGTGCTCCGCGGTGGTCACGAGCAAGCGTGAATTCGAGGAGACCATACGCCGAAAAGCGGGGCAACAGCATTGAAGGGTACGGGCTTCAGCCCGTACATCTTGATTAGTAAAGATGCGGGGCTTTAGCCCCTGAGGGGAAGAGGATGCGACCGAAGCGTGAAGCAATTCGAAAAAACGAATACGCATACTTCGTCTCTACTCAGACAGACGGACGCAAACCTTTCTTCCGCCACGAGCGCTGGGCAAGATTGGTGACGGCGACGATCACTCATTATGCAAAGACAGATTTCATTCTGCATGGATTTGTCATCATGCCTGATCATTTGCATCTGCTGATAACTCCTGCCGAGTCCGTCGAGAAGGCGGTTCAGTTAGTCAAAGGCGGCTTTTCGTTTCGAGCAAAGCGCGAACTCGATTGGAAAGGTGAGATCTGGCAACACGGATTCACTGATCATCGAATTCGCGATGAAGAGGATTGGAACCGCCATCTCGACTACATTCGCAAGAATCCGGTTCGCGCGCATCTGGTAGAAGAATCCGTGCTCTACCCGTACCTGGATTTCCCGAATGCAACTTTCCCTCAGGGGCTAAAGCCCCTAAGCAGTCCTGCGGATGTACGGGCTGAAGCCCGTACCTTTCAGTCTGATGCCGCTGCCCTTCAACTCCAGCCTCGAATTCTCCGCAACCAATGAGAACAGACAATGCCACGCAGAAATGACATTCAAAAGATCCTCGTGATCGGCTCCGGACCGATTGTGATCGGCCAGTCGGCCGAGTTTGACTACTCCGGAACGCAGGCCTGCAAGGCTCTCAGGCAGGAAGGCTATGAGGTGGTGCTGGTGAATTCGAACCCGGCCACCATCATGACCGATCCGGAGCTGGCCGACCGCACCTACATCGAGCCGCTCACGCGCGACTACGTCGAAGAGATCATCCGCGTCGAGGCCGAGATGCTCGCGTCCCAGCGGAATCCGGGCAAGTTCGCCCTGCTGCCCACGGTCGGCGGACAAACCGCGCTCAACCTCGCTGTCGATCTTGCCGACGCCGGCATTCTCGATCGCTACAACGTGGAGCTGATCGGCGCCAAGCTCGAAGCCATCAAGAAGGCCGAAGACCGGCTGCTCTTCAAGGACGCGATGATCCGCATCGGCCTCGAGGTCTCGAAGTCGGCGCTGATCAACAATCTTCGCGACGGCCTCGACTTTGCCGCCAAGCTCGGCTTCCCGGTTCTCATCCGTCCCAGCTTCACGCTCGGCGGCTCCGGCGGCGGCATTGCCTACAACCGCGAAGAGCTGATGGAGATTCTCGCGCGCGGCCTCGATCTTTCGCCCGTGCACGAGTGCCTTCTCGAAGAGAGCGTATTGGGCTGGAAGGAATACGAGCTCGAGGTGATGCGCGACCTCGCCGACAACGTCATCATCATCTGCTCCATTGAGAACTTCGATCCCATGGGCGTGCACACCGGCGACTCCATCACCGTTGCGCCGGCGCAGACGCTCACCGACCGCGAATACCAGAAGATGCGCGACGCCGCCATCGCCGTCATGCGCGAAATCGGCGTCGAGACCGGCGGCTCGAACGTGCAGTTTGCCGTCAACCCCGCCAACGGCCGCATGACCGTGATCGAGATGAACCCGCGCGTGTCGCGCTCGTCGGCCCTGGCGTCGAAGGCCACCGGCTTTCCCATCGCCAAAATCGCCGCCAAGCTCGCCGTCGGCTACACGCTCGACGAAATTCCCAACGACATCACGCGCAAGACACCGGCCTGCTTCGAGCCCACCATCGACTACGTCGTCGTAAAAATCCCCAAGTGGCAGTTCGAGAAATTTCCCGGCGCCGACGACACACTCGGCCCGCAGATGAAGTCGGTCGGCGAAGTCATGGCCATGGGCCGCACCTTCAAAGAAGCGCTGATGAAGGCGTGGCGCGCCCTCGAAACCGGCAAGAAAACCGGCGCCGAAATTCTGGAGCCGCGCCGCCTTACGCAGATGCTGGTCACGCCGCGCCCCGAACGCCTCGGCTACATCCGTTTCGCCTTCGAGCGCGGCATGAGCGTGCGCGAAGTCGCCCGGCTCACCGGCATGGATCCGTGGTTCCTGCACCAGATTCGCGAGGTGACGCTGGCCCAGCAGAGCATCGCGCAAACCACTCCCGCCGAAATCGAGACGGAACACTTGCGCCAGCTCAAGCGCTTCGGCCTCAGCGACGAACGCATCGCAACCGAGTGGAAGCTCGAAGGCAACGAAGGCGTCAAGCAGGTGAGGGAACTGCGCGAGAGCAAAGGCATCAAGCCCGTCTTCAAACTCGTCGACACCTGCGCCGCCGAGTTCGAGTCGATGACGCCTTACCTCTACTCGACCTACGACGAAGAGGACGAAGCGCCTCCAACCGACAAGCCCAAGATCATCATTCTCGGCTCAGGTCCCAATCGCATCGGCCAGGGGATCGAGTTCGACTACTGCTGCTGCCATGCTGCTTTCGCGCTCAAGGAAGACGGTTACGAAACCATCATGGTCAACTGCAATCCCGAGACGGTTTCCACCGACTACGACACCAGCGACCGCCTTTACTTCGAGCCGCTTGTCCTTGAAGACGTGCTCGCCGTCTACAACCACGAAGCGCAGTCGGGCGCGCAGATCGGCATGATTGTGCAGTACGGCGGCCAGACGCCTCTGAACCTGGCCCAGCGGCTGCGCGCGGCCGGCGTGCCCATCATCGGCACCTCGCCCGAGTCGATCGACCTGGCCGAAGACCGCAAGCAATTCGGCAAGCTGCTCGACGACCTCCAGATTCCTCAGCCCGCCGGAGGCACCGCCACCAGCGTCGATGAGGCGCTGGCGGTCGCCGAACGCATTGGCTACCCGGTGCTGGTGCGGCCCAGCTATGTGCTCGGCGGCCGCGCCATGGTCATCGCCTACGATGCCGAAGCCGTGGCCCGCTACATGCGCGAGGCTGTCGAGTACTCGCAGGAGCGGCCGGTGCTCGTCGATCATTTCCTCGAAAGCGCAATCGAAGTGGACGTCGATGCCCTCTGCGATTCGAAGGACGTGATCATCGCCGGAATCATGCAGCACATCGAAGAAGCCGGTATCCATTCCGGCGATTCGTCCTGCGTGCTGCCGCCCGTGGGCATCCGCGAAGAAACGCTGCAAGGTGCTGCGCAACTACACCCGCAAGCTCGCGCTGGCGCTCAAGGTCATCGGCCTGGTCAATCTTCAGTTTGCCATTCAGCGCAACGGCGACGGCGAAGATCGCGTCTACGTGATCGAAGTCAATCCGCGCGCCTCGCGCACCGTTCCTTACGTTTCGAAGGCAACCGGCATTCCCCTGGCCAAAGTGGCCGCACGGCTGATGACGGGCCGGACGCTGCGCGAACTGCTGCCCGAACAGTTGGCCAGCGGCAAGGACCTCGAAGTTGGAACTCACTTCTATGTCAAGTCGCCCGTCTTTCCCTGGAACAAGTTCGCCGGCGTCGACACGGTTCTGGGGCCGGAGATGAAATCCACCGGCGAGGTCATGGGTGTGGCTCTCACGTTTGGCGAGGCCTTCGCCAAGGCGCAACTTGCCGCAGGGCAGGTGCTGCCCACAGGCGGCACGGTCTTCTTCAGCGTCAACGACCACGACAAGCCTGCGGTGATAGAACTGGCCAAGCGCTATGTCGATCTCGGTTTCAAGATCGTGGCTACGGAAGGTACGGCCGGAGTGCTGGAAGCCGGGCTCGGGTTCGCCATCGATACTGTGTTCAAGGTGAAAGAAGGCCGGCCCAACGTCGTCGATCTCATCAAGGGAGACCGCATTCAGCTCGTCATCAATACCCCGCGCGGCCCGGACACGATCTTCGACGAGAAGGCGATTCGCCGCGCAGCGGTCACTGGCGCGTGTGCCCACCATTACCACGATCGCGGCGGCTCAGGCCGCGGTGGAAGGAATCGCTGCGACTCAGCGGCGCCAGATCACGGTGCATGCACTGCAGCATCTGCACGCGGAGACGCACGCCTGATCGGCCCCGATCAATCGATCCCAACCTAGCGGGCTAGGATGGGGCACCCAGATTTATCTGGTTAAGCGCCGATGCTACGCCGTCACCCGCCGGCGCCGAAGCGCCAGGCGTGCGCCGATGGAGTAGCCAAGCAGCGCCGCCGCCGGCCAGGTGCCAAAGAACGGTCCGTTGTCGTCGACCAGTCCGCTTGGCCGGGGCAGGCTGAAGAACGTCCGTGTCAGCTTCTCGGTCGCGCTGCATTGGAAGCAGGCATTCGGCCCAGTCGGCATATCCAGGACCCACAGGCTCACAATGAGCAGCCAGATCAACCCCACCAGCCACACATGGGTCGCCATCTCATCGCGGCGAAAGCGGGCCACAACGTTACCGGCAAGCATCGGAACCAGAATCGACAGCAGCAGAACGATCATCTGCGAAACTGAAGCTGGATTGAGAGCGTAGCCGGCCAGCATGAGGAGAAGCCACGATCCCACGGCCAGGATCGTGTGCAGCGCAAATGACACGGCCTGCTGGGACAGCTTATCTGTCCCGTCGTCCTCATCTGTTACCAAAATCGGCATTTCTACTACTCCTGGAATCGCCCGTGAATCGCACTGTGTTTTGAGCGGTGGTCTTGTGAACAGGGTATACGCCTCGACGGCAAACGACAATCACCGGATCGGGTCACACGGCTGGCGGGTCTCAAGGCCTTCATTTCGGGCGCCGATTGAACTGCCCCGGAGCTAGAATGGACCTATGTTGATCGAGGGCGTTTTTGCCGCCGTTCCCACCCCGTTCTATCCCGACGAGCGGATCTATTTCCGCAAGCTTGAAGCCAACGTCGCCCGCTATTCGCGCAGCCTGCTGGCCGGGATGGTCGTGCTGGGCTCGACCGGCGAAGCGGTAGCCCTGAACGATGCGGAATCGCGGGATGTGCTTCGGACCGTCGCCGAATCCGCCGCGCCCGACAAGGTCCTGATCGCCGGGAGTTGGCCGCGAGAGCGTCAAGTCGACGGTGGAACTCGCTGAGGTGGCGGCGGAGCTGCGCTTCGATGCGGTCCTGGTCCGGACGCCCATGTACTACTCCCCGCAGATGACCACCGCGGCGGTGCTGCATCATTTTCGCAGCGTGGCCGACCGATCGCCGCTGCCGGTCCTGCTCTACCACATCCCGAAGTTCGTGCCCTATGACTTTCCCGTCGAAGTTGTGGCCGAGCTGGCGCAGCACCCCAACATCATCGGCATCAAGGACTCGAGCGGGAACGTGGCTCGCATCCGTGCCGTCGTTCAGGCGACGCAAACCGCGCCGCGGCGCATCGTGACCGTCACATCGGTTTTCGAACCCGTGACTGCCCGCATGCTCACGTCCAGAACCGAGGCTGAGGCGACGTTCGTCGCGTTGGCGGAACTTGGGTCCGGAGTCGCCGTCGCGGCTCCTCCGCCGGTGGCCCCGCTCAAGACACGGACAAAAGAGGTTGGATTCCAGGTGCTCAGCGGGTCGGCAGGAACCATGTTTGAGTCCCTCGAAGCCGGCGCCGCCGGAGCCATTCTGGCGTTCGCCGCCTGCGCCCCCCAGGCTTGCCAGGAAGTCTATCTTGCGTGGAAGGATCACGACCCGAACCTTGCCCGCGAAAAGCAGGAGCGCATCGCCGGTCCAAGTCAGCGAATCGTCGGCGCTCTCGGCATCAATGGCGTGAAAGCGGCCTGCGATTTCAATGGCTACTATGGCGGCCGCGCGCGGGCGCCACTGATCCCGCTCACCGCCGAGCAGCGCGCAGAAATCGAATCGCTCCTCGCCCCGATCCGCAACTGATCGTCAGGCCAAAGAAATCTCAACCGTCCTCGGCTGCCGATTAGAACGTGAACCGCGCCCCAAACTGGAATTGACGCGGCGAATTGACCGTCGCCGTGATCTGCCCAAAGGTTGCCGCCACCGACGGCTGGGTCTGCACCGCGGTGATGCTCGGTGTCCCAGGCATCCCGAGCTGGGCCCGGTTGGCGATGTTGTAACAGGAAATCTCGAAGCGCAGGTCCTTCTCCTTACCCAGCGAGAGGTGTTTGTACAGCGAAATATCGAAGTCGTTCGCCCCCATGGTTCGAACATGGTCCAGGTACGCCGGGGCATTGCCCGCGACAAACGGGCTGCTGGGAATCGCAAAGCAGTTGTAATTGAACCACGTGGCCGCTGAATGAGGAGCTCCGCTGGCTGGATTGCAGCTCAGATCGGGCCGCTGATTGAAATACGAAGTGCCGGCTCCAACACCGGGTGAGGCGATGGGGACGCCTGTGCTCAAATAGGCGATAAGATTCGCTGTCCATCCTCCGGCGAGAGCATTGCCCACCCCATTCATGTCCACAGCGCGGCCTCTGCCAAACGGCAGGTCGTAGGAGACGCTTCCCGTGAATTGGTATTTCACGTCCTGCGGGCTGATCGAGTGTTCGAGATCGAGATTTTTCCAGTCCTGGGCGCCGCCCAGATGTGAGCCGACAAAGCCGAGCGGCGGATTGCCGTTGTCCGTCATCAGCTTGCCCCACGTGAAGCTGGCCAGAGCAGTGAAGTGATTCGTCAGTCTCTTCTGCACCTTGGTCTGCAGCGAACTGTATTCGGAATCGCCGCCCGGATATCCGTGCACCACGACGCCGTTGCCATCGCCGTAGCTGCCGCTGCCAAACTGCGGATACTCCTGAAGCGAGACCCACAGCGGAACCATGTCGGAGCCATAATTGGCATTCGTGCCCGGCTGGATCGCCGCCCACTGGTTCGGCACGCTGTTGTTGAGCAATGCCGACTGGTACTGGCCGATCGTGCCGAGGTCGAGCGTGTTCAGATCCGCCGAGCCCAGCGGCAGAAACAGTCCGCGGCTGCCCACATAGCCGGCGCTCACCACCACCTGGTGCGGCAGTTCGTACTCCAATCCAAAATTGAAGTTGTAAGTCGTCGGGGTGCGCTGCGAGTGAAGCATCGTGTTGAGGCCAGTGCCGAGATTGGCGTCCAGTCCCGTCGGCGGCGAAGTCAACTGCGGCACCACGCCGTTCGGGAAACGGATCGTTGAGCGGACTTACCATCATCGTGTTTCCCTGGCTGCTGCACGGAACCGTCGGATCGGGACAGTCGTAGGCGATCGTGTTCGGGTCCTGATTCCAGTCCGTCGCGTTCCAGGTGGTGTTGGCCGAGAAGCCATCGCTGTTCAGCCCCGTGCCGCCCACCATGTGCGGGCTCGGGCCGTAATAGAATCCCCCGCCGCCCCGCACCACCAGCGCTGTGGACCGGCTGCCATGAGAATCCCAGCCGCGGCCCGAAGTCCGCCAGGTTCGTAGCAAACGGTGACCGGTGCCCACTCCTGACATAGATCTCGGCGCCGGTGTAGGAGACTCCGTCTACCGTGTTCGCTGACTTTCGGATCGAAGTATTCCAGCCGGTTATGCCGCTCCGTCTTGCCGCCGAAAATGTCCCAGCGCAGTCCCGCCGTGATCGTGAAGCTCTTGACCGGACGGATAGGTATCCTCGACGAAGGCCGCATAGTACGGGTTGGCTTCCGCTGCAAAAAGATCCTTCGTGAAGTTGGGATAGCTATCCGACTCGCTGCCCGGCGTCGTCCCCATGCCAATCAGCAATGAAGCAAAGTCGCTGCCGCCCATCGCGGAATTCACGGTTTGATCGGTGGCCGAGATGTCAAAGGCATACGAGCCCGAAGGCGCCGGCGGCTGGCCCACATTCAGGAACCGCTTCATGTATTCGAAGCCCGGTCGATATCTCGTGCTTGCCCCAGCACCTTGGTGATCGACGCACTCGCGTCGCTGTTCTCGCTGGCGTATCGAAACGTGTTGTAGTTCGCCGTGCCGCCTACGCCGCCTCCCACGTCGTTGAAGATCACGAAGGGAAGCAGCTTGTAGACCTCCTCGGCCGCCAGCGAAGCGGGAAATCCCAGCGTGGTGATGTCGAATCCAACCTGCCGCGGATCGCCGCCCTGGTTCTCGTAGTGGCGGGTGAAGGAGTAGCGCAACGACAGCACCGTCGTCTGACCGAGCGTCAGGTCGTCGGCCAGCAGGATATTGCGTCCGTTGGTCACGTTCTGCGCGTAGTTCAGATCCCACTCGTTGCCGAACGCGTTGTAAGTGGAAGTGAATAGCCGGTCGAAAGAGAAGCGGCCGAAGATGCGCTGCTTTTCGCTCTGCGTCCAGTCCACGCGAATGTCGAATCTCTGCGCCGTCGTCGGATCAAGTCCCGGCTGATAGAAATTGTTGATCGTGCCGTTCGGATCTGTATCGCAGGTGCTCGGGTTCACATTGCACTTGGGCATCTCGGAAAGAAACTTCAGTCCGGTCGGATTGGGATTGGGGATCACATTGTTCGGAAATGCCTGCCGCGTTCCGTCCGGGTTGTCGGGAACCAGCGGATTGTAGATCGTAAAGTTGTCGGCCGAAAAGTCGCCCGTGCGTTCCGCGCTGGTGGGCACCGTGAATGTGTTCGAACCATCAAACTGCTGCTGCTGCGTCGCCTCGTAATCGCCAAAGATGAACAGCTTGTTGTGCAGGATGGGTCCGCCGATGGCACCGCCTTCCTGGTAACGATGAAACGACGGCGGCGTGTTGGGCATGCCCCCGCCCACCTGGCTCTGCTTATTGAAGTACTCGTTCGCGGCCAGGACATCGGGCCGGAAAACACCGAACACATCGCCGTGAAATTGGTTGGTCCCTGACTTCGTAACCAGGCTGATCACCCCGGCTCCGCCGCTCTGATACGAAGCCGGCGTGTTCTGCGTTTCCACGCGCGTTTCCTCTACGCCATCCTCGGGAATGTCGAGCGCCGGAATGATGGCGCCGGCGTTGTTCTCGGCGATGCCCAGCGGACTGCCGTCGACCATGTAGTAGACCGACCCCACAATCGCGCCGTTGATCGTGTACGACGACACATCCACGCCCGGCCGGCCGCTTGAAATGTTCTGAATCGCAAAAGAACTGGACGAATTCGGAGCCCCGTTCGCGGGCGTAACTCCGGCGCTCAATTGCACCAGGTCGTAGACGTTGCGCGTCAGCAGCGGAACCCGCTCGATGGTCTCGGAAGAAATCAGCTGGCCCACCGTGGAGTTTGTCGTGTCCACCAGGGAGGTGCTCTCGTTTACCGTCACCACCTCGCTCACCGAGCCGACCTTGAGCGCGATGTTGACCGTCGTCGCCTGGTCGACAGTAACGACCACTCCTTTGCGAATGACGGTTTCGAATCCGGTCTGACTCGCGCTGACGTCGTACTTCCCGGGAGAGAGCGAGATGAAGGAGTAGATGCCCGCCGCGGTGGTAACCGCGGACTGCTTCGCCCCGGTTCCGGTCTCCGTGGCCGTAACCGATGGCGCCGGGGATGATCGCCCCGCTTGAATCCGTCACCAGTCCGCTGATTGCGCCTCGGCCTGCCTGGGCCGTGAGTAGAGGGGTCGTGCAGATGAAAAGAGCGCCGAGGATGACTTGAGAAAAGAGCGCGTACCTTGTTTTTTTGATTCCCATTTCCGAACCCCCTGTTCTATATTGATTCAAACGTTTGAACAAAGCGTTGACTGAATATAGGGCGGGCTCAAAACCGTGTCAAGAAAAAAAGGCCGGCGAACGCCTCGGTAAGCTCCGGCGCGGGCCAACAGAAAAGGGAACCAAGTGAGCCAACGCAAGTCAGGTCACGTAACGCTGCTCGATATCGCGCGAGCCAGCGGTTTCTCTGTCTCGACCGTCTCCATCGTGCTCAGTTCCGCGCCGCTCTCACAGAACGTGGCCGCCACCACGCGCGAACATATTCGGACCATTGCCCAGCAGCTTGGCTATCATCCCGATGCCTATGCCCGCTCCTTGCGCCGCCGCAGCACGCAGTCCATCGGGGTTCTGGGATTCGATCTCTCCGATCCCTTCTGCATCCCCATCATGCGCGGCATCCAGGCCGGTCTGCGTTCTGCCGGTTACCTTCCTCTCATGGTCGATGCGCAGGCCCAGCGGAAGCTCTTCGACAGCTCGCTGCATATGATCCTCGAGCGCCGCGCCGACGGCGTCATCGTGATCGCAAGCTGGGTGTTTGAAGAGACCAACCTGCTCGCCGACGTGAAGAAGAACAATGTGCCCATCGTGATCGTGGGCCGGGATCTGATCGCCCGCGGCATCGACTCCATCCTGGTGGACAACGAGGCCGGCGGAGAACTCGCGGCGCGTCACCTGAAAGAACTCGGCCATCGGCGCATCGCCGTGATTCGCGGGCCCCGCGAGATGTGCGACAGCGAGCCGCGCTGGATGGGGATTCAGAAGATGGCTGCGCACGACGGCCTGGAACTCGATCCCAGGCTGGTGTTTCAACTCCCCGGACTTGCCGATCCCGCATCCGGCTTTGAAGGCGGCCTGCGCCTGGCAAGAAAGATGCTGGCCGCGGGACGTCCCTTTACCGCTGTAATCGCCTTTGACGATCTGACGGCACTGGGCGTGGTGCGCGGCTTGACCGAGGCCGGACTGCGCGTCCCGGACGACTGCTCCGTGATGGGATTCGACGATGTGCTTCCCGCCGAGGTAGCTACCCCGGCCATGACCACCATCCGGCAGCCGTTGCGGGAGATGGGGGTGGAGGCCGCCGAGCGCGTCCTGCAGGCGATCAAACGCGGTGCCGGCAAAGCAGAAAAGCCTCGCCTGCATAAGCCCAGTCCGGAGCTTGTGATCCGTAAGTCTACAGCGTGCCCTCCGATTGCAAGCGTAGAGGCGCCGCCGCGCCGCAAGGGGCGCGCATTGACAGTTGTTACTCAGTAAGCAAACGAACTATGGTTTATTCAAACGATTGAAACCAGGTTTTTCATCTACTTTGAGGACTTAGGGTGGTCACATTGAAGGCTTCGGGATTGATAGTCGGCCTTATGGCAATCTTCGCGCTTCCCTTGGCGGCGGAAGCGGGCACCGTGCATCCGCTTCACGAAAATTGGCGGTTGCAGTCTGCATGCGTCGCGAAGGCCGACGGCGCGGCTATTTCCAGCCCCGCATTTGGAGTCGATGACTGGTTGAAAACATCGGTGCCGAGTACAGTGCTTGCGGCGCAGGCTGCCGGTCAAGTGGTTCCCGATCCGTATTACGGAATGAACCTGCGCAACATCCCCGGCACCGGGTATCCCATCGGGCACAACTTCTCCAACCTTCCCATGCCCCAGGACAGCCCTTACCGCTGCGGCTGGTGGTACCGCACCGAATTTTCCGCTCCTCCCGCGGCGGAGCGCGATCAGCGCTTCTGGCTTCACTTCGGCGGAATCAACTATCGCGGCAACTTATGGCTGAACGGCCGACAGATTGCCGATTCGACCGCCATCGCCGGCGCCTATCGCACTTACGACTTCGATGTTACTGACTTACTCAAGCCCGGCGCGCAGAACGTCCTTGCCGTCGAGACCTTCGCGCCTACAGAGAAAGACCTCGGCATCAACTGGGTGGATTGGAATCCGTGTCCTCCCGACAAAGACATGGGCCTCTGGGGCGATGTCAATCTCGTGACCACCGGCGCAGTCACGGTACGCTCCCCCATGGCGGTCACGCATTTCACCGATGCCTCGCTCGCCACCGCGGACCTCACCATCTACGCCGAACTGCACAACGCATCGTCACACGAAATCAAGGGCGTGGTCGCGGGCACAGCGGCCGGCATTCGTTTTGAGCAGCCGGTGCAGCTTGCGGCGCATGAAGACAAGACCGTCGTATTGACGCCGGAGCAACTGCCCGCGCTCCATGTGAAGAACCCGAAGCCTTGGTGGCCTTACCAGATGGGCGACCCGCACCTCGAGCGTCTCACGGTCAGCTTTGCAGAGCAGGGAATCAAGACAGATGAGCAGAGCGTCGACTTCGGATTTCGAGAAATCACTTCTGAACTCACGTCGAACGGCAGTCGTCTCTTTCGCGTGAATGGCAAGCCGATTCTCATTCGCGGCGCCGGGTGGTCGCAGGACATGTTGCTGCGGACCGACGATCATCGCCTTCGCGACCAGTTCCATTTGGTCCGCGATATGAATCTGAATACCATCCGCCTTGAAGGCAAACTGGAGACCGAGGAATTCTTCCGCCTCGCCGACGAGCAAGGCATCCTGGTGATGCTGGGCTGGTGCTGTTGCGATCATTGGGAACACTGGAAGGACTGGACGCCGGAAGATCTCTCCATCGCCTCAGCGTCGCTGCGCGCGCAGATGCTGCGCCTTCGCCAGCACGCCAGCCTTCTCGTCTGGCTCAACGGCAGCGACAATCCCCCGCCGGCCAATGTGGAGCGTGCCTATCTCGCCATCGAATCCGAGACCCATTGGCCCAACCCAGTGCTCTCCTCTGCGACGGGTGCAACCACCACGGTCACCGGGGAAAGCGGCGTCAAGATGACCGGCCCCTACGACTACGTCGAGCCCAGCTACTGGTACATCGACCAGCACAACGGCGGCGGCTTCGGCTTCAATACTGAAACCAGCCCCGGTCCCGCGCTTCCTTCTCTCGCCAGCCGGCAGAAGTTTCTCCCCGATGCGGACGCCTGGCCGCCCAGTGCCGCCTGGTCGCTGCACTATGGCGGCGGAGAATTCGCCAACCTGAAAGCGCTCGACGAAGCCATGGAAGCCGTCTACGCCAAGCCGAAGTCGGCCGCCGACTACGAACGCATGGCGCAGACCATGGCTTATGACTCCGAGCGCGCCATGTTCGAGGCGTATGGCAAAAACAAGTACTTCGCCACCGGCGTCATTCAGTGGATGCTGAACAACGCGTGGCCCTCGATGATCTGGCATCTCTACGACTACTATCTCGACGCGGACGCCGGGTACTTCGCCGCCAAGAAAGCCTGCGAGCCGGTGCACATTCAGTATTCGTACGATGATCGTTCCATCGTGATCGTCAACAGCACCTATGCGCCGGTGGAGGATCTTCAGGCCAGCGTGCAGGTCCACGGACTGCAATGGAATGAGCTCTACAGCGCCAGGGCACGTCGTGAACGCCACGGCCGACAGCAGCCAGCGCGTGTTCACCATTCCCGAGAACTCTCTACTCGGGACCCGAGCGCATCTTTTTCATCGATCTGACTCTCTCCGATGCCACCGGCAAGCGTCTGAGCCGAAACTTCTACTGGGTTCCGGGAACGCTGACCACATTTGACTGGAACAAGACCGAATACACGCGCACTCCGGCAGCCCGCCATGAAGATCTGACGGCCCTCACGCGCCTGCCGCAAGCGCAAGTGGAAGCGCATGCTGAAATCGAAGGCCATACCATTTGCCTGCGCCTCAAAAATGCATCGAGCGCACTCGCGTTTCAGAGTCCGTGCCGCGGCGCGCACACAGTCCGGAGGCCTGATCGCCCCCGTCTTCTGGTCCGACAACTGGATCGAGCTGACACCAGGCGAGTCGACGGAACTGACGGCCAAACTCCCGGACGGCATTTCCGACGCTCCCGTCATTCAAGTCGAGGGCTGGAACATCGCGCCCGTCACCGTTACTCCATCGTCCGCACCGGCACGCTGATGGTGGGTGTATCTCCGACGAAAAACGTGTCCTAGTCTCACACTGTGTCGCCGACCCGAGGAAGATGAAAAGAATGGTTTGGGTTCGCGGTCTCCACCCTTGCGACCGAAAGAAGTCGCAAGGATGGGGCACGGATTATTTGTTCCTTTCGAGCGGAAGTATTATTCCGGCTCGTCGCTCCAGTCGCATTCGATCTCGCGCCGTAGATCCGAACTCTCCCGGGCCCACTCCAGCACCCGCGCTACGCGCCACGCCTCGACGGCATTCACCGGAGCCGGGGCATGTCCCAGCAATGCATCGCGCACGCCCTCGTAGTAAGCCCGATAGTCTCCGGGCATGGTCGCGACCGGCCGCGACACCATGCCGCCTTCCACGTCGACATAGAGCAGGCCCCACTCAGTCGAGGGCTCCTGTCCCCAATTGCCGGCTGGGATGCGCGTGATTTTGTTCAGCGCGGCTTCCTGCGGATCGACGCCTTTCTTGCGGAAATTCCCCCGCGTCCCGCGCACGTGAAAACGAGCCCCCGCCGGGGCCGAGAGATTGTTGGCGCCGAGCGTAACGAAGCATCCCGCGTACCGCAATCGCACCGTCAACGAGTCTTCCGATCCCTGCCCATCGCGTTCGCGCAACACCTCCGCGCCTACACCGAGCGGTTTGCCAAACAGCACCAGCGCCTGGTCCACGAGGTGCGTGCCGAGGTCGAGCAGGACTCCGCCGCCCTGGCCTGGATCGTCTTTCCACGGACGCCGCGTCGCGCCCGGATTCCACCGGTCAAAGCGCGATTCCATGTGCACGATCCGTCCCAGTTGATGCTCATGGAGCAACCGGCGGACAGTCTGGAAGTCGCCATCCCAGCGCCGGTTGTGAAAGGGAATCAGAAGCCGGCTTTGGGACTTCGCAAACGCGATCAGCTCGCCGATTTCGCGCGATGTCACGCATACCGGCTTGTCCACCACGACATTCTTGCCCGCAGCCAGCGCCTGCCGGGCCACATCGCAATGCGTGCCGCTGGGCGTTGCCACTACCACCAGGTCGATCGACGTGTCGGCAAGCAACTCGTCCAGGCCACGATAAGTTTTAAGCCCGGGATAGCGTTGCGCAGCCTGGTCGGTGTGGCGCTCGACCACCGCGGCCAGTTCCAATCCATCCACCGAGGAGATCAGCGGCGCATGGAACACGCGGCCCGCCATTCCGAATCCCACCAGACCCACTCGCAGCATGAACGGCTCCGTGCACTGAGGTTCCGAAGTAGCTTATTTTAGCCCTCCAGCTTGTAGCGCGTCTCCGCCAGCCGGTAGAGGCGCCGCCATACCAGCCGGTTCATCGTCACCACCATCAGCGCAATCAGAATCGTCGCCAGCAGAATGATGGGAAAACGTCCCTGGTCGGTGGCCGAACTGATCTGCGCGCCAATGCCGATCGTTTCCAGCGTGCGATCCTTCACATGCGAGTACTCTGCCATGACCGACGCGTTCCACGCCCCGCCCGAGGCCGTTACCATCCCGGTGATCAGGAACGGAAAGATTCCCGGCAGAATCAGCCGGGTCCAGCGCTGAAACCGGGTGAAGCGATACAGTGTCGTTACTTCGCGCAGGTCGGACGGAATCGACATTGCGCCGGCGATCACGTTGAACAGGATGTACCACTGGGTGCCAAGCAGCATCAAGGCGATCGAGCCGATGCCCAGCCCTCCGCCGATCCGGATCAGCCCGATCAGCAGCACTGGATAAAACGCCGAAGCCGGCACCGACGCCATCACCTGCGCCAGCGGCTGCACGACACGCGCCAGCCGCGGATTGAAATCCGATCGCGACGCCCACCGGAATCGTCCACAGCGCGGAGATCAACAATGCGGAGTTGACGCGCAGGAATGTTGCCCCCGCGCCCTCCAGAAGCACCCGCAACTCCGGCCATGTCACCGTGCGCAGCATAAACGCTGCCTGCGTCAGGGCCCACACGGCGACGATCGCGACCACCCCCGCGAGCGCCCAATATCCGATCGATCCCTTTGCCTTGTCCTGCTTCCTCGTCCAGGGGCTGCACCACGAAGCGTTCCCGCGCGCGTGCCAGCCGGCGATAGATGGGCTCTTCGATGCGGGTCCAGATGTTTTCCGGAAAAGGAATTGAGCAATGTGGACCGCTGCAACAGCGTCAGAATGGGCGACGTAACCCGATCGGCGGATTCCACCTGCTCGAATTTGAACTTGTCGCTCCAGGCGATCAGCGGACGCCACACCAGCTGGTCGGTTGCCACCACGATCAGGATCACCACCGCGATCCCGCTCAACAGCGCGCGCACATCGCCCGAGTCCGCGGCCGACTGCATGTAGCTGCCCAGTCCCGGCAACTGGAAACTGCGGTTGCCCATGGTGAACATTTCGCACAGCATCAAGGCGAACCATCCGCCCGCCACCGACACGATCGAGTTCCACACCAGGCCGATGGTCGCGTACGGCATTTCAAGCTGCCAGAACCGTTGCCAGCGCCGAGTACCGGTAGATCCGCGATGCCTCCATCATTTCTCGCGGAATCGTCTTGAGCGAAGAATAGAAGCTGAAGGCCAGGTTCCACACCTGCCCGGTAAAGATCAGCAGGATGACACCCAGCTCAATCCCGAGTTGATGTCCGGGCACCAGCGACACCATGGCCAGCACCACGGGCGGCAAAAAACTCAGTACCGGGATCGATTGCAGGATGTCCAGCACCGCGACCATCCAGGCCTCGATCCGCGGGTGATAGGCCGCGGTGTAGCCGTAGCTGATGGCAAAGATCAGGCTCAGTAGATAGGCCAGCGTGATGCGCACCGTCGAGTAGAAGGCATAAAGAGGCAGCGCCCGCACCGAATGCGAAATCGGCACCACCGGCACCGGGGTTCCCATCCAGTATCGGGCCATGTAGATGATGCCGAAAAAAACCGCCAGCCCGCACAGGGCCACACCCATGTCGATGAAGAATGGCCAGGTGCGAACCGTGATCAGCGATGCGCGCGAAGGGGTGCTGGATTCTCACTCTTCGTCCTCGCTGGCCGCGGCCTCTTCCTCTTCCGCCTCGGGAAGCACGAATCGGCGCCGCGCGGCGTCAAAGTCGAACAATTCCGCGTAGCGGCCCCAGGTGATGGCGGTTTCCATCTGCCGCTCGCTTTCCTCTGCGCTGAACTGCTCGTCGATCATGTCCAGGAAGAAGTCCTCCGGCACGGTGTGATCGCTCTTGGTTTCGAGAGCCCTGCGGATCTGGCGAAGCAGCAGCACGTTCTCGAGCGCCGCTTCGCGGAACAGCTCCTTCTGGCGGAGAATTTCCGAGTTCGCAAACTCCTCGCCGCTCTTCGTGATCACCGCGTCGCCTTCCTCGATCTTCAGGAAACCCAGCAATTGCGCGGCGTCCACGATTGGCAACAGGTCGTCGATTTCAAACGCCAGGTCATCGGCCAGGCGATAGATGTCGTCGCGGCCGCCCTTGTCGATGCAGCAGTTCGAGCAAGCCCGCGATTCCGCCCGGCCGCGCGTGGGGCAGCATCTGGTATTTCATCTGCCGCTGGTCGCGCACTTTCTTGCCCGCCTGTTGATCGGGAACCTCGGCGGGAGCCACGTCAGGCTTCGTCAGCACCTTGTAGATGTAGTCCACCAGCTGCGTGAAGGCTTCTGATTTCCTGTCCCGCGGCTGCGGAATCTGCACCCGGAAATCGGTCCGGATGTGCCCCGGATTGCGCCCCAGCACGATGATCCGATCCGCCAGCAGCACCGCCTCCTCGATGTTGTGCGTCACGATGAAGACCGCCCGCGTCGGCATGGTCTTGTTGCCCCACAGCTCCAGCAGTTCGCTGCGCAGGTTCTCCGCGGTCAGGACGTCGAGCGCGGAGAAGGGCTCGTCCATGAACAGCACTTCCGGCTCCACCACCAGCGCGCGCGCAAAACCCACCCGCTGCCGCATGCCCCCCGAGAGCTCCTTGGGAAACGCCCCTTCAAATCCGCTCAGGCCTACTGTGTCCAGCATTTGCATGCTGCGTTCCCGCCGCTCGTCGGGAGCCACGCCGCGCGCCTGCAGCGGCGCCTCCACATTCTGCAGCACCGTCAGCCACGGAAAAAGCGCGAAGCTCTGAAAAACGATGGAGACATTGATTTCCGTTTCCGCGATCGGCTTGCCGTGCCAGTACACCTGTCCTGCCGACGGCCGCGACAGCCCTGTCAGCATTCGCAGCATCGTCGATTTGCCCGATCCGGACGGCCCCAGCAGCGCCAGAATCTCGTTGGGGATAATCTTCAGATCGGTGGGCGAAATGACCTGAATGCGGTTTTCACTGGGCTGAGCATAGTATTTTTCGATCTTTTCGGCCTGGATGATCGCTTCAACTGCCGACTGTTGGATTTCACTCTGAATTGCGGTTTCGGGCATGGCGAGTTCTCCATTTATGTCGGTTGGCCGACGCTAAGTTCAGCCGTAACTTCACGCGATAGTAGAATTGCAGGGTTGCAATCGGATAAAATCAGACTTCGCCGGGGCCTGGCAAACTCCGGCTGAAGCTGGCTCGAAGTTGGACAACGGCAACCAGAAGGTACCCCGGGTCCCCTTCATCGAGAGCGTATCATCAAGAAACGTCTCTACCCAGGCAAGTGCATTTGCCTTTAGACTATCGCAGGCTGTAATGCACGATGCAGCCGGACTGCCAGGAACGTCCCCAGGAGACTATGCCCGAAAACTCATCGAAACCAAAGGTCCTCGTGGCCGACGACGAAAGGGTCATCGCTGACACGCTGGCCATGATCCTGAACCAGAGCGGCTTTCAGGCTCGCGCCGTATATTCCGGCGAGAAGGCGCTCGAACTGGCTCCTACCTTCCAGCCCGACATGCTCATTTCCGACGTCATCATGGCCGACTTGAATGGCATTGATGCCGCTATTCGCATTCGCGAGCTTCTGCCAGCCATCAAGATTCTGTTGTTCTCAGGACAGGCCGCCACCGCTGACCTGCTGGAAAAAGCCCATGCTCAGGGATACGATTTCGAAATCCTGGCCAAGCCGGTTCACCCGCAGGACTTATTGAGCAAGCTCCGGGGCGTGAATTAAGAAGGTTTGTCCAATTATTTTCGCGGGCCCACGGGGAATGAAGTCTCCGGTAGCCGCTTTCCTCGATCAGCACGGCCGATCGTTATGGCAATGCAGTAACTTTCGCCCCGAAACTGCTCTCCGATCGCATCGGCATGCGATTCAGCGACCTGGTATTCGGAGCAGCGCTGGCACGACGAAGGTTTTCCGCTACTTCTTTTTGGATGCGACCATGCCTGACCCGACCGCCAAGCCAAAGGTCCTGATTGCCGACGATGAACGGATCATCGCCGACACCCTTGCGATGATCCTGAACCAGGGCGGCTTTGAAGCCCAGGCAGTCTATTCCTGCGTGAAGGCCCTGGAAATGGCGCCCGCATTCAAGCCCGACATGCTCATCTCCGACGTCATCATGTCGGAACTGAATGGAATCGAAGCCGCCATCCGGATGAAGGCCCTGCTGCCCGATATTCGCGTCTTCCTGCTATCCGGGCAGACCGCGACCGCCGAAATGCTCGAACAGGAGAACGCCGCCGGCTACGGATTCGAAGTTCTCACCAAGCCATTTCACCCAAAAGACCTCATCCGCAAGCTCCGCGACACCATGGACGCAAAGGCACTCCCACCGGCCTCGCGACTTCCGTCAGTCGTGCCATCTGAGTAGGCCTTTAACTAGGCTGGTTAATAAGGCTGCTTAATAAGGCTGCGACTCAAACTGCCCGCCGACCCTCGAGCGCCCGCGCCATTGTTACCTCATCGGCGTACTCGATATCGCTTCCCGCTGGAACTCCGGTCGCAATCCGCGTGATCCGCACCGGCGTATTTCGCATCATTGAAGCCAGCCAGTCCGCGGTGGCTTCCCCTTCGAGGGTCGGACTTGTGGCCAGGATGACCTCGTCCACTTCGCCCTGCTCCACCCTTGCCAGCAGTGTCCGCGCGCGCAGCTGATCCGGGCCCACGCCGTGCAACGGCGAAAGCGTGCCATGGAGCACGTGGTAGACGCCCGTGTAGCCCCGGGTCCGTTCGATCGCCCCGATGCTCGTCGGTTCCTCCACCACGCACACGAGTCGCTGGTTGCGAACCGGGCTGGCGCAGTAGGCGCAGGGATCCACATCGGTGACGTTGTTGCACACCGAGCATAGCCGGAGGCTGGCCTTGAGCCCCTGCACGGCCTCCGCAAGGGCGGCGGCATCCTCATCGCTCGATCGCAGGATGTGGAAGGCAAATCGCTGCGCGCTCTTGGTTCCGACTCCCGGCAGTTTCTTGAGTTCTTCAATGAGCCGCGCCATCGGCTCGGCATAGCGTGACACCGCAGACGTCTCCTCAGCATTCTTTATAGCGTGCGCAACACGCATCCGGCGAACACGTCCGGTCATCCTGCCTTGGCTGTGATCCAGCTTTTAGCGGCGGCAGTTCATCCCAGGCCAGGCATCTTGAGGCCGCCCAGCATGCCCTGCACACTGGTTTGGATCACTTCTTCCGCCTTGCGCCCGGCTTCATTGACCGCGGCCACGATCAGGTCCTGCAGCATCTCCACGTCGGGCTGCTGCTGGCCGATCAGTCCCGCCACCGCGGATGGATCGATCTTGATCTTCAAGAGCTGCTTCTTCCCGTTCAGGGTTGCCGTGACCGCGCCCCCGCCGCTCGATCCCTCCACCACGGTCACTTCCAGCTTGCGCTGGACTTCCTCCTGCATGTGACTGGCCTGGGTTAGCATCTCTGAGATTTTCAGCGGGTTGATCATGTCTTGCCTCCTGGGGGATCACCGCAACTACTTGTTGGTGCGAAGGTCGACTACACTTCGTATTTCTGCTTTAAAGATTTCTCTGGCCCGTTGCACCAGCGGATGGGCGAGGGCAGATTCCTGTATGCTCCCGGCGACAGGCACGGCGATCGCTGCGGAAACTGCCCCACCGCCCTCACCGGGCACAATCAAAAAACGGGATGGCGCGCCCAGACGCTGCATCTCCTGGCGCATGATTTTCTCAGCCGCGGCATTCACCGTCAGGCTCAGCATCTTTTTGCCGATGCTCGCCACTTCGATGCGCAGGCCTGACCCATCGAGAGCCCAGCGCGCCCGCGCCGAGCAACTGCGCGGCCGATGCATGCCCCGCATCCGCCAGAGCGGAGATCACCGCCAGCCGCAGCGTCTCTACCGTCAGAGCTTCGTTAATCTCGGCCACGCCGAGAGGCTTCCTGATCGGCATCTCCTCGCCGGCAGTCTCAGAAAAGGCCGGCTCCGCCGTCGCGGTCGCCGCCGGTTCTGTCACGGTCTGCAAAGAGTTTGGGCGAAGTCTCCGGAACCACCGTCGTTTTTTCCGTCACGACCGGCAATTCCATCTCCGCTATCGATACCGGCTCCGCGCTCTGCTTCATGCCCGGTCCTGGATTCCATCCCCCAAACGACGAACTGGAAGTCGAACCCGGCGTCACCGCACTTCCGCTCCCTGTGGCGATGGCAGCGAACGACCGGCCCGGAGCCGCGGTTGGTCTTGAGCCGGCGGGCTTTGGAACGCCGCGGACCGGGGCGCCGCCCGCAATCCCGCTCAACAATTCCTCCAGCGGCAGCAGCCGCTGCGCATGGACCAGTTTGAGCAGCCCCAGCTCCAGGTGGAAGCGGTGCTCCTGGGTCTCATTCAGATCATCGAACGTGCTCAGCACAATCTGCAGATTGCGCGTGATCTCCTCTTCGCCGAACAACTGCGCCGTTCGGGCCGCGCGGGCTCTCTCGTCGGCGGAGATCTGCAATAGCTCGGTTTTCTCGCCGCCCAGCTTGGCCATCAGCGCATTGCGCAGGTAGCGAACCATCTGCCGCGCCAGCGCAGCCGGACTGTGGCCCGCATTCAGAAGCGTGTTCAGCTGCTCCATCAACTCGGCGCTCTGGCCCGCCGCCACCGCTTCCAGCAGGCGTTCAAACACCGCATTCGGGACCGACCCCGTGAGCTCCCGAATCTGCAGCGCCGACAACACGGGACGGCCATTCTCGGTGGGAGCGGAGGCAATCGCCTGGTCCATGATGGAGAGCGCATCGCGCATCGAGCCATCGCCGGCCTCGGCCAGCAGCGCCAGCGCGGCCTCTTCGGCCTCCACCTGCTCCTGCCCGGCAATCATCTTCAACTGCGCCAGAATGTCGTCGAACTTGACCGCATGAAAACTGAAATGCTGGCAGCGCGACCGGATGGTCTGCGGAATGTTCTCGGGCTCAGTCGTCGCCATCATGAAAATGACGTGTGACGGTGGCTCTTCCAGCGTCTTCAGCAGCGCATTGAAGGCCGCTTCCGTGATCTGGTGCGCCTCGTCCAGGATGTAAATCTTGTAGCGGTCGCGCGCCGGGGCATAACGAGCCGCATCACGCAATTCCCTGATCTCGTCGATGCCGCGATTGGTGGCCGCATCGATCTCGATCACATCCACGGCCGACCCCTGGCGCACTTCCAGGCAGGAGTCGCACACCCCGCACGGTTCCGGTGTGGGGCGACTGGCACTGCCCACTTCCGTACGGCAGTTCAAGGCCTGGGCCAGGATGCGGGCGATCGTTGTCTTGCCGATCCCGCGATGTCCCGAGAAGATGTATCCGTGGGCGATCCGGCCTTGAATCAATGCGTTGAGCAGAGTACGCGTTACATGATCCTGGCCCGCCACGTCGGCGAACCGCTGGGGACGATACTTCCTCGCCAGGACCTGGTAACCCATTGCTTTGGCCTGCTCCTCTCGCAAAACTGGAGTTACCTCTACGATGACGTAACCGCGAAATTGATGCCGCCCTGGAAGAAGCATCGACCGCGCGTGGGAACTCGAGAACGATTCAGTTCTGGTGTTGCTGCATTGCCGCTTTAAGCAAACGTTCGGCCTAGGGAGATTGTAACGTTCCCAGCCGCTGGCCGGCATGGGGAGGGAGTGCGTTCTTCAGCTATTAGGATTGCCAAGATCGCGGAACTCCTTGCGAAATCGCAAGTTGGCAACTAAATCAAATATGCAGACATGACACGGACTTTATTTCCACGATGATCGTCGCGGATCTGTACGCTTTTCGATCGCTTGCTCTTCGAATTCAGGCGTTTGACCGGAGACTCACGAATCAGAGGTCACGGATACTATCCGGCGTCTAGATTCACGCTGATGTCGTTCAGCCACTCGGCGATCAGGTCTTCATCTCCGGGATCGAGGACATAGGCATCGTTCAGCAACAGGATCGTGGCCCAGTGAACCAGGTCGCGCTCGGTGATCCGCCCCAGCCGCTTCTGCTCCAGGGCATGGGCGATGTGCTCCCGTGAAATCACAATCCCCGGTTCGGGCATGCGAAAGTTACCCGATGCTGTGCGCCGCTGGGTATGTCCATCCGCCCCCGCGTGGAGCGCCTCGAAACGAATCTCGAAGACCCCGGCGAGTCTTCGTTGCAACTCTTCTTCGCCGATCTCGAATGAAGCGTACCGCCGCAGGACGTCCATCTGGTCCGGCGTGAGAGGCGGAAGGTCGCGTTCGTCCGTCAAGCCAGGCCCGCTTTCATCGCTTCGCTCTCGCTCCTGGTTTTGGTCGCGCTGGTTTACGACGCCCCGCTTCCGCCCGCGCCCGCTTCTTTCGCCGCCGCACCTCTTCAGGCGAGTACATCGTGCCCCGGCAGCTCTTCGCCCCGCAGTTGCACGTCGCCGGTTCATCCCCGCCGTCGTAGAGACAGTAGTCGTACGTGATTTCGGAACCCGCGGCGATGTTCTTGATGGCCCTGATCCACACCCGGCCGCCGTCTTCGTCCGTCTCGCAGTTCGGGTCGCAGCTGTGGTTGATGAACATCGCCATGCAGTGCCCGTCGATCACAATTGAGCCATCCCCCAGTCCAAAGAGGTAGGTGATCGGCGAGGCCTCGTACAGGACGTCGGCTTCGTCTTTGCTCAGCCGGGGACCCGTGTATTCGGCCAGACGCTTCCCCTTGGGAATGCGCGTGGTGGTGTAGCAGCCGGCGGCGTGTATGGCGGACGAGCGAATGATCAATCCCATGCGGTTGAGCGAACTTTCCCTTCCTATGGACCGCATCGTACCATTGAAGAGGCGGTCAGCGTCGAGATGAAACTGGCGATTTCCATTGCAGTTCTGATTGCCTGCGGTCTTGCCGCGGGTCCCCCAGCTACTGCCCAGTCTACCGCCCAGTCGCCCTCGTCCTCTCAGTCGCAAAGCAAACAATCCGACAAGCAGAAGACACCCCCGAATCCGCAACCCCCGTCGCAATCCAACCCCTTTCCTGAAGACACCACCACCGTTCCGCTGATGCCCAATGGCAGCACGCCGGTGACGCCGGATGTGCCCTCGAGCAGCGCCGCGGCCTCGGAACTCCCCAAAGGGGACGCCGACCCGGTGCGCAGTCCCGACGATCCGATTTCGGATTCGTCCACGTCTTCCGAGGGTTTCAGCTCCAGTACTACGGGGATGGACCGCGTTCTGGCCCCGCCCGATACCGATTCGACTGGCCGGAATAACAAAAACCACCCCGCGCCCGAACACCAGGAAACGGCCGCGGAAGACGAGAGCGTCGGCAGCTATTATCTCGACCAGAAAAACTGGAAGGCGGCGCTGTCCCGGTTCGAATCCGCCGTGGTCCTCGATCCCGAGAACCCCGAAGTCTACTGGGGTCTTGCCGAAGCCCAGCGCCACCTCGGCAAGTTCACCGAGGCCAGGGCGAGCTACGAGAAACTAGTCGAATACGACCCCGACAGCAAGCACGGCAAAGAAGCCCGCAAGCTCCTCAAAGACCCCGAGCTCGCCAACGCACCCACCGCGGCGAAAGCCAAGCCGTAACCTGCGTACTCCGACGTCCCTGCAATGGGTGCCCATCATGGCTCTGCTGAAACGAAACCAATGCCCCGCGCCCCATCCTTGCGACTCTTTTCTGTCGCAAGGGTGGGAGACCACGAACCCAAATCATTCTTTTCATCCACCGCGGCCCGGCAACGCCATACGGACAATCAGAACCCCGCCCAGCGCAAATAAGTTGCAATGATTCTCGGTCCCCAAAGCCCGCTCACGATCCCGCCAATGCACAGGAACGTTCCCAGTGGCAGGCGGGATAATTCCGCACCGCTCATTCGTGCGCATTGCCGGAAATAATAAGATCAACAACGCGACCGCCGCCCCAACGAGCACGCCGAGCACCAAATGCCAGCAACGCTCCCGGCCATCCCAGCCACGCGGCCAGCATGGCCATGAGCTTGGCATCGCCCAGCCCGATTCCTTCCCGGCGTCGCACGAGCCAATAGGTCCACCGAATCACCAGCACCACTCCTGCGGCCGCAAGCATTGCGATGATTCTGTACAGCAGGGTCTGCCAAAGCGAATTCCCCTTTGTATCAAACAGCACAGCAACCAGGAGCCCGGCTCCGATGCCCGGCAATGTGAGGAAGTCGGGTATCCACAGATTCTCGGCGTCGAGCATCGCCAAAGCGACCAGCAGCCACAAAAAGACCGCCAGTAGCCATGCCTTCTGCCAGCGGCCACACCGCCATCGAAGGAACGAGCGGAGACTCGGCGAGTGAACGCCATGCGACAAGCGCCCACAGCCCTCCCACCAGCCGCTTCCACAACCACATACCGCCAGCTGATCCGTGTCCCGCATCCGCGGCAGCGCCCCCGCAACGCCACCCAACTTAGCAGCGGAACATTTTCCCACCACGCGAGTACGTGCCCACACTGACGGCAATGCGATCGCGGCCTGACGATGCTTTCGCCTTCCGGCCAGCGGCTCAGGCACACGTTCAGAAAGCTGCCAAAGGCCAGCCCCAGCAGCGCGGCAAACACCGTCCCCCAGATACGAATCTGGTCGCGAATCATCGGAGAGATCGAGTATACGTCCTTCAGACGCGCGCTTTGCCATCCCCGCTTGCAGGGTCAGGCATTCCAAATTCGGCCCCCTGCCGGGCAATAATGGCAGGGAAGCGGCGTATCGGGCCGCATGGATCGGAGCCGCCAATGCACAAGTCACGAGGCACGTGGGTGCGGGTAACAGCGGTCATCGCTGTCGTCCTGCTGCTCCTGGTCCGTTTCGGCTGGCATCGCCGCCATCAGGCCATCGCCCAGTGCGATTCCCGACCGGTCCGTCACCAGCCCCCTGAACCGGCCCGGCGGAGGATCGGCGCCCGAAGACGCCTACGCCATCTACTCCGCGCTCTATGAGACGCCGGCCGGCGAACCCCTGGCCTTCGCCGAAGACTCGGTCACCGACATCCCGCAGGTCGACGGCAGTTGCCTGAAGCCCTCCACGCCGGAGCAGCGCGAACTGACCGCGGCTTTCGAAGCCGCCAATCGGCAGAGTCATCGCTGGGAAAGCAGGTTCACGATTCCTGCCGGATACCAATTGCTATCGCCGAGCGAGGCAGCGGAAGCCAAGGCCTGTCTCGACAATCACGCTCCGCATCCGGCGAACTGCGACAGGTACAAACAAATCCGCCACGTGCGTTTTCTGGGAATTCCGGGGCTCAATCAAGACCACACCCGGGCGCTGGTATCGGTCGTTCGAATGTGCGGACCCTACTGCGGCAACGGCGGCATCTTTGAAGTCGAAAAAACAGAAGCGGAACCTGGCGCCGCGCCGACACCACTGATTTCACCCGCAACTGCAGCTGGATGTATTAGCTTTCCGTTGCCGACCTCAGGGAATTCGAGCGCCCCCCGTGTCATGGCTCGCGTCCTGTTGGATCCTCTGCGCCGCCAGCCTTTCCGCGGTGTCCAGCGCATCCTCGGCCTTGACTGGAACATCGGGCGTTACCCCGGTGCCTTCCCAGTCCGCCCCTCGTGACGGGATTGAGAATCAGGCTGCTCGGAACAAAAACGACAAAGTGATCGCCGGCGCGATGGGGGCCTACGGGGTGTGAGCCGCCCGCCGTGGTCTCGCCCACAATCGTTGCGCGCTTGAGATTCTTAAGGTCGTACGCGAATTCCTCGCCACCGGAAAATGTCTGCTTTGAGGTCAGGACATAGGCGGGCTTATTTCCCAGCTTGACCCCCGGAACATAGCGCAAGCGTCCAGTACTCGGTGGTTGTGTTTCCTTTTCGATCATAGAAATCGTTCAAGAGAGTGGGCTGCTCAAACAGGTAGGTGCACATCATCACCACCATGCTTGGCTCGCCGCCGGTGTTTTCCCGCAAATCAAAGATCACGGCGTCTGTATTGGCAAGAAAGTAGATCGCCGAAGCGGCAGTCTTTGCGCAGGCCTGCGGGTTGGCGAAAAAATCGAGTTTCAGGTAGCCGATGTTGTTGGGAAGAATCTCCAGCTTGTGAAAGCCGCAGTCGCGCGCCAGATCCTTGCGGTACTCGGCGAGCTGGTCGAAGGTGAGAGGCGGAGAATCCGTGCCAAGTTTGTAAGGGTAATAGAAGACTCTCAAATGCTTGTCGTGGCTCACGTCGATCAGGTCCGCTGCAGAGCCGCGCAGCAAATTCCTCGCCATCGGTAATGGCGCTGTAGTCTCCCTTTTGCTCATGCTCGTGCAGGCTGTCGGCCATCTTTTGCGCGGTTGCCGGGTAGACGTAGAACTCATTCAGATTCGTGATTACGTTCTCAATGGCCAGTTTGCGCTGCGCGGGGTCGAGCTTGGATGTCTTCAAGCACGGCTCCCGTCGGGATAGGGTGGAGAGTGAAATTGGAGATGGTCAGCGGTTCTTGAGTTGTCAAGTTCCAGCTTGCCGACGAGGAGGACAGCCGGCTGGGTCTTTTCGTGGACGCGAAATGCGATCGAGAGCCGCTCGCTGCGCGTGATCGCGACCAGGTCGACGCCTCCCGACCGGCCTCGAAACTGCGGCGACGTGAGGGCGGCTTCAGCGAACCTTGGAGAGTATGTCTTGACAAAGACGTCAATCTTGGCGCGATCGCCGCTGTTGAAGGCATCGAGCCACGCCGACAGCGCCTGCCCCGCCGGCGTATTGGCGATCGCGACCTGGCCCACCGCCGGCCCCGCGCTGACCAGCACCATGAGAATCAACCGCAGCATCATGAGAATCAACCGCAGCCTGCGAACCATGGGAGTTCTCCTTCAAGAGTCCGCGCAGCGGAGAGCGATGCAACAGGGAAGCAAATGGACTTGATCCGGCTCTGAGTTTGTACGTGCCGGACCATCCAAACTTAGTCGATTGTCGGTTAGACGTCCATCTCCGATTTCCGGTCCCGTCTCAGGGTAAAATGAGAAGCAGATGGCTGAGACGCCTGAACGCCCCGCAATCAAGACATCTTCTCAATTTCCCGCGTCCGATCCGGCCCGGGCAGCCTCTCTTTTTGAGCAGTCGGTTGCCATTATGGCTCGTCTTCGAGCGCCCGGCGGCTGCCCCTGGGATCGTGAGCAAACATTCGATTCCATCCGCAAGATACACCCTCGAAGAAGCCTATGAAGTCTTCGATGCCATCGAGCGCCGCGACTTTCCCCATCTTTCTGAAGAACTCGGCGATCTCCTTCTCCAGGTTCTCTTTTATGCCGAGATGGCCGCCAACGAAGGCCACTTCAGCATCACCGATGTGCTCGATCATCTCAATCGCAAGCTGATCCGCCGCCATCCCCACGTCTTCGGCGAAGAAGCCTCCCGCGCCGCCGGCAACCAGGCGGAGGTCGACGCCGCCGTGGACGGTTCCGCGGCCCGCGTCCTGCAAAACTGGGAACAAATCAAGGCCGCCGAAAAAGGATCAAAGCCAAGTGTCGGCGACGTTCCCGTCTCCAGGCTGGATTCAGTGCAGCGCGCCATGCCCGCGCTCGCTGAAGCCGCCAAACTCGGCTCCAAGGCCGCCAAAGCCGGCTTCGACTGGACCGACTGGCGCGATCTTCTCCCCAAGCTTGCCGAAGAGACGGCCGAACTCGAGAACGAAGCTTCCTCTGACGATCCGGCCCGCAAAGCCGCGGTCGAAGCGGAATTGGGCGATCTGCTCTTCACGGTGGTGAACCTTGGCCGACACCTTGGCGTCGACGCCGAGATGGCCTTGCGCGGATGCAATCTGCGCTTCCGGCAGCGCTTCCGGCAAATGGAGCTGGCGGCAGTTCGGCCTCTCGAGGAGCTCGGTCCCGCCGAACTTGAAGACCTCTGGACAGCCGCCAAGCGGAAGCTGGCCCGGTCCGCCGCAGCGGAGCCCCTGCCGTGATCCTGATCCGCGAATGCTCCGGCTTCGACGAGCTCGAGGCATGTGTCCAGATGCAGGTCGAGACCTGGGGCTACGACCAGTCCGACGTGATTCCGCGCAAGGCTTTTCTGGTGATGCAGAAGATCGGCGGACAGATCATCGGGGCCTTCGACACCAGCCTGCCCGGCACGTCGCCCCAGGGAGAGCCCGCATCGCTGGTTGGTTTTGCCATGTCTTTGCCCGGCGTAAAGGCGCCGGAAAAAAACGGAGCCCAACCACGGCCGTATCTGCACTCCCACATGCTGGCCGTCCGCGAAGCCTACCGCAATCGCGGCCTCGGTGCGCAACTCAAGCTGGAACAACGACGTGAGGCGCTGGCGCGCGGCATCCGACACATGGAATGGACGTTCGATCCGCTCGAAATCAAAAACGCCTTTCTGAATATCCACAAGCTGGGAGCCATCGTTTGTGGCTACCGTGTGAATTTCTATGGTGTATCCTCTAGTCGATTGCAGGGTGGGCTGCCCACTGACCGCTTGTTGGCCGAGTGGCGCCTTGATTCTCCTCGCGTCCAGTCAATTCTTGCGGGGCATCCTGTTGCAAACCACATTGAGGAGCGAATTCAGGTCCCAGCCTCCATTTACGAATGGAAGGCGTCAGAGAGAGACCGGGAACGCGCTCTCGCCGTTCAGTTGGAGAATCGCCGGAAGTTTCAGCAAGCGTTTTCCCGTGGCTTGGCCGTAGTCGGTTTTGTCCGGGATACACAAGGAAATGGAATCTTCGAGTTGGGCCGAATCACCCAACCGGAGTGAGGCATCGCACAACTAAGGAACGCTCAAATCTATGAGAATTGATAATATCGTCCTGCGCGAACTGCACATCCCCCTGGTGCGTCCGTTTGAGACCAGCTTCGGCATCACTCGCGATCGCCGAATCCTGCTGGTCGAAATTCAATCCGAAGGCCTGACCGGCTGGGGCGAATGCACCGCCGGCGAACACCCCTTCTTCTCCGGAGAATCGACCGACACCGCCTGGCAGGTCATCGTCAACGAGCTGGGTCCCATGCTGGCCTCCGCCGAGTCGGTTGAGCATGGCGGAGATTGCCCCGGCCTTTTCAACGTCGTCCGCGGCAATCCCATGGCCAAGGCCGCTCTTGAAAATGCCATCTGGGACCTGGAGGCGCAGAGAGAAGGAATGTCCCTCTCCGAGCTTCTCGGCGGGGTCCGCGACATCATTGTCTGCGGCGTGTCGATCGGCATCCAATCGTCGATCCCCGCTCTTGATGGACATCATCGAGAAGGAACTGGCTGCCGGCTATCAGCGCATCAAGCTGAAATGCAAGCCCGGCTGGGACATCGAGGTCTTCGATCGCGTTCGCTCGCGCTGGCCCGGAATTACGCTCAGCTGCGACGCCAACTCCGCCTACCGCCTCAAGGACGCGGACCATCTGGTGTCATTCGAGGCCTTCGATCTGCTCATGATCGAGCAGCCCCTCTGGCATGACGATTTCTACTACCACTCGATGCTGCAGAAGCGCATGAACACCGCCATCTGCCTCGACGAATCGATCCGCAACCGCCGCGATGCGCTGGCCGCCATCGAAATGGAATCCTGCCGGATCATCAACCTCAAGCTGGGACGCGTGGGCGGCTTCTCCGAGGCCATCGCCGTTCACAATGCGGCCCAGGAACGCGGTATTCCCGTATGGTGCGGCGGCATGCTCGAATCGGGTATCGGCCGCGCCCACAATATCGCGCTTTCGACCCTTGAGAACTTCACACTGCCCGGCGACGTGTCGGCCTCGGCCCGCTACTGGGTCGAAGACATCATCGAGCCCGAAGTGACGATTTCGCGCCAGGGCGAAATCCTGATCCCCGACACTCCCGGCCGCGGCTACGAAGTGCGCACCGACCTCGTGGATCAGCTCACCGTCCGCAAGGAGACCATCCGCACCTTCGCCATGGCGTAATGCCGCACCCGGATTCCGCACCGGGCTAACCAGCGCGCTGTCGAGATGGTGCGCTGGCGATCGTGCGCGAACTCGCTGAAGCACAAGATAGCCCACGACTCTAATGAGTTGAGAGTTCGCCCAGCCATTTGTTGTACTTGGATCGCGATATTTTCACAATACCGTGGAATCCGGCACCGGGGGCCATAGCGGATGGCTGCATAAACTGGAATCCCTGGATTTGTGGGCTCGAGATGTTCTCTGCGTCCGCTCGCATAGGCACGTTGACTGCATACTCGAACTCAACTCGCCGGCCATACCGTATGCCGAATTGAAAGTTGTAGCCCATCTCAACAATCTTGCCAAGTACCGGATCGAGCCTTCCCAGGATCTGACTGATTTCCGAGCCAAGTTTGAGCGGGGAAACGAGACACCACGTTTCGTCTCCTTTTCGCAGGAGTTCCAGCCTTTGGGTAATGAATGCGTCCGGCGCGGCGCCGGTCAAATATCGATCGATCTCGTGCTGGACACTCGCGAATGTGCCGAAAATTGCCACGCGCGAATCGATGATCGCCAGCAAACGCTCATCCTTGAAAAACTCCCGTTCGCGCTCAAGTGGATGCACGATGAATACTGTGATGCCACGGTATTGGGCTGGCTTTGAATCTCCTCCTGGGGGCCGGATGATTCGGCTTGTTGTGAAATGGCCGCCGACCAAAAGGCTGTGCTCGGGTGGATCTCCGCCGGATTTGCCGGTGGCTGCGAATATCACCTCATGGATAACACGGGACGAGTCCGACCCAGTCAGCGCGAGAAAGTCCTCGAAATCGGTTCGATTGGTTTGAGTAATGAGCATGAAATTGGCGCGCCACCGCTCCTGCGAAGGGGCATTCGCACCCGCGATGATTTGAGTGTCGGGAGGAACGAGGGAGAGAAGTCGCGGATCAGGCGAGTGGACTGTCGAGGCGCAGCAAACGGCCTGATACCCGAACATGAGCATCAGCGCACTTGCCATTCCTGTCCGGGTCTGCGATATCTTCATTTCGAACCTCCTGAACTTGCCTTCTCCCCAGGAGTTTGGAAAATCTCACCAACAAGCGCAGAGGCTCAGGCGCATGTCACTCTCATTGCGGAGTTTGCGCGCGCGACTGATCGAATCGGGAATGACCGATGGTCGCCCGAGGCCCGGCTGTCGCGTCGGATCGACGCGCGACTTCTTATATCGAAGTAGTGTGGTTCAGTGTTGAGAGCCCGAAATGGATTGTCGTGACGTGAACCGGAATTTTCCGGATGACCCAACGTCAGAAT
The DNA here is from genome assembly GCA_963788475.1 of Terriglobales bacterium. Taxonomy (GTDB): domain Bacteria; phylum Acidobacteriota; class Terriglobia; order Terriglobales; family Acidobacteriaceae; genus Telmatobacter. The sequence continues at coordinate 369,948 of CAWBGO010000001.1, forward strand.
CAGGCCGAAATCGCTTCACTTATTTAAGCGAAGATCGGGAGCAAATCGGGACATCGTTGGAGAAAGACATGCCTGGAAGAAATGGCCAGGATCATCCTGGACGTCGACGGAATGCTCAATCTGGCATGTCCTGCCAGGCAATTCAGAATTTCGATTGGAGCTTGGGAACCACTCTGCATCCGTCCGCGTAGTGATCCCTCGGAGCGGTGCAACTTTGCCTGCCGGCCTGCGTCTCAATCCGCAGAGGCAGCCGATGTGGTAAGTTGGCGCTGCCGGAGGAAATTCTTGTGACTCCCCAGGAACAACAGCTTCTGACCAACCTGACCCAGAAAATCAACCAGACCGAGCTGCAGGAAAAGGACCCCGACGCGGAAAATCTGCTCGGCCGTGAACTTGGCGCCAACCCCGACGCGCTTTACATCCTGGCGCAGACCGTCCTGGTGCAGAATATTGCCCTCGAGCAGGCCAAGGGGCAGATCGCGCAGCTTCAACAGCAAATGCAGCAGTTGCAGCAATCCCGCCCGCAGCAGCCGGCGCACACTACCAGCTTTCTCGGCCGGCTTCTGGGCGACAGGGATCCCCAGCCGCCTCCGCCACCCGCGCCGCCTTACCAGCCCGTTCCGCAGTACACCCAGCCGGCGCAACCCCCGTACGCTCCTCAGCCGCAATATCAGCAGCCGCAATACGTGCAGCAGCCACAATACGTCCCGGCGCAGAGTGGCGCGCCCAGCTTCCTGCGCGGAGCCGCACAAACTGCGGCCGGCGTCGCCGCGGGCGCTCTTGCCTTTGAGGGCGTCGAGTCCATTCTGCACGGTTTCGGCCACGGCGGTGGTGGCTACGGCATGGGTATGGGCGGCATGGGCATGGGATCAGGCCTGGGAATGGGGGGCGGCTTCGAGCGCCCTGTCGAAGAAACGGTGATCAACAACTACTACGATGAGCCGGGCCAAGGCGGCGAGCGCCACTTCGAACAAGGCGGCGGAGAGCACCATTTTCACGAGACTGCCGATCAGGGCGGCGCCCAGTTCAGCGACGCAAGCTACAACACTTCCGGTGAGACCTCGCGCGACGACCGGATGGCCTACGATGACTCGGATACCGGCAACGTCAGCGGTGACGATGCGTCCGGGTTCGATGCCGGCAGCCAGGACGACGGAGGATCCGGCTTCGACGATGGAGGCGGCTCAGACAACAGCGGCGGCGATCTGCTGTAGGATCGTCGGCGGTGCCGCTACCGCCCCAGCGCAAAGATGGACTTCAACTCTTCCGGTGGAACGACCTCCAGTTGGGCGTAGGTGCATTGGGACGGCGCCTTGTCCGTCCGCCACCGGCGGAACTGGGCCATGTGGCGGAAGCGGCCGGCCTGCATGTGTTCATAGGCGACTTCGACCACTAGTTCAGGCCGCAGCGGCTCCCAGGTAAGGTCCTTTCCCTGGCTCCAGCGGCTCTGCGCGCCCGGCATGCGCTGCAGGGCTTCGCCCTCGGCGCTCGCTTCGGCCCAATCCTTCCAGGGATGAGCGGCGAGCGCGTTCTCGCGGTACGGCGTAAGGAATTCGAGCAGTTGGGACCGTTTCTCCCGGGTGAAGCTGGCGCACACTCCGACGTGCTGCAGGGCCCCCGCATCGTTGTGGAGGCCGAGCAGAAGGGAACCGATCTCCCTGCCGGCGGCTTCTTTGTACCAGCGAAACCCCGCGACCACGCAGTCGCAATCACGCTCGTGCTTGATTTTGAGCATGACCCGCTTGTCCGGTTGATACCCGCCATCGACAGGCTTGGCGACCACGCCGTCGAGGCCCGCTCCCTCGAAGCGATGAAACCAGTCGCGGGCCGTATCCCGGTCGCGCGTGGCTGGAGTGATGTGAATGGGCGGCGCGGCATCGGCCAGCAGCGATTCCAACTCCGCACGCCGGGCGGCGAAAGGCTCCTGCCGAAGATCGCGGTCACCGATGCAAAGCAGATCGAAAAACACCACCGACGCAGGCATTTGGCCGGCCAGCATCTTCACCCGGGAGGCAGCAGGATGAATGCGCAATTGCAGAGCGTCGAAATCGAGGCGGCCCTCGCGCGCAATGACCAGTTCGCCATCAAGCACGCATCGCTCGGGGAGCTGGGAGCGCAACGGATCGAGCATGTCAGGAAAATAACGGTTCAGCGATTTCTCGTCGCGACTCTGGATCAGGATTTCATCCCCGTCCCGAAAAATGAGAACGCGAAAGCCGTCCCATTTGGGTTCGAAGATCCAGTCACCGGTCCTGGGGACCTCGTCGACACGCTTGGCCAGCATGGGAAGGATAGTGGGATTGACAGGAAGATTCACAGGTATGTCCAGAGGCATTCTACAGAAGCAGGCTGCCCCGCCGAATCAATGCGCCAGCAGATACACCCCGATGCAGACGCACACGGCCGCGGTCCAGCGACGCCGGTCCACATTTTCATGAAGGAAGAGTTTGGCCGCGACGGCATTGGTAACCAGCGTGAGCGAAGCGGCCGCCGGCGCCACCAGGCTCAGGTCGAGATGGTTTAAAGCGAACAGCAGCGCGAAAAATGCCAGCGCGAGGAACCCGACCCCGGCGAAGAACAAGGGACAGGTGATGACTGCGCGAATGGCTCCCTTCAATCCCGACTGAGCGCGAATGTCATCCAGGTCGCCGATGGACTTCATGGCCGCCGCGGTGAGAACTTCGCCAACGGTGGACAACAGGACGACGGCCGCGATCATGGCCGCGGCTGTCCAGGGTCCGGGTTGGGCGGAGGTCGCGGTCAGCATCATCGAGTCTGTTCCTCGAATTCCACTGCAGGCGCTGGCTTCGCCGGCCGCTCTGTCAGAGCCGGGCCCTGGGCGACGAAGCCCACCCCGACGGTGATGAGCACGATGCCCGCCCAGCGTTCGAGTGAGATAGGCTCGTGCAGCCAGAATTTCGACAACAGCGCAACAATGACGTTTCCAAGGGCGGTCGCCGGCAGGACGAATGTCAGGTCGGCCCAGGAGAGCGCGGTGAGATAGCTGGCGAAGAAGCCAATCAGCAGGGCGATGCCGGCAGCAATCCACGGAGTAAAGACGGCTGTGATGAGAGATGCCGGATGGGCCAGGCTGATCGCCGGCAGCTCGGTCATGCCGCGCGACAGGAAGGTATCTCCGAGCGGTGCGCAGATAGAGACGAGTCCCAGGATCAGGTATTGCCGCGGCGAGAGTGTGTGGTGAGACATTCGAATGTCTGATCGAGGTCAGTGGTCTCCCACCCTTTCCGCAGTGAAAAGCGGAAAGGATGGGGCACGGAGCATTTCCCCGGAGGCGCGGTTTACGCGCCGGCGCCCACTGTTGCTGGCGGATCGGAGGGCCGTCCACTGCGTGCGGCCTTTACCATCTTGTTGCGCTGCGCGCGGAGCTTGAGGAACGCCTTGGCCTCGACATACAGCCGCGGCACGTCGCGATTCACGACCGCCTTCCAGATCACCCGGAAAGCCGCCTTGGGCCGGAAGTAGTACTCATCGTAGAACCGGTGCACCATCTCCATCACGTAGTCGGTGGGCAGCCCCGGATACTCGATGTGCGCCATCTGGTGCCCGCCGCCGTCCTCCATTTTCTCGTTGGTGATGAAGCCGTTGGCCTTGGCGTAATCGTAGAATTCCGTGCCCGGGTAAGCGTGCGCAATCGAAACCTGGATCGTTTCGCAGTCCAGCGTCTTGGCGAAGTTGATTGTGTTGCGGATCGACTCCTTCGTCTCGCCAGGCAGGCCAAGGATGAAATCGCCGTGAACGACCAGGCCGAGATCGTTGCAGTCCTTCGCGAAGGCGCGCGCACGTTCAACGGTGGCGCCCTTCTTGATGTTCTTGAGAATCTGCGGATCGCCCGATTCGAAGCCAACAATAAGCAGCCGGCAGCCGGCATCCTTCATGGCCTTCAACGTCTCGCGATCGGTCGTGACACGCGAAGTGCAGCTCCACGTCAGGTTCAGAGGCTTCAGCTTTTCGCACAGCTCGATGGTCCGCACCTTCTGGATGTTGAAGGTATCGTCGTCGAAGAAGAACTCCTTGACCTCGGGGAAGTTCTCCTTGGCCCATTTGAGTTCCGCCGCAACGTCGTCCGTCGATCGCTTGCGCCAGGCGTGACCGCTGAGGGTCTGCGGCCACAGGCAGAAGGTGCATTGCGCGGGGCAGCCGCGCGTCGAGTAAAGCGCGATGTACGGATGGAGCAGGAAGGGCACGTTATAGCGCGTGACGTCCATGTCGCGCTTGTAAATCTTGGTCGCCCACGGCATTGCATCCAGGTCTTCTACCTGGGGACGGTCGGGGTTGTGGATGATCTTCCCGTCCTGCTTGTAGCTGATTCCGAGGATCTCGTTCAGCGGCTTGCCCTGGGCAAACTCCACCACGGAATAGTCGAACTCGCGGCGACAGATGAAATCCAGCACCGGGCACTCGTTGAGCGCCTTGTCCGGCGACGTGGTCACCGGGGGTCCGACGAAGGCAATCCGAATCGACGGATTGGCGGCCTTGATCGCTTCGGCGAGCCGCTGGTCGCCCTCCCAGCCCACCGTGGAGGTGAACAGCACCAGGAACTCATAGTCTTTGCAAATCTTGATCGTCTCGTCGGCGGAGACGTGGTGGGGCGGCGCATCCAGCAGCCGCGAACCCTCGAGGAGGCCGGCAGGGTAGGTGAGCCACACCGGGTACCAGTACGACTCAATCTCGCGCGTTGCGGGCCAGCGGGAGGAGGCGCCACCGTCGAAATTTTCAAACGAAGGAGGGTTGAGGAAGAGTGTCTTCAGGGGCATAGGCATCCTTACTATCTTAACATTTAGATAACTTTCAAGGGGTTTTGGACGCTGGATTTAACCTCACCCGCATCTTCGAGAGCATGGCCATGGATCAGGCCGGATGCCGTTCCGGCTAAAGGAGTTCTCCCGATTGGATCCCTAGACTGCCTCTAAAATTGGTCACTTTCATCAGATTCAGGGCTTGTGGCGAAGTTCCTGGAGCCAGTCTTCCATATGACCGAGCGCGCGGAGCAATCCCAGCCGCGCTCTGGCCAGGTCGAAGCCTGCATCAAGCGAATCTTGGTATTTTTGGCGCTCGTCGATGCGGGCCAACTGCTCGGCCCTGGGGGTGAGCTGGGCGGGAGCGCCGGGGCTGACTCCGCCTCCGTTGCCGACCTCAAGCTCGGTGAGCACGGTTTTCAGCTGCTCGCCGGCAATCTGTTGTTTCAGACTCGCGATTTCGGCCAGTGTATCCAGCTCCCGGATGGTGCCCGTGAGTTCCGATATCTGGACATCGTTCTGGCGCTGGGCCTGCTCGGCTTCCACGGTCGCGCGCAGCGCGTCGGCCGCGGATTCCCGGGACTTTGCCCAGTGGCCCATATCCAATATGGGCACCTGGATCGCAATCCCGGAGCTGAAGTTGTTCGGCGGCAAAGGCTTCGCAAAGAATGAATTGACGTCATTCAGCAGCGTGGTGTTGCGGTTATATTGCGCGCCGAAGGTCAACTGGGGGAGATAGTTGATCTCCCTGTCAGCCTTCGCGGCCAGCCGTTTTGAGCTGGCCTGCAACTGTGCGGATTCGATTCCCGCCAGCGTATGTGTTGGCACCTCGGCCCTGAGCTGCGGAATCTCTGGAATGCTTCCGTGATCCGTAGTAATCGATCCGGTTGGCAGCCCGGTGAGTGTGGACAAGGTATTGGCCAGGGTGGCGGCGCGGCTTTCCAGGTGTTGCCTTTTCAGCTTGATTTGGGCCGCTGTCAGCTGTGCCTCCAGAAGTTCGCTCAGCGCATCCACGCCGGCCTCGGTTCGGTCCTGCTCGATGGCTACAAGCCGCTTGGCAAAGCTCTCCTGCTGAAGCGCTGCTCCCAGCTCCTGATCCACCGTATCCAACTCGATGTAGGCGGTTGAGGCGTCGAGCGCGGCCTGTTCGCGGGAGTCCCTCAATCGAGCGGTAGCGGCCTGCAATCCCAGGCGGGCCGCGGTGATGTAGTGCTTTTGGGGAACGCCGAAGATGAGCGACTCCACGGTCGTCGTCCAAATCGACGGGGGCGTGCCCGTGAACCCAACCTCCGGGAAAACCGGAAGTCCGGTCGAAAAGGCAACGGTGGGGATAATCACATCCTTCGTTTCCGACAGCACTGCATTGGCTTTACTTATGTCGGCCTGGGCGACCTTGACCGCACTGCTGTTGCGCTGCGCCAGATCCACCACGGTGCCCAACGAAACCTGAGCGCGAAGCAGCGAGGGCGCCGTCGCAAGAGCGCCGGCAATGAACAGCACCGTGCAACGGCGGGAGCGCGAGTTCCGGGCGATCTTCAGATGCAATGATCCACTCAAAGCTTCAGATCCTGGGCTGGCTTATATTCCTGTGCCATCGCAAGGGCGGCTGCCCGCTCGCGGCGGGCGCCTTCCTCGTTTCCGCTCTGTGCCAGCAACCGCGCGAGCCACACCCGGGCTGCAAACGCCGGCGCTTCTTCGGTGGCTGTGGGTGCGGCAAGATAGGCCTCGAGCATCTTCATCGCCAGAGCAGGATTGCGATTGGCCTTAATCAAGACCGAGGCGCCATTGAAAAGCGCCACCCCGGCATGCGGGTCGCGTTGAGCGGCTGCGAACCCGCTTTCGACCGCATTCTCCATCTCCTGCCAGCGCTTGTACCTGCGGTAGAAGCTGGCCAGCCGCATCCATTGAAAGGCGGGATGGGCACTGGCGGCGATGGCCTGCTTGAGCTCTCTCTCCGCGGTTTCCAGATCCTTATGCTGACGAGCGATGGCGCTACGCAACTCGTGCGCCCGAGCCGGGTCGACATGGTCGAGCTGAGCCGCCACCCCGGCAGCCTTGTCGGTGCCGCCCCCCACTATCCCCGGCGCTTCGCTGTAGAACTCGCCCAGATCGGCCAACGCCTCGGCGCTGCGGGGATCGAGTTGCACCGCCTGCTCAAATTCGGACCGCGCGTGCTTCGCCAGTCCGTAGGCACTCATGAAGGTTGCGTGATCGGCAGCCTCACCCAGGGTCCTGCCGTACCAGAGATGGTAGGTGGAATTGTTGGGATCCAGGTTCACGGCCTGTGCGCACTCCGCGTTGGCAGCTTCCCACTGTTCCAACGTGAAGAGCACCCGGCAATGCAGATTGTGCGCTTCCGCCGAACTGACTGCCGGCGGAGGAAGAGAACCAAGCAGCGTCAACGCCTTATCGGCCTCCCCCGCCTGCAGCGCGGCGTTCACCTGCGACAGCCCGTCCCGGGTGGATTGTCCCGCAACCGAGGCTGCCATGTTCACCGCCAGCAGCATGGCGAACAGAGATCTCACCGAATTTCCTTTATCGGAACGCCTTCCTCAAGAGGCTGTCCGGTGGTTGTGCCCGTGGCCACCCAGTCCCCATCGTTGAGGCCGGAAAGAATGGCGACCTGGGTCAGATTGATGGCTCCCGTAACCACCGGCGATCTCTTCAATTCATCCTTCACGATCCTGAAAACATACGGCTTGCCGCTTTCCATATGCAGGGCCTCGCGCGGGATGCTCAGCGCATTGGCCTGGCTCGAAGTCGTCACCGTGACCGTGACATTGGTATCGGGAAGAAGTTCGCCTTCCTTCTGGTCTTCGAGTTTGACAAGGACTTCGCCGACCGTCCGGGTTTCAAGGTGAATCACGGTGACCGGTACGCGCTCGATATGACCATGCCAGATGCGGCCCGGCCTTCCGTCCCACTTGATTTCGATGGGTTGTCCAACCGACAGGCTGCCGATTTCCGGCTCGTCGAAATAGGCGCGAACACGAACGTCGCGCAAGTCGGCAAGCTGAAACAGGAGTTTGCCCTCCTCGATAAATTGCGTCGGCTTCACATCGAGTTCATAGACTGTGCCGGCAGCAGGAGCATATTTCTTGGTGTCTTGCTCCACTTGCCGGGCCGCGTCAAGGTTCGCCTGTGCATCCTCCAGGCCCGCCTGCGCCCGGGCCACCTCAGCGGACGAGTAGCGGCCCTTGGCACTCGTTTGCGAAGCCTCGAGTGCGGCGTTGGCCGTCTCGAGCCGCCCCCTGGCCGCGGCGACTTCGCTGGGTGAGGCAGCCCCGCTCGCACTGAGTTTGGTGAGAGCGTCCAGATCGTGCTGCGCCTGGTCGCGGTCGATACGAGCGCGAGAGAGCTCCGCGGCGGTGGCCTGCTGCTGCTCCCGGGTGCCATTGTGGGTAGCGGCTTCGACGGCAGCTTCCGCGGCTTTGACGGCGCTTAGGGCCGTTGCCACCTTGGCACGCGCCTGCACGTCATCGAGCACCACGATCAGTTTTCCGGCCGGCACGGTGTCGCCCGCCTGCACATAGACCGCCTTCACGGTGGTCGAGATCGGGCTGGGTACCTCGTAGTTTGAAACCGGTTCGACGCGCCCATTGGTGCTGATCGTGCTTTCGAGCGATTTGTGTATCACCTGAACGGCACGCACCTGCAAGCGTTCCCGCGTGAGAGAACGAACTGACATAAAAACGAGGACGAGTATTATGGCTGCGCCGATCCATGCCCAGCGCCAACTCAACTGCTTTCTTTCCTGTACCATTCAACCAAACCTGAGTCAGTATATAGCCAGGTCTAGTGGAACCCAAAAGCTTGGTGGTATCCCAAGAATGCGTTGCTGATGGTTGGTCGGCGGAGTTAATGAACTAGGCCGCCTGACGTGGGCATCGTCCCCGTGAGGCCAGCAAGCTCAAGGACCAACGCTTGCCGTAACAAATCCGATCCCGAACCGGCCTCCCCATGGCTTCGACTGGGACCGAATCCACAACTTCAGCCGGGCTGTAGCGCTGCTCTCCTTCGCGGGATACCCCATAGACCTTGACGGGCTGCGCAAAGTCTACCCGGCCCCGTAGAAGCATCTTGACGCCCTTCACGGGGGACTTGAAACCATCACTCGTTAGCTGAAAGCGCTCTTCCGAGAGCGGGATACGCCTTCCACGGACGGGTTCATAGGCAAGCTGCGTTATGCCGTTGATCTTGAAGATCTTATCGATGTGCTGCCGCGTGGCCTCAAGTTCCTCTAATTCCCGGTGGAGGTACCCCCATTGGTCAGGCGCCGAGCGACGACCTTGCCCGACTCAATGATCTGGACGAAAGTGCTGAATACTGCCCAGGCGTCTACCAATCCTCATCTTCATCGCTTTCGTCTTTGGGCGACGGATGGCACCCCGGACAGACGTAGTGCGAATCCCCACCAACCTCCGTCGCCGGGATGGGCGGCAAGTGCAAGGTCGCAAAAATTCTGGAGACCATCGCTGGTCGTTTACTTATGCAGCGGTCCAGGAACAGAAGAAAGGTCTTTCGCCGGGTGTCATAGGTAACTCTACCCCGAGGGATCTCATCGTATTCCTCATCTCTCGGGACTGCACCTCGCTCCTGAAGCTGTTCCCAATAGGCCGGGTGGCCGGTGTCGTGGGTCTTCAACGCACCGTAGTCCACAGCATTGCTGATTGGAGTTGCGTCGATCCAGAGGTCATTCCCCCTCATGAAGATGATCCCGACCTCGCCATCCATATGCTTTCTCCTACCCCTCACAGAACGCGACTACCGGACGATCTTCGGCCGATAGACGATCAGGAGGGTATACATGGCCATGAGTATCTGGTGGTCGGTGGCCATTGGGTCCGTGAGATAAAGCCCGGCAGGTGTCACCCCACCGCCGTTCACCGCCCATACACCGCTGATGTTGTCATATTTGACCGTGGCCACAATGTCGGTGAATATGTGCATCTGGTCACGCCCGGAACCGCTCCAACTGAGAAAGCGCGTGTCCCAATAGTGCTCGTAGTATTCGCTCAGGGTACCCTGACGCCCATCTTCCCAAAGGAAGAAGTTCGGGTCGTTAAGAGCGGAGTCAACGCCCCTTTCCCAAGTCACGGTCAACCTCATATTCTCACTTTCGTTTGTCTCGCTTCGCGGTCCTGTTTATCCAGGGAACGCGTCAGAACGGCCGATGCAGTGATCCAACATCGCCGGAGGCGCCCTAGCGATCAGCACGCCTCGCGTAATTGGGGCGCCCGGTTGCAGCATCGAGGGAACAACATGCTGTGCCGGAATCGCAATCGCCTGCAACGCTATGCAGGCAAGAGCATGGGCGCAACCACTGCGCCCAAACGAGATGACATGCTCTTGAACACGGCAACGGATTAGGCGAGGGCCACTGTGCTTTTCAGAAGATGAGAGCGGTCAAAGGTGGTCTTATAGATGACCGGAAAGGACTCGATCTCCTGCTTGAGGGCTTCATCGGACGCGTTGGGATCAGGCTCTAGCAAATCGAGTGGATCGCCAGTAGGAGCCTCAAGAACCCAATGACCCTTTGAAGTATCGAACCGAGTGATAGCCACGAGATCTGGCATAAGGACAGTAACAAAGCCCTTGTCGGTTTGCTCGGAAGACTGTGTTGCTGTCTGGTGTTTGTAGTAGTCGCCGAGTGTAGCCAGTGTTCCATCCTCCCAAATAACTTCTTTGGGAACTTGGAGATCGGCAGTTTCATCCGGTCCCCAGTAAACGATCAGTTTCATCGTCATCTGTTACTCCTTGTTGTGGTTCACGTTGACGGCCAGAGATTGGTAAGCATGCAACCGTCGAACGAGGCATATTAAGAGCGGCTGTCGGCAAGTGTCTGTCCGATGCCCGATAGCTTCTAAATGCCATCTACGCCGGTGAGGGCCAATCGGGGACAAATATTTTCATAAATCGCCATTTATTTTCTGTGCTGTGAGTTAGCTTACATTTTGGAGCGATTTTAGGAGACGTTCGATGTGACTTTTCCCAGTTCGCAACTCCCGGCTCCGGTTCACGACGCCGGCAGGGGGATGCTTGATCCGGATGATTTCGATGCGGCATCCTGGCGAGGGCCGCCTTGCACATGCGCTCGTTGGTGGCGCCCAGTGAGGATGGTGATTCGGTTGCGTACCCCCGGCGATAAACCGAATTCCATCGCTGATTCAACTTCTCGAAAACGTAGCGGTGCGGATTACGGTTCTGCAAGAACGGCACCATTATTGATGGATGGCCTTAGCAGAGCCGCCGCGATAGCCGCAATCTCCTGAGAATCACGAGCCGGTTTCCGCATTGGCCGCAGAATCACCGAGTATCGAGAAAGTATGTTTTCCCCTGAAGCGTAATCCCACGCTGCGGAAAGGTCGGATCGGAGTGAACACCAATCCAATGTTCTCGCCTTTCGACAATGACCTTTTTCCAGACGTTGCCAAAGAACATGCCAGCAAGTTCCTCGTTGAGACCACAAGCACTATAGATGACCTCAAACGGAGTGCCTGTCCAGTCTCCGACGACCCCCGTGTCCGGACTGGGCTTACCGCCCTCGATCGATGAGTTGGTGATCGATCCCCACCGTTCATCCGGATGCGAAATCAAGTAATCTAAGCGACTGTTTATTTCATTTTCGATTTCTTGTCTGTCGGTCGGCGCAATCGAATTCCAGATGCGGAGAAAATCATCCCGGTGGGTTCTTCGGAACCAGAGCTGCCCGAATGTCCTGATTTCTCGATCGCAGTCAACATCGTAAAGTGACATCGTTAGCCTCCTTCCAACGGTACGGCTTAGCGTTTCCTTCTGTGACTATGTCAGCCAGCTAAGTATGTTCTGCTGTTCTTCAGTGAGATTTGCCATCGTCATATAGCTGCCCTTTGTTGCATCTTCATCCCGGCATTCACTAGGTTGAAAAACTCGGCTTCGTTCATGATCTGTAAGGGAAAACCTTCGGCAATAAGTTCTTCAGCCTTAATGGACTTCCCACTCTTCAGCTGTAAGCGTTAGAGCAAACGCATGGTCAACAACAGGGATGGTTTGCGGCCCAAGCGGCAGGGGTGATGTCTGCGATGCGGTGAACGGAAGCGTTTGCGAGGCCGGGCAGGATGTCGGCGAGATAGTTGCGGATCGGGATTTTGAGGCGTCGACAGCTTTCCACAACCGAGAGGATGGCAGCTACCCGCGGCCCGGCCTGCTCGCTTCCGATGTGGATCCAGTTGGCGCGGCCAACTGCGATTGGGCGCATTGAATTCTCGGCGAGATTGGTGCTCAGTTCCAACTCCGGATAATCGAGGAAGCGTGTGAGACGTTTCCAGATCGCCAGCGTGTAGCTGCATGCCTGCCCCGCGGCGGTCTTGGGCAACACCGTCTTGCTCATCGCCAGGATGTGATTGCGGATTTCTTCGAGCAGAGATGGAGCGTGCTGTCGGCGCAGAGCATGGCGGGCGGCATGATCCATGTTCTCCTCGCGAGCCTGGGCGTCGATCGCGAACAACTTGTCCATCAGCTGCACGGCACGTATCGATGCGGCGTCCTGCTTGTTCAGTTTGACCGCATCCACGAAGTATCTTCTTGCGTGCGCCCAACATCCTGCATGCACCATCTTCGCTCCGCCCACGCGATCGTACGCAGCGTAGGCGTCGGTTTGCAGAAGTCCTTCGAAGTTGCCAAGGAAGTTCAGCGGGCCTTCACGTTTGCGGCTCATGCGAAAATCGAAAACCGTCATTCCGCCTGGCGTTCCGTACTGCCACAGATATGCTTGATGGTTTGTGCCGCTGCCGTCGTGCGTCTGCACATCGACCGGGGTTTCGTCCGCCTGGATGTAGCTGCCGGCAAGCAAGTGACGCCGCAGCGCTTCGGTTACAGGCACCAACATCTCTCCGATGGTCATCACCCAGCCGCACATGGTGGCCCGGCTGATGTCGATGCCTGCGTCGCGAAGTAGAGCAACACTCTGGCGGTAGAGAGGACTGTGGTCGCAGTATTTGTTCACCACTGTGTCGATGATTACGCCGTCGGAAACCAGGCTCTTGTCGATGATCCGTATGGGAAGTGGTGCAGCAGCCACGCCCTGCTCCGGGCACGCTTTGCACGCCCGTTTTTCGCGTTTGGTCACCTGCACAAAATAGCGCGCCGGCTCTACGTCCAGCACTTCGCTGACCTCGTAGCCGATCACCTTGGTTTCGGCGCCGCACCTGCCGCATACACACTGTTCCGGCGTGCAGGCGATTACCCGCTCGACACGCGGCAGGTCGGCAGGGAGCGTCTGTCGGCCGGGGTGCTTGCGTTTCTTCCTTGCTTCCGAAACCGGAGCAGGAGCCTCACGCTCACTCTCGGCAGCCACTTCCTGGTTGCTGACCCCGGGCTCTTGTTCCAGCAACTCCAGTTGCAGGCCACTTAGCTTCTCACTGCCCGGTCCGTACTTTTCGATCCGCTGCAAACGAAGACGCTCTTCGAGAAGCTGGATCTTCAGCCGCGCATACTCCAGCTCCTTGCTGGTCACATCCAATTGCTGTTTCAGTTGGGCATTGATCTCCGCCAGAAAGGCTTCCGAGTGCGGCGGGAGATTCTGCTCAGAGGGCGTGCTCACGATGCTTCTTAAATACCAGATAACGATCGAGAAAACGAGCGAAATGTCCAGTGTTTATGCGGTCTTAAGTGACTCTGTTGGTTCTTCCGCCGGAGCCTTGCGATACCATTTCCGCGGCCGCGTCTGAGTCAGATCAATTCCACCCAACAGCAACGCCAGTTCTTCGTGGGTCAACACGATTTTCTTCACCGCGCTACCTCTCTCGGGCCAACGAAATCTTCCTCCGTCTAACTTTTTCGCACACACCCATAGCCCGCTTCCGTCATATACCACCAGCTTCAGGCGGTTGCGCCGCGAATTTGTGAACAGGAAAACATGGCCGCTCGTGGGGTCGCATTCCAGCCGCTCGCGCACCAGACCGTAAAGACCGTTGAACCCCTTGCGCATGTCGGTGGCCCCGGCGGCCACGTAGATCCGCGTGGCAGGTCCAAACCCGAACACCGCCTACGCCCTGTCCAATACAGTCAGCAGGCGCTCCAATGTCCCCGCATCGAATCCACGACGCACTTCGATCCGACGCCCGCTTCGCGACTCAACCACAAATGCGCTATCCCCCTCGACATCGCTGTTTGTCTCCCCCGCCGGCGACCGAACCACTTCAACGGCAACCATAGGCCCGGCTACCGATCGCGGCCCACCATGCGCCTGTCGACGATATTTATCCAGCGTCGCGGCAGCCAGGCCTCGCTGCCGGCAAAACGCTTCCCGCATCAGTCCACTGGCTTCAAACTCCGCAACCAGAGCTGCGGCCTCGACCCGGCTACGTCGCCTCCGCACTACCAATTCGCTCATAACTGCAGTGCACCACTAAACCCAGCCGCACAACAGGGTGCGTTGCTCAGACGGATACCTTCAGCTTGCCGTTGTAGAGAGAAGCATCCCGAAAGCCAGACACAAGAATGGTCGTGCGCCTATTCACGTTCGGTGACACATCACAACCAGCCGCAACGGCAAGCTCAACCGCTCGTTGTCGCGGTATCGAAAGGTCTCCAGTGAACACCAAGTTCTGTCCTCGCAAACGGCCAGTCTCATCACCATGACGTGCCGGAACGGCTTTCCCTGCATGATTTAGAAACGCCTCGTAACGAGCCGGACGGGGTTGGTTCGGTTCGATCACAGGAAGATCAAACGGATACCGCCAGTCGTACCGTGTTTTCACCCTATCGGACACGTGACGAAACACCGCCAACGTGCGTCGGCAATCAGCGAGCGCACGGTGGGCGTCTGCGTTGGAGAGGCTGAGCATTTCTGCGATGTCCTCTAGCTTATGGCTGGGCAGATTCGGGTATACCTCCCGCACCATTTCGAGAACATCCGCGTAGGGGTTACGCAGACTTAGGCTGTGCTGATTCGCCGCGCATATGAGAAACCTGGCGTCGTATCCTACGTTGTACCCAACGAACGGGATCTCTCCAATGAAGTTCAGGAGACTCTTCATTCCCTGATACAGCGAAACACCATCTCTGTTTACCATCTCTTGGGTGATTCCGGTCTTTGCTGTAGACAGTGAAGGGACAGGAAGACTGGGCCTGATGAGTGTCGAGAACTCGGTGATCTCCTCGGTTTGACAGCAGTACTTAATTGCCCCGATTTCTATGATTTCGTCCATTGCGGGGCTGAAGCCAGTCGTTTCAAGGTCGATTGTCGCGAAGATAGGCGGCATTTCAAACGCTGTTCTCTTTGGAGCCCGCTTTACCGAAGATCGAGGCCGGGGCCGATCCTGACCGACCGGGGACTCGCACGGGTCGGAGGGACCGGAGGCTTGGTGAATGGACGAACTTTCGGGAATTGACGATTCAGGGTGGGAGATAGAGTTCGAATCGGCAGAGTTCTTCGATCGCAGGAAGCTGAAAACAATAAAAGCCGCTACAGGCAACAGTACAACAAGCAAAACTGAAGCTGACATGCGAGAGCCCTTGATAAACGAATTGGAACCCACAAAGCAGGACGATGAGAGTGTATGCAAATACACCCATGACTCATCGGCGGCAGTGGGCAGAGCCTAATGGTACGGGCAGGAAACAGCACATTTAGGTGACGCGAGTCACAGCCGAATGGTCAACGCGTCGCGATGCTCCCTTGCGCTGCCGGCTGACAAGATTCTCGCACCGGTCCATATGCTCGCAGTCATATCGGCGCTCTGGACGTGCAAGCTTGCAATCCAACCGATCCTATTCAGTCTTTGGCATGATTTCCATGACGGTTGGAGAAACGGCGCCAATCCGAAAGGAAATAAATGGATTTCATACGGGAAACTCGGTGGATTCTGGAACGCTTCGACACGCTGACCGAATTCATTGCAACTCCAGCAGCGCAAGGGGATGGTGACAGCGGATCCGGCTGCGCTGAGCTGTGGCGCAAGGCCGCACCCCGCCTGGAGAAGGCGCGGGCAAGCCTCGACAGGATGGAATCCGCGGACCTGCCCGAAAGGTCCCTCGTAGGCCCCTCACGGGAAAGCTGCCAGAAGGAAATCGACAATATTCTGGATGCGGTAATTGTGCTGCTTGAAACAAGCGAAGCGTCGGAATCCCGGTCGCGCATACGGGAGTTGCGCCAGGCTGTCTCCGCTACCCAGGAGAACATCGCACAGTACCGCGAGCAAGCCGCAACTGCTCCATCCAAAGTCAGTCTTACCCTGCCGCAATCAATGTGGATACGCAGCCGCGAGAGTCTCGATGCGGCGATAGTTGCGGAGATTGCCCGGGCCGACAAGCTGCGTGCGGAGATTCAACTAGAGAAGGAGGCATTCTGCAGGCATCTTGGGCAGATCGGAATTCTCACCTCCGGCGAAGAGGCCGAGGCGCTGGTGATGTCCGTAGCTCAGGACGACGTTGTCTCGATGGCAGCGGCGACAGCGCACATTGCGACCATCTCGAGCCAGTTGGAACAACTCGCGAACCAATCAGGTGAAGCGCCCCTGCAAACAAGACGGTATACGGGATGCATGTTCTGCTGGTCTATGCGATTGTGCGCATCCAGGCCCGCTTTATGGAAGAAGTGGATCAATCCGTTCTTCCCAAACTGCGGTGCTTCGAAGGCGAAGCGCGTCAGAACATCGACGAGGCAAAACAACTGATCTCTGAGGGCGGTCCGGGTGATCAGTTGCAGGGCAACATTGAAGCCGCAAAAACGACCGTCGATGCCTGTCGTTTACTGAGCGGCATCGTGATGGAACAACGGACAGCGATTGCTCGTGAAAACTTAAGGACGCGTGCTCTGCTAGCAGCCTCAAAGAACACATACCGTACGGTCAAGCTGAGCCTGAACGTGGCCGAGATGATGAGCGGCTGCCGGAAAGCCTTTGAGGCGGTCCGCGGTCTGACCGTTCCACAGATCAGACCATACCGAAACATCGCGCTCCGTGATGAGATGCAGCGGCTCAGCGAGCGCCTGCTGGAGAGGGGAGCATAAATGGGCTTGTCGTTCCTCAAGTCGGTGCGGATCCTTCCGGGGGTACGTTTGAATCTTTCAAAAACCGGGCCGCGCCTGAGCGCGGGGTTCCCAGGTTTCCGAGTTTGCATGGACCTGAGCGGCAGGACCCAAATCCGCGTCGGATACGGATCACTCCGCTACCGAAAGGGGACCGAAGTTAGGGAATCTTGCAGCGCTGCTGCAGGGCCGCCGGAACTCAATAAAAACGCGCTGACACGGGGTTCACTCAGAGGCTGGGATCAAAGGTATCTTCCGCCCCGAAATG
>CAWBGO010000002.1:0-1230244 GCA_963788475.1 Terriglobales bacterium
GGGAGCCAGGGTCGGTTGACGCCATCGCCACGGCGAGCGCCGATGGGCGTCGCATCGTCATCAAGGCGGTCAATTATCGGGCGGAACGGAATGTTCTACTCGTGCGGCTACAAGGCGCCAGCGTTCCTGCGAAGGCTGTCGCGAAGTTGCACACTGTCAAGGCAGAACTCGCGGATTCCGCATCACTCGAGCATCCGGATGCAATCTTCCTGTAAGTCGGCCATTCGAATACGCGAAGGACTTCTCAGTGGATCTTCGAGCCCTACGCGGTGATGGTAGTAGAGATCCAGTCTGAATGATTGGGAACACCGATTTCTCATGCATTCGTAAGACGGGGTCAAGAAAGAGTGATCCCGATTGCCTCACGGGGATTGTGTCAGGGGAGATATCATGGCTGAAACTACGAACCGTATCGTTCTCACGCGCCGGGAGGCGCTCTTTTTCTCGGCGACGGCGGGGTTGGGCCTGGCTGCCGGACAAACGGCGCCCGCTTCGGAAAGTAAAAAGACCGCGGCCCATCAGGAATCAATTCACTGCTGCTCTACACCGCGCTCTGCGGTGGCGACGACGCGGTACGGCAGTGTGCGCGGATTCCTCGATGGTGACGTATTCACGTTCAAGGGCGTTCCTTACGGGCAGACCACGGCGGGAGACAATCGCTGGCTTCCGGCGAAGCCGCCTGTGCCGTGGGAAGACGAGTATCCGGCGCTGGTGTATGGAGCGAACTGCCCGCAGAACCTGCACACGTGGACCAGCCCCGAGCAGACCTTCCTGCAGGACTGGGACGACGGATGGCGAAGCGAGGACATGCTCAAGCTCAACATCTGGACGCCGAGCCTGACCGGCAGGCGCCCTGTGATGTTCTACATTCACGGCGGAGGTTTCAGCTTCGGATCTTCCTACGAGCTGGCTGCGCACGACGGTGCACAGATGGCTCGGCATAACCAGATGTCGTCCAAGTCTCAGTCAATCACCGTCTCAACATTCTCGGATTTTTCGACCTCTCGGAAATCGGTGGCTCCGCCTTCGAGGACTCCGCAAACGTGGGCATGACGGACCTGGTAGCAGCGCTCCGCTGGGTTCACGATAACATTGATAACTTCGGCGGCGATCCCGACCGCGTGATGATCTATGGCCAGTCCGGCGGCGGATCGAAGGTGACCACGCTGATGGGCATGGCTTCGGCTGCAGGTCTCGGCCATGTCGCCGCAGCGCAATCCGGAGGCGGCGGCAACATTCCCAGCAGGGAGCAGCAAAAGGAACTCGCGCGCTTGACGATGAAGGACCTGGGCTCGCGTCTAACGACGTCGCATCGCTGCAAAAGATGGAGTGGGCAAAGCTGATGGCGGCGGGCAATGCGGCCGCTGCAAAGATCAATCCGCCCGGCCCTCCCATGATGGGACCAGGAGCTCCAGGCACACCGCGCGTGGGTTGGTCACCGTGCGTCGATGGCAAGCTGATTCCCATGCGCTCATTCTTCGATGGCGCGCCGGAGATTTCGAAGAACGTACCCATGCTGATCGGCTCAGTGACCGAAGAAGGCAATCGTATGTCGCAGCGGCCTACGGAGGAGGACTGGCACGCAAATCTCGCCAAGGCGTATGGAGCCGAGAAGGCGACTGCCATCGTTGCAACCTTAAAGAAGGCGTACCCACAAAAGAAAATCCAGACGTTGTCGTACATGTGCAGCGGCAGCCCGGGACTGAACGGGCTAGGCATGCGCAACAACGTGGTGAAGATGGCCACGCTGAAGTACGAGCTCAGAGCCGCTCCAGCCTACGCTTACTACTTCACCTGGCAGACCCCTGTTCTTGATGGCCTGCCCGGAGCCTGGCACACAGCGGACCTTCAGTTCTGCTTCGACAACACCAGGCGCTGTGCACAAGGAACCGGCAACACACCCGAGGCACAGAAGCTGGGGAACAAGATGGCGTCCTGCTGGGCAACCTTTGCTGCAACCGGCAACCCAGGTCTGCCCGGCTTGCCCTGGGCGCCGACCGAGCCGGAACGAAACAGGACAATGATCTGGGATAACGAATGCAGCATGGTTGATGATCCCGATGGCGAGGCTCGCAGGATACTCCTCAGCTGATCGCTCCAGTAGTTACATACGTACAGTGAAGAAGCAAATGCGAGCCACGCATTGCGATTCGGGAGGCCCCTCTCAGCTGCATCCTACTTTGTGTGCGCGCGCTCCTTTCCAGGACCGCTCGCCTTCCCTTTGCCGTGGTGACGGTAATGCAGAGCATTGGGGTACTTCGGCCTGATCACGGAAGAGTATTCGAAAAGGCGGGAGCTCGCGGATTGCTAATGCAATTCCGGGCAGTGTCTACAAAATGTGTGACGCTTCACTTTGACGAAGCCGTTGATCTCGGACAGATGACTGAAAAATGCATCGGTGTCCAGCCGTCCGTGGTGTGCTGCCTCGACTGTGCCATGCCGTGCGTGCCCAAATGCGTCAAATCAATGTCTTAGGCGACTAGAATAGAGTGCTTCCGTGCGGGCATATTCTGGACCAGGAGAAGTGCTTGATACTATAGTGATGGTCCCCGGCGGTCGAGTTCCGGAATGCTGATCCGGCATCAGCCTATCCGGGCAGCGGCGATCGTAGGCTTAACCATCTCGTAAGTGGCCAGTGTGCAAGAAGTGCGCTGACGAGGTCAGATCTGGCAAAACTCGGACGCCCCGTCAGACCGCTGATAATCGGCTCAGCGAGCGGTCCCACCTAACCGGCAGTTTAAGGCAACGAACCCCGCCCGGTTTTTCAGTTTTGTTGATCGGCCAAGCTGTTGTCGGATTGTCGGTTTTTTGACCTTCACAGGTAGGAAGTAGTGCAAAATACGCACAATTTGCACAGACTTTTCGGGAGAGCCGACCACGGAAACTCATTGATAATCATATATGTTGCTTATTTTGGGATTTCTCGAAGATTCTGGCGGGAGAGGGGGATTCGAACCCCCGGTAGAGCTTTTGACTCTACAACGGTTTAGCAATTCTCTCTTTCCCGCCGCCCTACCGTAATCTCAATCACTTACAGTCGCGCCCGTGCCCCTGAGGACACCCTAAGTGACCTCAATAGTCAATTACGGGACACTGCACGCCTGCACGGGACACCTCGTTGACGGCAAGTGTCGGCGGATTTGAGTCACCCCTCCTGGTTTTCTAAATTACACAGGCGACTGAGTTTACAAATACTTGCGAAATGCCTGCACTGGCTGGCCTCGCTCCCGATCAAGGCGCTGAAGCTTGATCTCGATGTGACAAAATAGAGGTCATTTCCGGCTCCGAAGTGCGAGCGATCTGGTCCATAAGACACCGCAGAGGGTCGCGATCATTCCCGATCGCAGCACGGATTTGGCCATCATTATGAAACGTGGCTCCTTGTAGGCCATAAACAGGGTTTGGCCGAACTCCATGTCCGCCGAACCATCCTCTCGAAATCCGGCTAGGCTCCTACCGGCGTGCGTCCTGGATCAAGTACATCCAACAGTCCACCCGCGAAGAAACTTATGCGCTGCGACATAGCGGATTCCCCGGCCTGGTGTTCAAGATCCGCCAGCGGCTCGATGTAGCGCGCATCGATCATCCTCGCCGCGGTGGCAAGAATGATCAGCCCAGACGTTTCCCTGAAATGGATCTGCCCTAATGCCGATGCCATGATCGTTGCGATCTCAGGCCCGGGATCGACCATGATTTCCTGACCCGGATACGTCACCTTCTGATCCGCAATCCATTGTCGTCCCTGCAGCCGGTCGGCGCCCGCCGATGGGTTATCCAGCCATTCGCCGAGAACAGATTTAATCGTTGCCGCGGCTCCTTGGTCGAAACCCCGGTGGACGTAGGCGAGCCCGCCGAGGGACAGCTTGTGACTCTCCTTGTCCCCCTCAACTTCCGGACCGAATGTCGCGCCCTCGGCCCTATAGTTCCAGGGCATTTTTTCCCCTGTCGTGTGCCACCATTCCAGCCAATCATTCGCAGTCTCCCGGCGTTCTTCTTCGGTGCCGGTAGCGCTGTATCCGGTCACATGCGCTGTCATCCGGTGAAGAATTCCGGCGGCTCGCGATCGCACTCCCGCGTCCTCGTGCGCGAGCAAGGCAAACAGCAACGGGATCGCCGCTGGCCCGGAAGTAATCGTGATCCTTGCAGGCCCCACTCGCCACGGATGCAGGTCGGGACCCAGCCGGTACGAAAACTCGTAATCCCCGGTGTCGAGTATCCAACGCGGGAAAACACGGATGAGGTCAAAGCGGCGTTGCAGGCGCTTTCCCGCGGTCAATTGCTGGTGTCCACTAGGGCGCGTTCTTACCTCAATCGATCCCTGACGTGTGACCACCCTATTGGGGAAATCCAGCAGAGGTTCGGTGGCAGCATGTAGCCGCCTTAGTTCGAGTTCCAGGGAGCCATCCTCGAACGTGAATGCCTTTACTCCGTTCTGCGAAGCCACACAAGTCAGTTCCGCGACCACCGGGCTGCCCAGCAATGTCTTTTCGGGCCGCACGGCTACTGAATACCGGACCCCCGGAAGCTGTGCCCACCCTTTCATGCCGGTGGCCAGGCCGCAGGCGATGATGCGCATCGCATCTCGCCGCAACATGTGGTTTGCCAAGTTATACATACTCCAGGGCGGAACTGCCCGGATATTCCACGCCACCAATGTGATTGCTGCGGCGCGGCGGAACCGGTTCGGACGGTGGCGCGTTGAACACCGCGCCCTCGGAATCGTAATTCCAGGGCAGGCGGCTGCCCTGCCTTGTCCACCAGTCGGTCCACTCCGCGCTCGAGGCCCACTCCTGCGCGGTCATCTGGCGAAGAAGTTCCCGGGCAAAAAACCGGACCGCCTCAGAGGATGAATCGAGATGCTCTATCAGCATCGGGACCGCCTCCGGTCCCGATTGCAATTCGACCTCAACCGGATCCGGGCGCACCGGCGGCTCCGCGTCTTCTAACCGATATGTAAACTGCAGTCTTCCCGGTTGAAACATTACGTCTGGAAATAACGCCAGGAGATCGAATTTGCGCACGCGCGTTGCGCCGTCCTCCAGATCTTCGATCCCGCCGGGAGCGGCGAGGCGGACCAGATGTTGACCATCCTCTACCGCGGATCGGTTGGGAAATGCGAGGGAGGGCTCGGGCAGATTTTTCGCGTCAAGCTCCAAGACGAGCGACTTATGCTCGAACGTCAGAACGGCCGGAGTTTTACCATCGGCTCTGCAGCGGAGTTCCGCGGTTACGGGCGTGCCGAGCAGCGCCGATCGTGGCACAACGTTAGCCAGGTATTCCGCGCTCATTATGGGGACCATCCTTCCGTGCGGCGCACGGAGTGATCAGGATTAATGGTACAGAAGGTGTTCTTCGTCGAGGAGAAATACATGAGGCAGGTGGATTGAGGGCAATGGTCTCCGGCTCCGTAGGTGACATGATCGGATGCGTGCCCGATCTCGTGCCGCGCCACCATCGACGCATAGGATCCTCCGCCGACGTTTAGAAACAGGCAAGACATCATACCTTGGTTTACGCCGTCTACGCCCTCCCAGTTGGCATCCGGATGAAAAGATGTGCCGTAATAGGTAATGCTCAAAGCGGGATAGCCGGAGTAATAAGTTGTGCGTCCCGTTGCGGGGCGGCCGTCCTTTTTGGGGTGATAGTAGGCGGCACCGACCATGAAGTATCCTGCGGCGCCAATTGAGGTGTTTAACGCCGCCAAATCGATTCCTATTTGGGTCCCGTTTGCGTCATACCATGCTTGAGCCTTGGCTTGCACGGCGGCGGGTGTGTCAAATAGAAAATTAGGTGTCGCGACTCCGTGGTGTGGGGCAATGGCCGCAACGGCTGCACCTGCCGACGTGGAAGCCGCAATTGAGCGGCTGGGAGAGACTGGCACATTAATAGTCGTGACTTTTTGAAATTTTTTTGCGCCGACAACGCTGGTCGTTCCGTTCAGAGTTAGTGCCTCGGAGCCATTGCTGGTTGATCCGTCCGCGGCTACCACAAGGCCATGGATCGTCACAACCCGGGTGTCTGCTCCATCACTGACAACCTGGAGTGTGCCGTTCAGGGGCAACTGCGCCGCGGTAGGTGCAACCAGATTGGTAATGTATTCCTGGTAGGGAACCACGTGCGGCGGGCCGACCGTATACTCGGTGAATGCCGGCGTGAACGCCGGCTGGATATTCGGCACCGTCGTCCGCGATGCGAGATCGAACCCTTTTTGTGCTCCTGTGACCATCCGGTAGAGATTGTTGTAGTCGAGCCTTTTCCAAACCTCGAATTTGGGCGAGTGATCGTGGCCAAGGTCGCCCTTGGTGGTATCTGCAGGATTCCGGAGCACCTTGGCGTAAACGGTGAAATGATCGCCTGATGTGACGGAAGCCCGCAGGGTGATTTCCGTGTGCCCTGAATCATTGGAGATCGTGGACCCTGTTGTGGTGCCCCCGCCGGACATTGGAAAGCCCGTTACCGGCCCGAAATGAACATCGGTGTTGTCTTTGCCACCCTTGGCCTTGGGAGCGTTTCCGGCGTCCGCCGCGAAAGTCCAGTCCACCCGGACAGGGAATTGCGTACCCGCCCCGCTGCCGGCCTTCTTCGGGCAAAGGACCGTGCACGTGACGATATGGTCCGTGTGCACATCACCTATGGCGCCCTTGTAAATCCGCAATGGCGTAGCCGCGACCACCGGCGTATGACTAACCTTCACCGACGTTACGGTGACCATTCGCATTTCCGCGGTCACGGTCTTGCCGGATGGCACGTCTTGTGTCGCAGTCGTGTTGCCGATCGCAAACACCGCGGCACCGCTAGGCAGCGGCCCGTAGTCCGGTTTGCTCGCGGTGATGCTGTAAGACCCAGGGGGAACGTTGCCGAAATCTGCCACGCCATCCGCACCGGTTTTCTTCTTTCCCCTACCCGCTACTTCAACCGTGACGTCCTTGATGCCGGCGTCCAGAGGATTGCGTACACGGACAATCAGATGTCCAGGAGGACAGGAAACGGACGTGCCGCCGACCTTGCCGGTGCCGACACACGCGTCAGCCTTGGACGCCGCCGGTCCAAGCCCCTTCCCGCTTCCGTTGCTCATGAGATAAGTTCGCCCCCCTGCTCGTGTTTAAGAGCAAGCTTTACCAGCCGATCGATCTTTTCCTCTCCAGTTCCCCACTCGTCCTCAAGAATCTCCTTTGCCCATGGATAGTCTCCGGACCGGTCGAAGTCTTCTCCCAATGCCATGGCGACGTCCAGAAACTTGCAGACATCGCGCTCGCGCTCAAGCCCGTAGCCAAGCGCCCGGTCGATGTTCGTTGCAACGAACTTCGATAATCCTTCTTCGCTTTGCTTGGCGCATTGCTCCGGAAAGAACTGGGAAAGATGATCGGCCATCTCGAGCTCAAAATTCTTCCTGACACTCGTACCCAAGATAGCCATCTGCTCCGCGCGTATCGTTAACATGGTTTCCTTTTATAGCGGATTGACAAATCCGATTCCACTAGAGATTTTCGGATCGATCCTTCATAGGCCGAAGCGTATTTTAGGACCTGCGTTAAAGTGATCAGCATGCGTGAGTATAGAGCAGGCGCCAGGGCGGCCGTGGGTGTGACCGGCCGCCGGTGAAATCATGGGTGTCGGTGCTTGGCGTGCCCATGTCAAGCCCTCGTTCCGATCGAAATCGAGACCAAAGGTGATCATCAGACAGGATAAAGCTGCAAAGTTCGGGCTTGCTGGTTATGCGGTGGTCGGCCGCGCGTTTGATGCTCCCCGGATCACTCCCGCACTTGAGGGTTTCGGGGGGGTGAGCCTCCAATCTTCGACCTGCGGATCTCAACTTGCGAAAATGCCTCCATTTGCGCTTGCCCCATGGTCAACGCGCCGAAAGGGCCGAACGGGACGAAATGAGCCCAGCTTCGCCTCAGGGCAGCGGCAGATCCGCAGCGCGAAGGACGCCAGCTGCAAGCGAGATTGTGTCTTGCACCAGTTTGCCCCTCTCGAGAACAAACTTCAGCAGATGATCCCGATTCGTGCTTTCCGTCCAGAAGCATTCGATCGGACCAAAAACATATTCAAGCTCCCCCTTGGTGCACGTGGGGAGATAGGTGCGCAGGATGCGCGGATCGTAATAGCGGAACAGCATGCGCCCGCCTGCAGGATCGCGCACGCTGACGAAACTGCGCAGATGACACCGTAAACGCTCCTGGCTTGTATCGCAGCGAAGGAAGACGCCCCAATTGTTTCCCCAGGCATTCGCGAGGAATTTCTGGGTCCTTCGATCATCATGATCGAGAGGGACAAGATAGGGGGCAACGGATTCCAACTGCGGCGGCAGGGGTGTAGCAAAAAGGCTGCTCATGGTTGAATAAAAACACTCCAGCAACAGCCCGAAGATCTTCCGGTCACGGGCCGAATCGACTATCATCCACACGTCGCGGGCGAAGCCTGTCGGCCAGAGACACTCCTCCAGTTGGCGAACGCTTGTCATTTGACTATTCATCTCTGGCGGCGACCGCCGCCTTGTTTTTCTCTCACTCCGGACAGAAAGGCTTACCGCCATGCGCCGCCGCCAAGAGCGTCGCTGCCTGAGCCTGAAGGTCGATATCAGTCAAAAAGGTGGGGGGGTCGAAGGGTGGTTCTCGAAACGGAGCGACGGCGGTGAAGCTCAGACCGGAGCGCGGAACTGGCGCAGACCTTGCCGGATTGGTACTCGCTCCCTCAGGGGGGATTTGCGAATGCTCGAACGGTTGGTTTGCTTGATGGAGGTGGCATTTGCCAGAGATGAGTAACCGCGCAATCTGCGGCAGCAACTCTTCGTCGGACATCCCGAACAATTCCGTTGAGCCGAACTCGGCCGCCAGGATGCTCCTCATTTTTAGAATTTTCGACGTGTCGGGCCGAAAGCCTCTTAACCACTGGAGAACTCGAGTCTCATCGCCCAAGCCGGCTATCTTTGCCTGTCGATCGAGGCATCCGATATCGCGACACGGCCACCAATTATCTTGTGGAGGCATAGCCCATCCTGTTCGATCCCTCACTAACGGCACACATCGCCTTCCAGACTTCAGCTGTGTCAGCCCATGTGGGACGGAGAGCCATTTGTGATTGGAACTCGATTGCGACGATGGCACGTAACGTAGCACGAAGACACAGTCGTAATCAATGTCAAAATTCTGCTTAGGTCCTCAGCGGGCGATAAGTTCGGAACAAACAAAATGTCGGCTGTGTCATGAGCGTCATGGTCGTTCACTCGTTCATAGTCCTGACCAGGCCCCTGTGCAGATCAGTCTCGGTTTGCTGCTCGTTTAGATAGCTTCTGCTTATCTGGTTGGCGCAGCAGACCACAATGGATAGGGTGGAGGGCAAGATCTCGATCGCAACCGCTTACGGCTTGCTGAGTAAACCAGACAAGCAAAAAATAGCTAGCGTCACCGCCGCGGACCGATTGACCGCCGCGCACACCGTAATCGAGCGTAATCAGGACCCAACGAAGAGTAATCGAGCAATCACGAAAAGCCGTGCCATTCGCGCAAGTCACTCAAAATAGGCTAGATACTGGCTGTATCCAAATTTGTACCTGAAATCACCCTAAAGAGGGAGAAATAGTGGCGTGATCGCAGCCGGGTGATCGCTGTAAGCAATTGTAAATAAAATAGTTACGAAGCTGGTGCCGGGAGGGGGAGTTGAATCCCCATGAAGTTGCCTTCGACTGATTTTGAGTCACCCCTCCCGGTTTTCTAAATTACAGAAGTAATTGAATTTAGAGGCTCTACGAAAAGCCGGGCAGTTTCGTCCGCGAGGTCCTGTGACGGCCGGTTGCGGTCGGATAGTCACGAATCGGTCACGGCACGACGGAACTCAGGTTCAAGAAGTTACCTGCGAACAAGAAGAATTATGAGGCATACCAGAATTGCGACTAACAGAAAACGAATAGCGCGGAGGTCGGATCGCAAACCATCAGCATGGTAGAAGACCTTCGGTCTTCTCCAACCCGAGGCGAGCATATAGCGTTTGCCCACCTTCGTTTCCTGATAGAACCGACCATACCAATAAGCCGCGACACCAGAGGTTCGTGAGTTGTTGTCCCTTCAAACACGCCTCCATCAAAGGTCAAGTAATCTTCTGGACCTTCGACAAGGGTCATTCCTTCGCGGATCATCCGGTCTCTCCCCTCGTCTACAACAAAGAAAGTGTGCGAGGTGCCAGAATCAAAGCTATGTGTTTCTAGCCAAAACCAGGTCAACTCAAGAGGCTTGATTCCTGCTTGCCAAGACTCAAGAAGCAAGCTTGCGATGGCAATGAACCAGCCTCTAGCTCTGACAATGCGAGTCTCACTCTCCGTTGTCACGATGAGTTGTGTGAGTTGATCGTCGATTTGAAACCTTTTGCCTTCCAGTTCTTTCAGAACCTCCGGTAGCATTTGTTTCCGGATCAAAACTGGCTGTAAACCTCCCAAGAAGGGCCTAGGTATACTCAGCCTGCCCGAATCTCCACCCGCGATCTCCACCTGTGATCGCCACCAAATCCGTAGCGCGGTATAGCGCGAACGACGAGCCGGAAACAGTTACGGTTACGTTTACGGTTACGTTCCCAAAAACTAAGGGCCAGCCGTTATTCTGGCTAGCCCCTTAAACCCTTTTATTATGAATCTGGTGCGGAAGGGGGACCTGAACGCCCAAGCCTTTCGGCGCTAGATCTAAGATCAGCGCGCTGGTTGTGGTCTGCGCGAGTCCTCACGGAAAGTTGAGCTTGCCAATAAACCTCCGGATCTGGCTTGCCTCCTTTTTGCACTGGGCAGCCAATTGAGTGACCTCTAACTTCCCTTTTTTGCTCAATTGGGGATGTTGAAGGATGATCTTCTGCAATCTGTCGCCGCTCTCATCGTGGCTTTTCGCTTCGGATTCAAGGTTAGCGATCAACTGCTGTAGCTGGATAATCTCTTCACCCATAGCTCCATCTACCGTTGCGTCTATGCGCTCCTCCTGACGCCGCCACCGCTCCCTGAGTTCGAATTCGCTCATCTCGCCCTCATCCAAGTCATCATTCAGCCAGTCGCCCATTTCCATCATTTCCTCCTCCCTCTCCTTGCCAACTTTGTGGCAGTTGCTAAGGACCGAGTGGCCCCTAATTCCGCGATTTTTGGACAAACGCGCAAGAGCGGGCTAATGCCCGCCGCAAGTGCGTCGTTCCGGCACACAACCGGCGTGCGTCTGCCCGGGCAGACGCAAATCTACTCAATGCGATGAGTGGAGGAATTCAGAGGGATTCTCAGCCAGGAGTCTCTAGTGATGAGTCAGCCGCGCGGGCACAGAAATAGCATTGGGTGGCAAACGCTTTAGATAGGTAACGCTTCAAAGTCAACGGTCAAACGAATAGCAAGGCTGGCTGGCAGGCGCCAGCATAGCATCGTTCCGCCTCAATTTCAAATACTACTTTCTTCCAAGCCGGGCCGGTCGCATCCCCCTCAAATTCGAACTACAGTCTCCTCACTCGCGATTCGCACCCGTGATTGACCCGTTTTACACGTATTTCGGCGTATTCGGAAGTCCCCGAACTGGTCCCGCTAAAATCCGCTAAAGATTTCGCCCTGTTTGAGGTATAACGAGGGCGGTGGCTCGCTTAACATCGCTTAAAGCGGCTTAAACGGGAAGTGAGCTAAACACCGTTGTATGAGCAGGTTGCCGGTGAGAAATCTTTTAGCTAGAAGGGGTTAAGAATTGGCTGGCGGAGAGAGGGGGATTCGAACCCCCGGTAGAGCTTTTGACCCTACAACGGTTTAGCAAACCGCCGCCTTCAGCCACTCGGCCATCTCTCCGGTTCTCATCGGATTATACCGGAACTCCCGAATTGGACGAGCCAGCATTTCCTTTTTGACGTCCAGGCTGCGGCAATGGCTGAAAATCGCGTCTGCTCCTTGCCCTGTGAGTCGCGCCAACGCAACGAGACTTCCATCCCGGTTCTGTTTGTACCGCGGGTAAATTGTTGGTAGATTCACAGTCATGCTTTCAGGCTCCAGGAATGTGGCGCGTTCCGGATTGGCAACGCGGAAGATGCGCTTTCTTCCCCTGGTCGCAGCCACGTTTTTCATGGTGTCGGGCGGGCCTTACGCCATCGAAGACATTCTCGGTGGGGCGGGATTCGCCCGCGCGATCATCATTCTGTTGGTTCTGCCGTTTGTCTGGAGCCTGCCAACTGCGTTGATGATCGGGGAACTGGCCAGTGCCATTCCCGCAGAGGGAGGATTCTATATCTGGGTCCGGCGCGCGCTCGGTCCCTTCTGGGGCTACCAGGAGGGCTGGCTATCACTGTCGGCGAGCGTCTTCGACATGGCGATTTATCCCGCGTTTTTCGTAAGCTACCTGGGAAAATTCAACCCCGCCCTTACCGATGGCTGGTATGGATACGCCTGGAAACTGGCTGTGGTCGCGCTCTGCTGCGCCTGGAATCTTCGCGGCGCGCCCGCGGTCGGGGAAGATTCGGTTTGGATGTCGGCGCTCCTGCTGGCGCCATTCGCCGTATTTGTTGTGTTCGGATTCTTGCAGGGATTCACCGTGCACCCGGCAGTGCACTGGAGCGGACCTGCATCCGGGGCGGGACTCTCGACTGCCGTTCTGGTTGCCATGTGGAATTACATGGGCTGGGATAATGCATCCACTGTGGCGCAGGAGGTGGAGAATCCGCAACGGGCCTATCCCCGCGCCATGATCCTGTCCACGCTGCTGGTCGCCATTGTTTACGTACTGCCGCTGGCGGCGATCGCGGCAGCTGGGCTCTCGGTGGACAGTTTCTCCACTGGGGACTGGATGACGGCGGCGACCCACATCGGCGGACCGCTGTTAGGCATGTCTGTCGCTGCTGGCGGCGTGATTACCGGGGTCGGAATGTTCAACGCGCTGGTGATGAGTTACACGCGGCTGCCCATGGCTATGGCTGAAGACGGCATGCTGCCGAGGACTCTCGCCAGGCGCAACAGGCGCGGCGTACCCTGGGTCAGCGTTCTTTTGTGCGGAATCGCATGGGCGCTGGCACTGAGTTTCACATTCGAGCGGCTGATCACGATCGACCTCATCCTCTACGGATCGAGCCTGCTGCTGGAGTTCGTCGCGCTGGTGGTGTTAAGGATCAAGGAGCCAGGATTGGCGCGACCATTCAAAGCGGGCAACCTCGCTTTCGCCGTCCTGCTGGGAGTAGGACCGGCAGCGTTGATCGGATACGCACTCTACGCCTCGCGCACCGATAGGGTAAAGCTGGGGAATGGCTCCGTGTCCGCGCTGATTTTCTCTCTGTGCGTGGGTCTGATGGGACCAGTGCTGTATCGCGTCACTGCGGGGCAAGGCACCCGCACGGTAGCGACAGAACCCGTTTCGGAGTCATAGAGAAACAGGAAAGAAATGGCGGCGAGCCTTCCTCTCGCCGCCTCGCGGCAACCGGTTCGGGGATGCTGGATTGAGCGCGATCTTTACAACTGGTTCTAAACAGTGGCTTCCAGGTTGACTCGGTCTGCAATCTCACTGAGCACCGCGTCGGCATTCTCCTCTTCAGCTTCAATGGACTCGAGCACAGCCGCATCGTCATCGAGTCCAAGGATCTCAGCCCAGCGGCGCAATGTTCCATAAACAGCTATTTCGTGGTGCTCCACCTGCTGCGCTGCGCCAATCAGTGCGATATCACGAACCGAGGGGTCAGTCACATCGTTGATCAGGTCGGAAGCCGCAGTGGTGAGCCCGTTGATCACTTTGCATGTCTCCGTTGCACTTTCGCCGATGTGCTTCCGAAGCAGGCCTTCGACGCTCGACACGTGGCCTTGGGTCTCATCCAGATGCACAGTAAATGCGTCGGTCAATTCTGGATCGGTCGAGTTTTGAATCAGGTCAGGAAGAGCCTTGGTGATCTTCTGCTCCATGTCGAGCGCCTTCTTCAAGTCGGTGATGTAAAGGGTGCGGAGATCTTCAATGTGCGCCGAGAACAATTTCATGAGTAATCCTCCGTGGTTTCGATGGTGGCAATCAGCCTGTTCAGCTGAGGTGTTTTCAATGACTGCGAGCGCGAGCGTTTTCCTGCGCCCGAGGCAACCGTCGAGCGATGATCTTGGTTCTCGAATATTTCCAGGGTTGATAACGGCAGTGCGCGATGTATCGTTTCAATCCGCCCTGCCGATTTGCAACTCTCTCCCATTGGGGTGCTCCGAATGTTCGGGCACTCCCCCGTCCAGCTACTATGAGCGGCATTCAATGGCAGTGGTTGCCCGGCAATCGGGAAATGAAAAAAACGCCAGGCGGTGGTGGATATTTAAAAGCGAAAGCATCCCGCACGACCAGTCGAAACAGGGCGTTTCAACCAGTGAAGATATCTTCCGGGGACTTGGAAGCGATCCGCAGTTACCGTGTCCCGGTTTTGACCTTGGTTTCCTGTGGCTTGGATTGAACCTTCTTTTCCTTGTTTTCCACGAACTGCTTGGCTGCCAGATTGACTCGATCGCGAGCGTAGGCGGCGTCGTGCCAGCCTTTGATTTCGACTCGCTTGCCCTCCAGATCCTTGTAGATCGAAAAGAAATGGGTGATTTCCTTGAGCATATGAGGATAGATATCGGTGTAATTCCAGACATTGGTGTAGCGGGGGTTGTTCTTGCCTACTGCCAGAACTTTCTCGTCCAGCACTGCCCTGATCGAGCATCTCCATCAGGCCGATGGGACGCACTTCCTGGACACAACCAGGAAAACTGGGGCCTGGGAACCAGGACGAGCACGTCCAGACGGGTCGCCGTCATCGCTCAGCGTGGACGGAATGAACCCGTAGTCGCCCGGATAGTGGACCGGCGAATGCAGATTCCGGTCGAGCTTGAAGACGTGCAGTTCCTTGTCATATTCGAATTTATTCGTGCCATCCTTGGGGATTTCGATCACCGCCCGAAAGACCTCCGGGGAGCGGTCACCGATAGGCAACTCCAGATAGTTAACCATATTCCTTACTCTCCTCTTCTTCTCGTATGAATAACAGTATGAGGTTTGGATGCATCGCTGATGGTGGAATCGTACCGGGACATGAATTCTCGACCCGGTTGCGACCGCCGATAGGGGAACCCGTAAATTGGCCTGGCACCAAAGCGCCACGCGGGCGAGGGGTACGGTGCACAAGGGGCCTACTCCGGCCCCTGCCGGAACTAATATAATCACGGATTATGAAGGCGCATGTCTATGTCACTTTGAAGCCATCGGTCCTCGACCCGCAGGGCCAGACGATCCAGAACGCACTGCGCAAGATCGGGTTTTCGGATGTAGCCGGAGTGCGCCAGGGCAAGTACTTCGCAGTCTCGCTCGCAGATGGGCTCAGCCCTGAATCGGCGCGGACGCAGGTGGAACGCATCGCGCGCGACGTGCTGACCAACCCCGTCATTGAGGAATTTACATACCGCATAGAGGAATAATGGCCCAGCCGAGGGGCGTCCGGCCGGGGTCACCGTCGTGGCTTCACGGCGGCCGCGAAATCGCGTCCGCCGCGTGTGTTGCCGAACAACGACTCCTGGATGCTGAAGAGCCGTACGCACCCCTGACCACCGCGCAGACCACCGCCCTTTTCCCCGGGAAAAGCGTAAGACAGTGAAGGTTTCACCGGCTTCCCCAGACTGAATGAGAGCGGCGTCTGTCACCGACTGCAGCGGTGAAGCTACCTTAGAATCCTTGTATGTGCGGCATTGTTGGCTATGTCGGTCCCAAGAAAGTTGTCCCCGTCATCATCGAG
This sequence comes from Terriglobales bacterium, assembly GCA_963788475.1. Taxonomy (GTDB): domain Bacteria; phylum Acidobacteriota; class Terriglobia; order Terriglobales; family Acidobacteriaceae; genus Telmatobacter. Next base: position 15,715 of record CAWBGO010000002.1, read on the forward strand.
GGGCTAAGGCGTCTGGAATACCGCGGTTACGATTCGGCCGGAATCGCCGTAGGCAGCCCGGGAAGCGATAAGCTCGCGGTGTCGCGTGCCCCGGGCAAGCTGCACAACCTGGAAGAAGTGCTGCACGACCATCCTCTCGAGGGCACGTTCGGCATTGGCCACACGCGCTGGGCCACCCACGGCCGCCCCACCGAAGAGAATGCTCATCCCCACCGCGATTGCACCGGGCGCATCGTGGTCGTGCACAACGGCATTGTCGAGAATTACCTGGAATTGAAGCGCGAATTGGTTGCGCAGGGTCACAAGTTCGTGACCGAAACCGACACCGAGATCATCGCCCACCTGATTGAGCAGGTGCAGAAGGACGCCGCGGCCGGAGGCACACCCATCTGCCTGGAATCGGCCGTGCGTCTCGCCGTCAAGCGTCTTACCGGAGCGTTCGCGCTGGGCGTACTTTCTGCCGCCGAGCCGGACAAGATTGTCGCCGCGCGATCCGGGCCGCCCGTGGTGATCGGGGTGGGCGAAGGCGAATCCTTCATCGCATCGGATATTCCGGGCATTCTGCACCACACGCGCGATGTCTACTTTCTCGCCGACGGAGACATGGCCATCCTTACCCGCGAAGGAGTGAAGCTGACCGACTTCTTCGGAAAGCCGATCGAGCGCGCCATCACCCACATCCAGTGGGACCCGATCCAGGCCGAAAAAGGGCGGCTACAAGCATTTCATGCTCAAGGAAATCTGGGAGCAGCCGCGCGCCATTCGCGACACCACGCTGGGCCGCGTGTCGCTTGATTCGGGCAAGGTGTACCTGGGTGAAATGGAGATTCCCGACGAAGAACTGGCGTCGGCATCGAGCATCAACATCGCCGCCTGCGGCACCAGCTGGCATGCGGCCATGGCCGGCAAGTACATGATCGAACGTCTGGCCCGGCTCCCCGTCGATGTGGATTACGCCAGCGAGTACCGCTACCGCAATCCGATTCCCGATCGTAACGCCCTGGGCCTGCTGATTACGCAGTCCGGCGAGACAGCCGACACGCTGGCCGCGCAGCGCGAAATGATCGCTCTTGGCTCGAAGACTGTGGCGATCTGCAACGTGGTGGGCGCCATGGTTGCACGCGAAGCTCACGGCGCCATCTACACCCATGCAGGACCGGAAATCGGCGTGGCGTCGACCAAGGCTTTCACCGCCCAGCTGACGGCTCTGTTCATCCTGGCGATGAAGCTTGGCCAGCTCAGGGGCCGGCTCGACGCCGCGCGCTCCGTTACGTTGATGGAGGAGCTGAGCCGGGTTCCCGGCAAGATCGAGGAAGTGCTGCGTTCCAGCTCCGGATTGTGCGAGAAGCTGGCCAAGGATTTCGCCAATGCGCGCGATTTTCTCTATCTCGGCCGCGGAATACATTTTCCGATCGCGCTCGAAGGGGCGCTGAAGCTCAAGGAGATTTCCTACATTCACGCCGAAGGCTACCCCGCCGGCGAAATGAAGCACGGACCCAACGCATTGATCGACGAAACTCTTCCGGTGGTAGTCCTGGCCACGCGGGATGAGGCGGACCCCGCGTCGAAACTCCGCTACGATAAGACCCTCTCGAATATCCAGGAAGTGACGGCGCGCTCGGGCCGCGTGATCGCCGTGGCGACCGAAGGCGACACGACCATCGGCGACCTTGTGGAGCATGTAATCCACATTCCTCCATCGATCGAACTGCTGTCGCCGCTGATCGAGATTGTGCCGCTGCAACTGCTGGCCTACTACATCGCCGTACGCCGCGGCTGCGACGTCGATCAGCCGCGCAACCTGGCGAAATCGGTAACGGTCGAGTAGGGCCGCGATGAAACGCATGCTGTTATGGGCCGGCATTGACATTGGCGGGACTAAGACAGCCGTCGTCGTGTCTGCATACCCACCCGACGTCTTGAGCCGGACGGAGTTCCCAACACTGCCCGCCAACGGCCCGCAGCCGGCAATCGAACAAATCAAGTCGACATTGCACAAAATGCTGCGAGAACTTGAGAGCGACAGCGACTCCGTCGCGGGGATTGGTGTGAGTTGTGGTGGGCCGCTCGACTCAGAGCGAGGAATCATCCATGCGCCGCCCAACCTATCCACGTGGATCGATATTCCGATCGTAGAGATTCTGGCCAGGGAATTCGGCTGTCCGGTATGTCTCGAGAATGACGCAAACGCTGGCGCAGTGGCAGAACACCGATACGGCGCGGGCAAAGGCGCGCGCAATATGGTTTTCCTCACCATGGGCACGGGGTTCGGGGCTGGGATTATTCTCGATGACCGGATCTACAGCGGAACCAACGGAATGGCTGGCGAGATCGGCCATGTGCGGCTCACCGCGGACGGACCCGTCGGCTACCACAAAGCCGGTTCCGCCGAAGGTTGGGTCAGCGGAGGCGGGCTCGCGCAGTGGGCAACAACGGCAGTGACGATGGCCAGAAATAGCGCAGAAACGAGCATTCTTTTTGACGATCCTCAAGATCGCCAGATCACTGCCAGGGATGTGGGCGTGGCCGCCGAACAGGGAGACGCGCTGGCTCGCCGCATCGTCACGCAGTGTGGTGAGAAGTTGGGAATGGCGCTGGCGATCCTTGTCGACATTCTCAACCCGGAGCGCATCGTCATCGGTGGTCTCGCCATGCGCCTCGGAGACCTCTTGCTGGAGCCGGCTCGCAGAACGCTGGCCACGGAGGCGCTGCAGCCATCGGTATCCGTATGCCAGGTAGTACCCGCTGCGCTGGGCGAGAGCATCGGCGACGTTGCCGCGTTGTGCATCGCAATGGATGCGGCAACGAGCAAAGCGATCTGATCGAGGTTTCAGGTTTCAGCTATTTGTTCAAACGACAAGCGACGCGGCAAGCGCAAGCAAAAGCGCGGTCACCGAGATGATGGTTTCGCACACCGACCAGGTCTTCATCGTCTGCGTTACGCTCATGCCCAGGTACTCCTTCACCAACCAGAAACCTCCATCGTTGACGTGCGAGAAGATCAGCGAACCCGCGCCCGTGGTGATGGCTAATAGCTCGGGTCGGACCCCGGAAACGTGCAGCGCAATCGGAGCCACTATCCCTGCCGCGGTGGTCATGGCGACCGTTGCCGAACCGGTGGCGAGCCGCATCAGCGCAGCCAGGAGCCATGCCAACAGCAGCAGCGGGACGTGAGTCTGCATAGCAATCTGAATAATCGCCTGGGAGACGCCGCTATCCTGCAAGACTCTACCGAATCCTCCACCAGCCCCAACGAGCAGCGTGATCGTAGCTGTGGGAGCGAGGCATTCGTTGCTGAAGCGGAGGATCGTATCGCGATTAAAGCCTCGTAGCTTGCCCAGGGTGAAGAAACTGAATAGCACGCCAATAAAAAGCGCAAGGTCATCGTTGCCTACGAGACGCAAAGCCTGGTTCAGGGTGGTACCCGACACCGAGATGGCATCGGCCCAACTCCCCAGCACCATCAAGAACACCGGCAACAGAATGGTGAGCAACGTGAGCCCGAAGCCGGGCAGGCTGCGCTCGGCGCCGTGATCAACAAAATCTTCAGCCATTCCGCCGTCCGCAGCCAAGGTCACGTGACGGGCAATAAACTTGGCGTAGAGCGGTCCGGCGATGATCGCGGTGGGAATGCCGATGAGAAGGGCATAAAAGATTGTCCGTCCCACGTTGGCCTTGTAGATCGTGGCCGCAAGCAAGGCTGCGGGATGCGGGGGCACGAGCCCGTGAACGACTGAGAGACCCGCCACCATCGGCAGGGCCACTAGCAGCAGCGAGGTTCCAGTACGCCGCGCCACCGTAAACGCGATGGGAATGAGGAGCACAAAGCCGACCTCGAAAAACGCCGGCAGGCCGACCACGAGGCCGATCACCATCATTGCCCAGGGGACGCGCTTCTCGCCGAAGAGGCGGATCAGCGTGTGAGCAATCTGGTCCGCGCCGCCCGACTCGGCCATCATCTTTCCGAGCATGGTGCCCAGCGCGACCACAATGGCGATGTGCCCTAAGGTCGAGCCGAGGCCTGTTTCGAAAGAATGAATGACCGTGCCCAGGGGCATGCCCGCAACCATGGCAAGCGAAAGGGAGATGAGAAACAGGGTGAGAAATGGGTTGAGCTTGGCGACGGAGATCAGCAGGATCAGGACGATCACCGCGATCAGCGTCGAGACCAGCAGGAAGATGCTGTGAGGATCGATCATGGGTTCTCGGTATTGATTCAGGAAATAGCTGGAGACGAGGCGATTCGGTTCACTGGATCCATTGTGTCGATCCGCGAGACAGAAAACGTCCCGCGCGATTTCCGGTGGATCCTTCAGCAGAGTACGAAAGAACGCCGTTGACCCAGACGTTCATGATTCCTTCGGCCGGACGCACCGGATCGGCAAAGGTGGCGGTGTCGATAATCTTCTCGGGATCGAAGAGAACAAGATCGGCGCAGAAATCGTTGCGGATCAAACCCCGCCCCGCCAGCCCGAATCGTTGCGCGGGCATGCCCGTCATCTTGTGAATGGCCTCGGCGAGGTTGATCAACTTTTCTTCGCGGCAGTAGCGGCCGAGAACGCGCGGAAACGTTCCCCACAAGCGGGGATGCGGGCGGGGATCGTTGGGCAGCCCGTCGGAGCCGATCATGGTAGCGGGATGGGCAAGAATGCGGCGCATATCTTCCTCCGAAATGCTGTGATAGATTGCTCCCGCCGGCCGCAACCGCTGCGCGGCTTCAATCTGTGATACGCCCCAGCCGTCGGCAATTTGAGCCAACGACTGACCCGCGACCTCGGGGTGCGGCGTGCTCCAGGTGATGGTGATCTTAACGCGCGGATCTACCTGTCGCACATCGAGCGTACTCGAACCCGCGGCATACGGATAGCAATCGCAACCCGCCGATTGCGCGCTGCGCGCCGCGTCCAACGCCTGCAAGTACTTCGCCGCTCCTGCCCCAGTTGGCAATGCCGGCACACTTCAGGTGCGACAGAATCACGGGAACGCCGCACGAGCGCCCAATCCGAAAAGCCTCATGCATGGCATCCAGGATGCCCTCCGCCTCGGTTCGCATGTGCGTCACATAGACCGCGCCCGCCGCGGCAAGCGGTTCGGCGAGCTTGAGCACTTCGTCGGTGGTCGCCGCATTGGCCGACAGATACGCGAGACCCGTGCTCAGGCCGAGAGCTCCGCAGTCCAGCGCCTCGGAAAGCTGCGACTGCATGGCCGCAATTTCTGACTCAGTCGCAGTGCGGTCAAGGCGGTCCATGTGGTTGTTCCGCAGCGCGGTATGGCCCACGAGCGCGGCGACATTCACGGCTGGCCTTGCCTTTTCAATTGCGGCGACGTACGCGCTGAAAGTGGGATAGCAGAAAGCATCCCGTCCGCCCAGCAGGTTCATCGGGTCAGGCGGTTCTCCGCGCAATTGAACAGGGGCCGCGCTGATTCCGCAATTCCCCACGATCACTGTTGTGACGCCCTGCGAAAGCTTCGCGGTCATCTCCGGCGTATGAATCACGCTTGTGTCGTCGTGAGTGTGAACGTCGATGAAACCGGGCGCGAGCACCATGCCTTCCGCATCGATGACCTCGCGGGCGCGGCGGCTCGAGCGATGGGCCGATCTCGCAAATACGATCTCCGCAAATCGCGACGTCCCGGATCTGGCCCGCATCCCCACTGCCATCAACGACGTTCGCGTTGCGTATCAGAATGTCACAGGGCTCCATAGCGGCTGGTTCAAACTATAGACTATCTTGTTACGCGTTGTAGATTGCATCGGTCGAGAGCCACGTTGGAGGCCAAATTGAGTTATCGAAGCAGAACTCCTGACGCTCATGATTTCGCGATCGGATGGTTGAACAAGGGCCTCGGGGCATTTCGTACCGCGCTTCAGCCCGAACAAGTCCGCCAACTTGACTGGAATCTTCTGCGCGAAGATCTGAGCCTTCCGACGGCAGTTCTCTACCAGGACCGGCTTCTTCACAATCTCAACTGGATGCGGGACTTCATTGCCGCTTACGGAGTTCGGCTCGCGCCGCACGGAAAGACCACCATGGCTCCGCGGCTCTTTGAAATGCAGCTGAGCGCCGGCGCATGGGGCATTACGCTCGCGACTGCGCATCAGACCCTGGTCGCCCACGCGCACGGTGTCCGCCGTGTCCTGATGGCAAACCAGTTGGTGGGCAGAGAGAACATGGCGATCATCGCGCGCCTCCTCCAGGACTCCGGGTTCGAGTACTACTGCCTGGTCGACTCGGCGGCCCAGGTTGACCAGTTGGGCGCGTACTTCTCGTCGCAGGGTCGCCAATTACATGTGCTGCTCGAACTGGGGGTCATGGGCGGACGCGCCGGCATCCGGGATGACGATCAGTTGAACTCGGTGCTTACGGCTTTGTCACGCTGGGAAGACGCAGTCGCACTCGATGGCGTCGAGATATATGAGGGGGTGCTCGACGATGAAAATTCCATTCGCAGTTTTCTTGAGCGCGCCACGACGACCACTCGCGGCCTTGCTGAGGCGAAGAAATTTCGGCGCGCGCCCATTCTCCTCTCCGGCGCCGGTTCGGCATGGTACGACGTCGTGGCCGAGGTCTTCACGGCGGCGGGTTTCGGCGACTCAGTGGAAATCGTTCTGCGTCCCGGATGCTATCTCACTCACGATGTCGGCGCGTACCGCACAGCGCAACAAAGGATCGTCGAAAACAATCCGGTTGCACATCGAATGAGTTCTGCCCTGCTTCCGGCACTCCAGGTCTGGGCGTATGTGCAGTCCATTCCAGAAGCCGAAAAGGCGATCATCGGCATGGGCAAACGCGATGCGGCCTTCGATGCTGGCTTGCCGATAGCAGCTCTCCATTATCGGCCCGGTACAGGCGCGCCAAAAGAGGTTCCTGGGCACTGGGTCATCACCAAAATGATGGACCAACATGCGTATCTGAGCATTGCGGCGGGCGATGACCTTCGCGTTGGCGACATGATCGGTTTCGATATCTCCCACCCTTGCCTGACCTTCGATAAGTGGCGAACCCTGCCTATTGTTGATGCGCAATACCAGGTAGTGGATATCATTCAAACCTATTTCTAGCCGGCGAGTATGTCGACAACATAGGTAAGTTAATAAATCAGATATCTGGCGCGAATTGCTTCAAACCGGATGATGCCGTCTCTCCATTGCTCGGCAACGCGCCTTGGGTCTTCGTCCAGATGCGAGCGCGTCAAGGCTCGCCTTGTTGACCATCAGGGAATCCAAACCAGAAAGTTCGAATCGATCCGGATAGAGTTTCTGCAACGCGGATGCGATTTCGATGCCAAGTTCGGGCGCATCCAATGCGTTTCTATCTGCCAACAGAATGTTTACACCACCGCAATGCTCATGGGCGTACTTTGAATTAATCGGCGTGAAAAACACCGGGACGAATCTCACCCCAGGCATCTCGCGGGCATTTAGATAGCGCGCGAGGTCTTCAGGATTGATCCACGGTGCGCCAACTAACTCGAACGGAGTATCAGTTCCTCGTCCCACCGAAATATTCGTGCCTTCGATCAGACCGACGCCGGGGTAGAGAGTCGCTTCCGTTAGATTGCGCATGTTCGGCGAGGGATTGATCCATAGCTCACCTGTCGAATCAAACCAATCGCCGCGCATCCATCCTTCCATGGCGATGACGGTCAACTTAGCGCCGATGCCACGCTCCTGATTGAACATTTTCGCCAGCTCTCCCAAGGTCATCCCGTGCTGCACTGGGGTGTGCCAGTAATTTACAAAGGATTCCCGATCGGAATCAGCAACAGGCCCTCGGATAGCGAATCCCCCGATCGGGTTGGGGCGATCGAGCACGATCATGGGCTTGCCGGCCTTGGCCGCCGCCTCAAGAAAATAGCCTAGCGTGGTTTCGTAGGTGTAAAAGCGCACGCCGACATCCTGGATATCGAAAGACAATGACATCCAGGTTCGAGACTGACCTCAACGGAGGGACGACGACGGGCATCGCTGTCGCCGTAGACGCTGAAGATAGGAACGCCCGTCGCAGAGTCCTGCGAATTGCCGATGTCCGTCGTATCCGAAGCGCCAAGGATTCCGTGCTCGGGGCTGAAAATCGCCTTCAGTTGAATGCCCGGCGCCGCGGCGAGCACGTCGATGGTCCGGCGGCCGCGCGAATCCACTCCTGTCTGGTTGGTCACCAGGCCAACTTTAGTCGGGCCAGATCCGGCGAGACTCAGTTCCCGGAAATGATGCTCCTCGAGTACGTCGATGCCCGTCTTCACCTGGCCATTCCTTGCAGTGATACGGCGGGAAGCCATCAGCGACTCGTTGTAACCTGTGATGCGCGCAAGATGCAGCTTCTGCTTTTGTGTCACAGTGAGCGCCAGGCCCTGCACGACCGCGGTCGCGATGCGCGAGCGCAACGACACCACCGATTTTCCTCCCCGCGGATGCACCGCATTGGTCAGAAGAATGATGTAGGTATCAGTCACCGGATCGATCCACAACGAAGTGCCGGTGAAGCCGGTGTGACCGAACGAACCCACCGGAAGAAGCTCACCGCGATTGCTGGAGAAAGGAGAGTCGATATCCCAGCCGAATCCGCGCAGGCTGGCCGCATTGGGCGGTTGCTGCGGAGTTGACATCTTCTCGATGATCGCGGGGCTGAGTACGTTGAATCCGCTAAGCAGGCCCTGCGCGAACCGGGACAGATCGTCGGCCGTCGAAAACAGTCCCGCGTGACCGGCAACGCCGCCCATCCGCCGCGCGGTGGGATCGTGAACGACACCGCGCAGCATCTTGCCTTGTTCGTCATATTGTGTCGGCGCGATGCGTGGGATCCATTCGTCGGGAGGAAGGAACCGGGTGTGCTTCATCGCCAGTGGAATGAAGATCTGACGATCCGCGAACTCATTCAGGGGCTCGCCCGAAACCTTCTCCACCACAAACCCGAGGACTTCGAAATTGATATCGCTATATACGAATCGGGATCCGGGCGGGTTCGCGGGGGTTTGCGCCATGGCCATGGCGAAGGCTGCGTCACGGCCTTTCCAGGGTGTTTGCAAATCAAGGTCGGGCGCGAGGCCGGAATAGTGGGTCAACAGTTCGCGAATGGTTATGTCCTGTTTTCCATTCTGTGCAAACTCCGGCAAATAGACAGCTACCGGATCGTTCAGCCGCACACGGCCTTCCTCCACGAGCCTCATGATGGAGGTGGTGGTAGCGATGCACTTGGTCAGCGACGCGAGATCGAAGATTGTGTCGATGGTCATGGGCTCGCGAATCGGCTCGATTGCCCGGGAGCCGAACGCCCTGCGGTAAATGACATGCCCGTTGTGGCCGACCAGCAGCACGCCTCCGGGTATGTCCCCTGCTGCTACGCTCTGCTCCATGATGGGACCAAGCAGCGCTTCCATTTTCTGCGAACTGGGTTCCAGGTGGTGCGGCCGACCAGGAGGCTCGGCACATGGCGCCGCGATCAACAGGGACTGCAAGAGCAATACAAGTTGAATCCACCGTTGCCAGGGTTGACGGGATCCTGCCATGTGCCTCCGCTTGATTCGATCGCTGTCCATGCTGTCACACGACAGGCTGCCGCCCTTTGGAACTGAACCAGCTCGCAGCATATCCGACCAGGAACGTTGAGATGCTTCCAAAGACAACGTACCAAGTGAACGGGAGGCTGGTAAATTGCCACAGGTACAGGTTCAATCCAAACCCGAATACCATTCCGATCATTGCCCCGAATTCTGACGCAGTCGTGGAAAGAACTCCCAGAAGGAAGACACCGAGGAGGGATCCATAAGCAACCGAAGCGATCGACAAGCCCATTTCGAGCACTCGGCCTCCCCGGCGAGCCCACAGGGCTAGCGCAAAGAGAAGCACCGCCCAGGCGGCGGTGACAATTCGAGACAACCCGACGCGGCGCTCTTCGCTGGCGCGGGGGGCCATGCGCGCATAGAAATCCACAATAATCGTCGAGGAGAGCGAATTCAGCGCCGCACTGAGATTTGACATCGCGGCGGCCATGATTGCGGCGATCAAGAGGCCGCGCAAGCCATGCGGCATCTGCGTTGAGATGAACGCGGGAAAGATCGCGTCTGAGCGAGTAAATGCGGATGGCGGCGGAAATCTCGAATAAAACACGAACAGCATGGCGCCAATCAACAGGTAGAGAGTGAACTGAAACAAGACGGCAAAACCGCTGGCCACCAGCGCCCATCGGGCCTGGGTCTCGCTGCGCGCGGAAAGCAGGCGCTGCACGATTAACTGATCGGTACCGTGACTTGCGGTGGTGAAGAATGCGCCTCCTATAACACCGGACCACAGTGTGTAAGTGGCGGAGAGGCTCCAGGAAGTGTCGAAGATGCGAAACTTGCCGGCGGCGCCGGCCACGGAACTAATGGTCTCCCACCCTCCCGAGACTGAGTGCAAGAGAGCCGATACAGCCAGCAAAGCGCCCCCGAGGCAGAGGGCAAACTGAACCACGTCGGTCCAGATCACGGCAGTCATTCCGCCTTCGAATGTATAAACGAGGGTGAGGACTGTGACGATGGCGAGGGCGGCGACATCGCGGCCATAGTCGCTCATTCCCGACAAGAAGCTTCCAAGGGCGATTCTTACCACGATGGCAACGGCAAACACGCGTACGCCTTCAGCAGCGGCACGCGTGAGCAGGAACAATCCGGCGGTAAGGGACCGCAACCTGTTCCCGAAGCGGCGTTGGATGAGTTGATAGGCGGTGATCAGTTCCCCGCGCCAGTAGTGAGGGACCAGAAGAAAGGCAACGATGATGCGCCCGATCACGTAGCCGAAGATGAGTTGCAGAAAACGAAAGTCTTTCTCATAGGCAAGGCCGGGGACACCGATGATCGTGAGCGTGCTGGTCTCGGCCGCCACAATCGACAGGGAAATTGCCCACCAGGAGATCCTGTTGCCCGCCAGGAAGTAGTCTTTGAGGTTGGCTCGATGGCGGCGAAAGCGCAAGCCAAACAGCGTAATTGCGACGAGGTACGCGACGATCACAGCAAAGTCCAGCGTGTTGAGCCCCACGAATCGCTCCTCGGCTGCAGGTTCAGATTCCAGCTTAGTATCTCGCCCCGCGTTGCCGCACGATATGAGAGCCCGCGCAGGTTGCGTGCCACCGCACCTGCAAGCGAGAATTCAAGCGAGGGCAGCGGCTTGCAATACTTCCACTACAATTGGTTGGCTCTATGCCTGGCGATCACGATTGCCGGTTCGAGCCTTCCTGCTCTTTCGCAATCCGATCCACGACAGTCGGCTATTTCTCTCGAGCAGCAAGGAAAAAACGCTGAGGCCCAGGCGGCCTGGCAAACCGTCTCGAAGCAGCAACCGTCCAACCCCGAGCCGTACGCCCATCTCGGTTTGCTCGAAGCGCGTCAGGAACACTATGCGGAAGCGATCCGCTCTTACCGGAAAGCGTTGGCGCTTGCGCCTGCGATGCCGGGACTGCGGTTGAACCTGGGCCTCGCGTATTTCAAGAACGGGGACTACAAACAGGCAATCGCGATCTTTGAGCCCGAGCTCAAACAAAAGCCTGATGACCAGCAGCTGAATGTTCTTATCGGGATGTCGCATTACGGGTTAGCGCAATATGCGGCCGCGTCTCCGTATCTCGAACGACGCTGCGAAAAGCGATCCACGGAATCTCGCGTTGCTGCTCACGTTGGCGCACAGCTGCCTGTTCTCAGGTCAGTATCCGTGCGTGCGCGACGCGTTTCACCAGATTGTGGCGTTGAACGCTGAGTCCGCCGAAGCATACATGCTGATGGGCGAAGCGCTCGACGAAATGAAGGATCACGAAGGCGCCATCCGCGAGTTTCGCGCCGCGGAGAAAGTCAACCCCAAAGAGCCGAATGTTCACTTCGGACTGGGGTACCTCTTGTGGACCAAGGGGCAGTACCCTGAGGCAGCCGCGGAGTTTCAGGCCGAAATCGACAACGACCCACAGCACCTGCAGGCGATGCTCTACCTCGGCGATTCAGAAATACAGATGAGCCGGCCCGACGATGCACGCCCGCTGCTGGAAAAAGTAGTGTTTCTGAGCCCGGCGAGCGGGATGGCGCATCGCGACCTGGGCATCATCTATGCCGACCAGGACCGCAATCAGGACGCGCTGGCCGAGTTCCAGGCGGCGATCAAGATTGCGCCCAATGACGTAAATGCTCACTACAGGCTGGCGCGGCTGTACCGTTCGATGGGCAAGACGGCGGAGGCGAAGGCCGAGTTCGACAAGGCCGCCAGCCTGAACAAGGCCGAGGACGAGCGGCTGCTGAAGGTGATGTCGACGATTCCGACGCGGGATCAGAATATCCCTGCAAGCGCAAATGCCCCGAAAAAGCAGCAGGGGCAGACGAAAGAAGGGCCGGGGCTTTGATACCCCGACCCTCAGAATTACTGCAAGTGAATCTACCTAGAAGACGAGCTTGGCACCGAGTTGGATACGGCGCGGCGAGTGGCCGCCGTTGACTTGGCCGAAGCCCGAATCGAGCGATCGCGTTGTCCACGCTCGAAGAAGCTCTCGTGGTTCCAGGCGTTGAAGAATTCGCCGCGAAGCTGCAACGAAAGCCGCTCGACGAGCTTGGTGTTCTTGATGGCGGCCAGATCCCAGTTGTTGTAGCCGGGTCCAACGATGCTGCCAGCGCCTTCGCTGCCAAAGTGGTTCACGGCGGGAGCGAAGGAGCCAGGGGTGAACCAGGCGCCGACAGTCTTGGTCATGTGCACCGCAGCGATCTGGTCAGGACGCGTGTTGCTGGTTCCCGTGCCAGCGTGGTCTTTCCCTGGGGATCCCACGGATCGAGGGGCTGGGTGAGCGAGAAGTTCTGACCGGAGAGGAACTGGGTGATGCCGGAGACCTCCCAGCCGCCGGCGATCTTGCCCACGAAACCCTGCTGGCCTTTGTACCAGGGCAGGTCGTAGACGTAGCTGGCGGTGAAGGTTTGGGGCTGGTTGTAGGTGGACGGACCGTAGTCCAGCTTGAAGTCGTACTGGTAGGTGGAAAGAGCGGTGCGGTCCGTAGACTGAGTGGTCAGGTCCTTGGACCAGGTGTAGGCCAGGCCCACCTGCAAGCCGTGCGAGTGGTGATTCAGGCTGGCCTGGAGCGCGTTGTAGTTGTTGGTGAAGATGGGACCGCGCTCCGTGATTCTGCCGTATCCCACGAAAGGCCGCAGGGCGTTGCTGTGAAGGGTCGGATTGGTTTCTGCCGCGCCGATAGTCGGCTGATTCTCGTCGAACGCGCCGAGCAGATGGCGGGCCTCGTTGCCCACGTATGCCACTTCCAGGACCGTGCTGGGTAGAAGCTCGCTCTGGACGCTCAGGTTGTAGTTGGCGTAGTTGGGCACCTTGAAGGTCGGGTTGCCGGTCGCGGTGAGGCCGTTGGGTCCGTAGGAAACGGAGGTCTGTGCCGCTCTTGATGTTGTCAAAGCTGCCGTTGTTGATGGTTGTGGCATGCGCCAGGGGCGGGTTGCCGAATGCATTCTGTTCAAAGATGCCGTTCAGCAGGCGGTCATAGAAGATGCCGAAACCGCCACGGACGACCGTCTTGCCGTTGCCGAACATATCGTAGGCAAAGCCCAGACGAGGAGCGAAGTTGGCGTTGTAGTTGGGGGTCACATAGGCGCCGAACGGCGAGCACGTCACAAAGGGCGAGATCGCCTGCGCCTGGCTGCATGCGGCGCCCTTGGGGAAGATGATGCCGTTGGTGTAGGTGGCCGGAACGCAGTGCCACACCGTTAATGGCCTGGCCGGGCAGGAAGTTCCCGCCAGTGCTGTTCTGCGCGTAAACCGAGGTGGTATCAATTACGGGCGCCAGCAGCGGGCTGTAGTAGTGGGGATCGAAGTTCGACAGCGTGTTCTTGACGTCGGTGACCGAGGGCAGGCGGCTCCATCGCACGCCCAGGTTGATCGTGAGGCGAGGCGTGACCTTCCAGTCGTCCTGAATATAGGCTTCGCTGTTGACGAAGTGCAGGTCCGGAATAATGTCCGGGAGGGTCTGGCCAAAGCTCTTCACATTCCCGACGAGGAAGTCGGCCCAGGAGTTGAAGTTGAAGCTCGGCTCGCCGTTTACCGCGTTTTCGGTCTTGATCATCTGCTGGATCTGGAAGCCGGTGCGGAGGGTGTGCCTTCCGAGGTTGAAAGAGAGGTTATCGAAGTAGGTGCGGTCGAGGTTGCGCTCATTCCAGGGAGCCGAGCCGGCGCTGAAGCCAGTGACGCCGGTGATAGCGATCGCGGGCACCTTGCCGTAAGGATCAGGTGACCATTGGTTCGTCAGCTGGCTATTGATGGCGGACGAGGTGGCGAACTGCCCGCTGTTGATACTCGAGAAGTAGGTGCCCTGCGAATAGGCAAACTCGAATTCGTTGACGATCTTCGGATTGATGGTCCAGGTCAGGTTCCCCACGGCGTTTTTGCCGGGCGAGTTGACGAGGGTGTTGGTGAGGCCGGGATAGTTGGAGCCGGCCCAGAGGCCCTCGGGATAGGCGACCGGCATGTCGTCGTTCAGGTACCGGGCGTAGAAACGGACCTTGTCGCTGAAGTAGTGGTCGACTCTGACGATGTCGTCGCGGAAGTTGTTCAGGTTCGAGGACGAGAAGGTGTAAAAGTCGCCGTTGTTGGCCGGGAACTTGTCGAAGACATTGGTGAGGTAGACCTTGGAATTAGCGCTGTAGCAGCTGGGCGAGATCGTGGTCGTGTCGGTAGAAGCGTCGTATGTGGCGCAGCCCGCGGGAGCGTCGGTGAACTTACCCGAAACGACGCCGTTGAGCATGGCCTGGGAGGCGGCCGGCATGGTGTCGCCACCGGGCGTGCTGATCTTGCGCCATTCCTCGCCCCAGAAGAAGAAGGTCTTTCTCTTGTCTACGTTGTAGACCTTCGGAATGTAGACCGGGCCGCCGATGGTGAAGCCATAGACGTTGTGATGGTTGACAGGGTTCTTGTTGGGCTCGTCGTTGATTGCCTGGGTGCGCTTGTTGAACCACTCGTTGGCGTCAAAGGCGGTGTTACGGACGAACTCGTACGCATCGCCATGAAATGAGCTGGTGCCGGATTTCGTGGCGACCACCACCTGGCCGCCGCCGGAGCGTCCGTAGCCGGCATCGTAGTTGCCGCGCGCCAGGGTGAACTCCTGAATGGCGTCGACGTTGGGCGCGTTGATGACAGTGCCGTTGGAGCCGGAGTCGTTAATGTCGGAGCCGTCAATGGTCCAGTTGTTGGCGGTGGTGCGAGCGCCGTTTACAGACATGTTGGTGTTGCCCGCGCTTGTTTCGTCGCCCATCTGGCTGACAACACCTGGCTGGAGAGTGACGAGTTGCTGGAAGTTGCGGCCCGCCAGTTCAAGCTCGCGAATCTGAACGCCGGAGATGGTGCCGGACTGGGCGCTCGACTCGGTGTCGACGCTCACGCTCGCGGCTTCCACGGTGACCGTCGTGCTCGTGGAGCCGGCCTTGAGCTGAATATTCAGGCCGCGCTTTTCGGCGACGTTGAGGACCACGTTCTTGGCGAGGTAGGTCGCAAAGCCACTGGAAGAAACACTCACCGTATAGGTTCCGGCAGGCAGGCTGGTGACGGCATAGTTGCCCGACTCGTCGGATTGAACGGTGCGGGCAGCGTTAGTGGTGGTCTGAGTGACAGTGATGGCGGCGTTGGGAATTACGGCCCCGCTGCTGTCGTTCACTGTGCCGGTGAGGGTTGCGGTAAGCTGCTGTGCGCGTGAAACCAGGGGACACAACAGGAACAGAATTGTCACTAGCCAAAAGAGGACTCGAGGCCCGTTGGGAGCGGAGCCTTTGAATCCATCAAATGAACGCCGGCGATTGGAAACCCGCTTTGCGTCTTTCATTGCTATCGCACCTTTCTAATGTGAAGTCTTGCGATTTGGTATGAGGGCGTTGTCGCCACGGTGTGCCTTGTCGGGAATCACACCTGGCGGTTCGGTAAGTGCTGTGGAGCAAACGAGTCGATCGGGATGGACGCGCTTCAGAACTCGAGAGGGCATCCCAGTTCAGGAGCTTCTTACCTGCTCCTGACTCCTGCAGCAAGGCATCTCTGGGGGAGAGAAGTTTCGGTTTTTTAGCTGCGCATCCACGAATCCCTGGAGGACTCCGCGGACGAAACTGCGGCTAAGGCAGATCAATTCGTTGACAAGAACAATAGGACGGATTCAAAAATATTACAAGTTAAAAATGAACATTTAAGGTCTAAATGATCAATAAATGTGGAAATATGATGGCGTTAAGTCTTGATCGAAGCCTATAAATGACAAGTTGGTCCTAATATAAGCAATTTTAGATCAGTCAGTTGGCGCGATCAAGCGGGGCGTGTCCTAAAAACGGCTTATTTTGGAAAATCTTGGACTCATCGATCGAATGAGCGGCTCAAATTTGCACCAGAACTGGTGCGTTCGTGAGCGGTCCTTTACCGCTCAGGCGCGAATAATCCGAATACCCTGCCGTTCGAAGGATGCAAGAGTGTCAGGGCTGGCACCGTGATTGGTAATGAGGGTGTGGACATCGCTCAGAGGACAAATGAAGGCTGGGCCGACCTTGCCCAGTTTGCTCGAATCGGCAACGACGATCACCTCTTTAGCCTGCTTGACCATCTTGCGATAGACCAGTGCTTCGTCGGTCTCGAGCGAAGTCACGCCCCGTTCAGCCTCGAGGCCGGTGACGCTCAAGAAAACCTTGTCCATATACACATCGTCGAGAAAGGTGAGGGCCGCATTGCCGGTAAGCGAAAACGACCATGCCCACGGAATTACGCCGCCCGTCATGTAGGTTCGGATTCCAGACTGATTGCACAGCTCCATGCCAATATTGATGGCATTCGTAATGACCTTGATCTTCTCGCGATGACGAAGGCTGCGGCCGACGTGGGTTGTGGTGGTTCCCGCAGTGAGGCCGATGGTTTCGTTTTCGAGCACTAATTCCGCGGCCGCGAGTCCGATCCGCCTCTTTTCTTCGGCGTGGCGTTGTTCGCGTGCCAGAAAGGAGCTGTCGTAACGGAAGGGCTCATACAACAGCGGCTCCACGAGGGTGGCGCCGCCATGGGTACGCCGGATAAGACCCCGGTTTTCGAGCCGTGCCAGGTCACGACGGATACTGGGTGCGGAAGAACCAGCCTCGGCCAGAATCTCCTCGATGGTGGCTGTGCCAGTCCGCAGAAGGAATTTGACGATCCGCTCGGAGCGAAGACTTAGTGTGTCGGCCATGTCGGAACGATTCTACACGGGGCGTGCAAATTCAGGTGCCATTCGCGCAAACATTCGAGGCTTGGTGGCCTGATTCGCACTCCATGTCTGTAACTTTGATCAAATCGAATGCAAGTGATCATAACACCTATCTTCAATTTGCACGAAATGAATTACGAACGCCTCCTGAGTTGCCATCCGCAGACCGGCTGATATATGACCGGGACGTGACCCTCTCGACGTGTTTCTTCTCACCGATCCGGCAGCTCGTGATCGCTGTCGCTGGATTCCTTTGCGTTTCTTCGACATTTGCGCAAGGCTCAGACTCCCATTTGTCCGCACCCACCGATCTGCGGACATCGGGGATGACTGAGCCCCTCGCGGTCGCTGAGGTAAAACCGCAGTTGTCGTGGCGGGATGCGGAGGCTGCGCCGTCATTGCATGGAGTGAAGCAAGGGGCTTACCAGGTACATATCGCAGCCAGCATCCGTGATCTGGCGGCAGGGAGGACTCCGCTTTGGGACAGCGGCAAAGTCCCGGGCGAAGCAACGTCGATTCAAGCCGATTCTCACGCCGGGCCCGGGTTCGAATCTCAGCATGAATATGTCTGGCAGGTCCGCGTCTGGGATGAGAAGGATCATGCGAGCGCATGGAGCAAGCCGGCGCGCTGGACGCAAGCACCAACGTGGCGGGCACGGTGGATTGCGGCCGACAGTACCGATGCCGCGGCCGGCTCAAAGCCCATGCCGATCTTGCGCAAGGAATTCAGCGTCGCCGGGTCCTGTCAAACGCGCTCTGCTCTATGTATCGGGGCTGGGCCAGTACGAGTTGCGCATCAACGGCTCCAAGGCAGGAACGAGCGAACTCACGCCCGGCTGGAGCGACTATCGCAAGACCGTCTTTTATGACAGCTATGATGTGACCGCCATGGTTCGCTCAGGAACCAATGCGATGGGCGTGATGCTGGGCAATGGAATGTATCGCGTTCTCGACACCCCAGAGCGCTACAAGAAGTTCGTGGGCAGTTTCGGACCGCCGCAGTGCATCGCGCAGCTTCACCTCGAGTTGGCCAACGGCAAAAGCATCGACGTCGTGTCTGATGAAACCTGGAAGACAAGCGCGGGCCCCATCACGTTCTCGTCAACCTATGGCGGCGAAGACTACGATGCCCGCCGCGAGATAAATGGCTGGGACCATGCGGGCTTCGACGATTCGAAATGGGACCGGGTCGTGGTTACGGAGGGTCCCGGCGGCACGCTGCGACCGGACCTCGCGCCGCCGATCCGCATCATGCACACGTACACGCCCATTCGACGGACTGAACCCAGGCCGGGCGTCCTTGTCTACGACCTGGGGCAGAACTTCGCCGGCTGGCCGGCAATCACGATTAGCGGCTCGGCAGGCGCAACCGTAAAGCTCATTCCGGGAGAGCTTCTGAACGAAGATGGGACCGTTTCACAGCGAAGTTCCGGAGAGCCGCAGTGGTTCTCATACACGCTGAAGGGCGGCGCAGCGGAGCAATGGCATCCACGCTTCAGCTATTACGGCTTCCGCTACGTGCAGGTAGAAGGCGCAGCCGATGGCACGCATCCCCAGCCAGGCAAGCCGCGACTCATCGCAATGCGTGGAGAAGCGGTGCATACTTCCTCTGAAGCGATTGGGAGCTTCACTTCTTCCGATGACCTTCTCAATCGCATCCACACTGTTGATTGTGCGCGCCATTGAAAACAACGCCGTGAGCCTTTTTACTGACTGTCCGCACCGCGAAAAGCTGGGCTGGCTGGAAGAGGCACATCTGCTGGCGCCGTCGATGCTGTATGACTTCGATTTCAGCGGACTCTACGCGGCCACAGCGCGCAACATAGCCGACACGCAGAAACAGGACGAACCGAACGCAGGCAGAGTGCCCGAGATCGCGCCGCAGTATGTCGTATTCGGTGTGGATGGAGGCATCTTCGACGACTCGCCCGAATGGGGCAGCACCGCCGTGTTGGCACCCTGGTATGTGTACGAGCGCGACGGCGATCTTCCCGCACTTCTCTCCCACATCGAGGTGATGCGGCGTTATGTGGATTACCTCTCGACTCGGGCCAACGACAACAACATCGTTGCGTACGGCCTGGGTGACTGGTACGACATCGGACCGGGCGAACCGGGCGTATCCAAGCTCACCACATCCGGAGTGACGGCGACCGCCATCTACTATCAGGATCTGCGCGTGCTTGAAAAGACACTGGCTCTTGCTGGTCGAAACGACGAAAGCCAGACCTACGCTCATAAGGCCGACTCCGTTCGCAAAGACTTCAACGCGCGCTTCTTCGATACCGCGAAGCATCGCTACGACAAGGGCAGCCAGACCGCACAGGCCATGCCGCTCGTAGTCGGATTGGCACCTGAAGACGAACGCGCAAATGTTCTCAACGCTCTCGTCGACGATATTCGCGCGCATGACAATCATGTCACCGCCGGAGACATCGGATTTCATTACGTGGTCGATGCATTGCTCGACGGCGGCCGCTCCGATGTTCTCTACGACATGCTGGAGCGCACCGACACCCCCAGCTACGGCTATCAACTTGCGCAGGGCGCAACCGCGTTGACCGAAGCATGGGATGCCAATCCCACCAGTTCGCAGGATCATTTCATGCTTGGTCATGCGGAAGAGTGGTTCTATCGCGGATTGGGCGGAATCAATGTGGATCTCTCGTTGAAGGCGCCGCGGCAACTTGTACTGCGGCCTCAACTGGTGGGCAAGCTCACTTCGGTGCAGACTCGATATGCGTCGGCCTTGGGCCCCGTCGAGAGCAATTGGAAACGAGGTCCGGCGCAAACTGAATATGCGTTCACGATTCCGGTCAACGCCGTGGCGACTGTGGAGCTGACAAGCTCGTCTCCTGAGGCGCTCAAGATCGATGGAACGGCCCCGGACAAAGCTGCGGGAGTGATCAGCGCCAGGATCAAATCGGATCGCATCGAGTTGGTTCTTGGCTCAGGGCATTACCATATATCCGCTCCAAATCCCAAAGGCCAACGTTAAACCCTGCACGAAATTAGACCAACAATTCCGCCTGCGTACACCCAGAGACCGGGGGGATTCCCCTTTGACAACCCCATCGTGCATTGCATAAGGTTTTCAAGCCGTAAATTGTTTCATTTGGGGAGCAGTCTCTGCTCGTTCTCCCATCCATTTCTACACAGCGGGGTGGCTGATGAAGAGAATGCGAAGGGCTTCAGTCTGGCTTGCAACGGCAGCGATCATGGCTTCGACCGGTGTTTTTTGCGGAGCGCAATCGGCGTCGACATTGGAGGGTCAATTCAAAAACCCGCCGGACAGCGCCAAGCCGCGCGCCTGGTGGCATTGGATGAGCGGCAATGTGACCGAGCCCGGCATCACGGCCGACCTGGAGTGGATGCACCGCGTGGGCATCGCGGGTATGCAGATGTTCGACGGGGACATGGGCGCACCGCTCTTCGTTGAAAAGCCGGTGATCTGGATGTCGCCGGAGTGGAAATCGGCTTGGCGCCACGCCGCAGCCGAAGCCGATCGATTGCACATGGAAATGTCGATGGCGGCCTCCGGTGGATGGAGCGAGACCGCGGGCCCATGGGTCAAGCCTGAACAGGGCATGAAGAAGTATTCGTGGAGCGAGACAATCGTCGAAGGACCAGGCCGCTTCAACGGAACACTCCGCAAACCGCCTTCGACTGTAGGCAAGTTTCAGGATCTCGCCGCCGCGCCTCCTCGCGAGATGCATCCGGATGTGACTTTACCCGGCGCCAAACCACAGCCGCCGCTTCCCAGGCAGGCGGCGACGCCCGAGTTGTATGAGGACGCGGCGGTAGTCGCCTTCCCCGCACCTCAAGAAGAAACGAGCGCAGAGAAGCCGGCGATCACGTGCAGTTGCGGAACTATCGATGGCGCCGCTCTCACCGATGGATCCTATGCCAGGATCGTGCAGGTGCCGTATTCGCAGGACGATCACGCGGCCTGGGTGCAGTTTGCCTATGTCGAGCCAAAAGCCAGTGCAGGCGATCGTATTCGGAGCTGCCGCTGCGGTCCAATTCAGCGGGCCGGCAATCCCGTCGGGAAAAATCGAAGCCAGCGACGATGGACAAAGCTGGCGGACGCTGGCGGAACTGCCGGGCCCGCGCGGCTCAGGGTCCGTCAACTTCGCCGTGCGGACGTACTCCGTTGAGCCAGTAAAGGCGCGCTATTATCGTCTTTACTTCAACGCGCCACAACAAGATCCGTTGCGTCCTCCGCCTGCGGGCGTGGCCTGGCCGCCGCCCGTGCGGCTCACAGAGGTCGAGTTCCTCTCCAGCCCGCGCGTACAGCATTGGGAAGACAAGGCAAGCTTTGGCATCTACACGCCGACCCAGGAACCGCAAGGTCCTGAAGTGCAGACCGGCGATGCCATCGATCCGGACAAAGTGGTCGATCTGACCGGCAAGATGCGGCCCGATGGAACGCTGGATTGGGATGCGCCTGCCGGCAAGTGGATTGTGCTGCGTCTGGGCTACTCACTCACCGGCGAAGAGAATCACCCCGCAACGCCGGCGGCTACCGGCCTCGAAGTAGACAAACTCAGCAGCAAAGATGTGCAGTCCTACGTTGAGGAATACGCGAAAATGATCTCCTCGGCGGCGGGACCCTACTTTGGCAAGAGCTTCCGCTACTTCCTCATGGATAGCTGGGAGGCTGGGCAGGAAAACTGGACCGCAGACATGCTGCGGGAATTCGCGCGCAGGCGCGGGTATACGATGACGAAGTTCCTGCCCGTTCTCACGGGAAGAATAGTCGGCACCCGCGCTCAGTCGGAGGCGTTCCTCTGGGATTTTCGGCGCACGCAGGCCGACATGCTGGCGGAAAATCACTACGCGATCGCAACGAAATATTTCGCAAAGCTCGGTGTGGGCGTGTATGCGGAGGCCATGGGAACTAACATGCCGACCACCGGCGACGGTCTTCTCAACAAGGGACAAGTGACGATCCCGATGGGCGAGTTCTGGACACCATTGCCCAATCAGAAAGATACTCCCTCGCACATTGCAGATGTCATGGAAGCCGCATCGGCGGCACACATCTATGGCAAGCCGATCGCGGCTACCGAGTCATTCACGACCAGGCCCAACGTGACCCCCTGGGGACAGAGTCCGTTCTACCTCAAGTCGCTGGCCGACCAGGATTTTGTGCGCGGCATCAACCGCATCGTATTTCACACCAGCGATCTTCAGCCATTCGTTGACGACGCGCATCGCCCCGGAATGACGCTTGGACCCTTCGGCCAGGACTATACGCGCAACATCACCTGGGCGGAACAGGCCAAGGCATGGAACACCTATCTGGCGCGCTGTTCCTTCCTCTTGCAGCAGGGCAAGCCGGTGAGCGATGTGGCTTATTTCTACGGGGAAGACGCACCGGCGACAGTTCCATACTGGAAAAAGGACGATCCGGCGCTGCCCATCCATTACGGATTCGACTTTGTGAACGCCGATGTTCTGTTGCATGGCGCAACGGCGAATGCGGGACAGCTGCATCTGGCGAGTGGCGCTGCCTATCGTTTGCTGGTGCTGCCCAGCGATCAGCGCCTGATCTCGTTGCCGCTCTTGCGCAGCATTCACTCACTGGTACAGCAAGGCGCGACATTGCTTGGGCCGAAGCCAGGCGGATCTCCGAGTCTAGGCGATGGTCCGGGCGCACAGGCCGAGGTTGCAAAGCTCTCGGCCGACCTGTGGGGACAGGGAGACGAGGCCGCGCAGGGCCACGTTTTCGGAAAAGGAAAAGTGTATTCCGGAAAGAACATTGAAGACGTCCTCGCGGCTGAAAATACAGGGCAGGATTTTTCCTGGAGCGCGCCCGAGAATGTCGGGGAAGATGTTCCGTACTCTCTGCCGGGAGCGGACTCCGACGAAGACCTGCTCTTCATTCATCGTCGCGACGGCGAGCGCGACATTTACTTCGTCTCGACGCAAAAGCATCATGGCTTCGATGTGAAGGCCGCTTTCCACGTGTCCGGCAGGACGCCGCAGGTTTGGCATCCGGAGAGCGGCGAAGTCGAACCCGTCAGCTATACAACCGGACAGGGCCAGACCGTTGTGCCGCTCCATTTCGACGCGCAGGGGTCGGTCTTCGTGGTATTCGAGGGCTCAGGCGCCGCTCCTTCGCGCACCGTTGCGGCACCAAAGCCAATCAAGGTCGCCTCAATCGACGGTCCCTGGAAATTGACGTTCCCACCCAATCTGGGGGCTCCTGCCGAAGCCGACTTCCCTGCTCTCACGTCATGGACCGCAAGCAGCGATGCAGGCGTGAAATATTTCTCCGGTACGGCTAGGTATCACAAGCAGGTGGACGCTCCTAAGGACTGGTTCAAGCCGGGCGCGAGGGTAATGCTCGACCTCGGCACGGTCAAGGACTTCGCGGAAGTCGAAATCAATGGCAAACCCGTGGGTGGAGTCCTCTGGAAGCCTCCGTTTGTCGTCGACGTTACACCAGCGCTCAAGCCGGGCAGCAATGAAATCAGCGTGAAAGTAACGAATCTCTGGCCGAACCGTATGATCGGCGACCTGCAGCCGGGGATTCCGAAAACCTACACGTGGACTGACTTCCGGCCATTCAAGCCGGATTCACCGCTACTTGAATCCGGGCTTCTCGGGCCAGTGACTCTATGGAGCAGCGAGAAGGCGGGCCATTGACTCGCCGTGGATCGCGAGCACTTAAGGACGATTTCGGATCGAGGAAGAACATGAGAAGGAAATTTGTGCTCGGTACGGTGTTGAGTGTGATGTTGAGTGCTGTAGTCTGGGCGCAGTCGCCGCAAGGTCAGCCGGCGCGCGGTCCAGTCGAGTTGCGCGTTGACAACCTCAAAACGCCACTCGGTATCGACGACCCGGCTCCACGTTTTTCCTGGCAATTGCGCGACTCCGCGCGGGGCGCGCGGCAAGACGGCATACGAATTGATGGTGGCCTCGACCACTGCGGCGCTGACGCAAGGTAAAGCCGATGTTTGGACGAGCGGACGCGTCGACTCGTCGCAATCGATGAACATCGCGTATAAGGGCCCGGCGCAGGCACCAGGCAAGCGCTATTACTGGCGCGTGAAAGTGTGGGATCGCCACCGGCAAGCTATATCCCCTAAGCGAGATCAGTTGGTGGGAGACCGGACTTCTAGACCACGACCCTTGGCACGCGCAGTGGATTGGATACGAGACGCAGGAAGAAGCCGCCGTGCGCCACGCGCCGGCACAGTGGATCGCAAGTCCCGAGTTCAAGGAACTGGCTGCTGAAAAGGCTCCGGAGCAGCATTTCGCGTATCGCGCGACGGCCACGCTCGACAAGCCCGTGCGCGATGCCACGCTTTATGCAACGTGCCAGGACACGGTCTCTGCCTGGGTCAACGGAACCCAGGTGTTGCTGGCCGATCCGTTGCCTCCCTACAAGCAGATGCCGTGGAAGAAGTATGTGCACTTCAGTGTGGCGAAGCAGTTGAGCAAAGGCGCCAACTCGATCGCTCTCGAATGCGTTCACTACGTCGAGAATCCCAACGGCATGGCGACCAACGACGCTCCGCCGCTGAGCGCCACGCTCTACGTTGAGTACGAAGACGGAACCGACACCACATTCGCAAGCAGCCCGGCGTGGAAGACGCAGATCCACCCTCCCGGCGACTGGCGGCTGACGGACTTTGACGATTCAGGCTGGAAGAGCGCCGTCGCGTGGGCGCCGACGCCGGGACCGGATGCCGAGCCGCTGGGGCATCCCTGGATTCCCGATTCGGTGAAAGCGCTGCGGCATACATTCGATGTCGGCAAACAAATCAAATCGGCGCGTCTCTATGCAACGGCACTGGGCGCGTACGAGTTGTTCCTGAACGGCAAGCGCGTCAGCGAAGATGTGCTCGCACCGGGCTGGACCGACTATCGCGAGCGCGTGTTCTATCAGACCTACGATGTGACGGCCATGCTGGCGAATGGCAAGAACGCGATTGGTGCGCTGCTTGCGCCGGGATGGTACTCCACGCCGCTGGAGTGGTTTCAGCAGCCCAACAACTACGGCGACACGCCTCCGGCTCTCCGGGCGCAGCTTCGCATCGAGCACACCGACGGCAGCGTTACATGGGTAAACACGAGCCCCGAGTGGCAAGCCACCACCTCGCAAATTATCAAGTCCGAAATCTACGACGGCGAAACTCAGGATGCGCGCCTCGCGCAGCCAGGCTGGAATCTGGCCCAGTTCAGCGCGAGCAAATGGAAGAGCGCCATGGCCATTGAGCCGAAGACGGTTCCGATCCTGGCGCAGGACTTTCCTCCCATTCGGATGGAGAGGACAGTGGCAGCCAAGTCGGTCACGGAACCGAAGCCCGGCGTCTATGTTTACGACTTCGGACAGAACCTGGCCGGGCGTTGAACGGGTTCGCTTGCAAGGGCCGGCGGGCACGAACGTGCGCCTGCGCTTCGCCGAAATCGTGAACGATGACGGCACGATTTACACAGATAATCTGCGCACTGCGAAGGTCACCGATCATTTCATTCTGGCGGGCAAAGGTAGCGAAGAATTCACCCCGCAATTCACCTTCCATGGATTCCGTTATGCCGAAATCACGGGGCTTCCGTCAGCGCCCGCGCAAGGACGCCATCGTAGCGATCGTCATGCACACCGACGCGCCGTTTGATGCCAGGCTGAAGACCGGCAACCCCATGATCGACAAGCTGTGGAGCAACATTGTGTGGGGACAGCGGTCGAATTTCGTCGGCGTGCCCACGGACTGCCCGCAGCGCGACGAGCGGCTGGGCTGGATGGCGGACGCGCAGGTCTTCTGGAGAACCGCCTCGTACAACATGGACCTCGCCGCGTTCTCCCGCAAGTACGCGGGCGACATGCGCGGAACGCAGGCCGGAACTCCGATGTATGGAATCTATGCGCCGGGCACGGTGGCGAGCGCGTCGGGCTCCGGCTCCGGATGGAGTGATGCCGGCGTCATCATTCCCTGGACGTCGTGGCTGCAGACCGGCGACACGAGCATGATCGAGCAGAACTGGGATGCGATGCAGAAGTACCTCAACGCCATCGAGGCTGCCAATCCCGACGGACTGTGGAAGGTAGACTCCGGCACTCCATTCGGCGACTGGCTCTCGCCCGAAGGCAAGACAGACCAGGTGCTGGTTTCGACCGCGTACTGGGCTTACGACGTGACGCTGATGCGGGAGATGGCCCATGCCCTCTCCGACGCTCCCGACGAACAGCATTATGCGCAGCTATTCGACAAGATTCGCGCCGCGTTCCAAAAGCAGTTCGTGCATGACGATGGATTCGTGGCCGGAGCGGACAACAGCCCTTCTCCGTTTGGGCAGATCAACAATCCCAACGCGAAGAGCAAAGGCGGCGACACGCAGACCGGCTACGTGCTGGCTCTGCACATGAACCTGGTTCCCGATGCACTGCGTGCGGCGGCGGCCGCAGAAACTTGTGGCCAAGATTGAAGGCAACAACGGCCTTCTGGCGACCGGATTTCTGGGAACTCCCTACCTGCTTGAGGAACTCACCAAGGCGGGACACGCCGACCTGGCCTACAAACTCCTGCTCAATACGCAGTATCCCTCATGGGGATACCTCATCGAGCACGGCGCGACGACCATGTGGGAGCGGTGGAACGGCGATCAGATGAAAGACGATCCGAGCATGAATTCCTATAACCACTACGCATATGGCGCGGTGGCCGACTGGATCTATCGCTACGCCGCGGGAGTGGATGCCACGCCGCTCGATGCGGGTTTCCACACGATCGTGCTGCATCCGGTATTCGACGCGCGGCTCGGTTCCATCGTCTTCGATTACGACTCGGCCTATGGCCCGATTCATTCCGACTGGACGGTCACAGGCAAGACGGCGGCGTGGCATGTGAGCATTCCCTGCAAACACGACCGGATGGCTCGCATCGAGCACCGCGCAATACAAGCTCGACGGCGTCCCGCTCAACGACAACCAACAGATCAAGGCTTCGACTCGCGATGGACAATCCGGCTTCGAGCTGCCCGCAGGCAGCTACAGATTTTCAGGTTGACCTGCAGTAGGTCACTGACTTGAGTTTGTTCGTCAGTCGAGTCGCAGGTCCGGGGCACGCAGACAGTTCTTCGGCGTGGGAAAGAGATCTCGATTTTGAGACCTGTAGTTTGAATACGAAATCGTGCGTTTAGGTACTCGGAAGGGAGCCATCAGCTTGGGCGCAAATCCGTTGTTGGGAGTTCTTCTGCACTGGCTGGGCGGGCTCGCTTCGGCAAGCTTCTACGTTCCCTATCGGCAGGTGCGCGGCTGGTCGTGGGAGACCTATTGGCTTGCAGGCGGCGTGGTGAGCTGGATCGTCATGCCCTGGCTGCTGGCCGGCCTGCTGACCCACGATCTTTTGCCGGTGCTGCACGGCGCGCCTTCGTCAGCCATCTTCTGGGCTTATGTCTTTGGCGTGTTGTGGGGCCTGGGCGGACTCACATTCGGGCTCACCATGCGCTACCTCGGCTTGTCGCTCGGCATGGCCGTGGCGCTCGGATATACGGCGGTCTTCGGCACCCTTGTCCCGCCCATCTTTCATGGCCAGTTCATGCAATTGCTCACGCAGCGCTCCGGGGTCATCATCCTCGTCGGAGTAGGGATATGCGTGCTCGGCATTCTGTTTGCGGGTGCAGCCGGCATCTCCAAGGAGAATGAGCTTTCGCACGAACAGAAGCTGGCCAGCATCAAGGAATTCAATCTGAAACTCGGCCTGGGCGTGGCGACATTTTGCGGGGTCATGAGTTCGTGCTTCGCGTTTGGGCTCGACGCCGGCAATCCGATCAAGGCACTCACGCTCGCCCATGGAACCAGCACCATGTGGCAGGGCCTCCCGGTTCTCGTGATCGTGCTGGCAGGAGGCTTCACCACCAACTTCATCTGGTGCGCCATCCTCAACGCGCGCAACCGCAGCTACGGCGAGTATCTGCGCATCCCGCCGGGTGCGGCAAGCCGCGCCGAAGGCGAGCATCCGCCGCTCGAGAACCCGACCGACGCTGCCTCTACTGAAATGGCTCTCGAATACACGGCCCAACCGCACCATCCGCCTTCGCTCAGCTGGAACTACCTCTTCTCTGCGCTGGCCGGCGCCACCTGGTACATGCAGTTCTTCTTCTACACCATGGGCGAAACGCAGATGGGCCGCTACAAGTTTTCAAGCTGGACACTGCACATGGCGAGCATCATCATCTTCAGCACCCTGTGGGGAATCGCCTTGAAGGAGTGGCGCGGCGTGAGCCGCCGCACGAAGACGCTGGTCTTTCTCACCTTGCTCACGCTGATCGGATCAACCGTGATCGTGGGCTACGGCAATTATCTCGCCATCCATCCGTGATGGTGGGGGGTCGGCTTGACCCACCACTACGATACGTGCCCGTCTTTCGCAGCCAGCGACTCCGCGGTGACGACGTGATGGCGCACGTAGTTATACGGCGGGACAATGTGGCCCCGGAGCAGTGCGATTCCCAGCTGAATCAGCCGGGGACCGTAGGTTTCCGCGCCGTGCGAGATCGAACCGATGATCGCGCTCGATTCCTTTCGCAGCTCATCGAGAACCTCGGGGATGCAATCCTGCCCGGCGATGGCAAAGTCCGACTCGCGGCCGGATTGACGCGCCGCGTCGAGCACTCCCAAGCGCGCTGGAGTCTGTCGAAGCGGCAACCAGAATCCGCTGGCCCTTTGCGGTGGTTGCGGAGAAAGTCGGAGACCGCCAGAAAACTGGGTTGCCGCATTCCGCGGCCTTCCAGTCGGAGAAAGTGATCGGAGGGAATCTGATCCAGCCGTGCACGAATCCCTTCGAAGGCGCCGGCGATCCGGCTCTGCACAAAGCTGCCCGCCTCTGAGAATCCAATGCCGAGCACCCAGTCCGCCTTGCCCTTCCATTTGCCGGTGGCAAACTGGCCCAGGAGAACGCCCGCTTCGTATCCCACTTCGAAATTGTCGACTCCGAAGTAGGTGGCATTGGGATGCGGAACGTCAATGGCGACCAGGGGAATATCGGCCTTTTTGAAAATGTGGGCGACGTGGGGAGCCACGTGCTCCTCTACCTGGAACTCCAGCACCAGGTCGACCCGCTGGCGCACAAACTCCTCGGCATTCTTGATTGCGACGTCGGGGTCATAGCGATTATCCAGTTGCAGCAACTCGACGCCGGCCGCGGCTGCAGCCGCGGTAATGCTGGCTCCCACGGCTACCGAGAACGGCATTTCCGCACTCTGCGCCGCGAAGCCGAAGCGCAATCGGCGCGGCCGGGACACCAGGCGATATTGCCCGCTCTGTCCCTGCGCGACGTAGCCGCGGTGCACCAGAGTTTTCAGAATCCGATACACGCTGGTCTTGGAAATATTGGTCTGCTGGTACACATCCTCCAGCGCGATGGGACCGTTGGTCTGCTCCAGCAGCTCCAGAACATCCAGGGCCTTCGAGAGGATCGGAATGAGGTAGAGCCGTTTGATCCTGGGTTTTGTCAACCTCCCGTTCCTCCGTGCGACGGCAGCTGCGTCTGATTGTTTCAGACAACCATCCTAAGCGTAGGAGGTTGCAGGTGCCAACTTACCTCCGCGCTCGGCGGTAATGCGCTGCACATAGCCGCTCTCCGCCAGGGCAAGCGAGTGGATCTTCGGGAAGACCCCGGGCGCGCCGCCATTCCTTGACCAGCGGCCGCACGTCCAGCCAGAACGCGCCGCGGAACAGCTCTTCCGCCGCAACCAATTCGCATTTGTTCTGCAGGAGATCCAACTGATCCCGATCCACCAGAGCTGCCTTCAGCCATAGCTCCTGTCCGGCGGCAACGGTTTGCACCATGGCTTCCATCTTGCCTTTCAGGTTGTGGCTCTGGTCGATCATGAACGCGATCTGGGCCAGGCTGGCTCGCGCCCCGACGAGATGAATCTCGTGGAAGATACGAAAGATCTGGTAAGGATCGATGGATCCGAGGGTCAGGTCATCGTCCGCGTAGCGGCGATCGTTGAAGTGAAAACCGCCCAGCATGTCGATATGCAGAAGCCACGCCACGATCTGCTCGATGTTCTGGGCGGCATAGTGGTGGCCGGTATCCACGAGCACGCGCGCCTTCGGGCCTGCGCTTCGGGCGAGATGCGCGGACATGCCCCAGTCGGCGATGTCGGTGTGGTAGAAGGCGGGTTCAAAAGGCTTGTATTCCACCAGCAGGCGCTGGTTAGGCCCGAGTTGCTCGTGGGTGCGCCGCAGCGCGTCTTCGAGCCATTGGATACGTTTCCGAATGCTTTGCGTGCCGGGATAATTCGATCCGTCCGGCAGCCACAGCGAAACATCGCGCGAGCCCAGTTGGCGCGCGATCGCCACGGAATCGAGCATGTGGGCAATGGCACGTTCGCGGATCTCGGCCGAGGGATTGCACAGGGAACCAAACTTGAATTCCTGGTCCTGGAACAGATTGGGATTGATCGATCCGGCTGTGACGCCATATTGGCTCTCAAGGCTGCGCACCGCTTCAGCATCGGAGATTCCATTGGGCAGGTCCCACAAAACGTGCAGAGCCAGGGTGGGCGTGACGCCCGTGAGTTTGTGCACCTGGCCTGCGTCGCTGAACTTCTCCTCAAGCGTCGATGCTGCCGCCGCCTGAAGAAATTTCCCGAACCTGCGTGCCAGTATTTGCAAATCCCCAGGAGGGGATTTCAATCTGGAAGGAATCGAGAGCCTGAAACGCCAATTCCTGCGAGAGCTGATTCTGATTTCATTTCTGTACCTGCCTCGTCTCGATATTCAAAATCGCACAAGCAAACTTCCGCCATCGCAAGCCGCGGGCACGATATGCCTATCCGACAGCGGGCTCACCAAGGTCCGTGTCGCCGTGCCAAACAACGCGGGGCAATGCTTCCAGTATCCGCCAATGTTCCAAATTTCGCAGAGGCTGCGCTCTTGTTCATGCCTCCGTCGGTTGCTGAAATCCGGCCCGTTCGTGGTGAACTCAGCGTCGCGTTCCTACGAAAGAAAGCGGCGGACTTGTTTGTCCACCAATCCAGGGAAGAGTCGCAGCCACCCGGCGCCATGAGATTGAGGGCCCGGAACCGGATGTTTTCCCACGGATTTATTCGGAGATTGCACCATGGGTCTCGCATCCTAGCGCAAACGCAATGCATTTGTCTAATGCAACTTATTTCTATACGAATTTTGATCGGCCACTGCAATTCGACGCTCGAGAGGTTTATCCGCGGTTGAAGAAACCGCACAGGGCCGGTAGCGATTTGCGCGCTCATTCGAGTGGGAGTCGATCTCACGCCCTCCCCGCTCTTTATAAGGACGATCCGGTCAGAAAAACGGTTTTCTAAGGCACTTGCGAAACGGACCGTGGACGAAGCACATGCGTCAGGGCGTCCGTTTTTCAAAAGAGAAACAAAATTCTACTTGACAACTGTTCATGAGCATGGCTAGCCTCGCCGTGCATCTGGATCAGGCTCTTTCTCCGCCCCTGTCTCGGTCGACGGGGCGGACCCACACACCTTAGCGCCGAGCCAGGTGCATTGCATGCCAAAGGCACGAATTCGAGGAGGTTCAGGAGATGCGATCCATTCGTATTACCCTGTGTTTCACCGTTCTGCTGATGATGGCTGGAAGGTTGTTCGCGCAGGCGGGCGCCACCGGGAGCATCCTCGGGACTGTGACTGACACGTCCGGCGCCATCGTCCCAAACGCCAAGGTAACTGTCACCGACACCGAAACCAACGTCGACTTCCGAACGGTGACCAGTTCCGCCGGCGACTTCAATGCTCCATCCCTGAACCCTGGCCACCTACAAAGTAACCGTAGAAGCGACGGGCTTCGAGAAATTCGTCACCAGCGGCATCGTCCTCACCGTGAACCAGAGAGTTCGCATTGACGCCCAGCTCAAGCCCGGCGCCGTTACCGAGACGGTCGAAGCATCGGCACAGGCAGTCACGCTCAATACAGACAGCGCGGAGCTTGCCAACCTCGTCAGCCAGCAACAGGTGGAAGATCTGCCGCTGAATGGACGCAACTTCATGCAGCTTCTCCTGGTCGGTGCGGGCGCGGTCACGGTAGGCGGTGAGCAGGGCACGATGCGCCAGGGAGAAGGAAACGCCATCAGCGTGAACGGCGGCCGGCCCGAGGGCAACAACTACACCCTCGACGGCCTGGTCAACACCGATGCGGCCCTGGTCACTCCGGCTGTCATCCTGTCGCAGGATGCCATCCAGGAGTTCAAGGTTTCGAGCGGAACCTACTCGGCTGACATGGGCTTCAGCGCGACCCAGATCAACATCGTGAGCAAGGGCGGCACGAACTCGCTGCATGGTGCAGTGTTCTGGTTCAACCGCGAAAATGGTTTCGATGCCAAGCCCTTTCCGACCGCCAATGACATCATGTCCCAGACTGACGACGGCCAACCCGCCGCTGCACCAGAATCAGTTCGGATTCGTGGCGGGGGGACCTGTCTACATCCCCAAGCTCTATGACGGCCGCAACAAGAGCTTCTGGATGGCCAACTACGAAGGCTGGCGCATCACCAATGGCGCGCGGCAAGTCCAACACATGCCCAACCCGGCCATCCTGACCGGCGATTTCTCCGCGGAAACCTACACGCCGCCGGCGGGCTCCGGCTTGCCAGGCGGGCCGCTTCCCGACTATGGCACTGCATGATTGCACCAAGCTCCTGAACCTGGGGGGCAACTGCATGCCGGTCAATCCCGCGCACGGGGCAGCCGTTTCCCGGCAACGTAATTCCGGCGTCCCTGCAGACCGGCAATGTCGGCGCTGTTGCCGTCAAGAACGGGTTCTGGCAGGCGCCGACGATCGCCAACGCAGCCGGAAGGTACGATCAACTACATCAAGAACGTCGGATTCCCTCTGCGCCAGAATCAGCAGACCTATCGCGGGGACCAGCAATTGGGCAAATTCGGGTCGGTCTTCTTCCGCTACACCAAGGCCAACTACACCAACCAGGGGTTCGTACAACTCCGGCGACCTGATCCACGGCTACGAAATCTACCTCCAGAATCAGACCAGCTGGACGGTATCGCACACCGTCAACCTCGGGCCAGTCAATGGTGAACAATTTCCGCTTCGGCCACCTTACGGCCAATGCTCCCCAGGGCGGCCCGCAGACCACGTCCGACGCGGTGTCGCAATTGGCACTTACGGGCACCTTCACAAACATTCGACGCTCTGCAGGAGACCTGGCCTAATGTGGGCCTGTCGCAGTTCGATAGCGGCGGTGGATCGGTCAACTCCTACACCGGATCGGACGGTCCTACCTGGGAGTATGCCGACTCGTTCACCTGGATCAAGGGCAGGCACACCATTGGGTTCGGCGCCGACTATCGTCATTGGCATCTGATCCGCAACCTCGACGACGACTTCTACGGGGACTGGGGCTTTAACGGGTCAACGATCACGAACAACAGTACAAATTGTCCGAATAAGAGTGGCCTCTGCGGAACAGGCAACGCCGTCGCCGACATGCTTCTCGGCTACTACAACGGTGTGGGTGGATTCGTCCCCGGCCCGCTGAGCCCCACCAATACGGCCGGCAACCCGCAGGACCACGTCTTCAACTACTTCGCTCCGTACTTCATGGACAATTGGAAGGTCAGCCAGAAGCTGACCCTCGACCTCGGACTTCGTTGGGATTATCGCGCCGCTGCCTACGAGGCATCGAACCACTTCTTCTGGCTCGACACGAAGAACGCCAACGGCGGGCTCTGCTACGCCGACCCGCAACTCTCAACCAATGGGGTAGCTCCCGGGGGAGACAGCACCAGCGGTCCGATCCTGCGCTACTGCGGCAGCGTGCCGCATCCGGGACAGAAGACTCCCTGGGCGCCACGAATCGGAATCAACTATCGTATTACGCCCAAGACGGTCTTCCGCGGCGGGTATGGAATCTTCTTTGACTCCGCCGAAGGGCGCGAGATCGACGACTCGGCCGACATCTACCCCTACAGCGTCCGGAACAGCCTGAACGTCACAACCAATCCGGGAGCTCCCAAGCTCAGCAATAACATGTTCCCGGTGTACGACACCCTGGGACCGTTCCCGGCGTCGACATTGACGTTCATCGCCGTAATCGAATCGGAAAACCCGCTCAATCCGTACGTTCAGTCCTGGACCGCCGGGATTCAGCGCGAATTGGCGAGGAACACAACCATCGATGTGAACTACATCGGCACCCACGCCGTGCGTCTTCTCGACCGGCGCAACATCGCTCAACCAAACGCCATTCCGTCCGACAGCCTGGCATTCTGCCAGACGCAGGTGAACGGGAAGTACGTCAACCTCGGCGTTGCCCCGTGCAGTAATGCTAGCCGGCTGCCTTACCCCAACTTCACCAATTTCTACATCAACAGCGACTGGCACGGCTACTCCCACTACAACGGCATGAACGTCAAGTTCGAACACCGTGCCCACGACCTGGCTCTGACTTCGGTCTACACCTGGGCACAGAGCAAGGACGACAAATCCGCGGCTGCGGGTGTGGGCGCGACGGGAGCGGGCTTCCAGGGCTTCATGGACAATCACCGCCCCGAGTTGGACTACGGTCTGTCCGATTTCGACGTCAACCAGAGGTTTGTCGCCAGCTACATCTACGACCTGCCCTTCGGTCGCGGAAAGAAGTTTGGGGCCGGTGTCAACCGCGCGACCAATCTGCTGATCGGCGGCTGGGAGACTACCGGGATCGCTACCTTCCAGGCCGGGTTCCCGTACAGCATGAACAGCCAGCGACATCGGCGGAGTGCTCAACTCCCCGTTCATGCGCCCAGACCTGGTTAAGGGGTGCAACATTCACGCCAACCTGACCAAGGTGATGCAACGGATCAACCCTGACTGCTTCACGCAGACGCCGCTTGGCGTTTACGGCACCCTTGGCCGCAACACGTTGCGCCAGCCTGGAATCAACAACTGGGATATGGGTGTCGTGAAGAGCTTCGCGATTGCCGAGCGCGTGAACTTCAGGATTGCAGGCGACTTCTTCAACGCCTGGAACCACCACCAGTACAACATTGGTACGGGCGCTCTGATCGGCAGTGGATCGGGCGGCGGATCCTCCATTGATAGCACCGTGAGTAGTACGACCGCAGGCCAGATCACGAATGCCTCCGCGGCTCGCGTCATTCAGATCAGCGGCAAACTTACCTTCTGACCTTTCACTGGCTGCACTCCTGACTCCGCCACGCCGGTATGGCGCGGCGGAGTTTTTCTTCTGCAGGCGATAGACTCATACGATGATGCGGATTCAATTGAAGCTGGCCTTGAAGCTGATCTGGATGCTTGCCTTCTGCTGGATTTCCTTGCCGCCTGCGTGGCCGCAGTCAGACAGCCAGGAAGAAGCGGCAAGGTACGCCGAAGCGGGCCAGAAGGCTCTGGCAGCCGGACGCTATCCGGAGGCTCAGCAGAACTTCGAGCAATTAGCCAAACTCGAGCCCAATATCGCCGAGGTGCATGCAACCCTCGCCGCCATCTATTTCAAGCAGCGCGAATTTGAACTGTCGGTCCATGAAGTTCGCACCGCGCAGAAGCTCAAGCCCAGCCTGCCCAGGCTCGACAGCCTGTTGGGCCTTTCCCTCGCGGAATTGAATCAATTTGATGAAGCATTACCCCTGCTCGAGAAGGGATTCCGCCAGACAGCCGACCCCGAAGTGAGACGCATGTGCGGCCTCCAGCTCCTACGCGCCTATCCCGGACTCAAGCGCGATTCCGATGCCGTCGAAACTTCACTGGCGCTAAACAAGCTGTATCCTGATGACCCTGAGGTCCTCTATCACACGGGCCGAATCTACGGGATCTTCGCCTTCACGGTAATGACAAGGCTGAAAGACAAGGCGCCCGGGTTCCATCTGGACTCAGCAGGCGCAAGGCGAACTCCACGAGAGCCAGAAGGAATATGATGCAAGCCATTTTCACATTCAATCACATCCTGGAGCTCGACCCGCGTCGGCCTGGAATTCATTATCGGCTGGGGCGCATCTACCTTTCGCGCTTCAGAGATTCAGCAAAACCTGAAGACCGGGAAGCAGCGCAGCGTGAATTTGCGGCAGAGTTGACTATCGATCTCGGCAACGGAAATGCGAGCTACGAGTTGGCGAACATCCAGTCAGACCTTGGAAATTTAGACGAAGCCACCAAGCTGTATGAACAGATCGTGGAGCGCTATCCCGATTTTGAAGAGGCGCTTGTGGGTCTTGGCGGCGTTTACCTGGACAGCCAGAAGCCGGAGCAGGCTCTCGCCGTTCTCGAACGTGCAATCAGGCTGAATCCGAAGGACGACGTCGCCTGGTACCGAATTGCGCGGGCAGATCGAGCCGTGGGAAATAAGGAAGGACAGCAGAAGGCGTTGGCCACCTTCCAGGAGTTGAGCAAAGCCAAGCCTCTGCACAAACCCGTGGCCGATGAAGAAGTCACACCGCAGCACATTGACCCGGGAGCCCAGCCGTGAGACGTGCAACCCTCTGGATGGGCAGCGGTGTATTCGTTTCGCTGCTCGGCCTTTCTCCGCTTGGGATCGCCTTCGCGCAACAACCGGAGCTGGGGATTTCAGCCTTGCATGAATCTTTCGCCCACCCGCCGGACGATTGCAGGATCATGGTCCGCTGGTGGTGGTTTGGACCAGCAGCGACCAACCCCGAACTCCAGAGCGAATTGGAACAGATGAAGGCTGCGGGCATCGGCGGCGTGGAGATCGCCACTCTCTACCCGCTCGCCCTCGACGATCCCGCCACCGGATTCCACAACTACGACTTCGTCTCCGATGAACACCTCGACCATTTGCGGTTCGCCGTGGAAGAGGCACGCCGTCTTGGCCTGCGCGTGGACATCACGCTCGGAAGCGGCTGGCCCTTTGGCGGGCCGCACATTCCTGTCACGCAGGCTGCGGGCGGGTTACGCGTCGAAGCTGTTCCCGTTCCAGCCGGAAGCACATCGGTAACTGTGCCTGCAATCGAAGCAGGCGAAAAGCTGATAGCCACGTTCGTCGCGCCGGCCGCCGCAGGAAATCTGGATTTGAAGCAAGCGAGCCCATTGCCGATTCCGTCTGGACCACGGCTGGATTTTCCCGCCGGGTCCGCCTCCGACCAGCGAGTCCTCTTCTTCATTTCGAGCCGCACGGGAATGATGGTGAAGCGGCCTTCCGCCGGAGCTGCCGGATTCGTACTCGATCACTACGACAGCCAGGCCATCGCCAACCATCTTCATGCCGTCGGTGATCGCCTGCTGTCTGCATTTGGGGATCATCCACCATACGCTGTTTTCAGCGACAGCCTCGAGGATTACGCGTCCAACTGGACTCCCGATCTGCTCACGGAATTCCAGCGCCGCCGGGGTTACGATCTGACGCCTCATCTCCCTGCCCTGGTCGGCGATACCGGCCCGGACACAGCAGCCATCCGGCACGACTGGGGCCAGACACTCACTGAACTCGCCAACGAACGTTTTCTTGAGCCCATGCATACCTGGGCGCGCGAACATCACACTCTGTTGCGTTCGCAAACGTACGGGTTCCCTCCCGTCACTCTTTCCAGCAATCGGTTTGAGGATCTGCCCGAGGGCGAGGGCAAAGCGACGATCAACATGTGGCGCCAATTTTCCGACACGCGATGGGCGGCCTCAGCGGGCCATCTATTCGGTCACAATGTGGTCTCGTCGGAGACCTGGACGTGGCTCCATTCGCCGTCCTTCCGCGCCACACCGCTCGACATGAAGGCCGAAGCGGATCTGCACTTTCTGCAAGGAATCAACCAACTCGTGGGCCACGGTTGGCCCTATTCGCCTGACTCTGCAGTCGAGCCAGGCTGGCGCTTGTATGCGGCTGGCGCTTTTGACGCGCACAACCCCTGGTTCGATGTCATGCCCGACCTCACAGGCTATCTCCAGCGTGTGAGCTCATGCGCTTCGCCAGGGCAAGCCTGCGAACGATGTCGCCCTGCTGCTGCCGAACGACGACGTATGGGCTTCATTCGTCGCCGGCATGCAAAAGAACAGGCCGCCCACTTCCGCCGGCGGCTTCGACGAGTCCGGCTCCAACGTCACGATCGACGAGTCCCTGCCCCGCTTCCTTGGACATGACGTGATCCCTGAGATTCTTGATGCGGGCTTCAATCTCGATTTCATCGACGCAGATGCCATCGACGCCATCGGCATTCCCTACAAAGTCCTCGTCCTTCCCAATGTCGATCGGATTCCGGCCGCGACCTACCAAAAAATTCTTGACTTCGCCCAGCACGGCGGCATCGTGATCGCCACCCGGAGGCTGCCCGCAACCGCGCCTGGATTCGAAAACGCAGCGGAGACTTCGTCGCGCATCCATGCACTCTCTCAGACCCTTTTTCATGGCCAGGTAGCGAGCGCACACTTCGTTTCCGATGAACATGGCTTCGGCGCGCAACTGGCGCAGTGGCTGCGTCCCGACTTCATCACTACCCCGCCAACACCCGAGATCGGCTTCATTCATCGCCATCTAGATTCGGGCGATCTGTATTTCCTGGCCAACACCAGCAATCGTCCGCACTCATTTCAAGCCAAGTTTCGATCCGGGGCCGAACACGCGGAAATCTGGGATCCGTTTACCGGCAAATCGTCCGGCCTGCCTGATCCTGCGCAGATCAAGTTGGAGTTGCAACCGTACGAGTCACGTCTCATCTATTTCTCCAACACGCCTCTCAGTCCCACCCCTGCGGTGCCTCGTACTGAAGACAAGCGGACTGATATTTCAAACGATTGGAACGTTAGCTTCGAAGGGCAGGTCCAGCCCGTGCAGATGCATACACTGACTTCCTGGCCCGACGATCCGCATCTTCGTTTTTATTCCGGCCGCGCCACTTATCGAAAAACTGTCGACATTGCAGCGGCCGACATCCGTTCCGGCCACTCGGTGACCATTGATTTCGGCGAAGGAACACCCGTGTCTTTTCCAACCTTGCCTGCGGAATTCAACATGCGGGCCTATCTCGACAGCCCGGTGCGCGAGGCCGCGCAGGTGTATGTCAATGACAAGCTGGCGGGATACGTCTGGCATCCACCGTTTCGAGTTGACCTCGTTCCCTTCCTGAAGCCAGGGCAAAATGAACTTCGCATCGTGGTTGGCAACACCGCTATCAATGAGCTTGCCGGCGCAGCGCTGCCAACTTATCGGCTGCTCTATGCCCGCTACGGCATGCTGTTTCAACCCCAGGGCATGCAGAATCTTGAGCCACTGCCCTCGGGCATTCTAGGGCAAATCAATCTGATTGAAACCGGTCCCGCGCATTGAGTGCGGCGTTCAACGTTACCCGTTAGCGTTTTCATTCGAGGAGCAAAATACGATGCAGAGAGTCGCATTTCTTCTGCGTTTGAAGCCGGGCACAGGCCCGGAATACGACAAGGCCCACGCCGCCGTATGGCCAGAGATGCTCGCTTTGCTGAAGCGAGCCGGCATTTCGGAATACTCCATCTTCCGGCGCGACGAACTGCTCTTCCTCTATATGCATATCGAGGGCGACTTCGATGCTGTCTGGGACAAGATCGATCCGGACCCGGTCAACATCCGATGGCAGCAGGCCATGAGCGCATATTTCCTGCCCAGACAGGAAGCACGGGAGGGTGAGCGCTTTCCCATGATGCAGGAAGTCTTCTACCTGCCATGACAATTTTGGGTGTGCGGGGTTTCGTCATGGCCGACTCGACCACTAATGAAAGTTCTCGACCAGCATGAGGTCGCTTGCCGTCTCGTCGATGCGTGAGTACAGCAGCCACTTGCCGTCGACCGAGACGGCAAGCCCTCCCTCCCATGATTCGGGAGATTTATCGGGCGTGTAGATTCTTCGGATGCGCGATGTTCGAAGATCCAGGAGATCAACTCCTTGCTTGCCCGCTCCGTCTCCAAAGAAGTAAATGCCCGATTGAACAGGCCACCATTCGGGGCCGGGAGAATTGAGTGGCGGCATTCCATCCACAATTTTTTCGTCAGAGCCGTCAGGCCTGATGCGCCACAACCGAAACTTGCCTTCGGTGTTGCGGACGAAATAAACGTAGCGTCCGTCGGGAGATTCGATGGGCATCAGCGAGGCTGTCTTTGTGAGTTGAACAGCGTGCCCGCCTGCGGCTGCCACGCGCCAAACGGTCGGACTCGAACCCGCCGGAGCGTTCACGAAATAAAGCCGGCTTCCATCATGAGACCAGCTAGGCAAGGAGTTCACCTTCGTGCCAGTCTCCAACTTTCTGGGTATTCCGCCACTAGCATCAATGAGATAGATATTTGCTTCCCCGCCGACGCGTGAGTCAAAGGCGATCTGCTTGCCGTCAGGCGACCAGCGGGGCGTTCCCGTCAGCGCGCCGCCAAATGACGTTAGTTGCTGCGCATTGGCTCCGTCCCTGTCACAAACCCATATCTCCCCAGAGCCCGACCGATTAGACACAAAAGCAATCTTCCTGCCATCCCGCGAAATATTTGGGCCATTTTCCTCACGCGTTGAGGGCAGAAGAGCATGGGCATGAGCTTTGGTGCCATCCAGATCTACCAGCCAGATATTCTCACTAACCCGCGATTGCACGTAGGCCAATCGATTGCCGGACGAACTGACAACCGCCGAGGAGGCATCGTGTCCAACCTGCATTTTTTCCATATGTCTAGTTCGGCCTACTGTGAACTGCCACAGATCCCCCCCAGCCATGGCATTGTACGAAGAAAAATTGTAGGAGAAAACGATGCGCGCACCGTCGCGAGTCCAACTCGTACCGCCGATTCGTTGAAGTCCACCAAACAACCGCGTGCTCTTCCCCTCCGACAGGTCTTGTAAGTTCACAGAAAAGTAACCGTCATCTTGGATACAGATATAGGCGATCTGGTTTCGCAGCGGGGCGAACCCAGGTTCGATGACGCGCGGACAGCCAGTTTCCACCGCCTTCCGCTCAAGTGTATCGATCGAAAGCAAGAAGAGTTGCGGCAAGGTTCCAAGCGCAGAAGGTGGATGATCAACGAATGCCAGTTGCTTCCCATCTGGCGACCAGGAGATCACAGCCATTCGGGGCCGGAAGACAGGAAGGGTAGAGGTGAGCTTCCGTTCTGGCCCGCCGAGCGCGGGCACAAGAAAGATTCCCCCGTTCTCTTTGTCTAATCGGTTCACAGCGATAGACCGCCCATCAGGTGACCACGCCACACCCATCCAGGAAGCGGGGTGATTTGTCAGCCTCAGCGGCTTGTCGGTCCCGATGACTTTGACGTACAAATCGAACCCCGCTCCATTCGTCTCGCCGTCCCATCCAAAGGCGACCTGGCTGCCATCGGGTGAGAAGCTCGGAGAAATCTCCTGGCCTGCCAGGGAGGTCAACGGCACTACTTCAGTTGGTTCTGGCGGGAATTGGTGCGAAAACAAGCGCCGGTGAGCGGAAGGAAACAGCAAGCCTAAGGCTATTAGTAGGATCGTCGATCCAACCGCGATCCCAATCCTCCACAGGCGCCCTGCATCTTGGTTTCGCTGGCCAGGTCCAACGAATTGAGTCGCTCCCGGATCACGCTCCGGGGGCTGGGCCTCCGCAGCCGAAAGGAAGGCAGGCACCGGAGCGCCCTCTTCGACCGTGGCGATAAAGCGATATCCCCGGCCCACAACGGTCTGGATAAACCGCGGCTGTTCGGGATCATCTTCGAGAACTTGCCGGATTCTCCGAATCACGGCATTGATGCCATTGTCGATGTCGAGGAAGACGTCTTTGCCCCAGACTCGCTCGGCGATTTGCTCACGCGTGACCAGTTGACCCGGCTGCTCCACTAGAAGCAGCAGCAGTTCCATAGGAATGCGCGCCAGCCTGACGGGCTGGCCGGCCCGGCGGAGCTCATAGGCGCCCACATCCAGTTCAAACTCGACGCCGAACTTGACCACCTTTGAGGACACAACCGCGTTCCCTGTCACTCCAGACTACTCCAGTCCAAAAGTGACACTTTATATCGGATCGAGTGAAGGAATGTCACCGTCCTGTCACGCGCGAGGACCTTGTCTGGATGACAAGCTTGTCGGGTTCCAGTCTTCAATTCGATCCTGTCCTGAACAAACCAATTGTTTTCTGTGGCTTCGATTGTTCAGGTCGATATAAGGCAGTTTTCATGCGCTTGCCATTGGCCAAAAAAGCGGGCTCAAGCACTATCCCCACACGCTCGCTTGCCGAACGGTTGCGGGTCAGAAATCGAGAACTGAAAAACGTTAGGAGATGTGTGTGAAGAAGTTTTTTGTGGCAATTACCCTGCCGGTCTTGTGCTCCCTCAATTTCCTTGAGACTCTGAGCGCAACCAACGTCAACCATCCACAAATAGGTGAAACGCAACAGAACGGCAACTCGGTGACGCACTGGAATGCAATTGCAATTCAGGTGCTGGCTTCCGATCCAGGTCTGGTTCTCGACTCGAGAGCCTACGCCATCATGCATGCTGCGATTCACGATGCAGTCAACGGAGTTGACCGCCGCTATCAGCCGTACACAGCCGATCTTTCTTCTCCGGGTGCTAATGTCGATGCCGCGGTAGCGGCGGCGGCGCACGATGTGCTGGTCGTGGTCTCGCCTAGTCGGCAGGCGCCAGTTGAAATTGCATACGCCGCCGCTCTCCTGGCCATTCCCGACGGGCCCGCCAAAGATGCCGGCATCAAACTCGGCCAACAGAGCGCCAGGGCGAACCTTGACCGTAGAGCCGACGACGGTCTTGCCAACGCGAGTGAGCCACCCTACGTTCCGACCGGTCAGCCGGGCGACTACGACTTCACCCCTCCCTTCGATGGTCCTCCACTGGGGCAGGCGGCACTGTTGCCTGGTTGGGGACGGGTTACACCTTTTGCGATCCAATTGTCTGAACATCAGCTTCCCGGTCCGTTATCGCTCACGAGCGAGGAATACGCGCGGGATTTTAACTTCGTCAAAGCGATTGGAAAATTGAACAGCCCGGTGCGTACGGCCGAGCAGACCGATATCGCCTATTTTTGGTTTGAGTTCACTCCGATCGGATGGAATCGCATCGCCAACACCATTGTTCGGCAACAGCACCTCGACGTCTGGAAATCGGCGCGAGTCATGGCGCTGGTGAATTTCGCCATGGCCGATGGATACATTGCTGGCTTCACGGGCAAGTATCAGTTCCGTAACTGGCGGCCCTACACCGCCATCCGCCGCGCGGACGAAGACGGCAATCCTGCCACAACAGCCGACAAAACGTGGCTGCCGTTGGCGTCTGCGACCTTCTTCATTCCACCCGTCCCTGACTACCCTTCTACTCATAGCGTTTTGGCAGCCGCCGCAGCTGAAGTCTTGACGGAAATTTTCGGAGATCACACAGCCTTCATGGCAACCAGTACGTCCCTGCCCGGGGTAATACGCCAATTCCACAGCTTCAATCAGGCGGCAATCGAGAACGGCATGTCTCGTGTCTACGGCGGAATCCACTTCCTGCACTCGGTGCAGGATGGTCTGCGCCAGGGAAAGGGCATTGGTCATTCAGTCAGCCAG
Source organism: Terriglobales bacterium (assembly GCA_963788475.1). Classification (GTDB taxonomy): domain Bacteria; phylum Acidobacteriota; class Terriglobia; order Terriglobales; family Acidobacteriaceae; genus Telmatobacter. The sequence goes on from CAWBGO010000002.1 coordinate 59,368, forward strand.
TTGCTGCCATCGGTGACTGTGCATTCTGAAGTGCAATAAAAATGCGTAGTCCCGCGACCAGATAGAACAAGTCACGAGCACCCGAAGTTCAGTTCGGTGCTCGTGACACCAAGAGCGCCGACGGCCAGATCGCGCGTCATTCCAGCCAAGTCCATAAAAAGCCGAAATCCGATTTCCCTTCCCATTCGTACTTCATAACGAAAGCAGTCAGTTGTTCGTCAACCTGATGGCTTGCCCGGGCACGGATATCTCTCAGCGCCCGCCTCAAATCGGATCAATCTTGCGTCTTGAAACCCAGCGAGGCTTGAATGGCCAAGTGGTTATTAGTACTTTTGACCCTATCTTATGCGGCGGCTTGGCCTCAGACTGTGCCGTCTGGTTCCTCCGCGGGAAATCGCGTCGACAACTTATCCGAGACGGACAAGCAGATTCTGGCACTGCAGAATCAGGTTAAGAAATCTCCGGAGGATTTTGCGGGCTACGACGGGTTAGGCGCCGCCTTTCTTCAAAAGGCCAGAGAAACCGGCAACATTGATTACTACAATCTGGCTGAGCAAACACTCAAGAAGGCCCTGGCTCTCGTGCCTCAGGATTTTCGATCCGCTGATCCTTCTATTCACATGGCCTTGGTGTGCATGGGCGAGCATCGCTTCGCTGACGCTCTCGCATTTGCGCAGAACGCGATTGCCACTGGCTCTGGGAATCTCGCGGCCTTCGCCATCGAAGGGGATGCCTATACCGACATGGGAGATTACGACCAGGCACAAAGGGCCTATGAAACGGTGCAAGCTCTTGGGCGGCTATCCACGCCGCCTCTGATGCTGGCATACATGAGCGACAGCCGCATGGCATATCTGCGCTACCTGCGTGGAGAGTCCACCGTTGCCGAGGCGCTGATGAAGGACTCCATCGCTGCAGGTCTGCAGGCCAACATTCCCCGAGAGAATCTTGCCTGGCTCTATTTCGAATTGGGCGAGCGTTACTTTCAGTCGGGTGACCTAGAGAATGCGGAACTGTCGTATGAGTCGGGGATCGCTGCCGATCCCAATCACTACCGCTCTTTGGCAGGGCTCGCGAAGGTTCGAGCGGCGCAGGGCGAATATGAAGAATCCATTCGACTCTACCAACGTTCAATCGGCATCATTCCGTTTCCTGTCTATGTGGCCGAATTGGGCGATGTCTACAAGAAGGTGGGAAAGCTCAGAGAAGCTCAGCAGCAATACGAGTTAGTGGAATATATCGGGCACCTCGGCGAATTGAATCGAGTGTTGGCCAACCGGGAGCTGGCGTTGTTCTACGCGGATCAGGGAATCAAACTGGCCGAAGCCCTGAAACTCATGAGAAATGAACTTGATGTCAGGCACGACATCTACACCTGGGATGCCTTGGCGTGGGTTCTCTATAAGAACGGACAGTTCTCTGAAGCAGGCCGATCGATGGAAAAAGCACTCAGTCTGCACACCAACGATCCGCAGCTTCTCTTTCATGCCGGCATGATTAGTCATAGCCTGGCCAAAGATGCTGAGGCAGAGGACTTCTTAAGCCGCGCACTTAAGACAAATCCTCATTTTCATGTTCTGGATGCCGAAGTGGCAGCCCACACACTGGCAGACATAAACCGCTCGCAAAGTGCCGATTCGAGGTCAAGCAATGCGCAACCCTAAAGCCGAACTTTCCCGGCCGGGGATCATCCTGGCACTGATCCTTCTGGTTCTCGCCGCTCCAGCCGGTTTTGCCCATCCCATGGGTAACTTCAGCGTCAATCACTATTCGAAGGTCACGATCGGCCAAGGCGAGATCAATGTGCGTTACCTGATAGACATGGCCGAGATTCCCACCTTCCAGGAAATGAGGCAGTGGGATTTGACTCCAGATGCCGGTAGTCCCAGTACCTCTCGCTACCTTGACATGCAGGAGCAGATCTTGAATGAAGGCCTCACGCTGGAACTGGATGGCCGGAATGTTACTCTCAATGCGATATCGCGACAGATGACGTCTACCGACGGCGCGGGCGGCCTTCCCACGATGAAGATCGGCCTGGTGCTCCGCGCCAGGCTTGATGCCGGTAGAGGAGCTCACAAACTCTCCTACATGGATAATAACTTTGCAGGCCGCTCCGGCTGGAAGGAGATCGTGATCCTGAGTGATAGAGTCACGATCCTGGACAGCTCCGCTCCCGCCGCAGATCGCAGTAAGGAACTGACTAACTACTCAAGCGATGCATTGAACAGCCCGCCGCAGCAATTGTCGGCACAGGTGAGTTACAAAGTGTCACTTACTATCGCAGAAAAGCCAGCTTTAGCTTCCGCGCAAACGAGCGAAGTCCCATCCGACGAGAAGGCTGGTCACGGAAGAGCGAAGACGCGGCTGGCGGATACGCTCCAGCACCGTCCACCAGTTCGAATCGATTCGCATGTTCTGACCCGGGAACGATCGTCCCCCAACGTACCTTCTGCCGCTGCTACCATCCCACACTCACTCCCTTCCCATACGGTGAACACACCCCGCAGCCGATTTACCGAACTCATTACGACACAGGCACGGTTGAGCCCTTGGCTTTTGTTCTCGGCCGCGCTCATTGCCGCGTGCCTGGGCGCACTTCACGCCCTGGAACCAGGGCACGGGAAGACCATTGTTGCCGCCTACCTTGTGGGTTCGCGCGGGACCGCAAGGCATGCAGTGCTGCTCGGACTCGTGGTAACTGCTGCACACACAGCCGGCGTCTATCTACTGGGCGCGGTAACCCTGTACGCGTCACGATACATCGTTCCCGACCAGCTCTATCCCTGGCTGGGAGCCATTTCCGGTTTGAGCATTGCCGCTCTAGGCGTCTTCATCTTTCTAAGACACATGACAGGAGAATCGGGTGATCACTCCCATTCGCCCGGAGAGAAGCATGGCCACTGGTTTCTCTCCATGGTCAGGCCGGCATCGCGTTCGGCGGCAATCGCAGCACAACCATCGAGTTCCGGAACGGGCTCCATCCCGACGAGACCTGGCGAACGTCACCTGTCGTTGAGACAGCTCTGCATTCTGGGTATCACAGGAGGAATCGTGCCCTGTCCGGCGGCGCTGGTTGTGCTGCTTAGTGCTTTCTCGCTTCATAGGATCGGATTCGGGCTGTACTTGATTACCGCGTTCAGTGCAGGGCTGGCGATGGTGTTGGTAACCATAGGCCTGGTAATGGTCTACGCAAAGCGAGTCATGTCTGCGCGCCTGCGCCCCGCCGGTAAAGCCGTCCGCTTCCTTCCCTTCGTGTCGTCCGCGTTCATGGCGATGCTTGGAGTTGGAATAGCGGTTTCAGCGGTCGCGTCCATTCAATTCGGGCAAGGATTCTTCTCCAGGGACAAACTGGTTCCGTTCGCAACAGTGGTGCTGTTAGGCCTGTTCCTCGGGATGCGACATTCCACCGATGCCGACCACGTGGTGGCTGTGTCCACCATCGTGAACCGCCAAGGGTCGGTACGAAGCTCAGCAACAATTGGCCTGCTGTGGGGGCTGGGACATACAGTGACGATCTTCCTGGTCGGATCGGCCATCATTGTTTTCGGTGTTGTGATCCCGCCTCGGCTCGGCCTGTCGATGGAATTCTCAGTTGCCTTGATGCTCATCCTGCTCGGGTTACTCAATCTCACCGGAGTCATGCGCTGGATTACAGAACGTCTTACGCCAGCGACGAGTGTAACACCCCAAGTTGATGTAACGCGCGCTCCCGACCCGGGGTCTTTACGACGTTTCGTCCCCAGTTTGGATAACACAGTTTGTAAGTTAGGCTTATTTCAGACCATTCGTCCGTTGGTCGTGGGATTGGTTCACGGACTTGCCGGCTCAGCGGCGGTCGCGCTGCTTGTCCTTTCAACAATCAAAAGTCCCCTTTGGTCGACAGCCTACCTGCTAGTGTTCGGCTTCGGCACGATGGCGGGAATGATGCTCATGACCTCGGCAATCGCGATGCCGCTTGTTTACGCGGCGAATAGATCCTTCAACATCAACCGTCATCTCACCACGATCTCCGGTCTTGCAAGCACCGCCTTTGGTATTTTTCTTGCATACCGCATCGGCTTTGTTGACGGACTATTTACATCACAAGTGCATTGGATTCCACAATAATCCGAAACAACTCTATAAACCGAGTAAGGCCTACAGAAATAGACATTGTGTTAGTTGGCACATTCGATCTCAACAACGCATGTCTGCGTGTCTCCCAATTCGCAGACATTAGAGAAATAGTTAGAAACTAGCATTAGATAAATATTCTTTGAATAGGTAAATCCAGTTCGCCAAGCGAAAACGTAACTTGAATACGGAGACGATCCCGAGTAACTGCAATACCCGTATCCAGGCAGTTAAGTCTGTGGCGACGTCAACGAAATCCCCGAGTGAGGCAATTTGATGAAGAAGCTCAAGCAGATCATGGCTCTCTCCATGTCGCTGACCATGCTGGTCCCATCCAGCCTGTTCGCGTCGAGCCATCGCGAAGCGCCCATCACGGCATTTGACCGTACCGCCGATGTCACGGACTGGTACGCGTTTGTCAGTTACGACAACCCAAACAAGGTCACATTTATCCTGAACGTCGATCCGCTCCTCGAGCCGGCCAACGGACCCAACTATTTCCCCTTCGACCCCAACGTTCTCTATGAGATGCACGTCGACAACAACCAAAACGGTCTGGATGATGTTACTTTTCAGTTCCGTTTCAAGACTCAAATCCGACAGCCCAACTTGTTCACGGGATACGTGGGAGCCATCGCCGGAATTCCACCGATAACTTCTCTCAGCGGATCCGGTTCCGAGGGCTTGAGCCTGAGCCAGACCTACACCGTAACCATGATCAAGAATGGCAAATCCAGAATTCTGAACGACGACGAGACGCTCTATGCAGTTCCGTCCAACGTGGGTCCGCGCACCATGCCGGACTATCAATCCTTATTCAACCAGGGCATCTACAGCCTTGATGACGGAGTGAGGGTGTGGGCGGGAACAGCGGACGATCCGTTCTTTATCGATCTGGGGGCGGCATTCGATTCTCTCAATTTCCGCAGCGGAATTGGTCCGGTTTTGTCTTCCGCGATCGACGCCGACGATACCCACAACTACGCTCCCGACGCAGTGGGAGGCTACAACGTCAACTCCATCGTGCTCGAGGTTCCCATCTCGATGCTTACCGTGGACGGGAAAACCCATCCTGCGACCGACAAGCGGGCGGTGATTGGATCGTATGGCAGCACATCGCGCCATCAAATTACCGTGCGTCGCGCGCCGGCTTCGGAACTCGATGGCGGCGCTTTTCAGCAAGTAAACCGCGAAGGTAATTCGCTGATCAACGAGTTGATCATCGGTACCGGCCACAAGGATCGTTTCAGCATGGATGATCCTAAAAATGATGCCCAGTTCGCAAACTTCGTCTTAAGCCCGGTGTTAGCGTCGGTATTCAGCTCTGCAGGAGTTCCGGTACCTCCCAATCCTCGCACCGACCTGCTGCTTCTGGTTCAATACCAGGCTCCCATCTGCCCAGGTTGCGGGCCCACCGATCGTGGACCGGTAGCCGATCTTCTCCGCCTGAATACCGGCATTCCCCCGACGCCCGTTGGTGATCAGAAGCGCCTCGGGTTCCTGGCCGGCGACACCGCGGGCTACCCAAACGGACGCAGGCCGGTTGACGATGTGTTCGACATCTCGGCACGCGCCGTCGCCGGCATCCTGGTGGATCCTGTCAAGTTCGGGACACCGCTTGGAGATGGCGTTCAAACCAAGGCTGAAGGTTTTAACAACTCCTTCCCCTACGTGTTGCCGGCCAACAGCGGGCGCAACAGCGTGCATACCGGACCTGGACAGGAAGGCTGCTCAGGACAACCCGGCGGGATCTGCCCGGTGCAGTAACAACATGAGTGGCCGATGACACAGACTGCATCGGCCACTTCCTTAATCCTTGTTGGGAGATGCTATGAAAGGAACGATTTCAATCCTCTGCCTGGCGGCCGCCGGTTTCGTAGAAGCGCAGACCATGCCAGCACGTCCAGGCGTGGGCCCCTCGCGCGCGGAGCAAAGTATCGCGGAAGCCCAGAAGGCGATTGCCGCCAACCCCGCTCAATATCAGGGATTTAATCTCCTCGCCGCCGCGTTCGTCCGCCGCGCTCAGGAGACTTACGACGCCAGTTTCTACTCATCAGCCGAAGCCGCGATAAAGAGATCGGGTCAACTGGCTCCAGACAACTTCGAAACAGAAAAACTTCGCATTTCGATCCTTCTGGGCGAACATGATTTCCAAACGGCACTCGATGCCGCTCAGAAACTGAATCAGCGGGTGCCCGACGACGTAATGGTCTACGGTTTGCTGACCGATGCCAACGTGGAACTCGGGAACTACAAGGATGCCGAGGTCGCGGCACAGTGGATGCTCAACCTTCGTCCCGGCAATCTTCCGGCGCTGACTCGGGCCGCGAAACTGCGCGAACTCTTTGGAGATGCCGAGGGCTCGTTTGAATTGTTGGCATTGGCCCTGCAGTCGACGTCTCCGTCGGACATTGAAGAACGTGCATCGCTGCTTACCCGCATGGGTCACCTTCGATTGGCCTCCGGCAGCGTTGATGCTGCAGAGATCGTTCTTCAGCAAGCAATGGCCCTCATTCCGAATTACCCCGCAGCGCTCGCAGATCTGGCTCGGATTCGAATAATCCGGAAGCAATTTACCGAAGCGGTTACCCTCTTGGAACTGCGATATCAAGGTGTTCCGCGGACCGAAAATCTCTATGACCTCGCCGAAGCCCTCGAATTCGCAGGACGGCAAGACGAATCCAGGCGTGCATTTGCGGAATTCGAAACCAGGTCATTGGGCCAATCCAAGGCAAAAGATAATTCCAATCGGGAACTGGTCTTCTACTATGCCGACAAGATGCGGATGCCGGCAAGAGCGCTGGAAGTGGCGAAGCAGGAGTACCAGTGGCGCCATGATGTTTTCACGCTTGACGCTTATGCATGGGCGCTTCACGTGAATGGCCAGGATGCTGATGCGCGCATGCAAATCGAAACCGCATTGGCCGTCGGTATTCGAGACGCAAGTTTCTTTCGCCACGCGGCAGAGATTGTTGCAAGAACGGGAGATACTTCAGCAGCGGAAGGCTACTTGAAGCTCGCAGCGGATCTGAACTCAGAGCAACGGGGCACTACATTTGCTGGACTCTCGCAAGCTACGAAACAATAGGAACTTAAGATGCGTAGGCGACTTGACAATATGCTGGAATCGCGGCTTAGCCGTCGGATCAGAAAGGCCCTTCTTCTCTGCCTTTCGACCGGCGTGGCGAGCATCGCGATTTCCGGAGGATCAGTCGCCGTATGGGCCGCGAGCAGTGGCAGAGTTTCAGGAACTCTGAGGGATCCGCAGGGGCAGGCTGTTGTTGGGAGCTACAGTCGATCTCGCAAGACAAGGAAATGCGACCTGGCGCGAAGCAAAAACCAATGAGTCGGGACAGTATTCCTTTGATGCCCTGCCTCCGGGACAGTACAGCCTGACAGCGGAGTTCACGGGGTTTGAGCCGATCGCACGCACGATCGTCTTGGAAGATCAATTGCCTTCGATCGATCTTCAATTCCACAGCCCCGCGCCGCTCAAAGAAACTGTAAGTGTGACCGCGGATGTGTCGGACGTCGGGGTATTTCTTCCCGATCCATCCGAACGCATCATGATTCGCGACGAGACACTCGATGCCAATCCTGGACGGCCTGGAATGCCCGTGTCCATTCCCGGAATGCCCGCCGAATCGCCCGCGGGCGGAGTCAAGCCCCCGCAGTATTTCGTTCCGGGTGTTGCTGGAGATCACGGCGAGCCTATCGCCATGTTTTTCCAGGTTGGCAGTTATCTATTCCAGAACAACCTGCCCGCAAACGCGCACGGAAATGGCTATGCCGACCCCAATGTCATCATTCCGATCGCCATCGAGAATATCCAGACCGATGGCGGAGCGTTCAACGTGCGGGAAGGCAATAACTCTGAGAACGCCGCAATTGTCTTTGGACTGCGCGACCGTTTAGAGCCGATGTTACGTTTGACTGGCGACTATCGCGACCTCGACCTGGTTTCCGGATGGAGCCCCGCGAATCCTGCTGATAAGTTCTGGATCGGTGCGGAAGTTTCGTACGGCAACGGCTTTCTCAAGCGATTGGAGCATCGGAAGCAATACAAGGGAAACCTGTCGAAGGTCTTCGAATCTGGATCGAACGCGCTGACCATCTATGGAATCGGGTACTACGGCTTCGCCTATCAGCCCGGACTGATTCCAATCGATGTCCCTGTCCCAAATGACACTATCGACCCCCGGCAGAAAGAGGAGACTTCGAACGGCGCGTTGATCTTCAACGATATTTGGCAGGTCAGCCAACGCCGCCAGTTTCAGGCGTCCGGCTTCTACCGGTATTACACTCTCGACGTTCGTCCTAACTTTGGCTACATCCCGGACACTCCGGATTGCGACGCTGTCGAAGAGATGCCCGATTGCGGCACCGGTCTCATACGCCAGAGCGAGCATCGCAACGTGAACTCTGAAGATATCTTGTATTCGGAGAACGTCAGCAAGCGGTTCACATTTCTGGCCGGCATGGATTTTCGCCGTGAGGCGCCCAGCGCTCTCGATCTCGATCGAGCCGATGAGGAAGGCCGTTTCTATCCCGTGACTGCCAACAATCTAGTTATGAACTTCTATAGCCCCTTTGTTACCGCGGATGGTTCTCTGACATATTGGCTCCACTATAACGTGGGCTACCGTTTCGACGAAGTCGGGATGAACAACCAGGATATCTATCGTCCCGCCTATTCTTTTTCGCGCAATGCTTCGATCAACTCACCCAAGGGGACAATCACGCTGATTTCGCCGGCATCAATGCACTTCCTGCCGGAAGTGGCCTACAGCTATGGTCAATCCTTCCATGTCAACGATCCCCGAATCGGAACGACGGCGATCATGGGAGGCAGCGTCGCAAGTAAGGCGAGATCCCATCAACTCGTCGTCAGTAAGACCGCGGCGAGAACTGACTTTCGACTCACGTTGGAACACGTTACAACCGCACAGTCGTTGGCGCGAATCTCCAACGATACAGGCCTCCAGGAAGATGAGGGTCCGGGCCTGTTGAAGTCTTTGAGCGTAACAGCGCGCCACAACTTCGCCCGCGGCTTTATTCAGGGACTCTTCGCTTGGGCCGATGCCCGTGACCGTCAGACCGGAGAATCAACTCCCGAAGCACCGCGGCTCATCTGGGATGTATTGGCAACCATCGACCGGCTTCCCGGACGTTTGGTCGCGCGCGCCGAGTACGAGCAGGTGGGCCGCAAGCCTCTCGGTGATGGTTTCGTCGCGGTTCCCGTACGCGAATTCCGCGGAGCCGTAGTTCGTTCCTTCCCGAGCAAAAGCGTGGACCTCGGGCTGAACTTCCTCATCGCAAGCGGCTACGGCGGCCAAACGCTTGAAACCCTCTCACTCCCGGGAGAAGCCTATGCATTCGAGCGCATTACAGGGTTTCCCTTGAAATCGTATGCAACCGGCTCAGTCACCTATCACTTTGGTGGCAGATAGCGCGCTCGTTCCTAACCTAGGCAATTGTCCGAAAAGAATCATGCAATGCAGCAGTCTTTGTCACGAGGTCGGGTCTTATACAAAGTCTGGGTGGCTCATAACTATCGTCCTAACTTTTCGGACTTCTTCATGCTGTCCGGGCTAGTCCGCTGAACCGTGCCATCGCAGTCAGATATGCGGCCAAAGTCTCACTCTTGCCCGCGTCGACCTGCTGGATGAGAAAATCCACAGCTTGCTTGATAATGAGTTGGGTTGGGTTGTCCTTCTGCGCTGTCCGTCCCTGATAGGGCGAGTCGCTGCGGTTACGCTGTGCCGCATTTTTCCTGTGCGGCGCGGCGGGGATGCTAGCCGCATCATTGCTGGTGGTGTTGGCAGCATTGCTAACGGTGGATTTGTTGCGCTTCATGACGATGCTCCTCTGGTAGCCCCGTTGGGGCCAATTGACGTCCAGAAACAAGAGCACCTCAAACCCAATTTTTTTCGTTGAGTGCCCCGCTTCATGGCTCTTCGCAACGGGCGGAGGCGGGAAGGTTCGGTCAGGGCCACGCGTTTTGTGCGTGTTCATCGAAGCGCAGCGGAGAGCCTTGACGGGTTCTTCCCGCTTCTGCCAGATCGTTGTCTGAAGCGGGGGCACTTGACGAAGAAAGAAATTCGGTTCGATTCCTTATTGCTGTGCACTAGTACGCACGTAGGGAAGGGGCGTTGCGGGGAAGTATCAGACCCGCAGAGAAGGTGGCAGAACAGGCAGCGGCTGGAGACAGCAGGAAGCTTCCTCCTTCGCCGCCGTTGGTCCCGGTCGATACCGTTCGAGCGCAGCCTATAAACTTCAAGTGATGGTGAAGGACCTGTCCTCGCATGTGCGCCACGCAACCCCCCATCAACGATCTCGCATCTCTGGATGCGGCGCTCTCCGGCTTCGATCGGGTTGATCTCTTGTCTGCCGTTGCCGGACTTCAGCTCTTGCCGGAGAATGCGGAGCGTATCGTTCGGCTTGAGGCTTTGGCATACCGTATCGCGTGCGGACAATCCAACCGATCTCGCAGGATTGCGCCTCACTCGCTCCGTGACCTTTGCAACTCACTTGCACTGGGAACGATTGCGCATGCGGAAGACCCCTTCGACAGCGTCTTCTGCGAAGAGATGTCTTTCCATGGTGGGTCGTACAGGGTCCTCCCCGGAATCAATGAGCATGCCACATTCATCCTGAAACGGATTCTGGAGTCGCTGTTCTTTCACCGTGACAACTTCCCAGATCGCGAGTACGTGAGGATGGCGGCTCCTCTGATCCGTGGAACGTTGGCGCTCAGCGAGCGAATCTGCGCGGCGGCGGGAGTCACCAGGAATCCGGAGATCGTAACGCGCTTCCAAGAGGACATTGTTGTTCCGGATGGAACGGTGCTGACGAGTCTGAAAGGCGCGGTACGCTCAGCCGTGAGGGGTTCGGTCTTTTCCTATTGAATCTTGGTCTGCCGATCGATTGCCTGCGATCCCTCACGGCGTCAGCGCAGGACTTGCAACCCGATGCAGACCTCCAAATCAGTGGCCTGTTATCCCGGAAGCCCATCGTTGCAACGACGACGGATGTGGTCGTGGCCTCGCCGACGGAGTTGTTACCAGCACTCCGCAACGCGCTCATCGCACTCGCTCAGGACAGGGGCGTGACGGAGGAACTTGCAGACCGCTTCGGGAGCGCGACCTGGCAGGCGGTGCGGGAACACCTGAGCTATGTGAATTGCGACGCGATTCCCTTACGCGTACCGGACTGGAATGGTCGCCCAAGAGTCGTTCATGACGGTTTCTTTTCGATCGACACGGACAAGATCGTCTACTGTCTCGCCGTGACCGACTCACTGTCGGGCTATGACCGGCAGAATCCCTTTGGACTTTGGGAAACGCCTGGGCTGAACGACGCGCTCAGCGCGCGCCTCGATGTTGTCGCCAAGCATATCTATTCGGAACTGCCGCAGGTGAACGAGATTTTCCTAATTCTGCTCACACAGTCAGTAGGCCGATTCGTTGCGGTGGGAGTCGGCGGACCCGACCTGATGACGTTGGCGCTGCCCGCAGCGGACCTATGCACCTTGTGTTTGCTGGAGGGTGGCAAGGATCTCGTGTTCTGGAAGTTCGCGCTGGTTCGCTCCGCGACGCGCGAGCAGGCGTACATTGCACCTATGGGCGTGATCGACGAGTACGAGTTCTATCGGAAGAGTCGCTACACGTTCTACGCGAGCGACGACTATCGGCCGAATGCGATCTGGTTTGTTCCCGGAGGTGCAGGAGTCCTCCGGCGCGAAGTGTTTCGACAGCGAGATTGGCACGGTGTGGACTCGTATGAGGCCAATCGGCTCGTCGAGGTCACATGCTTTATCTCGCCAGACGTTCCTGTCTATGCGCCCTCGGAACGCCTTGGATCTGAGTTGGCGCTCCTGGTCGAAGGGCTCCCCTTGCCGGTATGGATTACGGGGCCCGAAACGCCTGTCTCCCGTGAGCAGCGGCGTGTATACGCGAGTTCGTCGATGCCACTGCTTACTGGCTGTGGCAATTTGCGGTGGCGATCTCACCGGTGTTGCAGGACATCCGCAGGAACTTCAAGGTCCTGCGCGTGATTGTGGAATTGAACTGGGCAGGCGATGACGTTGACGAAGCCGACGGAGAGACGGATGCCGCACAGCCGTCGGTAGTTGCCGAGGCCGACCGTGAACGAGGTGTAATCGTCGTTCGGTTCAGAAGGGCGATCGAAGACGCCCTCGCGACGGTAGACAACGCCGGCGAACGACTCTTCATGCGCGAGATTCTTCTCGCCATACGTAGGTTGACGGACCACGATGTTGCGCGAGCGCTGCGCGACCATGCTCTGGCGAACACCATCGATACCTTCGCGCCGTTGGGTTTGAAAAAAAAGGTCTTCTTCTTGAATGCCGGAAATGTGCCACAACTCGATGGTCGGGGTCTCCCGCAGCCACGCCCCGTGCAGGAGGTCGACAAGAACCTACTGCTTGATCCCATCGGGGACCACTTTCGTCATGACCAGGATTTCGCGGTCGGGCCTATCGATCCGGCAAGGGTTCCGGCGGTGATCAACGAGATCGTGTCGTTCTGCTTTCAGCAGTTCACGGAAATGGTGGCCTCGCTCTCGCCCGAAGGCCTGTTGGAGTGGATCGTCCTGCGTCACGAATCAAACGTGAGCGGTGCGACCAGAGCCAAGCTGCTGATGGCGACGCGGGTTGCATGTTTCGGTCAATCGCCGGAGTTCCTCAAGGAGGTCTCGGACGGGCTTGCGGAACAGTCAGAGGCGGCGGTAGCAGGACGATTCCTCATCGAGTACGTGGCGGCTCGTCCTCCGAAGGGCCTGCGGCCTATGAGCCTGGGTGTCTACGATGCGCTGTTGGCGCGGGCGGCGATCATCACGACGTACGGGATGCTCAGCGATATCGTGCACTTCGAGATCGCTCGCGTCGATGTCGATATGCTCGGTGCGGGGCGCCTGGGATTTCGCCCAGATCAATATCGCGCAGCAATGCAGGATTACCGAATGCGTTTCGCAGCGGCCCAAGCGACTCAGGCCGCCGACCGATTCCGCAGGCATTGGCATCAGCCCGCTCCCGCGAACGACGAGTGGCGGCAGGAGGTTGAAGCGGCAACGCAAGCCGAATTCGGCTTCCCGCTCTCGAAGCTGGTCGAACTGCTTTTTTTTGCCATCGAGAAGGGTTTGCAAAATCCACCCATCGTACGGATGAGGTACGAGGATGCAGTGGCCGCATTCGCCACGAACGACCGATGGGATCGGCAACAGGTAGAAGCCGCATTGAAGATTTTCCTGTACCGGCCGCGGGCTAATTATCTGAAGCCGGGAAACGGCTATCGAGGTGAGGACGTGTACCCGTGGCGGTATGGACGGCGGTTGTCCTATCTGCGGCGTCCGTTCCTGGTGGAAGAGCTGAATGGGACATGGCTTGTGTGGGGCCATCGCCACATGAAAGAAGCTCACCTGTACCTCTTGCAGACGTGTTTCGGAGGGCGAATGCAAGCAACGAGTGATGCGATGAAGGCGCTGGTCAGCCGCCACGCCAACCGAGAAGGAGAAGCGTTCAACGATGAAGTCGCTGATCGCCTCGCGGAAAAGCCGGCGCTCGTTGTACATCGCCGACTCAAGAAGATCGGGACGGGCAAGGCTTCCGTCCAGCCGCCCGGCGATATCGACGTTCTGGTTATCGATGAGGAACGCGGCAGGATTTACGTTCTGGAGTGCAAAAATCTGGCGTTCGCTCGGACACCGTTCGAACTGGCAGCGGAACTGCGAACACTGACCGAAACGACACCTCAACACCGATCGATGATCGAGAAGCATCAGCGTCGTGTGAAATGGCTCAAGGCGAATCTCGATGTCGTGCTCGCCTGGGCGGAACTGGATCCGGCAAAGCAGTGGGAGGTTCACTCGGCGGTTTTCGTCGACCAGCACGCGATGAGCCCGAAACTGCAGGACGTTGGGGAGCCTGTGTTCTCACTCGACGAGTTGCGGGAGGATCTAGCCGACTTCGGGTTGGAGGCGCTCTGCACGGCCACCTATGCGCCCTATCCAACGGATGGGACCGACACCGTCGATTAGAGGCAGGCTGATTAAATTATTGATGAGGATAGACTCCACGGCGGTCAGTAGGGCGTCCGGCACAGCCACGTAGTCCACCGCGCTGTGTCACGCTTGCTGCTCGATCTTCCTGCAATAAAAGCAGCGTTCCGGAAATTGGACATGTCTTGGATTTGATCGAACAGCCGTGAGGTATTCACTTCGACCTATGTGAAAGGTCTTGTCCCTTCGATTTCGTCGCGGAGACGATGATGCTCGTCGCGGATCGCAACGCGTTCTCCAACGAATAGTCTATCGGGAAATATGTCGAGGCAGAAGCCGTCGGAATGCGCGGTGCTCGGAACTTTCAGAGCTGAGATTCGTTCGCTTCGATAACATGCAGCCCCGAGGTCCTGCGTCGGCGTGGTTTTGCCCTGGCTGTTGAGGATAAAACGCGAAGGCGTCGTGCTGATCAGTTCCTCGCCGGATGTGCCGAGTTTAGCGCAGAGATCCGGGTCCGTCAGATCGAGAACGCAAAGCAGAGCGACCTCAAGTGTTAGAACCAACTCAGGATTGCGCGGCACATCGTGCAATTGACCATCTTCGGTGTCGAAGAGGGCCTGCGTCTCCTTGAATGCGGTGATGCGGCTATTTGCCGTATATAGAAGAGAGAAAGTCCCTGGCGCATTGTGGCGACCGCCGCTCTGAAATGCGCCAATGGCGGACAACGGATCGTTTCTCCAGCGATCCTCGATGACGCGGTAGGTGTAGCCGGAGTAGGTGACGAGCGGCGTGGTGATCAGAGTCGCATTAAGGCGTTCAATGGAATACACTCGCTACTCTCTAGGTTGGCTGCCGTGCGCTCATCGCGCTTACGTACATCTCCAGCGGAGCCAAATCGCCATGCTCGATGAATTCTATCGGAGCGCGGTTTTCCAGATGGCGATTGGGTGCATTTAGAAAGATACGCGCATGGAGCCGGTCACCGGCGTAGAGGTCCACCAAAGTCACCCACACGCGGTAGAGTTTGCGAAGGCTCTGCTGGATACTACTCGCATCGGGGCTCTTGCGGACACCGGGGGCCTTGCGGCCGATGGCGCCGGCGATCGTCGCCACGGGAACACCCATCTCTTTCGCAATACGTGCCGCATCGAGACGGCCGGACTGAGGATTGAAGAGCGCGGCTTCCAATTCTTTGACTGCAAGCGTGGCAGGCATGGGAAACCTCCGATATCTCTGATAATACAGGCTCGGAAATGTTACGTCAAGGTATCGTCAAGGTATCGTCCGCGTTTCCATTCTTGCTATGGCCGCGTTTATCATACAGATTCTAAGATATTTATTATCAAAGGCCGATTCCCATTCCTTGCGCTGCTGGCGCGGGCTGGTGGATTTCTAGCGCGGCGGTCTTGCCGACTTCTGTTCCGAGTTGTTGGCCGAGCCTGGCGCTGTCGTTCGTGAATATCGTTGCCTCATGGCTGGCGCGGGATACGGAGACATAACCGAAGCGCGAATTGAGCAAGCCGGGATGGATGCCGGTATCAACGTGAATGAGGACCCGCTCGGCCGTGAGTCCCTGGGCGCTGTGGCTGGTGACGGCGTAGCCATGATCGAAGTGGCGGTGCTCGCTGGGGCTGAATTCGATCTGGCGATTGCTTTCGAGCCGACACGAGATGCGACCATCGGGTGTGACGGATTCAATCACGGCAAGGTCGCGATTGGCGACGCCAAGAGATTTGTCTGGTGCTGTGAACTGAATCCGTTCGCCAACGGAGAACTCGTGAGCGATTTCACGATAGACGCTGACGCCGGCAAGACAGCGCGGATCGTAGGTGGCCAGCTCGCCCGTTGTTTTCTCGACTGAGAGTCGATTTGTCGCCGGGTCGATGGCAGTGATGACTCGGTAAGAGCCGGCCTCGATTCCGGCGGCTTTGCTGCCGCGCGCATAGCGAACGACATCGCCAATTTCGTAATGATTGGCCCAGGAGCGTTCAGCGCCGGTCATATCCTGGCGTTGAACAAGAACACGTATGGAGTGGTCTTCGGGAGATAGTTTGCCTCGAAAAATTGACGCCGCTGGTCGATGGCAGCCTGCACGACGGGATCGTCATAGCTCGCGAATGGAACCTCCGGCCGATTTGACTTGAATAGATATTGATAAACGTGAAAGCCGAGCCCGAAGGACTTCAAAGCGGCCTCTAACCGCTTCACCGAATACTCCTGGTTGGCGTGGTCTAGGCTCTCGTAATCCACCCCGGGAACACTTAGGACGACGCCGAGGTCGCCGCTTTTTGTCAGGAATGCAGTCTCGTTCCAAAGCCATACAGATTGATGTGGCTGTTTAGCGAGTCGGCCTCTCTCCACGGCTTGAGGACTTTATCAATCCGCAGCATTACAGCACCTCCGCGTGGGGCAAACTCTGCTTGGCGGCGTCGTAGCGCAGCTTGTATCGTTCCGACCTTGCAAGGATGCGAAGGAAGGCCGGATCGCTATTCGTCACCCAGTGACCGAAAATGTAGCCGCCGATGAAGAAGATGTTCCGGCGACCAGGCTATTGAACAGATTGAAAGCGCCCACCGCGCCTACGCAAACGAAATAGAACAAAGTGCGCTCGACGCCAAGGTACGTGAGGGGCTTGTGCAGGCTCTTGTAGACCCGGTTTCTGCGCCGGCTATTGGTGTGTGTCTGCATTGTTGCCCCTCACATTGGAGTTGGTTGATCACTTTTAGTTAACGACATTCGCCTAAAAGATCGGCATGACGGACGTTCCCTCTGCTCATGCTCGCTCTCTCCGATCGAGCAGATTCAATTGCTCGCAATCTTTCCCATCAGACCGTGGTGGTCGCCTGCGGCCACGATTCTTTAAATCGAGCGAATCGATCGTTCCAGTGGGATCCTTCTCTTTCTGAGAAGTGGCGATGTGCCGCCGGAGATGTCTTACCAGAACCGGTATCGTGGGAGGCCTGCGCTCTCGATGGTAGATAAACGCCGTTTTCACCGTCCAGTCAACGCCACTGATGGGCCGTGTCGTGAGATCAGGGTCCAGTTCGGTCCCCTCACGAATCAGTGTCGACCCGTAACCGTCTTTCACGAGCTGTTGTATTTCAGTGGGATGGGCGGCGCGACTGAATTCGCCGACGCGAATTCCGACTCTTGAGAGTCGCTCCATCATTTGCACGTGCGCTTCTGGATGGCGCTGCGGATGATAAAACACGCCAATATTTCCGTTGAGTTCCGCTGGCCTTATCGAAGGTCTTCCCGCCAGGGGATGGTCAGCGCGCAGGCAGAGGACAAGCCTGTCGCGCCGAAGCTCTTCCACCTGAAGATCTGACTCATTAACAGGGAGGGTCACGATAGCAGCATGAATCTCGCCGCGCATAATCTCATTCGCAAGATCCGAGCTGTCCGCATGAGCTGGCTTGATCACGCATGAAGGAAGGAACTCGCGATGGAGCTCGCATGCAGTGCGGAACAACTCCTTGTCCACGAATGTCCCGCTGCCCAGACGTAGCGTATGGATCGTGCCACACTCGATTGCTTGTAGGGCGGCAATCGCCTGGTCGCGAGCTTCGAGCACACCACGTGCGATCGCAATGAACGCAGTTCCTGTCTTCGTCGGCGTAATGCGGTTGTCGCGCCGTTTCCGGTACAGACGGAGATGAAACCTCTCTTGGAACTCGAGCGCCTGATTGCAGAGATTTGGCGGAGTGGTGTGAAGATGATCCGCAGCCGGGCGGAGACCCTCTTGCACCAGGACTTCAAGCAGATATTTAAAATGACGGAACTCAGCGAAGTCGTTCATGTGGAAGCCCTCCGCGTGACGCTCAACCTGAAGGGAACCAACGAGGGGCACTTCATCTGCCCTATACTTGAGTTGAATCTAACCCTTGCTCAAGGCAATCAAGCAAAAAACAGAATGAAGGCGACTAATCTGAACGCCAAAAGCCCTTAAGGGAATGCCAGTGTAGCAAGAATCGAGATGCTTTTCCACACCGTTCACATTTTTTTCTACAGCACTTTCGACACAACGGAACGCTCACATCAAAGCGCTCCTATGAAGTGCTCTCAGTTAACAGTATTCGGCTGCGATGGAACTTCCGCTTCCGTACTGGCCTGCCCTGGCCGTGCAGGCATGGCTTCGACTCTCAAGACAGGGTCGGTCCACTCGACAGATTGAAGCTCCTTTGAAAATTGGCAACGGCGCTGTTGCGAAGCAGGCGAAGGCGCGTGCGTCAGACGCGGATGGAAACCAATGTTCTGGGGAGAACGATCGGTTTTGTTTGCCATTTAGGCTGAATGCCGTCAATTCTGCATCAATCGACTGCGGCCATTGGGTACAACGCTTATGTTGCCCTTCAATGCAACCGGATCCTCCAACCGGCAATCTAAGGCGATTCGTGAGTTGCAGGACCTGACTCGGTCCAGAACGAAGCCGGTGCAAGGAAGATCGGCCATGGCGAATCGCATCCAAAAGGTCGTGGAAGACGCCAACATCAAAGATTTCTTAACCGACCATCACCGTTTTCTGTTATACGAACTGCTCGATCAAATCGACTTCTTGGATGGCAAGATCTTTAAGCTGGAAGGGGAGATCTGGCACCGAATAGAACGCTTCGAGGAAGTGATTCCGCTCTGCGGTACGATCCCTGAACTTGATCGGCTTCACCGGCGACTTTGCTTGCAGAGAAGAAGTGCTGCCGTCTCCGGCTGGGTGTACCTTTTCCATCCCTAAAGTATTTCAATTTCGTGTGACTAGAGTCACTCCGCATTCTCCCGTGCGATGTGACAATTTGGCCTGCCCTCGGTTTGCGAAATCGAGTTCATGTGTGCCTGACAGTTAAGAGAGCGGGTTATGGAAAATCGCCACCGCGCCAGGGTTCTTATCGCCGACGATCACAAGCTGGTTGCCGATGTATGCAGTAATCTCCTCGCGCCCGAATTCGAGGTGGTCGGGACTGTCACCGATGGGCGCGCTTTGGTGCAGGCCGCGACGGAACTGAAACCAGATGTGGTCATTTTGGATATTTCAATGCCACTGCTGAACGGCCTCGATGCTGGTCAAGAAGTCAAGCAGAAAAACCGCGCAACAAAGCTTGTGTATTTGACCATGATGTCGGGGCCCGATGTTGCTGCTGAAGCTTTCCGTCGCGGTGCTTCCGCCTACGTTCTCAAGCATTGCAGTGCCGAGGAACTGGTTGTCGCGGACGTTGCGTCTTGCGTGGCGAGTCCTACCTTACTCCGATGCTCACCAAAGACACCGTGAATTACCTTCTCCGATCGGGCGCGGCTTATAGAGAACAAAAGCACATTACGGGCCGGCAGCGCGAAATACTGCAGTTCCTCGCCGAAGGCAAGTCCAAGAGGGAGATTGCCTTCATCCTGAATCTCAAGGTCGGAACCGTGGGATTCCACAAGTATAAGCTCATGGATGTCCTCGGAATCAAGACCAGCGCCGAGCTGATTGGATACGCGATCAAGCATCTCATCACCTTGGAACGGACCCCATCCCCTTGAGTCGGCGCTCGAGTGAATTCGACCCGCTGAAGTCTCGACTGCGAAAACTGGACGTATCTCGACGGAGATACTCTCCGAGATTTCGGAGGCTCCCCGAAATCTCGGACTGGCGGCCGACACGCTGGGCTTCTCCTCATCGCGCCGGAACGGTCCAAAATGTTGCTGGCAAAGGCTTAACTCCCACGCAAATCTTCACATACGATTCGGAAGTCGTCTTGCTCTAAGATGATTGGTCCGCGCTGCCTTGCTGGCAGCCAGATTCTGGGGCTGAGGCGGATTAACTGGAGTCTCGAATGCGAAAACCGGGCGCATCCCGACGGAGATAATCGACCTAAATGAGCTTTCATTTGCGGCTGGGTATGCAGAGTCATCCGCGATTCTTGTCTGTGGTTCGCGCTGCGGTAGGCGAGTTGGGTGTGATCTATGGTTTGTCAAATGAGGAGTGCATAGAAGTCACGCTCGCGGTCGACGAGGCCCTGTCCAACGTGATTCGCCACGCGTATGGAAATTGTTACGACCGGGAGATCGAGTTCGAATGTCTTGTCGACGGGGAGCAAATGGAGTTCACACTGCTCGATCAGGGAGAGGAGCCGGATCCGGCAAGGATCTGCGGCAAGCCGATGGATGAGTTTGCACTGAGCGGGCGGGGGACACACCTGATCAAGGCCATTATGGATGAAATGTCGTATCAGAAGGTCTCGGGAGGGAATCAACTGAAGCTTGTCAAACGCCTGCCGGGCGCCCGGCGCGCGCGCAGCGGGGAATGATCCCGGCAACGACGATGAGCAGGAAGAGGCCTCTGGAGCCAGACGATTCGAGTAGATGCACCAGGCAAGGGAAAAGGGCTCCCGATCCGAGCCAGTGAAGGATGCACATGGAGAGACAGCTGGATTTTTCGACTCGCAGCGATCGAGACGCGGTGATTGTAGACGTGGTCGGTCAGATTGATCTTGGCACTTCACCGGCATTGCGGAAATCACTGCTGGATTCGCTGAACGGGACCGAGCGTCTTGCGATCAACCTGCAGGAAGTGCGGTACATCGACAGTTCGGGCATCGCATCCCTGCTTGAAGTTCTGCAAGAGGCCAGGAAGTCCAAGAAGCGGATCATTCTTTTTGGGGTGACCGGGTCGGTCATGAAAGTACTGCAGCTCACGCGCCTGACCGGAGTGTTTGAGATCTGTGAAACCGAATTACAGGCGCTCGATGCCTGAGACCGAGAGCATTGCACGGAACGGATGTAACTGGCAATGAAGATCCTGACGATCCCGAGAGCGGTCGGGGCACTGACGATCAACGGCTTTGCGTACATCGGAGGCCTGGCGAGTCTCGCCGGCCAGTCCGCCTACGTCACGTTCATTGGTCCTTTCCGCGGCCAGCGCCTCCGGCCGAAGCGGGCCCTCCACCAGGCCATGGCGGTGGGTGTCGAGGCCATCCCGATCGTCTCACTGATCACCTTCTTTGTCGGTCTCATCATGGCTCTCCAGAGTGCCTATGAGCTGAGGCAATTAGGCGCGATGCAACTTGTGGCTGGTGCGGTGGCGGTGTCGATTCTGCGCGAACTTGGCCCCCTGCTCACAGCCATCGTCGTCATTGGCCGATCAGGATCCGCCTTTGCCGCAGAAATAGGCACCAAAAAGGTGACCGAGGAAGTGGATGCCCTGCGAACCATGGCTTTCGATCCGGTGGCCTTCCTAGTTGCACCCAAGTTTCTGGCCATGCTCATCATGGTGCCATGCCTGACAGTCTGGGCTGACTTCATGGGGGTTGTCGGCGGATGCGTTTTCGGCGTCGCAGGCGCGGGATTCACCATCGGCTCCTACTTTCATGCGACGCTGGATTCGATTGTCAATCGCGACATCTATACGGGCCTTATCAAGAGTGCGTTGTTCGGACTGGTCATTACGGCTGTCGGATGCAAGGAAGGATTTTCGACCGGCGCGGGCGCCGAGGAGGTGGGACGTTCCACTACGTCTGCCGTCGTCACCTCGATCGCGCTTGTGATTGTCGTCGACCTGGTGTTTACAGCCTTGTTTTATTTCATCAATCCGACCTAACGGCGAGGGGTTGCTCAAGATGACTGACGCGGTCGCAAACGAGGCTGCAATTTCGGTGGTGAACCTCCGCGTGAGTTATGGCGAGCGCGAGATCCTCCACGGGATAACATTCGACATCCGGCGTGGAGAAACGATGGTGATCCTGGGCGGGTCAGGCTCGGGAAAGAGCACCCTGCTGCGCACCCTGGTTGGGCTCGAAAGGCCGACCTCCGGCGAGGTCTGGATTGGCGGAGTCAATACCGCGAAAATCTCCGACCGGGAACTGAACGCGATTCGAAAGAGAATGGGAATGTCGTTTCAGGGCTCCGCACTGTTCGGCTCGATGACCGTGGGCGAGAACGTCGCGCTGCCGCTGCACGAGCATACCGATCTCGAAGATTCGACGATCGAGATCATGGTGCGCATCAAGCTCGGCCAGGTGGGCCTGAGCGCCTTTGAAGACTTCATGCCATCCGAGCTCAGCGGCGGAATGAAGAAGCGGGCCGCCGTAGCGCGGGCGCTGGCGATGGACCCCGAGATTCTGTTCTTCGATGAGCCGTCAGCCGGGCTGGATCCGATCATTGCCGCAGGACTTGACGAACTGATTTTGAACCTCAAGAAGGCGTACGCGATAACGATGGTGGTCGTGACCCACGAACTTGCCAGTGCTTTTCTGATCGCCGATCGACTAGTGTATGTCGACCGCGGCCATATTGTGGCGCTGGGAACCAAAGAAGAGTTTCAAGCGAGCACGCATCCACGGGTGCGTCAATTCCTGGACCGGGTTCCTGAACCTGAAGTTACTGAAGAACTCGATTACCTGCAGATGCTCACCGGTGACCGCAAGGCTAAGAAGAACTGACATGGTGGAGCCACTGAGAATGAGGATACTATGAAGAGCAAGCGTGAGGAAGCCCTGGTAGGCCTCTTCGTCTGTATTGCGGCTGGACTGCTGATTGGGACGGTATTGGCCGTGGCCGGGACTTTTTCTTCGGGCGGCACGCCGTACCACACATATTTCAAGGCTGCGGGGGGACTATTGCCCGGGGCGAAGGTCCGATACGCCGGAATGGATGCAGGCAAGGTCAAGACCGTTCGCATCGATCCGGGGGACTCGACTCGAATCGAGATCGACTTCACGGTGCAACACGATATTCCCGTCAAGATCGACAGCATCGCCAAGATCGCCGCTCTCGGCGCGCTCTCGGATAATTTCCTGGAAGTGGGAACCGGGACCAAGGGCGCCGCACTGGCTCCCGCGGGCAGCGAGTTGAAGTCTGCCGAGACGCTCGGGATAGGGGACCTTGGCGATATGATCGGCAGCCTGGAGCCGGTTGCAAAAGACGTTCTGCAGAACCTGGATCAGCGCCTGGTGGAACTGCAAGTCACGATCACGCGCGTCAACGACCTTCTGAACGACAAGAACCGTGGCGAGGTGAGCGCCAGCCTGGGGAACCTGAATGGACTGCTGGCCGACAGCCGGCCGAAAGTTGCGGCCAGCCTGACCAATATACAGAACGCCACCGCCCAGATTCAGCCCATGCTTGACAACCTCAAAACAACGATGAATCAAGCGAATGTTGTGCTGTCGCACGTCGATTCAATGCTGGTTGAGAATCAACCGGACATCCGCGCCACCGTTATCGAATTGAAGCAGACACTGGTTTCGGCTTCATCGCTGATCGAGCAACTGAAGAATATAACCGGCGGCGACAATATCGACCAGATCCTGGTGAATATCCGCGTCGCCACCGAGAATGTGCGACAGCTGACGGATTCGTTGAAGACCAACCCGTCGGTCCTCATTCGCGGAAACAACGTGAAGGATCGCAAACCTGGCGAACTGATCAAGTAGTTACCCGCCCGGGATGACGAATCGAGGATTCGATTCGGCCTGGTTGCTCCCATGAGCGGAAACAAGATGAGCCCTCGAAGAAGGCTTGAGGGCACACGAAAAGAGGTTCACTATGAATCGAACGACCGGTGCAATTCTGGTCTCGCTGTTGGCCTTGATCCTGAGCGGATGCGGCAAGACCAAGCCCATCCGGTATTACGCGATTCAGTCCTCCACGGCCCCGACCCTTTCAAGCGGCACGCCCACCGTGTCTCTGCTGGTTGCGGACATCAGCACTCCCGCGATCTTTCGGGATTCGCCGATCGCCTATCGCATCGGCACCAATGAGGTGGGTACATACCAGTACAGCCGGTGGATTGAGCCGCCCGTCGAGTTGGTGCACGACCATTTGATTCACATGCTGAGAACCTCGGGAACTTACCAGTCTGTAGATAGCCTTGGGAGCGCCTCGGGGGGCCAGTTTCTGGTCCGGGGCCACCTCTACGACTTCGAGGAGGTGGACGGTGCGAGTGGTATCACAGGGCTGGTATCGATGGACTTTCAACTCTATGACCGAAAGTCAGGCAAGGTTGTCTGGTCCCATGGCTATTCCCAGTCCGAACCAGTACAGGGCAAGGAGATCTCGGCGATCGTCACTGCATTGGACGTCAATCTCGAGCGCGGGCTGAAAGAGGTCGCCGCCGGTCTCGATCAGTATTTCGCGGCGAACCCCGGGGGAAAGTCGTGAGGCGGTCCGAATTCGAGATACGGATCGGCCGCACAGTTCGTAGGGCATTCGCTCTGGCATTGTCAACCGCATTGAAGTCGAGCATGGTTTGCGACTCTGATCGAGAACCTCCAGAGACGGATTCGTATGCCGGAGTACGGTCCTCGTTTCGGGGATCATCCAATTTTCTTTCGCTGACTCAATTCAATTTCCTGGGAGAATCTCTTGACGAGCTTACTGAGTGCTCCGGAGGAATCGAACTCGACTGAATCCGCCTCGTCAGATCGGGAACTCAAGGCTGGTGCCGATACTTGGCCTGATCCTTGCCATCGCCGTTCTCTACTTCGCTCGAGAGCTTCTCATTCCGCTGGCGTTTGCGCTTTTGCTGGCTTTCCTTCTCAGTCCCATAGTCAAGCGCCTGGAAGGGTGGCGGATCCCCCGCGCGACGGCGGCGGGCCTGGTGCTAATCGTGGCGGGCGTTCTACTGGCGATCGTGGGCTGGCTCGCGAAGGGGCAGATGATGGAAGGCGCCGGCCGGCTGCGCGACGATGCGCAGAATATCCAGCGTAAGATTGCGGCGCTGCAGGGCCACTCGAACAGCCTCAACGATGCCGTCTCCGCACTCGAAGATCTGGGCGTCCAAGTCGACAACTCAAAGCTGCCGGATGTGCAGGCGCCACTGAAGGTCGAGATCGTTACCGAGCACAACATGATGCAGGCAATCCGCGAGTATGCGGGCAGTGTGCTCGGGCCGATTGGAACAGCGGGCCTGGTTCTGATCTAGCGCATCCAGTCGCACCTTTTCTATGTGACCGGATAAAACCCCTCGCAGCGTCCGAAACGTCTCTTCTGCATCCCCGTCGCTTGCTTCGAGAAGAACACGAAGGCGCGCCACATCAATAGAGGCGGCAACCGAATCAAAATCTCTCTTCGCCACGCTTTCCGATGTAGACTCGCTTGAATCGCCCAAAGCCGTCTCAATGGCGTAGATCTGAGGCCGCAGGATGGAAGCGAAATCCTGAAGGAGGGATGGAACTCCCTCGTGGCTATCCCGAATCGCCTTCTCCAACCTCTCCGCCGCGAACCTCACTTCTTTGATCCCGATGTTTCCCGCAACACCCTTTACCGTATGGGCAATGCGCTCGGCAGCATTGCCGTCACCACTTTGAAGCGCGGATGAGATTTGTACGTCGGCATCGGCGTACTTTGCCGCGAACTTGACAAGCAATTCCTTGTAGAGGCGCTGATTGCCCCCGACTCTCTTGAGTCCATCCACCACGTCGACACCCTCAATCGCAGGGATCTGCGGCGGAATCTCTGCAATCAACTTCCCAGCTTCTTTAGGGGGCGCATCGGAGGAGGGAACGGGGCCGCGCACCGTGATCCAGCGTTTCAGCGTCGCAAACAAGTGGTCAGGATCGATGGGTTTGGCAACGTGGTCATTCATGCCCGCCTTGATACAAATCTCGCGGTCGCTCTCCATCGCATTGGCGGTCATGGCGATGATGGGCAAAGAAAGAAAGCGGGGATTAGACCGGATGGCGCGTGTCGCAGCCACTCCATCCATCACTGGCATCTGCATGTCCATCAGTACAAGGTCATAGTCCTTTTCATTGATCATGCGGACTGCAACTTCGCCATTCTCTGCGAGGTCAATCGACATGTTGGCTGTTTCGAGTAGTCCCATCGCGACTTCTTGATTGAGCTCATTGTCTTCGACAAGCAGGACCCGCGCACCGCGCAACTGATCAAGATCGACGTCCGGGCTGGCCTGCAGGGCTTCCGCCTGTTCTTGATGCCCGCCAAGCATCTGGATGGCTGTATCGAAGAGCACGGAGGCCGTGACCGGCTTGATCAACACGCTGCGGAAGGCATTGTTTTCGGCTTGCCTGAGGACCTCTTCCCGGCCGTAAGCTGTGATCATCACAAGATGCGGCGATGTGGGAAGATCAGGCAGCGCACAAATCCGTTTCCCCGTCTCAATACCATCCATGCCAGGCATCTGCCAATCGACGAAGGCTATTTCATAGGGTCTGCCGGCATCAGCCGCCTGCCTTACCATCTCGATTCCTTCCATCCCTGAAGGTGCTTCATCCACAACAAATGTCATGCTGGTCAACATACTCGACAACACTTCACGCGCCATCGAATTGTCATCGATGACCAAAACGCGGCGGCCGCGCAGATCCGGCAGTTGCATGCTCCGGGCAACGGTTTCACCCGTCCCGAGCCGGGCAGTAAACCAGAACGTGCTTCCCTTGCCGATCTCGCTGGTAACTCCTACATCGCCGCCCATCAACCTGGCCAACTGCTTTGAAATTGCCAGGCCCAGCCCGGTGCCCCCGTATTGCCGCGTTGTGGTGGTATCCGCTTGTTCGAACGCCTTGAACAAGCGCCCCATCTGTTCCTCAGTCAGTCCAATGCCCGTGTCGCTGACCGAGAAGTAAATCAGTTTGCCCTTCTCATCCTCATCCCGCACCCGCGCCTTGACGATAATCTCGCCCTTATCGGTGAACTTGACGGCGTTGTTGCAGAAGTTGATCAGGATCTGCCCCAGGCGCAGGGGATCGCCCTTGAGATGGCTCGGGATGGAAGGATCGATGTCGAAGATCAATTCCAGCCCTTTGGCAGTCGCCTTCTCTGCAATCAGATTGCTGACATTCTCCAGCACTTTGTCGAATTCGAAGTCGATGTTCTCGACTGATATCTTGCCGGCTTCGATCTTCGAGAAATCAAGGATGTCGTTGATGATCCCCAGCAGGTGCTCGCCTGAAAGTTGAATTTTCTTTACGTAGTCCTTTTGCCGGGGATTGAGTTCCGTTCGCAGTGCCAGGTGGGACATGCCGATGATGGCGTTCATCGGCGTACGAATCTCATGGCTCATGTTGGCCAGGAAAAGGGATTTTGCTTCGGTTGCCGCTTCCGCGGACTTCAGTTCCAACTCAATAGCCTGTTCGTGCCTGCGCTGCTCGATTGAATGACGCGTGAGCGCGTAGGCTAAGCAGAGAATAAGAGTAGTTTCGAGAATCTGCCTGGACGTAATACTCGCCCCGAACATATGGAAGAGCGGCGTGCTCATCTTCTCGTAGACAGTCAAATGGGTAAAGCGTCTGCCTTCTGCGCAGGCAACTCTGACGATCTCATGCAGGTAAACCAGAAAAGCCACCACGCCGACCAGCCTGCGGGATCGGTCGAGCTTTCCACGCAAGCCCTGATAGACGAGAACAAAAACGAATACCTCAGAGAGCAGAAAGACAGCTATCGTTACAGCTGAGGCCCACAGGACTTCCGGCCCGGGGTCGGGCCAGGTCAGTTGCACGATCGCAGCCGCCAAACCCGAGCCGGCATTGATTGCAATCGCAGTCCATGTCCAACGGAGGACGCGGCGATCGGCTTGCAAATTGAACAGGTAAAGGAGCAATAGGAATATCGAGGTATCGACGATTGAATGGAGGACTATGAGCCAGAAACCAAATGCCGCATTGGAAAGCAGTTCAATGACTCGATCGGAAGACAAGTAGAACAGGGCAACCTTTGCCAGCAGCCAGATTGCAAACCAGAGAAAGAGCCTTTCCCTGCGGTTTCGCATCCATGCGAAGAATGAGAACGCCGCGAACAACATGAAGAAGTAGCTGAGTGCACGGCCATACAGGCTTGCTTGCAGTCGTCGGAAATCGCCCATGGCAACATCGGCCGCAATGAGATCTGCGTCTCCAATAACGGGTGGCGAATTCAGCCCGCCTCCCGTGGCGAGATCGATTGTTCCGAGTGGCGCCTTCCAAACTCGAAGCGCCAGGACGCCATCCGATCCGATGGAAGATGAAACCGGCAGCGCGAATGACTGGCGATGTCCGTTGTAGAAGACTGCATGGGGCGGAAGGCTGCCCAGGTTGCCGATCTTCAGTCCGTTCCAATAAAGCTCGTAGGCGTCGTCAACGGGCGGTATCAGGATCGCGAGCTTTTCGTTGGCAATAGCCGATGGCGACAATTGGATGTGACGCCGGTACCAGGCGAATCCGGCGTAGCCTTCGTGCCCCTGTGTGCCCCAAGTGTCATCGGCGGTAAGTTGCTCCCACTTGGAATCGTCGAAGGAGGGAGAGGCCCATGCTGGGTCGTCGCCTATATGGAATTGCCAGGGGCCGTCGAGGGAGACGGAGCCCTTTCCCACTCCATCGGGAACCAACGTGTGCACCGAGGGAGCGGATGCGACAGTCGCTACTTTCGACTGAGACAGAGCGGGCCCAAGGGCAAGCAAGACCAATACCGTCAGGAGCGAAAGCCGCAGTAAATACGGAGTCATGGGTCCAGCATACTCCGGACTTAAGACACTCGCTGGTGCGTTTCGTCTGGGTCTGATTATTCTGATCCTGGTAGCTGCTTCACGGTTCAATCGGCGCCCCCATTTAGCGCTAAATGCAAGTTAGGGCGAGAGTGACGGGAGTCAATCGGGGACCCGTGCCGAGTTTCCTAGGTTCTGTGTCCGCGACTTCCCGTTGGGGATGTTTCATTACGCCAGCCGATGGTTCCGACTCTCATTTACTGCGGGGCGTTGCGCGATCCATTGATCGTCAAAACTCATTGCGACGGAGAGCCGGTTTATAGCAGCGACAAGCGCGCGATAAATGACCAACCGTTCGGCAAGGCGAGGGTCGTCGGCTGTTGTATGAAGCGCATCCGTGCCAGCATCGGAACGCTCAAACATATCTACCTCACCTTCAAGATTCGGTAACGCCGGTCGGGATCCGCTGGTTACGTAAGTCTCCAAGGCCAGTAAGGCCGTTGCTATGGCATCATCGACCTTGCTCGCGGCCGTCACGACCCTATCCGACTGCGTGACTTCGAGCCTCTGGCGAGCAAGCGCAATCAATAATGTGAAAACTATCTGGGCATCACCAATATGTTTCTGGATCTCACTCACCTTGAAAGTATTCGATTCGAACTTGGACGATTCAATGAGGGTTTGGATCTCTTCCACCTTGATCGAGATTTGTCGACGCCAAGAAGTTGCATCCTTGCTGGCCAATGCCTGCGCCTCACCGCTAGCTTCCGTACGGGCCAGCTCCGCCAGCAAATGCATCAACTCGCCAACGCGCAAGCGCAGTGTGTTTGCTGCGCGTACGGGCCACAGCAGGTGCTCGACGATGCCGAACACGATGAGACCGAAGGCGATGCCGATCATGCGATCGCGGATGGCGGTGAGGTTAGTGGACGGTCCAAAGTGCAGGACAGCGATGTAGAACGCGAGGCCGAGCTGATTCCCTGCGTAGGAGATGCGGGGGCTGCCGAAGTTCAGCCACGCGGCTGCCGCGGTACCGGCACCGAAGATCAGCAAAAAGCCGCTGAATGTATCTACATTGGGAATCAAATAAATCAGCGCAATCATACCTATCAGGCCGCCGACGACGGCCCCGCCGATTCGGAGTATTCCTTTCTGGTTGCTGGCACCGATGGTCGATAGCGAAACCACAAGGCATGTAAGCAACGAGGTTGAGATGCCCGGATAGTCGAAGCCGATGAAGCATGCATAACAGATCAGCGCTGCCAGTGAGCTCTTGATCGCGAAGTGGAGATACTCGGGATTGGTAAAAGCGCCCGGCAGAAAAAGACCCGGCTTTCCAGAGGGGGCTGCAGCGGATTCAGCAGAGTGAACCCTGCTATCAGGCACGGCCAGCGCGATCTGATCGAGTGTGCTTTCCATGTCGGCCAGTGGGGACAACATGTCCGACGTCTCGCCGGCCGCAAGTTCCGGCCACTTACTGGGCGACGGGAACCGCAGCTCCTTGAATGCCAGCCGCGTACGATCACAGCTGTCTGCTACGTTCAAGAGACGCCCGCGATTCATCAATACGTTAGAGAGCGGTGCGATCGCCTCGAGTGACACGGCAGACGTGACAAGCCGATCGGTGAGTGTGATAATCGCCGCAAGCTGCTCTCGATACTTGCGTGCCCAGGGTTGAAATATCGAGGCGCTTTTCAGGAGCACGAGCGGCCGGGTCATGCCCTCGATGGCAAGAGCATTCAAGGACGCCTGCGGGGGCTCCACGGCGGGAGCACCTGCGAGGCGCCGGAGAGCGTGCTCCACAGCCAAGAGCCTTGCGTCCAGCGCTCGTCGCAGCAGCGTGAGCGGGTCTCCCGGAGACAAGAGGAGCTGCACGCTGGCGTTGATGGCGAGTCCGAGTATTACGCACCACCAGATCCACAGAACCATCTCGACCATCAATTCCGGATTCGGCGGAAAAGTGTCTGGAAAGATCATGACCATGGCCGCCGGAATGCCGATGGCGGCGCCCAGCGCGCCGATCCTCAGAACGCGCTGGAGAAACTGGCTCCCAAAGATGAATGCAATCAGGAAACAGAGACGTAGCCATGGGATGTCCAGGGAAATCTCCCAGGCGAGGAGGGCTGAAGCAAGACCGATAGTGACGCCTGCCGCACTCATGATCGATCCGATGAGCGTTGCGGCGGTGTCTTCACGAGCGACCATGTACATGACCATCATGACGAGGACCGCTTCGGGAATGTGGTGGCTCAGAATTGGGACGGTGGCTGCCATACACGCCAGAACGAGGCGGAAAGTAGCGCTGCCCCTGCCGGCTGTGGGCGTCAGCTCGCGGCGAAGGAAGTCAAGAAGTGATTTGGAATTCATGGGCCTACGCTGCGCCAGGTACCGTGCACCGTCGCTACCGCCGAGGCGCCGATGCGGAAGGAGTCGTCCGGATTCTCTACCTTAATACGCACTGGAAAGCGCGCCGCTAGCTGAATCCAGTCGAGAGAGCGGCCGACGCTTGGCAGGCCATTGGCGGTACCTGCGTTTTCCGGCGCTACTGCCCATCCGAGTCCAACTACGGTTCCTCGGTAGTGCTTTCCGGGTTGCGACAGCAGATAGAGATCAGTGGGCGCCCCTGATGCGATGCGACGAAGCTGCGTTTCACGGAAGTTGGCGACGACGTACCAGGTGCGCGTATCCACCAGAGTGAATACCTGCGTACCTGCGTGGGCGAAGGCGCCATTTGATATGTTCATGTTGACTACCAGGCCAGGGAACGGCGCACGCACGCGACAGTAACTAAGATCCAGTTCCGCTGAGTGCACTGCCGCTTCGGCTGCCACTACCCTCGCATTGATTCCGTCAGTTTCGCCGATGGCATCCTCGGCACTGGTCCGGTCGCTTCGGGCCTTTACCAGTGCTGCTTCGATGGAAACATGCTGGGCGCGAGTGGCCGCCAACCCCGCGGTTGCCGCACTTTTTTTGGCCCGAGCCTCTTCGAGCGCGACGGCGGCGATGTCCCGCTGGGCGCGAGCTTGATCGACGCTGTCTGCGGTGACAAACTGCCCTGACGCCATTGGCTCAACGCGCTTTAAATGATTATCGGCTTGCATGTACTGCGCTTCCAGCCGTTTTATCTCGGCATCAGCAACAACGGGATCCGTCTCCCGGCTTGTGACATTAGCTGCCGAGGCGTTGAGATCGGCCTCCGCCTTGGATACGACGGCTGAAGCAGAAAGCGCGCTGCTCTTCAGGCCGTTGACCTCCTTACGGGTGAGGGCGAGGTTGGCCTGGGCGCGTTCCAACGCGATCTCGTACGGGCGAGGGTTAATCACGAAGAGGAGGTCGCCCGCCTCAACCCTTTGGTTGTCATGCACAAGTATTTCGTTGATTTGGCCATTCACCTCTGGCGCGATACCGACGAAGTTGGCGCGAATCGAAGCATCATCCGTCTGCGGCCTTATCTCCCACTGGAGTACAGCTACTACAACAGCGATGGCTGCAGCCCCTATGATGGCTATGCCAAGTATTCGGCCTATGACGCGGCGGGCGCCGGAATCTGATCGAGGATCAATTTCAGACATAGTTAGCTCCTGGAAAAAGCCACCCAAAGCACCAGGGTGATTAGAATGGCGAGACTTGAGTACACCAGTCGCCTCGGGCCAAGATAAGGATCGAGTCCGGCGCGGATGAAGAACCAACGCGCGACAAAAGCCGTCGCAATTCCGATCGCTGCGCACAGCATCCAAGACGGGAAGAACGAACCGACGATATTAATCTGAGGTCCCATTGCGCTCACCTTCAGGTGTTAGTTTGAAAAACTCCCATCGAAAACAATTCTTACGTTCACTGATGGTCCCCGCTGCGCATCGCCTGTAGCAAACGCAAGCGCTGACGAAGCATTGAGTAGCTGGAGCTTGGTATCGACCTCGACGAACTGCGCATGGCTCAGATCCCGGCGAGCCGCCAATAGATCCGTGAGCGTTCCGAGACCGCGATGATTCGCTTCAAGGCTGGCATCGTAGGACTTTTGGGAGGCGTCCACCAGCGTCGTCGCAACATCAACCTTGCGTAACGCAAGCCGTACATCCGAGTAAGCCTTCCACACGTCCTGAATTGCTTTGTCGCGGGCGAGTGTCACCTCGTCCTCGGCCGTCCGGCGCTCAGCCTCGGCCATCTCTACCCGTCGGTGGGCGGCCCCACCATCAAAGATGTTCCACTCAAAAGACAGCAACACGCCCCCGCTTGGCTGGGTGGAGCTGAACCATCCCGTCGACCCGTGTCCTCCTCCGGTGATTTGAACCCCACCGCTAATCGTGTTGAAGTTGGACGCGAGGGCCAGTACCGGATAGCTGGCTGCTCGAGCGCTGCGTACCTCGGCTTCCTTTGCACGGAGAGCCGCCACCTTGGCGATGAGGTCGGGGCGATTTGCCAGCGCATGGTCGATGACTTTGTCGACCGAGGTCTCCAGTGCTGCAGGGGGTGGCAACGAAGGGAATTCGGTAATCTGAATCGGCGTTGTTGGCGGAATTCCTATGCTTTCCGCCAGCGCTATCTCCGCATCACGTTCGTTCGCAAGCAAGTCCTCCAAATCGAAAGCGGCTTGCGCTTCCTGTTGCCGAGCGAGAGAGACCTCCGGGATGGTCGCCAATCCGTTGCTTAATTGCATCTCCGCTGACTCGCGTACTGCGCGAGCCGCGTTGACTGAGCTCTCGCCAACCGTGACCTTTGCTCGAAGACTCGTTAGCGTGAGAAATGAGCGTTGGACGCGGTAGATGATCTCCTGGTGCTTGCGGTTGAAACCAAGGTTGGCCGCCAGCAGATTCTGTTTGGCCGTGTCCATCGCACTGCTCCGACGACCGAAGTCGAGGAGCAGCCAGCGCAGACTCACTACGGGCAAGACCGTGGCGAGGTCCGCTCGAAAGAATCCAGTAGGCGCGACATCGGTGGGCGCCGGAATGGCCTCTGTCAGGTAACCACCGGTCGCCGCCAGAGTGAGCATCGGATAGTACTCGGCTTGAACCAATCCGACGCCAATCGCTGCCCGGACTGCCGACTCCCAAGCTACGCGCGTTTCTGGGTTCATTCGTTGGGCGAGATCGATTAGCTCAACGAGTTCATAATGCCTCTGCGGATCAATGGGTGAAAGTTCGGCCGATTTGGGCGCGTTCGTGTAGCCGCTAAGATCTGGGGCATGCCAGGGCGCGCTCGGGGTTGGAGCGATCTGGCGCCTCAGTCGATCGGGTATCCGAATATCGATTGGCGCGGATTCCGGTGGTTTTACTTGCGATCCCGCGTTCTCGTTGACTGGCGCAGTGGCCTGACCCCAGACACCGATCGAAAAACAGAACATGGCGCACAGAACCGCGGTTCGGATCGTCGTCGAATTCATCCGCGCGCCAACAGCAGCGATCGTCGCGTCAGGCGCAAACTCAAAGAGCGAGGCGGCAACAATGCTTCGCGGCGCATCGTCGGATGCGGTGATTAGCCCGCGCGATTTCCTTTCGGCCCTAGAAACTCGGCTGCGCCCATAAACCGTTCGAGTCTGCGAGGCACCAAGGCCGACCGGCTGAAGGTGTGCGTGCGAGGCCATTTCTACTTCTCCTTCGTCGCGCCTTCACGGCGCTGTGCGTACTCCGGGAGCGGTGTTGGAACTGATCGATCTCAAACTTCATGCCCAGATGGGCTATGCAGCCTCATCTGGGCGTGCTCTGCTCCTTCTAATTCAGCACTTGGCTACAGATGTTTTGTGGGAATCGTGCAACTGAGGAGGCGTAGCGTTGCCGCCATGCTTCTCGAGAAAGTCGCAGGCCCGTTCGATGTCGTCTGCCAGAATTTCGACGAGTTGACGGTTCAGGTGTGGACGAACCACGATCCGCAGACTGTTGATCGCCTGGGCATCCGGAGGCATCGAATAGGCGGCCAGAATCCAGCCGCGTTCGCGCACTTTGTTCGAAATGTCGAACTCGTTGTAGCGCGTCACGGATTTGTCGAGGGTCAGTGCGACCACCGGAATTCGCTGCGTCTTGTTCATGACCTGGAACCTGCCGCCCTTGGTCAAGCGATCGCGCAGATACTGGGCGTGTTCGAGTGCGTGCCTCATCACTCGTGTGTAGCCTTCACGACCAAGCCGCAAGAATGCGTAGTACTGCACGAGAATGGTAGCCGAACTCTTACTGAAGTTCAGGGTCGCGGTGGCAGCTTCCCCGCCGAGGTAGTTGACGTAGAAGACCAGGTTTTCGTTGAACACTTTGCGGTCTCTAAAGACGATCCAGCCGAGACCCGGGGGGACCAGTCCGTATTTGTGTCCAGAGGCGTTGATGGACTGCACTCGCGGCAGGCGGAAATCCCATTTGTAATCCGGATCGAGGAAAGGATTCACGAAGCCACCGGACGCTCCATCGATGTGCATGGGGATGGAGATGCCCGTCTTCTGTTCATAGGCGTCGAGCCAGTCATGAATCTCTTGAATGTCGTCGTCCTCACCAGTGAAGGTCTGCCCAGCGATGGCAACAACGCAGATCGTGTTTTCGTCAACATACTTGTCGAGATGTTCAGCCGTTAGGCGATAATTGCCGGGTTGCAGGGGAACGACTCGAGGCTCGACGTCGAAATAGCGCATGAACTTCTTCCAGACGATCTGGACGTTGCCTCCGGTGACCATGTTCGGGTGGCTCGTGTCCTTCCCGGCCTTCTGTCGCGCCTCCCGCCAATTCCATTTGTGCGCCAGCCCACCTAACATGCAGGCTTCCGATGAGCCGATGGTGGCGGCGCCATAGGGCTCGGCGTCCTTCGGCCCATTCCACAGGTCGTGCAGCCAGCGAACACACGTGAACTCGGTTTCCTTGGTGTGCGGATACATGTCCGGGTCGGCGAAGTTTCGAAACGAACCGGATGCGAAGACGTCGCGGGCTTCGGGTTCCGTGAAGGTTGTCACGAACGAAGAGAGGTTGAGCATCGGATTTGCATCGGTCCAACACTCGCTCATTACAACGGCATGGGCGGCCTTAGCTGACATGCCTTCTTCGGGAAAGTTGACGGGGATCGGCAGGTTGAATTGATCGTAGGGTGTGTCTTTCTCGGAGTTGCTCGGCGGATGCCCCACTTGCGGGTCCAGTGTAGCTGACGTTGTCATTTCTTATTCTCCTTGAGTTCTCTTGCGGTGAGTAGAATCAGGACTTGAATCCGGGCCTGTTGTAGGTCCATCGCCTGCTCCTGTTTGTAGCAACCACAAACTGTAACGGCTTCGAAACCTCTTAACTTCAGTTTGGTTCTATCGGCGATCAGGCCTCCCGGTCATGATCGAAGAGTATGTATGATGGCCACCATGACAGGCCCCCAAATCGTGAGCAGGATATTTCCGATCGCATACGGAACGGTGTAACCGAGTGCGCCGATATTGCTTCCACTTGCTTCCCGCAGGGCGTTCAGTGCGGGTGTGCAAGTCTGTGCACCGCTTACGCCCGCAAGGACCATCAACAGGGTTCATCCTGAAAATCCATCGGCCCATGATCATGCCAATCAGGGGCGGGACGATGGTTACGACCATGCCGCCAAAAAAGATGCTGGCGAAGAAGCCCCCTCCTCGCTGCAGATATGCCTGGACCGCGTGGGGTCCAGCACTCAGACCCACGATCGCGACAAAAACGATGAGGCCGACGTCAGCAAGCAGGCGCTGTGCCGCCTCCGGGATCGAACCGAATATGGGATAGTGGCTCCGGGCCCAACCTGCCACAAGCCCAACCACGAGTATCGAGCCCGCTGTGCCTAGTCCAATGGGCACACCGTTAACGTTGAGAGTCAAGAGGCCAGCAAGTATTCCGCACGCGATGCCCGCTGCAAGAAAAGTGAGGTCGGTCTTGGTCAGGTCAGCCTCAACATAGCCGAGCCATTTCCCTGCACGCTCGACGTCCTGCGGTGAGCCGACAAGCCGCATCACGTCGCCGCGCTCAACCTTCACGCCAATGTCGCGCGGCATCTCCTCCTCGCCTCGCTTGAGTGATTCCAGATACACTCCGCGCACAAGCTGTTGATCAGCAGCCATTTCGCCGAGCGTTTTTCCCACCGCGGACCGGTTAGTCACTACCGCCGTCACAAACTTCATCGGAACGGCGAGAGTGTCGAGATCATCGAATTCTGGCCCAATCTCTCGCTCCACGTTAGCGAGTATCCCCCTCTTCGCAGCAACGACGAGCATATCGTCAGGCTGGATTCGAACTTCCGGAGTGAGGGAGACTAACGTGTTTCCGCGCTTTAGGCGTTGTATGCTCAAGTGACCCGCCGCGTATTTTTGTTCAAGTTCGGCGACGCTGATGCCGGCTATCGAAGGGTTTTCGACACGGTAGCCGCGAAAGGTGAAGCGGTGGCCTGCGAGGAGCGAACCGGAGGCAGCTCCTCCCCCTGATAGCTGAGCCTCCAATAGCTTCGCATCGGCCTTGAGATTCGCTCGCATCAACATTGGTCCAAAGACGCTGACGAAGAGAGTCAGGCCGAGGACCCCGAATCCATAGGTGATGGCATCAGCCAGAGGGGCATTGCCGGAAAGCTGTGATTTGATCTCGTCCGAAACCGGCAAAGAGGCAATAGCACTTAGTCCCGTGCCCAACGCGCCCGATTGCGTCAGACTGCCCGAAAGCATGCCAACCGAGATGCCTTCATCGAACCTAAAAAGAACCGCCACAGCAACCGCGGTCGCAAGTCCCGTTACGGCCATTGTGATTGCCAGGACGATTTGCGGTATCGCTTCCTTACGCAGGCTCCCAAAGAATCGGGGGCCCACCGAGTAGCCGATCGAGAACAAAAAGAGATAGAAAAACGTCCAACGAAGCAGCTGGGGAAACTCAGGCTTGGCGAAGATGCCGATTGCGATCCCGGCCATGAGTGAGCCGACAACTGGACCAAGGCTGAAGCCCTTTATGCGCAGTCGGCCTATCATCGTGCCGACGAGAATGGCGACGAAGAGAGAAAGTTCCGGAAGTCGATGGAATAGGCCCGTGATTCCCTGCATCGCGTTTCCTTCCTCTTGGCGGATAGTCTCCGTGACTTTAGTCAAAGGCCGACGGACGACGCCGCTCTTGGAGATAGCACTTTCTTCTCCTTCCACCGGCCCTTGAAGGAGACCAATTCATCGACACATCGGATGGCGGAAATTGCCGTCGCATTCTCGGCTGTTCATTGAGGGAACATGGAGAGTTAAGCACGCCGGCAAACCCACCGATCAATCAAAACGGTCAATCACCGACCGTTGTCGCAGCCCGTTTCTCCTCGTGCTCCTTTGAGGCTTCAAAGGCATGCCGATAGCCTCTTGCAATCGACCGGACGCCGCGCCCTATTTCTTCATATGCTTCATCGTCGAGATTGGCCAACGACACGCGCAACGACCAGTCCGGGCCCTCGAAACCGCCTCCATTCAGCAATACGATTCCGTGGTCCTCCGCCAACCGGAATGCAAGGTCCAGGGGGTGAACATTTTTCTTCAGGTACTCAACCGCCTCCCTGCCCATGTTCTTATTTGCCCAGAACTCGAAATCAATCAGGCCGTAGTAGGCGTCGTAGTTCGGGTTCGAAGGAACCTCCAGGCCGAGTCCGTCAAGTATCGCGTAGAGACGGCGATATACGATTTCCCGGCACGCCGTCTGATACCGCTTTTCGACATCCATAAGCTCGACGAGGGAGAACAGGCTCATCATGACCTGCTGCGGCAGCGAGAGCCCGGCCGTGTGGTTCAGCGCCACGTCGCGGCTGTCGGCAACGATGCGGTCGATGAACTTCAGCTTGCGCGGTTCGAGTGTTATAGGCCCATAGCGTTTGTCTAGCGCCTTGAGATGAGCATCCGGCAACTTGGCTATCTTTTCGTCATAGATGTTGTTTTCGTGAACGGCAATGACGCCCAGGCGCCAGCCGGTGCAGCCGAAATACTTCGAGTAGGAGTAGACGCCGATGGTGTTGTGGGGCAATTCACCGAGCAGCGACCGAAAACCTGGAACGAACGTTCCGTAGACATCATCGGTGAGCAGCATGAGGTCAGGCCGCTTGTTCTTGACCAGATTGGCGATTTTCCGGATGGATTCGGCGCTGAGCGCCATCCCTGTTGGATTGCCGGGATTCACGACAAAGAACGCTTTGATCTTTGGATCTTCGAGTTTTTTGATCTCATCGTCGGTGGGCTGAAAACGATTTTCCTGGGGGGACTGGATGGTGACCATCTTCAGGTCGTAATCCTCGAGGTGAGTCATCTCGAGATACGGGGTGAAGATTGGAGTACCCAGGGCGATCGTATCGCCGGGATGCAGCAGGCGATTGGCCTTCAGCGATTTAAAGATGTAACACATCGCGGCGGTGCCGCCCTCTACCGCGTAGAGGTCGAACTTGCCGGCCGGCTTCGGCTCTCCGCACATGGCCCACATCAGGTATTCATGTGTGACGCGCTCGTTGTGGACAAGCATCCGATCCGGAACCGGATAGTTGTCGCCAATAATCGAGTCGACGAGTTCGTGCACAAAGGCATCGGGCTCGAAACCGAAGGTCTTCACCGCGAACGGAACCATCTCCGCGAGAAAGGATGCGCCCGGCATATCCGTATGCTTGGCGAGCCATGCCTCGAGCCGCTGCGCGATGCCCTTCGCCTTGGGCATGCCGCCCAGGCCGGCCGGATCCTCCATCACCCGTTTACTTTCGGTGATCGCAAACTGACCGAGGAGGAAGAAGCCTTCGCGCGGCGTAGTTGCAATCCAGTTGGGGTTGCCACGGCCGGCATTGAGAAAGGCGGATTGGGTTCGCGCGGATGCCTTTTTGGCCAGTTTGATGAGCTCATCCTTGATCTCGAATGGGCTTAGTTGTTCGAAACTCTGGAGGTACGTATCAGCCATTGTGAATCTCCTTGATGCAGCAATCGATGTTTAGCTGAGCAGCAGAATCAGGACCATGCCCCAAATGGTGAGAAATGTGTTGCCCACCGCGTACGTTACCGTGTAACCGAGCGCGGGCACCTGGCTCTTCCCGAGGTCGCAAACCAGGCCGAGCGAGGCTGTGGTCGTGCGCGCTCCGGAGACGATGCCGAGGGTGAGCGCGTCATGGAAGCGGAAGATGTACTTGGCGACGAACATGCCAAGCACCAGTGGGATCGTGGTTGCCAGGGCTCCCCACAGGAACAAGCCTGCGCCTTGCGTCTTCAAGCCGTTCACAAAACCCGGACCGGCGGAGATGCCGACGATGGCGATGAAGATGTTGAGACCCACGGAGTTCATGAACCAGACGGTCGACGAGGGGATCCGGCCGAATGTCGGACGGACGGAGCGGAACCAACCAGCCACCAGGCCTGCGATGAGCGCGCCGCCGGCGGTTGAAAGCGTGAGCGGTACCCCGCCGACCTTCAGCACGAGTGCTCCGATCAACGCACCAACCGTGATGCTTGCGCCGATAAACGCGACATCGGCTACGTCGGTTTGCTTATCGGGAACACCGATCATCTTGGTGGCTGCTGCAATGTCCTGGGTGCGGCCAACGAGGGTGAGAATGTCACCGCGATGGATCTTGGTGTTGGGCAGGATGGGGATCGCTGTCGCAACTGCTCCCCGCGTGATCTTCCTCAGGAACACTCCACGGGCGGCGGGGCTCTGGCCAAGTTCGGCAAGCGTCTTGCCGTCCACTGCTTTGTTGGTCACGTAAACATCGACGCCCTCGACCGGCATGCTCAGCAATTCGGCGTCGTTAACTTCTTTAGGAGTGGGAAGATCGCCGTTAACGCGGCCGCCACGCGCGGCCACAACTGCGCCCACAGTCTCTCTGACGCCTGATCCAAGAACCTTCACCAGCACTTCGCGCTCACCCACCACGGCTACGACGTCGCGTTCGTGCAGAACGGTGTCTGCCGTTGCATCCTCGATGGTGCCATCCGCCCGCCGTACGCGCAGGACAAACAGCCGCGAATCGGGAACCAGCGACTCGGCCTCCGAGGTCGCGCAGACCAACGGCAAGCCCGCCAGGCTGCACCTGGAAGGCGCGCGCTTCCCAGCGGTGCCAGGCCGAACCAAGGCCGCCGTATTCCTTCGCGCCGCCCTGCTTTTCCTCGTATTCCTTGCAGGCGGCAGGCAGGTTGATGCGCAGCAACACCGGACCAAGGAGCGCGATGACGAGTGCCGACCCAACCGTACCGAACATATAGGTCACGGCATAGGCGATGGGCATCGAATCCAGCATCGCCTTGGCGTGCTCCGCCGCCATTCCCGCGCGATTGATGGCGTCAGTCGAGAGGCCCATGGCGGCGGAGATCGTCTGCGAACCGGAATAGAGTCCCGCCGCATAGCCCATATCGTAGCCGGCAAATTTCGCAATCGCGAAGGGAACAAACAGGCAGAAGACACATTGGACTGCCGCAAAAATCGCCTGCGGCAGGCCGTCTTTGGCGACACCGCGCACGAATTGCGGGCCCACGCCGTAGCCCACTGCAAACAGGAACATGAGAAACACGAAGGCCTTGAGAGGCTGTGAGACCGTGATCCCGAGTTGTCCCACCAGGACGCCGGCCAGCAACGTGGCGGTGACGGCTCCGAGACCGATACCCTTGAAGGTGAACTTGCCGAAGTAGTAGCCAAGCGCCAGCACCAGGAATATCGCGATCTCTGGGTAGTGTCGGAGGGTTGTAGCAAACCATGTCAACATTGTTCTTCTCCGCTTCTTGGTTTTGTTCAAACCTGCTTTTGGTTGAAATGCGCCGTGACAGCAGTGTTCTTCCCAGCGTTTCCTTTCAATTTCGGGAGTCAGCCGGAGATGCTTATTTCTTGGTTTCCCCCATTTTTATGAAGCTGTACTTCGCGCTGAACATGAAGCGCGTATCGTCGGCGCTGGCCCTGTTCTCGTGCACGAGCCAGCCATAGAGAATCTCCGTGCCTACATTCAGCGAGCCGATCGGATTCCAGATGATGTTGGCCGCGCCGTAATTGCTCTGGTGATACGAGGAGCCAGGTTGGAGGTCGGTGTTTTGCGTCTGCGCAAAGCCATACACGGCAGAGGAACGTAACGTTTTCTTCCAGTAGTGTTGATACCCACCGTAGATCGCCGTCAGCGGCACTGCCTCCAGATGCGGGTTTGCTGCGTCTGCCGGCTGTGCATCGATGCCCAGGCCGGACGTGTCATTCACGTATCTCTCCATACCGGCGCCGTAGGCCGCCTGATACACAAAGGTGTCTTTGCCAAAGAGTTTTTGCGCGCCGGTCAGGTCCACGCCCCAGCCAAATACAGACGCGCTCCTTCCGTCAGGCAGATAAGCGGAAACATCCCGAAACAGCCCGGACAACTGGACGTGTCCCGTTGCATAATCGTGGCGGAACTTGATCGCCCCATCCGGAGTCGGGTTGTCGGGCAGCGATTTGAATTGCGGCGTGGTGAACGAAACATCCGAGGACGCTTTCTCCACTGAGAAACTCAAACTTGTTTTCTTGGCCAAGGGAATGCTGTATCGGAATTGCGGATTGCGGATCGACACCTGACTATTAGGCCCTTGGAAATCGAGGGTATCCGGCCCGGAATCGGGATCCATGAAATTGGAAAAAGTCTGTCCGATAAGGAAGTTATGCATCTGCGCGTAGGCATGCCTTAAGCGGGGCGTGGTTGCATTGGTTCCAAACATGTCTGTCTCGATGAAGAACCTCACGCTCGTCGACTTGACCGGAATCAGGAAGTCCAGGTTGAGGCGGGTAGGACGTATTGAGATCGTGGTATTGTTCACCGTCGCCACTGTGGGGATCGGGAACGTGGACGGAATGAAGCTGTCCGTGTTCCCAGGGGGCTTCAGATCGTAGATAAAATCGGTCTTGAAGTAGCCCCCAATCCGCAACAGCGTCTGGGTTCCAGGCAGCCGGAAATAGCCCGGAAAACGAGGATCCAATGGCGCGTTGTCAATGCGCGGCGCGGCGATCTGATCCTCGGAGTCAGTCTGATACGTCGCCGTGGCCTGATTGACCTGGCGCGCGGGAACCACGTGCAAAGCGGCCGCCTGGGCTGCTCCGCTTTCTTCCGCCGGAACGGAAGTGGCCTGAGCAGCAACGGTGGTCGTGGGAGCAGCCGTGGGCGTGGTTGTCACCGTGGCCGGAGAAGAACCCGTTGCGCGTGAGAGGTCCAGTATTTGCGACTGGATACTTTGCATCTGCGCTTTCATGTCGTCGAGTTGCTTCTGGAGAGCCTGAACCTTCTCGGCATTTGAAGTATCGGATTGAGCCCATGCGCTTGCTGGAGCCGCAAGTATGAATGCCAGGTAAAACGCAGGGTAAGACAGCCTAAGCAAAGACATATTCAGCTCCACCACTTGGCGCGGTGCGACTTTCTTCCGCAGCTTACTCGCGTCAAGTCCGTTGCACATGCCTGATAAGTTGAAGAGGGACTGGTACGATTAACCCACCGGTCCGGGTTCTTCAAGTAGCGTTTCGCGTGCGCTCAATCAAATCAAAGCCTTTGGTTTCAGTCACGGTATGAAACTCAACAAGCGGCGGCCCGCTGCCTAACTCCATTAGGCCAAGAAGCCGTTTGTAGTGGTCTCCGCTAAGGTGGCGCAACAAGTCTTCCGTGGTCTTCCACTGTGCCTGGTAATGAATAGCCCGCGACTCATTCTTCTCCTGTAGGACCCGGCAACTAATACAGCCAGCCTCCGCTGTAGTAGGACCGGACCATGCAGCAAGCGCCCTGTTCAATTGTTCGTATGCTCTTGGTTCCACCGCGATGCGTACGATCTCGATAATCATTTGGACCTGCCTCTATGACCAGATCGTCGGACTTTTGATATGACTTCAAGACATACGAGGTCCGTATCACACCCGAGATGGGAGCACGAATACTTCCAAAACTATGGGCGACAGGGGCCTGGAGCTAAGGATTGAGTTGTCAGCTTTTTGCAGCCTGTGGCGAGAGGGAGGGACTTTCAGTAGGTTGGCGCAACAATCCGACATTTCGGGTAGACTCCGAAATGTCGGAGACTATTTCTGACGGGAAATGCCGAGCTTTTGCATCCGCGATTCAAGCGTTGTTGGCTTTAAACCTAGAATCCGGGCTGCGCCACCGTCGCCTCGAACGCGCCAACTGGTCAACTCCATGACGTGTAGAATGTGGTTTCGCTCCACGTCTTCGAACTTCTCAGAGTGGGAACCTGGCGCAACGGCTTCATCAATTGGCAAGTTCCCTCGGAACACGGTGTCCGTGCTCGTGATCAGGAATCGTTCGATCACGTTTCGAAGTTCGCGGATATTTCCGGGCCAAGAGTAGGCCTTGAGGGCTTCCATCGTTGAACCATGAATGGTTTCAATGGAGCGTCCCATTCGTTGGCTAAGATCATTCACAAAATGCCAGACCAGCGACGGAATATCTTCACGCCGCTCACGAAGTGGCGGAATCGTAATAGGGAAGACGTTGAGACGATAGAACAGGTCCTCGCGGAACTTGCCTTGCCGCACCTCTTGCTGCAAGTTCTTGCTGGTAGCCGCGATCAATCGCACATCCACCTTGATGGTCCTGGGGCTGCCCAGCCTCTCGAATTCGCCTTCTTGGAGAACCCTCAGCAGTTTGGCCTGTAGTTCCATGGGCAACTCCCCAATTTCGTCCAGGAAAATCGTTGCGCAATTGGCCAGCTCAAAGCGGCCAATCTCCCGAGCTAGTGCGCCAGTAAATGCTCCCTTTTCCCGCCCAAACAGCTCACTCTCGATCAGGCCAGAGGGTAACGCCGCGCAGTTCACTTTGACCATGAGACGGGCACTGCGGCGACTGTGCGCGTGGATGGTATGTGCAATCAGCTCCTTGCCCGTCCCGGTTTCACCCAGCAACAGAACCGTGGAATCGGTCGGCGCCACCTGTTCGACCTTCTTGAGTACGCGTCGAATGCCCTCGCTGTCGCCGATCACCTCGTCGTGGTGATGCTGAAGCTTTACTTCCTCCCGGAGGTAAGTATTCTCTCTCTCGACCCGTTGTTTCAACTCTTCGATCTGTCTATAGGCTTGAAGCAGATTCTTATCGGACTGCGCGCGGGCTAATGCGTTGGCAAAGACCTGCGCTACGATACCGAGCCACCTTACGAGGGATGCAGGCCATTCGCGCTCGACTCGACACGATGTGAAACCCAATCCGCCCAACATCTTCCCCGCCGCAGAGAGCGGAAATAGCACAGTCGATTTGATTCCACTTTGGCGGAGAGCCTCCTTGTCATTTGCGGCTTCCTCCGGCAAATCGTCGAGCCGCGCAAGACACACCACTTGCCCCCCCAGC
Source organism: Terriglobales bacterium (assembly GCA_963788475.1). Taxonomy (GTDB): domain Bacteria; phylum Acidobacteriota; class Terriglobia; order Terriglobales; family Acidobacteriaceae; genus Telmatobacter. The sequence continues at coordinate 104,120 of CAWBGO010000002.1, forward strand.
AACTTTCGCGCTAACCACGGGATGTCCCGCGTCGACAAAGGCCGGCTGTCATCAGATCCGTCCGCCACCCACCTATGCGTGACGATGATGTCGTCGCCTTCGACACGTTGGGCAAGTGAACTGCGGTCCAAGCCAAGCGTTTCACAAATCCGCTTCTGAGCTTCTAAGATGTGGGCGTCCAACTGGCTGGCGGGGACGTTAATAAATGTGGTAAGCAGTTCACCCAGCATTACTTCAAACTTCAACTGTTCGATGCATTGCGGCAATTCACCGCTCGCAGGGATTGCTTTACACGGTTCGAGTTCCATCGCGGGATTTTGGGGACGGTCAGACAGAGGTAGGATCTCAGGGACGGAGCACCCGTTTGGCCGGAGCTGCGCTTTCGAGGCCATTACTTTCTCTCCTTACCTCGGTCAGCGCCCTTCAACATGCTAGGGGATGGGAGCGCAGATAAAACCTACGATTGACGCGTTCACTTCATACGCCAGCACAGCTTCAATCCATCTGGGCTCGTAGCCATGACTTCAACAGATCCTATCCGGCTGACCGATACCCTGATGTGATTTAGATCACACTGCTCCACCCAGGGCGCCAAGCTTCACGTCAGTCCCCCGATGCCCCGCGCAGATAGAAATACCAACTTGCGCAAGACGCCGCCACTGGCAGTTCTGCTAGAGTCGGCATATTGGCCATCGACCACCTAAATGGACTTACGCGCTTTCGGGAGCCGAGCAATGCCAGAGGCACGTCCGAAGGACATGTGTCCTCCGAGCCGGAGTCCGCAGACGAAGGGTTCCACGTCCCGTGTAGCATGGCGGAATGGGAGGAACAGCGACTGCAGCAACCGGCCGCGGATGGGCGAAACAATACGTTAGGTAACGCTGAGGGCGGATTCTTGGAGCTGGTTCCAGCATATGAAAGACACTTCGTTCACCCCGATGCAGATATTTCGAGCTATCGCAATCACTGTGGTGGTCCTGTGGGGCGTTAGGGAGTTTTCCCTGGTTTTGAAGCCTGTCGTGCTTGGTCTGATCCTCGCATATGCCGTTTCACCGTTTCCCAAATGGCTGATCCATCGGTTCCGTATGCCCAGGTACAGAGCGATTGCCATTGTGGCCATTGTTCTTACCGTGGGAGGTCTTCTCTCAGTCTTCGGAGTAGAGGTGGGCGTTGCCCGATTGATGGCCAAAGCGCCAGTCTATGAGCAACGGTTCGCTAGCGTATCCGAGCAGGTGATCGGGCTGATGAATGCCCACGGCATCGACACGACGGGGTTCTCGTCGAGGAGGATGCTCACTGCTGAGCGGCTCAGCGACGCTGCCGAATCAGTGGTTCCCGTGGCTGGCGCGATCCTCATCCAGGCCATGCTCGTGCTTCTCATGACGTTTCTCTTCGTTACTGAGATGTTGCCGGTGAAAGGAGTGCAACCCGGCATGCTGGCGGAATTTCTTGGACGCCATGGAACACACTCGAAGAGATATGTGATTCTCACGTCAATAACTGGGGTCATCAACGCCGTTCTGAATCTCGTTTTCCTGCTGGCCATGGGAGTTGACGGCGCCTTCTTCTGGTGTTTTGTATATTTCTTTCTGGACTTTATTCCCACACTGGGATTCATGGTCGCGCTCATACCGCCGACTGTCCTGACGCTCTTGATGTTCGGGTGGGGGAAGGCGGTCATTGTGGGCTGCGGCCTGATCCTGACGAACCTCTTTGTCGACAACGTCATTACGCCTGTGATTGCAAAGAAGACGATGGACATTTCGTTTCTTGAAATCACGCTATCGCTCCTGCTCTGGGGCTTTTTGCTGGGTGTACCCGGGGCAATTGTCGCGATTCCTCTCACCCTCGCAATCAAAGAACTCCTTAGTAAGACTTTGAAGAACGCGGAAACTGTGATCGAACCATCTGGATGACTCCGAGCGAGGTGATTCAAAGACCGTAGTCGATCAGGGAATTTCGATGGTGAGCGTCTATGAGTCAGCCAGCGGCCAACGGCGTCTCTCTGATTCCGCTGAGCTATCGCCGCCAGGAATAACCGATGATCCCACTGGGGATACATGCCGCACAACCACGGCTTATCGGGGACCTGACTTCGGTTCCCGTGGGACCGTCGGCGCGGACCCGCAACTCGCGCTTCACCCGGGGTCCTCTGAATCGGGTACCGCCAAATGACGCTGTGATTGACCGCGGCCGCAGAACGATGGGGTAAGCGGCAGTGCCGCTACACCCGGTGCTCGCTGGCTATATGGACGCCTGGCGTAAGGCCACACGCTACGGTGGCCAAGGCCGAGCGGATGGTGGCCTATAGGGAAGTGTCAGGTGAGCCAAATCACCCGGAACCGGCCCAGCTTCCAAACTTCTACATATGCGGTTATCCGACAGGCGTCTCCTCCACTTCAGCGCGGAGCCTTCCCCAAAGGCATTTGTCAGCTCTCTTCTTCTAGCATAGAGTGAATTGGGCGATTGTTCTGAAAGTGAGAATTCGATGAAGCACATCCTGCCTTCGGGGTTCGTCTTGCTATTGCTTTCCGCCGGAACTCTAAGCGTGGGTGCTCAAGAAGTGACTGTGGACTTTGATAAGCACAGCGACTTCACTGCATACAAGACTTTTGCATGGACGATTGGAACGCCGGCCCAAACCCCCGTGATCGCCCAGTGGATCACTGACGGAATCGATAGTCGGCTAATTGCGAAGGGCCTGCGGAAGGTCGAAGCCAATGCCAATCCGGATCTTATCGTTCTCTACCACGCCGCAGGCAGCACCAAAACAAAGATAAACACCAATAACCCGGGAGGGTACAACTGGGGCCGCTGGTGGGATGGAAGGCCTGATGAACCCACGGAACCTAACCCCGACTTCGATGCGGTCGAGCTTACGGTGGACATTGGCGACGCCAAGACCAAGAAGTTGCTTTGGATGGCGAATGGGATTGCATATCGCGAGAACAAACAAAGCCAGACGGCGTCGGATCTTCGTAATGTTCTAGACAAAATGTTCAAGAAGTTTCCGCCCAGTGTCAAATAGAGCCGTTATATCGTTCGGTCGATGTGTCCGGCCAGCGATTGAAGCCATGCGCGTGCACAGGTTGTGAAAGACTCCCAGTCCTGATCAGGACCCTCTGTGATGCCTGTCACGTTCAGTAATCAACCGCTGCACTGACAATCTTGCCAGTTTTACCGCGCCTTCGAACGGAAGTAGTCTAACTTAATCCTGCGATTTCGCCATGGGCAGCCAAGTCATCGAAAACTGGTCTGTGCCTGAGGCGATCCAACTCTGCAGGACTGCTGCCGGAGACTGCGAGTCGCCATGAGCCTCAAGGAAGTCCTCTCCGAAAAGGGCCTTCTCAACACAGACCATGCTGGGTGTCAGTTGGTTCGCGACCTACGTAATCAACATCATTCAGGCGGGGTCATTCACGGAAGCAGGCGTGCCGCTGCCCTCGGACGCACGCTGGAGTACGATTCTTTACTTCAGCCTCACAACGCTGACGACACTAGGATACGGCGACGTTGTAGCAGTGAAACCAGCGGCTCGCATGATCGCGACACTCGAAGCCGCGACAGAGGTGTTGTACGTCGCGATCATGGTGACTCGCTTCGTAGCGTCCAGACAAACCGAGGAGACGTGAGTCCAGCAATAGTATTGGTGAAACAGTAGGTTGCTCGGAAGATTCAAAAGGGGAGGCGGCATAACGTGGTCAACGAAGCTGATCCTGAACGCTCCATGACGCGTTACAAGCGCGTCCTTGAGCCCATGGACAGGATTTCAGAGGTCTGGTTCGGACTGATCATCGTGCTGACCTTCACCTGCTCGCTCAGCGTGAAGAACGCGGGCCGCGACGATGTCATGGGAATGATCCTTGCCGCTTTGGGCTGCAATGCCGCCTGGGGAATCCTCGACGGCTTCATGTACCTTCAGGCGTCCTTTACTCGCCGCGCCCGCAACGTCGCTTCTCTGCGAGCACTGCGTCACACTTCCGACCGTGAAAGTGCGCACCAACTGATTGTTCATGCGATGCCGCCGTTGATTGCCGGGGTCATGTCTGATGCGGAACTTGAGTCGATACGAAACAAGTTGAACAGGCTGCCTGAAGTTCAGGCGCGGCCGAGCCTTACCCCGCACGAGTGGCTTGAAGGTCTGGGCGTGTTTCTGACCGTATTCCTCTCCACATTTCCGGTAGCCGCCCCGTTTCTATTCATTACCAACACTAGACTTGCGTTGCGGGTTTCGAATGGAATCGCATTGCTGATGCTGTTTCTAACCGGCTATGCATTTGGCCGGTACGCGCACTATCGCCCATGGAGAATGGGCCTCTGGATGGTGCTGATTGGCGTTGTGCTTGTGGCGATCACAGTCTATCTTGGCGGATGAAAAGCGACCTGAAAGTCGTGTTACTGTTCCTGCTGGTCGTCGCCGCTTCGATGCGATCCGGAGCGCAGGATGCGCCTGCTCCTGGCCCAGAAGCTACTTCGCAGAGGAAATGGGACTTTTCTCTCAACATAGCCGGATACCTGGTACCGAACGATCGCTCCTATGCGTCGCCCACGTTCTCAGCCAACCGCGAACACCTGCATTTGGAAGCGCGGTATAACTACGAAGATCAGGAGACAGGATCGTTGTGGGCGGGCTACAACCTGAGCGTGGGAAAGAAGCTCGTGCTGGAGGCGACGCCGATGGTAGGCGCAGTTTTCGGCAACACCGCAGGGGTAGCGCCGGGTTATGAACTATCTTTCACCTATAAGAAACTCGCGCTGACGAGCGACGGCGAATACGTATTCGACACCAGAAACAGCGATAACAGCTTTCTATACAGCTGGGACGAACTGGTGTACTCACCGACGGACTGGCTGCACGCCGGTCTGGTGGCCCAACGCACGAGGGCCTATCACACCAGTCTTGATGTCCAGCGCGGATTCTCAGTGGGGATAGTGCATAAAAGGTTGGACTTCACCGTCTACACATTCAACGCAGGCTGGACTGATCCCACGATCGTGCTTAACCTCGGCCTCACATTCTGATGAGTTGTTGCGCAGAATTACGCTCATCTTGACCGCCGATAGGTTGCGGTGCTTCGCCTATGTACCATTCACGTCAAGCTGAACAGAACCAATGTCTCTCTCACCGGTCATCGTTGACAGTCCACTTAGAGAGAGTCTATGCTGGCTCTCTTCCCCGAAGGCATAGACGCGAAGTGTGCGCAAATGCATCTTCGTGCCGCGAGCGGTCACTCGTATCCCGGACCAGGGCCGGAGCTGTAAGCGTGACACTCCAGAAAGGGGCAGGATGTCTGTAACTGTGCTGCCGAATTGGCTGACATCGTACCGGAAGGAATTGGGTGGGAGTTGGCTTGTTCTCGCCAGCGAACTTCCCAGTTCCGCAGTACAACGAATTGACAAAGAAGGTATCCTCAACTCTTTGCAAGGTTAAACCCGTTGGGACATGACCATGCGCAAGCAAATGCTAGGGTTGCTTATAGCTGCGGTTGTCTCGCCAATGTTTGCAGCCGTGTCTCAGAAGATCAAGGTTATCGAAAGCACGTTAGGGGGACAGCCATGACGTCAACACACGATCGCCCCACCCGCGCCCGCTTCCCTATCCTGCAGGGGGTGCTGCCGATCACGACCGCTCAGATCCCGGCCGAAGTTCTTGCCGGTATCACGCTTGCCGCAATTGCCGTCCCGGAAGTAATGGGCTACACGAAGATCGCCGGTACCCCGCTGATCACGGGCCTCTATACGATGCTTATCCCCACGACGTTGTTTGCTTTGTTCGGCTCCTCACGGCACCTTGTGGTGGGCGCCGATTCGGCGACGGCGGCGATCCTTGCCAGCGCCATGGTGGGGATCGCCGCCATCGGTTCGGAGCAATACATCGCATTGGCCGGCGTCCTTGCCTTGATGGCCGCGGGTTTCTTAATTCTGGCGCGCCTCATGCGCCTGGGATTTTTGGCGGACTTCCTCTCGCGCACCGTATTGATCGGATTCCTGACCGGGGTCGGTGTTCAGGTCGCGTTGGGGGAGATCGCCGGTATGTTGGGCTTGAAGGGTGGCGGCCATGGCGCCTTGGGGAAGTTCTGGAACGACCTTCAACAGCTCGGGCAGGTCAACCGCTACGAACTGACGGTGGCGCTTAGCGTTTTGGTGATCATCGTCGGCCTCAAAATGGTTTCGAAGAAGATTCCGGGAGCGCTTATCGCGGCGATCGGCGCCGTGGTCGTAACTTGGGCGTTCGGACTCGACAAGCAACTGCATATAGTCGGAGCCGTTCCCAGTGGTCTGCCACATCTCGGTCTGCCCAAGGTGGACTGGAGCTGGACAGTCATGGCGACATTGCTTCCCACGGCCTTCGCGATGTTCGTTGTAATCCTGGCACAGAGCGCGGCGACCGCCCGCGCCTTTGCCACGCGCTACGACGAGGATTTCAGCGAGAACACCGACCTGGTCGGTCTGAGCCTTGCCAATATTGGCGCCGGCCTGTCCGGTACGTTCGTTGTCAACGGCAGCCCAACGAAGACGCAAATTGTCGACGACGCCGGTGGCCGCAGCCAACTGTCGCTGCTGGTGATGTCGGCGATGGTGGGGCTGATCCTTCTCTTTCTGACTGGAGCGCTGACCTACCTGCCAGAAGCGGCTTTGTCGGCGATCGTGTTTCTGATTGGGGTCGGCTTGATCGATGTCGCTGGGATGCGGAGGGTTTTCGATCAAAGGCGAACGGAGTTCTGGTTGGCACTGATTACCGCGTTGACGGTCGTGATCGTCGGTGTCGAACAGGGGATACTGCTCGCCATCGCGTTGTCGCTCATCAATCACACCCGGTACGGGTATCAACCGAAGAACGCGGTGCTTGTGCCGAGCGACTCCGGCGGTTGGCAGCCGGTGCCTGTGGCCAAGGCCGCTTCGGCGGCACCGGGACTGGTAATCTACCGATTCACCCACAGCATGTACTACGCGAATTGCCGACAGCTCTCGGAGGAGATTTCATTTCTCGCGAACACCGTGGAGCCGCCTTTGCGCTGGCTCTGCATCGATGCGTCCGCGGTGGACGATGTCGACTATTCCGCGGCGGAGACCATCCGGTCGGTGTACGGGAAGTTGAAGGCGAGAGGAATACGGCTGGTCGTTACGGAAATCATGGATGACCTAAATACCAGAGCACGCTACCGGATGTGGGAGTTGATTGGCGAGGATGCCCACTACGACAGGCTGGAGGACGTCGTGAAGCAGTACCGGCAGACGTTCAACGTCGCAGCTCCGTCCAAGCGCTCGGACCCGACTGCAGAGGGGAGCGATCGCGGCGCGTGACGACGGTGTCGCCGGATACGACCCTGGGCCGCGAGCCTCAGTGACTACAATTGCAAGCTTCACAATCAGGAGAAACAAATGGAACCTGCTGTCGCGTTATCCAAGAGTGAGAGACGCAAGCATGGAAAAGCCCTTCGCGTAAAGTGCCCACGCACTGCGCAGGCCGAGTGGAAGCCCCGATCGAAGTCGCAGGACATCGTCAAATGGCTGGAAGAATCGGACACTGATCGGATTCCTGGTCTGATCCCGCTTAAATATCAAAGGATGGCGGTGTCGCCCTTCACGTTCTTCCGCGGCGCCGCCATCGTCCAGGCGCGCGACCTCGCGAATGCCCCCACATCGGAAATTACCGTTCAAGCCTGTGGCGATTGCCACCTGGCAAACTTTGGCGGCTTCGCCTCGCCTGAACGAAGGTTGGTTTTCGATATCAACGACTTCGATGAGACCTTCCCGGGCGCATGGGAATGGGACCTGAAGCGGCTGGCGGCAAGCCTAATTCTGGCGGCCAGGGACCGGAACTTTACCAAGACCATCGCAGACGAAGTAGTGCGAGCGGCTGCGGCTTCCTACCGGGAGCGAATGTCTGAGTTTGCCGAAATGGAAGTGATTGATAGATGGTACGCAGAAGTTAGCATCGACGAACTGAAAGCGAATTTCCGGAAAGATCCAGTCGCACTAGCCAGTTTGTCAAAGCATCAAAAGCAGGCCCGGTCGCAAACCTCTGAGGCGGTCGTTCCCAAGTACACTGCCGCTGTTAAGGGACAACATCAAATTAAAGACAACCCTCCAGTCCTCTACCATTTCCAAACAAACCTGCGGGATTTTGAGCGGGACGTCCGCAGCAACATGGCGCAATATCGGAAATCGTTGCCGGCCGATCGAACGGTGCTGTTCGACCGTTATCAATTCCACGATGCTGCGGTGAAGGTCGTTGGTGTCGGCAGCGTAGGGACACGCTGTTATCTAGGATTGTTTTCCTCCGAAGGAGATGAGCCGCTATTCCTTCAAATGAAGGAAGCGCGCAGGTCGGTTCTGGAGTCGCCCCGCGGCAAGAGCCGGTTCGCCAATCAGGGTTTTCGCGTTGTGACCGGCCAGCGCTTGATGCAGGCGGCAAGCGACATCTTTCTGGGCTGGTTTCGCTCACAGCACGGGCACGACTACTACGTCCGCCAATTCCGCGACATGAAAGTCTCCGCCGAGATTGAGGCCTTCCGGCCTAGCGATTTGGTTAGGTATGCCACCACGTGTGGTTGGGCCTTGGCGCGTGCCCACGCCAAGGCGGGTGACGCTCCGACGATCGCCGGATATCTGGGATCCACCCGTCGCTTCGATGACGTCCTAGTGCAATATGCGAAAGCCTACGCTGACCAGGCTGAACGTGATTTTGCAACCTTCAAGGCAGCTATTCGTTCCGGGCGCCTGTCAACGGATGTGGAGAAGGGCGCTGGTCTGGCGTTCGTGCCATAGAGAATGCTCCCATTACTAACATCGGGCTGAAAACCGCAACGGTTTAACTGACGGGAAAGCGTCGATTCGTGCCAGCCTTGAATGAGAGTCATGTCGGTGGTAACTCCGAACAGTCAACTTATCCCACTTATCCAACGACCTTCAAAGCATATGTTCCAACCGCGGAACGCATCTTGCACCCAATCGAATCTACTGCCCTGTCACAGTCTGTCGCCATGCCCGGAAATGACCGGCTCATGAACGCGCGCCAGGTAGCGGCAAAACTCGGGGTCTCCGAACGCTGGGTTCGCGACCACACCACGCGCCGGTCGCCCAGAATCCGGGGACTGAAGATGGGTTCGCTCATGCGGTACAGACTGGCCGACGTGGAAGCCTTTCTGGCTGAGTTGGATACGCAACCGTCTTCCCGACCCTCGCGATTTCGTGTATGAAGGAAGTGTTCTCCACGATCAGGGAAGGAAGCCAGGCTAAAGGAGAACAGCCATGGCATTGAAGTATCAGAAAGGCACCGTCTACCCGAGAGGGAAGAAGGTGAAGATGTGGTACGGCAAGTACACCGTGTACTTCCGTAATGAAACAGGAAAGGAGGTCGGAAAGCGACGTAACGTTCCGCTCTGCCCAAAAGCAGGTACGACGAAGTGGAAAGCAGAGCAGATGTTGCACGCGCTCATCCTCAAGGAAACGGGAATGCCGGCCAAGACCGCCGGCGCCATCGAGGATGATTCTGTGACATTTCGGTGGTTTGTCGGAGAGCGGTATCTTCCGATGCGCCAAGGTGCATGGAGTCCTGCTTACCGCCGCATAAACTCGTATGAGATCAACCACTACCTCGTTGAGCATTTTGGACACATTCCGCTTGGACAACTCGGTACGTTCGAAATTCAAGTCTGGCTCAACAAGCTGGCCACAAAGTATTCCCAGTCGGTAGTGCGGCATTGCTACGTGAACATTCGATCCATCACTCGGATGGCGAAGAAGTTGAACTTCCTAGCCACAGATCCAGGACTTGACGTCACCATGCCACAGACCAAGCCAGTCCCTAAGCCGATCATGAACCAGGAGCAAATCATTGCGCTCATTGGCGGCATCAGGGACCTGCACGACCTGTGCCTGATGTACGTCGGAATCTTCTGCGGTCCACGGGCAAGCGAAGTTCTTGGGCTGCAATGGAAGTCGTGGACTGGGACAACGTTGGTCTCGTATGGAACTGCGTATGAGGGCAACCTGTATCCAGGACGGTTCAAGACCCGCGCAAGCCAGGCTCCAATCGGAGTTCCGGAGCAGGTCCGACCGGTGATTCAGGCATGGCAGCAGGTGTGCCCGGATCCGTCCCCGGAGGCTCTCATGTTCCCAACGTTCGGGCGGGGCGAACGCAAGGGACAATCTGTGCCGCGTTGGAGCAAGAACTTCCTGACCGGAAGGATCAGGCCGATTGCCCGGCAGCTCGGCATCGCGGACCGGCTCATTACGTTTCAGGTAATGCGTCGAACGCTGGGTACTCATCTTCAGCGTCACGGGACACTGAAGGATGCGCAAGGGGCGCTGCGCCACGCGAGCATCCAGACGACCGGTGATGTTTACATGCAAGCGATCGAAGGGAGTGTGCTGCAGGCACTGAACTCTCGAACGTCCGAGATTCTGTCCGACTGGAAGTCGACGCTTGTCTCCAGAGGTCAACCAATCAACGGAGAATGTGCGGCGCCCAAGAGAAGGAATGTAAATCTCCCAAGGGGTTTGGACCAAAATGGACCAAGTGTGCATTCGGAGGAGAGTGTAAGTGCATGATTCTAATGGTGGACGCGGAAGGAATCGAACCTTCAACCTGTCGGTTAAGAGTTGCAGGAGAGGCTTTTTGAGAGGTTTACGGTCGTTTACCGCTGCATTGAATCGTCCAATGAATACAAGGACTTTGGACTACCTTTCGAGTTGAAGTGAGACCCATGGTTTACTGGCGGCCCTCCTTGGTATTTTCCCCGGTATCGGTCTCGAGAGGTCCGGGGACTTATATTAGCCTGGATCGCCTCCGGCGGCGGGTAAGGGGCGCGCCTAGGCGCGCGTTATCTCGATCACCTCACCTGTCCCTCCCGGCTCGCGCGAGAACAACAGGACCTTGTTAAAGTCAAAGCGGAATTTCCATTGGGTCAGCTGGTCGGGCCGGACGTAGACTTCTCCGGGTCCGAGGAACTTGTCGTTGACAATCAGCAACCACACTTCGGGGGCTGCGCGCCTGTACTCATTCAGACGGGCATTCTTCTCGGCGATGCGGGCTTCGATCAGCTCCTTCGGCGCGGGGATGGTATCGAAGGCGCGGCAGGCATGCCAGCGGGGCTCATCATTTACGGGCTCGAAAATCCCGATATGGCAGAATCCTCTCGGCAGATTGGTTTTAAAGCCCGTTCCCTTGGCGGTTCGGTTCGCATAGACGAAGTCGGCCAGGGATTTCGTGAGCGCGTTGAAGTGGACGCTTTCGGCGCGCCAGAAAGCGGCGTTGACATCGACTGGCTCGGCCTGCGGATACCCGGAGTAGATCTCTCTGGCCCTGTCGGGGACCTTCGAGAGGCGGCCTGCTTCCGCGCGCGGCGCTTCCCGGCACAGCTCCGTCACTTCGATGCCGATCTGCCCGTGCTCGGTGAACAGCACGAAATCCGGGATCTCCTGCGGTTCGAGCCTGCCGACCGGAAATAGAGCCGACGCGTGGCTCGCTTCCTCCACGTAAACGGTCTCGACCCGCTTTTTGTTGTTGGGAGGCGCAGTCATCTCTTTATCCTTTTCACGACGGTACCTTAGCGGGCAGCGTCTTTGAGGGTCCGGCCTCAGAGCCTTTCCCACTCATGCGGGCACTGTGTTCAGGCTTGAGCGGGCGCGGCCCGAGCTACTCCACCAAGCGCGTTCTCGCGCACGGCCGTCAGGACCGCGACAAGCTCGTGTACCACGGCGTTGTCGCTGAAGACGGCATTCGGCCCCGTAGCAAATTCGTCCGTGAAAGGTGACGAGTACAGCTGCTCAGGCCGCATCCATCCGCACTGAGTCAGATGATCGATGACAAGATTCACGAACTCGAGCTGCGAGGTTGTGAGTGTTCTTCCCTGCAGGAAATGAGAGAACGCACCCTTGGCCGCCGCCCTATCCAGCCCCACAAGCGAGCGGATAAACAGCCCCAAGCCGCCTTCCTCATCTGCCACCTGCTTCAATTGATCGTGTCGCGCCACGCCTGCGTCCACGAACATCTTCTCCAGCGCGGCCAAGTCGTCCGGTGTCAGAGGCTCATTCCACCGCACCTTGTGCAGCGCCGGATCCTCGATATGCCCGCGCAGGAACACGAGCGCCTTGTCGCGCAGCCGGTCGGCGTCGACTCCAGTCGAACTGCCGATCCGAAGCTCGACTGATTCGACAGAGCGAAGCTGGTCTTCGAAGTTGGTGTAGACGGGTTGGCGGCGCTTCTTGTCAATGAACTTCACCAGGGCGCGCAGCTTGAGCCTTACGTTCTCCAGTTCTGAAACTGTAACGCCCTGCCAGAACTGAGTCGTCTGAACCTCCTGTATCAGCAGCAATTGTTCCCGGACCATGGGGATCGCCTGCTTTTCCTCCATCGCGCCGGCAAGCTCGAACACACTCTCCTTCAATTCATCGAAACGCGCGTCTACACGCAGCACTGCCAGCTGGAGATTCAGCATGAGTACGTCAAACTGCTTTGCCTCCAAGTCCGCGTCTGCGACCACGCTCGGCAGGCCAGCCACTTCGCGAGTCAGCTCACCCTGGGCGGCCACATCCAGTTCGTCCCATGCCGCGGGGTCAGAGTACTTCTCCACCAGGCGCCGCTTGTTACGGACCAGGAAGTTCTCAATCGGCATGGTAGCCACATGTGCACGCAACTGCTCGGCCGTTCCTATGCGCAGCTGCCTGAGAGCGTCTTCCGGATTGGCCCGGTCCAGCTCGCCGATAAGTTCCACCCGCAGCCCAAATATCTTCTCGTTCAGGCCGGGCGCAGAGCCGCCAGAGGGAGGATTGACCGGCTGGCTAAAGAACTCCAGATTCCCGCAGACATCAAAGATGTAGAAGTTCTTCTTGTCCTTGCCCGGGTCATAAAGATCCGGGCGCAGGCGCGTGCCTCGGCCTAACATCTGCCAGAACTTTGTCTTCGATCGCACCGGCTTGAAGAAGACCAGGTTCACGACCTCCGGCACGTCAATACCCGTATCGAGCATGTCAACTGAGATTGCAATGTGCGGGGCCTTCTCGGCGGCCGAAAACGCGTCGATGAGGGTCTGTGCGTACTCCACCTTGAAATCGATCACGCGCGCGAAGTGGCCGGCGTAGTGCGGATAGTGCTTGTCGAACCGCTGCACGATAAACTCGGCGTGGGCGTGATTCTTGGCAAAGATGATCGTTTTTCCGAGACGGTCTCCGCCGGCGACCTTGTGCCCGTCCTTCATTACCTGCTCGAGTACTTTGTCGACCGTGTCCTCATTGAACAGCCACCGGTTCACGCCCTCCGCATTCACACGATCCGGGATCTCGCCGTCTTCGTCCCAGTCGAGTTCGTCCCACTGTTCCTTCTCTTCCTCACTCAGGTCGCCGTAGCGGATACCCTCGCGCGGGAATTGCATATTGATCGCAAAGTTGACGGGCGGAACGAGCCACTTGTCCTTGATCGCGTCGTCCAGTGAGTACTCGTCCGTAGGAACGCCGTTTTCCAGATCGAACAGCCCGTAGGTGTTCCGGTCGATTTCATCCTTCGGCGTCGCGGTCAGGCCGACCAGGAACGAGTCAAAATACTGGAAGATGCCTCCGAACTTCTTGTAGACCGACCGGTGCGCCTCATCGATCACCACCATGTCGAAGTACCCAGGCCCGAACCGGCGCTGACCGTTCTTCATCTCATCGATCAGGCCCATCATGGTCTGGTACGTGCACACGTACACGCGCCCGTCCTCGTCGCGCTCGCTCACCAGGTTCACGGGCGAACTCGCCGGCAGGTGCTTCTTAAAGGCGTTCACTGCCTGCTTCACCAGCGCATTCCGGTCCGCCAGGAATAGGACGCGCTTCACCCAGTTCGACCGCATCAGCACGTCACAGAGCCCGATCACCGTGCGCGTCTTGCCACTCCCGGTAGCCATCACCAGTAGCGCCTTCCGCTGCCGGCGATCAAGCGCGTCGGCCACCTTACGGATTGCCCGCTCCTGGTAATAGCGCCCGCAGATAGCATCATCGGTTTTAACCTCGATGAGCGGTCTGCGCGTCGACCGGCGCTCGATCGCCAGCTTCAGTTCCTCGCGTGTATAAAAGCCCTGCACCGGCCGCGGTGGATGCCGCATGTCGTCCCAGACCCAGTGATCATAGCCATTCGAATAGAAGATCAGCGGCCGCTGTCCCGTTTCCTTCTCCAAACAGTCGGCATACAGCTTGGCCTGCTGTTGGCCTTCGGTGGCGTTGCGTCGGGTCCGCTTGGCCTCAAGCACAGCGAGAGGCTTGCCGTCCTCGCCCCACAGGACGTAATCCACGTAGCCCACGCCCTGGTTGTTGGGCATTCCGTGGACTTCATATTCCGTGTCTTTGCCGGGTTGTATCAGTTCCCAGCCCACCTCTTTCAGAAGCAAATCGATGAACGCGTCGCGGGTTTGGGCTTCGTTATAATCGTGCGTGTCCGGCTGCGCTTCGTTCGTCGCCTTTGCTGCTGCCACCCCGGCCCGCAGCGCCAGAAGTTGCGCATCCAGGGCCTCCTTGTCCTTCAGCAGCGCCGCCAGGCTTTCGTCCCTGGCGGCCAACGAGGCCGCCATCTCCTCCAGCTTCTTCTGGGTCTGCGGCGGTACGGGCGAGGTCTTCGGGAGGGTCGCGTCATTGAACTTCAGTTCGGGAGCCGGCCGGGCACCCCGCGCATACGTGTGGGCCAGCCAGTAGCACACCTGGAACAACTCCCGGCATGCGGTCAGCGCATCGAATTGCTCGATCCTTCTTTGCGTGTGGACTGCCCGGTTGCCGAGATCCTTGATCAGCTTTGTCTTTGTCGTGATTCGCGACGTCGCCACCGCCTGGAATGTTGGCTCTGCCAGAAGCGCAGCCAGGTTGTCCTGGTATGGCAGCGACAACTTCGATTCGGCCCTGTAGAGCCATTGGACGCCTAGTTCCAGCGCCCGGCGAGCATAGAAGCATGCGGCGCGCGGATCCGGATACACCAGAGACTCTGCACGTGCGGCAGAGTCGTAAATCTGCGGCCATTCAGATTGGAGGAAGGCGAAGTTACTCATTGGGTCCGCGTCTTGTGGTCGGGGATTATTGGCCAATCCAGTTTAGCCAATTCTGCACCGCTGATCTTTCCATGCATCTCAAAACAACGCTCAAGCCGATCATTGAGCACGCGCATGGCTCGCGGAGTCAACTCCAGGTGGGACTGCTGTGCGAGTGAACTTCGCGGATTGATGTCCCCGGCGCCTGTCGCCGCTGCGCGACGGCTCGCAGAGGCCCAAGTTTCCGAACCCAGTTCATCCATTAACTCATATAGGGATACACCATTAGACATGGTGCTATCGATGAACTCAGCATCGTGCACACGAATGTAGCAGGGCCACCTTTCCTTCCACGGTCGGGCAGCAACATCCTCAGCGGTTGCATCGTCCCGCCCGGGACGGTGCTCCATCGCGATCGCCCTGCCGAAGACGCGAATATCAAGAGGGTCGCTCACCAGCCTTCCCATGAACATCAATGCGCCCTCTTGAACGCTCCGGGGGCGTTTACTGACGGGGTAAGAGCACGCCCAGTGGCATCCGGCGCGTCTGACCTCATCAATCACGAGGTGAGCCTGAGGAAGTCGATTGCTCGATGCGCCGAAGAACTTCACAAAACCATGGCTTGCGGCCATCCTATGCTCCAATCCGGAATCAGGCGATTCGATAAATCCACATTTTCAATGCCGAATTACGGTTCGGGCTGCACGAAATCATCTAGGACATTGGCCGAAATTCGGCCATGGTCTTGGAGGCATCGATCCAGCTTGTCGTTCAGCCACGAAATCGCCTCCGGAGTCAGTTCAACGTGCGCCTTGCGTGCGTATGAGGCCCGAAGATTGATGCTACGTTCACCTCCAAGATGACGCGCTTGGGTTGTCGCGAACGCGAGCGGTCCTAACTCCTGCTTCAATTGGTTCAACGAGACGCCGTCGGCAAGCGTTCCGTCGATGAATTCGGGGTGATCCACACGGATGTAACGCGACCAGTGTTCCTTCCAGTCTCTCTTCTTGATGTCACCAGCGCTTGCGTCATCGCGGCCGACCCGATACGCCCTGGCGATCGCTCTTCCGTATATGAAAATGTCATCCGGCATAACCAGTCTGGAGATGAACATTACAGCTCCATCCTTGACGCTGCGGGGAACCCTCGAACTCGGGTAACACAACGCCCAGTGTGAGCCCGAGCCATTCACCTCATCTCGAATCTGTGCCGCAGCGGACCCTCGATCATTGCCAGTTCCGGTGAACTTCACAAAACCCTGCTCGGCCGTATTCGCGGGACGCACCGTCGCAGAAGCATCCGAAGGGAACCCAAGGTCCGCTCCGTAATCCCTCAACCGGGGAGTAGCGGCAACGCCGACGGCGGAAGCAATCGCAGTCGAGACTTGTATCTCCCAATCGGCCAACCGGGACTCGTCCAGGGCGCTTCCGGCGCGAGTCCATAGTCCATCGAAATACGAATTGCAGCTTGCAACGACCGACGGATCATCCGACCAGAACCCGAATTCGTGGTTGCGCCCCAGTCCTTGCTCTGTGATGTTAGCGGATGTAACAATAACCCGTTTACCAACAAGATAAACCTTGGCGTGCAGATTGCGAATTCCCTTGATCTGCGCACCGGCGTTGAGCAGCGCCCGAAGCGCTGATGCATCGCAGACACGTGCTCGGAAACCGTTAAGATCAAAACGCGTGATGACCTGAATGCTTTTGTAGGAGCCACGGAGAAAGCGCTTCGCGGCAACTTCCTTGATGAACGGACAAATGATGCGCAATCGTGCGCCCGTCCTCACCTTCTTCACCGCATCGGCGATCACTTCATTCCAACGCGAATCCACCAACTTGAAGTTCATCTTTCACCTCAGTCCTTGCAGTCTTCAGCTTGGGGAAGCGTGTTGCAAAGGCATCAAATACTTCACGCCATTGGGCATCATCTGGTTCATGGAGACAGTGAACCGTATTGAGCACCTTGTAACTGGCCGCATCGAGCGCGTCGCACAGTGCTCTTTCCATCGCCGCCATCTTATTTCGTACTGGATGATGCTCATCCATAGTTTGGGCCTCCGGGAAGACCGGGCCATAGGCGATCATTTCGAATCTGCGGCAAGCTTCTGCTTTGATCCCCACGCTCAAAAGTTGACGGCGAAGCGCATTGGCGTGCTTGTTCGATCCAAGGTGCTGGCTCAGGCGATTGAATGGGGATTGCGCGTTTGCCGATGAGCTGTCCCCCGTCCTCCCGACATAAAGCCAATGAGAGCCGTTCGCAGTCTCGATTTCCCAGACGTACAGCCAAAAGCCCCGCTGCAGAATCGCTCCGGAGAACGAGAGCATCTGAAGGCTGGCCATCAAAGTTCACCTCTGAAGGCACGGTGCCGGATGGAGGCTAAGATGGCGTTCGAATTCTCGACCGCAGCACATTCACTTTGGCGAATCACCTCGCATTTCGAAGCCAGCCGTCCGAACTTTCTTTGAAGCGGTTCCGGTGGAATGGGAATTGGCACTCTTTTCACGTCCTCCAAATTGATTCCCCTCACAGCCACTCCCTTTGTGTGAGTTGCCATCCACCGTTGCATTCCTGGGTGACGAAGGCATTCCCGCACATAAACCGCGGAAGCCTCAGTAACTGCCAATCGGGCTGAGTCTTGGGTTATATTCGCACCGTCGAGGTCGTCGGGAACTGACGCCAACCTGCCAACATGACCTCTTATTGACATGAGGAGGTCACCCTTTCGAAGTAGAGATCGTCGGTAGGCATTTGAAATCTC
Organism: Terriglobales bacterium; assembly: GCA_963788475.1. Lineage (GTDB taxonomy): Bacteria > Acidobacteriota > Terriglobia > Terriglobales > Acidobacteriaceae > Telmatobacter. The sequence goes on from CAWBGO010000002.1 coordinate 121,877, forward strand.
GTCAGAGGTTCTCCTGATCCCGCGCAAATCAATGCCACCGTCCCTCATATCTGCCACTCTGACATAGGGCACACCTTCATTCTGGTTCGGGCCGGGCATCAGGATGCCATAACTAATCGGGCGAGTTCTGTCTACTAGTTGGAGGAGAGTTTTAATCGGGTGCCCATACGAGTTTTCAATCGGGTCCCCGAACATCTCGTGGAAGATGGATTGAGTCAGAATGTTGAGCTTCTGGAGGGCGAGGCTGCGTTTTTGGCGCAGGGCGTCGGCCTTGTCCAGAATCGCCGCTATCCGCCGCTGCTCCTGCAGCGGCGGATAGACAAAAGGAAGAGCCCGCACGATTTCTGTATTTAAATTGGGCATCGTTACGCCGTTTGCTTGATGAATGAGCCACTTGCCCACCGAGTTCTGCTGTAAGTATTGCCGAAAGTATGGAATGTCAACGTCAGGGCAGTTAAGACGAATACGGATGCACCCGGTGCCGCACAGCCAGCCTTCCTGTTCGTGGGTCAATACAGCAAATCGAGTAACGTCGCCTCTGCGGCTGAACACGACGTCCCCGAATCGTAGAGCATGGCGTGAAAGATCAAGGACAATCCTTTCAGGAACCCGAGCGATTCGATCACAGACAATCCGCCCATTGACCAAATCTTGCGGCATTACGACTGGGGTTCCATGTTCAGAGTAATCCGCGGCATGTAGCTGGCTGCCAAAAGGCCCAGTTTGAATCCCGCCGCCGAATCGGTCGCACAACTCTCCCAAGGTTGTATTCCACTCAGAGCGAGTAATGCCCTCGTATTGAGTCAGAGCACTTGTCACCGCAGCATTCCCTCCAGTTCGTTCGATCCCTTGCAGGATTTCGGTCTCCAGCGCCTTCAAGCTCGGCGAGGATCTTCTTCGGCGGCTCGTGGTCGATCTCTTCGTGGACCACTTCCTTGTAGCGGTTCAGGCTCAGGTCGTAGTCCTTGTGCGGCGATGTCGGCCTTGGGCACGCAGAAGCTCTGTGCTGTGCGCGGGCGCTCGCGTTCGGTCGCCGTGCGCGTTGCCGCCACCGTGCCAGCACGTCGGGCAGGTTGTTCTTGGCGTGCTCTTCCTCGGTGAGCGGCTGCTCCGGGCACGGCGCCGAGCTTTTCTTCCGACAGCAGCGGCTGTCCGCTTGTCGTCGAGCGACCAGCCGTCGGCCTCGACGTCGTAGAACCAGACTTGATCGGTGCCGCCGGAGTTGGTCTTGGTGAACAGACAGGATGGCCGTCGAGACGCCGGCGTAGGGCCTGAAGACGCCGCCGGGCAGCGAGATGACTGCATCGCAGCTTCTGATCCTCGACCAGCATGCTTGCGCAGCGTCTTGTGCGCGTTGCTCGAGCCGAAGAGCACGCCATCCGGCACGATGACCGCCGCGCGGCCGCCGGGCTTGAGCAGCCGGAGGAAGAGCGCCAGGAAGAGCAGCTCGGTCTTCTTGGTCTTGACGACCTGCTGCAGGTCCTTGGCCGTGTTCTCGTAGTCGAGCGACCCGGCGAACGGCGGATTGGCCAGCACCAGGGTGTACTTCTCCGTCTTCGCCGGCGTGGTCCTGCGCGAGCGAGTCGCGGTAGACGATGTCGGGGTTCTCGACGCCGTGCAGCAGCATGTTCATGCTGCCGATGCGCAGCATGGTGTTGTCGAAGTCGAAGCCGTGGAAGAGCCCGTGGTGGAAGTGCTCCCGCTGGCTGCCGGTCGTGGAACAGGTTCGGGATGGTGCCGTCGCAGGTACTCCCCGACGGCGACCAGAAAGCCCGCCGTGCCGCAGGCCGGGTCGCAGACGACGTCCGTCGGGCGTGGGCTGCGGTCATCTCGACCATGAGCTGGATGATGTGCCGCGGCGTGCGGAACTGGCCGTTCTGCCCGGCCGTGGCGATCTTGCCGAGCATGTACTCGTAGAGATCGCCCTTGGTGTCGCGGTCCTCCATCGGCAACGTCGGCGATCAGGTCGACCACCTTGGCCAGCAGCGCCGGCGTGGGGATGGTGAAGCGCGCGTCCTTCATGTGCTGGGCGTAGGTCGATCCGTCGCCGCCGAGCGTGCGAAGGAACGGGAAGACGTGCTCCGCCGACGACGTCGTACATTTCCCTGGCCTCGAAATTCTTGAAGCGCGACCAGCGGAAGTCGGCATAGGGCCGCCCCTTGGCGTCTTTGCCCTCCGGGAAGATGCGGCGCTCAATGGGCTGCCTGAGCGGTCTGCGCCTTGGTCTCTTCCAGCGTCTGCAGGTCGTCGAGCCGGCGCAGAAAGAGCAGGTAGGTGATCTGCTCAATGACTTCGAGCGGATTCGAGATGCCGCCCGACCAGAAGGCATCCCAGATCCGGTCCACCTGATTGCGTACTTCTCCCGTGATCATGGCCACCCTTGCTGTTTACGTATGAATACAAATGTATCGCGTTCGTCAGGTGAGAAGCGAACGCAACCTCGACGGCCTCACGTCTCAGACTCTTCGCTGTAATCGTCATGCAGTGGGTGGGAACCAAAACGACCGTTGTCACGGGCGAAGGCGCCATCTGACCTATGCGCGTCCTTCTCTTCCAGACCTTTGCGCACGACTGGGGCAGAAAGGCACTGACCCCCCGCGACCTTGACTGGCAAAGCCTGGAGCGGCTGGACGGCGATGACCTGGACAATACTCAAGGTGATGAAGTACGGGATTTGTGCGCTCTGGTGCGTAGCTTGCGGTCTCTACCTGTTGCACTTGGCACTTTTCTCCCTCTACTGGGCCTATCGCATCATCCTCAGAGGCGACGACCCGCGTTATGGAACCCGCGCCATCTTTGGCAGCGACTGGCGGTTCAAGCCAAACCAAGGAACGGATTGGATCGAAGTGATAGCAAAGAAGATTTGGAGGAAGCGATAGCTGTGGGCTCGCGCCCTTGGGACCACATTTCATCTGGTTAGGCAACGGCCAGAAAAGCGGGCGGACACCTGCAATCGACGAATTGGGCCTGCACCTTCTGATTGACTGGTCACGCAGTATTTAGAGCCGCCCAAAAAGATCGGTAAGGCTGGTCTTCAGTCCTTTGGACACCTTTTCAATGTTCACCAGCGAAACGTTTCTGACTCCGCGTTCGATGCCACTGTAGTACGTCCGGTGAAGTCCACACCGCTCTGCCGCCTCCTCCTGATTGATTCCCTGCTCCTCGCGTATGCGGCGAATCGCTCGGCCAAACCGGATCCGGATATTGACTGGCATCAATGGGAATCATTTCGATACCCACTCGATGAGTACACACCCGATGAGTCACATTGATGTAGACTTGTTCGCGACTAGATCGATGCGCTTCGAGCTAGACCGTCCAGCCTGGAGCGAGAATCGAAGGGCCCAGCCCAACGATGAAGAACGGCTCGAAATGGTTCCGCATCCTTTCCTTGATATTCTTCCTTTGGCTGCTGCTTTTTCCCCCGTGGATGCAACAGAGCGGACGTTTCATCGGGGGACTCTCTCACCCCCACATCAGCCTTGGACATCACTGGCGTTTTTCCCCACCGCTACATTGGGCATGGGAATGGTCGCAAGACGCGCATGCATGGCAGTGGTCTTGGTACCCGAACCTGGCAGCCCAAATTGACTATCAGCTGATGCTGTACGAGGCGGTCCTCGGACTTGTGGTTTCGGCTCTAATATTCCTTCTCCTGCCTCCTTTGAGAACGTCTATTCGCAAGATCACAGCCGGCGCAAAGAGGGTGTTCAGTAGGCGGGAACACTAGCGGCTTGCCCTACAAACCAGTTGTTCCGGTACTGGCAGCCCGGATCGAGAAGGGAATGGTGACGCCATGACGGCGTTCGAGGCGCTGGACGACAAGTTGAGAGCCCTGGGCTTCCAGGGGAGTCACGTGCTCAGGCTGATGATCGGTAGGGTGAAGATTACGGCCGGCGTCTCCCTGGGCAGCTTCTCGCTGGGATTCGTTGAGGCCGGGCCGAGAAGCATGACCCAATACGAAATCTCTGTTCCCCCCAATGAGGCGACGAAAGAGATGATCGGAAATGTCATACGGCTCAACCTGATCCAAAATCACTCGGCCAGCGTTGAGGAATGGGACGCCCTCCAGTACAACCTGGAGAAGTCAAGGCAGGAGCCAATAAGCCGACCGTCGTGCGCAACTGACGCGGGAAGCGATTTGAGCCAACCCAGAGGAGCCGACCTGGGCGCATCCAAGGTATCAGCGATGCTCACCGAACATGAGATGAATCTCTCGAACCAGCAGCCCACAGTGCTGATCGTCGACAATGAGCCCGTGATCACTGACACTCTGGCGTTGATTCTCGCCCACCATGGATACCGCTGTTCCAAAGCCTACAACGGATGGGCCGGCCTCGCGCGGGCCCGCGAAGTCAAGCCCGATATGGTCATGAGCGGGGTAATCAACGGAGATGGACCGAACGGAATAGACATGGCGATCCAGATCCTCGCCGAGATGCCAGAAACGAAAATTCTTCTTTTCTCCGGTCAGGCGGCATCAGTGGATCTTCTGGAAGTCGCCGAAGGCCATGACCTCGACCTGGTAGCCAAACCGGTAATCCCAAGCGCCCTACTACATTGGTGCGAACTGGGCGGGGTGCACGATCTGCACTCGTGCGTGTGGTGCCGCCAGCAGCGGGCGAGTTCCCGCGGGGCGTACCCGCACGGCGTGCCGGGAGACTGCGCATGCCCATGGTGCCGCGCCCTGGCCGCGGGATGAGCCGCCTTGAACCTTCCACAAACGGCGGTCACACCAAGCCAACAGAACCATTCTGGTCGAGTAGTCCCCGCTCTTCCGTAAGGAGATACGCCGATGCGCAGATAATGGCGCATCGGCGTAATCGATCATCTCAATTGCCCGTGCCCGTCAGAGTGACGGCCTGCGGCGATCCGGTGGCGTTGTCGGCGATAGAGAGCGACGCCTTCAATGCTCCCGTCACGGCCGGCTTGAATTCGACCGAGACCGTGCAGGAGGCGGCCACTGCAAGCGTCGTTCCGCAGGTCGTCGCCGACTTGATGAACGAAGTTGGGTTGGTGCCGGTAATGGTTTCAGACGTCAGGTTCAACGTTGCCGTCCCGGAGTTCTTGATGGTCACCACCTTGGCGGCAGTGGTTGTACCGACCACCGTGGATGCAAACGCCAGGGAAGTGGGCGTCAGAGTGACCGCGGGCGCTGTTCCGGTTCCGGTAAGAGCGACGGCCTGCGGCGAGCCGGTGGCATTGTCGGCGATAGAGAGCGACGCCTTCAATGCTCCCGTCGCGGCCGGCTTAAATTCGACCGAGACCGTGCAGGAGGCGGCCGCTGCAAGCGTCGTTCCGCAGGTCGTCGCCGACTTGATGAACGAAGTTGGGTTAGTTCCGGTGATGGTTTCAGACGTCAGGTTCAACGTCGCCGTCCCGGAGTTCTTGATCGTCACGAATTGCGCGGCGGTGGTTGAACCAACGACCGTGGACGCGAATGCGAGCGAGGTGGGAGTGAGCGTGACTGCGGGAGCCCTCCCCGTTCCAGTGAGAGCGACGGCTTGCGGCGAGCCGGTGGCATTGTCGGCGATAGACAGTGATGCCTTCAATGCTCCCGCTGTGGCCGGCTTAAATTCGACGGAGACGGTGCAACTGGCTCCTGCCCCCAGCGTGCTTCCGCAGGTGTGAGTCTGGCTGAAATCTCCGGCGTTGGTTCCCGTCAGGCTGATGCCGTTAATGGTCAGCGTGGTGGTGCCCACGTTGGTCATGGTCACCGTCTTTGCTGCACTCGTTGTACCTACTGTTTGATCGCCAAAGCCCAGGCTGGTAGGCACCAGCTTGACGACCGTGCCCGTACCCGCCAGGGGAACTGTCTGAGGATTCGGAGGGGCCGCATTGTCGGCGATCGATACGTCGGCAGTTCGCGTTCCCATCGCCGTGGGCTTAAAACTCACGCTGAAGGTGCACTTGGCGCCCACCGCGAGACTGGTGCCGCAGGTATGGGTCTGCTGAAAGTCCGTGCGGTCCGCCCCTGTAAAACTGATGGCCGTTATGGTCATCGTGGCTTTACCCGTGTTGGTGGCTGTCACGGTCTTCGCAGTGCTGGTCGTCCCTACCAGTTGAGTCGCAAAGGTAAGGCTGGTGGGCGATAGCGTGCATATGGGACATCCCGTGGTGAATTGCCAATTCACATTGTACTGGCCGGTGGCGGTGAAGCCGCTGCCCACTACCTGAAGTACATAGGTTCCAGCCACGGGAAGTGGCACTTGCTGCTGGCCATTAGCGGCAAGAAAGGTCACCAGCGCCTGGCCGGAGGGGGCAAACAGCGAGACCGCAGCCGGGCCGGACGCGAATCCGCCGGTGTCCACCAGGGTCAGCGTGACAATCTGGTGCGCTTGCGCTTGAAACGCATACTGATCCAGTTGGCCTAATGCGGTAAGGCTCCCGTGCGCAAGTGCGCCGCAGCCGAGCACCGCCTTCACTGGCGCCGTGGGATTGCGGCAATCCAGCCCCAGATTGTACTGGCCGGTGGCGGTGAAGCTGCTGCCCACTACCTGAAGTACATAAGTTCCAGCCACGGGAAGTGGCACTTGCTGCTGGCCATTAGCGGCAAGAAAGGTCACCAGCGCCTGGCCGGAGGGGGCAAACAGCGAAACCGCAGCCGGGCCGGACGCGAATCCGCCGGTGTCCACCAGGGTCAGCGTGAGAATCTCGTTCGCCGCCGTCGCTTGAAACGTATACTGATCCACTTGGCCCAGTGCGGTAAGGCTCCCGGGCACGAGTGCGCCGCAGCCGAGCACCGCCTTCACTGGCGCCGTGGGATTGCGGCAATCCAGCCCCAGATTGTACTGGCCGGTGGCGGTGAAGCCGCTGCCCACTACCTGAAGTACATAGGTTCCAGCCACGGGAAGTGGCACTTGCTGCTGGCCATTAGCGGCGAGAAAGGTCACCAGCGCCTGGCCGGAGGGGGCAAACAGCGAGACCGCAGCCAGGCCGGACGCGAATCCGCCGGTGTCCACCAGGGTCAGCGTGAGAATCTCGTTCGCCGCCGTCGCTTGAAACGTGTACTGATCCACTTGGCCCAGTGCGGTAAGGCTCCCGTGCGCAAGTGCGCCGCAGCCGAGCACCGCCTTCACTGGCGCCGTGGGATTGCGGCAATCCAGCCCCAGATTGTACTGGCCGGTGGCGGTGAAGCCGCTGCCCACTACCTGAAGTACATAAGTTCCAGCCACGGGAAGTGGCACTTGCTGCTGGCCATTAGCGGCAAGAAAGGTCACCAGCGCCTGGCCGGAGGGGGCAAACAGCGAAACCGCAGCCGGGCCGGACGCGAATCCGCCGGTGTCCACCAGGGTCAGCGTGAGAATCTCGTTCGCCGCCGTCGCTTGAAACGTGTACTGATCCACTTGGCCTAGTGCGGTAAGGCTCCCGTGCGCAAGTGCGCCGCAGCCGAGCACCGCCTTCACTGGGGCCGTGGGATTGCGGCATTCCAGCCCCAGATTGTACTGGCCCGTGGCGGTGAAGCCGCTGCCAACTACCTGAAGTACATAGGTGCCAGCCGCGGGAAGTGGAACTTGCACCTGGCCATTAGCGGCAAGAAAGGTCACCAGCGCCTGGCCGGAGGGGGCAAACAGCGAAACCGCAGCCGGGCCGGACGCGAATCCGCCGGTGTCCACCAGGGTCAGCGTGAGAATCTCGTTCGCCGCCGTCGCTTGAAACGTGTACTGATCCACTTGGCCCAGTGCGGTAAGGCTCCCGTGCGCAAGTGCGCCGCAGCCGAGCGCCGCCTTCACTGGAGCCGTGGGCTTGCGGCAATCCAGCCCCAGATTGTACTGGCCGATGGCGGTGAAGCCGCTGCCTACTACTTGAATTCCGTAGGTGCCAGTCGCGGGAAGTGGGACTTGCGCCTGGTTATTAGCACCAAAGGACGTCAGCACCTGGCCGGAGGGGGCAATGAGCGAGACCACAGCCGTGCCGGACGCGAATCCGCCGGTGTCCACCAGGGTCAGGGTGAGAATCTCGTTCGCCGCCGTCGCTTGAAACGTGTACTTATCGGTTTGACCGGCTGTGATGATAGACCCAGATACCAGGTTGCCGCACGATAACCCAGAGGTCGTGCCACTCACCCTTCGTTTTCCCGGATGATCCGAGCAGATGGCCGCCACGACGACGATCTTGTCCGTTGTTTGCACAAGACGATTTAGCTCGCTCGTAAGTAAGCACGGCTCGTGTTCAAAGGGTCAAGGCGGGTTTTCGATCAATAACGATATTGTGAGGCACTTCTGTTTAGGAATCTCCCCTCCCTCTTTATACCACCGACCAAAATTTGTTTCAGATTTGCCCCTTCTGCTGCCTTCTCCGCGTGATGCACTCGGGACCACACGGCAACAGGCGTCCATCAAATGCGCTTTCGTCCAGCTTCTTGCGATGTTGGGCCAGCAAGTTCAATTTGAGGAGTCCACAGGCCCGGCAGCGTTTTGCCTGTACACGCATCAGCTCGGGATGGCCGTTCTCTTCGCGATCCATCTTGGCGAGTCGATCGGCAAGCTGCCGGCTCTTAAGCCACACATAATCGGCGGTCGCATCGAACTCCTGCACGCGCTTGGCATACGCCCATGGCGGAATGGCAACGACCTCGGGCTGGACGCGATAGACGTACTGCTCTTTCGACGGAGTTCGCCCTTTCCGGCGGAGATCCGCTTTGCTGTCGAGGCGCTGGCGACGGTCCAACGAGGCGTAGGAGTCCACGGGCCAGCGGGCTTCGCTAGGCGGTACCGCGGCGGCCAATGGCGCTTCGGCGTCCGGATAATCCGGCTGTCGCAGAGCAACAATCGCATCGATCCCTTCCTCCTGTTGCGGTGGCGCGTCCGATGCCCTCGGAGACGTGAGCACTACCAGCTTGAAAGTTGCATTGGAGGCCCGCAATTTCGACAGAGAACCCTTGCGAGGACTGGCATGGTCAACTTCGACGGCGACAGTCACGCCGTTGTCTACGATGGACAAGTCAATCCGCCCGGGAGTTGGACACCAGCGCCTGGTGTACATGACGCCAAAGCCCGTCTTGACGGCCTTTCCCTGTGCGCGCAGCCGTTCGGCAACCATGCGGATCAGGATGGAGTTTTGGCGGCCCTGGGATCCGACCGCCTGAAAGGTATGGATTACCTCGTCCATCAGTGTCTGCGGCATCTGGTGGTCTCCCTACGGGACGGGGCGGGCGGAACCGATTTGTAGCGGATAACAGCTCCCAGGTCGACCCCGAGCGATTCGTCTCGAGTTGGATCATCAGAATGATCCCCCCATGTGAGCCTCCCAACGCAATTGGGGCAGTTCTCGCGATGGCGCCGGCGAGATGCTTCGAGATCCGCACGAACCTGCTCCAACAGAGCCACGGTCTCCATCTCCTCGGTCTCGCGAATGAATCGGCAAAGCTCGACCATCTTTTGTGCGAACCAGTGCTGTATGTGGCAGTAATCAGCCATTTTGGTTCACTCCGTTTCTCGGCGCGATCTCTAGCGCTTCCGGCTGGTGCTTGCTCCAGTAATCCAGGTCGGCCCAATAGACGGTCAGTTTGCCCCGCTCTTCGCGGATGACGGTTCCGGGCTCACCGGCGTCGCAAGCACGGAGAAAGACTTTGTCACCAGGCCCGATCATCGCCTCTCCTCAAAGAGCAGCGCGTTCGTGTTGTAGGCGGCGTATGCAACGCCGGTGCGGCCGCCGCGCTGCTTTGCTACGACGATCTCGGTTCGCTTGTCGATGCTGGCGCCGTCCTCGCCGCGCTCGCGGTGAATCAGCGCTGCCACGTCCGCATGGAAAGCCAGATCCCCTGAGCCGCGAAGGTCGGCCAGCGTCGGACGCTTATTGGGATTTTTCTCTTGGCCCTCGGTGATGCTGGACAGCAATAGAATCGGGATATTCTCCTCTTTCGCGAACTGGCGGAGACGCTTTGCCGCGTCGCTGATCTCCTGATATCGCAACTTCCCCGGGCCGTTGAATCGAAGGTTTTGAACGTAGTCGAGCGCCACAAAGCCAGTCTGCCTTCGGCGGCAGCTCAGCCGGCAGCCCGCCAACGCGAAATCGATCGTTTGCCCGTCGCGGTCGTCGATCTCGAGCGGCCATTCGTCTACCAGAACTCTCGCCCGTTTCACTGCTTCCCACTCCGTTGCGTTCAAGGTTTCCGGCTCAATAAGGCGTTCGAAAGCAACATCGGAGATGGCCGCAAACATCCTGTGCAACAGTTCCTCCGCCGTCATTTCGAGCGACACCAGACGCGTGCGAATGCCGCGATCGCAATGCTGAATCGCTGCCTCAATCATCAGGCTCGTTTTGCCCATCGACGGACGGCCGCCGACGACATAAAGGCGCTTTCGTCTGTATCCGCCGATAATCCGATCGAGACTCGGGAGGCCAGTCGAAACCGCCGGCTCCATCTTTCGCTCTCGCAGATCGGAGAGTTCCTGGAATGCAGCATCGCTCTGCGAAGCGAGCGTTACCTCTCCCTCGGAACAGCGGGCGATTTCCAGTAGTTGCCGGTCTAAGTCAGCGATTAGTGAATCTGGATCTTCACTCTGATCGACAGCGCGCGTCGACGCCTCGGCGCAAAAGCGCATGACCTCCCGCAGCATCCGCTTTTCCCGGACTATCCGGATGTACTCTTCGATCACCGGGCGACGCGGCAGCCCTTCAGTGAGCGAAGCGAGATAAGCTACCCCACCCACGGACTCAATCTCTTTTGAGCGGCCAAGCTCATTCGACAGTGTGACAAGATCCACCGCGCGCTGCGAGTTGATCAAGTCATTCATGCGCAGGAAGATTCGCCGGTGAGAGTCGAGCGATAAATCGGCCGCGTTGATCTTCTCGGCAGCTTCAAAGAAAGCCGCATTGTCGAGCATGATCGCGCCCAGGATGACCCTTTCGGCATCGACATTGGCAGGCAAGGACGCGTCGAGGGCTGCCAGGTTAGGAACGGTCATTGCAACCCCGCCTTTGCTCGGATGTTGTCAAGGCCTATCGCCCTGTTGGGGTGCGCGAAGCCGTTGGGCTCTTGGGGCGGTTCCGGAACGCAAATCTGCCTAGGTTGCAAATCCTCGTCATCGTACCGACCGCCATTGAACCATGTCGCTGGATGGGGAGTGAACTTTTCGTCCTCCCCTTTACGTTGCTTGGTGTACGTAAGCGTTCTCGAGAGGAGCCATTGGGCATCCCTTGATGGACCGATCGCGCGGATTGCCTTTTCGATGGCCTTCAGCGCTTTCGGTTTTCCGATGTGCCGCGGGTAGGCGTGATAGATCTCCACCAGGACGGTTTCAGGGATGCGGTCTTTTCGTGACGACTTCTGTCTCGAGGTCTCCGGCGTAGCCGGGGATGTATATTGCTGTTCCTGTTCCTGTTCCTGATAAGGCATAGTCTTCGCGAAGGCTATCGGAAAGGCTTCCGCAAAGGCTTCATTGAAGCCTTTCGTCATGCCTTCCGCAAAGGCTTTAAGTTGTTGGAACAGTTCGGACTTCATGGTGCATTCAGGTAAGAGGTCGAATGCATCGGGCCACGATTTTACGACGTTAGGGGATTCCGGTTTGTTGTACTTGAGGAAGTTCGGTAGCCACAAAAAAGAGGCCTTCTCATCATGCTTCGCCATACCCTTTGCTAAGGCTTCCCGAAAGGCTTCCGCAAAGGCTTCGGTTTGCATTCCGAGTTCCGCTGCGAGCCCTGGAACCGTGGCGCGCATGGCGCCCAGCATCGTGAGGTTCGGATGCGTGAGTTCGTAGAAGAACACCAACTTGCCCCGCTCCGAGAGAGCATTGAACTTCGCATCATTCCAGATGCGCGTGTCGATCTTCCGATATCGAGCCATCAGGCGGCCTCCCTAAGGCGGCAGGTAGGGCAGGCTTCCTCGTGCTGGTGCCATGTCTTCTGCCCGGCCAGGGCAGCATTGGCGAGTCGTGCGGCACGTTGTTGATCGGGTTCCAATTTTGCGTCGGATCTCAGCCAGTGCTCCCGGACTAAGAGATCCTGCCTTTCTGCGCAGACTGGAAAGGATGAGTCTGAAATTGCCATGGCGCTCCTCAGTTAGCCTTGGCCGGGGTGGTGCCCTGCTCGATCAGTTTGTCGAGCGAGGATTGTTTAATGCGCACGGAACGGCCGATGCGCACTGATTCGACCTTGCGCTGGTATACCCAGTCCCACATAGTCCGGTCGGACACGTTGAGTTGGTCAGCAGATTCCTTGATCTTCAACAGCCTCTCAGCCGCTTGCCTCTCGGCCATTTCTGGATTCTCCCTGTTCTGCAAATTGCTGGCGATTCCGCCGCTCTATTGCAAGTGTGAGCGACTTCCGTTCCCGTTGCAATGTTTTATGCTAGTATCTCTACGTAAAGACTCGCTATCAAAAATCAGTCCGTAGGAGAAGGACCCAATGGCCGAATCCGAAACGGGAAGGATGATCGACAATTTCGGGGCCGCCGTCGCCGAGTCCATCACCTCCTTTCTCCCCGCCCGCATTGATGTTGACGCTCAGCTCCCCATGCATCCGTTAAGAACGGTTCAGAAGCTTGACCTGGGAGAGTTCTTGTCAGTGTTGAACTTCGAGGATGAATCAAGAGAAGAGCTCTGGGGGCGGCTGAACAGAATCTCGGAGACTCTGCCGCCGGAGAAGCCCAAAAGCCACTGGGCGGCGAGAATGGCAAACCAGGCTCGCAAGAAACCCGAAGTCTCCGTCGACGATGGTCAACGGACGTTCGACCTTGGGCGGCGCCTCAGGCGATGGGTCGACGAGTGGCTGGATTCCGGCAGAGAGGCCAATGGGGTGGAGTGCCCGGCGAGCCGTAGCTATGAGCGTGCCAATGCGGTAAGTGCGGCGGTCTACAAGTATTCGACGCGCGGAAAGATGCATCTCCTCGGGACAAAGGACGGCCTTCAGTTATGGTTCGACCTCGAGGCCGAGAAGACTCCGCCAGCGGCGGGATTTGCCCTGGAATTGTTCATCGAAACTGTCGCGAGCGAAAAATTGGTGCTCTTTTTGCTTTCAGGTCTTAGTTACAAGCTGGGCAAGTGCCGTGACCCGGACTGCGGGCGATATTTCGTCCTGAAGCACTGGACGCGACCCTACAAGAGTGGCCCGCGCTGCGACGAATGCCAGAGGGCACGTAGTCTCAAAAGCGCCAAGGCGGCGACGGCGGACGACCGGGACCGGGCTGAGGGGAAACTGCACTCCTTGGCCGCGACCCATTTTGGCGAACAGATTCGAGGGGATTCCGACTGGCACAAGAATCCCAAACTGAAAGACCAAATCGCTCATTACCTTAGCCGGAAAATCGAACGTTCCGCGGACCTGCTGAAGGTCTATCCCGCCGGCGTCACCCGAAAGTGGGTCACCAGAGCGGACAATTGGAAAGCCATTCAAACAGTGGCAAAGAAGGGGGCCGCGCAACATGTCAGTCTTTCGTTATAAGGGCAGCAAGGTTTGGACCATGGACTTCATTTTCCATGGCCAGCGGATTCGCGAAACCACGGGAACGCGTTCCAAGACACTCGCGGTGAAGATCGAGGATAAGCGCCGGCGCGCCTTGGAGGAAGGGGCGGCGGGCATCAAGAAGGCGCAAGCGCCGCGGCTACTCTCGGTCGCTGCGGACGAATGGCTCGACATGAAGAAAGCGTCCCTGGCGCCGCGATCGGTCGTGATCGAGAAAGCCAACCTCGCGCATCTGCTGCCGGAGCTCGGCCGCAAGCTGGTGTGCGATATGGAGGCCCGCGACATTGCCCGGTATCAGCAAAGGCGCCTCGAGGAAGCAGCCTCGCCAAAGACAGTGAATCTCGAAGTGGGAACATTGCGCGCCATCCTCAAGCGGGCCGGCCAGTGGGCGCGGATCCAGCCAGAAGTAACAATGCTCACCACGCACGACGACATCGGGCGGGCCATCACGCCGAAAGAGGAAGTCGCGCTCCTGAAGGGCTGCGCCCAATCCCGCTCACGTTCCCTGGTGCCGTTCGTCACGCTGGCGATCGAGACGGGTGCACGGTACGGAACCATCCGCACCCTGCAGTGGGGCAATGTGGACTTTGAGAACCGCTGCCTGAAGTGGGGCAAGGACAAAACGGCCGCGGGCACGGGGCGCGTCGTGCCGCTGAGTCAGCGCGCAATCGCCGCGCTCAGCTTCTGGACGACTCATTTCCCGGAGCGCAAGCCTGAGCATTACGTCTTCCCGACCGAGCGTTACGGTGGTGCTGGGGATGGCTTCTCGCTTTCGCCCAAGGCGTACCACGTTGATCCAACCAAGCCAATCGGGAGCATCAAGGAGGCTTGGGAAGCTGCCAGGCTGCGGGCTGCAAAGATTCTGGCCGGGACGAGCACGGATGAGGCCGATACAGAGGAAGAAACGGCCCAGGCCGAGAAGATCAAGCCGCTCTCCTGTCGATTCCACGATCTAAGGCACACAGCGGTTTCGCGTATGTTGAACGCCGGAATACCTATTGCGAAGGTTGCCAAGATCGTCGGTTGGAGCGGATCAACGATGGTGCTGATGGCGAAGCGATATGGTCATTTTTCGCTAAATGAACTGCGAGGAGCAGTCGAGAGCATCAGCGGGAAACAGACCGAGATAGCGCCCAATGGCGAGAGGGATCGCGGCGAGCCGTCTGCCCCTCGGCTCCAGTAGTTGCATCCCTTCACCGCTTCGGTATGATCTAGGTTCGTGACATGGATCACCGAAAGTCCTCGAGGAGTGGGTGACACTGATGCTCTAGGTGGTCAGGAACTGGGCCAGCCGCCAAGTTTCCTCCCTGGGATCCATTGCCCTCCGTTTCCGTGACATTGATCAAATGCGCAATTTCTTGGGAGTTCTAGACTACACAATAGTGGGAGTGCACATGGCGGTACCGGGTAGGGGGAAGTACCCCCAATTGACACTTCCTAAACGAAAGTGTTCGATGCTAGGCTTGAACCTTCAACAAGTGGAAGCATCACGAAGCGGCATTAAGGGCGTCTAACCAACTGACGGAGAAATATGACCACACTCAGCATCTCATTGAAAGAAAAAGTCTTTGACACAATTAAGGCGGAAGCCATGCGTCCGGTTGAATTAGTCAAGGCTCTCGAGGGCGATGCTTACGGCAAGGAAATCGAGATTGCCGTGTCCGATTTGCTCGAGGATGGTTCAATCCGATTTGAGTACGACGGTCGTCTGCATCCTGCGGTTCATGCCCCCGCCGTCTAAACGTGGATTCCCTCGACAGGACTGCCCGTTTCTGCAAGGAATCTCGATTTCGAGAGGGGGATGATCGCAGTCCTTTCGAGCGAGATAGGGACATCATCCTTTACTCTTCCGCCTTCAAGCGTCTCCTGAGCGTTACGCAGGTAGCTTCAGCTTCCGGTGGATACGTTTTTCATACTCGGTTGACCCACAGCTTGCAGGTTGCTCAGGTGGGCCGCAGGCTGGCCGAAAAACTTTGCCAGAAACAACCACACGAATGCCAATCATTGGGCGGTATTGATCCAGACGCCGTCGAAACAGCCTGCTTGGCCCACGACATCGGGCACCCTCCGTTCGGACATCTAGCGGAAGAGGTACTCAATGAGGTCGCAAAGAATTTCGGAGGTTTCGAAGGCAATGCACAGAGTTTTCGAATTGTCACGCAACTTGGAGTACGATCAGACCGGTACAGCGGGTTAAACCTGACCCGTGGCAGCCTGAGGGGTATCCTCAAATACCCCTGGGCGCACTCTGACCGCCCGCTCGATCCTTCCGACCCCAATAGGCGCAAAGAGAAGTGGGGTGCATACGATTGCGACAGACAGGTATTTGATTGGGTTCGCAAGCCCGATCTCCTGGCGAATAGGTATGGGAGAGCGGCTGAAGCCGAGATCATGGATTGGTCCGATGATGTAACGTACTCAGTTCATGACGTTGAAGATTTTTTTCGTGCGGGTCTCATTCCATTACACCTCCTGAAACGCAGGCCGGGACAGCTTTCCAGCAAAGAACGGGAGCGATTCTTTGCATTTGTCGTGGGCAATGATCGGAAAGACGGTATCCTGCAGTCTGTTTCGCCGAGCGAATTGGAGGAGGTATTCGACAATTTGCTTATCTTTACGGGCTTTCAGTTCGAGCAGCATTATGAGGGTAGTAAAGAGGACCATGCAAACTTGCGGATGTTTAGCAGTCGATTGATCAACAGATTCATTAACGCCCTGACATTGGAGTCTTCGCCTAGTCCCCACCCAAAAACGGTCCGGCGAGAGTCTCTCGCCGAATGCGATGTAGCAATTTTGAAGCAGTTGACCTGGTGCTATGTCATTGAGGCGCCCAGTCTAGCCATCCAGCATCAAGCTCAGAGAAAAATAATAAAACGGCTGGCAAGGATCTTTCTGGCGGAAACAGCACGAAAAAATCCAAGTGGCATTCTGCCGATTTTCTTTCGCGATCAACTGCGGGCATCTGAGCTATCCGAGAACGATAAAAAGAGAACTGCGATAGACCTTGTTAGCAGCATGACGGAGCGACAAGCTGTCGACCTTTACCAGCGCCTCGAAGGCATCTCAATTCCATCGGGTTTCGATAGCATCGTCGTATAAGCGCAACTCCCGCCCGGATCTCGCCACTGCTCCGTCAGGTCGAACATAAGCCAGCGTGTCCATGCATCGCTATTTCCCGAGACTGATCTATCCGGCGGGCTTTGGCATTGTGCCAAGCCTCTTCCTTTTGGAAGGGGGCTTCTACATCTATGAATCTGTTGGGGTCCTTGGTAAAGTCCCCGGTACGGGAGAACGAACCCAGACGCCAACCGCGCTAACTGATTGATTCTAATGGTGGACGCGGAAGGAATCGAACCTTCAACCTGTCGGTTAAGAGCCGAATGCTCTGCCAGTTGAGCTACGCGTCCATGGTCTGAAGACCGTGCGGCGGGAAGGGCTGCGCACGATCGAGGCAACAGCTTTGAACTGCTGCCACCTTGAAGAGAATAGCATAACGCTGAAGCGATTTCCAAAGGCGGGGCCGGCTGGAATTTCACACGTCAGACCTCCGGCGCGAGCCCAAATCGGGAGTCATCCACACCGGCGTAGACAATTGAGTGTTGAGGATTCGGATCAGAAAGTAAAGGCGAAACCGCCGCTTACGCTGCGCTGAGTCCTGTGCAAACATCAGTACCGAGCCGTCAGTGAGCACGAAAGGCCGGAAGCCCTGCGCCAGCAGGTTGTGCACGTCCACCATGACGTCGACAGTCCTGCCTCCCTCGCGGCGGCAGTTGACCGGCTGGCGAAGGTGGAGATTGAAGAAAGGCTCCGCCGCATCGCCGGCGAACGGAGCCACCCGCGTTACGGTCTCTTCGGGCTGCCAGCGATAACTCGCGCGCCAACGGGTCCCGGTCCCGTCGAGCGTTCCGGAAAGCGAGATGGAGTACATGGTTGCGCGGCGGGGACGGGCCGATGCCAGCACGGCATTGAAGGGCAGGGGGCGGCCGGCGGCCGGCATCACCAGGGCGTCGCCATTGGCAATGCTGACCCGAATCTCGTTGTCGCCGGGGAGGCGATGATTCACCGTCGCCATCATCCCGGTCGTGAAAAACTCCGGACCTGCGGCGCGGATCAAATGAGCGGAGCCGTCGATGAGGGCGTCTCCCCCAAACTGTGCATCGCCGCCGGCAGCCATGCGCGTCATCGCTTCGAGCACAGGATGCTCCATCCGGTCGGCATAGACCAGCAATGCAACGTCGGAGGCGTCTGTCCTGCGCTCCCAGCCGATCTCCTGGTGCAATCCCCGCTCCAGCACCAGGCGGCCGTTCTGCACGGAAACGGCGGGCAGCCATCCCGAGGCTTCGGATTCACCGTCGACACGAGCGCCGGGCACGATCGTGGTCATGCGGTACCGAACTGTCGAATTGTCTTTGCGCCAGCCCGCTGTCACAAAGGGAAGAGCGGCCACCACCGTGTTGGGAGATTTCGCAGCAAAGCGCGCCACCAACTGCTCGGAGCCGACTTCTCCCTCGAATTCGTCGCCCAGATGCAGCGTCTCCGAGGTGCGCATGGCGGCTTCATCCAGCCCTTCCGCGCCCGCGCCTTCCACTTCGGGATGAATGGCCACGGCCGCGACCGTCTGCACTGAACCTGCGAACCCAAGTTCCTGGCGGAAACCCAGCATGGACTCCATCCCCGCATCCGAACCGGGCTCAAAATCGACGCGGGCCAGCAACTCGCGGCTATCGGAAGGCGTGTTCTCCATCTCCGCCGTGATGCGCTCGCCGTTTTCCCCGAAGGTGCCCTGCTGGCCGGTAGCCATCAAGCGGGCCTTGAGTTTGGGAGCAGCGCCTGCTCTTTCCGAAACCACTACCAGGGGTCCATCCTCAAGCCAGCGCAGCAATGGACGGTTGGCTGCAGAGCGCAGCGTCCACTTCCAGTCGTCCTTCTGTGCGTCAACCGCGCGCGGCTCAGCCGGAAGCCACTGCATCACTTCATAGAGAGTGTTGAGCGTCAGATTGACAACGGTATTGGTCCGGACGCGGACGTTTTCCCGCAGGGACGGCAGAAACGCGGTGCCCATCGCCTTGACGGCATACTTTCCGGGCAGAACGCCGCGAAGGAGAACCGGCCTTTGGCCGTGGTGTAGACGGTGGCGACCACCGACATGTCGGGACGCAGCAGTTGAACGACCGCCCCGATCTGGGGTACGCCCGCGGAGTCCGACACCATTCCGTTGATCGAAGGCGGTCCGGCCCAAGCGAGCCGGAGCACTCCCCAGGCCGATCAGGACTGCAAACAACGCGAGATGGAGCCTGCGCATAATCACTGATATTGGTGATCCGGCGGCGTCCCTGGCGAAATTCGTTCAAAGAGTCCCGCCCGGTTCCCCTGATCTGATGCCCGGTAACCCTGCTGCACGGGACGATGCATACTATTCCACGACAAAAGGTGCCGATTGCGCAATCTCTTGTTTTGAGATTGTGTCATTTATTTTAATCGTCACCCTGTATTTGCCGGGCTGCAGACCCGCCATGGGGAGCGACTTTTCCACGGTCAACTGATCGCTGTGCGCTCCCAAGTCCTTTGAATCCAATTGCTTTTCAAACACCACGGTGTTGTTGGAGCTGTCGATAATCTGATAAGTAACCGTGGCCAGATTACTTTTGCTGGCCTCGTCGATGCCGAGATTGTAGACCTGCATCCAGAAATTCAGCTGCTGGCTGCGTTTGAAATTGACCGGGGTGGCCGGATTGGGAGTCACCCGCGGGCAAATCTTGGTGTTGCCGATCACGCAGTTGCCGGCGCCGATGGAGTGCGAATCCACCGGACTCATCTGATCGGCCAGGATCAGCGATGACGTGGCCAGCTTTTCATCGTGGTACGTGGGCACGTCGATGCCCCGGCCGTAGATGCCGATATGGTCGGGGTTGTTCACGTCCTTGATGGCGATATCCAGGCGATAGAGGCCGGGCAGCAGCGGGCACCGCCTTCCAGTAGATCGACTTGCGGTCCAGGCTCTTCTCCAGCAATTCGGCCGGCTGCTCTACTTCGACCGTGTCTTCAAAGGTCTGCACCGTCTTGTGCGTCAGGGTCGTCACCTTGCCCAGAATATTGACCACGCCCCGGGCCACGCCGTCCTTGGTCACAAAGGTGACGTCGCGATTCTTGATCTGGATGGTGATCGGCACCAGCACCGTGTTTTCGGTCACCTTGATAAAGTCGGTGCGCACATCGAACGGGAAGATGGGGCCGTTCAGGATGGTGTGTTCGGAGATGGCGTTGTCCAGATCCTTGAATTTGATCGGCGGGGGAGCAAAAATCTTGGCGGCCAGTTCAATGCGGTCAAACTGCTTGGACTGCTGTCCCTGTCCCAGCGGGCCCAGTTCCCAGATTCTCGAATCCGCCCTTGAAGCGGTCGGCCTTCTTGGCCTGGCCCATCTCTTCCCACTGGGTCAGTCCCATGCCGGGCACATGCTGCAAAGCGTCTTTTTCGCCGCGGTCGATGGTGAAGTGATAGTCGCCGCACTGGCAGGTATCGACAAACTCGAGGTCGACGTTATCGCCGACGCCCTCGAGATAGCGGTAATGCCACATTTCAAACGGAAATGTGGAGGTTTCACCGCCGCCCTCGTCCATGGGACGCTGGTAAGAGCCGCCGGAGGGGTGGGCGTCGATGGAGTCCGGTTTGCCGAAGGCGATATAGATGTGGCCGCGGTCCGTCTTCCAGCCCGGCTTGCCGGCCGCAAAGTGCTCATTCGCATAGGCAATACGCCGGTAGTGCTCTTCGCGGAACTCGTTTTCGGGGGAATCGGGATTGGGATTGCGGCGCAGCCAGAACTGCTCGATGAAGGCATCCCGCTCCTCGTCGTTGCTCAGGTTCTTGAAGGCCTTCCGTTCCTCGTCGCGAAATGATGTAGGTCACGTCCTGGTCCAGCCAGGTCTTGTACGCGCCTTTTAACTCCTGCCGGACCGCTTTCTGGGCTTTTCGGGTCTCTTCGTCACGTCCGAGGTCGCTTGAGCGGGTCCTGGTCCTGTCCCTGGGAGTTGACCGGCGGAGCGGGGCTGACCGACTGCTGGCCATGGAGCCCGGCTGCCTGAAAGAGGGAGAGGCCGCAACCCAGTGCGACGCAGAGAAACGGTGGGCGGTTGAACTTCATTGCCTTGAACAACTCCTGGATGCCTTATTCTACGGGTCCGGAACATCGTCGGGCAAGACGCGCGAAGGCGGTTGGGCTCGTGCTTTAGACGGCAGACCGGGTCTCAACGTTACCCTTCGAGCCCCAAACAATTTAATACGAGCGGCAATGTTTTGAGACCCGGCACGCCCTACAATCGTCCTTAGAACTAGCGCAAACATCCGACCCATCCACATCAGCCGTCGAAGAAGCGGAAGTTGTGTTCTCGAGACAAGAGATACGGTCGGGGTGGATTCGTCGGGCAGCTGGGACTGCCCGGACTTGGCACCCCGGAATAACTCACCTGGGATGACTCACCGGATCTGACTGGTGAATCCGGAAGCCCAGCCGATGGGCGCAGTTTACCCAGCCGGGTTTTCTGATCGGTCTGGGGATCGGGAGGGCCCGATCTTCTACCCGTCTGCACTGCGGTGCGAAACGAAGGGCTCGGTAGTGTCCAGCCAAGGGAAGCCGAACTTTGGCGGAGCCATCGGAACTATCGCAGGGGTGATTACGTAAACTTGAAGTTGGGGAGACCTGGGAGCAAGCACTGCACATGAAAAAGATTCTTCTTATCGTTTTAGGCGTACTCGTGGTTGCCGGGCTGGTCACCTTCTACGTGGTCAAGCAGCAGTCCGGCTATACCAAGGTGTTGACTGCCAAGCTTGTCAAGCAGGACCTGTCCACGGTCGTGAGCGGCACCGGCCAGATCAAGCCGAAGACCTATCGTAAACGTCGGCGCCAATGTCATGGGCCGGGTAACCCACTTCTATGTGAAAGAGGGAGACTCCGTCAAGAAGGGCCAGACGGTCGCTCACGATCGAAAATGTCCAGCAAGAGGCCAATGTCGCCGGGCAGGAAGCTGCAATCGCAGCAGCCAAGACCGACATCAATTCCTACATCGCCGCCGAAAAGACCGCGGAAGCGAACATGGAGCGCGCCAAGGCGGACCTGGAGCAGAAAAAGCTCGACTGGGATCGCGCCCAGGGACTCTACAAGGCCGGGATCATGGCCAAGCAGGATTTCGACAGCAAGAAGGCCGCATACGACACCGACGTCGCGACGGTCGCGCAAATGGCTGCCCAGCTAAACCAGGCCAAGGCGCAGACTGAGTCCGCGCGCGGCCATCTGCAAACGCAGGTTGCCACCCTCCGCGCCAATCAGGACATGCTCGATAAGACCATCGCTATCGCCCCTTTCGCCGGCCTCGTCACCAACATGCCGGTCAAGGAAGGCGAGACTGTGGTCACCGGCATTCAGAACACGGCCGGCTCGACCCTGATGACGCTCGCCGACATGAGCGTGATCACCGCCGAAGTCAAGGTCGACGAGACCGACATTGTGAACGTCAAGATCGGCCAGCCGGCTGACGTCACCGTCGACGCCATCCCCGGAAAGGTCTACAAAGGCCACGTGACCCTGGTTGGCGACCAGGCGCTGCTGCGCTCGAGCGGCGTGGCGACCTCGCAGTCGACGACCGGCACCGAAGAGGCCAAGGACTTCAAGGTGGTGGTGACTCTCGATCAGCCCTCGGACGAGCTGCGTCCCGGACTTTCAACCACCGCCAAGATCACCACGGCTCACAAGAACAGCGTGGTTTCCCTGCCCATCCAGGCACTCACGATGCACGCGCCGGAAACGCCGGGCAGCTCCTCGGGCAAAGTGGAAGCGGCTTCAGCACCCACGCCGGGCGCCAAGCCGGCGCCCGAACAGCAGGGAGTTTTTGTCATCGACAAGGACGCTCATGGCAAGCTCCGGGCCAAGTTCGTGCCCGTGACCACCGGGATTACCGGCGCAACCGATATCGAGGTGCTGTCCGGGCTGAATGAAGGAACCGAGGTCGTGACCGGTCCGTATAAAACCTTGCGGGGCCTCAAGGACGGCTCTTTGATCAAACGCGACACCGCAAAGCCGCCCACTCCAACCCCGGGTAATTCGTAGTCCATCGAAAAAAGCAAGTGCCTGATGCAAATAAAACGCCTTGCCGGAAGTCGAATTGTGTAGAAGCGTGCCAGCACCGCGCCGCGTGAAAGATACTTGGCAGGTGCCTGCCGACAGTCCGCAAGCAGAATGCAGAGGAACTTATGGGTATGGCCCTGGACAGCATCATCAGTGAAGATGTAGCGCTACCCGAGGCGGCTCCGAGCGGCGACGTAATTGTTGTCGAGGACCTGTGGCGGACCTACGATATGGGCTCCGAGCAGCAGGTCCACGCGCTGCGCGGCGTTTCGCTGCGCATCCGGCACAACGAGTATGTCGCCATCATGGGCCCGTCAGGCTCCGGCAAATCGACGCTGATGAATCTGATCGGCTGCCTGGACACCCCTTCCAAGGGCAAATACTGGCTCAACGGCCAGCTGGTCAGCGAGTTGGACGACGACCAGCTGGCGCGCATCCGCAACAAGGAAATCGGATTCGTCTTCCAGACCTTCAACCTGCTGGCGCGCGCCACTTCGCTGCACAACGTGGAACTGCCGCTCATCTATAACGGCACGCCGTCCGCCGCCCGCATCGAACGCGCCAAGGAATCTCTGACCAACGTAGGTCTGGGAGACCGCATGAATCACAAGCCCAACGAACTCTCCGGCGGTCAGCGCCAGCGTGTCGCCATCGCCCGGGCCTTGGTGAACCGGCCCTCCATCATCCTCGCCGACGAACCCACCGGCAATCTGGACTCGAAGACCGGCATCGAGATCATGGCCCTGTTCGATACTCTCCACGCCAAGGGCAACACGATTGTGCTGGTAACGCACGAGCCGGATATCGCCGATTATGCCCATCGCGTGGTGCACATCAAGGACGGCCAGATCTTCTCCGACGAGCCTTCAAAACGCTTCCGCAAGTGAAGCTGATTTTCCTTCAAGCATGAAATTCCGGACCGGAGAGACGACTCGCCTCTCCGGTTCATGTTTTGTGCGCGCTCGCCGATGAATACCCTGTGTTGGCCGCTCGGATTCAGGCCAGAAAAGCGGGGGCAGTTGAGAACGATGCAGAGCACCGGACAGTTCCAGTCTCAGGTCCAATCGCCAATCCAATCGCCGCGTCCTGTATCGGGTATGAGAGTCGTGGGGATGGAACCATTCTTTGCGTCGCAGGTGGCTGGTGTCAGTGCCGCCTGGCGCAAACTTCTGCTGCAGGCGGAAATGGCAGCTCCCCACGTACAGGTTGCTTCAATCGAGGGTGAATGCGGGGTTGGCAAGCAAACGCTGGCGCGCTATCTCCTTGGCTGCTCTCCCTTGTCCTCTTCGTCCGCTTTCAAGCGCCGCGATGCCCGGGAATGGCTGTTGGACGAGGCCGACCCCGCCGCGATCACCGGGTTCACCTACCTGGACCGGGTCGACCTTCTCGCACCCCCCGGCCAGGGTCTTCTCCTTGCCATACTGAAGACCATTCAGGATCGCTCGTCGGGGCCAGTCATGCTGGTCGCCTCGTCGCAAAGCTCGCTGCGCCAGTTGGCCGGGCAGGGTCAGCTGTTGCCCGACCTTGCGTTTCGTCTCACCGCAGTGCGGTTCGCCATCCCTCCGCTGCGCATGCGCAGGGAGGATATCGCCCCGATCGCGCAGGCCCTGCTGGACCGGATCTGCGCCCGCTACCAGCACCGACCGATGGCCTTGAGTTCCTCCGCGCTGGGACGCCTGCTGCTGCATTCCTGGCCGGGGAATGTTCGCGAAATGGCCAGCGTGCTCGAGGCAGCCTTGCTGGAGGCGGCCGATGACGTGATCCGGCCGGAGGATCTGCCCTCTTCAGTCGGAGATGGACACGCCACCCGCGTTCCAACCGGCCATCCGCCCGGCAAGTCTGACGCTCGACGATGTGATTCATCGCCACGTGCAGTATGTTCTCGACCTGAATCATGGCAACAAGCTGCGCACGGCGCGGCAGCTCCATATCAGCCGCTCGACCCTCTATCGCATCCTCGGCAATCAAAGCATCCTCACCCACTGAGGGGCCACTGGCCACAACGCGGCCGCAGGGGTTCAGGGTTCATGCCGCCGCCAACCTGCCACGGTGCTCTACACTCGACGGGAAGGCCATTTCACGTCGAAAGGATGCCCATCGTGGCCACGCATCGATTCCGCGTCCCTCGCCGCCGCCCTTGTCCTGGTGAGCATCGCACTCTCCGCACGCCCGCAAAACCCACCTGCGGCTTCGGTTGAAGATCGCCGCAAGGCTCTGAACGCGGTGTTCCAGCAATACTGGGACGAACGGCTCGAAGCTTGAGCCCGAATTCGCCTCGACCATCGGCGACAAGCGCTGGAATGACAAGGTCACGGACTACTCGGTGAAGGCCTGAAAATGAGTGGCTCGCGCGCGAGCAAGCCCTGATGATGCGCCTCGCCGCGATTTCGACCCGACGGACTCACCGATGCGGAGAAAACCAGCCGCGACTTGCTGCTGCGCCGTTTCACCGACGATGAGGAAGCCGCCGACTTCAAGGAGTGGGAGATGCCCGTCAACCAGATGGGCGGCATCTATTCCGACCTATCCGCAGCTGGTGGCTCAGCTCAGCTTCACCGAGGTAAAGGACTACGACGATTGGATTGCCCGGCTGCGCGCCATTCCCAACGCCTTCGACCAGGTGATGACCAACATGTCTATCGGCATGGACGATCATCGCGTCCCGCCAAAATACCTGCTCGAAAAAACCCTGGATCAGGTGAAGCAGCTCGCCAATCAGAAACCCGAGGACTCGCCGCTCGCCGTGCCGCTGAAAAAGTTCCCGGCCTCCATTTCCGCCAGCCGAACAGGAACGGATCAAGGAGGAGATGCTATCGGTGATCGGCAAGCAGGTGTTGCCGGCCTATCAGCGCTTTGCCCATTTCATGGAGGTGACCTACATCCCGGCGGGCCGCGACAGACCCCGGCATCTCCGCCTTGTCCGATGGCGCGAAGTACTATCAGTTCCTGATCCGGCGCACAACAACCACAAGATCTGACCCGGACCAGATCCACCAGATCGGCCTCGACGAAGTGAAGAAGGACGAGGCAGACATGCTGGCTATCGCACAGAAGCTTGGCTTCAAGGACCTGACCAGCTTTCGCGCCAGCCTGAAGACCAATCCCAAGCTGCAAGGCCAGCTCTCGCGAAGCCCTGCTCGACGCGTATCGCGGTTATCTCACACCCATGCAGGCGAAGCTGCCCTCTCTCTTCGGACCGCTTGCCCAAGGCGCCATTCGAAGTCACGGCAGTTCCGGATTACCTCGAGAAGACCTCTGCGCCGGCTTACTACGAGGCCGGATCGCCCGATGGCAGCCGCCCCGGCCGCCTGCGCATCGACACTTATAACGCCACCGATCGCAACCTGTATGCCGTCGAGTCGATCGCCTATCACGAAGGCTTGCCCGGTCATCACCTGCAGATTTCCATCTCACGCGAGCAGACCGGCGTACCCACGTTTCGCAAGTATGGGCGTTATACGGCTTTCACTGAGGGCTGGGGACTCTACGCCGAGCGGCTGGGCAAGGATGTCGGCTTTTACCAGGATCCCTACTCCGACTATGGCCGGCTGGAAAACGACATCTGGCGAGCGATTCGCCTGGTGGTCGACACGGGCGTTCATTCCAAACACTGGACCCGCGACCAGATGGTGGAATTCTTCCACGACCACTCCGCGATCGACGAAACCAGTGTGCAGGCCGAGGTCGACCGCTACATCGCGTGGCCGAGCCAGGCCCTGGCCTACAAGATCGGGCAGTTGAAAATCCTCGAGCTGCGCGACCGCGCAAAGAAAGCGCTTGGCGACAAGTTCGACATTCGCGCCTTCCACGACCAGGTGATCGACGCGGGCGCCCTGCCGCTGGACGTGCTGGACGAGCGCATCAATGCCTGGATCGCCGGCCAGAAATAGCGCGCTGTCGCCGCGGGAGACGATGCAGCAAGCCAGTGACGCGCGTATTCTGATTGCAGCACCACGACTCTCATCCAAGACAAGGAAAACAATGGCGGAGATCGCTGTCGAGGCTAACCAGACACCCGCGCAGTTGCCCCACGTCCATGTCGCCGTGCTCGGCGCCGGCAAGATGGGCGGAATACTTCTGCAGGCCTTTCTCAAGCAGAACCTGTTTGCCGCCGACCAGATTCACGCCACGGTTGCTCACGCCGAACGAGCCCTGGCTCTGAGCTCGCAATGGGGCGTGGACGTGAGCACGGACAACCTGGAAGCGGCAAAACAGGCCGACCTGATCCTGCTCGGCGTCAAGCCCTTCCAGGTGCCGGACCTGGTCGCGGAGATCAAGCCTGCGCTCACCCCGGCGAAGACCATCGTCTCCTTTGCGGCCTCGGTCAAGACGCGCTCCATTGAAGAGGCGGCGGGCATGGAAATCGCTGTGATCCGCGCCATGCCCAATACGCCTTCAGCGCTGGGCGCGGGCGCCGCGGGCCTGTGCCGCGGCCGATTTGTGAGCAGCGCGCAGATGGAACTGGCCCAGCGCATTTTCGAGACCGTCGGCCGCACGGTGGTCGTAGACGAGAAGCACATGGATGCTGTCACCGGGCTTTCCGCATCGGGACCGGCTTACATCTACATCATCATTGAGGCCCTCGCCGAGGCCGGAGTGAAGGTAGGACTGCCCCGCGAGACTGCGACTCAATTGGCTGCGCAGACCACGTTCGGCGCTGCCAAGATGGTGCTTGAAACCGGCTACCACCCGGCACTGCTCAAGGACGCCGTGACCACGCCCGCGGGCTGCACCATCGACGGCATTCTCGAGTTGGAGGAAGGCGGCCTCCGCGTCACGCTGATCAAGGCTGTGATGCGTGCCACCGAGCGGGCCAAGCAACTGGCGGCGGGATGATCGCAGCGAACATACTGCCGGTTTGTTGCATCGCTGGGTGCCCCAGGTCTCGATTCTGAGACCTGGGAATTCACCGGCCGCACACCTCTAACTACCCGATTGAAGATCCTTCAAACTTGCCTTGCTCCCTTGCCCATTCAACGTCCAACCTGGCTGCCCTCCTACATCCCCGAACTGCAGGGCCTGCGCGGCCTAGCTGTGCTCGCGGTGGTGATTTACCACTGTCATCCGCGTCTCGCAGGCACGCCCTTGTATTACGCCTCCCTGTGGGGCTGGGCGGGCGTTAATCTTTTCTTTGTCCTTTCGGGATTCTTAATTACTTCGATCCTCCTTGCGTCACGAAACCAGGAAAATTACTTCCGCAACTTCTATGGCCGCAGGGCGCTGCGCATCTGGCCGGTGTACGTGCTGGTCCTCGTTGTGTGCTATCTGAACGCGCCCTGGTTCGTCGGACGTCCTGTTCTCGAAGCCTTCCGGACTGCGCCCTGGTGGGCGTATCTCCTGTTTCTGCAGAATCTCTTTCACCTCACTCTGCCGCCTTCCATCGGACCCACGTGGTCGCTGGCGATTGAAGAACAGTACTACTTCCTCTGGGCGCCCGTCGTTCGCCTGTTGCGACGGCCGGTGTGGCTGGCCACATTGCTCGTGGCTGCGCTGATGGCCGGGCCGCTGTTCCGAATGAGCCACTTTGCGTGGATCACCCCGACGCACACATTGACTCACATCGACGGAATCGCGATGGGCAGCCTGCTGGCGCTTGGACTCTACACACTGCCGGTGCGACGCCGCGTATGGTTCGGCATCGGGCTGGCCGGCATCGTTGCGGGATTTGTTGCTGCCGGAACCATCGCCGGTGGAACAGCATTTCTGGATTCGGCTCTGGCCACAGGTTTCGGCGGGGCGGTGCTGGCGTCGATCGCGTCGACCGGCGCGCGCAATCCGATCAACGCGGTGCTCCGGCGCGGTCCGCTCGCATTCTATGGCCGCATCAGCTACGGAATGTACATGACGCACATCATGGTCTTCATTTACTTTGGCTGGTTCGACCGGCGCATGGATGCCTATGGTATCGCCGGGAACGTGGCGGTCGTTGCATTTCGCCTCGCTAGCTTCCACAGCCGTCGCCACCGCGCTGTGGTATGGATTCGAATCACGCATCCTGCGGCTGAAGCGGTTGTTCTAAATTTTAAAGAGCTGCATTCTCCCTGTGACATCAGTCACGCCTGACCCTGAGTGGCGCTGCTAGGCTGAATGTTGCGCAGTTTCCCCGTGCGCCGTTCATCATAAGTGGAGCAAAGGTGAGCGATAATCGTTCACTCGGATGAGTTGCTGCGATTCCTGAATAAGAAAAATGAGGCTTTGTCATTATGTCTTCTTTGCCCGTCCTGGTTTTGAATAGCGGTTCCTCTTCGATCAAATTCTCGGTGTACGATGCCGCCGACGGCCGTCGGACCAGGCTCCACGAAGGCGCTGTCGATGGAATCGGCACCGACCTCGGCAAGTTCTGGATCAAGGACGCCGACGGCAAGAAGCTTGTCGACGAGACTCCTTCTCTGCCCACGCGGGCGGTGGCTTTTGCGCTGGTCGCCAATGCGCTTCACTCGAGCGACTTCCCTTCTCCGGCCGCCATCGGCCATCGTGTCGTATCCGGCGGTCCGACCGTCGAAGAGAATCAGCTCATCACTCCTGAACTGATTGATGAAATGGAACGCTACACCGCGTTTGCGCCGTTGCACACGCCCATCGCTGTGTACATCATGCGGCAGGCGCTGCGCCTTTTCCCCGGCATTCCCAACTTCGCGATCCTCGACAACTACTTCCATCGCACCATGCCGGAAGTCGTGAAGCACATGCCGATCCCCCCTGAATATGCCTCCATGGGGGTGCGCCGCTACGGCTATCACGGCATTTCCTACGAGTCGATCGTCCACCAGTTGCAGCCCGACGTTCCGGAGAAGCTGATCGTGGCTCATCTCGGCAATGGCGCGTCCATATCCGCGATCCGCAACGGCAAGTGTCTCGATACATCGATGGGGCTCACTCCGAGCGGCGGCATTATCAGCGGAACCCGCACCGGCGACATCGATCCTGGCGTGCTGCTGTTTATTCTGCGCAAGATTACCGAGACCACCGACAAGCGCATCCGAGGCGGCCGATCAACTGGAAGTTGTCACCGGAAAGAAAGCCGGCCTTCTCGGCGTGAGCGAGCTCTCCAACGACATGCGCGATCTGCGCGAGGCCATCCAACAAGGCAACGCCAAGGCGCGGCTGGCAGTCGATAAGTTCGTGTGGACAATTCAGAAGTGGGTCGGCGGTTTCTTCGCCGAGTTGGGCGGTCTCGACATGCTCGTCTTCACCGGCGGCATCGGGGAAAACGACATCGCTTCGCGTGCCGAGATCTGCGCCGGCCTCGGCGCGCTGGGCATCGTCCTCGATCCGGCCCGCAATAACGTGCGCGGCGCGGCGGTGATCTCGGCTGCCCATTCAACGGTGACGGTGCGCGTGATTCCACCCGCGGAAGATCTGATCATCGTGAACCACGTAGCGCGCCTGCTGGGGAAGTAACCAACGCTCCTGTTCTACACTAAAGGGTACGATTCGGAGTCTTTATCTATGTCTCTAGCCGCCGTTCCCGTGGGCGCACAGAAGCAGCCTTCGGCGGCTTTGCGCCGGTTCGCCTGGGCGGTGCTGGCCTACTTCATCGCCGTCATCCTGTGGGGAGGCCTCGTGCGCGCCACCGGGTCGGGCGCAGGTTGCGGAGACCATTGGCCGTTATGCAACGGGACTGTGATGCAGCATTCGCCGCGCGTGGACACAATGATCGAGTTCACGCATCGCATCACCAGCGGGCTATCGTTCTTCTCCGCCCTCGGGCTCATGGTGTGGGTCTTGGCCGCGACCGTCCGCGGGCATCTCGCCCGGGCAGCTTCCGTGGCCGTGGTCATCTTTACACTTATCGAAGCTGTCATTGGCGCCCTGCTGGTCAAGCTGGGCCTTACGGCGCAGAGCCAGTCGCCGCTGCGCGCGCCCTACCTGGCCCTGCATCTCACCAATACGCTTTTGCTGCTGGCCGCACTCACGCTCACAGCTCATTTTCTGAGCCGCGCCCGCGGATACACGCGCAAAACGATTCGGATGGTTGCCCCCGCAGGCGCAATTGCCGGGGTGCTTATCGTCCTCGTCGTGGGCGTTACCGGATCCCTGGCCGCCTTAGGCGACACGCTCTTCCCCGCCAGGTCGATCGGCTCAGCGCTGGCAGAGGATTTTTCAGCCACCAGCGGTTGGCTGGTGCGCTGGCGTTGGACTCATCCCACCGTTGCATTTTTCGCCAGCATCTTTCTCATCTGGCTGCTGGTGCGGGGGGCGCGGCGATCCACTGATTGGGACAATCGCGGCCTGTCCGCACTGGTGCTGATCTTGTTGGCTGCGCAGTACCTTCTCGGCGTTCTCGATGTAGTTCTTTTGGCGCCCGTCTGGCTCCAGGTGGCGCATCTGCTCGGCGCCGACGTGTTGTGGGCCGCGCTCGTGGTTCTTACGGCGCGCGTCACGCTCGAACCGGTAGATCAGGGATCCGGGATCCGGGACCCAAGATCAGCGGCATAGTGCGTACCCGATCAATACTCGCAGGTTCTGATCCCTGTCCACTGATCAATGGCCACTGCCTCACTTGATCAGTACGCCGGCTGCCGGATAAATGGTTCCATTCGCGCTGGCCTCGATCACCGGCAATGTGGGCGTAGCCGTCAGCCACTCGATTTTGCCGTCGCGCAGAATCACGGTGTCCTCGGCCTTGCCGCCGCGGATGCTGGGGTTCCATGCGAACGCCTGGTTGTTCACCACAGTCTGAGTGCCGTCGGGAGTCGCTACCCATTCGCGCTCTCCATAGCCCGTGGGGCCGCCCTGGTGATGGAACTGCTCTTCGCCGGGGAATCCCTCCGCCGCATAGGCGGCCTGCGCCACTCGGAACAGTTCCGCCGACGTCGCTCCCACGCGGGTCGCGTCGAGCAGCGCGGCATTGACCTGTGCCGCCGACTTGAATCGCGCGGCCAGTTCCGCGGGCAATTCGCCGAAGTGAACAAAACGGGTGATCGAGATGGCAAGGCCCCACTTACGCGAACAAAGAGTTCAGCATGGCGTACTGCTTCAGGCGCTTGCCACGCGCGGCGGCGTGCTTATATTTGAAAATGCGGTCATCGACTGCGAAAAGATAGACCGAAGGCAGAATGCCACGGCGCAGCAGGTTGGAAGCGGTAATGGCTTCCAGATCGTACTCGCTCAGGCCGGGCTCAACTTCGTGGAGCGACTCGACTGTTGCCGCCGACGTTTCTTCGCCAAGCCAGCGGTAGCGCGCGATTTCGGTTTCGCTGAGCGCTTGGCGCAGCGGATAGAGATTGACGGATATCAGTCCAGGCCCCGGCGTGTCAGAGCCCAGATGAACTCCGGCCAATCGTTGGGCAGTCGGCAACGTATCGTCTGCGTACCAGGGAAACAGGACAGGCTCGAAGTCGAGCGCGCCGAATTCTTC
The DNA here is from genome assembly GCA_963788475.1 of Terriglobales bacterium. Lineage (GTDB taxonomy): Bacteria > Acidobacteriota > Terriglobia > Terriglobales > Acidobacteriaceae > Telmatobacter. The sequence continues at coordinate 153,758 of CAWBGO010000002.1, forward strand.
GTCGTGCAGGCGGGGCGCTTCGTTCTCGGTCGTGAAGTAGTAACGCTTGCCCTTTGCGGTCACCAGAAGCGAAGCCACGCCGGTTTCGCCCGGAGTAAGTACACGGACTTCCACCGCACCGCCGGTCAGCCAGGCCACGTTTTCGTTACGGCGGATGAGCACGCCCTCGAGATTTTGCGCGCCAAGCCACTCCACCAGTTTTTCGTGCTTGGCTTCCAATTCCGCGTTCCATGCCGCTTGGGTCACTACCGTTTCGCCGTTGACCACCAGGCTCTTGCCGATTCTCTGCGTCATGATTGCACTTTCCCTCTGAAAATAATTCAGGGATCAGTGTTGGTGCTCAGAACGATCTAGCCTGTTCTTTCGCATGTTCCTGATCCCTGATCCCTGTTCCCTGGTTTTCAGTCCTCAAGCTCTGGATGATAGTGGCTCTCCCATCCCAGGTAGCGCACCGCAGCTTCGTGAATGGCCTTCGACACTTCGCTGAAGTTGGCCGCCACGTGATGTTCGAAGCCTTCATGGCAAATGTACTTGAGCAGTTTTTGCAGCTGCGGAATCTCCGCCACGCCGGCGCCGCCGAAGGTCTCCAGCGGATCGTCGGTGAACCGGCCCGGCCCGGTGTAGCCGCGAATCACCCCGCGGCGATCGTCGGTCGAGTAGCGGGCATAGCTCATGGCTCCGGCTTTTACGTTGCCCACGCAGGTGCCGAACGTGTTCTCCTTGCCCACGGTGCCGGCGATGATCTCCTGGTAGTCCATCCTGACGTCCTTGAAGAAGTGCTTGGGCAAATTGGAGCAGTGGAAGCACACGCACTTGTTGGGATCGGTGCCGTAGTTATTGTTCCAGTCGAGCAGCGCGGAGGGCGTCTCGCTGGCCAGGGCCAGCATGTACATGCTGAGCACGCCGGGCACGTCGACTTCGCAGGCCGAGGGGATGAGGTTGTTGCTCATCATGCTCATGATGGTGCAGGGCACCACGCCGAAGAACTCCTCCATCGAGGTCCAGCATTGCACGGCGCTGATGGTGCGAGTTGGTCTGCTTCATCCAGCCGTCGATGACCGCGCCGAGCTTGGCCATCTTCAGCAGCGCCGCATCGGGAATGCCGGCGGTGGAGACATAACTCTTGATCGCCGCCAGCTTGGCCTGCGCCGCATCGTCGTTGTCCTTCATGCGATTGATGCGGCCGAAGATCTCCGACAGATCGATGGGCTCGATCGAGATGCCGTTGGTCTCCAGAATGCGCTCGGAATAGCGAACGGTGTTGAAGGCGGAGGGACGCGCGCCGATGGCGCCGATCTTCAGGTTCTTGAGACCCTTCACGATGCGGCAGACGGCGGAGAACCATTCCAGGTCGGCCTTGAACTCGGGCGAACTCACCGCTTCGGTGTGCAGCGTCGTCAGCGAGTACTTGATGCCGTACTGCATCATGTTGTTGCAGCAACTCATTTTTCCGCAGAAGCTGTCGCGGCGCACGGCGATCGTCATGTTGTCGGAGCGGTCGGGCGTGGCCTGCACCAGCACCGGCACCTTCAACCCCGAGAGCCGGATCGCATCCACGATGCCGCGCTCTTCGCCGAAATTCGGCAGGGTGACGATAATGCCGTCGATCTCTTCGGCGTGCTTCTTGAACAGCTCGGCGCAGCGCTGCGACTCCACATAGGTTTCCACCGCGCCATACTTCGATGTCTTCAGGGCCGAGCACGATAGGCTTGGCTCCCGCGGCCTCGAGCACCTGGATGATTTCTTCACGACCCGTCTTGGCCAGGTGATCCGGGAAAAATCCGCGGTTGCCCACCACGATTCCAAAAGTCATCTTTCGCTGCGCTGCCATCTCTTTTTGACTCCTTGTCTCTGCAGTTGCAGTTTAACTGTCGCGGCCGGGGCGGAAACGAAGGCTATAGAAAAGCCCCAGCAAAAGCATCAATCCGCCCCACCACACCGGCGCGTGCAGATTGGCCAAAACCACATTGGCTAGCTGGCCGGTGATCAATTCAAAAACCCCATAGCCCATAATCAGCGCGCCATAAATGCTGAGCAGCACGCCGATGAAAAACCAGATCGAAATATGTCCCGAGTGCATGCGTCCGCTCCTTACCAGAAATAAACGTTGAGGCCCAGGAAGACGATGATGGCGATCACCATCCAGAAGTACTCGTTCTTGTAATACGGCACAGGTTCTTCCATGGGCAATTTAGTGGCGCCATAGACCAGGCCGTCTAACTCCGCGATGGGGCGCGGGGTGGTTGCAAAGCTGACCGTCACGTTCACCACAATGGCCACGATTACCGACCACAGAGCGCGATACATATTCTCCGCCATGTCTCTTGCGTCCGGCGACAGCGCCACGTAGCGCAGCGCCGAAGGATCGGCCTTGACCCAGGCCCACAAACCAATCGAGGTCAGCGTACCGATCAGGAGGCCCCAGAAGCCGCCGGCCTTGGTCGCGCGCGTCCAGAACATGCCCACCAACACCACGCCCAGCAGGGGCGAGATGAAGAAGCTGAACAACGCCTGCACATAATCCATGATGCCCGCGGCGCTCATCACCAGGTAGGCCGTGCCGATGGAGACGACCACGCCCAGGATCGTGGCCCACCGCCCCACCGCCACGTAGTGTTCATCCTTGGCTTTCTTGTTGATGAGCGGCTGATAGATGTCATAGGTCCAGACGGCAGAGAACGCGCTCACATTACCCGCCATGCCGCTCATGAATCCAGCAATCAGCGCCGTGATGCCGAGGCCCAGCAGGCCGGGAGCGCAATAGCGCACCAGCATCAGCGGAAGCACCTCGTTGTAGCTGTGGGGGTGGAGTGCGTCCACTTTGTCCTGGCCCACCAGGTGCATCAGGCTGCCATCGGGATTCTGCAGGACCACCAACGCCAAGCAGACCGGGCAGGATCACGATGAACGGAACCGCCATCTTGAAGAACGATCCGATCACCGGAGCCATGCGCGCCGAACGCAGACTGTTGGCCGCGAGGACTCGCTGCACCACCAGGAAATCCGTCGTCCAGTAGCCACAGCTGATCGCGAACCCAAGTCCGAAGACGATGCCCGTCCAGTGGATTCCCATGGGATTGTCGGCGAAGTGGCCCATGCTGCGCCACATGTGCGTGTAGTCGCCGGGTGCGATCGCACCGTCGGCAATGTTCTTCGCCAGCCGGGCCTGGAACCCGCTCCAGCCGCCGGTCTCAATCAGGCCCAGGATCGGCACCAGCAGCGCGCCGCCCCAGATCAGCATGAACTGCAGCACCTCATTGAAAATGGCCGAGCGCAGCCCGCCGAGCGCAACATACGCCGCCACCGCGAGCGACGAGACGATGATCGAGAAGTTCAGGTCCCAGCCGAGCACGACCTTCATCACCTCGGCCATGGCGAACATGTTCACGCCGCTCATCAGCACGGTCATGAAGGCGAACGAAAACGCGGACACGATGCTCGCGCCTTGCCCGTAACGCAGCTTCAGGTACCCGGGCACGGAGTGCGTCTTGCACACGTAGTAAAACGGCATCATCACCATGCCCAGGAAGAGCATGGCGGGGATGGCGCCGATCCAGTACCAATGCGCGGCCAGAATCCCGTATTGGTAAGCCGAGCCGGCCCAGCCCATCAGTTCCAGCGACCCAAGGTTGGCGGAGACGAAGCTCAGGCCCGCGATCCAAGCCGTCATTTCGCGCCCGGCCATGAAGAACTCTTCGCTGGTGTTGGCCTGGCCCTTGAGGTAAAAGCCAATCCAGATCACCATCACGAAGTAAATGGCGATGATGGCGATGTCGAGCCCATTCAGATGGGCCAGCGAAGGAGCGCTCATGGCGAGCATGGATGCGGCCGAAGAATGAAGGCCGGCAGTTGGGATGGTCGGGACCAATACGAACATGAGTCACCTGAGGATTTGGGTGATTTCGCCCGCAATGCTGTTTGGACGTTCGCCCACAAGTAAATGGGTTTAGTGCCGTGGTTGTCAAGCCGCGATCGAGAGCCAAAAAGTGCTTGCGCCCCGTTTCCTGACCAGCCGGGGCTCGATTCGAAACCGGAGATCCAGGTCGAACCGCGGCTCGGCCAGAAAGCGTTTACCGGCGCAGTGTACCATGCCCTCGCTATGCTTGGGCTAGCGGCTTTTCCAGCATTGCTGGTGCAGCACCTCATTCCGGCGCGCGAATGGCCCGCAGGAATTCGAGCGTCCGGTTGACCGTCCCCGGAAACCTGCTCGCATATCCATGGGGCGTGCACTCCACCACTTCTTCGGGACGCTCATAGTGGCCGGGAAGGGTGGCGCGAACTTTCATGTCGGCCCCGCGATCGGCCAGGAGCCGCGCAACCGGCAGCCCCCAATCCTGGAATTGCGAGACCGCGTGAAAGATGGGAGTTTGCCCGCCCCGTCCGGCCGCATCAGTTTCCACCCGCGCATTCACGTTGGCGCCGAAATCGAGCAGCAGCCGCGCAGCCGCCACGTTGCCGTACTCCGCCGCCACGTGCAGCAGCGTTCCGCCGCGCAGTGTCAGGCTGCGACCGGCGGTGGAGCCGAAATCCAGTTCGGGGAATCGCCGTCTCACCAGGGACGGATCCGACTCCAGAAGGTGGACCAATCGATCCGCGCGTCCGCGCACTACCTCCAACACGGGGGGCATGCCGCGTCGCGTCGTACACCCTGCACCCATGAGAAGGTCGATGCACTCCCCCAATTGCGCCGAACGCGCGTACGTTCCAATCACGTAATCGAGAGCCGTGGTGCCATCGCCGCGCCCGCCGCACATGGGGTCCGCACCGTGTGCGAGCAGCCAGCGCAGGGCTTGCGCGTCAACCGTCTCGCAGGGCGCAAAGATGATGGGGAAATGGCCGCCCCACCAGGCATTCACGTCGGCGCCATTGGCCACCAGCAGCTCCATCATCGGAATGCGATAGCCATTCAGGGCGGCGCGCATCAGCGGGCCGTCGCCGCCCTGGTGCACGTCGGAGCCGTGGTCGATCATCCATTGCGCCATGGCCAGGCGCGTTGGGCCGGGCGGCTCCCACGGGACCCGGCACTCCGCCACCCATGTCAGCGGCCCGTTCTTCCCGTAGCCCAGCGGCGCATGGTGCAGCGATGGGTTTCCTGACATCAGGCTCTGGACGCTTTCCAGGTCGTTGCCGTCGATTGCCTGCTTCAAGCGGCCGGTTTCTTCCATCCATTCCACGTATCACCAATCTCCCCGGCGTAAAGATTGCCGCGATGGCTGCCGATACAATGAGGGTACGCGATTCCATGTGTGCGAAGAGTGGGAGTGTTCACCGCTTCTTCAAACGGGGTTTGTTCCCGGATTTCCATTCTTTCGCCAGAAGCGAAACGATGGAGCCGCGGGATTCTGTCGTGTATGGGCGGGGATTGCAAGGGGCAAGGCAGAATGACTGAGATGCTCCATCTGGCCGGCGAAGACACCATCGTTGTCGATTCGCCGCTGCTCGTCGAGACCGCAGGCTTGAATTACCGGCTTCTGACCTTCGATCCGGCGTTTCAGAATGCCATCCATGACAGCCTTCTCACGGGTTCCGCGGTTGAGGTTCGCCCCGGAGGAATGCCGCTTCCCGAAAATCGAGGGCGATTGCCGCGATTTTGCGAGGCGGCGCTCGCAGGCTGCCCGCTCAAGATCGAAGTTCTGCTGCTCGATGGCCGCAGCGTGCAGATTTCTTTGCAGTGGCTGGTCGCCGACAAGACGGTCGTGCGAGTCCTGGCCAAAGACATCACCGCGCAGACACTCGCGCAAACGGAGGGTCTGAAAACCGCCCGGCAGCCTCTGGATCCCAACGACCGCGCAATCGAAGGAATCTTCCGTACCACTGCGGACGGTCGCCTGATCACTGCCAATCGATCTTTCGCCAGGATGCTGGGTTTCGAGGACGTCGACCATGCCTTGTCCGCGATCGCTGATGTAAGCCGCGATCTGTGGGAAGATCCCGATCAGCGAAAGGTCTTCCTCGCGGAACTCGAAAAGCGTCGGTCGATTGAAGGGTACGAGTGCCGGCTCAAAGGCAAAGATGGTGCCCGTCTCTGGGCCTCGGTCAATAGCCGGAGAGTCTGCGGCGAGCACGGAGAGCTGCTCTACCTCGAAGGTTTCATCCAGGACATCACTGCCAAGAAAGAGGCTGAAAAGCTGCTCCGCGACAGCGAAGAGCGTTACCGGGCATCCTTCGAACAGGCAGCGGTCGGAATTCTCCATACCTCGTTTGAGGGTCGGATCATGCGATGCAACCGCCGATTTGCCGAGATTGTCGGGTACGCGCCGGAAGAACTTGTCGGGCTGACATTTCAGGAGATCACGCCTCCCGGAGATCGTCCGCCGAGCAGTTCTGCGCTGCAAAACCTCATCGGCGGCGCGGTACCGAACTTCAGCTTCGAAAAGCGATATGTACGAAAGGACGGCAGCCTGATCTGGGTCGATCTCACCATCACCACCCAGCGCGATAGCGAAGGCCATCCCGTTCACTTCATCACCATGGTCCAGGACATCAATGCCCGAAAGGAAGCAGAACAGCAGCTCGTGATCACGCAGGAATCGCTGCGTAAAAGCGAAGAACGCTATCGCACCGCGTTCCAGATGACGCTCGATGCGGTCAATCTGAACCGCCTGGGTGATGGCATGTTTGTCGATTGCAATCGCGCCTTTCTCTCCATCTCGGGATTCACGCGTGAAGAGGTCATCGGGCGCACCTCAGCGGAATTGGAGATCTGGGCCGACCTTCGCGACCGGCAACGGCTCCTTGAACGGCTGAATACCGATGGAGTCTGCCGAAACCTGGAGGCGCAATTCCGAAAGAAGAACGGAGAAGTGATCTGGGGATTGATGTCCGCATCCCTGATCGAGTTGGATGGCGTACGATCCATCCTGTCCATCACGCGCGATATCTCCGAGGCCAAGAAGGCGGAGAACGAAATCAAGCGGCTTGCTTTCTACGATCCCCTCACCGGCTTGCCAAATCGCCGCATGCTCCTCGATCGGCTGCGACAGACGCTTCGATCGGGCCGGCGAACACGGACGCACGTCTGCGCTCCTGTTCATCGACCTGGACAATTTCAAAACCCTGAACGATACCCTCGGCCACCACACCGGCGACCTCTTGCTGCAGGAAGTGGCTCGGCGCCTCGTACTCTGCCTTCGGGAAACCGACACCGCGGCTCGGATCGGAGGCGACGAATTCGTCGTCATCGTCGAGAACCTCAGCCCTGAAACGGAAGAAGCCGCGGCCCAGGCCAAGGCCATCGCCGAAAAAATACTCACCCAGACCTCCGAGCCATACACGCTGAATCAGCATGAATGTCTGAGCACGGCGAGCATAGGAATCACCGTATTCGGAGAAGGCAAACAGAGCACCAGCGAGATTCTGCAACAGGCCGATATCGCGATGTACCAGGCAAAGACCGCCGGGCGCAATACCTTTCGCTTCTTTGCCCCGGCCCTCCAGGCCGCGGTCAATCTGCGCGCTTCTCTTGAAGAAGAGATTCACGCTGGCATTCGCGAAAAGCAGTTCTCGTTGTGGTATCAGCCGCAAGTCGAAAACGGGCGGATTGTGGGAGCGGAGGCCCTGCTGCGCTGGATGCATCCGCGACGCGGCGTGCTCCTTCCCGCCGAGTTCATTCCCGTTGCCGAAGAGACCGGTCTTATCGTTTCCCTGGGCAGACTGGTGTTGGAACTGGCATGCGCGCAGGCCGCGAAATGGGCTGGTCGCTCCGGCGAATCTCCCATCCCCATTGCCGTCAACGTCAGCGCGCGCCAGTTCCGCCAGGCCGACTTTGTAAAGCATATCCTGGCCACGCTCGATCGCTTCGGCGTTGACCCCAAAAACCTCAAGCTCGAAATCACCGAGAGCATGCTGCTTGACAACCTCGAGGAAACAGTCGCGATTATGGAAACACTCAAATCGCATGGCATCCAATTCTCGCTGGATGATTTCGGAACCGGTTATTCCTCACTGGCCTACCTCAAGCGACTGCCTCTCGATCAATTGAAGATCGATCGCACGTTTGTGCGCGATATCCGTGCCAACGCCGCCAATGGCGCCGTGGCGCAGGCCATCATTTCCCTCGCCCGCGCTCTGGGCCTGCTGGTGATTGCCGAAGGCGTGGAAACCGACGAACAACGGGAATTGCTGGCGCATCTTGGCTGCAGCTGTTTTCAGGGTTTTCTCTTCAGCAAAGCGATTCCCCCGGATGACTTCGAAGCGTTACTGTGTATGAGCACCAATCACTGATGCCTGACACCTGACCTCTGTTTCCTATTCCCTGGTTCCTGTCCCTGGTCCCTGCCCGTTCCTCCGTATTTCCTGCTTGTTTTCATTGCGATTCAACGATAACTTGAGTTATGGGACTCCCTTTTCATCCCTGCGCGCAAACGTTCGTGAGTTCTCAGCCGCAGCCCTGAGGCGGGTTGCGAATCATTTCCCAGCCTATTCCCCTTCGGAGGAGTTACGCATATGCCGTCATCGATGGATCCCGCAGCTTGTAGCGGCTTCTCACGCCGTTCGTTTTTCCGTTTTGCGGCCGGTGCATCGGCCCTGGCCACCATGCCCATCCTCACCGAATCGCGCCTCGCACTGGCCGCGCGTCCCCACTTCAGCGATCCCAACAAGGGCATCCATATCGACGCCAATGAAAATCCCATGGGTCCCTCGGAGAGTGCGCGCCAGGCGATGGTCGACATCATTCCCCGGGGCGGGCGGTATCTCTTCCCGCTGGAGGTCGAGCCGGCCGAGATATTCGCAAAGCAGGAAGGCCTGAATCCCGAGTCGGTGATTCCATTTGCCGGTTCGAGCGAACCTCTGCACTATACGGTGCTGGCCTTCACCACCAAGGACAGGCCGCTGGTGATCGCCGATCCCGGGTACGAGGCCCCCATGTGGGCGGCCCAGGTGAGCGGCGCTTCGGTCCTCAAGGTGCCGCTGGCCGATCCCAAGGGTGCGGCGACGCACGACATCAAGGCCATGCTCGCGGCGGCTTCGAATCCCGGTGTCATTTACATTTGCAATCCCAATAACCCCACCGGCACGTGCACCCCGCGCAAGGACATCGAGTACGCGGTGGCGCATGCCCCCAAGGACACGATCCTGCTCATCGACGAGGCCTACATCCACCTCTGCGACGAACCGCGTTCGCTTGACTTCGTGAAGGACGGCAAGAACGTAATCGTGCTGCGCACCTTCTCGAAGCTGTATGGAATGGCCGGCATTCGCATGGGATTCGCGGTGGGCCGGCCCGATCTGCTGGCGAAGATCACACCCCTGGGCGGCATGAACGCGCTCCCCGTCACCGCCGTCGCGGCGGCAAAGGCCAGCCTGCTCGACCCGGACCTGGTCGCCACGCGCAAGAAGAAGATCGGCGAAATCCGCGCCGAGAACCTTGCCTGGCTCAAAAGCCAGGGTTACGCTGTCACGCCGTCCGAGAGCAACTGCTTCATGCTTGATGTTCGGCGGCCGGGCGTCGGAAGTGCAGGCGGCGCTGGCGCAGAAGGATATGTACATCGGACGCATATGGCCCGCATGGCCAACACAGGTACGCATTACGGTGGGCACGAAGGAGGAGATGCTCGCCTTCCAGAAGGCTTTCACCGAAGTCATGGCGAGTCCGACCGCCGGCCTGGTTCCCCCGCAATTGCCACGGCCGTCTCGCCAGACAGCCGTTCACGCATCTGTCGTAACAGCAGCGACTAGCTCCTGAGGTCTAGCTGTCAAGATGACACGCTGAATCAGAACAGAAGCCCCGCCAGCAATGGCGGGGCTTCTGTTTATGGCTAAACATGAAAATGTCGGCCATTGGAAAACAACGGCCGGCATTCACGGGACGTAGTAGGAGCTAGGTCTCTGACCGCTTGTTCTTGTACCAAACTCTGGGTGCCCCAGGTTCGGCGCGTCTTTGTTTTTGCGCCTAACCTGGGATACGACGAAACTTAACCGGAACAAATCTATCCGGTCAAAGACCTGGACTAATAGCTAGTTAGAAGCTGCACTTAGAAGATCAGCTTCAGCGCCAGCTGCGTGTTGAAAGGCTCGCCCGGTCCGATACCCGGAGAGAAATTGCCCGAGCCGATGGTAGCGCCGGTCGTGCCGAAGCCCCCGACATTGAAGAAGTTGTTGCACAGCTGCGTGCAGGCGGGGCTGGCAAGATTCATGCGATTGAACAGGTTATACATCTCCGCCCGGAACTGGACGTTGACAGGAAAGTCGTGGATGTTGAAGGTGGTGTTTTTGAGGACCGACAAATCGATATCTGCGAAGCCCGGTCCGAAGATGCTGTTACGGGCGATGGTGCCCCAGGTATTGGCCGCGTGGCTCTACGAATGCAGCGGGGTTAAACCACTGCACATACTTGCTGCCGCCGCTGTTGATGATCTTGTGATTGATGCCCGAGAACGGATCCGCGATCTGGTTCACGCGCTGCGTGTATTCGTTCGTGCCGCTGGTATCGTCGCCATTGGTGATGGTGATTGGCTGTCCGCCCTTGAACGTGTACGCCGAATTGAGGGCCCATCCCGCGGTCAGAGGCTTGGGACCGGGGAATTTGGGCACATCGTAGTTCAGGTACCCGACAAAGGTGTTGCGAGTGTCGAAGTCCGAGTTGCCATAGTCGCCCTTGAAGTTGTAGCTGTCCTGAGGAAGGGCGCCGCGGTATGCGGTGACTTCATCCAGGTTATGACCCCACGTATAAGAAACCTGCGACGTCAATCCGTGAAAATTCGTGGTGCGGAAGACGGCCTGCAGGGAGCTGTAGTTCGAGGTTCCGATGCTTTCGATCTGGTTGATGTCGGAGTAGTAGTTGCCTGCAGAACATCGTGCCATCGCCCGAGTAGATGCCGGGCGCGCCGCCCAGGTAGGGCTGGTTGATGTTAAGAAGGCTCAACAGCTTGCGTCCTTCGCTGCCGACATAGCCAATCTGGAAGAATGCTTTTCCGCCCAGCGACTTCTCCAGTTGGAGGCTGAAGTTGTAGTTGTATGGAGAGCGGAACCCCTTGTCGACGCTGAACACGCCGCATGGGTTGGAGGCGTCGGTGCAGGAGAGTGTCGCCGAACCGATGATCTTTTCTCCGGGGACGATCGTCTTCGCGCCGGTTGTCAGCGTGAAGACTGGATTGGAGCCTCCGGGATTGCCTTCCAGGCCGTTCGGCGCGCTGTTGCCGGGCCGGTTATCGAGGAAGGGGTTCGCGTTGGGAACGTCGAAGAACAGCCCGACACCGCCGCGCAGCACCGTGCCTTTGGACCACGAAGGCTGATAGGCAGAAACCCACGCGTGGGCTCAGGCTGGTGTAATCCGCGTCGTAGATGCTGGAAATATCCTGGCCCTGGAATGCGATGCCGGTGGGGGTCAAGCCAGGCCGGAATACGGAAAGATTCTTGTCACCGTTGTGCATCGGCTGCATGAAGTCGTAGCGCAAACCAAAATTGAGGTTGAGTTGCGACGTCATTTGATAGCTGTCTTGTGCGAACAAGGCGTACGAATGCGAGTAGACCGTGCGCTCAGGATCGCCGACGGCGATGTTGCCCTTGGTCAGGTAACCGGCGAGGAAATCAGCCAACGCGGCCACGTTGGGATCGCTGGTGTTCCATGGCACGGAACCATCCCCATTGGGGCCCTGCCCCCCTTTGAAAGAGAACGTGCCAATGGAATGCCGCCAATAGAACTCGTTCACCTGCGCCTGACGATACGATCCGCCCAGCCGCAGCTCGTGCTTGCCGACCACCCAGTTGACGGCATCGTCAATGTGGCCGGTAATATCGTTTCGCCCTTCCGGTGGCGTGTTGCCGGTCGGCTCAAACCCGCTGATTTGGATATTGGGTGCGTTGTCGAATGGCGCCCCGGTTACAAATCCTGCCGCGGGCACAGACGAAAAGGCCGTGTTGGCGTCGGAAAACGTCTGATTGAAGTAGTTGACGCCGATAGTGATCGAATTACTGAGGTGGGGCGAGAAAACGTAGCTATCCGCCACGGAGTAGTTATAAACGTGGATCGGGCCGATTTCGAAGAACCAGGGATTGATGTCCGTCTGGCCGACCGGTGCGGTCTGGTTCCCCTGACCGAGAAATGCCCGCGCAGACAGGTTATGTTTCTGACTGAAGGTCTGGTCAATCTTTATTACACCGTTGTAGCTGTAGCCGAACTCCGGAGCCGGAGATTGCTGTGCGCCGGGCTGATCATAGGTCAGCAGGTTTGCCGGCCAGAGAATCGGCACTAACTGCGCAGTCGCGGAATTGGGTGCAACGCCGGCCGAAGCGAGCAGCGCATACGCCGCGTCGCTGTAGTACTTGTCTGGCGTATAGCCCGAGTTTCCGGTAGCGATGTTGAACTTCTGCTTCTCGAAATTCGCGAACCAGAAGGTGTGGTCCTTCCAGAACGGACCACCGAGCGAGGCGCCCCATTGCACGTTCTCCAGGGGAAGATCGCCCAGGGTATTGAACGGATTGGTCACAGCCAGCGCCTGGTTGCGCTCGTAGTAGTAGCCCGTGCCATGAATGCCGTTGGTGCCCGACTTGGTGACAAGGTTCACCGTACCGCCGGGGTTGCGGCCCACTTCGCTCGAGGACTGGGTCTGAAGGCTGAACTCGGCCACAGAGTCGATCGGCAGCGTAACTCCGGCGATGTTTTCAACACCGCCCTGGTTGACCGCCGGGATGTTATGCCACCAGTCGTTGTTGTCGGAGCCATCGATCTGCCAGTTCACCTGGTTGGCGCGCGTGCCGTTCACCGATCCGTAGCCACCCAGCGAGTATCCGGCGAATCCCGGTGCCAGTCCGATCATCTGCGTGAAATCGCGACCGTTCAGGGGAATGTCCTGGACTTCCACCTCGGGGATATTTGTCGTTTGCGTGGCGCTGGTTGTATCCAGCGCCAGGCCCGAGGCCGACACTTCCACCGTTTCACCGGTCGCGGCGATGGAGAGTTTGATCGGCAACGTGTAGATAACGCCCGCCGTCACCGGGACTTTGGTCACCGTCGTCCATTGGAAGCCGCTCGCTTTTGCCGTCACGTTGTAAGCGCCAAGGGGCAAATCCTGAAAGACATACTCGCCTGCGGTCGTCGAGACCGTTTTATGAGACACGCTGGTGGCTGTATCGACGGCTTCCACACTGGCTCCCGGAACCACCGCTCCGGACTGATCCGTCACAATTCCGTTGATGCCGCCGCGGAATGTTTGTCCAAAACTGGCCGCAGAGTTCGCGATCAGAACAGCGAACGCCAGCAGCAGGACCATGAATACACTTCGGGTGCTTCGATTGCGCATTGCGCATGACCTCCGAAAGGTTCAAGTACAGTTGTGGTTTTCGTGTGCCCGAAAATCGCTGAAAGTAAGAACAAAAACTCAGGCAAATAAGGCGGATGGGGACGATCTTTTTCTGGGGTTTTTACAGGATTGGAAGGATTGTGGTTGTGGAACCATTCACAAAGATAGAGAGAACATGCATAAGGAATCAATGAAGAAACTCACAAAATTTGGCTTGTCTGCCAACGGCATCGCGCCTGCCCATGACTCGTTTCGGTTCAGCAGACGTTTCGATCGCGGTGCCGCATACTTGTGATTCAAATCACATTTCGAGGTGCGCGGAGACACATCCAGTGTTCCAGTAAGATGCCACGCTGTCGTGTTGCGAGGTACACCCCATGGCAGATCCGGTAACCCTCCGCTGGACCCGCCCGACATCGATCCTGGTCGCAACCGACCTGAGCGACACGGAACGGCTGATGCCTTTTGCGCTCCAGCAGGCAGAGAGCACCGGAGCGGGTTTGATCCTGTTGCATGTGCTGGCTCCCAGCGAGTCGATGGCCGTCGACGCAGTGGGAATGCCGTACTACGATCCCGCGGGTGCATTCGAATCTGCCGCCAAGGTGTTGCAAGGCTGGTGCGCCATGGCACGCGCCCGCAACATCTCATGCGATGCGCTGGTACGCGAAGGAAACGCCGCCCAACAGGTGCTCTCCGTCGCTCGCCAGGTCAACGCGGATCGCCTTCTTCTCGGGACCCGGAGCCGAAGCAAGATGAGCAAGCTGCTTCTGGGCTCCGTGGCAGAACAAGTGCTGCGCTCGGCCCACATCCCGGTCATCACCGTGGGTCCCGAGGCTCATCTCCCGGTGGACGCCGCCAACCCCACAAGGGTTGTGCTGCACGCCACCACATTGAGAGAGGCCTCCCGCCCGAGCGCAGCGCTTGCCTGTGAAATCGCGTCCGCACTTGACTCCCGGCTGGTCCTGCTCCATGTCTTGCCGCCCAGCGACGAGATGGAGCGGAAAGGACTGCCCACCGGCGCCGACTCGCTGGCCCTCCGCGAGTTGCGAACCATTGCCGAAGAAACCGGATGCGGCTGTTCGATTTCGATTGAGCCCCACGTCGTTCACGGCAATCCGGCCATCGAGATCCTGGCCGAGGCCGCTCATCGCCACGCCTCGCTCATCGTTCTCGGAGCCACCCAGCGCAACGTCTTCCAGAACCTCACCCGTGACCGCACCATCTACAAAGTGCTGGCTCACGCGCGCTGCCCCGTGCTCACCCTGCATGAACCAAAGGCCGAGTCCGAAGAAGTGATTCTCGCGCGGCTGGCCGCCCACCGGTAAAGACCTCCTGACCAGAAACAAAATCTCCGTGCTCCCATCCTTTCGCCTTTTTCCTGGCGAAAAGATGGGAGGACAACAAAACCTCTCCTCTTGACAATCTAGAGTAACGGCATTAACCTCTAGATGAACTAGAGGAGAATCATGCCGCCCAAAGCGACCGAAAACCCTGGCAGCGAAACGCAATCCGGCGACCTGATCCAGGGGACGCTCGAGATGCTCATCCTCAAGACGCTGGCTCTGGAGCCGATGCACGGATATGGCGTTGGACTGCGCATCGAGCAGGTGAGCGGCGGTGTTTTCCGCGTGAATGCAGGATCGCTTTTGCCCGCACTCAGCCGAATGGAGCGTGCGGGAAACGTGAAGTCCGAATGGCGGGCGACGGAGAACAACCGCCGCGCGAAATACTATCTGCTCACTCCCAAAGGACGGAAAGCCCTCTCCGCTGAGACCAACAAGTGGCAGATGCAGATCGGCGCCATAGCGCGCATCCTCGAAGCCTGATTTTCAGTACCCGGGACAAAGAGCCGCGGAGGCTCATGACGATATGCGCTGGCTGGCAAATCTGGCGGTGGGAATCAAGTCGCTCTTTCAAAAGAAGCGATTGGAGCATGAGTTGGACGAGGAGCTAGAGAGCTTTCTGGCTGCTTCTGTCGAAAACAAGCTCAAGGGCGGATTGCCCGCGAAGGCTGCGCGCCAGGCGGCGCTTATCGAAATCGGCAGCCGCAGTGCGGTCAAGCACCAGGTCTGGTCGTCTCGCTGGGAGTCGACGCTGGAGGCCATTCTCGCGGATCTGCGTGTCAGTTTTAGAACGCTTGTGAAGAGTCCCGGGTATACCGCCGTCGCATTGATTTCGCTGGCTCTCGGTATTGGGGCCAACACTGCGATCTTTACGCTTATCAATCAAGTCCTTCTGCACAAGCTGCCGGTGCGCGATCCCGCGCAACTGGTTGCATTCGGTAACTCCCAATCCGCGGGAATCGCGGGAGGCATCGATCTCGGTCAATTTGGCGGGTATTTCCCGTGGGATTTCGCGCGCCAGCTTGAAGCGGATCCGGGGCCGTTTCAGGGGATCGCGTCCTACGGCAGTTTTTCCGACAAGGTGACGCTGCGGCTCACCGCCGAGAGCGGCGGTGATGCGAATGCCCCAGCCTTCCTTGCGCCCGCGAATCTTGTCTCCGGCAATTACTTCAGCGTCCTGGGCGCGGAACCTATGTTCGGCCGAACAATCTTCCCGTCCGACGATGCGACGCCCGGGACCGGCGCGGTCGCAGTCCTGAGCTACCATCTCTGGCGGGAGTCGCTGTCTTCCGATCCGCACATTGTGGGTAAAACGATCTCCCTCAACGGCACGCCGTTTGAAGTCATAGGCGTGATGCGCGAGGGGTTTCACGGCATCAAGCAGGAATTGGAGCCGGCAGACCTCTGGGCGCCGCTCAGCATGCAGGCCACTGTCCTGCAGTTCCCCTCCATGCTCACGCCCCATTCGGGGTTGTACTTTCTTCACCTGTTCGGCCGGCTGAGTCCGAATGCCGTCGTCAACAAAGCTGAGTTCCTGCGCACTCAGAACTGGCTGAACGAAAACGTGCATAACGGCATTCGGGACCGCTCGGGATCTGCCATCTCCGCCGAACGCCAGCAGGAGATCAGCCGTGAGCTGGTTCCTCTTGTTCCTGCCGCGCGCGGCGTCTCGATGATCAGGAGTGAATACGGCGATTCGCTGAAGATTCTGATGGCGGTTGTCGCTTTGGTGCTGTTGATTGCCTGCGCCAACCTGGCCAACTTTCTTTTGGCCCGCGCAGCACGGCGACAGCATGAGACCACCACCCGTCTGGCACTGGGATCGAGCCGCGTGCGCATTGTCCGTCAGAGCCTCGTGGAAGCATTTCTACTTTCCATGATGGGCGGTCTTCTGGGCCTCGGCGTGGCGTTTGGGGCGACGCGCGCGTTGATCGCCTTTGTCAGTCAAGGGGACCGATACATTGCCATGCGACCCTTGCCTGACCTGAAAGTCCTGGCATTCACATTGGCTGTTTCGCTTCTGACTGGAATCCTCTTCGGACTGGCGCCGGCCATCGGCGCGGCGCGCACCGGCGCGCGGGGAACGCTCAGCTCGACGTCGCGGACCGTCGAGGGGGGCAGCGGCAGGCTGGCGAACTTCTGGCCCAAGTCCCTTGTATCGGCGCAGGTGATGATCTCGTTGTTGCTGCTGGTCGTGGCAGGTCTCTTTTTGCGCAGTCTGCGCAACCTCGAGAATCAGGACTACGGATTCGAGCGGAATCACCTGTTGCTCGCGCAAACCAACGCGCGATTGGGCGGTTACGCGCCGCACCAGGTCGCCGCCCTTCACCAGCAATTGCTGGAGCGTCTCGGCGCAATTCCAGGTGTAAGTTCTGTCGCGATGGCTCAAATGCCGCCCATCAGCGGAGGATCGTGGACGTCGAGCATTTCGCTTTCCGGCTACACGCCCGGCCCCAAAGAGAACATGGTTTCGGTTCTGAACCGGGTTACGGGCAAGTACTTCGAAACCGCGGGCATCTCCATCGTTGCAGGGCGCGCCATCTCCGATGCCGACACGGCGAACGGCCTTAAAGTCGCCGTAGTCAGTGAAACGCTCGCCAAACACTACTTCCCAAAGGGCCAGGCAATCGGGAAGATGCTGACTATCGAGGTGGATTCGGTCCACGGCCCATGGCAGATCGTGGGCATTGCGCGTGACACCAGGCCTGGGAACCCGCGCGATACGGATCCTGTCAGAATGACGTACATTCCGCTGGCACAGATCGACCCGTACCTTCCAGGTAAAGCAGGGAAGGCTGCTGCCGGCACTGCTTCAAGCGCCAGCCAACTGGATGAAAACCAGAATTGCTATGCGAATACGATGCTCCTGCGCACCACGGGCGACCCGGCAAAGACTATAGCCTCTCTGCGCTCCACGGTTGCGGCCGTCGACCCGAACCTGCCGCTGCTCGAAATCACGACCATCCAGGAGCAGCTTTCGAATCTGATCTCGCACGATGAACTCATTTCGACCTTGACCAGCCTCTTCTCGTTGCTTGCCCTGCTGCTGGCGGCGATCGGTCTGTATGGAGTGATGAGTTACAACGTTGTACGCCGCACCAATGAGATCGGAATTCGTCTTGCGCTGGGAGCGCAGGCTTCAAACGTAGTGAAAATGGTTCTTAGCGAGTCGGTCTTGTTGCTTGCTGTCGGGGTGGTGCTTGGCTTGCCGCTCGCCCTGCTCGCCACCCGGCTTATCAAGCAACAGATGTTCGGACTGGATCCGCTTGATCCGCTCACCTTCGTATTGGCGCTTCTGGCGATCACGGGAACAACGCTCATTACGGGCTGGATCCCGGCTCGACGCGCGGCCAAAGTTGATCCAGTAGTAGCCCTTCGCTGTGAGTGAGAACCCGGCAATCATGCCCCCATCTTCGGACCGGTCAAAACGCCGGCAGATTTAGGCAGTCCCGCAACGCCAAATGCGCATCTAAATTAATGGCAGTGCTAGATTCAAATCTTAAAGACCCCATGGAGAGTCATGCCAATACCCGCGAAGCCCTGCGAGGGCCGATTCAGCGATGAAGTGCTAACAGCCCTTAGCAGCAACAGAGATCGAGCCCAATGGGCCAACCACACCTGCGAGGTTTGCGGTGCGGCGGTTGGGGCGACCCAGAACCGCGGGAAATGGGTTCCGGAGCAGCATTGGCCTTCGGTGAAGTACCATCCTCGCCATGGGACCGATAAGAAACAGGCCGTTGCGGCGGATAGGCAGGCGCCGGATCACAGCGACGCCCTCGCCGAGTCTGCTTCCGGTTAACGGTGGATAGAAATAGAGGCGTGCCTCGGAAAAGAGGCCTTGCCGTGGTGATTAGGCCGTGAGTCTTTCGAGCTGATCCGGCTGAACGATCGTCAGGCTGGCACCCTTGATCGAAATCCACTGGTCGCGGCGAAACTGGTTCAGCAGGCGGGTGACCGTCTCCCGCGAAGTCCCGGCCATATTAGCGATCTCTTCGTGAGTCAGGGCCATCGTGAAACGTATCTCCGGCTTGCCATTCGAGGCCGACTTGCCCCAATCCAGCAGGAGACGCGCCAGCCGCCCTGCCGCGGAACCCGACAGAGCCAGGCGCTTGGCATCGTGAAACACGGTCAGATATTCACCCGAAAGCGATTGGGCCGCGTGCATGCTGGCAATTCCATGGCGTCCGAGGAAATCAACAAACTCCTGTTTGCGGACCGTCTTCACCTGGCAGGGTTCAATGGCTTCCGCGGTTACTTCGTGGGGAACATTGGCCAGCACGGCGCTCAGTCCCATCACATCTCCGGGGCCGGCGATCTTTAGAATCATGGTCTTGCCGTCACGCGAGGTCGAAGAGATTTTCACGTGGCCGAAGCAGATCACAAAAACGTTGCGCGCCGGGTCGCCCTCATTGAAGAGCTTCGCGCCCCGCGCGTGGCTCATCATGATTCCAATCCCGTCGTAATCCTGCAATGCTTCCGGAGTGAGATTACAGAACATCCGCAAATGGCGATGCTCGCAGTTCAAACAATCTTCCGGAGCGTGATGCGAGTGGAAAGACGCCATACGTTCTCTGCTAAAGAGTTAAGTTGAAGTATAGCGCACTTCTCCAGCTAACGCTTACCCATTTTCCTGATTAGGCGGCAGCCTTCCCTGAACCTGGCCGCCGCTCGCATTCGGGCCCATGGTGCGGTGCGGATTACATGCTGGTCGCGGAATCCCCATGGCGCCGCGTCCGCGTCAGGTTGGTGAGACTGCACAGGTGGTAGGCACGGGAAACCTCCCGGGCGAGTTCCTCCAGCAGGCGCATCCGCAAGGGAGGGTAACTCTGGAATGCCTGCTGCAATGCTTCTATCGGCAGCAACAGCACGGTGCCGGGGGTCTGCGCCAGCAGGGTGTAGGTATGAATCCGGTCGCCGAGGGCAGCGGCCAGTTCAACCAGGTCCCCGGACCGGGCCATTCCCAGGGTCAGGCGCATCGCAAGCCGCTCGGCGCGGCGCAGCAGCTGCCCGGAAATGACCAGGTAAAGCCCCAGGCACGGGGTGGACTGATTGAAGATTACATCCCCGGGTTGAAATCCGATGGACTGTGCGGAGGCAGTCAGGAGGCTGCTGGTCGACGGGGGACAGGCCAAAAGCTCCGCAAGCGGATGCGTTGAGACGGCCTCCAATCGCTTGGATCTTGCCTCAGATTGCATGAATCTCTCTCTCCCTCGCCGACGTCAGGTCATCCGCCTGCGGGGTTTCACCGGTTGATTCCAACTCTTCCGTTCCACCAAATCGCCGCAAATTCGACAGCTCCCAGACTGTCGAATCGGCATTCAAGGGAACCGGCGTCTTTTTCCCGCCCCGTCCCTGGCCCTGGTGTGAGTCCCAAATGCGAATCACGCCCCGCTATGCGGTTTCAATCGAGACCCGATCTTCCCGCTCCCCGAGTCCTGCATCGGCTTCCGCCGGTACGCACAGGACCGGAACTCGGGAACTGGTCAACAGCGCGAATGCCGTTCCGTGCGGCCCCGGAGAATCGCTCTTGCGCTTCACGCCCGCCACCAGGATGCTCGGTTTGTACTGTTCAATCGCCTGGGCGACCGCGTCGGCAGGGTTCCCGTCCTTGACGATCAAACGCACCGGAAACTCCGCGCCCGGCTTGAGACCGAATTCCTCGAGCCCGGTCACGCCTGGATTCAGAATGGCCGATACTTCCGCGGAATCCCGGGCATGAACCACCAGCAGGGCTCGCTTGAAAACCTGGGCCAGCGAAACCGCCGTTCCCACTGCCGCCCGGGCTGCGTCATTGCGCTCCACGGCCAGCATCACCGGGCCCCCGGGAACGGGTCGAAATTCACCGGCATTCCAGTCCGCCGCCACCGCCAGCACCGGGCATGGCGACTTGCGAACCAGTTCTTCGGCAATCGCCCCCACCGCGATCGGCCCCGCGCCCTGCCGTCCTTTGGTCCCGACCACAATCAGGCCGGCTTCATACTGCCGCGCGACATCCACCAGCATATCCACCACGGTCCCCTGCCGGATCTCCGAATGGCTATGAATTCCTTCCTGGATGAGGTCAGCCGCCATCTCGTCCAGCGCCGCGCGCGCCTGCGCCGAAAGCCCCTGCCATACCCGGCCGGGCACCTCATCAACTACTGCATACTCAAGCGGATCCGATCCGTGCGCTAGATATGATCCGCGCTCCGTAGGCCGATGCCAGCTTCCGGGCATACTCCAGGGCGGCCTCGGAATGGCCTTCCAGATCGGTTGCCACAACGATCGTCTTCAAACCGTCGGCAAAACTCATCGATTCCTCCTCCGCCCTGTCCCTTCAATTCACGCGCACGGATGCACGCCATCGTTAAGTGAGTCTGCGCTTTGCACGGAACCCGGGCAGTGACACCATTCACCCCGCGCTGTGACTCCAGTCACAAGGGCGGCCTGTTTCTGAACGCACTGCAGTATAGCGCGGCCCTTCCAGGTCTGCTATCCCGAATAGCACACGTCATCGGTGCGCGGAAGCGACGGTGCGCGAAGTCCGTTAGCCGCGATCCGGAAGAGTCCCTGAAGCATGTGAAAACAGCCTGGGGGTACCGATATCCTCTTGAACGCTGAGAGTCTTGCGGGTCAGTCCGGACAACTCACCAGGTTGGTCAGCTGGTACACGCCTGCGGAGGTGCTGAAGATGGCAACCGCGGACAACGCGGAGCTGCTTGCGCTCTCCGGCGAGCGTTCACCCTACAACGGCAAGCTCGGCGTAGTGGAGACAGAAGCGCTCGCGGACCTGCTGCTGGATGACGGAGCCCCGGTCGCGACCCGGATCTACGGCTTTCCTCCCGGGTTGGTGGTGATTCCCTTGAGCACAAACTCGCGCAGGACGCTGGTGCCGGCATGGCCGGCAATGTCGATCAGTCCATTCACCAGCGTCAGCGAAAGACCGCGGCTGCTGGCGGGATAGTAGAGATTGGACAGCGCCCCGGCGCCAAACGTTCCCAGCACTTCCGAGTAGTTAGGCCGCCACTTGCCGTCGTCGTTCCTGGCGATCACGGCCGTGGAGAGAGCATACAGGGTCCGCGAGGTAACGCTGCCGGTGCCCTTGTAGAAGTAGCGCGGGTCCTGACGGAACACGGACGCAAAGACGGCGCTGCTCAACATCCTCGCCGAGAAGTCATTGGCGTACGCGGCGCCGTAGCGCTTGGCATAGCCCGTCATGCCTCCACCATAGTCGGGATAGATGTTGTAGTACTGTTGATAACCCGCGATTGCGCCTGCGCCAGCGAACGCCACGGGGTCGGTCGCAGATCGAAGTGCCAGCTTGAATTTTTGTTTCGGTCCCATCGGCGGAGCATCCCAGTGATAGCTGCTGTAGAAGTTCGGGAAAACGCCCAGGACCCGCTGATGCACGGCAATTTGCACCTGCTCGTTGGCTATCTCTTCCTTGTCACCCAATACCGTCACGCTGCTGGCGGCCGTTGCAACCGGCAGGATCACCTCGGAGACAATGCGCATGTCGCCGGCATGCATCGCCAACCACGGAGAAACATAGCTCCCCATTCCCTTGCCGCTCACGGTCACCCTGTACGATCCGGGAAGGAGCGTCGTGAACGCGAACTCCCCATTCGAGCCCGACTGAACTTCGCGCTCCGCCCCGCCGCGGCTGGTTAGCAACACACGCGCGCCCTCGACGACATTTTTATTGGTGTCGAGAACCGTGCCGGAGATCGTACCGCTTCCCTTTTCCGCCGATGGGCTCGATTGAGTCTGCCCGGCATCGGCGCGACCTTCTCCCAGACCCGGCGCCTCAGGAAGGGCTGCGCTAGCAGTAGTGGCCTCGCCACTCTGCCGTGCCTGGGCACGCAATGGCAGCTCGCCACATGCAAAAAATATCGCCATGCCGCCGAGGGCAATCAGCCTTGCCAGAGCCAGGAGTCGTGTTTTTGATCCATGGTTTCGCAGTGGCTTTGCGAAACGCAATCGCGCCCGTGCGCGCAGAGAAATGAACACGCATTCTCCTCAGAGTTCGTGTTGTGCGGAGCCGACGATCGTGGAGGGAAAGTCACTCTCCGCTCATCAACAGGCAGCAATCAGCTCTGTTGCATGGACGTTCCTGGCTTCCACGTGTAAGCGGCGATTGCGGTGACGATTTCGTCATCTATTCGGACAACCCGCCGGACGCCCTGTACATCGCTAAGATGCATTGAAGCAGTGCACTGGAGGTCGCCGCTGTATCAATTGGTACAAAGGACGACAGATTCTAATTAGATAGATCACTTATAGTTATTCGATATAAGCAGGCTTTAACTAGCGCGATGGCCAGAAGCCAAGAATAAGTTGCTTCCTGGTTGAATCTCCGCGCAAGGCCGCGAAACTCGCGTGGCGCGCGCATCTCGCACGGAGAATTATGCGGGAGTACGCCTCATCCCACGTCCGTCGAGACATCTCCATAAACCTTCTCGATCGCAGGAATGAATGAAGCTTTGAACCAGTTGAAGAAAGCTTCTGCGTCTTTAAGCGTTTGCTCATCCGCTCGCAGGTTAAGAAAGCCGTCGCCGACGTCGGTCTTGAAATCGTTGATGACCGTGGTTGCCTGCTTCACCATGGACGCGACCAGATCCCTGACGATGGGCTGGTCCTTGATTGCGGTTGCGATCACCTTCTCCGCCTTTACGGCAAACTCAATGGGCTGAACGATGGCCACGTCCACGCCCTTGGCGATTCCCTTGCCTGCGTCAACCACTCCCACCTTGATGCCGTGCCCGATGACTTCCAACGGATTGTCCATGGTCGTTCCTTTCCGCGCTGCATCGCACTTGCCAGGCAGTGCAGGCTGCCACTCTAGCGGAACTCAACGCGTTCCGCCATGATTTTCTTCACCGCCGCGCCGCACGAATCTTCGCTCCACGTTCTCTCGCATCAACCCAGCCTTTTGGCAATGATCAGCGTAATGTCGTCGTATTGCTCTTTGCCGCTGAAATGAGCCACCTCGTCCACCACTGCCGCGGCCAGGTCCTGCGCGCTGAGCCCGCAATGCCGCCGCAGGGCCTCGATCAGGCGATCTTCGCCGAACTCTTCCTGCGCCTCATTAAATGATTCCGTCACGCCGTCTGTGTAAAGCGCGAACAAGTCCCCTCTGTCGATCTGGCTCTCTGCCATCGCGCACTGCCAGTCCTCAAACATGCCCAGCACGGTGCAGGTTGGATCGAGTCGTTCGATCGAGCCGTCCCGGCGCACCAACAGCGCCGGCACGTGCCCGCAGTTGGCGAAACGCACGCGGCCACTGCGGTAATCGAACTCCGCAAACAGCAGCGTTGCATAGGCGCCTGCAACCGTACTCTCGAACAGCAGACGGTTCACCAGGTTCAAGACTCTCTCGGGATGTTCGACAGCATTGACGCACTGGCTGCGCAGGTTTGCCTGAAGGTTGGCCATCAGCAGGGCCGCGGCAATTCCCTTGCCCGCAATGTCCCCGATGACCAGCGCCACCCGTTCATTGCCGAGATCGAGAAAATCGTAGTAGTCGCCGCCCACCGAGCGAGCCTGCAAACACACGCCGGCATAGTCGAGCGTGGGAATCGGCGGCAGCCGCTGCGGAAAGAGCCGCGCCTGCACCTGCTTGGCGATCTCCAGTTCCTGCACGGCGCGCCGCTTGCCCTCCTCGTACGCCGCCACAGCGCGGCGCCGCTCTTCGATCGCCTGGGTCATCTCGTCGAAGCCCACCAGCATGAATGGATTGCCATCCGGGTCTTCGAACCGGCAGAACACCCCGCCCCATGCGGGTTTTTGCGGCGGAATGGCAAACTTGACGCCCCGTTCCGACCATTCCTTGTACTTCCCGACAACGTCTTCCGTAACGAACGAAACCCCGCCCGAGCGCCCGACAAAGTTCTCGTCTTCCGTTCCCGGTCTGGGCAACATCAGCGCCAGGCTGGCGGTCCCGTCCGGAGGGCTCACCTGGATCCAGCGATTTCCTGAGGCGAAGCGCACGTCATTCACCAGTTCAAAGCCCAGTTGATCGACAAAGAACCGCAGGCTCCGCTCCTGGTCGCGCACGAACACATTGACGAACTGCAGGCGAATGAACTGGCCCTTGCGATCCAGCCGGAGACCCGAGTCGTCGCGCAGGACAGAGGCATTCTCGCCGTGCACAGTGGATTCGATTCTGTCTTCGAGCCACCGGTCCTGAGGCTCCGATCTTCGTTCGTCCGCCAATGGGGCCTTTCCTCGTCTTCCTCATCCTACTGCGGACTTCCGCCTCGTCAAACCGGCAATTCAACCAAGGCAACGACCCCTCGGACGGCGGCATCGTACCCAACCTGCGCCATGTCCCGAGGCTCACCTGCCACGCGATTTCACCAATACCGTTCCAACGCCGGTCCGAATTCCACAAGGCGGCCGGGCAGCTGAAGGTGCAAAAAGGAGAGTAGTAATGCCAGAAAAAACCCGAGTTCATAAAGAAGCAGGAGTTCCAGACCAGTCGACAGGCCACGGGGGCGAACTCCACCAGCTCGCCGGGGGCAAACATCCGCCGTTAACCACGCAGACCGGTGCCATCATCGCCGACGATGAGAATTCGCTGCGCGGCGGAGAGCGCGGCCCCACCCTGCTCGAAGACCATATCCTGCTCGAAAAGATCCAGCACTTCGATCACGAACGCATCCCCGAGCGCATTGTCCACGCCCGCGGATTCGGGGCCCATGGCGTCTTCACGTTGACCGATCCGCTCCAGGGCATTTCGCGCGCCGCCATCCTCACAGAAGCAGGCGTTGAGACTCCCATCTTTGTCCGCTTTTCGACCGTCGCCGGCAACGAGGGTTCCACCGACATGGCTCGCGACGTACGTGGATTCGCGACCAAGTTTTACACCAGGGAAGGCAACTGGGACCTGGTCGGCAATAACATTCCCGTCTTCTTCATTCAGGACGCCATCAAGTTCCCAGACCTGATTCATGCCGCCAAACAAGAGCCGGACCGCGCGTTTCCGCAGGCCGCCACGGCTCACGACAGTTTCTGGGATTTCGCCTCGCTGATGCCCGAAGCGACACACATGTTGATGTGGGCCATGTCGGACAGGGCCATTCCGCGATCGTTCCGCATGATGGAAGGTTTCGGCATTCACACCTTCCGCCTGGTGAACGAAGAAGGGAAGTCAACGTTTGTAAAGTTCCATTGGCGGCCCCGGCTCGGCATGCAATCGGTGGTGTGGGATGAAGCGCTGAAGATCTCGGGCGCCGACCCTGACTTCCACCGCCGTGACCTGTGGAATGCCATCAACGAAGGCAATTTCCCCGTGTGGGATTTCGGCGTGCAATTGTTTGATGAGAAGTTTGCGAATGATTTTGATTTTGATGTACAGGATGCGACCAAGCTCATTCCCGAAGAGATTCTTCCCGTGCGCATCATCGGACACATGGAACTCAATCGAAACGTCGACAATTTCTTCGCGGAGACGGAGCAGGCCGCCTTTTGCGTGCGCAATGTCGTGCCCGGAATCGACTTCTCCAATGATCCGCTTCTGCAGGGTCGCATCTTCTCTTACCTCGATACCCAGCTCAAGCGCCTCGGAGGGCCGAATTTCCAGCAGATTCCCGTCAACGCACCCAAGTGCCCGGTGATGCATTTCCAACGCGACGGACATATGCAGATGGCCTCGCAAAAAGGCCGCGTCAATTATCAACCCAGTTCACTGCAGCCCGACTCGCCGCGGCAGGATCCGCACCACGGCCTCACCAGCTTCGCGGAACCACTCAACGGAGCCAAGCTGCGCCTTCGCGCCGAGTCCTTCGCCGACCACTTCTCGCAGGCCCGGCAGTTCTTTTACTCCCAGACAGAGACCGAACAGAATCACATCGTCTCCGCCTTCATCTTCGAACTGAGCAAGGTGGACACAAAACCAGTACGTGAGCGGATGGTCGGCCAGCTTGCCAATGTGGACCCAAAAATTGCCGAGCGCGTCGCCGCAGGCCTCGGTCTGCGAAGCAAGATCGAGCCGGTACCGACCACGGTGAAGGTCAGGACCGATCTGCCGGCTTCACCCGCGCTCAGCATTCTGGGCAACGCCAAGAAAACCATGAAAGGGCGCAAGATCGGCTGCCTGGTTGCCGATGGCACGGATGCCGAGCATGGTGCGTGCGATAAAGTCCGCGGCACAAAAAGCCAAGGCGGATTTCGCGATCGTCGCGCCGAAGGTGGGCGGAGCTGTCGCGTCCGACGGCAAGGTCATCGAAGCCGACATGCAGCTTGCCGGCGGTCCCTCCGTGCTGTTCGACGCGGTGTTCGTGGCCCTTTCGGTTGAAGGCGCCGGCCTGCTGAAAAAAGAAGCTGCGGCTGTCGCATGGGTGCATGATGCCTATGCCCACTGCAAAGTCATCGGCGCCACACAGGACGCCCAGGCTCTGCTCGAGATGGCCGGCGCGAAGCCCGATGAAGGAGTCCTGGTAGGTGCGTCGGCCGAGACATTCATTGAAGCCGCAAGCAAAGGCCGCACCTGGTCGCGCGAGCCAAAGGTGCGAACCATTTACTAATAGCCGGCGGAGAATTCCGGGTCTGGCGATAGCCTCCACCAAATACGGGCTCCCGGCTTCTAATGTGAAGCCGGCAGCCCCGCCTCCGCCGCCGACGGCAGCGTATGCTTGTCGAACCACTGCTCTTCCACCAGCCCCCAACGTTCCCCGCGATCGATCCACAACTGCGCGGCCCTTTCGTAGCGTGCCTCGTTGTTCTCGAGCCAATAGGGCCGATTCACGCGCAGCCACGCCTGGCGAAAGAGTCCGCCCAGCAGCGCATACCCATCGCGAATATCCTGCAGCCGCCCGTTGTTCGAGCCGATGGTTTCGAGCATGTTGCCCACTTCATCCGACCGGCTTTTGTCCCCGGCAATGGCCAGGGCCTGGTTGTAGAGCGAAACGCACTCGTCGGCATTCTGGAATTTGAGCCCCACGAAATCGATGCGCCGCGCGCCGAGTTCCAGAGCGTCCAGCGCCTCGGGGTTGGCCAGTTCCCGGTGTTCGCTTCGTGCGGCGGCGCGGGCTTCGGCGAGCAGCGTAATCGCCTTTTCCGCATGCAGCCGCAGGTCTTTCAGCGTGGGCCTGATCTTGGCCGCCAACTGCTGGCCCGCCGGCGAAAATGGATCAATCCAGAAATAGGAATCCTGCGCATCTTCGAGGTCGGCCTTCTTGAGCAACGCGTGCGCGGCCATCAACTCGCTCTGTGCCTGGCTGATTTTGCCCGTGGCATCGCCGTGAAAAGCCAGCCCGTAGGAATCAGTAAACGCGGACTCTTTGCTCTCGCCCGGCTGCCACGCCGCCGCCGCGCCGAACAGCACTCCAAACCAGTTCTCGTCGAAGATGCCTTCGCCATCGTCGTTCCACACCGTGTTCAGCATGCCGGTCGAGCCCAGCTTCTGGCCGTCGCGCACAAAGGGCCGGATATTCCCCATCGCCTCGTTGTTGTTGGGATAGAGCCGGTTCCAGTTATTCACGCCCGGCGCCACCCAGGTCTCGAGGCCGGCCTTCTTGAAGGGTTCGATCTGGGAAGTGAAATCGGGCTTCGCGTCATATTCCCACGGCACCGCGACCATGTCCTTGGGCAGCGTGCCGACCAGTTCAGGTGAGTTGACGGCGATGTCGCCCCAGAAGAGCAACTGCTTGTGATTGGGCGCGAGCGTGGCATGAATGCTCGAAAGAAAGTCGAGATACACCTTGCCCAGGCCCTGTTGCTTGACCTCATCGCGCGTGCGGCCCAGGCCGAGTTCCGCGGTTTCATCGGCGCCGATGTGCGCATAGGGACCGGGAAACACCTTGGCCAGTTCACCAAACCAGCCGGCGATGAGCGGCAGCGTGCCCGGATCGCCCGGCGCCAGCACATGGCCGTGCGGCGTTTCGCCCAGCGGCGAATACTCCTCGAACTTGAGCACGTGATGCAGATGTCCGAATGCTTCCTGCTCGGGAATGATGGTGATGTGATATTTCGCCGCGTAGGCGACCATTTCCTTCGCTTCGTCCGGCGTCATCGCTCCGCCGGGAAACGCCGCAACCGGCGTGCTCGCATAGGCAAAGGTGTGTTCGAAGTAGGGCGAGAAGACGTTGTACTTGTATTCCGCCAGGGTGCGGATTTCGCGCTTCACGAATTCCATGTTCGGCAGCGGACCGCGCGACCAGTCGTCGGAGAGCCCGCGATGCGCCATCGCCGGCCAGTCGCGAATCGTGGGAACGAGAAGCACGGCATCTTTGCCCGATCCGCGGATCAGTTGCTTCACCGTCTGCGAGCCGTAGAAAATCCCCGCGCCCGTCGCGGCTGTCACCGTCAAGGCCTCCGGACCGCCGGCGCGATCCCATAGGCCTCCTCGGATGTCGAGGAGAGTTCCTTCGCGCGTTCCGCAGTGACCCGCTCAAGTCGAATGGACCGCGGAGCCCTCAAGGCCGTGCTTGATGCCGCGATTTCCCAGCCAAAGCTCCAGGTCCTTGGTCGTGAATTCGTCTTCCGCGTTCTTCTCGCTGAGGATCCGTAATCCGGCGGTTCCAATGGGAACCACCTTCACCGCCGTGCATTCCCGCACCGCAGGAACCAGGTGAAGGTCCGCACAGGTCGGTGCGGCAGAGGGTTGAGCAACCGCGCCGGCGGCGCACACAAGTACCAAAGAGGCCAAAGCAAAACGGAGACGCATATACCCTCTCTTGCAATTGCAATTTGCATGAAAGGCTACAGCATCTCCACCGGGGATGTACATGAGGATTTAATCATTTCTGGCACAAATGATCAAAAAATCGCGCCAAAGGACGCAAAAATGCTCGATTCCGTCGCCGTAATCCCGCAGGTTTCAGCTCTACCGCAAGGTCCGCAACGCCGGATACAGCTTGCGCCACTTCGCATATCCATCCTTGTAGGCAGCCACATCGGCCGGATCAGGCTCGATGCGCTCGGCCACTTCGATCGCCTGACCGCACGCCTCATCCAGATTGGCCCAGTGGCCCACTCCCACGCCCGCCATCAGCGCGCAACCGAACGCCCCGCCCTCCTCGGCGGTAAGGATTTCGACCGCATGCCCGTAGACGCCCGCCTGGATGCGCCGCCACAGCGGACCGCGCGCGCCGCCGCCGCCCAGCCGAATCCCGCTCACCGGAATGCCCAGTTCGGCAAACAGCGTGAACGTGTCCTGCAAGCGAATAGGCCACGCCCTCAAGCACCGCGCGCACAAAATGCGCCGCGGTGTGAATCGTGCTGATGCCCGCAAACGCGGCCCGCACCTCGGGATCGAGATGCGGCGTGCGCTCGCCGAGCAGATACGGCGCCCACTCCAGCCCTTCACTGCCCGCCGGCACCTTCGCGGCTCCCTCGTTCAGCGCGTCGTAGCTCTGGCCGGCGAAGAAGGTTTCCTTGAGCCAGCTGAGGCTCAGTCCCGCCGACTGCGTCACACCCATCACGTGCCACACGCCCGGCACTGCATGGCAGAAGGTGTGCAAGCGTCCCTTGGGATCTTTGGTCGGTTCCGCCGTCGCGGCAAACACCACGCCCGACGTGCCGATCGTGGCCGAAACCGAACCCGGCTGCAGAATCCCCATGCCGACAGCGCCCGCCCCCTGGTCGCCCGCCCCGGCCACCACCGGCGTTCCCGCCGCCAGCCCGGTCAGCCCGGCTGCGCTCTCGCTGATGCGCGCGCAGATCTCCGGCGACTCATACACCTTCGGCAGCCAGCTCTCGGGAATCCCCGCGGCCTCCGCCACTTCCTTCGACCAGCGCCGATGCGTCACGTCGAGCAGCAGCGTGCCCGATGCCTCCTGCACGTCGATCGCGAATTCACCCGTGAGCCGGTAGCGCACGTAGTCCTTGGGGCACATGATGTGGCGGATCTTGGCGAAGATCTCCGGCTCATGCGTCTTCACCCACAGCAGCTTGGTCAGCGTGAAGTTGGGCAGCGCCGGATTGCAGGTGAGCTCGATCAGCCGCTCGTATCCAATTTTCTCGGTCAGCCAGTCGCACTCCGGCTGCGTCCGCGTGTCGCACCAGATCAGCGAAGGGCGCAGCACCGCGCCCGTTTCGTCGAGCATCACCGCGCCGTGCATCTGCCCGGTGAGGCCGATGGCCGCGATGGGCTGGCGGGGTTCAGGTGCGGCAGCCAGGGCCTTCCGGATCGCATCCTGCGCCGGCCCGCCACCAGTCTTCAGGATCCTGCTCGGCCCAGCCGGGGTGCGGGGTGCGGAACGGCGCATGCGCGCTCGATGCGCCGCTGATCAGCTTGCCTGACGCATCCACTACGACCGCCCGCGTGCCGCCCGTCCCAACGTCCATTCCCAGGAACCACATGGCTCTTCACTCCCTTGCGTAAATCGGTTTTCTCAGCGTTGGCCAGCATAGCAGCTTGGCGGCCCGGGAGAAAAACAGGTCGCAGCCGTGAACTTCCGGCCGCTCCCTACCGTACCACTGCTTAAGAACAACCGACAAAGGGCTGCGGAAGACAGGTCCAAGTCCGATTTTCCGCCCGGAAAGAGGCACGCGATGGCATCGTTCGGCGATCAATTGAAGCAAGTCTTGCGGAGACTCGCCCGGGCTCCTCTCTTCACGGCCATCACCCTGATCACGCTGGCGGTCGGCATCGGCGCCAACACCGTGGTCTTCAGCGTCGTCGAGGGCGTGCTGCTGAAGCCTCTCAGCTATCCCCACTCCGAGCAACTCGTCGGCGTGTGGTACCACGTTCCCGGAATTGAGATCGAGAGCCTGCCGATGGCGCCGTTCCTCTACTTCCTTGAGCGTGAGCAGGGAACCACGTTCGAGGACATCGGGGTCTATCAAGGCGATTCGCTGAGCGTGACCGGCGCGGGTCAGCCCGAACACGTGCCCGGCCTGGATGTTACGGATGGCACGCTCCCGCTCCTGGGAGTGAAACCGGTCCTGGGCCGCTTGTTCACACGCCGCGACGATAGCGCAGACGCTCCGCAGACCGTGGTGCTTTCGTACGGATACTGGCGCAAGAGATTCGGCGGAGACCCATCGGTCATTGGCCGCCCCATCATGGTCGGAGGAAAGGCGCGCGAAATCATTGGTGTCCTTCCCAGGGATTTTCATTTTCTCGATCGGGAAGACCCGGCTCTCTATCTGCCCATGCAGTGGGATCGAAGCAAGACCAAGTTGGGCAACTTCAGCTATCCAGGAATTGCCCGGCTGAAGCCCGGAGTGACGATGGCACAGGTCAAGGCGGACATGCTCCGCCTGATTCCCATCGCCGTACGGAGCTTTCCCGCACCCGACGGTTTCCCCCTCAGCCTGTTTGAAAAAATCCAGATGCAGGTTACCCCTCGTCCCTTGAAGCAGGACGTGATCGGCAACATCGGCAATGTCTTGTGGGTACTGATGGGTTCCATCGGGGTGGTGCTGCTGGTGGCCTGCGCCAACGTGGCCAACTTGCTGCTGGTGCGCGTGGAAGGGCGCCGCCAGGAGTTGGCGATACGCACCGCGCTGGGCGCGGGCCGCGGCCGCATCACGTCCGGGTTGCTGTTTGAGAGCCTGGTCCTCGGATTCACGGGAAGCGTCATCGGACTGGCCATTGCCTTCGGGGCGCTGCGCGCTCTGATCGCTTTCAAACCCACAGGCCTGCCCCGGCTCAATGAAATCGGGATCGATGGCCCGGTGTTGCTCTTCACTCTCGGCCTCGCGCTGTTTGTCAGCCTCGTCATTGGCCTGATTCCAGTCATCAAGTATGCCGGCGCAGCCTTGAATAGCGACCTGCGCGAGGGCGGACGAGCCTTGAGCCAGGGCCGGGAGCGCCATCGCGCGCGCAAGGCGCTGGTGGTCCTGCAGGTGGCTCTCGCCCTGGTTCTGCTGATCTGTTCCGGCCTGATGATCCACACCTTCCAGGCCCTGATGCACGTCTCTCCCGGCTTTGCCGATCCGCAGACGTTGCAGGTATTCCACCTCTACATCCCCGAGACGCGGATTCCGGACACCCAGCGGGAACAGGTGGTCCGCCTCGAGCAGGAAATCGCGAACAAACTCGCCGCTATTCCCGGCGTCTCTTCGGTCAGTTTCGGCATCGACGGTCCCGTTCGGGGGATACGATCAGAACGATCCGATCTTCGCCCGGGACCACACCTACAAGCAGGGCGAGCTTCCGCCGATTCGCCGTTTCAAATTCGTCTCGCCGGGACTCCTCGCCACGATGGGAACGCCGCTGGTGGCCGGCCGCGATCTCACCTGGGCCGAAACCTACGAGAAGAGGCCGGTAGCTCTCATCTCGGAAAATATGGCCCGGGAGATACTGGCACGACCCCGCCGCCGCGCTGGGCAAGCAGATCCGTGTGGGCAACACTGACGATTGGCGCGAAATCATTGGCGTTGCCCGCGACGTTCATGACGATGGCGTCAATAATCCAGCGCCCCCTACCGTGTATTGGCCCCTGATTCAGGATCGCTTCGAGGGCCAGCCCGAGACCGTGCGCCGCAACGTCGCTTACGTCATCCGTTCCTCGCGCGCGGGTTCCGCTGACTTCATGAATGAAGTGCAGAAGACGGTCTGGTCGGTCGATTCCGACCTCCCGCTGGCGGACGCCACCACTCTCGGTGTGATGTACACCAAGTCCATGGCGCGCACTTCCTTCACGCTGATAATGCTCTGTGTGGCTGGAGGCATGGCCCTGCTCCTCGGAATTGTCGGAATCTACGGGGTGATCTCTTACGCCGTATCGCAGCGCACGCGCGAGATCGGCATTCGCATGGCGCTCGGGGCCCGGCGCGAAACCTTGACCGCGATGTTTGTGCGCCAGGGTCTGTGGCTCACTGGCATCGGCGTAGCCATCGGCCTGGCCACGTCGTTCTTGACGATGCGCCTGATGACCTCACTTTTGTTTAATGTGAGCCCGCTCGATCCATGGACGTACACCGTGGCCACGATCTGCGTGATTGCCATTGCCTGGCTCGCCTGCTATCTGCCGTCGCGCCGGGCAGCGATCGTCAACCCGGTGAACGCGTTGCGGGCGGAATAATCACGCCACGCCGCGCCGACCATTACGGTTTGTCTATCGCGCAGGTTACCGCAATGAGAGACGCGCGCCCGTCATGTGATCGCTCGCACAGGTCCGGAAGGGCACCAGCGCGACAATGGTTGCGTGAGCCGGACAGTTTCCGTGCACCGGCCAGGAGATGCACAGAATGAGCGATCTTGCTCCTATCGCGGAATCCGTCGTCATCGATCCTCTGGTGACCCATCCGGCCGACTACCACGTCTTTCACCAGTTCCTGGAACGCTGCAAAGGCCTGCCCGCCATTACCACCGCCGTCGTTTGGCCATTGTCCGAAGTCGCTCTGAAGGGCGCCGTCGAAGCCGCCGCCGAAGGGCTGATCGAACCCACGCTGATCGGCGATGAGGAGCTCATCAAAGCTCTCGCCGCAAAGACCGGCGCAGACATCGCCGGCCTTCCGATTCTGCACGCGGAAACCGAGACCGATGCCGCGGAGTTCGGCGTAAGAATGTGCCGTGCGGGCACTGCCCAGGCCTTGATGAAGGGCAGCCTGCACACCGATGAACTGATGAAAGCCGCAATGGCCCGCGATACCGGCCTGCGCACCGCCCGCCGCATCAGCCACGTGTTCATCATGGACACCCCGGCCTACGCGCGCACCCTGCTCATCACCGACGCCGCCATCAACATCGCTCCCGAGCTCGAAGACAAGGTTCACATCGTGCAGAACGCCATCGACCTGGCCCACGCGCTCGGCATTCCCGAGCCCAAGGTCGCCCTGCTCTCCGCGGTCGAAACAGTCAATCCCAAGATCAAGTCCACTCTCGACGCAGCGGCCCTGTGCAAGATGGCCGATCGCGGCCAGATCACGGGCGGCATCCTCGATGGCCCACTGGCGTTCGATACGGCCGTGAGCGTGAAGGCCGCCAGCATCAAGAAGCTGGTTTCGCCGGTGACCGGCCAGGCCGACATCCTGGTAGTTCCCGACCTCGAAAGCGGCAACATGCTGGCCAAACAGCTTGAATACCTTGGCGGAGCGCAGCTCGCCGGCATCGTCCTCGGCGCCCGGGTTCCCACCATCCTCACCAGCCGCGCCGACTCGGCCGAAACGCGCCTCACCAGCTGCGCCGTCGCCGTGCTGCTCCACTACGCCAACCAGCCCGCGGTGAAGGTTTAGTCCGTTCCCGTTCCGACAGCAAAAGCCCCGGCAGGACCAAGTCTCCTGCCGGGTTTTTTTTTCGAGCAATCTCACATCGCTGTCATTGCGATCGTGGGCCTCGCCGATCAGGAACGGCGCTTGTCCGCTGCAGAATCGCTAGCTGTCCCGCGCAAGCGGCATGTGATAACCTGCGTCACGCCCGGGGGTAATTTTGATGAGCAACATCAGCGCCGAATTGGGTGGATTGGCAATCGTCCTGGCAGGATTCGCCTATGCCGGCCATGCGCAAACTCGATCCCCGAACGCGATCGCCGATCTTGGCGGCACCTCATGGAAGCTGGTGAAGTTTCTCGGCAGCAACGACACCACGCTCACCCCGGAAGATGAGTTGAAATACACCATCGCGTTTGAAACCACTGGCGTCAGTGTGCGAATTGACTGCAATCGCGGACGCGGAACGTGGAATTCCGCAGGTGCGAATCAACTTCAGTTCGGCCCTCTGGGGTTGACTCGCGCGATGTGCCCTCCGGCCCCGCTGAACGATCGCCTTGTTAAGGATTGGCAATATGTCCGGTCGTACACCTTGAAAGGCAGTCATCTATTCCTTTCGCTGATGGCAGACGGGGGAACCTACGAATATGAGCCCAATGCAGGCTCCGCTCCAGCGAGCGCTCCGGCCTCCTCTCAGCAATCTGCCCTGTCAGCCTTGCCCGCAACCTTTGTCGGCACTATGCCGTGTGCCGATTGCCCCGGCATTCGGTTTCAACTGAACCTCAACGCCGATCACACGTTCACCTCGCACATGACCTACGAGGAGCGCAATGCCAGCTTCGATGATCAAGGGCGCTGGGAACTTGCGGGCAAGGTGCTGGTGTTGCATGGCAGCCACAATGCCACCGACAAATTCAGCGTGCGCGACGCGGACACGTTGCGCAAACTGGACATCAACGGCAATGAGATCGTTTCCCCATTCAATAACGACTTCAAGCGCGTGCCTGAGGCAGAGCCCAGCGGGAGCCAGGATGCCACCGCGTCGATTGAAAACACTCATTGGAGACTGACCGCACTCGGGGACACTCCGGTCGCTGCGGATTCAGAGCAGAGAGAAGCGTTCTTTGTCCTCGATCCGAAACAGCATCGGGTGAGCGGCTCTGGTGGATGCAATCGCCTTGCGGGAAGCTACGAACTGAACGGGGATCAACTGAAGTTCGGTCAGATGGCCGGAACCATGATGGCTTGCCCTCAGGGAATGGACACCGAACAGGCATTCCTGCAATCCCTGGGGCGGGTGACCAAGTGGAAGATCACCGGCCAAAGTCTCGAGTTGTTCGATGCAGACGGCAAAGTGCTGGCCCAGTTCACGGCTCGCGAAAACTGAAACAAGCGAAACCGCGAAGCTAACTCTCTCCCAGGCCAGATTGCCGCACCCTGAAGTCATACCGCATGATTTCGGCGCCTACTTTCCCCATCCGCCATTCCATCCGCCATTTCCCCAATCTCCACCGCCCCAGCCGGAGAATATAGAGCCATCGACAGTACTTCCTTCCCGGTACTCAAACATGCGGTTCTGGCCGTTGCGCGCACGGGTGTAAATACGCAGGGTTTTGACGTGGCCCGGATCCGGGTCTGTTCCAAATGTCGAGTTACCCATGCGGAAAATCTGATCCCGACGGGCGAGCTCCTTCAGCCGCGGGGTCACATCGATGTTGTTACGCGCCGTACCGTAACGAGCCTGCAGAATCTGGTACTCGTCCCTGCCGCCGCCACCGCCCCCGCCTCCACCACCATCCCAACCGCCATTCCATCCGCCTCCCCAGTTCCCACCGCCCCAACCGGAGAAGATACTGCCATCGACAGTGCTTCCTTCCCGGTACTCGAACATGCGGTTCTGGCCGTTGCGCGCACGGGTATAAATGCGCAGGGTTTTGACGTGGCCCGGATCCGGGTCAGTTCCAAATGTCGAGTTACCCATGCGGAAAGTCTGATCCCGACGGGCCAGCTCTTTCAGCCGCGGGGTCACATCGATGTTGTTACGCGCTGTACCGTAACGTGCCTGCAGAATCTGGTACTCGTCCCCGCCGCCTCCACCGCCGCCGCCACCATCCCAACCACCGTTCCATCCGCCGTGTCCCCAATTCCCGCCGCCCCAACCGGAGAAGATACTGCCATCGACAGTGCTTCCTTCCCGGTACTCGAACATGCGGTTCTGGCCGTTGCGCGCACGGGTGTAAATACGCAGGGTTTTGACGTAGCCCGGATCCGGGTCGGTTCCAAATGTTGAGTTACCCATGCGGAAAGTCCGATCCTGACGGGCTAGCTCCTTCAGCCGCGAGGTCACATCGATGTTGTTGCGCGCCGTACCGTAACGAGCCTGCAGAATCTGGTACTCGTCTTTACCGCCGTTGTATTGCGCCAGTGCGACAACCGACGCAAACAACACGATAGCGGCGGCCGGTAAACTGACGAACCTGAAATGCCTGATCACAATCAGTCTCTCCCTCGTAATGCGCTCTCGGTGCTATGTTACACTCGCGCAAAATTTGCCGGGATGCGCTGCCTGAGTTTCATCTGAGCGCGTGATCGTCAGAACCTGAACGGCAACGGAAGGGGACTTCGTGGTCATGAATAGAAGGTTCTTTCTTGGTCATCTGGCTGCTGTGGCGGCCCTGGCTCCCGCACTCAGCCGGTACGCCTTTGCGGCTATTCCCAAAATGAAGATCACGCGCGTGCGGGCCTGGCTTCCTCCCCATCCCAACCCGCTTTTCAATCAGAGCGACGTTGTCGTCACCGTTGAAACTGACGCCGGAATCACCGGGATCGGCGAGGGCGGCGCGAAGGACACGCTGTCGCAATCCGCGGGCCGCCTGATCGGCAAGGACCCTCAACACATCGAAGAACTCTGGCAGGACATGAATCGCGCCTTCTTCTACCCAGCAGGGCGCGAACGGACAGACGCCATTGGCGCTCTCGACCTCGCTCTCTGGGACATCAAAGGCAAGGCGCTTGGATGTCCCGTGCATCAACTTCTCGGCGGCGCGGTCCGGAACTATTGCGAACTCTACAACACCGCCGGGATCATTCCCGGAATCACCGAGGGCATGGGAACCAGGGAGCGCGCCAGGCTCACTATCGCCGCGGGCTATCGCGCGTTTCGCTTCGGCGCCATGGATGCGCCCGCAAACACGACCTACAACACCAGGGAGCGGATCACGCACCTTCATGAAGAGTGTGCCGAGGCCCGCGAGGGAGTCGGCCCCGACGGCGACTGGGTGGTGGATTTCCACCAGCGCTTCGATCTACCTGACGCCATCCGGGGTTGTAATGCCATCGAGAGCCTGGCGCCGTTCTTCGTTGAAGATCCGGTACGCACCGAAGCTTTTCAGCAGGATCTGCCTACTCTGCGCACCAAGGTGAACGTTCCCCTGGCCGCGGGAGAAGAATGGGGCAATCGGTGGGACTTCAACCGCTTGGTCGAGGAGCACTCCATCGATTTCGTGCGCGCGACTCTTCCCAACGTTGGCGGCATCACGGAGATGATGAAAGTCGCCGCGCTCTGCGAAACGCACTTCGTGGGGATTGTCCCGCACTTCACCGGTCCCATCGCCACCGCCGCGCTCGTCAACTGCCTGAGTACCTTCTCAGGCCCGGTCCTGATGGAATACAACTACCAGGGCCGAACCCTCGAACACATGCCGGTGTGCCTCGATTTCAGAAACGGAAAGCTGTATCCAAATGACCGGCCGGGCCTGGGAGTCGAGCTCGACATGAAACACCTCACCCAGATCGCGGAGATCACGGAACCGGTCACAGCCCGTGCCCAGACCTACTTCCGCCCGGATGGTTCGATCACGAATTGGTAAGGACCGCCGAAGCAGCGGAGGTTCAGTCCATCGACATGCTGAGCTGATGGCGCACATCGGATCCGCGAACCCAGAAAATGACGTCGCTGGCGATATTGCAGGCGTGATCCGAGATGCGCTCCAGCGATCGCGCTACAAACAACCCTGTCATTGCCTGCTGCGTCGATTCCGGATGGTCCTGGATCAGTTGCAGCAGATCGGCATGGGCGCGGCGATTCATGCGGTCGATCTCGTCGTCCATTTCCCGCACCGAGTCTGCCAGCCGGGCATTTCCCTCCAGCAGCGCCTGGATGGCGGTGCGGATCATACGGGTCGCATACTCGCCCATGGCCGCCAGATCCACAGGCAAATCGATCCGGGTCATCTCCAGCGCGTCGCGGGTTCGCCGCGCAATGGCTGCCGACTGATCGCCGATCCGCTCCAGGTCCCCGTTGATTTTGATCACTGCGAGCAGGAAGCGCAGATCAATGGCCATGGGCTGCTCTTTGGCGAGCAGTTCATAAGCCATTTCGTCCAGATCCCTCTGCGCCGTATTAATGGCCGTCTCGTTCTGCCGCACATACTGGCACAGGCCTGCGTCTCGCTGTAGATAAGCGTCCACCGCCGACTCCACAGCCTGCTGCGCAAGAGCAGCCATGGCGAGAAGCTGGTCCTTCAGGGCGGCGAGCTGTTGCTGGAAGTGGATGCGCGGCAAGGCGGACTTCTCCTACAAATCATTGTGCATCTTGTATGTTACACGCTGACAAAAACTTCGCAATGCACCTTCGGTGTCATCGATTCTATGCGAAGCCCTGAACTGCGGCCGAAGATTGCTGGGAACCTCTGAATAAGTCGCAGTGAAGGATACGGGCTTTAGCCCGTAAATAAAGGCACCAGGCTTGAAGGGTACGGGCTTCAGCCCGTACATACAGGCGGCAAATTCGGGCGGGGCTTTAGCCCCTGAGGGAAGGCTCGGTCGCCGAAAGGCACTTGTTCAGAGGTTCCTTAGACGTGCGGCTGGTGGAATCGATGTTATAGGCTTTTAACCTATGGCCGTCCCTGCTTCACCTCTCCCGTCGATGCTCACGATCGATCCCGCGGAGCGCCCGCCGCATGAAGTCTACAAGCTCATGACCGGGATTATCGTGCCGCGGCCGATCGCATTGGTCTCCACCGTGGATCGCGACGGCGTGGCCAACCTCGCCCCCTTCAGCTTTTTCTGTGGCGTGGGCTCGGTGCCTCCCACTCTGCTTTTCTGCCCCGCGCTGCGCGCCGGGCGGGCGACGGATCGCACCCCGCGCAAGGATACGCTCCACAACGTGGAGGAAACCGGCGAGTTCGTCGTGAACGTGGTGAGCGAATCCATCGCCGCCGCGGCCAACGTCACCGCTGCCGACGTTCCACCGGAAGTCGATGAATTTCAGCTGTCCGGGCTGACCGCTGTCCCGGGTGCAGTAGTGCGGGCCCCGCGCGTCGTCGAGTCTCCAGCCCAGATGGAATGCAAACTCCTCCAGGTCATTTACACCAGTCACAAGCCCGGCGGCGGGGTGATCGTGCTGGGAGAAATCGTTCGATTTCATGTTCGCGCTGAGCTTGTGGACAACTTCCGCGTCGACCCAGCCGGTCTCGACGCCGTAGGAAGGATGGCCGGCAATACCTGGGTTCGAACGCGCGACCGTCTGGAATTGATCCGCCCGTGATGAGCTGATTTGACAACATACTGACCTCCAAAATCTAGATCGGGGGATATCTTTTCTTCCGGTACTGGCCGCGCCACGATGGCAGCGTCTGGATCTCGTCCGGGGACTCTCTTTCGCGGCGCGGCACCGGCGGAGTCGGACGCAAAGGCTCCTTCTCCTTGTCAGCTTCAGCCGCAGGCTGCGGGGGCAGGAACTCAGGGGGAGCCGTCACGCGCACTGGCGCGGACGCAGACCCGGCCGGCTCCTTCTCCCTGGCGGGCGCCTCATGGAAGACCGGACGCACAGTGGCCCTCTCGAAACGAGGTTCCGTGTCCGCTTCGTCGTCGCCAGATTCGTCTTCGATCAGGCTTCTTCGCCCCAGAGAAACGAGCAGGTTCCTCAGCCCGCTAAGCCGGGAGGGAGGGTGCCCGAGATCTTCCTCTTCCGATGCTGCTTGAGGCCCCGCCTCCTGGTTCCCCGGATGCGGCGACGGCGGAGTCAACCACGCCCCGGGCTCCTCGGCAGCAGGTCCGGTCGATAAGGGTGAAATGGGGGAAATGGGCGGCGGCCCTGCCTCGGCACTGGGCGTAACTGCGGACGGTGCGCGCCGGGCATCTGATGCCTTCGCGGCGGAGGGCGACGCCTTGGCTGTCCCGGGCGCGGCCGCTGTTCTGTGCGGCTCTCCCCTGCCGCGCGCCGTTCGTGTTGCCTGAGCCGTCGTTGATCCTGCGTCCCCGGATTCTGCGTCAGCATCGGTCGGGTCAGCCGCAAGGCTCGTCCCCGTCGGTATTGTGGCATCGGCTTCAGGCAAAGCCTCCGCCAATGTGGCGGCTTGGGGCTTCAAAGGTTCACGTCTGCTCACGACACTCGGCTCCTCACTGATTTCGCAACCGGAACGGCGACGCCTGCCCGCGCGGGGCCGCGCCTGACCGGCCGTAATGATCGACGGGACAACGGACTGGCCTTCTCCAGCGAGATTCCGTTTGAACCAGATGCCACGGCAGCCACTTCCATTCGTTGCGCCGGGTGAGTTGCCTCACACGGTTGAGCGAGGATTGTTAAGCCGGATTGTAGGACCACACTCGTGCAGTCGACAAATCGGCCTTCAGTCCTCACCGCCTATACCTCGTATTCCCAAACGTGCTCGCTCGAATCGACAGAGTGTGCCCGTTGCTTGAAGCGCTCGCTGCCCAAAACCGCGCGGCCTGACCACCCGGCTTTCAAGCCTTGATCACTCCGTCTGACTGCACAACAACTTCATTTTGTAAGCATAGGGAAATGCGGGACCGGCCGAAATACCACAATCAGTCGCACGGGTCCCTGATTAGTAATCCAATCGACAGAACTAATGCGCGATTCTCTGACCGGGCCAACCCGCCCGAAGGCGGTTCACGAATTCATTCCAGGAAGAAATTCCGACGGGAAATATTTGTTGCAACAAATACCTTCTTCCCGGCATCTTTGAGTACAGAACAACTTTTGCAGGCGCGCCGATCCTTTGCCGATGTACGTTCCTCAGGCGGCGCCTGTTCGACCCTCACCTCCGCGGCTCTCCCTGGCCCGGCACCGAAAGGAATCGATTGATGAAGCGTTCTCTTCTTCTCACCGGCATCGTGGCCCTCGCGGCCCCGTTCGCCACGGCGCAGACCTCCACATGGGCGATCGATCCGGCCCACAGCCAGATTGACTTCGTCGTTCGCCACCTGACTCTGTCCAACATTCACGGCCGATTCGGCAATCTCAAGGGAAACATCATCATGAACGACGCCGACGTGACCAAGTCGACCGTTCAGGTGACCATCGACGTGACTTCGCTCGATACGGGCGTGGCCCAGCGCGACGGCGATGTCAAGGGGCCCGGCTTCTTCGACACGGCCAAGTTTCCGACCGCAACGTTTACCAGCACGAGCGTGTCGAAGAACGGAGACCATTTGACGGTCAACGGCGATCTCACGCTGCACGGCGTCACCAAGCCGGTGAAACTCGACGTCGAGGGACCCAGCGGCCCGGTCCCTGGAATGGACAAAAAGCCGCATTCCGGCTTCTCGGCCACCACGACCATTAACCGCAAAGACTTCGGCGTCGGGGCCAATGCCCCTGCGACCATGGTCGGGGACGACATCAAACTCACCATCGACCTAGACGTGGCCAAACAGTAACTACAGCTCCGACGGCAGGCCATGGATCGGGTCCCTTCCGCCGAACTGTTTTCCGGTCCAAAGGATGGGGGCGCTGGTGTCAAATCTCAAACGCGAAATCGCACAGGAGCGCCCTTTCTCCGGCCCCGCAGAGGAGGCGCTCCTCAATCTCATGCGAACGGCGGACTGCCTCCACCGCGCCATGCAGCGCACGACCCGCGCCTGGGGCGTCACTTCGACGCAGTACAACGTGCTCCGCATCCTGCGCGGCTCGCAGCCGCAGGGACTCACCTGTTCGGCCATCGGCGACCGCATGATCACGGCCGAGCCGGACATCACGCGGCTTCTGGGCCGCCTCAAGGCCCAAAAGCTGGTCCGCCAGCAACGCGACAAGCGCGACAAGCGCGTCCTCTGGACCCAGATTTCCTCCGCTGGCCTCGCCCTGCTCGCGGAAATGGACCCTGTAGTTCAGAAGGCTCCTCATGGCTTGCTCGGCCATCTCACCGATGAAGATCTGACGCAATTGATTCGCCTGCTCGAGTCGGCGCGCAGCCGCTGTGGCGACCAGCAGGCGCCCGTCAGTTGCGACGGAGCCAACGGCGCCGCGGGCGAATCGTGCCCCAGCAATCACAGTCCTGCCATGCCGCAGTAAGAGCCATCCCGCCAATTCATACTTCCAATAGCGAACTTATGGTGGAATGATCTATCCTCATTCGTTTCCACTTATGAGGCCTATCCGAATGCTCTATCGAAAGACAGTCACTCTATCTTTACTCGCTGCTGTTGCTCTGCTCACATTGACCGGCCGCGCACCGGCGCAAACCAATCTCATCACCCAGGATTCGGCCCGTAAGGCCGAGGCGCTGCTCAAACAAATGACGGTCGACGAGAAGGTCGGCCAGATCACCCAGTCGGCCGGAATCGTCATGCCCATGCTCGGCTCGCAAAAGCCCGACGACCTTATCACCGCGGGCAAGGTCGGCTCGGTTCTCTGGCTCATCGACGTGAAGGAGATCAACCGCCTGCAGCATCTGGCCATGGAGAAGTCGCGGCTCCATATCCCTATCCTCTTCGGCTTCGATGTCATTCACGGCTACCGCACCGTATTTCCGGTTCCGCTGGCCATGGCGTCTTCGTGGGACCCCGCAGTTGAGGAAGCCGCGCAGAAATACGCCGCCTCCGATACGCGCGCGGCAGGCATTCAGTGGACCTTTACTCCCATGGTCGACATTGCCCGCGATGCACGCTGGGGCCGCATTGTCGAAGGAGCCGGCGAGGATCCCTATCTCGGCTCGGCCATGGCCCGCGCGCAGGTGCGCGGATTTCAAGGTTCGGCGCTGGGCCCCGATAGCGTGCTCGCCTGTGTCAAGCATTTCGCCGGCTACGGCGCGGCCGAGGGCGGCCGCGACTACGATTCGTCCTACATCCCTGAAGTCCTTTTCCGCAATGTCTACCTGCCGCCGTTCCATGCCGCTGAACAAGCCGGCGCGGGCAGCTTCATGAGCGCGTACATGGACCTGAACGATGTGCCCGCCACCGGCAATCGCTGGCTGCTCACCGATATTCTGCGCAAGGAGTGGGGCTTCCAGGGATTCGTGGTATCCGATGCCTTCGCCGTGGCGAGCCTGCAGACCCACGGCTTCGCCGCCGATCCGGCCGACGCCGCTTACAAGGCCATCAGCGCCGGTCTCAACATGGACATGGCCAGCCAGACCTACACCGGCAACCTGGCCAAACTCGTGGCCGACGGCAAAGTCAGCGACGCGGAACTCGACAAGGCTGTATTGCCCATTCTTGAGCTCAAGTATGAATTGGGCCTCTTCGATCACCCCTACGTCGATGAGTCGAAAGTCGACTCTGTGCTCAACCGCCCTGAGGGACTGGAACTCGAACGCAGGATCGCCTCGCGGTCCATGGTGCTGCTCAAGAACGAGAACCATACTCTACCCTTGTCCAAGACCACGAAGAAAATTGCGGTGATCGGCCCGCTGGGTGATTCGACCCGCGACATCGAAGGCGGCTGGACGGTCGAAGGCCTGTTCGGCGGCGGAGGCAAGAGCCACCCCGTCACTATTCTCGCCGGCCTCAAGAACAAGCTGCCCGCGGCCGAGATCGGCTATGTCTCGGGCCCCTCGCCGTCCCGCGAATTTCCTGGGCCTGTTCGAAATGATCACGGGCAAGAAGCCACAACCCCCGCCCACGCCGGAGGCAATCAGCGGCTGGCTCGCCAAAATCAAGGCCGCCGCTGACGATGCGGACGTCGTCATTGCGGTCATGGGCGAGTCGTCCGACATGAGCAGTGAAGCCGCATCGCGCGGCACCCTCGACCTGCCCGGCATCCAGCAGCAGATGCTCGAAACCATTACGCAAGCCGGCAAGCCGGTTGTGATGGTGCTCGAAAATGGCCGCCCACTCGATATCCGCTGGGCAGCCGAACATGTCCCCGCCATCCTGGAAGCCTGGTATCCGGGCACCGAAGGCGGCAACGCCGTGGCCGATGTGCTCGTTGGCGACGTCAACCCGGGCGGCAAGCTGCC
Organism: Terriglobales bacterium; assembly: GCA_963788475.1. GTDB lineage: Bacteria > Acidobacteriota > Terriglobia > Terriglobales > Acidobacteriaceae > Telmatobacter. Next base: position 198,626 of record CAWBGO010000002.1, read on the forward strand.
CGTGAGCTGGCCCCGCGCCGCCGGCCAGGAGCCGCTCTACTACAACCACAACCTCACCCACGAGCCCGAAGACCGGCCCCAGTTCACCTCCCGCTATTGGGACTTGTCCAGCAAGCCGCTTTATCCCTTCGGCTATGGCCTCAGCTACACGACGTTCAAATTCGACAACGTGCGCCTGACCAAAACCAGCATCAAGTCAGACGATGCCACCGAAGTGAACGTCGACGTCACCAACACCGGCTCAACCGCCGGCGATACCGTGGGGCAGGTATACATCCACCAGCGCGCCGGCTCCGCATCCCGCCCGGTCCGCCAGCTCAAGGGCTTCCAGCGCGTCACGCTTAAACCCGGCGAGACGCAGACCCTGAAGTTTTCGTTGGGCAAAGATGAGCTGCAGTTCTGGAGTCCCCAGACCAAAGCCTGGGGCGTCGAACCCGGCATGTTCGATGTGTGGGCAGGCGAAGACTCGACCGCCACTCTCCACGCTGAATTAACCGTCACGCCGTAACAACCAGGGACTGCTGACAAGAAACAAACATTCCGTGCCCCATCCTTGCGACTTTGTTCTGTCGCAAGGGTGGGAGACCACGAACCCAAATCATCTAGTGTCCTATCTCTAAAGCCCACAACATAAATGCTGTCATCCTGAGCGACCGGAGCGCAGCGCAGGGAGTCGAAGGATCTGCAGTTCGGGCGCTTCGATTGATGCCATGAACTTCGGAGTCACCACACAAGGTCTCTGACCGCTTGTTCTTGTACCAAACTCTGGGTGCCCCAGGTTCGGCGCGTCTTTGTTTTTGCGCCTAACCTGGGATACCACGAAACTTAACCGGAACAAACAAATCTATCCGGTCAAAAGACCTGGCGCGGGTCAGCAACGCCGATGTGAGACTCGGGAGGCGCTTTTCCGTTGCGCCACCCCACCCGTTATGCAACCATCCCAACATCATGCTTCCCCGGGGTTCGGACAGGCGCAAGACTCTCTTCCTGGCCTTCGCGCTCCTGTTCGTCATCAGTACAAAGCCCACTCCAGCACAGGTCTTTGACCTGGAGCGTGACCGTGTGCAGATGGCCGAACTTCATGGTCTTTGGCGCTTCCACACCGGCGACGATACCGACGGCAAGCTTGGCTGGGCCAGTCCCGCATTGGACGACTCAACTTGGAAACTTCTCCCCTCTGACCATCCGTGGACCGAGGAAGGCTACAAAGGTTACAGCGGCATGGCGTGGTACCGCTTTCAAGTCGTCTTGCCCGCTCAACACAAGTCCCTGGCCCTCTACATTCCAGGAATCGCAGGCAGCTATCAGGTATTCGCTCGCGATCGCCTCATCGGGCAGTTTGGCGGATTACCGCCTCACGAGCGGGTTTTCTTCTTCGATGGACCAGGACAAATCCTGCCCATCCCGCCAGATCTGGCCCATGACAGCGGTCCCCTCACAATCGCAATTCGAGTTTGGAGCTCGCCTCGCTATTTCACATTCTCCGGAGGCGGCCCCAGGGAAGCCGTTCGTATCGGAGACGCCAGTCTCCTGACCGAGTGGGAATCTCTCCAGTTCCGGCACTGGTTCTGGTCTTCATCTGCGCAATGTTATCTGCTGTTCGGATATCTGCTGGCTGGTTTTGCTGGTCTGGGCCTCTATCTGCTGCGGCCCAGTGAGCACGAGTATCTGTGGTTCAGCGCAAGCGAACTGATGTTCGCATCCGTTTACGCACTTTCGGTTTACCTCGGGTTCCATCCCGCATGGGATCAAGCCTTTATTACGCTGCTAAGCCTCACCCTCCTGGCATGGGGCGTTAGCTTCTCATCATTCCTCGTTGCTCTGTTGAAGACGCGCAGCGGTTGGATCTATCGGATTGCGATAATCTCTCCCCTCATCGCCTGCCTTTTTCAAGTTCTTGGGACCCAGGCATCCCTCAGCTTCGCCCGGTTGGCTCTGTTGAGACTTCTTGCCTGGTTGCCTTTCCAGGTGTGCGTGCTGCTGCTCCTCTTCTTTCCCGCCAAGCGCGGCAATCTGGATGCGCGCCTACTCCTTGGTCCAGTTGGACTCGGGGCCGGGAATGCTTTCGTAGAAGACGTCCTTGGCGTCTTCGAGAACGCGGGATACAGTTGGGCCGCGGCCTACGAACATAGGTTCGATCATCTTTTCACGTGGCCATTTCCGATCTCCGTTGGAAACCTTGTCGACTTCCTTGTGCAGATTTCGATTCTCGCCATCCTAATCCTGCGCTTCGCGCGTACCCGCCGCGACGAGGAGCGCCAGGCAGCCGAGCTTGAAGCCGCCCGCACCGTGCAGCAGGTACTCATCCCTGAAGAAGTTCCCGCCATCCCCGGCCTCGCCCTCGAATGCGTCTACAAGCCCGCCGGCCAAGTTGGCGGCGATTTCTTCCAGATCCTTCCCACTCCAAACAACGGCGCCCTCATCGTCATCGGCGACGTGAGCGGCAAGGGCATGCCCGCCGCCATGGCGGTCTCTCTGTTAGTCGGCACCGTGCGCACCCTCGCCCACTACACGCAGAGCCCCGCCGAAATCCTGACGGCCATGAACCAGCGCATGCTCGGCCGCAGCAAGGATGGCTTTACCACCTGCCTCGTCCTGCGGTTCGATCCCGATGGCGCCGCGACCGTCGCCAATGCCGGCCACCTTGCTCCCTACGCCGGCTGCACCGAGGTTCCTGTCGAAAGCGGCCTGCCCCTCGGACTCGCCACGCAAGCCGAGTACACCGAATCCTCGTTTCACCTCGACACCGGCGAGCAACTCACCCTTCTGACCGACGGCGTCGCCGAAGCCCGCGCCAAAACCGGCGAGCTATTCGGCTTCGAGCGCACCGCCTCCATCGCCACCCTCTCCGCCACCCAAATCGCCGCCACCGCCGCGGCCTTCGGCCAGCAGGACGACATCACCGTCCTGAAAATCCGCCGCAGCCCCGTCCAGGAACCGGCACTCGCAAGTCACGATGCTCTGCAATCGAAACCTGCAAGCCTGCAAACCAATCCTGTCCCATCAGCCATAACGACGTTTCTTTGAGTGTCTGGCTGGGGTTGCAGAAGATTAAGGCGCCGTGCCGCAAACTTGGAGTTGGAGATACCCAATGCCCTTCGTCGCGGTGTCAGCAATATCCCGGTTCAATATGTCAGGCATGTCCCGGTCTATACCCCCCACCCCCCTCCCCCCTGTGAACCTGTGAAGCTGTGAAACTGTGATCGTTCGCTTTTATTTCGCTAAAAAGAAAATTTCCCACCTGAATCTAAATGCCTTACGGGCCAAAATTCAGGATGTAACTGCATTTTCTGTTACATTACTCCCGTTTCCAGGGACGATCGGCTCGCTAGCGATTCCTGGACCTGGCAGTGCCCAGCTTTCCCGCCTTGCCGGATCGCCGCAGGTCTTCCCAGTCCTTCTCAGTCTGGTCGGCGTAGTTGACGCCGAATTTCGCCAGCGCCTCGACAAACCCTTCGCTCGTGCCCAGATACCCCGCAATCATCAGCGGGTCGCCCGAGCGCGCATGGCCGCGGGCCAGAAGCTCTCCGCAGACGGCGGCAAACGTCTCGAGACCGTCGCCTCTCATGTCTTCAATGGCGATTCTGCCCTTGTGGTCATTCAGCTGGCGGACCAGAAAGTCGCGCCCCTCCAGGTTGGTCCAGCCGAGGAACGGGTCGGACTGCACCTGCATGGCGCGCTGGCCCTCGACGGCGCGCTGCCCGTTGTGATGTGCGGGTTTGGCGTCGGGCAGATACGGCGCGTAGCCGGAGGCAGTCTCTTCCTTGATCTGCAGGAAGAGCGGATCCTTGGGGCCATTGCCTTCAAAGTAGATGCAGTAGTCGCGGGTGCCCACCGACCCGGTACCCACCACCTTGAACGCCACGTCGATGCGGACGGTAGACCGACAGGAGGTGCTGCCGCTGCGGCTCCAGCATCGACCGGTAGGGTCGAAGCGCGCCCAACACAGCATGGGCTTGACTGCCGGTGAGCCGGGTAAGCGTTGGCTTGATTTCTTTGAAGCGGCGCGGCGCTCCCCGCTTGGAAGATTTGGGCTCGGTAAGCAGTTCGAGAGTGTGGCAGGGAGTTGCCCGCTCTGCTTGCAGCAACGCGACGTGAATGGGGACAACAGAGCCGATGCGGTGCACCTGGTAGCGCGCGACATCGAGCATCGGCATCTCAGAGAACGCGCGCATCTGCGCCGCGTAGGTTCCAATACACCTCGCCACGGCCGCTGCGCAGGTGGCATCCTTGTGTTCAGACTCGCGCCCGGCGAGGACGAGGGAGGCGGCCATCCGTTTCAGCTCCCACTCAAATGGAGCGCGAATCGTCTCGTCGAAGTCATTGATGTCGAAAACCAGGCGTCCGTCGGGCGCTGCGAAAGCGCCCAGGTTGCGCACGTGGGCGTCACCGCAGATCTGGGAAATAATCCCGGTGTTGGGGAGAACAGATAGATCGGCCGCCATCACCGGGACGGCTCCGCGAAAATAGCCAAACGGCGATTGCGCCATCAGCTCGTATTTCAGCTTGAGGAGCGCTGGAACACGGCCGCGGGAGGCGCGCTCGAGGAGTTTGAGGGCGGAGGCGGGCCTCGCTTTGGGCTTGAGCTGGTCGTGCTCCTGGCGGCCGACCTGCTTACGGCGCGCCTGGCCGAGAGAACGGCGTTCCTGCGGAGTTGTCCATTGCATTAGGGCGAACATACACCGTCGCCTGACCCGGCGCAACCTAGGTCGTCTTCAAAGACAGGACTTGCAACTTTATCGCAGGCTCGACTCCGGATAACAATTTCCTTATAAGCTGAAATCAGCCATGCGCGCTCGCACCCCGCCACCGGCAGTCACCGAACTGAGAAGCCACATCGGATTCTGGCTGCGATTTGTTTCCAATCACGTGTCACATGGTTTTGCGCGGAATTTGGATGGAAGCGGCGTCACCGTTGCGGAATGGGTCATTCTCCGCGAGATGTTCAACTCCCCATCGACTTCCCCCAGCGCGCTCGCGACGGCGACCGGCCTTACCCGCGGCGCGGTCTCCAAACTGATCGACAGGTTAGTTCAAAAAAAACTCGTAAGCCGCGCGGAAGCGAGCGGCGACCGCCGCTTTCAGGACATCAAACTCACTTCCGCAGGACGTACCCTTGTGCCACGGCTGGCGCGGATCGCAGATCAGAATGACGAGGAGTTCTTCTCGCAATTATCCGCCGAAGAACGCGAACGGCTGGTGGCAACGCTCAAGAAGCTGGTGGCCGCCAATCGTCTTCACAAAATCCCGATATCCTGACGCGCGATTCCACGCCACTTCACCCGCTCCGTTTTTTGGTTTCTGCATCCGTAACTGCGGCGCGTGCTTCTACTAGACTGAGAAAGCGTATGAGCGCCGCAGCCGCCGAACCACGGCCTCTTCCCCAGCCCGCTCCCGTCGCCGCCTGGAAGCCCAGGCGGAATCCCTGGCTGATCGCAATTACGGTCACCCTGGCCACCTTCATGGAGGTTCTCGACACCTCCATCGCAAACGTGGCTCTGCCGCACATCGCCGGCGGGCTGGGCGCAAGCCAGGACGAAGCCACCTGGGTGCTGACCAGCTACCTCGTCGCAAATGCCGTGATTCTGCCCGCCTCCGCGTACCTGACCACGTTCCTCGGCCGAAAGCGCTTTTACATGATCTGCGTGGTGCTGTTCGGCATCAGTTCCGCGCTCTGCGGACTGGCCCCGTCGCTCGGTCTGCTCATTTTCTTCCGGGTGCTGCAGGGAGCCGGCGGCGGTGGCCTCGCGCCCAGTGAGCAGGCCATCCTGGCCGACACATTCAAGCCCGAACAGCGCGGCCAGGCTTTTGCTCTTTATGGCTTCGCCGTGGTATGCGCGCCGGCCATCGGGCCCACCCTGGGCGGATACATCACCGACAACTTCGACTGGCGCTGGTGTTTTTTCATCAACGTGCCGGTGGCGATTCTCTCCCTGTTTCTGACCAGTCGCATCGTTGAAGACCCGCCCCACATAGTGGCGGAGGTCAAGCGGGTGCAGAAAGAAGGCCTCAAGCTGGATCTCATGGGTTTTGGCCTGCTGGCGGTGGGATTCGGCTCGCTCGAATTCATCCTCGACAAGGGCCAGGAAGATGATTGGTTCGGATCGCGGCTGATTACCACATTCATTGTCTTGTGCGTCTTGTCGCTGATCACTCTGGTTATCTGGGAACTGGTGCAGATCAGGCGCAAGAAGCGGCCCATCCTCGATCTCACGCTGTTCAAGCAGCGCAACTTCGCGGTGTCGTTTGTCCTGATGGGCGTGCTGGGCATCGTGCTGTTCGGAACCACGGTGATGATTCCGCAATTTGCGCAGACCCTGCTGGGATACACCGCCGAACAGGCCGGCCTGGTCATTTCGCCGGGCGGACTGATGGTCATGCTGATGATGCCGGTCGTCGGCTTTCTCGTCAGCCGCGTCGATCCGCGCTGGATGATCGTATACGGATTTGCCGTGTCTTCGATGGCCCTGTTCACCATGCTGAACCTGAACCTCGGTGTGAGCTACGGCTACATAGCCTTCCTCAGGGTGTTTCAGGCCGCGGGGCTGGCATTTCTCTTCATTCCAATCAACACGCTCTCCTACAACGGCATTCCAATGACCAAGAACAACGACGTGAGCGGCCTGACCAACCTTGCACGCAACATCGGCGGCAGCGTGGGAACGGCGTTTGTCGTGACCATGCTCGCGCGACGGCAACAGTTTCATCAAAACCGCCTGGGCTCAGGGATTTCGCAAAGCAACGGCAACCTGCAAAATCAGTTGGATTCGCTGGGGCGCTACCTCGTTGAGCACGGAGGCCGGGCCATGTCGCTGGTTCAGGGAAAGGCGCTGGCGCAGGGAAACATCTATGGGCAGTTCCTGCGCCAATGCACGATGCTTGCCTATCTCGATGTCATCAAAGTGCTGGCCGTTTTGATGCTTGCATTAATCCCGCTGGTATTCCTCATGCAGCGGCCGCGCAAGGGCAAGAGCGGACCCGTCGGCCATTGAAGACGTTTCGTTGACCATCGATTGACATGTCTGCTGCCCGTACTGGGTTAGACTTTCGCTAAGAGCCATAACACCATCGTTCTGATGTGAAGAGCGATGCCACACCACCGCAGGGGAGGACTGCTCTTGACGCGCGTTGCCGCTTTTGTGTTGCGGGCCATCATCGGTTTCGCGCTGTTCACCGGTCCGTTGGTTGCCCAGCAAACAGCTCCTCCTCTGACGGTTGAGAAGATCTACGGGCGCGGCGGCCTGATCGGCACCCCCCCCAGCGGCATCGCCTGGTCCCCGGACGGCAAGCACGTAACCTATATCGACGGCGGCGAATTGATCGACCTCGATCCCGGTTCGGGCAAGCCGCATGTCCTGGTAAGCCGCGCCAAACTCGCCGCGCTCGGCGGGTCGCCCGCTTCGGAACAGGACCGCGATCATCGTGAGCGTTACAGGATGTCGAGCTATCTGTGGGCGCCGGATTGCAATCATCTGCTCTTCGATTCCAATGGCAGATTGTGGCTCTACGACCTGAAGAACGGCACCGGCATACAGATAGGCTTTACGGGTACGGCCTCCGGCGACGATCCCAAATTTTCTCCCAATGGCGATGCCATTTCTTTCGTGCGCGATCACGGCCTGGCCGTAATCCACCTGCGCGATATTGCCAATCCGACGAACCAGGTAAGCGGGACAGCCGCCGCCGGGATCATCAACGGCGAAGTGGATTGGGTGTACGAAGAAGAACTGGACGTGCGCAGTAATTACTTCTGGTCGCCGGACTCGAAAGATCTGGCCTATCTGCAGATGAACGAAGCGCAGGTGCCGGAGTCTCCCATCGTCGACTCGCTGCCGATTCACCCACGGACGCTTCTTCAGCCCTATCCTCAGCCAGGGGATAACAATCCCGATGTTCGCGTCGGCGTGGTCAACGCATCGGGGGGAAAAACCGTGTGGATGAAGATCCCCGTGCATGAGGGCCAGGACTATATTCCGCGCTTTGGTTGGGTCGACCGGAGGACGGTGTGGATCGAGACACTCACGCGCGATCACAAGCGCCGCGGCCTCTACTTTGCCGATTCCGCGACAGGCCAGTCCCACCTTGTCCTGGAACTTATCGACGATAAGTTTCTAGATGAGAACTATAACGTAGCTGTTGATAACGGCAATATCATCCTGACTAACTGGTCCGATGGCCACAACCATATCTATCTGTATACCTACAACACCAATGACCTGGCGTCGACGACGGCCAAACTGGGCAAACAGCTCACCAGCGGCGAGTTTGAAGTTACGGCAATTTCCTCGATTGACTGGGGAAAGAAACTGGTCTATTTCGCCTCCAATCAGGGCAACCCGCTCGAACAACAGTTATGGCAGGTCAGCTTTGAAGGCCAGTCCAGGCAATTGACCACCGCGGCGGGGCATCACGATGGAAATTTTTCCTATTCCGGCGGCTCTTACGTCGATACGTTCTCCACCCGGATGACTCCTCCCGCGCTGAGCCTCTGCCCCGACGGAAAAGAGTGCAAGACATTCTGGTCGACGCGCGCGCTGGAACCATACCACCTTCATGAGCCGGACGAACTCAAAATCAAAGCCCACGACGGCACCACGCTGTTCGCGACTCTCATGCTGCCCGAGGTATCGCACGGCCTGGGAAGCGTGCCGCTGATCGTGAATCCCTATGGAGGACCCGGAGCGCAGACCGTGATCAATCGCTGGGGGGATCACGAATGGGCCGATAACCTGCTCTTTGACGAGTTGCTCTCCCAGCATGGCTTCGCAGTTCTTCGCACCGACAATCGCGGTATGGGCAATCGCGGACGCGCTTTTGCCCAGGCGGCCTATCACAATTTCGGCCCGGTCCAGCTTGAGGACCAGCTCACGGTTCTCGACGATGTGCTCGAGAATTATCCGCAGTTGGATAAGGAAAACCTCGGCTGGTGGGGCTGGAGTTGGGGCGGCACCTTCACGTCTCTATGCCATGACCCATTCCGATCGCTTTCGCGCCGGCATTGCAGTGGCGCCGGTCACCGATTGGCGCAACTACGACTCCATTTATACTGAGCGCTATTTGAGCCCGCCCTCCGAGTTTGCCGAAGGCTACAAGGATTTTTCCGTCGTGAACTCGGCCGCGCAATTGAAGGGGCACCTGCTTCTGGCGCACGGCACGGGCGATGACAACGTGCACCTTCAGAATTCCATTCAGTTCATCCAGGCGTTGATCGAGGCGCGGATTCCCTATGATCTGCAGCTGTTTCCCGGTAAGACGCACTCCATCGCGGGAAGCGACGCGCGCATCCAGTTATTCAACCGCATCCTGGCTCATTTTGAGAAGTATCTTAAAACGGAGCCTCAATAAGAAGATGACCTGCGCAGAAGACATCGCCCACGAGCTGCGCCGCTCGGAAGAAGCCCTGCTTGACCCGGCAGTGCGCCGCGACCGCACCCGTGTCGCGGAACTGTTGGCAGAAGGGTTTGTGGAGTTCGGCTCATCCGGGCGAGTGTGGACGCCGGATGAGATTCTCGAAATGCTTGCCGGCGAAAATCCCGTGCCGATCCAAATGCTGAACTTTGAATGCGCCCTGCTCGCAAATGACGTGGCGCTCGTCACGTACCGCGCGTCGCGCACAGATGCTCGCACCGGGATTCAATCCTCAAGTCTGCGGAGTTCGATTTGGACAAAAAAACCGGGAGGGTGGCGTTTGCGGTTTCACCAAGGGACGCGAACGTCCTGAACTGCGGGTCGTTCTCTTACACTTCGCGCCGGCTGAAGATGTCGTCCTTTTCGCGGCACGAGCATCTCGAACAACCCAGGCAGCAGACTAGCAGAATTGCAACTCCAGCCGTGGCAATCACGGCTAGCAGGCTTCCGCTCGTCATAAGCCAATGTAAAACGGTATGCATTGAACACCGCGCCAGAGAACTACAAGAGTAGATGCAGATTGAGGGCCGCTTTGCTGCCCCTGTTCGAAAATCTGCAAGAAGTGTCTTAAGTGTAACCTGAAAAATGGGCCTGGGAAACCACAAAACTACTTGCAGTAGGGCGAATATAAGACGAAAATAGAAGGAAATGGAACCGAAGCAAGTTTCGGCCGATGAAAGCCCGGTGGAAAACTCGTTCGGCGACCCCGGACGCCTCATCCAACCTGCGCCCTCGGTCGAAGAGATGCGCCCTTCGGCCCAGCCGGATCTACGCCAACCGGCCGTAAACTGGCTCTTCGTCGATCTCAACTCCTACTTCGCTTCGGTCGAGCAGCAGGATCGGCCCGAACTCCGCGGCAAGCCGGTCGGCGTCGTGCCCATGCTCGCCGACACGACCTGCTGTATCGCCGCCAGTTACGAGGCCAAGGCCTTTGGAGTGCGAACGGGGACCATCGTCGCGGACGCCAAGCGGATGTGCCCCGGCATCGCGCTCGTTGAGGGCCGCCATGAGCTCTACGTCGAGTATCACCACCGGGTGGTTGAGGCCGTGGAAAGCTGCCTTCCTGTCACCGCTGTATGCTCGATCGATGAAATGGCTTGCCGCCTGATGGGGCGGGAGCGCCCGCTGCTGGCTGCCATTGAACTGGCCCGCAAAGTAAAGGCCCGCATCCGGGAACGCGTGGGCGAGAGGCTGCGCAGTTCGGTAGGGCTGGCAACCAATCGCTACCTCGCCAAGGTCGCCAGCGACATGGAAAAGCCCGACGGCCTCGTGGCCCTCCCCCTCGACATCTTGCCGCAAGCCCTGCAGGGACTCAACCTCCGCGATCTTCCCGGGGTTGGCGCGCGAACCGAGAAGCGGCTTAACGAGCGCGGCATTCGCACCATGGATGAGCTGCTGGCGCTCGACTGCGAGCAGACCGGGCAGCTCTGGGGATCGGTGTGGGGCGAGCGGCTGTGGCATTGGCTCAAGGGCGAAGACTTCGAGATGTCCGAGACCGACCATTTGAAGTCGATCAGCCACCAGCACGTGCTCGCGCCCGAGCTGCGCACTGCAGAGAAAGCCTGGGCAGTTGCCCACAAGTTGCTGCACAAGGCCGCCATGCGTCTCCGTGCAGGTGGACTCTGGGCAAGCAGCATCGGGCTGGCCGTGGGCTTTGCAGCGACCCGCGGTCAAAACTCGAGCGGAACCCCGGTGAGCCGGTTCGGCGTGCCAACCCGCGGCTGGCACGGGGAATTGAAGCTGACCGAATGCCAGGATAATCAGGCCCTCATTGCGGCATTGCGGCGGCTCTGGCAGTCTCAACCCAATGGTTCGGAGTATGCGCATCCGTTCTTTGTGGGGGTGCAGTTGGGCGGACTCGTTCCCGACCGGCTCCATACGCTCAGCCTGTTCGATGCCCTCGATGTGGAGCAAGGCCGGACCCGGCTCCTCGCAGCCATGGACGCGCTCAACCATAAATACGGCCTCGGCACCCTTGCGCCCGCAACCATGCTGACCGCCTATAAGGCGGCCCCCACCCGCATCGCCTTTCACAGCATTCCTGAACTGTTCTAGAACGTTTGAACCGATACATATTGCGCAGGCGTATGGCAGCCGCTGAAGCCCTGTATAGCGAGCCTTGGCGATGTCGCCACGTCGTCCGAACCGGGCGGCACCGGAAAGCAATATGAACTTTTTCCCGCCCCCCACGTAAATCTCTGCATCCCGCCCCGCGCTTCCCCGCGGATAAGAAAGTAGAAGCGAAACCCATGGCCCATGAATGGCAGCCGGATTTCGAAAAACTCGTGGACGAGCATCAGTCCATGGTGTTTTCGCTCGCCCTGAGGATGACCGGCGATCGGGGGCTGGCTGAAGAAATCGCCCAGGACGTCTTTCTGGAACTGGATCGGAACATGGCTAAGATCAAGAACCCGGAACATGCCCGCTTCTGGTTGCGGCGCGTGGCCATCAGCCGATCGTCCGATGCCTTGCGGCGGCGGCGCGTGCGGGGACTCGACCTGTGGGTGGAAATGAATGAGGCACACGCATCCAGTACGGACGAACGGCCGTCGCCGTTGGGAACGCGCATGGAGTACCTCCTGACTACTCTCCCCGAGGCTCAGCGCGCCGCGTTGGTTCTTCGCTATCAGGAAGACATGCTGCCGGAAGAAATTGCCGCAACCCTGGATGCGCCGGTGGCCACGGTGAAAAGCCACCTGCAGCGCGGACTCAAGCTGCTGCGCGCCAAGGCCACAAACCACTTACGGGAGTACATCCGTGGAGCCTGAACACATCGACGAATTTGAAAAGGGATTACACCAGGTATTGGAGCGGAGGCCAGCGCCCCCCAGCCTGAAGCGAAAAATCATGGCGCGGCGAGGCCTGCAAATCACCGAGCGCCGCCACCACTACTGGGTCGCGTGGCAGCGAGTGGCCGCGGGAGTGGTCCTGGCTGCGATGCTGGGCGGCTTGATGGAGTGGCAACTGCAGAGGGCTGAAGATCGTCGCCGGGGCGAAGAAGCGCGCCGACAGGTGATGACGGCGTTACGCGTCACAGGGCGCGCACTCAACGAGATGAATCTGCGCCTGGCTGCTCGCAGCCGCAAAGCAGATCAGTAAGGGGAATCCAGATGAAGAAACGAACGATTGGCCTTGTCCTTGGTGCGTTGTTGATGCTCGCGGCCATGCCGGCCTTGTCAGCTCAAACCCGGACCTCGCCGTTGCCCCTGCCGCCAGCGGTCGAGAAGGAACTGGCAGCGCGGGCCTCCAATGTAACCGAGGTGACGCTGGGCAAGGACATGCTGGGCTTCGCCGCCAAATTCATGAACGGCAAAGATCAGGACGAGGCCACGACACGCCACCTGATCGAAAACCTCGACGGCATCTACGTCCGCAGCTATGAATTCGATAAAGAGGGCCAGTATTCGATGGACGAGATCGAGAAGCTGCGCCAGTATTTTGAAACCAGCGAATGGACGCCCATCGTGCGCGAGCGCGAGCGCAGGACCGGCGAGACTACCGATGTCCTGGTCAAGATGGTGAACGGCGAGACGCACGGCATGTTCATCCTGAGCGCCGAGCCGAAAGAATTATCCATCGTGCTCATTCTGGGTCCGGTGCGTATGGAAGACCTGGGCAAACTCAGCGGCCTCGGCGGGTTGGGCGCCCTGGGCGCTATCGACGCGGCTCCCCACGCCAAAGACAAGGAAAAGGACAAGGAAAAAAACAAGGACAAAACGAAGGGAGGCACGGAATGAGGCGGCTGCTGTTGATCCCGGTATGCTTTGTATCGTTACTGGTCCCCGTCGCGGTGTTGGCCGGCGGAAGTGAAAACGGTTTTGACGGCGTAGTGCGCACCATCGAGACCAAATACCACGTGCGCGCCACCCGCATTCCCTTCCTCGGCCTCGTCAGTTTCGTTTCCCGCAAAGCCACCAACGGTGGAGTGAGCAATCTTCACATCGCGGAATTCGAGTACTTTTCGCCCGAGATAGATGGTGAAGAGCTGAACCAGATGGTGCAGACAAAACTCGGTGAGGGCTGGGAACGAATCATTCGCGAGACCAGCCGTAGACGCGACTCCACGGCAACGGACGCCAATCACGCGGCTGGAGGCGGCAACACGCAGACCCTCATCTTCATGCGTCCCGAGGGCGCGCGCATGGGACTCTTCGTGCTCGACGAAGACGGACGCAATCTGGACGTGGTGCAGGTTTCAGTCAACCCCGACCACCTCGCCGGGAGCATCGATCACTATCAGCACCATCACCAATCAGATGATGCCTCCGATAGTAATTCGCAGGAATAACCTCTGAAATAAATCGCCGGTGCCTGTCCTGCTACGCGCCGTATCCAACCCGCCATATCCGCCGCGTTCCCCGCCTTACTACAATACTTTGTAAGTGGCCAGCATTGTCTCAGTTCCGGTGTCGGATTATCGCGGAAGACTGGCGCCTTCGCCGACCGGATACCTGCACGTGGGTCACGCGCGCACCTTCTGGACGGCCTGGCAGCGGGCGAGGGACGCGAGCGGCGCTCTGGTCATGCGCATGGAAGATCTCGATCCTGACCGCAGTCGAGCGGTGTATGCAGATGCCGCGCTCGATGACCTGCGCTGGCTAGGAATCCGATGGCACGAGGGCCCGGACAAAGGCGGCCCATTCGGTCCCTACGTGCAAAGCAAACGCCGCCCCATTTATTTCGATGCCTGGCGCAAACTTCGCGAGGGAGGATTCCTGTTCCCCTGCCGATGCTCACGCAAAGATTTGGAGAGTGCGCTCGGCGCCCCGCATGAGCACACTTCGCGAAGCCCTGCCCCGTTGCGCGCCGGAAAGCTGGACGCGCTCGACGACGAACCCATTTACCCAGGAACCTGCCGTGATCGCCATTGGCACGCCCCGCAACTGCCCGGGCCTACGGCGGTTGATCTCGAAAATCCAGAGGGCGCCAACTGGCGCTTTCGCGTGCGCGATGGCGAAGCGGTGGAGTTCCTCGACCTGAATCTCGGACCGCAGCGCTTCGTGGCCGGCGAGGACTTCGGCGACTTTGTCGTGTGGCGGCGCGATGGAGTTCCGAGCTATCAGCTAGCCTGCGTGGCCGATGACGCGGCCATGGGCATCACCGAGGTCGTGCGCGGCGCCGACCTGCTGAAGTCGACCGCGCGACAGATCCTGCTCTTTCGGGCGCTGGGACTCAAGATACCGCAATGGTTTCATTGCCGCCTGGTGGTGGATCACAACGGAAGGCGGCTGGCCAAGCGCCACGATGCGCTCAGCCTTCGGACGCTGCGCCAGCGCGGCCTGACTCCCATGAAGATCCTCTCGGCTGAGTTGCCCGTCGAAGCGTAACCGGACCGCATCTAGCTCCAACATAATTAACCTGGTTTCCGGGAGAAGAAGGGGGGGCCTTTATGGATCAGATTATCCCGCGAAGATACTCTTTACCTTCCTCTGTAATGCAATACCAGTACTTCCGGACCGTTCCCAGGTCTGGTCGCACTGCCGTCGCATAGGGAGGTTCAACATGAAGCAAGTATGCCTCGACAAACCTTTTAGCAATACAATTTAATAAGCTGTGCTCAACTTCGTCAGCCTCATAGACTCCACAGATAAAGCTGCCAACCCGCGAAAGCTTGCCGACCACCGACTCAAACGATTCGTAATCATCTGAGACCGCCTGCAAGACGACCCGGTCGAGCTCACTTGCGCCCACATTCATTGCTGGTTTCCGCCCTGATGGAGTCCTGGTTAGCCTTGGTTCAACGGACAGCACACCGCGCGTCAGTTTAGCTGAATTGTCCAATGACTCCATGGCGATGTCAATCTTCTGCTCGATGAAGTTATCTTCATCCCTAGTGTCAATAAGTGACATAGTTATATCTTGCTAGCTCGTCAGGTGTGCTATCAGGTCGTCAGGATGAATTGGCTTTGCCAGGAGCTTAAAAGGATAGTTGGTCGCCCCCGGTGCTTTTAGCAGGTTAGTCACGACCGCAATACTGGAATAGAGTACGACGCGGCAGGAGGGGAGCAGCCCGATCAGGCGCATGGCAAGTTCCGTTCCACTGATCCCGGGCATGACCACATCGCTCAGCAGCACGTCCGGCTCGACCGTGGACGCAAGTTCCAGTGCCTGTTCTCCGTTGTAAGCGGCGGTCGCGGCAAACCCCTTGTCCTTCAGAATGCTTGCGAGAGAGTCCGCGATGATTTCTTCGTCATCGACAACCAATATGCGCAGCGCCTTCTTGACCACCATAGCTCCTCATGTGTTCGCAATGTCATTCTTGCGAGTCTGCGACAGGCATGGGAAAAAATTTGCGAACGCCCGGGGAAAAGCTTCCATGCGCTCATGCTGATAAGCACGCCCACACAAATAAAGACACAACCTTAGGCTAAAAGTTAGTATTCCGGACCAAAAACCCTGCCAATTTGACGATTGTCATGCTGGTTGGTTTCGTGGATTCTTTCCTCACCGTCCGATAGAGGACTCAAGTCCGGCTCGCAGTTCGGTCGGATCATGGCATTTTATATGTTTCGACGTCCGTCCGTCGCCGTGTGCGGTCTCAGGCCGGGCCACCGCTTCACGCTTCTATGTCATCCAAGTAACCCAGATGGTCGCTCGGGTGCTTTTGCTTTTTGATTGCCACTTTCCATCTGGAACAGGGTTAGCACCCCTGAAGCTTTAAGCACCTTGCGGTCGGGAACCTCGGAATTCGATCGCCGACGGTTCCACTTTCGGTCGGCTCGTTTGATTGTGGTTGGTTTTTGACATCGAAGTCGATAGACATTGAAAGGAATGCTCCATGTTGCGAGCTTTCGTTTTTTCCCCCAGAAATACCCTGATGGCAATTGCCGTTGCGGCCTGTCTGGCGCTCTTTCCCCTGGCTTCCCCTGCGCAGGATGACGATCCACCCTCGCAGGCCGGACGTCTGTCCCTCGTCAACGGCACGGTATCCATTCAACCGGCGGGTACCCAGGACTGGGGACAGGCTTCCCTCAATTATCCGGTTGGCTCCGGCGACCGCATCTTCACTGATTCCGACGGACGCGCCGAGATCCAGGTGGGCCGGACTTATGTGCGCATCGGTCCCAATTCCGACGTCACCTTTGTCGATTTCAATGCGAATGACATCACCTTTGGAGCCGCGCAGGGTTCGCTGCATATTCGCACCTTCGGGTTGTGGGACGGCCAATCCCTCTACATACAGACACCGAGTGGCACCAGCACGGTTACGGGACCCGCGGATTTCCGGGTCGATGTCTATCCCGACCAGCAGAGTGCCATTTTTTCCAATTACAACGGCGACGTGTATGTCTCGGGAGCGAACGACTTCGGCATGGACACGGGCTCGGGCCAGGCGCTCGAACTGGTCGGCACCAATCCCGTCTATCCTCAATGGCTTCAGCCGGCCGGCTCCGATGATCTGGACAATTGGAGCGAACGCCGCGACCAGCAGATTACCCATGCCGCGTCGTTCCGCTACGTGAGCGCGGAGGCTCCCGGAGTTGAGGATCTTGACGGCTACGGCCAATGGACGCCCGCAACCGATTACGGCGACATGTGGTTCCCCAGCGTTCCTGCCGGCTGGGCTCCGTATCGCAATGGGCACTGGATTAATCGTGATCCGTGGGGCTGGACCTGGGTCGAAGATGAGCCATGGGGCTATGCGCCGTTTCACTTCGGCCGCTGGATCAATTACCGCGGCCGTTGGGGCTGGGTTCCCGGCCCACGTGCCGAACGGCCGGTCTGGTCGCCCGCGCTGGTTGTCTTCGCCGGCGGAATCCAGGCGGGAGGCGGAGGCGTCTCCGCCTGGATCCCCCTCGGCCCCGGTGAAGCCTATCGGCCCTGGTATCGCTGCAGCCCCCGTTATGTTGACCGGGTCAACATATCCAACATTCAGGAAACCCGCGTCGTCCACGTGCAGAAGACCTACGTGAATGTGGTTAACGTGACCAACGTGACCAACATTACCTATGTGAACCGTACGGCCGGTGTGACGGCAATCCGCCACGAAGATTTTGCGGCGGGGCGCCCGGTTGCCCGGGTTGCGGTCCACGTCGACCCGCAACAAATGGCGCGCGTTCAGGTGATGGCCCGGCCCGAGGTCACTCCCACCGCCCAAGCCAAAATCAGCGCTCCTCCGGTCCGCCGCGTGCCCGTTGCGGTGGCACGTCCGGTGTTGATCAACGCCAAGGGAATGTCGGTGGCCGCGCAGCCCAGGGCCAAGCCATTGCCGCCCCCGGTGAAAACGGCCCCGCCGCCTCCGGCCCTGCCGAACCGCACGGTCGTCGCTCCGCCGCCCAACGTGAAGATGACGCCCAACGCCCGGCAGGCAATGCAAACAGCGCCAGCGCCTCACCCCGGCCAGCCGCCGGCGGCCGCTCCACAGCAGCCGGCTGCGAATCGTCCCGTTCAACCTCCGCCCGCCGCACATCCGGCCGGCGCCACTCCTCCGCCCTCCGGCGAACGCCCGGGCCAGCTGCCTCCGAATCAGCAGAAACCGGCTCCCATTCCAGCGCCGGGAACCCGGCCTCCAGCACAGCCGCTGACACCGCCAGGACCGCCCCAGCAGCCGCAACCAACGCACCCGCCCACGCAGCCTGGTCGGTCAACCGAGAAACCAGTGCCCGTGCCGGCTCCTGAGCACCAGCCTCCGCCACCGCACCCGCAGCCCCAGACCCCACCACGCCCGGTCGAGCCTGCTCAGCCAACACACCAGCCCACTCAGCCTGTTCGGTCAACCGAGAAACCAGTACCAGCACCGGAGCACCAGCCCCCGCCTCCCCCGCGTCCTGCTGAACGGCCTGCGCAGGCTCCGCCGCCGCGCCCCGTTGAGCACGCTGCGCCTCCGCCCCGTTCCGAACCTCCGCCGCAGGTACACACAGTTCCACCCCCGGTCCATGCTGCTCCGCCTCCGCCTCAAGCCAGGCCGAACAGCGAACCGGCGCAGAGGCCGCCGGAGAGACAGCCACCTCCGCCAGAGAAAGAAAAGAAACCAAAAGAAGAACCGAAACCTCAGTCCTAGGGCTTCCCTTTCCGGTGCGGGCCGCTGCGATTGTTTGCGGCAGCCCGCATGTTGGTCACTCTTTCGTACTCACAAACGCAACATATCCCCATTCGGAAGTGCGAAGAGGAGTCTCGCCCCCATTTCGCACGGACGACCGCACATCGGCTACATTTCGCCGCTTGGCATCGGATGCTACTCTCGTATCGCAAACCGTCCGGGCCGAAAGCATGAGCGACGTAGGATCCACGGTGTCAGCCGAAGCAACGCTTGAGGTGCTGCGCGATGCCGTGAGGCAAATAATGCGGGGATATGGAACCGCTGGCGCGCGGAACAAAACGTCGAGAGCCCCAACTTGTCCGGCACAGATTTGTCCGGCGTGGTGATTCACGGGGTCAACCTTGACCGTGCAGACCTCTCCGCTGCCAATCTTTGTAACGCGAAGGTTACCGGCTCTTTCGTTTACGCGGTGCTCCTCGATGCGGATCTGACCGGCGCCGGACTGTGGTCTTCGGTGTTCGACGAGACACGGCTCGGCGGCGTTTTTGCCGAAGGAGCAGATTTTGGCCCGTTTGTTCCCATCATCCAGAGGGGCGAAAAAGAGTTCTCGATGTTCAAGGGGCTACAATCGAAGTTTCACTGGCTCCTGCCCCTAGTGAAATATCGCTCGGCCCGAGGCTCTGATGCGAAATCTCGATGACTACGTCGTCCGTCCGGCTCTTGCCATGGAAACGCAAATCGCCCGGGAACGCGAAGCAAAGATTCCGCGCACAACGATTCCCGAATGACGCGCGTCTTTCGTTCTGGATGAGCAACGCAATTTGGCGTGCAGCGAAAAACCTTCCCTGGAGAGAACCGATGCTTGAAATCAACCCGCCCCGCAAGGTGTACGACGTCTGCATCGTCGGCTCCGGAGCAGGAGGCGGAACCGCCGCCAAGGTGCTGACCGAGGGCGGACTGAACGTCGTGATGCTGGAGGCCGGACCGCGCCTCGATCCGGACCGGGATTTCAAAGAGCACGTGTGGCCCTACCAGTTGCCCCATCGCGGCGTCGGCATCGGTGGCCGGCAACGCGGCATCGGCGATGAATTCATGGCCCCAAACGGATTCTGGGACATCGAAGGCGAGCCCTACACCACTGCCCCAGGATCGTCCTTCCGCTGGTTCCGCTCTCGCATCGAAGGGGGCCGGACCAACCATTGGGGACGCATCGCTCTGCGCTTCGGACCGGCCGACTTCCGGCCCCACTCCACGGATGGAATTGGAGACGACTGGCCGATCACGTATGAGGAACTCGCGCCCTACTATGACAAGGTCGAGGCCTACATCGGCGTTTTCGGGTCGAAGGAGAACGTCCCCAACGCCCCCGACGGCGTGTTCCAGCCACCGCCCAAGCCCCGCTGCACTGAAACCCTCATCAAGAAGGCCTGCGACCAGCTCCACATCACCTGCATTCCCTCGCGTCTCGCCATCCTTACCAAGGCGCTGAACGGCCGCGATGCGTGCCATTACTGCGCGCAATGCGGACGCGGCTGCCGCACCGCTTCCAACTTTTCTTCCAGCCAGGTCATGATTCCGCCCGCTGCAGCGACGGGCCGCTTTACCATGATTGCCAACGCCATGGCGCGCGAGATTATCGTCAACGATACAGGAAAAGCCGAAGCTGTCTCTTACATCGACAAGACCACGCGCACCGAGCAGCGCGTCTATGCCAGGGCCGTCGTCGTAGCCGGCAGCGCCTGCGAATCCGCACGCCTCCTGCTGAACTCGCGCTCCCCAAGCTTTCCCAATGGAATCGCCAACTCTTCCGGAGTGGTGGGGCGCTACCTCACCGACTCCGTGGGCAGCGACCTGGCCGGCTACTTCCCGCAGCTCGTAAACATGCCCATCCACAACCACGATGGCGTAGGCGCGATGCACATGTACATGCCCTGGTGGCGCTTCGGCAAGAAGAACGAGTTCCTCCGCGGCTATCACATCGAGTTCGGCGGCGGACGCGACATGCCCGGCGTCGGCGGCTTCGAATATGTCTGCGACGAGCACGAAGGCTACGGAGTCAGCCTCAAGCAGAAATGCCGCAGCATGTACGGCACCTTCATCGGCTTCAGCGGCCGGGGCGAAATGATCCCCAACGAAAACTGCTACTGCGACATCGACCCCGAGGTGAAGGACAAGTGGGGCATTCCCGTCCTGCGTTTCCACTGGCAATGGGGCGAAAACGAACACAAGATGGCGGCCGATATGCAGCAGACGTTTCGCTCCATCATCGAAGCCGCGGGCGGCACTGTCATCGCCGGCACCCGCCGGCACCCGCAAAAGGCCGCCGCCGGCGAGAGCAACGCCCTGGTGCAGCAGCCCGCCAACCGCATCTCAGAGGGCGGGGCAATCATTCACGAGCTCGGCACCATCCGCATGGGCAACGACCCCAAGACGTCAGCCGCTCAACAAAAACTGCCAGGCCCACGACGTAAAGAACCTGTTCGTTGCCGACGCCGCTCCCTTCGTCTCCAACCCCGACAAGAACCCAACCCTTTCCATCATGGCCCTGTCGTGGAAGACGTCTGACTACCTCCTCGACCAGGCTAAAAAGGGGGAACTCTAAACATGGCCGCAGACTCTCCCTCACGACGCACCCTCCTCAAGTCGCTCACCATCGGCGCCGCCGTCGGGTCCGTCCTTCGTGTCATTCCGCTGCACGCCGCCGAATACGCGCATCGCCTCATCGACGACGAAAAATCCGGCGCCCAGACTGCCTACACGCCGAAGTTTTTTGATCCCCATCAGTACAAGACCCTGCAGGCGCTCTGCGAAACGATCCTTCCCGCAGACGCCGATTCGGCCGGCGCCATCGAAGCCGGCGCGCCCGAATTCATCGACCTTCTGACCAGCGAGAACACCGAATACCAGAAGACCCTGGGAGACGGCCTGAAGTGGCTCGACTCGACATGCACCACTCGTTATGGCAAGGCCTGGCTCGACTCCACTCCGCAGCAGCAGGCCGAAATCCTCGACCTCATTGCCTACCGCAAGAACGCCCAGGCGGATAAGACTCTCGAAGACGCGGTGGAATTCTTCTCGTTCCTGCGCAACTTCACTGCGGACGGGTTTTTCACCAGCAAAATAGGAATCAAGTATCTCGGCTACAAGGGCAACACATTTCTGACCGAGTTCCCCGGCTGTCCGCCCGTGCCCGGGGTCTAGAACCAGTCTCATAAAGAGCTGATGGGCGATTTCGTGCGATCCTGGGGTTGCTCTGGATGGCCGCGAAGCGCGCGGTGACGGGACAGTGGGGAACTCAACGATGAACAGTGGGCAGTGGTGGAGCCGAGGTTACGGCCACGCCAGCTTCCGAAGGATGAATCGCGCCCTGAACACTTCATGGAGAAATACATCTTCTCGCGCGATTGCTTTCATTAGGAAACCCGGCGCTTACTCCTGATCCGCTGTATTCTGCCCGCACGATTCGAATTTTGCCTTCTCCGATTGCGCTTCGTCCTTCGACAGACAGAACCGATCCAAATCGATCGGCGCCAGAACCGGTCCGTGAAAATACTTCTTCATGCCGGCGACGAGAGCCTCCTGCTCCGCTTTGTTTTGCGGGTCATAGTGATAGAAGAGAACCGATTGTACTTGGGCTTTCGAGGCAAGTTCTCCGAGGCTGTCCACCGTGAGATGTTCTTTCTCCATGTGCGCGGCAAACTCCTGTTTGCGGGCAGGCGGCCAGTGGTTCTGGGCAGCCATCTGGTCGATGAACCCGCGTAGCTCGTCCGAACTCTCCTCCACTTCGGCGACGAGAACCTCGGCGCCCATCGCAAGTTTCACGACCGCATCACTGGGTCCGGTGTCTCCGGTGAATACCACCACACCATGGGGCGTCTGGATACGGTACGAATAGGACTTGAAATGCGCGCGGAACTGCGCCGGCATGAGCACGTAATGAGAATTCTCTGCGGCCGTGATCTGAATCTTGTCGTCGCGGTAAACAACTCCCTCGCCATCGAATTCGTGGGCGACAAAGGGACTGGTCAAGCCATGGTTCGGCCGGCCAAGCTGGAACCCCGGCTTTTCCGCGGCAAACAGTTCAAAGGGAATGCTGATGTAGTGAAAGGCGGCTTCGACCAATTCGCTCGTTTGTGGCGGCCCGTAGATATTGATCTTCCGCGCGTCGGAGGCGAGATCAAGGTGGAAGTAATCGTTGGCCATCACGTCGACGAGGCCCAGATCATGGTCCGGGTGCAAATGGGTAAAGAAGATCGTTCCAATCGTTTCCGACGGAATCCCAACCTCAACCAGGCGCCGGATGGTTCCAATGCCACAGTCGATTAAATATGGCCGCCCATCGACGATGAGCAGCGTGGCCGGCTCGGAGCGAACCTTGCGCAAAGGCGGACCGCCCGCAGTACCGAGCATCAGCAGCTCGGTATCGTTTGCGTGAAGCGCCGCAGTCTGCAGTTGAGACGCAACGGGAACGCTAAAGAAAGTCAGCCCGAGCGCAAGAGCTGCAATGGACATTTTTCCACAGCGCGATTTATTCATGCGTGGACACCTCTGCGCGGAAAATGACTCGCCGCAGCGAATCACGACAGGGCGGCAGTATAGCGCAAGATTGGTCCCTCATACCATTCAGCTAGCGGTACCTCCTCGGGAAGGAGGGGAATTGATTGCCCGTCTGGGGTGGCGAAGGGATCCGTTTACTCCGGTAATTTATGAGGCCAAGTCTTCCTCCGGAATCGCGGCCATTTTTGTCGGGTGGATGAGCATTAGAACCAGTCTAAAAGATAGCTGAGGGGCGATTTCGTGCGATCCTGGGGCTGCTCTGGACGGCCGCAAAGGCGCGCGGGTCGTGCCTAGCGAAGGGAGCGCAACACCCGCAGCCGAAGGACCTGCGGTTCGTCTCGTCAGCGGCACTTTAATTCAGGGCCTAAGCTTCAATTGACACTTTCCAACTCACCGCCCGCCCTGGACCGGTCCATCTGACATTCACATCTTGACAATCATAATGAATGTACTCTACATTCATCTCCCATGAGTGGCCCGAACACCGACGTCATCCAGGGAACCCTTGACATGCTCATCCTCAAGACGCTGAGCCTTGAGCCCATGCACGGCTTCGGCATCGCCCGCCGCGTCGAGCAGATTTCGCGTGGCGTCTTCAAAGTAAACCCCGGCTCGCTTCTGACCGCATTACAGCGCCTGGAGCGCGCCGGCTGGCTCGACGCGGAGTGGAAGCAGACGGAAAATTCGCGCCGCGCCAAGATCTACAACCTCACGCGCACGGGCAGGAAGCAACTCGAACTTGAAACCGCGGACTGGACCCGCCGCGCCTCCGCCATCGCGCGCCTCCTGAAAGTTGAGGGCTAGCCGCATGTCTCTCTGGCGGCAATTCACGCGCGGGATACGCGGCCTGGTTCATCGGAAGCGCGCAAATGAGGAAATCGCTGCCGAAGTCCACCAGTACCTCGAAGACGCCACCGCCGCCGGTATGGCGCGCGGCCTCTCGTTCGACGATGCCCGGCGAGCCGCCCGACAGGAACTGGGGAGCATCACATCCGTCCATGAGCAGGTACGCTCGTATGGCTGGGAAAACGCCGTCCGCACGTTGTTCTTCGATCTGCGCTATGCCGCCCGCCAGCTTCGTCATCATCCCGGCTTCACCATCGTCAGCGTAGTCACCCTCGCACTCGGCATCGGCGCCAGTACCGCTATTTTCAGCGCCGTCAATCCCATTCTGTTCTCGCCGCTGCCCTATCCGCATCCCAATAGAATTCTGATGATCTGGAACTCCTTCCAAGGGGCGCGCTCCGAGCTGTCCTTCGGCACCTTCTATGAACTCAGCCGCCGCAACCGCTCATTCGAAGCCATGACGATGTTTGAGCCCTGGCAGCCGACGATGACGGGCGACCGCTTGCCCGAAAGGCTCGAGGGCCAAAGTGTCAGCTCCGGCTTCCTCCGGGTTCTTGGCGTCGCTCCTCGATTGGGCCGCGACTTTCTGTCCTCCGAAGAGGGGTCGCTCGCGCCCCGGCGTGTCATCCTGAGTGATCGCCTCTGGCTCCGCATATTCAATCGCGACCGCAGCGTCATTGGGCGCGAACTCAAACTCGATGACGATAACTACACCATTATCGGCGTCATGCCGGCGGAGTTCGAAAACGTCCTCTCTCCGTCTGCCGACATCTGGACGACCCAGCGCTATGACCCAAACTCGCTGGTTCCGAGTGTCGACTCATGGGCCTGGGCCTGGGGACTGCATATTCACATCGCCGGCCGCCTCAAGCCCGGCGTCAGCACGGATCAGGCGGTGAATGAACTCTCGCAAATCGCGCGTACGCCCTGGCCCGAGTTCCCGCGCCCGCGCTGGGCGTCCTTGAACCATGGCTTGATCATCGACTCGCTCCAGGAGGACATGGCGCACACCGTCAAGCCCGCGCTCCTGGCCATCGCCGGCGCGGTCATGCTGCTGTTGACCATCGCCGCCGTCAATGTCGTGAACCTGCTGCTCGCGCGTAGCACGCAGCGCCGCGGCGAGTTTGCGGTACGCGCTGCCCTGGGAGCGTCACGCCGTCGTGTACTGCATCAACTCGTCACGGAGAGTCTTCTGCTCGCTACGATGGGCGGCATGCTCGGCATCGGTGTAGCGTTTGCCGGCGTGCGCACGCTCATATCGCTTAGCCCGCTTGGGCTCCCGCGCATCAACGCCATCGCCCTCGATCCGGCTGCGTTCGCGTTCGCGCTCGGCATAACCACCTTCATCGGTTTGCTCACGGGACTCTTGCCTGCCATCCAGCTTTCTCGGGCTGGCCTGAATGACGGTCTACACCAGAGTTCGCATCGCACGCGCCGGCCGCCAAAGTCCCACCCGCCGCGCCCTCGTCGTCACTGCCGTCGCGCTGGCCTTCGTGCTCCTCATCGGTACCGGCCTTCTGCTGCACAGCATGCAACGGCTGCTCTCCGTCGATCCCGGCTTCAATCCCGACCATCTGCTCACGATGCAGGTGCAGACATCCGGCCATCAATTCGACGAACTCCCCATCGCGCCGGGCGCCGGTGATGCCGCGCGCCGCCGCTTCTTCGAACAGGCACTCGAATCAGTGCGGCGTGTCCCCGCAGTCAAACAGGCGGCTTTCACCAGTCTGCTTGCGCTCAGCGACGATCCTCCCGTCGTGGGCCTGTATGGCGCGCAGTTCGAAAGCGACGGCCCTGATGGCGGCCGCAACGTTTTTCGCTATGCGGTCAGCCCGCAATACTGCCAGGTCATGGGCATCCCGTTACGCAGCGGCCGATATCTCGATGAACGCGACTCCGACACCGCGCCTTATGCTGCTCTCGTCAGCGAATCACTCGCGCGAAGCAAGTTTCCCGGCCAGGATCCCATTGGCAAACGCTTGCATGTCGGTCCCCCGAATCGTCCTTGGTATACCATCGTCGGCGTGGTGGGCGACGTGAAGCAAACCTCACTCGCAATCAATGAGCCCGACGCAGTCTATCTCTCCACTCGCCAGACCTGGTTCGCTGACGAGGCTCACTCGTTCGTCATCCGCACCTCCGGCGATGCCGCTTCGGCTGCCGCAGCGGTGAAGGGCGCTATCTGGTCCATCGACCGGAATCAACCCATTGTGCGCGTCGAAACCATGAAGCAACTGGTGGACGTCTCCGAAGCCGAACGCCGCTTCGTCCTCATCCTGTTCGCAGCCTTCGGCATCACCGCGCTGCTGCTCGCCGCCGTCGGCATCTACGGCGTGTTATCCGGCAGCGTCAGTGAGCGCATGCGCGAAATCGGCGTGCGTGCGGCGCTCGGCGCGTCGCGGCGCGACATCCTTTCGCTGATCCTGCGCGACGGCATGATTCTCACTGCCGCCGGAATTGCCATCGGCGTGGCTGCCGCGGCTGCCGCCAGCCAGACCCTTACCACGCTTCTGTTTGGAATCTCTCCCCTCGACCCCTCAACCTACCTCGGCGTCGTGGCCCTGCTTGTGCTGGTCGCCCTTACCGCCTGCGCAACCCCCGCCTGGCGCGCCGCCCGGGTTGATCCATCGATCACCCTTCGCGCCGAGTAAAGGCGCTGGTTTGAGACGATGAAGACTCAGATCTCGTGATAAAGTTTTGCGTAACGTTGCTCGGGTTCAACCTACCATTTCCCCGGAGGTTTCCCTTGGCCGACACTATTACTCCCCCCGTCCCCTCTGTTGAAGCCTCCTCCATCGCCTTGGCTGAGCCGCAGAGCGGCTTCAACGCCGCGCCGATCCCCCTCACGCGCGAAGATGAAACCGCTCCGCTTTCCCAACCCGTCACCCAGCGGGAACGCATCCCGACCATCGATGTCGTCCGCGGTGTAGCCCTCATGGGCATCCTCCTCATGAACATCGCATCCTTCAGCGGCCCTCTGGAGATGTACAACAATCCGCTCATCGTCGGCCACCACCGCACCTGCAACCTTGTGGCGTGGTCCATTCGCTGGGTGCTGTTCGAGGGCAAAATGCGCGCCGCGTTCTCCATACTCTTCGGCGCCGGCGTCATTCTGCTCACCGAGCGCGCCGAACGCCGCGGCAGCAAAAACATCGCCGACATCTTCCTCCGCCGCAACATGTGGCTGGTGCTCTTCGGTGTCCTTCACTTCTACTTCATCTGGATGGGCGACATCCTTTATTGGTACGGACTGACCGCCCTGCTGTTTCTCTATCCTTGCCGGCATGTCCGCGTCAGAAATCTCCTCATCGCCGGTGCCCTCGTGCTCGTCATCGGGAGCGGCTCCGACGCATATTTTGCAATTGACGGCATCCGAGAGCGGAAAGAGGGACAGGAGGCTCAGGCTCTCGCCAACGCCGGCAAGAAACTCACCACCGAACAGCAGGACGCGCTGAAGAAGTGGAATGAGACGGTCGAAAGACGCAAGAAGAACCACGACGACGATCTGAAAGCCATGCGCGGCAGTTATCTCGATCAGTTGAAATGGCACGCCCAGTGGGGACCAAAGCTTCAGGCGTATTACTTCTATACCTTTGGCTTTACCGACACCCTGGGCATGATGCTGATCGGCATGGGACTCTACCGCATGGGCTTTCTAACCGGCGCTCTGAGTTACAAGTTATACTGCTGGGTCATCGCGGCCGGATTTCTGCTGAGCATTCCCATCAACGGCTTTGAAGCCCTGGGACTCATCCGCGACAACTTTCAGCCCGAGTCCACCTGGTGGGTGCTCTACCAGTCAGGACGACTCTCGGGCGCAGTGGCGATCGTGGCGCTCGTCGTCGTTGTGGCCAAGGCCGGTGTCGTTCCATGGCTTACCCGCCGCGTCGCAGCGGTCGGACAAACTGCGCTCAGTAACTATCTGTTTACCAGCATCAGCTGCACCCTGCTCTTCAGCCGCTATGGTCTTGGACTCTACGGAAACCTCGAGTACTACCAGATCTACGCCATCGTAGCCTGCGTGTGGGCGCTGAACTTGATCCTCAGCCCTGCCTGGCTTCGCTACTATCGATTCGGCCCCATGGAGTGGGTATGGCGCTCGCTTACTTACTGGAAGCGGCAGCCGATGAAGCGGCAAATGGCAGAGAACCAGGCGTTGGCTGCCTAGACGAATTCTTCTTCGTGGTGGTCTATCTTGCCCCTTGCTTTACAAACTGGCGCGCCGCCAGAAGAATTGTCGCGCAGCCCATCAATGAAAGCACGACAGCGTGTACCCATAGCTCGCGCATGCCGGCGCCGCGCAGAATAATCCCTCGCAGAATCTGGATGTAGTAAGTTGCGGGAATAAGCCGGGCGATGCCCTGGAAGAACGGCGGCATGTTTTCGATGAGAAAGATATAGCCCGACAAAAATACCGACGGTAGCACAGTGCCCATTGCAAGTTGGAACGCCTCCGCCTGCGTTTTTGCTCGCGTCGAGATCACCAATCCCAACCCCAGCACCGTGAGCAGAAAAGGGAGAGAAAGCGCCAGCAGCAGAAACACATTGCCGTGAATCGGAACCTGGAACACTACCGTCATCACGACGAGAATCGCGCACAATTCACCGAAGGCGAGCACGCCATAGGGAATCATCTTGCCCACCATCAGCCCCAGCGGCGCCACGGGGGTCATGGTCAACTGCTCCAGCGTGCCGCGCTCACGCTCGCGCACCAGGCTCAACGCGATCAGCAGAATGGTCATGATCTGCAGCAGGATCGCAATCAGCCCCGGCACAAAGAAGTTCGCCGATCGCGTGGCCGGGTTATACAGTACCGATGGGCGCACTTCAATCGGCGTTGCACCGGTCGGCAGCACGCGCACCAGCGACTCCTGCAGCGCCACGCCAGTCGATGTGCTGACTGCCTGACCGGCCACGCTCGAGTCCGAACCATCCACCAGCACCAGCACCGTCGCCGGTGTCCCATCCAGAAGCCGTCGCGCGTAATCCACCGGAATGCGGATGCCCGCTCGCGCCCGTCCCGCGCGAATCGCCTCGTACATCTCCGCCGGCGAATGCGCATAGATGCGCAAATCGAAAACATCCGAACCCGCAAACCTCTCCAGCAGCCGCCGGCTTTCCTGAGTGTGCGATTCATCCAGCACCACCGTCGCTATCTGCCGCACATTCGTATCCACCGCAAACCCGAAAAGAAATAACTGCAGCATGGGGATCAACAGCGCGAAAAACAGCGTCCCCCGGTCGCGCACAATGTGCAGAAACTCCTTCCTGCACACCGGAACCAGGCCGTAAAAGAGGCGATTCATCGCGAGTTCTCCATGATGTGGTAGGTCAGTGTGACGAATACGTCTTCAAGCGAAGGTTCAATCACCTCGACTTTGGCCCCCGGCATCTTCTCCCGCAGCGCCTCCAGCTTGTCCGTCTCTACCAGCGCGTGGATTGCATGTCCGAAGATGGTCGCCTCGCGAACGCCTTCCATTTTGCGCACGCTGTCGAGCATCTCCGATGGATTTGGCGTCACAATCTGAACCCTCGCAGTCCCCGGCGGATTCGCATCCGGAAGCCGCTGCAACTCCGCCACCGTGCCGATCGCGATCAGCTTTGACAGGTAGATATATCCAACCCGGCCGCAGCGCTCCGCTTCATCCATGTAGTGCGTCGTCACAAAAAACGTGACGCCCTGCCCCGAAAGCTGAAAAAGCAAATCCCACAGCGCCCGCCGCGCTACTGGATCAATGCCCGCCGTGGGCTCGTCGAGAAACACCACCTCCGGCGAATGAATGATCGAGCAGGCCAGCGCCAGCCGCTGTTTCCAGCCGCCCGAAAGCTGTCCCGCGCGCCGCTGCATGTAGGGCTCGATCCCAGTCAGTTCCTGTACCTCGCGCAACCGCTGCCCGGACCGCGAACCGCTCAATCCATACACCCCCGCATAGAACGCGATGTTCTCCGCAACGGTCAGATCCTCATACAGGCCGAACTTCTGCGACATGTATCCGACCCGCCGCCGGATCTCGGCCGCATCCTTGCGAACATCCATGCCCAGGATCTTTCCTGTCCCTTCGGTCGGCGGCAGCAACCCGCACAGCGCCTTGATGATCGTGGTTTTGCCTGACCCGTTCGGCCCCAGAAATCCAAACAGTTCTCCCTTGTCCACTCTGAAGCTCACATCGTTCACCGCCGTGAACGAGCCGAAGCGAATGGTCAGATGATCGGCCTCGATGATCGCCGTCATTGAAGGTGCACCGTCGCCGACATGCCCGACTTCAAAACCAGCTGCGAATTGTCCACGTACACCTTGACCCCAAAGACCTGGTGCTCGCGGTCGCTCTTGGTCTGCACGTTCCGGGGCAGGAACTCCGCCTGCGACGCGATCTGGCCCACGTGCCCTGCGAATGCCCGCCCGCCGAAGCCATCCACGCGCACGGCCGCCCCCTGGCCCACATGCACCGCGGCCAGATCCGTCTCCGGCACGTAGACCTTAACCCACAGCTGCGAACTCTCCAGCATCGTCATCACAATGCGTCCCGCGGGAACAAGGTCCCCGGGCCGCACGCTCACCACTTCGATCACTGCGTCCGCAGGTGCAAACAACACGGCCTCGCGAAGCCGGGCGTCCAGTTCCGCGACCCGCCCCTGCGCCTCTTGCACGCGACCCCGCGCCGCATCGATATCCTCCTTGCGGAACCCCTTTTTCGCCAGCACCGCCGCCGCCTTCGCTTGTCTGTATCGCGCTTCAGCAGCATTCAGATCTTCAGTGCGTGTGCCCGCCTGCAACAGCGCCAGCCGTTGCCGGGCCGACTCGGCGCGCTGCGCCGCCGCATCGCGCTTGTCCCGGGCATCGTCAAACTGCTGCCTCGAAATCGTGTCTGTCGCCGCCAGCTTTTCCATTCTTTTGAAAAAGGTTTCCGCATTTGTCGCATCTGCCGTTGCCGCCGCAAAGTCCGCCTGCGCCTGATCGATCTCCTGTTTGCGTGGCCCGTTGCGAGCGCTCTCGTAGACCGCTTCGCTGGCTTTCGCCGTCGCCTGCGCCTGCTCGATCTCCTCCGGCCGGTTGCCGCGCACCATCCGATCCAGGTCCGCCTGGGCCTGGGTCAGCGCCGCCACGGCCTGCGTCTGCTGCGCTTTCAATTCATCGCATTCGAACCGCACCAGGGTGGTCCCGGCCTTCACGACCTGTCCTTCTTCGACCGGCACCTGGATCACGCGCCCGCCCACCTTCGAACCGATCTGGATCTCGCGTGTCTCCACGGTGCCGGAGTAGTCGCTGCGCCCGCGGCGTGCCGCCCACGCCACCGCCAGCCAGATTCCCGCCGCGATCACCACTGCCGCCACCCCGGCTATCACCAGCCGTCGCTTCATTCCTCTCTCCCACAAGCTCACACCAAACCTTGCGAGACCAACCGCCAAAAGGTTTCAAAAAAGCGAGCACTGCACAGAAAATGTGGGCTTTACGCACGCTGCGTTTTTCCTAACCGGCCCACAATTCCCTGGGAAACGACGCCAGTCTGATCCAAGCCGTTTCAATCCTGTGAATTTTCCGTTAACCTGACAAAATACGCACCCCATCATCTGGGTGTTTTTGTCAGGAGATCGGCCCGTCAGAATGCTCGAAACCGCCACCCACCTGCTCTCGCTCGACTACCCGGCTGAGTTCACCCTCGGCGCCCGCTCGGCTGTTACCACGTGCCTGCGCATTGCCCCCGAGGAGAAGGTCACCCTCATCACCGATCGGGTCACCGAGCCCATCGCCGCGGCTCTCGCGGCCCAATTGGCCGGCCGCGGATGCGAGTGGAATGCGTTCGTTCTTGAGGATCTCGCCCCCCGCCCGGTGGCCAACATGCCCGGCGAAATCCTGACCGACATGGAAACCTCCCAGGTTTCCATCTTCGCCGTGCAGGTGCAGCCCAACGAGCTCCGCTCGCGCATGCAGATGACCGATGTGGTCAACCGCCGCCACATGCGGCACGCCCACATGGTCAACATCACCCCGGAAATCATGTGCCAGGGCATGAGGGCCGACTTCAACCTCGTCGACCGGCTCTCTCAACAGGTTTTGGACCGCGTCCGCCGCGCCCGTCGCATCCGCGCCACCACCGCGGCCGGCACAGACATCACCGCCGACATGAACCCCGGCTACAAGTGGTTCAAGACTTCCGGCATCATCTCCACTGAAAAATGGGGCAATCTCCCCGGCGGCGAATGCTTCACCTCGCCCGGCGAAGTCAACGGGGTCTTTGTCGTCGATGGCGTGGTCGGCGACTGGCTCTGCGCCCGCTACGGCCTGCTCGCCTCGACTCCCCTCACCATCCACATCGCCGGCAACCGCATCGTGTCCTGCTCCAGCGACAACAAGCAGCTCGAAGCCGACTTCTGGACCTACACCCACACCGACGAAAACTCCGACCGCGTGGGCGAATTCGCCATCGGCACCAACCTCGGCATCGAGCGCGTCATCGGCAACATCCTCCAGGACGAGAAATTCCCCGGCATCCACATCGCCTTCGGCAATCCCTACGGCGAGCACACCGGCGCCCCCTGGTACTCCGAGCACCCACATCGATGTCGTCGGCCTTGGCTTCAACATCTGGCTCGAATCAGAAACTGGCGAAGAGAAGATCATGGAAAACGGTCGCTTCCTGATCTCCGCCTGAAGGAAACTTGTCATCCTATCCTCCGGGGCAGCACCGCCTCTTTTTCACTTCTGAAACCCTGCTGAGACTGCCCCACTCAATTCCAAAACTCGAAACTGGACGCGCGTCCGGCAGTTTCGGTCCTCCCTGCATCCAAACAAAACATGCCGCACGGTGAGAGTGCGCACGGCGCCAATGCGGCGGGGAAAGACTGCCCCAACCGCAACGAAGCATTCACGGAGACGGCAATGACGCCGGTGCCCCCAGGAGACTTTGAATGAACAGTTCTGGCACCGCGCGGATCCTGTCGCGCCTGTGGCTTCTGGTAATCGTGGTGGTGGCGATCACGGTCCTGTATCTCGCCAAGGTTCTGTTCCTGCCCTTGGCGTTTGCCCTTCTGTTCGCGTTCCTCCTGGCGCCGGTGGTCACGCTGTTGGAACGGCTGCGCCTGCCCCGTGCCCTGGCAGCCATCCTGGTGATTATGACCTTTGCGGCGCTTCTGGGCACGGCCGCTTGGATGCTGTTTACGCAGTTGGTGGCCGTGGCCAACGATCTGCCCGTCTACCGCGACAACATCACGCAGAAGATGGAGGCAATCCACAGCCCCAGCGATTCAGCCTTCTCCCGCGCGCAGAAAGAAGTGGAGAAGTTTAGCGAAGAGTTGGGTCTCGCGAACTCGACCGCAACAGCTGAAATTCGCCCGGGGGCACGACCAGGCAACAAGCCTCTGGGTTCGTCACCGGAGCGCCCCATACAGGTGCGGGAAGTGGCCCGGCCAACCGGCCGCCTCGATCAGTTGGGCGGCGTCGTCGAACCGTTGACCACGGCCGCCCTCAGCGTGGTGTTCACCTTCTTCGTGCTGTTGCAGCGCGAAGACTTGCGCAACCGGCTGATCCGGCTGGCCGGCGATCGCCACGTGACCGTCACCACCCAGGCCATGAACGACGCTACCCGCCGCATCAGCCGCTACTTTTCGCTTCAGTTGTTGATAAACCTCATTTACGGGTGCCTCATTTGGGCCGCACTCTATCTCATCGGCCTGCCTCACTCCCTGCTGTTCGGCTCGCTCGCGGCTCTGTTCCGCTTCGTCCCCTACATCGGATCGCCCGTCGCCGCCTTGTTGCCCACCCTGTTGTCGCTGGCGGTGTTCCAAGGCTGGAGTCGAACGGCGATGATTGTCGGCGTTTTCCTGGTGCTCGAACTCTTCACAGCCAACTATGCCGAGCCCCACATCTATGGAAGACACACGGGACTCTCGTCCCTGGCAATCCTGGTCGCGGCAGCCTTCTGGACGCTCATCTGGGGGCCGGTCGGGCTGGCGTTATCGGTGCCCCTGACGGTATGCCTGGTGGTGATGGGCAGTCACATCCCTTCGCTTGAGTTCCTGACCGTGATGCTGGGCGACCAGCCGGTAGTCCCGCCCTTTACTTGTTTCTATCAGCGCCTCCTCGCCCGGGATCAGCACGAGGCGACTGAAATCCTGGAAACCTGTCTCAAGGACGGTTCGCTCGAAACGATCTATGATTCGGTGCTGATTCCGGCGTTGATGCTTTCGGAAAAGGACCGGCTGGAGGGGGACCTGGACGAGTCGACGATCGGGTTCATTCGCCAGGCAGCGCGGGACCTTATTGACGAACTGGGGTTCAGAGACAACGGGGAAACGGAGAAGGAAGGCGGGAGGGGAGCCGGGGTCTCGGGACATGCCGGTGAGGGCGCGCCTAAAGCGCTCTGCGTCCCGGTGCGGGATGAAACCGATGAGTTGGGATCGATGATGCTCTGCCAGTTGCTGGAGCAGGCAGGCTTTGAGGCAGTGGCGATGCCTGTCAAGCGAGCGGATGAGGTCCTGGCGACTGTCACAACGGAGAATCCGGACGTGGTGTTTCTTTCCGGGATGCCGCCTTTCGCGATGGCCCGCGCGCACCGGCTGTACCGAAGTCTGCGCTCTCAGAACCCGCAACGCAAGATCATGATCGGGATCTGGAGCTACTCCGACGATGTTTTAAAGGCGGCACAAAAGATCAGCCGCGGCGAAGAGATTCCCATCGCTACAACGCTGGCTGGGGCATTGGCGCAGATGCAAGCCTATTTCGGAAGAACCGCACAGCCAACGCTTGCACTCGCAGAGGAAACTTCGGCCGTGTGACCACATCGGCGCCACGGCTGCACTTGGCTCAAACTCTCATGGGTTTTGCTGACGTTGTTTTTTTTTGCGCACCGACAGGTGCCGCGGTTACATCTAGGTCTACTGAGATGACACATACTGCCACGATACAAACTGCAACGACAGGCGATTTGCGGACACTCGGCAACTCAGACCTTCACTTGACGGCCATCGGCTTCGGCGCCTGGGCGATTGGCGGTGGAAACTGGGAATTCGCGTGGGGTCCGCAGGACGACAAGGAATCCATTGCCGCGATCCATCGCGCGCTCGACCTGGGGATCAACTGGATAGACACCGCTGCGATTTATGGTCTTGGGCATTCGGAAGAAATCGTCGCTGCGGCGTTGAAGTCGACCCATCACAAACCCCTCGTTTTTACCAAGTGCTCGATGCGATGGAATGCCGATCGTTCGATCTACCGGTCGCTCAAGGCCAATTCTCTTGCCGAGGAACTGGAAAACTCCCTGCGGCGCCTCGGCGTCGAGACGATCGACCTATACCAGGTTCATTGGCCAGAGCCGGCCGGGGAGATCGAAGAAGGGTGGGAGGCTCTGGCGCGGTTCAAGGAACAGGGCAAGATCCGTTACATCGGCGTATCGAATTTCAACGTGGGGCAGATGGAACGGGCAACAAAAATCGCGCCGATCACCAGTCTACAACCGCCCTACTCGATGTTGCGCACGGCCATCGAAGCCGAGATCCTGCCTTTTGCGCAGGCTCAGAATATTGGAGTGATCAACTATTCGCCCATGGTTTCCGGGCTCTTAACAGGCAAGATGACGGCCGAGCGCGTGGCTTCCTTCCCGGCCGATGACTGGCGCCGCCGAGCGGTCGAATTCAAGGAGCCCCGTCTGAGCCGCAACTTGAGGCTGGTAGAGGTTCTGCGGGAGATCGGGAGCGGACATAATGTCAGTCCGGGAGTAGTCGCAGTGGCGTGGACGCTGCACCACCCTGCCATCACGGCAGCGATCGTGGGCGGACGTAGTGCGGAGCAGGTGGCCGGTTTGGCACCGGCGCTCAATTTCCGCCTCAGCCAGGACGAGTACGGCAGGATCAACACGTTTCTAGCTCAGAACGGGGCCTGAAGGCAGACTGAATAAAGAAAACCCCGGCCACGGCCGGGGTTTCTTTTTATGCCCTGGAACTTTGCAATTACATCGCGGCCACGAAATCGGGTAGTACGACGGCCGCATGATCCTGTAGCAGCTGAGTCATTCGCGCGGCCATCGACGTATACATCGAAGCGGCGCGAAAAGCATTCACGCGAACCCCTTCGCTGGCTTGGCTGAATGCATATTGGGCCAGCCCCATCAGAACGCAGACCCGAATCTGCATCGCGTCGCTGCGCAGCGTTTCAATTAAAACCTTGTCGACCGCCTGGTTCTGCTTGGCGGCGAAGTCGGCCATTTCCATCATCACCTTGGCATTCTGAAACATGACCCAGAGACCCTTGGGACCTTCCATTCGCTGCCAGGCGTCATCCTGCGTCGCATTGAGGCCTTCTTTCCAGAGAAACTGGTCACTCAGTTCGCGTGCGCTCCATTCGGGGCGCAGGCGGGCGACAAGCGAATCCCACGTTTGCGTATTCCGTCTACGTACGGCACCACGCCAACGAATGAAAAACCCCGCCACGGCAGCAAAAACCGCAATTTGGAGCACGATCAGAATCATTGGTGATCCTCAAGAACCGAGATTCGGTAACTCATAGTTCTCTCAGTTGTAATCCCGGCTGTTCAAAACTGTCATATTACTTTTACCAGACGATGGAGCTATTGTGCACCAAAAACCCAGTGTTGGATACAATTCCGGTCGATAAAAGGTACCCAAAAGTGATGTGCACCTAGGTAACATCCCTCCGGTCAGTACGATGCTTGGCGGCCCCCTTGGTCGAAAACATACTTAAATGACTGAATTTAAATGATTTGGGTCACGATTTTCCCGCTTTGCCAGTGCTGTCGATGCCCGAATCGGCCAAGGCAACCCGGGTACTGCGAGCAGCACCAGTAACCGCCAACAAGAAACTCCGCATCTGGGGCGTAAATTCCTGGCGTTCGGATTCCTTCTGAGCGAAGCTGACGATCCAATAAATGACTGAGCAGTCATAGCTGGCAGCGATGAGCTGGTCCAGGAATGCATACTGAGGTCCAACTACCTGGTGGGCTTGGATCAAGGAAACTGCCAGGCTGAACATGGAATAGAACCCGAGGCCGGTGGCGATCTGGAGTTCCCGGTTGCGCCAGCCAATGGAAAGCAGCTGGCTGAATCCCGCGAGACCTAAGAAAATTGCGATCCGGAGAGCTGCAAAGGTTTGCTGCAACTGCACAAAGAACCTGCCCGCATGGGTGAGGTGTCCGGGCAGTGTCAATCCTGCCAGGGGCCAGATTATCGCTCCAGCGACAATGACAATGAGGGCAAGATACAGGATGGAGCGTTTGGGTAGAGAGGCGCGAAGAGGGCGCAGTACGGCCCAGCCCAGTTCGACCAGGATCGCAAACTGGAAGGCGGAATCAACCACCATTTGAGGGAAGTAGATCTGGAAATAGCTCGCCGGTGCAAGGCGGCGGAGATAGTAAACAAGAAGATCTATGAAAAGACTCCACGCTATGTAGGAACTGAACACGGGGGCACTGGAGAAGAGTCGTCCCCGAATGCAAAGCAAGACAACGACTGCTTCTGCAGAAACTCCGATGAGCCAGAGAATCGTATCCAGATTCAAAGGCACTTCTCCTGCTCGGGATGAGTGGCTAACCGGATTCAGTGTAGCAGCGAATTGTCAAACTACGCCGACCCATTCGTTGGACGGTCGCGTCCGTTCGGGCCATACAGGCCGCTCCTACGCGATGGTGCCGCCGTCGGTCGGGGGAAGCGGATGCGGCAGCGCCGGGCTGGTCACGACAACCTTTCCACCGTCGGTCGGGGGAAGCGGATGAGGAAGTGCGGGGCTGTTCACGGCAACCTGTCCGCCGTCGGTCGGGGGAAGCGGATGCGGCAGCGCCGGGCTGCTCACGGCAATCTGTCCACCGTCGGTCGGGGGAAGCGGATGCGGCAGCGCCGGGCTGGTCACGGCAACCTTTCCACCGTCGGTCGGGGGAAGCGGATGCGGCAGCGCCGGGCTGGTTACGGCAATCTGTCCACCGTCGGTCGGGGGAAGCGGATGCGGCAGCGCCGGGCTGGTCACGGCAATCTGTCCACCGTCGGTCGGGGGAAGCGGATGCGGCAGCGCCGGGCTGGTCACGGCAATCTGTCCACCGTCGGTCGGGGGAAGCGGATGCGGCAGCGCCGGGCTGGTTACGGCAACCTTTCCACCGTCGGTCGGGGGAAGCGGATGCGGCAGCGCCGGGCTGGTCACGGCAATCTGTCCACCGTCGGTCGGGGGAAGCGGATGCGGCAGCGCCGGGCTGGTCACGGCAATCTGTCCACCGTCGGTCGGGGGAAGCGGATGCGGCAGCGCCGGGCTGGTCACGGCAATCTGTCCACCGTCGGTGGGGGGAAGCGGATGCGGTAGGGCAGGACTATTTGCGGCGAACGCGATGGCTGAGACTGTCGAAAATGCGAAAAGTGCTGCAATACGCAAAGTAGAAAATGACGACATTTGAGTGTTCTCCTTGTCTTTGGTTAATTCGTAATCAAGAGTACCCCAGAAGAGTGATTGCTACTACGACAAAAGTAATCTTTTGGGCAAATCTTTGGGTACCATTTCCCTTACCTCAAAGTTATTACTAGCAGGACAGTTATCGGATATGTGTGATAGCTCACAGATGGTAGTCAGGCGGCCCGCGCATGCATTCTTTTCGTAATCGTTTACATGCTACCTGCGGTATAGGCTGATTCTGCCGTCATTTACTCCACTGCCCGAGTCTCGAAAGGGAGGAACCAAAACAGTGATTCCCGAGTTACGGACACGCTTCAATCGCAGTTTCTCTTCAGAACGCTACGCATCTCTTCTGGCGTTGGCTGGAAGAGCCATTGCGGGGCCAGAGTAGAGTTTCGGGTGTCCGAAACGCCTATTTTTGTGCCCCTGGCGTTATTGGACGAGATGGCGGACGCAGGCGCGGAACTCGCTCGCGCTCTCATGGGCAGGGCAGACTACCTGGCGGCGGCAGAACAAGCCATCCCGGCCCGCCTACCGGGTGGCCGGAGAGATGGGCCATCCACACTTTCTTACTGCCGACTTTGCCTTGGTGCGGGATTCTTCCGGAAGCCTGACGCCACGCCTGGTCGAGATTCAGGCATTCCCTTCCGTTTACGGCTATCAGGCGGTCCTGGGTGCCGGGTACCAGCAGATATTCGGTTTGGACAGTGGGTTGGGCATGTTCCTTGGAGGGTTGAGCGAGGACGAATACTGGGACCTGCTGAGACGGACCATCCTTGGGAACCATTCGCCCGAAAACGTAGTGCTCACCGAGGTGGATCCGATGCATCAGAAGACCCGCCCGGATTTTGAAGTCACGGCGCAGCGTCTGGGAATCTCAGTCGTGGATATCATCACGCTCGAACCAGTCGGAAACAAACTTCACTACCGCAACGCAGAGTGGCACCCTGGTTCCGATCCACCGCATCTACAATCGCGCGATCGTCGACGAACTCATCGCCCGCAACATCCAGTTGCCGTTCGATTTAACGCGAGAATGGGAAGTGGAGTGGGCCGGCCATCCGAACTGGTATTTCCTGATCAGCAAGTTTTCACTTCCGTGGCTCAGCCAGCCGCCGCGCAGCAATCCGGTTGTTCCACCCGCCGTCTTCTTGCGCGATTTCCTCGAGGGACCGGGCAGGAGCAGTACTCGAAGAGGCCGGAGTACTCGCTGCCCCGCCAAGCGGGGTCCGGCACAGTCTATCCCGATCTGCTGCTAAAACCGCTTTTCTCTTTTGCCGGCAAAGGAATCCAGTTTGACCCGACCCAAGCCCAACTGGAGTCGATCCCCGCCCACGCCCGCGGAGAGTTTCTTCTCCAGCAGCGGATGAACTTCGTGCCCACGATTGAGACCCCCCACGGGTTGACACAGGCCGAGATACGGATCCTCTACCTTTGGCCGGATGACGGCACCCTCACGCCGGCTCTCTCGCTGGTTCGACTGGGGAGGGGCAAGATGATGGGCGTTGACC
This sequence comes from Terriglobales bacterium, assembly GCA_963788475.1. Taxonomy (GTDB): domain Bacteria; phylum Acidobacteriota; class Terriglobia; order Terriglobales; family Acidobacteriaceae; genus Telmatobacter. The sequence continues at coordinate 238,311 of CAWBGO010000002.1, forward strand.
ACAACAGGAATCAGGAGTGGGTAGGCGGGTCGGCGGCGTTTTTCCCGAGATGAGCGACTTTCCCTGACGCTGGCCGATCGAGGGAACCCCATTCTAATCACGATCCTATGTCAGCTATCTGTCGCATCTGCAAGAGGTTACTTTTATGGGAACTTTCGTGCCGTGGGATTTGTGCATTGAGTTCGCTAGAGTCTTAAATCAGATTCAGCGCATCATGTGAGGGGGCTCCGGAACTTGGAGACACTGTTATGGAAGATCGAAAGAGTCCGGAAACTGCCGCCGTGTCTGAATCCCTCGCCGCTCCCCCAACTGGACACGAGGTTCGATGCGCCGTTCGGTTTCCATTAATGCTGCCGGTGGTCATTTCGACCTCCACCGACGAGTACACGGCCCTTACCAACAACGTCAGCGCCAGCGGAGTTCTGTTTGAGCTGAACAGCCCGCTGCGGGTCGGTGAGGGAATCGACTTTTCCCTGCGCATGCCGGGAGCCATCCTGGGCACAACTCACGATGTTCTGGTTCATTGCCATGGACGTGTGGTACGCTGCTCCATGAGCCAGTCCCAGTCCCAGGTTGCCGCCACCATTGACGAGTATGAGTTCGTGGAACAGTGACGCTCCTGTCTGGCAGTGCCGTAGCCGTATATGGAATTTATTGAAGATTCACCAGAAAACGAAGCCTTGGACGGACAAGTTAAACCTGGAGTGATCCGCATTATTCTCGCGGATTCCCAGGCGATTTACCGTGTTGGCATTCGCAAGGTCTTCGCGCTTGAAGACGATCTGCGGGTAGTGGCGCAGGCAGACTCCCTGGAGAACCTCCGAGCGGCCATCGAGCGCTATCCCACCGACGTGGTGCTACTCGAAGGGGCACTCCTGGGCGGCAGCGCCAATGCCATTCACGAACTCCTCCGCGTCGCGCCTGATCTGAAGCTGATCGTTCAGGCCGTGACTGCCGACGAAAACCATACCGTCGAGCTTTATCGCAAGGGAGTTCGCGGAATCATCTCGCGCTCCATTTCGCCTGACTTGCTGGTTCGATGCGTGCGCCGCATCGCGGCCGGCGAGACCTGGATCGACAATCAATCGATCAACTGGGTGATCGAGGCGTATCGCGCCCAGGCCGCGGCGCTGGTGAGCCCCAAGAGCCAGCCGCGTCTCTCGCCCAAGGAAATGGCCATCATCACCTGCATCACGCAAGGCAAGCGGAACAAGGAGATCGCCTACCAGTTGGGGACAACCGAGCAGGTGATCAAGAACTACCTCCGCAAGATTTACGATAAGCTCGGCGTTTCCGACCGCCTGGAACTGGCCCTGTACTGCCTTCACAACAAAATCATCCAGGCTGACTCAGACGAAGAGACCCTTGCGCACAAGATCATGAGCCGCTAGCAACCGGCGATCGCTGGGCTAGCTGGGAAAGACGCAAAATCGACTGTTCAATGTGTGCGACAGTAAAAGCGGGACGAAGCTGGAAAGCTCCGTCCCGCCATCGTGCGTCATGATGTTTTCTTGATCTTCACGCCTACCGTGGTTCCACGCATCGGCAACCGCCTTTGCCTCGGACCCGGCGCCGTAGCGGTGGGACGCGTTGAGCACCGTCATATTGGCGAAGGTGGAAAAATCGGCGTTGCGCTTCAGGCGCGGGTCGGTCAGGGTGTCATACCAGATCTGGCCGGCCTTTTCCCAGGCAAATCCACCGATGTTTGAAGCGACAAGATAGAAGGCGCGATTGGGAATACCGGAATTGGTGTGAACTCCGCCGTTGTCCTCAGCCGTGTGCACGTAATGTTTCATGTCCGCCGGCTGATCGTCTTTGCCCAGCACCTTGTCGTCGTAGGCGGTTCCAGGAGCTTTCATCGATCGAAGCGCGATGCCGTTGACGCCCTTGGCCAGCAGGTTATCGCCAATCAGCCAGTCAGCTTTATCCGCTGTCTGCTTTGGATTGGTAGAAAACTGTTTGACGAGCGAGCCGAAGACGTCGGAAATGGATTCGTTGAGCGCGCCCGACTGGCCTTGGTAATTCAGATTAGCTTCGCTGCCGGTTACGCCGTGGGTCAGTTCATGTCCGATCACATCGACCGAGCTGGTAAAGCCGTTGAAGATTACGCCATCTCCGTCGCCGAAGATCATCTCCTGGCCATTCCAGAAGGCGTTATCGTACTTCTTGCTGTAATGAACGGTCGCCTTGAGCGCCAGGCCGGCATTGTCAATCGAGTTGCGTTGATAAGCTGCGTAATAGAAATCGAACGTAAATCCCAATCCGTCATACGCCTGGTTGACCGAGGCATCAGCCACCGCAGCGCCGCCTTCCGAGCGAACCAGGTTTCCAGGCAGGGTCTCCGATTGCTGCGTGTCGTAAATCAGGCGCTGCTTTTGGGGCGGTGTCCCAGTGAGTGGTTCATGGGAGACTTGCAACCCGCCCAGCAAGGAAAATGTGAGACGGCTGGTACGCAGGCTGTGATCCAGCGATATTGCCTGCAGCGCGGACGCGCGCTGGTCTTCGTTGCCATTCTTGGCAATGTTGATCAAAACACGAGGGGGGAGAATGCAAAAGATACTGGAGCGGCCGACATGGTTACACATTCACAAGTCCTCCAAGTTATGTTCCCTTGAGCGAATCGGACTATAGCACAGCCGATGGTGAAGATAGAGAAATTTTTCAGCGATGGCTGATCCTGTAATCCCAGATTCTTCCCGATTCCTGCTGAACCCATTTGAAAAGCTCTTCGTCTTCCGGGGTACGGCTCGAAGCATTCGCGGTGTCAGGTAACGAAGCAAGAGGGTGAACCTTGCCATCGTCGGTTACGGTCGAAATATCGTATTGATATCCATCGGGCATCGGGGCGGCCTTGGGCTGATTGTTTTTCGATTTATTTGGTTGCGGCTCTGCGGCGCAACGCAGTATCTCCGCTTCAGAGGCCGGCCAATGGCCGTTGATAACCGGCTTTCTGGGAGGTTACCTGGGCTCCATGGTCGTCAAAGGTTACATCGCCTTCCACGCGCGTGGCCGCTCCGCCAAAGCCGCCGGATCGAACAAAGTGAATCTTCATGACGATCTCCTGATTGCTCGCGCCGGGACATGCAAACGCGCGCGGACTACCCGGACGCTGATGTCGTTTGAAGCGAAAGGATGAAGATAGTAAGAAGAGATACCATGCAATGTGTCTGGTATCGCCCCTTCCCGGAAACGAGCCCCAGGATTCGAGCCTCGGCAACTGATTATAGGACTTCAAGACTTTGACAATCGTTTGCCTTCTCCCGGGACAGATCAGAGTTAACAGAAAGTTATTCGAGCGAAGGTACGTGCGCTTCAAATCATCTACAGGGAAACACCTTGACTAAGTAGGGCAGGACCAGCGAAATGCCTAAGGTCCTAAGTCATCGCGACGGGCCCATTCTACTCCACGCGCAGCGCTACCATCGGGTTCAGCTTTGAAGCCCGCGTTGCGGGCAGCCACACTGCCAACAGCGCCACCCCCGTCAGGATCAAGGGCACGGCGACAAAGACGATCGGATCCCACGTCTTGACGCCGAACAGGAAACTGGCCAGGAAACGCGTGAGCCCGAAGGCGGCGCCGATCCCCAGCACCACACCCACCAGCGCCAATCGCATGCCGTGCCAGACGACCAGCTTGCGAATCACGCCCCGATCGGCGCCGAGCGCCATGCGAATGCCCATCTCCTGCGTGCGCTGTTCCACCGAGTAGGCCATCAACCCGTAAATGCCGATGCCAGCCAGCACCAGCGCCACCACACCAAAGATGGTCAGCAGCATCATGTTGAAGCTTTCGCGCGACGTCGATCGCGAAACGACTTCGTCCATAAGCCTGACACGGGTGACGGAAAAGCCTCCGCTTGCCTGGCGAAGCTGCTCGGTGATGACCTGCGTGAGCTGGCGCGGATCGCGATGCGTGCGCACCACCCAGCGCAGGGGCACGATGCCCGCGTTCAGCTTGGTCATCCCGTCGGTGACCTGCGCGTCCGGCACAATCATCAACGCACCGGGATCGCGGCTGAGTCCGCCATCGTGGGTATTGGCAACCACGCCGACAATCTGACGCGCCGGCTCTTCAAACTCCGGACCCACCGTATGCCCGATCACGATCTGCTGGCCGACCGGATTCTCCTTGGGAAAGAACTGCTTGGCCAGCGCTTCGTTGATGAGGGCCACACCCGGCGCCCCGGTCGTGTCCTGGTCAGTGAATTCGCGCCCGCGCAGGATGGGGATCCTGAACAGCTTGTAGTAATCGGGCGATGCGCTCATCCATCCCGCTCCCGGCGGCCCTTTCGATGGATCAACCGGCTTGCCGACGATGGTGAACGGGAGACCGAACTGACCCTGGATCGGGAGGCAGCAGGTGAAGGCCGAATCCTCGACGCCCGGAATGGCATTCAGCCGCTGCCGTCCGTCGTGCGATAGTTGCGCCACACCGGCGGTCTTTTCAAAGCGCGGCCCGGTCAGCGACATCTCCATGGTTAGAACGTTGTGTCCGTCGAAGCCCGGATTCACAGCGTGCAACGCGACGAAATGTCCGGATCAGCAGCGCCGACCCGATCAGCAGCACCAGCGCCAGGGAGACTTCGCTGATCACCAGCAGGGCGCGCGCCTTTCCGTGACGCATGCTCGGTTCCGGAACGGTTGCTGCTGTCTTTGAGCGACGAATTCAGGTCGGTGCGCGAGACGCTGAACGCGGGAAACAGGCCGAACAGAATCCCGGTGAGAATCGCGACGGCCAGCGTAAAGCCGAGCACGCGCCAATCCAGGCCGATGGCCGATCCATCTTCGCCGATGCGCGGCAGGCCGGCCGGACTGATCGCCAGCAGCGCCCGCACTCCCACGAAACCGAGAATGAGGCCGAGTACACCGCCCGGCCACGCCGAGCATCACGCTTTCGGTGAGCAGCTGGCGCACGATGCGCGAACGTTTCGCGCCAAGCGCGGAGCGGATGGCGAATTCGCGCTTCCGTCCGGTGGCGCGCACCAGCAGCAGGTTGGCGACGTTGGCGCAGGCAATCAGCAGGACGAGTCCCACGGCGCCCAGCAGAACGAGCAGCGACTTGCGGGCGTCTCTGATAATCGAGTCGCGCAGCGGCTCAACTCCGAATCCACCCTGCTGATCTGCCTTCGGAAACGTGCGCAGATACTGCTGCCATGCCAGCTTCATCTGCGCGTTGGCCTGGGCCACCGTCACGCCGGGCTTGAGCATCGCCGCGGCCTGGAAGAAATGACCCTGGTTGGTGCTGTTGGGCTCGAACTGGAAGGGGATACAGATTTCGGCATCGGGGTCGGAAACGAAATCTCGCCCCAGCACGCCGATGATCGTGTAGGGCTCATTCCCCAGCGGCAGCGACTTGCCGATAATGTCCTGACGGCCGCCGAACTTGCGCTGCCACAGGCCGTAACTCGAGCACCACCACATGGCCGCCGTTGGGTGTGTCCTCCTGGGGTGTGAAGGTCCTGCCCAGCAGGACCGGCGCCCCAAACACGCGGAACCAGGCCTCGGACACATGAATGCCGTGGACCAGCTCGGGGCGGTCGCCGGTGATGTTGAATCCGGGACCGGCGAAATCGTACGCGGCTACATCCTTGAAAACACTGGTCTGTTGTTGCCAGATTTGAAACTTGGGAATTGAAGCGGCGGGAAAATTTCCATCCGGCGAAGTGAGCTCGCATGCAACGATGCGGTCGGCATCGGGATAGGCGAGCGGCTTCAGCAGCACCGCATTGACCACCGTGAAAATCGCGGTGTTGGCACCGATGCCCAGGGCCAGGGCTGAAACAGCGGCGATGGTAAACCCCGGACTCTTGAAAAACAGGTGCAGCGCGTGTTTGACGTCTTTCCAGAAATCACCCATCGACGTGTGCTCCGATCGGGGAAGATTGGCTGAAATCCAAGAGGTAGCCGGGCCAGTGGCGCCATGTTCTCAAACGCGAGGGCTAAAAGGAAAACGAACGAACGGGTGGTTTTGTTTCACCGAATCGCGGTCTTTCATCCTAGAGACGCGATGACGCGTGAGCAGTAAGCCGGGACGCCGCCCTTTTGTGACGGGCACAGCGGGTTCATGCCGTATCCTTGCCTACGGAATTGAAAGGACAACTCGGCCCGTGCTGATCTTTGCCGCCATCCTCGCCATCTTCGTCTACGGAATGATCGCCGCCATGCTGGGCACCATCCTGCCCGACCTGTCGGAGCGCTTTCACCTGACGCCCACGCAGAACGGCACCATTGCCTTCTGCCCAGGCGCTCGGGCTAATGATCGCGTCGTTGGCCGTAGGCCCGCTGCTCGACACCGAGGGCGACAAGATCGGCCTCATCCTCGGCCTGGTGTTCATCGCCAGTGCGCTGCTGGCTCTGCCGCGCGCTGGCGGCTATGGCAGCATCGTGCTTTCTTCTCTTCATACTTGGAATCGGCGGCGGAATCGTCGTCACGGCCGCCAATGCGCTGGTCAGCGGAGTGAGCGAGGCACACCGCGCCACGGCTCTCAACCTGGTGAATCTCTTCTTCGGCCTCGGCGGACTTGCGACCCCCTTCATCTCCGCCAATCTGTTTAAGCGCAACTGGGTGCGGCTTTGCTATACCATCGCCGGGCTGACCGTCCTTGCGATCGTCATCCAGGCCACCACACATATGCCGGCGCCGGCCGGAGGATCGGGTTTCGTTCTCACCCAGGCGGGTCCCATCCTCGGCCATCCCTTGCTGTTTCTCCTCGGTTTCTTCCTTTTTCTTTACATCTCTTGCGAAGTCGGAGTGTGGAACTGGCTCGCCCGCCATCTCATTGCCCAGGGCATTCCAGAGTCGCGTGCGCTGAACATTCTCTCGCTGGGATTTGCGTTCGGCCTGCTGTTGGGCCGGGTCGCGGTGTCTCCCATTCTCATCCACATGTCGGCAGTTCTAGTCCTTCTTGCATCCTCGGTGGCGATGGCCGTTACAACTTTCCTGATGCTGAGGACCAACAAGCCCGGGGAGGCCGCGGGGCTCGTGTTCCTGGCCGGCCTTGCCATGGCCCCCGTCTTCCCCACCACGCTGGCCATCACCGGCGGAGCATTTCCACGCCTGCCCGGAACTGCCATCGGTTTTGTGATCACCTGCGGATGGGCGGGACTCGCGGTCAGCTCGCGTATCATCGGCGCCATCGCCGGCGGCGATCCCCTCCGGCTCAAAAAGGCCCTGCTTCTGATCCCGGCTTCTTCTGTGCTCATGGTCGGGCTGAACGTGGCCATATGGGCCGCTCTGCGATAGAGAGGCAACCAGGGCCGCAGTTCTGTTAAAGTTTGGACCGCGATTCCCGCATCATGAATGATCCTCGATCCCAGGCTTGCTTGCGGATTGATTCAAGACCGAAACACCGGAGGAAGACATGGCTCGCACGAATGTAGTGATCGACATCTCCCACAACAACAATCGCCCCAATTTGGCCAACGCGCAGCAGGCAGGGATCCTGGGCGTCATTCAAAAAGCAACCCAGGGCACCAGATTCGCCGATCCAACATATGCGGCTAATTTGCAGGCGGCGCAGGGACTCGGATTACTCTGGGGCGCCTATCATTTCGGGAATGGCGACGACGGCATAAGCCAGGCTGAGTTTTTCCTGAACACGGTAAAGCCCGAAGCTGGAACCATCCTGGTGCTCGATTTCGAGTCGAACAACGCAGGGTCAACGATGTCGCTCGATGAGGCGAGAGATTTCGTTACCCATGTTCATGAAGCCACGGGAGTGTGGCCAGGGTTGTATGGCGGCTCGTACCTGAAACAGCAACTGGGGCAGCATGCTGATCTGACTTTGCAGAACTGCTGGTTATGGCTGGCTCAATATGGGCCTACTGCCGTGCTTCCGGCCGGCTGGGCAAATTGGACACTATGGCAGTGGACGGACGGACATATTGTGACCGATCCCGCCCCGATTCCGGGGCTCTTCCCCTGCGATCGCGATTATTACTTCGATACTGCAGACGCCATGCACGCTAAATGGAGTTCCGGAGTAGGGCTGGGGTAGGTTGCATTGTTGCTATGCAAATAAGCCCGGTCCGCCCCTGAAGAAAAACGGGGTAGGAGATGGAACCACGAAGAGGGCACCTGCTTGCGCTTGCCCTGGATAAACGTTGAATTCGCGGATCAATCCTTGTGCCTGCCGATCTTCTTCTTTACGTCAGGCGCAAATTCTCCGATGCTGTTGATAATCACTCCGACCCACGCTTGCGTGATTACGCTCTGATATCCCTTGACCGTAATCGTCGGATTATTTGGATTCCAGGTTGCGCCGATGGTTCCCGCTCCGAATGCTGCCGCGAAGGGCATGATATTCGGCCTGATTGATTGTTCATTGCGACTATAGGTTATGAAGTTTCTGACGAACGCGTGTCGAAAGCGGGGCCACGCCCCTTCGCACCGGCAACGGTCATAGCGCGGCTCCCATCCAACCACCCCCTGGCCCAATGAAGTGAATGAGTTTTGGATGATATTGGTGGCATGGTTGGAGCCAACACGTTTGGCGAAGCCAGAGAATCCATCCCCCCAGTCCTCCGGCGTATCTCTCACTTGATCGTGTATCGCAAAGAATCCGGTCTTGATATAGATGCCAGGTGTCGTATACGTCTGGCGAACGTAAAGCTTGAAACGCTCCCTCCCATTCAACGCCACCAGCGGAGCATTCTTCGGAATGTAAGCACCATACAGCCAGTTAACCGGAAGTTGTGTGTTAACGGGTGGTTCCGGTTGAACTGTGGTTTTAGGCTTTTCCTGGGAGAAGGAAGTCGCGGCGAAGAGTGGCAGGAAAACCCCGATCACTGCTCTTTGAAGGGCCGCGACTATTTCGCGGCGTAAAACCCGCCGAGTTGAGCATGGAGTTTGCATTGAACGCTCCTGCCCGCGCCGCGCGGTACTGCGCCAGCTACCTTGAGCTTCGCGCCTGCTGATCGCTAAACTTCGATGACAGCTTTCGAGAGGTTGCGCGGCCGATCGACATCCACGCCGTGTTCCAGCGCCATGAAGTAGCTGAACAACTGCAGCGGGACCACCTCCGGGATGATCAGCAGGTGTTCCGAAACAGGATCGACCTCGATGCAGTCCGACGACAGCTCTGCCACGGTCCGATCGCCGGTATTGGCCACGGCAATGACCCGGGCGCGCTGCTTCTTCATGTCTTCGAGCAGCTGAATTGTCTTCTCGTACCGGTTCGTAGAATCCGCTGAAGCGGGGTCGACAGTCGCGATCACCACCAGCGGGACGTGCTCGCTGACCAGGGCATTCGGGCCGTGCTTCAGTTCGCCGGCTGGGTAGCCTTCGGCATGAACGTACGAAGCTTCCTTCATCTTCAGCGCGCCTTCGCGGGCGATAGCGTAGTGCACGCCGCGGCCAAGATACAGGAACGTGTTTGCGTCGGAATATTTAGCGGCCAGGCGCGCCGACTGCTCGCACCAGCGGTTCAACTGGTCCCGGATCTGCGCAGGAAGCGCATGCAGCTCGGCAACCCTGCGGGCGATTTCCGCGTCATCGAGTGTGCCAAGTTCCTGTGCCTCGTAGAGCGCTAGCAAGTATAGCGCCGTGAGCTGGCAGGTAAAACTCTTGGTTGCGGGAATGGCCAACTCCGGCCCCGCGCCGAGAGGCATGGCGGCCGATGCTTCGCGCATCATGGTGCTGCCGGCCACATTGGCAATAGCGAGCGTCTGATGACCGCTTGCCCGCGCGCAGCGCAAAGCCGCCAGGGTATCCGAGGTTTCGCCGGACTGTGAAATCACCAGCAGCGACGGGTTGCGCGGGTTGGCCCCGGTCCTACAGCCGTATTCGCTCGCGTACTCCACGTCCACGGCCAGGCCGCACAGGTCTTCGAGAATGATCTCAGCGGCCAGCCCGGCGTGGCGGCTGGAACCGCTGGCGGCGATCAGTACTTCTCCGCGCGGGTTCAGCCATTTCGCCAGCGGTGCAAAGGCCTGTGCGTCGAAGGTCTGCCCGTCGAGATAAAGATCCAGGGTCCGCCCGATGGCATCGGGCTGTTCGTAAATCTCGCGCAACATCGCATGTGGGAATTCGTTCACTTCAACCTCGTTGGGACACCTGTTCGGATCGGAGCCGCCACGCCGATTTTATAGGGTGAGGCGGGGGCGATCTTATGATTCACAGCTTGCGCAGCCGCGCACAGGCTTCGTCCAGTTCGTGGTCCTGCTTGGCGAAGCAGAAGCGCAGCAGGTTCTCGCCGCGTCCGGGGCGGAAGAACGCACTTCCCGCCACAGATGCCACGCCTGTCGCGGCCAGCAGGCTGCGAGCCTTTTGTGCGGCCGTTTCGCCAGGGAGACGGTTGGCGCTGGCCAGCACGTAGTAGGCTCCGGCGGGGACGCTGGGCTCGAATCCCGCGTCGCGCAGGGCCGAGAGCATTCTTTCCCGCTTTGACTGGTGGTCGATGGCGATCTGGGTATAAAAACTCGCCGGAAGCCTCTCCAGGCCAGCTGCCGCTCCATGTTGGAACGCCGAGGGCGCGCACACGTACGTCAGGTCGTGGAAATAAGCCATCGCAGCCATCCACTTCGCATCGGCGGTCGCATAGCCCAGGCGCCATCCGGTGATACTGAACGTCTTTGAAAACCCCGACATCACAATGGTTCGCTCGCGCATGCCGGGCAGCGTTGCCGCCGAAATGTGCCGCGCCCCGTCGTACACGAAGTACTCGTAGATCTCGTCGGTAAAGAGAAACAAGTCGTGTTCCCGGCAAGCGTCGGCTATGGCCTCGATCTCCGCCTTCGAAAACACCTTGCCGCTGGGATTGGCGGGGGTGTTGAGGATGATGGCCCTTGTCTTCGGCGTGATCGCGGCGCGGAGTGCATCCGTATCGAGCGCCCAATCCGGCTCGGCCAGCGCAACCAGCACCGGCTTGACGCGCATGGAGTTGAGCGTGGCCACATGGTAGCCGTAAAACGGCTCGAACAAGAGCACCTCGTCACCGGGATTCAGCAACGCCATGGCCGCGGCGTGCAGCCCGGCCGTAGCCCCGCTGGCCACAAGGACTTCCGTTTCCGGGTCGTACGTCAGGCCATAGTCGCGCTGCTGCTTTTCCGCGATCGCCTTTCGCAAGCGCTCGATGCCGTCCAGCCGGGTGTAGATGTTGTAGCCCGCGCGAATGGCCTTGATGGCTTCCTCTTCCACCGGCGCCGGCACCGGGGTGTCGCAGACGCCCTGGGCCAGGTTGATGCCGCCAATGCGATCGCACTCTGTCGTCATCGCGCGAATCTCGGACTGCATGACGCCGGGAGCGAGCTCGCTCAGTGTGAGCCGCGACGGGGTGGACCGGGCAGGCGTTGCGACGACGGAAATGGACGGAGAATCGAAAGGCTTGGATGGCGCGGCGGTATCGGGCACGGGGAAGATCCTTTGACCTCCATCTTACAATCTGGGTCAATCTTGCCGGTCGAGTGCGGTTTGCCACTCCAGTCTCCACGGGGCCGGGCGTAGAATCGTGCTTTCCAAGACCGGTTCTTCCCTCATGCATGAATTGTCGATCATTTCGAGCGTTGTTGAGTCCGTCATCGATTCGCTGGAGAAGTACCCCGGCGCGCGCGTCGTCGAGGTGCGCCTTAAGGTGGGCGCGCTCGCCGCCGTGGTCGAAGACTCGCTCCAGTTCTGCTACGGAATCGCCACAGACGACACTCCGCTTGCGGGCTCGCGCCTGGTTGTAAATGTCCTGCCGGTCCGAGTGCACTGCACGGCTTGCGAAACCGACAGCGAGATCGAGAGCCTGCAGAGCTTTCGCTGTGCCCTGTGTGGCGAGCCCGCTAGCGATATCCGCCAGGGCCGGGAAATGGAAATTGATGCCATCGAGATCGAAGAAGCAGAGGAAGGCATAAAGCTATGACCACCCGGATTGTCGAACTTCGCCAGGGCATTCTGAAGAAGAATGACGAATTGGCGCGCGGCCTGCGCGAACGGTTTACTTCCTCAGGCGTACTGGTGCTTAACCTTGTCTCGAGCCCGGGCACCGGTAAAACTGCCTTCCTCGAGCGCACCCTGCGTCTATTGCGCGAGCGCGGATCCCGCGTCGCTGCCCTTGTCGGCGATCTCGAGACCGACAACGATGCGCGGCGCCTCGCGGCCAGCGGAGCTCCCGTCCGCCAGATCAACACCCACGGCATCTGCCACCTTGAAGCCGAGATGGTGGGCAAGCACCTCGAAGACTGGGATGGCGTCGAACTGGGCCAGCTCGACTACCTGTTCATTGAAAACGTCGGCAACCTTGTCTGCCCGTCCAGCTACGACCTCGGCGAACGGATCCGGGTCGCGCTACTGAGCGTGACCGAAGGCGAAGACAAGCCACTAAAGTATCCCACGCTCTTCAACTCCGCCGATGCCGCCGTCATCACCAAGATGGACATCGCCGAGGCAGTCGGATTTGAGCGCGGAGCCGCGGTCCGGAACATCCGCGCCATCCGCCCCGATATCCGGATCTTCGAGACCTCGGCCAAATCCGGCGCAGGGATGGAAGACTGGTTGGCCTACCTCGCCGAAGAGAAGACGGCGCGCCGCGCCTGAGCCTTTCGCGAATCTCTAAGCAATCCGCAGGAGCAGTCCCATGAAGAAAGCAATCTCTGTTTCAACAGTTCCGCCCCTCACCGGTGACGGCAAAGCCGCCGATGTCGAAGCGTATCTCGCCGCGTGCCCCGAACCGCATCGGACAACGCTCGAAAAAATGCGCGCCATGATCCGCGCCGCCGCGCCCAAAGAGGCAACCGAGGCGATCAGCTATGGAATGCCCGCGTTCCGATACAAGGGCGGCCTCGTGGGCTATGCAGCGTTCAAAGAGCATTGCAGCTTCTTTCCCATGAGCGCTTCCCTGCTCGACGACTTCGCCGACGATGTCAAGGACTACCGCGCCTCGAAAGGAACGCTCCAGTTCCCCGTCGACAAGCCTCTGCCAGCCGCCCTCGTAAAGAAGATGGTGAAGGCGCGGGTTATCCAGAACCAGACCAAAAAGTCGAAGGCGTAAAGACCCTTTTTCGTACCAATGAACCGTTATTTTCTCATGGGTTAGCAGCCGATTCCCTCTCTAGCACCAGTGATATAAATCACCTTCCCCTCTGGACAGACTTGCTACAAGAGGAGTAAGAGGTCTCTATGTGTCTAGCGATTCCAGGACGAGTGGAAGAAATTTCGACGGATGGGTTGATCCGGATGGGCCGGATAAACTTTGGCGGCATCGTCAAGCGCGTCTGCCTCGACTACGTTCCCGAGATCGCCGTGGGCGACTATGCCATTGTGCACGTTGGGTTTGCCCTCTCGGTGATCGACGAGAAAACAGCTCTGGAGACACTCGAGACATTTCGCCAGATGGGCGTACTCGAGGACGAGTTTGTCACCGAGGAAGAAGCGTTTGCGCGAGCTGCGGCGGCGCCCCAGTCCCCTTGCCCTGACGGCAGTTGCGCAACCGATGCGCAGGCAGCTGAAGTTCCAACCAAGGCTTGAGATTCCCCACTGCGCAGGAGCCTCGGCGACTGCGCAGAACACCAGCACATTTCAAAAGTATTGGTACAACTCGAGTCCGAAACCAAAACCGGATGGCTCACACCCTGATGAGGCAATCCCGCACGGGATTGTAACGGCGAATGAAATATTTGACCGAGTTTCGCAACGGTGAGATCGCGCAGCGGATGGCGCGGGAAATCCACCAGATCACGACCCGCCCCTGGAAGATCATGGAAGTCTGCGGCGGACAAACCCACTCCATCATCAAGAACGGCATCGACCAGATGCTTCCGGAAGGCATCGAGATGGTGCACGGCCCCGGGTGTCCGGTGTGCGTCACGCCCCTTGAGCTGATCGACAAAGCGCTGGCCATCGCTGCCCAGCCGGGCGTCATCTTCTGCTCTTTCGGCGACATGCTGCGCGTCCCGGGCACCGACGCCGACCTCTTCCAGGTGAAGGGCCGCGGCGGCGATGTCCGCGTGGTCTATTCCCCTCTAGATGCCGTTGATTTAGCCGTCAAGAACCCGGACCGCCAGGTCGTATTCTTTGGCGTCGGCTTTGAAACCACCGGCCCGGCCAATGCCATGACGGTTCACCTGGCCAAGCGCCGCGGCCTCAAGAACTTTTCTCTGCTCGTATCGCACGTGCTCGTGCCGCCGGCGATCGAGGCCATCATGAGTTCGCCAGGCAACCACGTGCAGGCCTTCCTCGCCGCCGGGCATGTGTGCAGCGTGATGGGCTACTGGGAGTACCCGCCGCTGGTCGAGAAATACAAGATCCCCATTGTCGTGACCGGCTTTGAGCCGCTCGACCTGCTCGAGGGCATTCGCCGCGCCGTCATTCAACTCGAAGCGGGCCGCCACGAACTTGAGAACGCCTACGCCCGCATCGTCCGCTATGAGGGCAACATCCCGGCCCAGGAACTGCTTGCCGAGGTCTTCGAAGTGACCGACCGGGCCTGGCGCGGCATCGGCGTCATTCCCCGCAGCGGCTGGCGCCTCAGCGCCGCGTATCGCGAGTTCGACGCCGAAGAGCGGTTCCACATCACCGGCATCCATACCGAGGAGTCGAAGCTTTGCCGCTCGGGAGACGTGCTGCGCGGCCTCATCAAGCCAGCCGAGTGCGGCGCGTTCGGCAAGGAGTGCACACCGCGCCATCCGCTCGGCGCAACCATGGTCTCGAGCGAAGGCGCCTGCGCGGCGTATTACAACTATGGGCGCTTTATTTCGGCGGAGGAGTTGGCAAGTGCGGGAGCAGCAGCATCCAGCTCTTAGCCTTTGGCCATTAGCTTAGGAGCCAGATCACAAATGCATGCAGACGAGAAATCCCAGTTGACAGATGCTCTGAGCACCGCCCCCGACTTCGCCAACTGGTCGTGCCCGCTACCGCTCGCCGATTATCCCGAAATCGTGATGGGCCACGGCGGCGGCGGCAAGTTGGGCAGTGAACTGGTCGAGCACTTGTTTCTTCCCGCGTTCCGCAACCCGGCTCTTGAAAACCTCGGGGACGCCGCCCTGTTCGATCTGGCCGGCGGGCGCCTGGCTATGAGCACGGATTCCTTTGTCGTCCGCCCGCTGTTCTTTCCCGGCGGATCGATTGGAGCTTTGGCCATCAACGGAACCGTCAACGACCTTGCCGTCTCCGGCGCCGAGCCCAAAATGCTCAGCGCCAGCTTCATTCTCGAAGAGGGTTTTCCACTAAGCCAGCTTGCCGCCATCGTGCAGGCAATGTCCGATGCGGCGGCCATCGCGCGCGTCCAGATCGTGACCGGCGATACCAAGGTGGTCGAACGCGGGCACGGCGACGGCTGTTATATCAACACCGCTGGAATAGGCGTCCAGCGCGAGGGCATCACAGTCGGGCCGCACCGCGCGCAACCAGGCGACGCCATCCTTGTCTCGGGGACGATTGGGGACCACGGGATGGCCATCATGAGCGTGCGCGAGGGCCTGGAATTCGAAAGCCAGATTCGTTCCGACTGCGCCGCTCTCAACGGACTGATCGCCACGGTGCTCGACGCCGCCGGCTCTGCCGTGCACGCGATGCGCGATCCCACCCGCGGCGGCCTGGCTTCGACTCTGAACGAAATCGCCGCCTCCTCCGGCGTAGGCATCGCCATCGATGAACGTGCCCTGCCGGTGCGCACCGAGGTGCAATCTGCCTGCGAATTGCTTGGTCTCGATCCCGTCTACGTCGCCAACGAAGGCAAGGTGGTCTTCTTTGTCGCCCCGGATGCCGCTGATCGCATCCTCGCCGTTCTTCGCGCTCATCCGCTGGGCATGGAAGCGGCACGCATCGGCCATGTCACCGCCGAACATCCGCGCATGCTCGTGGCGCGCACGCAGATGGGCTCCAACCGCGTAATCCCGCTGCAGATTGGCGAGCAGCTGCCGCGTATCTGTTGATCCCGACGCTAATTGTTTAGCCTAGTTTCTCGAATGAAGCCTTGACCTTCTCCGGAATCGCCGCCGGAGTATCGTCCAGCTTTTCGCTGATCTCCAGCACCGCCGCCGGTGGCGCGGTCAGCGACTTCAATCCCTGCGCCACCGCCGGCCACGCAATGCTTCCATCGCCCGGCCAGAGATGCTCATCCTTCAGCCCGTGATTGTCGTGTACGTGCAGCGACACGATGCGATTGTTGAGGACCGAGATCGCCTCGGCCGTCCCCACCGTTACATGAGCGTGGCCCAGGTCAAGGCACACTCCGACGTTGTCCAGGTGACCCATCTCCAGGATCGTCACCAGGTGCTCGGGCCTGGTGGGTTCGCTGAGCAAGTTCTCGACCAGCAGCCGGACGCCCAGCGGCCGCGCGAACGCGCCCAGGTGTTCGAGTGCGGTCTCCGCAAACTCCAGCGTTCTTTGCGACCAGCCGTCGTAACGCTCGCCGAGGTGGACCACCATGTGGCGGAAGGGAATGTGCTCGGCAGCCTCGAGCGCGCGCTTGATCTCGTCCATGGAATCGATGCGGCGCGCCTTCTCGGGGTGAATCACATTCACCGCCGGGGCTCCCGCCCGTCCCATCTCACGATCGGGCCACATGGGCGCATGCAGCGAGAAAATCTGCAACGGATTGGAGGCGAACCATCCTCCCAGTTCGCGGACATGTTCGCGGCTGGTGTAATCAAAGTGCTGGCGGGCAGCGAAAATCTCCACCGCCTCGACGCCGGATCGCGCGGCGAGTTCCAGAAGTCCTGGATGCAGACGCTGGTGGAGGAACAAGTGTGTCGAGAGCACCCGCAACATGTTCAAGGATCGTCCCCCGCGTCGGTTTGAAGGAGCAGCCGCTCGCTGGGTCTATTTTCGCATCCACGCGCGGGTTACCTGTTGCGAAACATGGTGCAGAGGTTCCAGCCTGTTCCCTGTTCCCTTTTCCTGTTCCCTGGTCCCGGTCCTTGCTCTCCCCCAGCCTCGGGCCGCAGACTGGAAGGAATCCATGCTCTCTCCAGTCGCAGCTGACGTGTCCCTCGCTCTCGGCGCCGCCGCGGCCGCGGGCCTTGCCGCCGGCGCTTTTCAATACGCGGCCTTGTGGCCGGGCTCGCAAATCTTCGGTCTCACCCTCGTGGCTCCGGCACGTCCTGGCGAACTGGCGCTCACCTTCGACGACGGCCCTAACCCCGCCTGCACTCCGCGGCTACTCAACCTTCTCGCCCAATACGGTGTCAAGGGAACATTCTTCCTGCTCGGCAGCTTCGCTGAACAGGAGCCGGGGCTGACAAAGCAAATCGCCGATGGCGGCCATCTGATCGGGAATCACTCCTGGAGTCATCCCAACCTTTCGTTGAGCTCGCCGGCGCGGATCCGCGAAGAATTGCGGAGAACCAGGGAGACGCTGGAGCAGTTGATCGGCAAGCCCGTTCGCTATTTCCGCCCGCCATTCGGCGCCCGCCGCCCGTATGTGCTGCGGACAGCTCGAAGAATGGGCATGACTCCCGTGCTATGGAATGCCATGACGTCCGACTGGAAAGAGAGATCGCAGGACCGCATTGCCGAACGGCTTACTGAGAAAATCGAAGCCAACCACCGCCGCGGCCGCGCCTCCAACATCGTTCTCCACGACGGCAGCCATCACGGCCTCAACGCCGATCGAGGGCCTTCGCTCGCAGCGACGGAGCAGTTGCTGACGCGCTTTGCTTCCACGCACAAGTTCGTGACCGTCGATGCATGGGACGACGGCGGCGACCCCGATTCTTAGGCCGGTCAACAAACCGGGTCAATGCGACTGTAAAAGCCGGAATGCATCTCTCGCCGCCGCGATCGTTGCCTCCACCTCATCTTGCCCGTGCGCGGTGCCTAGGAACGCCGCTTCAAACTGGCTCGGCGGCAGCCAGATACCCTGCTCCAGCATGGCCCGATGGAAGCGGCCGAATGCCGCGGTGTCGGACTTCGCCGCATCGTCATAGTTCGTGACCGGGTTCGCGGTGAAGAACCACGTCCACATCGATCCCACGCGGTTAGTCGTGAGTGGCACCCCCGCTTTGGCGGCTTCGGCTGCAACGCCCTCCGCCACTGCCTTCGATGTGGCTTCGAGCCGCGGATACACCTCGGCGGCGTGTTCCTGCAAATAGCTGATCGTGGCCAGGCCAGCCGCCATCGCCAGCGGATTGCCGCTCAGCGTGCCGGCTTGATACACGGGCCCGAGGGGCGCAAGCAAATCCATCAGTTCCCGCTTCCCGCCGAAGACGCCAACCGGAAGGCCTCCGCCGACAATCTTGCCCAGCGTCACGAGGTCGGCATCGATTGAGTAGCGTTCGAGGGCTCCGCCGAGCGCCACGCGGAATCCGGTCATGACTTCGTCCACGATCAGCAGTGCGCCTTCGCGGGCAGTCAGTTCCCGCAGTGCCCTCAAATATCCCGGCGCCGGCGGGATGCAGCCCGCATTTCCCACCACCGGTTCGAGAATCACGGCCGCAATCTTGTCCGGATGGGCGTCGAACGCGGCTTCCACGGCAGCAATGTCGTTGAAGGGAAGCGCATGTGTGAGGCGCGCGATCTCCTCCGGCACGCCCGCCGAGCCGGGAATACCGAACGTGGCCACACCGGATCCCGCTTTCACCAGCAGACCATCCGCGTGGCCGTGATAACAGCCTTCGAACTTGATGATGATCTTGCGCCTGGTAGCCGCTCGTGCCAGCCGGATAGCCGACATGGTCGCTTCGGTGCCCGAACTGACAAAGCGCATCTTCTCGATCGCGGGATAGCACGCGGCCACGCGTTCGGCCAGGTCGGCCTCGAGCGCGGTGGAAGCCCCGAAGCTCGCCGACTTGCGCGCGGCGCGCTCGATGGCCTCGACCACGGGCGGAAAAGCGTGGCCCAGGATCATCGGCCCCCAGGATCCGAAGTAGTCGAGGTAGCGATTGCCGTCGACGTCAGTCAGGTAAGCGCCCTGCGCGCTCTCGACAAACGGCGGAGCCCCGCCCACCGCACGAAACGCCCGTACCGGCGAGTTCACGCCACCGGGGAAAAAGCGCTCGGCGCGCTGCTGCAGGACCTGGGAACGGGTATGTGCGGCGGTAGTCGTTTGGGAGCTCATGGTGGGTTCAGTATAGAAGGAGCCGGGCAAATCACGTCTTCTCACTTGAGCAACAGGCCGGGGGCCCCATCCTTGCGACGTTCTTGTTTTTGTCGCAAGGGTGGGATAGCACAAACCCAACCCTCATTTGTCTTTGCGCAAAATGATGAATACGCTGACGAGCACGAGGGCTGTTCCGGCGAGAGTTCGCAGCGTCACAGGCTCTCCGGCGATAAAGTAGCCGAGCGCCACCGCCACAATTGGGTTCACGTATGCGTGGCTCGCCACGCGTGTCGCCGGCATGTGCGCCAGCAGCCAGACAAACGCAGTGAACGCCAGCAACGATCCAAACACAATCAGGTAGAGCAGCGCCAGCACTGCCCGCAGCGAAACGTGGGGCATGGGGTGCATCTCGCCAAAGCCCACGGAGAGCAGTAACAGCATTGCTCCGCCTAACATCATCGCGGCGCCCGCTGTGAGCGGCCTCGCTTTGGGCAGATCCATGGAGCGAGTGAGGACTGTGCCCAGCGACCAGGTCGTGCAGCCGGCGAGAATCGCCAGGCAGGGCACGAGTCCGAAATGCTGCTCGCCGCCCGGCAGCAGCAGAACACCCACGCCAACGAATCCCAGCAAGGTCGCGGCAGCCAGGTTCAAACGCCAACGCTGCTGACGAAGGACCAGCATCTCAAGGATCAGGGTCAGAATGGGAATGGTCGCGGCCAGCACCGATACGATGCCCGACGGCACATACTTCTCTGCCCAGAACAGCGGGCCGTATTCGGCCACGAACATCAACAGGCTCATGACCAGGAGGTTGCGCCATTGCTGCGCGCTGGGAAGGCGTTCGCCTTTGGCCAGCATGAAGCCGAAGAGCACAACACCCGCAATTAAGAATCGCGTTCCGGCAGCGAACAACGGCGGCAGTTCCTCCACCGCAACACGAATGGCGAGAAAGGTCGTGCCCCACAGCACGTAGATGGCAAAGAACGCCAGCAGCACGCGGACACGGAAAGATCCCGCGATGGTTGACTCGACCTTGGTAACCGTTGAAGTGCTCATAGACAGTTATCACTTTACAGATTCACAGTTAACCTGTCAAACTTATTTAGAGGGTTAGTAGTTTTTCCCCAACATGTCGTCTCCGATTCAGGATCGTCCATTCGAACTCATCGCCGGCCACCCGGCGCTCGACCTGGTGAACACGCTAGACTGGCGCTTTCGTGACGAAGGCCCGGAAGAGTTGCTCGCCAGCTACGACGATCTGCTTCGCTTCTCTGCTCAATCCGGCCTGCTCACATCGAAACAGATCCGGCAGATTCTTCGCAGCGCCACCGAGAGCGCCGCCGCCGAGGCGCTGGTCGCCTGCCGCGAACTGCGCGAGGCCGCCGCGGAAATTCTCTATGCAGCTGTCGATGATCGAACTCCCGCCGCGTCGCAAATTAAAACGATGGAGCGCCACTTCAAGGAGGCGCGCGAGCATCAGCAGTTTGCCTGGTCCGGATCGCGCCTGGTCTGGGAATGGCCTGCCTCCGAGACCGGCGCGGAACTGCCCTTGTGGATGCTTTCGCAGAGCACGGCGCGCCTGCTGATTTCTGAGGAAATGCGACGCCTGCGCGCCTGCGAGAAGCTCGACTGCCGGTGGCTGTTTCTCGACACCAGCAAGAATCACACCCGCCGCTGGTGCGACATGAAGATTTGCGGCAATCGCATGAAGGCGCGCCGCTTCAAAGCCCAGCACAAAGCCTGATTGCCTTGCGAGCCAGGGTCGTTTGCCAACCGGCGTCGTCCATCCCAGGGGCTTCGCCTCATTCCTTTAGACTTGAGACAATGGAACCCGCACGTCGAGAGGAACAATGCCGATTGGCTGCAATCTTTGCAGCCTCTTTGCTTGCGCTACTCGCTGGATGCGGAACCCCTGGCGCGCCCCAGCCTCCCTCGCTCAATCTTCCCGATCGCGTCACGGACTTGTCCGCTGCGCGAAACGGGAATCGGGTTGCGCTGACCTGGACCATGCCAAGGCGCAATACCGACAAGCTGCCGCTGAAGGGCATCGTGGCGGTGCATGTCTGCCGCCGTGAAGGGTTGAGCGTCGATGGAGGCGGGTGCGCCTCTGCGGGCGAGTTGGAATTGGCGCCCGGGTTGAAGGGCTCCTTTGCCGAAGTGCTGCCCTCATCCTTGTCCACCGGCGCCCCGCGCGCGCTCAGCTATTTCGTCGAACTGGCGAACCACAAAGGCCGCTCTGCCGGCCTGTCGAATGCGGCCACGGTGCTCGCCGGCGAAGCTCCGGCGCCGGTCACCGGCCTTGCCGCCCAGGTCCGCAGGGATGGAGTGGTGCTGCATTGGACCGCCGATCAGAGCTCAGCTTCAGTCCGCCTCGAGCGCACCCTGCTTACAGCGTCCCCGCCCAAGTCGCACACCGGTCCACTCCCGGCGACGCCGGAGCCGGCCGAGCAGAACCTTCTCGTCGAATCCGCCGCCGGAGCCGCACTCGACAAGAACATTACCCTGGGCAACACCTACGAATATCGGGCGCAGCGGGTCCTTCGCGAATCCGTCGACGGCAAGACCCTCGACCTCAATGGAGAACTTTCCCCGCCCATTCGCGTAGAGGCTCTCGACGTGTTTCCGCCCGCGATTCCAACCGGGCTGGTGGCAGTGGCCACAGCGGCTGACGTTGCCTCTTCGACCGAGCCCTCCATCGATTTAAGCTGGCAGCCGAATATCGAAGCCGATCTCGCCGGGTACGAGGTCTACCGGCGGGAAGACCAGACGCCCTGGCAACGGATTTCCGGGGATCAGCCAGCGATCGGCCCGGCGTTCCACGACGCACACGTGCTTGCCGGACACACCTACCGGTACGGGGTGAGTGCCGTCGATAAGGGCGGCCACGAAAGCGGCCGGTCCCAGGAAGCGCAGGAGACGGTGCCGGCTCAATGACTTCCTCCCCCCCAAGTACACATCTCATGAAACGCTGCCGGTCCCGTTTGGGGGTCAAACCCATTACGGCGTTGTGGAGCATCGCGAAGAGACCGCTGGATCGCGATCGGGCTTCCGCACATCGGTGACCTCAGGCGCCAATGCAACTCCAGCCTCTCCCGTGAATCTCTAGAAGAGGTACACTTAGGGCGCAGGCGCACCGCAGGACCTCCACGAGCAGGTTTTCGTTCGTGGAGTGAAGCTCCCACCCTTCCCGAGATCCCCAAGGAGGATTCCATGCCGCAGAATCTGCTCGAACAGTTGCGAAATTACACCACGGTGGTCGCCGATACCGGCGATTTTGAGGCGATGGAAAAATTCCGCCCCACCGACGCCACCACCAACCCTTCCCTCATCACCGCCGCCTCACAAATGCCGCAATATCAGGAGCTTGTCGACGGCGTTCTGAAAGAAGCCCGTAACGAGAAAGGCGAACACGCCAGCGACAACGAGGTCGCGAAACTGGCGTTCGAACGCCTCGCCGTGGCTTTTGGCAAACGCATCCTCGAAATTGTTCCCGGCCGCGTTTCCACCGAAGTCGACGCTCGTCTGTCCTTCGACACCCAGGCCACCATTACTCAGGCGCGCAGCATCATCGCACAATATGACAAGGCAGGCATCGGGCGGAAGCACGTGCTGATCAAGATCGCTTCCACCTGGGCCGGCATCCGCGCCGCGGAAGTCCTGGAAAAAGAGGGCATTCACTGCAACCTGACGCTGCTCTTCGGGATTCACCAGGCGATCGCCTGCGCCGAAGCCGGGGTGACTCTCGTCTCGCCCTTTGTGGGCCGTATCCTCGACTGGTACAAAAAGAGCACCGGCAAGGACTATCAGGGCGCAGATGATCCGGGCGTCCAGTCTGTCACCCGGATTTACAACTACTACAAGAAGTTCGACTACAAGACACAGGTGATGGGCGCCAGTTTCCGCAACATTGGCGAAATCAAGGAACTCGCCGGCTGCGACCTGCTGACCATTTCACCGCAGCTGCTGGCCGAACTGGAATCGACTCAGGCCGATCTGCCCCGCAAGCTCGATCCCCAAAAGGCCAAGTCCCTGACAATCGAAAAGATCCCCATGGACGAGGCGACTTTCGAGCGCATGCACGCCGAAGATCACATGGCGCATGACAAGCTGAAGGAAGGCATCGAAGGGTTCTCGGCGGCACTCGTGAATCTGGAGAAACTGCTGGCCAACCGGCTGGCAGAGCTCGAATCCCGCACTCCGACCGCAGTCTAAGAAAACGGTCTCGAACCGCGCTTCAAGTTTCACCCCAAAGGCAGCCTTTCGGCTGCCTTTGGTATTTGGTACGCGTTTTGCACCGATAAGCAGCGTTTTCCTACTCCTTTGGTGTCACAACGTAACTTTTGTTGTACGTCAACCGTGACTTAAATCACGGCCGACCGCAACAATTCCTGTATTCTTTGTTTCATAGCAAGCAATCCAGATCGGGCCGGGCATATGCTCCGCTCTATGATGCGCACGTTGCACCGGGAGCATATCACCCCCAAGCCGAACGCGCGTGCTCACGGAGGCGTGTATGCAAACACAAGCTCATCCCCTCGAACCTTTCTTCCAACAAGCAGTCCGCGACAGCTATGAGGGCAAGCTTGGCCTTCACGATCCCGATGTGATCGCATACGTTTCGCGCGTACTCTGTGATTTCTCCGAGGCGAACAGCCTCTTCAAGGCGCGCGATGCCGCTGGGCATCCGAAGGACGAGTTGGACGCCATGATCCTTGCGTCCGACCCCGTGAATGGAACCGCCTCTTCCTTCGATGTCGAAAGATCGATGCGCAAATATGTCGGCGATTATGCCTTGTTCGTGGCCGGTATGGTCCCGGAAGCGATTGACTCAGGCGGTTCGGACACGAACCGGCGCCCCACACTCGGCGAGTTGATCCGGGCCGGCAAAGAGAGCTATTACGTCGTCAGCCAGTTCAACGTCTTCGAGTACAAAAAGGAAGCCCCGTTGTTTGCGCGACTCTCGGATCAGTTTGAGCGCTACATTCTCGGCCTGGCCCTGGTGCGCGAAGAGATGGGCAAGCGCCTGGCGCTTCCGACGCAAGTCATTTAACTATGAAACGTCGCGGACCTGGGTGTCACTATTTGATCACCTTGGTCCGCTTATTCAAGTGTTAGCAACATTTGCGGTCGTTTCAGTGTCAAAGTAAGTAGCACCTGGCATCTTCCTCAAAACGCCGGGCGTTGTTTCAAGGATTTCCTGGGCAGTGGCTGGTAGTCCTCGGCTGCGCGCAAGTCGGGGTCCCCGACGACGGGTTTTTATCGTTGGGGTCAAAGTCGGCACCGGTCATGGCCTGCACATAAATCCGGCTGTGCGCGCGGGCCGACTCCGGAGGTCCGCCATGCAGCGTCAATCTCATCCGCTCGAATCGTTTTTTCACCAGGCCGTCCGCAACAGCTATGAAGGAAAGCTGGGGCTCAACGATCCGGATGTCACCGGATATGTTGCCCGGCTGCTGTGCGACTTCTCCCGCGCCGAGAAACTCTACAAGATGCGCGATGAGATGGGCCGCCCTATCGCCGAGTTGGAACAGATGATGACCGCGGCCGATCCGGTGAATGGCACCGCGCCTTCATTTGACGCCGAGCGAATGATGCGGAAGCATATCGGCGACTATGCCTTGTTCGTTGCAGGCATGTATCCGGAAGCGGTCGACTCATGGCGCCATCGCCGCCGGCACCACCCCAGCCTCGGCGAATTGATCCATGCCGGCAAGGAAAGCTATTTCATCGTCAGCCAGTTCAACCTGTTCGAATACGAGCAGGAGGCGCCGCTCTTCGGTCGCCTCTCCGACTGGTTCGAGCGCTGCATCCTCGGCCTGACCATGGTGCGCGACGAGCTTGGCCACCGGAAGCCATTGCTTCCGCCGCCGGTTCAGTGAGTTCGGGCGCAGCTCGATAACCACAACATCATCGCTATTGCTTCCTGCCTGTCCGATCAGGTAATGTCGGCTTCTCGCTTACTCTTCGAACTCTGAGGGCCGCTCTCAGGGAACCGTTGGATGTACAAAGTCAGAGGAACGACGATGAACCTGAATGATCTTGAACGCAGGTTTCGCGGGGAAATACTCACTGCCGGATCAGAAGCTTACGAGGCTTCTCGCAAGATCTGGAACTCCATGATCGATCGCCGGCCCGCCGCCATCGCGCGCTGCCACACGCCTGAAGACGTCGAGGCTGCGGTGCGCTTCGCCGCCGGGCAGAACATATTTCCCGCCATTCGAGCGGGCGGACACAACGCTGCAGGCCTGGCGATGGTGAATGACGGCCTGGTGGTTGACGTCTCGCCGATGAAAGGAATCTCGGTCGATGTGGCCAACCTCACCGCGATTGCACAGACCGGGCTCACATGGGGCGAATTTGATTGTGAAACTCACGCGCACGGCGTGGCAACCACCGGCGGCCTGATCTCCACCACGGGCATCGCCGGCCTGACACTAGGTGGCGGCGTTGGATGGCTGATGAACCGCTGCGGCCTGGTCTGCGATAACACCCTCAACTACGAGATCGTGCTCGCTAGCGGCGAGCGAGTGAGCGCCAACGCAACCGAACACCCGGATTTGTTCTGGGCCCTCAAGGGCGGCGGCGGCAATTTCGGCGTCGTTACCTCGATTACCTACCGGATGTATCCCATCCGCGAAGTCGTTTCGGGGCTGATTCTGCATCCCCTTGCCGATGCTTACGAGGTCCTCAAGTTCTATCGCGATTTCACCATGGCGGGATTGCCGGACGAACTCACTCTCTATGCGGCCGCACTTTCAACGCCCGATGGCATTCCGGTCGTTGCGCTCATTCCAGCGTGGTGTGGAGAGAGCCTCGCTGAAGGAGAGCGCATCCTCGAACCGGTCCGAAGGTTCGGCTCCCCGATCGCCGATATGATCAGCCGCATGCCCTATCCCGCCATGCAGCAGATGGTGGATATGGTTGCACCATACGGCCTCCGCAGCTACTGGAAAGCCCGCTTCCTCCAGCATCTCCCCGACGAAGCGATCGAGCGATTTGTCGAATTCGCGAACACCGTAACCTCGCCTCGCACGCTGGCGATCCTGGAACACGCGCATGGCGCCGTGGGCCGCGTGCCCACCGAAGCAACCGCCTTTCCGACGCGCACCGCCCCTTACGATTTTGTCGTGATCGGCGCGTGGACTGAGGCCGATGAGGATACGCGCCACATCGACTGGACGCGCAGGTTTTTCGCCGCCATGGAACCCTGGGCAGAGGGAACAGCATATGTGAACGCCCTGGATCAGGATGACACTGCCCGTATCCCTGAAGCCTATGGTCCCAACTACAATCGTCTGCGCAGCGTGAAAGCCAGGTACGATCCCGAAAATCGATTCCGCCGCAATCAGAACATTCTGCCCATGAACGGGTTGCAGAACGCGAGATAAGGATACCCGCGTCTCGTTCTCAAGACGCGGGTGTTAATTTCAACAGATCTCTGACCCCTGAAACTTGGCCCCTGTTTTTACTCCGACCAAACCGCCAGCACGTTTCCGGCGCCATCAGAGAAGTGAAACCTCCTCCCTCCGGGAAACTCGAACGGGGGAACCACGATCGTGCCGCCCGCCTTCACTACGGCCTCTTCCGTGGCCTTCAGATCCGCGGAGTACAACACCACCAGTGGCCCGGACTTTCCTGCGCTCGCATCACTCTTCGCGAATCCGCCGTCGATCCCGCCGCTCTCCGAGCTGAAGCTGGCGTAATCGGGTCCCCAATCCTGAAACGTCCATCCAAACACGCTGCCGTAAAACGCCTTGGCGCGGGTAAGGTCCGACGACGAAAACTCGATGTAGTTGATCTTGTGGTGATGTGCGGGATGACCCATGGCTCTCCTTTTTCTGAACGGTTTTGGAATCGCGATGGAATGGCGGGTTGCTTGCCTCTGGAGGCGACGGCACATCTTTCCCCGGTGTGTTTCTGAAAGCTCCTCCGTTCACATTCCTCAGAAGCTGGGGAATGCAGGTAGAGCCCGCAGCCTGAAACCAGGCGCAGGCTGCCGAGGTACGACACGAAGTTAGCAAACCAATACCACGGAAGCAATCGAAAAAGCCATGCCCGAGCGCCAGCGGAGATCTGCATGCAAGGCGTAAATCTCGCGCAACATAACAGTAGGCAAACTCGGACAGCTTCTTTAGGATGGCTATTACACGCGATCCCCAGGGAGCTTCCCAGCTGCCATCGTCAACTGACAGACCATGCTTGCGCTCGATCCACAACTCGTCGTTTTAGCCCACGAGAACACCCGGACAGCCACCTGGGAGTGGATCGAGGCAACCGACGAACTCCGCTGGACTTCGGGCCAGACGGAGATCTACTTCCGGCCGGCGCACGAAATCAATTCCACGGAAGCCTGGGAATCGCTGGTTCACCCGGAGGATCGTGAGCGGCTCCGCGGGGCGGTCGAAAACGCGCTTCGGACCGGCACCGGTTACCGGGAGCGGTTCAGGGTCGCGGGGCGAGACGGAGCCACGCTCTGGATCCTCGGGTATGCGCAGGTGGTTCGCGATGCCGATCAGGGCACCAGGCTGGTCGGTGTCAACCTCGATATGACCGACTGGGTCGATGCGCTCATCGCCAGCGAAACGCGCTTTACGGCGACGTTCGAACAGGCTGCGGTTGGAATTGCGCACGTCGCCCTGGACGGCACCTGGCTGAACGTCAATCGACGCTGCGCGGAAATCGTCGGCTATCCAAAAGAAGAGCTGCTTGGCCTCAAATTCAGCGACATTACCCATCCAGACGACCTCGAGGCCGATTGGACGCTGGTCCGGGAACTCCTGGAGGGCAAGCGGGACACTTATTCCCTCGAGAAGCGTTACTTCACCAAAGACCGACGCCTGGTGTGGGTGAACCTCACCGTTTCACTGGTGCAAAAGCCCGACGGCAGCCCGGACTACTTTATCTCGGTGATCGAGGACATCACCTTGCGCAAGCGGATCGAAGACGAACGCGACGAACTGATTGTCCAGCTTGAAGAACGCGTCCGCGAACGAACCGCCGAACTCGAACGCCTTTCGTTAACCGATCCGCTGACCGGCATCGCAAACCGCCGTTCCTTCGATCGATGCCTTGAAGCGGAATGGGATCGGGCGGTAAGAACCCGCCAGCCCCTCTCGCTGATCCTCGTGGACATCGATTTCTTCAAGAAGATGAACGACAGCGCCGGTCACAGCGCCGCGGACGACGCGCTGCGGGCGGTTGCATCCTGCCTCACTCAAGTCGCGCAACGATCGGCGGATTTGGCCGCGCGCTATGGCGGCGACGAATTTGTCCTGATTCTTCCCGACACGAGTGCCGACGGAGCGCTCAGGATCGCAAACCGGGTGCAGGAACTGGTAGAGAGACTGGGAGTCAGGAATCCCGGCTCCTCGATCGATAGTGCCATGACCGTGAGCCAGGGCGCGGCCACCGCGTCGCCCGACAGCAAAGGAACCTGGAGCAGCCTGTTGCTTGACGCAGATCGGGCGCTCTACCGTGCGAAGGAGACAGGCCGGGCCCGCATCGCCGTTGCCCAGCCCCGAGGCGTGTGACACCGCCAAGCACGAACATCGCCGTCGGTCCAACAGCTCTGAAGAGAAACAGATGCTCCGTGCCCCATCCTTGCGACTTCTTTCTATCGCAAGGGTGGGAAACCACGAACCCTAACCATTCATCCACGCCTAACCATTCATCCACGGTGGGTCGACAACGGCTAGTGAAAGACTAGGCGCCTCAAAGAATGTAGCGGCTCAGATCGTTGTCCCGGACGATCGCGGCGACCATATCCTTCACGTATTGATCGGTAATGAGAAAGACCTTGTCCGGGCCGGATGCCGTCATGCGCTCCGAATAAGGCAGGGGCGTCGAGGATTCCTTCCTGATCGTCTCTGATAACGCCGCGGCCTGCGATTCATCCTGCGTGCGCCGGGCCACGTCGGGGGCCAGGAAGCTGACATCCTCCAGCACCCGCTCCATGATGGTGTGCAGCCGCCGGGCACCGATGTTCTCGGTCGTCTCATTCACGCGGAATGCAAATTCCGCCATCTCCCGCAGGGCATCGGGTGAGAATTCGAGCCGCACGCCCTCCGTCTCCAGCAGCGCCGAGTACTGCTTGGTCAGCGACGCCTTTGGCTCCGTCAAAATGCGCAGAAAATCCTCGACGGTAAGTGACTGCAACTCGACACGGATGGGAAAACGCCCCTGCAACTCGGGAATCAGGTCGCTCGGCTTCGATACATGAAATGCGCCCGCGGCGATGAACAGGATGTGGTCGGTCCGCACCATCCCGTAGCGCGTGTTCACCGTGGTTCCTTCCACGATCGGCAGGATGTCGCGCTGCACGCCTTCGCGCGAAACATCGGGCCCATGGCCGCCTTCCCGGCCCGCGATCTTGTCGATTTCGTCCAGAAAGACAATGCCGCTCGATTCCACGCGCTCGACAGCCGCGCGGTTCACCGAGTCCATGTCGATCAGCCGGCCCTCTTCTTCCTGCACCAGGTAATCGAAAGCATCGGCCACTTTCAGTTTGCGCTTCTTGGTGCCGCCTCCGAAGATGTTCGGCAGCATGTCCTTGAGGTTCATCTCCATGTCTTCAAAGTTCTGATTGGAGATGATCCCGAACTGAGGCGTGTTTCGCTCCCGCACATCGATTTCGACCATGCGGTCGTCGAGTTTGCCTTCGCGGAATTGCTGGCGAAGCTTCTCCCTCGATCGCTGGTGGCTGTCGGCGCCGGGTAGCGCCTGCTGTCCCTCCGTTTGGCCCGGCGTGGTCGGGGGAGCCGGCAGCAGCACGTCCAGGAGCCGCTCTTCGGCGTTCATCTCCGCCCGGTCTTCCACTTCTTCCAGGCGTTCTTCGCGCACCATGTCGATGGCAATCTCCACCAGGTCGCGGACAATCGACTCGACATCGCGCCCCACGTAGCCCACTTCGGTAAACTTCGAAGCTTCCACCTTGAGGAATGGTGAATTGGTCAGCTTGGCCAGGCGGCGCGCGATCTCCGTTTTGCCGACACCCGTGGGCCCAATCATGATGATGTTCTTGGGCATGATGTCGTCGGCGATGTCGGGCGGAAGCTTCTGCCGGCGCTGGCGATTGCGGAGAGCAATGGCCACGGCGCGCTTGGCGGCCCTCTGGCCCACAACGTGCTTGTCCAGTTCAGCCACAATCTCGCGCGGCGTCAATTCGTCGAGCGCAAGATCCTGTTCTTCAGCGGAAGCGGGGAGGTAGATAGCCATTGTACGGTGGACGCGGGCCCATGGGGCTCGTTAGCCCTTCAACTCCTCAATCGTGACGCGGTCATTGGTATAGATGCAAATCTCTCCCGCAATCTTCATTGCCTTTTGGGCAATTTCGAGAGCGCCGAGATCAGTGTTTTCAAGCAGAGCGCGCGCCGCGGCGACGGCATAGCTGCCCCCG
Source organism: Terriglobales bacterium (assembly GCA_963788475.1). Classification (GTDB taxonomy): domain Bacteria; phylum Acidobacteriota; class Terriglobia; order Terriglobales; family Acidobacteriaceae; genus Telmatobacter. The sequence goes on from CAWBGO010000002.1 coordinate 268,665, forward strand.
GACCCGATTGCGGCGATAGGCTCATCGGGGTCAATCACATCGCCCGATCCCGAGATCAGGAACGTCTGCCCCTTGTCAGCCACAACCAGAAGAGCCTCTAAGTTGCGCAACATCTTGTCGGTGCGCCAGTCCTTCGCCAACTCGACCGCGGCCCGGTTGAGATTGCCGGCATACTGCTCGAGTTTGGTTTCAAAGCGCTGGAATAAATTGAAAGCATCGGCCGTCGAACCGGCGAATCCGGCCAGGATCTTGTCCTGGTACAGGCGGCGAATTTTCTTGGCGGAGTGCTTCAGCACATGATCGCCCAGGGTCACCTGGCCGTCGGCCGCCATCACCACCTGCCCGTTTCGGCGCACGCAAATTACGGTGGTGGAGCGAATGCGCGGTCTGTTGCGAGAGCTCTCGTCCAAGATCGATAAAACCTCCGGAGATCGTGCGGCCGGGGGCCGTGTCTCCTTTCGATGCAAAGTCGAGTATATCGCAGCATCCCGCGCCCCCATGGAAGACGGATGTCACGCCAAAGAGCGTCAGCTGCGCTATCCTTGAAGTAGGAACGCGCGGCTTTCCATGCCCTTTAATACGATCCGAGTTCTGGAAATAGCCGCTGGCGCGGTGGTGGTCGCCGGCTTGGCCGCTACAGGCGCTTGGATGGTCTTGCGCAAACGGCCCACTGCTGAAGAATTGGAGATCGCCCGCCGGCTGCTTCTTGCCCAGTCGGGGCGCCTTGTCGATGGAACCCTGCTCGACGTGTGTGAGGTTCCCACCCCGGAGGGCGACATCCTCACCATGCTCCTCTACGGCTACCGGATCGGGGGTGTCGATTACGAATGCTCGCAGGACATAACCAGGATGCTCGACATCGTCGACGTCACGAGCGTGCGCGCCGGCTTTCCGTGTTCGGTTCGCTACCAGTCCGGTAACCCGCAGAACAGCATTGTCGTGGCTGAAAAATGGTCCGGGATTCGCGCCACCGCTCCGTTCCTTCCCACCTACGACAGGGGAAAGTGGCTCGACCGCCGTTATCTCAACTAACCAGACTGGGTGACGACTGGGTGCCCCATCCTAGCTCTGCTAGGGTGGGGGGTCCATCCATATCAGCGTCGGAGAACCAGGGTTTCAGGATCGGAAAACCAGGCGTTTGACTGAAGTAGCGTCGGCGAGACACGGATACCCAGCCCCGGTTACACTAGGTGCATGCACCTCCACGCCGCGCCCGCTCCTTCCCCCGCCATGGGCACGGGCCGGACCCAAACCGTTCTCCGCATTTCTCTCGTCGCCACGCTGGCCTACGTAGCGATCACGTTCGTCGCCGGCCTCCGCGCCCACTCGCTGGCGCTGCTGTCTGAATCCGGCCACAACGTTTCCGACTTTCTCGCCCTGCTCCTAAGCTTCGCTGCCGTCTACTTCCAGACCCGCCCCGCCGACGATGCCAGGACCTTCGGCTATCAGCGCGCCGGCGTTCTGGCCGCATTCATCAACGCCGGCACCCTCATCCTGATCTCGATCTGGATCGCGATCGAAGCCGTCCACCGCCTCTACACCCCGGTCGCCGTGCAGCCGCGCCTCATGATGTACGTGGCCGCCGCAGGCGTGGTCATGAACGGCGTCATCGCCGCCCTGCTGTGGGGCGTGGCACGCGACGTCAACCTCCGCTCCGCCTTTATCCACATGGCGGGGGACACTCTTTCCACCGCCGCCGTCATCGCGGGCGGCGCCGGCATCCTGCTCACTGGCCGTAACTGGATCGACCCCGTGCTCTCGCTGGTGATCGCGGCCCTCATCCTGTGGTCCAGCGCCGGCATCGTGCGGGAAACCCTCAACATCCTTCTCGAAGGCACGCCCCGCAATGTCGATCTCAGTCACATCCGAACGGGCATGGAAGCCGTTCCCGGCGTCCTGAACGTTCACGACCTGCACTGCTGGAGCCTCGGCTCGCAATCTCGCGCCCTCGCCTGCCACGTCACCATCAACGACATACCGCCTTCGGAAAGCGCAGCCATCCTCGGCACGCTCCGGCACGTCCTCAAAGACCACTTCAACATCTGCCACACCACCATCCAGTTCGAACACGAGAATTGCGAGGTTATCGAGGGCTGCGTCGTGCCCATGGAAGAGATGGCCAGCGGCGGCGACCCTGGCCATCACCACGGCCACGCCCACTAGCCTGCGCAGTTAGACTCGCGAACGCGAGTTGCTGCCAGGATGACAATCCTTGGGTGCCCCACCTTCGCGACGTCTTTGTTTTTGTCGCTAAGTTGGGAATGCAAGAACCGATCTGAGCCGGTCTCATGAGGAGCGCCTTCGAAGGATCCGCACTTGCCCGGGCTTGTCATACTGCGAACCAAGAACAGCAAACTGAGAACTCATCTTGACCCAGCGCAACGACCCCGTTGCCATCCCCCTGTATCGTGTGCCAATGTTTGAGTCCCTGCGCAAATCCGACGATAACCCCGTTTCTTCCCTCGGCATGCTCATTGTCACCATGGTCGCGATGTCCATTCTGTTCGGTTTCGGTTTGGCCACTCTCATCTTCCGCCTGCAGACGCACGCCCGCCCCGACGCGGTCATTCCCGCCCTGGTCCTCTCCTTCGCCGGTCTCTGCTTCCAGTTCGGAATGGTCCGCTTCCTCATACGCCACCTGACCCAGGCGTCCGAACAGCGCCGCTGAACACTGTGAACTAAGAACTAGTGAACTGTTCCCTGTCCCTGATCCCTGTTCCCTGTAAACTTGTTTCCATGGAAGAGTTCAGCCGCATTCAGCGCCTTCCTCCGTATGTCTTCAACATCACGGGGGAGATGAAGATTTCCGCCCGCCGCCGCGGAGAAGACATCATAGATTTCGGCATGGGCAACCCCGACGGAGCCACGCCCAAGCACATTGTCGACAAGATGATTGAAGCGGCGCAGAAGCCCGTCACACATCGCTACTCGGTTTCGCGCGGCCTGCCGCGTCTGCGCCGGGCCATCACGAACTGGTACAAGGCGCGTTACGACGTCGATCTCGACCCCGACCGCGAAGCCATCGTCACCATCGGCTCCAAGGAGGGCATTGCCCACCTCTGCCTGGCGATCCTCGACTCGCGCGACACGGTGCTGGTCCCCAATCCCAGCTATCCCATCCACATCTATGGCCCGGTGATTGCCGGAGCGCACGTGGTCAGCGTCCCCATCGTGCACCCTGAAAAATTCCTCGCCGAGCTTGAAGACCTCATCCCGCGCATGACCCCGCGCCCCAAGGCCCTGATCGTCAACTTCCCCTCCAACCCGACGACTCAATGCGTGGAACTTCCCTTTCTCGCCCGCCTCGTCGAGCTGGCCCGCCAATACGGCTTCCACCTCATCCACGATCTCGCCTACGCCGACATCGCGTTTGATGGATACAAGCCGCCCAGCGTCCTCGAGGTCCCAGGCGCGAAGGATGTCGCGGTCGAGTTCTTCACCCTCTCCAAGAGCTACAACATGCCCGGCTGGCGCGTTGGTTTCATGGTCGGCAACCCGGTGCTGGTCAATGCCCTCGCCCGTCTGAAGAGTTACTTCGACTACGGCACGTTCACCCCCATCCAGGTGGCCAGCATCCTCGCCCTCGAAGGCCCGCAGGAGTGCGTCCAGGAGATCTGCTGCACCTACCGTAGCCGCCGCAACGTCCTCGTCGAAGGCTTGAACAAGCTCGGCTGGCAAGTCCCCTTGCCCAAGGCGACGATGTTCGTCTGGGCCCAGATCCCCGATGCCTACAAGGCGCTTGGCTCTTTGGAGTTCTCGAAGCGGCTGTTAACCGAAGCCAAAGTGGCCGTCAGCCCCGGCATCGGCTTCGGCGACTACGGCGACGGCCATGTTAGGTTCTCACTGATCGAAAACGAAGAACGCACGCGGCAAGCGCTAAGAGGGATCAAGCAGATGTTCGCGAAGGCACCGGCTCAGAAGGGGCTAGTAACGGCCTAGAAATCTTGGATGCCGTACGGCATTGGGGTGTAGTGCCACATCCTTCGAGCAAACAAGGAAGACGTCCATCCCGCGACACTACACAGTCACTGTTAGGTTTAATGCGCCAGGTGTATGATTTCCGTCATCGTGTCAGAGCAGTTAAGGATAGATGTCGATTCTGCGGTACGTCTGCGCCCAGAGCTCTTTTTGGGTCTTGTCGCCGCGATTGGGACTGATCATGCGCAGCTCTGTCAAATCTTAGAAGAGACCCTCCGCACGTTTGGTTACCAAACAAGATTTGTGCGACTAGCGTCTCTTCTGCGGTCGATACCTCAATTCAAAAAACTACCAACTGAGCCGGTTGACGTTTACATCTCGGAGCATCAGAAAGCAGGTAACGAATTTCGCGAATTGATCCAGAACGAAAACGCAATGGCCGCGCTCGGCATCAGGTCAATCCGAGAATTTCGCAAAGCGGAGACTGGCGACGTCGGTAAGGTCGCGTACGGTACCGTCTACGTGATTCGATCGCTGAAGACTCCCGCAGAAGTTCAGCTATTGCGCGAGATCTACGGAAGTGCCTTCTTCCTGATTGCGTCATCAGCGCCATACCAGTTCCGCCGCAATTATCTGGCAAGTAAAATCGCTCAATCGCGCCACGAGTTCCACCCTGAGCCCTTTTTAGCGAAGGCGGAAGAACTGATCCAAGTTGACCTCGAGGAACTGGAAAAGCCATTTGGGCAAAATTTGAAAGGCACCTTCCATCGTGCAGATGTCTTCGTTGATACCTCCGATAGCAAATCATTGAGAGCGTCTATTGAACGAACGCTAGAACTTGTGTTTGGAAATAGTTTCCATACTCCGACCCGTCGTGAGTACGCAATGTTCCAAGCGACCGGTGCTCGTTTGCGTTCATCAGAACTGGGTAGACAGGTCGGCGCCGCGATAGCTTCTCAAGACGGAGACATTATCGCGGTGGGAACGAATGAGGTCCCAAGAGCTGGCGGTGGACTCTACTGGGCTGGAGACGAACCGGATTTTCGCGAGTTTGTGCGAGGTGAAGACAGTAGCGATGCGATGAAGCGAAGTCTAATAGAGGATTTGTTGCACCGGTTGAAGGACGATGGTTGGCTTCATCCCGATAAACAAAAAATCGCAACTTCCGAGTTAGCCAAGATGGCTCTCAATCCTGAGGTGGCAAAGCGCTTCTCCACGGCACATGTCACGGATCTGATTGAGTTTGGCCGGGCAGTTCACGCTGAGATGGCTGCGATTACAGACGCGGCGAGAAGAGGAGTGTCAATAGCGGGTGCGACCCTCTACGTTACAACTTTCCCTTGCCACCTTTGTGCGCGTCTGATCGTTTCTGCCGGCATTTCAACAGTTATCTTTATTGAACCGTATACAAAGAGCCTAGCGCTGCAACTCTATCCCGATTCGATTTCTGCCGATTATGTTGAAGACGGGAGCAAAAAGATCAAAATGGAACCATTCGTTGGGATTGCTCCTCGAATGTATTTGGAACTTTTTGCGATGCGAAAGAGAAAATCCGATGACGGGAAGGTCATGCAGTTCGAGAGGGTGAAAGCCGTGCCACGGTTGCATGGTTCGCCGCGGTCGTACATAATGAACGAGAAAATTGCATTTGACGAGCTCGGAGATGTAATTCGTGCGAAGCATCTAATGGATGAGCAACAGGAGCTACCGAATGTCTGATACCGATCTTTTGAAGCAAGTGCTCGAAGAAGTCAAGCGCGAGGTTGAGGCGATGGATTCGTGGATGAAAGTCCAGGAACCATCCCCCGGTGTTTCCTACGAGGATTGGATTCTGAAGACCGAACAGACCATGCGGACGACTCATTGTCCGTCCGGTAGCGAGCGCCCCAAAATACATTTACAAGTCTAAATGGCCACAAAGTTCGCCGGGTGCCCGAGTTCTCGCTTCTGAGACCTGGGATAGCACGAACCTCAACCCGCCCACCTTTGACCCCATCAACACCCCATTTGACAATCCCCATCCAAGCGACTACGGTCGGAGATGAGGCATATAGAAACAGTCACCTCATTCAGGTTCCCTGGATATAAGTTAAGGCCATCTGAAGTTACCCCCCACTTATATGCAAAGACAACCTTCAGGAGGTTGAATATGTATGCTCGCCAAGTTACCTTCAACATCAAAGCCAACATGCAGCCTGATTACACCCACACCTTTGAAAACCAGATTCTTCCTTTGTTACTGAAGCAGAAGGGCTTCAAGGAAGAAATCACCTTTTGCAACCCTGGCAAGGGCGAAGCGGTTTCAATCAGTCTGTGGGATCACAAGAGCAACGCCGACGACTACAACACCCGTGTCTACCCCGAAGTGTTGAAGACGCTGGCGAAAACGGTTGATGGAACGCCCCGGGTTCAGACGTTTGAGACGGTCATCTCGACCTTCCACAACGCCCCCGCACCCGTGTAAGAGTTCCAGCCTGTCGTTCCGGAGGGGCGGTTTATCCGCCCTTCCGGGGCGATGCTGTGCCGCGGTGCCCCCGGGTCCCGACTTTGGGATCCGGGATACCGCCGGGCCAATCCAAAACGGAATCACCGACGCGTGCCGTGCGAAACTGGGTGACCCTCAGCCTGCCCCGAGCTTGCGACGGGTTTCGCGTCTAAGACCCGGGATGGCTATCGCGCTCCCTGACTCCCCGTTTCCCGGCAAGCCGCCTCAAACTCCCCGTACTCCGCCCAGCGCAGCGTAACCGTCGCATGATCAATAAACAGTCCGGACTTGAACCGAATCCCCTGCTCGTTCGACGAGTCCAACACCAGGTCGGGGCCGCGAAACTCGCCGGCCACATCGAAGAATCCCCGGCGTGGTGGGCTAAGCGAGAACGCCTTCCTCCACTCCAGCAGCCGGAACTCGATCAGCGCTCCGTCGGTGCTGGTGTAGCCCCCGTACATCGTGCCGCTCACGTCCATCCGCTCCACTGTACCCGGCGCCACGCACAACCAGCCCCTCCCGCTGAGATCGGCGTTCTTGCGCTTGCCCTCGCGCCGTGCTCCTGGCGTTCTGCGCGGCTTGCCCGGCGAAAACGTCACGTACAGCGGATAGGTCTTGCCATCCTTCGACACCACCTTGCCTGCGCCGTGCCAGTAGAGCAGTGGTGTCGACCGGCCTCCAATGTGCAGTGCCCACGGGTTCAGCGCCACCGTTACAGCCCACACAAACACGACCGCGCCCGCTAGGATCAGAACCAGCTTCGTCAGGCAACCACCCGGACCTCGCATGCGCCCGAGTATATTCCGTTCCGCCCGACGAATTTACCCAGGGGGCTTGCTGCCACGAAGTCTTGGCAGATGCCTGCCGCCAAGCGTCCGCCTTTGAACACTCTTTCTCAGTTGTGAACGCAAGTCCGCGATCTCGATATCGCTAACCTGATGATTTCAAGCGGCTAGCCCACAATTCCCTGTGGTAGGTAACATGCTCTCTGACTGTGCAAGTTGAAGTGTGTGGAGGTCAGCCGATGAGAGTTCTGCTGCAGGATCTGGGTTACGCATTCCGCCAATTACGCAAGACGCCGGGGTTCACCGTTACCGTGCTGCTCACGCTCGCGCTCGGCATCGGCGCCAACTCGGCCATCTTCACGCTGGTCAATGCCATCCTGCTCCATAACCTGCCGGTAACAGATCCCAAAACCCTCGTCCGCATCGGCGACACAGACGACTGCTGCGTCAACGGCGGCTGGGACGACAAAGGGGACTATTCGCTCTTTGCCACCGACACCTATTACATGTTCAGGAAGAGCCTGCCGGAGTTCGAAGAACTGGCCGCGATGGAGTCCGGCTACGCCTGGCGGCCCCTTACCGTCCGCCGCGCCGGACCCCAGACGGTAGCGAAGTCCGTCACCGCGACCTTCGTCTCCGGCAACTACTTCCGCGTCTTTGGTCTTTCTCCGGCTGCGGGCCGCCTCTTTGTGGATACCGACGACCAGAAGGGCGCACCCGTTACCGCCGTGATGAGCTATGACGCATGGCAGCAGGATTATGCCGGCGATCCGAGCGTCGTGGGAAGCGCGTTTTATATCAATACCAAGCCGGCCACCATCATTGGTGTGGCGCCAAAGGGATTTTACGGCGACCGCATCGATACCAATCCGCCCAAGTACTTCCTTCCCATGAATACGATGGATGACGTCAGCGGCGCGCCCTACTTCACCGATCCCGACGTTCAGTGGGCCTACATCATCGGTCGCGTGAAGCCGGGAACTTCTCTGCCGGCCCTCCAGGCCAAGGCCAGCACGCTGCTCAAGCAGCAGTTTGCGCCGCTCAAGACATTTTCCGATCAGCGCGCCCAGAAGGCTCTCCCCCTCACCCATGTCGTGCTTACTCCCGGCGGCGGCGGTATCCAGAACATGCAGGACGGTTACAAGGACCACCTGAGGCTGCTGCAATGGATCGCCGCGCTGGTCCTTCTCGTCGCCTGCGCCAATATCGCCAACCTGCTGCTGGTGCGCGGCATGAGCCGCCGCGCGGAGCTTTCCATCCGTTCAGCCCTTGGCGCGCAGCGCAGCCGCATCGTGCGCCAGCTTCTTACAGAAAGCGTTCTTCTCTCGGGCATGGGCGGCCTGCTCGGCCTCGCCATCTCTTATCTCGGAGCGCACGCGCTGCTGGCGCTCGCCTTTCCCAATCAGCACAACATGCCGGTCACTGCTTCGCCTTCGCCCGCTGGTCATCGGCTTTGCCTTTGCGCTTTCGCTTCTTACGGGCGTCCTCTTCGGGCTTGCGCCGGCGCTGATGGCCGCCCGCACGCAGCCCGCTGAATCTCTGCGCACCAACACGCGCACGACCGCCCACGGAGCATCCTTGCTGCAGCGCGCGCTGGTTGTCCTGCAGGCCGCGCTCTCCCTGGTGCTGCTGGTGGCCGCGGGCCTCTTTGCGCAGAGCCTCAACAAGGCCCAGAACGTGGACATGAAGCTGGATGCAACGAACCGCTACATCGCCCACATCAATCCGCAGGCGGCCGGCTACAAGAACACAGAGGTCGAGCCCCTCTACCAGACCATCGTCGACCGCTTTCACGCCATGCCCGGCGTTGTCAAAGTCGGCCTCGCTACCTACACGCCGATGGAACAGAACAATTGGGGATCGGGCGTTAAGGTTCAGGGCGAGCCGGACATCAACAAAGGCGCATCCTGGGTGAAAGGCACATCGGAGTACTTCGACTCCGTCGGCACCCACGTCGTCATGGGCCGCGGCTTCACTTCGCAGGACACGCTGAATGCGCCGCCCGTCGCCGTCGTCAACCAGGAATTCGTCAAGCTGTTCTTCGGCAACCGCAACCCCATCGGCCACCGCTTTGGTTTTTCCGGGCCCGGCCAGGCCGGCCTGGATGGAGCGCATGAGATCGTCGGCGTGGTGGAAGACACCACCTACACCAGCGTCTACTGGAAGAACCACGCCATGTACTTTCTGCCGCTAACCCAGCGCGCCGGCAACGCCCACGACCCCGACCCCGGCGAGCTCGCTCGAAAACGATCTGTCCATGTTCGCCGGAGCGCTGGTGATCCAGACCAGCCGCCCTGTTCCCGGCTTTGAAAAGATCGTCGCGACACCCTGGCCAGCATCAACCCGAACCTCACCATCGTAAAATTCCAGACATTCCAGCAGCAGATTGACGATCGATTCATCAAGGAGCGCCTCATCGCGCGCCTCACTTCCCTCTTCGGCCTGCTGGCGCTGCTGCTCGCCGCCATCGGTCTTTACGGCGTCACGGCTTACACCGTCGTCCGCCGCACGCCCGGAGATCGGCATCCGCATGGCACTGGGTGCTGCGCGCAGCCGCGTCATCGGAATGGTCATGCGCGGAGCCATGCTGCAGACCATCGCCGGCCTCGCTATCGGCATCCCGGTGGCAATCTTCTGCGTCCGGTACGTCAAGTCGCAGCTTTTTGAGATCACCAGCGTGAATGTGCCGCGTCATGGCTATCGCCATTGGGGTGCTGGTGCTTGCCGCTGCCATTGCCGGCATCATTCCGGCGCGCCGCGCCGCCTCCATCGACCCCGTAAAGGCCTTGCGCATTGAATGAGCTGCGCCTTCGTTACAGCAGTTCCGGCGGGTTGACTGATCTCACAAACTCAGCAAGCTGCGGGCTTGGATCCGACCGGAAATGACCGGAAAGGCTTAGTAAAGCCCGGATGCGTCGATCCCGGCCTCTAACCGGCCGCGTCGATGCCCACGGGCAGGTTGGGCATGCTGCCTTGTGCCTTCGCTTCAATCACCACGGCGTCGAGATGCGCCAGCACCTCGTCCACCGTCATGGTGTAGACCTCGCGCTGGGTGTCGTAGCCTTCTTCGACCAGTTGTTTGAGGTAGCGGCCGGCGATCTGCGCGGCGAGCTGGTCGGTGATCACTTTGCCGGAGCGTTCTTTCTGCGCAACCCAGGCGATGCAGGGCAGGGCGATCCACATCGGGCGGCCGTTGACGTCGAAGCGCACGTCGACGGCATCGGCATGGCGCGTGGCGATGGCCACGATGTTCGCCTTCCAGGTGCAGTGCAGGTCTTCGCCCATCCAGCGATCGGCTACGTGAAAGTCTTCGTACATGGAATCAGCGTAACGGTACGGGTGCGCGGAGAGCAAGAGAGTGGCTTGCACAGCGTGCTGCTACACTGGCCGACACAGCGCGCATGGGATCCTCATACAATCCGGCTGCCTGGACCACGTTCTTCTCCGCGGAGGTTGGGGCTTCGGCGGCTCTCGCCGGGCTGATCTTCGTGGCCGTCTCCATCAATCTGGCGCGCATCGTGGAGGCGCGCCCCCTGGTGGCTCGGGCGGCGAAGGCCCTGTTCACATTTGCGGGTGTATTGCTCGCCGCCACGCTGAGCCTCATACCGGCACAACCGCCGAACTGGCTGGGAGTGGAGTTGATCGCTGCCGGCGTGCCTCTCTGGATCGCAATTTCGCGCTCCCAGTGGAAGGCCTCGCACAAAAACCCCTACGTCACGCTGAAACAGAAAGTAGCGCTTAGCCTTCTGGCGCAAAGCTCGGCGGTTCCGTTTCTGGCCGGAGGAGTCTCGCTGGTGCTGGGGCGTGGCGGAGGCCTGTTCTGGCTCGCCGCGGGGACAGCGTTGGCGATCGTTGTGGGACTGATCGACGCATGGGTCCTGCTCATCGAGATTCATCGATGACCCAGGGGGCGCCGACCGCTTTTTCACCCGATTAGGGAGAGTCCCATGACCGAAGATTGCTTTATGTGGACGCTGGTTTGGTGCGCTGATAGACTAGTAGGGTTGCAGTCGTAGAGCCCTCCACCCCATCGGACCCGCCTGCAAGTCTACCAAGAAGGACATAAGAAACCCCGTGGATACTCAAACCCGTCACGCCCTCAAGCAGGATAAGTTCGCAGTGGCAACCGCCAGCAGCATGAGCTGGCTCAGCGGTCACCGCTCCGGCATCCTGCGCTGGGTGGTCAGTGCAGTCGTGATTCTCGCTGTGGTGGTTGGCGCGCTTGTTTTCTGGACGATGAAAAACGGCGCCGCCGACAAGGCGCTTGGCGCTGCCCTGGACATCTACTCCACTCCCCTGGCCGTACCGGGAGCTCCTGCGGAGAAGAACGTTTATAACAATGCCGCTGACCGCGCCCGCGAAGCGAACCGGGAGTTCGTCGCTGTCGCCAAGGACTTCGGATGGCTGCCGGCGGGCGCAAAGGCCCACTATTTTGCAGGCGTCACCTACCAGGAACTTGGGCAGACCGGGTCGGCGGAGAGCGAGTTGAAAACCGCAGCCGGTTCGTGGGACCGGAACCTTTCCAACCTGGCCAAGCTGGCCCTTGCCGGCGTCTATCAGCAGACAGGGCGTTCGGCGCAGGCCATCGACGTCTACAACGATCTGGCCAAAAAGCCGTCCCTTACGGTACCGGCGAGTGTGGCCCAGCTCGACCTGGCGGACTTGTACGCTTCGACCGGCAAGCAGGACCAGGCTCGCGCGCTCTGGGCCAAAGTCAAGGATGCCGACAAGGATGGAATGGCGGGTTCGATTGCCTCGCAAAAGCTGACTGGCAAGCAGTAAATTCCCGTGGCAAATGGGTCGCACGGGACCTTCCCGCCGCGCCTCGCCAGCCTGAGCACTTTGGCGCCAGTCTGCGTCTGGTGGACATATGAGCGCCAGCCAGACCCTGAATCCGTTTTGGATGGAGATCGCCGATCGCACCGTGCAAGACGAAACCCGCCGGCACGCGAAGGACGAAGCGCTCGCGGCCCTAGTCGAGCAGTATGCTTCCACGCTGTACCGCGTGGCTTTTTCCGTGATGCGCAATCCTTCCGATGCTGAAGACGCCGTGCAGGAGGCATTCCTGCGCGTGCTGCGTCACCGCGACAGCCTGGGCGAAGTTCGCGACCACCGGGTGTGGCTCATCCGCATCGTCTGGAACATTGTGCTCGACCGCAAGCGCCGGGCCAAGACGCGTCCCGAAACCGACGACGTGGAGGAGCTGGCGCGCGTGCTTCCCGCGGATGGGCTAAGCGCGGAACAGCGCGCTGCCGCCGCTCAGCATCACGCCCACGTGCTGGCATGCGTGGAACAGTTGCCCGCCAAAGAACGCCAGGTGCTGATGCTTTCGGCGTTCGAAGAGCTCTCCAGCGTGGAGATCGCTTCCGTTCTTGGCATTACCGAGTCCAGCGTGCGCTCTCGCCTGTTTCGGGCGCGCAACCTGATGGCTGACCTGCTCCATTACCCAAGGAGTCTGCGATGAGTTCCTCCCCCAGGAACAGCTTTTTTTCTGACCGACCGGATCGGGATCTCTCCAAATCCGGCGAAGACACCCTGCGGCTGATCGCCAGACTGCCGGCGCCTGAAGGTCTCACCGATCGTGTGCAGGACGGCCTGCGCCACGCTCCTCAAACCGCCCATGTCTTGAAGTGGCGCCGACCCGTTCGGCTGAACGGGGGTTGGATACAGAGCACGATGGCTCGCGGCGCGGCGGCGGCGGCCATTGTGTGCGTCGTAGCCGGAGGGGGATGGCAGATCTATTCGCGCGTGCAGCCGGCACCCGCGGCCAACGTGGTGGCCATGCCGACGCGCGTGGCGCCGGCTGGCAACGGATTCTCCCAGGCCGGGGCAAAGCGCGTTCCGCAGACGCTGGAAGGTCCGGTGCTGACCCATCCTGTGGCCGGCAACACGGAACCGAAGGTTGTCGACAAGGCGCCTGGCTCGCCTCGGCCGGTCCCCGGCAGACCGGCCACGGCGAAGAAGTCAGCAGCTCGACCCGTCGTGATTCCGATGAAGTAGCTACTGGGCATCGCGCGTCAAGGCGCGAAAGATCATGCCCAGGATAGCCAGGGCCAGAGCTCCCCAGAAAGCCGGAACCATGCCGTAGACCTTGAATCCGCGCACAATGGACGATGCGATCAGGATCATCATTCCATTGATCACCAGCAGGAATAGGCCCAGGGTGAGAATGCTGATCGGGAACGTGATGATCTTCAGCACCAGGCCCACCGTGGCATTCAGCAGTCCGATCACCAGCGCGGCGACCAGGGCGGGCGCGATTCCGGTTACCACAAACCCCGGAACCAGCCTGGAAACGATGATCAGGGAAAGGGCGCTTAACAGCCAGTGCAGCAGCAGTTTGAGCATATTCAGACTCCTTACGTGCTCGTAATTGAATGTAACTCACCTGCCAGGATGTTGTAGGATTCGTGGCTCCTTAAGGTCCCCGGACGTGGAACTCGTGCCGCGGCACTCGCGTAACCTTGAGTGAACTGGCACGTCAGTACAGTGGCCGCCGTTTCCATCCGTCGGGCGCGCTTTCTCATGGGGAGATTGCCTCCATGCATAACCGCAGCTTCGCTCTCGCCGCCGGTCTGGCTGGAATTCTATCGGCCCTTTGCGTTTCAGCGCAGGCCCCCGCGAACGCCCCGCTTCCCGACATCCGCCAATTAATGCAAGAAGTGATGCAGCACCAGAAGCAGCTCGAAAAGGTCCGGGAATCGTATACCTACAGCTCCACGCAGACCATCCAGGATATCGACAGCAACGGCCGCGTGACCAAGACCGAGACCACCGAAAACGAGGACTTCTTTGTCAATGGACACGTCATCGAACGCACCGTGAAGAAGAACGGACAGCCGCTCAACGAGCACGACGAGCGAAAGGAAACGGAGCGGGTGACCAAGTTGGTCGAGAAGGCGGAAAAAACTCCTTCCGACCAGCCGCTCGAAGGTCCGTCGATACGCATTAGCCGGATCCTGGAGATCATGGACATCACCAACGCGCGCCGTGAAACGTATCGAGGGCGGCCTGCCATTGTGTTTGATTTTGTAGGCCGCAAGGACGCGAAGACCCACGGCCTTGCCGAGGACGCTTCAAAAAAACTCAAAGGAACCATCTGGGTGGATGAGGCGGACCGCGAAGTGGCCCACGCTGACGTCAGCTTTGTCGACAACTTCCACGTGGCCGGCGGCCTGCTTGCCAATGTTCAGAAGGGGTCGAACTTCCATTTCGACCAGGCGCCGGTGGAGGGTCAGTTCTGGCTTCCCACCGGTGGCGAGGGGATGATGCAGGCCCGCGTTCTGCTGCTGAAGAACATGCGCGAGCACTTTACGGAGCGCGACTACGACTACAAGCGCTTCAAGGTGGAGACGCAGGAGGCCAAAGACGCAAAGGTGGTCTCCACGGAAAAGCAATAAATTACTGGTCTTGTGTCTAAGCGGATTCCCCCGGGGCGAAGATCAGTCAAAGGGAAGTATCGGTCACGATCCTCCCGAATCCTCAATTGCATTGGATCAATGGACGAGCGCCTCGGGCGCATATTCAACACGATAAGAATGCCCGACCCCAAGCCGGCTCTCGGATTCACTTCACCGTGAAGTTGAATTCGTCTAGAGCGGTGACGGTGCCGGTTGCCGCGTCCGCCGCTTTGAATGTGACCGTGTAGACGTCCGCGGAGGTTCCCGGCTTGACTGTACCCAGGCCACCGCCGCTACTGGAGGCCGGAGAACCGCCGCCTCCGCACGCCGACAATGACTCAAAGATCGCGGCAAGCACAACCGCCCCAAGCACGTTGCGGCGTCTGCGGTGACGCGAAGGGATGCAGAGCAAGAGGGCACCCGCTAGCGCGACACCCGTGGGTCCATACCATGGCATCCCCGCGGGCATCAGAGAACTCGTCGCGGCCGCGGTGGTATTGATAATTAACGACGACTCAGCCGACTGCGTGCTCGTGATGGTGACCTGGGCGGGGTTGAAACTGCAGGTTGGCAGGTGGATGTCCCCAGTCGTCCCGCTGATGGAGCAGGTCAGGTTCACAGCTCCGGTGAATCCGCCGCCGGGACTTACGTCTACGGGGGTTGCGATGGTGGTTCCGGGAGTTACAGGGCCACTTGGGTTTGATTGATAGAACGCCAGTTGCAGCGTCTGTCCGGTACCGTTCGAACAGCCAGCGATGCAGGTGACAATGACCGGCGCCGAGGTTCCGGATGGGAGAAAGTTGGTGTCGCCCCCGTAGCTCGCCACGATCGAGTTTGCACCCATGGCCAGTTGGTTGGCGTTCACAGTTACGCTGGTCGTCCCGCAAAGCGTCAGACTCTTGCTGCCGCACCCCCAGCCGGGTGCCGTGGTGCCAAGCACGGTGTTATTCGTGAGGTCTGTGAACGTCACTACACCGTATATGAGCAAGGACGCGGGAACGTTGGCGGTAACCTGCGCTTTGACGTTGGTAGTGCCGGAGAAAATGCTGGCATCACTGGATGTAACCGAGATTGCCGTGGGAGCCTGCGCGATGGTGAAGTTGATCGCCTGCGCGGTGCTCCCGTTATAACTCGCGTCGCCCATGTAGACGGCGGTGAGCGCATGTGCGCCTGCTGTGAAGGCGTCCTGGTTCCATTCAGCGTTTCCTGACGAATCGAGAGTTACGGAATTGGCTACAGGGTCATAGAACACAACCGTACCTGTCGCATTGGTTATGGGATTTGCGCTGGACTGCTGCGAGACTGCGATGGGCTGCGCGTTGATGCTGATAAATGTGCCGAGGGGCAACGTCATTCCCGACACATCGGTCACAGTGCCGGTCGAGCTGACAGACACAGCCGTCATGTGAAGAAAGCTGTTCTCGGGAGAGACAGTGACTTGAACTGGTTGCGAAGTGCTTCCCGCATACGCGCCGTCCCCGCTGTAGTTTGCGGAGACATTGTATGTTCCGCCCGGGAACTGGCTGAAGGTGCCCGCCCCCGCGCCGCCGCTGAGATGAATGGATGCAGGTGTGCTGCTTGCATTCGCCAATGCCTGGGATTTCGAGTTGTTCACAACCGCCACGTCGCCTGTTGCGGCGGATGGCGTAACCGTCGTGTGCATGTTTACCGGCGTGCCATGAACAAACGTGGCTTGATCGAGCGTGAGGGCGGTGGTGGTTGGCGTCAGGGGAGCCTGGTTCCAGTTGGCCGCGAGTTGCGCCACATCGACGCTGCCGAGTCCGGTGGCGAAGCTATAACCGGCTCCCGCGTTGAACCCGGACAGAAAATTGTTCGATCCGCAATCGGGGGTTCCCGCCGCGCAGTATACGGAGTTGTTACCACTGGCAAGGGAATGGAAGACGCCGGGAGATGACTGCGCCAGCCGGTACAAAACCCAGTTGGCTTGGCCCAAACGTGTGGACGCCCCCACGCGCTGGTTCACGATGGCGAGCATTCCAGCGAACGCCGGAGCCGACGCGGATGTCCCACCGACGCCGCTTATCATGGGGCGGGAACCCGAACAATCGCTGGGAGTGCAGATGGCCCATACGGCGCTATAGAGACCACTCCCCGCAAAGAGCGAGACGTCCGGCAAATCGCGCACCGAGTCCTTGTTGCTGGCCGCCAGACCCTGCTGCCAAACCGGTTTGGGGTACGGTTGCGGGGCGCCGGTTCCACTCACGGCTCCGAGCGTGCTGGGTCCGCCGCCTCCCGCGACAATGTTGGTGTGGCCGGAAGTGTCAGTGTAAGGCTGGTTGGAAGAGTAGCTTCCATTGACCTTTGTCGAATTGTTCCAGGGCTCTTCAGGAATGTAGCCGAGCGCTGAGGTGTAATTGGAGCTGTTGGTTTTTGAGACGTAAGTGGAGAAGCTGCCGGGAAGACGATAGAAGTCAGTTCCCCCGACGGCAATGTTGTACGGAGTCGACGCAAAACCGCTGACCGCGAAGCCCTTTGAGGCAGACGCCTGGGTGTTGAAATCGTCGCAGCCGGCTGATCCGGAATCACCGCTGGCGACAACGACGGTGATCCCCTGAGCGGCCGCTTGTTCCCATGCGTTCAGGATCTCAAGGTTCCCCGCTGTCCCCAGGTCGGATTCGCAGAACCCAAAACTCACGCTCAGGATACCGACCGCGTTGTCGTCAATTGCCCGGTTGATCGCGAGTACGACACCGGGCTGGAAGAGCGTATCGCCGGCCGTGTAAAGCGTCACATGAGCCCCAGGGGCGAGAGCCCCCGATACTTCGCTGTCAACGGTGGCTTCGCTCTGGTCAGCCAGGGGATCGAAGTTCGCAGACGACCCATCGCGCACGATGGTGAAGACGTCGCCAACCGGCAGACCGAAGAACAAGCGGTAATTGAATACACTGCTGAAATCCAAATCGGTATTGCCCACCACACCGACGCTCACTCCGGTGCCGTCGTATGTTGCTTGGCCGGATGGCAGCTTCGTATTCAGCGTGTCGGGTGCGTCATAAATGGTTGCGGCGTCACCTGGGACAACGAAGAGAATGGAGGAACCGTTTACGGTTCCAGTCAGTTGAGGAGATGTTCCCGTCACCTGGGCAGAAAACCGCCTTTTTTGTTGATCCCAATTCCCGCGGGGTCCGCGAATCGCCATCGGGCGCGGCTTCAGGTCATTCAGGCTGGACAAGCCCCCGACAACCGGAGTCAGCGCGGCCGGGATAGCCGGATCGCCGGCGTTCGCCCAGTGCTGGACTCCATTGCTTGAGTAGTTGTGAATTGAAACATGGAAGGCCTGCTGCACCTGGTCGAGCGTCCCGGAGAACTCAAGTACGGTATGTCCTTTGTTAGCGCCGGCAACGGCGAAGCCATGGCTCTCAAGCCACGTCCTGATCACCTGGATGTCCGCATCGGAAACCCCGTACAATCTGCCAAATTGCCCAGGAGTAATGAACCTGCCGAATTGTGATGAACTGGGGTCCTGCACAGCGGTCAGATAGGTCTGCAGGGCGGCTTCCTGTTCGGCGCTCCGCCGCAGAATCAGCAGAAGGCGGTCGGCACGTGCGCCGGACGGAGCCGGCCCTAGATCAGATGCACCGCCTGCCAGGCGTGACGTGTTTCCCTGCAATGTGACAAGGGCGTGCTCATCGATTTTCCCTGCGATCCTGGCCCGCGCTCCGGTCTGGGCGCCGGAAATCAATGGCCGTGGAGTGAAAATGGAGAAGGCAAGCAAGAGAGCGCAAAGGCGGTACCCCGGAAATGAAATGGATCGCATGACCGTTTTCCCCAAGGGCTCTTGGCCGCCAAGGTGACTGCCGGAGAGTCCACATGTGATCGTTGGAATATGTGGAAATGCGAACCAGTTTACACGAGTCCAAGTGTGAGAACCTGTGGGCCTCATCACCTTCATTGCCGGCGTGAACAGCTTGCCCGGAGCACCAAAGTACCGCGCAAATGTGGGCGTCGAAGGCCTCTCAATCACTTTCGAAAGAAGAAAGAGCCGGAGCCGCCCTCTGAACTGGGCAAAACGTGAGCTCCAAATCTGGAATGCGAATTCGGAGTGCGGACCGGGCCAGTGACTTCAATTGACCAAGTTCGCCAACGCACTCATCGGTGATCGCTTTTTGACCGTAACTTTAGTTCCTGGCGAATCACGGCCAATCCGGAAATAACTCGCATTTGCAGAACATTTCCCCTGGCTGGCTCAGAATGGAAACTGACGAGCGTGTGGAGGCGGAGACTTCTTGGCCCACGTCCGCAATCTGCGCCCACTTGGAGTTTTCGTACATGACCTTATCGGTACCAAAAAGCAGGGTAAAGTACCCTTTCGAAATATTTGACACCAGGAATGTGAACGGCCGGGGACAAACCTGACATTTCAGACCGGGCACATCCCTGACAGTTTTTGTTTTTCCCCTTTTTGGGAAGGGTTTTTGTTTTTGCCTTTGCTTTTGTTTTCACTCAGGGGCGTAACCCGGAGCAGTCTGTGGTTAAAGAGTGCCAGAGGCAGGTGAGCAAAGTACACTTTGAAACTCTGCTCATCGAAGGGCAGCAGACCGATAGTCTCGCCCCACAGCACCTCACTGAGAAAGATATCGTGCTTCTTCCAGCGAAAATGACCGTGGCTTTTCACCCTGAGCACCTGCATGGTGTCGGGATACTCCACCTCCGGCACGCGCTCCGGATAGGAGCGGGGCGAGGGCGCATAGAGCGCCGCCGGAGTCTGCATGCCCAGGGCCTCGTGGGGCCGCAGTTGGTTGTAGTCCTGGCGGAACTGATCCAGTTGGCGTTGCTGCGCGCGCCAGTCCCGGCCCGGTTGAAGGTCTTGCTTGAGGGTGCGATGCATGCGTTCATGGCGGCCGTTCTGTTCTGGATGTCCGGCCTCGATTCGCTCGGGGGAAATGCCCAGCTTGATCCACCACACCGCCAGGCGCGACAGTCCGCGCAGCGCCGCAGAAGCAAAGGGCGCGCCGTTATCGGTGCGGATCGCCTGCGGCATCCCATATTCGCGAAAAGCGGCTTCGAAGACGGCCCGCACGCGTTCAGTGTCGGTTTTCTCCACCGCGTGGCAGCGCAGCAGATAGCGGCTCCAGGCATCGCTGATGGTGAGCGGATCGACGCGCGTGCCGTCGCCGGCCTTGAACCAGCCCTTGAAATCGGCGCACCAGACGCGGTTGGATTCCATGGCATGTGCCAGCGGCTCGGTATACGGCGCGGCTCTGCGCCGTTTCTTGCGCGGCACCACCAGCCCGGCACGCTTGATGATCTCGCCCAAGGTGCTGGTGGCCGGCCACGCTCGTCCAGCATGATCGCGCTCTAGAATCCGCTTCAGCTTGCGCGGACCCCAACGCATATGCGCCTGCCGCAGCTCCAGCACCGTACGCTCGAGCTCTGCGCTGGTCTGGTTGGGATGACGCTGCGGCGCCCGGTCCAGTTCTTCCAGTCCCCGCAGCCCGTACTGGCGGAACCGGCGCAGCACCACATAGCCCGTCTCGCGCGAGATCCCGAACTGGCTGCACAACTCCCCCATGGTGGACTCTTTGCGCTCGTATTCGAAGATAAAGCGCAGCTTCTCTTCCATCACACTGCTCGCTTTCCAGGGCATGAGGACGTTGTACGTCCTCATGCCCTCGGTTGCAGTGTCAGGAATGTCCCCGGTTCAAAATGTCAGGGATGTACCCGGTCCGTACCACCCCGGTACCCCCCACCCCCCCCTCCCCCTGTGAAACTGTGAAACTGTGAGAAACTCATCAATGCCAATGCGGAAGTTACTCCGAATCTTCCGGGAGATAGGCAACAATCGAGCTCAAGATGACACTGCTTTGAAGAGTTGGGAATGAGTCACCGCATTTGGTGAAATTACGGATGATCGACAATTCCGGAGTGGGTCGCGGACGGACCGGATGTCCCGGCTTACGGGGTATAATCGCTTCGGACTGCGACAGCCAATTTTGCAGACCGCACCAGCGATCCCGCCCATGGTTTCCTCTCATCCTTCCTCAAACAGCTTTGCCTTGAACAGCCTTCGGCATAAACACTCCCGAACGTTTCTCGCGCTGGCTTCCGTCCTCCTGGCAGTACTCGCGCCTTGCTTAGCCCAGCCGTCCGACATCACCTGCGACCGCGGCAACGGTTCCTATTCCGCCACCTTCTTCACCGGGATCACCGTCAGCGTGCAGCCGGTCAAGAACGGCGCCTTCGCCACGCGGGCATGCGAGGCCAGGCTCAGCTGGAGTTCCCAGGAACTGCAGGTCGCCTCGCAGGCCGCCCAGGTCACCATAGATCTACTCGGCTCTGACCTGGGATTCGGAACGCCGGTCGTCGCCTTCCAGGTGAGAAACACCGACCGGGATGCGCAGAGCGAATATCGGATCTACTCGCTCAAAGGCACGCCCGCGCTCCTCCGCACTGTGTCGGGGGGCTCAAGATATCGCTCTGCTGACACAAATCTCGAAGACCACATCGAGATCTGGACCGACGACACCAAGGCCGTCGACGGCTTTGAAGAGATACCCGCCGCGGACTTCGATTTTGCGCCCACCGTGGTTCTGCGATTTCAGAAACAACACTTGCTCGACGTCAGCGCCGACTTCCAGTCCTACTACGATCGCCAGATTGCCGATGTGCGTGGCCGGCTCGACGCCGTCGACCTGGCCGATTTCCGCAACACGGATGGTGTCTTGACGATATTCACGATCCGCTCGCCCGATCGATTGCGCCGGCTTCTCAAAGTCAAAGCGCAGGTCCTGGAAATTGTGTGGAGCTATCTCTACAGCGGTCGCGAACAGGACGCATGGCGATCGCTCGCGGATCTCTGGCCTGCAAAGGATCTCGACCGCATCCGCACCGCGCTCTCCACCATTCGCGGCCGCGGCATTCTGTCGCAGGCCGAAGGATCCGGCCGCAAGGCCTCCTGGCATTTCAAGTCGCACGCCGAGATCTACGAGGCCAACGGTACTCCGCCCTCGACCATGAACCGGCTGGGCTCGTCCATCTCGGTCGGCCCGGCCCCCGCAGCCAAAACCGCCGAAGAGATCATCGAGCCGAAATCCATCCTGCTGCGGCGGCCGCCCCACCCGGACGGCGCGGGATCGGCTCTGAATGCCAATGAAACCCTGGAAGTCGTCGTGGATATCGCCGGAAAAGTACACAACGCCAAGCTCCTCGCGGGAGACGACCAGACCCTGATCGCGGCAACCAAAGGGTGGCAATTCATCCCCGCCTTTCGCGAGGGAGCAGCCGTCGCCTGCCGCTTTCGATTGCATGTCTGGGATCTGAAATAACTGGCTCGCGAACTGTGCGCTCGCGCCATTTCTCGCCTTGGAATCCATCCGGATCTGCAGCCCACATCCGTTACAGTGAGAAGGTGTTTGCGCGCAGGCTCTCGGTCGAACGAATCGATGCGGCCGGTGATCGGCATCCATGCCCGATTCGCTGGATCGACAACTTCGCCATGCGCAACTTCACCAACGATGCCATTTTCGACGACACACTGCCCGCCGCCGACGGGTTGCTTGAGGCGGGGTACCGTGTGCCCCTCGAGCGCCTGTTGCCGGCGATGGAAGACTGGTTTCGCCGCAAGGGATATCTCAAGCCGGGCGAGCGGCTGGAGATCGCAGAAATGGCCCGCTGACACCCCGTCCGCCCGCCCCGTGTACCTGTCCGGCTCTAAAGTTTGCTTTCCTGGGGAAATACCCGGCGATGAAATGACAAAAGTGGAAACGATGCCAAGCAAACTTCGCCTGAGACGTGTCCGTATTCGCGCCGATTCGCTTCTCTTAAGCCCAAGTTTACAAAGGACTTAAAGACGCGGCTTTTGGGAGTTCCAATTCGGGACGATTTGAGTCCAAAATGGCCCCGAAAAGTGTTCACAAAGGGATGATTTCTCAATAGGATAGGTGGATGGTTATTCGACGAAGGTCAGGCTTCCCCAGCCTGAATGCTCCGCTCCGAATTTGGTTACTGGCATGCGTTTCCTCAATTGTGCTGGCCTCTTTAGTGCTGACCACCCTGGTGGTAATGTTGACAACCAGGTCCGTACAAGCCGACACGCAGATTTTTCCACCAGTAGCCAGTGTGCCACCTTCAGTACCGGCGGTTTCGAATGCTGCGCCGGCGCTGACGCCCAAGAGAACCCTCGCTGCCCAGCGGGCGGCTATGCTTCGCGGCATCGCCACCTGGTACGGCACGGTGTTCAATGGCCGCAAGACCGCTAACGGCGAGACCTTCGACATGTATGCGATGACTGCGTGTCATCCCACGCTGCCGTTCGGGTCTTTGGTAAAGGTGGTGAACCTCAAAAACAAGCGCTCGGTCGTTGTTCGCATTACCGATCGCGGCTATCTGTCCGAGGGCCGCATCATCGACCTCTCCTATGGCGCCGCGGAAAAGTTGGCGATGACCGAGGCTGGGATCGCTCCCGTGGCGCTTGAAGTCATTTCGCAGGGCCGCCCTTAACGGCAAAAGCACACCAACCATCGCGCGTATCAAGTGAACGGCCGGCCTGAGGAGTTGGCCGTTTTGCTTTGGGGTTTTGTCCCACAGATCAGAATCATGATCCCAGGCCTCAGGGCCCAGACCTGGATTTGTGCGTTTGCGGTCTTTCGCCAATTATCGCGAGCTTTCGCCCCCACATGGTTGCGGTGTGTCTAGTAATTGTGCCAGTTTCCAAGGGCCTCGCGATCTTATCTAATGGCGACCCAAGGCTCGCGCTGAGCGCGATCGCCACTCGATCGAGAAAGTATGAGGGGTCACTATGATGATGGCAGCACACGGAAAGTTCTCTTTGTCCCCAATGGTGGCGGGAATCTGTCTGTTCCTTCTGTGCGGGGCGGGTTGCAATAAGAAGTCTGAACCCACAGCAGCGACGCCCGCAGAGAGCGCGCAACCGTCCGCCGCACCTGCACCCGCAGCAAGCGCACCCGCAGCTCCCACTAAGCCGGTCCCATCCTTCTCCGCGGCTCAGAAGGTGGGCGTCTACGTCTTCCCGGCCAAGAATCAGACTCACGACCAGCAACTCATCGACGAATCGGAATGCTACGACCTCGCGCAACAACAGTCGGGCGTGAATCCCGACATGGCGCCGCCACAACCGCCGAGTTCTGCCGAAATTCAGGCAGCCCAGGCGCAGGGCGCCGAATCTGCCGAGCAAGCGAAAGGCGGCCGGGCCCGCGGTGCAGCCAAGGGCGCCGCCGGAGGCGCAGTGGTCGGCGCGATCGCAGGGGACGCCGGAAAGGGCGCCGCGATTGGCGCTACCGTGGGAACGGTGCGTGGCGGAAGACAACAACGTCAGGCGAACGCCGCCTCAAAGGAGGCCGGTGCCAGCCAGGCCGGCGCACAGGTTCAGAATGAATACAAGCAGCAAAAGGCCGCTTACGACCAGCAGATGGGCAGCTACAAGCGGGCATTCTCTGCCTGTATTGATTCGCGAGGTTACTCCGTAAAGTAAATGCGCGCCCTGTCGAATCGGCGGGTGCGGTTTAACCAACCAGGAGCCGGCAATTTCAGAAGCTGATCCGGGCGCCGAGTTGGATTTCCCGGCCGGGCGCCGAGTTGGATTTCCCGGCCAGGCGTCGAGACTTCAGTGATGCTGCCGAAGCTGGCGGTGTTGACGAAGCGGTTGGGAGTGCCGTAGTTGGTGTGGTTGAGGGCATTGAAGAACTCGGCGCGGGCTTCAAAGCGCGCCTTTTCCCGGATGGGAAATTCCCGCACAACGCCGAGGTCCATGGTCTGCTGTCCCGGGCCGTAGACCGTGTTGCGGCCCACGTTGCCATAGGTGTAAGCCGGAGGTGTGGCAAAGGCGGCGGGGTTGAACCAGGTGTTGGAATTGCGCGTGCCGGATCCGAATATGGGCTTGCCGGTGAGATTGGCGCGGATAGGATTTTCGCCGACCACCGTTCCCGCGTTGGCGGTGTCGCCGAAGACAGAAATTGTGAGCGGGAAGCCGGTCTCTACCTGGTACACGATGGAGCCGCGCCAGTCGCGAGTGAGGGCCCTCGAGAACGAGTTACTGCCGATAGCCCGGGAGTTGTAGACGCCACTGAGTACGAAGCGATGGCGGATATCGCAGCCAAGGCCTTTCTCGGCGTTGAGGTCGTCGTTGTTCTGCGGCGTCGCGGCTTCGAACATGGGAGAGCGGAAGTCAGGAGCGTTCTCGAGAGCCTTGGCGTAAGTGTAGTTGGCGAGGAAGTTGAGGCCACTCGCGTAACGGCGGCCTACGTTGACGTAGCCGGCGTCATACCAGCTCTGGGCGGTGTTCTCCAGCAGGTTGATTGTGCTGACCGGCGTAAGCCGGTCCTGTTCGAAGGTGGGGCCGACGGTGACGTACGACGGGAGAACCGTGTTGGGAACAAACTTGATCTTGGGATTCGGACGGCGCGGCTGAATGAGGCCGGCAACGGGCTGGGCGTTGTTGATCAGGTGCGAGCGCTGCAGGTGGAATCCGCCCGCGCCGAGATAGCCGAGTTCGACGGTCGTCTCAGAGCCGATCTGCTTTTCGAGGGACGTGCTCCATTGCTGAAGGTATTGTGCGGTGGCATGGAGCTGGACGCTGGTGAAGCTGACCACCGATGTGCCCAGGACGGGTGCTGGAAAATTCAGAGTCGTAATGCTGGGAAGGAACGGATCGCTCTGCGACGTCAGCGGAAAAACGTAGGGCACGTTGTGGCGCTGGTTGCACCAGGTGTTCATGTCCACGGGCGTATAGAAGATGCCGTACGCGGCATGAGCCACCAGGCCGAGGTGGGGAAAGCTTTGCGCCAGGCCGAGACGCGTCGCGAAGTTGGTGCGATTAGGGTACATGAGGCCCCGGGGGTAGCCGTTCTGGCCGCCGATAAAGATCTGTGGCGCACTTGAGCTCAGGTCAAGATTGCTGTTGGTATAGCGAATGTCGACCAGGGGGCTCATGTACTCGTAGCGCAGGCCGTAGGTGAGCGTGGTGGTGGACGTGAGACGCCACGCGTCCTGGGCGTAGGCGTCGGCGTACCACTGGCGAAGGTCCATTTGCGGCACGCCGGCCTGGCCCTGGCGGGCGGCAGGCAGGCCGAGGAGGAAGCTGGCCAGAGACGATCCTGATGCACCGTCGTTCAGAGCGTATTGGGTGGTAAAGTCGTTGGTGAACTGGTAATAGCCACGGTTCTGGAAAAAACCCCACATGGGCCAGATAAAGCGCTGATACGCGCCGCCGAACTTGGCGCTGTGGCGGCCGATCTGCCAGTTGAGCGTGTCGCGGCCTTCGACCACGGTGTCCCACGCGTGCATGGGGGTGGCGATATAGTTGTCCCCCATGGGCGAATGCCCTGCACGTTGAAATAGGGTGCGCCCCACGCGGCGGGACCGCCGAAGCCGGAGCCGGTGATACCCAATTGGCTCACGATGTCGTTCTTGTTGGCGCTCTCGGTGGTGTGCATCATGCTCAGCCGCGAAATCGCACCCGAAGCCTCATTCAAAAGCCGCGAGTTGAAGACGTGATTCCATGCCAGGATGCCCTGCTGGGAGAGGTCATCGTGATAGAAGCCGAAGCCGGGCAGGCCCAAGGGCATGAAACCAAATTCGCCGGCACCCGAATAGCGGAAGAAGGCCGTGTCGCCGCTAGAGAAGCTGTGGTCGATGCGGATGGTGCCCTGGTCGTTGTTCATGCGCTGCTTGCGCATGTCGAGATAGTTGTTGGCATCGTTGCCGGCACCGACGACGGTGGGCTGGCCCATCATGGTCATACCGCCCATGTTCATGGTGTTGGGCTGGGGCGTGTACTGGTTGAGCATGATGGATGCGGCCTGGGTAAGCCGTCCCGGCGGGATGACATTCAGAACGCCGTTGTACTGGAATTGCTGCCGGATGTATTGGGGATTGGCCTTGCTGGCAGGCAGGCTGGGATTGTAGCCAGGGTTCGGCTGTGTGGTGGTGGGGTCGTAGACGTTCACTCCGCTCTGGCTGAAGTCGCCGGAGCTCTCGGCCGCAGTGGGCACAGTGTCGACCATTGAAATCGTTTCGACATTGCGGAAGCCTTCGTAGTTGACGAAGAAGAACGTCTTGCCGATGTGGGGGATGGGACCTCCAAGCGATGCGCCGAAGTTATTCTGCACCAGAAACTTCGAGCCGCCCATCTCGTTGAAGGAGTAGGCGTCCATCGCGCCGTTGCGCAGGAACTCATAAGCGGTCCCATGCAGCACGCCGGTACCGGAACGCGTGACGATGTTGATCTGGCCTCCGCCGGCTCCGCCCATGTCCGCGGAATAACTGCCCGTCTGCACCTGGAACTCCAGTACCGCATCAGGAGAGGCGCTCAGGTTCTGGGTGCTAAAGTGGGGTCGGTGTTGGTGGCGCCGTCAAGAAGAAAGTAGTTGGCATTGGGGCGGCTGCCGCCGATCGATACCGCGGAACGCTGCCCGGGACGCCAGTAAAGCGGGTTCATGTCGCCGGTCGCCGCGCCGTGGCTGGCGTGGGCTCCGGGCACAGTCAGGACGAGATCGATGAGCATGCGCCCGTTCAGGGGAAGCGAATCGACGGAGCGCTGGTCGACGACTGCGCCCACGCTGGCGTCCTGCGTCTTGAGCAGTTCGCTGGCCGCCCGAACGGTGACCGTCTGGGTGTCGCTGGCGAGGTGCAACTGGACGTCGAGCGTGGCCTCCTGGCCTACCTCAAGAACAAGGGCCTGCGTTGCCTGCGTATATCCGGCCTCATCCACGGTGACGGTGTACGAGCCCGGAAGCAGGCCGGCAATCTCATACAGTCCGGTGGCGTCGGCAGTGACTTCCCGCTTGGCGCCGGTTCCGTCGGCAGTGATGTGGACATGGGCTCCGGCGACCGGTCGACGCTGCGGATCGAGGATGGATCCGTGCACCACCGCATAGTTGCTTTGAGCGCGGGCTGAGACAAGGATGAGTGCGAACGCAGCAAGGGCAAAGTTGAATCGGCGAAACATGGCTCTCCTTAAGAACGACTCAGCTGGTTCAAACTTCGGGACCTTCGGTCCTCTGATCGGGCAGTGCGACCCCAACGCGCCGGAGGTACCAGGCGCGACTAAAAAGCGTGACTGAATTTCGTGAGCCTCGGGAAGCGGGCACACCGCCGGCGCGGCACAACGATCTCGGAATAAGTGTCGTGTGAGCGATCACTTCCGTCATCGACCAATTGGTTGAGTGACGGTTCTATCGCTCTGAGGTGCGGCGAGAATCGGCCGGGCCGAAAGAGCGGAAGCGCGAGAATACTACGTCCGCCCCGGGCGCAGAGTTGCGCTACTGGTCGGCAGGCCGGGTATACGGCTTCTGCAGGTCTTGCCTGGCTTCGTTGACCGCGCCCTGGGTGTTGTCGTTGGTCTGGATGGCGAGGCGATACTCGTTGACCGCGCGATCCCGCTGGCCGGTGATATCGAATATGTTGCCCAGCCGGATGTGGCTCCAGACCTCCGTCCAACGGGGATCATCATCACCGCGCAGGGCATCGCGATATGCGTTCACCGCTGCCTGGTAGTTGTGCTGCGAGAACAGCACTTCGCCGATCCGATAATTGGCCAGTGAACTCTGGGAGTTGGCCTCGAGAGCCTTCTGATACTCGGCCAGGGCGCCGGTCAAATCGCCCTGCGCGACGAGTTGCTGGCCTTTAAGAATGGCGATGCGCACCTGCAGATCGGGCGTAGCCTTCAGGAGCCAGTTTCCGGGATCGATGCTGATTCGCCGAGGGCGCCCGAACGTGTCGACGACGTATTGCGAGTCCATGCCCACGACATCGATCTTCTGATTGACGGTTTTGCCGTCAGTCTCCACTTGCAGTTCCACGGGCATGCGAAACAGATCGAGGTCCTGGTTGATTTCACCAATGGTCCGGAATCCTTTGTTGTTTCCCAGGCGGTAAACGGCATATTTGTTGGTGAACTGGGGCGCGCCTGTGCCGTCGACCCACTGGGCGAAGAAGGGCGTGAGCTGTTGCTGGCTCTGCGATTCCGCTACCTTTGTAAAATCCGCGGACCGGATGCTCTGGTCGGCGTACTGGCTCAATGTTCCCTTGAGCGTCGCCAGAAAGGCCTTGTCGCCGATCTCCCAGCGCAGCATGTGGAAGACCATGGCTCCCTTTTCGAGAGTCATGGACTGGAATTCAGGCGAGAACGGGCTAAGGTGGCTGGCGCTGGAGAGGGGAATGGTGTCGTAGGCCAGCGCTCCCGCCTCCACGTCCTGCAGCCCCGCTTTCAGTGCGCTCTTGCCATTTTCTTCTTCCACGAACATCAGCTCGCCGTAGCGGGCCATGCCGTTGGTGATCCAGGCGTCATTGAGCGTGCGCGGGCTGATCTCGGAGCCCCACCACTGGTGGGCAATGGTATTGGCCAGCAGGCGGATGCCGGACTTGTCGCCCACGCGGGAGCCCATGATGCCCGCCACTTCCGGCCCCCAGACCGAGGGAAGGGTGTCGTCAGGAATCTCAACCACGTTGAGATGCGGCGACTCCAGCGTGCCAAAGCTGTCAGTGAAGAAGTCGTATTCCTTGGTGGCCGTTTGCGCCAGTTCATTGGCGGCCTGCTGGTGGGCCACGGTCATATAGACCTTGACGTTTCCGGGACCGGCGGTGGCGGCGTTCACGTAACGGCCCGCAATCACAGTGCCAGGGAAGCCCGGCCGCGTCCAGTTGAAGTCATACTGGTCGCCGGGTTTGCCGCTTTCGAGCTTGGTGGGATGCGACACTCCCTGCTGGCCACTGGCGAAGACGCGCATCCCCTGCGGGACCCGAATGTGCATCTCTGCGGTGAAGCGGTCGGTCATGAACCCGGTAGTCGGGAACCAGCGCGCGGCGTAGAGCAGATAGGTAATCGGTTCCTGGATGGCGGCCAGTTTCAGCCCTTCGATCGGGCCGTCCTCATTGCCGGTGATTACACCTTCGTATTGAAAGGTCCAGTGATAGCTCTGTCCCTTCACGAAGGGCGTGGAGGGGCCTACGCGGATGGTCCCATCGGCGGAGCGTTCCCCGGTCAGGACCTTGCCTGACTCGTCCGAGACCTTGGTCAGCTTCAGGGCGGGATGAAAGCCGAAGCTCACCAGGTCGGCGTTTTCAGGAGGCGTAAATGTCACCACCGCCTTGGCGGAGAGATGGTGAGTCTCAGTGTTCAGTTCCGCATCGATCACATAGCCGGTAATCTTAAGCGCGGCCCGCTCCGGCCGCTGCGCCGCCACGGTTCCCGCGAGGAAGAGAACGGAGGCGAAAAGGCCGAGTGCACTGATCGTCGTTCTGCGAAGATTCACTTCAAATCTCATCGTCTTTGCTCTTGTGCCTCGATTTGCACTCATGCCCTTCGTGCCCTGGTCCCTTGAATGGCGTTAGTCCCGGGATTGCATTAGTCATTGTAGCCACCGGCGCACTCCCTCTAGTCGGGGACCGTGGCCAGTGAAGCCGGCTCGTTCCGTTCAAGTTTGCACAGTCACTTCCATCCGTGCCGAAAGCCCTGCTCCGATCAGGTCGAGCGCAACTTCGGCCACCCGCCCGATCGCTCCCCCATCCGCCTTCTGGCCGCCCGTTGCCTGGGAGTACAGGAGCCTTCGAATCGCCGCCAGTTCCTGCATCATGGACTGTCGCCGGGGCCCGTCGGGTAGCAACGGCTGCAACTGCATGACGATATTGGATGCGGTGAAGTCGCCCTGGATCAACTCTGGAACGACGCGTTTGCCGGCAATCAGGTTGGCCATCGCCACGTGCGGCACCCGGACAACACGCCTGGCAATGGCGTAGGTGATGGGCGAAACGCGATACACGACGACGAAGGGATTCCCGATGAGAGCGGCTTCGACAGTAGCCGTGCCGCTGGCAACCACCGACGCGCGCGCGTGCAGGAGAGCTGCGCGGGCATCGTCCGCCAGCCGCACTCTAAGGCCCGGGGCCTTCGCTTCGATCATCCCGCGCACGAAATCGCGCTGGGCGGGATTCAATGTCGCGGCCAGGGGCAGGACGAATTCTAGCCTGCCGCGATCGTGGCGTCCGGCGAGCTCACGGGCCGCCTGCAGCATCTCGGGCAGGTTCTCGCGGATCTCCTTGGCGCGGCTGCCCGGAAGAAGCCCGATCCACGTCTTGCCGGGATCAAGGCCGCTTTCCGCCGCGAACTGTTCGCGTGTGACGGTCGGCGGTGCGAGGTCGGCAAGCGGATGGCCGACGAACTCCGCCGTGACACCCCGCTCCCGGTAGAACGGCTCTTCAAACGGGAAGATCACAAGCATCCGGTCGACGTATTTCTGAACCAGCTTGATGCGGTGCTTCTTCCAGGCCCAGAGCTGAGGGCTCACAAAGAAAATGACCGGGACGTGGAGGCGGTGCAGCTCCTCCGCTAGCTTGAAATGAATGTCGGGAAAATCGATCAGGATGGCAACGTCAGGACGGCGCGCGCGAATCGACTGCTTGAGCTTGCGGAACTCGCGGTAGATTCGGGGTAGATGGCGGATCACCTCGGTAATCCCCATTACCGCCACGTCTTCAGCGCGGACCACGCGCTCGAGTCCTGCGGCCGCCATATGCGGTCCGCCCATCCCCACGAAATTTGCCCGCTGGCCGCTTGCGGCGAGGCTCTTCCTGATAGCTTCAATGAGCAGCCCGCCGTAGGTTTCGCCGCTCGCCTCGCCCGCCGAGATGAAGATGGTTGGTGCCATGGACACGCAGTGCACTCGGCTTCAATGATAGCGGCTTCGGCGGCTCAAACCCGGAATCCGGTTTCTCCCGCCTTACAGAAAATAACCTCAGTCTGGCGCACACTGGAATTGACCCATGTACTGGACGACACAAAGTAAAGGGGCGAGTAGTAGTTCATCCCATAACATCGCCCCTTTATATGGTGAAGAAAATGGGTACCCCCCACCCACCCCCTATGTAGATTTGCTTTTCTTTCGCTTAGTGAGATTTCCGCACTGAATCCAAAGCCTTTACAAGCCTTATTTTCGGATGTAACAGCATTTTCTGTTACATCCTCCCCATTTTCAGACTTTCATGCCAGCTTGTACGGTGAGCGATAGGGCCGCGACAGCAGCTCGCTCGCGGCGGGGTCGTTGAGAATCTGTTCCTGGCCAACGTCCCACTGAATCTTGCGGCCCACCAGCATCGAGATCAGACCAAGGTGCCCGGGAATCGTGGAGTGGTGCGCCACTTCAACCGGGGCGATGGTGGGCTTGCGCGACCGGACGCTGTCGAGGAAGTTGCGACGGTGTTCGGTAGACACGATCAGCGGCACCTTGCGCTGGTTGTCGGGGAGGGACTCCATCTCGGCCCACTCCGGGTTCGAAGCGTCGAAGCCGCTGCGGTCGACCCACACCCAGCCGTCGGTGCCGATCCATTTTGTGCCCATGGGAATGGCCGCTGTGCCGCCGGCGATGGTGAGCCTCACGTCACCCGCGTACTGCGTGACCTCCTTGCGGTAGATGCAATTGATGATGTACTTGGTGGCGGTGTTCCATACCGCATTCGCTGCCGGAAAATCGCCATGGCCTTCCACTTCCGACGGACCGCAGGTATCGAAGCCCAGTCCCCAGTGGGCGATGTCGCCGTGATGGCCGATCCAGTCCAGTAACTGCCCACCACCGGTGTCGTAATTCCAGCGCCAATTCTGGTAAACGCGCTGCTCGATGTAGGGCTCCATCTGCGAGGGGCCGATCCAGCGGTCGTAGTCGAAATCGGCAGGAGGCTGGGTCACAGCAACATCCCAGGCGGGCGTGCCCGGCACGATTTGCGCCGGGCTGGTGATTTTGTCCGAGATGGATGCGGCTGCGAGTTTTTTAAGTAATGCGGGAACCGTACCAGGAAAGTCATGATGCCCACCTGGCAGGCCCACTTCAACATGCGTCACTGTGCCGATAAGGCCGTTGCGGACGATCTCCGCAGCCTTGTGAAAATCGGGGACGGAGCGCTGCCACGAGCCGGTCTGCCAGATGACGTTGTTCTTCTGGACTGCTTTCACAATGGCCCGCTGCTCGGCGATAGTGCGCGCGAGAGGCTTCTCGCCGTAGATGTCCTTCTTCCGGCTTGCAGCTTCGGTGGCCACGATGGCGTGCCACTGATCGGGAATGGCGATCATCACGGCGTCGATATCGTCGCGCGCCAGCAGCTCGCGATAGTCGCGGTAAGCCTTGCAATCGGTGTTGCCGTATTTCTGGTTGATCGTGTCGACCGCGGCTTTGAGGTGCTTCTTGTCCAGGTCGCAGGCGGCGACTACCCGGCAATCACTCTGCTCAAGAAACGCCTTGGTATTCGCGGGCCCCATCATGCCCCAGCCAATGACTCCAATCGTGATCTTGTCAGAAGCGGAGACGGGAGCGGCATTGGCCCATGTGGTGCGCGGCAGGACCGCGGCCGCAGCCCCGGCAGCCGCAAGAAATCGTCTGCGGCTGATGGAAGAAACGGCATGGGAATCTTTCAGCCAGGAGTTCATGAGTTGGTCTCCGAAGTTTTCGCGCGGTCAATGAGACGATCGCCAGAACGCTGCCATTGTATCGCTGCAACGGGCGGCTTATCCGATGACCTTGAATCGCGTTAGTGAGTCTTCGTTCACCGTTAACCCAAGACCGGGTTTCGATTCGTCAAGATCGATGAATCCGTTGACCGGTTCAGGTTCGCCGTCAAAGATGTACCAGAAGAGCTCATTGCCGACTTCGACATCGGTCTTGGGGAAGAATTCGGCGATGGGGGAATTGAGGCTGGCCATCACAACGTGATAGTTGTGCATCTGCCCGGCGTGGGGGATGACGGGCACCTGGAACGACTCGGCCAGCGCAGAGATCTTGCGCGCCTGGCTGATGCCGCCGACACGATTGGTGTCGAATTGAATGTAGTCGAGAGCGTTGTTTTCGAGCAGATCGCGAAAGCCGAAGATGGTGAATTCGTGCTCTCCGCCGGAGATGGGAACGCGGCCTTGGCTCTTCAGTTCCTTGTAGCCGCGAGTGTCATCGGGAATCACCGGTTCCTCGAGCCAGCGGAGGTGAAACGGTTCCAGCAACGGCAGCATGCGTTTTGCGTAGTCGAGAGTCCAGCCCATATACGCATCGGCCATCAGGTCCACGCCGTCGCCTACGACCTCGCGCACGGCTCGAACCAGTTCGAGGTTCTTCTGCATGCCTTCGGCGCCGTCCACCGGGCCCCATCCAAAGCGGAGCTTCATCGCCTTGTAGCCCTCGTCCTTGTAGCGCTGCGCTTCGGCCTCGAGTGCCGGGATCGGCATTGCATAAAGACGGCTGGCATAAACAGGAATTTTCTCTTTCGTGCGTCCGCCGAGCAAGCGGAACACCGCCTGCTTCGCGTCTTTGCCGATGAGATCCCAGAGCGCGATGTCGACCGCGGAAATAGCGACCATCGCCACGCCCTTGCGCCCGAAGGCCATGGTGCGGCGATACATCTGCTGCCAGAGGTACTCGGTATCCCAGGGGTCGGCGCCGATGAGAATCGGCTTGAGGTAGGTATCGATGAGAGTTTTAGTCACCAGCGGCGACAGCGCGGCATTTCCAAGTCCCACGAGTCCCGAGTCGGAAAAGATCTCGACCAGCACCCATCCATGGAAGGCGAAGTTGCCCATCGATGCCTCGCGAAATGCGACCAGGTCCATCGGGTTGGTACAGAAGTGAGGAGGCAGAGGGACGGTCCTTCCTTCCCACTGGACAACGCGCGTGCGCACTTCGGTGATCTTCATGCGAGTCTCTCGATATCGGAACTGGGGCCTTGATCGGGCACGCCTAGCGAACCTTGCCGGCGGAGTTTTCGAGCAGGACATTGGATAGCGCCCCTGTGTCGACGGTGGCGGGCAGATGCGAGCAGAAACCAATGCCCACGTAAAAGGGCTCATCGAAGTGCAGCGTAATCGGAGGGCCGAACTGGTGCATGGGCTCGTCCTTCAGGCTGACGAAGATGGCAATTGAATCGCCGTGTTTCTCGATGCCGATGCGCCTGGCCAGTACGCCGTTGAGGCCGCCGCCGAATCGATACTGCATGTCGTTGATGCTGGCCCCCTTCTCCGGGCGTTGCGCCAGGTGAATCATGCCTGTGCCGTGCTCGCCGATCATGGCTTCCTTCGCATCGTCGTCGAGGCTCTGGCGGATGATGAGAACGGCTTTGCGGTCGCCGTATCCTTTTGGATCGGGAAAAGCGGCGTCGGCCGCAAGCGAGACGTCTCCGGACATCTTCTTCCAGAGGAATCGGAACTCATCGCGGGTGTACCAGATGTTGTAGCCGGCGGAATGAATGGTGTACTGATTCGTCGCGGAATCAAACGCGGCGCTGCCGGGGACAACGGCGCTGCCGATATCCGATTGGCCCTCGAAGATGCCGATGGGCTTATCGAAATTTGTGCTGGCGCGATGAAAGTCGGGAGGTGGGGGGACCTGGGTATGAGTGGGGGAGCCCGGCTGCGCCCAGTCGGGCACTTGCGGGGCCGGCGATTGCGCATGGAGAAGCGCGGCCACACAGACCGCCAGGGCGCCAGAGGAAACGCCGATTAGCGTCAGAGCGCGGCACGAAATGCAAGTCTTCATTGCCAAGAACTTTAGCAGAGGCCGCCTGCGGCAGACACGTTCACCATTGTCAGGGCAACTAAGTTAGTTGACAAAGTCAAATAAATGAGCCAAAACTGAGTTCATGCCGGCTTCCACGCCCGTTTCTAGCGAATCTTTCACCGATACTGCCCGGTTCCGCCGCTTCAACCGGATGTACACCCGGTACATCGGAACCTTGAAAGAAGGCTTTCTGAACAGCGAATTCAGCCTCGCGGAGGGGCGGATTCTTTACGAGTTGGCAAATCGAACCCAGCCTGCGGCGAGCGAGATTTCCGAGGAACTCGGACTCGATCCCGGGTACCTGAGCCGGGTGCTGCGCAAATTCGAGCAGCGTGGATATGTGAGCCGGAAGGTCTCGCAGCAGGATGGCCGGTCGGCGACGCTGAAACTGACGGCCCGCGGAACGGCTGCGTTCAGGAAGCTGAATGCATCGTCGGAGGAGCAGGCGGAGAAGGTCCTCGCGGGGCTTGCACCGGCATCGCGGAAAGAACTGCTTCGTTCGATGCAGGCGATCGAGAGTATTCTTACCCGCCCCGGGGAGCGCAGCCGTTTTGTGTTGCGGCCCCACCGCATCGGGGATATGGGCTGGGTGGTGTACAGCGAGGCGGTCGGCTACGCGGCGCAAGACGGCTGGGACGGGACGTTTGAGGCTCTGGTGGCGAAGATCGTGGGTGACTTCATCACCCATTACGATCCCCAAAGAGAACGGTGCTGGATCGCGGAGATCGATGGAGAGCACGTGGGACACATCTTCCTGGTTAAGCATCCCGATGAGCCGCGGACTGCGAAGCTGCGCCTGCTGTTTGTAGAGCCGAGCGCGCGAGGGATGGGTTTGGGCGAAGCACTGGTCACAGAGTGCCTGCGCTTCGCGCATACGGCCGGATACAGGAAGGTCGTTCTCTGGACGCAAAGTATGCTGAGCGCGGCCCATCGGATTTATGAACGCGCCGGATTTCGGTTGGTAAGGGAAGAGCCCCACCATAGCTTCGGCCACGACCTGATTGGTCAGGAATGGGAATTGGAGCTGAAGTGAGACGATCTATAGTGCCCGAAATTGATTGAGGATCGAAGGGCAGGTCAGGAAGCGCTCCGCCTTCCGAGTCTCTCAGGCTGACGGTCTTTTGGACCATGATGACTCCCAGGACGACTCCCAATCCAGACAGATGGAATCATTGCTCCGCCGAGATTTGTTCTGCTGAAGGCAGTGAGATACGGAAGATGGTGCCGCTTCTCGGGGTGCGGGTGCTGCTTCGGGTGCGGATTCTTCCCTGATGTTTCTCGACGATGGCCTTGGAAATGGCGAGCCCAAGCCCGGTGCCGCGTTCCCGTTTCGTGGTAAAGAAAGGATCGAAGATCCTGGCCCGGATGGGGTCGGGGATGCCGTGGCCATTGTCGGCTACGATGATGCAAACATCCCGGGTGCAGCGCTTCACCCGCACCTGGAGGATGCCGTCCTCCGGCAAAGCATCGATCGCGTTGCCAACAAGGTTGGAGATCACCTGCAGCATGTCGCCCGGATTCACTTCCGCGGTAACATCGGACGGCAGGCTTCTGCGAATCCGGATCTGCTTGGCGAAGATGGTCTTCTGGTGGACGCGCAGGGCGGCTTCAGCCAGGGTGGAAATGGCGACGACTTCCCGGTTTTCCTCTGACCGGTAAAAACTGAGGGTCTGCCGCGAAAGCTTGATGAGGTTCAGGACTTGTTCTTCAATGAGCTGGCTGTATTGGCGGACGAGGGCCGGATTATCGACGTCCTGCTGGATGAGGTAGTTGAGGTTGGTCACGGCCTCGAGAGGACCGTTGATCTCGTGCATGACGACAGCGGCAAACTGCCCGGCTACCGCGAAACTCCTGTAACGATGCACGATTTCTTCAATATCCTGCCACTTTTCGCCGTTCTGCGGTGCCTCGATCATGACACGCCTCCCCGAAACGAATCACTGGAGAGGATGCCATTAACTCGGCATCTGGAACCTGGAGGGAAGCACCTCCAACGGGCCAGTTCCTTTACTTCACCACACTCGGGCGTACGCCGGCGGAACGACACACCTATGTCCGGTATGTTACTTACGATGCCATAGTTAGAAAAGGGTTGTAGGCCGAATAGAAATTCAACATCCGCTATTTTCCCCCGGTTCAGTCTGCGCGCTGCCGGCGGGTCCGGACAGCGGCGGCGAGTTCGCTGAGTAGCGCGTGGGTTTCGGGCCACGCGATACAGGCATCGGTGACGCTCTGGCCATATACGAGGGGCTTGCCGGGAACGATCTTCTGGGCGCCCGCGACCAGATTGCTCTCCATCATCACCCCGATGATATTGCGATTGCCCGCGGCAATCTGGGAGGCGACGTCATGACACACAAGCGCCTGACGGGTGTAATCCTTGCTACTGTTGGCGTGGCTGCAGTCGATCATGATGCGTGGCGCAAGGCCGGCCTTCTCCAATTGTGCCGTGGTACTGGCTACGCTTTGGGCATCGTAGTTGGTCAGGTTACGGCCACCGCGCAGGATGATGTGGCAATCAGGATTGCCGGCGGTCACAAAGATTGCCGATTGGCCGTGGTGAGTGTGGCCGAGAAAGGTGTGCGAGTGAGCCGCCGAGAGAATGGCGTCGATGGCCACCTGCACATCGCCCGAGGTGGCGTTCTTAAACCCTACTGGGCATGAGACACCGGAGACGAGTTGGCGGTGCACCTGGCTCTCGGTGGTGCGCGCGCCGATGGCTCCCCAGCTGGCCAGGCCGGCTATGTACTGGGGCGAAATCATATCGAGAAATTCGGTGCCCGCAGGAACTTCCATCTCGGCCAGATCGAGGAGCAGATGGCGAGCCATGCGGAGCCCGTCATTGATCTTGAAGGATTCGTCGAGATAGGGATCGTTGATCAGGCCTTTCCATCCGAGGATGGTGCGGGGCTTCTCGAAATAGACCCGCATCACAATGCGCAGATCGTTGGAGAATTCGCCGATCGCGCCCTGAAGCAGGTCGGCATAATCCCGCGCGGCGTTGGTGTCGTGAATGGAACAGGGACCCACAAGAACGAGCAGGCGCGTATCTCTCTTGGCCAGGATGCGGGTGATTTCAAGTCGGGAGTTGAAGATGGTCGCAATCGCCGCTTCGGACGTGGGGCGTTCTTCCTCAAGGAAGACTGGGGGCAGAACGACTTTGGTCCATTTGATGCGAAGGTCTTCGGTGGGGTGCGACATGACTATCGTCCTGCCAGGGATCTTCCGTGCCAGGTTGGATCGTGTACGCGCGACACTGCCACGGCGGAATATGTGGGTGGAGACCCACTTAGAATCTATCAGCCTGCCCTGCGCGATCCCAACCCGCGCATGGAAGCTGATGTGCAATCGAGATTCCGATTCTCAAACAAGCCTTTGGCCATACTGATGTGGATGCTGGGCGTCCTCGCGGAGTCTAATGCGAGTATCGCTGCTCTCCGGCTTCGATGGCGACGGCCAGCCGGTTCTTCTCCGGGGGCAGGGGACAGGTCGCGTAGGGAGTATATGCGCATGGCGGATTATAGAGCTCGTTGAAATCGAGTGTGAGGGTCCCGGGCTGGGTCAATCCATTACTGGGCAAACCTGTATGCAGGAAACGGGCGGCCTGATACGTCGTGGTCTGGCTCGTCGTGTCGCGCAGGATAAAAAAGAGCTTGTCCTTTTCACCGCCTTCAATCACCGGCTCAAGGAGGTAGATTTTGCCCTTGAGAAGAAATTCCGCGGCCCCGGGTGCCGTCATGTTGAGTGTGGTGCCAATGATCGTGGCAATCCGTTCGACCTGGGGCGGGTTGTAGGGAATCCAGCGGGCCGTAACGCGATAGGTCGGGTCGGCAGCATACCAATGCAGGCCATGGAACTCGGTGCGTGTCGGCGAATCGGCATCTTTTACGCGTAGCGCATAACGGGCACCGCGGGGAAGTACCACCAGCGTGAGCGCGTGCCAGGTCAGCGTGGAGGGTTTGGCATCGTCCGCGCTGAGGACGCCCTCGCGCGCAGGCTTGCCATCGATCTGAAGGCCGGAGGGAAAACCTCCCGATGGCGCGAGGAGTTGTACTGTTGACCCCGATACGGTGAGCAAGCCGATATGGGGAGGCGCCTGAGCGGGAACCTTGATTTGATTATCGGCGGCCGCGCCGAACGAGTTGACGCCCGGCTTCAACCAGTCAAGTCCGACGAGCGTAAGCCAGCCGTCAGGCGCGGACAGTTCGTGTTCGCGCTGTAACCGCCAGGTATCAATCTCTTGACGCCACGCTGCCTCGCCGACAGATGCAACGGCCGGGCCGGAGGCAATCGAAGGTGCATTTTGAGCCGGCAGACCGAGGGGACACAACATGACTACAGCCACAGCCGGTAAGACGTGCCTCACGTGATTCATCCTGAAGCTAACCCTCCCCGTAAGGAATGGGGCACTTTCTATTATGCCTTTGGTAGTTGATGGGTAGAAGTTGGGCGCAGGAATTGCTCACGATAGCCAAATAAGATGAGGCCGGCAACATTACGAATCGCGAAAGACACGGAGGTTGGCTTTGCCTCCCCGCATGTTACGAAAAGTGCGGCCCTTCAAAAGCAGCCAAAGGGTGATCGAGAGCGCCAACCAGACCAGAACTGCGAGTGGGAATGTGGCAACGGCCGACAGGCGAGGAAGGCAGATCCAACAGGTAAGGGCGAAGCCAACGAGGCCTACGGAGCCGAGCACGGCCCCCGCGGCATCCACGCCGGCGACGGTTCTCCCGCGATTGGTTCCGTCGAATCCTGCGCGGGCCTTGTGTTTTTTTTCGTGCGCTTCCACCATGCTTGCTCCCGCGGGGAAGATGGCCGGAAAGGCCAGAAAGAGTCCGCCGACACCGGGACCAAAACGCCTGGCGATCAGGCCGGCGGCCACGCACACCGCTCCGCCAAAAAAGAACCTCACCGCCCACTCATGGAGAGCAATGCCCTTGATTGACGCGAGTTTCGCCTGAACCATCATGCCAATCTCGCCTCCTCAGTGACGCGCGAAGAACCAGAATGCAAGCGACGCGACAAGCCACAAGGGCAGCAGCCCAACGGTGGTCGCAAGCGCCTGTGTTTTGTGGCGGATCAAAAGCCAACTCGCTGCCGCGGCATAGAAAAAGAACGCGACGGCGCCGAGGATCATGGAGCGGGCTTCAAGGGATGCGTAGTCTTTACCGTGCTGGGCGATCGCGATGGCAAGCGTAGTCAGCGCGATGGATGGCGCAGCGCCGAAAAGCCCGGCGAAGCTCTTCGGCCGAAGCACCTCCGCGATGACAGCG
This sequence comes from Terriglobales bacterium, assembly GCA_963788475.1. Lineage (GTDB taxonomy): Bacteria > Acidobacteriota > Terriglobia > Terriglobales > Acidobacteriaceae > Telmatobacter. The sequence goes on from CAWBGO010000002.1 coordinate 309,027, forward strand.
AAAAGTGAAACGATGACGCCTCCGATCAGGAAGCGGGCGACTAGTTCTCCGGAAGTGGAGGATAACACTCTGCTTCCTCCCTCATGCGGCCCGCCGCGCTTTCTTGATCAGACGCATGGCTTCACCTGATCCCTTACACCCCAGCAGTTTGTATTGCTTGCCTTCGTGGCGGTGGTAATTGACGAAGAATTCTTCGATCTCCTGGAGGAAAAGAGAGGGAAGATCCTTGAAGGTCCGGATATTCGCGTACTGGTGATTGGCCTCGGCGACCGCAAGCAGGCGATCGTTGCGAATCTTGTTCTTCCCGTCGAGTTGCTCGCCCTCGATGACACCAATCAGACGGGAGCGTACCACTACGCCCGGAAATGCCGGTTCGTCCATCAGGAGCAGAACATCTATGGGGTCGCCGTCTTGCGCAAGAGTTCGAGGCAGGAAACCGAAATCATAGGGGAACGACATACCAGCCGGAAGCACTTTGCTGAGGGCAAAGACCCGTTGATCGGGATCGAACGCGAACTTGTTTCTGCTTCCCTTGGGAGTCTCGATAATGACCTGCAGAATTCCGTCCGGCTTGTCCAACGGTTTGAGAATAGATGGATTTGCCAGCCCTTTTGAATTTCTCTTTCCCACTCGAACCTTCTCTCTTCGATCGTCGGATTTACACCATATTCACATTCAATGAGAAACTTGCCACGAGGATTCGGTTGCTTTTCTCAGGGGACGATTTATCTACCGAATTGCAAGGAACTTCAAGAGTTACATCAGATCAGGCTGGCGAGAGAGCGTGCCTGCAGGCGTTGGCGCAGCGGAACGGTTGTCAAGGGTTTACGCTTGTTGAAAGCATTACGGATGCTCGCCGAGCTTGACGCTTTTGTTTTCTTACACCTAAAATTAAACAGGGTAATTGCGTCCCGAAGTTGCGAAGAACCCGTAATCTATTCAGTGATTTGAGCCGGTCGAGAACTTGTCCGGACCGTGGGCAGAAAATATTGCCGCATCTGCCGGCGATGAAAAAGGGCGCAAGGGAGAACACGGAAGATGTCGGATCGGGAGCGGCTGGTGCTCACGGCCATCATCGAGCTATACATCGCCACCGGCGAGCCCGTGGCATCCCAGGCTGTGTCCCGCTTTTTCGAGAATCGCGAAGGTTTGAGCTCTGCGACGATCCGAAACGTAATGGCCAACCTGGCAGACTCCGGCATGCTCGAACAGCCGCACACCTCGGCCGGGCGTGTGCCGACCGCTGCTGCTTTTCGCTATTACGTAGATCAGATCACTCAGTCCGGGCGGTTGGCCGCAGGAGCGAAGGGCGGCGCGCCTAACTCCCCGCCGCAAGGCAATTCGCTGAGCGAAGAGCGCCGGGAACAGATCGATCGAAACTTTTCAGGCGTCTCCAGCACCCATGAGTATCTGGAGCGCACGTCGCAGGTGCTGGCGCTGCTGTCGAGCGGCCTGGGAGTGGCCCTGGCCGCGGCGACCCAGGCGCAAGTGCTGGAGCATATCCATTTTTTGCGCCTGACGACGGGCCGGGTATTAGCAGTCCTTGTCACCCAGACCGGCGCGGTGCAGGATCGGGTGCTGATCCTCGACCGCGAACTGACGCATCTGGAGTTGGAGACAGCGGCGCGCTACCTGAACGAAAGTTTTCGTGGGTGGGCCATTGAGCGAATTCGCGCCGAGGTGGCGCGGCGCATGGAACTCGAACGCGCTGCTTATCATCAAATGCTTGAGGCGGTCGAAGAACTCTGCAACAAGGGAGCTTTATCCGGAGACCTGAGCGGCCCGACGATTTTCGTGGATGGAATGGCAAACCTGATCGCGGCAGAAGTGGATCGTGAACGATTGCGGCAAATGCTGCTGGCGCTTGAGGCCAAGCAGCGCCTGGTGGAATTGCTGACCGCCTATGTGGACGGCCGCCAGCAGGAGGTGCGGGTCGTGGTCGGCCTCGATCAGGCCTCGCCGGCCATGCAGGACCTGGTGTTGATCGGTGCGCCGGCACGGCTGGGTCATGCCAATTTCGGAACTGTCGCGGTTATCGCTCCGACCCGTATCCAATATCAGGAGATGATCCACGCAGTGCGATACATCGCAGGTCTTTCGGAGCGAATCCTGGAAATCCCAACCGACTGAAGCCGCGGCCGAGATGGGCCGGTAAGTTGGACCTACCCTGTTGGACATCGGCAGAGACCTCAGAGGCCGATCTTCGCGACGGAATTTATCATTGAAAAAGCTGAGGAAGATCCTTCGGAGAATTCATAGAAGTATGCCAAAACATGAATCGGAATTGAAAGTAATAGACAAGGGTGAAGTTGAGTCGGAGCCCACACCGGGGCAGGCGGCCGAGATCGATTCGGCAGCTCCTGAGGCAGAAACCGTTCCAGCCGCCGGGCCTCCCGAGGCTGGCATAGCTGCCGGCCAGGCTGAATACGAACAGGTGAAAGCAGAACGAGACCATTTCAAGGACCGGCTGGCGCGGCTGCAGGCGGAGTTCGATAACGCGCGCAAACGGGCGGATCGGGAAAAGGCCGAGTTTCGCGACTATGCCACGGGAAATGTTGTCGAACAGTTTCTTCCCGTGCTGGACAATTTTGAACTGGCACTCAAAGCGAAGGGTTCCGCGGACCAGTTACGCTCCGGCGTGGAGTTGATCGTCAAGCAGATGGAAGATGCACTGCGACAGTTACAGGTGATTCCGGTGGCGACAACCGGCGAGGAGTTCGATCCGCGATACCATGAAGCCCTGGGGTCTGTGGAGCGAGACGATCTGCCTGACCACACGGTCGCCGAAGAGATTCGCCGTGGTTACAAACTGCGCGATCGTCTAGTGCGGCCGGCTCTGGTGCGCGTGGTTTCCAACCCTAAACAGCAGAAAGAATAAACATTGAGCGTGAGCAAAGCAGATTACTACGAGGTACTGGGTGTATCGCGGGATGCCAGTGATCAGGAGTTGAAGAGCGCCTATCGCAAGATGGCGTTGAAGTATCATCCTGATCGCAATCCCGGCGACCACGCCGCAGAAGAGAAATTCAAACAGGCGAGCGAGGCCTACCAGGTACTGTGCGATGCCGACAAGCGGGCTGCGTACGACCGCTACGGGCACGCCGGCGTGGGTGCGTCGGGACCGGGCGGTTTTGGCGGATTCGCAGGCGGAGTCGACATCGGGGACATTTTCGGCGATCTGTTCGGCGAGATGTTCAGCGTGGGCGGCGGCCCGCAACGGGGCTCCCGACAACAGCGCGGCGACGATCTGCGCTTTGACCTGACCATCGATTTTGAAGACGCTATCTTCGGGACTGAGACGGAGATCAAGATACGCCGCCTCGAGATGTGCCCAACGTGCAGCGGGCGGGGCAGCGCGTCGGGACGGGGCCCCACTGTATGCGCGCAGTGCCAGGGACGCGGCCAGATCCGCTATCAGCAGGGATTTTTCTCTGTGGCTCGCACCTGCGGCGCATGCGGTGGAACGGGATCGATCATCGGCGATCCCTGTCAGACGTGCCGCGGCGAAACGCGGATGGCCAAGGAACTGAAACTGAATGTAAAGGTGCCTCCCGGGGTTGAGGATGGAACGCGCATACGTTATGCCGGCGAAGGCGATGCCGGACGCGCCGGCGGCCCCAAGGGCGATCTCTATGTAGTGCTTTCGATCCGGCCGCACGACTTTTTTGAGCGCAACGGGCAGGATCTTCAATGCGTTGTTCCCATCAGCTTCCCGCAGGCGGCGCTGGGCGCGGAGATCGAAATTCCGGGTATCGACGGGCCAGTCAATCTCAAGATTCCCGAAGGCACCCAAAGCGGGAAGGAATTGCGTATACGTGGCCGGGGGGTCCCGTTCCTGAACGAAAAAGGAAATGGCGACCTGGTGGTCAAGGTGCTTGTACAGGTGCCGCGCAAACTTTCGCGCGCCCAACGGGAGCTGGTTGGGAAGCTGGCTGAGTTGATGAACGTCGACAACAAGCCAACGTCGCCAACCCTGATCGAAAAGATGAAAGACCTGTTCAACTAACGGCCGTCGGCCGGCAGGTGCGCCCAACGGGGTGATGCCTCGTTGGGCTTTCGTTCGTTAAGGTACTTGGAATGAATCTAAATGGTTTTCTAGCAGATTTTTTGGACTGAAAACAAGGTTTTTTTGTTACATTCAGCCCTTTTCTCACACAGGACAAAACCAGCCGCGCCTTTTTCAAATTCCCGGCGTTCGCCTCCGGAGGTTATCTCCCGCCTAGTGGTGTGACCAAAGTCGCTGAAGCCCCGTGGAGTCTTCCAATAGCCTTCGGATGGAGGGATTCCAAGATGGCAAGCGCGGGCGCTAACAAGATTCCATTGCACGAGCCGAAAAAGAAATGGACGCGGCGCTCTTCCCCCGATCGATCCCAACGGGTCCGGCGCGTGGTCCAGTGGCTGTTCATCGCCTTGAACGCGTGGATCGGGCTCCAGTTTTTCCTTTGGGTACGATACTTCGAGCGCGGCGGAAACGCTCTGTATGTGGCCCGCCCGGCTGGAGTGGAAGGCTGGCTTCCCATTGCGGGGTTGATGAATTCCAAATACTTCCTGCTCACCGGGCGTGTTCCGGCGATTCATCCGGCGGCGATGTACTTGTTTCTCGGCTTTGTGCTGATGAGTGTTCTGCTCAAGAAAGCGTTCTGCTCGTGGTTGTGTCCGGTCGGAACCTTCTCTGAGAACTTGTGGAAGATGGGGCGCCGGATTTTGGGGCGCAACTTTCGGCTGCCGAAATGGGCGGACTTGCCTCTGCGCGGGCTCAAGTACCTGCTGCTCGGATTTTTCGCCTGGATCATCGGGGGCATGTCGGTTGAAGTCCTGGACGGATTCATGTCGACGCCTTACGGGATCATTGCCGATGTGAAGATGCTGGACTTCTTCCGGCACATGGGGCTGACTGCCGCAATCGTCATCGGTCTGCTGGTAATCCTCTCCATGGTTGTGCAGAATTTCTGGTGCCGGTACCTGTGCCCTTACGGAGCGCTGCTTGGGCTGATGTCGATTCTGAGTCCGGCAAAGATCCGTCGCGATGCCGAGGCTTGCATCGATTGCGCCAAGTGCGCCCATGCCTGCCCGGCGGGTCTTGCTGTCGATCAGCTGGTGCAAATCCGTTCTGCTGAATGCAGCGCGTGCATGGTGTGCGTGGCCGCTTGTCCGGCGGAAAATGCGCTGCAATTTGCGCTGCCCGCGCAAAAGGCGGCAGCGGCTCCGCAGCGGTGGTATCGACGCAAACTGGGGCCAGTCGCGGTCACGGTTATCCTGGCTTACATCTTTTTTGGAGCCGTCCTGCTGGCGCGGGCCACGAACCACTGGCAGACAAACATTCCCCGCGACATCTACATGAGTCTTGTGCCTCATACAAAAAGCGTGAGCCATCCCGGGATTTAATCGGCCGAATCCGTTCTGTCGCCCACCAACCTATGGAACAATAGGTCCCGGCAATCAAAAGCATGACGGGAGAAGCGAACTTATGCGACTAGGGAACGGCCTTGTAACCGGGTTGAGCGCTTTGATGATTGCGAGCCCCAGCTTCGCCATCGCACAACAAGCCTGTGAGGCTCTCAAAGACATCAAGCTCGATCACGCAACGGTGGTCTCGGCGGTATCGCAGGAACCTGCGCCTTTGAAGCAGCCCCCGGGGATGCCATTCAAGGTGCCGGATGTCACCGTTCCGCGGCATTGCGAAGTGAGCGGGGTAGCGCGTCCCACGTCGGATTCCGAAATCGATTTCACATTATGGCTGCCACCCCGGGAGGCATGGAACGGCAAATACATGCAGCGCGGCAATGGGGGCTGGGCCGGATCCATCCAGCCGGCCGGCCTGGTGGCGCCGCTGGCGCGCGGTTATGCGGTTTCGGCGACGGACGGCGGACATGAAGGCCAGGGCATCATGCCGGACGCGACGTGGGCCATCGGACATCCCGAAAAACTGATCGATTTCGGCTATCGATCCCTGCATGAAACAGCGATTCTTTCAAAAGAGATCCTTCAGGCTTATTACGGCAAGACCGCGGGGCAGGCGTATTTTTCAGGATGCTCGGACGGAGGACGGGAAGCGCTGATGGAGGCGGAGCGGTATCCCGAGGACTTCAACGGCATTATCGCGGGAGCGCCGGCGAATCACTGGACTCATCACTTTGCGGGCTTCGTCTGGAATGAGATGGCGCTGAACGGGAAACCGGAGAGCAAGATTGCCATCGAACAACTTCCGGTGATTCAGAAGGCGGCCCTGGCCGCGTGCGATGCGCTGGATGGAGTGAAAGATGGGCTGATCGAAGATCCCCGCGCATGTCACTTCGACCCGACAGTCCTGCTGTGCCACGGTGCGGCGGGCGCGGACTGCCTGACGCAGCCGCAAGTCGAGGCGCTCGAGAAGATCTATGCGGGCCCGAAAAATCCGCGCAGCGGAGAACAAATCTATCCGGGGTATGAGCCGGGCAGCGAGGCGGAGCCTGGAGGGTGGTCGCTATGGATCCTGGGGCCGTCGGTGCAGAGTCTTTTCGGAAACAGCTTCTTCGGTCAGGCGGTCCACGAAGACCCACACTGGGATTGGCGGACGATGGATTTCGATCGCGACGTGCGTCTGGCCGATGAAAAGACGGGGGCGATCCTGAATTCCTATAACCCGGACCTGCGCAGTTTCCGGGATCACGGAGGAAAGCTGATCCAGTACCACGGCTGGAGCGACGCAGCCATAGCGCCTCGCGATTCCATCAATTTTTACGAGGATGTTCGGGCGTTTCTCGGTCAGTACCCGGATCCGCGATCGACCAACCCGACGGATATCCAGGGGTTTTACCGATTGTTCATGGTGCCTGGAATGCAGCATTGCGCGGGCGGCCCCGGCGCTACGAGCTTTGGGAACGACGACATTGCCGCACTCAAATCGGATCCGGACGATGCCGACCACGACATTCTCCTGGCTCTCGATCGCTGGGTTATGCAGGGGACGGCTCCCGAGAAGATTATTGCAACGGGAAAAATCGGAGTGGATGCCAGGAGCGGGTCCGAAGGTGTGCGATTGACGCGGCCTTTGTGCGCCTATCCGACGGTGGCACGATACAAGGGACAGGGCGACACGAACGCGGCAGAGAATTTCGAATGCCGGGTGCCAGGCAGGTGAGGGCGGCATTGAATACCGGATTACAGATCTGGCGCGGAGTCGTTGCTTTCCACCCTTTCGCAAAAAAGGCGAAAAGATTGGCACCGAGCAATTTGCTCCTCATCGGCAGGTCCTAACGTTCTTGGACATCGGTCGGCGGCACTACATCGCCCTCATTCTCATATATCGGCGGATATCGGGCGCCACCCGTAACAAAAACCAAGCCAGGCTAACCGCCGTTACTGCGTAAATTGTCCGCTTCATCCGGTTCCCCATTTCCTTCAGTCGGTGAGACTCGACCATTTGCAATGGACCAGTCTCGCTCCTTCTGCCTTTGATGCGCAATGGCGTTGTCGGGACACGAAAGCTGCCGGCTTCTGGAGAAGACCCAGCCAGGACGCCGGAGCCACGCTGTGTACGGTATCCGGCATTCTTGGCTTGCGCAGATCCCTGATTCAGGCAGATTATGGTCCCTGCGTCATTTGCCAATGGATGGGAAAGAGGCGGCCTGGTGGGACTCCCGAACCAACCTTCCCGAAAGATCGAAGAGATCGACGTTTTGTGGATTACGGCGGGGCTGGGCTGTGACGGGGACACGATTGCGATGACCGCGGCCACGCAGCCAAGCATCGAAGACCTGGTGCGAGGGGGCATTCCATGGACGCCCAAGGTACGCCTGCACAACCCGTTTCTCTCGGCCGAGAATGGGGATGGCTTTTTGCTCCGCTTCCACCAGGCGGCAGAAGGCAAAGTCGAAAATTTTATCCTGGTGATCGAAGGCTCGATTCCCGATGAGACCAATAAACCGGAGGGCTATTGGGCGTCGTTCGGCACAGATGCGGCCACAGGGCAGCCGATAACCACGTGCGCATGGATCGACCGGCTCGCTCCTCAGGCCTGGGCGGTAATCGCGGCCGGCACGTGTGCCACATATGGGGGCATTCATGCCATGGAAGGGAACCCGACCGGATGTATGGGGCTCCCCGACTACCTTGGCTGGGATTGGAAGACGAAGGCCGGAATTCCGATCGTGTGCATACCTGGCTGCCCGGTGCAGCCCGACAATTTCACCGAAACGTTACTCTATCTGCTTTACATGGCTACCGGTCACGCGCCTATGATTCCCCTCGACGAGGCGCTGCGTCCAACATGGTTGTTCGGTAGTACGGTCCACGAAGGATGCGACCGGGGAGGATATTACGAACAGGCCCAGTTTGCGGAGGAATATGGTTCCCCCCTCTGCATTGTGAAGCTGGGATGCTGGGGGCCTGTCGTGCAGTGTAATGTTGGGAAGCGCGGCTGGATGGGAGGAATCGGCGGGTGCCCGAATGTAGGCGGAATCTGCATTGGATGCACGATGCCGGGATTCCCCGATAAATTTATGCCATTCATGAACCAGCCGCCAGGGTCCCTGCTTTCGTCTGCCGCGGTTCAGACGTACGGGCGGGCCATTCACTCTCTGCGCAAGTTCACTCAGGCATCTCTAAACAAGGTCCCCAGTTGGCGCCGCAATCGTTCTGTACCCGAGCGACCAATATAAATACGCACTTGCCCCAGGTCGAATAACGGATGGCGTTACTTGCACAAGCCGAATGGGATGCTCGCAAGCGAGGGCGCGAACAAGAAGTTGAAGAGCCTGGCCTGTCCGCAGATCTGGAGCAGGCCCAGTCGGTGCTGCTGGAGTTGGCTGGCGTTTTCAGCCGCTCGTCGCATGACCCGGCCGGTTCTGCCGCGCGGCCGCCAATCGATGATGCGCATCCCTCGAATCTTGAAGCAAAGTATCGTGCCCTGCTGGAACAGATTCCGGCAGTGGTCTTCATGGCCTACGTGGATCGTGGAGTCAGCGAGGCATATGTCAGTCCGGAGATTGAAGCGGCGCTGGGCTATTCTCGCGAGGAGTGGCTGGAAGACCCGGTTCGCTGGTACGAACACATCCATCCCGACGACAAGCAACGCTGGAGCCTCGAAGCGGCGGACATGTTTATTTCGGGCAAGGCGCTGCGATCTTCGTATCGCGTGATCGCGCGCGACGGCCATGTGGTCTGGTTCCACTGCGATGCCCGGATGGTGCGCCGCCCCGATGGCCAGCCTTGGTTCATCCATGGCGTGGCATTCGACATTTCCGATCTGAAACACACCGAGCGGGCTCTCCAACAGGAGAGAAATTTCGTCTCCGGAATACTGGATACAGTGGGGGCGCTGATCACGGTCCTCGACCACGACGGGCGCATCGTGCGCTTCAATCGGGCCTGCGAACTCACCACCGGCTACGCATTCGACGAGGTCCGGGGCAAATGCATCTGGGATTTTTTTATGCTGGCGGAGGAGGTGGCCCGATCCCGGTCGGTGATCGAACAGTTGAGCGCCGACCTCCTTCCGCAGGACTATCAAAGCCATTGGGTGACGCGGCATGGCACGAGTCGATTGATTGCGTGGTCCAGTTCCCTGCTGCCCGGCGGCGACGGCGCGCCTGATTACATCATTGCCACCGGTATTGATATCACGGAGCGCGAACAGTTGGAGAGAGCGTTACTGAACATCAGCGCCAGGGAGCAGCGACGAATCGGCCAGGATCTGCACGACGGACTGGGACAGCACCTGACGGGAATTGCCTTCATGGCCAAGGTGCACGAAGAGAAACTGGCGGAGAGAAAAATCGCCGATGCCGCCGATGCGGCGAAAATTGTGCGACTGGTGAACGAAGCGGTCCACAAGACTCGGGAACTGGCGCGCGGACTTCTGCCCGTGATGTCGGACGCGCAGGGACTGATGTCTGCGCTGCAACTGTGGGCCGGAGAGGTGGAAGACATCTATGGAGCTTCGTGCCGATTTGAGTGCGAAGCCCCGGTCCTGATCCATGACGACGGGATCGCAACGCATTTGTACCACATCGCCCAGGAAGCGGTGAATAACGCGCTGAAACATGGAAACGCGCGCAACATTGTGCTTCGCCTGACAACCGCGAACGATTGCGGTACGCTGCTCATCGTGGACGACGGCACCGGCATCCCGGAGGATCGCGGAAACACCCAGGGAATGGGACTGCACATCATGAACTATCGAGCCTCGATGATTGGCGGCAGGCTCGAGGTGAAACCGAACCGGACCCGGGGTACCCAGGTTTCGTGCACCTTTCCAATGAGCCCGGAGAAATAAGGATACGCCCATGGCGACACTTTCTATCCCCGAACAGGCTGCCCAGCACGCCAGGAAAACCGTACTGATCGTGGACGATCACCCGCTGCTGCGGCAGGGATTGGCCCTGTTGATCAACCAGCAACAGGATATGCGGGTTTGCGGCGAGGCCGAAGAGGCGCATACGGCTCTACAGTGCATTGCGCAAAAGAAACCCGACATCATGATCCTGGACATCTCGCTCAAAGGGCCGGACGGACTTGAGTTACTCAAGAGCATCCGGGCCCTCGAGCCAGACCTGCCGGTGCTGATTCTCTCAATGCACGATGAAGCTATTTATGCGGAACGCGCCCTTCGCGCGCGAGCCAATGGTTACATCATGAAGCAGGAGGCGACTGAGAAAGTCCTGGTCGCGGTGCGCCGTATTCTCAATGGCGACGTGTATCTCAGCGACACCATGTCAAAGAAGATGCTCCAACAGTATATCGACGGAACTCCGTCGATTCTTCAATCGCGGATCGCGGCGCTATCGGATCGGGAGTTGGAGGTGTTTCGCGGGATCGGCGAAGGCCGCGGTACACGTGAGATCGCCGAGCAACTCCACTTGAGTATCAAGACGGTCGAGACTTACCAGGCTCATATCAAAGAAAAGCTGTCTCTGCGCAGCGGGCGGGAATTGATCCAGCACGCGATTCAATGGAAGATCAACGAGAAGACAAACTGACATCGATCATATCGGGGAAACCCTGATGCGCCCCTCAGCAAAAGTATGAAGTGAGAATAAGGCTGGTCCCGCTTGCCTCCCACTTGCAGTGCCTGTTTGGATAGCGCTTGTTGACGGCGTCTTCCCCTCTTTCTACGTCTGCCTGACGTAGAAGGACTAGTCGCCGAGTTGGCATTCGAGAGAGGTCGAAAGAACCGAAAGATCAGAACGACGGCGCCGACACGCTCGGGCGCGAATGCGGTAGTGTACGTCTCTGCGCCATCGCGGAGTCTTGCCAAACGAGCGAAGCCGGGTGACGCCTGCCGGCCTAAGGGTTCGGTAGCGAAGTGAATCAGCGGCACCGAAAGGAGTATCCAGGTCATGAGCGCACAAGCAGTACCTCACGGTCGAATGACACAGAAGAAACCTGCCGTGGCTGAATTGCACATTGTGTGGATCACCGCGGGTCTGGGATGTGACGGAGACTCGGTCTCCATAACGGCTGCGACACAGCCGAGCATCGAAGACGTTTTGCTCGGCGCCATTCCCGGACTTCCCAAGGTTCACCTGCACAATCCCGTGCTGGCCTACGAGAACGGTGGCGCCTTCCTCGATTTCTACTACAAGGCGGCCTCCGGGAATCTGGATCCCTTCGTAATGGTTGTGGAAGGTTCCATTCCCAACGAGAAGATCAAGAAGGAAGGTTTCTGGGCCGCGGTGGGAACCGATCCGGACACCGGCCAGCCGATCACGACGTGCGAGTGGATCGATCGCCTGGCTCCCAAGGCCGTCGCTGTTATCGCGTGCGGGACATGCGCAACCTACGGCGGAATTCACGCCATGGAGGGCAATCCTACCGGCTGCATGGGGCTGGCTGACTATCTTGGCTGGGATTGGAAGTCCAAGGCCGGTCTGCCCATCGTGAATGTTCCGGGCTGCCCGGTGCAGCCGGATAACTTCATGGAGACTGTCCTGTACCTTCTGTACCAGGTGGCTGGCTTGGCGCCGATGATTCCTCTCGATGACCAGTTGCGACCGACCTGGCTCTTCGGCAAGACCGTGCATGAGGGCTGCGATCGCGCGGGGTACTACGAACAGGGCGACTTCGCCACGTCGTACAGTTCTCCGAAGTGCATTGTGAAGCTCGGATGCTGGGGGCCGGTGGTAAATTGCAACGTGCCCAAGCGGGGATGGATGGCGGGAATCGGTGGGTGCCCCAATGTGGGTGGCATCTGCATCGGTTGCACCATGCCGGGATTTCCCGACAAGTTCATGCCGTTCATGGATGAGCCTCCCGGCGCCAGGATGTCAACGACCGCGGTCCAGGGCTGGGGCAAGGCGATCCGTGGCCTGCGCAGCCTGACCCAAGCGACGGTGAACAAGGAGCCCAAGTGGCGCCACGCTCGCGCCGAACTCACTACCGGCTACCACCCCAGTACTTACTAACAACATGGAGGAGACACTGCGATGGCGACGATTACCGCGACGCGTTCCGAGACAGATGCCGATAAGAGCCAGTTAGTCGAGATGAACTGGGATCCGATCACGAGGATCGTGGGCAGCCTCGGTATCTTCACGAAAATCGACTTCGGCAAGCGCATAGTTGCCGAGTGTCACAGCACCTCGTCGATATTCCGCGGGTACAGCATATTCATGAAGGGCAAAGATCCGCGCGATGCGCACTTCATCACCAGCCGTATCTGCGGGATCTGCGGCGATAACCACGCCACCTGCGCAACTTATGCGCAAAACATGGCGTTCGGGGTGCGGCCGCCGGCGATGGCGGAGTGGATTGTCAACCTTGGCGAAGCTGCCGAATACATGTTCGACCACAACATCTTCCAGGACAACCTGGTCGGCGTGGATTTTTGCGAAACGATGGTGAAGGAAACCAATCCCGGTGTCTGGGAGAAGGCGGAGAAGGCGGCCGCGCCTCATGCGGAGCTCCACGGCTATCGCACCATCGGTGACATTATGAAGGCGCTGAATCCCTTCACGGGCGCTTTTTATCTCGAAGCGTTGCAAGTCAGCCGTATGACGCGCGAAATGTTCTGCCTGATGGAAGGCCGTCATGTGCATCCATCGACTCTTTACCCCGGCGGCGTCGGAACCGTCCCCACAGTGCAACTCTTCACTGACTACATCGTGCGGTTGATGAAGTACGTGGAGTTCATGAAGAAAGTGGTTCCGCTGCACGACGATCTCTTCGACTTCTTCTATGAAGCCCTCCCCGGCTATGAAGAGGTAGGACGCCGCCGAATTCTGCTTGGCTGCTGGGGCTCATTCAACAACCCCGACGTCTGCGACTATACCTACGCCAATATGAGCGAGTGGGGGCGCGGCATGTACGTTACGCCCGGGGTTGTAGTCGATGGCAAACTTGTGACCAATGACCTGGTCGATATCAACCTCAACATTCGCATTCTGCTGGGCAGTTCGTTTTATGAGGATTGGCAGAACTCGCAGACGTTTGTTCAGACCGATCCTTTGGGAAACAAGGTCGACCAGCGGCACCCGTGGAATCAGAGCACTTACCCGAAACCGCAGAAACGGGACTTCAAGGGCAAATACACCTGGGTCATGTCGCCGCGATGGTATGACAAGCGCACCGGTGATTATCTTGCACTCGATACCGGCGGCGGTCCGATCGCGCGATTCTGGGCAACCGCGCTTGCCGGGATCGTGGACATCGGGTATATCAAGGCAACTGGCCACAGCGTGAAGATCTATTTGCCCAAAACTGTGTCGATGCCGGAAGTCGAATTCGAGTGGAAGATTCCCAAGTGGAGCAACGCGATCGAGCGTGATCGCGCGCGCACTTACTTTCAGGCGTATGCGGCGGCAGCTGCTCTCTACTTTGCGGAGCAGGCCCTGGCGGAGTTGCATGCCGGACGCACCCGCACCTGGAACGACTTCAAGGTTCCCGAAGAAGCCATTGGATGTGGCTTCCACGAGGCAGTGCGGGGTGTCCTGTCGCACCATGTCGTGATTCGCGGGCACAAGATCGCGAACTATCATCCATATCCTCCGACTCCGTGGAACGCAAATCCCCGCGATTCCTATGGCACGCCGGGACCGTATGAAGATGCGGTGCAGAACACACCGATCTTTGAGGAGAATGGCCCCGATAAATTCAAGGGGATTGACATCATGCGCGCTGTACGAAGCTTTGACCCTTGCCTGCCGTGTGGCGTCCACATGTACCTGGGCAACGGAAAGGTTCTGGAAACCCACCATTCGCCCATGTTCGGCCTGCACCTCTGACTCTTATTAAGTTGTAAGTATTAATAAAACTTGAGTGCCCGAGGTTTCGTCCGCCGCGGCGGATGAGACTTCGGATTGCAAAAGGAGCCTCGTGGCGAACAGCGACGGATTTCAGGAGTTGGTTAAGCGCCTCGGCGAGTTGGTAAGCCAGTTCGATCAAATGCCCGACGGCCCGCAGAAGACGGCGGGCAAGGAGTTGATACAGCTCCTGATGGATGTGCACGGCCAAGGCCTCGAAAGAATGATGGAGATCATCTTCGAGAGCCGTGAGGCCGGGAATGCGCTAATTGACCAGCTTGGCAAGGATGAGATTGCCGGCGGTCTCCTTCTGCTGTACTCATTGCATCCGGATGCCCTCGAAACGCGGGTGCACGCGGCACTGGACAGGATTCGTCCTCGATTGCGCAAGCTCTCCTGCGCAATCGATCTTGTCAGCATCGATCAGGGCTCGGTCCGGGTGCGTGTTACTAAGAGCGGGCACAGTTGCGGCTCTTCAACTAATGAATTGCGGGGAATTGTCGAGAACGGCGTGTACGAACTTGCGTCGGATATCACGGCGCTCGAGATCCTGGGGCTTGAAGAACCTTCTTCGACCGGCTTTGTCGCGCTCGAGAGTCTGGTCGCCAATTCACCAGTTGGCGCTGCGCCAGGTGGACGCCGGGAACCAGTGGGAGGTGCCCGCTGAGGACGCCGAAGGTGTGTGCGGAAAGGAATCCGAATGTCTGATCAGCAGGCAATGGCCTTTGAGCACGCACTGGGAGTGTTGCGCCAGTTTCGCGGGCCGCGTAGGTCGGCATCGCGTGTCGAACGTTGTGAGTTGTGCAGCGCCGAACTGATCCACGATCATCCTCACCTGGTTGAGCTGGTGTCACGCCAGATTCTGTGTGCCTGCGATGCGTGCTCGCTGCTTTTCGATGGAACCGAGCGGTCAAAGTTCAAACGAGTTTCTCGAAGCATTCGGTCCCTTGTTAACTTTGAGATGACCGATGCCGAGTGGAACAACCTGGTCATTCCCATCAACCTCGCATTTTTCTTTCATTCCAGCATCGAGGGACAAATGGTGGCTCTCTATCCGAGTCCGGCGGGCGCCGTCGAATCCTTACTGCCCCTCGACTCGTGGACTGCGATCGCGGAGAAGAATCCAGTCTTGGTGCACCTCCGACCCGATATTGAAGCCCTTCTGATCAATCGCATCGATCGAAGAGAGGAGGGGATTCCTGCACAGTACTACATCGCACCGATCGACGAGTGTTACAAGCTTGTCGGAATCCTGCGGAGTCACTGGAAGGGACTCTCCGGCGGTGCGGAGGTCTGGGCGGAGATAGAACACTTTTTCGCCGATCTTGGCGCCAGGTCGGAGCGGTCCCGGGGGCTCGATGCCTGAGCTGAGCATCCAAATCGCAGACGCGAAGGTGGTTCCGTTTGCCGCTGTTCCGACGCTCGCGTTTCAATTGCAGATCGGGAATATCACGCCCGATGAAGAGATTCACACCATCGCGTTGCGTTGCCAGATCCAGATCGAAGTTACCCGGCGCAGCTACGCGCCGCAGGAACAGAAGCGCCTGCTCGATCTGTTTGGCCATCCGGAGCGCTGGGGAAAGACCCTGCGCAATCTGTTGTGGACGCACACGAGTGTCATCGTTCCGGCGTTTGAGGGCTCGAGCACCATTGCTGACATGAACGTTCCATGCACGTTCGACTTCACGGTTGCCTCGACCAAGTACTTTGAAGGTCTCGCAAGCGGGGAGATTCCACTGCTGATGCTCTTCAGCGGAACAATCTTTTATGGCTCGTTGGAGAGTCCTCTGCAAGTCGCGCCGATTTCGTGGGAACAGGAGGCACGATACAAGTTGCCGGTACAGATGTGGCGAGAGATGATGGACACTTATTACCCCAACAGCGTCTGGATCAATTTGCATCGCGATGCATTCGAACGCTTGTACCAATACAAGGTTGAGCACGGCATCCCAACTTGGGAACAGGCGCTTGAACGCGCGCTCTCCTGCGAGTCGGGGGTGAAGCCGTGAACTTGGAGCGGGTGGAACAGATTGCGGACGCCATTCTCTATGAAGGGTACATGCTGTACCCTTACCGGCCGTCCTCGGTTAAAAACCAGCGGCGGTGGAACTTCGGCGTGCTGTGCCCGCAGTCCTATTGCGAACTTGAACCAGGCTCGGAAACGTCGTTGATGCAGACCGAGTGCCTTCTGAAGGTGGGTTCGAATACGCGCCTCACGGTAAAGGTACGGTTCCTGCAGATTGTGGAGCGATCGATCGGAAGGCTCAAAGACGGGCTCGGGGACAGACCGGAATCTCATGACAAGCACCTGGAATTTGTCGATCGCCTGGAGCTGGACGGGCGCGTTTATCAGCCATGGCAGGAGGCAGTCGCGCGAGAACTCGTGTATGAGGACCTCGATCCTTCCTCCCTCGGCTCCACATCTCCGCTGCATTTCAGTTTGTTTGAGGGCGACTCACTCGAATATTTGCAAGACGCTCAACAGCAGCGGCAGGGTGCGATCCTGCGACAGTGGCAGACTTTGACGGGGGTAGTTGAGATTCAAACGAAGAACTGCCGCGACGATATCATCAGGCTCACAGTACGCGTCGAGAATCGGAGTCGCTTTGCTCCGACGGTCACGGATAACTTTTACGGCCGCGAGGCTGCGCTTCCTTTTTCGCTGGTTTCTGCGCATGCAATCCTGGGCGTGGAGAATGGGGGGTTCCTTTCGTTGCTCGATCCTCCGGCAGGGTTGGAAGACCTGGCAGCACAATGCGAAAACAAGGGCGCCTGGCCCGTGCTCGCAGGCGAGGATGTAACGGCTGTGCTGGCTTCGCCGATCATTCTTTATGACTATCCCGCGATCGCACCGGAGAGCGCCGGCAATCTTTTTGATGCAACCGAAATCGACGAAATTCTCTCTCTGCGAATCCTTACGCTCACTGAGGACGAAAAGCGGGAGATGCGGGAGTCGGACGATCGTGCGCGTGACCTTCTGGATCGGACGGAGAGCATGCCGGACGAGCAATTCATCAAGCTTCACGGGGTTCTGCGCGGACTTGGACCTATCAAGGGGAAACCAAAATGAACGAATGGGAATGGAACCTCCTTGAAGACAAGGCGTCGCTCGATCATGTCGAGATCGGCGGGATCACGGTGAGGCGTGGGGAACGCGTGCGTCTCAACCCCAAGAGTGGAGGCGACATCCTAGACATAGCGCTGCGCGGACAGGTTGCCACCATCGAGAGCATTGAAGAAGACTACGAAGGCGCGCAGCACATTTGCGTGGTTCTGGACGATGATCCGGGACGCGAACTGGGGATGATGCGCCAGCCAGGACACCGTTTCTTCTTCACACCTCAAGAAGTGGAGCCCATTGGGCATGAGCCCGGATCAGCGCCCAAGGCACAAAAACCGCGAGTCCTGGTTGCGGGAATCGGAAACATCTTTCTTGGCGACGATGGTTTTGGAGTGGAGGTCACGCGCCGACTGCTCACGCGACCTCGGCCCGACGCGGTGCGCATTGTCGACTTTGGCATTCGCGGTCTCGATCTCGCATACGCCTTGCAGGACGGCTACGAAACCACCATCCTCGTTGATGCCTTTCCCCACGGACAAGCTCCCGGGACGGTGTCGATCGTGGAGCCGGATTTGACGGACTTATCGGCTTCGGCACGGGACTTTGTCCAGCCACATGCCATGCACCCGATGAACGTGCTGCGCATGGCCGCGGCCATGAATGGACCTCTAAAGCGAATTCTTCTCGTTGGCTGCGAGCCGGCCGAGTTAGGTGGAGACGAAGGCCACATGGGATTGAGCCAAGTGGTTGAATCGGCCCTGGACGAGGCTGTAAACAGGATCGAAGTCCTCGTGGATCAGATTCTGGATAGGAAAGAGATGTAGGCAAGTTTCGCATGGAAAGGAGAACGGAAGTGGCAATGGAATTGATGGAGTCAACTGCGGATGGAGCAGCCAACGGAAAAGACACCTTGTACATGCTGGGTGGGGTGGCGCTGATTGTGTTTGGTACGGGGCTGGTGCTTTCAAACCCCTTCATACGACGGTACCTTTCCCGATTTGGAGTAGGCAACATTGCCGAAACCTTGATGCCCGATGTCGAGCGCTATTTCAAGCTACGCGCAATGTGATGGCAGGACAAGCCGGCGCCGTTCAAGATCGGCCGGCAAAGGAACAAACGTTAATGACGATCGACGTCAATGAGCAAGCAAGTGCCGGTCTGGCCCGTTTCATCATCGACCCAAAGGCAAGCAGGTTCACTTTGCAGGCATTTGCATCGGGAATCCTGTCCGCGATGGGTCACAATCCAAAGATCGGGATCCGTACGTTCAGCGGTGAAGTGGACTTCGACGCGGAGAAAATCGAGGGAGCCGCTTTTCGCTTGACTGTCCACTCCGCGTCACTGGCTGTGCAAGACGACATCAGCGATAAGGATCGCCGCGAGATGGAGCGGTTGATGAAGGAAGACGTTTTGGAAGTTGCCAGGTATCCGGAGATACGGTACGAGGCTCCGACGATTGCTGTTTCGCGGGTCGACGGCTCCCTCTACTCTGCAACGTTAAACGGCAACCTCAGCCTTCACGGAGTGACTCGCGGCCAGCCCATCACTGTGCGAATCGCATCGTTTGGTGAGGTATTGCGGACGTCAGGTGAGTTCACCTTGAGGCAATCGGACTACCAGATCAAGCCCGTGTCCGTAGCGGGCGGCGCGCTGAAGCTGAAGGATGAGGTCAAGTTCTCTTTTGAAATGGTGGCTCGTAAACAGGAGTGAATCTTCAGCTTGTCAAACACGAAGGTATATTGACGTCCTGATCGTCCCATCGGCGGCCACGGACTCGATTAGCTATTGTTTGTTATCCTGACCCACAAATTTGTAGCCGACTCCAGAAACCGTAAGAATGAATTCGGGCTTTTTTGCATTTTCTTCGAGTTTTTGACGCAGACTTGCTACGTGAGTATCGACAGTGCGGGTCAATGTGTCGGATTCATATCCCCAGACTGCTCTCAGGAGTTCGTGTCTCGGAACCGTCTTTCCCGTTCGCTCGATGAGATACCGAAGCAGTTGAAACTCGCGCGCAGTAAGATACACCGGTTTGGAATCGCGAGTAACTTCGGCCTGGCGAACATCGACGCGGATAGCTCCAAACTTGAAACTGCCATGGCCGGAATGGATCGGCACGCGTCGCAACAAGACCTCAATGCGGGCCAGCAGTTCGGACGCTTCGAATGGTTTGGTGACGTAATCGTCGGCGCCGAGTTTGAGCCCGACAACCTTGTCGACTGTATCGTTGCGGACGGTAAGGATCAGAATTGGGATTGCCATTCCGGCGGCGCGAATGTCGCGGCAAACATCGAGGCCACTGCGCCGCGGCAGCAACAGATCAAGGATAATGAGGTCGAAGGGCTGATTAGTGGCCATCTCAACGCCCTCCAATCCATCTGACGCCGTTTCCACGACATATCCTTCCATGCGCAGGCGATCGCTGAGAGTCGTTCGCAGCGCCTTCTCATCTTCAACCAGCAGAATGCTTTCGTTCATTTCTTTCCCCTACCTAGGCCGTCGAATCGACGGTTGAGAGTTCGTGATCTTCCGCGGGTGCGAATTGCAAGTGCAAAGTGAAAATGCTCCCGACGCCGATTTCGCTTGTGACGGATAGCCTGCCACCCATTGCTTCCGCTAAGTGCCTGGCCAAAGATAATCCCAAACCTGTGCCATGGATTTGAGCCTCAGTTGCTTGGGGACTGCGATAAAAGGGCTCGAAGATCTGGTTCAATTCCGAAGCTGCGATGCCGATGCCGTGATCTTCCACAGAGATCGTGACTTCCTGGCGAACGTTATTCGATTGTCCGAGCCTCGCAAACATCCGAATACGGCGATCATTGCCCCTGTATTTGACCGCATTTGTAATGAGGTTTTCCAAGCAGCCGCAGAGCGCGAGCATATCCCCGAGTACCGGCGGAAGGCCGGGTTCTACCCATTTTTCGAATAAACATGATTCTTCCGCAATCAGCGGACCCATATTTTTGCTGACGCACGCGAAGATCTCCGAGACTTGAAGGGGCCGCAGGGTATATCGATTCTTGCCACTGCGAATGGATGCGAAGAGCAGAATGCGATCGACGTGATTCATGAGTTGCCGACTCTGGGCCATCACGATGCCGCCATACTCGGCCAGATCCGATTGATTCGATACAATTCCGTCTCTAATGTTTTCTCCGGCTGAGAAGATTGCCGTCAGAGGAGTACGCAACTCGTGAGAGACGGAGGCTACAAAATCCATCTGGAGTTTGGCGAAATTGTGGGATCGGAGCCCGGCGAAACTCAGAAGCGTAATGTTCAAGGCGAGCAGCAACAAGACGAAGGCGCTGATGGCGAGATTGTTTCTTCTTACCCCGTCAATTACGGACTGCCAGGGTGCGGCCCGACGTTGGATTTCGAGGAACCAGGATTGCGGGTGCGATTCGTATTGAACGACCGGGAACCAGACCGGGCCAGAAAAATTGCGCCATTCTGTACTTCGCAAAGACCCGCTAGTTGTGGCGGGCTGCGTCAACTTTCCAGAATCCGACGTGGGCTGGAGACCGAATATGTTCATCATGGAGTCGACACTGCGCAACGGGCTAACGTCAAATCCAGGATCGGACGAATAGATGGTTCGACGAGATGGCCCATTTGCGACTACCGCTACCTTGTAGTCCAATCCCTGGAGGCCGCCGAAATATCGCGTCGAGAGCTCGGGCAGAACCCGTTTCCGGAGTACATTCATGTCCAGAGTGATGATGATCCAATCTACAGGGCTGCGGCTGCTCAGTGATTTATCAGTACCGTGATGGAAGATAGGGTGGACAATCGCGGGAACATTCTCATCGAACTGCCAACCCGCGATCGGATTGGTCCCGGAGGTTCTTGGGGGCGGAATTGCGTCAATTCCCGGGGATGACTGGGCGGGCTGGCCGGGCAATTGCCATGCGCGGAGGGCGGTAGAAAGACTTGCGGAGTTGGCCTGCAGCCGGTCGAGCAATGTGACGAATTCCCGAGGAACGTCGACTTGCTCAATTTTCCTCGTATCCAAGTTGAGCCAGAATAATCGGGGTTCAGTTCGCTCGTTGGTCTCCCAGATATAAATTTCCCCGACCAAATCTGGATTTCTATAGACATACGGCAACGATTCATGCGGGAGGGCATAGTTCCATTCCACGTACCGTTCCAAGTAGTTATTCCATGTATCTCGCGCGCCGGCATCGGGGCCGACCTGCATGGCGATGCAGATGGCAGAGAATTCGCCATAGAGATCGCCATGCCATTTGGTCATGAGGGATTCAATCTCGGCACCGATGCGCATTTCTTCGGCGCTGCTCGCCTCAGTCGTCCATCGGTATTGAAGCACGGCGACGGTCGCCAGTAACCCCACCATGCCGGTAAGAACGATGAGCCAAAACCCGAGAACTGTGTTGAAACGGCGAGGGCGAGAGACGGTGAGGCCTGACGGCCGCGTTGTGTATAGCCGCAAACGACACCCCGGTCACTCGACCACCGACCCTTCGCAATCGTCCTGGATCGGATCGTTGGCAAATGAGAGGTACGTTTGTCCGATTTACGCGACAACCTTTACCTTTATTTGCCAATTGGCCGTATTCTCGTATGCTGAAACCCAGCTGTCAAGAATTCAAGGGCTTGTTTAGCCGGAACAACGATTCAGGTGTGAAAAGGGCGCATTTCGCTTCCCAGGCCGCTTCGATTGGAGACCCTCAGCGGGGGGAGCGTTATTCGACTACCAGACCGTCGGCATGAAACTCGCCGATGACAATATTCACATGATCTCCGCGTTTGACGGTTCGGCGCGGGTTAGAGAAGGCCATCCAGTAGGACTTTCCCGCTTCTTCTGTTGCGCCTTGACGCAGCTGACCGACCTTTTCCAGCGAGGGTATCGAAAGCCTGACCCCCAGAGAGGGGGCGACGAGGAAGGCGTCGATGTTTTTGTCGTTGAAGATGGCCGCCTTGCTGGGATCGAGGACGCGATAGGAAAAGCGAATCAGTGCGCCGGATTCAACGGCTTTGACGCTGAGGCCCTCAACACCCCAAATCACGTTGAAGTATTCTTCGGCTCTCTTTGAGGGCTGGTTCGGCTTATAGTGCGAGGGAACGCTGGCGTTTACTGGTTTGCCGGAGTTCTCCGGAGCCGACTGGGCGGAGGACAGTGAAGCAGCTGCGCCGAGAAGGGCGCATGCCACCAACAAGGCGTTCACTTTTCGATCGAAGATTGGTCGAAATATCACTTTAGCTCCTTCTGGCCGCCCGGGCCCGTTACGGGGTCCAAACGTGCGCTGTGGCGCTCTTCGCTGGAGCGCCACCTTTTGCCGGCTGGCCGAAAACTGGGAGGCCGACCGACGGATTGTTGCAAATCCTAGGCTACTTCCCGGCGAGGAAATTCTTGCATTCGCTCACGACGGTGGCGACCGGGATGCTTGCAAGCTGCAGGTTAATCGATCTTACTCCAGCTCCATAGCTGGTGCTGGACTGCTCGACCTTCATTTCAGAGGATGCATGTCCGGAGAGGATATTGGCCAGCGCCCGTGCATAGCTCCCGGCGTTGGGTCGATCTACCTGGGAGCAATAGTTGAGGATTCCAGTCACCTGAGCCAAACCATCGACGGTGATCGGTGCCGCGGGGTTGGATGGAGCTGTGGAATGGCCGGAGGACTTGATGGGACCGGTTGTGGACTGGATCGGTGCGGGCGTGGGTTTTACGGATGCCGACTTCGCCGGCGGGGTTGAGTGTGCGAGCGAGGAAACAGCCAAAACTGTTCCCGTAACCAGGGCTGAGAACCCAAGGCGCATATCTTTTCTCCCCGTATGGTCAGTTAGATCAATGAATTGCAGCCTGCACGTCTATCGGTGCATGGCTTTAAAACTGGTCTTGCTTTGATTCTTGACTGCGATCGATCTTTGCGGCAATGCTGCCCGCGGCTTCAGCCGCGGGCAGCATTCCATTCCAGCGGGTTGGCTGAATTCACTAGTTCGCTGTACCGGTTAGTGTTGAGGTTTGCGTACCGGCCAGGTCGCTGACCGAAACGGTTGCAGTCTTAGCGCCGGTTGTTTGTGTGGTGAGCGGCCTGAATTGCACCGTGACCACGCAAACTCCTCCGGGGTTCAGAGTTGTCAGAGGCACAAGTTGTCCGCCGCCCGCTGGTCCGCAAGTCGACAGGGCCCGGTTGATGACCCACTCAGTAGCATTTGTGCCGCCGAGTGCTCCCTGACCTATGCCGGTCAAAGGTACGTTGCCGGTGTTGGTGAGTGAAAATACCTGAACGGGACCCGCAGTGGTTGTGCCGCGGGCTACCGTTCCGAAGTCATGCGTGGTTGGTGTCAGGGTTGCAGCGATTACTGCCGCAACGCCCGTTCCGGTCAGAGTTACCGGCGCGCCGGCAACCGCAACGTTGGCCGTGATGGTAGCCGTTCCGGTAGCAGCTCCGATAGCCGTTGGTGAGTACGTCACAAAAATGGTGCAGCTAGTTGCCGCCGCCAGGGTTGTGCCGCAGGTTCCGCCCGTTCTGGAGAACGGTGCTGCACCCACCGCGATCGCAATACCGGTGGCGCCAGCGCCGCCGGAGTTGGTCAACGTCAGGTTCAGCGTAGTGGTTGTTCCCAGCGCATGGCTGCTGAATGCCAGCGGAGAGGGAGTAACGCTGAGCAACGCGACAGCAGGCGTCTGGAACTCAACCGCACCCGCATCCACTGCGAGGTTGCCCTTCCTCGGGTTACCGAAGAAGTCCGTCGCCGGCGCGGCAGCATAGTTCGCGGTGGCAGTTGACGGAATGTAGTTGTTGACCGGCGACGTTGGCGACTGGGCATAGTTGCCGAGTATCGCGTTCGTTACCGGATTGGTCAGTGCCAGCGGACCCCAGCTGAGGTTGATCCAGTTGTTGCCTTCGTCCACTGTCGCGGCCGGTGTGAGGCTGAAGACCGGGTTGGGCACGGTGGCATCCGAGATGCCCGGGGGCACCTGGAATCCCGTCCCGCCGAACTCCGGCGGAATGCGCGAGCCGTTGCAGTATTGGCTCACCAGAGCGGGGTTGGCCGCATTGTTATGCAGGGTTGCTCCATCGTACCCGGTCCCAGCAATGGCGGTCAGGAACGAGTACGTCGGGTTGAGGGTGACCGTTGAAGCGTGATTCGTGGGTCCTGTGTCCCCGCGAACCCCGATGTCCCAGAACGATGCGGCCGGGCACGATCCCGTGGCTGTCTGCGACGCGGCCGCGGTAGTCGTGAACCCGTTGTACAGGGTCACGACGTTTTGCTGGTTCAGGGTGCCGCCACCGAGTGCGCCGACTCCGATGTAGAACACGCGGTTCTGGAAGATCACGTCGTTGTCCAACAGTGGGTACGAGAAGTTCTTGCACGTCCCATTGGTGGCAAGGGTACCGGCAAAATGTCCCGCCGGGCAGACCATGGTGGTCGCGAGCGTATTCGCTACGAGTACCGCGCTGTTCTGAATGCTGACCACACCGGCGGGTTGAGGCGTCGAAGTGGTTACGCAGGGAGTAGAGCCCGGGTTTCCGGTGGTTAGGTTGGTACCGCATGGCCCCTGGGTGCTGGCCAGCGGAGCACCGAGGGTGTTGAACAGTACGCCCGACGAAGCGGTCGTATCGTTCGACGCGATGGTGTTGTTGACGATGTCAGTGTTCAACGCATCCAGAAGGGAAATTCCAGCTCCATCCCATCCGGCTACGTTGTTGGTGATGATGTTGTTGGTGACGACCACGTGATGCCACCTGGTCGGCGTGGTCGGGAAGCTCACCACATCGGTTCCATTGACATTCTGGAAGGCAATGCCGCCGCCGCTGCCGCTGTCGGCCGAGTTGCCCATGATCAGGTTGGCGTTGATTGTCAGGTTGGGTCCGACGCCGTCACTGGGTGCAACAACGCCTGGAGCGACGATGCAATCCGTGTCGGCCAGGGCGGTCCCGCAAACAGGATCCGCATCGGGCGCGCCCATGACGATCAATCCACCACCGTTCGTCGGGATCGTCGGGTTGGTGCTCTGGTTGAAGAGGAAGCTGTTGTGCTCGATGTCACCGTTGTAACTGAAGCCGATGTGACCGAATCCGCCGCCATCACCGGTGCTTAGATTTCCGCAAACCCAGTTGTAGTTGAATTTGTAGAAGTCGGCGCCGGTGCAGAAGCTGATACCGCCCGCTCCAGCCGGGGTGGCGGAGAACAATTCGTCACCCGTTGAGGAGTTCTGGGAGATGTAATTGTGGTGCACATTGACGTTCAGGTTGTGGCAGTAGGGCAACATCAGGTTGTCGACACTGCTGGTCTGGCAGGAACCCGGAGCAGCGTTCGTTGCCGCAGCCGCTGCGCCGCCGAGGTACGGTTCGGGGAATTCACCCTGGCCGACGTTGATGCCGCCAGAGAGCGTTCCGGAGTTGTTGGCGATGCGATTGTTGGCGATCTGGAGGTTATGGCCCCAGGCGTGAACGAAGATGCCGCCGCCGCCCTGCGAGCTATTGCGGATATTCAAGCCGTCGATGCTCGACGGGTTGCACCAGAAGTTACTCGGGAACGGGTTGACGGAAGTTGCAAGGTTGGCACCGCAGCCGGTTTGGGTGCTTGTACCGCTGGTGAGCAAACGCGATCCGGTCGGGAACGTGTCCGCCAAGAACGGGTTCGTCGGGAAGTTGACGCCCTTGGAGAGCACCGTGATCGCGGCGCCTTCCAGCGCGCCCATCAGGGTTGGCTCTTGCAGCAATTGAGCCAGGTTGCCGTTGAGGGATGCATCCCATCCGACGATCGCTTCCAGAGGGAGACGGTCGATTTGGGGATTGTTGGCAGTGGCTTTGAAGCCCGTCAAGCCGGCTCCGCAGCTCGCTGACCAGTTGGTGTGTACCCCGGTGAGTCCCAGGCCGAACAGGCAGTTGACCCTGGCGCGCCAGGTATCCAGCTTGCCGGCGGGATGAGTGTTTCCGTCGATGATGCTGGAAGCAGCTCCGACGCCCTGCAGGCGGACCGGCTTCCACATCAACAGCAGTTCGGAGTGGGCTGAAGCTCCCGAGCGTGTGGCACCGGCTGTTTTGGCACCAGTGGATGTGCTGCATGCAACTGCCAGGCCGGCTGCAGTGCAGGTTGGGTCGATCATGATCAGGTCGCCCGGGTTGGCTTTGTCGATGGCCGTCTGGATGCTGCCCGACGCGGCTACGTGGGTTGGCGCCTTACCGCCGACAGTGACGGTGATCGCGTCAATAGACGACTTGCCATTGGCTGCGGTAATCACCAATTCGGCGCAAACCGCATTGGTGGTGGTTGCCGCACCCCGGTATTGAAGCTGCTGCGCAATGGGGCAAGTCGAGGCTGTTGACGTGAGCGCAGGCACAGTGCCTGTGATAACGCCATCGCTCCAGCTCACACCGGTGAGAGGATGAGCAACACCATCGGTGCCGACGAGGGCTACAGTACCCGCCGTGGCGCCGAACCCGTAGTGACGCGAAACAGTCTTTGCGTTGTACGGAGCAGCCGTCGCTGAAGGCCCGGAGTATGCGTTGTTAGGCACGGTCTGGTCGCCCAGCGACGTGATCGTCAGTGTGTGACCGGTCCCGCTTGCGCTAACCCAGGGTCCGACCTGGTCGCCGTCGACTTCGCTGACCGCCGGTGTTGCATCGGGGTAGGCGCAGTCGGGGTTGTTGTATCCGGCGCCTGCAAACGCGGACGTCGGGGTTACGGGTGTATCCATGTACTGGGTCTGCCCAGGCATGAACGGGATCTCGTAGCAGAAGTTGCTGTATTGCGGGTTGTAGAGCGGATCAGGACTCGCCCCCGTGCCCGGGTCGTTCATGCACGTGATCATCATGGTCGGGGCATAACCGGTGGGGTTCGGCGGATTGACCTCCCAGGTGGAGTACGTCAAGCCGTTGTATGCGCCCCAATGGTCGGCATAGGTGCGGGCGATTTCAGCGCCAGTCCAATCCTTGATGGAAATGGGCAGATCGGGCGGAGCGAACTTCTCACCGAACTGCGGCGAGAACGGATCGAATTCCGAAGTGAAGTCATCGGTAATGACACCGGTGAAGTGAGCTGCGGCGTGGGTTGAGGTAAAGAGGTAGAACTTGGCCAGCGCGGACTCCTGCTCAGTGAGCGTCACTTCCTTGCGATCGCAGAGGTTGCGCGTTCGCTCCGGCGAACGGCGCCACTTCCCCGGACTGCGGGAAGAGGCTGATGTAGTCCGGAACGATTCGCGCTGTACCTACGCAGGGCCAGAAGGTCTCCACCGATCCGGTGTCGCCCTCGTTGGACGGGAGCGTGGTTCTGCCCTGGTCCGTGTTCGGCATCAGGGGGTTGTTGGCATTGAAGCTGGCAGCGACGGAGGCCTGGTCGGGGAGAATGAAGATGTTTCCGAGGCCAGCGAACTCCTGGCTTACCGGCGCAATGTAGTTATCGCCGATCAGGATGTTCTTGTCCTCTTCCTTGACCAGTTCATAACCCGGAGGAACAACCACTTCCACTACGTACTTGCCTGCAGGAAGCATGGGCAATCCGCGGTCCCAATCGCCGACCGGCGCGGCCGTATTGGCAACGCAAATCGTGCAGTTGGTTCCGGCCGGCTTCCCGGTGGTTGGGTTAATTGAGGTCACGCTCGGGAACTTGTACATGCCGTCGTAGGGCGCCGGCTGTACCTGGTTCCAGTTGTGCATGCCGTCGTAGCACTTGAACTGCGAGTTGTTTGGGAGGGTATGAGCCGGGGTCCCTCCGTTGTTGTAGACGTCCAGCCACTCAGGCTGGTTGAACAGCGAGAAGAAGAACAGGTCCGCATTTGTGCCGGAGGCCGTGCCCTGTCCGGGGCAGTTCATGTTGGGCATGCCGTCGGTCCGGAAGCCCTGAGCCCAGTCGTCGAAGCTGCTGGTCTTGGTGGTGTCAACCAGTTTCAGTGAGGTGCTGCCATCGGCGGCAGTTCCTTCCTGGTACAGGTTGATGGTGACGTTCGGGACCTGCGGTTCCCAGCTCAGTTGCAGGAGCAGTGTCGGATCGTCAAACGGCCGTGTCGAGGCATAGACAACGTGTCCATGGATACCGCCGTTCTCGCCCGCCGCGAAGGGCTTCTTGCCGAATTCGATGATGTTGTTCTGGCCGGAGAATCCCTGCCAGCCCTCTGAGACAACCCATGGAGGATCAACGCGGCCCGTGGAGCCACCCGCGCCGCCCGGTGCCAGCGGAGCTGGGGCATCGGTGCAGTCAGCAGTTGAGCAATAGAACGCGCCTGGTACGCGCAGTGCTGTGGGGACCGGAATGGCCTCGTGCGTATTGGCGATGTTGGCCGCGATGGCGGAGGTAGCGCCGCCCGCGGTGCCGTCGGCCGGGCCGCCAGCGTCGTAGACCACGTGGGTACCGGTGTTCTTGTACCGTGTGGAATCGGTTTCGATGACGTACCAGCTGAACAACGGGAAGACTTCGTTGAAGCCGGCATAGCCTTCCAGGTCGGTGCTGTTGAAGTTGGAGAAGCTGCCGTCGCGGAAGCGATTGTTGGTCGAGACCAGCGCCAGCCCTTCTTCGTTAGAATCCCGCACACCGTTGCCGTTGGCGTCAAAGAAGGTGGTGGTGTAGATGTCTGACTGCCACTGGTTGGTGGCAAGGTCACCGAGATTCACAGTCGCGCCGCCGGATAGCCGGACAGGCGTGGACAGGCCGTCAACCAGCATGTCGTTCCACTGGTCAAACACGGTGATTCTCCAGTCGCCGTCGGGCAGACCCGTGAGAATAAAGGTTCCATCGGCATTGCACTTGGTGAAAGCGAAATCTTCGCTGTCGGGATCACCAAAGCTCACATAACACTGGGTGAACCCGAAGCTGCTGTTATCGCCACTGCTGTAGAGCCTTTCATCCGGCGTTCGGCTCATGCGCTCGGTCGTGACCGTGCCAACGATGTTATTGGTGCAGTTGGTGCCCCCCAGGCCCGTGTTCGGGTCGCCGCCGGCGCAGATCGCCGCTTTGCGGGAGTTGATGATCGCCGGATTGGCGAAGCCGATGGTTACGTGGTAGGAAGCCGGACCATACTCCTGGAAGAAGCTCGGCTCACCTACGCGGAGGAACGAATCGTGGGCCTTCTGACCGTCAAGCGTGTTGGTCTGAAGCCACTCTTCACCCCTGCCAATTCTGTCGGCCGCGGGCGTGGCAACGACGCCGTACCGTCCGGGCATCAGGTTGGCAACCACCGCCTGGCCAGCAAGAGGCGACTGCGTTACGCCGTCATCCTCGTAGGTCGGGCAGGTCACGATCGTGCCTGTGATACCGGAGACGGTGAGGCCGCTGCTCGGGGAAGGCGCTGCCTTGGAGATCTTGCACGCGTTATGACCGGTGGCAGGATCGATGGTTCCGTCCAGGCTGTTCGACAACGGCATGTTGAACATGTCGTACGTCATCTGCCCGGTGGCATCGCCGGGTCCACCGGCGTCATCGAAGAGGGTGATTTCGAAACCACCCAGACCGGGTTCCTGCGATCCAAGCTGGTTGTCGACAATCTGGCCGCCTGCGTCGTTCTCACCGTTCAGCGGGAAGTCGTCTTCGAAGACGAACACCGAGAGCTTGGAAGGCGGGAACGGGTTCGACTGCACCAACACCGTTACGGCCGTGGCCTGAAGATGGCTAACTGGATCGATGGTGATGGGAGCACCGCCCATGCCGTGGCCGCAAGGAGTTCCGTTTTCCAAGCAATTGCCCACGTCCTCAAACGAGGCCGCTGCATCGCCCGGAATAACCGAAAGGTAGTAGCGCTTCGTGGGGTCCAGGTGAACCTGCGATGGAAGGACGGCCTGCTGCTGGGCCGCGGTCGTTCTGCAAACACCGTTGCCGCCATCGCACACCGCAGGCGCGCCCAGCAGGGTCTGGCCTGTTTCGCAGGACAGCGGTCCGGTGCAGCCCGTTGCCACTATCGGCATGTAGCTGGTGTGGAAGTTGGTCCCGAAAGTCGGAACGACGGTGGTTCCGGTATTGGTGGTCTTGGTGGGATCGATGTAGAAGGTTCGATCCTCCTCGATGATCCACCGATAATCCTGTCCGGTAAGGGGAACCAGCGTCTTGCCGTCCACGACGGTCACGGCCAGGTTGCTGGGTTGCGGGAAGATCAGGGTCACCGTCGCAGCCGTAGCGCTCACGGTTCCCTGCGAGTTTTGCGCCTTGTAGGTGAAGGTGTAGGTTCCGGGAGCAGCGACGCTGGCATTGAAGGCGCCGCTGGGGTCAACGGAAAGGGTCAGCCCGCTGGATGGCACAATGCTTGCCGCATTCACCGTGAGCGGATAACCCGCGTTATCTTTGTCAACCGACAGAATGCCCGGTGTCGCGATCTTGAGGAACGTTGACACATTCGAGCTGTACGTGATGTTGCCCATCACGATGCCGGAACCCGCTTCGATCGGCGCTGCGCCAAGGGTGACCACGGCAGTGATTCCCGAGGAACATGTCGTCCCCGTGACAGTACCGTTGGCGCAATAGGTGAAGGTAGTAGGAGCACCCGTATACGTGAATGTGCCATCGGAGTTCAGGGTCAGTCCTGCGACTGTGCCTACCAAATTGACACCATAGACATTGGTGTCGTTGGCGATGACGCCCTTGGATGGATCAGAGACGGTGAGCGTATGGCCTGTAACCACGGAGGCATACGTATCCGCGCGGGCAACGGCCGCTCCCGAAGGTAAACCCGTCAGAACCGCCCCATTGATGTTGAGGTAGGCCAGCATCCCGGCGTCGTGGCCGGTGGCGTTGGCCGACAGGCTCAGCTCGCGGTCGAAGACCGGAAGCGCGTTCTGCCCAGTGGTGGGGGCATTGATCATCACGTCGTAGGTTTTGCCGGCGGCCATGAAGACTTCGCTCTGCACGCGTTGAAGGCCGGGCAGTGGATTGCCGTCTTCGGCGATCAGCGAAAATCCCGGAGCCCTCGGAGGGGTGACTCCTCCAATCGCTGGTTGCTGTTGCACCGTTATCGCGCCAACGATCGAAGGAATGTGCATGTGCGAACCAGCATTGACCATGCGCACCAGAACTTTTCCGGTGATCGGAACGGCCGTGACCCCTGGCGCGGCTGGGAACAGCGAGCCGGTGGGGTTGCTCTTGTTGAACGCCGCGCCGTTGATGGTGTAGTAGAGGGGCGTGTAGTTCACCGTCGGGGGATAGCATTGGAGGTAGGTTGCCGAGGCGGGATTGCCGCAGCCGCCTGCCAGTCCCGACCAAACCATAGTCTCGCTGAAACCTACGGTATTGACCGCGGCATTCACAGTTTTGTTCTGTACCGGGTCGATCTCACCGAAGAGCATCGGAATTTCGGCGTTGTACGTAACCGCAGGCACAGTTCCTGCCGCTGGATATGCGGTGCCCGCCGTGGTTCCCACCGGCGCGGTGGTGACCACAAGGATTCCGTACAGTCCCATCGGTCCCTGAATCGAGGGGTGGGTGCCGGATTCAATCAGGTAGGTGCCAGGCCGCAGCGCGGACCACGTCAGCGCCGTCGTTGCTCCCGCCGCTACTTCGGTGGAGAACGACTGCACGCGATTTCCCTGGTCCGGAGGTGTGCCTGTGGTTGTGGGATCCGGAATCGGCCACGTGACCGATTGCGCACCGGAGTGATCCGGGCTCGGCGTGCTGGTTGCCGTGGTGCCCAGACCGGCACCCAACTGACCCACGATGGTGAGCGAAGTTGGGATGTTGTTAGCGCCAAAGGTGAGATTGTTGGTGAGGTTGATGGTAAGGCTGGTCGAGCCAGATGTCGCCACAGGCACGGTGATCACCACCGGAGACCAGCCCGCGGCTGCCGGATTCAAGCGGGCGCAGGTTGCGGTTGCGGTCCCGACGAGGGCACCGCAAGAATAGCCCCACATCGGAACGGCATTTCCATCGGGAAGAGTCGCGGTGGTCGGCCCTGCAGACAGATTAATCGTCTGCTGGGCGGAGGCCACGCCCGCTCCAAGAAGGAGAACAGCCGCTCCCCGCAGTGCTGTTTTGACTATCGCTTTGAGAGAGTTGAGTCGCATTTCTGTTCTCCTTGCCTAGTTGGATTCGTCAATCGGATATTCCCGGGAATCTACGAGCATCATCATCATCATTCCGCCGGGAAATGCATTGTTGGTAGTGATCTCACGCTCATTGTGGGAGTGCCACATGAACGCGAAGCCTGCCTCGCCCGATGGCGAATTGGCGATCGTGCCCGATGGAGGCGTGGAACCCGTGGCGCCGCAGTTCGGCGAATTGGTTTGAAGTGCATTGCCGGGCATGCAGCCGGTGGCGCGCTGGGTGGCGTTCGGTCCCAGGTAGGGGCTGCCGCCATACCATGCGCCGTTGGCGAGGATGTTCGGATCTGGAAGAGTTACCGGGCCGCCGCCCCCGACGTCTCCGTTGGGCAGAGCCTGCAGCGGCTTGTTGTGATCGGCGCACCATTCCCAGAAGTTGATCGCTGTCGGAGCCCCGGTGTTATAGCCATTCGCATCCGGCGTGCAAGGCAAACTGGCCAGCGGGTCGTTCGAGGTGGTGGTGTGTCCGTACATATCCCAGTTCAGGCCCCTGCCGGTGTAATAGAAAATCCCGTCCATGGCCTGGCCTGGAGTCGTGGTGGTCGTGAACAGCGCGGGTCCGGCCAGTTGAGTTGCGTTGCTCGCGCTAAGGATCAGGTTCCCGTCGCGCGCCAGAATACGTACGTGATTCGCGTGCTCATGGAACGGATGCTGCCACCGGCCCTGGCCGATGATACGAAGCAGGACTTCCTCGCCGGGATGAAGGTGGGGGTTTCCGTTATAGGGCTGGTGGGGGTACTCGACCGCATAGTTGGGATCCATGTCGTCGGGCATGGAGCGGCCGTTGATCATGAAGTACGCGGGGTGGTAGGGCTCGGTTTGAACCTCGAGACTGCATCCAGCGGCGCCCGCTACACATGCAGCTTTCGCTGTAACCTGGGCGAGAGCCTGGCTGTGAACGCGGGGGTCCATCTCGGAGAACTGGAAGAGGTATTCCCGGTCATAGCAGGTCTTGTCGTTGTCGTAAGCAGATGACGCCAAGCGGAAATCCGTTTCGCCCCAGGTTGCCTCTGCTGTAAGGTTGGCAGCATGCAGGCCGCCTGTGCAGGCTGCGCGAGCAGCCGACGGCACAACAATGATGGCGCCATAGAGGCCCATCTCTACCTGCAGGTCGCTTTGCGTGCCGCTGTAATAGGAGCGCGTTCCTGGCGAAGTGGCCGTGAAGGTATAGGTCACCGTGCCACCATGGGCTGCCTCTCTCGTCAGCAGGCCGAGAGCGCCGCCCGAAACTGCCACGTTGAATCCCGGAAACAGGATCGATGTGTTGCCTGCCGCGGCGGGAAGATTATTGGTCAGCGTGACCGTGACCGTCTGGCCTTCCGTAACGATCAGCGTGGGGCCTGGAACCTGCATGGAACTGCAGGCCTGGTTAGGCATCGTGGGCTTAAATCCAGAGGGCGCGGTGGTACAGCCATATCCCCAGGAGTAGATTGCCTGTCCATCCGGTTGGGTGAGGTACGCCGGTTGAGCAGTCAGGTTGAAAGTGGGTCCAGTGATGCCCGGAGCAGCAGCATGAGCCGTCGCCGCGAGCGACGCCACTGCAACCAGAACGGGCAGGAGCAGTCTTGTCTTCAAAAACGCGATTTTCAATGTCATCGGCTTCATCGTTGCTCTCCTAATTGATGTGGACTTCGGTCATCAACCCGCCGAAGTTCTCGGCGTCGTTGGCAAGGTGGTCGAGGTTGGGCGTGTAGAGGTAGAACACCTGCCCAGCTACGTACTGCGGATCGCTGGCATCGAGAATCACGTCCAGGGACTCGCCGCCGCCCAGTGTGATCGAGTTGGTGGTGTAGTACATGTTGTTTCCCGCCTGATCGCGGAGCAGTTTGGCGTTGTAGCCGATGACCTTCATCGGAATCCCCAGCGAGGCCAGGGTCTGAAATTCGGCGACGTCCAGATCGGAGATGCGAAGAAGCGCCTTCTGGCCGTGCGTGATGTTGATGATCGACGGCAGAGGCTGGGAGAAGTGATTGGCGCCGTCGGTGGACTGGGTTTGCATCGGTCCGGGGGTCACGGTGTCGGGATAGCTGCGGCCGTTGAGGAGGAAGTACTTGTCCTTCATGTCGGCGAAGCCTTCGGGGTTGAAGGTCATGCCGACGAAGTGGAAGTTGGGATCGAACCCGTGGATCTGGATGGGATACTCGACATCGTAGTAGGTCGAGCCGTCGCCATCGTTATAGGCATAATTTCCGGTTGCCGCTCTGGTCGCAGTGTTAGCGGGAGGAAGGGGATTCGTGCAAAGAATATCCGTTGCCGAGTTGCAAGCCGTGCGGAGGTTTCCCTGCTGGGTGACCAGCGAGGTGCGCAGGCTGGTTCCCACCGGAACGCGATTCTGACGGGGGCGCACATAGATCTGTCCGACCATGCCCATCTGGAGGTGCTCGGGAGGCGTGATGTGGCAGTGATAGAAGTACGTGCCAGCATCGGGCGCAAGGTAGTAGTAGGTGAAGCTGCCGCCGATGTTGATCGCCACCGATGCGTCCGGAACGCCGTCGTAGAACGAGGAGGCGTTCGGATAACCATGGAAGTGGACCGTGTGCTGCTCGAACAGATCGGGCCGCATGATCATGCCCACGTTGGTCAGCGTCAGGAAGAACTCGTCATCCTCGTCGATCGCCATGAGCGGCGCGGGGATGTTGCCGTTCATGACACCGACATCCATGATTTGCCGCGGATCGACATGGCCGTTTATGCAGGACGGTTGATTCGTCCCGCCACACATCCCGGCCGCCAACGCGTCCGAGTCAGTCACCAGGCCGATCGCGCCGTTGTAGGTGAACGCCGCCAACCCCGTCGTGGCCGGGTCTCCGGGGGAAAGTGTGCCGGTGAACAGGACATTGAATTCGATGCAAAGTCCGTGCCCGGTTGACCGTGGGCGATCTTCGACAGGCCTGACAACGGGCCGAACGAGAACATGTAGGTCTGGGTGCCGTCACCCATGGTCGCATACCCATCACCGCCGGAAATCTGCTGGCATTTGATGGCGCCATTGATGGCCGTCGCGGAGGTATATGCGGGTTCAGTGCTTGACGCGGTGGTGTGAGTGATGGTGGTGGTGGGGCATTGGACTCTGAAAGACTGTGCGTTTGCGGTTGCTGCTGCTGCAAACCCGATTAGCGCTAGCACGCCTGTGCTCATGAATCTTTTCGTCATGCGCTCTCCTCCTCCGCGCTGCGCCGTACGTTACTCGGGGCGTGCAGATACCGCGGGGTCATGTGGGCCAATAGTCGTTTGTAGGGGCCTTCTCATTTTTGCTCTGGAACAAATCGCTTCGACCCGGCCATCCAATTTGCTTAGGTATTACATTTTTTACAATTTATTTTTATATGATCTAATTGTGCTTATTTAAGACATTAAATTCGTTGTTCAGTACATCTATTTCCATATTCTGCGTAAGAAACGGTGCATATGGCGAGTTTTGACATCAGCGGGCCTTTTCGGGGCGAAATTTGAGAGGCGAGAAGACGAATTCTGGAGAGGATGTCATGCGTTAGCTTACTTCTTCGGGTGAAGATTGCTTTTATTGCGATCATGACAGGCTCATCCACCCAAAAAAGCTGCCCGGTCAGGAGGGATGCTAGTTACTTCGTCCCCGCCACATACCGCCTGCTGCACACGTTGACACGCACAAATTGCGATCATAAGATCGTCAAACATCACCCGATTCAGGATGAAGAAATGGCTCCCAAAAGCAAATGAGGCTTGTACTGTTTTCACCCTTCGCGATCCTTGCTTTCTCCTTGCCGGGAGTCTTAGGCCAGACAATCAAGCCCGTCCCCCCGGATGAGCGTTTCAAAGCAGATATCCTTCTTGTGGTTGCCCACCCGGACGATGAAACCGAGGTGACGGGCTACCTGGCGCGCGCGATCTTCGACGAGCACAAGCGGGTCGCGGTGATCTTCGGTACGCGCGGCGACGGGGGAGGCAACGCGGCCGGACAGGAACAAGCGGCAGCGCTAGGTGCGGAGCGCGAGATCGAGGCCCGGCAGGCCCTGGGTGTCCTCGGGGTCACGAATGTCTGGTTCCTCGGTGGGCCTGATACGCCAGGACAGGACGTGTTGCGTTCCCTGGAGACATGGAATCACGGATCTGCGCTGGACCAGGCGGTGCGCCTGGTTCGCCTCACGCGGCCTGCGGTGATCCTGACTTGGCTGCCCAGTTCTGTGGCCGGTGAAAACCATGGAGACCACCAGGCTGCCGGAGTGATCGCCACCGAAGCATTCGACATGGCCGGCGATCCCACCGCCTTTCCGGAGCAATTGGCGGCGCCGCGGGACCGGAACAATATCGGTAATCTCACCGAAGGTCTTCACCCCTGGCAAACGAAGAAAATCTATTACTTCAGTGATGCCGCTGATAGTG
Source organism: Terriglobales bacterium (assembly GCA_963788475.1). Taxonomy (GTDB): domain Bacteria; phylum Acidobacteriota; class Terriglobia; order Terriglobales; family Acidobacteriaceae; genus Telmatobacter. The sequence continues at coordinate 345,656 of CAWBGO010000002.1, forward strand.
GATTTCAATCCGGCAAGGGTCCGCATTATTCGACTGAAGAGGATTCGGTCTCGAAGAAGACTCCGTATTACAAGATTGCAGCGGAAGAGATGAGTCTCCATTTGACACAGGATGACACGGGGCAAATGGCCGCCGCCGCACTCAGAAAGGGCGATTACACCTACTTCCGGCAGCCAGTATTGCTGATCCTTGGAAAGTCGCTTGTCGGGGGATCGATCAGCGGAGACATCTTTGAAGGAATCAAGGGTAGTTCGGTTCCCTTCTCGCCCGCTCCGGGATACAAAGCGGTTCGGCGGTCCGGGATTTCTATGGAACTGGGCGGACCATGGAACTTTTATCGGGACTTCTGGCAGGCGCACGGCTTGTCGCAGCTAGGCGGACTTCTGCCGGAAGTTGGAATCAATGTCGTTCCCGGGGAGCGAATACAGATTCCGCTTCTTATTCACAATGATTCCGATGTCGACGCGATCGTGACGATTAATGCGAATGTCCCTGACGGATGGACCGAGGTAAGCGGCGGCGGCCCATATGTTGTTCCGGCACGCCTGGATGTCTCGCTGTACGTTAAGGCGAAGACTACAGCGAGCGCAGGCAGAGCCGCACAAAAGCTCTTGCTTGCCGCCGAAACAGCAGGAGCCGGTATTCCACCGATCACCATCCTGGTGTATGCAGATCGCGCCGCTTTGCCCCAGTAGACTGCGGAATGAATCGCCTGACTTTACGGGTCTATTGCGTGGCAAAGCGCCCGGGGGAAAATATCTCAATAGGATGGACTGATTTACCAACGGTGGCGAGTTGGGCAAGTATCTCTCCGACCACTGGTGCGAATTTGAATCCGTGGCCGGAAAACCCGCAGGCAATGCTCACCGACGGGAACTGCGGATGGAGCCCAATGATGAAGTGCTCGTCGGGCGTCATTGTGTAGAGACACGTCGTGGCTTTCAGAATTTGCCCTGCGAGTAAAGGAAAGCGGCGGCTGAGGTTGCGAATTACTGCATTGAGGTCCGATTCATGAACTTCACGATCGACGGTGTCGGGCGTGCACACGACATGGCTTCCATGAATCGCTGCTTTCACGCCGCCGGCCGCGCCGTCGACGGCGGGAAATCCGTAGCCCGGAAAGCCATTATCGGGCGACTCACACAAGAAGACCGGGAAGCGGTCGGGACGGAAAGGCTCGACGCCGCCCTCGGGCTCTATCCAGGTCATCACCTGGCGGGTCACATTCAGCGGAAAAAGCCCTGGTAGGGCCTGATTTGCCCATGGTCCGGCCGTAATGACGAGACGTTCCGCCTCATAGACGCAGCGGTCAGTGGACACCTTGATTCCATATGAATTTGCGCTCCAGCCAAGCACTCTTTCCTGAAAGTGCAGTTCCGCTCCACTCTGCGCTGCAAGCCTTAATTGCGCGCGGATGCACTCCTCAGCCAACAAATATCCGGCACGCTCCTCGTAGACCGCGACGTCGTTAGCGAGTGGCGTGATGGCAGGAAATCGCTCATGGGTCTGACGGGGGCTCAGCACCGCATACTTGATTGAATGCTGCTCGGCGGCCGCGATGCCGCCTGTCACGAGTTGGCTGTCGGCAGAGCCAAGGATGAGGCCTCCGGTGATGTGAAGCAATTTTGCTCCGGCATCTGCTTCGAGTTTTTCCCAGAGTTCATATGCCCGCAGCACGAGAGGCAGATAGGCGGGGTTCTCCCAGTATGCCTGCCGAATCATGCGCGTGCCGCCGTGGGAGGACCCCTGATCGTGCGGAGAGACGAACTGTTCGATGCCCAAGACCGACTTTTTACGCTGCGCCAATTGTTGAGCAGCGGAGCTGCCCATGGCGCCAAGTCCGAGAATGATTGCATCGTATTGCATTAGGTTTTGGCGCGAGAGCAAATATCGAAGTTGCGATTGTGAGAATGGGTGTACCTGCTCACTTGATCGACATCAGTGGTTAACTTGCCTTAACGAGGCCCAGTTTAAGCAGGCTCTCAGCCGTGGAGAGGATTGACTCCTGGTTGGAGCGCGGAGACCAGCCAAGTATGCGCCGGGCCTTCGCGTTGGTTGCGTTTTTCACTTTCCCGAGCTCGGGAAGGATTTGCTTTACCGCAGGGTCGCGGAGGGATGCCAGTCGCACCAGCCAATTAGGCAACTCGCGAGTCGGCACTCGGCGTGCGGCTGCTCCCATGTGCTCTTTCAAGATACTGGCGATCTGAAGGATGGACATGAAATCGCCGGCCACTGCGAGGAAGCGCTCGCCCTTTGCGGCCGGATGGGTCATGGCGCGCAGGTGCAGATCGACTGTGTCGCGAACATCCACGGCGCCAAAGCAGAGCTTTGGACACCCGGGCAATGCTCCGTCGAGCATGCGCTGAACGATCAGAATCGACGTGGAATAATCGGGGCCCAGCACCGGGCCGAAGACTCCGACCGGATTCACGACGGAAAGCTCAAGGTCACCGCCTTGTTTCTCGATAAAATCCCATGCGGCGCGCTCCGCAATGGTTTTCGATTTGACGTAGGCGGTCGTCCCTGGAGCCTCAGGATTGGTCCAGAACGTCTCGTCAAAAGGCTTTTCCTGTGGAGGGTGGCCATAGCCAATCGCGGCAAACGAAGACGTGAGCACAACACGCTTTACGCCGGCATCACGCGACGCACGAAGAACCCGCAACGCGCCCTCACGGGCGGGAACGATCAGTTCATCGTCGTGTTTGGGAACACTGGCGGGAAAGGGGGAAGCGACGTGGAGTACATAATCGCATCCGGCCACTGCGGCGGGCCATCCCGCGTCCTGCTCAAGGTCGGCGGCCACGAATGACAATCGATCGCCTGGATCGGAGCCGCCTTGCTTGAGCATGGCGCGCACATCGGGCTCGCGGTTCAAGCTTCGCACCGAGGTGCGTACCCCATGACCCGCATTCAACAACTGCAGGACGGCGTGGCTGCCGATGAAGCCTGAACCGCCGGTAACCAGTACTGTACTCATTGCCACCTCACGTGGGGTACCCTGGCTTTGGTGTATCCGCGACAGGAGAATAGAGCGCTATGCGGATTCCTCCGGGACTGCGCCGATGGTGAATGAAACGCTCTGCTCACCGAGTCGGGGGTGGTGGGCGGTGAGGCGCACCGTGCCGGCCATTTCGCCGGCGCGAATCCACACTGCACAGGTTCCTCCAATTAATGCGAAAGGATTGTCGCCGATCAGCCTCGCCGGCCCCTCCAACGTAAAGGCAATGGGATCGTTTGCGTAGGTTCTGACCGCGCCGAATTCGTCGGTTACGCGCACCACAACGCGCGTGGTGTCGGCCCCATCCCCTATCAATTCGTGATCATCGGGTAGCAGGGCAAATTTGCTGTCGACACCTCTACCCGAAAACATTTTGGTGATCACAAGTTTTCCGCCAATATATCCTTCGGCGCGCAGATCGCCCCAACCCACCTTGAAATTGCTCAGATCGAGCTTCTCCAAGTCGAGAACGAATGGCGGATACTTCAGGTGGTTGAACTCGGTGCGCTCGGGATCGATCTCCGCCAGTTGAACCCACGCATTGTTCTGGACGCTTTCATTGCGCGCCGAGATCTTGATGTGATCGCAGTTGGAACAGAAGACCGCTCGCGTGAAACCCACGGACTCATCGCTGCGGGCCCAGTGAAATGCGGGCTCGAGCACAATTTCTTCCTCGGGATCGCATTGCGATTTGTAGAATCCAGCGGCAGGCTTTGGTTCGCGGAAGATGTCGGTGACGCCGTGGTAGCAGATGCGATCGCCGGCACCGAAGTTGGAATGGGTGTTGTAGTCGAATGCGCACCACCCGATGCCCCCCGCGTATTGAGGGTTCGATGCCAGTTGATTATGGATGCGCGCGTGACGCAGGGTGTGTTCGCGCTGGCGCTCATCATCATCGGTGGTCTTGGTAGGGAAAGTGTGCCCAACAAATTCGGTGTTCAGGTAGCGAGGATGATTCGGCGATCTGAGCGGGAAGCCGAAATCGTTCACTGTGAAAACGTCTTCGAGGAACTCAGATTCCGGAAAGTTTCGAATGCCTCCCGTCTGGCGCGAATCATCGAGAGCGTGGGCAAGCGCGTTGGTGCGCGTGTAGAAATTGTGATCATCGGGTGACTCGTTGATGCGCACGCCCCAGAGCACGATGGAGGGATGATTCCAATCGCGGCGGATCATGCGGCCAACATTGTCGATGGCCACCTGCTTCCAACTCTCGTCGCCAATATGCTGCCAGCCGGGAATTTCTTCGAGCACGAGCAGGCCGATCTCATCGCACCGATCGAGAAAATAGCGTGACTGAGGGTAATGCGAGGTGCGCACGATGTTGCAATGCAGATTCGTGCGCAAGATGTCGGCGTCTTTGCGTTGGGGGCGCGCCGGCATTGCCTGTCCGACAAATGGAAAAGTCTGATGCCGATCCAATCCGCGCAGCTTGATGATTTTTCCATTGAGCGAGAAGCCGTGGTCAGTAAAGACCGCTTCGCGGAACCCGATGCGGCGCGTTTCCTCATCGATGACCTGGCCCGATCGGAGAAGCCTGACCTGGACCGTATAGAGCTTGGGATTCTGCAAATCCCAGAGTTGGATGTTTGCAAGGTGAGGAAGGGAAATGACATGCCGCACCGGATCCTTCAATGTCTGAGTTGTGGCATAAACCGCGGCGTCATTGTACGGGTCGAGCGAAGTGTCGTGTGCAGCAGTTTCACTTGCGGCGGCGACTTTTCCCAGCGGACGGGTCGCCTTTGCGATCATGTTGTCGCCATCGCGCAATTCTGCCTCGATTGACAACGGCCCGCCACTCGCGACGTCGCCGGCAAGATAGCAGCTGACATCGAGCGAAGGATTCCCGCTCATCACATCCTTAGGCTGAGCAAAGACGTTGTCGAAATAGGTCGTGGGGACAATACGCAGGCTCACTTCACGATAGATCCCGCCGAAGGTCAGGTAATCGATCTCGTAGCCAAAGGGAGGAATATCCGCACGCTCTGTCGAATCCAACTGCACGACGAGCACGTTGTCGGTATCCTTGCGCAGATTCTTTGTCAACTCGAACGAGAACGGCGTAAAGCCGCCACGATAGTCGCCCAGCTTTACGCCATTGATCCAGACAGTCGACGCGGTCATGGCTCCTTCAAAGTCGACAAAGACGCGCTTTCCTTCCGCGTCTTTAGGGAATCGGAAGTGGCGCCGATAGGTGGAAATAAATGTGTAATCCTTCTCGTCGAAGCTGTGCCAGGGCAATTCAATATTGGTATGCGGAATGACGACGCGTTCAAATTTAGAATCGTCAAAATCAGGAGACTCCGCTCCCGAGACTTTTGCCGGATGATAACGCCAGTTACGATTGATGGTGAGAATGGATCGTCCCCGCATGGCCGGCTCCTCGGCCGGCAAATGCGATGCAGAGAGTGCCGTCGAAGCCAGTACCGCACCAGCCGTCTTGATAAAGTCGCGTCGAATCATCCAAATCTCCGTTCTTAATTTGAAAAACAGCTTTCAGCCGATCCAACTGCGAAGGGCGTGTCCCAGTCGGTTGAGAGAAACCGGCTCCGATTCCTGCTCAAGAGTAAACTCCGGAGGCGCCACTATGTAAGCCTGGGAAAGGCTCTCCGCAATGCACACGCATACAGTCGAACGCTGGTACTCTTCGTAGCGTCCGGCGGCGAGCCACACATACAGCGCCAGCATCTGCGCGTCGACTGCGCTGCCCTCGAAATCGTCGACGCTGGGTAGGGGATTCACCTGGTCCGGGTTGTCGAACACTGCCACGCCGGTAAATGGCTTGGGTTTGCTGCGGACGCCAAACCGCGCGACGAGGAGAGCGGGCCGAGCGCGGCGAAATGCCTCCGATGCCGCCCATTCAACGAAGGAGTTACCGAAGATAACGGCACCGTTTCCAGAGAGGTAGAGGGTCCGAACAAATTCCCGTACTGCCGGATCCGCGGCCACTTCAGGAGGACACCAGGGAGAAATATCAACCTGACGCAGCCGGTCGAATACCGCGTCGGCGTCGGCGAGATCCTTCCGCATGGTGTTCATCTCGTGCGAGAAGTTCTGCCGACACGAATCCAGGCGCCCATAGCTGAGCAGGACGGGATTGGAGACCGCGGCGACAGAAGTCTCGTCTGCCACAAGAGAATCGATCAGTTCAATGCCGGCCTCGATCACCCAGGTATTCGCATGCGTGGCAGCCTGCCGGTTGCCCGCCCCCTGCAGGACTCCCGCGTTTCCCGCTAGAAGCACCTGGAGCGGGTTTGCTTTCGGTTCCGCCGCGCTCAGATCCAGTCGTATCGGCTTGCCACCCTGCCATCGACTCCACGCGGTTGCTTGGTTGAGCGGGAGGGACCTGGGGATATTCAGCAAAACGAGGCGATGAGCCGGATTCTCCGCTTTTCCGTTGCTCCCGCGGGCATTGCGATCGGCAGCATCAAATACAGCTTGGACGGCGCGCCGCCACTCCTGAAAATAGGGAGACCGCGCCAACTGGGAGGAGTTCTGGATGGTCTGCTCAGTAGTGGAAAACTGCCATTGCCGCACCCCCATCCGCTTTTCCAGTTCCACGACGTCATGGAAGAGCGCGGAGGACTCGTCGGCATTGAGGTGCGCGACGTAAAGAAGAAGCCGCTCGACCGATTGCCGTTCGTTGGGAAACAAGTAGCTCCATTGATGGATTTGCTGATTGACGAATGGAAGGAATGTGAGCGGCAGGCGCTTGAGAACGCCCTGATTCAGTGCCTCCTCGAGTTGGCTGGGATACCTTTCCGCTTCCACCATATTGCGTGCACCAAATCTTGCGGTCACAGCGCTCGCCGCCGGTTATGCGCGAAACTCTGTCAGCTTTGCGCCTTGCGAGTCGATCGGTCTGCATCCGAGAAGTCCTGCCAGGGTTGGACAGACGTCAACGTGACGGATGGGCCGTTCGATTACCTGGGGCTTGTCAATTCCAGCGCCGAGAGCCATCATCCACGTGTCCCGGGTGGAATCGTCATTGGCGCGGTGGTTGAAAAAACCATTGGTCGAAGAACCATCCGGATCCCGCCCAAATTCGGGCAGGACGAGCATGGTGGTTCTGCCCCTGTATTCCGGATTGGCTTCGACCTCCTGCCAGAGTTGCCAGGCGAGACGGTCGGCGGTTTTGATTCCGGAGAGATGCATGGCGAAGGAACCGAAGTGGGCGGCTTCAACATCTGACAATGCCACGACCAGGACCCGCGGCGAGAATTTGCGCATCACCTCGCGGGTCATGAAGAAGGTGAGTTCATCGCCAGAAGTGGGCCCGCCGCTGTGCACAAAGCCGGCGATTGCTGCTTCGATACTGGCGCGCGCGCGCGGATCAAGGCGCTCGGACGCATCGAAGACATTCCAGCCCAGGCCCTCGTAATTACTTCCCTCCATGGCACTTTCAAGTTCCGCTTCGACCTTGCCGCGATCGGCCATATTGGATGTACGTCCGCCGCGCACGGCATCGGCCACCGCGGTCAGCATCAGTTGCTTGGGAAACACGACGTTGGCACCGTAGGCGGGCCCGAAGTCCGAAGCCGAACTGGCGCCAATCAGGCTGGTCAACGCCTTGTTGCTGGCGACCACCCACGTCTCGCTGCGGTCAATCTTCTGCTCCTTGCGAAACTGTTCAAACAGCGTGGGGGTCGTGGGAGCGAGTTTGCCCCAGTCGTCGACACGTTGCCAATTGCCGGTGAGGATACTGGAAATAGCATTGAAGTGCGCCGTTACTCCTTCATTGCGCGTGTGCGGGTAGAAGAGCGATTTTGGAAGGAGATCGACAGCGAGATGCGGAACGTTCTCCAGGCCTTCTCGGGAGAACGTTTCAGCGCGCCGAACGCCGCCGACGATGACTACAATGATCTTCTGGCCGGATCCGGCAGTTGCGATCGATTTTTCGTTCGCATGCGCTTGGGGAAGCATGATCCCGGCGACAAGCAGGCCTGCCGCGCGCAGGAAGGTCCGCTTTGAAGGGTCGGCAACGAGTTCAGGATCCCGACCGAACTGCTGGCGAACACTCATACCCATCGGCAATCCTCCCCGGGAATGCTCCCTGGAAGTGCAGGCTTCACGCCGGCGCAGTGAAATGAAAGTAACAAGATTATAGGCGCACCAAAGGTCCTTGCTCAAATGTGCCGGAAGGGCCTTCAGCTGAGGGCGAGCGACAGGAGCTGGCCTAGATCCAACTCGGACCTGGATTCTGTCCTTTTGGGGAGAGAGGGCGAGATAACGAGCGCCTGTCTCTGGCCTTCAAACCATACCAGAAAGGCTGAGCGCTCCGAGCCGGGTAGACGCTGCTGATTGATCCAGTGATAGTAGGCACCCATATCTGCATCGACCAGCGAGCCGATCGGGTCGAGCTCCGGATTGGCCTTCGGGCTCAACAGCATCTCGTTCATGGGGCGCTGGCGCTGCCGGGGAGCGAAACGCACCAGCAGGGTCAGTGCCTCGGCGCGCCGAAGTACTTCGCGCGCAGTCCACTGCGCGAACGTGGTGCTGAAGATCTGGGTTCCGGAACCCTCGGTGAGCAGCTTTACCTTGAATCGATCGAGGACCGGGTCTCCAGCCTTATCCATGCCGAGATCCGCCGGGACGAGTCGCGCCATATCGGTGCGCAGTTCCTCAGGGCCCATACCGGGACGTTGGATCTCAGCCTGCATCTTCCTCAACAAGGCCGCGCGCACCGGTTCCAGCCCCTTGTACGATACTGCGGTCAATGCTGAGGTGTGATCGGCCAGTTGGCCTCCGTCGACATACCAGTGTCCGTATGGAACCGGATGCTCCCTGGCGCGGGTCTCGGTGCCGGACAACAGCAACTCAAGTCCCCGGTCGGGCTTCACGTTCTTGAAGCAGGTCCCGTGGGGGCGCAAGTTGCCGAACAACGCGCCGTCATACGATGGGACACCCTGTCCGATGACGGCGATTCCAAGGCGGCGGATGGCGAGGGGCATGGCCGGGTTCGCGGATTCGAGTTGCGTGCCGTAGTCGGTCGCCGCCTTGCTAAACGCATCAATCTGATGCGTGCTCCAAAGATAGGCCGACTCTTTTTCCACGAACTGGGCGGGCAAATTGATCCAGTCGAACTGTTCAAGCGTTGGGGAGAGCGACACGCGCGAGAACGTCTGGAAGCGATCTCTGAGCTGTTCTTGCGACAGCGAGGCGAGAAACGCCAGTTCCTTGTCGATCGCCGACCTTTCCGCGGGAAACTTGTAATCATAGTCGATCGCTTCCCGGAGCAGACTGGGAACAAAGCTCAACGGAAGCTGCCTCAGCACGTCAAGATGCGCTTCGATCGCCTTCCTTGCCTCAGGAGGCCAGGCAGCGAAATTTGCGGGTTGAAGATCGCGCGGCAGCATAGGATTTACAACAACTCCCGAATGGGCTTGCCTCGAGACTGAGCGGGCGAGAACCCCATGATCGCGCCGAGGCTCGGAACCAGGTCGATGGATTGCACCGGGTTGTCATACACCACGCCCTGGCGAACGCCCGCACCGAGAGCCATCATCCAGGTGGTGCGGCTGGCAACATCGCCGGTGCGATGGTGCTGAAAGCCGTTGCCGCCGGCGTCGTAGTCGGAGTCCCGCCCAAAATCGGGGAGGACAAAGAGGGTTGTATTGCCAGCGTATTCGGGTTCGTTCTGCGACGCCTTCCAGAGCTCTGCACAGAGGCGATCGGTCCGTCGGATCGCATCCACATAGAGCGAATATGCTCCGGTGTGGGCAACATCGATGTCGTGCATCGTGATCCATAAAAGACTGGGGGCTTCCTCGTGCATCAGCCGTTTCGCGATATAGACGGAGAGCTCATCCGGGCTCGAGATCGTTCGCGCGTGGGTCATAAAATCATCCACGGACAGCTTGAGGATCGTCTCCAATTGTTGCATTTCAACTTCACCGCCGGTGATCTGCGGGGTATACAAGGGAGTCTCATAGTTATCCCGCAGTAGGTGATCATAGTCTGCCGTGCCGCCCGATGCAGCCGCGCTGAGCAGATGTTTGGGGAGGATGACCCTGGCTCCCTCACCTGGACCGTAGGAGCGGGAGTCGCTTTCTCCGATGCGGTTGAAACCGTTGCTGGGCGCGACTACCCAAGCATCCGAAGAGGGGCGCTTGAGATCTTTGCGGAAATATTCAAACACTGTTGGGTGTTCAGGCGGGATGGCGGAGAAGTTATTGAGAGTTTCATAAACCCCGGTGGCGAGGCTCGCGGTCGCCACGTAGTGGCCCAAGATTCCCTGATTCGTGACGTGGGTGAAGAAGCTCGATTGCGGGGCGAGTTCGTGCAACATGTTGGGGATATTTTCCTGGCCCTCCGGCGCGAAAGTCTCCTGGTCGCGGGCTCCGCCGCCAAAGGTGATGACAATGACTTTCCGCTTTTTGCGAGCTGTCTCTCCCCGGAGGAACGGGCTGGCGGTCATCATCGCCGAACCGAGAGCTACGCCCGCGGCGGAGCGCAGGAAATCGCGCCGGCTGCGGCTCAGGCCACGCGCGGTCTCGGAGCAACAGCGCGCATCCGACAGCTTGCTCCCGGGTCCAAATCTTCTGCTGTACGACGACCTCTGCATTGACACCAACTCATGGGGAAGATCGGCCGCGCGCCTGGACTCGCGGCGTCAGACTACGGTTTGCTGATCGTGGAACTAGTCGGGGAACCCTTTTCGGAATAAACAAATTGCTGCACCTCGGCTCTTTCCTTCTCCACTTCGGCCAAATGTTCGGCGCGTAGCTTCTGGTAGACCGAGAATTCTTTCTGAGCGCTTTCCTTGTTTCCGACGTGCACATAATCTGTGCCCAGGCGATAGTGGGCGTCCGACAGGTTCGGATCCAGCGCCAAAGCACGCTCATATTGGGGAATCGATTTTTCGTATTGGTGCTGATCGGCATACAAGTTACCGAGTTGCACGTGCGCTTCCGCCAGCGAGTCGTCCAGTGCAATCGATTTTTGCAGCAGAGACTCGACGGTGGTCAAGTCGGTACCTGAATCCTCCACCCGCTTCCCCTTCCACAAACTGATCGCATAGTAGTACTGGGCAAGCGCATTGCCCGGCTGCAATTCCGCGTAACGGTGAAACCTCTGGATCACTTCATCGGCCTGCAGCGGAGAACTGTTGTACGCCTTCGAAAGGAACAGGTAGCAGCGCGGGTCGGAGGGATTCAAATCAGCCGCCACAATCAGAGCCTTAATCGCGTCGTCGTATTTGCCTCGAGAGTAGTAGGCCAATCCCAACCCGATTAAGATTCGGGGCGATTTTGGAAACCGTTGCGCCCCCTGCTGGAAAATCGCAATCGCCGGCTCATAGGTCCGGTGAAGGAGCATTTCGCTTCCCCAATCGAAGATATTGTCTTCACTGGGGTCGAGGTGTGCAGCGGCCTCAAAGTCGTTCGCCGCTTCCACATATTTGCCGTCCTTTTCGTCGATCTGACCGAGCAGGTTGTGCAGTTCTCCGGTGTCTTTCAGCTTGATCAATTCTCCGATGACCTGGCGGGCCGCATCAGGCCGACCGAGAAGAAAGTCCGCCATGGCCAGGTCGTAGCCGTTGTCATAGGAGCCGGGATTGACCTGCTCAGCCTTCTCGAGAAGCGGTTGCGCCTCGGCAACCCTTCCCGCCTGAATGTAGAACTCGCCCAGGTTGTGGTTGGCGTCATAACTCGTGGGCTCGAGTGCAAGTGCCTTGCGGAATTGCTCTCCGGCCATATCAGCTTTACCCGCATGCACGAGGCTGGCGCCCAGGTTCGTCCTCGCTTCCGCAGACTCCGGTTTGATCTGGACGGCTATCTTGAGATGCTCGATGGCCTTCGCGTCCTGGGAGAGAGAGGCATAGACAATGCCTAACAGCTCATGGATTTCAAAACTTTGGGGAGCATAGGGCAACAGCTTTTCCAACTGCTCCGCGGCCTGTGCGTATCGGCCTGCCTGGTAGTCCGCGACAGCTGATTGGTATTGGCGATCCAACTTCTCTCTCTGCGCATCCTCTGCGAGGGAAGGCAAGCCGCAAGCCAGGAAAAGAGCCAGCAGCGCCGACCGAAACAGAACCGGCCCCTTGCTCACTGTCGCCTCCGAACCACCGCGTGAGCAACGCTGCAAAGAGTGCAGAATGCATTACGCAGAAGAACACCCCGGCCCGGCACCCAGAAGGCGTGCCGAACCGGGGTGTTTTCCATCTTAAATTAGTAGTACAGCTTCAGTGCAAACTGAATCTGTCGCGGATCGTACGGATTGTCGCGAGTCGATCCGACTTCACCGAAGTGCGGGTCGGTGATGTTGCCCGAACCACCAATCGCGACGACGCCGTTGCCGCCGAAGTTGGGAGCGTTGAAGTTCGGATGGTTGAGGATGTTGAAGAACTCGGCGCGGAACTGCAGCGAGAAGCGCTCCGTGAGTTGGAAACTCTTAAAGGTCGAAAAGTCGAACCGGTGGAATCCCGGCCCAACGGTCTGGCCAGGCTTGCTGCCCAGGGCGGCGGCGCCGTTTAAAGGTATGCAACCCTTCGGCGAATCAGGAATCGGCACCGTATTGCCCGGCGTCCCGCCTAGCTGGCAGGGCTGGTTGAAGGCGGCAGGGTTGTTAAGCCAGAACGGCCTTGGCCCACCGTCGATGACCTTCGTCTTGATGCCCCGCTGCTGGCTTTGACCGGAGACGAGAACGTCGTTGCAACCCGTTCCGGAAGTAGGTCCAGTCGGACATCCAAAGTTCAGAGGCTGCCCGCCCTGCAGGGTGACAATCCAGTTGACGGCCCACCCGCCTAGAACGGCGTTCGCGATGCCTCCGGTATTCATGTATTTCTTGTCCTTGCCGAAGGGCAGTTCATATCCGCCGCTGAAGTGGAACACGTTGCGGATGTCGAAGTTGGCTGGCGCCCAATCGAACTGGGGACCAAGTCCCGGTACGTTGTAGGCGCGGAGGCCGCCGGTACTGCCACCATTGAGTAGGTCGCCGGCGTCCGACATGGCCTTGGACCATGTGTAGGTGAGCAGGAAGGAGAGGCCGTTGGCGTACTGCTGTTCGAGCTTGGTTTGCAGGCCATGGTATTGGCTTTCGCCGTAGGTGGCTTGGTAACTGCCGCCCCCGAAATCCGAGAAGGGGAGGAAGGGTTTTGTGCTGGTGCCTGAAGGCAGAATCTGGCTCACGTTCTTGTACCCGACGCCTCCCTGCAGATCTGATCCGTCGGTGAAAACATACGAGGCTTGTGCCGAGATGGAACGGGTAATCGAATATTGGAGGGTGAGGTTAGCGCTGTAGGTCCGTGGGGTTGCGTAATCAAACTGGAGACCCTGCAGGCCCAGGCCCAATGCATTCACGGCTGCCGGCGTGAGCGGGATGCAGGAGAATCCGGATTCAAACGACGCGGTTCCGCCAGGCCCGGCGCATCCACTTCCGCCCGCCTGCCCGGGGCCGTTTCCGGCATAGGGAGTGTTGTAGCTGGTCGGCGCCACCTGCGAGGAAATGCCGGAAGCCACGTTCGGGGCGTAATTCAGGTTGAACACGAAGGGATAGTTCTCGCCGATGTTGGGCCCGTACCCCTGGTTCTCGAACGAGTTGTAGAACAGGCCGAAGCCGCCGCGTGCCACCAGTTTCGGGTTGACCTGATACGCGAAGCCTATGCGGGGTGCGAAATTGCCTTTCTGAGTTTGCAGCAGCCCCTGGCCGTATTTGTTGGTTTCCCAAAGGGTGATTCCATCCTTCTGGAGCAAATCAGGCAACCCGTAACAACCGATTCCCACGCAGGTTCCCGGGGAGGCCGGAACCGGGTTCCCACCAGCATCCGTATACGCCGGGTGGCCCGTGGACAGGGTCCGGTTGTCCTTGCCGGAGGCTGGGATAAGCAGCGTAGGCGCACCAATCCCCTTGGAAGGGATGGGATAGGGAACGAAGTTGGCCTGCCCGCCGTTGGTCTCGTTGATGGGACCGAAGTAGTCCCAGCGAATTCCAAGGTTGAAGGTCAGCTTGGGAGTCATCTTCCAGTCGTCCTGGAAATACGTGGCGAAGTACTTCTTCGCGTCGTAGGTCTTGTTGATGTTGGAGGCGTAGACGTTGTCGGATCCACCCGAATAATCAAAGCCGCCTTGCGCCGCGGTGATGGGAATCCCGGTCACCGTTTGCGCCGTCGTTGGCGGCAGCAACATCTGGGCGATGCCGCCAGTCGTGCTGCTCACGTTCGGTATATCCGTGAATCCGCCCCCATAGTTGAATTGACCGTGCGACCATGCCGGCTGCAGCGTGGAGAACTTTACAGTCTGGTATTCAATGCCCATCTTGAAGCTGTGTTTGCCGTAGATCTTGGTGAAGTCGTCGGTGATCTGGAGGGTCTGGCTGATTTCGTCTGAAGGCAGGAAGGCATTGCTGCCTAACTGGGCCAGGTTGCCGATTCCAAACGCAGGGAGACCGCCGTTCTCGGGACCATCTGTGGGCGGCTGCGGGATGCCTTGGATACCGTACTTCTCAGGAATGCCGGCCGTGGTACCTTCGGGTCCGAAACGAGTGGTGTGCAGATGGGCAAACCCGCCACGAACCTGGTTGATTGTGTTCGGGTTAAAGACATGCGTCCAAGCCCCGACCATCTGGTGGGATCTGGCCGTTTGATCACCTTGCTGGAACGCGCCGCCGTCGGCCACGCCTCCAAAAATACCCGGGATAAAGATCGGGTCATCGGAGTAGCTGTAGCGGAAGAAGATCTGTTCCTTCTCATTGGGGTTGTAGTCGCCGCGCGCGTCGAACGAGTTTTTGTGTTCAAACAGATTCGGACTGGCGCCGTAGACCTGAAGTCCCGAATTTGGCTCCGGAAACAGGTTCAGGATCGGTATGGCGAGCGGGTCGATGCGGCTCGTCGGCAGCTGGTTCAGACCCGTACAGCCGGCAGCGGTAATGGTTGTTGGCGATGCACATGTGGTGTAGCCGAAGGGGTCTCGAACATAGCCATCTTTGCCCGTATTGTTGACCAAGCCCGTAACCGGATCAGCAGCACCCGCCGCGACCAGGCGCGTGGTGGCAGGATCGAGGACGGTTCCCTTCTGGACTGCGCGGCCAAGCAGGTCGGTACGGTTCGTCCCGTCGTTGAGGGCGAGAATGTCAGCCAGATTTGTGTAGTTGCTGCTGCGCTCGTTTTTGGTCGGAACGTTACCGTTGGCCACCGAGCCCTGCACGCGGCGGAAGCCTTCGTAATCGCCGAAGAAAAAGATCTTGTTCTTGATGATCGGGCCGCCGGCGGAAACACCGAACTGATTCTGGTTAAGTTTGCCCTTCGGAATGCCAGTGTTGTTTTCGAAGTAGTCCGCTGCGTCGAGGACGTTATTGCGGAAGAACTCCCAGGCAGCGCCATGGAGGCTGTTGGTGCCCGACTTGATGGTGGCATTCAACACCGCGCCGGCGGAGCGTCCCAGTTCCGCACTGAAGTCCGCAGTTTGGACCTTGAATTCCTGAATCGCATCGACCGGAGGAAGGATCACGAAGTTGGTGCCGTTAAGGAAGTCCACAGCGTTCGAGTTGTTGTCGATGCCATCGAGCAGGTAGTTATTCTGCGCAGGGCGGAGACCGTTCGCAGAGAAGGCGCCGGACGCGGCATTGCCGCGGGTGTCAGCCTGTGGCGTCTGCATACCGGCGCCAAGTTGGGCAAGGAAGGTGAAATTGCGGCCGTTCAACGGAAGGTTATTCACCTGCTGCTCGCCGATCACCTGACCGACGGATGCCTCCTCCGTCTGTAGCAGGGGGGGCGCGGTGTTCACTTCAACAGTTTCCGACGCCGCGCCCAGCTTGAGCGTAACGTTCACTTGCAGAACCTGCGCGACCTGGACCTTGATGTTCTTCTGGGTCGTCTTGGCGAAGCCTTTCGCAGTCACGGTGATTGAATAGTTCCCAATTTTGACCGGCGAAAACGTGTAGCCGCCGCTGGCGCTCGATTTGGTGTCCAGGGTCAGGCCCACGTCGTTATTCACGAGAGACACATCCGCGTCCGGCACTGCAGCGCCACTGCTGTCGAGAACCGTTCCCGTGATCGCTCCTTGGTCGACCTGCGCAAAGGCGCACTGGCTCGAGACCAGCAGAAGGATCAAACACGTAAGGGTTAAGTAGCCAACTGTTTTCAACTGAGATAGAGGAATTCTGCGCGCACGGCCCATCCGAGTGTCCTCCGAACTACTTACTGTCGCTTCACCCCTTCCGGGGTTCGATTCTTGTCTTTTGAGCGAATTTGTAAACGGTTACTAAATCGTGGGACGAAGCCTAGTTCATATGTACGATCTTTGTCAACCAAAAGGTGGAGATGGGGATCGTTTGACCAAAAACTGATACCTCGGGCGGCTACGAGAGACTCTCTGATGGATAAAAATTAACTTGTTTATTTTATTATATTTATAGCCTAATTCCGAGCTCTATAACAGGGGATTGACCCTCATCTCCACAAGGGGTCATCAGGGTGACGAAATTGCACGTAGGGGTGCGGGGCGAGTCCTCCGAGGCTTGGTTTTTCCACCGCTGCACTCGGTGGTCGGACTCTCACAATTCAGGCAATGCGCCGGGCACCTTCCATGCAGCACCTTGGGTGCTATCATTGCGAACATCTCGCCCGTTATACCGTCGCCTCGTAAATGATGCCGAACCCGCAAAACGAACTTCGGTCGATTTCCCGACGGGCGATTCTCAAAGGCATCGCATCCGCGCCCTTGTTCATGCGTGCTGCTCCCTTTTTGGGACTCGGTTCCCCGCACGCGGCGGCGCCGGCTGTCCCCGATCGCAATCCTGATTTGCCGTTCGCTGATGTCCGACTGACCCCTCATTACCCTTCCCCATCTCCGCTGGCGGATGTTATGCGCCTGGTGGCTCCGGGCTCGGACGACTACATTGCGGAAAAATACGCCTTTGAGATTGAGGCGATCTTAAACAAATGGGGTGAGGGCCTGAAGGCGTCACCCCGCAACCACTCAACCCTGGCCAAATCCCTGGGCGCGTCCATCCAAGGCTTCTCGTTGACCCCCCTCCGTGAATCGACAATCCGTTCCGAATTTGGCATCGAAGTCGTCAAACGCTCTTTCCCGACCGGTGTCGTGCCGGGGCGCGACCGTTTCCTCGCGAGCATCGATGCCTGGCTACGGGATTTCGCGCGCATCGAAACGGCGGAATTCGAAATCTACGCGATTACGGAAACGGTCGAATCCCCGCTTACCGTTCAGCTTGAGATTCGCTACGACCTCGTCGGCTGCCGGACGCTAGAGCAACGCGAAGAGCGCGTAGGCTCATGGCGCACAGAGTGGTTCCGCGATGAGTCGCAGGCATGGAAAGCGACCAAGTGGGAAGCCGGCCAAGAAACCATCTGCAGTGCAAACAGCCCTGCGTTTGTTGACATGACGTCCCGCGTCCTGGATGGGGTTGAGTCCCACAAGTCACAACTGATGCACGGCGCCGATTATTGGCGAACCGTTCTCGATGGCGCCATTGGCACGGATGTTTATTGCAACAATGGCGTAGCTGCGGGCGACTTCGACAACGATGGCTTCGACGATCTCTATATCTGCCAGCCGGCCGGATTACCCAATCGCCTGTACCGTAACCGCGGAGACGGCAGGTTCGAGGACGTCACCGAGAAAGCGGGCGTCGGTGTGCTCGACAACACCGCATGCGCACTATTTGCGGATTTCGAGAATCGAGGCCGCCAGGACCTGTTGGTCGTTTGCGGGACCGGTCCGTTGCTGTTCCGGAACCAGGGAGACGGCACATTCACGCTGAAGCATGATGCCTTCCGATTCGCAGGCCCGCCGCAGGGCAGTTTCACGCATGCGGCTATCGCCGATTACGATCGCGACGGCCGCCTCGATATCTACTTCTGCACCTACATGTACTACCTGGGCCTCGACCAGTATCACTATCCGATTCCCTATTACGACGCGCGCAATGGTCCCCCTAACTGCCTGTTTCACAATGAAGGAAACGGAACGTTTGTTGAGACCACTGAGCGAGCGGGTCTGAACGCTGACAATGACCGCTACAGCTTCGCCTGCGCCTGGGGCGATTCCAACAGCAAGGGACTTCCCGATCTGTTCATAGCCAACGATTTCGGCAGTTCGCAACTGTACCGCAATAACGGGGATGGCACCTTCACAGTCGTATCCAGGGAGGCGCACGTCGAAAGCGTGGGCGCCGGCATGAGCTGCTGCTGGGCCGACTACGACAACGACGGCCATCAGGATATCTACGTGCCAAGCATGTGGGAAGCCGCGGGACAACGGGTGTCGGGCCAAAAACAATTTCATGAAAAGGCGCCGGAAAATATTCGCGAACTCTACCAGCGGCATGCGCGCGGCAATGCCCTGTATCGAAACGCGGGAGACGGAACCTTCAAAAATGCGGGACACGAGGCTGGCGTGGAGATGGGCCGCTGGTCGTGGTGCTCGGACTTCTGGGACTTCGACCACGATGGCTTTCAGGATCTCTACGTCGCCAACGGATACCTTTCAGGCCCGGAGCGCAACGATCTGGCCAGCTTCTTCTGGCGGCAGGTGGTAGCCAAATCCTCTGACGATGCCACGCCTTCATTGGCCTATGAACGGGGATGGAACGCCATTAACGAACTCGTCCGCTCAGACAGCACCTGGCACGGATACGCTCGAAACGTGATGTTCGTGAACAACCGCGATGGAACCTTCACCGAGGCCTCCGGGGCGGTGGCGTTGGACTTCCTGGAAGACAGCCGTTCCTTTGCGCTTGCCGACCTCGATCATGACGGGCGGCTGGAAGTGATCCTGAAAAACCGGAATGCGCCCCAACTGCGCATCCTGCACAATGCCATGAAGGACATCGGCGGTTCGATCTCCTTCCGTTTGCGCGGCAAGAAGAGTAATCGCGATGCTATCGGAACAAGCATCACCGTGGAGGTGGGTGGCACCAGCCAGGTCCGGTATCTGCAGGCTGGCTCTGGTTTTTTGGCGCAGCATTCCAAGGAAGTTTTTTTCGGAGTCGGAAAGCACAAAGGAAGCGTCCGCGCCACGGTCCGCTGGCCTTCCGGGCTGGTCCAGGTTCTGGAATCGTTGCCGGTGGACCACCGCATTGAAATCGAGGAAGGTGCTCCGTTTCAGGCCAAGGCTTTTGCATCGGCACCGCCTACCGATGCACCGCCCCCTTCAACACCAGGACAAGTCGAATGGCCCACAGACGTTCAGACATGGCTAATCGAAGCGCTCAAGGCCCCGGAGTTTTCGCTGCCGGATCTGGACGGCAATGTCCAGAAACTCGCCTCGCTGCGCGGCAGTTACGTACTTCTGACTTTTTGGTCCACGATTGCTCCGCGAAGCCTGGATCAATTGAAGGATTTGCATCAGTCTTCGCCGCAATTGAGCACGAGCGGGCTACGCATCCTGGCAATCAACGTGGACCAGGCCGACACGAATCAAGCCGCGCGCTCCTTTGTCAATCAACAGCATCTTTCGTTTCCTGTAGTCCTGGCGAGCGAGGAAGTCGCCGGAATCTACAACATCATCTATCGGCACCTTCACGACCGAAGACGCGATATGCCCATCCCTATCTCGTTCCTCGTCGATGGAGAAGGGATGATCGTCAAGGTGTATGAAGGGACAGCGATTCCCAAGTCCCTGCTCACGGACCTCAAATCCGTACCGGCCAGCCCGGATGCGCGGATGCGCGCTGCACTTCCCTTCCCGGGACGACTGGTGGAATCCGCTTTCGTGCGCAATGACTTCACTTACGGCGTGGCCATGTACCAGCACGGCTATTTCAACCAGGCAGCAGAGTCATTTGAACAGGTGATCGCGGCCAAACCCGACAACGCCGATGCCTATTACAACCTCGGCACTCTCAACCTGCGCATGAAGAATTACGATCAGGCGCGCCAATATCTCGAACAGACGTTAAAGCTGCGTCCGAACTATCCTGAAGCATGGAACAATCTCGGCATGATGGCCGCCCAGCAAGGCCGCCCCGACGAGGCGATTCAGGATTTTCAGCAATCTCTGACGCAGAGGCCGAATTACGCCACCGCGTACCTGAATCTGGGCAATGTGTACCGGCGACAGAAGGTCTTCGACAAGGCGCAAGAATCTCTTGCACGTGCGTTGGCGCTGCAGCCCGACGATCCCGAAGCCAATTTCAGTCTCGGGATGCTGTATGCCCAGCAAAGCCAGATGCAGCCCGCACTGGACTATCTGCAGCGCGCCGTGGAATTGCGGCCCGACTACGCCGAAGCGTTCAACAACATGGGCATTGTTTTTGTTCGCCAGCAGGACTACTCGAAGGCGGAAGAACAATTCAAATCCGGAATTCGTGTCGCGCCGAGATTCGACCAGTCTTATCTCAACCTGGCGCGCCTGTATGCCATGCGGGGCGACAAGGAAAATGCCAAGGCTGTCCTGCGCGAACTCTTGCGCGTGGTACCTGATGACGCCGCTGCGAACCAGGCGATGGAGATGCTACAATGACCGCCTGGAATGAACAACATCAGCGCGCCATAAGGATGAACCACTTCATCGTTTCATACCGTGCAGACGTCCCCATGATCGTGCGCGCAAAGCTGATCCGGAATTTCGTTCTCGGACTTTTCCTCGCAGCCGGATCGGGAAGCATCGCCCAGCAGCAGACCTCGCCCTCTTCCGCGGACTTCCACGAAACGGAAACTCTCATACATCAGCACCGCTTTGTGGAGGCCAAGACCGAGGCCCTCGAACAACTCAAGCGTCATCCGTCCAGCGTGGAGGGTTACAACCTCCTGGGAATTATCGAGACCAGCCAGCAGGATTACGCGGCGGCGATGGCATCGTTTCAAAAAGCACTCGAGCTGAGCCCGCGATCCGTCAAGACCCACAATAATCTTGGCAATTTCTATGTTGCCCAGCAACAAGCGGTTCCGGCCGAGAAGGAGTTCCGCACCGTTCTCAGCCTCGATCCCGCGAATGCTGAAGCTAACTATAACTTGGGTGTCCTTCTGATGATGAAGGGCGCACCGGCTGACGCCATTCCTCACTTCGAGCGCGTGCGTCCCATGAGCACGGCGGCACGTTTCAACCTCATTCGTGCTTACCTCGAAACCGGTCGAACCGCCGACGGACTCCGCACTGCCACCGAACTCTCCGAGCAAAGGGGCAATGACGTACAGGTCCATTTTTCGCTTGGAGTGCTGCTGGCGTCGGAAAAGCAGTACAAAGCGGCCCGACTGGAGTTGGAGAAGGCGGACGCGCTTCAACCCGACACCTTCGAGATCATTTATAACCTCGGCCAGGTCATTCTCCGCAATGGAGATTATTCGAAGGCCGAGGTCATCCTGACGCGGTCACTCAAGATGAAGCCGGACTCGGCTGAAACCATGTATCTACTTGCCCAGGCCTATTCCAACCAGTCGCGCCCGTTGGATGCGCTGGATCTTTTGGTGCGGGCCCGCAAGTTAGCCCCTGACAACACCGACATCATCTTCCTCATGGCCCAGGTAAGCATGTCACAGAATTATTATGAGGATGCCATCCCCTTGCTTGAATCTGGCTTGCAGATTGCTCCGAAGCGAGTAGATCTGCTCGCTTCGCTGGGTGAGAGCTACTTCATGGCTGGGAAGGTTGAGAAGGCCATTGAAGTATTCCAGAAGCTCCTTGAAATTGAGCACTCCGCCCGTTCCTACGCATTTCTTGGGCTCTCGTATCGCAACCTGGGCCGTTTCGATGAGGCAAAGCAATACTTTCAGCAAGGGCTCAAGCTCGACCCCCATAACGGTTCCTGCCTGTTCAATCTTGGATTCATCGCCGAGCGCCAGGGCGACGCCGCGAGCGCCGAAGCCTTTTTCCAGCAGGCACTCAAATCCAATCCGGATTTCGCGGACGCCCTTCTCGAACTTGCCAATATTCGCATCGGGGCGAAGAAATACGCGGAAGCCGAGGAACTGCTCAGGCGATATGTTCGCGTAAGCCGCGATCCAGCGACCGGATACTACAAGCTGGCCATGGTCGAACGCAGCCTGCACGAGACGGCCGCCGCCGATCGTGATCTGAACGTGTTCAAGACGCTTTCTAAAAACGCATCGGCCGGGCCTCTGCCCTACGAACATCTGTTCGATTACCTTGATAACCGGTCGAAGCTCGCCCCTGGTGCGCGCGACCAATTGGATGTGGCTTCGCTC
The DNA here is from genome assembly GCA_963788475.1 of Terriglobales bacterium. GTDB lineage: Bacteria > Acidobacteriota > Terriglobia > Terriglobales > Acidobacteriaceae > Telmatobacter. The sequence goes on from CAWBGO010000002.1 coordinate 367,750, forward strand.
ACCGACCAGCTCAGCAAGCATCCTGATCAACCGGAGGACCTCTACTTACTCGCCGAGGCCTACCTGAAAGCCGGCAAGTTAGATGAGGCCAGAAACACCATAGCCAAGCTCGACAAGATCAGCGCCGCCGATTACCGCACTCTTACAGGAACCGGCGTCCTGCTGGCGCGGTATCACCTCTACGACGACGCCATCCAGCATTTTCAGGCCGCGCTGCAGATCAATCCCAATTCCGATGAAGTGAGGTTCGACCTTGCAAACGCATACTTTCGGAAGCATCTCTATGCCCAGGCACTCGACACGGCCAACCAGGTTTCCGAACAGGGGCGCAAGGACGATGCTTACCTGACACTACTGGGAGACATCTATACGCATCTCGGAGATACGGCCCATGCCGCCGATATTTTTCATGACGCCATCGTTCGCAACCCGGACAATGATCAAAACTATCTGTCGCTGGCTTTGATCCAGTTGCGGGCTCATGACATAGAGGCAGCGCACCAGACGCTGTCGAAGGGACAATCGCGCATTCCGGCATCGGGAAAGATTTACTGGGGGCTGGGCCTTACCTCCATGATGCGCGGGGATATGTCCGAAGCGGGCCTTCAGCTTGAACGCGCCGTCGATTTGCTTCCGGAGTGGGGCGGGGGCTACTCCACGTTGGGCGTCTTTTATTTCCAGATCGGGCAGATCGAAAAAGCTAAAGACGTACTCAATCGATTCAAGGAGAGCAGCGCCGGCTCCAGCCTCGAGATCGATCGCATCGAACAGGTTCTTCGGCAGGCACCGGCGGATCCGGGTGCTGGCGAAAGAGTCATGACCGCGGCGAACAAGGAGCAGCTCCTACAATTGGCGCTGTCTCTCGCGGATAGAACGCTATGAATGCGCGCGTCGGCGCAGTCGCTGCCGTTCTTCTGCTCCTGGCAATATCAGACGCGTCAGTCTTTGAGCATGCCCTCGCCCAGCAAGCCGCGAAGTCCGCCAACACTCCGGTTAGTGTCCACTTCACCGACATTCGCAAGTCTGCGGGAATCACCTTCCAGCAGGACTCAACGCAGACCGACGAAAAGTACTACCTTGAAACCATGGGCACCGGCGTGGCGTGGATCGACTACGATCAGGACGGCTTGATGGATCTGTACTTTGTTCAGTCCGGCGCTACCGACGCATACAAGCCTGCCCATCCCTTGCATTCCGCACTGTATCGCAACAATGGCGACGGAACCTTCACCGATGTAACCGACAAAGCCGGCGTTGGCGGCGAAGGCCATTACGGGCAGGGGGTCGCGGTCGGAGACTATAACAACGATGGCTCTCCCGACTTGTATGTCACCGGCTACGGCCGCGCTATCCTCTACCGCAACAATGGAAATGGAACCTTCACCGACGTAACTACAAAGGCGGGTGTTGCCGATGACGGGGCTTGGTCAACCAGCGCGGGATGGTTCGACTTCGACAAAGACGGATGGCTTGACTTAGTCGTCACCAACTATCTCGATTGGTCGCCGAAGAATAACTTGTGGTGCGGCGAGCGGGCTCCCGGTTATCGCTCTTACTGCAATCCCGGGAATTACAAGGGTCAGAAGACCAAACTCTATCATAATAACCACGACGGAACTTTTACCGATATTAGCGATAAGTCCGGCGTTGGTTTGCCTGAATCCAAGGGCATGGGCCTGGTTCTGGCCGATTTGAACAACGACGGCTGGCCCGACATTGCCGTCGCCAACGATACATGGCCCAACTTCCTTTTTGAGAATAAGCACGATGGAACGTTCAGCGACGTTTCGCTGGTCTCCGGCCTCGCTGCCAGCGAAGACGGAGGCTATGAAGCGGGAATGGGAATCGATGCCGCCGATGTGGATGGGGACGGCCTGCTCGATATCTATATCACGCACCTCGATTTCGAATTGAACCGCCTTTACCACAACAACGGCGACGGCACCTTCACCGATGTCACGTACAGTTCGGGGATCGGCAACAAGGCGATGCTTTTGAGCGGGGTGGCAGCCAAATTCATCGATTACGACAACGACGGCTGGCCCGACATCGTACAGGCAAATGGCGCCATGGTTGACAATGTCCGCCTGTATCACAGCCTGGTCTCGTATGAAGAGCCACTGCTGATGTTTCATAACCTCGGGCACGGAAAATTTGAAAAGTCCTCTGACTCGCTCGGCGCCGACTTCAATCGCCCCGTGGTCGGCCGCGGACTTGCGACGGCAGACTTCTTTAATGACGGCCAGGTCGGCTTCGCGGTCAACTGCCGCGGCGATTACCCGGAGCTCCTTCGCAATGACGGAGCGGGTGGAAACCACTGGCTCGAAGTGCTGCTGATCGGCACGAAATCCAACCGCGACGGCATTGGCGCAGTACTCAAGCTCTCTTCGTCGGGTGTGGTCCAGGTCGACCAGGCGAAGGGCGGCACGAGCTATATGTCGGCAAGCGATCCACGCATTCACTTTGGATTGGGCAAAGGAACAAAGGTCGATTCACTCGTGATTACCTGGCCGAGCGGCCAGGTCGACAAACTCGCCGGCATCCCGGTGGATTCAATCATCGCAGTCAAGGAAGGCACGGGCATCGTTCCCCACCCTTTTCCCAAGGTGCGCAGTCGATGAACGCACCCGCTAACAGGCTGTGCTTTCGGCGCGGTAGCTCGGTGTTTTCACTTGCAATGTCGAATTTCTATAATGATGGAAGTCTATGAACATTCCTCGGCGGCGGCTCCTCGGATCCTCACTCTTTGTGCTTGGCAGCACCTTGCTCGATACGCTCATGACTCCACTATGGAAACTGGGCGACGGATTTACCGTAAAGGCGGCGGTCACTACGCCGCCTTCTTCTCCGGTTCAGTTCATTGACGTTGCTGAGCAGGCCGGCCTAAAAGTTCCCAACGTGTGGGGCGGCGTCGACAAGAAGCGCATCATCATCGAGACCAAGGGAAGCGGTCTGGCCTTCTTCGACTACGACAACGATGGATGGCTCGATATTTACCTCACCAATGGCAACCGCCTTGATGCACATTGGCCGGCCGGTAAGGAGCCGACAACCCACCTCTACAAGAACAATCGCGACGGCACCTTTACCGACGTGACGGAGAAGTCCGGCCTCGGGCGCAGCGGCTGGCAAACCGGCATCTGCGTCGGCGATTACGATAACGACGGATGGGACGACTTATTCTGTACCTTCTGGGGACATAACATCCTCTTTCATAACAATGGCAATGGCACCTTTTCCGATGTAACTGCCAAAGCCGGCCTCGCGCAAGCGCACGGGCGGTGGGGAACCGGTTGCAGTTTTCTCGATTACGATCGCGACGGTCATCTCGATCTCTTTGTCTGCAACTTCGTCAAGCTCGATCCTGACAAGCCGCCATCGGTTGACGACGCAAGCTTCTGCCAGTGGAAGGGTGTACCTACAATGTGCGGCCCGCGGGGGCTTCCAGGCGATACCAACATCCTTTACCACAACAACGGCGACGGCACATTCACCGATGTTTCAGAAAAGGCGGGGATTCTCAAGCCTGGTCCACGTTACTCCATTACCTCCGTCTCGTACGATTTCGACAATGACGGATGGCCGGATATTTACGTCGCGGTGGATTCGGAGCCAAGCATTTTCTTCAAAAACAACCATGACGGAACATTCACCGATATCGCCGTGATGTCCGGATGCGCCTACAACGATGATGGGCACGAACAGGCCGGCATGGGCCTCGGTGTTGCCGATTACGATTGCGACGGCTGGTTCGATATCTTCAAGACAAACTTCGCTGACGACACCTGCAATCTCTACCACAACAATGGCGACGGCACGTTCAGCGACCTCTCATTTAATTCCGGAGTGGGCATCAATAATACGTATGTCGCGTGGGGTTGCGGTTTCATCGACTACGACAATGACGGCTGGGCCGACATTGTCCAGATCAACGGCCACGTCTATCCCGAAATCGACAAATACAACTTTGGAGAGAGTTTCAAGAACCCGCGCCTGGTCTACAAGAACCTCGGCAACGGAAAGTTCAAAGATGTTTCGGCGGAGATGGGCCCCGGCATCACGGCCCACTTCTCCAGCCGCGGTGCTGCCTTCGGAGACTATGACAACGATGGCGGCATGGACATGCTGATTCTCAACATGAATGAACTGCCATCGTTGCTCCATAATGTCGGCGGCAACAAGCAGAACTGGATCAAGCTGAAACTGGTCGGAACCAAGTGCAATCGAACCGCGATCGGCGCGCGCGCACGGGTGATTACGGGCAAGCACATCCAGATGGACGAAGTGCACAGCGGCACCAGCGTCATGTCGCAAAGCGACCTGCGGCTGCACTTCGGTGTGGGGAGCGCCGAAACCATCGATGCCATCGAAATCAAATGGCCAACCACGCAAAAGATCGAGCGGTTCACGCAAGTGAAGGCGAACCAGATCCTTACCATTCGCGAGGGTGCAGGAATTGTTGCGACAGCCAAGCCGAAATCGGCGTAGGCGCACTATTGAGGACTTGAACCTGTTGTTTTCCCATTTACAACGACGAGAAATTGCTTGACCTCGCGCCGCTGCTTGTCTACCAAGGCAGCCTGCTGCTTATCGATATCTTCGTGGAGCTGAAATTCCTTTTTGGCCTTTTCTTTGTCGCCGACGCGATCATACGCCACGCCCAGCCGGTAATGGGCATCGCTCAATTCGGGGTTCGCTTGAATTGCCTTGATGTAGTATCCGATCGCCTTGGCGTAATCGCGCCGGGTTGATTCGAGCACTCCGAGTTGGAGATAGGCCTCGCTGCATTGGGGATCGATGGTCACTGCCTTGGTCAGCAACTCTTCCACACGTTGCAGCGTCCCCGGATCAATCGACTGTCCCTTCTGCTTCCAAACGGTCATCGCGTAATAGTAGTTGGCGAGCGGATCTTGGGGACGCAGCTTGAGAAAGCGCGACAGCTTCTGTTCTACGCAGGCCAGCGGATTGGGCGCCGAGATTTCGATCTTGCCCATGAAAAGGTATGGTTCAGGATCAGCCGGATTCAAGTCCGACGCCTGGCATAGTCGCTGGGCAGCCTCATCATAGAGAGCTCCCGCAAACAGCGTTGCGCCTAATGCGGTCAACATCCTCGCCGATTTTGGATACGCCTTAGCTCCGGCGGAGAAAACGTCTTTCGCCTGCCACACTGCGCGGTGCAACAGGAGTTCAGAGCCCCATTCAAAGTAATTCTGCTCGGTGGGGTCTTCGCGAACGGCGCGCTCAAGCTCGTGCACGGCGGCAAGGGGATCGCCCAGTTTCTCATCGAGTTCCCCGGCAAGCCGATGCGCATCGGCATTGCCGTTTTGCGCCACCAGCTTCTCGACCTGTCCGCGGGCTCCGATAAGGTCACCGCTTTCTTGGAGAGCGAGAGCAAGATTGTACTCATTCCGGGGGTGATTCGGTTCCAGCTTCGAGGCCGCCCGGAGCGGCGGAATCGCGTCTTGAAACCGATTGGCGCGCAGATAAAATTCGCCGAGCTTGCGACAGGCTTCGACGTCGTCCGGGTTGCGCGCGACGGCCGCTTTCAGGGCACTCTCCGACTCCGCCGGTTGGCTTGAGCCGCTCGCGTTTCCGTTAGCCGACGGCTTGAGGGCGAGCGTTTCGCGATTGAGAGCCTCGCTGGTGCGCAGAACGGCGTCCGATCCATGGCCGCCGGCAGCGGTCCAGTCCGTCACTGCGGCGATGGTGAAATTCGGAGTGTCGGCAAACTCCATCGGCTGCGCTTGTTTTGCTGAGCCGGTCAGGTCGAGCGTCAAAGCGAGCAGCGAATTGCCTTCGCGTGCATCGGTATTCACGGTCGTCGCGGCGCTGCGCAGACCAGCCCTTTCCGCGCTGACTACATAGACTCCGCTTGCGAGTCCGCCAAAGGCAAAGCTGCCGTCCGGCATTGTCATTTTTTGCAGTGGAGAATTGCCATCGTGCTCCAGACGCACCGACGCGTCGCTCACGGGAGCCCCGGCACGATCCCGAACCGTGCCCTGAATCGTGACCGGGCCTTGCTGCCCCGACGCGGCGTGGATCGCGAGAAACAGTACCAGAATTGCCGGGACGACTCGGCCAAAATCAACGACGTCGACTCTTCCCCGAATCCATCGCTCTCCCGATCTTACCTTCACCGCCATCAATGCAGCCTTCCCCGGTTTTGCCTTTATCGTAATCCTAACCTTCAGACCTTCGCTGCTGCTTCGAGTTCGGCCCACTCGTCGGGGTCAATCTTCAACTCCGCTGCAGCGATATTCTCTTCGAGATGCGTAACCCGCGACGTGCCGGGGATGGGAAGGATGACGGGAGAACGGTGCAAGAGCCACGCGAGCGAAAGCTGCGCCGGCGTCGCGGAATATTGTTCAGCAATCCGGGACAGGACCTGCGCAAACGGATGGTCCGGTTTGAGAAGCTTGCCCGCGGCCATGGGATACCAGGGCAAAAACGCGATGCCTCTGGCCTGGCACCAGGCGAGAGTCTCTTCGTGGCGGCGATCGGCAAGCGAGTAACGATTCTGGACGCTGACGATGGGGACGATTTTCTGAGCCGTCAGGATCTCCGCGGGCGTCACTTCACTCAATCCGATGTGCCGGATCTTGCCCTGCTCCTGCATGTGGCGAAGTGCGCCAAGGCTCTCTTCGATGGGCGTGCGGGGGTCGATACGGTGGAGTTGATAGAGTTCGATGCGTTCGAGACGTAGACGCCGGAGGCTCATCTCCACGCACTGGATCAGGTAGCCGGCACGGCCCACGTATTCGGTCTTCGCAGGGCCCTGGCGCGTGATGCCGCCCTTGGTAGCGATTACGAGTCCCGCCGGATACGGATACAGGGCTTCGGCGATCAGGCGCTCGGCGATCTCCGGGCCGTAGGCGTCCGCGGTATCGATAAGGTTGATTCCGAGATCAACGGAACGGCGAAGGACGCGGCGGGCTTCCTCCGGATCGGCTGGCTCTCCCCAGGCGCCGTCACCGACCAGGCGCATGGTGCCGAACCCGAGGCGATGCACGGGCAGATCGCCGCCAATAAGGAACGTGCCGCTCGCAACGGCTGACGGTGTGGTCATCACAGATGAGATGCTAATCTCTCCCAGCCCATGTGGCACAATGAGCAGAACGCCGCCGGTCGAACAACTGGGGAGCGGCATAGGCGGGTGGGAACTCGGGACGGCGCAGAAGCGTATCGAATAGGTAAGGCGAGGAGAACTTCAGCCATGAGCGGCGTTCCGATTCCCAACACGCAAGCGATGTTTTACGAGCAATACGAGGCGGTGCGCCGCGACGAAGTGGTTGGAATCCTGTTGGCGTTGTTTCTCGGCACCTTCGGTGTTCATCACTTCTACCTGCGCAGGACGGGGCTGGGCGTCCTTTACTGCTGCTTCTTCTGGACCGGAATTACGGCTGTCCTCGGTTTTATCGAATGTTTCTTCATGCCGTCCCGGGTGCGGGAATTCAACGCCATCCAGGCTGCGGGTATTGCGGCGGCGCTGGGCATGAATGTGCCCGCCGGCTGGGGCTGGCCGGTGAATGTGAATATCCATGTGCCGCCCGCTGCGGCGGGAACTCCCCAGACCGCTTCGGTCGCGTTGCCTCTCGCCGGTCCTCAAGTGACCTGCGGCAGTTGCCAGCGAACGAACGTGGCGGGATCGCGATTCTGCGCGGCATGCGGGGCCGCCCTTTAGGTTGAGAGTCGGCCCAGGATCTTGGTTAGATTCCGAAAGGTAGCAAGTGCCATCGACCTATCGCGCAGTCATGTTGACAAAGAAGGGCGGACCTGAGGCTCTCCAGATTGTGGAGTTGCCGCTTGCGCTGCCTGGCCCGGGACAACTGCGCGTACGGGTGCGGGCGGCAGGTGTGGGCGCGACTGATGTGATGATCTTATCGGACAATTATCCCTTCGCGCCCAAGATTCCCTTTGTGCCCGGTTACGAGGCCGTCGGGGTAGTTGATGCGATTGGCCCAGGCGTTTCCGGCTTCGAATTGGGTCAGCGGGTCGCCGCGCTGACGGTCTACGGCGGATTTGCCGAGTATCTGGCCCGCGAGGCTGAGCATTTTCTGCCCGTTCCGGATGGCGTATCTGATCGCGACGCGGCCGCCGTCATCCTGAACTACGTAACCGCCTGGCAGATGATTCACCGCGTCGCCAAGGTGCGACAAGGGCAGCGTGCGCTTGTCACCGGAGCCAGCGGAGGAGTTGGGACAGCGGCTCTTGAACTGCTCCGATTAGCGGGAACGAAGACCTACGGCGCGGCGTCTCCTGCCAAACATCCCTTAGTTCGCTCGCTCGGAGCGACTCCGATCAATTATCGGGAAGGCCGGCTCGATATCCTCATGCGCCGAGTCGAACCAGACGGCGTGGATCACGTTTTCGATGCGATCGGCGGAAGCAATATCGGCCCGTGCATCGGCGCGCTGCGCCGCGGTGGAACGCTGGTTGGATTCGGCTTCATGGCTGCTCCCGGTATTCTCCCCAAAATCTCGATGTTTTCGAATCTCCTCCTTGGCGCACGCCTGCGCGGCCGACGAGGGCACTTCTACGGCATCACCGCGCTGTACCGGCGAGACCCCAAACCATTTCGAGAGGATCTGCCTGAAATATTCGCGCTCCTCGAAGAGAAGCGAATCAACCCGCTTGTGACCCATACCTTCGCGCTACTCGAAGCGAGAAAGGCGATCGAAGTCCTGGCGTCCGGTTCCGTCGAGGGCAAGATCGTCCTTATGCGGAACTAGACCACGGTCTTCCAGCCCGGCTACATATTGGCGTGACCGGAGCGCATCGACTCGTTGAATTGCGGCTTGGTGAAGTTGAGTGCAGCCTCGAGAGCGGCACGGAACTGAGGTCCGCGCTCCATCAACTGCGGGGTAGGTGCGGCAAACTCGCCATCCAGGAGCAGGAAACCCTCGCCGGCTTCGTCGCCCGCCATCCGCATCAGGTCGGCCTCGGTTGTATTCAGGTATTGCGCATCGCGCGGATCGGCAATCCAGACTGGCTTGCCATCTCCCAGAACACCCGAGAGCCAATAAACCTTGGCCAGCAGATACGCGAGCCGTTCCTGGTCATTGGTTTCGGTAAACAGAAACTTCTTTTGCCAGCGGCTGTAAAAGCGCGTCGTCACCGGAACCGGCTGGCGATTGCCGGATTTGAGAAATTCGAGCTGGCCCAAATCGACCGTTTTGCGAATGGCGTTGTACACGAAGGATTCCGCGTAAGGCTGCTCCATGGCCGGCACGATCTCGGCAAACGTTACCGTAACGGAAGCTGCCAGCTTGGCGTACAGGTCTTGCGGCCCGCCATCGGCCAGGTGTATTTCCCCGTGCACGATATAGGTATCGGCCCCGGAAGTTGAGCGGTGAAACGGCCAGTGGAACTTGCCGAATGCGATGGGAAGCCCCGCAAGCGTTACGTAGCACTCCGGCCTCGGGTTGCGCAGCCGCTTTGCCTCTGCTGCCAGATGGGCCGACATGGCTGGCTGGAGATGGGGCTTGTCGAACTCGAACGCTTCGCTCAGTTCAAGCCGCAATGAGCGGCCGTCTCCGGCCGGCGACCCAAGTTGAAAGACCGCGGTAGGCAAGCCATGAAAGTCGCTGCCTTGGGTCGTGGAGAGCAGAACTAGGCCGGCTTGGGAAGCCGCCGTTTCCAAAGACTTGACGAGAGATGCTTTCGATTCAACTGTCATGCGTGGGGAATCCTGCGTTTCATCGGAGTAACCCCTCATTTTAGAACACGGCAACCAGTCGCCTGGTGCGATCCCCGGCTACGATGTCCCGGAATACGCCACGCAGCTACCGCGAACCGCCAGGAAGCGCGAATGAGACCCCGGCGTCGCGATTCACCTTGGCGGTCGCTGCCAGGTCAATCTGATCCACGGGAATGTCCTGTCGGCGCTGATCAAGAACCGAGAGTGTGGTTGCGGTCAGCAGATAGTTATGAATCTGCTGAGGAGGACGGCCGTCTTTGAAGACCAGCGTGACGGGCGACTCCGGCACCGGCGGAGAAGAAGGCTCCTCCCGGGAAGAGGCCGGCTGGGAACCATATGGCCATGGGGTATAAGACCCGGAAGGTGGAGGTCCGTACTGGTCAGGTGGGGGCGCTTCGTATGACTCGTTATCCTGATATGGCTGAGAAGCTCCGGTGTAGGAGTCTGGCTGCGAACCGGAGTCGCTCGGGTAGTCAAGGTAACTGGGGAGGAGGTACGGATATCCCCAGCCCCATCCAGGGTAGAGAGGAGCGGGCCATCCGTAGTACGTGTAGAACGCGCCGTGATGATGATTTCCATCGTGGCCCCAGTCGTGATGATCTCCGTCGTGATGATCCCATCCGTTGTGATTCCAGCCGTTGTGGTCCCCGCCACTGTGATTGCCGCCGTTTGGGGATTGGTAGGGCATCCGGTGGACCGAGCCGGTGTACGGCGCGCGCGGCCTTGGAAACTGCGGTGCGGCAAAGCGGGGCGAACCGACCGAATAGGGGATCGTGCGAGGTGTGTAGTGCGAAGGCCCCGCAAACCTGGGAGGAGCGGGATGCTGCAAGCCGCCGTGGAAGCTGGGAGCACTATGGCCTGAAAAACCGGCCGGAGGCGCCGAAAAGCCGCCGTGTGAACCGGAAGGAACGCCGTGGGAGCCGGAGAAGCCTCCATGAGACCCCCCGCGCTGCGCACCAGCCGCAATTACCAACCAGGCGACCATCACCGCGACCGCAGCGAGACGCTTCATACGCATATTCTACGCCAAATCGGGAATTCAGAACCAAATTCAGAAGGAGCGACGGGGAACAGGACAGGCCGGATCTGAAGCACACAGCCAACGACATCCGATCGGTACCGGTTCGTCATTTCTCGCTGGCCTGGGACCAGCTTGCTGGCCAATTACAATCGGAGGGTGCAGGCAGATCCGTCGTCGCCCATCATTCTTGCCGAAAAGCTAACCAAGGTTTACATGGCTGGCCGCGTTCCGGTTCCAGCAGTGCGGGGAGTCTCGCTTTCCGTCGCGCCCGGGGAGTTTGTGTCCATCGTCGGTCCCTCTGGGTCAGGCAAATCCACCCTTTTTTATCTTCTGGGAGGGTTAACGCGGGCCACCCAAGGACGCATCGTGATCGACGGCGTGGACTTCGCCACCCTGAGTGACAGCGAGCGCACCCGGCTCCGGAAACATCGCATTGCGTTCGTGTTCCAGAAATTCAATTTGCTCCCAACGCTCTCCGCCATGGGGAATATCGAGGTCGCCTACGCTATAAGCGGGCGAAAGGAGCCAATGGACCGCGCCTATCTCGATCATCTGAGCGATCTGCTGTCGATTCGGGGCCGGCTGCAGCATCGGCCTTCTGAATTGAGCGGGGGTGAACAGCAACGGGTCGCGATCGCACGCGCCCTTATCACCCGGCCGGCCATCGTGCTGGCCGATGAGCCAACCGGCAACCTGGACACCCGCAACTCAGAGGCCGTCCTCGAGATGCTGCTTCTCTCCAATCGGGAATTGGGCCAGACCACGCTGATGATTACGCACAATCCAGAGGCGGCGGCCATCGCCGGCCGCATCCTTCATATGCGGGACGGAGAAATCGTCTCTGTCGAACCCGGCAGGGGACGGGAGAAGGATCGCACCTCGCTGCCCAACCCGGGAAGAGGTTCAGTTTGACCGGTTTTCGGCCCGCCCGTTATACTCAGTTCTGCGACATGCGGGAGTAGCTCAGTGGTAGAGCATCGCCTTGCCAAGGCGAGGGTCGCGAGTTCAAATCTCGTCTCCCGCTCCAAACCGCCCTCCGGCAACAGCCGGGTTGGCTACGGCGGATGCGGAGCGATTCAATCATTCTTTTAAAGGTTGCCCTGCCAAGGCGCGGTACCCAAGTGGTAAGGGAGAGGTCTGCAAAACCTTTATGCGCCGGTTCGATCCCGGCCCGCGCCTCCAATCTAACGGCCCAAAAATCCCAATAAAGTCAAGGAAATCAGCAGATTCGTGCGATTTCCGCGCGGGATCCACAGGTGTGTCTTTTTCGTAAATCTTCGTGTCTTTTCGTCAATTTTCGCCCGATTTCGTGTCGGGGGGCGGACCAAAAGCGGACAGGAATTCGCCCCTTCCCGCCGTCTCCCAGCACCAATACCCCAAGCCAAACCGAGCCGGCCAAGCGCGAAAAAAAAGCCCTGCGGTGCCGTCTTCGATCTGAACTTTTCGTTACTTGCGAGAAGTCGAAGGGGCCAAAGTGAGCCAAAGTGATTTGACTAGAGGACTTGGGGGTTAGGCAGGCCAGATCACAACGCAACTGACTCTACCGCTTAATGCGGCGTGTGGACTTCCGGCTCCCCCGCCTCATCGCGCGATCGTAGCGTTTCATTGCCTTCTTCTTGTGCTCGGCGGTCGGGTGAACATACTTGTGAACGCAACGAGTCGATTTATGGCCCAACAGCGCGGCCAAGGTCGGCAAGTCGACATTCGATTGCGCGACGTGAGTTGCAAACGTATGCCTGCAGTCGTAGGGCACAAAACCGATTACAACTCCATCCTTGGCAGCTTCGGCAACTATGCTGTCGTGGGCTGAGTTGATCCGGCCGATGTGCGATCCAGGCTTCCGTTTGGAGGGGAATATCCAGGGCGATTTCCCCTCCATACGCCTTTCCAGAATCTGCCGCGTTTCGACTGTCATATCGAGATAGCGTTTCGCGGCCTTGGTCTTTCCACTGGAGATATAGATCTGGTTCGTTTCGAAATGGACGTCTTTCTTCGGCAGGCGCGTAGCCTCTTCGGGGCGTAGTCCTTGATTGATCATCAGGCGCCCGACGTCGTGCAAATTGGGCAGTCGGGCAGCGCGACGGAAGTAGTCTGTTTCCTCCTTTTCCGTCAGCACGTGAATTCTTTCCGCATCGGCATCGGAAGGAATTCCAACCTGATCGATCGGGTTGCCGAGGGTGAAGTGATGGCGGATTGCGTATTCGAAGAACACGCTTAACGCGTGAAGGTCGTGCCGGATCGTGATAGCGAGCACCTCGTGCACCGTGGCACGCCAGGTCTTGTAGTCGTCGATCTTCGCGGCATCGATCGCGCTCACCGGGAGCTTGTCCATATAGACAAGCGCACTCGAAAGGCTTGTCTTGATCCGCTTGTAGCTGTTTGGATGTCGGTACTCAACCTCGGCCCATGGAAGGAACTGTTTGACAGCATCGCGGAAGGGGATGACCTTAATCTCGGCTGTCGGCAGTTTTCCCGACTTCAAGGCCTTCCTTGCGTCCGACTCGATGTCCTGCGCCGCTCCCATGTTTTGTGACGTGGCGTCCAAATCGGTGTTTGCCGTGTACTCCTGACCCTTGTACTTGAACCGGTAATGCCATTGGCCGCCCCTCTTTCTCAGCGACATTTTCGCCTCCTTTTATCATTCGGTCCTCTACCCATTGATCAAATCTGTCCTTCGGGTACCAGATACCGTTGAACCTGAAATAGGGCGGCCCCTTTCTTTGGGAGCGGAGGTCTGCCAGGCGCGACTCGCTCATCTCGAACTCTCTTGCGAGTTCCTCCGGCGACATCACGTTTTCCCTGGCATAACGCATCGAACCAACCTTCGCTCATCCCGCTAAATGCGGCTCGCAAATCCTCTTCCGCGAATGGATCCGCTATCCGAAGATGGCGGACTCCCGTCACTGAAAGATTGAGCATATGAGAGAAGTTGGCTGGATCAAAGGCTACGGTGACAGAATCGTGAGAGTAACCGTTTAGTTTCGCGATTTCCGCCTCTTGGCCGGCATTCGCCGGCCCAAAAGCGCATCGCGTTAGCCAATTTGGCGTAGATTTGTCTAGTATTCGGACGGTGAATGTGAATTAGCGAGCCATTCCGAATATAGGGTCGCCCAATGTGACTCCTGTACAGGCACTGCGGAGTGCGGCTGCACTCCGACCCGGCTCCTTTAAAGGACCAGACCTTGTTGGCCTCCAGTTGAGATGCCCCGGTTTGTGCCCGTACCCATACCAATCTGAGGGAATTAGTCGCATTCGAAAACGTTGAAATTGATCATGTCCATCTCAGGGAGTGACTCTTCGTAAGGGTCGTGATAATCCGGGCCAGCGACCGAATTCCGCGCCGTCAACGAAATCAAACTAGTCGTCATCCCAGTACATTTCGGCGACCTCAGGACCCGCGTTCTTTTCGATGATTCTTGTGATTATGCTCGCTGCTAATGACCTGCCCCGTTGTTCTCAGCCACTGATTGCCGGAGTTTCTCGGGTTTGTTTGGCTGTGAGTATATTTGACAGCCGTCGTCGTAGTCGGGGCTGTGGGGATGTGGGAAGCGTTCTTTGCTTTCCACATCTCCACAGCCCATTGCGATGCTGAACTCACGAGGAGTTCTGTATTTGAGCGAGCTGTGCGGCCGCTCGCAATTGTACTCGTGGCGCCATTGCTCGAGTGTCTGCCGGACATGGCTGAGGGTTCGCAACCAGGTTGCGTTTAGGCACTCATCGCGGAGTCTGCCATGGAAACTCTCCACATGGCCGTTCTGCATGAGTCGCCCTGGCTGGATGTGTACCAGGTTGATCTTCCGTTCCTCTGCCCAGCCCAGCATGCGGCGCGAGGTGAATTCAGGTCCGTTGTCCGATCGCAGACTTTCAGGCCGGCCGCGCTCTTCGATCAGCCGCTCCAGCACACGTGTTACGCGTCCCGAGCCCAGGCAGGTGTCGGCCTCCAGGGCCAAACACTCGCGGGTAAAGACGTCTACCACGCTCAGGATGCGCACCATGCGTCCATTCGCCAGTCCATCCACGATGAAGTCCATCGCCCACTCCTGGTTGGGTTGCGTCAACCGCGGCTCTGCCACAGGTTCCCGCACCAATCTCTTTCGCCGGCGCCGACGCACCGCCAAGCCCTCTTCCCGGTACAGCCGATACACTCGCTTCACGTTCACTGCCTGACCGCGACGCTCCAGAACCGCATGTAACCTCCGGTAGCCGAAACGTGGCTAAAGGCCCGCACAATTCCGCAAGACCTGCTTCCTCCGGACCCTACCAGTTCTCACGCCCGCCGGAAAACCAGACCTTTTGAATCGTGCCGAACAGGTAGGCGGTGCTCAACCCGAACAGAAGTGCGCCGTTGAGAGCCTCCAGCGCACCCAGGAGCTGCCATCGGTCCTCCAGCGCGAGATTTGTGTGCCCATAGCTAGTGAGTGCGTTCAGTGAATACAGCATCGCAGAGCGATAGTCGGGCATTGTTCCCAGCCGTATGTAGGCTTCAGCCCAGATGGATGCATCGATCGCGTGCAAAATGGTTGCCAATAAGGTCGTCGAACAGACAACGGTCAAGAAAACGGCTGAAGGGTGTTTGCGCTCAAATATTTTTTTTGCAAATCGAACAATCCGCCAGCCCATCAGGCCAAGTCCCGTGACATTGATGAGCACGGTCGCGAGAATCAAGGGCAAGCCAAATATCCAGTCGGTGGACCAAGTCCCCTCATCGACGGCCGAGATGCTGTGAACGAATTGCGCAGCTACTGTCAAGGGTTCCTTCTATCGATAACGCGGCGAGTTTTCAACGCTTGTTTTCCTCCCGCTCTGACTTCCCGCATTTCTCACCCGGGCTACGCTGGATGTAATGACAATTCTCCTGAATGCGAACAACCGGCCGACTCCGAAGTTGTCGTTGGCACGGGAACGAAGTCGCTCGTCCCAACCCAGTTCAGCTGCGGATTCATTTACTTCACAACTTCATCGTGGGTGGCGTTCAGACTCCGTCGAAGGGAGAATTGCCAAGTGATTGTCAATCCGATCACTATCGAATCGACTGAAAGATTAAGCCAGCATAGATGGGGTCGATCCTATGGCTGGCACTTCACATCGGCTACTGGTAGAAATAGCAGCCCTCCGCGAAAAGTGTTGAGCTCGGCTTGATACTTTCAGGCTTGCTGGATAGTTGCGGACTACCCTCGGTGGATCATCGGCCGAAGATGAAACCGTGATGCTGCCTGAATGCTCAGGAGCCGCCCTGATAATGCTCGTCATCCACCTGTTCCATCCATTCGACCGTCTTGCCGTTCAGCTTCTCTTGGATTGCGATATGGGTCATCCCTGTGGTTGGCGCGGCACCGTGCCAATGCTTCTCACCCGGTGCAAACCAGATCACGTCTCCCGGCCGTATCTCCTCAATCGGACCACCCCAGCGTCGCGCCCGTCCGCATCCCGATGTAACGATCAGGGTTTGCCCGAGAGGATGCGTATGCCATGCAGTACGGGCACCGGGCTCGAACGTAACGCTGGCGCCCACAACGCGGGCTGGATCAGGCGCTTCAAACAGCATGTCGACGCGCACCGCGCCTGTGAAGTAATCCGCAGGTCCCTTGCCCGAGGGGTGGGATCCGACTCGCTTGATCTCCATTGGCTTTTTCTCTCCTTCGATTCACACGCTTTTAAAACTTGAACAACGCGTGCTCGGTTCCTCAATCTCAAAGCCCCGTCATCTTCTCAATGTGCTCTGGATAGCGGGCGCCTTCGACCTTGATGTGGGATGCCGCGTTTTCAATCTGCTGAAGATCAACTTTAGAAAGCTCGATCGAAACTGCGCGGACGTTCTCTTCGAGGCGATGGATCTTCGTTGTCCCGGGAATGGGCACGATCCACGGCTTCTGTGCCAGCAGCCATGCAAGTGCGACCTGCGCCGGGGTTGCGTTCTTTCGTTCTCCGATTGCTCCGAGCAGATCCACCAGAGCCTGGTTCGCCTTGCGTGCCTGCGGGGTAAAGCGCGGAATGCTGCTGCGGATGTCGGTTTTGTCGAACGTCTTACTCTCATCGATTTTTCCAGTCAGGAAGCCTTTGCCCAGAGGGCTGAATGGAACAAACCCGATGCCAAGTTCTTCGAGGGTGGGTATGATCTCCTCTTCAGGATTCCTGTACCAGAGCGAGTACTCGCTCTGCAGCGCAGTGACCGGCTGAACGGCGTGGGCGCGGCGGATGGTCTTCGCGCCGGCTTCCGACATGCCGAAATGCTTGACCTTACCCTGTTGGATGAGGTCCTTGACGGTTCCGGCGACCTCTTCAATCGGAACCTTCGGATCGACGCGGTGCTGGTAGAAGAGGTCGATGGCGTCGATCTGAAGGCGCTTCAGCGAAGCGTCGGCAACCTGGCGAATGCGCTCGGGGCTGCTGTCCAGGCCCTTCGGGCCGTGAGTTCCGTCGGGATTGATATCAAATCCAAACTTGGTGGCAATCACCACTTGCCCGCGGAAGGGAGCGAGGCCCTCTCCCACGAGTTCTTCGTTGTTGAAAGGGCCGTAAACCTCCGCCGTGTCGAAAAACGTGACGCCCCGCTCGACGGCGCCACGAAGCAGAACTATCACCTCGTGCTTTTCCGGGAACGGCTTATAGGAAAAGCTCAAGCCCATGCATCCAAGCCCAAGAGCCGAAACTTCGAGATTACTTTTTCCGAGCTTACGCTTCTGCATTAGATTCTCCTTGAGCAATCGAAGACTGATTCCGGCTGCACACTTTCGCGCGTATCCAAGACCGGCAGTTATTCTGACTTGAGCGATGCCATGTCGATAGAGAAGCGATACTTCACATCGGACTTCACCAGTCGCTCGTAGGCTTCGTTGATCTTCTGGATGGGGATCACTTCAACGTCCGATGTGATGTTGTGCTTACTGCAGTAGTCAAGCATCTCCTGGGTTTCGGCGATGCCCCCGATGAGCGCCCCAGAGAAGCTGCGGCGCTTGAAGATCAGGCCGAAGACGGACACGGGCAGCGGCTTCTCTGGCGCACCAACCATGACGATGTTGCCGTCGCGGCGGAGAAGGTTGATGTAGGCATTAATGTCGTGTTCAGCGGCGACAGCGTCGAGGATGAAGTCGAAACTGCCGGCGTGCTTCGACATCTCGTCGGCGTTACGGGAAACGACAACCTCATCGGCGCCGAGGCGGAGCGCATCGTCTCTTTTGCCGGGGGAAGTGGTAAAGACGACGACGTGGGCTCCGAACGCGTGCGCGAACTTGACGCCCATGTGGCCGAGTCCGCCGAGGCCGACGATGCCGACCTTCTGGCCGGTGGTTACGTTCCAGTGACGCAGAGGTGAGTAGGTGGTGATTCCGGCGCAAAGGAGAGGCGCGGCCCCGGCAAGATCGAGGTTCGAGGGAACGCTGAGAACAAAGTGATCTTTGACCACAATGCTGTCGGAGTAGCCACCGTATGTCACGCCGCCGGTGTGCTTGTCAGGGAAGTTATAGGTGAGGGTCATGTTTGGGCAGAACTGCTCAAAGCCGGCCATGCACTCGGGGCAGGTGCGGTCGGAATCGACCATGCAGCCGACCGCGGCGAGGTCGCCGGGCTTGAACTTGGTAACCGCGGAACCGACCTTTGTGACGCGGCCGACGATTTCATGTCCGGGTACACAGGGATAAGCGGTCGGCATGAGTCCGCTCCACTCGTTGCGGGCCTGGTGGAGATCGGAGTGGCAGATGCCGCAGAAGAGAATTTCGATCTGAACATCGTGCTCGGCGGGATCGCGCCGCTCAATCGTGGTGGAAGCAAACGGCGATGTCGCGCTGGATACGGAATAAGCTTTTGCTTTGTACATGAAGTCACCTCAGCATTTTTTGGTGGAAAGATGCGCGATGGAGGCGCGCGCTAACCTGTGGTGCGATAAGTGTAAGACCGGCGAGATAAACCGGCCCAACATGGTTTTAGGGCGCAGTAGAACTTCCCTGTGCCTCGCAATGATCTTCTCATGCACAGACTAAGGAATCACCCCCACGTGCGGATAGTCTGATCCTGACTGATTTTTGCCTGTTTCTGTCGATTCACAGATTTCATGGGGGTCTCTAGCCGTGTTGGCGATCGGCTGGCTTTAAGGAAACAATCCGCGTGTTTATTCTCTTGCCCGCTCCTGTGCCTCAACATCCGCTGCGAATCCGGAGCAGATCGAAACCAGGTATAGTCCCAATGCGAGTCCGAGAATCATCCAGCAAACGTGCAGGATCCGCAATTGATCCACGACTCCCGGGATATAGCCAAAGATCGCAATCTCAACCGCCGCCAGAAACAGGACGGTCGCTGCGGTCAGTGTCCAGGGCCAGATGCGACTGACGGGCGCGCGCGCGGCAACCGGGATCAGGCGCCGCCAGAATACGAGCGGTGCCCTTACCCGGGTCGCAATTCCCCATGCCAGGGTGAACAAGACAATTTGTGCCACGCCTCCGCCTGACAAAAACGACAACACCCCAAGGAGAAGGAAGATGATGGGGCCTTGGCGCGACTCGATATGGACGAGCGCCCAAACGATCATTGCCACGCCGATAAGGCTGGTGACGATTCCGCTGGCGAGAAAATTGGGCAGCAAGGTGATTGCGCCCTCGCCTCCCTGCTTCCATACTGTCCATGAATAACCCGGCCCAAGCGCGGAGACAATCAGGCCTGGCGTCGGCCGTGAACCTTGCAGGCATTCCAGAAGACCGTGCTCGATCGAACCGATGCCGACCAGGACTCCCAATGTCGAAGCGATTTTGCGCGTGGCGGCATTGAGGGTGGTTGTCGCCGCGGACTGCGAAGCATGCTTCCTCACAACAGCGCGTGCTGCCGCGTTATGGGGCTTGGTCGGCACCGAGTCTTGCTGTTTCGCCAACACCGTTCGGCTACTCCATCGTTCGCCGTGGGCTGGAACATCGGATTATAAGCCGAGCAACTCCAAATTGTTTGTGACTTGACGGACGCGAGCACCTCGTGTGGAATCAGTCTCGATTTCAGAGAATTCGAGATACGAGGAGCAAGCATCCGAATGCGCGAGGTGGTCACTTCGCGGTTGAGTCGGAGACGACACCCAGCGTGTCGAGATCAAGATTCAGTTCCAGAACATTTACGCGCGGCTCGCCGAGGAAGCCGAGTTGCCGTCCTGTAACGTGCTTCTCGATCAGCGTGCGCACGCGGTCCTCGCTGAGGCCACGCGCCTTGGCAACGCGGGAGGCCTGATAAACGGCGGCATCCGCAGTGATGTCGGGATCCAGTCCAGAGCCCGATGTAGTTACGAGGTCGATAGGCACGGGCTTTCCAGGATTGGCGGCCGCTAGCTTATCGATATCGCCCTGGATGCGCTGCACGAGTTTGGCGTTCGATTGCGCCAGGTTCGACCCGCCCGACGACGTGGCATCATAGCCGTTTCCGGCGGCCGACGGACGGGGATGGAAATAACGGTCCGAGGTAAAACTCTGCGCCAACAGTGCGGACCCAATCACCTGGCCATCCTTCAGAATCAGGCTTCCATTCGCCTTGTGCGGAAACAACACACCCGCCAGCACCGTGACCAGCAGCGGATAGCCGAGGCCAAACACGACAGTTGCAATGAGCGTATAGAGAATGGAGGTTCTCCATACGGAATGGGTCGCCGATTTGGTTTGTGTAGCGTCCATTACAGGTACAGGGGCGGTAGATAGGGAATGCACGATCGTTCTCCTTAAATTATCCCAGGTGCATGGCGACCAGCAACATGTCGATCGCTTTGATGCCGATGAAGGGCACAATCACGCCGCCAACTCCGTAAATCAGCAAGTTGCGGCGCAACAAAGCTTCCGCGGCGCGAGGTTCGTACTTAACGCCTTTCAGCGCCAGCGGAATGAGGGCGATGATGATGATGGCGTTGAACACCACAGCCGACAGAATTGCCGATTGCGGCGAGTGCAGGTACATGATGTTGAGCGCATTCAGCACCGGAAAGGCTCCCGCAAACATGGCCGGGATGATGGCGAAATACTTTGCCACGTCGTTGGCTATCGAGAATGTGGTGAGCGAGCCCCGCGTCATGAGCAGTTGTTTGCCGATCTCCACGATCTCGATCAGCTTGGTGGGATTGGAATCGAGATCCACCATGTTGCCGGCTTCCTTGGCAGCCTGGGTTCCCGAGTTCATCGCCACGCCCACATCAGCCTGCGCGAGCGCGGGGGCGTCGTTGGTGCCGTCGCCGGTCATGGCTACCAGCTTGCCCTTGCCCTGTTCGCGCTTGATAAGGTCCATCTTGTCCTTGGGCTTGGCCTCGGCGAGAAAGTCATCTACGCCAGCTTCCCGCGCTATGACTGCCGCGGTCAGAGGGTTGTCGCCGGTGATCATGATAGTGCGGATGCCCATGGCGCGCAGTCTTGCCAGGCGCTCTTTCAATCCGCCCTTGACAATGTCCTTGAGATAGATCACGCCGAGAGCCGACGAATTCTCAGCCACCACCAGCGGCGTTCCGCCCTGGCGCGCAATCTCTTCCACGGTATCGCGAACTTTTTTCGGCAAGGACGAGCCCTGCTCCTCGAGAAAGCGCGCGATGGCGTCAACCGATCCCTTGCGGATGCGCACGCCGGGAAGATTCACTCCGCTCATGCGCGTCTGCGCCGTGAAGGGAACGAACTCCGCATGAATGTCAGCAAGATCGCGCCCGCGCAAGTTGTATTTCGTCTTCGCGAGCACAACGATCGAACGTCCCTCCGGCGTCTCGTCCGAGAGCGAAGCCAGCTGGGCTGCGTCGGCCAGCCGTTCCTCGCTGATATCAGGTGCAGGCGTAAATTCGGTGGCCTGGCGGTTGCCCAGGGTGATGGTGCCGGTCTTGTCGAGCAGCAGGGTATTCACGTCGCCGGCCGCTTCCACGGCTCGGCCGCTCATCGCCAGCACGTTGTACTGGACGAGACGATCCATGCCCGCAATGCCGATGGCGGACAAAAGACCGCCGATCGTGGTTGGAATCAGGCATACAAGCAATGAAACCAGTACGAATACTGTCTGCGGCGCTTTGGAATACATCGCAAACGGCTGCAGGGTGACGACGGCCAACAGGAATACGATGGTCAAGCCCGAGAGCAGAATACTGAGCGCAATCTCGTTAGGCGTCTTCTGTCGCGTTGCGCCTTCAACCAGTGCGATCATGCGATCGAGAAAGGTCTCTCCGGGATTCGAAGTGATTTTTACCTTGATCCAGTCGGACAGCACTTTCGTGCCTCCGGTCACCGCAGATCGGTCGCCGCCCGCCTCGCGGATCACCGGAGCCGATTCGCCGGTGATCGCCGACTCGTCTACCGATGCGACGCCTTCAATCACTTCGCCATCGCCGGCGATGTAGTGTCCCGCCTTGACATAAATCACGTCCCCAGCCCGCAGCAGGCCGCTGGCTACGTCTTCGAATGCACCCGACGCGGTGTAGCGCTGGGCTATGGTCTCGCCCTTGGCCTTGCGCAGTGTGTCAGCCTGGGCCTTGCCGCGACCTTCGGCCATGGCCTCGGCGAAATTGGCAAACAGCACCGTGAACCACAGCCACAGCGTGATCTGCAGATTGAACCCGAATTCGGGGCGATGATGGATGGTATTGTCGATCAGCAGAGCGGAGGTGAGTACGCTGCCCACCTCGACCACAAACATCACCGGGTTCTTGACCATCCAGCGCGGATTGAGCTTGCGCACTGAATCGATGGCCGCCTGCCCCACAATTTGCGAATTCCAAAGACTTGTCTTTTTTGCCATGACCGTCCGTCTCTCGGTGTCGTTACTGGCGGGCTAAACGCCCGCGCTTTCAAAACAACTCATGTTTGGTTAGAAGAGTTGACCCGCCTTCAGCACCAGGTGCTCGAGGATCGGTCCCAGGCTCAATGCCGGGAAGAAGGTAAGTGCGCCCAGAATCAATACCACGCCTACCAGCAGCACCGTGAACAACGGTGTGTTCACGGGAAAGGTTCCAGGCGATGGCGGAACGCTCTTCTTCATGGCCAGGTTGCCGGCCAGGGCGAGCACCGGAAGCATCATGAGGAACCGTCCGAAGAGCATGTCCCAACCCATCGCGATGTTGCACCACCAGTTCGGGCCCAGGCCCGCAAATGCCGAGCCGTTGTTGCCCGCGCCGGAGGTGAAGGCGTAGAGAACTTCGCTGAAGCCGTGCGGGCCTGGGTTGTTCGTGGTGCCAAGCCCGACATTGGGCAGCAGCACAAAGACAGCCGTCAGGCTGAGGATGATGAGCGGAAAGATGAGCACGTACAGCATGGCCATCTTCACGTCGTAAGCCTCGATCTTCTTGCCCAGGTATTCGGGAGTGCGTCCCACCATGAGGCCGGCGATGAATACCGCCTGCACGACGAAGATCAACATGCCGTAGAGACCGGCGCCGACTCCGCCAAAGATGACTTCGCCGAGCATGATGTTGGTCAGGGGCACCAGACCGCCGAGCGGCGTAAAGCTGTCGTGCATGCCGTTCACAGCGCCGCAACTGGCGTCAGTGGTGACGGTGGCGAAGAGCGCGCTTTCGGCGATGCCGTTGCGCACCTCTTTGCCCTCCATGTTGCCGCCGGGCGCCATGATGGTGCGGGTCTGTACCGCACCATGAATCAGCGGATGGGGGTGCGACTCAGCCCAGTAAGCGGTGGTGAATCCCGCCGCGAACAGGATGTACATGGCCGCAAAAACCGCCCAGCCGTGGCCCGGCGAACCGGTCATGCGCCCGAGCATATAGGTCAGGCCGGCAGGAATGATAAAGATCGAGATGATCTGCAGAAAGTTCGAGAGTGGCGTCGGATTCTCGAATGGATGAGCGCTGTTGGCGTTGAAGAATCCGCCGCCGTTGGTGCCTAGCATCTTGATGGCTTCCTGCGAAGCCACAGGACCCTGCCCGATGGTCTGCGTCGCTCCCTCGAGCGTGTGCGCCACTGTGTACGCATGCAGGTTTTGCGGAACACCTTGACCGACCAGGAGCAGCGCATAGATCAAGCATGCGGGCAAAAGGACGTACAGCAGGGTACGCGTTGTATCCACCCAGAAGTTGCCGATGGTCGACGAACTGGTCCGCTTGATGCCGCGAATGATGGCGACGGCTACCACGATGCCGACCGCGGCGGAATAGAAGTTGTGCGTCGCCAGGCCGGCCATCTCGGTGAGATAGCTCATGGTCGCTTCGGGCGTGTAGAACTGCCAGTTGGTATTGGTGGTAAAACTGGCGGCCGTGTTCCACGCCAGATCCGGACCCACTGCCGGCCAGATGCTGTGGGTTCCACGGCAGCACAGCCTGAAGCCGCTCGATGGCGTACGTCACGACCATACTCACGGCGGAAAAGCCCAGCATGGCAAAGGCGTATTCCTTCCAGTTCATTTCACGGTCGGCGTTTACGCCCGTCAGCTTGTAAAGAAGCCGCTCGACCGGCCGAAACACGGGATCGAGCCACGTGCGCTGGCCTTCGAGAACGCGCGTCAGATAGAGGCCTACCGGACGCGTGACGGCCAGCAAGACCACGCTGTAAAGAGCAAATTGAAACCAGCCGTTCGCTGACATGTCAGAATTTCTCCGGATAAAGCAAGGAAACGGTCAGATAGCCGAGCAACAAAATCGAAAGGATGAGTGCAACTGCCGTAATCAGATCCATGGCTTACCTCAGCTTCTGGCATGCCTTCACGTAGAGAAAGGCAACGCCGAAGAAAACCACCGTGAAGAAGAGCATCGCTACATCTTGCATCGCAAATCACGCTCCATTTGCAGAGTCCGCACGCTGGCGCCGCGCTCCAAACTGCGGACAAGCGTGCTGACCTCTGCACTGAAGTAGAGTTTGACTGCTAAACCGTTTCACCGCCCGAAGGAATGTATAAAGAAAACATAAAGACAGTCATTCGGCGTTGCCCGTCCAGCCTTCGGGAATGAACCGGTAGCCGACCCATGGCTCGGTCTGGATGTACTGGCGACCCGTCTCGTTTTCCAGCTTTTTGCGCAATTGACCTACGAATACGCGCAAATATTCCGGCTGGTGGGCCGACTGGCCGCCCCACACCGCCGTGAGCAGGGCGCGATGGGTCATCACCTTGCCGGCGTTGCGGGCCAGGTGCACAAGCAAATCGAATTCCTTGGGAGTGAGGTGGATGGGCTTACCCTGTACCTTGATGGTATGGGCCGCTTCGTCGATGATGAAGTCGCCAGCCTCGATGGCCGCCGAAGTACGCTCCGGGGCGCGCCGCAGATGCGCACGTACGCGAGCCATCAGTTCCTGGATGCTGAACGGCTTGGTTACATAGTCGTCGGCGCCCGCATCGAGCGCCTCAACTTTCGATCGCTCGTGGTCACGGACAGAAAGAACCAGCACCGGCGTGTGTCCCTGCGAACGAATCGCGCGGCACACCTCAACTCCACTCAATCCTGGCATCATCAGGTCGGTGATCACCAGGTCGGGTCCCCATTCGCGGAAGACAAGCAAACCCTCTTCAGGATCGTTCGCGGTGCGCACGTCGAATGCCTGCGCGGAGAGCGCAGCACGCAAAGCCCGCGTAATCTGCGGCTCATCGTCGATCACCAGAATTCTGCCCGGCATGGTATTCCTTCTTTCGGGGAAGATTACATTATCACTCACGCCGACTATCATGCAGAGTAAGACAAACCATGAAACAGGCGGGCATGGCAACGGTGAGTCGACGCATTGGCTGGTCCCGAGTCCTGAGGTGGGTCGCGGCCACGATTGGTGTGGCCACGATCACATTCCTGCTCTCGCTGGCACGGGTCAACGAGACCGCCGCGGGACTTGTCTTCCTAACCATGGTGGTATGGTTCGCAACGCGAGCCGGCATTCGCCTCTCCCTATATGTGGCATTGCTCTGCGCCGTTTGTTTCGATTACTTCTTTCTGCCGCCGGTACATACTTTTCGATTGGCCGGCCCGCAGGAGTGGATCGAAATGTTGTCGTTCGCGGTGAGTTGCGTGATCGTAGGGCGGCTGGCGGAAAAGACGCGCAGCCAGACCCACAAAGCCGAACAGCGCCGCGAAGACGTGGAGCGACTCTACACTCTCAGCCAGGAGATGATGCTTCAGGAAGATGCGGCACGCCTGATTCGCGACATGCCTCACCTCATTGAACGCGCCTTCGCGCTGGAAACCGTGATCCTTTACGTCCGCGACCAGGATCAGTTTTATGCGTCCATCAGCGAAATTCCCGGGGGCGTACAGGAGGGGTTGCGTGCCCTCACCCGCGGCGAAAGCCCGGCTCTCGCCAGTACGGAGGGGTTCGCTTCGCTTGGCCTCATGCTGGGCCTGAATCCGATCGGAGCGCTGGCTTGGCGGCCGGACAGGCTCTCCCGGGAGGTGGCCACGGCGGTCAGCGCGCAGGTGGCGATCGCGCTTACCCGCTCTTTGGCGATCGAGACCTACACGCGCATGGAGGCGGCACGCGAGGGCGAACGGCTACGCACGGCGTTAATTGATTCGTTGACCCACGAACTGCGAACGCCGCTAACCTCGATCCGGGCTGCGGCCAGCACCCTGGTGCAAGCCGAGGGCCTAGATGAGGCTGGCCGTCGCGACCTCGCATCGCTCGTTGACGAAGAGAGCGCGCGCCTGGACAAACTGATCGGCGAGGCTGTGGAAATGGCAGAGATCGATGCCAACGTGGTGCAGGTTCGACCCACACCTCAGCACACCCGCACGCTCCTCGACCACGTTTTGGAAGAATCGCACGCAATCTTGGCCAGGCATCGCGTCGCGGTGACAGTTGAGCCCCCGGACCGTCCCGCGTGGTTTGATCCCGCTCTTCTTGGCCGCGTGTTTCGGCACCTGCTGGAGAACTCCGCGCGTTACGCGCCGGCAGGCAGCCTCATTTCTCTTCGCAGCCGGAAGGAGGACGGCCGCCTCGAGTTCACCGTTGAGGATAACGGCCCAGGCATCGACTCCGTGGACCTTCCGTTAATCTTCGAGAAATTCTATCGGGGCAAGAAGGGTTCGGCGCTTGGCAAAGGGACCGGAATGGGGCTCCCCATCGCTCGCGCCATCCTGGCTGCGCACGGCGGGCAAATTGATGTGTCCAGCCAACCGGGGCAGGGCGCCACGTTTCGCTTTTGGATTCCGCTGGTAGAGAAAGAACCGGCCGCCTCTAATCCGGGCACGCCTGAAAAAGATTGAACGTATTGGCGGGATTAGCTTGCTTGGCGGCCATGGCCCTCGGTACACTCGTCTTGCCGTGACTTCCCCCTGTCGTTAGCTCCATATCGAATCGTTTCGCGTGGCTCAGTTCGATAATTCACAACCTGGAAAGCGGTCCAAGTGAAATCGCGAGTGCCCCTCCGTGATCTCGTGGCAGCAGCAGGAATCCTGAATTCCTGCGCCGCGTGGGCTGGGACTCCATCGACTTCGACTTTCTCCCATGCATCCACGCCCGCGACGCGAAGTCAACGACCTCTCTTTTTTCGTGCTGACGATTTCCGCCGGGATTTTCCTCGGAGTCAGCGTGCTGTTGGTGTATGCGCTGTTTCGCTTCCGGGCGCGCCCTGGCGACACGACCGAGCCGCCCCAGGTCTTCGGCAGCGTGCAGATCGAACTTGCGTGGACCATCATTCCCATCCTGATCATCGTCATGCTGTTCCTTGGAACCGCGCGGGTTCTGTTTTCGGTGCAGGATGCGCGCAAGCCCGCTTCGGCCGTCGACGTCACCGTCGTCGGCCACCAGTTCTGGTGGGAGTTTCACTATCCGCAATACAACGTCGTCACCGCAAATGAGCTGCATGTCCCGATGAGCAGCGCGGCCTCTCCGCGCCCCACCTTCATGAAGTTGACCTCCGCCGACGTGATCCACAGCTTCTGGGTGCCGCAACTCGCGGGCAAGACGGACCTGCTGCCGAACCGCGTCAACGAGATGTGGATCGATCCGCAGAGCACCGGGCTCTACGTCGGTCAATGTGCCCAGTTTTGCGGAACGCAACACGCGAAGATGCTACTGCGCGTGTATGTGGATTCGCCGGAAGAGTTCCAGCAGTGGATTGCCCAACAACAAAAGGCGCAGGCTGAAATCACCGCAGACACACAGGTCGCGCGCTTCTACACCGATTAACGAGCATGACGGCCAGACTGTTTTCGAACAGCAGGCGTGCATCAACTGCCACACCGTCGCCGGTACGGTGGCAAACGGACGGTTCGGCCCTGACCTGACACACCTGATGAGCCGCGCAACCCTGGCGGCAGGCGCCACGGCGAATACGCCGGAGAACCTGAGAGCCTGGATCGACGACCCGAATATTTTCAAACCGGGCTCACTGATGCCGGCCATGCATCTGACCGGCAGACAGTATGACCAGATCACCGCCTACCTTCTGACGTTGAAGTAAACCGGAGCCAAAGATGGGAACGGACACACCGGGGATTCCGATTGCGGGAGGGATTGAGGCGGGGCTCGATCGTACGCGCCCGCATGGTACGAGAGGCACGTACCTTGAGGTCATTCACAGCTGGGTGGTGACGGTCGACCATAAAAAGCTCGGCATTCTCTACATCTGCTATGCACTGATATTCCTCGTGGTCGCGGGCGTCGAGGCTTTGATGATCCGCATCCAGCTCTCGGTTCCGCATAACACGTTCGTATCTGCTGCCTCATTCAACCGGCTGTTCACCATGCACGGCACCACCATGGTGTTCCTGGTCGGCATGCCCATTCTGTTCGGATTCGGCAATTATCTTATACCGCTGATGATCGGCGCGCGCGACATGGCCTTTCCGCGGCTCAACGCCTTCAGCTTCTGGATCAGCGCGTTCGCGGGTATTCTGCTCTACTACAGCTTCATCGGCGGAGTCGGCCTCGCAGGCACAGGCTCGGCGCCCGACGTGGCCTGGTTTGCCTATGCGCCATTGACCGAGCGCGCTTTCTCCCCGGGCCACACCGTCGATTACTGGGCCGTCTCCCTGATTGCCAGTGGCATCGGCAGCATTGGTACCGCCATCAACATTCTGGCGACCGTGTTTTGCATGCGCTGCAAAGGGATGACCCTGATGCGCATTCCGCTGTTGCCGTGGCTTTATGCGGTCGTTTCCTTCCTGGTGCTGGTCGCGGTCAGCCCCCTGACCGCGGCCCAGGCCATGCTGATGATCGACCGCTACCTCGGCGGCCATTTCTTCGATACCCAGGCGGGCGGATCGGCCATTCTGTGGGCCCATTTTTTCTGGATCTTCGGACACCCGGAAGTTTATGTCCTGGTGCTGCCGGCATTCGCCTTCGCGAACGAGATCATCCCCGTGTTCTCGCGCAAAGCCATCTTCGGTTATTCCGCCATGGTGGCGGCGTCCGTGTGCATCGCATTCATCAGCCTGAGCGTGTGGGCGCACCACATGTTCACCATCGGCATGACCTCGTTCGGAAACGCGTTCTTCACGCTATCGACGATGCTGGTTTCGATTCCGACCGGCATCAAGACATTCAACTGGCTGGCGACGATCTGGGGCGGAAAGATCCGGTTTGAGACCCCCATGCTGTTTTCGATTGCCTTCATATTTCAGTTTGTGATCGCGGGACTGACCGGCATCATGCTTTCGATCTCGGCCTGGAACTGGCAAACCCACAATTCCTATTTCGTGGTGGCGCATTTCCATTACGTCCTGGTCGGCGCCATCGTGTTCATGATCTTTGCGGCGCTCTACTACTGGTATCCCAAGATGACCGGCCGCATGCTCGATGAGCGCCTGGGCAAGTGGCACTTCTGGCTGATGGTGATCGGCTTTCACATCACTTTCGACACCATGCACATTCCGGGCCTTCTGGGAATGCCGCGCCAGATCTACACCTACGAGCCCGACCGGGGCTGGACCACGCTGAACATGATTATTTCGGCCGGCGGGTTCATCCAGGCAATCGCGGTGCTGATTTTTGTGTACAACCTGGTGCATTCCTATTTCCGCGGCGAGACCGCGGGAGCAGATCCGTGGGATGCGTGGACGCTGGAGTGGTCGATTCCTTCGCCGCCGCCGGTTTACAACTTCGCCAGTGATCCGGTGGTTTCGAGCCGCAGGCCGCTGTGGGATCTGAAACACCCTGAAGACCAGGACGCACCGTATGAGTGACGTCAAGAGGGACTCGTGAGCACGATTCCGATGCAACACGTCGAGAACGAGCCGTGGCGACTGCCGTCGCGCGGAGTGGTCGCGATGGCCAGTCTCATCACGGCGGAATCGTCGATCTTCACGATTTTTGTGGTGGCGTATCTCTACTACCTTGGCCGGGATGTCACCGGTCCCACGCCACGCGAAGTGCTGGAGATTGCCGATCTTCGGCACGGTTTGTCTGCTCTCGAGCAGCTTCTTCATCGTGCTGGCTGAGCATGCCATCACGCACGCCCGAATGAAGGCCTTCACCCTCTGGTGGAGCGTCACCATTCTGCTGGGCGCGATCTTTCTCGGCGACACAGCCAATGAGTGGTACAAGCTGATCGTGCACGATCACCTCACCATCAGCACCAATCTCTTCGGCACCACTTATTACTCCCTTGTCGGTTTGCACGCTTCCCACGTGATCATCGGCTTGCTGATGATGCTGGTAGTATTTGCATTCGCGTTGACGCGCAAGCTCGAGCCTGCGCACGCAGAGCGCGTGAAAGTGCTGGCGCTGTACTGGCATTTTGTCGACGCTGTATGGGTGGTTGTCTTTACCGTTGTGTACATCATAGGACGCTGATGGAACCTCGAGATCCAGGCATTGCCGCAACCAGCCACGCTGAGACGCAGGCGGGCGCGGTCCATCTGCCCGCGCCCACCGCATGGCCGTTCCTCCTCGCCCTGGGACTTACGTTGGTGTTTGCGGCGCTGGTGACCAACATGGCCATTGGCGCGCTTGGACTTTTGCTCGCGATTGTTGCCGCTGTCGGATGGTTCCGGGAGGTCCTGCCACACGAAGCGCACGAAAGCGTGGAGGTCGAAGAAGAGTTCGTCACCCTTCAAACGCCAAGCCATAAAGTCGCACACATCGAAGTTGACGAGACCCATCGTGCGCAACTGCCGCTGGAGACATTTCCGATTTCGAGCGGCATCAAGGGAGGCATTGCCGGCGGCATCGCCATGGTGATCCCGGCGGAGATCTACGGCATCATTCGGTTTCACAGCATCTGGTACGTGGTCAACCTGCTGGGCGGGGCCGGGGTGGGAGGCTGGGTAAACCCAACCATCGAAGAGATGAAGCAATTCCGCCTGAGCGCCTTCCTCACCGCTAACATCATTCAGGGTTCGGTCACGCTTCTGGTTGGGCTGCTCTACGGCGCCATGCTGCCCATGTGGCCGAAGCGTCCTATTCTGCTCGGAGGCATTATTGCGCCCGTCCTCTGGACCGGACTGCTGCACAGCACGCTGGAGATCGTTAATCCATTCCTCGCAGAGCGCATCGACTGGTGGTCGTTCGCGGCATCGCAGGTGATTTTCGGGCTGGTGGCCGGCTATACAGTGGTCAAGCTGGGACGACTCGAACGCCTGAGGCAAGTGCCTATGTCGGTCCGGATGGGTGTGGAATCCCCGGGCCTGATTCCCGAGCATCATCACGGAGACGAGCCTAAGCCATGAATGCACAGCGCATCTTCGCGGCCGTGCTGGGGTTCGCAGTTTCTCCGCTGGCCATGCCCTGGTTGACCGGATGCGATATGCCGGGGCGGCCTCAACCC
Source organism: Terriglobales bacterium (assembly GCA_963788475.1). GTDB lineage: Bacteria > Acidobacteriota > Terriglobia > Terriglobales > Acidobacteriaceae > Telmatobacter. The sequence continues at coordinate 399,087 of CAWBGO010000002.1, forward strand.
GGTCCGGAAGTGCCGCGCCCCGAAGCGGTCGCCTCGTTCGATATTTTGTATGGCGAGAACTGTGCCGGCTGCCACGGCAAAAACGGAGATAATGGCGCGGCGACAAACCTTGCCAATCCCGAATACCAGGGCGCTGATCGACGATGTCTCGATGCGCGATGTGATTGCGAATGGAAAGATGGGCTCTTTAATGCCCGGATTCAGCGTGCGGCGTGGTGGACCGCTGACCGAGGGACAGATCGATGTGATCGTTCAGGGCATGCGGGCACGTTGGAAGAAGGAGAATGCCTTTGGAGGCGAGACTCCTCCGCCTTACAAGGCCTCGCGCGCGGGAGATGCAACCAGGGGCCTCGCGGTCTATGCCACGGCCTGCGCACGTTGCCACGGAGAAACGGCCCAACGCCCAGGGACCGCAGGCTCGATCCTCGATGGATCGTTCCTGGCCCTCATCAATGAACAAACTGTTCGTACCACCGTCATTGCGGGCCGCCCCGATATTGGCGAGCCCGACTGGCGAAATCATATTCCTGGCCGCGCCATGACAGACGACGAGATTACGGATGTGAGCGCATGGCTGATAGCTCAAAGACCTATAACGCCGGGACGGCCTTATCCGAACGCGAAGCCAATATCGCAGCTTCGCGGTGACGCGGAACCGCTAGCTACTAACGCGACCCGGCCCATGAAGCCCAGCCAGCCCTGATGAGTTCGACAAGAGCGCAGGAGAGAACGTATGGACGAAAAACTTTCGCCTGGTCCCAACGAGCCGGCGCGGCGCCTTGAAGAGGACCGGGTCACACGCCGTTCGTTCCTGATGAATGTGGGCATTGCACTGAACGCCCTTGTGGCGCTCGCGATTGCAACACCCGTGGTCGCCTACGTCGCCGGCCCAGTGTTGCGTCGCAAGGATTATCGCAATTGGGTTACGCTCGGGGACGCCACCGATTTCCATCCCGGAGAAACCTCGCTGGTCACGTTCCGCAATCCATATCAAAACCCCTGGGATGGCGAAACGGCCAATGTTCCCGCTTATGTCCGCTGCTCAGAGGATGGCAAGTACACCGTCTTCGCCATCAACTGCGCTCACCTCGGGTGCCCGGTACGCTGGTTTTCTGAGTCGCAGTTGTTCATGTGCCCCTGCCACGGCGGCATTTACTATGCCGACGGCAGCCGCGCATCCGGGCCGCCTGAGCGTGGACTCTTCACCTATGAGATGAAAGTGGAAAGCGGCAAGCTGATGATCAAGGCAGGACAATTGCCCACGCTGAGAAACCAGGCAAGAACGTCGCCCTGCCCGTCGGCTCCGGCATCCACATCGCCCGCGATTGTTACGAGGATCGAATCATGCCCCAGTACCAAGACCAGCGAGCCTGGTACAAGCGCGTCTACGATTGGTTAGAGCTGCGCTTACAACTCGAAGGCCCGATCAAGGATGCCGCGCTGCACCCTGTGCCGAAGAGCACGGCAAGCTGGTGGTATGTCTTCGGCAGCGCCAGCCTGGTGCTGCTCATCCTGCAAATCGTCACCGGCATCCTGTTGGGGCTCGTATACGCGCCTTCGGCGGCGAACGCATGGAATTCTCTTGAGATCCTCAACCATGAATTGCCACTAGGCTGGTTTCTCCGCGCCATGCACGGCTGGGGATCGAACTTCATGGTGGCCGTGGTGCTCATCCACATGGCCCAGGTTTTTCTCTTCGGCGCTTACAAGTTCCCCCGCGAGCTCACGTGGATTCTGGGTGTGTTCATGCTTTTGATGACGCTGGGGATGGCATTCACTGGCCAGGTGCTGCGTTTCGATCAGGATGCCTATTGGGGACTGGGCATTGGCGCGTCGATCATGGGGCGCGTTCCATTCATTGGCGGGCAGCTTGTGGACTTCATGCTGGGCGGCCCAATGATCAACGGGGCCACGCTCACGCGCTTCTTCGCTCTGCACGTTTTCATTATTCCCGGCACGCTGCTCGCTTTTACCGCGCTCCACGTGTGGATGGTGCTGAAGCTCGGCGTCAACGAATGGCCCATGCCCGGGCGTATCGTGCGCCGGGAGACATATCTCAGGGATTACCACGAACTGGCGCACAACGATGGCATCCCGTTTGTACCCGGCGCTGTCTGGAAGGACTTGGTCTTCTCTGCCGCGGTTCTGTTCGCAGTGGCGTTCTGTGCCGCGCTCTTTGGACCGTACGGCCCCAAGGGCGTTCCGGATCCGAGCATCATTAGCACGGTACCGAAGCCCGATTTCTTTTTCCTGTGGATCTACACGGTTCTTTCGTTCCTGCCGCCGGAACTGGAAACGCCATTCATTCTCATCGTTCCGGTTGTGGCTATTGCCATTCTCATTGCTCTCCCGTTGCTCGCCGGCGTGGGGGAGAAGAGTTGGTGGCGACGGCCCGTAGCGGTCTTTTCGGTGATGTTCATTGCCGTCTGCTGGGGCGTCTTCACCGATCTGGGAACCTACACGCCGTGGAGCCCGCAGATGAATGCCTGGAGCGGCGCCCCCGTTCCCGTTTCCTATCTTCACAGTCGCACCCCGCTCGAGCGACAGGGCGCTAACGTCCTCCAGGAGAAGCAATGCCGCAATTGCCACTCCCTCGGAGGACTTGGCGGCCAGCGCGGACCTAAGCTCGACGACGTCGCCACGCGCCTGACCGAAGATCAGATGATCCGCCAGGTGCTACTAGGGGGTGGCAATATGCCCGCCTATGGCGCCGCGCTATCGCCCGCCGAGACCACGGCGCTGGTGCGCTTCCTGGTTACTTTGCGTCCCAACTACCAGGCCCCGGCAACCGACGCCTCGCGCCAGGTAGTGGGACAGGCGGGAGTGCCACCCAGGTCAACCGTCGAGCGCGGCGGAGGCCAAACGCCGGTACGCTGAATCATCGCGTGCGGCAAGCTGACGAATGCTGGTGTGCCTCTTCATCATCGCTCCCGAATCTGCAGACAATCCTGAGCTGGGGACCTTGCTGCGGACGTGGTCCCTGCCACTGCAGCCATTTCTTGTTCTGTCGCTATCGGTCCTCATTTATCTACTCGGGTGGCGCGCCGCGCATCGCACACGCCCGCGCGAACTGCCGCCTTGGCGCGCTGTCTCGTTCGTTGCCGGCGTTGCCGCGCTGTGGATCGCCATCGCTTCGCCGATCGACGCCCTCGATGACTTTCTGCTCGCGGCGCATATGATGCAGCACTTCATCCTGATGTCGATAGCGCCGCCCCTGATCGTTCTGGGCGCGCCTACCGTTCCGCTGCTGCGCGGCCTTCCCAAAGCCCTACGACCTCTTCTGCGGCCGCTGTTCCGCACCCGCTGGGTTCATCGAGCGGCGCGGTTCCTTGTCCATCCTGTTGTCGCGTGGCTGCTGATGAATATTGCCTACCTGGGGTGGCACGTGCCGGCCGCATTCGAACTAACGTTCAGCTCCGAAACCATTCATCAGTTGGAGCACGCGTGCTTCTTCTTCACTTCGATTGCGTTCTGGTGGGTGGTGCTCGCTCCGTGGCCGGCGCGCTGCGTTTGGCCTCGATGGACCGTGATTCCCTATTTGCTGAGCGCCGACGTTCTCAACACCGTTCTTTCTGCGACACTTGTCTTTTCGGGTCGGGTTCTCTATCCGTCGTACCTGCGCGCGGAGCGGATTTCCTCGCTGACCCCACTTCAGGACCAGATCGCCGCCGGGGCGGAAATGTGGGTTCTGAATTCGTTCGTTTTCCTCATCCCCGCCGTGGTTCTCACCGTCAAAATGCTGTCGCCACGTTCCCTGCAAGCACGAACCGGGTCGCACTACCAGCGGAATTTCGAACATGTAGACTTAGCACCTGGCGAGGAACACCGATGAACCTGACTCTTTCCGAAGTGCTGGGCTTGTATCAGGCAGATGCTCCTCTCGAGGAGGCCTATACCATTCCGGCGACCTGGTACCTGGATCAGCGCATCGAGAATGTGGAGCGCGAGCGCGTGTTCGGCCGCAACTGGATCGCAGTCGGGCGCGCCGACCAGGTGGCTGTGCCGGGGGCGTTCTTCACGCTCGAACTGGCAGGAGAGCCTTTGGTGGTTGTCCGCGGAGAGGACGGCGAGTTGCGCGCTTTCTATAACGTGTGCCGCCATCACGCCGCCGCAGTCGCAACCGCTCCCTGCGGCCTTGTCCAGCATTTGCGTTGTCCGTATCACGGCTGGACCTACGGCCTGGATGGTTCGCTTAAGGGAACGCCGGAGTTTGCCGGCGTGTGCAACTTCGATCGCGCCAGGAATGGCCTTGTTCCGGTGCGGGTTGCCACATGGGAGCAGTTCGTCTTTGTCGCGCTTGATGAGAAGACGCCGTCGCTCGAAACGTTCCTGGGTGACCTGCCCGCAACCGTTGCAGCCCTGGCGCTGAACAATATCCGCTTTTTCGAGAGACGGACTTACACTCTCGCCTGTAACTGGAAGGTCTATGTCGATAACTATCTCGATGGCGGATACCACGTGCCCCATCTGCACAAGGGCCTGAACAGCGTTCTGGACTACAAGGAATACACGATCGAGAACGGCGAGCGCTATTGCCTGCAGTCAAGTCCTATGGTTCCCTCAGAGGAGCACGCTTCATTTGCGGCAACGAGGACTGGCGATCGAGCCTGGTACTACTGGATCTATCCCAACTTCATGATCAACGTGTACGAGGGTGTGATGGACACCAACCTGGTGCTTCCCATCGCCCCGGACAAATGCCTGGTCCAGTTCGATTTCTTTTTTGCCGACGTGAGTGAAAGCCGGCGTCAGCACAACACTGAGAGCGTTGCCGTGAGCGAACGCGTTCAGGATGAAGACGTGGATATCTGCGAATCGGTACAGCGTGGATTGCGTTCCCGCGCCTATGGGGCGGGGAGGCTTTCGGTCCGCCGTGAACGTGGAGAACATCTTTTTCACCGCCTGCTTGCGAAAGACCTGCGCTCGACCGATTGATTTTGCTGTCGGAAATCGTTCGACGGTCCAATGCTGTGCATACCCCACATGGTCGTGGTGCCTGCACCCACGGCGGCTCATTACTACGGAGCGAAGATGCGGCGTTTCAACTCTGGCTTCGGGGGATGCGGCACCTCTGTTTATGCGATAGGATGGTGGTGCCCGAACAAAGCCTTTCCCCATTGGATACAAGAAACACACTTGGGCACCTGACCAATCTGACCGGAAAGCACTCGGTGTTGTTCGCGTTATCTCACCTCGCCGGCCAATTACCGGCCGGAGGTACAAATCGGAACCCCCGATAGAGGCCCGGAATCGAGCGCGGCCGGGCGCTTAAAGGGGATCGGTCTCGGACATTGAAAGAAACAGGGATGCAGCAACAGGAGCAGCAAGACCGGCTCAACGAAGTTCTGGGGAGCAAGTATCAGATACTGTGCCGGATCGGCGGAGGTGGCATGGCGCAGGTCTACCTTGCCCGCCATCGCCTGCATGGCGGTCTCTTTGCAGTCAAGGTCCTGGACGACTACTTAGCCCAGGACCCGAGAATTGTGGCCCGATTCGAACAAGAGGCGCGCATGGCGGCCACGCTGGCAAGCCATCCAAATATCGTTCCCATCTTCGATATTGGTTCGGGCGCCGGGCTCCATTACATGATCATGCAATTCATCGCGGGCGAAGACCTGGCACGCTATCTACATCGCGAGGGCCGTCTCAGCCTGCCCGATGCAGCTAACGTCATGGCGCAGGCGACAGAAGCCCTTTCCTGCGCCGAAGCCAAGCGTATTGTGCATCGCGATCTGAAGCTCGCGAACATGCTGTTGGACGAAGGTGGGCGCATCAAGCTGCTCGATTTCGGGATCTCCCGAATCACCGATATCGCCGATGGTTTGACCCGTCCCGGCGAGAGCATCGGCACACCGCACTACATGAGCCCCGAGCAGATCCGGGGTGAGTCATGTGACATTCGCAGCGATCTTTATTCGCTGGGAGTAGTCTTCTTTGAACTGATCTCGGGCCGGCGTCCCTTTGAAAACGAATCCGTCAGCGCGATTCAGATGGCGCATCTCTCGTCCGAACCTCCATCGCTGCTATCCATCGACCCGAGCCTGCCGCCGGGCTGCGACGCCATGGTGCAGAAACTGCTTTCGAAGCGGCGGGAAGACCGTTATCAGAACACGGCGGAACTGCTGAGCGATCTTGTAGCGCACGGGGCGCGTCAGGGATCGGGGGCCCTGAGGCCGAAATTAGATCCACGGATTTCCCAGGCGATCGAAAACGCGGAGTTGATGCCGCTCGAACAGCAAACGGGCCCACCAGCTTTGGCGACTCGTGCCGAACCCCGTGTGTCAGTTCCGCCGGTCGCGAGCGCTGCTGCGACTATTCCCCCGGTCGAACCGACTTCAGGCGGTGCGGCGCAGCCGAGCCCCATAAGAGAGAAGACCTCCAATCCCTTGGTGGCGGTCGCGATCGTATGTGGACTCGTGGTTTTGTTGGGAGGAATCGGATTCCTGGTCTGGCGATCGCAAAACACGCCAAAGAGGGATCAGGCGGCGGCTCATCCCAGGACCGAAACCAGGCTGCCCCCTGTGTACTCCGATGCTCATGGCAGGATGGCTCTGGTAACTGCGGGGCCATTTCTCTTCGGAGATAAAGGAGGCATCGATGCGAAAACCCTGGCGCTGCCTGCCTTTTACATCGACGAGACCGAAGTGTCCAATGCCGAATACCAGAAGTTTTGCCAGGCAACCGGTCATCCCGCGCCCCCAACCAAGGACTACAACACGCACCCGGACTACCCGGTCACCGGCGTGTCCTATGAGGACGCAAAAGCTTATGCAGGCTGGGCCGGCAAGAGATTGCCCACCGAAGAAGAATGGGAAAAAGCAGCACGCGGAACCGACGAGCGCAAGTTCCCATGGGGAGACGCGCCGTGGGATTCGGATGTGCCCAAGCAACTGGAGCCAGTCGACTCGGAGCCATCGCGGCGGAGTCCTTACGGGGCCTATAACATGGCCGGCAATGTGTGGGAGTGGACCGCCAGCCCGTATGCTCCTCAACCCGAAGACCTGGCCGCGATGAAACGACTTGTGGGCAACGAGAATTTCTCATCCCAGTGGCAGATCATCAAGGGGGGAAGCTTTCCCTCCGGAGGCAGCCAGTACTTCGCGATCTCCAGGCGCCGAGAGTTGCCGACGGATCAGCGTTCGCCGTCGATCGGATTTCGGTGTGTTCGAGACGCCAGCCCTCCAGCATAGATTCAGGTAACGGCACGAGTGGCTGGCGACAAAGTTGAGTTCGAGAATTGCGTGAGGAGAATCGATGCGGGTTCGAGACGATTTCATTTTGCTGGCGGCCTTGGCGCTGATTCCAGTTGGGGTTTCTGGGCAACAATCGGGCGCGCGCGACACGTTCTGGTCAGCAAGCGATCTGATCACGGTCACGCCGAATCCCGCGGCGCACAATCGCACCAGGACGCATTCCAGTTCCACAACGCAGAGGCCGCTAAAGACCGCGCCCGGGGATATTTCGCCAGCCGGCGGCGCGGTGAATGGGCCGCAGGCATCGCGAGAGAACCAGGTCGCTGAACTCGTCAGCATGAATGGATATGGCGCTGCTCCTCACCTGGTTCGTACCTCTGTGAGCAGCCTGGGGCTGCGATGTTCCGTGCTGTTGCGGGGAGCGGACAACGAATATGCCGAGGTGACGCCTGAAACGATCTTTCACAGCGGCGATCATATCCGTCTGAGTTTTTTGGCCAACGAGCCGGGATATTTCTACGTCATTCAGCAAGGATCGTCGGGAGCGTGGTCCCCGATCTATCCGCCGCGCAACGCGAGTGCCGAATCAACCAGGATTGAAGCTGGAAAGCTTCAGATCGTGCCGGCCGGAGCGCACTCCTTTCAGTTTGACAAGCAGCCGGGGAAAGAAAAGCTCTTCGTAATCCTGAGCCGGACCCCGATCGACGACATCGACCGGGCAATACGGAATCTGAGTAGCAACGGGTCGTCGACCCCGTCATCCGATACGGGAGACAACTCCCCTCCACTCGAAGCGGCTAACGTCATCCCAGACGGTTTTGTGCAAAAGCTTGCCAGCCGCGACCTCACATTGGTCGATGAAGAAAGCGTAGATGCGGCATCGACACCGACTCACGACAGCGAGAAGGCCATCTACGTGGTGAATAAAGGCAAGGATGCGCAAGCGTCTTCGCAGGTCGTTCTGAGTCTCGAACTGCGCCACGAATAGCGTGGCTCGACTCACATGGACGCGAGAGCGGAATCGATGCGGCTGATGTATTGTCGCGCCCGGCTGGCTTCGTCGGTGTCGGGATTGGCCGCGATAACATTGGAAAATCGCACTTTCGCCTCATTCAGCAGGCCGACAATGTCTTTCGTGTCTTTGGGGTCATTGGCTCCCTGGGTTCGCGCATTGGCCTGCTCCACGTAGATGAGGCCGAGCCGGTAATTCGCCCAAAGGTCGGAAGGCAGCAGCGACAGCGCCTTCTGACAATAGGGAATCGCAGAGTCGTTTCGCTTCAGCATCCATTCGCAGTCGCAGATGCCGAGATTGGCCTGTCCCTGTTGCTGCCGCCAGATATCCTGTTCCGCGGCCCGATGCTTTTTCCCCATGCCGAGGATAAATCCTGCAAGGTAGTAGTTAAGTTGGCCGCCGACGCCCGAATTGAAGTTAGTAAGTTGAAGATACTGGCGGTACTCGGCTTCTGCATTCGCCGGCTCATTCAAATGCCGCTGACATTCGGCCAGCCAGAAATGCGCTTCCCCGTTTCCGGGAGTCGCCTTGACCGCGCGCAGCGCGGTGGCCTTGCAGTCCTTAAAGTCCTCCTGGCGCGCGTAGGCCTGGGAAAGCAGATAGAGCGCGGTGCCGTCCTCGGGCTGCATTTGCAGCGCAGCATTCAATTGCCGCACGGCTTCGTCCAGGCCGCCCTGGTCGAGAAGCGCGGCCGCAAAACTCACCCGCGCTTCTTCATAGTCCGGATCGATGGCGATGGCTCGCTGAAACGCGGCCGTCGCCTTGTCGTCGGCGTAGAGCGCGTTCTCCACGCGTCCCAGGTACATGTAAGCCTGGCTGTATTGCGGATCAATTGCTACCGCCTGGTTCAGCTTTTCCTCGGCTTTCCTGTAATTCGCCTCGAAGCCCTTCTTGTAGAAATCGATGGCCTGATCCAGAAGGTCAACCGCAGTCTGGTTACGCTGGCGGGGAATGAGGATACGAAGGCTTACCGTGGTTTCCTGGCCCGGATAGACCATCTCTTCGCGCGGCCCATCCGGTTCGTAACCCATGTGGACACCTTTGACGGTGTGGGAGCCAGGAGTAAGTCCGGGAAGGCGCAGAGCTGCGCCCTTGGTTACAACTCCAACCTGTTTTCCGTCCAGCCATAACTCGGTATTATCCATGTTGCTTTGCACGACAAGCGTCCCGTATTGCAGGCTAGCTCCAACGGTTGGTGATTTCGCGTGGGTGGGATCATAGGCCAGCACCATGTTGGAATCAAAGCTGCCCCGTTCCGATGTGGGGTTCTGCCGCGCTTCCGTGGCCGCGCGCACGTTGGTGTGTACGTACTCCGCAAGTTCGTCGGCAGTTACGATACCGTCGCCGTTGGCATCAGCGGCACCCGCAAGTCCCTGCACCACGTAATAAGTGAAAATGCCGTGTCCACCGCCCCAGTCAGGGCTCTCGAAACTCTGCTCCCGATCGCGGCTTGCGGTGAGGGAAAAGATGGATTGGTGCACATCGAGGAGCATATGGTTCAACTGCGCCGGATTGCTTTCGGGCGTAATCGCGCCACTGTGGCACGCATCGGTAAGAAGCACCTTCCACTTACCCTTGATAGTCATGCCGATGAGCGAACCTACCGTCTCCATGGAAATGGCGGTGCCGGCAATGTTATGCAGGTCGATGTCGTAGGGTGCCAGGTAACCTTTGCCGCCCGAGATGAAACCATGGCCTGCGAAATACACCAGCACGCGATCGCCGGAAGCGGTGACGGATGGCAGCCAATTCTCTAGTTCATGCAGGACGTTGGCCTTGCTGGCGTCTGCACCCTTGAGCAGGTGAACATGATTGGCGGGAAACTGTCCGCCCTGCTGACTGATAAGAGTGGTATAGATGGACTCCGCGTCGCGGTCCGGGTAATGTAACTGGGCCGAATCTGGGAGATTGGCGTAATGTGCAATGCCCACCACGAGCGCATAGCTCTGCGGTACGGCAGACGGGGCAACTGCGCCGGCATTCTCAGGCGGATGCACGGGCTTCAGATCGCGCGAACCTTCATTCTGTCCTTGGGGTGAAGCTGGAGACGGCGGGGCCTGTCCGTTGACCCGACAGGCCAACAACAGAGCCAGCAGCGAAATCAAGCTGCACAGCGGCAGAAGCAAGTGAAAGGGTCGAGCGCGATGAAACTTCATAGTGCCTCCGTGGTTTTTACTCACGGTGCGCCAGTCGGAACGTGTAAATGAGCGGCAACTTCGCGGTGGGCGCCGATTGGATGGCCGTATCGTCTCCATCGTTTGCGAGCACAATGTCCCGCGAAGCCGTTCGTGCCAGGGGAACCAGTTCGCGCGGGACCTCAGCACCGGACGCAAGAGGCGCGACTCCCGCGGATCCATCGAGACACTCGCCTCGCGCCTTGAAGATGGCGTCGTCGCAGCGAGGCAAGAGTCCTGGTGGAGGAGGAGGCGTGGACTGCGGATGAGTGGAATCGGGGCTCTCGGCCTGAGGCCCCGCGGGAAGCGCGATGGCACTGGCACTCACCAGGAAGTAAAGAGTGTCGAATCCGGCTGGACCGCTTACTTCGAACCATCCATCGCCATCGGCGGGGACCAGGTAGCTGTGATTCATTTCGATGTGATTGGTGTTGGTCGCGCCTGTTCCGGGAAACAGAACGGCGGTCGATCCCGTGGTGCCCTTGTCGACGACGTAGAGGTATCCGTCAATCTGGCTGGCAAGCCGGAAGCGCAGAATATCACCGTTGCGAAAAACCGTGTTCTGCGGAACAGCCTGAACGGAGTTTCCCTTTCTCTGCTCGAGTCGAATCGAGAAAAGGCTCGTGGAACCTGGATTTTGCGCGCACAGATCGGGCGTGGGCCAGGAGATCAGCAAAATCAACAAGGAAGATGCGATCGAAGGCAGGCTTCGCTGATTATTGATTCGGCGCATCAGTGTGCAATCCATCATAACTCTAACTAGCCTGCCTAACTCACGGCTAGCGTGCGTGGCCATGCAACTGGATGCGTACCCCGACAATCGCAGCCGGTGCGCCTACGGTGCCGCCGCCCGGGGTAACGGTCGTCGGGGACGACGATGAATGCGTTGCGATCACGATGCCGGCAGCCGCACCCGCCGCAGCGATGCCTCCAATGATCCAACCCCAATGGTGATGAGCGACGACGGCCGCGGTAGTCTGCCCGCCACTGGGAGAAACCGCCGCTTCGATATTCGATTCGGCAATGACGCTCTCCGCCTCGAGTTGTTCCTTGCTCACATGCACCTTGATCTTATACGGCCCTTTGGTCTGGGTGATCTGGAAGCCGCGTCCCACCGCTCGGCCGGCACTGTCCGTCGTCACCGACACGCTATTCGCCCCGCTGAACGTTGCAAAAGGACTGCTGCTTCCACCATTGTCAATGGCGAAAAGTACGAGCGCACCGGCCACCGGCTTGTGATTCTCATCGTCGACTTCGACGATGGGCTCACGCGCGGTGCGGGTACGGATATCATTCAGCGCCCCTTCCCCCTCGATGATGTTGATGAAGAGAGCCTTCGGCTGGCCCGTGGCGAGCGCGGCGACCCCAGGCGCCTGCGATGCGGGCGGAGTGTCGCCGGGTGCCTGTGCGCACGCCACGCGAAACCCCCACAATGTTGCGGTCGCGACCAGGATGATCAACAGAAGCTGCGCGGATTTGACGTGAGTTTTCACTGCGAGTTTACGCTCCCGGAAGTACCGATCGAGTTGGCTAAAGTGGCGGACACCCCGGTGATGTTGGAGTCGGGTTTGCTCAACTTGAAATTCTGGGTGTAAGTGAATTCCGAGCCGTATTGGTCAGAAGCCGCCAGACTATACCATTGCGAGAAGAGGCTCGTGGCAGGTATCTGCACCTGTGCAGAGCCAAGCGCTTGGGCGTCGCTTCCGGTGAAGATAAAGGTGGCCTGCGTCATGTCGCGGGTGTTTGAGAACCCGTTGATCGCGACCGTGATCAGCCCCGCGGAATTGTTCGTGAACTTAACGCTGGTGATCACCGGAGCGGCGGGCGCAATGACGAGCGTGATGGGCGAGACGCCAGGCGGCGTCACGTCTACACCACCAGTCGTGAGGGCGAGCGCAACTGTGATAGTGCCGGCGACAGTCCCGGTCTGCAGCGCGACCGGTGGAATCGTCGTCGAGCCTGCGGGTACAGTGAAGTTCAAGGTCCGTCCGCCGGTCGAGAACTGGACTGCGGGATCGTCGACGCCGTTGGCGCTCGTGGGCGCAAACGTCAGAGTGAGCGTTCCTGCCAGGTCACTGGGATACGGGCTGTTCAAGGCGATTGTGATGCCCGGCTGCTCACCCGATCCGGTCGTGGGCGGTACGGAAACTGTCACGTCCGCAGACGGCACTGTGACGGTGATGGGCACGACATTGCTGGTCAACTTCGAGGATGGATCGTACACCGTCAGACCTAGAGTTCCCGCGGCGGCGAGGTTGGCGGCGGGAACTGTCGCCGTGAGCGCGGTTGCGCTCTGGACGATAGTGGCGATCGCCGTCCCGTTCAACTCGGCCACGGATGTAGGCGTGAAACCGCTGCCAGCGATCGCGATCGGCTGGGGACTCGTACTCAGAGGAGTGGTGTTCGGCGTGACCGAGGCAATGGTGATCGGCGCATAGTTGACTGTGATGTTCACCTGCGCGGTGGCAGTTGTATAGTCCACGTTGTCTGCCGGCGTGAATGTGGTCTTCAAAACCGGCGTGCCGACCCTGAGCGTTGTTCCCGCCGCGGGGTTGTACACAAACGCGCCCGGCAGCGCAGCGCCCGTGACGCCGGCGGCTGTTGCATCCAGTTGAGTAGCGCTCAGCGCAGTCGACGTAAAGATCGGCGCCGGCGTCGCCCAGGTCAAAACCGGTGTTGCCCGATTAATCTGCAGAGTTGCTGCCAGCGCGAATGGGGTGGTCGTCCCGGCTGGTGTAAATGCCACTTGTACCGGGTAAGAACCTGCGGGATAAATCTGACCGACATTGATGGTTGCCCCACCGCTAACAAAGGTATAGACGAATGTCCCGGTGGCGGGAGAACCAAAAAGGGTTGCGGTCGCGTTCAGTTCGCCGGCCGGCATCGGCCCGTAGATTATAGGGGCCGGCTGCCACGAGATCACGGGCGCCGCGATCTGAAATGAATTGCTGGTGGCGCTGTAGGTTGGATCGGCGGAGGCGCTGTTGCCGCTGATTGCCGTGGTTGCAAACAACTTGTACGTTCCCGCCGTATTGAGGACGAGATTGGGGAAGACGGCCGAGGTGACTCCGCTGGAAACCGTCGGGCTCTTGGTCAACGTCCCGGTCAAAACGCCCGTGACCTGAGCGCCCTGCGTGTCTTGCAGCGAAACACTGACGGGCACGCCCAGCGGATAGTTCGTCGTTGAGTTGTCGACTTCGATTACCTGCACGGCCACCGGTGGAGCGACGGTGTGATTGGGCAAGGTGTTTGACGGCTGCGCCACGAACGAGACCGAACTGTAGTGTGTCTGCACCGCGCCGATATCCAGGCCGCCGCTGGGGCTCAAGCGAGTGAAGCCGCGCTGATCGGTCGTATCGAATCCCTCCGTGCCCGGAGGGGCGGGATTACCCGCGTTAATTGCCGGGCTTCCCGGCAACGGCATCATCGTTTCTGTCGATCCGCCGTTCAGCGCAAGTGGACCCAGGTTCACCGTGACGCCGATCAGGTTCGCCACTCCGTTCGACGCGATGCAGCCATTACAGTCGGAATTCGCAGCCCCGGCAATCACAGTGTTTTCCGCAATGATGGTGTTGTTGATGGTGGGAATCGCGGTGCTAGCGATGTCGAGCCCGCTACCGGAAACGCTCGCCGTGTTTCCCGCGATGGTGTCATCCTCCAGGTCCAGGAAGGCGGAGGAAAAGTTCTGAATTGCGCCGCCGCTGCCATTGGTCGAGTTGGTGGTGAATGTACTTTCGTTGATAGAGGCATTGCTTTCATTGCAAATGGCGCCTCCACACGGGACGGAAGCGGAGGACTGGGCGGTGTTGCCGGTAAAGAGGGCCTGGGTGACTGAAAGGGAGCTCAGACTGTCGATCGCGCCTCCGTCCACCGAGGCCGTATTGCTGCTGAAGAGCGTACCGGCAGAGATCGACGCGTTGATGCCGTTATTGAAGATCGCGCCGCCCTGGGTCGCCTGGTTGCCGCTGAATGTCCCCCCGGTAATTGTGAGCGAACCACCGTTGTTGATTCCGCCTCCCGGGAAAGCGCTATCCACGTTTCCTGTAACCGCCGAATTCTGGAGGGTCAAGGTGCCGGTGGACCTATTCTCGATTCCTCCACCCGAGCCGCTGGTGGCGGTATTTTTGCTGATTTCACACGATGAGAGAGTCAGCGTGGCCTGGTTGTCGATACCGCCACCAGACTCCGCGGTGTTGGCGGTGATGATGGTGCCCACCAGCGTGACGTTTCCTTGCAATACCTGCAGCGCCCCACCGGCGATATAGTTTCCAGCGGTCGCGTTTCCATGGGTCAAAGTGAGTCCATTGATGCGCACCGCGTCGGTGGCTGCTGATTCCTCCACCTGGAGGATCTCGACCTTGCCGCCGCCATCGAGGATCACGCCGGTTGACCCAGTAATGGTGACTGGCGTAAAGATCTGCAACGTGCTGCCGAGGCTAATCGTTCCCGATACGCCAAAGCAGATGTCAGTCGCCGCAGGATCGGCGAGGCCCGCGCGCAGGCTTTCCGGGCCGCTGTCGGCCAGCGTCTTCACTGTGTAATTGCACGTTTGCGCAGCCAATGGCATTCGACACAGCAGGGCTCCCCACAACACAGTTAGGAGGAGGAACGGCAGGCGGCGGATTATTGAGCGAAGGATGAAGCACGGAGTCGATTTCATCGCGTGATCCGGTCCGGCTGTTTTGTCGGCGAAGCCGACGCGGTCTGAATCGAACCCGGAGTGGCGATCGCAGGAATGAAAAATGTGCGCGGTTGCGATGTGCGCGCATCCAGGATCCAGTCGGGTTGTCCTGCAACGTTTCTGGTAATCGCGTAGATCCCATCCGGTGTGAGCGGAACCATCTGTTGCGGAGTACAGGCGCATGAAATCACGGCAGGTGCAGGACCAGATGCCTGCAGGCTAACCTGCAAAAGCTGCGGCTTGCCGCTGTCGGCGACAAACGCCCATTTGCCATCGGGCGAGACCGCCACTCCAGCGGCCTTCTGCAAAAGTCCCGAAACGGTTAATGGCGTGAGCGTCGGAGACGTTGCATCCGGATTGGCGATGTAAGTGAGTTGGGAAGAGAGCGCATCGGCAACGATGACCGCGTTGATTGCATTACCCGGTAGAAATGCCGCGCCGCCCCAACTTTGAACTGTCCCGACAGGGTTGTAACTCTCTGTCCCAGACAAGAATCCGAATTGAATTCCGGCGGTACCTGCTGCCTTCACGCCCACAAGCAGTCCGCCGGCATCGCTGACCGCGATATCCCCGGCCACGAAGCCCGAGGGTACAGGAGCGCTGATCACCTGTGGCCTTGAGGGCAATCCACTTACGACGAAAGCGATTTGTGCGGAGGAAGAAACAACCACCGCGGAACTGCCTGAAGGAGAAAACAGGAGACTCGAATCGACCGGAACGCGGGCAGCGAGCACGGTTGTCGTCGCTGCCGGAAGTTCCCATTCCTGAAGAGTTCCATCTCTTTTGAGCACCAGAATCGACGAGGAAGAGGGCGACGTTGTGGCGGCGGAATTGACGACATTAGCGTCCGCGGAAAGGGTCGCGCTGCCGTAATGGCTTGCCCCGGTCACGCCCAGGATGGGATAGAGATTGTGTTGGCCGGTCTGCCAGATATATCCCAGCTGAAGCCCGGCGAGCGCGACGGGCGCCGCGTTGGAAGACGGGCTTGGGCTGACCGGTTGAGGAGCTTTGCTGCCTGTGACAATGCCGCATCCTGTGACAAGGACGAGCAAAGCCGCACGAAGCACAAGCTTGGAGCTTGCAATCCAAGTGGGGACCATATCTGCCTGACATCCCAGGGAATTGAAATGTTCGTGCAGATTCGGACGGATTATAGCCAATCGAGTTTTTAAAAGCTATGAAATAGTTTGGGAGTCAAAGCCGACGCTAGCCGTTGGCTTGCACGAGGACGCAGGTGATGTTGTCGTGACCGCCGGCTTTCTTGGCCGCTTCCACGAGTCGCGCGCAACGGGCCTGCAACGCGGATTCCGAATCGGGGAGAGTTTTGGAATCCGTTTTCGAGTCCGGTTTCGAGTCCGGTCTCGAGTCAAGGATCGTCTCGATCATCTTGTCCGTCAGCTCGCGGGTGAGGCCGTCCGAGCAGAGCATGTATACGTCCCCTGGCTCGGCCTGCAACTCAAAGCAATCGGGAGTTACACAGTTCTGGGTGCCCAGGGCGCGGGTAATCACGTTGCGCAGGGGGGAACGGCGGGCTTCAGCGTTACTCATCCGGCCCATGCGCACCTGTTCCTCAACCAGCGAGTGATCGAGGGTGAGTTGCTCCAGGCGGCCATGGCGCAAACGGTAACAGCGGCTGTCGCCCACGTTGAGCACCCAGACGCGCCGTTCTTCGACCACCAGCGCCACCAGGGTAGTGCCCATGCCATTCAGCCTTCGATTGCGCTGAGCCCGGGAATAGATCGCTTCATTGGCGGCGCATACCGCCTTTTCGGCTAGTCCCGGCAGCTGTACGCCAGCGTCCCGGCCGGAAGTAAGGTGGCGGAGAACCTCATCCACCGCAATGGAACTGGCGATCTCACCGGCTGCCGCTCCTCCCATCCCGTCCGCTACGACGTAGATCCCGTGGTCGACAGAAAATCCGAAAGCATCTTCGTTGGATGGGCGCTTGCGTCCGCGGTCGGTTTGCGCCGCGGCGGCGTAGCGTACGACAGCCGTTGCCAAGTGAACTTCTCTCCCGCTCGTCAGTGTACATTGGATGACGAACAGTCGGCATCTTCGAGCCGCCGAATCAATGCTTGCCGGGCTTTGCGGGCTCGTCGGAAAGAGGCGGAGGTGCCCCCAAATCAAACACTTGGATTCCCTCCGCCATGATGATCGCGACCCGTCGTCCGGAGGGAGAAATGGCCACATTTCCGCCGGCGTCGAATACCGGGCTGGCCAGCGCGCGCAGGATAACCCTGCCGCTGGCCGCGTCGAAGACCTGAACGTCCTGGCCTTTGACCTCATCACTCCCGAGTGGGGCGAAGGCGTTCACCGAGTGGGTGGCTGATAGCGTCTCTCGCACAACACGGGAGCCGTCGGCACTCGCCACCAGGAGAGGCCACACCAGCGAATCAGAACTGGGGTTTTCCCACAGCCGGCGGCCGCTGGTCGTCATCGCCACCAGGCGAGAATCGCCTCCCGAGGCGCAGGTGGTGGCCAGAAACTCGCGCGGCGAAACAAAGTCGAGTACGGGGGAACAAAACGAATCCACGGTTCCGAGGATGGCGCTCCCGCCATTGAAGTAGTTCAGATTCAACGTCCAGGTCTTGCCGTTGCCCTCGAATCGTCTCCAGGTAACCGTCGGCGTTGATCGGCAGGTGCACCGCCGATCGTACATGGCTGACCAGCATGACTTTACCCGAGTCTCGGCGCAAAATACGCAGGATGAGGTCCGGCTCGGTGCTAGGCCTTTCGTCATCGCTGACCAGGGTGGCCGCGGCGCTGACCGGACTGGGCACATCGCCGGCTTTGGATGCTGATGTAGGAGGTTCAGACGAGCCGGTGACAACATACTTGCGGTCCGGATCCATCTCCACCCAGAGCACAGGTCCAGGAAAATGCAGGAATGGCTTCAGTTGCAGGTTGGAATTCCCCACCTGCAGATTGTCGCGGTCACGCAGCAGGAACTGCCCGTTGCCAAGCATCCACAGATAGCGCTTGCGGTCGTGAAGCGTCCATACCGCGTCGGCCAGGATTGTTCCCTGCGGCAGTTGCAGAACCATCGCGCGGATTTTGCGTTCTTCACTGGGGTCAGTGCCTGTGCGATCGCGGTGAATCAGGCCGGGAACGCGAAACGTAAGCAGCAGATGGTCTTCGTCGAAGAAATCAAGAGATGCCAGGCTGTAGCGCAGGCCAAGATAGAACGCGGCCGGAGGAGTGAAACCGAGCGGTTCAATGGGGATCGTGAAGGCGGGCTGCAGAGTGGCGCGGACCTGGGGTGCATCGTCGGTCCCGCCCTTCTTGTGAGAGCCGGCGGTAGCCGCCAGAGGAAACAGGTCATGGCCGTGGGCCTGGGCGCCAAGCGTGGGGCAAACGGTAACCGTCGTCAGAGCCAGCGCCATTCCCGCACGCAGCCAAACACCGACGGGAGCAAGCAGCTTCGCCATCGCTACCTATTCTCGCGCAAACAGCACGGTTTTGGGGAGGGACAGAAGCGAATTTGCGCGTGACGAAGCTTGCTGCACGTCTCGCGAACGGGTTGAAAACGCCGGGCAACCAAAAGAAGCCAGGGGTTCGGACTGCGATTTCGGTTTCGCCGGTCGAGCCCAAAGATTCGGCCGCGATCGCGGAGGCAGATTCACCCGTGTGCGACAGTAAAGACAGGCATGCAAGGAGGAGAGATCGGCCGCCGAATTCAGTTTCTGGGTTATGGCGCATGCGCGCTGGCCGGCAGCCTCTGGGGCACGGGCTTCTATTTCGGCCGGCTGGCGCTGAACGAAATGAGCGTGGAGCACATGGTGCTTTACCGCTTCCTGTTCGCGTGCCTGGGCATGTTGCCGGTGCTTCTGCTCCATCGGGTTCGTTTCACCGGCTCCGAATTCCGGCTGCTGTTGATTTCCGCGACATTCGGCGTGCCGGTGCAATTCCTGTTGCAGTTTCACGGGCTGGCCCGAACCACGGTCAGCCATGCCTCGCTCATGGTGGGCTGTATGCCCGTCCTGCTGGCGGCGGCAGCGGCTCTGTTTGCCGGGGAGCGGCTCGACCGTGTGGGATGGGTGGCGCTGTTCGCCTCCACCGCGGGCGCGGCTCTGATCGTTCTGGGAGGCAGTCGCGGGCCCTCCGCCCATGGCCAGCCTACCCTGTTCGGCGACCTGTTGGTCGTGGCTTCCCTCTGCACCTCGCTGGCCTGGATCCTGGTCAGCAAGAAGCTCATGCTCACGCACAGCCCGCCCGCGGTCACCGCCTACACCATCCTTGTGGGTACAGTGATGCTGGCGGTGTGGATTCTCGGGCCCTGGATCGCCAAGCCCTGGCTGCCAAACCACAGCCAGCCTCCGCCCTTTGCCCATGTCAGCGCAACTGCCTGGGCGGCCCTCGCCATCAGCGGCCTGGCCTGCACTGCAACGACCACCCTGTTGTGGAATTGGGGCATTCACCATGTGCCGGCATCACGCGCCGGCGTGTTCCTGAATATCGAGCCGGCGCTGGGATCGTTTCTAGGGGTGAAACTTCTCGGCGAACACCTGGGACCGTACGCGTGGTTCGGCGGAGCGCTGATTCTCGGCGCGGCCATTACCCTCACGACGCGCGGACACGAGCCGCAGCCGCCTGTGATCCTCGAATAAAAAACCTGCAACGCCGCGTCGAATCGAGACAAGCAGTGTTCCTAAGTGCCAGGATGACGCAGCGCACGTTGCAATACGCGTCATCCTTGAATCGAAATCAAGCATCTTACCGAGGCAGGATGGAAGGGAACGAGACCATCGCCGCAGATAGCAAGAGTTGCACGAGATCAAGAACCTGGCGGCGCGACCTGTTCGAACTGGGCGGAATCTATGCACTCATCCTGATCGTCATCTGGACGCCGCGTCCCTGGCAGGCCGTGCTCTGGGTCATCGCGGCAATCACCATCTTTTACTTTGCCCAGCTCTCGTTTGAGGGTTTCAGGCCCATGGGCCTGTGCACCGCCAACCTGGTGCGATCGCTCTGGGCCGTGGCCTTTGCGATGGTTCTCTCGGTTGCCGCCGTGATGCTGGCCGTGCGGCTGCACACGCTGCATGTGCCTGAGACACCGCTGCTGTTTGTCCGCCATTACGGACCGTATGTCATGTGGGCCGCAATACAGCAGATCATCCTGCAGTGGTTCTTTCTCGCCCGCTCTCTGCGGCTGCTTTCCGACGCCTCTTCGGCGGCTGCTTTGACGGCAGGCCTTTTTGCGGTGGCGCACTTGCCGAACCCGATCCTGACTCTCATCACGCTCTTCTTCGGCCTCGCCTCCTGTTATTTCTATCTCTACTATCGCAACCTGGTGCCGCTTGCCCTGGCGCACGCCATTCTCGGTATTTCGATCGGCATCACGATTCCTGGTTCCATCGATCACAACATGCGCGTGGGCATAAGTTACCTCACCTACGTGGACAAGACGGTGCTGACCAAGACGGTTCTGTCAGCGAAGCCACAGCGACCAGACTGAATCGACGGTGGCGTGGGTAACCGCAGATGCTCCGACGCGGCGATCGCGGCGCCATGCGCGGCCGTAGAAGACCCCTGCAATGGCCGCCATCAGAACGTAGCGCCAGTTGAAGTGCAGCGCGCGTTTGTTGAAGTGCGACAGGCCGAAGAGGATTGAAGTGGTCACAAGCGCCGGCCATCGACCCATGCGCCGCTCGAGCAGATTCTGCAGCCATCCGCGAAAGAACAGTTCTTCGGGAACCGCGATCAGAAAAAACGTGAAGATCCAGGCGCCGGCGAATTGCAGCGTCACGGGCCCGATCGACCCGAACGGATGAAGATGGAGGAAGCCCAGTCCCAGGCCGAGAGCCAGCGCCAGGGGCATATAGAACACGAATTCGCGCAATCCGGTGATCAGATCGCGGACTCGCAGGCGAAGATCGAATCCCACTCCTTCGAGGTTGCGCACCGCAACGAATCCATAGATGCCCGCATCGAGCAGCAGCACCTTGTTGAACACGGCGAGATGCGCAGGCCAGGCCGGCTCGAACCAGCGCAGATCGACGGCCAGGCCAAGAATGGCCAGGATCAGGAACTCGGGCCAACCCGACTTGGTGCCGCGGGCGCCGATCAGCACGGCCGCAATTACCGGCGGCAGGGTCGCATAGAGGCCGAGCCACGCCCAGGAAAAGGTTCCTCTGCTCAGCGTCACCAACAGATACGGCACACAAAGCAACGACGGGCTCAGTACCTGCGCCCACACAGGGATTCGTTGCGCGCAGCCGGCGGCACGGACGGGAAAAAATCCCGCCGCCAGGTATGGCGCCAGGGCCAGCACCGCCGCAATCGCAATCAACGGAGAGAACGGGTACACAGAATTATTCTGCTCCTTGCAGACGACGGACACCCGAATCGAGACCCGGCCTTGACCGCGGTTTGCACGATAGTCACGACTCCCGCATCTCCGATGTAATACTCTTTCGTGCTGTGGCCGATAAGCTCAAATGTGATTTAGCGCAAATGGAGGGCTTTCAAAAGGGCGTAATGTGCAAGCAGAGTGGCTTGGGATTCCACCTACCCGGAGAGGAATGAACTGTTCGGGGAGCCAGGCACAGAAGGCTGCTCCGCCGCGTCAACCCATATGAAAGCCACTCTGAAAATTTGCCTCGAGAAAGATGGGGCCTGTGACACTTCTCACCTGGAATCATGCGTGCTCTACCGGCGTTAAGGCGATGGACGACCAACACGGCGTGTTGCTGGATACGCTGAATGAACTGCGTCTCGCGCTGATGCACGGACAGGGCCGGGATGAAGTGAGCCAGGGCCTCAACCGGCTCATCGAACTCACCCGGATGCACTTCTCCAACGAGGAGCGGCTGCTGGAGCAGCAGGGGTACCCCGGGACGGCTGAGCATCGCGGCGCACACCAGCGGTTGCTGGTACAGATCGAGGAAGCGGCCAACCGCGCGCAGCACTCAGACGAATTGCACATGCATTCACTGCTCCTGTTTCTGCGCGACTGGTATATGAACCATGTTGAAAATCTGGATCACCAGTATGGCGCATGGCTGAATGAGCGGGGGATCGTCTAGTTGCTCTGAGCCGCTTGTTCTTGAACCAACCAAAGTCTGGGTGCGTCTTATGCTTTTGCGCGACCTGGGATTCCACGAACTTCAACCCGAACAAATCTATCCGGACAAAGCTCCAGCCAGCCTGTCGAAGTTATGCCTATGTTACTACTGACTTAATCCCAAAGTAACTCCGCCCTATGCAATTTAAATCACACTCTTGCTCACTTTCGTGAGATTCTCTTTCCAACAAATCGTTAGTCTTGGACGCCTCCTCTAGAAGTACCCCCTTCCCAGCATCCTGCGTTTCTCTCTACGTCTCGGCAAGAAGAGGCGGGAAATCGCACGCGTCCGCTACAAATGTCCCACCCCCTGACTGCGATGGCTTGCACAAAACCGTGGTCAACCACTCGTAATCCTGCATAAGTCGAAGCAAAACTCGATGAGTACCGCAGAGTGTCAACAGCACTCGCGGTAATCAGCAAGAGACCGTCTGCGATCCATACGGATTTCTTTTGCTGCGTTCGTGTGTTTCGAGGACGTCGCAATTCGGGAATCACACTCCCAGGGTGCGAGGCGTGATCAGATTCGGAAGTTAATCGTGACCAAGAGGAACATAACAGTCAGATTCGAGAAGGTGAAAACCGATGAAGACCTTTCTCTCTCCGCTATTGGCGCTGCTGGGAGTGTGTGTCCCTGCGGCAGCTATCACGGTTACAACACCAGCTAACGGTGCGCAGCTGAACTCGCCATTCTTGTTAGTTGCGAGTACACAAACCTGCGGTGGAGTCACTGCGGTTTCCATGGGTCACTCAATCGACCACCACCGCGCGGTCATTGATGCCACATCCTTCAGCGTGATGGTAACGGCCCCGCCCGGGCCGCACGTTCTGCATGTGAAGTGCTGGGGCAAGAAAGTACACGAGCAGGTACTGCTCGACATCGTGGTCCAGTCGGGGCCGGCGATCGACGCGAACGCAATGAGCGTAAACAAACTTCAGACCCTCCCCGGCTGGAGGATCAAGTATGACCCCGCGACTCCGGGAACCGCATCCGGCGTGATGACGATCGTCACGGATCCATCTCTAAGCGGCGAGACGGCGCGATTCGACACGAGCTTTACCAACTGGGGCGGAGTGCTTTATTCCGTCACTTATGGCAGTGATCCGAATCCCACAAACTTTGTGTACGATGCACAAGTCTGGATCGAAGCGGGAAGCCAACTGAGCAATCTGGAGATGGACAACAACCAGGTCACCGCCAACGGACACACGATCATTTATGCGTTTCAATGCGCCGGGGATTCGAACACGTGGGACTACAGCGAGAATGCAGGAAGCCCCGAGGCGCCGATTGTGCATTGGGTTCAATCCGATCAGTTCTGTAACCCGCTCGATTGGACCCCCAATGAGTGGCATCACGTGCAGGTCAGTTACTCTCGCGACGACGCGGGCAATGTTACCTATCATTCCGTGTGGCTCGACGGAGTGGAAGCGCCGATCAATCAGACAGTAAACTCGGATTTCGCTCTGGGCTGGGCGTCCGTGCTAATTGCCAACTTTCAGGTGGACGGCCTCGGGGCAAGCGGATCGTCAACGTTGTATCTTGACAACCTGACTCTCTACCGCTGGTGAAAGAACGGAGTTGCCATGCAGCTAAACGCTGGCTGCTTCGAGTGACCGGAGGCGAGTGTTACCCGTGGCCTGTCACAAGCAAATCGTTACTTACCCGTTGCGACGAGCCGCCTGGTTTCCACTTCTCTCGATGCCGTCCGGCGATGATTCTTAAGGCCGCATCCGATCGGTTCGGGTCAAAAGTCGCCTCTGAATTGCAGATCAATTGAGGCTTCGTGCTGCAAACTTGGAATCGGAGAAACTCACCTGCGCCGCGCTATGGAGCGGTTTCGCAGCCACTTCGCAAACCCGAGCGCGAGCAGCAATCCCCCGAACGGGAGGCACATCAGGGCCACGATCAGAGCGAACCATCCGCCGTTGGTGCTGGCGCCCGTCGGAGAAAACCCGCCCAGCACCGTCTCCAGCAAAACAGCCGCCAGGAAGCCCGTCGCCACCATGGTTCCGCCCCACTGAAGCAGTTGGCGGGTTCCATCATCATGGATTGGGGTGGAGTCGCGGACGGACCCGGGTCGGCCTGCCAGGCGGTCGGGCATGGCGGCGTCCTAACTCATCGCCAGCCGCAGCATCACGTAGGTGACCACGCCCGTAATCGAGACATACAGCCATAGCGGGAAGGTCCACCGGGCGATCTTGCGATGCTGCGGAAAACGGCCTGTCAGCGAAAAGAAAAACGTGACCAGCACCATCGGCAACGCTATGACCGCGAGCACGATGTGGCTGGCCAACAAGGGCAGGTAGACCGATCGCAGCGCGGCGTGCGCCGGGTAGCGGACGTCGCCGTGCAGCGCGTGGTGCGCGATGTAACCCACCAGGAAGAGCGTGGAGAAGGCAAACGCGGTCAGCATCGAGGCCCGATGGGCCGGGATGCGCCGGGCGCGAATGAATGTGAAGCCGATGAGCAATGCGGTGGCGCTCAGGCCGTTGAACACCGCATTGAGCGCGGGCAGAAACGCGAACCGTGCACTGGCCAGTGTCCGACGCGGGATGAACGTAAATCAGCCAGAACAGAAACAGCGTGGCCGCGGCGCTGATGGCGAGGATCGCGGCGATCGCCGGACCGGCGCCGGACTTGGGATGGTGAGAGGATGCAGCGGTCGTCATTCTTCCCTTAACGCTTCGCAATCGCGCACAGCATCAGCGTGCTCATCAGCAGCGGCAGGTAGATCACACTCACCTTGAGCAGGTCGCGCGCCAGCGATCGGCTCAGGTCCGCGGACGTCGTGCGCAGAATGCGTGCGAACCGGATCGTGTAGGCCAGGTAAAACAATCCCAGCGCCCCGGCCAGCACGGCATAAGTCGCTCCAGTCATGCCGAGCTTCCATGGAGCCAGGCTCACCGGAATCATCAGCACGGCATAGAACAGCGCTTCGATCACCGTCGACCAGCCGTCCGGCTGCACCACCGGCAGCATGCGGATGCCGGCCCGCGCGTAGTCCTCGCGGTAGAGCCAGGCAATGGCCATGAAATGCGGGAACTGCCAGACAAACAGGATGGCAAACAGCGCCACCGCGGGCCACTCGATGCGATCGCGGGCCGCCGTCCAGCCCAGCAGCGGGCCCATCGCGCCCGGAAATGCGCCGATGAACGTGGCCAGCGTGGTGACACGCTTGAGCGGAGTGTAGATGGCGACGTAGGTGAACGCGGTCAGCAGCGCCAGCGCCACGGTAAGCAGGTTGGTATGCAGCAGCAGCCACCAGGCACCCAAAGCCAGGGCCGCAAGTCCGGCCAGCACTCCGGCGGCAAGGGAAATGCGTCCCGCCGCCATGGGACGATTGGCGGTGCGGATCATGAGCGCGTCGGTCTTGCGCTCCAGGGCCTGGTTCAGGGCGCTGGCGCCGGCCGAAACCAGCCCGATGCCCACCAGCGTGTCCAGCAGCCCTCGCTGCACGCTCGAAATGCCCGACTGCATCGATCCCAGGTAGAATCCGGCCCACCCGGTGACCACCACCATTCCCGTCACGCGCACCTTGAACAGTTCGCGGCAGTCGTGGATCAGCGTGGCCGTCGACCCCGGCCGGGGCACAGGAAACGCTCCATGCGCGCGCCTTCGCGGCGTGCGGCAAATCGGCCGGAACTGCGGCGTGGGAAGCGTGAGCCATCGCGGCGTAAAAGTACCTCAGTGGGGAGTGCCCGGACCTGATGCGCCGGGGCCTGATTCGATCATAACAACCGGCGATGCCGAAGCCGGTCAGATCGCCTGGCTGGTTGCTCCGATTTAGCGCTAGCAGTTGCCGGATAGCATCGTTACGGAGTCGCGGTACGAGAGTTTGCCGCTCGCACGACCGCATCCGCCACCTGGTCGGGCGTGAGCGTGTCCGACGGTAATCGTCACGTGGGCCGTCCGGTACAACGGAAGCCGGCGCTCGTACCGAGCCGCAAGGTTCGCCTGGTCGGCCAGGATCGGGCGTGTGCTTTCCGTGCCCCGGCAACGGTCCAGCGTGGTGGCAAGTTCCACTTCCAGGTGAACGAGGAGCAGTGCCTGCGGAGGTCAGCAGCAGGTCGCGGGTAGCCGAATCTTCAATGGCCCCGCCGCCAAGCGCCAGCACCAGCCGATCCTCTTCTGCCAGCCGGGCGATGGTGGCCCGTTCCCGTTCGCGAAAGGCCGCCTCACCGTGCCGTGCGAAGAACTCGGTGATCGCCATGCCGGTCTCGGCGACGATCACGTCGTCGGCGTCGATAAAGCGCCAGCCCAGACGGGCGGCCACCAGCGGTCCGACCGTGCTTTTGCCGGATCCCATGAAGCCGGTGAGCACTATGCGGCGGATGGGCGGTGTCGGAGCTTGCGTTCGCCGTTTCGGATTCGAAGAAATATTCACGGACGCGGGAATCGGCTCTGATTCAAAGCATAAAGCCCGGTCCCAGCGGGCTCATCATTCAACCAGCACCATCACCACCGCGCCGGCGGTGATCAGCAGTCCCCCCGCCACGGCGGCTGACGTTCAGCTTTTCTCCCAGCAGCAGCCACGCGAAGATCATCACCAGAGGAACGCTGAGTTTATCGAGCGGCGCCACCCGCGACGCCGGCCCCAGCTGCAGGGCCCGGAAATAGCAGAGCCACGAAAGCCCCGTGGCCAGTCCGGAGAGAACCAGAAACAGCGTGGTCCGACGGTCGAGCTCGCGCAACTCCCCGTGCTTGCCGAGCGCCAGCGCAATGCCCCACGCAAACACCACGACCACGCTGGTGCGGACCGCCGTGGCCAGGTTCGAGTCGATGTGCGCCACCCCCACCTTGGCCAGCAACGCGGTGGCGGCGGCAAAACAGGCCGAAAGCAGCGCCCATCCAATCCAGGTCATGAGGACATGCTATCCGCCCGGGCCGCGGGCGACGGTAGACTTGACTCCATGGAGACCGGCCGCGCCAGCAAAACCGCCCTTCGCGTGGCCATTCGCCGCGCCGCGCACCAGTTGGCCGACCCGCCCGCCATTCTGAACGATCCCATTGCCGTCCGTCTGATTGGTGATGGCTTTGCGCGCGACCTCGATCGCGCCATGGAGAAAGTGGCGCGCGATTTTCGCGCCTTCATGGCCGCCCGCAGCCGCTACGCAGAGGACCGGCTGGCCGACGCCGTCGCGAACGGGGTAAGGCAGTACGTCGTGCTGGGAGCCGGCCTCGACACCTTCGCTTATCGCAATCCGTTCCCGTCGCTCCGGGTCTTCGAGGTGGATTTCCCCGCCACCCAGGAATGGAAGCGCGAACTCCTGCGCAAGGCGGGCATCGCTCATCCCCAGTCCTTGACCTTTGTGCCGCTCGACTTCGAACACAAGGCGCTCGCAGCGGGGCTGGCCGAGGCAGGATTCGACAGCCCGGCAACCCGCATTCTTCGGCTGGCTCGGCGTGGTGCCCTACCTCACGCGGAAGCATTTCGCGCCACTCTGGGTGATGTCGCGCGACTGCCGGCCGGCACCGGCATCTGTTTCGACTACGCATTTCCGCCCGAGACGCTTTCTCCCAAGCGCCGCCTGGTCTTCGATCACCTGGCCCAGCGTGTGGCCGCTGCCGGAGAACCCTTCAGACTCTTCTTCACGCCAGGCCAAATCGAATCGGAGCTTCGCGGCCAGGGGTTTCCGGCGCATCGAGCAAGCGGACTCAGAACGGCTCAACGAGCTCTATTTTCGGGAGCGCGCCGATGGGCTCAGGCTGTCACCGGCGGGTCTGGCCATGCTCGCCACCGCGTGGGTGTAGGACGCGTTGGACACGCAGATCGCCATAAGCCAAAAGCTGTCGCCGCCGCCCGACTAAGATGGATGCATGCGCACGATCGCAATCGTTTCACTGCTGGCGATCCTGCCGGGATTTGCCGGCTGCGGGTATCACACCCTGGGAGCCGCGACCCATTTGCCGCCCGATGTGCGCACCCTCTCCGTGCCGGTGTTCGCTACCCGGACCGAGGCCTATCACACGGAGGTGTTGATGACCAACGCGGTCATCCGCGAGTTTGCTGCGCGGACACGCATGCGCATCACGCCCGATTCGGGAGCCGATGCCGATGCCGTGCTCCACGGGACCATCCTGACGCAGACGGTGTCGCCGCTTACCTACAACACCAACCACCGAGCAGTCCTCCAGCTACCTGATCACGCTCGTGGTTTCGGTCACATTGACCGGATCGCGACGGCAAGGTTCTCTACGAAAACAAGAACTACACGTTCCGCCACCAGTACCAGTCCACCGTCAACCTTCCCACCTTCTTCGATGAGAGCCCGGGGGCCGAGGAGCGTCTCTCCCGCGAATTTGCGCGGGCGCTCGTGGCCGACGTTCTGGAAGGGCTGTAGCGACGCTCAGCGCGGTGGCGTGTCCATTCCTGATCACTGTTCACTCTTCACTGTCCACTGCTATTCTGGACCCGCATGCTCCCGACATCGATATCGCGCGAGCTCGCTCCGTGAGCGCCGGACGCTGGGGTGCGGGGTTCACCGCCGTTGCCCGTTTTGTAGCGGAGATCGAGGCCGCCGCAGCCGGCAGCGGCCGTCTCAAGCCCGGCTACGTGCTGGCGGGTGACGAGCTCTTCTTACAGGATCGCTGCCGCGCCGCCCTCTTGAAGGCGTTTGCTCCGCCGGACCTGCGCGACTTCTGTCTTTCCGACCTTGACCTGGCCGGTTCGTCCATCTTCGAAGTGCTCGACCGCGCACAAACGCCCTCTCTGATGGCGCCCTTCCAGGTCGTCTTTGTGCGCAACGTCCGGCAGCTCTACACCCGCGGCGCCAAGAAGGACGAATTCGCCGCGCTGAACCGGTACTTCCAGCTCCCCCAATCCGCAGGCTCTGCTGGTCTTCATCGCCGATTTTCTGCGCATTCCTTCCGACATCCGCCGCATGGAGATGGACGACAAGAACCGCTTTGACCGCATCAACGAGACGCTCGGCGAGCACTGCGGCATGGTGGAGCTGGCCCGCGTGAACGAAGAAGACGCCATGCGCTGGGTGGTTTCCACCGCGCAGGAAGCAGATACGCGTGTGGATCCCGATGCGGCCCGGGAACTGGTCGACGCGCTGGGCGCCGACATGCTCTGCATCAAGTCGGAGTTGGAAAAGCTGCTGCTCTATGCGCTCGGCCGGGGGCGCATCACCCTGGGCGACGTCGAAACCATGGTGCTGGGCGCCAAGCAGCGCTCGCTCTACGAACTGACCGACGCCATCAGTGCCCGCAATCGCGCCCGCGCGCTGGCCCTGCTGCACGGACTGCTCAACAGTTCCGACGGCGCCGAGGACTCCGCGATCGGACACCTCTACATGCTGGCCCGCACCTTCCGCCAGATGCTCGTCATCCTCGAAAAGAATGTGCGCGATCAACGCGCGATCTGGCAGGCGCTGTGGCAGGGATTCCGGATTCCGCCGTTCGCCGCCGACGATCTCATCCAGCAGGCGCGCCGCTACAAGAGCCGCCGCGAACTGACCCGTGCCCTGCGCCTGATTGCGCGCGCCGATCTCGAATTGCGCTCCTCGCCGCCCGACAAGCGCCTGGTGCTCGAGCGCCTGATCTACGACCTGGCATCAGAACCGAAACCCGAGCCGAAGCTGCTGTCCAGACAGCTCTCATTTGAGAGGCTGACCCGCGCTGAGACGCGGTCTTCAGAGGGAAGAGCACGCGGCCCGGATCTCTCATGTTCGATGTAACCATCACGTTTGATTGTGTTTCTCCGTTTTGGTGGCAAGCGGGTCACGCGACGTGACTGGTCAGTTTCTATTGGCAAAACGGGGCTCATGTAACAGAATATGCTGTTACATCCGGGAATTTGGATCGTAAGCCTTTTATATTCACTGCAATATTTCTGATAAGCGAACGAAAAGCAAATCTACATAGGGGGTGGGTGGGGGTGCCTCTGGGATATGACCGGCAACATCGCCCACATTAAATCGGGACATCGTCGACATTGCAACAAAGGGCATTGATCTCTCCAATTCCAGTCTGCGCCACGAGACCTGACTTCCAAGCAAACCCGCGACGCAGAAACGAAAACGGCTCCCGAACCGGGAGCCGTCGCTGGAACAAGAATGGCCGGACTTATCTGCCGCCCGAGGACGACGAATGGGTGTCGGAGACCACCGCCAACTGGTCGAAGCTGGTACGCAGATACTTGTGCGGGTTGACGGGGACCATGTGAACCCGGACTTCGTAATGGAGGTGCGGCCCGGTCGACCTGCCCGACCGGCCCACGTAGCCGACGACCTGACCGCGCGAAACATGCTGGCCCGGGACTACGATCATCGCGGAGAGATGCCCGTACACCGTGATGACGTCGTGACCGTGATCGATGGTGATCTCGCGGCCATAGCCTGTGCCCATGGCGGCATTGGTCACGTCGCCATCAGCCGCGGCGCGGACAGGTGAGCCGTATGCAGCGGCAATGTCGATGCCGGAGTGGAAGGCGCCTTCCCCGTTGATCGGATCTTCGCGCTCGCCGAAGCTTGAGGTTACTGTGCCCTCCAGAGGCCAGAGCGACGGAGCGTCGGCCAACTGCGTCCAGTCGCCGGTGAAGGAAGAAGTCAAGCCCGCATCGATGGCGCGGGTGACGCGGCCCGACATCGCCTGGGTGCGAAGAGCATAGAACTGGTCGAGGGAAAGCTTGAGGTTCTGGGGGTTCACGTCGTCGCTGAGGGCAAGCGTCTGGGGTGTCGGTGCGGCGGCGGCCTTGGCGGCCGATGTGGTATGTGCAAGCCGGTTCTGGCGAAGTCCGTAGAGGGCAGTCACTTCGCTGGCCAGAGCGCCCAGCGACGCCACCTGTACATCGCGGTCATGGGCGATCTGCGCCATCTGCTGGTAGTTCTTCCGCAGCGTCTCCCGTTCCTGGCGCACCTGGTTGAAGCTCTCTGTTTTGAGTAGCATACGGGTGTAGGAGCCGGCCAGACCGACAATCGTAAAAGCGCCAATCAGCGCTGCTGCGACAAAACCGTAGGCGTAATGCAGGGGAAGCGGGATCTTCCGCACCCGTCCATCTTCATCTCTGGCGACAAATAGAATGTAATAACGCTTGCGTTGCATGCTTTCTCTCATCCCGCAGCAGGCGAGGTCGCAACTCGCCAACCGCTACCAACCAAAAACTGCAAAAAGCCCCCTCGGCGCACTTATCCCCCGGCGCCTTATGTAGAGGACGTTTGTTAAGGCTAACAAAGCGTTCTCACAGGGGTCAACGAAATTGGGCCGCAAAAACGTCCTATTTTCTCCGGAATATGAAATCGTTTCCGTCCGCCAAGGTCTTTGGATTCATTTGGCCACGGAATGGTAGCCGCCGGGTCAGGAATTTTGCGGGACCGACCTGAATTACCGCCCGTCGCGTGGCCTATTCTCAACACGTGGGGAAAAGGCCAACCAGGATCGAAACGGGAGGCTGGGGCGAACTCGACCTGTTGCGGACCATTCGCCGCCGGGCCGCAAGGGGTGCGCAGGGGCGTGAGCTGAGTTTGGGCATCGGGGATGACTGCGCCTTGCTTCGCCCGCGAAAGGGCGAGGAACTGGCGGTGACCACCGATCTTTCCCTTGCGGGACGCCATTTCAGACTAGACTGGCACCCGCCCGAAGTGGTGGGGTGGCGGACCCTGGCTCGCGGCTTGAGCGACCTGGCCGCCATGGGAGCCCGGCCGGTAGCGGCGTTTCTTTCCCTGGGAGTGCCACGCGAGTTGGCGGAGGCAGCGGAGGGGCGCAAATCCTGGGTAAATCGGTTCCTGGATGGATTCTTTTCGCTGGCTGACGCGCACAAGACCCCGCTGGCCGGAGGCGACCTGGCGCAATCGCCGGTGGCGGTGGCGGATGTTGTGCTGATCGGATCTGTTCCGCGCGGCGAAGCGCTCTTGCGGTCGGGAGCGCGGCCTGGCGACTCGATCTACGTCACAGGCAGGCTGGGCGGAGCGGCGGCAGGTCTGACAATGCTTGCGGAACTGGCTGTTGCAGGGCCGGGGTCGATGCCGGGCGAGTGGAATGATTCCCTGTCGGCACAGCTTCGCCCGCAGCCGCGGATTCAAACCGGTCTGTCATTACGACGCCGCGGACTGGCGACGGCGGCTATCGACATCAGCGACGGGCTTTCCACCGACCTCGCTCATCTCTGCGAAGAGTCCGGCGTGAGCGCGATTATCCATGCCGACCGGTTGCCGATCACCGCGGATGCATCACTGGAGCAAGCTCTGCACGGCGGGGAGGACTACGAACTTCTGTTCACAGCCCGGTCCAGCACGCGCATACCGCGAAGCATCGCCGGTGTTGCCGTCACGCAGATTGGAGAGAGCCAAGAGGCCGAAGCATGGCAAGCCGGCCCTCATGCTCGCCACCGGTTGCGTTGTCGAACCGCTCGAACCGCAAGGCTGGGAGCACTTCACAGTCAAACAGGCGTTTTCCGACCCTGACGGATAAAACCCCACCTGGCAGGGCCAGGATGGGGCACCGATTTGGTTTCTGGTTCGAGGGGTTAATAGGCGGCCGTGAATTGCTTCCGAATGTTTTGCGAGTTCTCCAACTCATCGACCAGGGCTACGGCATAGTCTTCGGCCGAGATCTTGCTTTCTCCTCGGTCGTTGGCGACCAGCCGGGTACCTCCGAGCCGAAACTTGCCGGTACGAATGCCCGGCTCGATCAGGGCTGCAGGGCTGAAATAGGTCCAGTCCAGGTCGGATCCTTTGAGGATGGGCAAGACGTCGCGATGGGCCAGGGCGATCGCCTTCCATGCGGAAGGAAACTCCGGCGTGTCGACCAGTTGGACGCCCGGGGCGACCTCAAGGCTGCCGGCTCCGCCCACAGCAATCAGGCGATGCACGCCGGCTTGTTTCAGGCCCGCCAGCTAAAGCGCGCGTTGCATCGAGAATCTTGCCGGGGTCCGAGTGCGGCGGCGCATAGGCGCTGATCGCCGCATCGGCTCCTTTCGCAACGACGGCCACACTGGCGGGGTCGGTGACGTCTGCCTGGACCGGCTTGACGCCATTGAAGGCTTGAACCTTCTCGGGATGACGGGCCACGGCAGTTACCGCGTGGCCGCGGCGGACAAGTTCGTCGAGGATCCGGCTGCCGATCATCCCGGAAGCCCCAAACAAAACAACTTTCATCACTTATCTCCCCTGCGTCGAGATGCTTTGGGTGTCTACCGCGTCGCACCATCTTAACCCGCCGGCAGCGATTGAGCCGGTAACTATCGTCGTTTGCTGCAAGTCGTCGGCTATCATCATTACTGCCATGACCGACCCGAAGATCCGCGTACGCTTCGCTCCTTCACCAACGGGGCTGCTGCACGTGGGGAATGCTCGGACAGCCCTCTACAACTGGCTCTTCGCCCGCCGCAGAGGCGGCGCTTTCCTGCTCCGCATCGAGGATACCGATGTCGAGCGTTCTGAAGCGCGCTACGAAGCGCAACTAATCGAGGACCTGCGCTGGCTCGGCCTGGACTGGGACGAAGGTCCTGGGCCTGACCGGCGATCCTTCGGATGAAATTGGAAACTACGGTCCCTACCGCCAGTCGGAACGCCTCGACATCTACGCCGAGCATACCGAGCGCCTGCTGCGCGATGGCAAAGCCTATCCCTGCTTCTGCACCGCCGAGGAACTCGAGGCCGAGCGCAAGCTTGCCATGGCCGAACACGGCCCCCAGGTTTACTCCGGCCGCTGCCGTGCGCTTTCAGCCGAAGAGGTCGAACCAGAACATCGCCGAGGGCAAGCCTTTTGCGGTCCGGCTGAAGATCGAAGACCATCCCCTGCGCTTTCACGACCTGGTGCGCGGCGAAGTGGAGTTTGCGGCGGAAACCGTGAGCGACCCTATCATTGTCCGTTCGGCCACAGGTGTGGAGGGAGGCGAGTCAGAGGGCATCCCGGTGTACAACTACGTGGTCACGATCGACGATGCGCTCATGGAGATTACGCACGTGATCCGGGGCGACGACCACATCTCCAACACCCCGAAACAGGTGGCGATCTACGAGGCGTTCGGTTGGCCGGTGCCCGAGTTCGCTCACCTCTCGACGATTCTCGGACCGGACCGCGAACGGCTCTCGAAGCGCCACGGAGCCACTTCGATTTCCACCTTTCGCGAGATGGGGTACCTGCCCGAGGCGCTGGTGAATTATCTGGCGCTGCTGGGCTGGGGCGCCGAAGACGGCAAGACCGAGACCTTCACGCTGGAGGAACTGACGCAGGCATTCTCGCTGGAACGCGTAACGCCCTCGCCGGCGATCTTCGACTTCGAGAAGTTGAACTGGCTCAACCGGCACTACCTGAAGCAGGCCGACCTTGCGCGGCTGGCGCCGCTGGCCTGGCACTATTTTGGGGATCGCCTTCCGAGCCGCGACACTGCTCCAGAACCAATGAAAAATTGGTTCGAGAAGCTGCTGGCGCTGTTTGTGCCGTATGTGGATCGCCTCGATCAGCTTCCCGCCAAGGCGGCGCCCCTGCTCCAGTTCGATTGCGAAGCCGCGCGAACCGACCCGGAGAATGCCGCTCTGCTGGCGGCCGACTCGGCGCGCACGGTGCTGACCGAGTTCGCAGCACGCGCGCGCACCTACTCGCAGCACATACCGCCGGACCTGTTCAAAGCGTGGATGAATGAGATCAAGGTGGCTACGGGCATCAAGGGCAAAGACCTCTTTCACCCGGTGCGGATCGCTTTGACCGGATCGCACTCGGGTCCGGATTTCGACAAGTTGCTGCCGCTGATCGAGGACGGGGCAAGCCTGGGCCTCGGTATTCAGTGCGTTCGCGAGCGGATCGAGTGTTTCGTCGGAGTGTGAGCCCGGTGTCGGATATTCACTGGATCGAAGGGAACCCGGCTCCTGGCCTGGCTATCGTCATACGGCCGCAGGGTCACGACCAACTCGAGGATGAACTGCGCCGAATCAGAGATGGCGGCATCGACACGATCGTCTCGCTGCTGGAACCGTTCGAAGCCGATTTCCTGGGGTTGGCAGAGGAGGAGGCTGCGGCCGGTCGCGTGGGGTTGAAATTCCTTTCCTATCCAATTCGGGACGGGAACGTTCCGCGAGACGTGGCGCGGTTTCGATCCTTTGTTGACGGAGTCGCGAACCGTCTGGCCGCGGGTGAGCGGATCGGAGTCCACTGCCGCGGATCCATCGGCCGGGCCACCATCACTGCGGCCTGCGCCCTGATTCATCGGGGATGGAAGGCGCGCGACGCTCTCGAAGCGATCGCCGAAGCCCGCGGCTACGCGGTGCCCGACACGCTGGACCAGGAGGACTGGATCCTGATTTACAAGGCCAGGCCGTGACCGCTCCGGTGGTTGATTTCAGCTTTCCGCATCGATGGAAGGCTGAGATCCTGGCCGCACGACCCCTGATTTTGCCACCTCGGCATTTCGTGTATCCGCGTGAGGTTGAAGAGATCGAACGCGGTGCGCTGGAGGTGCTGATCCGGGCCAATCAACGGGGTGCCCCAGGTCTCGATTTTGAGACCCGGGATCCCTTTCTCGCCACCTGCGCCCTCGGCTTTCGTGATCCCGCCGTGCCGACGGGACTCTGGTCGGCACCGAACCCGGACGAAATCTGCGCCGTCTCCGGCGGGTATGCGTATCTGATCGACACGAAGGCTCCGGAGCGCTTCGCCATGATCGAATACCGGCCGGTGCTCGATGTACGGCCGGCGTTGGAACCGGGTCTCCTGTTGTTTGTGGGTCACCGCTCCATCCTGGCGTGGGGCCGGGAGGGGCGGGCCTGGGAGTCGGAAAAGCTCTCCGACGAAGGCGTGACCATCGACAGCGTCGACGGAGGCGTCTTGCGCGGACGCGGCTGGGAGATGATGTCGGACGCGGAAAGGCCCTTTGCTCTCGATCTGAACACCGGCCTGCACGCCCTCTGAATTTCCTTGTTGAGTGTGATGCGCAAGATCGCCTAGGCTGCTCCGTATGATGTCCAGCGATCGACGCAGCTTTCTCCGCCAGGCGGCAACTTTGGCCGGCGCATTCTCCGCCAGCAGCCTTTTCGAGCAGGCGCACGCGGCCGACTTTCACGCAGCGGGCGCGCG
Organism: Terriglobales bacterium; assembly: GCA_963788475.1. Lineage (GTDB taxonomy): Bacteria > Acidobacteriota > Terriglobia > Terriglobales > Acidobacteriaceae > Telmatobacter. The sequence continues at coordinate 435,230 of CAWBGO010000002.1, forward strand.
CCTGGCCGGACTCAATGCGCTGGAGGCCGCGCAGGATGAAGACTACTGGGCTGTGATTCAGCGCGCCTACTCGGTGAATCCCAACCTGATGAATCTGAACAACGGCGGGGTCTCGCCCGCGCCCATCGTGGTGCAGCAGGCGGTCGAGCGCTACAACCAGCTATCGAACGAGGGGCCGTCGTACTATATGTGGCGGATTCTCGACCAGGGTCGCGAGCCGCTGCGCGAGAAGCTGGCCGCGCTGGCCGGCACACCGGCGGGCGAGATCGCGATTAACCGCAATTCAACCGAGGCGCTGAACACGATCATCTACGGGCTTGACCTGAAGGCCGGCGACGAGGTCATCGGCACCAAACAGGACTATCCGCACATGATCGAGGCCTACCGCCAGCGGGCCCTGCGCGAAGGCATCGTCTACAAGCAGCTCAGCTTCGACTTTCCCATCGAGGACGACGCGGTGATCGTGAAGGCCTACGAGGAAGCGATCACGCCGCGGACAAAGCTGATCCACGTGACGCACATGGTCAACTGGGTGGGCCAGATCATGCCGGTGCGCAAGATCGCCGACATGGCGCACGCGCACGGCATCGAGGTGCTGGCCGACGGCGCGCACTCGTTCGGACTGATGGACTTCAAGATTCCCGACCTCGGCTGCGATTACTTCGGCACCAGCCTGCACAAGTTCCTGTCCGCCCCCATCGGCACGGGCATGCTGTGGATCAAGACCGACAAGATCGAAAAGATCTGGCCGCTGGTCTGCAATGATCGCCCACGCTCCGCCGACATCCGCAAGTTTGAGGACCTCGGCACCCGCAGCTTTCCGCTCGAACAGGGCATCGGCGAAGCGCTCAACTTTCATAACGCGATCGGGCCGGCGCGCAAGCAGGCGCGCATCGGCTACCTCAAGAACTACTGGGCGTCGCGGGCCCAGGCGATGCCGAAGGTGAAGCTGCACACCTCGCTCAATCTCAAGTACTCCTGCGCCATCTGCGGAGTCAGCATCGAGGGCATGACCCCGTCGCAGCTCGAGAACGCGTTGTTTGACCGTTACAAGATCCACACCGTCGGCATCGTGTGGGAAAACATCAAGTGCGTGCGCGTCACGCCGCATGTGTACACGTCGATTGCGGACCTGGACAAACTGGTGCGGGCGCTGGAGGAGATCAGCGCCAAGGCTTGAGATAGTTCGCGCAGCCCAAAACGGAGTTATCCCCTCCCCAAAAACCTATCCCAAGTGGGTGCCCCGTCCTAGCTCTGCTAGGGCGGGATCGATGTCTCTCTGATCACAGACGTCCGCTCTTGAAAGGCGAATATTTACGAAAGGGACGAGTTGTCCACGATCCAACCCAAACGCCAAAAAACAGTCGAAACGTCGGCTCGATGAGTGCCTCGGCCTGTTCTCGTCATTTGAGCTTTCGCTGCCCAGAAGTCAGTAAACACAATGTGACTTATCGGGACGACTTCGCACCTGGGTTTGGACGAATGGAGGGCCAGCCCCTCGTTGGGCCTCTGCGACGTGCCTCGAAAAAGTAAATCTGACCGCCGGAGGTGTCTTTCATATCGACCACCTGTTCGCGTGCATGCAACGTCTCAATACATACGAAGCAAAGACGAACGCCATGACGAGAATCGGATCAAATTTATCCCAGGTACTGCCACCGCCATTCATTTGTGAATAGAACGCGAGTAAAAGATCGATCGCGATACCGGCATAAACCCATTCAGTCAATCGAGGCACATTGGGAATCAGAAGGCCCACGCCACCAAGGATGTGGGTCACGCCAATCAGAGGGATGATATAGAGCGGGTATCCGAGCTGCTGATTGGCGATCATCCATTCGTCGGGATCGTGAATCAGATATAACCTTCCGAAGTACACCCAGATGATGGCAACAAGGCCCGTTATTACGATCGCGGCTATTTGAGTTGCTCGACCTGCCCGCGCGGGTTTATCTATTGTGTGTTCAGTTTTCATATTAAAAGCGGATCCTCTTCTTGCGGTTTAAATGGTTTAAATCGTTCTGCAGTAAGCCGGCCATGGCTGAGCAGCAAAGGCAGGAACAGCCGGTCGAACACGAAGTCGCGTAGCCACGGCTGGCTGTCCCCGCCCCAGGGCGCTGATGCTGTTTGCCCTCGGACTTACGCCTTGACGGCCTTCTTTGCAGCCGCAAACACATCGCGTGCGGACGTGGTTCCTTCTACGTGCTCCGTACCCGGGATTCCGAGGTCCATCCATCCCGCGTTAACGCTCTCAAACATTTCTTCGGCAGGTCCAGTGTGGCCCTTCGGGATACCGAACTGCTGGAACGCTTCCGCCCACCCTGCACGCGGCAGTGCAAAAGCTTTTACGTCGAGTTTCAGGACTTCACCCAATTGCCTGGCCACTTCATCCGCGCTTACCATCGAACCCAACTCGATGACGCGATGCCTTGACCACGCTGGCCCGGTCAGAAGGGTTGCCACCTCTGCGCCGATGTCGTCCGACGCGACCATTGTCGATTTCCGGTTTGTTGGATTGTAGAAGACCGGTAGCGTTCCGCCATTGGCGGCCTGTAAGCCGAAAAGAAAGTTTTCGAAAAAACCGCCTGCGCGCACAAATGCGACCGGCGATGGCAGGCTGCGAAAACCTTGCTCCAAAAGTGATAAGGCCGTGATATTTCCCACCCCGCTTGTTCTATGCGCGCCCATCGACGAGAGCGCTACCACCCGCGGGGGCACAACCTTGGTCAGCGCCTCGACATAGTTCGCAATCACGCCCTTTGCTTCTCTGTAATCAGGCGAGGGTGCCCATACAGACGGCAACATAGCAAACGCGCCCTCAACGCCTTTGAGCGCCGCTGCTATGGCTGTCGTTTCGTTCCAGTCTCCATCCACCAAATCCACGCCTTGGTCTGCCCACTTCGCCGCTTTCTCGCGATCGCGCACAAGTGCTCGCACCTGTTTGCCTTGCTTCAGCAGGTGCCGCGCGGTGGCGCCCCCAACATTTCCAGTAATGCCCATGACTAGATACATGCCCGTTTTCTCCTTTTGCCTCGTATTTGGCCGCCCACCCAAATCAGCGGACCTGACCATTAGAGGCAGTCAATAACCATTGGTTGCAAATTAATCGGTGGTTTTCAAACCTATGGTTATAAATTAACAATTGGTCGCGCAAATCACCAAAAGGAACTAAGCTATGGAAGTGACATCCACATCACCAAGTCGCCGGGCAGAGCGCAAGGAAAGGTTGCGAGGCGAAATCCTCGCGGCTGCCAGCAAAATGTTTGCCGATCGCGGCTACGAGGCCGTGACGCTTCGCGAGATCGCTAAAGAGATTGGCTACACGCACGCCGTGATTTATCAGCATTTCCCCGACAAATGGCACATTCTTGCGGAGTTGAGCCGCGAGACGATCGGGCTGATGGTGCAGCACTTCGATGCGATTGCCGCTAAACATCTTTCACCGAAAGAGCGTCTTTTTGCGACTTCACGCGGCTTGATTCAATTCTGCACTGCCCATCCACAACAGTTCCGCAACGTCTTCTTCGGGCCGGAGAACCGCAATGGCATCCGCGCTGGACAATATATCAATGATATTGGCGCGCCTTTGTTCCACCGTTTCGTGCAGCTCTTTTTCGAGGTCGCCAAGGATGAAGGCTTACCAAATAGGGACGACATAGTGGTCGCTCACACCTGGTGGTTCACGATCTTTGGCCTCGCCACCCTCATGGTCATCCAAGGGGTTGTGCCTGACTTGCCTGACCAGACTCTCGTGGTCGAGCAGACGATCGCAACGCTTTGGGCGGGCGTTCAGGGTGTTCGGCGATTGCCGAAGAGCGCAATCACTAAGCGATCCGGCCGATCCAGTACCTCAAAGCACTGACAGTTACTGTCTACTCAGGAGTCTTTGGAGGTATACCGGTGGCGTACGAGGACTCAAACCTTTCCAAGTCCGTAGCCTTTCTGGTGGCCGGGAGAGTTTTCGTTTTACGCCAGATCGCCGAGGCACCCGTCCAGCCGTACAGTGCGAAATTCTGCGTTCTGGGACTATTACCGCCCAATCCGGAAATAACTCGCATTTGCAGAACATTTCCCTTGGCTGGCTCAGAATGGAAACTGACGAGCGTGTGGAGGCGGAGACTTCTTGGCCCACATCCGCAATCTGCGCCCGCTAGCAGTTTCCGTAAATGACCTTTTCGGTACCAAAAGCAGGGTAAAGTACCCGGTCGAAACACTTGACACCAGGAACAGGGACCCCCCCCCCGGTACTGTGAAGCTGTGAAACTGTGAAACTGTGAAACTGTGAAGCTGTGAAGCTGTGAGAAATTCATTAGCGCCGAGTCGGTATTGCTACTTGGATAACAAGGCACCCCGCTACCGGCGCGGCAGCATTCGGTCGTACTCCTGGCAGAGTTCGGTTGTTATGCCCGGTGCGCGAGCAGTAAAGGCGCATACGCGGCATACACGCCTTCGAACACCGAATCCCAGCTCGCGGTTTCTGCGTGGGCCCGCGCGGCCAGACGCATCTCGGCGTGTTTGACCGGATCGGCCAGGACAGCAGCCACCGCGGCAGCAAATTCTTCATCCGGAACGATGCGGCCGGTCTCGCCGTCGCGCACGATAGTGCACGGACCGCCGCTCGGAGTGACGATCGCGGGAACACCGCTGGCCATCGCCTCCAGGACCACGTTGCCAAAGGTGTCGGTGTGGGAGGGGAACACAAAAAGATCCATGTTGGCGTAGGCGGCCGAGAGCGCCTCGCCTCGCAGCACGCCCGTGAACTCGGCGCGCGGCAAGCGCTCGCGCAGCCAGCCTTCCTCGGCGCCATGACCCACGATGAGGAAGTGGAAACTCCGGTGCCCAAGTTGCTCGAGTTGTCCCTGCACTTGCGCGAGCAGGGCCACGTTCTTCTCCACCGACAGGCGCCCCACAAAGCCGAGAACCTGGTCGCGATCATCGCCGGGGCGGTTGCGTTTCGAAGGATGAAAGAGCTCCGCGTCGACGCCGCGAGGCATGAGGTGGCAGGGGCGGCCGGTCAGCTTCTCCAACTGGCGGCACAGCTCAAGGTTGGGCGCGAAGAGGACTTTTGCGATCCGGTAGAACGTAGCGGCAGCGGCCATCGTCAGGTCTTCGATGGTCTGGCCGGCGGCTTCAGCCCGTGCCGGGGGCAGGTAGCGAAGGAACCATCCCGAGCGGCGCGCCAAATATTCGTGAACATTGGTGTGCCAGCTGGCGGCGAGGGGGAGGCCCAAATTGTGCGCCAGCCCGGCGCCGAGCATGCCGACTTCGCTGGGGCCGGTGATGTGCACCAGGTCGGGCCTGAACCGGTCCAGAGTCTCCTGGATCAGGGGAACGTGGCGCAAAAAGGCGGGGTCAAAGCGAAGATCCTTTTCGAGAGCAAAGGACAGGACTCCGCGGGGCAGTTCGAGGGTCCAGACATTTCCGTTTTCGATCAGGGCCTGGGCGCGATCGCCGGCGCGCACACACAGGAAGGGCAGGTTGCGCCGGCGCGCAAAGGCTTCGAAATGGCGGCTGGTATGGGCAACCCCGTTCACTTCATGAAACGAGTCGGGAAAATAAGCCACGCGGGGCAAGGGATCGGTCATTGTTGGTCAGCGGTACCAGCAGATTGAGGCACTGGCGCCAAGCATGTACCCTGGCTGCTTCTCCTAAGCCTGAGTGTAGTCGAGACTTGCGGCGCACCCTGTTCGAAACGCGGCCGCCAGTCCGCTCCGCTACGCCAATCCTTCCGTCTCTCCCATCGCCAGCCGCACGTCGCGCGACTCGCTCCAGGCAAGGCGCAGTCCGCTCGAAACCGGCCGCCGGCCCAGCATCTTCACCATGGCCAGAACAGCCGTCATTTGCCATGGTGCGTCCCCGTTGCGCCGTATCTGGGGCCACAACTCAGACAATGGCGTGTCAACGCCCCTGGCGTCGGGGTGATAGACGCGCTCGTCCCAGGTGCGCGATCCCTGGGGGAATTCGGGGTAGTCGCGAATTGCGTCGATGGTCGACTGCAGGATGCGGTGCTTCCACGGTTCCGCGTATTGAGGCATGAACAGCACTTTGCTGCGCTTTTCGCGACGGATTTCGTGCACAAAGTCGGTAAAGCAGGTGGCATTGGTCAGGTTGATGTTGGCGTTCGGCTCAACCCCGTGGCGGTCGCCGCCGGAGATCAGCAGCATGTTCCACTTTTCCGCCAGCGCGCGCACGGAGCGGTTCTCCTCCCAGTGGCGAAGGCCGTTGAGTTCGAGCGCGTGGAGGAACTGGCCATTCTGTTGCAGGAACTGATTCACCAGAAAGCGGTGCTTCTCTGCCCCGACCGTGAAGAGGTCCCAGAGGGGGTGGTTGAAGACCACAAGGACGTTCGGTTCGGCATGCAATGCGGCCAGAATTTCGGTGAGACGATCATCACTGGGCCGGGCCGTGTAGTCCTCGAAGGTAGACATCCACTCCTGGGCCTTGGCGCTGGGCAGGTTATGAATGCCGAGGTGAAAATCCTGCACTCCGCCGTAGGGGGCGCTCCACTCCACCGAAACCGGGATCTGGCGGGCGCTGGGAACGGTGCGCAGCAGCATGGGAGCTCTTATATTGTCGTGGTCGCTGATCGAGACCATGGGAGCCACGTTGAGTTTCTCGATCTGCGCGGTTTCGAGATCGAAAGCGAGCTTGGGAGTCAGCGGCGGGGTCCAATAGGCGGCGGCATAGTCAATGCGGACTCCATACTTGGCGTGAGCCCGCCGCTCCATGCGTGCGAGGATGGGACGCAGGAAGGAAAGCTGGCTGCCCATATTGGCGATGAAGCTGAGGGTTTCCTTGGATTGATTCGTGTGGCTGTGCAAGGATACGCCGGAACGAAAACCTTGCGTCGCGCCCTGATCACACCACAGGTACGAGATGGTCGACTTGGCCATTTCTCCCCCTTCTGAGCCCGATTGATATTGGATTCTTTCGCCTGATTGTCGTATGTGGGTCATAAACGCCAAGTGAACGTGACACGAATGGTCCTTCAATTTTCCACAGGTATCAAGGCTGTCAACTAACAGAATTCCAAGCACCCTGAAGGCAGGTGCATGCGGCTAGTTGCAATTGGATCGCCTTTCGAAAGAATGCGCGCCTGAGCAGGGAGCCTCCCTGTCTAGACTATCATCAGCGTAAGCATCCCATTCATAATTTGTTCATTGTCAAGCAGTTGGATTTACTATTTGCGCGTTTTGGCAAGGTCAGGACCGAGGAAATCCTCGACTGTGACACCCGCCATGAGCTCAGGCTCGGGGCCCGGCGCGGCGGATTCAGGAGGCTTGATGGCAGCTCCTTCGGGAGTGAGGTAATTCTCGGTGAGGCCCTTCTTTAGCAATTCAAAGGCCTCTTCCGGCGTGTCGGCGTACTGAAAGAGTTCGATGTCCTTGGGGGAAATTGCCCCGGTGTCGACAAGGGCCTGGAAGTTGATCACCTTTTTCCAATAGTCGGAACCGTAGATGACGACGGTGATCTTTTTGGCGAGTTTCTGAGTCTGGGTAAGGGTCAGGATTTCGAACATCTCATCGAGGGTGCCAAACCCGCCCGGGAACACCACCAGCGCCTTGGACAGGTAAGCGAACCACAGCTTGCGCATGAAGAAGTAATGGAACTCGAAATTGAGCGACGGGGTGATGTATGGATTGGGCGACTGCTCGAACGGCAGGCGGATGTTGAGGCCGATGGTCTTGCCGCCGGCTTCGTAGGCCCCGCGATTGGCAGCCTCCATGATGCCCGGGCCGCCTCCGGAGGTCACGACGAACCGATGGCGGCGAGACGGGATGCTGGTGGCCCAACCCGTGAGCATGTGCGCGAGGCGGCGCGCATCTTCGTAGTAGCGGGCCATTTCCACGGCTGCCACAGCGCGCTTGCGCTGCAGGTTTGTGGCCGTGCCTTCGACGATCTGGGGGATGCTGGCGGGCTGCTCCTCGCTTGGGGCGGGACGGCAGGAACCGGTATTGTCGAGCAGTTCCAGTTCGTGGGCGGCCTCCTCGCGGCCGCGGAACCGGGCCGAGCCGAAGAACACCACCGTGTCCTGAATCTGTTCCTTGCGAAAACGCGCGAGCGGTTCGCCATACTCGGCCACAATCCGAATCAGACGGCCCTCGGCGCTGTTGAGGAAGGCGGAGTTTTCGTAGGCAAGAGGAGCTTTGTTCAGGGGCGGTGGAGAGCAATTGCCGGGAAGGGTCGCGGTTGCAGGTTGGTCGGCCGGATCGGATCCCTGATCCCTGGACACCGGCCCCGTGTTTCCAGGTCCATCGTCTTTCATGTTCTACCCGTCCCGATGACGGACCGCGTCGCGAAACGCAATCCAGAGATTCAACAATCCCAGACCCGAAATGAGTCCCCGGACCGCGCCGTTGGCCGCGTAGACGGCCAGGTTGGGAAAGCGGAGAAACAAGGGATTCTGGTCCCAGAACATGTGGGACCACGGAGCATAGCACACCGCCAGTCCGATATACATGCGGAGGAGCACGCGCAGGAACAGTTCACCGCGTTCCAGCCAGCGCGGAATGCGCTGCGGGGTGTGCCGGGCGACGGAGGGGGGATGGGGAGAATCTGGCACAGGGTCAGCGACGGCCGCAGGCGCAGGAGCCGGGCTCGCAGTCAGGGAAGGCGAAGTCATTTCCGGCTGCTGGGACATTCCTTGTTTAAACTTGCCATCCTCGATTCCGACCGCTGTTTGCACCGGTTCAAGTGCAAAATCGTTGCCGGGCGCGAAGACAACTTATTGCAACGGTAACACAGCGGGGGCTTCAGAGTTAGGCGACGGTCAGGGATCAGTTGCGACCATACGTATAGCCGCGGAGTTGCCGAGCCGTGAACGAATAATTCGCCGATTTGAGCTTCTGTGGTTTCCCACCCCTTCGATAGAAAAAAGTCGAAGGATCGGGCACGGGAGTTGTTTCTCCCTAGTCGCCGACAAGCATCAGCATGTCGGGAGGGGCTTGGCATGCCGAAGAGCCGGAGAATTTGATGACGTCTCCGTCGTCGTAAGTTACCGAATCGAGATCGACCATTAGAGCTGCCGTAAAGCCGGGCAGCCGGAGATCGCCCGAAACTTCCGGATCACCGTTGGGGGTCAATCGGACGGTGAGGGTCTTGACGGCCTGGGCGGATCGGGTCCGGTGCGCATCCGCGGGGACAATCTGCTCCGCGCCGTTCAAGCCGTGCACGGTCACGGTGGCTTCCACCATATGCCGGGCAGGCCTGTCGGGACGAAGATCCTTGAGGAGGAGTTTGAGCCGCGCGGCAAACATCTGCACCTGGGAGCCGTGCTTATCGACCGCCATCATTTTGCTGCCGATGCCCTGGCGAACGTGCATGTCAATGGGACACGTTTGGAGCGGAGTGTAAGAAACCATTACGGGTTGCCACGGGAAAGGGGCGGCATTCTGAGCGGCCGAGGACACGGCCCCTGCGGCGAGCACGACCGCGGTGACGAAGGCGATTCGCATCAGGCACCTCAAATCGCGTACAAGCACACAATACGCCGTCTCGATTCGGCCGGGCAACCCCGTTGGGCCGACGCCCGAGCCGCCCGATTCCAGGCTCCTGCGACGGCCTGAGAGACGGCCTGACAGTGGAAGTTCGCGGGTTGTTCATGCGGTACGGAACTCTAGGCCAGGCTTAGCGATAGGACGTGCCGAACCTGGGGTTTCTAATTCCTGATGCAGATCTAGCCGTCGTGCTCGCCGGAGCAGCAGGAGTGTCCGGTCGCCGGCTCGGCCATCTTTGGCGGCTCGTATTCCCTCTGGGCATCGACGAAGTAGCCGGCCTCGTACTTGTCGTGATGCCGGACCCAGGCCATGGAGTGCTTGAGGCCCTCCTCGTCGCGGCCCTTGGGCGCGAGGTCGAGGAAGTTGTAGGTGCCGATGAGAATGTCGAGACCACGCCCGTACGTGGAGTAGGTGTGGAAGATGGCCCCGTTGGCGTCCTTGTAGAAGACGCTGGCGCCGGGGCGCTCTTCGACCGGGAATGTGGTGACGGAGTAGTTGTAGTCTGCTTTGCCGCTGGCCTTTTCCGCTTCGGTTTGCGAGACATGATAGTCGTAGTTGAAATCGGAGCCGAACGACGAGACCCAGTGGAAACGCCAACCCATGCGTTTCTTGTAGGCCGTGATCTGGGCGTAAGGAGCGCGCGAGACCACGGCAAAGGTCACGTCGCGATGGGCCAGGTGGATGGTCATGGCGTCGAAATGATCGGCCAAGTAGGAGCAGCTGGGGCAGCCTTCGCTCCAGCCCGGGCCGAACATGAAGTGGTAAACAATGAGCTGACTGCGATGATCGAAAAGGTCGGCGAACGCTTCCCTGCCGCGCGGTCCCTCGAACACATATAGCTTTTCGACGCGTTCCCACGGCAGTTCGCGGCGCTGGCGGCTCAATTCGTCGCGCAGGCGTGTGAACTCCTTCTCTTTCGCGAGGAATTGGCGGCGCGCTTCGATCCATTCAGCGTGGGAGACGGTCCTGGGGTGATTCACCTCGGTCGGGCTGGTGGCCATCGTGATTCTCCTTTGGCTTGATCGTTAGGAATTGGTCGTTCGATTCGCGCTTCCGAAACTGGCGCGCCACCAGGGCGGTCAACCCGCCGGTGCCAGTGGCGCTGCCCGCGAGGATAGCGGCGGTGGCAAGACATACGGGGCACATAAATCACTCCGGAAGACGGTAAGCCAGGCCCAATGCTGTTCACTTACGCCTCCCACGGAGCACCTAACTCCCAACCTGGCCGCAAAAACAAAGACGCAGCGAGGATGGGCACCCATTTCCAATGGAATGCTTCAAACGGGAACCCTTAAGTGAACGGTGTTGAAGCTAGGCCGGGTTCTGCATGAAAGGCGGCGGCTCGTCGGCGCTCGGCCCCCAGCTTGCGGGCACGGCGACGTTGAGCAATCGCAGGTAAACGCAGAGTTGGCCGCGGTGCTGGTACCAGTGGCTGAGCATCACGTCGCGCAGGAACTGGGCTCGGGGCTGGGCGAGAACTTCGCGGCCACCGGCAACCAGGCGCCAGGTTTCGTTCATGGCTTCATCATCGAAAGCGGGCAGCAGTTCGCGCACCGTGGCGATGCTGTCCTCAAAGGCGGTCAGTATTTCCTGTCGGCTCGCCGGCTGGGGGAAGTTGAAACTGGCCGGCGCCTGGGCCGGATTGTTCTGGACCAGGCGGAGCACTCCGGCTGGAACAGTAGCCAGATGATAGGCGAGTTGGCCGGCCGTCAGGGACTTTTCATGCGGCTTCCAGGTGAGTTTGTCCTCCGGAACGCGTTGCAGATACTTCCTGCTGATGGGCGCCTGGATTTCAAATTCCGCGAGGAACGATTGGGCGGTGGAAGCTGTGAGTTCTGCGATGGACACGGTGATCTCCTTTGGGTTCCTTGGGTGGAATTTTATCGAGCGGACTGGGATGCTTCCGCGCGTCGGCGAAGCTGTTCGTTGATGTGTCCCCAGCCTGTGCTTACGCCCCGCTTGTGGTCTTCGGGGATCAATCCAAAGCCGGAGTGGCGGAATTTGATGATCGTCACGCCATCGGCTTCCGAGAGCCTGTACTGAACGTTGTTGGAGACCGGGGCGGACATGAAAAGAGGTCCAGCGATCTCAAGAAGTGTGGGCCGCTTGATGGACTGCACATGACCCCACAAGTGGCCATTGTTGTTGCCCAGGTCGCGGTACCAGCGCCCGCCGGGCCATGGCTCGAGTTTCATGGGAATGACTGCGCCATCGGGCGTTTCGTTGGCCTCGAGCTGCTCAAGCAGCGCCGCGAAAGTGATTTCGAGCGATGCGTTGACGCGGATTTCCTGGTTCACGGTCAAAGAGAGACTTTCAATTTCTGAGAGTGTCGCGGTCATTGTTTCTCCTTAGGGGAATTTCGGGGGGAGGGATCCCGGGGGGGATTTTGATCTTCTTCGCGGACACGCATCTTCGCTTCGGCGCGATCCTTGATGCGATTCAACTGGTTGGTCCAATAGCGCTCGAACGTTCCTGCCCACTCATGAAGCGGACGGATCGCCTGGGCATTGGTCCTGTAGAGCTTGTGGCGGCCATTGCGGCGCGCCTGAACGAGGCCGACGTCGCGCAGCACGCGGAGGTGCTTTGACACCGAGGGCTGATCGAGTCGAAGGATGGCCACGATCTCGCCCACCGGAAGCTCCTTTACGACAAGGAGGGTGAGGATCTCCCGGCGGCGCGGCTCAGCCACCGCGTTGAAGACATCGGACGTGGTTGCTGCTCGCGCCATGAAAAGGACATTACATTCCCATATGGGCATATGTCAAGCGTGTGACTTGAAATGCAGGGCATGAGAGCCATAAGGGTTTTGCCGGCAGCCGATCCCGCGGATGGACCGGATAGGATGGTTCAAGCCCGACACTTTGAGGTCATGGATGCGGTCTTGTTTGTTTGCCCTGAGTTTCCTGATTTGCGTACCGATAACTTTGCATTCGCAAACAGAAGCGCCTGCACGCTACCAGCTTTACGGCGGTTACACCTGGCTCTCTAACTCGTTCAATGGATTCCAGGGCGCGCGGCAGCCGCTGAACGGGTGGGATGCTTCTATGGCCTTCGGGGCCTGGCACTCGGTTCGGTTCAAAATCGACGCGTACGGGTACTACGGAACCAACCTCAACGCCTCGCAGAATGGGTTGTTCATTCTCGCCGGCGCTCAATACAGCCACACGATCAAAAGAGAGACCGTCTTCGTCGAGGGACTGATGGGCGATTCCGGGTTGAACCACAATTGGGGGCCGCAGGGAACACGCGCGGCGGTCAATGCTTTTACGACTCTTATCGGCGGAGGCCTGGATACGCCTATCACACGCCACGTTGCGTATCGCGTGAACGGCGGGTTTCAGTACACCTACACCGGCCTCCTGGGGCCGGCGCCTGACTATGTCCCTTATCGGCCCCCGGGGCTTCCCACGTTCTTCGGCCGCTTCTCAACCGGGGTGGTCTGGTTGTTCTGAAAGAGAGCTTGTAGCTATTAGCTGTTCACTACCAGCTTCGCGAGTTCGGATGGCTCGCAATCCAGTTTGCTACCGGAGAATCCCCGCTCGAATCATCGGAACGCCCCGGGGCTGGCGTAGAGGATATGGTCGTCTCTAGCGTGAACGCGGAGGTGCCCGCCCTGACGACTGCCAAAAAATCGCGAATGTTGTTCTGTAGCCTGCTGCTCGCGCTGGTGGTCGCGATTGCGGCGGTCAATGAAACGCCGGGTCAGTCGCAGAAACCCGCAGAGCCGATGGCCGGGATGCCGGGGATGGCGGTGACAACCGCGGACCCGTCCGGAAATCCGTGCGATCCGATGGCGGGGATGGCGGGAATGAACGTGATGGGCGAGAGCATGGAGGCGATGGCCAATCACATGTGCATTACACCGATGCGGACTGCGCAGCCCGGCGACGACGAGAAGGCAAAAGCGGTGATTGCGCAAGTGAGAGCCGTGATGGAGAAATACAAGGATTACAAGAAAGCCATTGCGGACGGATATATTCAGGCCAATCCGACTGTCGATCAGCCCCAGTTTCATTTCAACAACAAGGCTAACGCGACACTGGCGGATACGGAGTTCGATCCTTCCCGCCCCACTTCGCTGCTTTACTTTCAGACCCCGATGCAGAAGTTCAAGCTGGAAGGCGTGATGTTTACGGCCCGTCCCAACGCCACCGAGGATGAATTAAATCAACGTATCCCGCTAAGCATTGCGCGCTGGCACAAGCACACGAATTTTTGCGGAGCCCCGGAGAACAAGGTCAAGGAATACTTCGGCAAGAATCCGAAGTTCGGCATGTTCGGCTCGATCCACACCAAGGAGGCGTGCGACGCTGAGGGAGGAACCTTCATGCCGGTGGTGTTCACCTGGATGATTCACGTCTTTCCGTATGAGGATGATTTTCAAAATATCTTTTCGATGAACGACGATGTTCCGCACTTCAAGTAGATGAGGCGCTGAGACTCCATGCCGGTTATTTCCGGTTGGGCGGTAACGAATTTCCTCACAGTTTCACAGTTTCACAGTTTCACAGTACCGGGGGGGGTGGGGTCCCTCCTTTTTGGTGTTAAAGCAGGACTGAATAATTGAATGAGATGGTTGTCATAGGCGTCCTGGGTTTCGAAAGGTACTTTACCCGGCTTTTTGGCACTGAAAGGTCATTTACGGAAACTCCAAGCAGGCGCAGATTACGGACGTGGGTCCAAGAAGTCCCCGCCTCCACACGCTCGTCAGTTTCCATTCTGAGCCAGCCATGGGTAATGTTCTGCAAATGCGAGTTATTTCCGGATTGGGGGTGACTCAACCGGAAAGGGTCAAACGGTAGACGCGCTGTGACATCATATCTTAGGTTGATAACGAGGCATGGCGCACTTGACTAAATTTGATCTGCCTGCGATTGATGACCTGCACAATGAGAGCGATGTCGAGCAAAAGCTCGTTTATCCCCTCCTGGTTGCAGATGCGCCTTTCGGTTTCGGAATTTCGCCCGCCGAGGTCCTTACGAAGCACAACATCAAACGACTGACCATCGGAAAAGGCAAGGAACGCAAATCCTACTTCCCGGATTACCTGATCCAGATCGCGGGTATACCGCTCTTGGTTGTCGAAGCCAAAGATCCCAGCGAGGATTTAGCCGAAGGGTTTCGGGAAGCTAGGCTCTATGCCAGCGAGATCAACGCGATATTCCACCCTGGTCTGAATCCGCTTACAAAGGTCATCGCCACGAACGGAAAACTTCTGCTGGCTGGCGTCTGGGATTCGGCAGAACCAGTTCTACGTCTCGAGCACACTGATTTCACTGTGTCATCTGAACTGATGGCGCAGCTGCACCTGATGATCAGCCGGACAACTCTGCAGAAGGATTTTGCTCGTTTTTCCAGCTCAGTTAAATCGAAATCTGCATGGAAGCCGAGACGCATGATCGGCGGAATTTCAATACAGCAGGAAGAAGTTGGCCACAATACCTTCGGTGCCACCATCTCGTCGGAGTTCGCACACATCTTTAACCCAAACTCCCCACAAGACCGGGAACGAATCGCACGAGAAGGATATATCCCTTCGAAGCGCAGAGAACGATACATCGATCCTATTGACCGCGTCATTCGTGGAGCTAGGCCGCCTTTCGAGGCGGCGTCTCAAGAAATCGAGGACACGGCGAAACCGACGGAAATAATCAGTGCTCTGAAATCAGCAAGAGCTTTGGAACACCAAGTTCTACTCATCGTCGGAGGAGTGGGCGTCGGGAAATCGACATTCATCGATCACCTTCAATATTCGGCGCTACCCGCTGATTTGATCGAGTCTACGGTATGGCTTCGGGTGAACATGAACAACGCCCCATCCAGCGCAGACGAAATTTACAACTGGCTTCGTGCGGAGATTGTTTCCGGATGTCGCGCCGCATACCCAAAGATTGATTTCGACACATTAGAGATGATCAAAGCTGTCTTTGGTGTTGAAGTCCATCGCTTTGAAAAGGGTATTGGCAAACTTTACGAATCGAGTAAGCAGCTGCGCGACGAAAAACTCGCTGAACTTCTGCGGGAGTTGACGAGCGACCCTCACAAACAGGCGGTAGCGTTTACCAGATATTGCGCGAATGAACGAAATCGACTCTTGATAATCGTCATTGACAATTGCGACAAGCGGACCTTGGATCAACAGCTCTTGATGTTCGAGGCAGCCAATTGGATCCAGAAGGAATTTCGCGCGCTCGTGATACTCCCCCTTCGAGACGAAACCTACGACAACCATCGCAACCAGCCTCCGTTGGACACGGCACTCAAGGACCTCGTATTTCGCATCGAGCCCCCCCTTTTCCAACAGGTCCTTGTATCGCGAGTGCAGCTTGCACTTAACGAGATCACGAAGCGTGACAGCAAGACTTTCACATATCAGCTACCGAACGGCTTCCACGTCACATATCCACAGACTGACAAGGCTTACTACCTCACATCCATCATCCACGCGATTTTTGAACACGATGCCCAAATCCGGCGCATGATTTTGGGCCTGTCTGGCAGGAATATCAGGCGCGCTCTGGAGATTTTTCTAGAATTCTGCACGAGCGGGCACTTCACTGAGGATATTATCTATCGAATCCGACAGGCGAATGGCCAATACCTGCTGCCGCTTCACCTCGTGGTTCGCGTTCTGTTGAGGATGAACAGACGATTTTATGACAGCGATCAGTCCTATATGAAGAACATCCTTGCGATGGATGCCAAAGATCAGCATCCCAACCACTTCACAAGAATCATGATCCTGCGGTGGCTGCTATTGAAGTTTTCTCAGAAAGGGCCCGCAACCCTAAAAGGGTATTTTGCGATCTCTGACGTCATCACAGAACTTGGCATATACGGATTAGAAGCGGCATTAGTCAGAAGAGAGGTCGAGTATCTCGCCAAGTCTCACTGCGTAATCACTGAAGATTTTCGGCTGGATAATCTGACTGACGATATTTTGATCCGTCTCGCGCCGGCCGGATTCGTTCATCTTGAAATACTCTCGAACGTCAACTATCTCGCGGCGGTCGCCGAAGACACCTGGTTCGACGTTGAAACACCGGCGAAAAGAATTGCACAGCGCATAACGGACATAGACAAGCAGTACACGCTCGAAATCGCAATTGCTAACGCCAGAGATGTCCTTTACTTCCTTACCAACACGAAGAACGAACAGGCCGCATCGATCAACGCCATAATCGACAATTCGACTTTTGAACAGCTGACAGATTTGGGCGATATCGCGGCTTCCATCGATGCGTTCGAACAATCGCTTGTGTCTCCTCAGTGGACGGCAGTGAGCAAGAGATTCCCACCGCAGATCAAGGTTCACGGGACCGTAATGAATGTTTTGGATTTCGGTGTATTTGTCGAAGTCGAAGTCGGGATTTCTGGCCTCATTCCCGCTCGTCGTCTGCCGATAGGATTCAGAAGAATGGACCAATTCTCGCCAGGGGAGAGAATCGTAGTCGAAGTAGTATCAGTGCAGGCGTTTCAGAGGAGGATGGACCTAAAGTATATATCCCGGGCCCCGTCCTTATCGAGCTCAGATGTCGAACAACTGCGACTAGAGATTCCGCCGGCTGTCGATGCGTTGAACTGAACTAGCTTGCACGGCCATACAGCACTGCCGATGGGCTTCTGATAGGCCTCGGGGTGATTCGTTTGAACAATATCGACGATAATGTCTTCGTATTCGGCGTCCAAGCGCAAGCTTTGCTCTTGCAATCTCCCCATCGTGCGGGCGGAGGATTACAGTCCTGCCTTCATACGGTTTGAGTTCTGTGATTTCCTTGGCTCTTCGTGATTCTGTGCACGGATGGGCGACAAAATCTGTGTTCCGAGCGGATCGTGGACGATTCGGAAGTATCGCCGCTGTGCAGTTCGTAGAAGCAACCGCAGATCCTTGACTACGTTCAGGATGACACCGTTTTGGGGAAGCGGATGCGGCCGGGCGCGGCATTGTGGATGGGTCGTCGCCTATCCGGAAGTTTTGTTTCTTCCGACAGAAGCACCACCTCTGAAAGCGTTTGCAGGGCAACGGTGCCGCAATTTAGGATGCGGGCCTATGAAACAACTGTGTTGCGTTTCACTTCTGCTGCTTTGTGGCGCGCCCACTCTTCTTGCGCAGAGTTCCGCATCCACTGATCCGCTGGCCCCGACCCGCGACACCAAGTCCGCCGTGGAGATCGATCGGGAGTGGCAGCAATCCGTAGCGAAGTACGACGGGGAGCGCAAGCGGCTGCTCGCCGAGGCGGAGAAGCAGGCGAACGATGGTCCCTATCGGCCGGACTGGGGCAGCCTGATGAAGTATCAGCAGCCGCAGTGGTACAAGGACGCCAAGTTCGGCATTTTTATTCACTGGGGCGTGTATTCGGTGCCGGGTGCGGAGAATGAGTGGTATCCGCGCAACATGTACCGGCCCGGCGAGGGCGCCTACAAGAATTTCCGCGAGCACTTTGCGAACGGGGACGCGTCGAAGGGGTACAAGGACCTGATTCCGCTGTTTCGCGCTGAGCACTTCGACGCGGCGGCGTGGGCAAAAGTGTTCAAGGAGTCGGGCGCGCAATACGTGGTTCCAGTGGCCGAGCACCACGATGGATTCTCGATGTACGATTCGGGCCTGTCGGACTGGACGGTGGTCAAGATGGGCCCCAAGCGCGACACGCTCGGCGAACTGGCCAAGGCGGTGCGGAGCGAAGGGCTGCACTTCGGACTGAGTTCGCATCGCGCCGAACACAATTTCTTTTATGACGGCGGGCGGGCGATCCGGTCGGACGTGAATGATCCGAAGTATGCGGGCCTATATGGGCCTGCTCACCAGTGGTTTGAAGCCGGGGAAGACAACCACACACTGATCAACGACTGGACCTGGGTGAGCGAAGCATGGACGAATGACTGGCTGGCCCGCGATACGGAACTGGTCGAAAAGTACAAGCCGGAGATTGTGTATTTTGACTGGTGGATCGGGCAGCCTAATTTCCGCGGCGCGGTCGCGGAGTTCGCCTCGTTCTACTACAACTATGCGGCCGCGCATGGCTACACCGGGGTCATCAACTTCAAGGACTATTCGCTGAACTGGAAGGCCGCGGTGCGGGACTTCGAGCGCGGACAGCAGGACCACATCATTGCCGATCACTGGCAGACCGATACTTCAATCAGCGACAAGAGCTGGGGCTACATCGAGAACGACACGTTCAAGTCGCCGGAATTCCTGGTTCATCAGCTGGTCGACATCGTGAGCAAGAACGGCAACCTGCTGCTGAACTTCGGCCCCAAGTCGGACGGCACCATTCCTGATGAAATCCGCACGACACTGCTCGAAATGGGCGCGTGGCTCAAGGTAAATGGCGAAGCGATCTATGGCACTACGCCGTGGAAGACCTTTGGGGAGGGACCGACCAAAGTGGTGGGGGGCGCCTTCCACGACACCGATACCAAGCCTTATACCGCCGAGGATTTCCGGTTCACGGCCAAGGGATCGACCGTGTATGCGATCGGGATGGCCTGCCCTGCGGATGGCAAGGGCACGATTCGCTCGCTGGGCAAATCTCAAGAGGGCGCTTCTCTTGCCGTAACTTCTGTCGAGTTGTTGGGTTCTACTCAGAAAGTGGAGTGGAGCCAGACCGGCGACGCCCTGGAAGTGACCTTGCCCGCCGGCGCGGCCTGCAAATACGGGTATGCGCTGAAACTGACACCGAAGTAGTCCGGCCGCAGTAGCCCGGGCGGCGAAAGCGCGTCTCAACTGGAGACGTGCTTCTCGCCGGCACTAAGTAACTTACTTACTGATATGCAGATAGATTGCCGGCTGTGCTCCTCTGCCCTGACTTCAATTCAGGTTCCTGAGGTGAATAGATGTTTCGGAGATTTCTTCCCCTGCTGACGTTGGCCGCGCTGCCGGCGATACCAGCCGCTATGAACGCACAAGCGTCGCCTGACACGCGCCACGGCTTTGGCTCAACCCCCAACCTCGAGTTGTACGGCGGCTATTCCTACGTTTTCCGCACGTACAATCCGAGCCCATTCGTCGACATCGACGAGCGGAATGAACGGCTGGGATGCTTCGTTCAAGGTTCCTGTTCTGGGAAGCTTTCTTGGCATCAAGGGTGACGTTTCCGGTTTTTACAGTAACGGTAGTCCCAACTTCAGCCCCAAGTCCTATTTCTTCCTGCTGGGTCCGCAGGTTGCGGTGCATCTGGGTCGATCGACGCTGTTTGCGCACGGTATGGTGGGGAGCGCACACCTGAGCAGCAAAGCGCTGCCCAACCTCGAAGACGACAACAGTTTTGCGGTTGCGGTGGGCGGCGGTCTCGATGCGGGCATTTCGCGGTGGTTCGCCTGGCGCGTCACCGGCGACTATTACAACACGCGCTACAAGGCGACGAACCGGAACTTCAACGAAATTACCAACTCGAACGGACGCATCTCGACCGGGCCGGTGATTCGCTTCTGAAGCGGGCTTAGCAATGGTGTCACCGAAGTTCGTTGAATACATTGAAGCGGCGGAACTGCAGATCCTTCGAAGATTGGCGCAATCGAGCGTCAATCTTCGCTCAGGATGACAATTCAATCATGAAGCGAACCTGGGTGGGAAAGCCACTGCTTTGATACACTCCGAAGTCGGAGGCTCTCTCCTTGCTTACCGAGACCCATCGCACACCGTCGCCCTTGACTCATCTCTCCGAAGAAGAAGATCTATTTTTCTCCACTGTGCGGAAGTTCGCTGAAGATACGATCGCGCCACTGGTGCGCGCCATGGACGAGGAGCAGCAGATTGCTCCTTTACTCGTGGAGAAAATCTTCGCGCTGGGGCTGATGGGGATCGAGATCCCGGAAGAGTTTGGCGGCGCGGGAGGAAGCTTCTTCGACGCGACACTGGCAATTGAAGCCATCTCCACCGTCGATCCGGCGGTGGCCGTGCTCATTGATGTGCACAATACCCTGGTTATCAATGCGCTGCGCCGCTGGGCGACCGAGGCTCAGCAGTGTACGTGGCTTCCGCTGCTGGCATCCTCAACCGTCGGAGCCTACGCGCTGAGCGAGGCTTCCTCGGGCTCCGACGCATTCGCACTGCTGACGCGCGCGGAAAAGATAGAGGGCGGCTATCGGCTCAACGGGCGCAAGCTGTGGATCAGCGGTGCGCGCGAGGCGGGGCTGTTCATTGTGTTCGCGAACCTTGACCCATCGGCCGGCTATCGCGGCATCACCGCCTTCGTGGTCGAGAAAGGCACGCCGGGATTCAGCGTCGGTAAAAAGGAAGACAAGCTGGGCATCCGCGCCAGCAGCACCTGCGAACTTCTCTTCGACAACTGCGAGGTCTCCGCCGCCAACCTTATCGGCGAGCCCGGGAAGGGTTACAAGATCGCCATCGAAACTCTCAACGAAGGCCGCATCGGGATCGGCGCGCAGATGCTGGGCCTCGCAGAGGGCGCATGGCGTCACGCGGCGCGCTATGCGCAGGAGCGGCGCCAGTTTGGCAAGCCGATCGCCGAATTTCAAGCCGTGCAGTTTGCACTAGCGCAGATGGCGACTGAGATCGAAGGCGCCCGCCTGATGGTATACAACGCTGCGCGCCTCAAGGACGCAGGCCAGCCCTTCGTTCGCGAAGCGGCCATGTGCAAGCTGATGGCGTCGCAGGTGGCCGAGCGGACGGCGAGCCAATGCGTGGAGATCTTTGGTGGCAATGGATTCGTTCGTGACTATCCGGCGGAGAAGTATTTTCGCGACTCCAAGATCGGCAAGATCTACGAAGGCACTTCGAACATGCAGCTGGCCACCATCGCCAAGCAGGTGCTTAAGAGTGGCTTGTGATTTTAAGGCCGCCTAGCACAGGCGACGCGGGGGATGCCCTGCAGGTCAGGTATGAATTCGATCTGCGTGAATCCGGCGGCGGCGAGTAGCCCTTCGACCGCGGGCGCCTGCCCGTAGCCGATCTCGAGCGCGATGAAGCCGCCGGGAACCAGCGCGCTGGGCGCGGCCGAAATCAGCCGACGGTAGATGTCGAGTCCATCCACACCGGCGAAGAGGGCCAGCGCAGGCTCATGGTCGCGCACCTCGACAGACATGGATTCGCGCTCGATGGTGGGGACGTAGGGCGGATTGGCGACTACGATATCGAATCGCTCGCCCGCAACCGGCGCGAATAGATCGCCCTGCAAGAAGCGGATGCGGGGTTCGACACCGTTGAGCTTTGCGTTTTCGCATGCGATCGACAGCGCCGCATTGGAAAGATCGGTGGCCGTGATGTCGGCGGCAGGCAGAGCGCGGGCCAGCGATACCGCAATCGCGCCAGAGCCCGTGCAGACATCGACAATGCGGGGCGCGGCGCGGAGGCGGCCGAGTTCGATTGCTTTCTCGACCAGGTGTTCGGTCTCCGGCCGCGGGATCAACACATCGGGCGTGACTTTGAACGGAAGGCCAAAGAATTCGGTTTCGCCGACGATGTACTGGATGGGCTCGCCACGATGGCGCCGATCGAGCAGACTTGCGAATCGGATCGCGGTGCATCCGGCAAAGTCTTCGTCAAGATGCGCCAGCAGCCAGGCCCGATTCTTCCCTACCAGGTGAAGCAGCAACGTCTCCGTATCACGGCGCGCCCGATCCGCATGCGGGCTCGCGCCCAGTTGCTGTTCGCCCTTGCGCAGCCACTCCCGCAGCGTCATCACGCTGCCTGGGTTTCGGCCTTGAGCTGCTCCGCCTGGTAGTGCGCGATAAGAGCGTCGACGATTGGCTGCAGTTTGCCTAACATCACCAGGTCAAGTTGATGCAGCGTGAGCCCGATGCGGTGATCGGTGAGGCGGTTTTGCGGGAAGTTGTAGGTGCGGATCTTCTCGCTGCGGTCGCCGGAGCCCACCTGCTGCTTGCGCTCCTTGGCCAGTTCCGCATTTTGCCGCTCCATCTCCTGCTCATAAAGCCGCGAACGCAGCACGCGCAGGCCCTTTTCGCGATTTTTGATCTGCGATTTCTCGTCCTGGCAGCTCACGACTGTATTGGTTGGAATGTGGGTGATGCGAACTGCGGAGTAGGTCGTATTGACCGACTGCCCACCGGGCCCGGACGAACAGAACGTATCAATGCGGATGTCCTTGGCTTCGATCTTGATATCCACGTCTTCGGCTTCGGGCAGGACCGCAACCGTAATGGCCGAGGTGTGCACCCGGCCCTGAGTTTCAGTCTGGGGCACGCGTTGCACGCGATGCACACCGCTCTCCCACTTGAGCTGCGAGTAAACGCGGTCGCCTTCGATGATGGCGATGATTTCCTTGTATCCGCCCACACCCGATTCCGACAGCGACATCACGTCCACTTTCCAGCGATGCTGCTCGGCGAAACGCGTATACATCCGGAAGACTTCGGCCGCGAAAAGCGAGGCTTCATCGCCGCCGGTGCCGGCGCGGATTTCCAGGATCACGTTCTTCTCATCATTGGGATCCTTGGGAATGAGCAGAATCTTGATTTCGTCTTCGAGAGCGGCCGCGCGCGGTTCCAGAACTGCGATCTCTTCTTCGGCCATGGCGCGCAGATCGGGATCGCTCTCGGCCAGCATGCCGCGCGCGTCGGCCAGGCCCTGGCGCACCTGCTTCAACTCGCGGTATTTCTCCACCGGAGTCTCGATCTCGCGGAGCGACTTGGCGGTTTTCTGATATTTTTCGTGGTCGTTGATAACCTCAGGCAGCGCGAACTGCGCCTGCAGTTCGTTGTAGCGCTGCTCCATGTGTTCCAGACGATCTAACATATGCCCTCCAGCACCCCTGCGGGGTAGCCGACTCTTTGGATTGATTGATTGGCGAGGGAAAAGCGCACAAACGGTGTGGGCGGCGGGCGCCGCTAGAGGAGGGCCGGAACTGGAAGGTGAAGATTCATACTCGCATTACTATTCTAACTCGAAAACGATCTGGACGGGCGCCATTCGTCCTGCGGGTGTGGCGTTTGGCTGCTTCCCGGCGTCATACGCGAAATTTCCGTTCCTGTTGTTAACCCCATGGATGGGATTAGCGTATTGTTTTTGAGTAATCCGGAGGAATCATCGAGTGAACTGGAAGGCCATTGCAATCCTTACATCCCTGGCGGCGGGAATCACCGCGACGGCCCAGCAAGGCGGCACTGAAGGGCATTGACGTCAGCGATATGGACCGGTCGGCAAAGCCGTGCGACGACTTCTACGACTATTCCAACGGCGCCTGGCGGGCGCAGAATCCGATTCCGGCGTCGATGGACCGCTGGAGCCGGCGGTGGAAAGCCGGCGAAGACAACAAGGATCAGTTGCGCAAGATCCTGGAAGAAGTATCGGCCGCTCCCGAGCAGCCCAAGGGCAGCCCAGCCCAGTTGACTGGCGACTTTTACGCGGCCTGCACGAATGTAAAAGCCATCGACGCGGCCGGCGTCACGCCCTTGAAGTCTTATCTCGCGGCCATCGACGCAATTCAGAATCCGGAGGATCTCCAGAAGGAACTGACCGAACTGCAGGCGCTCGGGGTGCAGGCGCCGTTCGGGTTTGCATCCACGCAGAACCCTCACGACCCGACCAGGGTGATCGCCGATGTGAGCGCGGCCGGCCTGGGCCTGCCGGACCGCGATTATTACGTGAAAACCGAGCAGAGATTCGCCGACGCACGGGCCGGCTACCTGGTGTATGTAGCCAAAATTTTCACGCTGGCCGGCGCGCCGGAGACGGACGCCAAGGCTGCGGCACAGACCGTGATGACCTTCGAGACCGCGCTGGCCAAGGCTTCGCTCGATAATGTGGCCCTGCGCGATCCGCACGCCATCGACCACGTGGGCAACCTCGATGCCCTGGAGAAGATGACGCCGCACTTCGATTGGAAAGCGTTCGTGAAGACCACGGGCGTGACGCCGGGCGACCTGAATGTGGACCAGCCTGTGTTCATGGCCGAGGTGGAGCGGCAACTCGTGTCCACTTCTCTTGCCGACTGGAAGACCTACCTGCGCTGGCAACTGCTCAACACCGCGGCACGGGTCCTGTCGCAGCCGTTCGTCGATGCGAAATTCGCGTTCTATCAGAAAGAACTCGCCGGGGTGGGCGAGTTGAAGCCGCGCGGCACGCGCTGCGCTGAACAGGCCGACTTTCTGCTGGGCGAGGCACTGGGTCAGGAGTACGTGAAGCGCTACTTCCCTCCCGAGGCCAAGGCGCGAGCCGAGACGATGGTGGCCAACATTCTCTCGGCGATGCACGACACCATCGAGGGACTCGACTGGATGACTCCGGATACGAAGAAGAAGGCGCTCGAAAAGATGGCGACCTTCCAGGTGAAGATCGGCTATCCCGACAAGTGGAAGGACTACTCGTCGGTCAAGATCGACCGCGTTCACTACTTCGACGATTTCGTGGCCGGCTCGCGGTTTGTGGTGGCCGATGACTGGGCGCAGATCGGCAAGCCGGTGAATCGCGGCCGCTGGGGCATGACGCCGCCGACTTCGAATGCGTACTACAACCCGCTGATGAACGAGATCGTGTTTCCGGCCGGCATCCTGCAGCCTCCGGCCTTCAGCATGAACTACACCGACGCGGTGAACTACGGGGCCATCGGCGTGGTGATCGGCCACGAAATCTCGCACGGATTCGACGACGAGGGCGCGCAGTTCGATTCCACCGGCAGGCTTGAAAACTGGTGGACGCCCGACGACCTGACGAAGTTCCAGGCCAAGACGGCGTGCGTGGTGAAGCAGTTCGATGGCTATCGCATCGACGGCCCTGACGACATCCACATCAACGGCAAGCTGGTGCTGGGCGAATCGATCGGCGACCTGGCGGGGCTGAAGATCGCCTATCGCGCATTCAAGAAGACGGCGCAGGGCCAATCGAATGAGAAACTAGACGGCTTCACGCCGGATCAGCAGTTCTTTATTGCGTGGGGCCAGTTCCGCGGCGACGCCACGCGGGTGGAAACGCAAAAGCTGATGGTGCAGGGCGACCCGCATCCGGTCGCGAAGTACCGGGTGCTCGGACCCATGTCCAATTTCCCGCCGTTCGCCGAGGCGTTCCAGTGCAAAGCGGGCTCGCCCATGATGCGGCCTGATTCGGAGCGATGCGTCGTCTGGTAAGGTGGGGCTTTCTGTGCGAGGGAATCCCAGGTCTCAGAAGCGAGACCTGGGGCACCCCGCCGGCGAAAGGGTGGGAGGAGACTCAGGTAAAGTTGCCAGAGCTTTCATCAACCCGTGGGTGGGAAGCACCTGCGAATGACCGACTTACTGCAATTGCCGCGGTGCCTCAGCGGAGCGGACTCGCTGTCCCTTTGCACAGACGTTCCAGCAATGAGCGCATCTAATGCTGCGGAGCGAATCATCGCCAATGGAAGCTATTTGATTTACACAAACTTAACTGGGTACCGAAAAACATGGTTGTACATGCATCCAACGTTGCTGTATATGTATCGTAAGTTCTCTCCAAATAAAAATTTGGAAATCAACCAATGGATGGGCCCCACTATGCCAGCGAAGCGTCTGTGTCTCGCTTTCTGCTTATTCCTCGTAAGTAACTGCATCGCACAGAACGTTCCGCGATCCTCTCACGTTTGGATGATTACCGAAGAGAATCACAGTTATGAAGACGTCGTCGGTAATTCTCAAATGCCTTACTACAATCAGCTAATCGAACAATATGGACTGGCCACCCAGTTCTATTCCGATCAGCACAGTTCCCTCCCTGCATTGATGTGGCTTGTTGCCGGAGCACCGGTTGAGCCCAACAACGATACGGTTTCATGCAAGCATGCTGACGACAACGTCGTCCGCGAACTGCTGAAGCAGGGCTACAGCTGGAGGTCTTACCAGTCCAACATGCCCACCGCCGGCTTCCAGGGACTCTATGGAGGCGCCGGCGCTACCTACTACCGCCGCCACAACCCGCTGATCGACTTTACGGATGTGTGCCCAGGCACGGGGCAGGACAAGAACAGTGTGCCTTTTACGCAGATGGCGAAGGACTTCGCGCAGAACAACACGGTCAACTATGCCTACATCACTCCGGATGCGGTCGAAGATGCTCACAGCGGCACTCTCCAGGCCGCGGATCAGTGGCTTCAGGCCAACGTTCCGGCGATTCTGGCCCGGCCCGAGTTCAGCCCCGGGGGCGACGGCATTCTCTTCATCGTCTGGGACGAAGGCACTCTCTCGACAGATCGCCGTTGTTCGGACACCGTTGCGATGGGATGCGGCGGGCGCACCGCGACTCTCGTGATCGGTCCGCTCGTGAAGCCTGGCTACCAGTCTACCGTCAACTACCACAACGAGAGTGTCCTGAAGACGGTGTGTGCGGCCATGGGTCTTTCGCCTTGTCCTGGCGCTGCACAAGATGCTCCGCCCATGGCCGACTTCTTCAAGTCGGGGACATCCTCCGGTGCATCCAACAGCATCGTGATCTCAACTCCAGGAAACGGAGCCACGATCGTCGGCGCGGTCCACTTGATTGCAAACGCTTCCGAGAGCCAGACTATAAGCCAGACGCAAGTGTGGGATAACGGTGACAAGCTCGGCGTGTATGGCGATCAAATCGATGCCTTCTACAATCTCTCGCCAGGCACGCACACAACCACGGTACTCGACCTCGACTCATCTTATCGAGATATCCGTAAGACCTCTGTGACTTATACAGTGCAGCCATTGGTCAACGGGTTGCAAATCCTGTCGCCCACGCCGAATCAAGTGATCAACATGTCCACGGTTCACGTCGTTGCTCACGCAGTTGAGTCAGTCCCGGTAAGTCAGATGCAGGTCTGGGATAACGGCCGCAAGCTGGGCAAGTATGCGGGGACGGACGTGAACCAGTACTTCAGCCTCGGGCCCGGATCTCACACCCTTACCGTCATTGACGTCGACAGCAATTACAACGATCTTCATCAATCCAGCGTCTTCTATTCGGTGCAATAGGAGAATCAGAAGCACTCGATGTGATCGCACGCGTTCATGAGCGGCATCTGAAGATTTGAGTCGTGGTCGGGGTCGGAGTAGATGGTGATCGTTGCCGGCTTGTAGTCTTCGGGTGCGGCGGTCATGATGTTGGGCACAAATGTCTGCGGATTGCGGTCGTAGAGCGGGAACCACGTGCTCTGAATCTCCACCATTACGGTGTGCCCGGCCTTGAACACGTGGTCCACATCGTGCAGGCTGAAGCGGTATTCGCGGACAGAGTCTGCCCGCAGCGGCCGGCCCTGGGCGAAGCTGTCGAGATAGCGGCCGCGAAAGATCTCCTCGTTGGTCATCAACTGATAGCCGTGCATTTTCTCATCGGGATCATCGGCCGGGTACTCGTCAATGAGCTTCACTACCAGGTCGTTGTCTGTACCTGTTGTCGAAGCGAAGATATCGGCGGTGACTTCACCTGTGACCACCAGATCCTTTTTGAGCACGGGGAGCTTCCAGACGGCGACATCCGGGCGGCCGGTGACAAAACGCTGGTCCTCGGTAAGCCAGTCATACCACTGCGATCCTTCGGAATACGTGGGCTGAATGGGCCGGTGCCGGTAGGGCACGGGATTGGCCGGATCGCTCACGTAGGTAGTTTTGGCCGGGGCGGGCGAATCGCTCCAGCCCAGCTTCCCATCGCCTTCGAGATGCAGGCTGGTCGGCGCCGACTCTTTGGGCGGAAAGTGCGCATAGCGCTTCCACGTATTCGAGCCGGTCTGGAAACTTGCTGTGTCGCCAACATCGAAGCCGGGCTCATCTTTTAGATAGTGCGCGAAGAACTTCGCCTCGATCTGCCCCCGGTACTCCTTGCCAATCGGCTCGCCATAATCGAGGTTGCCCAGATGGCGGGAAGACGAGGACCAGGAGCCGTGCCGCCATGGGCCGAGAACCAGGAAGTTATCGTGTTTTTCGTCATGCGGCTCCAGCGTCGCGTATTCGATCTGCGGCCCCCACATGTCTTCCTGGTCGTAGTAACCGCCTACGGTGAGCGTGGGGACTGCGACGGTGTTCAGATCGTGCTCGACTCCGCGCGAGGACCACACCAGGTCATACGCCGGATGGTCAAGGAACAGCTTCCAGCTCGGCAGCATCTTCGATCCCGACCGCTTCACGTCCTCCGCAAAGCTGCCGCGTTCGAGAAAGTAGTCGAAGCCGTCGCGCGGCTGGCCGGATTTGTCCTTGCCGTAGCTCACATCGGTGGACTCTTTGCTGGTCTCGAGCCCGTAGACGTAGTCGTATCCGTAGGTCTGGCGGAAGGCGCCGTTATGGAAGAAGTCATCTCCGATCCAGACGTCGATCATGGGGGCCTGGGGCGAGATGGCCTTTACGGCCGGATGGGGATCGATGCCCGCCTCCATGGCCAGAAATCCCGGATAGCTGGTGCCGATAAAACCCACGCGGCCGTTGTTGCCGCATACGTTTTTGAGCAGCCACTCCACGGTGTCGTAGGCGTCGGTACTCTCGTCGATGGCTTTCGCATCGTGACCACCCCACGGACCAGGACCCGTCCGTGGGGACCCCGGGTGGTGGTCGGCCATTGGGCGGCTCATCACAAACTGGCCCTCGCTCTTGAACCGCCCGCGAATGTCCGCACCCACGTAGATGTAGCCGGCGCGCGCCAGCTCCGGCCGCATGCGGAAAAACCAAGCCCGGGTGGTTCCGTCCACTCCGTACGGAGTCCGCTGGATGAGGAACGGCAACGGCGCTGCGATATCAGCGGGCTTCAGGATCACGACATGCAGCTTGACGCCGTCGCGCATGGGAATCATCGCCTCGGACCGCTGGTAGTCATGAAAGATATGGTGTACGGGGTCGCCGGTGCGGCGATAGTTGATTTCGGGTTCTGCCGATGCGACAACGCTGATACCGCGCCCCGCCCCATCGACGCCGAAGCGAAACGTGATCCTCGAGCCCGGAGCCGTGAACTCCGTTGTGCCTGTCTGGGTGAGTTCCGCCGGCACGCTACGTTCGGACTCCGCCACCAGCCGCCCATTCTGCTCATAAAAACTGATCGGGGTGTCCGGGGCCGCTGGATCGGTGTATTCCCCGGTGAAATTCTGGAGTGCGACGGCGGCCGAAGCCTGGGCTGCGGCAGGCTTCCGGCCGGCGGTGAGGGCGCTTGGAATCAGGGCGAGACAAATGGTGGCTGAGGCGATACTTGATCGGAGCAACTGGGGGCGCAGCAAAAGACCTCCGGGCAAATTGAACAGTTTGCAAGACGATGGCGGCTTTCGAAGCCGGCGTTAGGGGCTCCAAAGCTGGTGTCATTCTAAAGGCCACGGGCCGAAGTCGCAGGATTGGGTGGTGGGAGGAGGCTGCAAAAACGGGGACCGCCTTTTG
The DNA here is from genome assembly GCA_963788475.1 of Terriglobales bacterium. Taxonomy (GTDB): domain Bacteria; phylum Acidobacteriota; class Terriglobia; order Terriglobales; family Acidobacteriaceae; genus Telmatobacter. The sequence continues at coordinate 464,971 of CAWBGO010000002.1, forward strand.
TGATTCGGGCTTTCGCAGAGCAAACGGGTTTCCCCGACTCCCAAAATCTGTAAAGATAGTAGCTATGACGACGAGTGTAGCCGCCGCTTCGCAAGTGTTTGCCGCCCGCATCGGGCGGATTGAGGTTTCCGCAACCATGGCCGTGGCCGCCGAGGCCGCCAAACTGCGCGCCCAGGGTGCAAACCTGGTGGATTTTGGCGCCGGCGAGCCGCATTTTCCGACCCCGCGCCACATCAAGGACGCGGCCATCGCGGCCATCGAGGCCAACTTTACCCGCTATACCGTGGTACCGGGCATTCCCGACGTGCGCAAGGCCATCGTCCAGCGCCACGCCTGCGATTTCGGCTCGGATTACGGCCTCGACGAGGCGATTTTTACCACTGGGGGCAAGCTGGCATTGTTCAACGCCATCCAGGTGCTGGTGGACCATGGAGACGAGGTCGTTCTTCCCGTTCCCTACTGGGTCAGTTTCAAAGACATCATCCAGTATGCTGGCGGCAAGGTGGTCTTTCTCGAAACCAGGGAGCACGAGAACTTCCGTATCACGGCCGACGCCATCGAGAAGGCGATTACGCCGCGGACCAAGGCCATCATTCTGAACTCGCCGTCGAACCCAGCGGGCTCAGTCGTCTCCGCCGAGGACCTGGAACGCATCGTGCACCTGGCCCACGACCGCGGAATTTTCCTGCTCTTGGACGAGTGTTATGTCTACCTGAACTACGCCGGGAAAGCCGTTTCCGGCGGTTCGTTTACCTGGGCCAAGGAGCACCTGGTCATCCTCGGATCGCTCTCCAAGACCTATTCCATGACCGGCTGGCGCGCAGGTTTTGCGCTTGCCTCCAAGGCGATCGTCGCCAATCTGAGCAAGCTTCAGTCCCAATCCACTTCGAACGCCTCGAGCGTTGTGCAGAAAGCGGCCATCGCCGCGCTGAACGGCTCGCAGGAATGTGTGAGTGAGTTTCGCGCTGAATTCATCGATCTGCGTAACTACATGCTCGCCCGGCTGGCGGAGATTCCCGGCGTAACTTGCACCAGGCCCGACGGTGCGTTTTACGTTTACCCGAACATCTCGGCATTTCTGGGCAAGGGGGGCGTCCAGACGGCGACCGAACTGGCCACCCGCCTGCTGCACGAAGCGCACGTGGTCGCGGTGCCAGGCGAGGCCTTTGGCACGAGTGAGCACATCCGTCTTTCGTACCCGGTCACCAAACAGACCATCGACGAGGGAACCCGCCGCATGGCAGAATTCCTCAAACAGCTGGTTTAGAGCTGCCTTCCGAGGCCGGAGCCAGCCTTCCGCCCGACGCTACCGCATAACCAGGGGCAGAGTATCCCCGGGGCCGATTCTTTTCCAGGATCGACTTGAGCGCACGTTTCGCTGACCCGGCCGACAACTCGCAAGATGCACGATCCTCTGGTGTTGCGCGCAAAACGCCGGATTCGCGAAAAGAATGTATCTGCGGTCACTGTTCAAACCGTGTGTTTGTCACTTAGGATGTGTCTTCCATGTCGAAGAGTATTGATTTTCGTCCTGTCATCCTTGCGGGAGGCAGCGGAACCCGCTTCTGGCCCCGCTCACGCCGCGCCCGGGCCAAGCAGGTTTTGGCGCTCGATGGTGAGCGCTCCATGATCCAGCAGACGGTCGAGCGCCTCAAGCCACTGGCCGGGCTAGATCATACCTGGGTGATTACCAACGAATACCTGGCCCACGAAATTGCCGACCAGTTGCACGGCGTGCCTGCGGAGCAGATCGTTTCCGAGCCCATCGCCAGGAACACCGCACCTGCCTGCGGACTGGCTGCATTTATCATCGAACGCCAGAACCCCGACGCGGTTCTCGGTATTTTCCCTTCCGATCACGTGATTGCGGACGAACCCCGATTTCTCAAAGCCCTGCAGAAGGGGATCACCCTGGCCGCGGCGGCGGACAACATGGTGGTTCTGGGGATCGAGCCGACCCGGGCCGAAACCGGCTACGGGTACGTAGAGACCGGCGACTTCACTCCCGACGATTCAGCCCTGCGAGTGCGCCGTTTCACCGAAAAACCCAACCAGCTCAAGGCTGAGGAGTTTGTCGCCGCGGGCAACTATTACTGGAACTCAGGGATTTTTCTGTGGTCGGCGCGTACCCTCGCCGACGCCGTCCGCGAACATCTACCTGAAACCGCGCCCATGCTGGAAAAGATTGCCTCCTGCTTCGGCTCCCCGGAATTCGAGGAGTGTTTTCGCGAGTTTTACCCCAAATGCGAGAACATTTCGGTGGATTATGCGGTTCTCGAACCGCGGTCCGCCAAGGGCGAGCACAAGTCCCGGCTCTTCTGTCTTCCCGCCGAGTTCAGCTGGAACGATCTTGGGTCGTGGGCGTCGCTCTACGAGTACCAGGTGGAGACCAGGTTGCGGGGCGACGGCGATGGAAATGTCGCCGAGACCGATGGTCATCTTACCATCGAGGCTGGAAACAATTACATCTACAGCCCCAAGAAGTTTGTCGCCCTGGTGGGCGTAGAAAACCTGGTGGTGGTCGATACCGAGGACGCGCTGCTCATCGCGCATCGCGACCATTCGCAGGACGTGGGCAAGATCGTCAAGGAACTGCAGATGATCCGCACGGAGTTGATCTGATCCCGACTTGATCCGCCGGGCCGGATCAAGTCGCAGGGCAGTTGTTAAATGGTGTCAGCCTGAACCCCGTTGCGCTGGACAACAGACACCTTTTTCGAGATGCGCGTCCTCCGCATCCAAAGTGTGTGCCTTTGATAAGTGACCCCATGTGGGGATCGTCGCCTCTGGTGAATCCATCTGATTTCTTTGGTTAGACTCGTTTCAAGGAGAGCGTAAGACTCAGATGTCCCATCCCCAGATCAAGTTTGGTACCGACGGCTGGCGCGGAGTGATTGCGGATGACTTTACGTTCGCTAACGTTCGCATCGCTGCCGAGGCAATTGCCGCATACATTCATGCCCGGGAAGACCCCAGCAAGGGCTTATGCATCGCCTATGACACGCGCTTTGGTTCACGGGCGTTTGCCAGTGCCTGCGCTGAAGTGGCCGCGGCTACCGGTATCCCTGTGCTTCTGGCCAAAGACATCACGCCGACCCCGGCGCTGAGTTATGGCGTTCGGGCGCTGGGCGCGGCGGGCGGCATCATGATCACGTCGTCTCACAATCCCGCCCAGTGGAACGGGGTCAAGTACAAGGCTTGGTATGGCGGGTCGGGCAAGCCGTCGATCATCGCCGAGATCGAATCGTACCTGGGCCAGCCTGTCACCCGGGCCGCGAAGCCAGCCCCCATCGAGGAGCACGATTTTCTCCCAGCGTATCTGAGGGCCATTGAGAGCTTCGCCGACCTCGACCTCATTGCCCGGTCGGGGCTGAAGTTCGCCGTCGACTCCATGTATGGCGCGGGCCTCACCATCCTCTCCGACATTTTTTCTCGTCTCGGAGTGGCGCACGTGCAAATCCGAGGCAATGTCAATCCGCTTTTTCCGGGGATCAATCCGGAGCCGATTGAACCGCACATCCGCGCCCTGGGGGAGGCAGTCGTGGCGCACGGCTGCGATGCGGGCCTGTGCACCGACGGCGATGCCGACCGGATCGGCGCTACCGACGAACATGGCAATTTTGTCGATGCTCACAAGATATTCTCGGTGCTGCTGAGCTGGGTACTGCGCCGCAAGGGCTGGCCGGGGGCTGTTACCCGGGCCTTCAACACTACCAAAATGCTTGACCGCATCTGCAAGAAGCACGGCCGGGAGCTGATCGAGCACGGCATCGGATTCAAGTATGTTTGCGATCTGATGCTGGAGCGCGAAATCCTGATGGGTGGCGAGGAGTCGGGCGGGATCGGCTTCCAGCGCCATCTCCCGGAGCGGGACGGCCTGCTGAACGCACTGTTGCTGGCCAATGTGATGGCCGAGGAAGGCAAGACGCTGGGCCAGCTTGTCGCGGATCTCCAGGCGGAGTACGGCGAACACCATTATGGCCGCGTCGACCTGCACATTTCCGACGACATGAAGAAGGCCGCCATAGCGCGTGCGATGACACTCAACGCCCTCGATCCCGCCTTTGGAAGCATTGCTATCGTTCGCCGGGAAACCCTCGACGGCGTCAAGTTCTACCTCGACATGGCCGAAGCCGAGGGCAAGCCCAACGCCGCCGAGACCTGGATCCTGTTCCGCGCCAGCGGCACCGAGCCGCTGATGCGCATCTACACCGAATCCGTTTCGCCGGAAGCAGTGGCGAAGCTACTTGTAGCGGGGCGTGCGTTTGCACTCGGAAGCTAGTCCAAAGGAAAGAGAAAAATGTTCATCCACATCTTCGGGTTCCGCTGGAAGCCCAACGCCACCGAAGCCGACAAGGCCCGCGCCACCCAGGACATTCTGGCCTTTCGCGGCCACGTCGTCGGATTGATCGATGTGCATGTTGGGCCAAACCTGTCGCCGCGCGGACAGGGGTATACATTCTGCGGGCTGATGACCTTCACCGACAAGGCCGCGGCCGACGCCTACACCACGCATCCCATGCACCAGGCGCTGCTGAAGTGGCTGGTTCCGCTGATCGACCCGGTAGAGCTGGATTTCGAAGCGTAGACTCCACAACAATTTGACGGCTTTATGATGTCTACAGGGGTTATGCTGGCACATGCTCAGGCAAGTGTCGCACTGGCGTGCCGCGTTGTTATCGCTGCTGCTGGTGTGCGCCGCCATGGGATTCGCTGCGCCGGCCCCTCCCGGCCCGCTCCTCATGGTCAGCCTGGGCGACAAGCCAGTTGCCCTCGCTGGTCCCTGGCAGTTTCATCCCGGCGACGACATGAAGTGGGCAGACCCGCAGTTCGCTGACTTGGACTGGCGATGGCTCTCGGCAAATCGGACCTGGGCCCGGCAAGGATATTTCAAGTACACCGGGTATGCCTGGTACCGGCTGCACGTTCAATTCCAATCTGAGGGCGTTCAGTTCGCCAACGTCGCCCTGCTGATGGCGCGCGTGGATGACGCTTACGAGCTCTACTGGAACGGAGTTCTGGTGGCGCGGAACGGAAAGTTTCCGCCCAATCCACGTTGGCCCGAGTTCGGGCAGCCACCGAAGATCGTCGGGCTGGGCCCGGTTCATCAAGGCGTGCTGGCTTTGCGGGTGTGGAAAGCGCCGCTCCTTTCAGACGACTCAGGCCTGCGGGGCGGATTCGAAGCTCCGCCGCTGGCTGGAACGCCGTATGCAATCGCCATGCACAAAGTATTGCTGGATTACCTGTGGCTTCGTAGCCGGCAGTTGTTCTTTGGCATTAATTCCTTGTACGGGATTATCGGGCTTTTGACGCTGATCGCCTGGATACGCAACCGCCAACAGTGGCAACTCTTCTGGATGGCGGGATTCTCCCTGTCGCGAATTGTGTACATGATCTTTTGGGGGTTGCGCCTCCCATGGTCATATGGGGTCGCTGGTGCACTCTGGCAACCATGGTCTGCCTTTCGCGGCATTTCGCTTTCGTTTCTTTTATTGTGGCTGCTGCAACTCCGCCAGAACCGCCCGCTGGTCAAGCTAACACGCCTTTGCGCATGGGTTGGCATAGCAACGAACACTCTGGATGGATTAGTCTGCTTTCTCATTTGGAGGCCCGGGTGGCGCATCTGGGTCCAGATCGGGGACGGTGTCCTCACCGGAGTCTATCTCCTTGTGGCGACCCTTCCCCTGGTCCTGGTCGCAGCTGCTGTATCCCGGCGGGAACAGCTCAACAAGACACGGTGGCTGGTTGCCAGTTGCGCATTTCTGGCCGGCATGGTTGAGGTGGTGTCATTTGCGACACCGCAGGGAAGTCGATTTACCCACTGGACAATTGCAGAAAGAATCGATGCACCGCTTTTCGTCTGGAATGGCAATCCCGTTTCGATCGGGACGGTCACAAGTACTTTGTTGTTGTTGGCCAGTGCATTCGCCGTCTATCGGAGTCTTGTGGAGAACCGGCGCCGCCAAATTGTGCTCAATCAGGAGTTAGAGAGTGCGCGGGCCCTTCAGCATGTACTTATCCCGGATGCAGTGCCTTCCCTGCCGGGCTTTCGCGTCAGCAGCGCTTATCGTCCGGCCCTTGAAGTTGGAGGCGATTTCTTCCAGATCATCCCGCTGAGAAATGCGGAAGGAAGCACATTCATTATTGTGGGAGACGTCAGCGGAAAAGGGGTCAAGGCCGCGATGGCAGTTTCGTTCATCGTGGGAACGATTCACGCCGTTGTCGAGCAAATCTCCAGCCCCGCCGCGCTGCTCGCGGAACTGAACAAACGTCTGCTTGGCCGCCTTGAGAACGGCTTTGCAACCTGTCTCGCTTTACGTCTAGAGCCGGACGGCCGATGCTTGATCGCCAGTGCAGGCCATCCCTCGCCGTTCATCGACGGTCGTGAAGTGCAGATCGGCGGGGGTTTTCCATTGGGCTTGTTTCCGCCCGTATCCTACGAGGAAGTCGAGTTCGTTCTGCAGCCTGGTGAAACCTGCATGCTTTACTCCGATGGCCTGACGGAAGCTCGCAACAAGAACGGAGAGCTGTTTGGAGAAGAGCGGTTAGCCAAGCTCTTCGCCGCCTGGCCCACCGCCCAGCAGGCTGCAGAAGCGGCCATCCAGTTTGGCCAGGATGACGATGTGACCGTCGTGAGTTTTACTAGATTGAAGGCGGAAGCGACGGCGGTGGAAACCGCCGAGGCTGAAGCGGTTCGGGCCCCTGCAATCGAGCCCGACCAGGCTTCAGCTGCGGCGATTGGATAGCCGGCGCCGAGGACCGGATTTGCCAAGTCAGATTGTGTCGTCCAGATATTTCTTTTCCGCTTCGAAGGCTTCCCTGGTCGCCTTTTTCACTCCCTGGGTGATTCTTGTCCAGACTGGATTCAGAGTCTTAGCATCCAGTTCGTTCTGTTGCCTGGCTTCTTCGAGCTTTCGACGTAGACCCTCGCCTCTTTTGAACGCATCATTCTGTTTTACCAGTTCGTAAGCTGCCGTAATCACGACTCCAACGTCGTCATGCAAATCTTTGGGTATATTTTCGTAGACTTGTGTTTTGTGGTCCTCGATCCACTCGAAGGCAATGGGTAGCACCACTCTTGCCACCCATTCGTGAAACTCCCCGAGGGCCTGCATGCCCGTAATCCATGAAGGATGGTCTTCCCAGTCCGCGTCGAAGGGAAAGCCTCCCGGCGGCGGAGGCGGAGGAGGCGGCGGCGGGCAATAAGTTGTAAAGTGTTTGATGATTCCCATGTTCGTTCTCCTTTGCTGCAGTTTCGGTTGAACCTGCGTGAATTGCAGAAGTGGGGATGATGCCCAGTCGGGACGCGCGAACTTCGTGAGCTGAAAACTCTGCTTCTGGTTATTACCGGGGCCGGAACGAAAAACTCGCCCTAATGCATAAGCGGAATAGAGCTGGTTGTCAAGGACATTTCCGGACAGGAAAATTTGTGAATGTGCGCACCCGGCTGCCTTGATCCGGGAAAGGTCGAACCTGTTGGAGCCTATGAGCGCTTGCTTTTGAAGCGCGTTGCGAGCTGGAAGTGCGGCTACGCGCCTTCTCCCACACCACCAACAATTGCGACTTTGGCCCGCTTTCCAAGCCGCACCACGATCCGCGCAGGAAGCGTGTCCATGGGAAAGACCGCGTTGGCGGCCACGTCGCCATCCAGCTTTACGGCGTGCTCAGCGATTTTTCGGTTCGCCTCGGCACCGCTGGCGGCCAGATTCAATTGCACCAGCAGCTTTGGCAGCCGGATCTGGAGACCACCGTCCCCTCCCGGCGGCCCGGCCACGTCGGCATAAGCTATGTGAACCTCTTCGAGGTCCTCGCTCTCGGCCTTCTGCTGGAACATGCGTGCCCAGTTCTCTTCCGCAGCCGCAGCCGCGGCTTCGCCGTGAAAGCCGGCGGTGATCGTTCGCGCCAGTTTCTTCTTGATCGCCATGGGATGCTGAGCGCCGGCGGCAACCTCGGCGCGCAGGTCGTCGACCTGCGACTGGCGGAGGTCGGTCAGAAAGATCCAGTACTTCCACATCAGTTCATCGGAGACGGACATCAGCTTGCCGTACATCTCCGCCGGCGGCTCGTTGATGCCGATCGCGTTCCCGAGCGACTTGGACATCTTCTGCACGCCGTCGAGACCCTCGAGAATCGGGGTCATCAGGACGATCTGCGGCTTCTGTCCGTAGTGGCGCTGGAGTTCGCGGCCACACATCAGGTTGAACTTCTGATCGGTGCCGCCCAGCTCCACATCGCACTCGAGTGCCACCGAGTCGTAGCCCTGCATCACCGGGTAGAGCATTTCGTGCAGGCTGATGGGCTGTTCGGCCTGGAAGCGCTTGTGAAACTCATCGCGCTCCAGCATCTGCGAGACCGTGAAGTGCGACGTGAGCCGGATGGTGGCTTCGTAGCCCAGCTTCCCCAGCCATTCGGAGTTGTACCGCACCTCGGTGGCCTTCTCGTCGAGTATCTTGAACACCTGCTGCTTGTAGGTCTCGGCGTTGGCATCAATTTGTTCCCTGGTCAGCGGCTTTCGGGTAACATTGCGGCCCGTCGGATCGCCGATCAGCGATGTGAAATCGCCCACGAGAAAAATGACCTGGTGGCCGAGCTGCTGAAAGTGGCGCAGCTTGCGCATGAGCACCGTGTGGCCGAGATGCAGGTCGGGAGCCGTGGGATCAAAGCCAGCCTTCACGCGCAGCGGGCGCCCGGTTTTGCGGCTATCTTCAAGGCGCTCGCGCAGGTCGCTTTCGCGGATAATCTCCGCCGCGCCCTTGTGTAGCAAATCCATCTGCTCATCGACTGACAAAAAGTTACTCATGCCGTGTTCCAGTATAAATTCGCTGAGGACCGGGCATCATCGGCGCACGTGCGTGCCGCGTTATCTTTTCTCGCGAAACTGTAGGATGGTGCGATGAGATCGTGCTTCTCCCGCGGATGTGCCTGCGTGCTCGGGTGCCTATTGCTTGCGCCTTCGGTGGAGAGCAATGCGCCCCCGGTGCAGACCCCAATCTGGATGGCACTGGTCGATTCCATCGCGAAAAAGACGCTGGAACGGCCGGTCCTGGGGATCTCCATTGCGCTTGCGAATAATGATCGGGTGGTCTTCGCCCGCGGCTACGGTTTCTCCGATGTTGCCCGTTCCATCCCGGTCACGAGCGAAACCGTCTTCCATATCGCGTCCATTTCCAAAAACATCGAGGCCGGCGTTCTGCTGCAAATGGCCGAACAGGGCAAGCTGAACCTCGACGACGAGGTCACACGATATATCCCGGATGCGCCGGTGCACGGGAAGCGCGTGACGGTGCGCCAATTGCTGAATCACACTTCGGGCATTCACAGTTACACTTCTCTTCCCGACGCTGAAAAGAACGAACAGCTCGACCTCTCCCACCAACAGGTTCTTGAACTCATCCGGAACTCGCCACCGGATTTCGATCCCGGCACCTCGTGGCGATATAACAACTCCGGTTTCTACCTCGCCGGGATGGTCGCCGAGAGTGTCATGCACGAGCCCTATGCGACGGTTCTGCATGACCGCATTTTCACGCCCCTGCAGATGCAGTCCTCGAGCCTGTGCGATGCGAGCACCCCGGTACCGAACCTGGCATCCGGGTCCGAAGTGGTGAACGGCAAGCTGACGCCTGCCGCCAAGATGAGCTGGAAGCTCCCGTTTGCCGGCGGCGGTGTGTGTTCGACCGCATCGGACCTGCTGAAGTGGCAGATCGCACTGAACAAAGACCACGTGGTTTCAAAGCACTCCGTGGCGGCGATGAGAGCCCCCACAGCGTTGGCCGATGGCGCGAGCATCGATTACGGCCTTGGAACGCGCATCGGGCAGCTCGAGGGTCATCCGGTCTTCGGCGCCACTGGAAGCGGCGGAGGATTTACAACCGCCCTCGAGACCTTTCCGGACGATAAGTTGTCGATTGCGGTTCTGATCAACACCGCTTCTGACGGCGCTGCCACGGGGTTGGCTGGCGCAATCGCACGCTCTGTCCTGGGCCTCACCAGCCTCGTCCTGCGCGATATCCCTCCCCCCGCGGCCGAACTTGCGTGCATTCCCGCCGTCTACGACTCCGACGAAGGCGCGGTCGAAATCTTGAGCGAGGGCGGCAAGCTGCATTTCCGGATTTCTGGGGTTCTGGAGGTTGCCGGAGTCATCGCGCGCCAGGGAAGATTCAGCTACTCAATCGACGAGAACCGGCGGGTGCGCTTTCTTTGCGATCCTGGGCATTCGCGATGGGCGCAGGTGTATTCGGGCGGCCTGATGGTTGACGCCAAACGCGCGCCACCCGCCACTGCGAATGCACCGTAACTGGATGAGTGCTTTGCCCTGCGCGATCACAGCAGCCCACTGGCGCAGGGGTGTACGCTTCTACGGTTGTCGTTGGGGCAGGCTATTTCGGCTTCATTGGAAAGGAAGAACAAGAATCCATGAAGAAACAGCTCTTCGCGGTATCGCTCGCGCTCCTGTGCTCTTCTGCACAACCGGCGCCTTCACAAGATGTGAAGAGTGAAGCTTGTCACATCACGTTGCCCGGCATTACGTTTACTCGCTCCCTGAATGAAGCCGCCGCTCACGCCAAGGTTGAGGATGGCAGGCTGACCCTTACGAGTGGGTCCAGGCGGGACATGTTCCGCGACCCGAACGACAAGTTCTCCAGCAGCACATCCCCGCTTCTGCTGGCGAAGGTTGACAACAAGAAACCGTTCACACTGACCGCAAAGATCACACCGACATTTCTGAAGATGTATGACGCTGGAGCGCTATTTATCTACGTGAAAGATGACCTCTGGCTAAAGTTGGCGATGGAAATGGATGAACGCCATAAGACAAGGATGGTCAGTGTCCGCACAATTGGGACCTCTGACGACAACGACCATGACGTCATTACCGAGAAGAGTGTCTATATGAAGATCTCTTCCGACACCAAGCTTGTCGGGTTCTACTACTCGCTCGACAAGAAGACCTGGCAGTTGATTCGCCTCTTCAAGAACGACTACCCGGCGTCGATCTGGGTGGGGATCAGCGCCCAGTCCCCCATCGGCGAAGGAACATCCGCGGTCTTCGAAGGTCTCTCCCTGACCCCGGTTAGCATCGCGGACTTCCGGCTGGGGAACTGAACCGTTGCGGACCGCGAGGCCAGCCCCTGACCTCGCGGTTCTCCGTTCCAATACCATTTTTTGGCAACCTCCTGCCGGAACGTTCATCCAAGGCGCAGGAGAACTTCCCCCATGCCTTCAGTGACTGGCCGTGCAGTGCAGGTGTCCGCCGCCGGCGGAGACTTCCAGGTTGTCCAACGCGAATTCCCCGAGCCGGGCCCAGGGCACGTTCGTATCCGTGTCCAGGCCTGCGGTGTTTGCCACAGCGATTCGCTTACCCAGCTGGGCATATGGCCCGGCATCCAGTATCCACGCGTTCCGGGGCACGAGATCGCCGGTGTCCTCGACGCGGTTGGCCCTGACGTTCCCGTCTTCAAGGCGGGCCAGCGCGTCGGTCTGGGCTGGCACGGCGGCCATTGCAACTACTGCCATCCCTGCCGGCGCGGCGACTTCATCCTTTGCGAAAACCAGCAAATCTCGGGGATCGACTACGACGGCGGCTATGCCGACTACGTCGTCGCTCCCGCCAATGCCATCGCCCTGATCCCTGACGACCTCGGCAACGTTGACGCCGCGCCACTGCTATGCGCCGGCATCACTACCTTCAACGCCCTGCGCAACAGCGGAGCACGCCCCGGCGACACGGTCGTCATCCTGGGCATCGGCGGCCTGGGCCATCTGGCCGTGCAATATGCGGCCAAGAGCGGCTATCGTACGGTGGCGGTCGCGCGAGGACAGGACAAGGGCCCGCTTGCGAAACAACTCGGGGCCCATGTTTACGTCGACAGCACGACGCAGGACCCGGCCAAAGAACTGCAAAAGCTGGGCGGCGCGCAGATTATTCTCGCCACCCTGACCAGCGCCAAAGCCCTGGAGTGGACGGTCGACGGGCTGGCTCCCGCCGGCAAGCTGATCATTGTCGGCGCCCCCGACGGGCCTGTCGTCATCAATCCTCTCCCGCTGCTGCTAGGGCGCCGCACCGTTGCGGGCTGGCCTTCTGGAACGGGCATGGATTCAGAAGACACGCTCAACTTCAGCGCCCTCACGGGGGTCAAGCCCATGACGGAGGTCTACCCGCTGGAAAAGGCTGCGGAGGCCTACCAACGCATGATGAGCGGCAAGGCGCGGTTCCGCGTGGTGGTCACCACCGGCGCGTAATCAGTTGACCGTCTTCAACGGGCCTGTTCGCCGTTCCCGGCGGGCAGGCCTGTTGCGGGAGTGGGCAGAAGCGCAAGTGAGCCCGAGGCCCGGGAGAGCTTAATCGTCATTACCTGGAAGTGATAGCCCATGACCGCCAGGGTCATGGCTGTGCCGGCGCAATGGCGGTAGCGTGTCGAAACGGCGAGGAGAAACTTCCAATAACTCCACCGTTGCCTGCCGAATACGCCCTGACGAACGATCGAAGTGACCAAGAGCACGCGCGTTGGCCGGGGTCATCCATCTCTGCCTGGTTCTCCGCTCTCCGGGGCGCGGCTGGGTGCGGCTCAGAAACAGCTTTACCCGCTCGTAGTAGGCCTTGTTGCTATAAATTTGCTTGAGGACGGAGCGGTATCCGTCTACGAGTTTTGCCGCGTCCATGTGGGGCAGGAAATTGAGTCTGCTATCGGTGTTGTTGCCGCCGCCGGCGTCGAGGATGCGGCCCTCCTTTTTGAGCCGGCGAGAGAGCTGGGTGCCGGGCATGGCCTGCAGCAATCCAACCATGGCAATCGGAATCCCGCTCTTCTGGATGAATTCCACCATCCGAGCGAAGATATCTTCGCGGTCGGTGTCGAAGCCCAGGATGAATCCGCCCATCACCTGGATGCCATAGCTTTGGATGGTCGCTACGCTGTCGAGCAGGCTGCGGCGCGTGTTCTGAAGCTTGTTGCTGGCGATGAGACCTGATTCGTCCGGGGTTTCGATTCCCAGAAACACCGAGATAAATCCGGCTTCCTTCATCAGCTGCATGAGTTCCGGATCATCGGCCAGATTCAACGAAGCTTCCGTGGTGAAATCGAAGGTTGTCTTGTAGTGGGTGCGCCATTCGACCAGCGCGTGGAGTAGTTCCTTCGCGCGAGCCTTGTTTCCGATGAAATTGTCGTCGACGATGAACACGGCTTCGCGCCAACCCGCAGCGCGAAGCTGGTCCAGTTCGGCCAGCACCTGGGCCACCGCCTTGGTGCGCGGGCGCCGACCGTAAATCTCAATGATGTCGCAGAACTCGCAGTTGAACGGGCAGCCGCGCGAATATTGCACCGTCATCGTGGAGTAGCGCCGCATCTTGATCAGGCTCAGATCGGGCAGGGGGCTGGTATTCATCTCCGGCCAATCGGTCGCCTGGTATACCGATCGGCCGGTTCCGGCCTCGAGATCGCGGGCTAGTTGAGCTATCAAACTTTCCGCTTCGCCAATTACCACGTGGTCGGCTTTCAATTCGGCCGCGGAAACGCTGCTCGTGATCGGGCCTCCCACCACCGTGCGGAGTCCGCGCGCACGACACCGTTCAACGATGGATGCAAGTGCCTCGTGCTGGATGTGCATCCCGCTCAGCAGCACCACGTCGGCCCAGGCCAGGTCGCTCTCACGAAGCCGTTCCACGTTGGTGTCAACCAGGCGCTTCTGCCAGCCCTGGGGCAACAGAGCCGCCACCGTCATCAGGCCCAGCGGAGGCTGCGCCGCGCGCTTGCCGACAAATTTGAGCGCGTGCTTGAAGCTCCAGTAGGTTTCAGGAAATTCGGGGTAAACCAGGAGGGCGTTCATTGCGATCACCTCGGCACGGCAGGGCGGCTCGCCGGGCGATCGAAGGTGTGCAGGACAGGTTTCCCGAAGCGGGAACCCAGTGCGGCCAGGCTCGTAACGGCGGACAGGTCCTGCATCCATTTTCCCACCGAGGCCCGAAATAACTGTACAAAAGTGAACAGGTTGCCCGGTTTCGGGATGGTGGTTGAATCAGGGCTTGTTCATGAGCCCGCGGAGACGCTTCAGCACGTTGGGTGGCACCAGCCCCGTTACGTCCCCGCCGAAGCTGACCACTTCCTTCACCATGCGTGAGCTGACGAACGAGTAGCGCCCGGCCGGTTGTAGAAACACGGTTTCGATTTCCGGGGCAAGGCGCCGGTTCATCAGCGCCATCTGGAATTCGTATTCGTAGTCGGAGATGGCGCGAATGCCCCTCAACACGGCGGTAGCGCCATGGCGGCGTGCGAATTCCACCATCAGCCCGTCGAAGGTGGCCACCGATACGTTCTCCAACGGCCGCACGACCTCTTCCAGCATTTCCACCCGCTCTGCCACGGTAAACAGAGGATTCTTGACCGGATTGTTCAGCACAGCGACGGTCAGATGTCCAAATATCTTCGCCCCGCGCTGGACCAGGTCAATGTGACCGTTGGTGGGAGGATCGAACGTGCCGGGATAGAGGGCTTTCACCATCATGTGCTTGACTCTCAAGGATTCTAGCAGCGGGGCAGCCGCCGGACGACTCGAACAGGCAGTGCACGGATGGATCGATGCATTTGCCGCAAGATTGCATCTAAGTTCGAATGTCGGATGAGAGCGTTGAATTTCGCAGGATAGAAGATCGCTGCAGAGAACTTAGAGAGTGGATCTTACATAAAGCCCCGCAATGTGCGACGGAGCAGAAGCACCTGGAAGAAGGCAGCGAGGAACGTGGGTATTGGGCGCACGGCTATCTCAGCGCTCTTCTCGACGTATTGCGGTTGTTTTCGACCGATGCCGCCGATTCGAGAGTCGGTAACGTCGATACGTCCCGTTCGAAATACGCAGCCTAGAGTTCATTGGCCGCGTGATTTCTTCCGGAGTTCCTGCTATCCCACCCTTTCGCCAGTAAAAAGGCGAAAGGATAGGGCACGGAGATGGTGGGGGCGGCCCAGATTTTACCGGCGAAAGATCGGTCAGCTTTGTAAGGCAGGCTGCAAATCCTCGATGTGCCTGGCGTCGCGCGAGGCCACATAAACCGAGATGACCGTGATGTCGTCGTTTTGCCCGAAGCGCTTTGCGGTTTGCGCGATGTAACGGGCGGGTTCATTGCTTACCTGCTGGGTGCGCTCAAATCCGAACAGTTCGCCCTGTGGATTGGTCGCTTCGACCACGCCGTCGGAGAGGAAGATCAGCCGGACCCCCTGATCGAGACGGAATGTGCATTGTTCGTACGTCATGCCATGGATCACTCCCAGGGGGAGGCCAGGGGGAAGGTCCATTTCCCGGCCATCGCGGTAGGGGCTCAGGTGGCCGGCATTGGCGATTTCCATGGTGCCATCACGATAGATTCGCGCGCACAGGCAGGTGGCGAAGCTGGCCACCGCGTCTTTGCCTGTACCGATTCCTGAAGCGGCGCCGAGCATCACGTGATTGAGGTGCTTGAGAATGGTGGCGGGATCATGCGACAGCTCATTCCGGAACGCGCCCACAAGCGTGCTCGCGTTCATGGCAGCCTGAAGCCCCTTGCCGCTCACGTCTCCTACGACAATAAGGATGGACCCGTCGTCCACCGGCAGTACCTGAAAGAAGTCGCCGCCAACCCCGTTCACCGGCACATAGGCGCTCTCGAGCATGAAGTAGCTGTTGGAGGGGAGTTCAGTGGGAATCAGCATCGACTGCACGCTTCGGGCGGCGGCTATTTCGGCGTTGGACCGCTGCTCGTCCTGGCTGACGCTGACAAACCGGTAGATGATCACCGCCAGCAGGCTGGACAGAAACACGCCATAGGTAATCAGGCCGGTTGCGATCTCAATGGGACCCAGGTGAAAGCGGTAAAGCATGGCTTGTTCCGAGATCCAGTGGCTGGAGGCAAGATACTCGATGATCGAATCGATCGAATCCGCGGTAGCCGCGAGAAGAAACGGCAGCAGCATGATCCCCGCCTCGCGCAGGCCGTGCCGCCAGGCCCGGAACAGCAGCATGCTGACCAGCACGCAGAAAGCGACTTCCGCACTGATCGAGAGCACTTCGTACAGTTGCTGGAGGCCGAGCAGTGACAGGAAAGGCAGCACGAGGACAAATCCCTGAAAGTATCGGACCAGCTGGCGCTTTTCAGTGGCGGTAAAGCGAAGCACGAATTCGAGCGTGACGGCCATAAAAACGCGGCCGGTCCAGAGAGTGAGAACGTCGAACACGGAAGTGGATATATGGGCCAGCCAATGGAAAACTTCAATGGCCCCCGTGATTGCCACCGTAAGGCACATCAGCGCCAGCCAGAGATATTCCGAATGATGGCGCTGGGCCATGTAGAGGATCGCCCCCAGAACGGCTACGCCAAGGAACAGAAAGGCGAGGATCATCTCCGCGATGACCTGCTGATCCCATTTGTGGGCGATCGCCAGTTCGAGCCGGTCCGCGACATCCTCGTGGGCGCCGGCCTCAACGCGTTCCAGCAATCCGTGGGTGATGGGGATGCCGGGAGCGGCCCAGCTTCGAATGGCCAGCAGAACCGGGCTCCCGTTGGCTTCCTGGGGAATGGCTACTTCAAACGGCGGAGACTCGTACATTGTCGGCGTATCGGTCATGCCGCGGCTGTGGCCCACTTCCACGCCGTTGACGTATACGGCCAATTGCCCGACCGAATGGCTGGTCACGAGCAGATGAAGCGGCGCACTCCCGGCAAGTCCTCCAAAACGGAACTGCTCTGGCTGGACCCGCAGACGATACCAGGCGTATCCGGCATAGGTTTCGAATCCTTGTTCGGCGAGAGTTTTCCCGAGGGTGAGGGTCGGCCAGCTTGAATCATCCAAGGAAAGATCGGCCCATCGCGGATCGTCGCCCATCTGAAACCGCCACGGACCGTCCAGTTGAATAATCCCATGGACAGTGGCTGGAACGATGATCGGCGCCGCGGATCCCGGTGCATTTCCCGAGGCGGGCTGGTCCGGGGCCGCCCAGGCCATGGGAAGACTGCCGACGCAAAGAACCGCGAACCAGCAAACGACGGATCGTAAGTAGAACGGGGCGGCTCGTCCGACGATCTTCATTGGTGATTCAAGTTTAGAGCAGATAGGGACGAGCGTGTCATGCAGAGGTAGCTGGATCGGCCAGAATCGACCAGAAGCCGGCTAGTCCATGCTGTCGATCGGTGTTGCGGCCCTCAAATGTGGCAGCTGGCCAGTCCACGCTTCTCGAGGTAGCGCTGGTGATATTCTTCGGCCCGCCAGAAGGTCTGCGCCGGCTCGATCTTCGTGACAATGCGCCTGGGTTTGAATCGTCCTTCCGCTGTCAGCTGCTCGATCTTGGCCTCAGCCTGCGCTTGCTGTTCGGAGGAATGGAAGAAGATGGCGGAACGGTACTGCGCGCCCCAGTCCGGCCCCTGGCGGTTCAAAGTGGTGGGGTCGTGCAGCTCAAAGAACGTATCAAGGAGCTTTTCATAGGTAATCTTTTCCGGATCGAACTCCAGTTCGACCACTTCGGCATGGCCGGTCTGATCCGTGCAAACATCCTGGTAGGAGGGCCGCTCGAGTGAACCGCCCTCGTAACCGACCGCGGTTGCGGTCACTCCGGGAAGAGCCGCAAACGCAGCTTCCACACCCCAGAAACATCCTGCTCCAAAAGTCGCTTTTTCAATGTTCATAACTTAGAGATGCGCCGTCCCCGGCGCAGGTAACGAAAACCTTGCGTCGCAGTGTATACGATTCTCGGCATACTTTGATTTGGAAGTCCGGGATTCGTCAGGCGGCCTTGGACTGGCGCGCCACAAGTTCGTGGAAAAATTCCTTCAAGCTACGTGGTTCGCGGTCCAGCAAACATTTGAGCACCGTCGCATTGCCGCCGTGGAAGCCATGCTGGTTGTAATCGGCATACATGCGCTTCATTCCGGCGCGGACAGGGCCGTCGGGGATCCCGGCGGCATCTGCCCAGACCTCGAACGAGAGCTCTCCGGCTTCGATCCTCAGCTCCAGGGCTTCGCTCATCATTGCGGCGATCTCCACGCGATTGAACGTGCCGGGCGCGCACAGCTCGAAGGTCCCGTTGTTGAATCTGTCGCTCACGAAGGCCTCAGCGGCGATTTCGGCGACATCGCGGTAGTCAACGTAGCACGTCTTTACCCGGCGGGAGTAGGGCAGGGCGAACTTCCCGGTACGGATGACTTCCCGCCAGCCGGTCTCCATCGTCTGCATAAAAATGGCGGGTTGCAGCACCGTAAAGGTCATGCCGGCCTCGTAGACGGCCTCCTCGACGGGCCGCTTGGACGCGTGGTTGGTGAGCTTGGAGATGGAAGGATGAATGACGCTCGAGAAAACAAATTTGGAGACGCCGGCCGCCTTGGCGGCTTCGACCATGGTGACGCCCATGTCCGATTCGCGGGGTGCAAAAGCCGGCCCGATGTGAAACACGCCGTCGGCGCCGACGGCAGCAGAAATCAGTCCGCGAGCGTCCTGGAGATCGCCAAGGGCGGTTTCGTCCGCTCCACGCTCTCGCGCTATCCGCTCACTCTCACGATTGCGAACCAGCGCCCTGACCTTCACTCCTTTTTTCTTTAGCTCCGACAACACGTGGCCAGCAAACTTGCCGGTGGCTCCAATCATGAGAACTCTCACTGCAACTGCTCCTTGAGTATGAATGTATGAAAGAGACAACTTTCCTCTATGTTCGCGTAGAGGCAAAAAAGTTGCGCTGGGATGCTTCTGGTTCAGGATTTGATGATCGTTTTCAGATTGGAATTGCGTAGATGTAATTTCGGGAAATTCGCCCTGGTCTCCCACCGGCATTGCCAACCCGCGCTGGATGAAAAAGGGCGGTTCGAGTTCGTGGTTTCCCACCCTTGTGACAGAAAAAAGTCACAAGGATGGGGCACGGAAGTTTGTTTCTTTCAGCGAGAGTCAGGCCAACAGCCCGACGGAGACTGGAGGATGCTTAGTACCGCTTTCCGCCTGCTCCGCCCGGTCGCTTTGTGCCTGAGCGCGAATCCGATCGCGATCCGGCGCCGCGGGGAGCGTTCTTCGACGGCGGTCGCTTGGCACTTCCGGACGCCGGTCTGCTTGTGCCGCCGTAACTGGGCTTTGGTTTCCAGCCAGATTTCCCGGCAGGCCGGGCGCCTGACGCGGCCCCCGTGCCTGACCTTGATCCGCTGTATGGACGGTCGGAGGTCCTACCCGGCTTGACGCTGGGGCGCGCCCCGCCTGCACGAGGTTTGCCGGTACTGGTTGTGAACGGCCGAGCCATGCCCTCGCCACGGGGAGGACGCGCGGGGGAGGAAGAGCGCGGACCGGTGCGCCCGTATCCTGGAGCCGGCCGCGGACCGCCTGTCCGCTCAAATCGAGGTCTGTCGGTTTGCGAATCCGCTGGCCTGAATTGGCTGGGCCGTGGCGGCGCCGACCTTGGTGTGTCGAATCCGGGCCGATTGCCTGCCCGGGCGCCTGGTCCACCCCTGGCGCCTGGTCCGCCTTTATCGAATCGGGGACGGTCGCCGCCTTCTCTCTTGTCCCAGGCCGGTTTGGCACCAAATGTGCGGCCGCCGCCCGTGCGGGTCCCCCCAGACGGTTCCTGCCTGCCTGGAGCCGGCCTCGGGGCTGCCTGCGCGCCGCGATAGCCTGTACCGCGGTCTCTACTGCCTCCACTCGGACTGAATGACGCGGGTGGGCGGGCACCGCGGTCTTCCTTCTTCCACGACGGCCTCCCGGCGCCGAACCTTGCCGGCCCCTTGCCACCGGCATCCTTCGTTCGTGGCGCGAATTTGCCCATTCCGGGTTTCGGTGGACCGAAAGTCTTCCCTGTGGCACGGGCGCGTCCGCCGGCAGGACCGAAGTCTCTGCCGGGCGCGCGAGCGGAGCGGACAGGCCTGGCTTGTTCCCGATCGTCCGTAGGGGCGAAGGGCCTTTTCGGTGGGTAGGGCCGAGAAGCGGCGGCACTGGGCGTACGATTCTCAAACGGCGCCGCGGGTCGTGGCCGGCTTGGCTTCGGAGCTACCGTTGGCAGCTCACCAAGTTCGGAAACATCGCGGCGGCCAGCGATCTTTGCCTTCGGCCGACGCCACTTCCCTTCTGCAGCCTGGCGAAGGCGGACCAACTCATCCGGCCCGAGTTCCCGGAACTGTCCCGGTTCCTGGTCGAGTACCAGCGGCCCGTATCCCACCCGTCGGATCTTCTCGACAAAATGCCCGATCTCCTCGAACATCTTGCGGAGTTCGCGATTTCGGCCTTCGATCAGCACCACTTCGTACCACGGGTTGTCGCCCTGGCGGACCTGACGGATGCTGGCGGGCGCCGTCTGCACTCGACCCTCGCCCGGCCTGGTGCGATCGATGCCCACGCCTTGACGAAGACGATCGAGCTCTTCCTCCGTTGGCTGGCCGCTGACTTTTACCAGGTAGGTCTTCTCGACGCCTGTGGCCGCCTTGGTGAGCTTGTTGGCAAGGTCGCCGTCGTTGGTCACCAGAAGCAGGCCTTCGCTCAGGTAATCCAGACGACCCACGGGGTAAAGGCGCTCGCTCATTTTTGAAAAGATCTGCATGACAGTCGGCCGGCGTTCCGGATCACTGACCGTGGTCACATAGCCTTTGGGCTTATTGAGCATGAAATAACGGAGGCGCTCGGCTCCCTGAAGCAGCTTTCCGTCGACCCGGATGTGGTCGCGGCCGGCGTCGGCCTTGGAACCAAGCTCGGTGACGACCTTACCGTTGACCTGCACCCGGCCTTCAGTAATCATTTCCTCGGCGTGACGCCGGCTGGCTATGCCTGCCTGGGAAAGGATTTTTTGAAGCCGCTCGAGTTTGGCGGGTGGCCGCTCGTTGGCGATGGATTCCGGCTCCGCCTCGATGTCCCGCACGAGATCGCCGATGAAGCGGCTTGCCTCGGCCTTAGCCTCGGCCGTCTCGGTCTTCGATAGTTCCCGGGAAGGGGCATCCAGAACGGTGTCGAGTAGAACGGGGTGCTCGGGAGGCAGGCGCTCCTCGTACGCCTGTTCGAACGTATCGGCAGCGGCAGCCTTGGATTCCGATTCGGCCTGGGTGCGGGCCTCGGCAACGTGGTCGAGACCGGCGTCGGCGGACCGAGCATTCAATTCGGGCTCCGCGGGTTCCTGTCTGGGGGCTTCGGCAGGGACCGAATCAGTCAATGCCTTCCCCTTCCGTGCGGTCTTTCTTCGGACTTTGGTCGCAGGTTTCGCTGCCGGCTCTGGGTTATCGATCGGAATCAACTCCAGAGTCTCGGTCGCGTTCGGCTCAGGATTCTTTCTGGACTTCTTCGGCATGGGACGCCTCGGTTTCTGCCGTCTGGTGGGAATCGGAGGATGCAGGCTCGGAGAGATTCCGCGTGGACTCCGGGTCGGCTGTGATGGGTGTCATCGCATCCGCAGGGGCTTTCTCAAGCACCTGACTCTCGGGCGGCTCAGCAGAATTTTCTTGAAGGATTGTATTGGGGACTTCGGCGGTTTCAGCCGCCACTGCCAGTTCTTCTCCGCTGGACGAATTGGAAATCAGATCCGGCTCCCCGTTGTCCATGTCGGCGTTTTCAGAGACAGCCGCTTCGTCCTGCTCGGCCTTGTCGGCTTCGACAACCTCCGGCTCCATCTCCAATTCGGTGGCCGCCATTTTTTCGAACTCTTCCATGGAGGGGAGCTCGGACACGTCGTTGAGCCCGAAACGGAGGAGGAATTCCCGAGTGGTCTTGTAAAGGATGGGGCGGCCGATGACCTGCTTGCGGCCGGCGGTGGCGATCAGCTTGCGCGCCAGGAGCGAACCCAGCACTCCGGCTGATTCCACACCGCGGATTTCGTTCACCTCGGGTGCGGTTACAGGCTGCTTGTAGGCAATCACGGCCAGGGTTTCAAGCGCGGGCAACGACAGCTTCATGGGTGGCTTGAGGCTCTTCACAAACAGCCGCACCGCATCGTGGCATTGTGGCTTGGTCGCCATGCGATAGCCGCCCGCGATTTCGCGAATCTCCACCCCGCGCCCATCGGCCGAATAGCTGGCGATGAGCTCCTCGAGCAGCTGCTTCAGGACCGCCTTCACTTCGCGATCCCGTTGCCGCGCCAGCCGCTTGGACTCAGCCTCGGCATCGGCGGGTGTTGGCGCCGCCGCCAAATCTTCCGGCGGAGCACCCTCTTTCACCAGGATGGGAGCGTAGGCCGCGTCCTGGTCGATCGAAACGATCTCACTGGCAGGAGCCTGCGTGTTTTCAGGTTGGGGGCCATCGGGAGCTACGGATTCAGAGGTGACCTCCGGTTGTCCGGCGGCCGCTTCAGCGGCCCGGTTATTGGCATACACGTCGGGCGTGTCAGCCAATCCCAGGTACTCGAGGCCTTCGGCCAGAAACGGCAGAGGCTCAGAGGAGGGAGTGACCCCCGCAACCTCTGCGGCCTGCTCCGCGGCAGCGGCTTCCTGGGCCGCTTTCCATTCCAGGGCATCGGCAGCAAACAAGGCCGCGAGCTGGTTCAATGTGACCGGCTCCTCGGCGGCGTAAATCACGGCTTCCAGCTTGGCTTTCAGGCTCATTCAGCAACAGGCACCTCCAGTATGGTAACGGAAGCGACCGGCGCGTGCCCGGCCGGACGCAACGGAAGAGATGTGCAAATTGCGGGCGAAAAAGAGGGCGTCCGCCTACTGCGGACGCCCTCTTTCCTGTTGGTTTGGCCTCGATCAGTTGGAAAAGGTGCGGAAGAGGGCAAACAGCAGGCCGGACAGGATAGCCGCGGCGGGTAGCGTGAACACCCAGGCGGCTGCGATGTTCCGGATGGTCGAAAACTGCAGTCCGCTCTTGTTGGCGGCCATGGTGCCCGCCACGCCCGAACTGAGGACGTGGGTGGTACTGACTGGCAATCCAAAGTTATCCGCGGCAAAGATGGTGCCCATGGCGACCAGTTCGGCGGTGGCGCCCTGCGCGTAGGTCAGGTGCTCCTTGCCGATCTTCTCGCCGACGGTGACCACGATGCGCTTCCAGCCCACCATGGTGCCCAGCCCCAGGGCCAGCGCTACGGCTACCTTGACCCAGGAGGGGATGAACTTGGTGGCCTTGTCGACGTATTTCTTGTAATTGGCAAGGGCCGCGTCGTCGTCGGAGGAGAAGATGGTGGGCTTGTGATCGGCCTTGCTCTTGGTGTCGGCCTTGGCCATCAGGCGCAACGTTTCGCTGGTGACGTACATGTCGTTGCGAACGTTGGTCTGCAGGTTCGCCGGAACGCTCTTGTAGTCGCCATAGGCCTTGACGTCGCCTTCGAGGTCGCGAATCAGTTCGCGCAGGGCAGTCATGGTGACCGGCTGGACCTTCTTGGTGCGGAGGTACTCCGTCAGCTCAGCGCGCGGGTCGGCACCCAGGATCGCTTCCTTGTCGACATGTGCGTCGACGATCGAGACGGCCCGTTCGGATGCGGCAATGAAGTCCTGGATGTCGTGCGCGGTGACAGCGTGGTTGAGGGCGTAGGCAGTCGGAACAGTTCCGATCAGGATGAGCATGATGAGGCCCATGCCCTTCTGGCCGTCATTCGACCCGTGGAAGAAGCTGACGCCGGTGCAGGTGAGAACCAACAGGGCGCGGATCGGGAATGGCGGTGGAGTGTTGTCCTTGGGGGCCGCGTAGAGTTCGGGATACTTGATTAACGCCTTGGACAGCAGGAACAGAACGTACGCGCACCCGAATCCGACGAGGGGAGAAACCAGGAGAACCTTGAAAACTTTGATCGCCTGTTCCCAATCCACGCCCGAAGTGCCTCCGGCAGCTTGGCTGAGCAACTGGTTGGCCAGGCCCACGCCGATGATCGAGCCGGTCATAGTGTGGGTGCTGGAGGCAGGCAGGCCGAGCCACCACGTACCCAGGTTCCAGAGGATGGCCGCGATGAGGAGCGCGAAGACCATGGCGAATCCTGCACCGGAGCTTACCTTGAGAATGAGTTCGACCGGGAGCAGGGTGATAATCGTGAACGCCACCGCGCCCGAGGATGTCAGCACGCCAGTCAGGTTGCAAAGCCCGGACCAGACCACGGCGATATTCGGTTCGAGCGCGTGGGTATAGATTACGGTGGCCACGGCGTTGGCGGTGTCGTGGAAGCCGTTCACAAACTCGAAGCCCAGGGCGATCAGCAGCGCCGTGCCGAGCAACACGTAGGGCCAGACGCTCCCCAACGAGATATTGCCAAGGTCCTTGCCAATGTGGAACCCGACGTACGAGAGTCCGCCCACCAGGGCTACAAGGGCAATCACGCCGCTGATCCAGGTGGGGGATTTCTTCATTTTCTTGTCGAGCAGCGAGGCTCCTGGCATGGCAGTTTCAACGGTAGTGGCGATGTCGGACATCGGGAACTCCAGAGGTGCGGGTGAGAGGTAGTCGGGCCAGCTGGGGACAAAATTACTGACTAGAAACCGATACACGAAGAGTGTGAATCCAAGATGAATGGAGCCTGTGACTTATCGCACATACAACCTTTGGGTAATTTTCTATAAGAGATACAAGCTGACAAGATACAATTCTCTTTCCTGGAGGGATTCAAGGCTTCGGCTGGGAAACGCCCCCTGGTCAGGTTTCGGGTCTTTCAGGGAAATAACTTTATTAATGGGATTTCAGGGCTCTTCCTCTCTTGTTTTCGTCGCATCGGCCGATGATGGGCGTAGATCAGGTCTGAAGGAGCACAAGGGGCATCAATCCGCACCGACGCCCCGCCCCCCCAAGGAGAGCAGCATGCCGCTTCTTGCCCCCGCACCCAATAAGTCCATTTCGTGGCCGATTTCTGTAGGAGCCCAGGGAATTGCCGCAGCCCAATTCGCTCGTTGCGGATTCGACGTGCTCATTCAGGCGGGCCACGACAAGCCTTGGTATGACCTGGTGGTGACCAAAGGCGGCAACCTGCTGAAGATTGCCGTAAAGGGGAGTGAGGATGGGCGCTGGTGCCTGGCCCAGTCATACCAAAGGGCGGGAAGTGTCAGCAATAAATTCAGCGACGGCCACAGGGCCATCGACTTCTGGCTCGACATTCATGGCTCGCGCACAGTGTACTGCCTGGTCCAGTTTGAAGACGTCGCCCTGAACCAGTTGCCGCGCATTTATCTCGCGACGCCACCGGAAATCGCGCAGAGGATGCATGAATCAGCGGAAAGGCTGGGCGATCCGGTGCTCTACGAACAATATGAGTGGATCTCGCCAGAAACGGGCTACTCCGCACTTGAAGCCTTGCCTTCGAGCTGGCTCTTCTCCGACGAGCGAATTCATGAGCTTGTGGTCGCGCAGCCGGCCCAGGCCATGAACATATCGCCGCTCCGGAAGACCCCTCCCCCGTTCGAAATGAGGGCCAAGACGCCCGCACCGGCGCTCAGAGATGCGAGGCAAGTGATCCTGACCGCCTGAGATTCGTGAGGTGGCTGAGTTCCGCACCGAAAACCGTCAGCGAGACGCTGTATTGCGCTCAAACCAGGCGGCAAGCTGGTCTTCGGAAAGGCTGCCTTCGGCCAAGCTCCAGAAAGTGATCACGCGATCCTCTTTCGATGCGGTCACCTCTAATCCATTGAGTCGAAGGAACGTGAGAGAGACAGTGAAAGCTGTGCGCTTGTTGCCGTCCACAAAAGGGTGGTTCGCGACAATGCCTTTGGCATTCGAGGCGGCGAGTCTTGGGAGCGAAGGGGAATCCTCAGAATAGACAAAAAGATTCCTGGGCCTGGCCAGCGCTGACTCCAGCAATCCGAGGTCGCGCACACCCTCCGGTCCCCCGTGCAGTAATAGTGCTTCTTCGTGCATCGCCAGGACCACATCTTGCCGGATCCAGGTTGGCTCGTTCACTCCGCCAGCCTTTGCAAGACGTCCCGGTTCTCGCGCATAATTTCGCGCGCGGCTTCCATCTGGCGTGCGAATTCTTCGTCGAATGGACTGAGCCGAATGCCCTCAGGACCTTCGGTGATATACAACGTATCGCCCCGCTGAACGTTCAACCTCGCCAGAGTCTCCTTGGGCAGGATCACGCCGCTCGAGTTTCCCACGGGTATCACTTTGACGGTCGTAGCCATTAGCTGCCTCCTAAATATAGTTATAACATATGTTAGACAGACATTCTGGTTTACGAGATGCTCAGCGCCAGTCGTCCCGCGCACTCGCCAGACCTTCGTTCATCACCGCGTCAAAGCTGGAGTGCTTTTTGATGAAGATCTCGCTGAAGGCGCGGTCCTGGCGCAGGAGCACGGCCTGAAGGCGGACCAGTTCGAGCAAGGCCAGAAACATGGCCACCAGCGCCCGCTCGGACTTGCTGTGGCTGAGCAGTTTGCGGAGCGCGATGGGTTTGTCTTCGAGTGCCAGTCGCCGGCCCAGGAACTGGATCATCTGGCCCACGGTCACCGAGTCATCCTGCACGTTGAACGTCGGGCGTGAACGCGCCCGATCGAGTATGTCGCGGAAGATGCGCACCAGGTCGTCGGTGTCCGCTGCGATCTCCGGCTCGGCGGCGACATCGTCCTTGAACTCGCGCAGTCCGGGGTTGGTCCAGGTCGCGGCTTCGAGCATCTGCTTCTGCTGCAGCATCTGGGCGGCATTCTTGAAGCGTTCGTGCTCGAGGAGGCGCTCGACCAGTTCTCGGCGGGGATCTTCTGCGGCATCGTCCGGTCCCGAGGGCGCACGCGGCAAGAGCATCTTGCTCTTGATATGAATCAGGAGTGAAGCGGTGTAGATGAATTCGCCGGCCACGTCGACGTCGCCGGCCTTGAGCTGGTTGACATAAGCCAGAAACTGGGCCGTGATGCGGGCAATGGGGATGTCGTAGATGTCGATGTCCTGCTTGCGAATCAGATCGAGCAGGAGGTCGAGCGGCCCGTCGTATACCTGACCCACGCTGACGGAGAAGGGAGAATGTTCCGCCTCTTCTTCGGGCTTCCTGGATTTGGGCGATGGTTTGGCGCTCGGTTTTTCACCGGGGACGGGCTTCGAGGTCAACACCAGGGGAGGAGGCTCGACTCCAGATCGTGAAGCCGCAACCGTCATGGGCGAGGTGTCCGGCGTGGCGGGCGGATCGGTACGCGGCAAGTCGTCCGCATCGGGATCGGGTCCGCCGGGCGGCCCCTGGGGCGGATCGGAATGGGGATCGCGATCGGGTTCAGGGTCCGGATCGTCGGGGTGGGGGTCGGGATTAGGCTCGGGATCGGGTTCCAGGCCAGGCGTGGGATCAACGACGGGCGCCGGACCGGGTCCGGGTTCCTGGACAGGTGGCGCAGCGGGAACGGGTTCATCGACCGGTTCGCCGGGGGAGGTTTCGTGGCTTGTGAACGATGAGGTCAATGTTGTCTCTGCTTCCAGAATCTATTGTCTACCAACAAGCGAAATGAGTGATTTTCGGAGGGGCTGTTTAGCGTTTGTGGTCTCCCACCCTTTCGCCAGTAAAAAGGCGAAAGGATGGGGCACGGATGCTATCCACTTTCAGGAAGTGAGATGCATGGCGGCGCGCACTTCGGCCATGGTCTGTTCGGCGCGGATACGGGCACGGTTCGACCCTTCTTCCAATATCTCCGCGGCATCGGATTCGGTATAGCGGGCGCGGCGCGCCTGGATCGGATTGAGGACCTGCACCAAAGCGTCTGCGGCCCAGCCCTTGCACTCGATGCAGCCTATCCCGGCGGAGCGGCAGCCTTCATAAACCTTGGCCAGAGTTTCGGGCGTTGAGAATACTTTGTGCAGATCGCCCACAGGGCACTTGTCCGGGTCGCCCGGGTCGGTGCGGCGGACGCGGGCCGGGTCGGTGACCATTGTCTTGAGTTTTTTGCGGACCACGGGCTCCGGGTCGGTCATGAGGATGGTGTTGCCGTAACTCTTCGACATTTTCCGGCCGTCGGTCCCCGGCAGCTTGGGCGAGGGGGTCAGCAGAACCTTTGGTTCGGGCAAAACCTCCCGACTATCCAGCTTGTAGAACTGGTTGAAGCGGCGCGCGACTTCGCGCGTGAGTTCAACATGCGCAGCCTGGTCCTGCCCGACAGGCACGAACTGGGGTTGATAGATGAGGATGTCGGCGGATTGCAACAGCGGATAGCCCAGGAATCCATAGGTACTCAGATCCTTTCCACTGAGATTTTCCTGCTGCTCCTTGTAGGTCGGGACGCGCTCCAGCCAGCCCAGCGGGGTGATCATCGAGAGCAGCAAATGCAGTTCGGCATGCTGGAGCACCTTGCTCTGCTGGAACAGCACGCTGCGCGCGGGATCGAGCCCGGCGGCAAGGTAGTCGAGCATCACGTCGGTGATGTTGGGCACGATCTGGGAGGTGTCGGCGTAGTCCGAAGTCAGGGCGTGCCAGTCGGCGATGAAGAAGTAGCACTCGTAGTCGTCCTGCAGCTTGACCCAGTTGGCCAGGGCGCCCATGTAGTTGCCGAGGTGCAGTTTGCCGGTGGGACGCATGCCGCTCAGAACGCGCGGGCGGGAAGATGAGTTCAGAGGGTCAGTCATGATTGGCGTCGAAATCGGAGAACTCTCAAAAGCGAAGTGCGGCCTTTAAAACCTTCAGGAGCGGCTCGATCCATTGTACCGGCCAGGGGACCGCCAATTCGAAGCGGCCAAGCCCCTGTTCACAGGCTTCGCAGAGCCATGCGCACGAGGCCCAGCGTCGGGCCCATGAGGAACCGCACGATCGGACCGCCCAGAAAGATCATGAGCACGAAGCTCAGCATGCCCATCTTGTCGTAGGCGTTGAGGGCGTTGTAGGGCAGGAAATGACGCAGGATGCGGCTGCCGTCGAGCGGGGGCAGGGGCAGCAGATTAAAGAAAAACAGCGCCAGGTTGACGTTGATGGCCAGTTCGCATAGCAGGCCGAGGGCCTCCACGTTGGATCCCATCGACTGCCCGGTAGGCAGGTGCCCCTGGACCAGGATGATCATGGCCAGACCGAGGAAACCCAAAAACGCCAGCAGCAGATTCGAGACCGGGCCGGCCAGGGTGGTCAGCGTGTCATCGCGCACGATGTTCTTGAAGTTGCGGGTGATGACGGGCGTCGGCTTGGCCCATCCGAACAGGAATCCGCCCATCGCTCCGCCGCTCAGGAGAGGCCCGAAGATCATCAGGGCCGGAAAGAGAAGGGTTCCGAAGGGATCGACGTGATACATGGGATTGAGCGTGACCCGCCCCTGAAGGCGCGCCGTCTGGTCACCGAGGCGGGACGCCATCCAGGCATGCGCGCACTCATGCACGCTAAGCGAGAAGATCAACAGAACGAATTCGAAGACGGCAATGACGAAACTACCTGGCTGCAACGTGCGCTCCTGGATGGAAACCTCAGGTTAGCACGGTTGCGGCATGGTCTTCACCACGATCGAAATCACGCCCGGTCGGCCGGGAAGGTGCCCACGATTTCGCCTTCGCCCACCCTGGTGCCCGCAAGTACTATGGCGTGACTGCCAATACGCGCGCGAGGCCCGATCTCCGTCGGAACCAGCGTGACCTTGTCGTACTCCTCCGGAGCATGGGTGTGGGAGTAGACGCGCGCATACGAACCGATGACCGCGTTATTGCCGATGGTGATGCCGCCGCGGTCGTTGAGGAGCGCGCGCTGCCGGATGGTGACTCCATCGCCGATCTTCAACTTGTAGCCGTAGGTCAGATCGACTCCATGGAAGATGCGCACACCCGATCCCATCTGTTCGAACAAATGGCGCCCGAGCATGCACCGGAAACGCATGCCCAGCCAGTGGTTCAGGCCTATTGGAGAGCGGTCGAACATCTGCCAGAACCAGAGCAGCGGCTTGCGCTCGTTGAACTTCTGCCGGTCTACGTCGCCGAAGTGTCCGGCCTCGAGCGTCACGTTCTCCGGATCGAGCGAGAGGCTAACCACGTTGCCTGGTAATTCGCTGGTCAGGGTCAGGTTCAGTTTGCCCCCGTGGGGCCGGCCCAGGTAGAGCTGGTAGAGCTGATCGCGGACGATCTCGGAGCGGCGCTCGGGATGGTGGTGACGGGTGAATTCGTCGTCCAGGAACTGGATCCAGCGGCGGTATACCTCCTCCGCCTCGGGCGCGGGGTGGGGAACGCTTGCCTGTCCGGGCTTGGGGACCGTTGCCTGATTTGCCATATGGATAGGACGATAAACCAAGCGGACCGGATGCAGCCAACAGGCAAGCGTTATCCTGAAAGGTCCACCGGGGTGTCACGGGGCGCGATTTGGCCTGGGACTCCTCGAACCTTAGCCGTTTCAGGAATTGACCATGCCCGATGAGACCACAACAACTACCGAAGTTCCCAAGGCTGCCGCGCCCGTCGCCACCATCGATACTCTCGGCCAGCACGAAGGCCAATCCGTCACCATTCGGGGATGGCTTTACAACTCCCGCGAAAGCGGCAAGCTGTTGTTTCCCATCTTTCGCGACGGCACCGGGACGGTGCAGGGCGTGGCCCATGTGAAGAGCGTGCCGGCCCCGGTGTTCGAAGCGCTCAAGGGGCTTACGCAGGAGTCTTCGGTCATCGTCACGGGAAAGGTGCGCGCCGACAAGCGGGCGCCCGGAGGCTATGAGCTGGACGTCGAAGACGTGCAGGTGGTGCAGCGCGTACCGGAGTCAGATCCGTACCCCATCACGCTCAAAGAGCACGGCGTCGATTTCCTGATGGAGCATCGGCACTTGTGGGTGCGGTCGCCGCGCCAGTCGGCCATCCTGCGCGTCCGCGCGGAGATCATGCGGGCGGCGGCGGAGTACTTCGATAGCAACGGATTCATTCGCACCGATCCGCCCATCCTCACGCCGGCGGCCTGCGAAGGTACTTCGACGCTGTTCCCGGTGGATTATTTCGGCGATCCCGCGTACTTGACGCAGTCGGGCCAGCTTTATATTGAGTCGACGGCGCTGGCGCTGGGCAAGGTGTACAGCTTCGGGCCGACGTTCCGCGCCGAAAAATCGAAAACGCGCCGCCATCTCACCGAGTTCTGGATGGTCGAGCCGGAGGTGGCCTACTGCGATCTCGATGGACTCATGGAACTGGCGGAGAACTACATCTCGCACATCGTGCAGAGCGTGCTGAAGAATCGCGGCGCCGAACTTGCTGTCATCGGACGCGATGCCAAGAAGCTGGAATCGGTGCTGCCGCCGTTTCCGCGCCTGCGCTACGACGAAGCGGTGAAGATGCTCAACGAGGCCCACGCCAAGGGTGAACTCGAGCAGCCCTTCGAGTATGGGAACGACTTCGGCTCGCCGGATGAAACCTGGCTCAGCTCGCAATTCGATCGCCCGGTGATGGTGCATCGCTACCCAGCGGCGGTGAAGGCGTTCTACATGGAGCCCGATCCGGTGGATCCGAACTTCGCGTTATGCGTCGATGTGCTCGCGCCGGAAGGCTATGGAGAAGTGATCGGCGGGTCGCAGCGCGTGTCGAGCTTCGAATTGCTCAACGCGCGAATCGAGCAACACGGCCTGCCCAAGGAAGCCTTCCAGTGGTATCTCGACCTGCGCCGCTACGGCAGCGTGCCGCATGCGGGATTTGGCATGGGCATCGAGCGCGTAGTGGCCTGGGTGTGCGGATTGGATCATGTGCGGGAGACGATTCCGTTCGCGCGGACGCTGCACCGGATTTATCCGTAGGCATTCCGAGCCAGAGCATTCCAAACCTGGCTTGCGTTCACAGTTTCACAGTTTCACAGTTTCACAGCCCCCCGGGGGGGTGGGGGGTACCCGTGTCTACCTCATTTAAATCAAATGATGGTCCTGAACTCGCGAGCAATCGCCGGCCCCGGGAACAGAATCCGACGTGCAACCATTGTCGTGATTTCATTGTGCGCCGAGGCGGGGAAATACTATGCAAAAGCAGGGAATAGGGAACAAGGGAAAAGGGAACAGGAACAGGACAGGTGCGGCGTGAGCCGCGCCTTGGGTTTCTCTCGCAACTGTGCTTGCGCCGTGAGTCTTTCGGAGGTACGACTTGTGCACTCCGTGGCGATCCGGCGCACTCAAGGCAATTTTGCTTTATGGCTCACCTTATTGCCGAACGGCAATTCCAATATTACCCTGGGTCCCCGCACCTTAGCTAAGCTAATCCATGCTAAAATTCCCCGATGGAAGTCAACATCCATCATGCAAAAACGAATCTCTCCAAGCTGATCTTCCGGGTTGAAGCGGGCGAGGAAGTCGTGATTGCGCGGAACGGCAAGCCGGTAGCCAGGCTCGTTCCGGTTGAAGCGGTGCGCCGCAAGATGTACAAGCCGGGCGCTCTTCGAGGTCGCCTGCGTGTTCCCTCGGATTTTCTCGATCCTCACTCTGAAGCGGATCGTGAAACCGCGGAACTCTTCAATCTGGGCTTGATCCTTGCCGAAAAATCCGCCGGCACGCAGAAGCACCGTCCCAAGAAATCGAAGGAATGAAGATACTGGTCGATACGCACGCCATCCTGTGGTGGCTTGCCGGCGACAAACGCCTTTCCCGTCCGGCAACGCGTATTCTCGAGGATCCGGCTAACCGGCGGTGGGTCAGTATCGCCTCGCTTTGGGAAATCGCGATCAAGATGAGTACTGGGAGGCTGACGACTCACGACTTGACCCTGTCCACGATCGTCGATCAACTGAGTGAGCAGGAGTTCGTGATCCTGCCAGTCAGGGTGGCGGACCTGGTACAGCTGGAGCAACTGGCTCAAATCCACGGCGATCCTTTTGACCGCATCATGATCGCCCAGGCGCTTGAAGAACGCGTCCCGATTCTCACGACGGATACAATCATCGCCCAGTATCCGATCAAGACGATTTGGAAGAAGTGATTCCCGCGACTCATCGTTGTCGCGATTCCATGCGGTAGATCGTGCAGCGATCGAAGCTCACGCCGAAGGCATCTGCGGCCGCGTCTCGGGGGCTGAGGGCGAGCTCGGTGTCCGCGAGTATCCGGATACCCGGGGTTGTGGCGAGCACATTGTGATGTTCCGGATGAAGGTAGATCAGGTCGATGGGTGCAGTGCGAGCTACGGTGACTTCGACAAGCCTGTCGAGCCACATACGCACCATTTCTTCTTCAAACGAGTTGAAGAAGAACAGGACCAACGGGCCATCCGGCAGGGGGAAGGAAAGAGCGTCTGCATGCACGATGCGGACGTTGCGGCAGGCGCGCCTCCGGCTCATCCACCGATGCAGATTTCGGCGGGCCGTGGATGCCAGTTGCGGATTCAGTTCGACGCCAACGACTTCGCGGAAGGCGTATTCGGATGCCAGCATCGCCACCCTTCCCTTGCCGCAACCGATGTCAACGAATGCGTAGTCGGTGAGACGGAATGGCGATGCTTCGAGGGTCGCGTTCCAGTGCTCGATTGCGCCTCGAAACAACGATGGAGCGGTGGCGTAGTAGCCGGAACTGTGAATGTCGTGCTCGTGCCCGGTGGATAGCCCGTCGGCGTAAATCAGGCCACCGGTATCTACACGGTGCGTGCGGTCAAACGGGTGCCTGGCTTCCCTGGATGGAAAGAGACGGCGGAGGAGCCCGATCCATTGGCCGGACGCGGGGTTCAGGAGCCGGTGGGGCATGAACCAGCGCAAGAGCCGCCCGAAATGAATGTCGGTAAACATCCTGTGTGGGACTGTAGCAGAGAGCGGGCGGCGCTTCAGATGCGTGAGACGGGCGAGGGGCCGGCGGGTTCGTGGTTTCCCACCCTTTCCGCAGAAACAAACGGAAAGGATGGGGCACGGTGGGTCCGGGGGTCGTACGCGTCGCGGGTCAGGCTACACTCGTTACGATCGCTCATGCGACGACCGGAGGACCCATGCCCACCTATGTCGCCCTGCTGCGCGCCGTGAATGTCGGCGGCACTGGAAAGCTTGCCATGGCTGACTTGCGCAAGCTCCTGGACGGGCTTGGATTCAAGAACATTGAGACTTATATCCAGAGCGGGAATGTGGTGTTCGATGCCGCGGGATCCGCGGCAAAGGTGAAGGCGGCGGTGGCGGCTGGCCTGGAGAAGCTGATGGGAGCGCCGGTCGAGGTGATGGTGCGAACGCATGAGGAATTGACGCGTATTATCGCCGGCAATCCGTTTGCGGCGGAAGCTGCCGTGGACGGCGCCAGGGTGCACGTGGGTTTTCTGGCCGGGGTGGCCGCAGCGGGCGCACAGGACGCACTCGCTGGAATTGTCACGAAATATCCGGCGCGGCGGGATCGATTTCACCTCGCCGGCGACGTGGTGTATCTGCATCTTCCCGATGGCGCGGCGGAGACGAAGTTTTCCGGCAAGACGCTGGACAAGGCGATTGGTGTGCCGGGAACCGGGCGGAACTGGAACACGGTGCTGAAGCTGCACGCGATGTCGAAGCGTGGGAAAGACTGACCAGGGCCGGCGTTCTTGGTCTCCCGCCCTAGCGGAGCTAGGACGGGGCACCCAAGCACCCTGCCGATTTTATTTCCTGGTCTCCCGCCCTTTCGATAGAAGAAAGTCGAAAGGATGGGGCACGGAGTATTTGTTTCTTCCTAGTTCTCCCACGTTCGTTTCCGAACCGTGGTGGATGAAACGAGGTAATTCCGAGTGTTGTGGTCTCCCACCTTAGCGACAAAGACAAAGACGTCGCGAAGGTGGGGCACCCAGGTTTGTTTCTTTTCAGCGGAGCGGTACTCGATATTTCGCTGGACGTGCGAAGGCCCTTCGGCAAGCCGAAGGGCCTTCAGTTTGTACAACTGATCCAGTCTATGCTTGCACAATCCGCGTAGGCTTGGATCCCCATAGCCCGTAGTAGGCGATGAAGAGGTAACAGAGAACGGGAATCACGAAGGCGTGCTGAATGCCCATGAGGTCGGCGGCTTTGCCGATCATGGGGGGAATGACCGCACCACCCACGACCGCCGTCATGATGAGTCCCGAGCCCTTGCTGGTCATTGGTCCCAGGCCGGCAATGCCCAGCGCGAAGATGTTGGGGAACATGATGGAGTTGAAGAACCCGCAGATGACGATGCTCCAGATGGACACGGGGCCGGAAGTGAACATGGAAACCAGCAGGAAGAACGCGGCCGCGAATCCGAAGATGCCCAGAAGCAGTCCCGACTTGACCTTGGTGAGAATCCAGGAGCCGAGAAGACGGCCGACGAGCGCGCCAAACCAATAGAGCGAGACCAGGAAGGAAGCGGTTTTGAGGCTGTCGACGCCCTGGGTCTTGAAGTAATTCACGGCGATCGACGCCAGGCCTACCTCCACGCCCACATACACGAAAATGCCGACGGCGCCCAACACGGTGTGCCGGTAGCCCCAGATGCTGCGGCTCAGGATCGGATCGCCTTCTTTGGCGGGCCGGAACTCCTGGGTCTGGACGATGTGGGGCAGGTGCATGAACATTACGGCGCACCCAAGGATCAGGAGGCCCGCCGCAATGGCGATATAGGGTCCGCGCACCGTATTGGCGATCGCTGCTTTGCTGGCCAGGCTGGCTGGATCGGTGAGGATATAAGCGCCCGCAACCAGAGGCGCGATGGTGCCGCCCAGCGAGTTCAGGGCTTGAGCGAGGGTAAGTCGAACCGGAGCGCTGTGTTCGGGTCCAAGGATGGCGACGTAAGGATTGACCGCCGTCTGCAAAGCGGTAACGCCCGCACCCACTACGAAGACCGCGCTAAGAAAGAGCGGGAAACTCACCATCTTCGCGGCAGGGACAAACAACAGGCAGCCCACCACCTGGATGAAGAGCGACACCACCATGGTGCGCTTATAGCCGATGGTTTCGATGAGTTTCGAAGTTGGCGAGGAGAAGACGAAATAGGCCAGGAAGAAGGCCGAATTAGCCAGCATGGCCCACGCATAGGGCAGATCGAAGATGGACCGCAGGTGGGGGACCATGGCCATGTTCAGGTTGGTGATGAACCCGAAGATGAAGAAGAGGGTGGCGACCGTGATGAACGGTCCCACGTAGCTGGGCGCATTCGATGTTGCCGCCGATGGAGTAGATCGCGTGGCCATGAGAGATGGTTCCCTCGATTCCTTCAAAGAAGTTCGCCCGCCTGGGGCGTATTGCGCGTCCTCACCTCTTGGATGTGTCGGCGGAGGACGAATGCCGGGCGGGATTTGACAATTTTTGGTCACCCGAGGGACCAAGACCTGTCCCTGGGGACCCCGCCAATTCCACCTGCCGGGTTTCTCCCGGCTTTTGCTGCACACAACACTATACGGGAAACAGCGACTGTGGGAAGGTGATACAACGCGGGCAACGCAGCAGGGCTAAACTAGGGCTAGAAATCTGGGCTATTCTCAACAGAAAGCTAGGAGAAACCATTGGCCAAGGAAGTGTTGAACGGCGCCCGGAAGCAGAAGATTCTGGACGCGCTGGAGAGCAACTGGCAGGCGGAGATGGAGGGGTACCACACATATCAGACGCTGGCCGACCGCGACACCGATCCGGTCCGAGCGCAGGTTCTGCGCCACCTGGCCAGCGCGGAGTGGGAGCACGCCGCACTCTGGCATGGGCGCATCGTGGAGTTGGGCGGTCCCGAGCCGGTCTACAAGGGCAGCCCGGGCGGAGAAGCAAATTCGCTGGCCAACCGGGCCGGCGGGGTGCGCATGGCCCTGCGCCGGCTGGAGATTGAAGAGAGCCGCCACATCGCCAACTACGGGCGGCAATTAAAGGACCTGGGCGACACCGATTCCATCGACATCCTGAACCATGTTATTGAAGACGAGAAGGACCATCACCGCGAGCTGGGGTCGCTGCTGCGCGGCCATTATTCGGCCCCGGCCGGCACGCCCAAGGTCGATCCCAAGGCGGTGCTCGATGAACTGCTGGCCAAGCGCAACCAGGGACGCAAGCAGGCGGGAACCTGGATTGGCGATGCGATTTACGGGGTCAATGACGGCCTGGGAGCGATTTTCGGGATCGTTTCGGGCGTTTCCGGCGCGACCGCGGGCGACTCAAAATATGTGCTGCTCGCGGGCCTTTCAGGGCATGGTTGCCAGCGCGCTGTCAATGGGGTCAGGGGCCTATCTGGCTGCCAAGAGCGAACAGGAAATTTACCATGCGGAACTGGCCCGGGAACGCGAAGCCATCCGCATGAACGGTGCCGAAGCCCGCGAACTGCTGGCGTTGTACTACCAGGTGAAGGGTTTGCCCGAGGACGACGCTTTCCACGTGGTGGACCACATTGCGCGTGACCCGGAACAGATGCTGCGCGCGCTGGCCGGGGAACGGCTGGGCGCTTCGGAAGAGGCGCTGTCGAATCCGCTCGTCTCGGCGAGTTCCGGCGCGCTCTCGACGGCCGTGGGAGCAATCATCCCCATCATCCCGTTTTTCTTTCTACAGGGCGTGCCGGCGGTCATTGCTGCCGCGATCGTTTCGCTTGCAGCGCATTTTGCGGTGGGGGCGGCCAAGAGCCTCATCACGGTGCGATCTTGGTGGTCTTCGGGCTTTGAAATGACGGTTGTGGGCGCGGTGGAAGGCGCGGTCACGTATGGCATCGGCATCCTCCTGGGCAAAGGCGGAATGTAAATGGGGGGCCTGATACCGCTTGGCGATGCGTCGCGGCGCCCGCGCCGCTTCGCCGTCGTGACAACACTCATCGTCGTCCTGAATGTCTACGTGTTCCTGAAGGAACTGATGTACGGCGACGCGTTCGTGTGGGCCTGGTCCGCAATTCCCGCGCGGGTCCTGCATGGGCACGGCTGGATCACGTTGCTCACCTCCATGTTTATGCATGCGAGCTGGATGCACATCATTGGCAACATGGTCTACCTGTGGGCCTTCGGCCGCGAGATCGAAGACGCGATGGGCGGGATGCGGTTTTTCTTCTTCTACCTGGCCGGAGGACTGGTGGCGATGCTGGCCCAGATCCTGGGCGATCCTTCTTCCACAATTCCCGCCCTGGGTGCGAGCGGCGCCATCGCGGCGGTGATGGGAGCATTCATCGTTACCTATCCGCGCGATCGTATCCGCACCGTGCTCTTCCTCTTTATCTTTTTCCGCGTTACTTTCATTCCTGCCGCGGTCCTGATTGGCTTCTGGTTCCTGATCCAGCTGTTCGATTTCGGGATGGTCGCCCAGGTCAAAACCGGCGGGGTCGCGTACCTGGCCCATATTGGGGGTTTTCTATTTGGCGTGGTGACGGCGCGGCTGTTCGAGGATCCGCGAAGGATCAGGCCGGCGATCTATTAGCGTTAAGGTCACGAGGAGGACTGGCGGCCGCCGGAAAGCCGGTTTAACGGGAGAGACAGCGAGTCAGCGCCGCTTCGCGGCATCGCGAGCCAGCAAGTCAGCGGAAAAGCGAGCTCTCACGAAGACACTAATTGTCCAGAGGTAGAAGGAGACTAACT
This sequence comes from Terriglobales bacterium, assembly GCA_963788475.1. GTDB lineage: Bacteria > Acidobacteriota > Terriglobia > Terriglobales > Acidobacteriaceae > Telmatobacter. The sequence goes on from CAWBGO010000002.1 coordinate 503,160, forward strand.
GTCAAGAGGTGGCCGCTTCGACTCCGCCGCTCACCAATTCCAATGCGGCCTTGCGGCCGAGCCGGATGCAATCGGAAATGCCGATGCCGTCATAGGCATTGCCGGCAAGGCGGAGGCCGGGCAGCGCGGCCACGCGCTCGCTGATACGCTCAATTCGTTCCTGGTGACCCACGGCGTACTGGGCCATGGCTCTCCGCCAGCGCGTCACCTGGGTGTATTCCGGGTCGAGCCCGATCCCGACAACCGTCTCGCCGAGAATGTCGATCAGCTCATGACGAACGATGGCCACCAGTGCGTTGTCGTTCTCAGCCAGCAGGGCCTCGTTGCGCATGCCGCCGAGAAAAGCGCGGATCACGGCCTTGCCGGGGGCGGTTCGGCCGAGAAACTTGCGGTGCGCAAAAGTGCAGGCCAGCAGCGAGCGGCGTTCGCTGGCCGGGACCAGAAAGCCGAAACCCTCGGGAAGCTTGCCCAGCGCATCCTCGTCGTAGACGAGGTTGACGGTAATCGATGACGAGTAAGGAATGCCGCCCAGTTGTTCGCTGAGGGCTGCGTCGACCGGAGCGAGCAGCACGCCTGCGGCCCAGGCCGGCGAAGCCACGATCACGGAATCGTAGAACTCCGCTGTACCGAGGGAGTGGACCATCCATCCGTTGGGGACGCGTTCGAGAGCGTTCACCGGGGTGGAAAGCCGGACTGCCGCCCAATCCAACCGGGCGCGAATCGCGTCAACGAGCTGCTGCATGCCGCCACGAAGGGTGGTGAAGACAGGGCGTTCGGCGGGGTTGGAATGGCCGTTGGCGGCGGCCCTGGCACGCATCTTGCGATGCGCGGCCAACATGCCGCGGGTCAGCGAACCGTATTGGGTTTCCATTTCCACCAACCGCGGCAGCACGGTTTTAGCGCTCAGCTGCGCCGCGTCCCCGCCGTAGATGCCGGAGAGGAGCGGGTCGGCAAGCCGGTCGACCGCCTCCGAGCCGAAGTGTCGCGCTACCAGGCTAGCCACGGACTCATCCGTGTTGCGCTTCCGGCGCGGCGGCAACAGCAGTTCAAGCGCCATGCGCGCCTTGGTGGGGAAGCTGAACAACGGTGAAAGGGCGGTGGGGACAAGCTTTGTGGGCACCAGGAACATGAGCCCGTCAGGAAGTGGCACGAGCTGGTTGCCCACCAGGATGTAGGTTTTTCGATCCGCATCGTTCGACGGGACCAGGTCGGGGCCCAGCCCCAGTTCACGGCACAGCGTGGATGCCGCGGGCTTCTCGGTCAGGAACGAGTCCGGACCGCGCTCGAGAACGGTGCCCTGGACGGTCTCGCTGGCGAGCGCGCCACCGAGCCTCTCCCGGGCCTCGAACAGCGTGTACTGAACCAACGGGTCAGCCGCCCGCGCCCTCTCGAGCTCATAGGCGGCCGCCAGGCCCGCAATGCCTCCGCCGATGATTGCCGTCCGCATCCGATTCGACCTCTACGTGTGCATCCGTCCTTAGAAATGGCGGTTGGAGGAGGTCACCCAAACAGATAGCGAGGACAAAATCCGCGCCTGTGAGGGAAATAGAATCCGACCGCCGAACACGGATTCCCGCAACCTCAGTATAAGCGTGGCAGCAGGTGCGATGCGGGCAGGATTGCGATTCCACGAACCGTCGAGCGCCCGCTTGAGATTCCCGGTATTTGTTCGGTCTTCAGCGACGACTATAAGGTGACAAGGGTGGCGGAGTGCTCCGGCTGACAGATTGCAGGCTGCTCACCGGGCTGGCTGGGCTGCCAGTTTCTGGGCTGGTAAATGCAGCAGGGTTCCTGCGCCAGCGGGTCGCCGGTAACGGCGTAGGCCCGGGCACGCGAACCGCCACAAATTTCCTTGTATTCGCAGGCTCCGCATTTGCCTTCGAGGCGGCTGGTGTCGCGAAGGGCTTTGAAGATGGGGGCGTTGCGATAGATATCAGCCAGCGGCGTCTCGCGGATGTTGCCGGCGTGGATGGGCAGGAATCCGCTGGGATAGACGTTGCCTACATGAGAGATGAACATGAAGCCCTTGCCGTCGTTGACGCGCCGGGTTGCCCATCCGCGTGTGCGGCTCTGGGCGTCGGCGGTCGGGGCGCCAGGCTCGTACTCGGCAGCAGCATGCGGGTGGCCCGAACCGTGTCCGGTTCCGTGCCCCATGCGGCGTTCTTCAAGGTTGTGTTGCAGAAGATAACGGCGGTAGTGCATGGCCTCGGTGGTCTTGATCTGGAAACTGACGCGGTGCGACAGCTCGTAGATCTTTCCGAAAACCTGCTCGAATTCTTCGCCGGAGAGCAGGTCGCCCAGTTGCCCGCGTCCAACGGGAACGAGGAAAAAGACGTTCCACATGACGATGGCGAGCTTTTCAAACAGGGCACAGAGGTTGTCGAGATCGGCGGCGTTGTGGCGGCTGATGGTGGAGTGCACCTGGATGGGAATGCCGGCCTCGTTGGCCCACTCGATTGCCTGGATGGTGCGCGCCCAGGCGCCCGGCAACCCGCGGAAGGTATCGTGAATTTCGGGGCTGGAGCCGTCAAGCGAGATGCCGAGCCGGACCACGCCCGCTTCCTTCATCTTGAAAATGGCTTCCCGGCTGAGCAGCGGCGTGGCACTGGGGGTGACCGCGACCTTGACGCCCTTTTCGGCGGCATAGTGGATCAGGTCAAAAACATCGGGACGTTTGAGGGGGTCGCCGCCGGTGAAGACGAAGATTGGCACCTGCATGTTGGCGATCTGATCGATCAGCGCTTTGCCTTCGTCCGTGCTGAGCTGGTCGGGATGAGGGATGGGCTGAGCAGCGGCTCGGCAATGCTTGCAGGCCAGATCACAGGACTGTGTGACTTCCCAGATGGCTAGAAACGGCGTTTCATCGAAATTCAACCCGCCGCGTGCGGGAATAGTGTTCATGGGCTGCATGGGGCCTCCGTGCGATCGCGGTGAACCTTGCCCGGAAAATCATCAAAAGAGGGGAAACCCGCGATGCTGTCCTAAGAAAAGCAGGCCCAGAGCTGCTCTCGCTGTGATTGGCGTCACTTCGCCAGAAATTGACGTTGTGAAAATCGAATAGTCTGCTATTTTCGGATCACGAGGCAACATTTTTATCCAAGATTGCTTCGTAAAGTGGTTACACCACCGCCCATCCTGGGTGATTCAGATCACCGACAGACGTGTCTTCAATCACCGTAAGCTCATCCCCAGACCTGTCACGCTTCTAATTCTCCGCACCGCCAGGAGGTTTCCCATGACCACCTTGAAGCCGGGTTGGAGTAAGCCGTCAACCATCCTGTTCGCCTCGGAAATCCCTTCGAACGAGAAGGCATTCTCCTTCGCGCTCGCGCAAGCATCGGAATTTGGGGCGGATCTCATCCTGTTTCACGCCTACGACACGCTTGTGGTGACTGCGTCGGAAACTTCGGGGATTCGTTACTACGATTACGCCGCCGCTGCCCGCGCAGAAATGAAACATCTTGAACCGCTGGCCGAACGGGCCCGGGCCGCAGGCTTGCGCTGCGAGGTCGTGGTACGGCCGGGATTGGCCGCCGACCAGATCCTGTCTTATTCGCAGGAACGCGAAATCGATCGCATCGTGATGGGCACCCACTGTCCGGGGCCGATCGGCAAACTGCTGGTCGGGTCAGTTGCAGAAGCCGTGCTGCGAACCGCGGCCGTTCCGGTATGCATTGTCGGACCTGATGTGGTCGAGGGAACCTACCGCAATTTCGCCACCAAAACCGTGCTTTGCGCCCTCAGCCTGATGGACACCAGCTATGTTGTGGCCGGGTTTGGCGCGGAACTTGCGTTGCAACATAACGCCAGGCTGGTGTTGCAGCATGTGATCAAGCCCCAGGAGGCTCACGAGGTTCTCGCCGGGCGCACGCTTGAGGAGCTTGAAACCGACCTGCTGGCGCTGATTCCGGCGGAACAACAGGGAAAGCTTTCTGTCCAGGCGATCGCGGTGCCCGGCGATCCAACCGAGGAATTGCTCTTCCAGGCTCGAGCCCAGCAAGCGGATTTGATCGTGCTCGGCGCCCAGGGAGCTTCGGCTTTTGCCGCCGTCACCCGCCACGGCGTGGTCTACAAAGTGTTGGCGCATGCGCATTGCCCGGTCATGACCCTGTCTCCGACCGTGCTGGAGAAGAGCGGGGCCACCGGCGAGCGCCTCTCGGCGGTTGAAACTTTTCTGGCCGGAGTGTTCTAAGCCAAACAGGTTTGATTCAGTCCGCGGGGCATTCGTGCCCCGCGTTTTTTTTTGGAACTATGGCCCGCGCTTTGGGGCCAGGGAGGCGGGTCTGGTCTCTGAGCCCTTTGCGCAGGGCTTGCCGCCGCACAACTGGTCCGTGATCCCCCTGCCCTCGGTGATCGTATAGATCCGGTCGACGGCGGGAAGTTTGAGGGTCTCCTTTGCGCCTGAGGGCCAATGAATCTCCACCGTTCCGGCGTCGGTCGCCTCTCCCAGCCCAAAATGCGGCCGCTGGTCATTCGAAGAAATGTAACTGCCGCCGCTCATGACGTCTTCGCGCTGGCGCATGCCCGCGGCGTTCAGATAGACGGTCGCGCCGACGGCGTCGCGGGGGCTTCCGCGGTTGGTTTCGGTTTGGGCTCCGCCGACCAATCTCAGTTCCACCCAGTGGTGACGGTCGGAGTTCACGTTCTTGAGCAGGACGGGCGGGCCGTCGATGGGACTGATGACCACGTCGATCTTGCCATTGTTGAACAGGTCGCCGAAGGCGGCGCCGCGGCCTGAAGTCAACGCAGCAAGGCCGGAACCTTTGACCGGGGGCACGTAGGCGAATTTGCCATCGTGCGTATTCCGGAAGAGGAGCGGGCGCTCGGCGAAGGTCGTCCCCCAGTCGTGCTGGTCCACCTCCGGATAGACATGCCCGTTGATCATCATGATGTCTTTCCAGCCATCGTTGTCGAAGTCGAGAAAGCCATCGCCCCATCCCACAAACGGGATAGCGGTTTGCGTGATGCCGGCCTGGTCCGCAACATCGGTGAAACTGGCTTCGCCATCGTTGTGATAGAGAGCTTTGAAGTCGTCGGAGAAATCCGTGACGAGAAGATCAACCAGGCCGTCGTTGTCGTAGTCGCCGACAGCCAGGCCCATGGAAGCGATCTCTCGACCGTCCTTATTCAGTGCAAAGCCGGAAACGTAGCTCTGGTCGTCGAAGGTTCCATCGCCCTTGTTGACGTAGAGATAGTTGGGCTCGGAGTCGTTGGCCACGAGGAGGTCGACTTTGCCGTCGTTGTTCACATCGACGAAGGTGGAGGTGAAGCCGTAATAGGCGCTGGGATCGGACACACCGGCCTTTACGCTGACGTCGGTGAACGTGCCGTCGCCGTTGTTGTGGAAGAGATGATCGGGCTCGCCCTTTAAGCCGTGCGGGCCGCACATCACCGGCACGCCATGAAGCTGGCAGAAGGCCAGCGCCACGGTGCCATCGTCGGGGGTTGGCTCGTGGTCCAGATCGTAGTGAACGTAGCCGGAGACAAACAGATCGAGGCGGCCGTCGCCATCGTAATCGCCCCAGGTAGCGCCGTCGGACCAGTTGCCCAGGGGCACGCCGGCCTTTTCCGCGACGTCGGTGAACGTGCCGTCGTGATTGTTGTGATAGAGGCGGTTCTTGCCGAAGTTGCAGACGAAGATGTCGGGCCAGCCGTCGTTGTCGTAATCGCCTATGGCTACTCCGAAGCCCCAACGGTCGTTGGTGACGCCGGCTTTTGCTGCGACATCGGTAAAAGTGCCGTCGTGATTGTTGTGGAATAAGCCGGCGTGCGGCGGCTTCTTCTTTCCGGTCAAGGCGTCGTAGGTCGATCCGTTGACGAGATAAATGTCGAGCCAGCCGTCATTGTCGTAGTCGATGAGGCCAACACCCGAACCGTCGGTCTCGAGGATGTATTTCTTCTGGCGCGTGCCCATGACGTGCTGCCATGATGCCAGTCCGGACGACTTGCTCACATCCGCAAAAATCATGGGGCCGTGATCGACAAAGCCGCCGGCGGTAATAGGCCTCTTCTGCTCGTCATAGACCGGTTTAAAGGTTCCGGCGGAGGAGATGCCGCTCATGCCAGACGGTGACTGGGGTTGAGGCTTGGAGGATGGCTGAGCAGATTCCGGGGGTGGGGTTTGTTGTGCGTGAAGAAGCCAGGAGGGCGCGCATGCGGCCAGGAGAAGCGCGATGGGCCACCCTTTTAAACTGCAGATCCCCTTCGAGAGGCTCAGGGCACGCTTTCGACTGCGGTCGCCAAGGCGACCTTCGCTCCTCATGCCCAAGACTGATTTGGGTTCGAGATACCCCACCCTAGCGACAAAAACGAAAACGTCGCGAGGGTGGGGCGCCCAGAGTTTGGTCATTTGAGGATGCGACTCGCAATTGCGAGTCGGGCTGCTCAGCGAAGCAACGGGGGGCACGTTCTTCTTACTTCCCGGCTGCCGGCGTGGGTGGAGGCATAACGGGGCAGTCCTTGCCGCCACACGTGGCTCCGGTGATCCCGGCACCTTCGGTGATGGTGTAGATCCGGTCGACGGCGGGCAACTTCACGTTCTCGACCTTGCCGGAAGGCCAGTGAATCTCCGCGGTGCCGCCGTCGGTCGCGTCGCCGAGGCCGAAGTGCGGTCGCCGGTCATTCGATGAGATGTAGCTCCCGCTGGACAAAACGTCCTGGCGCATGCGCATGCCGTTCGCTTTGAGATAAACGGTGGCGCAGGTCGCGTCGCGCGGGCTCTTGGGTCCACCGACAAGCTTCATCTCCACCCAGTGATGGTGATCGGGATTCACGTTCCGCAACAGTACCGGCGGCCCATCGACGGGGTTGATGATCACATCGATCTTGCCATCATTGAAGAGATCGCCGAACGCCGCGCCCCGGCCCGGGATCACGACTGCGAGCCCCGAACCTTTTACCGGCTTGATGTATTCGAAGCCGCGCTCCTTCGATGCAGTTGAGGGCTTCGACGTGGCAGCCGCGCTGGAGATCGTTGTTTCGGGCACGTTGTGAAACAACAGCGTCCGTTCGGCGAATGTCGTTCCCCAATCATGCTGGTCGACCTGCGGGTATACATGCCCGTTCACCGCGAACAGATCGAGCCAGCCGTCATTGTCGTAATCGAGAAATCCATCGCCCCAGCCCACAAAAGGAATCGTGGTCTGCGCGATGCCGGCCTTGTAGCTCACATCGGTAAAGCTCACATCGCCGTCATTGTGGAAGAGCACCTTGTAGTCGTCGCCGAAATCGGTGACGAAGAAATCGATGAGGCCGTTGTTTTCGTAATCGCCCGCCGCAATGCCCATCGAGGCGATTTCGCGTCCGTCTTTATTGAGAGCAAAGCCGGAGACATAACTCTGGTCATCGAAGGTGCCGTCACCCTTGTTGATGTAGAGGTAGTTCGGTTCGGAGTCGTTGCCCACAACCAGGTCCGGCTTTCCGTCGCCGTTGATGTCGACAAAGATCGCGGTGAACCCGTAGTAGTGGTCCTTGTCTTCCACGCCGGCTTTTTTGGTCACGTCAGTGAAGGTGCCGTCGCCGTTGTTGTGGAAGAGATGATCGGCCTCGCCAGGCAACCCGCGCGGCCCGCAATTGACGGCGGCTCCGCGATACTGACAGTTTGCAAACCCGACCGCCTTGGTGCCGGCGATGGGCAGGTTATCGCGATCGAAATGGACGTAGCCGGTGACGTAAAGGTCGAGAAGGCCGTCGCCGTCATAGTCTCCCCAAGACGAGCCGGGGGACCAATTCCCCAGGGCGACGCCAGCCTGCTCGGCCTTGTCGGTGAAGGTGCCGTCGTGATTATTGTGGTAGAGCCGATTCTTGCCGTAGTTGCCGACATAGATGTCGGGCCAGCCGTCGTTGTCGTAGTCCGCAACCGAGCAGCCGTATCCCCAGCGATCGTTGGCCACGCCGGCCTTCTGCGTTACGTCGGTGAAGGTGCCGTCGTGGTTGTTGCGAAACAGGGCGGCGTGAGGGGACTCTTCCTTGCCATCAAGCGAATTGAAGGTGGCGCCGTTGACGAGATAGATATCGAGCCAGCCATCGTTGTCGAAGTCGACCAGGCACACGCCCGAGCCGTTGGTCTCAATGATGAAATCCTTATGCGGCGAGCCCATCTTGTGGGTCCAGCCGGAGAGCCCTGCGGCCTTGGTGACGTCCTGAAAGACGACCGGTCCGGAATCGACGAATCCGCCCGCAGTGATGGGGCGTTTCTGTTCGTCGTAGACGGGGGCAGCGCCGATCCCTCCGGCAATTCCGCCCATTCCGCCCTGTTGAGGCTTGGCCGGCGCAGGTGGCGCCTGCTGCGCCTGGAGATCTTTATGGAACAAGAGAGCCCCGGACAGAATTCCGCAAAACAGAGCTCCGCAAACCAGCGAACGCACACCCAAAGACGGCTTAACCCCCACGGTCTGAAGTGTATCGTACCTGGCCGCCGAGCCGGCTTTCCGCGGAGCAGCGCGCTTTCAGGGCGTGATTACCGGGCCGGAACCGTCGAGTTCATAACCACTTAATGACCCACCGTGACTGTTGCGCCGGTGAAACGGCATCTAACTAACTCAGAGGCGGCGATGCCGGGTAAAGACGCAGAGACCAAACGCGCAAACCCGACGATGGATCGGTTCGGCCGGTTTGCAGCAAGCGCCTCTTTTTGGTTGGGTTCGAAGTGGGCATTTCTATGCGCCGCCCTGATCATCTGCGCCTGGGTCATCTCGGGACCCATGTTCCATTATTCCGATACGTGGCAGCTGGTGATCAACACCGGCACCACGATCGTGACTTTTCTAATGGTGTTCCTTATCCAGAACACGCAGAATCGCGACGCGCGCGCCATCAATCTGAAACTCGACGAACTCATCCGCGCCATCGATAAAGCACGCGATCAAATGATGAATATTGAAAAGCTCAGCGATGTGGAACTGGATGTACTGGACGAGCAGTTCAAGGAGATGCGCGCGGCGGAGCCTGATGCGGCGGAGCCTGATGCGACAGAGAAAAGCCGCAGTGCTCAGGTGGTTGACTGAGTTCTGCGGCCGGCGGGTCTAAAACTCAAGAGCGGAACAAGCCTTTCCGCAAAGAGGTAATTTCTGTTTTTGCTTAACAGATCAAATTACTTTCAGGAGCAACAAGATCAGCACAATGGTGAGGATAAGGCTGAGGCCGCCGCCGCCGTAATACCCCAATCCGGGACCGGCCCGGTAGCCGCCATATCCAAATCCGAAGATCAGCACAAGCAGAATGATGATCAAAAGCATCGTTATCTCCCTCTCCGGTGAATCATCACCGGACTTACAACGTCATAGTCAAGACAGGGATGATGAGTTATCCATCCTGTTGAGCCGATCGTCATTTCGTGCAAGTCAGGTCCGCACAATACGATTGGATGCGATCGCCAGACGCGAAGCTGTACCGGAAAGCGAATACCTTCGACGATGACGCACCGGCATAATCAACGATCGAACATATCTCTTGTCTTTAAGCTATCTTGCGAAACCAAAACAACCATCTTGCAATAGGTCTGCGTCCAAGCGTGTGTTGTTGATTCAGGCGAGGACATTGCCCTCGGGAGGTATCGGAATGCTTTGGACGATCTTTGTAATCCTCCTGGTTCTTTGGCTAGTGGGATTGGTAAGCAGTTACACACTGGGAGGATTTATTCACCTGCTACTGGTAGCGGCAGTGGTGGTGCTGATTCTCCAGTTGATATCGGGTAGACGGCCAGTTGTCTAGTTCGATTGCTGCGTTGTAGCGATGAACCAAGAGCGAGGTACTGCACTGCTTGAATCAGGAGCAGCGCACAATTTAGGCGGACCTCTTCAACCCAGAAAATCTTTGGGAGGATTAGTCCCGAAGTTGCACGTCACTTGAATCCACGGAGGTGGAGCGATGGACAAGGATACCGTGAAGGGCACAATGGATGATGCGGCAGGCCGGATCAAGCGCCAAGTCGGAGAGTGGACCGGCGATACTGGTGCGCAGGTGGAAGGCGCGACGCAGCAGGTGAAGGGTAAGGTCGAGAAGGCCTGGGGCAACGTGAAAGAAGCTGCCCGCGATGCGGGCAACAAGTCTGACCGGGACCGTGACGTGGTGGTCGAACGCGATGTCGTGACCGACCGCGACCGCGACGACCTCAACCGGCCCTAGATTTCAGGAAACTCGAACCCCGGCGGGCTGTACGAGGCTCCGAACCTCGGATGATCCGCCGGGTGGCCCTCCGGATGACCGGCAAGGTGTGTTTCTCCACCCCCGAAATCTCCCCCGCCATTACGTATCTTCCTGGGTTCCACGTCGATCGCTTCCCTCGCAGACCTTTCCATTTCGGTGGTACATATCATCGTGTAGCCAGAAAGGCTCGATGAAAATCGCTGCGGTCGTACTCATACTTGCCGGGGTTGCTGCTCTTGCGTACGGCGGCTTTACCTACACAACGCGCAAAAAGGCGGTCGATCTTGGCCCGGTGCAAATCGAGACAAAGTCCCGTCACACAGTGCTTATACCTCCGCTGCTCGGCGTTGCGGGGATCCTGATCGGCGGAGCTCTTTTGTTCGTTGCGGGATCGAAGAACCACTGAAACGCTGCTGCCGATACCCGATGATGATCGGCAGCCAAGCAACTCCGCCTCCTGCATTACGGCTCACAGGTAGATGGTGTTGCGATCGGGTGAATTCAAGAGATGCTGCGTGGGCAATGTTTGCTATCAAACGTTTAAGCGCGTATAGATATATTCAAAGGAATACAGTGGCAAGGCATCAGAAATGGCCTGTTCCTTGAAGCGAGGTGCGTCTTCAGCAGTGACCAGAGTTCACTGACGCTCGACGTTCCACCATCGGAGACTTCCGCGTGGCGCGCTGTGGCCCGCGTACTTCGAAGTCCCTTGGACACAGTGAGTTGTGCATTGCTTCCTTCCGACTGTGCCCTCTGCGGCTCTCCCCTGCCGCGCCTCTCTTCCGTTCCAATTTGCGATGCGTGCTGGATGGAGTTTTCCATACAGACGGACTCCGTTTGCTCGCGTTGCGGAGAGCCTATGGGACTCCCCGACGCTGCTGAGTCTCCCCTGACCTGCCGGACGTGCAGGCTGGCTCCGCCGGCTTTTGTGCGCGCCGTTTCGTACGGGCCATACGAAGGGCGGATGCGGGACGCGATTCACGCGCTCAAATACGACGGCCTGCATCCGGCCGCTCGTGGACTCGGGGAGTTGCTGGCAAAGGCGATTGGCCGGTTGGCTCACGAAGCTCCGGCAGAAATGCTGGTAATTCCGGTGCCGCTGCATCGATCGAAGCATGCTCAAAGAGGCTTCAACCAGGCGCGCGTCCTGGCGGCGAATGCGCTGGCTGGGTTACGACGTGTGCATCCGGGCTGGAAGCTCAAGCTGGCCTCGAGCGCAGTTGTGCGGATTCGTGCCACAGAGAGCCAGGCCAGTCTCACGCCGCGTCAAAGGCGGATCAACCTGCGCGGAGCGTTTGTGGTCGCGGATCCGAAGGCCGTGGCGATGAAACACATCCTGCTCATCGATGACATATTCACAACCGGGGCTACAGTCCGTTCCGTGGCGCAGATTTTGATGAGGTCAGGCGCCGCAAGCGTTTGGGTAGCCACGCTGGCACGGGCGCGGCGGATCTTTGATCGTCGTCGCGGATTGAGCTCCCGAAATTTCATTCAGGGTGTACCGGGGGAAAAAGGTTCGGGCGGGGACGAGAATCCGTCAGTCGATGTGAAACCGGCACGCATGCACGCGTCACAGAACCAACCATCTTTTTGACGGGGGAAGAAGAGATGTCGCTGGGAAAAGCCATGATTCATGCACGCAAGCAAAAATCGATCGCTCGAACGGCCGCCCACGCCAGCGACGGCTCCATCGCGCATCCTACCCAGATTCTGCAGATGCCGGTGCTGGTGCTCAATGCATCCTACGAGCCGATCAATATCTGCGGAGCGCGGCGGGCGCTGGTGCTGGTACTCAAAGGGATTGCGCGAACCGAGGAGGAGCATGGCCTGACCCTTCACGCGCAACGCAGCCGGATTGCCATGCCGTCGGTCATCCGTTTGTTAGAGTATCGGCGCATCCCCCATCAGACTCGAGCGCTCTCGCGCAAAAATATCCTCCTGCGCGACCGCAACGCTTGCCAGTATTGCGGCGAGGTACTACCGGCAGGCGAGTTGACTTTGGATCATGTCGTACCGCGATCCCGGGGCGGAAATTCGACCTGGGAGAACCTGGTCGCGTGTTGCCATGCTTGCAACCGTCGCAAGGGGAACCGGATGCTCAGCGAAATCGACGACATGGTTTTGCTGCGGGAACCGCGGCCCTTCTCTCTCCACACCAGCCGGCAGATCATGCGCATGCTTGGGCGAGGCGACGACCGCTGGCGCAAATACCTCTTCTATTAGGCCCGGCTTCGCAATCTATCGGCAGCCGGCTGCGGCAAATCAGAAATCTTGTCTGCGACGGCGCGTTTCGAGCGGGAGTGAAGCTGCCCGGTTCCTCTTCCATTCCCAGTTTCCCGCCAGAAAAAAAGGCGCCCCTTGGCGGCCAAGCCCGGATTTCCGGGAGGGACCTACCGAAGGGGCGAGGAGCCGCAATCACATGGAAGTAATGACCAGAATCACGACCAATGCCGGCATAACTGTCGGCTTCGGACCCGCTCTGACCTTACTTCCTGGACCAGAATGACTATATTTTGGTCGTCTGCGCGGGAGAAGGTGTCATCGGGTACCACATCGAGGTTGTCTGGCTTAAGCTCTTGTAGACGTTTGGCTTAAAGGAATCTGGACAAGTAAATTACGTCCACGTATGATACGTTCTTTAGCGCGGGATGTGTGTATTTGTGGCGTGGTTTCGGTGTTATGGGCCGAGGGCACAGCCGCGGATGTCTCAGCTATCTCGATGCGAATCCGTGGTCCTGAGCCGAACGCTGCAGAATGGTACGCGCATGCGGACACCGGTCGGAAGGTTGCAGAGCCAATGCCTGTGGCACCAAAGCCCGTTGCGGAGACTTCGGAGGCAAGCCCTCTCATAGACGCACCGAGGATCCGCGAGCAATTGGAACGCCTGCTGGCCCATCCACTCTTTGCCAATAGCAAACGCTATCCTGCGCTCCTGTCGTATACGGTGGAGCAAACGCTCCTCGGCAATGCAGCCGAACTGAAAGAGCGAAGCATTGGAGTGGAAGTCTTCGGACGATCTCCTACCTACGATGCGAACGCCGACCCTGTGGTGCGGATCACCGCCGGAGAGGTGCGCAAGCGCCTGACGCAGTATTATTACGACCCAACTCACCGCGGGGAGTTGGTGATTGAGCTACCGGTGGGGTCCTACGTTCCGTTCTTCCGCGGCCCGGAGCGGTCAGCGATCGAACCGGACCTGGCGCCTGTAGTGGCGGACCCGGTCGTCGATTCCGAGCGCTTGCGGGTCTCAACCACTCAACGTCCAGGCAGGGGGTTGCGATGGTGGCTCGCGGGGAGCATCGTGGCGCTCATGGTTTTGGCAGCCTCCGCGGGTTGGATGGCGGGGCGACGGTACAAAGCTGAGCCTCCGCCGCCTTCCAACCTCGATCGCTTTTGGGGACCGGTGACCGACAGCGTGAACCCCACAACGTTTTGCCTGGGCGAGCCGGCCAAGAATCTCGATGTCGATGCGATCAACTCGTACGACGCCCCGGTTAGTGGCAATTCCAAACCCGAACCACTCTATTTCCGCCTTCACTACTCCGGACACCTGGCCCTGGCCGACGTGATCACATTGACGCGCACCGTGGCTGCCCTGGCCTCGCGCCATAAGGCATTTCGCGTGTTACCCGCCTCCGAGGCCAGCTTTTCACAACTCCGGGAAGGTCCGGTTGTGCTCATCGGGGCCTTCGATAACATCTGGACGCTGCGCGTCACCCAGAAGCTTCGATTCGGATTTGAATCCAAGGACGGAGTCGCGCTGCTGGTGGATCGCAAGAGCCAGACGGAGACGACCTGGGCCACCGCCTGGGACCTGCCCTATCAAAAGCTTTCGCGCGATTATGCGATCGTTGCCCGCATCCATGACGGCACGACCGGACAGCCGGTCATTATTGCGGCTGGAATCTCCGAGGAAGGGACGGAGGCGGCCGGAGAGATTCTCTACAATCCCGTTTATCTCGATTCGCTGCTCGCAAAAGCTCCAAAGAATTGGGAACAGCTGAATATGGAGGCAGTGATCGGGACGCAGGTCATCGAGGGCCATTCGGGGCCACCAACCGTTCTCGCGCTGGAAACCTGGTAGCGACCCATGTGAATTTGTTCGGGCTGATCGTAAACGGACACAGGACCGCCTTGACACGGATGGATCCCGGTGCCGGTTAGCGATCCGAATCGCCAATGACCGCATGGACCGAGATGGTTAGTCCTTGGAGGATGGTGCCGCAGCCGCTTCATTCTGATATGGCTGCGGGAGGCGGCCCATCAGGCTTTATCTAAGGGCACAATGCCGGGGGCACAATGCCGGTCTGCTCCAGCAGGACTCACATCAGCCACAACGTAGCCTGGTCGTTGTTACTTGTTTTTCGCCCGTTGCGCCGCCCAACGCTTTCGCTGCGCATCAGCGATCCGCTTGCGTGCTTCGGGACTAAGCACGCGTGATTTCTTCGCTTTGGCAGGAGCTTTCTTGGCTTTACGCCCAGATGGGCTCGAGGCTAAACTTCCAGAGCCTGCTAACAGGGAGCGAACCTGAGTTAGCCGCGCAATCTCTTCATCAATTTGTGCAAGTATCGTGTCTATCGCCATAGCCTTGAGGATAACTCACTCAAGCAGATTTTGACTAGATCATATGCGAATCATTGCGCCTAACCAAAAGTACTGCAATAAATGTCACTCAAGTTTGCCTGCCTCTCTCCATCGAGCCTCTTGTAATACATAGAATGCGCGTGCTTCGCTGTCCCTGCGGGGAGACAAGTCCGTGGCGATTGAGTTGATCCTCAATGACGCTGGGCATCCTGTTGGGTAGACGGAAGTCCATCATGATCCGTTGACCGATGCCGGTAACTTGGGGAATCGATCAAACTATCTGACGGGATCAATAGATCAACTTCAATGAGAATTGAATCTGACGCGAGTTACCTGCTGTCTTGCTGATCATTCCGAAGCCGGTGTTGCGCAGGATAGCTCCGGTGGAACTGTTCACCTGGAGGGTGTTGGACGGCAGACCCATGTCAACGATATTGAAGATATTGAAAAATTCAGTTCGGAACTGAAGATCCATGCGCTCGGCCCCGCTCTTGCGACGACCAATGGGCGTGTCCTTGATGAGCGCGAAATCGAAGTTATAGAACGCGGGCCCGCGAAACGTATTGCGCCCCAGGGTGCCGAAGCGGCCCTGGTTGGGTCCCGATCCGCCGGAGAGATGAACCGGAATGGAGAAAAAGTCGACGCCGTTGTCTCCACCATGTCCGAAATAGTCTTCCCGCACTTTGCGCGCGGTGGATAGCTGAGGCGTGGCTATCTGGTCAGGGCGATCAACTCCGCCGGCGCCATAACCGGTTTGTTGAAGGCCCGAATAGACCGTGAAGGGAGAGCCTGAATTGATGCTGGTGATGCTGAGCAGTTCCCATCCGTCGGTTATCTTTCGAGAGACTGCGTGGAGGAAGTTGACGCTTGCCAGAGGCAGATCCTGGGCCAGGCTCAAACTGAAGCCGTGTGTGACATCGAACTGGGAGGGGCCCTTCTCGGGATGGTTATTGAAAGGATCCTGTGAGACTCCCGCGGCCACCGCACCGGTCGAACCCGTACCGGGAAGGACAAGGCTGGTGTCGTCGATTGACTTACTCCAGGTGTAACTTGCCTGCACCCCTGGACCACCGTGGCCAATTGTGCCGGAGAGCGACGTCTGCAGCGCATTGTAACTGGAGTGCGAATTGCCGATGATGATATTCTCCACGCCGAAGCCGCCAGTGACATTTCCCTCGCTGTCGAAGGTAGTGTGGGGCGCAAAGCCGGGTGACGCGCCTGCGAAGGCATTGGGAAAACTATAGCGTGGCAACTTCTCGCTGGCCGTGCCGACGTAGCTCGCGTCTGCAGTAAGGTTGCCGATCTTCCGCTCCAGCCCAAAGGTCCAGGTGAACATCGTGGCGTTGTTGAAGCTTCGATCGATGCCGCTGAGATTCAGCGGGCTGAGCACATAACTGCCCGTGAGTTGCTGGCCAAGGGTCGCCATGTCCTTCTCGTAACGATCGACATCCATGGCCGTGTTTCCGGGAACCTCCTTGGTTGTCCAGGTGGCGAAAACGTCAGTGCCAGTGGTTGTATAGGTGGCGGGCAATTGATCCGGCGTGATCTTAAATCCGTAGGCGATCGGCGCTCCTTGTGCGGCGACCAGGCGCGGATACACGACAAACGGAGTGGACCCGGTGAGAAAATTATCCTGCCAGATATTGGGCGGAATGGCCATGATGCCACCGCCGGCGTGCGCCTGGAGTTTGTCTGTAACTTGCCACGAGACCTGCAAGCGCGGCTCCAACGCATGCCAATTGGTCTGATACCCCGGTTGCGGATTAATCAGAAAATTCTGAACATCATTGGTCGTGAGAAAACTCGAAGTACGATGCGCCCGCTCGGTGATGGGCGTATAGAGATCCCAGCGCAGGCCATAGTCGAGCGTGATGCGCGGAGTTACCTTCCACGTGTCCTGGGCATAAACGGCCACGTTGTTGCGGCTGATGGCGGCCGGCCCGATATGCTCGCCGCTCGAGAACCCGGGCGAGGCGATCGCAATGGTGTACGCGAAGGAACTGCCGGAGAGGAACGCGGAGAGCGTGTCGGGCAACGGATCGCCTGGATGAACGTCATGCATTCCACTCTCCGAGGGAATTCCCTCAAGGGCGTACGATGTACCTCCGCCGAAATCGTATTCCCCGTTGGGACTGGTGCCGAAGTAGGTTGTATCTCGATTGAGGCGGACATCAACACCGGCTTTCATGGCGTGATTCCTCGCAGTGAATGCCACGTTCTCCTGGCCCTGAAAGAGGTTGCCGTAAGCCTGCATGACGGATCCGGCGGGAGCGTTAAAAGCCTCAAACAATCCATCATTGAACTTGATTCCCGGGTCGGTGTAATCAAAGGTGGGAAAACCGGGAGTCGAACGCGTGATGTTTATTGAAGATACCAGAACCATGCGGGGAGAGACGGTACGCGTGTAAGTGCCGACGACATTCCGCTGCCTGTCGATGTATTGAACGCCAAATGCCGGATCGATGGCGGTCTGGTCGGGGTTGGTGGTGGGGCCGGTCAAATTATTGAAGTTGACGCGCGCGAAGAACTGGTCCTTGCTGGAGAACTTATGGTCAATCCGGAGCGAAAACTGATTCGCGTCGGTGTCTACCTTTGATGCGGTTGCATAGGTGCGGGCGCCAAACGCGCCGGTGGGATAGTTGGGGAGAGGGTAGCGTGCCAGGATGGAGGCAATGGAAGGGTTGACAGGGACACGCAATGTATCGATCGTGCCGTCGGGGTAAGTGAGTACGTCGTGGCCGTCGCGCTCAAGTTGGGTGGGTACGGGCATGACCTGGGTCGTTCCGAGTACCTGGCGGAATCCCTGATATTGCGTGAAATAAAAGGTCCGATTGCGGCCATCGTACAGGTGAGGAATGTAGATGGGCCCGCCATTGGTGAAACCAAACTCATTGCGCCGGAAAGGAGGAATTCTTCCGGGATACGCAGGAGTGGGATGATCGAAGTAATTACGCGCGTCGAACGCGGAGTTGCGAACGAATTCAAAGAATGAGCCGTGAAAGCCGGCGGCCCCAGAACGCGTGATGATGTCTGTAAATCCGGCGGCGCCGCGACCGATTTCGGCCGGCATCCAACCGGAGCTTGACTGGATGCCTTCGACGGCGTCCACGTTGAAGTTAGAAAAAGTCGATCCACCCATTTCCGGGTCGCTGATGTCGCCGCCGTCCATGGCGAAGGTCGCTTCGACTCCGCGCTGCCCGTTGATCGCAAACTGTGCCGTGAAATTGGTAGCTCCGTTGGAGTCGGTCATGGTGCCGGCGGCCAGAAGAAGGAGCTGGCTGAAATCGCGCTTATTCAAGGGCAATTCGCTCACCGCCTGGCTCGAAAGGGCTTCTCCGCCGGTGCCAGAGGCCTGAGCCTGCACCGCGACGCTGACTTCGCCGCGGTTGGAAATCTCAATACTGGCCGGGAGTTCGCCCGCTTGTATCACGATCGGCTGCGCATACTCGATGGTGCGACCCTCGGCAACGATCTTGAGCTTGTAGGGTCCTGCGGGGAGCGGCTTGAGCTGAAATCGCCCGTCCGGCCCGGTTTTTGTATCAGCGCTGACACTGCCAGCCGCCATAGTGATGGTCGCGCCGGGGATGGGCGCTCCGGCAGCATTGTGCAGAATCCCCTGCCAAACTGACAGGTTAATCGGCTGCTGTTGAGCAGGCAAAGCCAGACATAAGGTTAACCAGGCGGCAAGACCCACCAACCAAAGCGGTTTCACCCCTTGACGAACCCCGAAAAACACAAGGACACGACCCATGCTCGATGTAGACTTCACTTGTTTCCCAACCTTTATTATTGAAAACGTTTGCAAACCTGAAGGGGTTCCATCAGAATTATGAATGGATCTTCCCATCATTATATCGCTCTGACGTTTGCTAAACGGTTTTTGCGGACTGTTTTCAGGGCTCCGGACTGATCTTCGGCCGGGCCTCTACACTGGTTCCAGAGCATGAGCGAATTTCCTCGAGACGGCGACACAATCGCGGCAATCTCCACACCGCCGGGGCGCGGCGGCATCGGCATCGTGCGCCTGAGCGGTCCAGCGGCCCCCTCCATCGCCGAACAAATGGTGCGATTGCGCCAACCTCTCGAACATGCGCGGGCTCGGTTGGCCGATGTGTTGGACGCTGTAAGTGGGGAAGGCAGCAGCGCGCGGATCGATGAGGCGGTGGTGACATACTTCGCCGCGCCCCACTCCTACACTACCCAGGATGTGGTTGAAATCGCGTCTCATGGGGCGCCTGTTGTTCTGGAGTATCTACTGCGTCGGGCGGTCGAGTTGGGCGCTCGACTGGCCGAACCAGGGGAGTTCACACAGCGCGCATTCCTTTCCGGCCGACTCGACCTGACCCAGGCCGAAGCTGTCCGGGACCTGATTGAGGCGCAAACGCTGACCCAGGCTCGCCAGGCTGCCAGCCAGATGGGCGGAGCCCTCAGCCAACGAGTAGCGCCGGTGAAACAATCGCTGGTCGAACTCATAGCTCTTCTCGAAGCCGGCATCGATTTCGCGGAGGACGACGTCGAGGTGACCCCAGCGACGGAAATCGCGCGACGGATTCGCGAACTCACGGGCCCGCTCGCAGGGTTGGAAGCTTCGTTCGCGCGAGGCCGCATTGTGCATGACGGTCTTACCCTGGCAATCGTGGGTCGCCCCAATGTGGGCAAGAGTTCGCTTTTCAATCGACTTGTCGAACGCGATCGGGCCATCGTAACCGCGATGCCCGGCACAACTCGAGACCTGGTCACCGAGCGTATCTCGCTGGACGGCATTCCCCTTGAATTAGTGGACACCGCCGGGCTTCGCGACGCCGCAGAGGAGGTGGAGCAGCTGGGCATTGCTCGTAGCCGCGAAGCTCTGGCCGACGCGGCCCTGGTGCTCGTTGTCCTCGATGCCACGCAGTCGCTCAATGATGAAGAAAGAAAGTTGCTTGCTGCGATCCGCGAGCGCCCCGCGCTGGTCGCCATCAATAAAACCGATTTGAATGCCTTGGATCAAACCGAATTCAGGTCCATTCCCGCAGAGAGCAGCAATCTTGGCGTGCTGCCTACCTCCGCACTCACCGGTGAAGGCATCACGGCATTGCGTGAACGGATCTTGAGGCTAGCCACAGGGGGGGCGGCTTCTGAGCCCGGTATGTTAACCAGCCTCCGCCACCAGCAAGCGGTCCATACCAGTGTCGAGGCCTTAGAGGCAGCAGCCGAAGCGAATGCTCACGCGATTCCTCATGAGATGATCTTGATCGATCTCTACCGTGCTCTCTGGGCCCTTGATTCCCTCACCGGGCAAACAACCCCAGATGACATACTCGATTTGATATTCACTACTTTCTGCATCGGAAAATAACCTTAGTTCTCATCGCGTCCCACTGAATCCTTATTGCTTCGGAAATCTTGGGAAAATGGTAGTCGCCATTGCATGCCGGAATGGGTAAAAACTCTGTAAGCTATTGATTCTAAATTGGGGCGGCTAGTGGGGATCGAACCCACGACATCCTGAGCCACAGTCAGGCGTTCTGCCGCTGAACTATAGCCGCCATCTACGCCTTCGATTGTAACATCGAAGGATTTGTCAGAACCGGGGCGGCAGGTGTCGCGATGGTCAGTTGCGCCGTGGTTTGGCCGGCCGGGTTTGACGCGACTGTGGAACACGGCCGAACCGCGGGTCGCGCTTGAGGAGAAGGTCGCACGCGTGCAGGGCTTCGGACTCGAAGGTGGGGCTATCGGCTGGGATGAGCCGCCAATGAGCTATCTTGCCCCCGAGCAACCCGATAAGACGAAGTGATGGGAAATCTCGGCGGATCCCAAGGTCGGCCAGGTTCGCGGTCTCGGAGAAGACGAGCCAGACGCCGTTGTCTTCAGGGTGCTTCGCGCTCTCGCGCAGCATGAGGATGATCTTGTCGTCGACATAGACAGCGAAACCCGAAAACATGGGCCGGACTTCGGGCTCGAGCGGGGTTAGAGCTTCGAAGATGAAAGGATAGGGAGCAGATCTTCGTTTGGGCTTAGCAAGCCTATCGATTCCCTGGCGAGCGGGCATAGCGAAAGGATAGCCAAAGAAATCGCAATCGGCGAAGTCAATGTACGTCGAAACACGAAACCATTTCACCTTTAGACTTTTCGGACCCAAGCGGCCGTCATGACTTGAAGGCCTGGATCGCTTATGACGAATTGGATCTCATGTCGACTTCCAGTAGCTCGCGGTTTGGTAACCTTGACGACGAACCGGAGGGTTGAAAGATCACAATCGCCCCATCGACCAATGTCACTCCAACTCTATCGAGGTGGACAGTATTAAGGATTTGCGTAGTCTCCTCCAGATTGGCAGCAGAAGACACAGTTCTGGACATACAATAGGGCGCGCGTTGTCGAGCGGGGCGATTGTCAAGTTGATAACGCGCCTGGCTGGTCTTGGAACATTTGTGCTTCTGTTGGTCGGACCGTTTCGGGGAGGTTGGACGAAGGCCGAGACGGATTTCCCCAATTACTACACAGCTGCCGTCTTAGTCCGCCAGCATCAGCCTTTGCATAAATACTATGATTGGACGTGGTTCGCACGGCAGATGAACCGCGCAGGCAACGGGACTCAACTTGGCGCCTACACACCCCAGACTCCCCTGACGATGCTTCCCCTGGTCGGACTCGCCGGATTTCCACCCCAATCGGCAAAACGGATCTGGCTGGTATGCAACCTGCTGTTTTTGGGAGCGACGATTTGGTTGTTATCTCAAATCACGAAGTTTCGCTTTGAAACGATCTGGCTTCTCGCGTTCTGCGGCTACTTTTCGCTCCGTACCAACTTTCAATTTGGACAGTATTACGTTTTCCTGCTCTTTTTGCTGACGCTGGCGTTCTATTTCCTGGACCGGAAACACCATTGGATGGGCGGAGTCACGACTGGAATTGCATTTGGGCTGAAGCTGTATGGCGGCCCGTTCCTGCTTCTCTTCGCGTTCAAGCGTCAGTGGAAGGCTTTGCTGGGCATGACCGCCATGATTCTCCTTCTCGCGGGCGTGGCGGTTTTGTTGTTTGGACCGGCCGACGTTTGGTATTACGCAACGCAGATTCTCCCCCGGTCGCTGGAAATGGGTCAGGTTGATCCGTACAATCCCGGCGATGCGACGTTTGCAACCGTTCTGATGCGCTCCTTTATGACGGAACCGGAACTGAATCCTCATCCTCTTTGGCAAGCGCCATGGCTATTGTTCTTCCTGCGAAGTTTCATTTCGCTGGCAGTCGTTGCCTTCCTGTTTATCGGTGTGGCCAGGAAGCGAACAACCGACCGGCATGATTTTGCCTGGTTCGTGATCGCCGTGCTTCTCATGTCGGCCAGCACGGCTTCCTACACTCAAATCCTTCTTCTTCTGCCGTTGGTGTTGCTGCTGGAAGAGTCGGGGCCGCTGCGCAGCATCTTGCTCGTGGCTTCGTACGTGCTCTTGACTTTGCCATTGCGGCCCTTATGGCTGTTCCCCAAGGTATGGCTCTTGTTGACATTGTTTCTTGCGGTTGGTTGGCCATCCTGGCGTGGGATGCCGCGGCGATTGGCTGTTACCGCGGTAATAATGGTGGCGTTAATTTCTTTTTTTACCGCCAAACAACGCATGGTGAGCTACGAAGACGAGCCCGGGCAACATTTTGAGCCCGTTGCCGTACAAAGTGGCGCGCTCTTCTCCTCGTACCCTGTGGTTTCGCGAGCCGGACTTTTCTACCAGTCGATGGGGCATGACCGGTATGTGCTTCGATGGCTGCATGACGGTCGAAGTGAAGAGCTCTCGTTCGAGGGACAGGCACTTCAACCGCGGCTCGCGCCCGATGGAGTATCCGTAGACTTCGAACTGGTGGCCAATCGGAATTCGACGATGATGGAGTTTGATCCGTCCACTCGAAGATCCACCCGAATAGACATGGCGGTTAAGGAAGATGGAACAGGAGCCGTGGTCTCGCCGAACGGAAGATGGATGGCAATTGAGTCAGCACAAGACGGACCGACACACATGTGGCTTCGCGATCTCTCCAACGGGCGCGAGAAACGCCTGACAGGCGGCAATTGCAACAGCTCCGCACCAGCCTGGGAATTGGACTCGAAAGCGCTTCTCTTTGCGAGCGATTGCCAACGAGCGTTTGGATTGCCAGCTTTGTACCGCGCCCGCCTGACAGAGAATGAGGACTAACCCGCCAAGCCTGGGCGGCCTGGGAGGAACGGACGCAACTGCGTCGATCATTCGATCGGGAGGGACCACCTACCTGGTATTTCCGATTCGCCTACTTTGCTCCCGGATTGTATTGGAGCGGTCGCCGCCCAGGAAGCGCAGCTGGAGTTCCATTTCCTGAAAGCGGCGAACTACGGTATGCAAAACCAAGCCGGCCATCCCGATAATGATGCCGGAGAGGACCAGACCTACGGCAAAAACGGCGGGGACTGGTCGGGATATCAAGCCAGTGCGCAGGAAGTCAAGAATCAGCGCGGCTCCGGGAATGCAGCCAGCCATGACCAAGAGAAGACCGACCGATCCAAAGACAGTAAGTGGTTTGTAATCGCGAGCCAGTGAAAAAATCGTTCCCATGATAGACACTCCATCGTGTGCATGACGAATTTTCGAGTAGCTTCCCGCGGGGCGACTGGAGAGTTTGATGGGAAGCTCAATGATCCGGTAGCCCCTTTGGAGTGCTTTGATCGTCAGCTCGGCTTCAATTTCGAAACCTCGCGAGAAAAGCGGGAGTTGCTTGACAATGTTGCGTCGAAAGGCGCGATAACCGGATAGCATGTCGTGGATTCGTACCCCGAACAATGCTCGTGTCAAGAAGAGGAAGATGTGATTTCCAAGCCGGTTCATCCAGTGAAACTGGCTCTGGCTGGTGGGATCCAATCGCGAGCCAACGACCATGTCCGCCCGGTTCGCGAGTACCGGCTCAAGCAAGGCGTGGACGCTCGCCGTGGGGTAAGTGCCGTCCCCATCCAGCATGACATAGACGTCTGCGTCAATCTCGCGAAACATCGTCTGCACGACGAACCCCTTGCCTTGACGTCTCTCATGGAAAATGACAGCTCCATTTTCAAGCGCGCTTTCCACTGTGCCGTCGGTGGAGTTATTGTCGAAGACGTAGATTTGCGCAACGGGCAACTCAGCACGAACGCTTTTGATTACATACGCAATCGTAGATTCTTCGTTGAAGCACGGAATCAGGACGGCGATTCTTGGTAGTGTCTCCAGGGCATTCATTCCGGCCTGGGCGACGCGCTGTTCTATTAGTTCCGCTTGACCGACCATGCATACCTCTGAGCGCTTGGAACCCTTAAGCGTTGGCGTTGTTGATGGGTGACATCAATGTTGGTAGCTAACAGCGGGCGCTCGAATTCTCAGCCACACCTCGTCTCCGGTTGGAAAGGTCTTTGTCATTCGATAGTTCCGGCTCACATGAATTCGAAGCGGTTCGAGATGGTCTGACGGAGAGCCCGCTACCCACAAGAAGTCATGAGTCCGCCTCAACACGAGCATTGACACGTGATGACTTTCGAGTGCTTCAATCAGGGCGGCGACATGCCAGGGGCGAGTGTATTCCGAAGCATGGAAATCCGCTACGGGGGCGGGGTTCAGCATATGAAATGCAGTGTAAAAAGGTGTCAACCCAAAAAAGTACTCACCGGGGTAAGTGTTTCCGAGCAGCCACTGATATTCCACGTACAGATCGGGATCGAAAAAGGCGGTTCTGCCAGCCGGAAGCGTCAAGTAGGAGGACGATCGCATCTGGAGATGCACGGGTACAGCGATCGCAAGGGCGACAGTTACGCTGGCAAGCACGATCTTCAAACCGGCGACTACCTTCCCCGGCTGATCTAGCAGCCATACAAGTAGAATCATGGCCGGCGGGCTCACTGTGGCTAGTCTCTTCAGTGAAGGGGCCGAGGCAACCGCAAGAAACATCGCCAATCCTGTCATAGCCAGGAGCAGAAGTTTGTCCCGCCGATCTCTTCCATCGTTC
Source organism: Terriglobales bacterium (assembly GCA_963788475.1). Classification (GTDB taxonomy): domain Bacteria; phylum Acidobacteriota; class Terriglobia; order Terriglobales; family Acidobacteriaceae; genus Telmatobacter. The sequence goes on from CAWBGO010000002.1 coordinate 527,862, forward strand.
TGCCATAGTTTCCGGAAGCCAACAAACGACACGAAGTAGACCAGTGGGACAGTGGCATACACAAAGAAAAAGACCGCCCACGTGACGAGGCCAGCATGGGATGGAAAACCGTCGATGAGCACTTGCCAATTGTTGATTGTTGGTGAAGGATAGTAGCGGAGCGGATGTACGATCAGGCAGTAAAGCCAGGTTCGTAAACCCGCCGCCTGAATGAAATACATATTCACTGCCGCGAACACTCCACCTGCTACTGCGCAAAAAAGAAGACTCTTGCGCCATCCGCTGCGGGAAGGAGTCTCATCTTGGCGGCCGACATTCGCAGCCAGGTAAACAACGAATGCGGCGACCACCATCGCCCCCTTGGATTGCGTAAAACATGCGGCGACGCCGGACAGTGCTCCTGCGATGGCAATGCGCGGAAGAGTAATTCCGTCCATCATGACCAGGAGAGCGCCAAGGACCGCAATCGTGCTGAACCAGTGATGCGTTGCATCTGTTGAAGCCAGCAGAATGAAACCTGCCAGCAACATTCCGGGTAATACAACGATCGCACCGTGCATGAGACGCGATGTAATCAGCGTCATGAGAAGTCCAGTCAGGGCAGCCAAACATGCCATCAACGAATTCGGAATCCACATCTGCACACCGAACACTTTGATCAACAAAGCGTACGTCAGATCTGTCCCAGGTGGAACAATCTTGAAATAGTCACGGTAAGGCAGCTGCCCCAGCGCCATTCTGCTTCCGTCAGTGAAGAAACCAATTTGATCTCCCCAGAGGACAATCGGAACTTTGACAGAGATAAACGAGCGGAAGTAGCACGTCAGGAAATTGAACAGTGCCGTAAGGATCGAAGCTGGGACAGGACGGACGACAAACCGCAGAACACTCTTGAGGAAACGGTTGTCAGCGGCGATCATTTCCAATTTGTCCTCGCGAGGCCAGTATTCTGTCCAGTCGACCTATGTCTTTTGGGCTCGTGGTTGCGAGTGGGACTCCGGGGTAAGCTCGTAGTTCAGGGAGCAGACACATCGTTGGCAGATGGCATTTTCACTCACCTTCAAAGACGCACGAAATGTTCGTGCCTCATGGCTGTTAATAACTTGCTCCAATGTTTTCCCTCGCAAATCTCCTATCTTTTGGTGAAAGAAGCAGGGGCGGACGCTGCCATCGACCTCCAGAACGGCCGAAACCCAAGGCGCGTTGCACAATGGGGCAATCGGTGATAGCTCCCCCAGGTGTTCCCTGAAGCGGCGAATTATGCGCTTGAGCTTTGCCTCGGATTCACGGATATAGCGGGTACGGATTTCGACGGCGTATTCTCGAGTCAGTGCGGCGATCTCTTCCTCGAGTGCTTCGACTTCCGGGTGGGTTAGCATGATCTGGTTTTGTCTTTGGCCTGGCCAAACAAGCTCCCTATTGAAGGCTTGAGAGGTCGCATCAGCCGCAAGAAACGAGATCGAATCCAACGAAAGCGCCTTGGCCGCAGCCACCGTCTTCCGCAACAACCGGTGATTTTCCTTTTGCACCGTGCATCGCCCGTGAACCGGCAGTCCGGCGCGTATTTGCTTAACTGCGCGGATCCCATCGCCGATGAGTCGATAAGCTCCCTTCACCCGTCGCACCTGGTCGTGCACGTCTTCTGGTCCATCGAGCGAAACGATGATTTCGTCCACGGACCTGGCAATGGCAGCGGCGTGTTTTGAGATCAACAATCCCGTGGTAAGCAAGGTGACGAGTATGTTGCACTCTTTAAGAAAATCACAAAGCATCTCGAAATTGCGATGCAACAGCGGCTCACCGCCGGTAAGTACAACATTGCGCACACCAAGCTGCACCAGCGACTCACGATGACGCGCAAAGTCTCCTAAATCGAGTTCTCTGCCATCCTTCCGTTGCCAGATATCGCACATCACGCAGCGGCAGTTGCAATGCTCGTGGACGTTTAACAGAAAGATGGGAAGATGGGTAAGTTTACCGTTGCCGTTTCCTTTGTTTTGTAGATCAATAGCCGAAGGAGACCGATCGATGGAAATCTCAGCAGGCATGGCCAACCTCCGGGAATGATGGAACGCGAATCGGCTTTCCGCCGAGCTGCAAGTTTCCGACGCCCAATATCTCCTCGGCTCTCGTGAGCAGTTCCTTAATGGGGGCACGCAACCATCGAACGGTCCCGTCAACCCATAAAGGCTCGAGTTCTCGAGTGATTGCAGATGGCAGGCGTTTCAAAATGGCTGCGGACGCAAGCTGGACGCGTCCGCCGATCATCACAAACTCCACATCCGCGGCCGAGAGCGTGTGAAGTCTTTCTGCTGCGTCGCAGCCGGTGTGGCGAACGGCAATCAAATCCGCACGCCCATCAACTGTGATCGAACCCTCTCCTTCACGCAAGCGGAGAATGGCCGCGGGCTCTTCGGTTGCCATTCGATAGGCCCATTGCGGCGAGACTCCGCAGGAACGCATCGCGAATCGGATTTCGTCCAGCAGATCACCATCGGCAGTCAGCGGAGAGTCGCTTCCCAACGCCACATGGCAGATGCGGTCAAAACGCCGCATATCCGGAACCGTGCTAAACAAAAACTGATTGGAGGATGGGCATACCACCAGCGATGTTCCTCGCTGCTCAAGGAGCGCGGCGCCTTCATCGTCGATGGCTAGACCATGCACAATGACAGTATCTTCATCCAATACATCGAGGCGGTCGAGTTCCCAAAGCTCTGCCCGCGCGTCTCTATCGATGCCTTCACATGCGTGCACAATAAAGGCGCCTGTCTCGGGAGTAGCTGAACGCGCCGCGCAGAGATCGCCGCCGAAGGCCAGGGAGTGCGCCCACCCGCAGTCATTGGCTACTCTCACGGGGAAGTCGCCTCGCTGCAGGACCGGGTCAAGTGCGTTATGGTGGCATACCGTAGTCACGCCGCAAAGCAAGTTCCTAATTCCACCCCACCATAACCGCACGTCTCTGGGTACCGATCTGTGTTTCGCAATGACGTCTGCAAAGGTGTGCTGAATATCCCTGGCCCACGCTGTGGCGTTTGGGTAAGGCGGATTTCCCATGCGCGGGAATAGGGCGAACTCCAAATGGTCATGTGCATTGACGAATCCTGGAAGCGCCAGGTAGCCGCTGAGGTCGATCTCAGGGCCGGGGACGGCGGAAATAAACGGCGAGAGACGCTCACTTAGGATCTTGGTCACGTGGGTACGACCTACACGCAGCGAAGCCTGAATAGATTCGGTAGGCCCCAGAGAGCATCGTCCAGCGGTAAGCGTCGCCGTGCATTCCCGTTCCGTTTCAGAACCCGCAGCTTCATGAATCAGGGCGGCGCGCTTACGCAGATGCAAGATATAGATTGCGGGGAAACCACCGGCTTTCAGTAATCGATCCAGGCGACCGGCAGCTTCAAAAGCTTCGCGTTCTGGAGCGCCAAATTCGGGCTCGATAGCAGCGCAGGTATCCCATCCGAGGTTGTTGAATATGGTTAGGACTCGTCGCAGGTTATGCCGAACGGTTTCGAAACTGATCTGACCTTCAAGACTCGTAAATGCGCGCTTCCAGCCAAGCTGATCCTGGGTTTCGGGGTGCATGTCCGACAGGAATAGATCGCATCCATCCCGGGCGATCCGGTCTGTCTCCGCCGCCATACCCTCCAGGTCATCGACATAACTTAAAACAAATGAGCACAGAATCATGTCGAAACTGTTTTGTGGAAACGGAGTCTCGTCGCAGGGGCATTGGAGAAGCTCCACGCCAGGAATGCTTTTCTGCCGCGCAACCTGAATCATTGCCGCAGAAGTATCGATTCCGGTTAGAGTTCGCGGATTTTTTTTCGCGAGGTAACTCAGCCACCGACCCGATCCACATCCGGCGTCGCATACATCTCGGCCGGATAGGTCGGGAATCATCAACTCAAGGTAGCGCTGCTCCAGGGATAAGAGCGGGTTCAGCTGCGTGTCATACGAGCGCGACAACTGGTCGAAGGCGCGATCATTGCGCAGCTTTCTTGCCGATTCGTCCCGAGCGGCTTCCATCGACGGGTTCACAGGCTCTCCCGCTTCGGTTTTCGTAACTGGATGAACCTGTTGGCCAGTTCCAACTCGACGGGCCAGCTATAGAAGCGCATGGCATAGCGCCATGCGCTGAGTGTTTGCAAGAGCATCCTGCTCCAGCGGGGAGCGCGGATATCCTGCACGGTCGGCCACCTTGATGCGACAACGAGCTCAAAATTGTCGATCAGCTTTTTCGTCTTTGTCTTGAGCCAGGGCGCGCTGGTGTCGATGCGAAGCGTGAAATCCATCCACTTTTTGGTCGCCCACTCCGACGGTGAATCGGGAAAGCTGATCTTCCCTTCCACCTCGCCGTACATCGATCCCGGCTGAGGCGTTGGCGTGTAGTGCTGGACGATGATTTCCGAATCCGGATTGATACGCTTGATCTTCCGGATGAATGCCAGCGTTTCACGCGTGTCCCGCTCCGGATCTTTAGGATTGCCCACGACAAACGAAAACTCGGGGATAATGCCAAACTGCCGTGTACGGCGCGCCATGATAAGAGTCTGTTCGGTCGTAATTCCCTTCTGCATTTCCTTGAGTGCCCAGTCAGAGCCCGATTCGGCGCCGAAGAAGATCATGGCGCAGCCCGCCCGCTTGATCGCTGCCATCGTGGCGTCTGAGTAGCGCGACATGATATCGACACGAGCCTCGCACCACCATCGAAGCTTTAACGGTGCAAGCAACTCAAGCAATTCCATGGCGTGGTCTTCCCGCAAGAAGAAGTTCATGTCGTAGAACTGCACGGAATCGGCTCCGTATTCTTTGACAAGATGCTTAAGAATGGCGACGGTGCGCTGCGGCGACTCCATCTTTTCATCACGGCCATAAGCCGCATGAACACCGCAGAAGCTGCAATTGAAAGGGCAGCCGATACTGGCATGGTGAACCGCGGTCCGTTTCCCAAAGAAAGATGGCCGCAGGTATTTCTTCACCGGCAGGCGATGAAATGGAGACCAGGGGAAATTGTCCGGCCCCTTCATGGGCCGCTCGCCATTGCTACGGTGCAGGCCGAACTGGTCTTTGTATGAAAGACCAAGTATCGAATCGAGTGATCTCGCTCCCCGCAGCGCTTCAATCAATTCAAGCAGGGTATCTTCGCCCTGTCCCCTTATTACGAAGTCGACATACTTTGCGTTAAGTGCCGCAGCCGGATAAATGGACGGAAAGTAGCCGCCCCAGGTGATCTTTACCTTTGGCCGGTGCTCGCGTATCTTGCGCGAAGCCTCCATGGCGGCGGTCATTTGCGGCCCTGGCATGGCCGACACTCCCAGCAAGTCCACCTTGTACGTGTCGATCAGATTCAACATTTTCTCGACGGGGTTGTCCTCAATGTTTCCGTCGACAATCTCGTATTCTTCGCGGCCTTCGAGAACCGCGGCCAACGCCAGCACCGCAAGCGGCAGCCGGCAGTTCTGCGGCCTGGTTGCCCGAGGATGAAAGAGAATAATCATGCGTTCTTCCGGGCTACATAGATGCGGAAGTGGGAAGGCTCACGCCGACGGAGCAGCATTGCCTTGAGCGGACGCATTGCCCACTTAAAACCATAATGCGGGGTGTGTACCTTCCAGCAAATGGAGAGTTCTTCTTCCAGATCGCGCAGCCGCTCGTTGGTGAGAAACTCCTGGCTTTCAAGGGCGTCGGACGAGGTTCCGTAAGTCTTGAGAAACGCGGCGCGCCGCTCTCGCAGCATCTGCCTTCCGCTTTCTTCGCGGGAGTACCAGGGCGTGTCGGAGATGATTACCATTCCCCCCTTTCGAACGCATCGCAGCACGCTGCGCAGAGTGGTCGCGTAGTCTTCGGAGTAATGAAACGAGGCGTTGAATATTGCGGCATCGAATTGCGCATCCTGGAATGGCAGGTGCTCCATGTCAGCCTGAAATCGCGGGAAAAGACTGGGCAACCGCGCCTGATAATGCCTTGCCGCTCCCAAACCGTCGAACCCGTTGGTGACCAAGTCAACGGCAACGGGCCTGTATCCTGTTAGTGCCAAGCGATAGCTCATCCAACAATTACCGGCGCCCACGTCCAGGATCAACCCACCCCGCGCAACGTTGCGATAGAGCACATGCTCAATCAAATGGTCGTAGCTGCGGGCCCTGATCTGCCATTGTTTACCGTTCCTCGTAGAAATGTCATGGTAGGGCAGATCCAGATAGAAAGTGTCGCAGTTGCTCGAGCGGCCCTCCGCCGCCCGAATGCACTGGTAGTCTTGCGCGAAGTGCGCGAAATGCTGCGATCTTTCCGCCGGTAGCGCATGCATAATGCCGTCGTTGATATGCATTTCGAAGGCGCAGACAGAACATTCCATACCGCTCAGTCTGGACGCGCAGCGGGGGCACTGCAACAGAACGCCAAATTGGAGCAGGGGATCGACCAACATACCGTTTGCCAGTGTCTCCATCACTCTGCCCTCTCCAGCCGCAGCAGCATGTGATCGCCAAGCACCCTGATACCAGGCCATTCGCAGATCAGGCGATCGATTGCCTCGCAGAAGCGCAAGATAGACGGGTTCCTGTGCGCCCAGGATTCGAGATAGGAAGGGGGAACGGTAACACCAATGCCGGTGACAGAACACAGACGAAACATGGGCAAAAGCGACTGACGAAGAGAACGCAGAGTTGGGTAGTAGACGGGGAAGGAATTTCGCCCAATCGTAGCCTCGGTGGTACCGCGGCAACGCCTGTAGGCTTTGTGAAACTCGGCCTTGCAGAGATAGTGCAATATTTCCCAAACACAGAATCGGGTCGAAAGGCAAATCAGGATCTGCGCGCCTGGGCGAAGCCGTTCAGCCAGATGCTGCCATGTTTTGGAGAGATCCGGAATGCAATTAAGGCCGGAGAAATTGGAGAACACCCCATCGAACTGCAAATCCGCTGGCAGCTCATCCAGGCGCTCGGTGCAGAGCACTCGAAAATCAACCGCGGCTCGCGGGGCGGCCACGGCCTTTTGTTTCTGCGCTTGCTCTATCATCCGAGGGGACGCATCGCACGCAGTGACCGCTATTCCGAGGGAGGCGAGAAAGAAGGCGTCTGTGCCTGTTCCGCAGTTCAATTCGAGCACATGAACTCCGGCGCGGAACACCGTCTCCGCCTTTCTTCGAACGGCGGCCCGCTGCGAGCGCCCGATCATCGACTCGGTAAACAGGGAATCGTACGATTCTGCGATGATGTCGAAAGCGCTGCTGGCGAGGTGAACATCTGGGGCGATGGAATTCATTGCTCCACCTCCGCGTAGCTTGCCTGTATACCTGCTCTGGCATCAAGGATGTTCTGCTCTATCGTTGTGAGGATCGAGCTGTCAGGAACTGATTGGCCCTGAAGTATGCGGGCGCGCTCCACCTCGCTGCGTAGAAGTTTGTCAGCCTGCGCGTAAAACTGCCGCGAATGTCTGCCTCTAATCCTGACCTCGCGATCGGAAGTAGTGCTCCAGGGTTCGAGTTGTACCAGACGATCTGAGATCTTTTTGTAGTAAGGTGTTCCTTTGATCGGGTAAGAAACGGTTGTCAGGAAGATATCGGGGTTCGATTTGCTGACATGACGAACCGTCGCTTCGATGTCTTCCAACTCTTCACCTTCATAGCCCCACATCAGGAACATGCCGCTTTGCATTCCTCGCTCTCGCGTCATGCGAACTGCGTCCTGTACTTGTTCCACTTTCACGCCGCGGTCCATGGCGTCGAGAATGCGCTGGGATCCACTCTCAGAGCCGATCCAGATGCGGAAACAACCTAGTTCCGCCAGCAGGTCGAGCATTTCAGCGTTAAGCCTGTCCGCACGAGATATACACTCGAACGGCACGCGCAAAGACCTGCGTTTCATTTCCGCGGCGTAGGCGCGAATCCATCCATGATTGATGGTGAACACATCGTCTGATACCCAAACCATGTCCGGCGAATACTTGCTGAGCAGCCAGTCCACCTCATCGACCACCAGCACGGGGTCACGGCGACGGTGCGATTGCCCATAGACCTGATGGCTGCACCAATTGCACCGAAAGGGGCAACCGCGCGCTGTAATGAAGTTGACCGATCCGGTTCCGTGATGGGTGCGCCAGGTGTCGACGTAGCGCTGGATATTGATGGCCTCCCGCGCAGGCCATGGCTGCAGATCCAGATTTGGGATCTGCCCGCGAGGCGTTCCCTGGATCAATTCGCCGCTTTCATCCAACCACGAGAGTCCGGCAATCTTGGTGAAGTCACGCTCGCCGCAGCGTAGCGCCAGCAGCAACTCCTCCATTGTGACTTCACCTTCTCCTGAGACAACAAAGTCGGCTCCAGCGCGCAAGTATTCCAGCGTGTAAGCGCCAGGTTCCGGACCACCCACGACGATCTTCCAACCTGCCTCACGAGCAACGCCGAAAATCGCGACTACATTGCCACGCGTCATCAGATTCGCGTAGATGCCCAGAACCGACGGCTTTTCCGTCCGCAGGAATCGGAAGAACTCTTCTCGACTGGAGAATGTCGTGTCGAACACGTCGACGTCGAATCCCTTGTTACGAAGATGCGAGCAGAGGTAGAGAATTCCGAGCGGCGCATATGGTTTCATGATCTGCCGCTCTTTCGGATCCTCGAACAGGTAATAGCCGTGCGTCAGAAGGAGTTCACGCATCTAGGCCTCCGTAGGTTGCGCCAAGCGCGGAACCGGCATGATCGCAGACGCAGGTACAATGGAGATCCTCTCGGATGGCACGAACGCATCGGGTTGCCGGCTCACGGCCTCCATTTCGTCGACTCTTTGCCATAGAGCGTCGACGCGGCGGCGCGCCTCATGGGAAATGTCTTTCTCGCGCCAGGAGTCGACTTCTGCATGCAGAGCTTCGCGCACTGCCTGGTAGAAGTCGGTGCTGTAAGCTGCCTTGAACATGATACAGAGATCGTCACTGTCGGTCCAATTGCGTTTCTGGCCAAGCTGCGCCTGTACCCGGTCGTAGAACGCGGTGCCGGGAAGCGGGTAGGAAAAGGAGATACCGACATCGTCCGGCCGAGTTTCACGCACCAGAGCGACTGTCTGCTGCAATTCGGTCCAGGTTTCACCGGGATATCCGAATTGGAGGAAATAGCAGGCGCGGATCCCTGCTTCCTTGAGCCCGTTCCGGGCGGCAAAGATACTCGATAAGCGCAATCCTTTGTCCATCGCGTTCAGCACTGCCTGTGATCCGGATTCGACGCCCATCCATACCTCAACGCAACCCGCATCCTTGAGGTTTCGGATGTTCCTCTCTGTCATCAGGTCGGCGCGCGCTTGAATTTTGAAGGGCAACGAGGCGTCTCTTTCTCTCACCTCCTGAGCGAATCTCTCCAGCCAGCGGTGATCCAATCCAAAGACATCGTCGCCGAACCAGATATGTTCAACCTTCGCTTCGACTTTCAGGATCCTCATTTCTTCCGCGACAGCCGAAGCAGAGCGAAGATGAAACTTGGTTCCGGAAATCGGTTTTGCGCACCAGTTGCAGTGGTAGGGACAACCGCGACTTGACACCATGTTTGCGGAGAAGTAGCCATGCGCTTTGATCCACTTCGCGCGATATGGCTCCAGGTCGATTAAATCGCGCGCAGGCGACGGCAATTCAGCCCACGCCGCGTTCCTCGCAAGCCTCACCGGGCTGCTGGATAGATTTCCACTCGCGTCGTGCCTTATGACTCCGTCCATATCCGGTACTTCGACGCCGCGCAGCAGTGACGAACAGAGGAGCGCCAGTGCCTCCTCGGCTTCGCCGCAAAGCACATAGTCAAATCCATTGGCCAGAAAAAGGTGGGGATTGTCTGTCGAATCGGAACCATGGACAATCACAACAGCATTCACCGCACGTGCAGCGGATGCAATCTCCCACGCCACCTCGCGCATGCGGGTAAGGCACATCTTGGAAAGAAAATTGAAATCGTCCTCGTAGACTGCTACGACCCTCGGGCGGTGCTTTTCGAGCGCCGAAGCGAACTTTACGTGAGGTTCTTCCAACATGGAATCGAATACCGCAACGGTGATGCCCTTTTCCGCCAAAGCAGCGGCTGCGTACAGCGTGCCAAGAGGTGCGTAGGGCTGCATCTTGCGCACCTGCTTCGAGTCGTACGGAAGATGATACGAGTGAGTCAATAAGACATCAGCCAAAGGTTCACCTCGGATCTTAGCCCCGACAATTCAGCAGGCGGCTTCTGCCGGTGTGCGCGCCAGGCGCTTTGCATCGACGGCCGGCTTCATCTCTGTAATCTTCTTAAGCTTGGAGTTCAGCCACAGTTCCACGGGCGCGTTATACATGTCATGGTCGAGTCTCCACCGGGCAGGAAATGAAATCATCTTCTGTGCCAAGCGGGTTATTTTTCCGCGATTGTCTGCCCGGATCGGGATTCGATCGAAGGCGATGCGCAGATAATCACGCGTAACCTGGAGGCGCTTGTGTTCTGCTCCGTCAAGCCAAGGCAGTCTTGTATATCTCGGGAAGAAGTCCGCCCATCCCTCAAGCGAGGTGGGAGTATCAATACCTAATTCGTTCGTTCGCTCAAAGATGGGGGAACCAGGATAAGGAGTAAAGATATTGGTCCAGAATTCGGTACCCGGAAACCGCCGGCACACATCCATCATGAAATCGATCGTCTCGCGGCGCTCTTTCCTCGTCTCCCCAGGAAACGCGAAGATGATGTTGAATGAGGGGCGAATGCCGGCAGCAAGACAACGTGCCGCACTCTCATAAATCGATTCGAAGTCCTGCCAGTCTTTGTGCATCGCCCTCAGGATCGTGTGGGACCCGGAGTCAACGCCCTGGCATATCTGGTGCAGACCTGCGCGGCGAAGCAGCTTCAGATCGTCGGTAGAGAGCCGCGAGGTAAGATTGGTCGTGGCCTGTATGCTCCACTGGTAGTGCGAGTTCTCTCTCACCAGCCCTTCAGCGATGCCGCGCGCGCGATCAAGATCGACCAGAAAATTGTCGTCGACAATCCAAAGCATCTCCAGCGAGTAACGCCGGCTCAGGTCGACTGTCTCCTCCACGAACTGCTCCGCGGGCAAGGCATTCCACTTGCGGCCGTAGACACCCGAGTTCGTACAATACGAGCAGTTGAAGGGACACGCCAGGCTTGACGTGTACATCGCCCACCGACGGCCGCATCCACGTTCGTAGGCATCGAAATCGGCGATTTCATATGCCTTTGGCGGCATCTCCACCAGAGGCTTCAGTGCGCGCTCCTGGGTCATAACGAGCCGGCCGTCGCGCTTGAATCCAATTCCTGGAATTAAGTCGGGCGCCGCGCCGGCCTGGATATGCTGCACCAACTCGAGCAGCGCATACTCGCCCTGTCCGCGAACGATGTAGTCGATGTAGGGTGCTTCAAGGGTTTGCTTGGGCAGTAGCGACGGATGCCAACCGCCCAGAATGATCGGGAACTGCGGATCGAACTCTTTCACGGCACGGGCGATGTCGACAGTTTCCCGGATCATTGGGCCTGTTACGAGCGAGATGCCAAGGCAGAGAGCATGGCGCACTTCGGACAGCACGCGTTGTTTGAAATTCGGTGTAATGGTTGAGTCGATAAGAACAATTTCGAAGCCGGCCCGCTTCAACAGTGTGGCTACGGCAAGGATTCCAAGCGGTGCCGTGGCTTCGGAGCTGGCAAAGGAGGGGAAGAAGAAGACGATTTTTCTCGATGAACGCAACCGACACTCTCCGCTTTATGGAACCTAGCCTAGCTCCGCCCTGTTCATGCAGTTGTCGCGCAACTGTCACCGTTATGTAATCTCTTGTCGCGACAAATCGGTGCGGGCGGCCCTGGCGTGAGTGTTCCTGATTGCGGCGTGGCGCTCTTGTCGCCCAGGAACTGTTGCATTTCATCCCCACGCGGGATGTACAGCGGGGGGACTGGGCCGGAGAGGTGACCGAGTTTCAACCGCTTGGTCGCCACATAGTGAGCGTTGTGCTTCCCCAGCGGAACATTGGCGCTGAGCCGTTCCCGGACCTCGATGCCTGACGATGAGACGGCATGAATCTTCTTTGGATTGTTGGTCATCAACCGAAGCGATCGAACTTTGAGGAAGCAAAGAATTCGCACCGGCAGTTCATAATCGCGCGCATCGATTTCGTGCCCTAATTGAAGGTTCGCTTCAATGGTGTCGAGGCCTTGATCCTGAAGTTCATACGCGCGCAGCTTTTCCATCAATCCAATGCCTCGGCCCTCCTGGTACTCATAGACCAGGACACCCGAACCGGCCTCCGCGATCGTCTGCATGGCGAGATGCAACTGATCGTGGCAGTCGCAACGAAGGGATTCGAAAACGTCTCCGGTCGTGCACTGAGAATGGATGCGAACCACCGGAGGAGGGGAGGCGTGAAGATCGCCGAGCACCAGGGCTACGGCGGTTTCGACCTTCTGTTGCTTCGAAGTTTTATCGATACGCAGGGCGTCGAAAGCCAACAACCTGAAGCTCGCCCAACGTGTCGGCAGATTGACCTCCGCGATCTGTCTGAAGCCGCTCAACGGCATTAAGGATTCTCCTGAACAACTCAGATGTGAAGCTGTCTCGATTTCCGTCTATCGGGGTGCCGACAACTTCATGGTCGTCGAACAGTTCGTTGATAATTGTCATCCTTTTGTCACTTCTCCATCACCGGATGCTCTTCTACACATTGAATGATCGGACAACCGATATCTTGTTATGAACCAAGACAATGTAGTGACAAGTCATTCAGTGAAAGCTTGTATAAGAAACCCTCGGGAGATCGAACAGATGACGGAACTTGCCTGGAACCGAGATCGGAGCGATTACTCGCTCCCGCCAGAACACCGTGCGCCTCATTTTGATGACTCATTGGGCGCCTGGGTTCTGTGCCGCTATGCCGATGTTCTGGCAGCTTTCCATTGCTCAAGCCTGATCCCCGCCGGCGCAAACAGCAAAGCACCCTCTGATCCCTTGGCGCGTGACGAGGTGCTAAGAATGCGACGGGAGACGCGAGACGCCCTGTCGTTATTGCATTTGCGCGTCTGGCGTAAAGGACTGGCATCGGCGGCCCGTTCGCTGGTCAAGAACCTTTCCGCGGACCAGCCCGTGGAACTCATGACCTCCTATGCACACCCTTTGTGTCTCACACTCGCTGCGATGGTTACGAAGATCGACCTGCATGAAGCCGAACGACTCCGCGAACTGGCTGAGCCGATCGCGGCATCCGCGGCTGAGCCTTACGACGCAGTTCTCAAGTCGCGCGCCAAAACCGCCAACACAAAGATTCGCAGTTGTTTCCGCCCCGGACCTGAATCCCTGCGCGATACGGGATTCGTGGCTCTTTCACATACATTGCCGTGCCTGCTGGCGAATGCCTGGTTCGCGTTGCTGGAGTCTCCCGAACAATGGGCAGTTCTGCACAGTGAGCCGAGACTTGTGGAGCATGCTGTAGAGGAGCTACTGCGTTGTTCCGGGCTCCCGCAAATACTCTTCAGGAGAGCGATCCAAGACATCAAGGTGAATGGGGCGCACATCCGGAAAGGTGAACGCATCGTGTTGAACGTGCGTGCGGCGAATCTGGATCCGGCACACTTTCCTCATGGCGATCAACTAGATGTGAAGCGAACTCGGATCCGGCACCTGGCTCTTGGAGCGGGGTCGCACTCCTGTGTGGGAGCCGGCCTGATTCGAATGGCTGTAGTGTCGATCACGCGCCCGCTTCCGGAGAGATTTTCGGGGGCAACCTTGACAGAACCGGTAAAGTGGAAGGGCGGATCGGTCTACCGCTTTCCCGCATCCTTACGGGTTCAGTTCGACAAACCCCGGTCTTGATGAATGCTGGTAACTCGATGGCTGTTTGAAGCGGCAACCGACACCTGCCCGAGATTCGGTCCGATCGCAGTTTGTAAAGGCGTGCGGAACTCAAGTTACATTATGGAGACAATTCTCTGACATGTAGAGAGGCCGATTTGCTTTATTCCTGAATTCGCGTCGCTGGGAAGGCGTTTGGAGTCAGGCTCCCGCTGTGAAGCTTTCGAAACATTTACGTAAGGCACTAAAAAGTGTTGTTTTCGGCGGAGACACGCTGCCGATGCGATTCTTCATTGGGCAACCGCAGCCGCAGCAAGAAGTCTCGGTCTGGCTACACGGGTTCGGATTACCGCGCAATGTGACGCGCTGCCACGGCCCGGCATCGGTTGTCCCGTGTACGTTTTGGGTCGCATTCGACAAGGAAAGGGTTCCCAGCGAGAAACAATGCACGCAGATGTCGCTTCAGTTCCGCGAAAGCGGTAAATGGCAAAGGTTGCTAGGCGAATTGGGCCTGCGTTGCACTCATACGATTCAGGCCGGTCCCTCAGCGATTCTCGTCTTTGAGGCTCGCAGCGCAATCAACTACTGTCATCCAAGGATCCGTCTCTACGCCCACACTATGCTCCAGCGTTGGAGGCAGCGTCATCGTAAATCCAAAATTGAGTTGTCACCGTTGGAGCAGCGGGCGATGAGCGTGCTCTTTACCTGTCCGCGCCCCATCTCACTTGTCAGCGTCGCCGAGGCAGACAGGGCGAGTATGTTTCCTCTCAACGTTATGAGCGATGTAAACGACGAATACTTTGCGTTTGCGCTCACAGCTTCAAAAATTCCTGCGCAATTTCTCGAAACCGCCCGCCGCTTCGCCCTCAGTGTCACCCCGATCGACCAGGCGCCCGTCGCTTTCGCCTTGGCGGTCAATCACAATGTTCCTTCTATCGACTTCTGCAATCTTCCTTTCGAAACCAGGCCGTCGGAGAAGCTTCGGCTTCCAGTTCCCGTGTTTTCTCCACGGGTTCGGGAAATGGAGATAGAGTCAGTTCACAGGGTGGGAAGTCACTCGCTCTTTGTGGCGCGGACGATATCCGACGAACGTCGAGCAGCCGGCCCGGAGTTCTCTGTTGTGCACGGGTTCTATCAATCATGGCGGCTCCGCCATGGGTTGGACTCCGCCTCTTCAATCGCAAGAGATGCCGAAATCCGCGCGGGTACGCTATCGGGGGCGTTCCCATGATGTTTCTATTGCACCACGTGCAGCTTCAAAACCATTGAACCATGACCCGGGCCGCAGAAGACCGAGCAGTGGGCCACGAAATTCCCCGTCTTTTGCGGCGTGAACTGCACTTCTTGTGTGCCGCCGGCAGGAATCTTCACATCGACATTCAGTTCGCGAACGCGAAGTCCATGGGTTACATCCATACTCTTGAGCACCAGCGTTACCGGCTGCCCTCTCTTCAGAGTGATCTCGCCAGGTTCATAGGTAAATCGCTTCGCGGTAATTTCGATTCGTTTCGGCTCCTGGGCATGGACTATAGGAACCGAAAATGCGGTCGATACTGTAATGCTGGCGACCAGCAAAGGCAGCCCAATTAGCTTCTTCATAAAATCTCTTTTGTAATCTCCGGTGAGGGATGCGGCGTGAGATATTCGCGTCACAGACCCTCCTGTCGACTCCATGGGTGTCGTGCTCTGCTGGGATGAGTTCGCCGCGAGGACATCGGTTTTGTCGTGCCTGGCAACCGGTGTTTCGTGGCCTGGAGCACGCAACTGCGCTAGGGGTTGAGAAACCCTCGCAGGGCCTGATAATCCTCGTTGCTAAGATTGGCGCGCACGCGCATATGCCTTGCGATCGTGCCCGAAATTCGAGACGAAAACCCTTCGGGCGCGTTGTGACAGCGGGAACAATTCTCCGCAAAGACCTGCTGACCGCGATCAGGTTTGGCCACCGGGGCCGGTTTCGTTTGAGGTTGCGATTGATCCTGATGCGGCGCACTCTTGGCCAGGGCCAGGAACGGCAGCAGCGCCCCAAACAACAAGACCCCCGGCAATGTTATCCGCTTGTGCTTCATCGATCGCCCTCTCCATTCTCTCCAGCGTGAGCTAATCCAGAGTATTGGAGGGTCACCTACGACGCTCCACATCACAGACAATACCACTCCATCTTGCATTTCTGTTTCACGGAGACTTCTCAAGTTTGTAACTCAATTGTCTGCGTCGCGGATATTGCATTCGACAGCCCTGCTTGGGCACCGCGATATCGAATTGGGAGCACCTTCCAGTTCGCGAGCTCGACTCTCGAACTCCCGAAGCCTTTCCTGCCGTGCGGGTGTGATCGTCTAATTTGCAACCCTGTGACATTTCGGTGACAAATTTCAGACAATTCTAAAGTCGATGTACTGGTAGGTTGGGTTGAAGAGGAGGGGACGAGGTTAGTTCCCGCCAACGGGTTCGAAACGTCACCTGCCTGCCGCTGTAGCACATGCGTAACAAAAGTCTCTGCAGACTGAAACACGAATTCGCGCACCTCTCCACGGTGGATGATGTTAACGATCGAAAAAGTCGAACCGCCCAATGACACCTGTAGAGAGGTGGGGCTCCCCAGGCTCATGATGGAACCTGCGGAACTCTCGTTCCAAGCGACGTACTTCCCATTTGGCTTCCCAGCCGAAGTGAGAACAAACTCCGAAACGATTCTGGAGCTATTTGGAGGGCTATGGGGAAGATTTTCAAAGCAGCGTGATACCGAGCCAATTCGTTGTGAGGTGCAATTGGTGGAGGGCGGTGGGACAACGTGCCCTGCAACGCCCACATACCGGCTGATGCTTCCGCTCATGATCTCCATTGCGGATGCGGACAATCACTGCATCGTCGATTTGGAGCGCGCCGAGGCGAAAATCGCCATCTCGCACGGAGCGGTTCGCCATCCGGCCTATGCACAGTACTTTTTCCTGGGCGTGCCGGCTTGCTGCATCGCGACCCGTTATGCCACCCCGGTGCACGCCGCGTGCGTGGCGCTGAATGGACGCGGCGTGCTCTTGTGCGGCGATTCGGGAGCGGGCAAGTCTACGCTGGCGTATGGTTGCGCGCGGTCGGGTTGGACGTACGTAAGCGACGATGGGACCTATATTCTGGACGGTGGAGTTGATCGACAGGTAACCGGCAACTGCCACCAAGTGCGTTTCCGGCCGTCCGCGGCAAAGATGTTGCCTGAGTTCGAGGGGTATCAGACTACGCCACGAGCGGCAGGCAAGCCCTCGATCGAACTGCCAACCGCACCCATGGCACACATCACATGCGCCCAGAGCGACTCGCGCAGACTTTATTTGTTTTCTGAATCGGAGTGCGGCTGATTCGCCGCAGCTTATCCGGTTCAGCAAGGATTCAGCCAGGCGCTCCATGCGCCAGGTTCTCTACGGAACGAAGGAGTCGCTCGATCAGCAATATGAGGCGATTGAAAAACTGTTGACTGCGGAGGTATTTGAGCTCAAATACAGCAGCCTCGATTGGGCTATCGACCGCCTTCAGTCATTGGTGGTGACGGGGCGGTAACTGAGCTACCGCCCCCGTTTGCGGCCCATTTAAGAGTGGCTTACGGCACTCCGGGTTCTGGAATTGTGCCGTCTCTATTTCCCTTTCCAGGCCGGGAAGAGGAACCGATATACGATTCCAGTTTCCCAGATGTTTACATCGCCAGCAGACGAGAACTGCCGCGAATAGCTGGTGAGAATTCTGGTGTTGTGCGGCAGGTTGTAATCAAGGCCGAAATCGGCGCGCTGCGTGTTCACGAGGGGCACGCTGTCGCTGAGCGGAGGTGTCGATGCGGAAGGTCTGCTGCATGCGGAAGACAGGTTCAAACCGTCCGATCCAACTGTCGAGTCCGCCGAATGCTTGCGTGCGATAGTCGGCTTCGATCCAGTAGCCTTGCGCGTGCTCTCCGTGGGCATACTCAGAGCGCAAGCGGAACGCGGTGTTCGCCGGTTCCCACCAGACATGGGTCCCTATGAAGTTCTCCTGCGTCCCCTGGAGCGAGCGGCCGTAGGAAGCCGCCGACTTCCAACCTCTTTTCCGGGAGATAGAGGCTTACGCGGCCGCCTGAGGAGCGCTGGGAATTGAACTGTTCATTTCCGCTAAGGGCGGAAAACCACGTAGTGTAACTGATCGAGTAACGGGGGCGAGAGATTGCGGAGCCCCGCAACTCTCCCCCCACGCCCACGCCGGTGCCACAGTCCCAGCGCCTGGATCAACGGTCCATCCTGGAAGTTGCTGATCCAGATTGGTGAAAGACGCTCGTTATAAGTACCGAATGGAAGCAAAAAACTGCCGCCGACGACGGTGACATGGGGTACCGCCGTAAAGTCACCCTGAAGGTAGGTAAGACCGGCGAAATGAGAATGAGTATAGCCGTTGGGGGACGGCGAAAAGCTCTCAAGAATTGCGGCTCTCGATTCAATAAGAAGGTTCTTTCCGATCGGAGCAGCGAGCAGCGGTTCGATGATCGGCTGATAACTTGTGTTCCCCCCAAAAGTTCTGGTAAAGAAGCCCACACCTCCAGAGATCGAGCGGCGTCTCCTGTGCCACGCCGTACCCCGTTGCCCAGAAAATGGCGAAGACACTCGCCATCATCATCGACGGCGCCCTATTTACGAAAAATCGATTTCGACATCTGATGCAGCATGAAATGTAATTTACCCATGCATTCCGGCCACTGTGTCTTTGAACGGTATGGTGTTTGTCAATTCATTGTCACTTGCATTGTGTTAAGTCAGAGGATCTCGTGACTGCGGAAGAACCAGGACAAAGCAGTGACAATACGATGACATGTCCGCCATCTGGTCGGGTTAGGCTGACATAGCACTTCACATTCGCTTGCTACGGGCGGAAGTTGATCAAGTCAAGATGAGGCCGAAGATAAAACATCTGCGCCACCCGCTCCAAACAGCGGCTGCCACCAGAGACCTGCTCGCGCTTTATCTCACCATAAAAAGCGTCGGAGATCGCAGCCATCGCCACTATCGGGAAGATCCCCGGTACGATCTGATGAACGTCTCGAACGGCTTCACTTCTCGACTCGAAGATTCATCTGAAGACGACAAGGTTTTGGAACGGATTTGTGCGGCATACATCAGAGCCGCACAGCGGGAGCGGTTCGCGCCGGAGGTATATCAGGCGAGCGCATGGTGGCGACAGGTGCGGCTCGCGAGCCTTGGCCCCGTGATACAGGCACTAGGTAGCCGGGATGTCGCCTCTCTGCGCAGGATGTATAACAATTTCTTCCGCGACGCGAGTTCCACCGGGTTAATTGGGGTGCCTTACAGTTTGACCAAGGCATACTTCGATAGACACATCAAGGATATTCACCGCCGCTTTTTCTTAGGCGACGCTCTCTTCGCAATCGATTACTGGAAGACTCTGACTGATGGCCACTTCCCTGAACACGTGCTGGCGGGACCAGAGATCGGCAATCCATTTGGAATCATGCTTGGCGGAACGTTGGTCAGAGCGGGGGCTGCGTACCAGCACTATTCAGCATACAAGATTGCGAGTTGCCTCTTCTCTGCGCAAGCCACCGTCGCTGAATTCGGTGGCGGCTTCGGCGGAATGGCCTATTACCTTTTGCGCGATCAACCAGGAGTCAAGTACATCGACTTCGATGTGCCTGAGAGCCTCGCTTTAACTTCCTACTATCTCCTTAGGTCATTCCCGCATCTGAAGTTCTTGCTCTATGGGGAGAGTGTGGTCACGGCCGAAACCCTTGCTCGTGCTGACGTTGTGCTGATGCCCCTCTTTGAAATGGAATCACTGCCCTGCGAAAGCGTCGACATGGCATTCAGCTCGCACGCCATGTCAGACATTTCTCAGGAAGCGATGATCGCTTATCTAAAAACGATCTCGCGCATTTCAACCGGAAGCTTTCTCTATATAGGCAATGCGCAAGGGGCTGAGTCAATCCGCAACCCGACAGCCGACGCGGAACAACTATTTCGCCTTGATGAGATGAAACGATCCCGCTGGCACACACACAGATTACCCGAATCCGATGAGGTTGAGTGCCTGTTTAGGCCGGTAGCGGCCCTCGAAGCTCTAACCCTACGCAACCCGCGGGAAACAAGGAAATAATGGATGTCGATCATTCGACAATTTCGCCAACAGCTGAAAAAGATTGTGTACGGCGACACCTCGATTCCTCAGGAGTTCACTATTGGCCTGAGGCAACCGCAGGGAGAGATAGCCGTATTTTTGCACGGATTTGGGGCTCCGCTCGATGTAACCGAGCGACATACCATGGCGTGCTGCGCTCCGTTCATTATCGGAGTTTCCGTAGACGGCATCGGCACCACCGCATCACGTAACAGCAGTGATATCGCTCTCCGATTTTGTGAGCGCGGAGGCGACAAGCGCGTGCTCGGTGTCATACGACTGGCGCCGAAGGACGTGATCTCCCTAGGTCGATCTGAACTTGTCCTTTTTGATGTCCTTGGTTCAACCAATTATTGCCTGGCGAGGCTTCGCCTGTGGGCTCACTATCTGCCGGCCGCATATTCCAATTGGCGACGATTCCAGACCTTCGATGTAAAGATGCAATCCCGCGAGATACGTGCCTCGCAGGTCGCGTTCATTCGCCCGCACCCCTTGATGCTGGGCAGCGTGAATGGCGAAGGCGGCGGGAATATTTTTCCGATGAATCTATTAGGCGACCTTGGTAACGACTATTTTGCCTTTGCATTGAAGGATTCCAGGCGGGCCGCGCATTTGGTTGAACGGATGGGCTCCATTGCCATCTGCAATGTCCCTTTATCGTTGTGTTCAGTTGCATTCAAACTCGCAATCAACCACACCAAAGACGCCGTCGACTGGAATCAGCTTCCCTTTCCTTTAACGCTATCGAGAAGCCTTCTCATTCCAGTTCCGGCTTCTGCTCCCAGGGTCCGGGAAATGAAAATCGATCAGGTCAAAAAGATCGGTAGCCATACCCTATTCATTGCCCGGATTATTTCCGATGAATGGCATAGTAATGAACCGCAGGTCCACATTGTCCATGGCTTCTATCAACACTGGCGCCTCAGAGGGGACAAAGCGCGGTTGAAATCGTCTCTTGTTGAAGACTCCTTGAACAAGCACGGATTGGCCGCATCATAAGCTTGTCCTCTACGAGGGCAATGAGACACAGCAGAGTCTAAAAAGGATATCGGATACGGAATGGTTTTCCTGGACACACAAAAGCCCAAGAGTGAACGGCGCAACCTGCGGTCACTCGTTGCTGGTTCCTGCCAATCTGAGTGTGGTCAAGAAAGCGAGAGAGCCGAGCCGGTTGAGCCTGTCGGACTCGCGTCCGATGTTAGCGCAGGGAAGGACGGCAACCCGACCCGAAGCCGGTTACAACTGACCAAGATGATTCCAGAGGTCTGGAAACTTGTAAGGCCGCTTCGATGGATTCTTGCGGGTAGCCTCGCGCTGATGATTGTCAATCGGATATGCGGATTCGCAATGCCGGTGGCATCCCGTTTCCTGATTAATGACGTTATGTACAAGCGCGATCTTGGGAAGTTACCCTGGATATTGGGAGGAGTCTTATCTGCGACTTGTATCCAGGGAGTTACTACGTTCATCCTCAATCAGCAGCTTTCAATTGCCGGTCAACGCGTGATCGCGGATCTACGCATGAGGGTGCAGAGCCATGTTGGGCGCCTTCCGATTTCCTTCTATGACAGTAATCGCTCCGGCGCGATAGCTGCGCGAATCATGAACGACGTAGAAGGAGTCCGCAATCTGGTAGGTGCAGGGTTTCTTGATTTTGCAGGGGGTATCCTCGCCGCGATCGTTGCGCTGGCCATCCTTCTAGAGATCAGCCCCTTGATGACTATCCTTGCTCTCATCATTCTGACGGCATTCGGCTGGTTTCTGAAGGCCGTATTCGGAGTTACAAGGCCCCTCTTCCGTAGGCGATCCGAAATAAGCGCAGAAGTTACCGGCCGTCTGACCGAATCTCTGGGTGGTGTACGGGTTGTCAAGGGTTACCATGCTGAGGCGAGTGAAGCGAACGTCTTTGCGGGAGGAGCCAGACGCCTGTTAGACAGCTTTATCGTCTCCATCACTGCGCAATCCTATATGTCGCTTGGTTCGACCGTAGCGATAGGGCTGGTCGGGGGACTCCTTATGTATTTGGGAGCACGTGAAGTACACTCGAATCGCCTTGACGTCGGGAGTTATGTTGAGTTCAACATGCTGCTCGCGTTCATGATCGCTCCTATCGCCTTATTAGTGAGCGTCGGGACTCAACTTTCGGAAGCCATGGCGGGCCTCGACCGCACTTTTGAGCTCCTGAATGAAAGTGAAGAGGGTACCGAGGTGGAGCGCACCAACATTATCCGCCCAATTCGCGGTGATGTCATCTTCAAAGACGTGACGTTTGCGTACGTTCCCGGCACACCCGTTCTGCACGGCATCGACTTCCACGCAAAGGCTGGCTCGGTCACGGCTCTTGTCGGCTCATCGGGTTCCGGCAAGTCGACGATCATCTCTCTGGTGTGTGGCTTTCATAGAGCAGCAAGCGGGCAGATCCTGGTCGACGGTATCGATGTCAGCACGATTCAGCTTAAATGCTATCGGGAACAACTTGGGCTCGTCCTGCAGGAGACGTTCCTCTTCGACGGGAGCATCCGCGACAATGTACTGTTCAGCCGTCCAGGAGCAACCGAAGAACGATGGCGATGGGCGTGCAGAGTAGCCCGCGTCGACGAGTTCGCAGAGCGCTTGCCGGAACGATACGAGACGATCATTGGGGAGCGCGGGGTAAAGCTCTCCGGGGGCCAACGTCAACGCATTTCGATCGCGCGCGCCATATTGGCCGACCCGCGGTTACTCATTCTCGATGAAGCTACGAATTCTCTCGACTCGGAATCGGAAGCACTTATCCAGAGCGGCTTGACGTCGCTCATGCAAGACCGCACGACTTTTGTCATCGCCCATCGGCTCTCGACGATTCGCCGGGCCGATCAGATACTTGTTATCGAACAAGGAAGGATCGTCGAGTGCGGATCGCATGCATCCCTCTACAAGTTGGGGAGACGGTATTTTGAACTCTACACGCGCCAAGATGAGCTTGACCGTAACCTCTTCCTCGCCCCAGGCGAAGGGGACAAAGTCAGCCCGGCACGGCTCTCGGTTTGATTGTCTTTGGCAATACAGTCTGGATCGAAAAAAACGCCATTGCGAATGGGAGGCCATGGTGTGAAGTTACAGTACCTGCGTCATCCAATTCTGGCTGCAAAAAAGGCCAGATCAAGGCTGTCCACGCACGCACATATGGTGACGTTCGCTTTTCATGGAAAACGCCGCTTTCGAGGCGACCCTCGTTACGATTTGCAAAGCGTCACCGATGGGTTTCGAGTCCAGATTGATGATCGGACTGATGACGCCCAAATATTGGAGCGAATTTGCGAGGCATACATCAGGACAGTTCAGAAACAGGAATCCGAGAGTGGATGCTATCAAGCGAGTGGACGATGGCAGAGAGATCCGAGAGCGGAGTCTCGGACCCGTCCTCAGGGCGCTGCTCGCGCGCGATATTTCCGCACTAGGCCGAATGTACAGGAATTTCTACCGCGATGCGTGCTCCGCGGGAATTCTAGGTGCGCCGGGCGGGCTATCAGAAGCATATTTCTCCGGAAGAATCAGGGATGTACATCGGCATTTTTATCTGAGCCATGTCTTATGTCGCCTCGATTACTGGAAGTCACTCACCGCCGGAAGATACACAACGCGCGACCTGGCCGGACCAGGCGTGGGTAATCCCTTCGGAGTCATCATCGATGGCACGCATATCAGTGTCGGCGCCGAATATTCTCATTACTGCTCCCACAGACTGAGGGAGCAACTAGATTCCGAAAACGCGACCGTCGCAGAGATCGGCGGCGGTTTTGGCGGGATGGCCTACTATCTTCTCGCGCGATCATTCAGGCACAAAATATATGGGTGTCGACCTTCCCGAAAAGGTCGCGTTGGCGTCGTACTACCTGATGAGAGCGTTGCCTGATCTGAAATTCTTTCTCTATGGAGAAAAGGCCTTAACGCGCGAGACAATTGCCGAGGCAGACGTCGTCATGTTGCCCAGATTTGCGCTCACTACTATTCCGGATCGGAGCGTCGATCTCACTTTCACTTCGCACGGAATGTCCGAACTCTCGACCGACGAGCTGGGACACTACGTGAGGGAGATCAGCCGGATAACCGATAAGAGGCTGTTATTCCTGAGCAATCGCGTGGCGAGCCAAATGATCTCGGAGAGTGTGCGGAGACAAAGCCCTACCTTCGCATTGGAATCGTCGGGCGAATCGGGGTGGCACAGTTATAAAGTCTCGGGTGCCGGTGTGGGTGGAACCAAATCTGCAGACGCTTCAACAATCAATGAGAATTGCTACAGACGCCAGTTTCGGCCAGATGAAGTTAGCGCCTCAGGTCATTGAGTCTTTTGGGCCGCTTCGAGAAGCCGCAGGGCCTTTTCCACGTCTTGGTCGCCGGGCCCGAGCTTCTGCGCTTCAAGTAACTCAGCGCGTCCATCGCCGAAGGAGCCAGAGTGACAGTAGATGAGTCCGAGGTCTTTGTGGAGCTGTGACCGCGCGCTGCAGCCGCCGCATACAGCGATCGCTTCCTTCAGTTGTGCGATAGCCTGCGGCCAGTCATGAGCGTCAGCCGAGGCCAGGGCGAAGTTGCCCAACGACTGAGCGCGGGCCATGATGTGCTGGTCCGCCTGAAGCTTTTCGAAACGAGCCTGCAGTTGCCTTGCCTGATCGGGGTCGCTTTTGGCAAGCATGCGCGACAGGCTATAAATTGCCTCGCTGTACTGGGGGCGAATCTCGATCGCCTTTTCCCACATCTGCTTTGCGCCCGGCGTGTCTCCTTTGCGCTGCAACTCCTGGCCGAGCATGAAGAGCGTTTCAGGACTATCCGGATTGGCGGCGAGCGATCTTCTGAATGCAGTGACTGCCTGGTCCGTGTCTCCAGCCTGGCGGGCAATGAGGCCCCAGCAGATACCATCGGCCAAGGTGGGATCGAGCCGCGTGGCCGCTTCCAACTCGGGCTTAGCGTCGGTGCCGCGTTGCAGGTCAAGCAGAGCGCGGCCGCGGTTGTAATGTGCGTGCGCATTATTGGCATCCAACTGGACGGCCTGAGTGAACTCGGCGAGGGCACCGTTCAGATCGAACTGATCAGCCATTGCGATTCCGAGGTTCAAGTGTGCGCCGGGAGATTTCGGATCGAGCTCAACTACTTTGTGGAACAGCGGCATGGCGTCGCTGCTTCGATTGAGGCGCACCAGCACCATTGCATAGGCGCTTAACGTCGCCGGATTTGCGGGCTGCAGTCTTGCACCGTTGCCTAACGCCTGCGCCGCGTCGGCAAATCGAAAATGGCTGGCGAGAATGATCCCCAGATTTGCGAATGCCTGACCATATTCAGGATTGTTCTCCGTGGCCTGGCGAAACAGCTGTTCAGCTTCCTGTGTCCGGTCCAGCTGTCCGTAGAGAACCCCAAGGTTGCTTTGGGCCTCGGCATACTGCGGGTCAAGTTGAATGGCTGTCTTGAATTCCTTCTCCGCGTCGGTCGTGCGATTGGCTTTGAGATCGAGCAACCCCAACTGGTTATGCACGAGGGCCAGGCTGGCATCTAATTGTTCGGCCTTTTCGAGAGCCTGGCGCTCCGCATCGATGTCGCCCACCCGATCTTCGGCGAGAGCGAGGTTGTAGTAGGTTCGAGCATTGTTCGGATCCTTGGTGATCGCTTCGTGATACATCGCCAATGCCTTTTGCGCGTCGCCTGTCTCCAGATCCTCGTTGCCCTGGTTGGCTTTCACAACGGCGGCAAGTTCATCTCCTTCCTGCGTTTTTTGCTTTTGAAATGCGTTCAATTCATCGCGAGCCTGGTCCTGCATACCCAGGGCGCGATGGACTGAAGCCAACTGGAACTGGACCTTGCTGGAGTTGGGATTGATGAGTGCCTTCTCGAGCAGGGGCCGAGCCTGGTCAGGTTTTGCCAAGGTGAGCCAGCACATAACCGAGGTTGTAGAGGACCTCGAAGTCATCAGGCTTGAGCGCCACCGCCTGCTGCAAATACTTTTCCGCTTCGTTGAGGTTGCCAACGCCCCGTTCCACTACGCCACTTAGATAGAGGGCGTCGAAATCGTGCGGCTTGCTGTGGAGATACTCTCGAATGATCGGCGCAGCAGCATCGAACTGTGCCAGGATCACAAGCGTTTTTACGAGAGACACGCGCGCCTCGTCATTCGATGGATCGAGGCGTACGGCCTCTTGAAATTCCTGCGCTGCCTCGTTGAATCGATTTTGCTGTGTATACACGATTCCGAGGTTGAAGCGGCCCTGGGCATAATCAGGATGATCTTTCGCCATCGCGGCAAGAATCTTGATGGCATCATCGAGGTTGCCGTTCTTAGAATACGCAATTGCGAGATTCAGACGCAGCACCTGGTCGTCCGGCGCGTCCTTCAATGCTGCAATCGCGGATGTGTACCGCTTCTGTTCGATCAGCGCCTTGGTGAGCCCATCGAGGGCGCGGACGGAGTGCGGATCGTGATTGAGTACGGCACGAAAGGCATCGATCGCCTCGTCCTGCCGGTTCAGCATGCTGAGTGCGACACCCAGGGGAAGAAGAATCTGCTCCGAGCCTGGACTCAACCTGAGCGCGGTCTTGAGTTCTTGAGCAGCCTGTTGAGCATCGCCGCTGGTCAGCATCGCGACGCCGAGATTGTAGTGGCCCTGCCAGGAAACAGGATCAAGGCGGATAGCGGACTTGAATGCCGCGATGGGACAGGAAAACCGGCTCTGCGATGCGAAGTGCGCACCCAGCGCATCGTAAGCGGCGGCGGATGGATGTTCGGCTATCGCCTTTTCGAGCGCAACGGGACCCTGGCAATTGGATGTGTTTTGCGCCGGCAACGCGGATGAAACGAAGGCCAGCAGAGCGAGCGTTCCCAGTTGGAGCAACAGATGGGAACTTTGGGGGGACTCCAGACACCCATGCGAGCGGGTTGTGGTGGCTGTGCTTTCGCTTCAGAGAGACTCTCGACGCGAAGGCATGAAGTTGGCGGGAGAAGTCCATGCGGTTCCGAGCGACCGACTCGCCTGGTTGGAATCCATTTATATCACGATGGTTCCTACCGAAGCCACGAGCGGGCGCCAGCGGCGACGTCGTCAGTTGAGGGAACGATCGGAGTTGGAATGCTACAATCCGCGCAGGTCAAGCGAATGCAACGCGCCACTTCTCCGCATGTCGTCACCATTTTCAGTGTCTTTATGGCTTGCGTCCCGCTTCCGGCCCAGATCGGCGTGGCAAACCGGCAACGGTGTGGCCACCGCGGCGCGGCCATTACCGCCGGGGATGAAGCCACCCCACGTCGACTACAAGGATATTGCGGCAAAGGCTGGACTCGCGACAATCAACGTATCGGGAGCAGACAAGAACAAACAGTACATTGTCGAGACCACCGGGAACGGCGTGGCCATATTCGACTACGACAACGACGGATTGCCGGACATCCTATTTGTGAACGGTGATCGTTTCCAGCAGGATGGGGCACCGCCGGGACCGGTGTTGTACCACAATCTTGGCGGGCTCCGGTTTGAGGAGGTGACGCGGAAAGCAGGCCTCGCCCACACTGGCTGGGGCCAAGGCGTGTGCGCAGGAGATATCGACAACGATGGCCACGCGGACATCTTCATCACTGCGTGGGGCGACAATGCGCTCTATCACAATCTCGGCGATGGCACCTTCCGCAATGAAACGGCGGAGCGTGGTGTCGCGTCACCAAAGACTCGCTGGAGCACCGGCTGCGCGTTTCTCGATTTTAACGGTGACGGCTTTCTTGATCTGCTGGTTGTGCACTATCTCGATTTCGACCCCGCGCACACGCCTCACCCGGGTGAGCGATCGCAGTGCGAATGGAAGGGGCTCCCCGTGATTTGCGGCCCGCGCGGCCTGCCGGGCGAAACCGTATCGCTCTATCAGAATGACGGTCATGGCCATTTCACCGATGTCTCGGACATCATGCATGTCACGACGCCGAAGAACTACTATTGCTTCACTCCGGTAGTCGACGACTTCGATAATGATGGATGGCCAGATATCTATGTTGCGTGCGATTCCACGGCGAGTCTCTACTTTCACAATGTGGGCGGCAAGAGATTCGAGGAGATGGGGGTTCAGGCTGGTGTCGCTTACAACGATGAGGGCCGAGAGCAGGCGGGCATGGGGGTCGCGGTTGCTGACTTCTTTCACGACGGCAAATTTGACATCTTCAAAACCAATTTTGCCGATGACACACACACTTTTTATCGCAACCGCGCGGCGAATGACTTTGAAGATGCAACCATCGAAACGGGCCTGGCGGTCAATACGCGCTACCTGGGCTGGGGCACCGCCGCCATCGACGTGGATAACGATGGATGGAAGGACCTGATTCTTGCCAACGGACATGTCTACCCGGAGGTTGATTCCGGGCGCACGGGAGAGTCGTTCAAGCAGAAGCGACTGCTTTACTGAAATCGCGGCGACAGGCAGTTTTACGATCTGTCACCGCAAGCGGGCGCCGGGATCGCGGATGTACATGCTTCCCGCGGTCTTGCCGTCGGGGACCTCGATAACGACGGCCAACGAAGAAATTGTTATCGTGAACATGGGTGAAGCTCCCACGTTATTGAAGAACACGGCTCCTCCGCTCGGTCATTCGCTTCTGATTCGGGCGTTGACCGCCACCAACCGCGATGCGATCGGGGCGCGCGTCAGGGTGAGCGCGGGCGGTCAAGCACAGGTGGATGAAGTGCGCAGCGGCGGCTCTTACATGTCCCAAAATGATTTCAGGCTGCACTTCGATCGGGAAGGCAACCGCAGCCGATGTTTCTTTACGCTGGCCCGACGGCAAGGTCGATAACTATTCCGCCGTGCCGCGGGGCAGATCGTCACCATCCAGCAAGGCAAAGGGATCGTGCGCAAACAACCCTATTCCTCGGCCAGGCCATAGATCCGGAATCGACGAACCCTCTCCCTACTGAACCGGCTGCGCCCGTGCCTTTGCCAGCATCTGGCGCATGAACGTGTCCTGAGGGAAGACTTCGACATAGTGCTCCAGGGCCTGGCGCGCTCGCGCGTACTGCTTCAACTCTATTAGCCGCACAATCAAGGTGCGCTGTGTGAAGGGATTAAACGGATCGAGCTGGACTGATTTGTCGAGCCATGTCACCGCTTCGTTCTTTCGATCGAGGTGAGTCAAAGCATCGGCGAGGTCGGCGCATGTCGTTGCCTGCGGAGTTGCGAGCGATAGCGCGCGCTGCAGGTGCTCGACAGCAGCCCCGAAATTGCCGCTCTTGATCTCTCGGCGCCCTACGGCCGCCTGCACCAGTGCATTGTCCGGGTCAGATTTCTCGAGCCCAGCCAGCGCTTCGAGATATGGAGCGACATACTGAGGCTTTTCCGCAGCCAGTTCTCCATAGGCCTGCAATCGGTCAAGGGGGGAAGAGCGGCATTTTGCGGGCCGGGCGGAGGATCGAGATCGATGAGATCGGGCAGTGCGGAGGTTGTTTGACGAAACGTGATATCCGGGAAGGGCTCGTTCGGTCGCGCCAAGATCCGGTGATTGGTGGCGCTGGAGTGCGAAATGACCTGGATATCGCGCTTGGGCATGTGGCATCCGGCACAGTCGTTGGACGGCTGCCGATGAAGGCGAGTCTCGAGCGGAATTTTGCAGCTTTGATTGGTGTGGCACTTGAGACACCTGGCTGCAAAATATGCGGGGGCTTCCTCGGCGGTCGGCTGGACGTGCGGATCGTGGCAACTGATGCAGTTCATGCGCCCCGCACTCGAGCGGTAGCATTTGCTCAGCGTTATCGAGTAGTAATGCTCCACATGGTCGACGTCGGGAGGCGACTCGGGCGTGGGCGGCACGATGAGAATCTTCAGCGTTTCGTCCAGCGGCTGGCCCGGGCGGATATCCTGGTATGTTTTTCCGGGCTTGAGCACGCGTACATCACCGGTCTGATGGCATGCCATGCAGATGTTATTTGCGAGGAAAGGCGTCAATCGCGAAGGATTGACGATCTGGGTGCGCTTTGCTGCATTTGGCAGCGAGACTCATCGCCTGCACATGGGCTGCGCCGGGACCGTGGCAGTTTTCACAGCCGATCGACAGTTCGGAGAAAGGCGGATCGGCATAATGTCCATTGGCGCCGGTAACCGGGTTTGCGCGACCGGAATGACAGAAGATGCAGCCAGCCAGGATGGGACGATTGAATCCCAGGTCTAATGCTTCGTATCCCGGCGAAGGTCCCCAGTTCCTCGGCTTGGTGTAAAAGGACAATGGAGCCTGGAACAGGTAGTGATCCTGTTCGACGACGGGACCAAATCCGTTGACGCCCGCGCCGATGAGCCATTCCATTGGGCGCGTGTCGCGAAAGATCTCCGACGAGTCCGCAGCAATCGCGTATTCGCTCTCGTACAGTTTCCCGTCCCGCGTGAAGACATCAAAGTGACGGTCAAGTTTGTCGTTAGCGGAGTGGGCGGGCAGGGATAGATCGGGCAATGGCTCGATGGCAGAGGCCATTGAGCGTCCCATGGCAGTCTTCGTGTACGAGCGATAGATCGCGCTGTGACAACGAGAACAGGCTGCCGAACCCACGTAAGGGGCGGAACTTTTCTGAGCGGAGCGGACATCCGATGTCTCGCCAACGAGGACGCCGAACAACAGTGCGGGAAGCAGACCGCAAATGGCTGCGAGGCCAACGTGGCGCTCGAGATTTCCCCTCATCCAGCGACTCGAGTGGCGGGCGGATTTATAGGAGCAGAGCTCACGGTGTCGCGATACGATAGCCTCTCCGCGTCCGAACGCGTTGCACATTTCGCGTCAAACATGGGAAATCCTATCGCAAGATCTAGAGCCGGCGAAGAAAAAACGGAGAGTTCAGCTCACCACCGCCGTTCTTACGGAGTGTGCAGTGCCCCACTCGGCCCAAGGAATAAATTTGTTTTGAATAATGAACTCCAAATTTCAAAATCCTGACTTCTCCACCGAACAATCGACTTGACAGTCGAACTTTCGGTTGACTATGAATTTCGATCAATAGCGATTCCGGCCATCCCCGATAGCAGGAATGCGTCGCCCAAAAGCTAGAACGACCAGCAAGTCCGGTATCGCAAGAGTGACGCCGTCCTATAAGACCGATCAGGAGCGCACGTGAACCGAAGTCGGCACGCGTAGTTTCTCCGCTTGTTCACATTTTGAACCCCAGTTCTCTGGTTTCGAACGATAGGCGTCCTTCGCGCCTTGGTTTGACCACGCGCTTGCAGCGCGGATCGTGTGTCTTTTTGGGTAGTCCCGGGATGAAGGGTGCCTGCATTCGCAGCACCATAACTGCAGATTAAAGCCCTTGAGCGACCCGATAGACCGGATCGGTTTGGAGGTTTGCACATGCACTTTCTTGAAAGGTGCGTCGAGGGATTCTGAAAAAGCCGTATTACCGCGGGTCTCATCGCCGCGAGCCTGGTGTGGCTTTCGGTCCCCTGCAGCGCACAGCTATCGTCTGCGTCAGTAAATGGCACCATTCGCGATCAAAAGGGCGCTGTCATTCCCGACGCCACCGTCATAGTGCACAATGTGGACACCAACGTGGACCATCAGGCGGAGTCAAACGGCTCCGGCGCGTACGCCATACTCAATCTTGTTCCAGGCAAATATACGCTTTCGGCCAGAGCCTCGGGATTCAACCTCCAACAGATCCAGCCCTTCGTTCTGGCGGTGGACCAAATCGCAACGTTTGATCTCACGCTCACGGTTGGCGGAACAACCGAAGTGGTGAGCGTCGAGGCAGGCACAGTGCAGCTGGACGTAACCAGCGCCAACCTCGGCACGGTGATCGAGACAAAGCAGGTGAACGACTTGCCGCTGGATGGCCGGAACTTCACGTCGTTGCTGCAACTTACGCCCGGTGTCGTGCCGATCATGACCGGGCAAAACGGCGGAATGAATGGCAGCGGCGGCGGGTTTGGCGCGCCTGTGGCCATCGGTATACACAAATCATCGGAAATCACGAAGTCAAGTTTGGAGCGGGATGCATCGCTACCGGGTTTGCCAGCCCACTGTCACAGATTTCACTAAGTTTCAGCAGTACGCAAACCGCCGATCCTCAAAATACCGGGGCGACCGGTGATCCTTTATCTTCGTTCCTTCTTAACGTGCCGAGCGGCGCCAACAGGCGTAACGTGAACGAGACGGAGCGGCCGGGGGGACTGTTGTCGGGCTTCCTGCAGGACTCGTGGAAAGCGAACTCGCGCCTGACCGTAAATTATGGCGTGCGTTACGACTATCCACTCATTCCGCCGTACGGGACGACTGCGACCATCGGCCAACAGGGTGGCATTGAAACGGGAGACATGGACTTTGCCAACGGGACCTACATTCTGCAATACCTTCCTCCTCCATGCAGCGTGCGCGGGCACGCACCCTGCATCCCCGGCGATGGAACGCTGCCCGACCACGTGGTGGTGCTCCCCTTCACTCACATCGCGCACAACGTGCACACTAACTGGGGTCCCCGCTTCGGCTTCGCTTTCAAGGTGAACGAGAAGACCGTTTTGCACGGTGCTTTTGGCATTGTGTTTGACGACTGGGCCGCCGTAACGCAAATGGCGCAGAACATCGAGGGCTCGTGGCCGGACATCGGGCAGCAGATCGCGCCTTCGACGACGAACTATCCAACGGCTGCGAGCCCAACTCCCACGGTGACCGCGCAGAATCCGTTTGGTTCGGGTTCAAGCAGCCTCTTTCCTCCGCCCACGCCATTCGGTAGCAACCAATGGTTCTACGACCCCAATATCAAGAACCCGTACTCTGAGCAGTGGAACTTCGGCATACAACGGCAGGTGACCGGTTCGATGGCATTGCGCGCCGACTATGTCGGTTCCGGTTCACACCGGACCAATGTGGGCGGACTTTACAACACTGCATTGACACCGGGCCCGGGGGACACGCAGGCGCGCGCGCTGTATCCCTACAGCATTCCGACTTTCTACGACCGCAGTATCGGGACCGCGAGCTATAACGCTCTGCAGGTCCAACTCGACAAGCGCTACTCCAGCGGATTCTCGTACCAGCTGGCGTACACATGGTCGAAGGCGTTGTCGGAGGACGACGGCTGGTTCGGCGTCGAGGGGCAGGTGGTGCAGGACCCCTATCATCCCTCAGCTTCGTACGGATTGTCGGGAACCAACATGCCCAACGTCCATTCGGCCAACGGGCTATACCAGATACCGGTCGGACCCGGCAAACGATTTAGCACCGGGAACAAGTTCTTCGATTACATCGTGGGGAACTGGCAAATAAACAATATCTTCACGTGGCGCGACGGGCAGGACTTCACCGCAAGCGACAGCGACGACCGCGCGAATATCGGGGGCGGCGGTCAGCGCGCCAACCAGATTGGCGATCCCCACCTTTCGCACCGAAGTTCGGCCGAGTGGTTCAACACTGCCGCATTCGCGTTACCGCCTCTCTATACTTTTGGAAACGCGGGGGCGAAATACGCTCCGAGCGCAACGCTACATCACGCTCGACACCTCGGTCATCCGGGCGTTTCCGTTCTGGCGAGAGGGAACGTTTGAGTTTCGAGCAGAGGCCTTCAACATCTTCAATCATCCCGTTTTTGGCATACCGAACAGCGACGTGTTCAGTCCCAGCTTCGGCACAGTAACCGGGACTGCCGACAACCCACGACAAATGCAATTCAGTGGAAAGATCGTGTTCTGAATCCGGCCCGGAGGCTGGGGTAGATGCAAACTATGCGCCGCAGCCTAATCCGTGCCATAAGAATTGAAGATTTCAGGTAACGCGCGCTGCCACGATGAGTGTGTGAACAGATGGGGCCAGGGTTCCCTCCTGCTGTGACGCGTGCTTTCACTGGACAGGGACGGAGCAGGTGACAGTTCTCTTGGAACGGCCACGGAGGTCAAAATCCGCGCCGGTCGGCGTGGTTGGCAAACTACTTCAAATCCTGGAACGGCTCGATCAGGCTCCGGGGGGGTGTTGCTGCGCGAAATCGTGAACTCAACCAGCATCAACAAGAGCACGGCGTACCGTTTTCTGTCTCATCTTGAAGCAGAGGGATACGTCTTCCGCGATTCCGATGGCTATTACATGGTGGGCCCGAAGCTAGCGAAACTGGGAAGCGGGGCTACATACCAGGCCACATTGTGCCGCACCAGCGCACAGATCCTTGAAAAGCTTCGCACGGATACGGGAGAAACAGCGAACCTGGCGGTGCTTGAAGGCAGCGAGATTCTCTACCTGAGCGTGTTTGAAAGCCAGCACACGTTTCGCATGGTGTCGGAAGTTGGCAGACGGCGGCCGCTCTATTGCACCGCTCTGGGTAAGTCAATCCTGGCCCACTTACCGCCTGAGCAGCAAAGACAAATCATCGGCGCAACGCAGTTCGAGCGCTTCACAGCCCACACCGTAGGCTCTCCAGAAGAATTGAACAAGGATCTCCACAAAATCCATCGTCGCGGATACGCGCTCGACGATGAAGAGACGGTGGCCGGCGCACGCTGCATCGCAGTGGCGATTCTGAATCATGATCGTAAGGTGATCGGCGGCATCAGTGTTTCAGGGCCGGTTGTGCGTGTGACCAAGCCGCAGATTGCCGAGTTCGCTGCCCTGTTGCGCACGGCGGCCGACGAAATTGCAAGCCGTCTCAAGATACTTTCTGAATAGGCGCAACGGCACGCAACTTCTTGAGTACGCCGTAAAGAACTTCTTCGCCGTCATCGCACCTGTCGCGGACAACGTTCGCGCGAACCCGATTAATAGGCAGACGCCGGGCTCGTGTCGGGAAGGACCGAGCCCGATGGTGAACTGGGGGCGCGCCTGACTCCCGCGAGGTCCGCTGATCGGTGGGCTTCCCTGGTGGCGACCTTCGATTGGAGCGCTTGCCGAAAATGATCAAGGCTCAGAAACAATCCTTCCCGAAGACCGACGCGAGGCTCCCATTTCAAAAGCTCTCTGGCCTTGTTTATATCTGGTTTACGACGTGCGGGGTCATCCTGCGGCAGCGGCAAGAAGCGCAACTCACTGGATGACCGTGTTACTTCCAAAATCAGTTTGGCGCATTCGAGAATCGTGAATTCCGCAGGGTTGCCAATGTTTGTGGGGAAGTGCTCGTCTGACGCTGCCAGGCGCAGGATACCTTCGATGAGGTCGGCGACGTAGCAGAAGCTCCGACTCTGTCCTCCATTCCCATAGATGGTCAGCGGCTTACCTTCAAGAGCCTGCATGATGAAATTCGAAATTACACGCCCATCTCCTGGACTCAAGCGCGGCCCATACGTATTGAAAATGCGAACCAGGTGCGTATTGACCCCGCGATACCTGTAGTAGGCCATCGTTAGCGCTTCGGAAAACCGCTTCGCCTCGTCATAGACGGAACGCGGACCCACAGGATTTACATTGCCCCAATAGGTCTCAGGCTGTGGGTGTTGAAGCGGGTCTCCATAGCATTCGGATGTCGACGCGTGGAGGAAGCTTGCCCGATACTTGCGCGCAATCTCCAAGGCATTCTCGGTTCCGACCGAGCCGACGCGAAGAGTCTCGATTCCCAGTCTCGAGTATTCCGGTGGACTCGCTGGCGAGGCGAAATTGAAGATGTAATCCACAGGCCCGGGATCGAAGGGAAGGCATATATCTCGTTCTTCGAATTCGAATCGAGGCTCCTTTGCGAGGTGTCGAAGGTTATCAAGCGTGCCCGTCGACAGGTTATCAACGCCAATAACGATATGCCCCATTCCGAGCAGGCGATCTGCCAGGTGAGAGCCGAGGAAGCCGGCTGCGCCGGTAATCAGAATTCTGGACATGGGATCACGTCTCCTTTATTGGGTTTGGGATTGATCGGTGGAGAGGTTGGTGAATGCGCCGTTGTCCCTGGGGCCGATTTCAAGCGGGCGGAAGAGTTGAGGAGTCGAGGATTTTGCGGAACCGTCCTTGCTCACGAGGTCCGGCTGCGCCATACGGCGCCCGGTACTCACATAAGTGAATCCATGCTCGCGCATCATCGACGGCTTATACAGATTTCGCCCGTCGATGCAAATGGGAAAGCGCATCATCGACCTCAGGCTGTCCAGGTCGAGGCAGCCAAACTCCGGCCATTCGGTGAGAATCAGCAGCGCATCGGCTCTATCGGCCGCCTCGTAAGCGCTTGAAGCGTACCGCATATTTGCCGAGGGCGGTAGAATCGCCGCAGCCTTTTCCATAGCCACTGGATCGTACGCGTGGACTTTGCAACCTTCGTCAATCAGTCTCCGTAGAATGTCGATCGCCGGAGATTCGCGAATGTCGTCCGTGCCGGCCTTAAACGACAGGCCAAGCGCGGCCAGTTTCTTGCCGCGTAATGTCCACAGGGCCGAACGCACCTTCTGAAGGAAGATATCTTTCTGCCGGTTATTGACTTTGCGCACTTCTTCCAGAATCTGAAAATCGATGCCCTGCTGCTCAGCGACGCAACTGAAGGCGGCGACGTCTTTAGGGAAACACGATCCGCCATACCCCAGGCCGGCATGGAGAAACTTACTGCCGATACGCGAGTCGAGTCCCATTCCCGCGGCGATATCTTCGATATCGGCGCCCACCGATTCGGCCAGGTTGCCAACCGCATTGATGAACGAGATCTTCATCGCAAGGAAGGCATTCGACGCGTGCTTGATCAACTCGGCGCTCTGCGCCGATGTCACCAAAAGCTTTGCGGGCGTTTGTGGCGTTCTGCCGCCTGGCATTGCTGCCTGGCTCGCATAATAATGTCCGCTGGTGAGTGGTTCGTAGATCCTCTGCAGGGCGCGCGCCGATCGCTCGTTATTTGCGCCAATGACGATTCGATCCGGGTGAAGAAAGTCGGTTATGGCCGTCCCCTCACGCAGAAACTCCGGATTCGATACGACATCGAAAAGGTCAGCGGATACTCCGTGGCGCGACATGCAGCGAGTGACCCCCTCGTTGGTGTAGACCGGAACCGTGCTCTTCTCAACAAGGACTTTGTAACTTTTGACGTGGGGAGCGATTTCGCTTACCACAGCTTCGACGTAGGAAAGATCGGCTGAGCCCGAGGATCCTTGCGGCGTGCCCACAGCGATGAAGATTACCTCACTCTGCGCAACGGCAGTGCCCAGATCGGTAGTAAATCGTACCCGCTGCTGAGAGTGTTTTCGGAGGAGTTCCGGAAGGTGATCCTCGTAAATCGGCACTCCTCCTGAATTCAACATGTTGATTTTGGTTTCATTGTTGTCGACGCAAACCACGTTGTGGCCGATTTCCGCAAAGCACACGGCGGCTACCAGCCCCACGTAGCCCGATCCGATGACGCAAATCTCAATTCCCTTGGACATTTCAAGACCCCCTTGAGTTTTGGAAAGATAACGGATACGCTGAAAGCAAGCATCTATTTCAAAATCGCAGACCCCGATCGGGCAGAAGTGCTCTTCTGATCGATCGGTCGGACAGCGCTCAAAGCGTCCGCAGAATATCTGACGTGGATCCTTGTGCGCCGCAATTAAACTTAAGCGTTCGTATCTAGTTACCGAGTAACACCGACGGACGGCCAACCAATAACTTATTGACTTAAAGGGGCCCCTAACTTATGAAGTCTCTCATTTTTGTCATCGCTCTCTCTGCTCTGCTCCTGACTCGTTCCTCATCTGCTTCGACGTCTGTGTACAGCGCCGACTCCTTCGCCGGCGCCGATGCCAGCGTTCAAATCAATGCCTGCATCGCTGCCGTCATCACCGCGGGCGGCGGAACATGCGACGCCAGTATGTTCATCGGAACTCGGTCTATGTCACAGGAAGTGCGTGTTGGCAGCCCCAGCAGCGTCGTCAAACACGTCGGGTTGACCCTCCTGCTGCCTGATACCGCAACCTGGGTCTGGCATTTGACTGATGGCGCGAGTTGTGGCCTTCATCAGTTCAGCAGCACCTCGGTGATGGGAAGACAGCCGGGAGCGGGAGGGAACCGGATGGTTCTCACGGTGAATTCCGGCGCCACCATGGATTCCATTTACTGTACCGATGGTGCGGGTTACGCAAATTATGTGAGAGCTGAAGGCTTTGCCGTCTGGAATAACCAGGACGGGTCCGTCTTCGCGAACGGGGTTGTACATATTCGCGGTGTCGCTGACGAGGCCAGCTTCACCAGGATCTTCGCCGAAAATTACTATGGCGACGTTTGGCATATCGAGAGCGCTTGCTGCGGTGCTCGTTTTGAGGCGATTCAGGGAATCAGCAATGGAGCAATGAGCAACGGTGCTACAGGCGGAGTTCCCCTGACAATAGGACCCGGCAAAGTGCACAACGTATCCATCTACGACTCCACTTTCAATCAACCGGGTATCAGTTATCCTGACGTGCTGATCCAGGGGGGCGCCTTCGTCTTCGGCATCAACTTTTTCAACTTGTACATGGAGGGCAACGGGGCAGTGGATCCGGCAACTCCCATGGTCTATATCGGTGCCGGCGTCGGCCCGGTGCATTTCTTTGGCGGAATGGGTAACACTGAGCAAAGCCAGCTTTCCAGCACAAAGACCGTGTTCGAGAATCATGGAGCACGCATTGATGTTCCGGCGTTCGAAGTATCGAATACGACCCTGGGCATCAATGACCTGACCGGCGCAACCAAGATCGCGGTCAAGCAGTTTAATGGGAACCTCGGCAGCATTCCAGGCTACTCGACGCTTCTGAAATGATGGCAGGAATCGGCTTGCACATCGGCAGCGCCGATTCCGTTTCAGTATGATCATGCAATTTCGAGCGTTTGACGAGCGGTTCCGAATACGACCTTGTGGGCGGCCAGTTCCCTGTCTTTCATCGTTCCGGTGAAGTCGAAGCAGAGCTGGCTGCTTCTAAGGCGGTCCAGAACTTCCAGTTCTGCAATATCCGGCTTCTTCAGAAGCACGACGGCCTCGGAATCCAGCAAAGCCTCTAGATCCGGATTAAGGAGTTTCCAGATGTGCGGAATGCTCCTTTCGAGAAAGCTACGATTTGTGCCGTGAATCGTGCTTTGCGAGATGGCCGGCTCATAGACCGTGAGCCCAATGCCTTTCCCAAGCAGCCGTTCCGCCAATTCCACCGCGGGACTTTCGCGAAGGTCGTCCGTATGTTCTTTAAAGGTCAGTCCAAACAGCCCTACGCTTCTGACGCCCGCCGAAACGATGGAATCGAGACAGCTCTCCAGGTGAGCCCTGTTGCTGGGGAGAATGCCCTGGAGCACGGGTAGATGGAGACCAAATTTGCGGGACTCCGCCACCAGCGCCCGCAGATCTTTGGGCAGGCACGATCCCCCGAACGCGAAACCCGGCTTCATATAAACCGGCGAGATGTTGAGCTTCTTGTCCATGCAGACGAGTTCCATGACTCGCAACCCATCCACCTCGAGCATTTCGCTTATTTGTCCGACCTCGTTGGCAAACGAGACTTTCAATGCATGGAATGCATTACACGCGTATTTCACCATGCATGCCGTGCTGATGTCGGTAAAAACAACGGGCGCATCCACCTTCGAATACAACTCGGCGACCGCCGCGGCTCCCCAACCTCCGCTGTGCCCGATTACCACCATGGGCGCCTCATAAAAGTCGCGAATGGCTGATCCCTCGCGAAGAAACTCGGGGTTGTAGCAGAAATCGATCAGGCTTCCTATTGACCTTTCCGCAGTCCGTTCCAGCAGGGGGATGAGGTCACATTCGACCACTTTTGGTAATACAGTGCTTCGTAAAACCACGACCAGAGGGGTCACGCGCGTGCGAATTGCCATGCCGATCGACTGCAAGACTCCGCGCAGGGCGGAGAGATTGATTTCACCTGTGCGCTCAGAGGGAGTGCCCACGCAGATGAGCGCTACGTCTGTAGCTTGCAATGCCTTCACTTCATCGGTGGTAGCGCTAAGGAAGCCGGCTGTTCTGGCTTCCTGTAACAGGGACTCAAGGCCCGGCTCCCAGAAAGGCGAACGTCCCGCGTTGACGTCGGAGACCTTGCGCGAATCAACGTCAACGCCGATGACGGTGTGCCCGTCGCGGGCGAGGCACGCCGCTGAAACGCATCCAACATACCCCAATCCAAATACACTGACCTGCATATCGAGTTGTCCTCACTGTTTGGTTATGAAGATTTGTGGAAGGCGACCGAATGCGAGCTGAGTCGGTCAACCGAGAGTGCCGGATGACTTAGCGATTAACCTCAGGCCTGCGCGTCGAGTGAAAGGGAATGGTGCCGAGATTGCCTGACCAACTCCACACGGGCACAGTGACATTGGCGCTGGCATCCCGAATACCAACCGTGGTGTTCGTCGCTTCGAAGGAGTACAAGTCGAGTTGGTGACCGTGGTTCTCGAAAACAGCCTTGGTGTCGGTCATCGAATGTTCTTCCGTGTTCGCCGTGCCGCCAAAGAAGTGAATCGGGCCGACGCCCGACGCGACGTAAACCATCGAGGTCTTCGGATCGTGATCCCCGTTGCCCTCCAAGTAAGCGTTGTAGAAATTAATGCCAAAGGTATGAGCCCCGCCCCTTACGACGATGTTCGCGTTTCCAATACCTGGTTCATTGAAGGTGGAGTCGTAAAACGATATGGAATGCGTATTCGCAGTGTTGCTGCCGATGGTGAGGGGAACTCCGCCTCCCGCGCCTCCGTTACTGATGCCCTGCACCGCATCGAACTTGGCGCCGCAGCAGGCGCTATCGATGTGGAACACGTCTCCGTGATAATTTTCGGCGAAGATCCGCGTGAAGCTGCTTTGATCGGCAATTCCGCGAATGTGAATCACTCCGTTGGTGAAGGTACTACCATTTTCGTAATTTTCGACCGCGAAGCCCTGGGCCCTGACGTAGAAGGCGCCATCCGTTGGCTCGCCGGCCGTGCAATAGAGTGAGTCCATCCGCGAACCGCCGCTGGCGGTAATGACCATACGATTGCCGCCGCCGCCCGGTTGCTCTCCCACGATCGAAGTGCTGCTGAATTGATAGATCCCGCAACTTACGCCGTCGGTCAGGTGCCACTTCCACACCGCGGTCTCGGGAAGGAGAAGCGTTACCCCGATATGTTTCGCATAGGCGCTTGCGCTTCCCACGGTTACCTGCTGCGACATCACTCGAGTTCCTTGCAGCGCCCGCGCGTCACAGGTACCCCCGCCGTTCTCGATTGCCCTGGCCACGCAGGCGTTGATCTGGACGCTGGCGTCGGCTCCAGGAAATCCCGAGGCATCATAAACCGATCCCGGACAAGGCGCCGGAATGGAGGGATCTCGCATTCCGGCGAGCACCAGAATGCTCGCGATTGCGATTGTCACGATGAAAGCACGGGTATTCACAGGACTCCCTCCGGCGCGGCAGCTTCGACGCCCTTTCGTTTGCAGGCCGTTGTTCGGGTTATTCCACCGGCCGCGTTTGGACGAGCGCGAATCGCTGATTGATGCGCAGGAATGGGCGCTCGAAGTACTTGTAGGAAAGGGCGGCGCAACCAATGGTCAGCGCGAGAGCGCACACTCGATCGGCCAAATAGAGGAGACTTCCCGTCATGCCATGATCATGCTGCTGACCGGCAAGAAGCTTCCAGCGAATGGCAGTCGTCGCCTCGAGGGCTAGTTCATGGAATACATAGAGTCCGTAGGAGATTCGTCCTAAATACACAAGGGAGCGAGGAACATATCTGGACGCGATTCCAAGCGTACCGAGCAGCAGGCAAATACACCCCAAACCCACCAGAAAGTATCCAGTACACATCATCATCATCGTCGGATTTGAACGCGGATCTTTTATGAGGCAGAATACGCTCGCGGAACACCAAAGGCAGACTCCTATGACTATAAGCGTGACCCTCGTCTTGCCGCGAAATCGCGGTGTGCTTCCCGCCAACGCAATGGCAATCAGCGCGCCCAGGGCGAAATATTCAAATTGCACGAAGCTGTTAAGCCAGACTGTAGCGTAGAGACGCTCTCCGAAGCGAGTTGATAGCGCGATGGCAGCGCCCGCCACCGGCAGACAGCCTAACGATGCCCATAGGATGGCCCGCATACCCCCCAGTCTTTCGAGCAGCGGCCACGCAATGTAGAACTGCTCCTCCACGGAGATGCTCCACAGCCAGCTCAGCACGTTCGTCCCGTTCGGAGCCAGCACCAGATACCAGTTCCCCGCAAAGAGAAGATAAGCCAGAAACTGGGCTTTGGACATGTGAAGCGAAGGAATTGCGATCCCGATGAGCGCTACTGCAACCACCACACCCAGATAGAGCGGCCAGATTCGCAAGACACGGCGAAGATAGAAACGTCCGATCGAGAGAGTGTTATACGCGATGGATTCCCGGCGCAGAATTTCGGTGATCAGGTAAGCACTGAGGACAAAAAACAGGCACACTCCGAAATTCCCGGCCTCGCCGACGAGTTGCACGAGGGGGTTTCCTGAGGAGCGAACGGAAGGCACAGCATGTGTAAGAAACACGCAGGCGAAGGCTCCGAACCTTAGCGCATCCAGCTCCGGCCGGTAAAACCGCTGGGAGGCACCGGAGGCAGTTGGCTGCGCGTGAGTCCGTACTTGATTGCTCGTGGGAGCCTGTTCGATGTTGGCGAGGGCCATTCACACTCCTGGAGGATTCACGTGGGCTCGTGCTGTGTTATGCGGGAACGATGCCGCCCAGCACACAGGAATAGATGTCTTCCAGGACGAGCGTCTGTTTTTTCAGGTCGAAGAGAGAAAGAACCCGCTGCCTTCCCGCGCGGCCCATGTTTTGGCGCATGGGTTCGTCTTTGATAAGTTCCGCGATATAGCTGCCAAGGGTTCTCCAGTCCCGTTCCGGGGCAAGCAACCCCGTTCTACGGTGCTCAACGGCTTCCCCAATTCCCCCCGAGGCAAACGAGACGACCGGAATTTCCATCGACTGTGCTTCCGCAAATACCATTCCGAATGCTTCTTCCTCGCCTGATGCTATCTTCACGCTTGGTCCTGCAAACACAAATGATTGACCTAACTGCTCGCGCACAACGTGGGGAGGTTGAACTCCCATGAACCGGTATCGACGAAGACGGGAACGTGCCATCGCCTCCATGCTGCTGCGCAAGGGTCCGTCCCCAATCACGACTAACTCAACTTCGGGAAACTGATTTTGAACGCATTCCATTCCCAAAATCAAATATTCGAGACCCTTCCGTTCCACTAGCCTGCCGACGAAGAGGACGTGACGCGGTCGGGAATAGTGGGCGGGCCGAAATAGTTCGGTGTCGGCCCCGATGTAGTGCACCGTTATCTTGTCCTCAGGAAAGCCCTGATCGAGCAATTTCGCTTTAACGAACTGCGACACCGCAATTATTCGCGACACCCTCTCCTTTACGATTTTGCGGTTTCGCAGGTACTGCCTGTGCCCGAACGGCGTTTTTGCATGGTTGAGGTTGAGGACCGTTGCGTCCGATCCGTGATACGTCACGATCAAGGGGATGCCCAGTTTCGCAGACAAGGTCAGAGCTCGATATCCGTCCGCGCCAAAGTGCGCGTGAATGAGTGCCGGGGAAAGCGCCTTGAGTCCGGCGACGAACTTACCAGGCAGTCGCCGCCACACCTTGAAGAGGAGTTCGGCCGAATGGCCCATCATGCCGCCTTGATTCATCACGTGAGTTGACCCATTCGCCAGATCCAGGCCCCTCACGCGGCGCAAGCCGGCGTATTCGGCTCGATAGTGAGTCAATGCCGAGGCTTGTGCTTTGATAAAAGTCTCCGACGCATAGAGCAGGTGGTCGCAGTACACGATCACAGGCCGGGGCTCATTGCACGCGCGTGCCGCGTTTGGAATCTGGTGTTGTTCCGGGCTTTCCGTGAGCGATAGTGTCATTTT
This sequence comes from Terriglobales bacterium, assembly GCA_963788475.1. Taxonomy (GTDB): domain Bacteria; phylum Acidobacteriota; class Terriglobia; order Terriglobales; family Acidobacteriaceae; genus Telmatobacter. The sequence goes on from CAWBGO010000002.1 coordinate 571,545, forward strand.
GATTGCCTTCATCCTGCTCTTGCGTTTGGTCGTCGCCTGCGTGACGCTTTGTCGACGCGCATCACGATCGAGGACGCGGCATCGAGGAGTTGTGCACCGTCGAATCGGGCGCGGAGGCCGCCTGCAACTGCTCCGCAATCGAATCCATGGCTCCTGCCAGCGGCCTGCCGAGAAAGCGCGCGTAATCGAGCGACATATGATTGCCATCCCGGTACACCACGATGCCATTCGCCGTCGCGGGACATAGATTGTTTGTGCAGAACTGATCGGTCATGTCGAGAAGCGCGGTATTGGTGAACCCAGTTGCAGCCGACACCTCGGTTTGCCAGATTGCGCCAGCCAGAGCACGCTTTGGGGACGCATCGCATTCCCGGCTGGAGAAGATGGCGGGATGGGTTGCCGCTCGCGACAGGCAGACAGGCACGTCTATCTCGGGGCGTGGCGTGTCCCTCAGCAATACGACCAGTCCGGTGTTCGAGTTCACAGCGTTGAGCGTGGAGCGCATTCCGTCTTTCCACTCATCGGATGACAGCCGGGCATAGTCGTCCGTGAATCCCGGCCTCACCACGTAAGCCGATGAATTGCTGATCACCACAAACTTCGGTCGGATCGACTTGATGTACGAGAGGGCGGCAAGCCTCCAGCGAACACACTCCTCTTCATTCCGATGAAGCCGGGGATTATAGACCGGGACCATCACGCTCGGACATGACGCTTTGACCAACAGGATCAGGCGCCACCCCTTCGCTTCTGCAGCAGACCGGAGAGCCGGAAGCCACTGAGCAGCGTGCGAATCCCCCCATAAGACAACAGCATCCCCTCTGTCCGGCCCGAAAACGCATGGCTTCAAGCGGTCGCTTCGAAATCCTGTCAAGCAATCCTGGTCCTCTCTCGCGTCGGGGGCGCTTGCATGCACATAGACAGCATTCGGAGATAGCCATTCACTGCGATTGCCCAGCCACGTGAACGCAAGTCCTACCGCGATTCCGATTGCAGTCATCGCCATGCCCGCGCGAATCGAACGCCGCACTGAAACCGAACTGTTGCCCGTCATCTGAATCCGCTTCTCCAGAAACTCATGCGAAGCGGATGCGATCAGTCCGCTCAATAACAGCAGCGGGAGTGTGATGGCCGGTCCACGTCGGTCACGGAAGAGGATCCCCCCAAACACCAGCACAGGCCAGTGCCAGAGATAGAGCGAATAGGAAATGTCGCCGATCCACTGGAAGGCTCGGGACTCGAGCAAGCGCGTCAAGAGTTGACTGCGAGCATCTGCGCGAGAACGCAGGAGCAGAAGCGTTGTGCCCACTACTGGAATCGCCGCCATGAAACCGGGAAAGCCGCCATCCGGCCGCAGAAAGACGGCCGAGCCGACGACTAACGTAGCTCCAAACCAAGCCGAGGCTGGGTGCAAGCTACGCTGCAAACGTCTTTCATTTTGCACCAGGCTGGCCAGGCCGCCCAACACGAACTCCCATGCCCTGGTCAGAGGCGAGAAAAATGCAACCGATTGGAAACTGTGCGTCAGCCAAACGCTGGCCCCGAAAGACATCGCGCCAACAAACAGGAAAACAATCATGAGCGCGCGCCTTGTCCTCCCTCTCCTGATGCACAGAGCGATCAGGCCCGGACAAACCAGGTAGAACTGCTCCTCGACGGAGAGAGACCATGTGTGAAGAAGAGGGTTCGACCCGATCGCTGTGTTGAAGTAATCTGTCGACTGTTTGAGAAACCAGAGATTACTGGCGTAGGCGCTCGCGGCGGTTGCCGAAGCTGCAAGCCTCGTAACCTCGATGGGAGACAAGAACGCCAGACCTGCCAGAAGTGTACAGACCGCCATGCACAAGGCGGCCGGAAGAAGCCTTCGCATCCGTCTTGCGTAGAATCGACCAAAATCGATTCCGGATGAGACTTCCACTTCGCGCACCAGAAGCCCGATGATCAGGTAGCCGGAGATCGCGAAGAACACATCCACACCTGCAAATCCTCCCCCGAACCCCGGAAGCCCCGCGTGATACCCGAGCACCATGAGAATGGCGACCGCTCTTAATCCCTGGATATCCTTGCGGAATCCAAGCCCTCTTCCGTGCGATTTTTCTACGAAAGCCGCGGTGGCAGCGGACGCTTCTACCTGTATCGAGCTCATGGGTTCATTCCCTGGGTGTGCGCGCGATTGACGTCAACTGGCTCACACGAAGGCGGGATAGCCCGGCCGGTGTTCACGCTCGTGCCGCGTCCCATGCTCAGTGCTCCGAGCACGCCTTCTCCAAACCTGTCGACCATCGCTTCCATCGTGTACGTGTTCCCGCTCTTCCGCGCGCCGACCTTCAGCTCGCGCATCAACTCGGGGTTGGTCACAACGCTCGTGATACTGGCGGCAAATGCTTTTGCTTCGTGGGCAGACAATAGCCCGTTGTCACCGTCAAACACATACGTGATCTCGGGCGGATGGGTAGTCAGTTGCGTCGCCAGGAGCGGAAGCCCAGCGGCGAAGCTGTCGACCACCGCGAGACCGGCGGTCCCTGACAATACGAACACGTCCGCAATGCGATAGCAGACAGCGCCCTCTCGGCCATACCGTGAACCAAGGTAGTGGATCCACGAATCCTCGCGGATTGTATTCTCAAGCCAGGCGCGGTCCGGACCGTTGCCCACGATCACCAGGTGAAAAGTCGGACAGCTGGCCTTCACGATTCGCACCGCGTCGATCAAGAGGGGAAGTGATTTGATCGCGCCGATCAGACCGCAATACAAGCCAATGATCGGATCCCGCTCGCCTGTTAGCGACTCCCGGCTCGCTCTCGCCTCGTCTTCGCCGATGTCGCTGATGAGTCGCCGAAGCTCGTTGGTGTCCGTAGCATTTTGGACATTGGTAATGCGCTCTGCAGGCATACCGCGGTCTCTCAGGTACTCGGCGATCGTTTCGGTGTATGCGAACCACCAGTCCACGCGGTTAAAAAAGAGCTGCTTTATCCATTCGGCAAGAGGAGATCGACCCGGATGCCGATTTGGACCCAGCCCCCAGAATGCAACCCGCTTCAACCCAATCACGGACAGGAAGAGAATGAATGGATTCATCAGGTACTTGATCTCGGGTCCCACGATAAGCAGGTCAGATGCCATGACATAACGCCACACATCCTGGTACAACAGTTTCCCGAAAAACCAGTTTCCACTTACCTTCTTGCCGACTGGTTCTGGAAGGTCGGCGCTGTCTTGTCGAATTGCATGAAGACGATTGGAATTGCTGTAGAGCACCTTCAGCTCTATATCTGCCTGCTGCAGGAAGTTGTGCAGACCAATGAAGAAGGGTACCCGGTACCGCTTCATTTCCGCCTGTATGATGACAACCTTCTTCATGGATCTCCTTTCGTCATGCGATCAACCGATTGACATGCGCTCCCGGTGATGGCGACTGCGATTTCCCGCCCGGGCTATTTCGGCTTGCACAGGCGTTACGTGGCGTTCCGGTAGAGACTGGCCTCCGGTACGAAATCGGCCATGGGGACTCTTTCCTCAAGCGCGAGTGAGATCGACACAGACGCGAATACGAGCCAGAAGAATGTATTGCCGCTCATGATTGTGGTTTCCGATATCTGATAGGCGGACAGTAATACCAGCCAGGAAAGGGGCCATCTTCGATAGGAGTCGTCCCCAGCGAGCAGGTATTGTGTAGCGCTGCGGAAACTAGATGCGACGGTTGTCAGGTAAGTGACCAGGCCAACCAACCCGATGCTCAGGGTGAGATCGATGTAGCCATTGTGGGCATGGGGCGCATCCTCCCAACCCGCGGCCTGCCTGACTGTTCTTGCGGGCTCAGAGCCCACGCCCCAGAATGCCTGGAATCCATAACCGAGGAGCGGCCTGTCCGCGATGGCCATGAGTGCGTTGCTCCATAAGTCGGACCTGCCTGTGAGGTGAGAATCCTTGCCCATCATGGTTGTGATCTCGTTGAAGCTGGCGCCGATGAAATAAGTCGCGGCACCCGCAGTGCACAGCACGCATGCAATAATCAGGCTTCTGAGGCGGGCGGGAAGGAGCACGATCGACCACGATTTCGTGACTCCAACCATGACCGCAAGGTAGATCATGGCGCTTACGGATCTCGATAAGGCGGCCAGGGCGCCTGCGATCCCGATCGTCAACAGGGTCTTCCATCGCGACCGCAGAACGAGTGGCAGGATTGCAGTGGCAGTAACACACACAATCCGCCCGAACTCGTTCTTCCGCGCGAACACGCCGTGCCATGCAGTGCCCTCGAGATCTGATCCGGGCACAAACTGTGGGAAGACCGCTTGCACGACTACGCTCATCGTCACGACACCAACCAACGCGATGCAAACAATCTGCAGTTGTTGTTTGAGCGAGTATGTTGTACTGATATCTGCAGCAAACAAGAGCCCGAATAACAAGCCTATTGATTGATGGGTCGTGGCTCCGGGATCGATCGACCACAGAGCCGAGACAAATGTCATGGTCACCAGGATTGCCAGCGGGCGATTCACTTTTAGAGCATTGGTAATCAACTTTCGTCTGGCTACCACTCTGGCGGCCGTAACCAGGTACACGATTCCCCAGAAGACCTTCAGCACGCCGGATCCTTCGCTGGCCTCGCTCGGGGCGTCGAAGTTGATAAAGAGAGACAAAAACGCGCCGGTTGAAATGATCAGCGTCACGACCACAAACAGTGCGTGAAGCCTTCTCACGAATTTGGCTGAAATGACCATGATGAGTCGCCAGCTTCGTCCAGGGGTGGATGGAGGGACCTTGTGCCTCATCCATCTCCGGTGCCTGGCTGGTTGTCTCCTATCCGCGCCTGATTTGTTCGAAAGCTGTCCAGTAGAATGTCCGCAGGAAGATCTCCACCCTTTGGGAAAGAGGCAGAGTTTCAACCAGGGATCGAAGCGGCTGTGTGATGCCTGGTTCCATGCCGCCATGGACGCGAATCTTCCCGAGTCCGCGGGTGAGAACCTTGGCTGCAAGGCGCCGGAGCGAAGGATGCCCCTGGTAGATGCTGACGCCAGCCAGGAATTCGGCCTGACCGCTGAGGCGCCGCTTTCCCTGGTGCCGCTTGGTGAAAAGGTTGTTCCCATGGATACGCATGAGTGTCAGCTCTCTAGAAGCGAACCATCCCGGAGCCAGGGAAAGAGCGGTCCACTTCAGGTATGCATCGGCTGTGACTCGCAGCAGCTCGGGCATGGGAAGAATGCGCTCAAGCGTCGACCTTCTGAAAGATAATCCCGATGTGGCCGTGGGGACGAGCGGAGGTTTCCCTTCCATCGTCGCCCGGCGCGCGTCCCACTTCCCGTAGCTCGCGGCGTCGGCCGGCGTCCATCGATATCCGGTCTCATGATCGAACTCAAACACCCGGTCGAAATACCACCCCAGTGTCGAATCGCTTGCAAAGGTATCGACCAGAAACTGCGCCTTCTCTTGCTTGAACACGTCATCGGCATCGAGAAAGCAAATGAACTCTCCACGGCTTGCGGCGAATCCAGTATTGAACGAGGACGCCTGCCCGGCGTTGGGCTGAAATAGTGTTCGGATACGCTTTCCGAAGCTCGCCAGAACCTCCCGGGAATTGTCCGTCGAGCCATCGTCGACGACGATGACCTCAACATTGCTGTAGGTCTGGCCCAGCGCGCTCTCGATTGCGTCTCCCAGAAAGCGCGCGTAATTGTAGTTATTGATCAGAATGCTAACCAGCGGCTGTTCGTTTGAGGACATCTAAGCGGCCTCCTGCGTTGCTTCGATGGTGGCGTGCTGCGCCTTCACTAGATGAAATGCTGCAGTCCCCAGCGCGAGGGCCAGCAGAGCATCGCAGGCAATGCTCGACCACGCCGCGCCGCGCCAAGAATAGAGAGGAATAACCCACATGTTGATCAGTATGTTCACCACCGCGACGAGTGCCTGAACGATCGATCGCATGCGCTGGTAGCCCGCGCCTGTAAGAGCGTCTGCCAGGAACAGGTGCACGCTTCTCAAGACCGGGAGCACGGCCAGCCAGCGCAGCGCCGACGCCGCGTCTTTATACTCCGCTCCCAGCACGTGCGGCAGCACCGGCGCGCAAATCACCAGGGCGGCCATCACGCAAACCGAATAGAGGGCCGCCTTGATCATCAGCGGCCTCATGTACGCCAGCGATTGGTCCATCCCTCCGGATCCTGCACGAAACGATCCGGGATTGACCGCAGAGAGAATGGACCGCAACGGCACTGTGCTGACGTCGATCAGACGGTACGCGGCCCCATAGATTCCTGCAGCTTCGAGCGCTCCCAACTTCGCGAGCATCGTCTTATCGATGTCGTTATAGACAGTCTGCGCCGACAATCCTACGGAGAAGTAGATGCCCTCACCCAGTTCATGAACTAGTCGTCGCATTCCCAGCGTTGGCAGCCCCAGGGATCGGAGCGCCCACACGGCGGAAGCTACCGTGGTCGCAACGGCGGTCGCAAGATAAGCCACGGCCCATGCCTCTACGCTTGGATGGGGCACCACCGCGACCAAGGCGCCCAGTCCCACGACTCGCGAAAGGCTGATCCACACGTTGATGTGGGCTGTGGCTCCAAACCGTTCCAACGCCCCAAATGCAAATCCGCACAAATCCGTAATTCTTCCAAACACCAAGTCCGCCACTGCAATCAGTAATAGGACGGTGCCCCCGATATGCGACGACAGCCAATGTCGCAAGATCAGCACCACGCCAACGCCCAGCGCGCCGGTGATGAACGTAACCAAAAGGCTGTTTCCCCATGATTCGTTGAAGAGGCTGCGGTCCCGCGCCGCATTGCGAATGAGCAGGTTGCTCGTTCCCAATCCGACAAAAGGGGAAAGCACTGCCGCAATCGCCACTGCGGCCACAAACGCTCCATAACGATCAGGACCGAGAGAACGCGCGATCAGGATGAAATAGACGGCCTGCAGTGCAAGTTTCAGCCCGTTGCCGCTGAGGAGGTACAGGACGTTTTTGGTCAAGCTACCCGTCATTGATCGCCCCATACAGTTCGTCGCGGCTATGCTTTGCTTGTTCATTGGGGAGTTGTGTGTTCGGAGTGGTCAACCCACCCGTTCTTCTGCGAGCGGTCGGACACCGGCGGTAGAGAAACGGCTGAGCTTCATGAACTGCATCATCGCCAGCGCTACATATGCCGGATTGAGATAGAGGTAGCGCTTCCATAACCTGCGCGGTTCGCTGAGAAGCCTGAACATCCACTCGAGCCCTCGATCCTGCATCCAGCGCGGCGCCTGTGGTATCCGGCCAGCCAGAAATGGAAAGGCCGCACCGACAGCGAGAATGGGCATGGAAAGAGCCTCTCGCAGTTCGTAGGCGAAAGTCTCCTGCCGCGGACACCCGAGCCCCACGAGCGTGATGGCAGCCCCGGAGTTGCGTATCCGTTCAACCAGAGCCTCTTGTTCCGGCTGGGTAAGCAGGCGGAATTTCGAGGCTTCGCAACCTGCGATTTGAAGACTGGGATAACTGTTGGTCAAAGAGCGCACAAGATCATCCAGGATCTCCCCTGTCGAGCCGTACAGGTACAAAGGCACGCGCTCCTCGGCGGCTCGCTCGCATACCTTCAGGGTCAGGTTTGGCCCGTACACGCGATCCGGGAGTTTCATGCGATGCACCCAGTTCAGGATCCACCGGACGGGCTGACCGTCCGGCACCAGCAGATCGAAGTGGTTCAGCCGGTACTTGTGGACGCGGCTAAGCACGCCGGTCATGACCCCGTGTACGGCGAGCGCCGACACTGCGAAACCACGTCGACGTCGGGCCGCGGCAAAGATCGCCTCCAGCGCCCCGTCATAATCCACCGCGTCAATCAGGATCCCAATGACATTTCGTTTACCGGCGTTGAGCATTCCTCGGTCCACCTTTCAACGTTCATTTCGAAAATTTCCTGCAGGATCTGCGGGACGTCATACTCGGGCGTCCATGCTGGATAGTGGCTCTGAAACCGGCTGACATCGCTGATCCACCAGATGTGGTCCCCACGGCGGTTGTCGTCCACATACTCGGTCTGCATTTCATTTCCCGCAATCTCATGGCAGAGATCGATCGCCTCGAGCATTGAACAGTTGCTGTATCGTCCACCGCCCATGTTGTAGACTTCACCGCCTCCGGGGTTTTTGTAGAATTGATGGAACGCGCGGATCAGGTCGGCACTGTGGATGTTGTCCCGGACCTGTTTGCCCTTGTAGCCGAACACCGTATAGGGCGTGTTGGTAACTGCGCATTTCATCAGATAAGCCAGAAAACCGTGGAGCTTCGTTCCTGAGTGATTCGGACCCGTGAGGCATCCTCCTCTGAAGCACGCGGTCTTCATCCCGAAGTATTTTCCATATTCCTGTACCAGCAAGTCAGCCGCAGTCTTCGAGGCCCCGAATAGGCTGTGAAGCGTATGGTCCACCGACATCGTCTCGGGAATGCCATTCTTCCAATAGGGATGCGACTTGTCGATTTCCCAACGGGTCTCCTGTTCCACCAGGGGCAGCCGGTTCGGTGTGTCGCCGTACACCTTGTTTGTCGAGGTGAAAATGAAAACCGCATCCGGAGAGAACCTTCGCGTGGCTTCCAGAAGCACGGATGTTCCATTCGCGTTGACTGTAAAGTCAGTAAGCGGATCGGATGCCGCCCAATCATGGGATGGCTGTGCCGCCGTGTGTATCACCAACGAGACGTCGCCCTTGTATCTTTGGAAGACGTGCAAGATGTCTGAAGAATTGCGAATGTCCGCATCGAAGTGCACATAGCCCGGGACCTCCCGGACCAGGCGATCGCGAACCCGCTGAGTCGAAGCCGACTCGCCGAAGAAGGCCTTTCGCATGCCGTTATCAATGCCCACCACCTGCATGCCCAGGGCAGAAAAATACCCGACCGCTTCTGATCCCACCAAACCCGCAGATCCCGTTATGATGGCGACACTCATGCAAACTCTCCATGAAGGTTGAAATAGTGAAATGAATAGCTCACGCGCAATCTAGAACCGATTGGTAGATCGCGAGAAGCTGGCGGTAATTCGCAGCGGTGCTGTACTCCTGTTCGTACTTGAGGCGCGCCATGCGCCCCATGGAGCGGATGGTCGCCGGGTTGGCCCAGGCCCATTGGACCGCCTTCCGAAGTTCCCCAGCATCCCCGTGGTCGAAATGCATCCCGTTTACGCCGTCATCGATCAACTCCTCGAGAGCGCCCAGGCGGGATCCGAGAACCGGAATGCCACATGCGAAGCTCTCCACAATCACCATGGGGAAACCTTCGTACCAGAGACTGGGCACGATCACGGCGCGCGCATCTTTCATCAGCGCCATCGTTTCGATGCGACTGCATCTGCCGAGGTAAGTGACGTTCGCGCCGCGATGCTGTCGAATCCACTCCTCAACATCGGATCGCAGCGGCCCATCCCCGATGATCTTGAGCGCGATCTGTTGCGCCATACCTTCCCACGCGTCGAGCAGCACCTTCACGCCTTTCTCTTCCGAGAGACGCGCGACAAAGAGGAAGTAGTCTCCGGAATGCTGTGACGGGCCCGGATCGGGATCAACAAAGTTCGGCTTGACGTGAATGCGATCTACCGGCAGACCGTTGGCTGCGAATTTGCGTTTGGCGAATTCTGTGAGCGCGATGTATGCGTTGACCTTGCTCGACCATGTGCCGGCCGCTTCGTGGTACTTCAACATGGTCACGACCGCTCCGGTCGCCACACTCGAATCCCGGTAGCATCGGTGACGCACGGCGTGGATCATGCTCTTTTGCGTGCAGTCCTCGCATACTTTCCCTTGCCGGTACAGAGTGACCCCCGGACAGATCAGTCGGTAGTTGTGGAGCGTTTGCACTGTGGGTACGCCATATTCTCTGCAGACCGCGAAGATGCTTGGAGAGATGAGCATCAAGGTGTTGTGAACGTGCACGACATCTGGCCGTTCCCGCTCAAGGATGCCGGCCACGTGATCGCGGCTATCGTGCGCGTAGACGATGGTCTTAAGCAGGGCGGCACGCCGTATTCCCCTGGCGCTCTCGATTTCCAGATTGGAGCGGGTGTACGAAATTACCCGGTGCCCCATGCGTTCGAGCAATTGCCGCTCCTGCTCGAATACAACATCTTCTCCGCCAGGCAGCTGATAATAATTGTGAGCGACCAGTATTTTCATGGCGGGCCCTCTAGGCCGCTCCCGAGCCGCGCACTACCGCCGGCAAGGTGCGCGCCAGGATCTTCAGGTCGAGCCAAAGCGACCACTCGTCCATGTACTGGAGATCAAGGCGCATCCACTGGTCAAACGAGATGCCGCTTCGTCCATGAACCTGCCAGAGGCAGGTGATTCCTGGCTTCACGCTGAATCGTCGCCGCTGCCAGTCCTCGTTGAATCCTTCGTAGTCGCGCACCGGCAACGGCCGCGGCCCTACCAGGCTCATATCTCCCTTGAGGACATTCATGAGTTGCGGCAGCTCGTCTATGCTGCTTTTCCGGAGAAACTTGCCGATACGCGTAATGCGCGGGTCATTTTTGATCTTGAACACCGGCCCCGACACCTCATTCCTGCTTTCCAGTTCCGGCATCAACCTCTCGGCATTCACCACCATCGTCCGGAACTTCCAAATCTTGAACCTCCGCTTATTGAGGCCGACTCGCTCCTGCAGAAACAGGGCGGGCCCCGGTGAAGTCAGCTTGATTGCCAGGGCCACGAGCAGGAGCATGGGCGCCATCAAGACGAGAAGGCTTCCGGAGACCGCGACATCGATCATTCGCTTGATCACAAGTGCAGATTGGTCGGCGGTGCTGGTCTTGGTGGAGATGTAGAGCAGGCCGTCCAGTTCACGAGCGTGCCAGCGCAAGGCGCTCAATCCGAAGGCGTCGGGGTCAACTCGGAGCGTAGTGCCGTAATTGGTGCAAAGCGATGCCACCTCGGCCCAATGAAGGTGAAATGAAGCGAAGGGCAGGAAGACTACGGCCTCGTCCACCACATTGTGGCGCATGAATTCCGGCAGTTCCGCATACTTGCATGCAAACGCAAAGCCGCTTTTCTTGAACTCGGCAGTCCCGCCCCACTCGTCATCGACAAACCCGAGCAACCGATAGCCGCTTTCGGGATTTGCGACGATTTTTTGCGCAAATGAAATCGCTCGCGCATCGATCCCAAAGATGAGGACGTATCTGAGATTTCTTCCTTGGGCTCGGACGTGTGCTAGACCGCTACGCAGGACGATCCTAAACAGGCATAGCGCCACGGAGGTGATGGCCCAGAAGAGGACAAGGAATGCCGGCGTCAGCATTCGGATGGAGAACAGGTACGCCTCCGCGGTGAGCAACACACCGGAAACCGTCGCAACCCGCACGATTTCGACCAGCTCCGCGCGCTTGGTCGACAACCGTCGCGAGCGGTAGATGCCTCCCAGGCAGAAGACCAAGTGAAATAACCACAGCGTCAGAATGAAAAGGAAGAAGTTCGATATTTTCGTTCTCATGGCCAGGAATGTAGTCAAGGACACAGCGGCCTGGGCTCGCGCAATCAGAATGGTACTTACGCCGAACGCGAAGATCACGATGACGATGTCGACGATTTTCAAAAGGCTGAGCGGGAGATGATGCCTTGTATCGATCACGGTCTTCTCCTCAACAGGCGTTTGAGCATCCGCCTGTGAACGACGAGTTGCCGGAGAGATTGGGACTACGCCTGGTGCCCAGCGTAGAAGCCGGAGCCGTGCAGGCGGACTGGATTGAGTCAGACAGGCTCGGATTCGCCATGTTCCTGCGCGGAGCAGGCGCTCACAGGAGGGCGTAGAGTTTGTCCGGGATGGGGAAGGTTCGATTGTTTAACACTGCACCCAGGATGGGTATATTCGACGACCGCACGCTGGAGACCGCAACCTGCGCAGACTCTCGTCGCGTCGAGCCAGCTTCAATGATGAGGACAAGGCCGTCGGTCAGCTGCCCGAGGGCAAATGAATCCATACAGCGGTGTAGTGGAGGCGCGTTGACGATCACCCAGTCGAACTGACTCCTCAGTTCCTTGATTCTTGTTTGGGTGCGATCGAGATTGAGTAGATCTTCTAAGTCACTCCGGATGGCGCCTGCCGGCAGCAGCGAGAGCCTGGCGGAGAGGGGAATCGTGAATGAACGGATGGGCGCGCTATTTGCGAGCGCTTCGGTTGGACCTTGGCGGCAGGCACCCAACAGATTGTGAAGCGAGGGACCGCGGACGTTCGCATCCACAATGCAGACTGTTCCCCGGGATGCCCTGGAAAGAAGGTGCGCCGCCAATGCGCAAATGCGGCCGCTGTCGCCGCTCCCGTCGATGGAAGCGAACGTCACCGCCCGGGGTGCTTCTTCCGCGCGCACCAGGAAGATCCTCTGCACCAGTTCAAGCAGTTCCGGGTTGAGCGACTCCTCGCTCTCCAGAAATTCGGACACTGCTTTTGCCGCGGAAGCGCTGACTCTCATCAGGTCCGCATCTTCGACGAGGGCCTCGCTCTCATTCGACCGCAAATAGGCCACATTTGTGCTCATGCCTTGCTCTCTCCTTAGCTCAACTTCTGGAGCGGTACGAGACCGCTTGGGTAAGCCCGGCCGGTCGAGCCACGAGCCAATTCTTAATGGGGGTGAAGGAATCACGGGATTCGTTCACCCGGATACCTGTAATCTGCGTGGATGACTCAGGCAGTTTTCCGGGAAAGCGAAACTACGATCGGCACATTCAGCAGATGCGCAACCTGGGCCGGTGTTCTGAGCGAGGAGTCGAAATAGTCGACGACATATCCCAGCGACACGCTGAGCATCGCGGACGCGCCAACCGCGCCGGCCAAGAGAAGGGGCAGTCCGATCAATGGCAGAACGGGAATGGCCGGAGGGATGGCGATGGCAACGTTGGCAATCCCACTTCTGTCCAGAGCGTCCGAGGTACGGGCCCCCTCCCGTTTTGAGAGATATAGAAGATAGTTATCTTCGGCTGCCTTCACGTCGCGGATGAGATCTTTCTGTTGTAGTGCCTTTTTGTCCAAGTCCACCATTTCTGCCTGCATGCTCGCTATACTGGCGCGCGTTGCCTTCCAGGTGGCATGTTGCGCTGCGAGATCGGATTGCGACTTGGCGAGATCTTCGCGCAGAAGCTCGTAGGTCGGATCGCGATCGGTGGTCTTGGTGACGTAGCGTGTGGCCTCGGCGTCAGCGACCGCTTTCTTCGCCTGGGCAATCTCCGCATCCGCTTCCTGCACCAGCGGATACGATGGTTCAAATTTCATTCCTAATTGACTGCGCTTTGTTTCGGCTGTCAGCAACTGCGCCTTCAGATCTTCAAGGAGCCGATCGGCCGGAAGCAATGACTCCTGCGTCTGGGAGCGTGAAGGAGTCGTCGACATTTGCTCCATGTCGCTCCTCATTCTCTGGGTGTCGGAAGCTATCGTCTGCTCGATGGTGTGGAGTGTGCCGACCGAGTTGGTCAATTGAAGAGCGAGATCCGTACTCACCATCTCAGGGGCGGCAATTCCCTGCTGCTTGTTAAACCCGTTCAGCCTCTCCTCCGCCGCTTGCATCGCGTCCTTGGACCGTTGCGTCTCATCAGCAAAGAATTCATACGAGCCGGTTGGCCTGTGGACAGCAACATGTTTCTCCACATAGAGGTCCCCAAGAGACTTTAATACTCCATAAGAGCGCTGCGGATTCGACGAATTGTAGCTTACATCGATGACGTTAGTCTTCGTGACAGGCTTAATCTTCAGCGATCGGGCCAACGCCGTTACCGCCCTGGCGATGCGGTCTTCCTTGGACTCATTGGGATGGATGAGGTCGAAGACCGAAGCGCCGTGTCTCTCAGCGAGGCCGTTTACGACAACCACCTTCTCCAGCACGTCGCGGCTCTTGAGCAATTCCGCTTCCGAATTGATTTCCTCTTCCGTTACAGGGGTGCCTGCGTTCACCATCTGTGTTGTGATGCCGGTGCTGACCGGCGTCTCGACGCGTTCGCGATTCACCATCACCAGCATCTGCGACTTGAATGCGGGAGGGATGACCAGAGCGGCAAGGAGAAATAAGGCAAGCAACACGAGAAACGTGCGTATCATCAGCTTCTGGCGCCGAAACAGCGGCGCGGCCAGGTCACGAAGACTAATATCCGATTCGATTTGCGATCGTGCCGGGGACGACTTCAGTATCTCGTTCATGACTTCCCTCCGGGTTCTGCCTTCTCGCCTCTAGTTGGTGCTTTGTCTTCGGGTCCGCTCACTGAATCCCCGACATATACCATCCGGCGTTGATACTGTATGGGACGTATTTACGAAAATTGGTGATAAACTTCTCCGGGACATACACCATGTCACCCGGTTGAATGGTCGGATCCTCACTCCCATTCTTTCCGCTGTACATGCGCTTGAAATCGATTCTTTCAACCTTAAACATGGAATTTGCTGTGCGACGGAACAGGAATATCTGCGTCTTTCCGGTTGGCTGTAAACCGCCTGCGACCGCCAGAGCCTGGCTGACCGTGATTTCGTTCCTAAGTTCATACTGTCCCGGTTTGCCAACCTGGCCGGTGACCGTGAAAAACGGCTTCTGAAAGTCTTCCAAGTCGATATTGACGATAGGATTGTGCAACACACCGACATACGCGTGGCCCACTTCCTTCGCCATGTCGGGCACAGTCAGCCCTTGAACGTGGATGCTGGTCCCGTTTTGCAGGTTGATGAATCCGTCCGGTTGTACCGTCACGGTCTGGTTGAACTCAGGGGAAAGAGGAAATGAAATCAGAACCACATCCTGTTTTTGGATAAAGTATCGCGGACAGCGCTCCTTCAACTGTGGATCGTCAGGTGACTGAACCCGCGCTTGCGCATTGGGCACGGACGAGTCACCGCAGGTTGCCGAACCCTGCCCCGCCACGTTCGCAGCAAGTCCAATCAGCATTGCGTAGCTCAACATCACAGTTCGGGACCACGTAGTCATAAGAACTCCACTCTCCGCAAAGTTGACAGCCTCGGGATCTATCCGCAAACGCACAGATCCGCATCCAACAATGGTTCAACGTCCGTTTCCTCAACTTCGACGGCTACTGCCTGCTGAATCAATTGCACTGAAATCAGGATCCGAGAACGTCCTCCGGCCCGTACAAAGGTCCCTTCCACACCTGCCAAGGGGCCGCGTGTCACTCGAACCTGAGCCCCTGCTGCAAGGGATGTGTGCGCCGCTACCGGTATTCCGCGTTCCAACACTCTGCGAACATTCTCCAATTCATGTTCCGCGACGGGCATCGGCCCTTGCCGGTTCTTCACAAAATCGGCGACGCCCGGTACCCTGAGGACCCGCACTTGAGCTTCTGGCGTCCTTTCGATGCAAACGAACAAATAGCCTGGAAACACCGGGCTTGTAATGCGCTGCTTCCTGTCGCTCCAACGTCTTACTTCTTCGATCATTGGGAGAAAGCAGGTGATCCCCTGACTGTGGCATGTCGTTGCCGCGGCTTTCTCATGCCGGGATCTAGTGATGACCGCAAACCATGATGGCTGGGGTTCGACATTTGCCTGGGCCATGTTTCACCTCCCGACCCGCAGCGGGCGTAGCTTCGCCCCGTGGGTCCCATATGCGATTTCCAGAAGCTTTGGCACTAACCCTAACCCGTCGAAACGCCAAGGAGTTGACACTCCGTTGGAGACAACTCGAGGCAGATGGGGAACGGGCCTCATGCTGTTAAAGATCGGGGTTTGCGTTGTTCACATCGAGAGCGAGAAATTCGTCGATGAGCTCGACGAGCAATTGTTACGGGGATCTTTCACGAACCTTCGGTTATGTACTCTTGGAAGGTCCCTTGTACGCCGAATCTCCTACATCCGACAGCATTCACGATGGAAACCACTTTCCCCTCGCACTCGATTGGTATATCTGCGGTTTCGTTGTCCGGCGATGGCACCAACACCTCAACTCGCACATTGGTTCCCACCGGAGGACATTTACTTGAGCAGATCAATGCTCCGTCCACTGCGACATCATTGGTGAAGCCGCCTTCCGTGTGCTCTGTTCCGTCGTTCCAGCGAATGATCGCCGGAAGACGCAGCCTGTAGCGGACCGCCGACCGATTTGCATTGCCGGACTCGAAGGCCAGGAGAGTCATCACGCTGATCTCAACTTAACGACGGACTCGATGCGGCACAAGGCGCCGAACGTTTGAAAATGCATGAGACACGCGTGCATGAAGCAGAGGGTTCCTGCTCCAGAGAACATGCGAGGCCGCCGCACTTCTCGGAATCTTCGCGGAGTGCGTTTTCCTTCGAGGCTAGAGGAGAAAGTTTTATGGTTTGCAATTTTCGTCAATTCCGCTACAGTCTTAGTAGCAGGTTAGAACAAACCTATCGGTACATTGGCATTTGTTCGCCACACATGTACTGAGTCTGAACAGAATTCCGGGTGTGGTTGTCAGCTCACTCTGCTCTCTAAGCTCGGCTAGTTCTTTGTTCACATTCGCGGCTGTTTTGAACGACTTTTACGAAGTCGACTTCGAGACGGCCTACCAGGACAAAACAACGAAAGATGATCAGACCATGACGGCCGCGATGTCGCGTTGTTGTCCACCTCAACGGAGGAGGTCCTTACGTTGCCAATATCCTCGCCTCAAGCCCACGACCTGCCGGCGACTCGAGTTCAAGGTCGTCAGTTCGTGCTTTCGACGATGGGTCGGAAGCAAACTGTTGTTGACACTGAAAGCGGCGCATCGCCTGAATTTCGGGTCTTGATCGCCGATCGTGACCCGATGAGCAGCGACCTTCTGGCGCACGCGCTGGCAGGACGCGGGATTTGTGACGCTCACGCGGTAAATTCTGCTGACCTGCTGAAGACTCTTGAAACCCGTCCGGCGGATGTCGTCGTAATCGCTTCGGACTTGAGTCTCGGCCCACGAAACGCATTCGACCTGACACATGCAGTGAACCGCTCGTATCCAAACGTCCGAATCGTCATGATACTTAATCAATCCGATCCCGACACCGTGATTAACGCGTTCCGCTCCGGCGCCCGTGGAGTCTTTTCCCGCGCACAACCGATGCTTGAGTTCCTCGACTGCGTTCAGCACGTACACAAGGGGTACGTCTGGGCAGGGGGACAGGAAGCGGTGAGCTTGCTTGACATCATCAGGAATCTTCCGGCCCCAAGTCCGCTCACGGCCGTCAATTGCCCCGCGCTTACTGATCGCGAACTACAGGTCGTAAAGCTGGCCGCAAAAGGTAAAACCAATCGCGCCATCGCCGCAGAACTGAGTTTGAGTGAACATACGGTAAAAAATTATCTGTTCCGTTCCTTCGAAAAACTTGGAGTCTCAACCCGCGTTGAACTTCTGTTTTATCTCACCATTCGCGGTCATTCGTTCTCTCCTGCTGGAGTGGACGCTGTGTAGACTCCAGGCCCACGGGTCTCTTCAAGTCATGGTGCGGAGACCTTTGCGGTTTCGTTGGCGCTCCGTCGAATGTTACGGGATTCCCGTACGCCCTAGGACCGCCAGGCTGCTGAAGTCCCGCATCTTGTTTCGTGGCCGAAGTCAACTTGTTGGGAGTTAGCGTGAGAAATATCCTTGCCGTTGCTGCTTTTTTCATCGGACAAATGGCGATGCAAGATACGCCCGTGGTGCGCCTAACTTCGAATCGTGCCGCCATCCAGGCACAGTGGGGGGGAATGCGAGTCGAACTCGTCAATGCGCCTTCCTCCATATTTCTACCCCTCCCACCGCCCGCCACCGACTCTCTGGGCCGCGCCTGGCGAATCCAGATCAAGAATCTCGGCCCTGTCGAGGTGACGGTCTCAGCCAAGAGCGGATTTTCAACCAAGGTCGTTGTTGGTCGAACGGTTGAAATCGCATCTGACGCCGGGAGCTACGCTCTGAGATAAACAAGTCTTAACCCATGAGATTGCAAGCTCGTCAGCAGTCTTGAATTCCGCGGAGGAATTATGACTCTTGCCATGCTGACGGCGGGCGATAAGACTCGTCCTGCCGCGGCCGGCCTGGGCCCACGTGTCATTCAGCTCGATTTCGTGCGCGGGCTCGCCATCCTGCTCGTCATTAACTACCATGCGATGACCCGGCAGGACATGAACCATCCTGTCGAGCAGATCCTGTCCGCAGCCAAGCACGTGGGCTGGATGGGAGTCGATCTGTTCTTTGTTCTCAGCGGCTTCCTGGTCGGCGGCTTGCTCGTACAGGAATGGATGAAATCTGGAACGATTCGGATAGGGCGATTCCTGGTTCGGAGAATGTTCAAAATATGGCCGGCATATTACTTCTATATCTTCTTTCAGATAGCCGTGCACCGCCATCCTCTTAGCACCT
Organism: Terriglobales bacterium; assembly: GCA_963788475.1. Lineage (GTDB taxonomy): Bacteria > Acidobacteriota > Terriglobia > Terriglobales > Acidobacteriaceae > Telmatobacter. The sequence goes on from CAWBGO010000002.1 coordinate 589,836, forward strand.
TCTGGTGGCAGAACCTACTCAACATACAGAACTATGCCGGTACCTCGCTCAGCCACACTTGGAGCCTTGCTGTCGAGGAACACTTCTATTTGTTACTTCCAGTCGTTCTTCTTTGGATCCATCGGAATAGCCATACTCGCAATCACGTCATTCCGACTCTACTCTCTCTTTGCTTCGCAGTTCTTATCATCCGCACGGCAAGCTATATCACGGACGGTCCCGGGATGTCTCAATGGCAAACCCACACCCGCATGGATAGCCTGTTATTCGGCGTTTTGCTCAGTCACTTCATGTACAACTCGCGCCGTCAATTTGACAAGCTTCTGGGGCGCCGCTTGCTCCTGACTTTTCTGAGTATTCTCGTATTCGCGATTGCGCTCGTTAGCGCCGGCCACCAATCCGCTTACATGTCAACGGTGGGCTATACAGTAAATTACATTTGCTTCTCGTCACTTTTGCTTCTTGTCTACGGCTACCAGGGCGCGCTGATTCGAACCACGGCCTATAGGGCCACAGCATGGATCGGTCGTTATTCGTACGGAATCTATTTATGGCACCTGTCGGTTCGTGAGCCGGCCATGAAGCTTTGCTCTCATCTTCCTCCCTCGGTGGGATGGCTTGCTCTGCTCATCGTCCAATATGCCACTGCGATCGCTCTCGGCGTTCTGGTCACCAAGCTCGTCGAATTCCCCATGTTGCGAATGCGAGACAGGCTCTTCCCGCGCGGCGTGGCCGAACCGCCTCCCGTCCATCCTTAGGTCCGCGCGGAACCGGCCCGCGTCGACCGCCTCACGAAGATTACGATTGGTGGCCGCAATCACTCGCACGTCCACCCGCAAAGTGCGGCTGCTGCCGACCGGTTCAAACTCACGCTCCTGCAAAACGCGGAGGAGCTTCACTTGCGTATCGAGGTTGAGCTCCCCGATCTCGTCGAGGAAGATGGTGCCGCCGTTCGCAAGCTCGAAACGACCGATGCGGCGATCGAGCGCACCGGTGAATGCCCCCTTGACATGACCGAATAGTTCACTCTCTACGAGGCCGGCCGAGATTGCGCTGCAATTCACATTCACCAGGGCGCGACTATTCCGGGTACTACGGCTGTGGATCGCGCGCGCTACCAATTCCTTCCCCGTACCCGTTTCCCCAAAAATTAGTACAGTCGAATCGGTGGGAGCAACTTGCTCGACGTCGCGAAGTACCTTTAGTAAAGCCGGACTGTTTCCGACGATCTCCTCGAAGTTATGTTCGGCTCGCAGTTCTTCGCGGAGGTAGATGTTCTCCTTTTCCAGCCTTGCTTTCAGGATTGCAATCTCGTCGTAGGACTGCATGTTACGAATTGCCAATACGACCTGGTTCGCCACTTCCTGCAGGAACAATGCGTCCTGCTTCGAGTACCGGTCTTTTTCCCGGCTTACGAAGCTGAGCGTGCCAATGCACTTTCCCTGAAGGGCCATCGGCAAGACGCATATGGATTGAATACCCTCAGCCGCGAGACGCCGCTCATTCGCGAATTCGGGTGCGTGCTGGAGATTCCCGCACACCCGAGACTGTTGGTTGTCATAGACCCAACCGACGCTGGTCTCGCTGCGCCGGTCCTCTATCCCCGCCTGGAAATAGTCCGACAACAGCTCTCCCTCCACGGCCAGAAAGCGAAACGTATCTCTTTCGGGTTGATAGAGCGTGATGGCGCACCGATCGAAGCTAATGACCCGGTGCAATGCCTCGGAGATCGAGCGCAACAAGGCTTCCTGGGGCAGGTTCGTAATGATCGCATTGTTGATCTGGAGCAGGCTCCGATTCTGCTCTTCACTTCTGCGGAGCGCCTCCTCGGTCTGCTTGCGCTCGGTGATGTCGATGAAGGTGATTACCGCACCTATGGTTCTTCCGTCCTGGACGACGGGGTGCGACCAATACTCTACAGGAAAGCTCGTGCCATCTCTTCGCCAAAATACCTCATCATCTCTGTGCACGGTCTCGCCGCTTTGGAACCCTAAGTAGATCGGGCACTCTTCAATTGGATATGGCGTGCCGTCTTTGTGAGTATGATGTTCCAGCGAATGGAGATTTCTTCCGAGCAAGTCCGCAGCATCGGCATATCCGAGAATGCGTGCCGCCGAGCGATTCGCGAACAGGCATGTGCCGGTAGAATCGCACCCACAGATGGCCTCGACGGCTGAATCGAGGATGAGCAGAACTCGCCGTTCGCTGTTGCTCAGAGCGTCTATTGGCTGCAACCATAACGGGTTGTCGTCAGAAGAGGACATGCTTACTGCCGCCCGTGTGGAGGAAGAGACACCGGATGGCGAGAAGTTCACAGTGCTGTGAACATACTTCCGCCGGATACCAGAACATACACTCGGCGCTCTTTACTGGCCACGGACGGATTTTATTACATTCTGCTGACATCTCGAAGACCTGCAGACATTTTCTCGCCGTTACGATGAGGCGATGAATGGACGATCGACCTGTAGCCGGAGAAGCGGCGCATGGTAACAACCGCCGGTGCTCCACTTCTCAATATTGATTCAAAACCTTGCGTTGTTCCCGTTCATGCCGGCCGCCTGGTTTCGGTGGACATCTTGCGCGGACTGGTCATGGTAGTTATGGCGTTGGATCACACCCGTGACTTCATGTCTGAGTTTCGATTTGCCCCTGAGGATTTGGCGCACACCTACGGGGCGCTTTTCTTTACTCGCTTCATCACCCACTACTGCGCACCCGTCTTCGCGTTCCTGGCTGGAACCGGCGCATTTCTCTCCACCAGGCGCGGAAAGTCGATTCAGCAGGTCTCAAGGTTTTTCCTTACTCGTGGTTTATGGCTCGTGTTACTCGAGCTAACGATCATCGACTTCGCCTGGGGTTTTGTGCCCTGGGCGCATGGCGGTGTGATCTGGATTTTAGGCTGGAGCATGGTTGCGATGGCCCTGATCGTCCGGCTTCCGCTGCGTTGGATCGCAGTGCTGGGACTGGGTATGATCGGCACTCACAATCTGATCGACCGCATAAATCCAGCTTCGTTTGGCAAGCTCAATTGGTTGTGGATACTGCTCCACACGCCCGGGCGCATTCCGGTCACCGCTAATTTCACATTTTCTGTCAAGTATGTCCTGATTCCCTGGGTCGGAGTTATGGCCACGGGCTTTGCTTTTGGCCGCCTCCTGCTCCACTCTGAGCGTCGCAAATGGGTTTTGACGCTTGGGATTTCCGCAACGACGCTGTTCTTCCTGCTTCGTGTCTTCAACGCTTACGGCAATGGTGTCGCGGGGTTGCCGTTTGGATATCCACGCTCTGCTGGCCCATGGAGCGTTCAGTCCTCGCTTTCGCTGACTTTGATCTCCTTCTTCAACACGCTCAAGTACCCACCTTCACTCGACTATCTGCTCATCACACTTGGGCCCGCACTAATGGTGCTTGGATTGATTGACGGTGCAAAGGGAGAGCGCGGATTAAGCCGCATCCTGCTGGTGTACGGCAGAGTACCGCTGTTTTACTATGTCCTGCACCTCTATCTCCTTCACACTATGGCTATCGTTGTCGCCCTGGCCTTTCACCAGCCGATCTGGCATGGCCCCGTAAACGCAGACTTTGCTCAGCGACCCTTTGGGTATGGTCACGGTTTGCCTTTCGTATGGGCCGCATGGCTTTTGGCGGTGGCCATTCTCTACCTGCCGTGCAATTGGTTTATGAAATTCAGGACAAGGCATCGCGATTGGGCGTGGTTAAGCTACTTGTGAAGCTGTTGATCCGGATATTCATTAGAAGTTACGACTCTTGATTCTGTTTTTCCAAAAACCGTACCGCTAGCCACAACAAGACACGTCAGTTCGATGTGCCCCAGCAGGTTTCAATCCTTGGCGGTCGCAGCATCGTTTGCAGAACGACGCAATACTGCTCCGTTTTTTCCTGCAGTGCCCGCAGTTGTTCGGGAGTTGCCTCGGGCGCGTCAAGCCTGAAGTCGACGCGAATTGCGTCGAAACCCACGGGCACGTCCTTCGAAATCCCCAGCGTTCCCTGTAAGTCCATATCCCCGCTAGCAGTCACCTCGATGCGCCGGGCAGGAACACCCATTGCCGTTGCGACTAGCTGACAGGTGAGTTGCGCGCAGGCCGCCAGTGCTCCGATCAGAAGATCACCGGAACATGCTGCTTCTCCCGACCCGCCAACTCCTTTATGGGCTTCCGCCTGGTAGATGGCGCGGCCAATGTCTACCGAACATGCGAGCGGAGTTGCAGTCTCGCTCCCCTTCGCTGTGATAGTAATGCGAGAACTCGCAGGATCCCGCCGATATTGCTCTTTGAATGGCTTTTGCAACGATCTGATATCCACGACGTCTCGATCCATGATTCCTCCGAAGTTGATGAACTGTCAGTTCTGTGCTTGCCGAGGTTCGCAGCCCACAACGCGATTATCTGCCGAATCTTTCGCGATACGCGCTCGGCGACTCTCCAGTATGCCTCTGAAACACCGCGCGAAAGAAAGCAGCATCCTGATAACCTACGGCATCACTGATCTCCTGCACTGTGCGGTGATTACTCTCCAGTAAGCGCTTCGCTGCTGCGACACGGAGTTTCTGCATGTAAATCAATGGGCTGTCTCCGGTAGCCTGTTTAAACCGGCGTACGAAGTTACGAAGACTCATGCCTGCCCGCCGCGCCGGAGCGTCAAGCGGGAAGGGACGGTGAAAATTCTCGTGCAGCCAATCCTGGGCGGTAGAGATGGTCTGGTCGGAGTGTTCGGTTTTCAAAGGAACGACGGCAAATCCGGCCTGCCATGCTCGTGGTGTTTCGATAAGCAAGGCTTTGGCGGTTTCCAGGGCGACGCTGTGGCCACAGAGTTTCTCTACCAGGTACAAGCTGAGATCGAGCGCCGCGTGCACACCGCCGCCACAATAGAAACCATGATCTTCAGTCACCATCAACTCCGGCATCCACTTCACCATGGGATATTTCTGTCGAAACCTCTCGGCAAGGCCCCAATGGGTGGTGGCGCGCTTGCCATCAAGCATCCCGGTCGCAGCTACCAGGCCTACGCCCGAACATACGCTGGCGATGGCCGCGCCCCGTTTGTGCCATCGCTTGAGCCACGGCACTACAGGCGCATTGCGCTCGACCACGTCGTCGATGCTAAGACCAGTCGTTGGAATGAAGATGAGGTCCGTTCTGCGGATATTCTTGATTGCGTACATCGGCATGATGTGGATCGGACCATCACAAAGAACCGCTTGTCCATCCACTGATGCCGTGGTCACGCAGAAAGTCGGAGCCTGTTTCTTTCCAGTCAGAATGTTCCAAAGACTGCCCGCATGGCGGAAGACCTCCATCGGGCCGACGGCCGTCGATGGAAACATCTCGTTGAGAAACAAGATAGTGATGTTAATCATGGGAGCCTTAGTTGGCACGCCTTTAATGTGTGGCATAAGAACCTATCTACAATGGCAGATCTGCCATCTTGTTGCAAGTCTAATTTACGGATACTGTGAATCATCGAATGCAGTTCTTTGGAGACATCCAGCGAAACATCGAGGAGTAAGGACATGGCGACTGCCAAAACGCTTTCAGGAATAGTTAACGGGGTCAATGTTGACAATTTGTTTTCGACCATCGATGCCATCAAGGCCACTCCAGCCATTGCAAAATTCACATTTCGCATTCGGAACCAATGGGACGGGGCCAGCCAGAACCGCTCTATAGTAAGCGAGTTCTATGGTGCCGGCCAGGAACAGTCACGGAGAATGCCATTTGTTCTGGAGGCGGACGAGCCGGCAATCTTGCTGGGCAAGGATGAGGCTGCTAACCCCGTTGAGTATCTGCTCCACACGCTGGCTTCCTGTTTAACTACTTCGATGGTTTATCACGCCGCGGCGCGCGGCATCCAGATCGAGGAAGTTGAGTCATCACTCGATGGAGATATCGACCTTCACGGATTTCTCAATCTCGACAGAAGCGTCCGCAGGGGATACCAAGGTATTCGAGTCAATTTCAAGATAAAAGCCATGCGCGCGACGAGCAACTGCAGGAGATTGCTCAGCTTGGGATGAGTTACTCCCTGGTATTTGATTCGCTAACTAATGGCATGTCCGTGAGGTAACAGCAGAACCAATGTAGCCGAGTCACAGCATCTCTTCCACGGCCGAGTGGAAAAGATATCGGTAAAGCAAGTCGCAGGATGCGGCATACGTGTCTTGCGTCTGATCGAACACACACAAAGTCAGTCGACAACACGAAAAGGAGACCAACCGTGGCACGATTTACAACACTCAACTGCACATTCATCAGAAATGCGCTGTCTCTGGCGTTGCTGAGCAGTCTCATCAACGCCGGACTGCTTTTCGCCCAGGATCGAGCCCACGAGGGCGATGCGGCGCCCACAAAGCTCATTCAGGATGTGCGCGACGCGACGAGGCAATTCATGGATGTCAACAATGCCGGGCCGGCCGGTTATGGACCGGCGTTTGGCTGTGTCAGCGGGCCAGATCACGGCGCCATGGGAATTCACTATGTGAATGGCGATTTGGTGGGAGACGGCGAGATCGACGTTGCGCACCCTGAAGCTTTGATCTACGAGCCGATGGGGAATAGACGTAGGCTGGTAGGCGTCGAATACATCGTGGATGCTGCTACGTGGTTGAAGAATAACAACAATACTCCGCCGGCACTCGATGGCCAGGACTTCCAATTCGTCGCCGCGCCGAACCGTTTCAACTTGCCCGATTTTTTCGAACTGCACGTCTGGGCCTGGCGTGGAAACCCACTCGGCGCGTTTGTGGATTGGAACAATCAGGTGACTTGCGAACTTGAATAAAGCCTTCGTACGTAACTTGCAATTCGCCCTTCCCCCGTGGGCGCTAATGCGGCATGCTGATGTGCAACGACGATGCAAGCCGGCGCCCACAGAAGACTTCTCGGATATTCGGGTGTGGGGATTTGGTGGGGGTTGAGGCAGACCGCTAATCGACGTAAGTTATTTATTCTAATGGTCGGGGCGGAGGGATTCGAACCCCCGACCCTCTGCTCCCAAAGCAGATGCGCTACCAGACTGCGCTACGCCCCGACGATGCTCTGATTGTATCGCGAAATGCTTTTGACTCCGCTTTCGGCATGTCGGTGATTTCGGTATCAATCAAACCAACGGCAGAGCTGAGCGAGGGAGTTGTTTTCCAGAAAGAGCCACTCTCAGGGGAAGGCAAATCTCACCTGATCATTTCAAACCGTATGCCCGAGTCGTCCATGGTGTAACTCACAGTTCAGTCACATGGAACAAGTGACACTTCCACCCTTCCAAATCCACGTACAGACCATCGTCCCTTGTCTCGCTTCCGCTCCGGTCGTAAGATTCCCCTGATAAGACATCTTTGCAGCGCCATTCCTTGCCTCTCAGTTCATCCCAGGGCACGAGGACGCGGGCCTGCGCGGCTTCCTGCCGAAAGTTGATCACCACCAAGTAGCGCTCAGTGTCTTTGACCCAACACCAGGCGAGAAGATTGCGGTAGCTCTGGTTATCGGGCCAGCCAACCCGCTCGCAGAGGCGCCACGCACCGTACCGAAAAACTTCGCGATTGGTTGCTTTCAGCAGTCGTTTGTAGAATTCGACCAGTTCTTGATCAACCGGTTCCTCGGGGCGACGGCCCAGAAATACCGGCAACCTGATTTGTCTGCCCTCGAACTGTCCTTCGTGAAGCAGCGTCGCGCCCATCAGTGTCAGGATGGCCACGGCGGCAGCACATTCTTTTTCCCGCCCGAACGTGGCGGCCGCCCTGGGCTCGTCGTGGTTCTCGAGGAAACGGACCATCTTTTCCTGGTAGGCGAGGTCCGCGCGAAGGTGCTGATGCACGCTCTCGGGATCAGCCGTGCTCCATCCGGTCGTAGAGTTTCTTGTCGTAGCAATAGTCAAACCCCTGTTGTTGGAGTTCCCACTCGAGATCCCAGTAGGCTTCGGCACCAAACTTGAATTCCGCGTGCTTTGACTTTATTGGCGGGATCACCGTCGTCCAGTAGTCGTTGAGCCGGCTTTTGCCCTGCACGAACCCCCCATGTACGCTCGAAGATGTCGTTAAGCATCAGCATCGACATGTCGCATCGAACGCCGTCACACTGCGCGGCGATTGCACTGAGTGTTTCGATGACCGCCTGTCGCAGCCCCGGGTCGAATGCGTTGAGTTGGAGCACATCAGGCCAGGCCGGGAAATACGGATCGCGTCCACAGGCGAAAACGATCCCGCCGATGTCGAGGAACGATGCCGGATCTCTTTCGAGGTCGTTGGCATCTCCCCGGACAAAATACTCCGGGTGATCAAAGACCCAGGGGTGGTCCGGAGCGACGTGGTTCGGCACAAAATCAAGCAGGAGACGGATGCCGCGTTTGGCGAGAGTCTCCCGGGCTATGGCAAGCCCCTCCGGGCCGCCGAGATACGCATCGACGACATACCGGCGCACACAATACGGTGAGCCGACATTGTCCTCCGCCGTAAAGTCGGGGAGGGCCCGCCTGAAATCCTCCAGGAGCCCTTCGTTTCGCATCGAGATTTCGATTCCGGCGGGGCTTCGTTCCCACACCCCCATCAGCCAAATGACGTTGAATCCATAAGAGGCGATCGCGTCCCACTCGTGGTTTGGAACCGAGGCGAGATTTACAGACTTGTGATATTTCCGGCTCAGCTCGCCCAACCACACCCACGTGTTGATTTCGTAAATGACAGGATGCCTGGGCCATGCTTTCATGTCGAATTTCCTTGATACTGCATCTCCAAGAATCAGCTTAACTAGACGCGAGCATCCTTCTGTCCATTGACGACAGGATACCGGCGAGCAGCTATTACATTGAGAGTGCTGGTGTCGATGACACAGCATGGAAGCAGGCAGGTACCCAGGTGCCGGACCTGTCGTCAGCGGGTTGGAATCGTCAGCACCGGAAGGTTCTCTCGAGCGCCGGTATCGGTCATGGTGAATAGCTGCATCAGTTGCGCGAAGGCTCGCTTGGAATAGAGGTCGCCGTCGTCGATCCAGAACCAGGTGTTGCGATAGTTGATAGTCACGAAGGAGCCGTCCGGCTTCTTTTTTGAGCTTTGGATCCGGATCAGCGGGACAATGCCGGGGATGGTGTGGCCGGTCTCGAAACCGGGGAACGCCCGATGACGAGTAAGGTCATCTGACGGAACCTCGACCTGGGCTGCCATCGTTGCCAGCAATTGGATCATGGACCGGGTCTGGACTGCGATCTCTGTGTCGTTCGAGGGCAGGGGCGCGGCGACAAGCTTCAGTTCCGTGGCGTCCGGGTTCAGGTGCAACAGGCGACGCAATTCCACAATGTCGGCAAGAATGTCCGGCGCGATGTCCTTCGAACGAAGCGAAATAACGTCGGCCTGCTGCTTGTCGGGATCGACTTTAATGTAAAGCTGAACCGCACCTGATTCCTGGATCTTTTCCAATAATTCCCTCACTCGGTGGAATTCCGGATCGGCCGGCTTGATTCCCTCCAGGCTTACGTTCTGGTTTCTCAAGCCATTGATCGACGTCACAGAAGCGAGCAGGATGAAATCGGCAGGAACGCCATTTTGAATGGCAGCGAAAACCAGCAAGGGGGGAAGAGGCGTAACCAGGCCCTTGATATATGCATTTCCGGTGAGCGGAGTGTAGGTAATCGTCGGGCTGCTCGAAAACGCGACCGAACCGCCTACGCTGGCACTGTTGGAGCCGCTGGGAACAAAATTCCCTCCTAGCGATGCACCCTGTGAGAGGCTGTAGCTGGAAACGATGCTACCGACGTCCACGAATACGGGTGGATCGACGTAGCGAAACTTGACGATGTTCAGAAGCGTTTGCTCCTTCCAGGAGTCGGAAAGAGAGAGGCTGTAGTCGGCCCGGTCGCGCGGCAATGAGTGCGGGCCGATCTTAGGATGCAGGCATCCTGTGGTGCACAGGCCAACACTACAGACACTAAGAATGAAAGCTCTGTTGATCATGTTTCAATTTCTCCGGAAGCGGATTGCCCGGCAACTCAACAAGCTTTCAATCCGAACGGGTTGGAATTACTGCTCCGGCCTACGCGAAGAAACCGATCGATGGCCCTGGCAAATCGGGTCCGCTGCCGAGAGGACGCCGATCGAGTGACGTCCCCGCAGGCTTCTCGGTCTTCTTGGTGAACGTGGTGCAGTTCGGGGAAGTGACTTGCGCTCTTACTGTTTCACTGTGTACTCATCCACCGGTCCAGGGCCAGAGACGTCCGCGGGGTAATTTGCTCCATCGGTTGCAATCGTTGCGACGCTCATGCGTTGGGTCGTTCCTCCGATGGCGGGCGAGATGCCGCATCTTGTGGAGGGCTCGAGGCAACACCCAGTTGTAACCCGGCGGCCGAACTAAACTACGACTTGGTGACTTTGATAATCACGGATTCCGTCACGACCGCATCGACCGACTCGCCGACGGCCAGACCGGAGATGTCAACGCTCTTCTTCACTTTCACAGTCTTTTTCTTTCCTTCCGCATCTTCGTATGTGATCTTCCGCTTTTCGCTGTCGATGGCCAGGATCTTGCCGCTGATGGCGGTCGTTTCAACCATCACACCTCCGGGCTTCGAACCTTTGGGAGCGACAGCGATGGCGCCGAGGCTTGCGGCGCCGGGAGTTTCTCCCGACTTGTTCACGGTAACCATCAACTCTTCGGTGTAGGTCATCTTCACATGATCGCCGACCTGCACCTGTTGAAGGTTCACGGCCGATTTATCCACCTTGTAGGTCTTGGTCTTTCCATCGTCAAGTGTCAGGGTGACCTTGCGCTTTTCAAGGTCAATTTTGTCCACGACCGCTGTCACCGTGACTACTTCCACGCTGTCGATTCCCTTGTCGGGCGAGATCGCCTGAGCATGAGACTTCGGGAGCGGCGAGAGCAAGCACAGCGAAGCAACTGCTAACAATCCCAGGACTGGCTTCATACATTCTCCATTTCTCGTGCGACGACAGTTCGCCCGGTTCCGCAGAGTTATAGCGGGGAGGTTCAAGTTTACCCGCCCCTTCACAGGTGCTGGTAAAGGCTATTGGCGATCACAATCGTCAGTTGCTTGCTGACGCCGTCGATCGATTCTGATGCAACGTGATTCGGTCCTCCGGGAATTCCGGCAAAGGTCACCGAAACGTTGACGGCATCTTTTGGATCGCTGAGATAACTCGCAATCGACACACTGACGAGTGCCTTCTGCTGCTTGTCAAACAGCAGGGTCATTTTGTCGCCTGGCTTCACGTAGTTGGTAAGCACAAGACGATACTGTCCCGGCGCGCCGCCCGCCGGTCCCAATGCGACATTTCCCTGCTGGGCTGCCTGCTGGAGCATGTCCTTGTCAGGCGGAACATACTGCTGGATCAGTTGCTTGATTTGATCGACGTAGTCTTTGTACTCGTCCTTCTTCTTCTCGACAACATGCTGTTTGAGTCGGCCACCGCTGGGTGCAGCGGCCTCTTGGGGCGGGTCAAGTGATTGTTTTTGGGGTTTGCCGTCCGGTCCGAGGCGAACCTGGAAGTGTTCCTGTTTCTTTACGTCGCCCTTCAGGCTAACCGTCACTTGCTCCTGCCAGGTGTATTGCGCGAGGGCCTGCTTGTTTGCAGCCATCGCTTCCTTCACCTCGGCGACTTTCTGCTGCAATTCCGGATTCTGCGCAGACACGATCGATACTCCGACAACCGCGACCATGGCAATTGCCAACAGGCGGTTGCCATTCATAGGCGGCCAGATGCGACTTCGTTTCATACTGTCTCCTCGCGGTTGTTAGTCTCATCGGAGTCGGGACTGGTAGTTTCCATTGGCAAGAGGTCCCGGCCCAAACAAGGCTCTTATTTTGTCGGCGGCGGGTAGTTCTTGAAAAGCTTTGCCATGCCCTTGTTCAGGTTTTTCTCGATCTTGTCTTGCTTGGCATTGGTATCGATCTGCTTGGTCGCAGTTCCGGTCCAAACCAGGTTCTTTGTCCCCTGTTCGTACATATCGACCACAAGCGATCCTGTGGTGATCATCGATTCCGTTGCGGAGGCCATGCCGCCACCCCAACGCATCCCGCCCGTTCCGTAGGCATTCCACTGCTTTTGCTGACTGATGGCTACCTGGTAACCGATGTAGAGATCGGCTTTGTCGTCATCGGTCTTGGTCAGCCCCTTGGTAGCCAACTGCGCATCGATAGCCTGCTTGATTTGGGCGTCCATGATCTGGTTAGGTGCGGAGGCGCCCTCGATGGCGACCCACTTGTAGGTGTGGAACTTCGAGAAATCCGTGCCGGGCATCGAGTTATACTTCACGTCTTGTGCCATCGCAACGGCGCAGGTTATCAGTGCGATCCCGACTACCGTCGAAAGTTTACGAGTACTCCGATTCATACGATCTCCTTTTTCTTTGTGAATGAGTTTCTGGACACGATGAGCGATTCAGAGGTCGTGGAAGGCCCTCCTCCGATCACCAGGAAGCTTCGATTCCCGCCACCGGTCCCTTTTGCGTCAAGCTCAGGCCCACCGTGCGGCCAGAGTCCGTTTTCACTTTGAGCCGGGTGCCCAATTGATAGCCGGCGGTGAGATTCAGATGTGGGAGAACTTTGACTTGCGCCTTTCCATTCGCCGAATAGAAGCTGCCGTATCCGAAAAGGTACATGCCTTGAAAGGTGCCCTGGACGGAAAGGCGATTCGAATCGTGGATCAGATACCAGCGGCCGGTGAGGCCCAGAACGGGTATGGGAGCGAGCACGCTGCCCGACGATTTGCGCGTTGCGAAGACACCATTAACGCTCCCAGTCCCGCTGATTGATCCCGTTGTATCCAGCAGGTTCATCGCGACTGCGAGCGCCACATAGCCTTGTCGTCTGCGGGTGAAGTCCCATTGGTAGCCCGGGGAAAACGCCAGCGAGTTGAATTGAACGTCTACCTCGGCGCCGAGGTTGTATGTCACGCCTCGAAAGGTGATGTCGCGGGTGAGCGTGTCTGAGCGCGAACTGTAGACGGGACTCGCGTTAAACAGGAGATGGTGCTTCCTTTTGAAGTGCCAGTCGACCCCTCCCGTAAAGGTCGAGTAACTTCCAAATCTGAAATCTCTGCTCAGATCAAATGAGAGCTGATCTCCCGAAGCAGTAAAGCCACCAGTCGGGTGCGAATACCACCACAGGGCCGTAACTCGCCACTTGTAGGAATCGAGGTCGCCGCTTTTTTCCTGGGCTCGGAGCGGGGGTAAGGCAACGAAGAGGGAAAAAGCAGCGATCAGTATCTTGCCAAAGACGCCTTTTGCGGTGCCCATCTTAAAATGCTCTCCTCTATCGGGAAATGGCAGCATGGCGAAAGTACCACCCGCGCGGACATAGGGGATACTGGCAAATCTTATAGGGAGGTAAGAATATGAGCGGGCGCGAAGGCCTCATCACCGACTCGGGATGCGGTGCAGGCAGTGCACCTAGGGCGGAGCGCCTTGCAGCCGACGTAATCGCAGTTTTCCATTTCAAATCGGCTCCTTGTGGACTGCGTAGATGCTGTTGGAAAGCTAACTGCAAAAACTGCCAGTATTTGCCCGGCCACGGTTACTGACGATTCGGCTGACACGCCGTTCGCGCGCCCCATGTCGATTCCGAAACGAACCTGGCCACTTATTACGAATGGGCCGGGTTCTTCTGAGCGACGGCTTTGCCGGTTTCATTTCCCGGCTTCACGCAGCGAAAACCGAGATGGTTGGTCCCGGTGGTGAACTCCCCTTTGCCACGCGTGCCCACGACATACCGGGAGCAATACTGGTCGGTGCACAGAAATGATCCGCCGCGGTGCACTTTCTTTTTCTCGCTGGGCTCGGCGGGATCGAAGGGTGCGTCCGGTCCGTGCGGATTACGGGCTACGCCTCCGGCCGCGACGAGTTGCTGGTAGTAGTCGGGGCGATACCAGTCGCTGGTCCACTGCCATACATTACCGGCCATGTCATAGAGACCGTATTTGTTCGGTGGAAACTGCGCTACCGCAGCAATTCCCACATGTCCATCGGTGCCGGTGTCCTGCACAGGGAAATGTCCCTGGAATGTGTTGGCCATCCACTTGCCATTGGGCCGGAACTCGTCTCCCCATGGGTAGCGTTGCCCTGTAAGGCCCCCGCGCGCCGCAAACTCCCACTCGGCTTCTGTGGGCAAACGCTTGCCGGCCCACTTGGCGTACGCGACGGCATCCGGGTAAGCCACCTGCACAACCGGAAACTTCTCCCGTCCCTTGAGGTCGCTCTTGGGACCCTCAGGATGGCGCCAGTCTGCCCCCTTCACATACGACCACCATTGGAAATGGTTGTTCAGCGGCACGGGATGATCGGGAGGTGAGAACACGACCGAACCGGCGACAAGATTCTCCGGAGGCGCACCGGGAAATTCTTCCGCAGTCGGCTTCCGCTCAGCGATGGTGACGTAATTTGTTGCTTTCACAAACCGGGCAAACTCTTCGTTGGTTACGTCGGTCTTGTCCATCCAGAACGCATCGACATAGACGCGGTGGATCGGGCGCGCATCAACTGCGGCGTGCATGCCGACTTCGCTCACAGCCGGCGGGTCCATCGCACCCATCGAGAATTCACCGCCCGGGATCCAAACCATCCCGCCTGGCGCCGGCGTGGGTGTGGGAATTTTGTTGGAGATGGTAGGGACAAACGTCCCCATGCCTGAGGACTCAGGTGTGCCCGAACTTGCTTCCACATTCCTTGCACGTGAAAAGAACGACGAGCCGAGCACAGCAAACGCAGATACAGCAGTCACAGTCCCAAGGGCGATAACCATCCAAAGGGATCGCTTCCGGAAGCCGTGCGTGCACCTTGGCTTCATCGTTCTCTGTTCAATTCGCATGATGCACACCTTATCCGCCCGTCAACTCCGCCCAAATTCGAAGCCAGGCTACCACTGTCACGCTCAAAGCTTTACATAAAAAGAAATGTCGGCAAACTGACAGTTCTGCCAGTAGTCACCCACCGAAGTCATGATTTTAATTGGGGACGATGACCATCGCTCCAATTCGGGGTGGAGTTGTACTGTGGCCTGCAACCACCAGCACTTTGATCAACCGCTTTGAAAATGCGATTTCGATGTGGATGGGGAAAGGCGTGCAGGGGTATGCCCATCACGAGTTCTGCGCTAAGGGCGTTGCGCTCGAATATGACGAGCCAGGCCTCAACTCCCTTTGCACCAGTCTGCTGAAGTTCTGGCGCAACGGCGCAAAAGACATCTGCCTTCGCCTGGCTCAGGGCAAGCCCCGCGCCTGGCCTGACTACAACGCTTTCAAGTCTGGATTTGTTTCAGTTGCCGCGAATTGCAGGTATCGGCGCACATGGCCTCTTCCCCTGGGCTTCGACCTTGGAGTCTGAAGTAAAGAAGGCAATCCCGAGGTCGTTCAGGAAAGAAGATAACAAAAGTCATGAAGCAAGCCAAATACTTCGCGCCTGCGGTGGGGGTGCTAACGGTGATTCTCTTGTCAACTCCGTCTCTCGTTGCTCAAGACACGTCGGTCACGCCAGCGGGAACTCAGGTTGCGACGGAACAGACGCCGGTGGCGGCCGCGAGCGCAGAGGAATTAAGAAAACAGTCGCAGAATCCTATCGCCAACCTCATCAGCGTCCCCATTCAGGAAAACGCCAACTTCGCGGTTCAGCTTTACGTTGCTGCTTCCCAAGTTAACCAAGCAACAGGAAAAGTGCTGATGGAGCAAAGGCTAAAACAGATGGAAGAGGCGCCATCACCCAAGAAGTAGCGTTCACGACCCGAGGTTGCTCTCGATGAGTGGATCGCGACCACGTACCTGTCAACCAATAACGAAACAAGAGGCTTCTGGAACAGTTAAGGAGAATCAGAGATGGAATTTGGATCGGGTGTCACAAAACTTGCAATGGGGGCGCTAAGTCTCACGAGTCTCTTCGGGGGAATGATCGCGACCTCACATGCACAAACGAAACAGCCGAACATCGTCGTGATCATGGGCGATGACATTGGAATGTGGAACATTGGCGCTTACCACCGCGGGTTGATGGCCGGCAAGACGCCCAACCTCGATAAGCTCGCCAAGGAAGGCATGTTGTTCACCGACTACTACGCCGAAGCAAGTTGCACGGCGGGCCGGGCCAACTTCATTACTGGCGAGCTTCCTATTCGTACCGGATTGACCACCGTCGGCCAGGCCGGCGCCAAGGTCGGGCTTCCCGCCGAAGCGGTGACCACGGCCACGATCCTGAAGTCGATGGGCTACGCTACCGGCCAGTTTGGCAAGAATCATCTTGGCGACAGGAATGAGTACTTGCCTTGCGTCCACGGCTTCGACGAGTTCTTCGGGTACCTCTATCACCTGGATGCAATGGAAGACCCGGCGCATCCCAACTATCCACAGAATCTGTTGAGTGCGGTCGGCCCACGCAACATGGTCCATTGCTGGTCCACGGACAAGGACGATTCCACCGAGGATCCACGATGGGGTAAGGTCGGTAAACAAAAGATCGAGGACGCCGGCACGCTCTACCCCAAGCGAATGGAAACGGTGGATGACGAGATTCGAGACCTCTCCCTCAAGTTCATCGAAAAGGCCAAGAGCGAGAACAAGCCGTTCTTCGTATGGCTGAATCCGACGCGCATGCACATCGTTACGCACCTTTCCCCAAAGTATGAAGCAATGCGTAACTCCGAGAATGGCTGGTCGGAAGAAGAAGCCGGCATGGCGCAGTTGGACGACGACATCGGCCTCGTGATGGACAAGCTGAAGTCCATGGGTGAGGACGAGAATACGATTGTGCTCTTCACCACGGACAACGGTACCGAGGTCTTCACCTGGCCCGACGGCGGCCAGACGCCGTTCGCCCAATCCAAGGGCACCGTTCTCGAGGGCGGTTTCCGCGTGCCCGCGATTCTTCGCTGGCCCGGTCATGTGCCGGCCGACTCAGTGCAGAACGGCATCTTCTCCGGATTGGACTGGCTTCCCACCTTCGTAGCCGCAGCCGGCAATCCTAACATCACTGAAGAGTTGCTGAAGGGCAAAACGATTGGTGACCGAACCTACAAGAACCATTTGGATGGTTACAACCAGATGGACGCCATCACCGGCAAAGGCCCATCGGCGCGGCACGAAATCTTCTACCTCGGCGAAAGCACGGTCGGCGCGGTGCGCATTGACGATTACAAATTCCGATTCATCGACCAGCCTCAAGGCTGGCTGGGTGAAAAGACCCATCCGGACGTGCCCTACATCACCAATCTGCGTCTCGATCCCTTCGAGCGTACGGGGTGGCCCAACAACGGAACGAAAGATGGAGGGCAGCAGTACTTCGATTGGTTCAAGTTCCAGTTCTGGCGCTTCGTTTTCGTCCAGCAGATCATGGGCAAGGAGATCCAAACCTTCCTTGAGTACCCGCCGATGCAGCGGGGCGCGAGCTTCAACCTTGACGCAATTAAAGCGGAGATGGGGAAGAGGATGGCCGAAGCGGAGGCCGCGTCCAAAGGCCCCAGCAACTAACAGGAACGACGTTCAGGGAGTGCGGCTCGCAAGAGCCGCACTTCAGCGACTTTTCGGCGATGTTATTGTCGAGCCGCACCCACAGTTACCGAGGGTACGGCTCGATCGCGCCGGAGGCTTCATTGAGGCTTTACTAATGAAACGCTTCTTCGATGTGACATTTCGGCCGTTCTTTCTCATCACCGGGATGGCAACGGCAATGGGCGCTCTCAATGCCTTTTGGCCCAGGTGGACAGCGGAGAAGGTTGAACTGCTCGCATTCAACCAGGACTACACCATCATTCTGCAGCATTGGGGCTTCATGCTCGGACTGATGGGCATCTTCATGATCGTCGCGGCATTCCACACGGCATGGCGCAACCCGGTTCTCATCTTCAGCGCTTCGGAAAAGGGTTTTATCGTTTATCTGGTCGCGACCAACTTTAGCCGCCCCTATGCGCGAGGCCTTTGGGCAGGCGCCGCGATGGATGCAACGATTGTTCTATACACCATTGTTTACTTCATCGTATCCGGATTCAGAAACCCGTCAACGCAATAACGGACCTGCGCCTCCAGGATCGTCTCGGATGGATTATCGAGACCTGGGTGCAGTTTATTTCTCTTTCATTCCCGGTACATTCACGCGAAATGAGGGTGCGCCGTATCCCGGCGGTATGTACCGTTCTGGAATCGCGATGGTGTTGCCGTCCCGCAACGAGGAGAAATGAGGTGAGCAAATCTCCACCCCTGCTTCGTTGAACCGGTCCTGAATGTTCTGGTGCAGGTCTGAATAGATGAATTGCATGTTGATCGGAATATCGGTGTAGGCGTTCAGTTCATAGGACACATAGAAATCATTCAGAGCCGTCTGTAAAACAAATGGCGCCGGGTCATGCATTACCTGTTTCGTTGCATGCGCGGCATCAATCAGTAATTGATGCACAGTGGCCCATGGGGCGTCATAGCCAATGGTCACGGTGGTGTGAAAAATTACCCCGCCGTTTTTTGCTTCGCGCGTGTAGTTCATGACCGAGCCATTCATGACCGTGGCATTGGGAATGGTGATCACTTCACGCTTAGGTGTAACGATCCGGGTCACGAGCGCGTTTTTTTCGATGACCTCTCCGGTGGTGTCGCCGATTCGCACCCAATCGCCCACCGCAAAAGACCGCATGTAGGTAAGGATGACTCCCGCGATGGCGTTAGCGACAGCCGAAGACGAGCCCAGGGACAGGAGGACGCCCACAAAGATTGAGACTCCCTGAAAGGCCGGACTCTTGGAACCGGGCAGATACGGAAATACGATAATGATAACAAGCACCAGCACCAGCATACGGATCAACCTGGCGGTGGGTTCGGCCCATTCAGGATAAAAGCCACCTAACGTCAGGTTCCCTTTGCCGATCTCTCCAAAGATCATTGAGATCAGTCGGATTACCTGGCTGGCGACCGCCGCGACGACGGCGATGACGATGAGATTGGGAATGTACTCCACGGCCGCTCGACCTATCTCCGTCAGAGCCGTAAGGATCCAGCCTGTGATGGCATGTGAGATGTAACGCGATCCGGGATAAAAACTTAGAACTACGGTTGCATACACTTCAAGAATTGCAATCACCAGCAGCCATCGAATGGTTGTGCCAATCGCCATGGCGAGAGAGAGTACGTACGTTATCGCCACCTCCCATGCCGTCTTCTTCTGCTCCACCTTCTTGCGAGTTTCAAGCCACTTCTCAAAACGAGCGCGGCCTGCAAGCCGAACCTTTCGAATCACCCACATGATGGCTAGAAGGACAGCAGTCGCCGCGACTGTGTAGATGACGGCCCACAGAATCGCATTCCAATTGTGCGCTTTTCGATAGTTGAGCAACGCCTGACGGATGTTCCCCGCATCCTCACTGGCTAGTTGGTTGCGAGGCTTGCCGGCCTTCTTCGCGTCTGCATCGGTGACGGCCATCAGGATTTTGGAGCCGGCTGCAATCTCGGTCCACGCTTCGCGCGGCACCAATGCTACCGATTCGGCAGGAATCCTGGTATCTCTTGCCACCGCCAGAATGCGTTCCTGGATCTTTTCTGCCCTGTCTTGGGGGGTGTAGCCTCCTACGGTTTCATAAACCGTCAGGATGGTTCCGTTGTCGATTATCACATCAGCGGGGGGATTCTTATCGGCCGCGATCTCGGGGTCATCCTCTGGGATGCTGGACTGCTGCTGCCCAAATAACGAGAACGAGGACAAAACGAAAAGCAGGATCACAAATCTTCGAAATAGTTGTGGACCGCGCCCTGGGATCAATCTTGCGGAGGATTCACTTGGCATTTGCTTTACTCCGCCTCTCCAGTCACTGTGGCGCGCGAATTCGAAAGGGTGGATTTGCTTGCCACACTGTCCTCACGCGAACGCAACGATAAACGGCGGCTAGTCTAATACTTTTCGGGCACGAAATGGCGCCCCATCAGAGGTTTTTGGTCGTCATACTGATCCTTGGTCTTTCGCCGCGGCAGTTTGACATTCTCGTGTGGTGCCTCCTTATAGGAAATGAGGCTCAGAAGGTGGGTGATGCAATTGAGCCGGGCTCTCTTCTTATCATCGGAACGAATGATATGCCAAGGCGACTCTTTGGTATCCGTCTTTTCCAGCATCAGGTCACGCGCGTGTGAATATTCGTACCAGCGCTTATACGATTCCGTATCCATGGGGCTGAGCTTCCACTGCCGGACCGGGATCCTTGATGCGTTGCTCAAAGCGACGCTCTTGTTCCTTTTGACAGACTTCCAGCCAATATTTGATGAGGATAATGCCTGACTCCATGATCTGGTTTTCAAACAACGGAACGAGTTGGAGGAATCGGTCGCGCTGCTCCCTGGTGCAGAAGCCCATCACAGATTCCACCCCGGCGCGGTTATACCAGCTGCGATCGAAGATCACGATCTCTCCGGCAGCGGGAAAATGGTGGAAGTAGCGCTGAATATACATCTGTGTTTTCTCGCGGTCGGAGGGAGCCGGAAGCGCCACCAATCGGAATACGCGCGGACTCACACGTTCCGTAATGGCGCGAATGGTGCCACCCTTCCCCGCCGCATCGCGGCCTTCGAACACCACTATGACGCGTAACCCCGCATGCTTCACCCAACTCTGCAACTTGCACAACTCACCCTGAAGGTTCCGCAATTCCTGTTCGTACTGCTTCTTGGTCAGACCGTCACTTTTCTTTCCGTTCTTCTTTTCCCCGTTCGCCACTGCGATCACACTTTCAAAGAAAGAATTGTTTATTGTTCCCAGCCGCCACCCAATGCCCGGTACAACTGGACATAATTCTGAAGCTCGATGTTCCAGGCCTGCGCAAGAGCCAGCTCGGAGTCGAAGTACTGTTGTTGCGTCACCAGCACTTCGAGGAAGCTGGTCGCGCCTCCAGTGAAGCGGACATTGGCCAGGCGCGCTGTCTCATAATAGGTGTCGGTTTGTTCCTGAATCTTTGCCCGGAACCTGCGCGACTGCGCATAACCTACAAGGCTGTTGGAAACATCGGCGACGGCCAGTTGCACAGATTGCTTGTAGGAGAGTTCAGCCTCATCCCGCTTGGCCCACGCGAGGTTGTAATTGGAACGAATCCGGCCTCCCTCGTACAGCGGCTGCGCAACCGCGGCCGCCAGCGTCCAGAAAGTCGCCGGCCCTTGCAGGAAGCTGGTGATGGCCGTGCTCTGCGCGCCGAATGAGGCGGTGAGCGGGAATTGCGGGAAGAAATCCGCCTTTGCCACGCCCACGTTCGCATTGGCGGCAACCAGGAGCATCTCTGCCTGGCGCACGTCCGGCCGCCGTTCCAACAATGTCGATGGAATCCCGGTGGGAACTTCCGGCATATGCGGCTGCTCGGTGAGGGCGATCCCGCGCGCGATTGGCCCCGGATTCTTGCCCAGAAGAGTGCTTATCGCATTCTCTGTCTGCTCAATCGACTGTTTCAGGCTGATAATCTGGGCCTCCGCCTGTTCCACCAGCAGCTGGGCCTGAAGCACGTCGGTCTCGGCGCTCTCTCCCCCCTTGAACTTGATGGTATTCAGTTTCAGCATGTCCTGATCCGCGGCCAGAGTCTTCTGGGAGTACTCGAGCTGGGCATCGAACTGGCGCAAGGTGAAGTAAGAACTTGCGACATCGGAAACCAGGGTGGTCCGCACGACTTCCTGCCCATTTTGACTGGCCACCAGGTCTGCCCGGGCCGCTTCGCTGGCCCTTCGGTATTTTCCCCAGAAATCGACGATGTACGCAGCCTGGATGAAAAAGGTATCGAAGGTTGGCGAGCCAGGATTAAGAACCGATTGCACATTTTGAATGCTGCCGCCCCCGCTGACCGAGGGCAGCTGATCTGCACGGGTTATACCGACAATGGCTTCCGCCTGGACCACGCGAGTGGCGGCAATGCGGATATCGTAGTTGTTGGCGAGTGCTTCGCGGATGAGGTCTGCCAGCACCTTGTCCTGGAACACCGTCCAGAACTTCATCTCACCGAAAGCCTCGCCCGAAGGTGGGGGAGTCGCATCCGGCGCCAGTCCCCGATATTGGTCCGGGGTGGTTATGGCAGGGCGTTTGTAGTTTGGCCCCACTCGGCAACTACAAAGCGACAGCAACAACACGGATGCGGCCAAAGATCGAATGGGGATCATGCGTGCGCTCCTTTCGCTTCCTCAGCAGGTTTGATCTCCGGCTTTTCTCCAAGACCTAACCAAAGCCCGAGCTTCTCAATTACGACGAACGAAACAGGGATGAAGAAGATAGCCAGAAGCGAGGCGGCCAGCATACCGCCAATCACAACCGTTCCCAGCACCTGTCGTGATATGCCTCCAGCCCCTTTCGCCGTCCACAGCGGGACGCAACCCAGGATGAAGGCAAACGCGGTCATCAGAATAGGCCTGAGCCTCAATTTGGCGCCCGTCAATGACGCCTCGATCAGAGGTTTGCCCTTGTCGTATTCCATCTTGGCGAATTCGACAATGAGGATTGCGTTCTTTGCAGAGAGGCCGATCAGCATCACCAGTCCGATCTGCGCATAGACATCGTTTTCCAGGTGGCGGAGATACAGGGCCAGAAATGCGCCAAAGACCGCGATCGGGGTTCCCAGCAAAACCGCCAGCGGCAGCGTCCAGCTCTCATATTGCGCGGCCATGATGAGGAACACGATGAAGAATGCCAGGGCAAAAACCACGGCCGGACTTACGCCTTCAGCGGCCTTTTTTTCCTGGTATGACATTCCCATGTAGTCGAAGCCCATTTCCGATGGCATCGTCTGCTTGAAGGTATCCTCCAAAGCGGCAATCGCCTGGCCGGAACTGAAGCCGGGAGCGGTAGCGGCGTTCAACTGCACAGACTGGAACTGATTGAAGCGCATGGTGAACCCGGGCCCGCTGCGGGGTTCAATGCCAGTGACGGTGCTTAAAGGGACCATCTCTCCTGTCGTGTTCTTGACGTAGAACTTGCCCAGGTTATTGGCGTCGGTGCGATACTCGCCGTCCGCCTGGACGTACACCTGCCATTGTCGCCCGAAGCGGTTGAAGTAATTTACCAGCGCCCCGCCCATGAACGCCTGCAGGGTCTGATACACGTTTCCGAGATTGACCTGCTGGGTAAGCACTTTCGCTTTGTCGACCGTCACACCCACCTGGGGAACGCCAAACAGCGCCGTGGTGGTAACACTGGCCAGTTCGGGACGCTTGCGCACCGCGGCCAAAAACGTTTGCAGGTTCCCGGTGAGGAATGAGAGGTCCTTGCCGGACCGGTCCTGCAGAATGAACGTCACGCCTCCCGATGTGCCGACGCCCGGGATCGCAGGCGGCGGAAACGAGAACGCAATGCCGGTAGTTATCTGCGAAAGCGCCCTGTTGATGTTGCGCTTGATTGTGTCGTAACTTAGTTCGGGTGTTTTACGCTCTTCCCACGGCTTGAAGCTTACGAAGAAAAATGCGTTGAACGTGCTGTTCACGCCGCTCAGCATGTTGTATCCCACCACGGTGCTGACATGCTCGACGCCTGGTACTTTCAGCATCAGATCCTCAGCCTGCCTGGCGGCTTCCGACGTTCTCTGTAACGAGGACGCGTCGGGGAGTTGAATACCGGCGTAGACAAAGCCCTGGTCTTCATCCGGAAGGAAGCTGGTCGGTATCTTCCCGCCGAACCATCCCGCCGCCAGGGAGAGAGCCAGCAACAGGACGAACGCAAAAAACGACTTTCGAATCAGGTGATCGCAAGTAGTCACGTAGGCATCCGTGGCTCGGCCAAAGACCTTGTTGAACCACCGGAAGAAAATCGCCAGGGGGCCGCGGCCCTGCTTGCGCGGCCTCAACAACATTGCCGAAAGCGCCGGACTTAAGCGTTAGTGCATTGAATGCCGAGAAGATCACCGAAACCGCAATGGTGACCGCGAATTGTTGATACATCCTGCCGGTAATTCCGGGAATGAACGCGGTGGGGATAAACACCGCGGAAAGGATCAGTGCGATGGCAACGACAGGTCCGGATACCTCGTCCATTGCTTTGACGGTCGCCTCTTTCGGCGATAATCCATGTTCGATGTGGTGCTCGACAGCTTCCACCACCACAATGGCATCGTCGACCACCAATCCGATGGCAAGCACCAACCCGAATAGCGACAGAGTATTGATAGAGAACCCAAGCATGGGAAAGAGGATGAAGGTGCCCACAAGTGAGACCGGAACCGCCAGCAATGGAATGAGAGTGGCACGCCAGCCCTGCAAAAAGATGAATACGACCAGAATCACCAGCGCAATGGCTTCGAACAGAGTGTGTTCGATTTCCTTCAAGCCCTCGGTCACGGCAAGTGTCGTATCCAGCGGAATGACATAATCAAGGCCCTGCGGGAACCGGGTCTTAGCCTCCTCCATCAGCGCTCGTACACCCTGAGCGGTCTTCACCGCGTTGGTTCCAGGAAGCTGATAAATCGCGAGCAGGGCGGCCGGCTTCCCATTAAGACGGCCTTGAAGAGCGTATGTCTGCGCGCCAAGTTCGATTCGCGAGACATCCTTCAGGCGAAGAATGCCCCCGTTGGGATCAGCCCGGACGATGATCTGCCCAAATTCCTCAGCGGAGGGCAGGCGGCCGGGAGCGCGAACCGTGTAGGTGAAGTCTTGTCCCGCCGGGACCGGTTCGCTGCCGATTTGCCCGGCAGGATTTACGGTGTTCTGGGTCTGAATTGCGTTGGTGATTTCAGGAACAGTAATCGCAAGACTCGCCAGTTTGTCGGGATTGACCCAACACCGCATTGCGTACTGACCGGCTCCGAACACGGTAACCGAAGCAACGCCGGGAACACGCGTCAGCGCGTCATTGATGTTGATAATGCCGTAGTTCGCCAGAAAAATATTGTCATAGGCATTGGTAGGTGAATAGAGAGCCACCAGCATCAAAGGCGCAGACGTGGATTTCTGCACCGTGATGCCATACTGGTTGACCGAGCTCGGAATCTGGGAGGTCGCCTGGTTGGTGCGCATCTGCGACAGGATCTGGTCGGTATTCGTTTCCGTGGCGATGTCGAAGTTGATGGTAAGCTTCAGCGATCCGTCACTGCCGTTCAACGAATACATGTAATTCATGTTGTCGACGCCGGCCATCTGCTGCTCGATCGGCGTCGCAACGGACTGCGCTACGGTTTCAGCATCGGCGCCAAGGTAAGTGGTGTTGACCTGAATCTCCGGCGGGGCGATCTTGGGGAATTGTGCCGTAGGAAGGCTCAGCATCGCTACGACGCCCGCGATGACCATAAGTATGGAGATGACCATCGCCACGATGGGACGATTGATGAAGAATTTGGACACGGTTACCTTCCTTCAGCCGATGCCGTCTGCGCAAAGGGCTCGACATTGACGGTCATACCGTCCCGCACTTTTTGAAATCCTTCGGCGACCACCTTTTCACCGGCCTTCAATCCATCGGTGATCACCCAATTCTTGCCAACCCTTTCGCCGACCTTGACCGGCCGGAAGCTGGCCTTGTTGTCGGCACCTATCACGACTACCTGGTAGGCGGACTGAACTTCAATAACCGCGATTTGTGGAACGAGGAGAGCACCCTTGGTGTCTCCGGTCTTGATGCGCACGCGCCCGAATCCGCCGGGCCGCAGAATCGCGTGGGGATTTGAGAATTCCGCCGCCAGCTGAATCGTTCCGGTTTGCGAACTTACCTCACGATTGACAAGGATGATGCGGCCCTTGCTGGGATAGGCCGCTTCATTCGCCTGAATGTATTCCACCGCTTGGGGCCCCGCACCGGGCTTTCCGGCAAGCACCGAGGCAATTTTGTCGGCAACCCGCAAGTAAGCATCTTCGCTGATCGAGAAGTAGGCCCGAATCGGATTTACCTTGGAGATGGTGGTCATCTTGGTGCTGGGACCAACCAGATCGCCTACCTGGGCGTTCGCCACGCCGGAGATGCCGTCGATGGGGGAATACACTTTCGTCCAGTCAAGATTGAGCTTGGCTTGTTCGATCATCGCCTTGGCGGCGTCCACCTGCGCTTTGCCGGAGGCGACATTGGCGTTATCGGTATCGAGCTGCTTCTGGGGAATTGCATTCTGCGCCACCAGGGGTTGGTCGCGAGCCTGATCGGTTTCGGACCCCGACAGGTTGGCCTGCGCGACCGCCAGTTGTGCCTGGGACTGTTGGAGGGAGGCTTCAAACGGACGGGGATCGATTTCAAAAAGAAGCTGCCCGGTCTTGACGGGAAAGCCCTCCTGGTAATTCCGGTTCAGCACATATCCCTGCACTTTGGGCGTTATTTGCGCGTTGGTATCGCCGTTCAACTGGGCAACCCACTCCACGTAAATGGGGACATCTTGTTGAATCACGTCAACGACCTTGACGGTTGGGGGCGCGGGAGGGGGCGGGGCTTCCTTCTTTTCGCAGCCACCCAGGAACAGAAGCGGCACAATAACGCACAAGGCTAGGTGGAGAGGCTTGATCCACCCGATGGCTGAGTTGGCTCGAGATGCTAACCGAATTTCCATGAGTACACTCCGCTACTTGGCTGGCTGTGACAGGTGGTCAGGACGAGTCACCATGGTTTTAGCCCAATTCACGCACGGTGGGCCACTAGCAAGATTCCTAGTGGGAATCGATTAGCGCTTGAGGGCTGGCGCCAGAGACTGTAACACGTTTCGCCAGAGGTGACGATCCGGTTTTGCGCCAGGCGTCGAGAAAGCCAGCAGGCAGCTATCCGGCTCCGTCCGACATCAACTGGCGTTTGCGACCCGGCGGGGTGAAATTCCAGACATCCGGCTCATCGCGTTCCATCCCTCTTCGCAAAAAAGCGGAAGGATGTGCCATGGAGCCGAAAACCCCTGGCGCGCCCTGACTGAGACGGTAATATGGCGTTACCCTGATGCTTCTGGAGCCGCTTGGTATGAAATCGGAAGGCGCATGTCGAATCGGACGTTCTATCGCTCCTGTCTTTCTCCTGTTGCTGGTTTTGGGTGGTGCCCTGGCGCAGGACACCAAGGCGGTTCGCAAGCGCAATGGCGGCCCGATCTGCATTGGAGACTGGTTGGGCCGTTTCGCGGCGGGCGAACGCGTGCGGCCACCGGTGTCCCTGACCAGCCCAACGTTTTCTACGTGGGCCAGGTGAATGGCGGGGTCTGGAAAACGACCGATTCAGGGCGGACCTGGAGGCCGATCTTTGACAATGAACCTTCGCAATCGATCGGGGCCATCGCCGTCGCTCCCACGGACAGCAACGTCGTCTACGTCGCCAGCGGCGAAGGACTGCGCCGGCCCGACTTGTCGATCGGAAACGGCATTTATCGGTCGGGCGACGCCGGGACGGACCTGGCAATACCTTGGATCAAAAGAGGGGGGGGGGATCGAAAGATGGGGGACTACGCGACGGGCAGCAGATTCCGGCCCTGGCCGTCGATCCGCGCGATCCGAATCGGTTGTTCGCGGCCGTGCTTGGCCATCCCTATGGACCAAATGAGGAGCGCGGCATCTACCGCTCGATCGACGGCGGCGCGACCTGGAAGAAGGTGCTTATACAAGGATGCCAACACGGGCGGCTCCGGCGTGGCCATCGATCCCGTCATCCGGACGTGGTCTATGCGGCACTGTGGGAGTCGCGCCTGGGGCCGTGGGAAGATGGCAACGAATACGAGGGCACGCACGGCGGGTTGTTCAAGTCCACCGACGGCGGGGAGACGTGGAAGCAGCTTACAAAGGGGTTGCCTGAAAACCTGGTGCAGATCAATGTTGCCATCGCCCCCAGCGATCCCAACCGGCTCTACGCAACGCTATCGACTACGCACGAGAGCGGCTATGCAACAGGCGCGGGGTTGGGTGTTTATCGCTCGGACGATGCAGGCGAAAGCTGGACGAAGATCACAGATGATCCGCGACCTGGCACTTAAGATTGGCGGCGGCGATCTGCCGGTTCCCGCGGTGGATTCCAAGAACCCTGACGTTGTGTACAGCGCCAGCATCGTGACCATGCGTTCGACCGACGGCGGCAAGACGTGGTCCGGTTTGCGCGGCGCGCCCGGCGGGGATGATTACCAGAACCTCTGGATCAATCCAAATAACCCCAACATCATTCTCCTGGTGAGCGACCAGGGCGCGCTGGTGAGCGTGAATCGCGGCGAAACCTGGAGTTCGTGGTTCAACCAGCCCACGGCGCAGCTCTACCATGTTGCGACGACCAACACGTTTCCCTATAAGCTGTGCGGGGGACAGCAGGAGAGCGGATCGGTCTGCATCTCAAGCCGCGGCAACGACGGCCAAGTCACAGATCGCGAATGGCATCCGGCGGGGGTCATCGAGTACGGCTACGTCGCTCCGGACCCGCTGCACCCGGGCACGATTTATGGCGCGGGCCGCAGCGAGGTATCGAAGTTCGATAGCGTCACCGGGCAGGTGCAGAACGTGACCCCGATTCCCGTTCGCAGCCCCGAATATCGCGCCGACCGCACCGAGCCGATTCTTTTCTTACCTTTGGACCAGCGCACCATGCTGTATGCAACCAACGTTCTGTGGCAGACCCGCGATTACGGGAAGACCTGGGAAAAGATCAGCCCCGACCTGTCGCGCGAGCACACCGGACAGCCCGCGTCATTGGCGCCGCTGCCGGAGAAGGACCAGGACCGGCGGCGGGGCGCGATCTATTCCGTCGCCCCATCTTTCAAGAATCTCGATACGATCTGGGCGGGAACCGACGACGGGCTGCTGTGGTTGACGCGCGATCACGGCAAAAACTGGAAGAACATCACACCGCCCCAACTGACGCCGTGGAGCAAGGTTACGCAGATCAGCGCCTCGCATTTCGATGACATGACGGCCTATGTATCGGTGAGCCGGTTCCGCATCGACGATCTGCATCCTTATATCTACCGCACTCACGATGGCGGAGCGACGTGGACCGTGATTACGGCGGGGCTGCCTGAAGACTCACCGGTCAACACGGTTCGTGAAGACCCGGTGCGCAAGGGACTTCTGTTCGCCGGCACGGAAACCGCGGTGTGGATGTCGAGCGATGACGGCGATCACTGGGAGTCCCTTCAATACAACCTGCCGCATACGTCGATGCGGGACCTGGCCATCCAGGGCAACGACTTGATCGTGGCCACGCATGGCCGGTCGTTCTGGGTTCTCGACGACATCTCGATCGCTTCGTGATTCGGATCGGCTGAAGGCTGCGAAGACCGAGGCTGTGATCTTCAAGCCCGGGGAGGCCTGGCGTGTCCGACGGAACACGAATACCGATACGCCTCTGCCGGCGGACGAACCTGCCGGGGAAAATCCGCCGGATGGCGCGGCAATTGATTATGCGCTGCCTGATTCGGTCGAGGGTGCGGTGACGCTGGAGATTCTGGATGCCAGCAACAAAGTGGTGCGTCGCTATGCGAGCACCGACACGCCGGAGCCTACACGCGAGGAAATGGAAAAGCAGTTGATCCCGCTCTATTGGTTGCGTATACCGAAAACTCTGCCCGGCACTGCGGGCATGCATCGCTGGGTGTGGGACCTGCACTACGCCACGCCGACTGCGCCGCGCTACGAATACCCGATCTCCGCCGTGCCGCATGACACGCCGCGCACACCGCAGGGCGTGCTGGCGCTGCCCGGAACCTACACTGTGCGGCTCACTGTCGGTGGAAAGGCGCTGACTGCTCCACTGACCATCAAAATGGACCCGCGGGTGACAGCTTCGAGTGCCGACGCTCGCGAGCCTCTTCAAACTGCAATCGAGCCTTTCTGCATCCGTGAGCAGCAGCGGCAAAGCCGACCTCGAAGCGCACTCGGCACAGGAACAGATCGAAAAACTTGCAAAGAACGCTACAACAGAATTGAAAGAGCCGCTCGAAAAGCAGGACAAGGAAATTTCGACGCCTGCTCAACGGACAGGAAAAGTCCACGAGCAGTGAAGAGGAGCCTGGTCTGGACGACGTCGCCAACGAAGTTCTCGGACTGTACGAGCAGGTGGGGCAAGCCGATGCGGCTCCCACTGTCGCCCAACAAAACACGGCCGCCCGTATAGGCAAAGAAGTCAGCGAAATCGTGGAACGATGGGAGCGCATGAAGAAATCCGCGTTGGCCGCATTGAATCGCAGGCTGAACGACGGTCACCTGCCGTCCATCGATCTCGAGCGACGGCCCGAGACCATGCCCGAAGGCGGCGACGAAGACTGAGCCGCTCCCAGGGTTTTCTCATCATTCGACGGCTCCGTCACTAATTCCCAAACGGGGAGCCTCAGGGCTAAAGCCCAGCCGTTATTTGGCGGCTTTGCGGCACGACTAAAGTCGTGCCCTTCCCCGAACTCTCCGAGATTGGCGAGTGACCGCCACTCGGAAGTGCCCGAGTTTTAATCGGAGATGGGCAACCATCGAGAAACAACTGCGGATCTTTCGACTCCGGTCGCCGTGGCGACCTGCGCTCAAGATGACACTGCTTTCTAAGGGTTGGGCGAGTGTCACCGCACGCACGGCAGTGTCCGTCGCAAGTGAAATCTCCTCGACACTCCGCATGTGAAATGAGGCAAATGTAACAGAAATTAGTGTTACATCCGGAATTTGTCTTGTAAAACATTTAGATTCAGCCAGTATGACCCGGTTTTGCATTGCCCTCACAGTTTCACAGCTTCACAGCTTCACAGTTTCACAGGGGGAGGGGGGGTGGGGGGTAGGGCGGTACGGACCGGGTACATCCCTGACATTTTGAACCGACGACATTCGTGACATCGCTTAAGAGCATTGTGTATCTCCGATTCCAAGTTTGCGCCATTAGGCCTTAATTCTTTGCAATCTGGATGCCCTTCGAGCTGAACCGATCTATTCGGGCCTCCAGAATCGACGCCGTGCATTGCTTTGTTGCGGCGGCGAGAGAAATGGAGATTGACCGTCGGTCGATTCGCTTAGGATGGTGTTGCCGGAGGATGGGGTGCGATGGGCTTGAGCGAAGATCTGGAGCGAATCACGCGGCAGGAGGGGGAACTCCAGTTGCCACACGTGGATGCGCAGACAGCGTGGGAACTGGGCTCGCGACTGAGGGCGATGGCAGCAGAGAGGAAGCTGGCGGTGGTGATCGATATTCGCCGATTCGGCCAGCCGCTTTTCTATGCCGCCATGGAAGGCACCACGCCTGACAACGTGGATTGGGTGCGGCGCAAGAGCAACGTAGTGGCACGCTTTCTTCACAGCTCCTATGTAGCCGGCATCAAGGAAAAGATGAAGAATCAATCGCTCATTGATAGCCAGGGCCTGGCCCTTGCGGATTATGCCACGCATGGCGGATCCTTTCCGTTGGCTGTCACCGGTGCTGGGGTGGTCGGAAGCGTGACCGTTTCAGGCCTGCCGCAGCGTGCCGACCACGAGCTTGTGGTGGAGGCGCTGTGCGGAATGTTGGGCCGAGATTATGCGGACTTGAAGCTGGGGGCAGAGTAATGATGGAATCTACAGATCCTTCGACTCTCCTTCACTGCGTTTGGGTCGCTCCTCATGACAAGGACGGTCCGGATTCGTGGTCTCCCACCCTTTCCGCAGAAAAACACGGAAAGGATGGGGTACGGGGGTTGTGGTTGCGTCCGTGCCATGCCTGTCCCTAACTCATACGGCGAGACGCCAGTCTCGCGTCATCCAATCTTCTCGATCACCGCGATGAAGAATCCGTCGGTGCCACATGCGCCCGGAAGCAGGCGCAGAATAGCCTTCGGGAGTGATGAAGCTTCTAAGTTGTTCGGTGCCGCTCCCGGTGAGAACCCCATCTGTCTGCAGCTTGTCGAGGCGCGCAGCGATTGAAGCTCCGCGGACACCTTCAACCTCGCGAAGTGCTGCCGCAAGTACTTGCTCGTTCTCTTCCGGCTCCAAAGAGCAGGTGGAGTAAACCACGTGTCCGCCGGGACGAACTGCCCGTAAGGCGCAATTGAGAATCGCACACTGGCGTTCGGCTTGCCGAGGCAGGTTTTCCGGGTGCAGCCGGTGGCGAATCTCCGGATTGCGGCTCAGCGTTCCGGTGCCACTGCAGGGCACATCGGCGAGAACGACATCGAATTCAGATTCGAAGTCGAGAGCAGTCGCATCGGCAAGACGGCACTCGATGCGGCCGCCGCACGGCGTGAGGCGTTCGCGCAGAAACTCGAGTCGCGACGCGCTGGCTTCGCAGGCGACGATGTGCGCCTCGGGATTGCGCTCGGCGAGGATGAGCGTTTTTCCTCCGGGTGCGGCACAGCAATCGAGGATCGCGCTTCCCTGGCCCGCGATTTCGGCGACTAATTGCGATCCTTCGTCCTGAATGCGCACGCGACCCTCGCGCAAAGCGGCGGTGCCAATCACGTCGCCGCCTGTCACCTTCCGGGCGGCGCTGAGGAGTGTGCCCGGCTCGAGGGCAATGCCGGCCTGCATCAGTTCGGCTTCAGCTTCGGATGTTGCAAGTCGAATGGTTGTCGCCGGTGGATCCTGGTTATGACCACAGATGGCGCAGGCGACGTCGGTCCCAAAGAAGCGCGACCAGCGCTCGACCATCCAGGCCGGATGAGCCTGAATGACTGCCTCCTTCGAAGAGTCGGATCGCGGAGCCCCACCAAGCTTGCGGAGGACCGCGTTCACCATGCCCGAGGCAAAGCGATGGCCGGCCTGCCTCGCCAGTTCCACGCTCTCATCGATGGCGGCGCGCGCTGGAATGCGATCAAGATACAGAAGTTGAAACGCTCCCATGCGCAGAGCAATCAGAACTTCTGCGTCGAGTTTCGCGTTCGGACGGGCAAGAAGACTGCGCACTCGCTGATCCAGGACAATCTGCCAGCGCAGCACGCCCAGCACCAGCGCCGTGACGAGATGGCGGTCACGTTCAGAGAGGGCCGAGACCACGTCGCCGCGCAGCAGATCGTCGGCGTGCTCCTGGCCGCGATCGACGGTCAAAAGGATTTGAAACGCTACCCGGCGTGCGGCGGAAATCCCGGCCATCGCCTTCAACCCAGGCGCATGCCGGCTGCACCCGGCATCCCACGCAGAAATTCGGCGGCTGACAGGCGCTTCTTGCCTTCGAGCTGAAGCTCGATCAATTCCAGCCAGGTGCTGCCCGCACACGCGGCAAAGATGCGCTGGTCGCCGATGACCAGCTGTCCGCAATCTGCAGCGGCATGTGCATCGGGGGGCGGGGTCTCGGCCACGTCGAGTCGATGCACGATCAGCTTTTTGCCGTTCAACGTCGTAAAAGCGCCCGGCCAGGGCTGAAAACCTCGCCAGCGGTTCTTCAGCTGGATCGCCGTGAAAGCGGAAAAATTCATGCGCCCGTCTTCGCGGTCGAGCAACGGCGCGAGAGTGGCGCGGGAGTGGTCCTGGGCCTGAGGCTCGATGGTCCCGGAGGCGAGTCCCTCCAGCGTCTCCACCACCAGGGGCGCGCCGCCTGCCGCCATCTCTTCATAGAGTTCTACCGCAGTTTGTTCGGGGCGAATCACGACGGCCTGTTGCAGGAGGATCGGCCCGGTGTCCAGGCCTTCCTCAAGGAGCATGGTGGTGTTGCCGGTGATGGTCTCACCCATGGCGATCGCCCATTGAATGGGCGCGGCGCCGCGATACTTGGGCAGCAGTGAGCCGTGCAGGTTGATGCAGCCCAATCGAGGGAGAGTCAGCATCCAGGGCGGAATGATGCGCCCGTAGGCGACGACGATAATGGCGTCTGGAGCAATCGACTCCAGTTGCGCGCGGAATTCGGCGTTGTTCCGGATCTTGTCGGGCTGCGTGACCGGAATTCCCGCGGCGAGTGCTCTCTGCTTGACGGGCGGGGCGACGAGTTCCTGGGTGCGCCCCACGGGTCGGTCCGGCTGCGTCACGGCGAGGGCGATCTCATGGCCCGCCTCGTGCAATGCCATGAGAGTTGGCACCGCAAAGCGGGGAGTGCCGCAGAAGACCAGCTTCACTGCGCTACCAGGTGCCTTCGCGCTGCATCTTGCGAATCTTGCGCAGGGCCAGGTCGCGCTTGAGGGCGCTCATGCGGAAGATGAACAACATTCCGTCGAGATGGTCGATCTCATGCTGGAAGGCGCGCGACAGCAGTTCTTCTCCGTCCATCTCGAACCATTTGCCGTTTTCGTCCTGGGCGCGAATCGTCACCCTGAGGGCCCGCACAACTTTTTCGCGAATGTCGGGAAAACTGAGGCAGCCCTCTTCCTCGTATTGCTTGCCCTCGCGCAGGATGACCTCTGGGTTGATGAGGACCAGCTTTTGAGCCGGATCCTTTCCCATGCTCAGGTCAATCACCGTGACGCGCTTGGGGACGGCCACCTGCGGCGCCGCCAGTCCGATGCCCTGGGCGGCGTACATCGTCTCGAACATGTCGGCAACAAATTTGCGCAGTTCGTCATTGAATTCGGTGACCGGCTCACCCGGCTGCTGCAGCACCGGTTCCGGGTACTTAACGATCTTGAGAATCATTCGATTGGACTAAAAGCTCCTGATCTGTTCGATGTATCCATGGTAATTGCGTTTCATCTCCAGCACCGAGTCGCCGCCGAACTTCTCATGCGCCAGGCCGGCAATGGTGAGGGCAACCATGGCTTCGGCGGCCACGCCGGCGGCGGGGACCACGCAGATATCGGATCGCTCATAGCTGGCCGCCGTGGGCTCGCGGGTATCGAATCGTACGGATTCGAGCGGACGGCGGAGGGTGGAAATGGGTTTCAGGTAGCCGCGGACCACGACGTCTTCGCCGTTCGAAACGCCGCCTTCGATGCCGCCGGCATTGTTCTGGGGGCGGGTGAAGCGGGTGGGCCTGCCGGTGTCGGTCGCGGCATAGTGGATCGGGTCGTGAACCTTGGACCCGAAGGACTCGGCGGCGGTCACTCCGCGGCCGATCTCCACCGCTTTGACCGCCTGCAAGCTCATCACCGACCAGGCGAGGAGGCCGTCGAGGCGCTCATCCCAGTTGGCGTAGGTGCCCAGCCCGGCCGGCACCCCGTGGGCGACGACTTCGAACACGCCGTTCACCGTGTCGCCGGTGCGGGCGGCTTCTTCCACTTCCTCTTTCATGCGGGCTTCGGTGTCGGCATCGACGCAGGCCAGGACTACCTCGTCGCGGCCGGCGAGAGCGGCGATCTCTTCCCAGGTGGCGGCGCGCTCCAGTTCCACCCGGCCCACGCGGATCACGTGGCTGGCAATCTCGATGCCCAGTTCGCGCAGCATGAGTTTGGCGAAGGCGCCGGCTGCCACGCGGGAGGTGGATTCGCGGGCCGAAGCGCGCTCCAGCACGTAGCGGGCGTCGGGAAAGTTGTGCTTGAGGGCTCCGGCGAGGTCGGCGTGCCCGGGGCGCGGGGAAGCCACGACCTGGTGTTTGCTCGGATCGCCGGTTTCCACGGGAAGCTTTTCTTCCCAGTTCTTCCAGTCGCGGTTGACGATTTCGATGGCGATGGGGGAACCAATGGTCTTGCCGTGGCGCACCCCGGAGAGCACGTGCGCCTTGTCGGTCTCGATCTTCATGCGGCCGCCGCGGCCGTAGCCCTGCTGGCGGCGCCACAGTTCGCGGTTCACGAATTCGAGATCGATGGACACGCCGGCGGGCAGGCCGGAGACCAGGGCGATCAAGGCCTCTCCGTGCGACTCCCCAGCGGTTGAAAAGCGGATCATGTCCTTTCGATTGTATAGGGAAAGACAGAGAACAGGGATCAGGGAACAGGGAACAGACCACGCGGGAGGGCAGTTCGTCGTTCCTCCGGAGAGCCCTTCAGAGGACAAGCTGACCGGGCTTCGCTAATCCTGTTTCCTGATCCATGTTCGCTCGCTTACGATGGACGGCATGTCGTACTACCTCTTCAAGACCGAGCCGGCCGCCTACTCCTTCGACGACTTCCTGCGCGACAAGGAAACGGTGTGGGACGGCGTGACCAACCCCACCGCCGTCAAGAACCTGCGCGAGCTTAAGCCGGGGACAAAGTGGATTTTCTATCACACCGGCGACGAGCGCACCGCCGTCGGCACCGGGTCCGTGGTCAGTGTGGATGCGAGGGATCCCAAGGTGCCGCTGGTCCGGGTAAAGGCGGGCAAGCGCCTCAAGACTCCGAAGACGCTGGAAGCCATCAAGGCCGAGCCGCTATTTGCGGATTCCGCGCTGGTCAAAATCGGCCGGCTCTCCGTGGTGCCGCTGACGGAAGAACAATGGGAGTGGTTCCTGGCTTAGGGCGGCTCCATCACCAACCATGAAATGCCGCTGCGCCGGCGATTCGTGGGGCATCCGGCCAAAACGGGGCTCATGTAACAGAAAATGCTGTTACATCTCGAAATTTGGTTTGTAAAGCCTTTATATTCAGGCAAACAATTTTGCCAAGCGAAAGAAAAACGAATCTACATAGGGGGTGGGTGGGGGTGCCTCATTTTGGGTCCAGACCGGGCCGATGGCTCACATTTCAAACCGGGAGCTATCTGACGCCGCGACGAGGGCCATTTGGCAGATCTCCAACTCCAAGTCTGGCGTAAAACGTCCTAATTCTCGGCAAACGCCAACAGGCGCGACTACTCCCCGAACTGCCGCAGGTGGTGGTCCGCGTGAAGGTAACCCCAGCGCATCCAATCTTTCTCCGACATTTTCTTGAACATGGGATGGGGCAGGAAGTGGAAACTGTGGGGCTGGGTTGTAAACTTCTGGATCGACGCGAGGAGATTGCGCATGTCGGATTCAAACTGCGCCGGCGGTGTTCCGCCGCCTCCGTGCTGATCGAATTCCGGCCGCGTGGGCACGCCCTTGGGCCACTGGAAGGGCGCGTACAGGGCAAACCTCTTCGTCACGCTCATCAACGAGAACCCTTGCGGAATCTCCATGGGCCGGTCGCCCATCGGGGCAAGATAACAGTCGTTCAGATGGCAGATCATCTGCGATGCGTTCATCTTCCCCCAGCGGCGCGGCGTGTCTGGACCGATCCGCTGCAACCGGGCCAGGATTTCCTGCTTGCACCCTGGGTCACTCAGCAACTTCATCCGCGCTCCTCCTCGTTCGGCGTCCGCGATGAGCCAGCCTGATGTTATGGAAATTGTCGCAGGAATGGGTGAGCAAATGGTCATCTTCTATTCTCAGTTTTGTCATTTGCCGCGGCACTTCGGCTCTAGTCTCACACCGACGTTGCCGACCCGCACTGGATGGGAAAAAAAAATGGTTTTGGTTCGTGGTCTCCCACCCTTTCCGCAGAAAAAAACGGAAAGGATGGGGCACGGAGGGTTTGTTCCTTTTCAGTCCCCCCACGGTCTTTGCAGACCACGGTGAATGAAACCAATTCAGCAAGTCAGCAGGTCAGCGGTTTGTTTCTTCCTAGAGGGAATTGAGGAAGTTGAGAAGGTCCTGCTGGTCGTCGGGAGCGAGTTCCCGGAACCTGTGCGCGGGTTCGGCCGCTTCGTTCCTGTGGCGCGCGATTGCGTCATTCAGGGAGAGTGACTTCAGGTCATGCATGAAGCGGGCCTTGGTGCGCACTCCCCAAAGCGGCACGGTCCGCAGTTTGTTGGCTGTATCCTGCGGCCCAACCTGGACGATGCCGTCGCCGGTTCCCACGTCGTGGAGCAGGAAGTCGCTGTAGGGGTGGATGAGCTTGTTGCCCAGAGCGGCAGGCACCGTGAATGTGCCTCCATTCAATACTGTTCCCTCGGGGGCGGTGACGATGGCCGGTACATGGCATGTGCTGCAACCCAGTTTCTGGAACAGGTGCTGGCCATGCATCGCCGAGCCGGTCGCGGCCAGCGCCATGTCGCGGGGCGGAACCGTGGTGGCGCGGATGAATTGGGCGAAGTGATCAATATCCGCAAGCCCGAGGCTGTCCGGGACATCTTCGGGGTCGGTGGTGGTCTTGCAGACCGTGGTCACGTCCTTGGGACGGAGCCGGCTGGTGACCCCCATCTCATTCAGGTAGGCATCGCTGACGAAGGAAAGGAGGCTGCCATGCTGGTTCTTCCAGCCGAAGCGGCCCACGCGGGTTTGTCCCGGAGCTTCGAACAGCGGCGCTTCGACGATTTCACCATGGATCCTGCCTTCACTCTGGTCCGGCTGGCGCGCGGCGATGGCGATCAGCGTCTGATCGTCGATGGCCTCGACGAAGCCATCGCCGAGGGTATTGAGCACCGCACGCAGAGCACGGATGTTCTCGGTGGGAGGGATGTGTTCCTGCGCTTCCGGGCAGATGGCGCGATCGTTCACGATGGAGCGGCCCGTGATGGTGTTCTGTCCATTGTTGATGAAGATGGTGGGGTTGACGAAGTTCCCGTTGGCGTCGGTGTGGCCGACGCGCAGCTCCGTGATCTGGCTGGCGCCGCCGGTGTTGGGGTTCTCATGGCAGGTTACGCAGGCGGTCCCGTTGTAGACCGGTCCGAGGCCGGTCTCGCCGGGATTGTCGCTTTTGGCCTGATGGTTTCGTTCAAAGACCTGTTGGTCGAGGGCAAAGTTGTCTCCCGCCGGCTCCTCGATTCCATTGCTCACGCTGGCCGCGCCGTTGAAGCTGGGAGTGTTGAAGCCGGCCGGAGCTTCCGGGGCGGATTGCTGCGCGATTCCGGCAAGCACTGTGAACAGACACGCGCATCCCGCGGATGCGCACACGTAACGTAGAGTCTTCCTATGTGGGGGCATATTGATCGTTCCTCCGGAGGTTCGCCGCGAGTCGCCGTGGCGAGGAAGCGGCAGCCGCTGATGGCGCCCGAAGAGCACAGCGGCTCGTACGGGCGCTGGACGCCTGCGAACCTTCAAACTGGAGAGGCGGGGGATTATTCCCACAAGGATGAAAATTAATGCTGAATCCAGCGAATCCTGTCACCAGTGCAGCGTTATGCTGCCACCCGATACAGTCTTATGCGGCCAGTGAGTTCACGGGAATCCTGCTACGGGAAGTCCACAGGTTTGAGTAGCATCATCCGCACCCTCGGTGTGGCGGGATGTTGGTCAACCAGTAACTTCCGCATAGGCGGTGATAGTCCCGGAGCGCGGAATTGTGGATCTAAAGCACGCGGAAAATGCTGAGCCTAGTTCTTTGCGGGAAGAATCATTGGAAGAGCCTTCGATTGAATTTTGGGCCGCTGAATTGCGGCTCGAACCTAATCGAGGGAAACAAGCCGCCAAATCTCTTTTCGATCTCCCCGTCGGCTTGTCCGTCGCTTCGTGTTTCTTGGCCTTTCACCTTAAGGAAGTCCTTTGAAAGCACAACTCCACCCTCACCGACGCGTCTCCAAGTGCCTCGAACGTGTACTGTTTTTCCGTTACGAGTGAGGTCTTGATCGAAGCTCTGATCCTTCCAAAGAACCAGCGTGGATGACTCACCATCGCCGTGAAACATATACGTTCCCGACAAAGATTCATAGCTGTAGTCCGCAGCCACCATGTACCAACACCACAGCAACGCTAGGACTAGAACGATTCCGCCGCCCATTCGCACGGAGGCAGGTATAAGAGCAAACCATCTCTTCATGCCTTATCAACGGTAAATCACCAAAGTCGAAAGGACGTTTGTAGCACGTGATGCCCACGACCAGATGGGCGATTAGTACCGGTTCACAATGGCTCGGGACGAGTGGCCAACTCGTCAGTATGGCATCTCTTCGACCCGGACTGGGTCGGTAGGTTAAAGAGTCCGCGGTGATTCAGGAGTAGCGATGGTATGCATGTCATTCTTAGTTGCGGCGAACCGAAGCTAATCATGCATCGGCTTTTTTCTGAACGGAAGTAAGAATCGGAGTGCGATGAAACACAGCCCAAAGTGAGTCAGCGCGTTGACTACCGCCGCAGGCCCCAATGACCCCACTCCAGCAGCAACGATTAAGCCGGGAAGCATCAGGTACGTCAGAACTGTCTGGATCGCCGCGATCACAGCGTGACCTGACAGCCATGCAATAGGCCCAGCAGCGAACGTCAGGCCCCCAATCAGCAAGCCCCACACTGCGGCAATCAACACTCTGAAATGCATCTTGCGAGGAACCTCAATCAATTTCAATATCAATGGCAACAACAGATTGGAACATAGTTTACGTGGTCGCTCCCGTATTGTGGCCTACACTTCCCTTTGATAGACCTTCTCCCCGACGGGAGCGAATCACCTAATCGCACCCTAGAGAGAAACGCAAGGCCGCGCATATCTCATGCATTCGCACAGAACTCAATTGGGCGACCCGCTTGCCTAATCTTTCTTGAATGACCGTGACTGGGTTGTGGAGATTGATTGCGCAGGGAGCCTTCATCCCGTCCTCCTCATTCAGCAGGACTTCCGATGGCACTCCGCGGATTGTCGAGGTGATAGGCGCGACAGTGACGGTCGCCAGGTAGGCTATAGCACTATTGCGAGTGAGGACCACGACAGGCCGGCTCTTGTCAGGCGGAGCGAAGTTGTACAGGCGGACATCGCCACGGGCTATTCTGGCGGCCATGCTGCCTCGGCTTCCCAAAGCCCGGACTCGCTGAGCACCGCCGCCTGCGTCGAGTAGCCCTGCCGGTCACGTTCTTCCAAGGCACTGGTCTCCAGCCTCCGCAAGTGCTCCCGCAGCGCATCGCGGACCAATGCC
Source organism: Terriglobales bacterium (assembly GCA_963788475.1). Lineage (GTDB taxonomy): Bacteria > Acidobacteriota > Terriglobia > Terriglobales > Acidobacteriaceae > Telmatobacter. The sequence continues at coordinate 630,274 of CAWBGO010000002.1, forward strand.
GAACGATTCCGTTTTGTCCGGCGCGCCGCCCGGTCGGCGGCTTGTAGCAGTTTTTTATCGAGAACAATCTGGACGGTTTCCATATGCGTAACCTATTCCACAGTATACTCCACACTTTACTCGACAGTCTCCATGTGGCAGCATGACGTTGCGCTGGGTGGCGGCAAAGACTGTAACCAGCAGATTAAGGATACCGGGGCCAGGTTGATTCGTTCAGCCCTCGCCCAGCCAGCGCCGGGTATTTAGTAGCTGCCGCTGATCGAGCGCCCAGACTCTGCCGGTCAGCTCGTCGGCGGGTTTGCCTTCTCGCGCGCATTTGTCGAATTCGCTCTGCATGGCCTGCATCTTGGCGTCGAGATCGTCGAGGAAGTTCAGCACCAGCGATTCGGGGATCATGGGCAGCTTGGGCGAGCCGAATTCGAGCTTGCCGTGATGCGACAGGATCATGTGCAGCACCAGCGTCTTGAGCCGGGGCGGAAAGCCGGGCAGGCTGTCCATGGTCCGCTCCGCAAGTGCCGAGCCGATCTGGATGTGGCCGAGCAGCACGCCTTCGACGGTGTACTCGAAGCCAACGTCCCAGGAGAGTTCGCGGATCTTGCCGATGTCGTGGAGGATAACGCCCGTGAGCAGCAGGTCCCGGTGGAGGATCGGATAATGGGGCGCGACACGGTCGGCGAGCGTAAGCAGGCTGACGACGTGTTCGAGCAGGCCACCGAGCCAGGCATGGTGCAGCTGCTTTGCGGCGGGCGCTTCGCGGTACGCAGTCACGATCTGCGGGTCGGCGAGCAGAGTCGTCAGCAGCAGCTTCAAATGGGGCTCGGTGAACGAGTCGACAAAGCTGAGCAACTGACGCCAGAGCGTGTCCACGTCATACGTGGTGGCGGGCATCAGGTCAGACTTGTCGATCTCCACCGGCAACGCCTTGCGCAGTTGCTCCACCTTCATCTGCAGGCGGTCGTTGAACCGGGAAATGCAGCCGCGCGCCTTGACTACATCGCCGCGTTCAAAGTCTTTGGCGATGCGCGGGTCGTCGGGTTCCCACGCCCGCCCTTCCAACTGACCGGTCTTGTCGCAGAAGATCAGGCTGAGGTAGGGCTTGTTCGATTGCGTGGTCCGAAGCTGCCGGGAAAGAACCAGGAAAAAACTATCGAAGAGTTTGCCTTCTTCAAAAGAAGCCAGGTCGGCTATAAAGATGTCTTTCATTCTGGGGGAAGATTAACGCAACGCAGATGGCCGCCGCCAGCCTGGGGGCTTTTGTGGTTTCCCACCCTTTCGCCAGGAAAAAAGCGAAAGGATGGGGCACGGAGATTTTGTTTTCGATTAGCGAACACTCGTCGATCCCAGGTGGCTGGAGCGAACGGTTCTACTGCTGGGGAGCAGGTGGCGGCGTTTGGGCTGGAGCCGGAGAAGGAGCCGGGGCGCCCGGAACTGCCGGGATCGGCGTTGGCTCCGGGGTGGCCGGCTTCTGCTCATCTGTCTGCTTCTTGTCGCTCAGCCGGGTCTTGTCGCCTGTCGTGGTGGAATTCTTTTTCTTCTTCTTGTTGGCTGTGTCGCCGCTCAGTCCCAGAGGAGCGGATTGGGTCTGCCGGTCGGCCACTTCGGCGGCGTCGGGGGCGGCAGGCGCCAGCGGATCCACCTTCGCGCCTTTGGCCTTGGGCTCCTTGGGCTGCTTGGCGCGATCGGAGTAGCGAGTCTTCTTTTCCGGTCGCAGGAGCCGGTTCGAGGGGGTTGGCCGGCTCATTGTTCTGAGCCATCGCGCCGGCATCCTCGGTCGGAGTCTCGGGGCCGTTGGGCAGCGTCTTGGTGGGCGCCTGGCCGTAACGGATCTTTTCCTTCTTGCCCGGCTTCATGCTTGCAGTAGCTGGCGGGGGCGTGGTCGCGGTCACGGTTACGGTGGTATTGGGGGGAAGCGGCGCCGGGGACGACTTCTGGCGGAAGGTGTGCGTGGTTTCGCGGAACCGCGTGCGCTCGACCTTCTTCTTTTTCTTCGGTGAAGGGGGCGTGTACGAAGCGTAGGAGATGGGAAGAACGCGCTGGTTTCCACTTGCTCCGGTATCCGTATAGCCGGTCTTGATTTCGACGTAGGCGTCTTCGCGCATCTTGGTCAGATAGTCGCGCATCGCCGGCATCATCCTGGTTTCGTAGAAGGCCTGTTCCACTTCCTGTTCGACGTCTTTGTATTCTGGAATGCCGCCGGGGGTGTGCTGCACGACCTTGAGGATGACGTACCCCTGCTTGGTGCGGATGGGTTCAGTGAACTCGCCCGGTTTCAGGCTGAATGTCGCGTCTTCCAGCACCTTGGCCAGCGCCCCGCGCCGGAATTGTCCGAGGTCCCCGCCCTGGGCCGCCGTCTGTCCGTCGCTGGAGCTGCGCGCCAGCTGGGAGAAGTCGCCGCCCGCCTTGAGCTTGGCTTCGATGTCGTCGGCTTTGGCCTTGGCCGCCGCAACCTTGGCGGGATCCTCTTGCACGCCCCCCTCGGGCGTGGGCGCCGGCGTGCCGGTCGAGATCAGGATTTCGGTGAGGTGGACGCTTTCCGGCTGCACGTAGTCCTGCTTGTGTTCCTGGAAATATCGCTGCACTTCGCCCGGGGTAATGGACACCCGGCGTCCGACCTCCTGCCGCATGACTTCCTGGGTGATGATCTGGTTGCGGATGTTGGCCTTAAAGTCTTCGTAGGAATAGCCCTGTTCCTGAGCCGCCTTTTCCAGATCTTCCATGGTGGCCAGGTTGTACTGCTTCCGGATCTCGTTCAGCCGGTTCACCAGTTCGGTCTCGCCAGTAATGCCCAGCTCTTTTCCCTTGGAGAGCCAGAGTTGCTGGTCGATGAGGTTGCGGAGCAGGTCTCGATGCGCCTCGGAAAGCTGTTGCATGGTGGCGCCGTGCTGCCGGCCCTCGTCGTCCAGTTCCTTCATGGCCCGATCGTAGTCGGAACGCGTGATGATCTGGTCGTTTACGCGGGCAAGGATGTCTTCCACGACGACTCCGCCGTAGGGGCTTTCGGGCTGGGCTGGATGGGTTTGCGCCACCCCGGAGGTGACGAAGAAAATCGTGCTCAACACCGAAACTGCGGGGATGCGGAGGAATCTAAAAGTCATAGTTTGGCGCCCGAAGGCAGTATCGGTCTCTGCCTCTTCGATAGACGTCATTGTAAATGGCTGGAGAGCAGCGGGTCGAACAGGCACCCGCGATCAGATTCGGTCGAGGAGAAGTTCAGCTGGGGAAGGAGGCTTGGCAGCGGGGAGTTTGTCGGAGGTCAAACTCGGCGATTTTCGGACGATTTTGGGCCCTGCGATTACCAGAGAACCCTCGCCTGAGTCAAACAAACCAATGCTATACTTTAGCTCAAGACTGCCCTGCGAGGCCCATTCACGGCGCCGTTCGCACCCGCTCCACCCCAGGAAGCAAAGCCGGCTTCTCGGGGACCCCGGTTCGCAGTACGGAGGTACCTTCCGCCCATGACACCCCGCGCCCGTCGGGCCCTATTCACTCTTGTCCTCTTTTTCGCCGTGTGCGCCGTCGTCGGCACGGTCCTGCAGCGGAAAGTCGGCGCCCAGTCCTCCGAGGATGAAAGCCAGATTCGCGACAACCTCAAGGCCTTCACCAATGTTTATGCCCTGGTGGAGCAGAATTACGCCGAACCAATCCAGGGCGACAAGGCGGATATCGCGATCTACGACGGCGCGATCCCGGGCATGCTGCGCACGCTCGACCCGCACTCCAATTTCTACGACCCGAAGGCGTACGCGAAGATGCGCGAAGACCAGCGCGGCCACTACTACGGTGTGGGCATGGTCATCCAGCAGCAGAATAATAAGGTGTATGTGATCACGCCTTACGAGGGCACGCCTTCGTTCCGCGCCGGCATCCGGCCCGGGGACATTATCAGCGCCGTGGATGGCAAGTCGGCCGAAGGCATGACCTCGGACCTGGTGGCCAAGGCCCTGAAAGGGCCCAAGGGAACCCACGTCCAGGTCACGATGGTGCGCGAGGGGCAGCCCAAGCCGCTCTCCTTCGACCTGGTTCGCGACGAGATTCCTCATCCCTCCGTCGATCTCAAATATGAGATCCGGCCGGGGGTGGGTTATATCCACCTGACCCAGTTCCAGGAGACAACGGCCCAGGAGGTATCGGACGCGGTCGACAGCTTTGGCAACCTGAAGGGGCTGGTGCTCGACCTGCGCAATAATCCGGGCGGCCTACTGAGCCAGGCCGTCGAGGTTTGCGACCATCTTTTGAGCAAGGGCCAGACCATCGTTTCGCAGCGCGGGCGCGCCTATCCGGACCAGAATTACACCGCCACGCATGGCAACGACGGCAAGGCCTTTCCCATCGTGGTGCTCGTCAACCGCAACACCGCTTCGGCGGCCGAGATCGTTTCCGGCGCACTGCAGGATCATGACCGGGCGCTCATCGTGGGCGAAACCACCTTTGGCAAGGGCCTGGTGCAGACTGTTTACAACCTGAGCGAGAACACCGGCCTGGCGCTGACGACGTATCACTATTACACGCCGTCGGGACGGCTGATCCAGCGCAACTACTCCGGCGTATCGCTCTACGACTACTACTACAATCATGCCGGCGCCCAACCCGCCGACAACACCAATCGCGAAGTGAAGATGACCGACTCGGGCCGCACTGTTTACGGCGGCGGCGGCATTACGCCCGACGAGAAGGTCGACGGCCTCAAGTCCAATCGCTTCCAGGACGAACTGGCCTTCAAATCGGTGTTCTTCCACTTCGCTCCGCATTACCTCGCCAACCGCACCGTCGACCACAGCTTCGTGGTGGACGATGCGGTGCTGGCGGACTTCAAGAAGTTCCTCACCGACCAGGACGTGGCCTGGACGGAAAAGGACATCAACGACAATATGGATTGGCTCAAGGTGAACATCAAGGAGAAGGTCGTCACCAGCCAGTTCGGACAGTTGCAGGGACTGCGCACGCTGGCCGACTGGGATCCTGAAATCCAGAAGGCCCTGACCTTCCTGCCCGAGGCGCAGGCTCTTGAAGACAATGCCCACAAGGTTCTGGCGCAGAAGGCGCAGGCGCGGACCGCGGGAACCCCGCAGGGAGTGGCTGCCCAGCCGTAAACGACTTCGCTCCTCGATGCACTCCCAACAACGGACAGGCCTTGCGCCTGTCCGTTTTGCTTTGGAGCGATTGCTCAAGTCTTCAAACGATCCTTTCGCTTCGCCGAGTAAATTATCCACACTTCACCAAGTCATCCTGAGGAGCATGAGCATTGTGAAGTTGTACGACAATGAGCGCTTTGTCCCTGTTTGCGATAGTTGAAAATCTGGCCTCGCGAAAGGGAAACTCGCATCCAACTACGAGAATAATTTTCGCGGCATGGGGGTAAGCGAGTTTTAGGAGGCGGACGTGCGGGTGAGCAAACAAATTCAAGGCAGGGATTCAGAGCTCTTCGCCGAATCGCGTGCGATCCCGATATTCCTATTCACTACTCTTCTGATCAGTTCCGCGTTTTATTTCCTCATCATCAGATCGGGCCAAATGGGCGGCGGCTGGGGCGCGTATGTTGCCGGATTGATGTGGTCTCCCGGATTCGCTGCCTTGCTCACCTGTAAGCTTCTCCGTCGCGATTTGAGTGGCATCGGCTGGGGATGGGGCCAGACGCGGTATGAGGTGATTGGCTATCTCATACCGCTTGGATACAGCATAGTTATCTATGGATTTGTGTGGCTAACCGGACTAGGCGGCGTTTACAGCAAGAGCTTCGTTGATCAGATCACGAAGTCGTTTGGTCTCGGGCCGATTCCGGCATGGGCGAGCATCGGCCTTTACTTCATTTTCACCGCGACTTTCACCGTCATCCGGGATTTTGCTACCGTGATTGGCGAGGAAATCGGCTGGCGCGGGTTCCTGGTGCCGGAACTAGCGAAGAAGCACGGTTTTCCCGCGACTGCCATGATCACCGGTTTTATCTGGGCAATCTGGCATTATCCAGTGATCTTGTTTGCGGACTACCACGGGGCCTCGCCGGCCTGGTTCTATGTTCCGTTGTTGACGGTAATGCTGCCGTTTCTGACCTTCGTGTGGGCTTGGCTTCGCCTCAAGTCCAAAAGTATTTGGCCCTGCGTCTTTCTTCATGCATCGCACAACACCTTCATACAGCAGTTCTTCGATCCCCTCACCATCTATCGGAACAAAACGGGTTATGTCGCGGGAGAGTTTGGCGCTGCACTTCTCGTAATCTCAATTGCAATGGCGATCTATTTTTGGAGGCGACGCGATGATGTGGAAGGCGACAATCGCCAGGGCGCTCGAGCAGATTTACCGCGCGCCGTTCTCGCGAAGTGAAAATCAAACGAAACAAACCCGCTCATAGCGGCACACCGAAGGCGCGGGCATCGTTCGCTTTCTGATTTTTTCAGATTATGCGTGATCGCCGAGGCAAGTTTTCCAGTCGCCGTAGTTCTGGAAACTTGGTTTGCCTTGTTGCATGAGTTGAGCGCGTCTTGACTTTATACTAAGACATCTATATAAAGACATCTTAGTATGGCTAAGACCGATGCCCTGCAAGGTTCACTCGATTTGCTCGTTCTCAAGATACTGTCGCGGCGCCCGCGGCTCCACGGATACGCCATCATGGCTGCCATCGCCAATGCATCCGGCGAAGTGCTGCGCGCAGAGGAGGGCTCGCTCTACCCCGCGCTTCATCGGATGGAGGAAGCGGGCTGGATTCGTGCGGAGTGGATCAAGAAAGACACCGGCCGCCGCGCCCGGATCTACGAACTGACCGCCGCCGGCAAGAAGCAACTGGGCGCAGAAGAGTCGCGCTGGCAGTCAGTCAGCCTGGCCATCAATCGGGTTCTCCGGGAGGCATGACATGTCGTTGGGTTCGCGTATCGCGAATGCCTTGCGCGGCGAGCGCTTGAATCGCGAGATCGATGAAGAGCTGCAGTCACACATCGAAGAAGCCATTGCCTCGGGACGCGACCCCGACGAAGCGCGCCGCACCTTCGGTTCGATATCGCGCCAGCGCGAGGCGAGTCACGGCATTCGCACTGCCGGATGGCTTGAGTCGCTCCTTGCCGATACGAAATTCGGCTGGCGGCAGCTCTGCCGCAACAAGGTCACATCCGTGGCCGCTGTGCTTTCCCTCGCACTCGGCATCGGCTCGTGTGTCGCCGCCTTCCGTCTTATCGACGCCCTGCTCTGGCGCCCGCTGCCCATCTCCGGCGCCGGCAAACTCTACGTCCTCTCCCGCAAGCTGATCGGCCCAGAAGGCAGGCCCATCGAGGACAACTACTGGGCCACGCCGGACTTCAAGGTCATGCGCGAAGCGGTCAAGGACCAGGCCGACCTTATCGCCATCAGCGATGCCGAACGCACGGACATTACCTGGGCAAGCAATGGAACCACCGGCGACGACATGGAGAAGGCCCACGTCGTTTATGTCTCCGGCAACATGTTCCCGCTCTTCGGCCTTGAGCCCGTGCTCGGCCGCCTGCTCATCCCCGCCGACGACCGCAGCCCCGGCGCAAGCCCTTATGCGGTCATCTCCTGGGACTATTGGAATCACCGCTTCGCCCGCGATCCCCACGTCCTTGGCCGCGCGCTGCACATCGGCGACCAGACCTTCGAAATCATAGGCGTGGGCCCAAGCGATTTCACTGGAACCGAAACGGGAACTGTCACCGACATCTTTCTGCCCCTCAGCATGAATAGCCTGGCGACGCGAGATGGCGTGAGCTGGCACCACACCTTCCTGATGTTGAAACCCAACGTCAACTCGGCCTCCGCCCTCGAGCCGCTGCGCCAACATCTCTCCGCCGTCAGCCACGCCTTCGAGGCCGGGTGCGCCACATGCTTCCGTGGCGTGCCCCAGGCCACCATCGACCGCCTTCTCAATAAGAAGCTGGTTTTCAATCCTGCCGGTGCCGGCATCTCCGAGCTCCAGAAGGACTATCGGCGGTTACTTGGCGCCCTCGGTCTTCTGGTCTCTCTTGTCCTGCTCATCGCGTGTGTCAACGTCTCCAACATGATGACTGCCCAGGCTGCCGCCCGTGCCCAGGAGATGGCTCTAAGAATCTCGATCGGCGCCGGCCGTCGTCGCCTGGTCCAGCTCATCATGGCACAGAGCGCGCTGCTCGCCCTGCTGGCTTCCGCCCTTGGCGCACTGTTCGCGGCGTGGTCGGCGCCCTTTGTGCTCAGCCTGGTCAATCCGCCCGACAACCCTGCGCGCCTCGCCCTTCCCGCTGACTGGCGTGTGCTTCTCTTCGGCCTCGGGCTTATGATCCTCGTGGTTCTCTTGCTTGGCTTGCTTCCCGCTCTCCGGGCTTCTGCCGTCCGTCCCGTTGCCGCGCTGAAAGGTGGTGAGGATCCGCACTCGCCACGCCGTCTCATGCGTGGAGCCATCGCTCTTCAGGTCGCTTTCTGTTGCCTCGTGCTGTTTCTGTCTTCGCTCTTCGTCGCATCGTTCCAGCGCCTCGAGAAGCGCCCGCTCGGCTTCTCCACCGACGGTCTGCTCCTGCTTGAAACCGTTGCCGGCAAAGGCCAACTCCCTGTCGCCTGGAATCAAACTGCCGAGGCGCTCCGTGCCGCCCCGGGCGTTGACTCGGTCGCCATCTCGGGCTGGCCTCTTTTGGGACGCATTCAAATCAACAGCGACATTTCCATCAACGGGGCGCCCCCCGGTCCGACCCCCGCCTTTTTCCGACCCGTTTCCCCGGGCTTTTTCTCGACGATGAAGATTCCGCTCGTTTCGGGCCGCGACTTTCTTCCTCAAGACACTTCGCCGGGAGAGGCCATCGTCAACGAGACCTTCGTAAAGACCTACTTCCCCGGCCAGAACCCCATCGGCCGCACCTTTGAACGCGGCGCCAATCAACCTCTCAACAAAATTGTCGGCGTCACCCCCGACGTCCCTGACCACGATCTGCGCGAGCCCAGCCGCCCCATGTTCTACGTCCCTCTCGACGAAATCGAGGCCCCCGGCCCGGTGCGCTTTGCCACCTTCGTTGTTCACATCGACGCCCAGAATCCGCTCGCCCTTGCCAACACGCTCCGGCAGCTCATCGCCGAGCGCCACAACGGCCTTCGCGTTTCAAACGTCACCACGCAGCTCGACCTGATCCGCGACCAGACGATTCGCGAGCGGCTGCTCTCCACGCTCGCTGGCTTCTTTGCCGCAGTCGCGCTGCTTCTCGCCGGCATCGGACTCTACGCTGTGCTCAACTACTCCGTCCTCCAGCGCCGCCGGGAGATCGGTATCCGCATGGCGATTGGCTCTACGCGTGCCGGCATCGTGCGCGTCCTCACTCTGGACGCCTTCCTGATGATCGGGCTCGGAGCCGTCGCGGGCATCGCGCTCGGATTCGGCGCGGCGCGCTATGTCGAGTCACTTTTCTACCAGGTCAAAGCAACCGACGCAGATATGCTTGCGCTGCCGGCGGTCGCAATTCTGGTCACTGCGCTCGTTGCCACACTGCCCGCCGTGCTTCGCGCGCTGCGCACAGACCCCACCGAGATCCTGCGCGCGGAGTGAGAGACCGAGTCCCACTTATAGCGGATTTGCAGATGGCGATTGGATTTACGGTGCATCTGGATCATGAGCTGCTAAATCGCCAATGACTCTGACTTACCGCTGGCTGGCTTCTCCTGCCTCGACCTTGCGGTTGAATTCCGCCGACTTGTTGCGGGGCACGCTCAGCGACAGCCATCGGCCACATGCAAAGTGCTTGGCGAGAAGAACGATCTGACCTACGTGGTGAGGATAGTGCGCCAGCTGACGGTTGATGGCCTGCATTACCGAGTGCGGTTCACCGCGGATGGTCACCGTGCGTGTCAGGTCGGCGTCGGTGAGCGGCTCCAGCGCCTCGAATACGCACCGCCAGCCGTTTTCCCAATCCTTCAGCAGTTCCTCGCGTGTCGCTGGAGGGTCCACAAATTCGCCATCCCGATTGCGATCCGGCTTTTCGCCGTCAGTGGTCAGAAAATTCGTCCAGCGCGAACGCATGTTGCCGGTTATGTGCTTCACGATGGTGGCGATGGAGTTCGCCTCTTCGTCAAGCGTGACAAAGAGGTGTTCATCCGCAACCTGGTCCATCGCCCGCTCGCCGAGTTTTTTGTAGTAGCGGAGCACCGAGAGCGAATCTTCGAGATACGATGTGGTTAACTTGAGAGCCATGGAAGCAGTGTAGATCGCATCGCTGCCTATGGCTCATCTTTGTACACGCCGATCTCGAGCTTGCCCCCTTCGCTCATCTTGGCGCGAAACATGCCCGGCGTATTGAAGCTCCACGCCTGCTGGCCGTCGGGCGCGATGGCGATCACGCCGCCATCGCCGTGCAGCGCCTCCAGTTCCTTGTGAATGACCTGGTCGACGGCCTCCTGAAGCTTGAGGCCCTTGAAGAAGACGAGATTGCAGACCTCGCGCGCTACGCCCAGGCGGATGAAGTACTCGCCGGTCCCGGTGCCGGAGACCGCGCAGGACTGATTCGAGGCATAGGTGCCCGCGCCGATGATGGGCGAGTCGCCGACGCGCCCGGGCATCTTGGCCTGCATGCCGCCGGTCGATGTGCCCGCGGCAATGTTCCCCTGGCGGTCAAGGGCCACGACGCCAACCGTGCCATAGTTGTGCGTGTCGGGTGCTTCATCAATCTGCGCAACGGGAATCAGCGCGCCAGCGGGTGGAACGCCGGGCGGCCGCGGCGGGACCGGCTTGCCATCTTTGGTCAACTGCTTCACCAGCGCCTGCCAGCGGCTCTCAGTAAAAAAGAAACTGGGCGGCTGCTGTTCGAGTCCCACGCGCTCTGAGAATGCGTCGGCGCCTGGCCCGACAATCATCACATGCGGCGATTTCTCCATCACCGCGCGAGCCGCGCTGATGGGATGGCGTGTATGCGTGACTCCTGCGACGGCACCCGCTTTCAGATTCGAGCCGTCCATGATGGAGGAGTCCATTTCGTTCTTGCCCTCGGCTGAGAATACGGCCCCGCGGCCGGCGTTGAAGTGGGGATCGTCTTCGAGCACATGGATGGCCGCTTCGACCGCATCGAGGGCCGAGCCGCCTTTGTCGAGAATCGCAGTGCCGGCTTCGACTGCCTGCTTCAGCCCGGCGCGATAGGCCGTATCCCCCTCCGGCCCAAGCTTGGAGCGCTCGATCACGCCTGCGCCACCGTGCACAACAATGGCCCAGTGGTGAGCCGCCTGCGGTTCCTGCGCCGGTGCTGCGATACTCGCGGCCATTGCGATTCCTGCTCCCATCAGCACGACCCATGCCTTCATGCCATCTCCTCGCGCTTCTCCACCATCGTATATCGCAGCCGCCCCATCGCTATTCCGTGTTCGCTGTTCAATGATTCCCATTTACCATCGCAATTAATGAAGTTTTTTTTCGATGCTTTCCTGCTTGCGCATTCCTGGCTATCTCTGCCGCTGCAGTTACGGCGAAGCCAAGGCCTATCCCGGTCAAGGTGGTCGTGGTCGCCATGTTCGAGGTGGGCAACGACACCGGCGACACCCCGGGCGAGTTGCAGTACTGGGTGGAGCGCGACCATCTCGACCGCAGCTACCCTCTCCCTGCCGGGTATCACGGCCTGCGCATGAACGGCGAAGGGGAAATGGCGGTTCTCACCGGCCAGGGAACGGCGCACGCAGCGGCGACAATCATGGCACTGGGACTCGATCCCCGCTTCGACCTCAGCCATGCCTACTGGCTCATCGCGGGAATTGCCGGCGGCAGCCCCGACCGCGTATCGCTGGGTTCGGCCGCGTGGGCCCGCTGGGTGGTCGATGGAGATCTCGGGTACGAGATCGATCCGCGCGAGATGCCGGCAGACTGGTCCACCGGGTATATTCCGCTGCGCAAGACAAAGCCCTATGAACCACCGGCTGCTCCGCTCGATGGACAGGTGTATGAGCTCAACGCAGCCATCGCGAGCTGGGCTTTCGATCGGACGCACAATACGCCGCTGCCCGATTCCGACAAGCTGAAAGAGGTTCGCGGTCATTTTGATGGCGCGGCGGCGCAGAATCCGCCGACCGTGTTGATGGGTGATGAAGTTTCAGGCTCCACCTACTGGCACGGCAAACTCTCCGACGGATGGGCTGCGGATTGGATGCGCTACTTCACCGATGGCAAAGGGCAGTTTGCAACGACCGCGATGGAAGATACCGGCACGCTGCAATCGCTGCGCTTCCTGGCCAATGCTAACCGCGTCGACTGGGACCGCATCATGGTACTGCGCACCGTGAGCAACTTCGACCAGCAGCCTCGCGGTATGTCAGCGGCCGACAGCCTGGCGCACCAGCGCATCGGATCCTACAGTGCATATTTGCCTTCGCTCGAAAGCGCGTACTCGGTCGGCCATGTAGTTGTGAACGAGTTGCTCACTCATTGGTCTAAGTACGGCGCTTCGACGGCCGGCTCCAGATAAACTGCGTTTCACGGCAGGGTGCGAACCTCTACCCTTTGCAGTGCTCTCCTAATTCCGTCCTCGATGATGTCGCGATAAGCACCGATGGGAATGCAGGGGAGTTTAGCGGCGGCCCATTCGTAATTGCATCTGGCTTCATCGATGTTCCCCAGATCTTCATATGACTTGCCGAGATTCAGATAGAGCGAAGGAATAAATTCCGTTACGCTGCCATCTCCAACCCGGTGTGCACAGTTTATTGCCTCCTGGTTCCAGTGGAGAGCAAGTTCGGCATTTGCCTGATGGCGCGCAACGTAGTGGGCTGCAATGCATAGCTCAAAATCGTTCGAGCCTTGCTTCCAGGCTTGCTCAAACAACTCCGCGGCTCTTTTATCATTCCCCTTGCTTTCTTCCTCCATGCCCTGGGCGCACAACTTGACCACGGGATTGTTCGGGTCCATGGCTTAGCATAGCGCTGTCTGGATTCGAACCCAAGGCATCCATGGGATGCGGATCAGAACACCCGCCGTCCGCGAAGGACCCGCGCAGGACCTTGGCGAAAGAGGGCTTGGCAGTGCAGAATGCTTGGGTCCCTCTATTGGAACGATTGCATGCGCTGTGACCGCGGACGAAGAGACGATTGCCGGGGCACGCGCGCATTGCCAAGGAGTTTTAATGCATTCTCCCTGGTTTGGCGAATTTCTGGGCACGCTGGTGCTGGTGCTGCTGGGCAACGGCGTCAATGCCGGCGTCACTCTGCGCAAATCATATGCGGCCGACTCGGGCTGGATCGTGATCACAACCGGATGGGCGTTGGCCGTGATGTGCGGCGTGATGGTGGCACAAGCCTTCGGCAGCCATGACGCCGCTCTGAATCCAGCCATCACGCTTGCGTCCGCCGTATTATCCGGCAACTATGCGAGTGTTCTCTGGATCTGGTCGGCACAGTTGCTGGGCGGCATCTGCGGCGCGTCGCTGATGGCGCTTCACTACGCCCCGCACTGGAGCCACACCCCGGATCCCGCCGCCAAGCTCGGCATCTTCTGCACCGCGCCCGCGGTCTACAGCCCGTGGGCCAATCTGATCAGCGAAATCATCGGCACAGCCGTGCTGGTCATCGTCGCGGGAGCGATCTTCTCTCCCGGAGTAGCTGAAAAGGGACCCGTCGCCGGCATCGGCCCGTGGCTTGTGGGCAGCCTGGTATGGGGCATCGGGCTTTCGCTGGGCGGCACTACGGGATATGCGATCAACCCCGCCCGCGATCTCGGCCCGCGCCTCGCGCACGCGCTGCTGCCCATTCCCGGCAAGGGCGGCTCCAATTGGCGCTATGCTCCGATTCCTGTATTCGGGCCCCTGCTGGGCGGCGTGCTTGCGGCGCTGTTCCTGCGTTTCACGCATCCCTGGTGAGCCGGGCTTCAGCTCACCTCGATCATGATCTTGCCAAAACGCGTGGGCTCATGGTTCCACGCTTCGAGAATGCGCGGGGCCTCCTCCATCGGGACCATGTGGGTGACCGCGTCTTCTACCGGGAAGCGATGCGCCTCGAGCATGCGAATGACGGCGTAGAAATCTTCAGGCAGAGCATTGCGTGAACCGAGGATGTCGAGTTCCTTCAAGACGAAGAGACGCGACTCGTAAGCCACTTCTTCTTTTGCGAACCCGATGTACACCACGCGGCCGGTGAAAGCGACCTCGTCAACCGCGGCGCGAAAGGTCTGGCGCGAGCCGATGGCCTCAATCACTACGTCGGGCCCGCGGCCATCGGTAAGGGCCAGAAGCGCCTCGTGCAAATCTTCGTTGGCGGTGTTGATGGTGTGTGCGGCGCCGGCTTTGCGCGCAGTCGAAAGCTTTGCGTCATCCAGATCCACACCGATCACCGTGGCGCCGCGAAAAGCCGCACCGGCCACGGCGCCGAGGCCCACGCCTCCGCAACCGAAGACTGCGACTATGTCGTCCGCTGTCACACGACCCCGGGCCGTGGAATGGAAGCCGACCGTTAGCGGCTCGACCAGGCACAGTTCCTTCAAGCTGAGATCGGCGCGGTAGAGTTTCTCTGCCGGCACGGCGATGAATTCAGTCAGCGCGCCATCGCGCTGCACGCCCAGGGTCTGGTTGTACTGGCATGCATTGGGGCGCTGCCGGCGGCAGGATGAACATTGACCACAGTTCTTGTAAGGCGATATCGCAACCTGTGTCCCCGGCTGCCATTCAGGGTGCCTGGGATTCAGCTCGGCTACCGTGGCCGCGATCTCGTGGCCAGGAATGCGCGGAAACGTGACCAGGGGATTGCTGCCTCGATAGGAATTCAGATCAGTACCACACAGCCCGATCCTGCGCACCTGGAGCAGAATCTCGTCTTCGTCCGCGATGCGCGGTTCCGCCACCACCGCCAGTTGTGCCTGTCCCGGTCCTTCCAAAACCACAGCCTTCATTTCATCTCCCGACGCAGTGATCCCGCGCGTCGAATCGATGATAGACGATACGCAGGTGCTGCGAAGGCCGCCGTCCCGAGGTTTATCCTTAGCGTGCTGGTCTTTTTGTTTTAGAGGGAACTCTCATGGCGGAAACTGTTTTGCAGCTTGATACTCGCGACAACGTACTGGTGGCGCTCACTCCTCTCGCCGCGGGAACCGTCGTCCATTACGGCCACGCGCCGGCATCGTATGCCTGTCCGGTCACGCAGGAGATTCCCGCCAAGCACAAGCTGGCCCTGGCTGATCTCAATCCAGGCGACCTGGTGCGCATGTATGGAATGGTGGTGGGCGAAGTTACGCAGCCCATTCCGCACGGGGGATTGCTTTCCACACGCAACGTGCGCCATCGTGCCGATCCCTATTCCGCCACACGCCATCCGGTCACGTTCGCGTTGCCGGACGCATCCGCCTGGCTCGGCCGCTCCTTCATGGGCTACCACCGCGCCGATGGCCAGGTGGGCACGCGCAATTACTGGCTGGTGCTGCCTCTCGTGTTCTGCGAGAACCGCAATGTGGATCGCATGCGGGAAGCGCTTGAAGAAGAACTCGGCTATGGCAGCTCGCATAATTCCTACCGGCAGTATGTACGGCGCCTGGTGCGGCAGCGGACGAGTGGCGATGGGGCCGGCACAGACGAAGCGGGCGTGGCGGCGCAATCGGATCGCGTTTTTCCCAATCTCGACGGCATTCGGTTTCTTACCCACCAGGGAGGCTGCGGAGGCACGCGCCAGGACGCGCAGGCGCTGTGCGGCTTGCTGGCGGGGTACATTCATCATCCCAATGTGGCCGGGGCGACTGTCCTGAGCCTCGGCTGCCAGAACGCGCAGGCCAGCATGCTGATGGACGAGCTCCGCGCGCGCGATCCGGAAATGAGCAAGCCGGTGCTGGTCTTCGATCAGCAGAAGTCAGGCCGCGAGACCGCGCTGATGAGCCGCGCGCTCGATGAGACCTTCGCCGCGCTCGAACAAGCCAACCGTTCAAAGCGGGCGCCGGCGCCGCTCTCCGCGCTGACAATCGGCCTCAAGTGCGGCGGCTCCGATGGATTCAGCGGGATCTCCGCCAATCCAACACTGGGGTATGTTTCCGATCTGCTCGGAGAAATCGGCGGCCGCACTGTGCTTTCCGAATTTCCCGAATTGCACGGAGTCGAGCAGGAATTGATCAATCGCTGCGCAACCGATGAACTCGCCCAGCGCTTCTACGATTTGATGCAGGCCTATTCCGCGCGCGCCAAAGCTGTGCACTCCGGGTTTGAGATGAACCCATCGCCGGGCAACATTGAAGATGGATTGATCACCGACGCCATCAAGTCTGCCGGTGCGGCGCGCAAGGGTGGAGTGGGGCCGGTTCGCGATGTGCTCGATTTTCCACAGTACGCCACCACGACCGGACTCACGCTTCTTTGTACTCCCGGCAATGACGTGGAATGCGTGACAGCCCAGGCTGGTTCGGGCGCGAACCTCGTGCTCTTCACCACGGGGCTCGGCACGCCTACGGGCAATCCGGTCGCCCCGGTGATCAAGATCTCCACTAATTCCACTCTCGCTGAACGCATGAGCGACATCATCGATTTCGACGCGGGCGGAATCGTCACTGGCGAGACGACCATCCCGAAATGTGCCGATCAGTTGCTCGAGCTCTGCATCGAGGTGGCGAACGGGGAGCGTTTCACGAAGGCCGAACTGCTGGGGCAGAACGATTTCATTCCGTGGAAGCGCGGCGTGTCGCTCTGAAAGCGTCTTGGAATCGTCGCCCGAACGGCATCAAAAATAGGTGGGGCCGCCCCACAATAGTGAACCCACTTCCGCGGCCGAGACATGAGCCAGTTCCGATTCGCGTGTTCCGAAGGAACAAACGCAGATCCTTCGCTTCGCTCAGGATGACAGCTCGAATGATTTAGGCGATCTTTAGGCAGGATTACCCGAAGAACACTACTCGAGGTAGGACGCTACAGCCGCAAGCGCCGCAATGGCGGCGGTCTCGGCGCGAAGAATACGTGGCCCGAGTGACGCGGCGCGCCAGCCATTGGCATCGAAGAGCGCCTCTTCCTCAGGAGCCCAACCGCCCTCGGGGCCGATTGCAATTTCAAACTGCGGCATTTCATTCTCCGCGGCAGCTGATCGCTTCCTCGACGAGGGCGCGCAGCGTTGTGGTGCGCTCCTGCTCGGCGAGCACGATGCGCGTGCCTTTGGCGGCGGCTCGCGCCCTTTGAGGAAGAGGGACGGGGTCGCAGATCACGGGCACATCGGAGCGGCGCGACTGCTGCGCGGCCTCTTGCGCGATGCGGCGCCATCGTTCCGCGCGCTTCTCCGCTGCCAGGCCCAGGTGCTTCTCCGTCCTTCGCGCCATCACGGGCGCAATCTCCGCGACTCCCAGTTCCGTGGCTTTCTCGATGGCCCACTCCATGCGGTCGAATTTGTAGACGGACATGACTAGAGTAATGGGCAGCGCGGGGTCGGCTTCAACTTCGGCAATCAGATTGAAGCGGACTTCGTGGGGCGCAACCGCGGCCACCTGCGCGTGAAAGACGCGTCCGCCAGCGACCACGTCCGCTTCCATGCCGGGCTGCGCGCGCAACACGCGGACCATGTGCTCGGCCTGTGCGGCGGTGATGGATGCGGTGGCCTCGTCCCAGTGTTCGGCGATCCAGCGGCGGCGCGTCATGCTGCTTGCCTTTCCACTCCAGTTGAAATCGGCCTTTATCCAGCGTACGCGCGCACTCTGAACTCAGGCGACGTTGTGCCCAGAAACACCTAGGGGGCGCTTGAAGCGCCCCCTAGAGTGTTGCCTTTTTGGTTGTTGATCCGCTTACTTCTTCTTTGCGGCTTTCTTCGCGGCCTTCTTTGCAGGTGCCTTCTTGGCTGCCTTTTTAGTTGCCATTTGCCTATTCTCCCTTTTTCGATGGGTTGCATCGAACCTGCAATATCAATATTGCAGTTGAGGAAAGATATAGTTTCATGCTTCGCAAGTGTCAAGAAAAAAACGACTGAGAGGTGGAAAAAGTGGCAACAATTTTTTCAATGATGTGTCGATCATCGAAGAGAAGCATCACAGCTTGTGATGCGCCTTGAGCAATGCGAGCACTAATCCGGCGCAAATATCCTGCCAGCTATGCGCGATCATGCCCGCGCGCAGACTGCGACGGAAGAGAGCAAGCAAACTGAAAAGCACTCCGAAGACACAGAGCAAGACCATGCTGCGCGCGCCCTGGTATCCATGCGCGGCGCCGAACAGCAACGCGGAACCTGCCACCCCCGCGGCGACCGCGCCCTTGGCCCAGGCAGTGAACTGGCGCTGCAGATAGCCGCGAAAGATCATCTCTTCGACAACACCGGCGATGATGCAAACAACAATCCAGGCCGCGATCTCGCGCCCGTTTGCGGGCGCAAGCTGCAAAAGCGTATGGAGAGTCTGTTGCTGTGCCGCGTCCGGCGCAAGCGGTTTCCCCGAAGGAAAGAGCGAGCGGTGGGTGATCGCCGCTTCGGTGACCGTCCAGAAGATGCCGATGGTTCCGAGGACAATCAGCGAACCAATCCAGAACACCATGGCAATTCCCAGATCGACGGTGATGGATCGGAAGTCTCCCGGAATGGAACCCAGCAGTGAGCGGAAAGGAATTTTCCTCAGCCTCAGTCCGAAATAGACCCAGCCGAGCATGAACAGTTCAGTGGTGACGGTTAACGCGTAGGTCTGCAGTCGATCGACCGAAGCCGCGCCGCCGGAGAATTCCTTCGCGCTCGAGACCGAAAGCAATACCATGCCCACGATGAGGATGACCGTATGCCAAACCGGCGCGATCGGCTTCGGCAAATCCGCAGTTTCGAGTTGGAGCGGCGCGGCGCCGGCATCGCTCAGGCCATTTTCGGGTGTCTGCAAAGAGTGTTCCTCATTCGGAAATCGAATCTGCTTCAGCACTCGATGATGTTCAGAGCAAGGCCGGCGAGGCTGGTTTCCTTGTAGCGCGATTGCATATCGAGCCCCGTAAGGTACATGGTGCGGATCACCTGATCGAGCGAAACCTTGTGGCTCTCCAACTCGTTGAGCGCGATGCGCGAAGCGTGGACCGCCTTGACCGCGCCCATGGCATTGCGCTCGATGCACGGAATCTGCACCAGGCCGCCGATCGGATCGCACGTCATGCCCAGGTTGTGTTCCATGGCAATCTCCGCGGCGTGCTCGATCTCGCCATTGGTTCCGCCCAGCGCGGCCGTCAATCCGCCGGCGGCCATCGAACAGGCGACGCCCACTTCACCCTGGCAGCCCACCTCCGCGCCGCTGATCGAGGCATTCTCCTTATATAGGATGCCGATCGCCGCCGAAGTCAGAAAGTAGCGCTGCAGGCCTGCGTGGTCCGAGTCCGGAATAAAACGCTCATAGTAGCGCGCGACAGCCGGCACTACACCCGCGGCTCCATTGGTGGGCGCGGTGACCACGCGTCCGCCCGCGGCGTTCTCTTCATTCACCGCCATCGCATAGACCGTGACCCAATCGAGAGGGGCGAGCGGATCGGTGGGCGTGCCGGCGCGTTCCTTATCGCCGAGACGCTCTGCCAGGCGATGTGCACGGCGGCGGACATTCAGACCGCCGGGAAGAATTCCTTCAGTCGCGATTCCGCGCTCGATGCAATCCTTCATGGTCTTCCAGATCGTGTCGATGCCAGTGCGGATGATGACTTCGATGGCGTCATCGCTGATGTCTTTATGCGCCGCGCGATACCGGGCGCACTCATTTGCGAACATGACCTCATCGATTCTCAATGTGTTCGCATGAGCGACGTTCAGAAGGTCAGCGGCGCTATGAAATGGGTAAGGAAGCGCGATCTCAGACTGCGTTGCCGGTGAGGTATCGGCTCCGTCCTCGGTGATGAATCCTCCGCCGATGGAAAAGAAGGTCCGCTCGTCGATCACCGCGCCAATGGGGTCATAAGCCGTCAAACGGATGCCGTTGGGGTGCTGCGTGCGCGCTCCGGGAGGGAACATGGTTGACCTGTGGAAGACGAGGTCGCGTATCTCTTCGAAAGGGATGGAGCGTTCGGCGGCGAGAGACAGGCGGTGCATTTCGCGAATTGAGGCGACCGTGGAAGCGATGTCGGCGGGATCAATGCTTGCCGGCTCGTTTCCGGCAAGGCCCAGCAGCACTGCGCGATCGGTGCCGTGGCCGAGGCCCGTCAATGCCAGCGAACCGAAAAGGTCCACCTGCACATGGTCCACCTTCGGCAAAACTCCGTGTTCCGCAAGCCCGCGGGCAAACTGACACGCCGCCCGCATCGGACCCATCGTATGAGAACTCGATGGACCCACGCCGATTTTATAGAGATCGAAGAGACTCGTCGTCACGCAAGTGATTGTAGGCCAGTGGACAGTGAACAGTGAACAGTGGACAGTCTCTCCCGCGGGCTCACTCCGGAGGCTTGCTGTACTTCTGACTGGTGTTCACTCATCACAGACCAGTGTTCATTCCCTTCTGTTACACTCGCAGCAATTACCCGGTTATGCTCTTCAAGGCCCTCAGCGCAGCCGTTTACGGCATCGACGCCAATCTGATCGACGTCGAAGTCGATTACAGCGGCGTGGTTTCGAATGAGGACCATTTCCATACGGTTGGTTTGCCCGATGCCGCGGTGCGCGAGAGCCGCGATCGCGTGCGCGCCGCCATCAAGAACTCCGGTTATCTGATCCCGCCCACGCACATCACCATCAACCTGGCGCCCGCCGATCTGAAAAAAGAAGGCTCCGGATTCGATCTGCCCATTGCGGTCGGCATCCTGGGCGCGTATGGCGCGCTGCGCGTCGACAACCTCGACCGTTTTCTTCTTGTCGGCGAATTGGGCCTGGATGGAAGCGTTCGTCCTATCGCCGGCATGCTGCCGGTTGCGATCCTGGCGCGCGAGAAGAACATTCCCAACCTCATACTGCCCGCCGCCAACGCTGCGGAGGCCGCGGTTGTGGAGGGCGTGAACGTTTATCCGGTCTCGTCACTCCTCGATGTGTTGGATCTGCTCAACAGCTCGGTTGTGGGCGTGATCCAGCGCGAGCCCTTCCGCGTCTCCACCGAAACGCTGCTCAGCGAGTTGCAGCATTTCCTCGTCGACTTCAAGGATGTGCGCGGCCAGCACACGGCCAAGCGCGCGCTCGAAGTGGCCGCGGCCGGGAGCCACAACATCCTGATGATCGGGCCGCCGGGGTCAGGAAAAACGATGCTGGCCAAGCGGCTGCCATCGATCCTGGCGCCGCTCACCTTCGACGAGGCTCTCGAGACCACGAAGATCCATTCCGTGGCCGGCGTTCTCGACGCCGCGGCGGGATTGGTGACGCAGCGGCCATTCCGCTCGCCTCACCACACCATCTCCGACGCCGGTCTTATCGGCGGCGGCGTCATACCCCGCCCGGGCGAGGTTTCGCTTGCCCACAATGGACTGCTGTTTCTCGACGAGTTGCCGGAGTTTCCACGCAATGTGCTCGAAGTGATGCGGCAGCCGCTCGAGGACCATACGGTGACCATCGCCCGCGCCAGCATGTCGCTCAGTTTCCCGGCGCGCTTCATGCTTGCGGCCGCCATGAATCCCTGCCCCTGCGGCTACTTCAACGACAAATCGCGCGAATGCATGTGCACGCCGCCCATGATTCAGCGCTACATCGCGAAAATCTCCGGACCTCTTCTCGACCGCATCGACATTCATATCGAGGTTCCCGCGGTTCAATACAAGGAACTGCGCGGCGGAGCGGCGGCTGAAGGCTCGGCAGAGATACGAACCCGGGTGATGGCGGCGCGCGAACGCCAGCGGGAACGATTCAAGAAATTCGGCGAGAAGATCTATTCCAACGCGCAGATGACCACGCGCCAGGTTCGCGCTTACTGCGAGTTGGGGCCGGACTCCGAGCGGCTGCTGGAGCGTGCCATGCAGCAACAGGGATTGACCGCGCGCGCCCACGACCGCATCCTGAAGGTCGCCCGTACCATCGCCGATCTCGATGGCGCGGAGAGTCTTTCGGTCGCACACCTGGCCGAGGCTATCCAATACCGCACTTTGGACCGCAGCTATTGGGCGTAGAATAAGAACTGCAATCGGACCTCGCCGCACACTCGGTAAGAAGGAAGGCGATGGCAATCCGACAGGACCCTGCAGAATAAAATAGTTGAATCGCTCGTGCAGGTCCTGTTTCGATCCGTTGCGTGCTTCCTTTGTGAGTGTCCCCAAATCCCAGCATCCACTGCATTGGTACCGGAAGCCCCGCCGGTCCCGAGGAGGTCACGTGGACACCAACACGCCCCGGTCCGGGTGGGATGTATTTCTCTTCGGCATCCCTCTCATCGCCCTTCTGGTCTTTGGCTTCTTCCGTCTGGACGAAGTGTTCACTGCCCGCAAAGGCGAAAAGCAGGACCGTCGCCCTGATTCGCCCCTGGAGCGAAAACGAAGATCGATGCACAGCGACCCCGACGGGCGCTCATGGGACGATCCCCCTCCGCCACGAAAATAGAACTCTACGTTACTTCCGATTTTAAGAAATTTCCAATTCCCGCCGATGAACGGGTTGAGCGACATGAGAAAACCCTCATGTTCAACGCCGTATCGACGGGGAGGATGGAATGGGAAGCGCTGATTTTTTATCCGGTTGGGACACCTCGATCCTGATGATTCCCTTCCTGGGAGTGCTGGTTATGTATATGTTTCGACTGGACGAGCTGTTTGCCGCTCCTAAAGCGACTCCCAAAAAACGCCGGTCCTTTTGCGGGGTGGATCCGAACGACGGGCCCTACTTGTCCGACCCCGACGGACAACTGTGGCGCAGGCACGGTGTCCGCCAAATCGATGCCAGGTTTGAGCCGGGGACCCATTCTGAGGGGCACGATCCGATCTGCCAGGCGGGGAGTTAGGACTTCGAATTGGCCGACACAACGAACTCTATCTATAACATACAAAGCAAGTTAATAAACGCTTACCGGAATGGGTGCGCGGCCCGGAAACGGGATACAAAATCTTCCAAAAAACTATTGACCCCAAACCCGACTGGGTATACATTCAGGAGTGCCATCCACTAAGGTTGATCGCACAAGTCAGTTTGGGTTGCGTCCTTCTGCCATCTCCCGCATCAATCATTGGAACCACGGTTTAGTAGCTGGTCCATCGGTGTGTTTTGTTGCAACGCCGGAAAAGCGGGAAGTTAGGCGAAATCCACAACTATCAGTGCTGTGCATCACTAAAAAATGGGCGGTGCCAATTCCATAATGTGGCGGAATTGCATCAAAGTTTTTTGAACTGGACGGGCTTTTCGCGCGTCTATAACACAGCAAGGGAAGAATCGGCAACCGGGAAGTCTTTGGTTGCCAGCTGCACTGGCGGCGCCAGGTAGTTCCGCTCAGGTAGCCATTTTTTAAGGAGATATCCGTAATGCGTTCTGATTTGGTTTTCGGGGCATTGAGCCACGTATCCAATCGTTATCAGCTCTGCCAGCTCGCGAGCAAGGCGACTCGCAAGCTGCACAAGCCCAACACGCGGTTGCAGGACACGACCAACGAGGTCCTGGTCCGCTTTCATAGCACCAATCCTGGTACCATCGGCCCCGTAGCAGCACCCGCAGTCCAGCCTATCGAACAGCGCCGCGCCGCTTAAGCCGAGTTATCCCTGAGCGTTTGTTGAGCAAGTCACGGGTTTCAAGCGGTTCCTCTTCGCAGAGGAGCCGCTCTTCCGGTTCCCATCTACACTGCTGAACTCGGGAGATGCTGCGCGCGGTTGCGTGCCTTGCAGCAGCGGACTCTCGCCCCCTTTTCGGAGCACGCTCCCCCTCCGGCTCTCCCCACTCTCCATCCCGCCCCGTTTGCAGGTGAACATGACCATCGCTGAACTTAAAGAGAAAAACATCACAGAACTAAGCAGGATCGCCCGTACTCTGGAAATTCCAGGCGCCAGCGGTCTACGCAAGCAGGATCTTATCTTCAAGATCCTTCAGGCCCAGAGCGAAAAGGAAGGCCACATCTTTGCCGAGGGCGTGCTCGAAATCCTGCCTGACGGTTACGGCTTCCTTCGTTCTCCCGACTACAACTATCTGCCCGGCCCCGACGATATCTACGTCTCGCCCTCGCAGATCCGCAAATTCGATCTCAAGACGGGCGACTCCATCAGCGGCAATGTCCGGCCGCCCCACGAAGGAGAGAAGTACTTCGCCCTGGTCAAGATCGAGGCCATCAACTTCGAGTCTCCCGAAGAGACACGCAACAAGATCCTGTTCGATAACCTGACCCCGCTCTATCCGCAGGAACGCATCAAGATGGAGACAGTGCGCGAGGCCACCAGCGGCCGGGTCATGGACCTGTTGACGCCAGTGGGCAAGGGGCAGCGCGGTCTCATCGTCGCTCCGCCGCGCACCGGCAAGACCATGCTGCTGCAGTCGATTGCCAATTCGGTCACGTCGAACCATCCCGAGGTGGTGCTGATCGTTCTGCTCATCGACGAACGCCCCGAAGAAGTCACCGATATGCAGCGTTCCGTCAAGGGCGAGGTCATCAGTTCAACATTCGACGAGCCGGCAGCCCGCCACGTGCAAGTAGCGGAAATGGTGATCGAAAAAGCCAAGCGCCTGGTCGAGCACAAGCGCGACGTGGTGATTCTTCTCGACTCCATCACCCGACTGGCGCGCGCCTACAATACGATCGTGCCTCCTTCGGGCAAGGTGCTGTCGGGCGGCGTCGACTCCAACGCATTGCAGCGGCCCAAGCGCTTTTTCGGCGCGGCGCGCAATATCGAGGAGGGCGGCTCGCTGACCATCATCGCCACCGCGCTGGTCGATACCGGTTCGCGCATGGACGAAGTGATCTTCGAAGAGTTCAAGGGCACCGGCAACATGGAAATCATCTTGGATCGCAAGCTGGTCGACAAGCGCGTGTTCCCGGCTATCGACATCCAGCGATCGGGCACCCGCAAGGAAGAGTTGCTCATCCCCAAGGACGATCTGCAGCGCATCTGGGTTCTGCGCAAGGTGCTCAACCCGTTGTCGCCGGTCGAAGCCATGGAACTGCTGATCAGCCGTCTCGAAAAGGTCCGCAACAACGCCGAGTTCCTGCAGAACATGAACCAGCTCTGAATCGCACCGCAGGCGTGAGTGCGGCCTCGCGCCTGGCGCGCATTACGATAGGTCGGTCCAGGAATCAAACCGCTTGCCATTGGCAAATGAATCTTATTCAATCATTTGAAAGTGCCCATAGAATCGGAACGCGTTCGCTTCGGATCATTCGAGTTCGACCACGCAAACGGAGAATTGCGGCGCGACGGAATGCTGATCCGCCTGCAGGCGCAACCCGCCATGGTCCTCTCCCACCTTTTGGCGTATGCAGGCGAGATCGTTTCTCGCGAAGAGTTGCACCACGCGATCTGGGGCGAGGACACATTCGTTGACTTCGAGCGCGGACTCAATGTTTGCATCGCCCAGATCCGCTCCGCGTTGAGCGATGAATCGACTTCGCCCCGCTTCATTCGGACTGTCCCACGGCGGGGATATCAATTCATCCATCCCGTGGAACCGATTTCCGTTGCGGCTCCTCCTGAGCCCGACAGCGAAGCGGCCCGGCGGGAATTCCCTTGGCGTACTTCCCTTGTTTCGCTGGCCAGCGTTGTCCTGGTCCTGCTGTTGATTGTGGGGTTCGTCGAATGGCGCCGGTACTCGCCGGGTGCTTCGGGGCCGGCCGTCGTCGCCGTCGTCCCGTTCGACAATGAGACGGGCGATGCCAGCGTGAACCGATTTTGCAGCGCGCTGACCGACAACGTGATCGAGCAGCTCACATCGGCGAGCCAGAACCACTACCTGGTGATTGGCAACGCCGCCGTTCTCCGGGTTCCCAGGGAGCAGCGCGACCTGGTTCATATCGCTGCTTCCCTGCACGCGCAATTTGTAATCGTTGGCGAGGTGCAGGGGGGCGGCGCCCAGACTCGCATCCTTGCCCACTTGATTCGCATGCCGGAGCAATCGCATGTGTGGGTCGTGCGCCTGGAGCAGCCCTTCGAGGATCTGTTCACGCTCGAGTCCACCGCCGCCCGGGACATCGCCACCGAGTTCTCCAGCAAGTTGGCCGACCCTGCGTTAGGAACCAACTTACATCCCCCGGCAAGTGACTGAGCTCCGATCAGTTAGCTCTTAACATCGAATTGGTTGGAAATTTTGCCCATTGGGCTTGAGGCGGGGCGCGGGCTCATTGATCCTCGAGGTCAGTTCGAATCGAGGAGACTCAAACATGAATCCAGCCTCTCGTCACCACTTCTCTTTCCCTGTCTGGCCGCGGCGGAGTTTTCTTCAGGCTGCCGGCCTGGCCCTTTCTGCTCCCGCGTGGGCCTTCGCACCCCCGGGGGATCGACCGGCCGCGAACTCGGCCGATGCCAACTCGGACCGGCCTGCCACCGACGCGGGATTCCCGACCCAGTCCCCGGAGTTGGCGCGCGAAATGGTCCGGGTATCTCACTTCGATCTGAAGCGCGTGCAGCAATTGGTGGAGGCGCAGCCGTCGCTGGCGCGGGCGGCTTGGGACTGGGGATTCGGGGATTGGGAAACTGCGCTGGGCGCCGCTTCCCACATGGGCAATCGTCCCATCGCGGAATACCTCATAGGGAAGGGTGCGCGTCCTTCGCTGTTTTCGTCCGCAATGCTGGGGCATCTCGACGTGGTGAAGGCCTTTGTGTCGAGCCAGCCCGGCGTGCAGCGCATCCGCGGCCCTCACAGCATCAGCCTGCTGGCCCATGCTCATGCCGGCGGAGATGCCGCCCGACCCGTCTTTGAATTTCTTCAGACTCTGGGAGATGCGGGTGCTGAATCGCAGATTCCCGTTAATCAGCTCGACCTGGATCGAATCATCGGCGTCTATCCCTTCGGGCCAGCGGAAAACGATCGCATCGAGGTCACGGTGGATAAGGAAATCGTGACCTGGACACGGCACGGTGCCATGGGCCGGCCGCTCTTCCATCTCGGCGATCGCGTGTTCTATCCCTGGGGCGCGTCCGCCGTGCGCATCCGCTTCATCGAGGAAGGCGCCGACACGCGCATGACGGTCAATGATCCGGGTGTGGTGTTGACCGCATCGAGAAGAAAGTAGCCGGAATTTAATTCTCTCTGAACAGATCGGGGAACTGTTCGGCCAGCTCGTCACGGCTGTAGCGCGGGGTGATGTGCTGCGAACAGTTCCAATCGAAGCCGACGACCGTGAGCACAAAGATGCGCTCGACTCGAGGCCCGTTCGCGCCACGCCCGTTCGCATCAGGCCGGAGGCGGGCTTCGAGAGCCGGTTCCTCACCCGGTTCCACGATGCGGGCGTGGCCAATCACCTTGAGCCGGGTGCGATTTGGATAATCCATCAGAAACAGCGCAACACGGTCGTTGACGCTCAGGTTGCCAGCGCTAATGTACTGCTTGTTGCCTGAAAAATCGGCGAAGGCCAGGGTGTGTTCGTCGAGAACCTTGAGAAAGCCCGTGGGGCCGCCGCGATGCTGCACATAGGGCCAGCCGTCGGGCGTAACCGTCGCCATGTAGAAACTGTCGCGAGCGGCGATGAATTCCGTCTCGGCGGGTCCAAGTTCCTGCTCGGAGGCGCCGAAGCGGGCCATCCGCTCATACTGGGCACGTGAGCCGTTCCGTTGCTGCAGATCCCTGGCCGGCTTGGAAAACATCGTATTGGCAAACGTGTTCGGCATGTCGCTCTCCTCCCGGACGCTGGATCGGCACCCACACTCACGCACAAGTCGCCCATTCCTGGCATCTGTTACCATAGATACCGAACGATCGGTAAAGTTTCAAAGATACACCCAATGGGAGCTTTCGTGGCGTTTTCGAGGCTAAATGATGAGGAACTGGCCGACAAAGCCCTCGGCGTATTTCGCGAGTACGGCTATGAGGGATCAAGCCTAAGCCGACTGGCCGAATCGGCAGGCCTTGAGAAAGCGAGTTTCTATTATCGTTATCCCGGGGGCAAAAAAGATATCGCGCTCGCCGTCGCGGCGCGGGTAAGCTCGTGGTTTGCGGAGAACGTGGTCGAACCGCTCAAGGGTACCGGTTCCCCGCAGCAGAGGGTGCGTCAGGTAGCGCAGAGACTAAAGAAGTTCTATGGAGATGGGAGCCGGCCGTGCGTCCTCGACACCCTCTCGCTGCGCGGCGGTCCGCCGGAATTGCAGACCGCCCTCGCCGGGGCGCTTCAGGCGTGGGTTGCCGCTTTCATTTCGATCGCGGTGGAAAGCGGATTCAGTCGCACACAGGCGGCGCGCCGGGCGCAGCAGGCCATCATCAACATTGAAGGCTCGCTCGTCGTGTCCCGGGTCTCGGGCAATCCGGGCATCTTTCTCCAGACCCTCACGGGACTACCTGAACTTCTTTGCAAGCCATGAATCTGGGCGCCCTGGCGCCGTCGCCGCCCGGGACCACTCTTTGTACCTCCATTGTTTCCCGGCTAAACCGAAAGCAGCCGACGGAAGAACGAGCGATACCGGCGCATGGCGACTCTCAGGTCTTCGGTGGAAACATTATCGCCGCGATCCCACTGCGATTCGAGCCGGGCTCTCTCTTCAGCGAAGATCTCTGCGAGACGCTTCATGGCGCCTGCCACCAGGCTATCGGCCTGCTCTACGGCGTGGCGCGGTTCATCGATGAACCCAACCTGAACAGAGTCCCACCGGCCAAAGAAATCCTTCGACTCGCGCTCGGAAAAGAGCGGCGTGGCATCTTCGTCCGTGGTTGTCGTTGTTGCGGGAGTGGGGCTTCCGGTTGTTTCACTTGTACGGGACCCAATACTATCCGGTCTCTGATTCATGTTCCGGGACTTATTGTCGGTCGCGATGAAAGGCCGCACCATTCCTTCTTCGGCCGGCGGCCTGTCTTCATCACGGAATGGCATGGACTCTGCGTCCTTTTGAGCGGCCGGGGCCGCGTCGACGTTTGCCAAAGCGGCTGTCGTTATGGTCTTGGCTCTCGGCTCATCGTTGAGTAAATCCTGTTTCATTCGATCCTCCACGGTCGATTTGGTGTGAACGCTTACCACTGTGCATCAAGGTACGGGCTGCGGCCGGGTTCGCACGGGGGCGTCGGCACCCTCCCCTTGAGATCACCAGTCGGGGACAAAGGTTGTTCCCGGACCCGCATGGATCGGAATCCCCCCGGCCGGAATACGGCGCGACTTGTCGATGGAAGTGGTCGATTTCGGGCGCGATCACCCCTCCAGCAGGGAATTTCGCAGGGACGGAAATACTGGTAAGATATAGAAGTCAATCGGCGTGGGGCTGTAGCTCAGCTGGGAGAGCGCCTCGTTCGCAACGAGGAGGCCAGCGGTTCGATCCCGCTCAGCTCCACCATCCATCCAAAACTTGTGAATCCCGCCCCCGCCCCCTGCTAGTCGATCTGTCGCTGTTTGCGTCTTCCACGACGAGGTGGAAGCGATGATCCTATCTAAATGACGAAACTAGCAAAACTTACAGAAGACTAAGTGGCGCAGCATGAAATAGCATTTAGACAATTTCACCCAAGGCAAATGGTCCCCACCCGGGCCCCCCGGGCCAGATTATTGAATCCCAACTGTGGGTGCAGGAGAACGACCATGGCACGCACACAAATAGACGAGAAGCCAAAGTCGCGGCAAACCAGCGACAACGCGAATCCAACCCTGATGGCGCACGCTTCGCGCGCTGATCAGTTGGCAATGGGCAAAGCACTCCGGGACAAGTGTCCGCGCGCTTCGCACGCCGAATGGAAGCCACCCCACAACCGGCCCGACCCGGTCCGCCTGGTACTGAAGGCCGATGAAGGGAGACTCCCCGAGCTCCTCCCCCTTCGCCACGGGCGCATGGTGCAGTCTCCTTTCACTTTTTATCGGGGCTCGGCTCTGGCCATGGCGGACGATCTGGCGGGCACACCGTCCACGGGGGTTCGCGTGCAATGCGGCGGGGACTCCCACCTGGTCAACTTCCGCGGTCTCGCCACCCCGGAGAGGCAAGTCATCTTCGCCATCAACGACCTCGATGAGACTCTCCCGGCACCCTGGGAGTGGGACATCAAGCGTCTCGCGGCAAGCTTCGTGATCGCCTGCCGAGACAATGGCCTCAGCGAATCCGTCGCCAGGGATGCGGTCCTCACCTGTGTCCGGTCATACCGGGAGCACATGGCCGAGTTCGCCGAAATGAAGGTGCTGGATCTGTGGTACTTCGCCGTCGAGGCCGAGATGTTGATCGCCAGCGTCAAGGATTCTGGAATCCGCCGTGGCGCGATCAAGAACCTGGCCAAGGCGCGCGCCAGCAGCACTTCGGAAGGCCTCTTTCCCGAAGCTCGTGGCCGATTTGGGCGGGTCGCCGATTTTCAAGGACCAGCTCCCGTCGATCTTCCACTGGAAAGGTCACTCTCCGGGGGAGATCCATCCGATCCTCAGGGACGCCTTCGACGGGTACCGCAAATCCCTCGCGCCCGCTCAGCGCATGCTGATCGACCGCTACGAAGTCAAGGATGCCGCAGCCAAAGTCGTTGGCGTCGGGAGCGTCGGCACCGCCTGCTGGATGGTGTTGTTGATGGCCGACAAAGGAGATCCGCTCATTCTCCAGGTCAAGGAGGCGCGCGCCTCTGTCCTGGAGGCCTATGCGGGGAAGAGCGTCTTCCCGAACCACGGACAGCGCGTGGTGAACGGCCACCGCCTCATGCAGCCGGCCAGCGACATCTTCCTCGGCTGGACTCAGGGTAAGCTGGGACGTCACTTCTATGTCCGCCAACTCCGGGATATAAAAATGAAGTTTCCGGTCGAGACGTTCGACACCGCGAGGATGAACGTCTTCGCCGATTGTTGCGGCTACACGCTGGCGCTCTCCCATGCACGCTCCGGAGAACCGGCAGTGATCAGCGGATACCTGGGCAAAAACGACACCTTCGACAAGGCTCTCGCGTGCTTCTCGGTTGCTTACGCCGACCAGAACGAAAAGGACCATGCCGCCCTTGCACGTGCGATTCGCGAAGGGAAAGGTTAAAGCGCAAATCGAAGAGGCAAAGTGAGCCGGTCGCGCTGAGGGAAGCAATGGAAGATTCATTGCATTCCCGGAAACAATCAATTCAACCGGCTCGAGAGCAGGCAGACCGGAGAGCCGAGTCTGGAATGCGCGTTGACCCGGCGATCCATCCCATCGCCTGTGGCAACGCCCCAAGAGCGAGCGGCGCCAGCGCACGCCCCGCGGCCGTGACCATGGCCTGCGAAAGCCACGTCGCCATCAACATGCCTTTCCTCAGTTGAGCACGCAACGTGCGTCGATGCTGATCCGCTGTTCTTCCATCGAGGCACATCTCTGCCGCCAGCGCCCCCGAATGCAGTGCGATCGCCATGCCGTCACCGGTGAATGACGGAATCACCGCGGCCTGGTCGCCGACACACCATGCACCGCTGTTTCGATACGACATGTACCCATAAGGAATGGACGAGATCGCCAGCGGCCGCTCCCACAACGCGCGCGCGCCCGCAAGCCGCCGGCCAATGTGGGCATTCTGTTCGAGCAGGCCTGCAAGCAGTTGCGGCCATCCTCCCAGCTTGCGAAGACGCGAACGGCGCACCACCAGGCAGAGGTTCGCCACATCATTCTCAACCAGGGCGAGTCCGCCATAGCCGCCGGAAAAAAGAAACAGATCCATGAAGCCGCGCAAGGCTTGTGTCTCGGCCGCGTTCAACCTCCAATGCAGCTTGAAGCCAACCAGGTCGCATTGCACGCCGGCCGGACGGCTCCATCCACGCAGGTCATGCTTGCCTGTGGCGAGAAAGACGGTGCGTGCCTGTTGCACAGTCCCGTCCGCCCATTCAGCCGTCCAGCTGTCGCCGTTGGGCGCGAGCCGCGCCACTGCCACTCCGCGGCGCACGATGCATCCTTCTTCCGCGGCCCGCGCCAACAGGGCCGCATCCAGCACGCATCGCGAAAGAGACAGAGCGCGGAATGGCAGCGGTGCTTCCATGACTCTGCTCCCGACGGAAAGCCGCAAACGTTCAATTGGCACTGCGCCGAGCCTGACGGGATCGACTCCTGCCTTGCGCAGGTATTCAACCGCTTCGGGGCTGAGGAACTCGCCGCACACCTTATGGTGGGCAGTCCGTTCCTTTTCAACCAGCATCACTTCCCTTCCGGCTCCCGCCAGCCGCAGCGCAGTCATCCCGCCGGCGAGGCCGCCTCCAATGACCAGATTGTCGACCAGGTTGTTTCCCATCGCGGCGCTCACCGTGGTTTCCTCCGGCTCACGCACAGGCGCGCGGGCTTATAGCTGAGCACCTCGAATTCGTCTTGTTTCAACCCCGCCCGGGCACAGAGCTGCCGCCACTCCTCGGGCACAAAGGCGCGCGCAATCGAAACCGGACCGTCGTGCTGGACAAACGGATGCAACCTCGTCAGTTTCGAAAACCAGCGGAAGAGATAATACGGAATCGCCGCCCGGGACAGGTCGTTGATGAACCATCCCATCTCCGCGTTCTGCTCCATCCAGCGCACAAACCGGACCACGTCTGAATCAACAAGATGATGCGTAAACAGCGAGCTCACGATGAGATGGGCCGGCCGCAGCGCACGGTACGCAAACACATTCCCCGCGACCCATCGGATGCCGCTTTCCGATTGGCTCTTTGCGATGGCAATGGAATCGGGATTCAGATCGATCCCCGTCAGTTCCACCGGAATCCCCCGATCCCGCGCCCATCGTTCGATCCGGCGCAATCCGTCGCCGTAGCCGCAACCCACGTCGAGGATGCGGAGCGGCTCTGATCCTGTCTGCGGCCGCATTTCGTCGAGCCAGCGAAGCAACGGGCGCCAGGCTCCAAACCAGCGATTCACCCGGGCCAGGTCGCGGAGGCATGCCTCGATGACCTCACGGCTGCACGGCTCATCCATCAGTTCGGACAGTTGGGCCCGATGACTGAAATCCAGCCCATTATGCGGCATGGAAAAGCATGGTCTCCGCCGTGACACCCGGCCCGAACGACATGGCGCACCCCGTTTGGCCCTTCTGCGCGCGCGCCAGCACCTGCTCCAGGACGAACATCACGGTAGCCGAAGACATATTTCCGAATCGCGCCAGGATGTCGCGCGAAGCGGCGAGCGCATGGTCGGGAAGTCCCAGCCCTTGTTCGACCGCATCCAGAATGGTGCGACCACCTGGGTGCACGGCCCACAAATCGATTGTCTCGGGGTTTCTTCCCCGCGTGACCAGTTCACGCGTCTCGCCCAGGTGCCGCTTGATCTCCCCCGGAACCTTGCCCGAGAGTTGCATGTCGAATCCCATTTCCCCGATTCGCCACGTAATCAGGTCGCTGGTCTGGGGAACATTCACCGCGAGGAAGCTGTCGATCGCCAGCCCTTCGGGCTCTCCACTGACCAAGGAAGCCGCGCAACCATCCGCGAACAGCAGGAACGATAGCATTTGTTCCAGGTCCTGCGTTTCCTTGAGGTGCAGCGAACAGAGCTCCAGATTCAGAATCAGGACCCTGGCGTCCGCCTCCGATCGCACTATGTGATGAGCAGACTTCAACGCGTTGATGGCGGCGTAACACCCCATGAAGGCGATCATCGTACGTTCGACCGACGGGTTGAGTCCCAGCCGCTTCACGACATCGAAGTCGAGTCCTGGCGCATAAAGACCCGTGCAGCAGGTCACGATTACGTGCGTGATGCTTTGCCGCTCGGCCCTGCTCAGCGAGAGCTTGTCCAGCGCGCAACCGGCCAGGCACGGAGCAAACTTCTCAAACGCCCGCATGCGGCGCGTTGTCGAAGGAAAGTCTCCGACCACGTAAAGATCTTCCGCGTCGCGCCAGTACGTGTTTCCGTCCCCGATCGGCTCGAGGAAGGAGTAACGGTGCTCGATGGCCGACATGCGTACCATGCGCCGAAAGAGATTGCGCACCGTTCCTTCGGGAAGCATGCTCTCGGCGAATGCCACGAAGGCCCGATGGACATCGTGTCGCGGGACTGCGGTGGCGATGCGGTGAATGTAGGCTGTCGTCATGGGCTGCCTCTCGCAACTCGATTCTTCGCTTCAGGTATAGCAGTTCGAACCCGGGGATTTGTCAGTCGATTGCAAGCCATTTGTCCGATTCCATCCCCCGGGGGGCTGCTGGTTCTTGGATGCCACAGCGGGATGGGATGACTCGCGTCGACTCCCATTGGCCTCCATCCGATGCAAAGAATCGAGGTCTCTTTGCCATTCCATTGCACGCCCGGCATAACATGCGGCGAATCATGCATCCATAGCATTTGGAAAGTCGCGGGTTCGATCGAACGGGCCGATACCAATCCAAACCGCCGACCGCGGCCTGGATCAGGTTCCTCGGGTTTCCCGCGCAACGGATTATGGGAGAGCATACAGGATGAGACTGTCTGGGCCCACAAATGTCGCGTCTCCAGAGTCGGGAGGGGATCAATCGGCGGGGGCGAGAATTGTGGGCAAGGGCGAGATGACGGAGCTGGTTCGAACCTTTGACTGGGCCTCCACGTCGCTCGGGCCGATTGAAAACTGGTCACGCGAACTGGTCGCCATTGTCAATTTGACCTTGTGCTCTCGCACCCCGGCGCGGATTCTGTGGGGGCCCGACCTGGTCCTGATCTACAACGACTCCTACCGCTCGATTCCCGGCAGGCGACATCCCGATGCGCTGGGCAAGCCCGCCCGGGAAGTGTACAAGGAGGCCTGGTCCGTTGTGGGCCCGTTGCTTGAGAACGCCTACACGACCGGGGAGACGTTCTATTTCGACAAGCTGCTTGTGCCCATCGATACAGGCAGTGGAGCCCGTGACTTCTATCTCGATTACACCTACACTCCGGTCTTCGAGAACGGCAAGATCGCGGGTCTGTTTGGGTTGTTGCAGGATGTTACAACGGAGGTGGTGGCCACCCGCGATCTTCGGGAAAGCGAAGCCCGGGCCAGCCGCGTTCTTGAAAGCATTGGCGATGCTGTACTCGTGACTGATGTCGATACCCGCGTGATGAGCATGAATCCGGTGGCCGAACGCCTGACCGGATGGTCACTCACCGATGCGCGAGGGCGCGCGCTCGATGAAGTGTTTCGCATCCTCGACGAAACTACACGGCGGCCGGTCGAGAGTCCCGCCGAGAAGGTTCGGAGGCTGCGATCCGCAGTGGGCCTTGCCAATCATACGATCCTCGTTCGCAGGGACGGCACCGAAATCTCGATCGACGACAGCGGCGCACCGGTTTTTGACGAGCACGGAAAACTTACCGGCATCGTGCTGGTTTTTCGAGATATCCATGACCGCCGCATCGCGGAGCGGGAGCGGAATGCCATCGCCAACCAATTGTCTCTGGTGATGGATGCCACCACCGATGGAGTGCTCTGCCTCGATCGCAGCTGGAATCTGATCTATCGTAATCCGCACGCCCAGGAGATCCTCCAGACTACCGGAGAACTCACCGGCCGCCAGTTCTGGGAAGCCTTCCCCGAAGCCAGGTTCGAGGGCTCGCCCTATGTGGAGCATTATTACCGCGCCATGGATGAAGGAATTCCGGGCCGGTTCGAGGCGTTTTATCCCGGGAGGCTCCAGGCATGGTTTTCTGTTGTAGTGCAACCCGCAGACTATGGCATCGTGATCTTCTTCCGGGATGTTACCCATCAGCGCAACGAGACCGAGGCTCTGCGCGATCGGGAAGCACGGCTGAATGCGATGTACAGCACCAGCCTCGAGTACATCGGGCTTCTGACGCCGGACGGCACGGTGATCGATTGCAACAGCGCGTCTCTCGAATTCGCGGGCAATACGCGCGCCGATGTGGTGGGCAAGCACTTCGCCGATACTCCATGGTTCGCCGGAACTCGGGGAGCGCCGGAACTGATTCATCGCGCCATCGCTCGCGCCAACTCCGGTGAGACGTTTCGCTCCGAACTTCCTTTGATCCGCCCCAACGGCGAGCACCTCCTCTTCGATTTCTCGCTGACTCCGGTTCGAGATGCGAATGGCGCGGTTGCGTTTCTGGTTCCCGAAGCCCGCGATATCACCGAGATCAAGCGCACTGAAGCCGCTCTGCTCAAGAGCGAAAAGCTGGCCGCGGTGGGCAGGCTCGCTTCGTCCATCGCGCACGAGATCAACAATCCGCTCGAATCGGTGATGAACCTCATCTACCTGGCGCGCCACGCTCCGCCGGCCGATGCCGAGCGTTTTCTCGAGATCGCCGATCAGGAGATTCGCCGCGTCTCCATCATCGCCAACCAGACGCTGCGCTTCCACAAGCAGGCTTCGAAGCCGCAGGCGGCAACGAGCGCCGACCTTTTCTCCACCGTGATGAGTATTTACGAGGGACGGCTCCGCAACGCACGCGTCCGCGTGGAGAAGCGCTTTCGCGCCGACGAGCCCGTGATCTGTTTTCAAGGCGACGTTCGCCAGGTGCTGAACAACCTGGTCGGCAACGCGCTCGAAGCGATGCCCTTCGGTGGACGGCTTTTGATTCGCAGCCGCAAGGGACGGGATTGGAAGACGAACCGGCCCGGGCTCGTGCTCACAATCGCCGACAACGGCGCGGGCATCCCGCCCGCTGTGCGGAAACATATCTTCGATGCCTTCTTCACCACCAAGGGCACGGCAGGCAACGGACTGGGCCTATGGGTGTGCCAGGAAATCGTGGACCGCCATCACGGCAAACTTCGCGTCCGCAGCACCCAGCGCGCCGGCAGGAATGGAACGACCTTTACCTTCTTCCTTCCTTTCGACCCGGCTTGCGAATAAGGCCGGCGCATTCGCCAAAGACTCGGTCGCACTGACAATGAAATTGAGCAGAGCAACCATTTATATGGCGAGGGCTCTGGATCTGCTGACGTAATCAAGCGCCGACCTGATTCTCAAGCACAGGCGTTCTTGCACTTCCTGGCCAAATCCGCCGTTCTTCAGCCGGTCGCGCCAACTCCAGTAGTGGCATAACCAGTGAGCGAGCATTGCGGTGAAGACATGGTCGCGTTCCAGGCGATGGCCGCTCAATCCCTCATACCTGCTCAGAACACTACCGATACGCTCGTCGACATTGGCAAGCCCTGACCACATAAGCAATGTCGAGCAGGTGTTTGCTACGTCGACATGGACTGGATCGAAAGCCACGGATTCGAAATCCAGAACAGAACTTAAATAAACACCGTCGCTAGACCGATCGAAGAGTACATTGCG
This sequence comes from Terriglobales bacterium, assembly GCA_963788475.1. Lineage (GTDB taxonomy): Bacteria > Acidobacteriota > Terriglobia > Terriglobales > Acidobacteriaceae > Telmatobacter. The sequence goes on from CAWBGO010000002.1 coordinate 667,259, forward strand.
TGGTGTCCAGTCTCCATGAATCAGCTGCCTGGGGAGATTCTCGAATTCCGGAAGACGGGGTAGAAGCCAATCACCTGTTCGCAGGAGCAGGTCCTGTTCCTCCGCAAATTTGGTAAGGGGAACAAAATTCGCCGGGTCCATCCCCGCGATGCTCTTTCGGGTATTTACGCTAATCCCATCTGGTAGTTCAACTGGCTGACAATCAGAAAAAAGACGAATCTCGCGGTGGAAGCGCGCTAATCCTTCAATGAGTACCGGATAGATCGTTGGGTCGCTGCTATCCGGATGAAAGCCCTCGAGATGACGGGTCAGACACCATCCGTAACCGCCATCCTCAACGACGAGTTGTCCGCTTGAACTGGCGATCACTTCCGGGACAGAGATCGACAGACGCTCATCCTCGAGGAAGCAACGCAGACGCTGCATCAGTTGCGCTTTATGAGTCAGTTCCGCATGGCGAGTCTCTTCGGACTGCGACAACCAATATCGTTGCCCGACACGCCAAGTGACCCGGCTGACCCCAAGATCGGTCCGAACCAGAGGTTCGCGAATGCGCCAGTGCTTCGCGAGAACCTCAGCAGCGAGACTCGAATCGTGTGCACCAGCAGTGCTCGCCATGACTCGATTCTAGATGGGATCATTCGACGCTCAATGCCGGGGCGGCTTGTGTACCGTTGCGAGGCCGCCGGGCCACCAGTTCCAATCGCCTGCAATGCGCAGGAGCGCGGGACCGATCACAATTCGCACCAGTGTCGCATCAATAAACACAGCGACTGCCAGCGTAAATCCGATCATCTTGACCACCAGAAAATTTCCGAACGTGAATGCGGCGAATACCACGATCATGATCGCGGCCGCACTTGTAATCAGGCCCGCGGTTCTCGCCAACGCTTCCGGAATTGCGTCCTCTTCATTGAGCCCGCTCTTCCTGGCTTCGAGAACCCGTGCTACCAAAAACACTTCATAGTCCATGCTTAGTCCGAAAACGATGGCAAACGCGACGATGGGAACGAGGGGGAACACGCTTCCCGTTCCCCCTTGAACTCCCAGGAGGCGGCTTCCGTGTCCGTCCTGGAAAACCAAGACCAATGCTCCAAAGGAGGCCGCGACCGAGAGGATGTTCAATGCGATAGCCTTCACGGGAGCGACGAGCGAACGGAACCCGGCCAGAAGCGCCACGAGCGTTCCCACCACCACGAGCGCCGTTACCGGTGCGAAGTGGTGGGTGACAATTGTCTCGTAGTCGGCGTTCAGCGCCGGGATGCCACCAATCAGCATAGTTGCGCCGGGCACGCCGGTGAGAGCTTCAGCGCCAGTCTTGCGGAGTTCCCGCACCCAGTCAACTTGAGCGCGCAGCGAAACCGAAGAGGCGGGCAGTACTTCAAGCAGCGCCGCCCTTCCGTCACTGCTCAGAAACGTTCGACGCGTTTCCCGCGACAGGTTAGTGAGGGACGACCGGTTGCCCTCCGCGATCGTGGTGATGGAAATGACCCGGGCGCTGCGAGGGTCGCTGGCGAGTCGTTTGGAGAAACGATCGAGGGCGTTCCACCCCGCGTCCGTTTGCGCAATGGAATCATTTGGCAGTTCGACAATGATACGCAGTGAATAGACAACGCCGGCCCGGTCCATTTGTTCGAGGGTATGAAGCGCATGAACCGATTCCGCCGACTCCGGAAGCCAATTACCGCTGGGGACACTCGTTTTAAGCTGCATGCCCTGCCAGGCGAGCAGAAGCAAAGGGGTGCCGGCCAGAAAAATGGATAGCCATGGGCGGGCAATCACTATTTTTCCCCACCGTCTCCAGCGAGTTCCCGCACGCGTCGCCCGATCCGCATCCAGACGCGGGAGTAAAGGGTAATCGCCCAGCATTGATCCACGGCCCGAGCCAAGCCAGCAATGCCGGAACGAGGGTATTCGTCATCAACACACTGATTCCCGCCACCAGGAATCCAGCGACGCCAATGGAACGGATTTCGCTGATGGGAACTGTCAGGAGGGCCAGAAATCCGATGGCCACCGTCGAGGCTGAAATCAGGAGGGTACGACCTGCCTGCCGTGCCGCAATCACCGCGGCCCTGGGTCCGGCATGGCCGGCGAGAATCGCCTCCCGGAAGCGGCTGACCATGAGCAGCGCGTAGTCAATTCCCAAACCTAGCCCAAGCATGGTTGCCAGATTCTGAACCAGGATGGACAAGTGGAAGCGGTGGGCCAGCAACCCGGTAATCGCCAGGGTGGTGGCAATGGCGAGCTGGCCAACGGCCAGCGGAATCAGGGAGGCGACCAGGCTTCCGAAGGCTAACAGCAAAAGTCCGAGGGTCGCGGGAATCACCAGGCTCTCGGCGCGCCGCACATCATCGGCGCTGGCTTTCCGGATGTCAAAATTCAGCGGAAGCTCGCCCGTCAGCTCAATCTTTATGTCGGGATAACGGCCCCGCAATTCATTCGCAAGAGCGCTGGCTCGTTCGTGAAGCTTGGAAACCAGCGACTCCACTGGACCGTCGGTCGACGCGAGGCCTACCAAAACGAACGTCCCGCCTCCCTTGGCGAGGAAAATCGGATCGCGCAACTCGAGATACGAAACGACTCCGGAGACGCCGGGTTCTTGGCGCAATCCCGCGACGATGGTAGCCAGGGCTTGCTCGCCCACCGTCGGAATCCGCGGGTGGGAGGCCCCGAATCACCAGGACGACGCGATCCACGAATGGCGAGCGAAAACGGCTTACCAGCTCCTGCCGGACCGTTTCCGCGTCGCTGCCCTCGACACGGGTTGCCGTCTCCAGATGGCGCTCGGCGTGAAAAGAGAAGGGAAGAAGGCCTGCGACGGCGCAAAGTACTACACCGGCAACCCAGATACGCCGCACATGCATGAGACTCATAATGTCATACCAAATCGCCGAGAGCGAAGGGACGTCGACATCCCCGCAGGCATCGAAGTACTTTGAGGACCGAATTGTCACACGTGCGAGCCCGGCTTCTGGGGCGGCCGACGTTCTTATGACCGGTCAGCGCAGCTGTCCGAATCTGCTAAATTGGTTCCGTTCGATGAGGAGGCTCAATTCTTAGTTTCGCGCTGTTCTTAGTGCTCGCCGCCATTCAACCTGGAACCGACCCCCGCGCCGGCTCCTGGAAGCTCATCTCCGCGGAGTCTGCGCTGAATCCGCCCAACAAACTGTCGGTCACAGACGTGCACCATGTAGTGCACGTTGTCATGTCAGGCGACATCCACCTTGATTTCACCGCCAGTTCGGACGGACATGACACTCCCGTATCCGGCAACCCCGCGTTCAATCACGTGGAGCTGCACAGGATCGACAAGAAGCAAGCCGAGGTCAAGGAGATGAAGGATGGAGCCGTCGTGGGGACCATTCGAGACAAACTTTCGAATGATGGGAAGGAGCTGACAATTACGACTGCGAGCAAAGGCCACCCCGACCAGATCTCCGTCTGGACGCGAAGCGGAGGCGCGAAGGTCGCCGGGGATCCAATCGCAGGCGAATGGACGCAGGACCTGACCAAGACTCGTTTGCGCCAGGGCCTGGTGATCAAGATCGAGCCGGACGGAAACGGCGGGGTCCACTTTTCAGGCGACTTCAGCTACACTGCCCGTTTTGACGGAAAGCAGTACGATCTGCAGAACTCCCACAACGATACCGTCATGCTTCAGCTTGTCGATCCGCACACGGTGGATTCGATTTACCAGCGGGACAACCAGGTGGCGCAAAAGGACAGGTGGGTGGTTTCTGCCGACGGGAAGCAGATGACGCTTACTACCACGGGCACGTTCGAATCCGGGCAGCACATCACGGAGAAGCTGGTATTTCAAAAGCAGTAGCGGATCATGATCCGCGCCGGGCAGAGACCTGACGGCAAAACCAGAGGCACGGTGACTCTGGTTTTGCGTCAATCAGCGGCGACCGCGGCGTTGACCTCACGTGCCGCAACCGAAATGATCCCCTTGCGATGCATGAATTTCAGAATGCCGTTGACCGTATCTTCGAGAGACGGATCGGCAATGCCCCATTTAGAGGCATCCCGGGCCGCCTGGTAGGAAGAACTTTCATAGCGCTTGAATTCCATCGCGGTGATGTTGTCCACCGAGCCCACCAGAAAATCCAGCAGCGGGAAAAGAAGATCTTCCTTCCGGCATCTCCGGATCAGTTCGGGAACGAAATCCTTAACGCTGAATATTTCGAATTGCCGCCCAGTCGATTTGGTAATCAGGCTGGTGATATCCAGCATGTTTGCATAATCGTCGCGCACCACGTGATACGTCTTGTTCGCCGTGCCGGGAGTGGTTGAAATCGCGACGATATTGTTTGCCATCACATCGGCGGGAACAAAACTGACCTGGTTCAGAGCATCCACTCCAATACCGTGATTCACCATGAACGCCACCAAGCGAACCGCGATATCGAAATTGTTACCCCCGCCCGCAACCGAGGGACTCACGAGAGCAGGCCGGAAGATCCGCGTGGAAAGTCCCCGACTGCGCGCGTCCGCAACCACCTGTTCCGCTACCCACTTCGACTGGCTGTAGCCGAAATCGAGAAGCTCCATATTCTTGTTGAAGTCGGTCTCATACAGGACGCTCTTGACGGCCCAGCCAAACACGAAGGTAGTCGAGACGTAATTGAATTCCTTGGGCCGACCCTCGAACGCCAGTCTCAAGACCTCGTTGGTTCCCATCACGTTGGCGTCGCGCATCCGGTCGTAGTTGAACAGGTAGTTCACGGTTGCGCCGTTGTGGAACACGGTGTCTATCTCACTGGTGAGGAAATCCCAGACGTCCTGCGCGAGGCCCAGCTGCGGCAACCCGAGATCGCCGCAAATGGGAATCACGCGAGCCTCGAACATCTGCATCATCCCGGACGGGCAAGGCCCCATCGATTCCATCGCCGCCCTGAGCCTCTGCCGGCCCTGAACTTCGTCGGTAGACCTGACGAGAACATAGATCTTTGCCCGCGACTGCTCAAGCAAGCTCTTCATGAGGAACGGTCCGATGAAACCGGTGCCGCCGGTAAGAAGCACATGATTCAGGACCGGTGTCGAAGGCACAGGGGCGGGCGCTGGAGGCGCAAAGATGAGCTTCCTGTCGTTGCTCATCATTTCCTTTTCCGCTGCGCGCTGTTCCTCACGGAAGGCCGCCAGGGAATGACGCAGCAGAACCAGCGCTTCTTCGGGAGCACTCTCCAATTGCTCGGCCAGTCGAAACAGGTCCGCGACGCTGACACGCTGAATAACACCGATGTCGACCTGCCTGGCGAGCATCTCGGCGCCTTTATCCTTCAAAAGCTCCTTGAGCTCGTGCATGAACACGACAAGATCGAGGGAATCAAGCCCTGCTTCGACGAGGTTGTACGATTCCATGCCGGTCAGGTTGTAGCGGGCTTTCAATTCATCGAAAGCGGATTGACTCTCAGAAACAGACTCGGCGGACCCAGCGTCTTTCTCCCGGGAAAATTCAGAAAGAACGGTAAACTGGCCTTCCAGCCACATCTGCTTGGTCTTGTGGCGCATGATCTTGCCCGAACTGGTTCGCGGGATCGCCCGAGGCGCTATGAAAGAGATCAGCGCCACTTCAACGTTGAGAAAGTTTCGGACCGCCGACGCAATCTTGCGCGCGTCCGGAAGCCGCTCGTGGGTTTTTCACTTCGGCCACGATTGCCAGTGCAGGCTCGCTGTCTTCGTGAATCTGGAACGCCGCCACGCAATTGTGCCGGATCAGGCCGGACGCTCTCTCCACAACGTTCTCGATATCCTGCGGATAATAATTCTGCCCGCGGAGGATGATCATGTCCTTGATGCGGCCGCAAATGAAGAGCTCGCCATCGTGGAAGAATCCCATGTCGCCGGTCCGAAGGTAGCCATCGTCGTAGGGGCTGTCGTCGACGAGCCGCGCGCGAAACTGCTTCAGCGTCAATTCCGGATTATTCCAGTACCCCAGACACTTGCCGCTCCCGGCGATCCAGATTTCACCGACGTGGCCAGGCACAAGAGCGACGTGCTGATCCGGATCCACGATTCGAACGTCCATGGTCGGGAGGGGAGTTCCACAGCTGACGATCTGCGTGGCCGCGCCGATTTCGGAAACCTCGGTCGTCATGCGGGCCTTGCCGAGCGCGAGAGCACGCTTGTTGACCGAAACGATATTGCGGCCGCCGAGTGAAACCGCCAGAGTGTTCTCGGCCAGCCCAAAGGCGGCATAAAAGCTTTCCGACTTGAGTCCGTAGGGCTGAAACGCCTCTAGAAACCGCGTGTATGTGTCTGGTTTTACCGGCTCCGCTGCGCACATCAAAACGCGGAGCGAACTCAGGTCGCAGCCTTCCATGCTCTCCTTGGAGAGTCTGCCGGCGCGAAGGCAATAGTCGTAGGCGAAGTTGGGGGCGGCGGTCGCCGTTGCCTGATAGGTATTGATCGCGTCGAACCAGAGGACCGGCCGCTGAATGAAGTCCATCGGAGCGAAGCCATGGGTCGTGCCCCCACTTAGAGCGGGGTACAGGTAGCAACCTATCAATCCCATATCGTGATACTGAGGAAGCCAGGATACGACCACCGGATCGGGATGGTCGATCACGAGCGCATAGGTCTGCAGAATGTTTTCGTGCGTAACCATGACGCCCTTAGGCTCCATCGTCGAACCCGAGGTGTACTGGAGAAACAGAATCTTTGGAGGATCGCCAAAGGGCTCATCCGAAATCGTATCTACGAACTGTTCAGTGACGATCCACGGAAGACCGGAAATGTAGTCAACATCGACTCCGGACGCCGCGACTCCACTTCGAGTGAGATTCGTCTTCAGGGATGCGTGGTAGTCCTTGCTGGTCAAAACTCCGGCGGCCTGGCAGTCCTTGGCGATGTGGACCATCTTGTACAAGGCGCTCTGGAAACCACGAGAACTGGGAGGATAGACGGGTACAGGAATCAAGCCCGCGCGCACGCAACCGAAAAACGCGCAAATCATCTCGAGCCCCGGCGGATAAGCCAGCACGACCCGGTCCTCCGCCACGAACTGACCGTCCTTCAGCAAGTGCCCGGCGATCGCTTTCGTCCGGTGGATGAACGACGCGTACGAGTAACATTCAATGGGATTGCCGTTGAGGTCAATGTACGAATAAAGGAGCTTGTGCGGGTGTTGATCCCCCAGCCTATCCAGTTGGTCCAGAATCGACGCCATAATTGATCGGGAATAACCTCCAAGATGGGATAGGAAAATTCAGTGCGTATGAAACACGAAACGACTTGCTGCTCCCGGTCCCCTGGCAATTGAAATTCATCTTAGTTTCGGAGTGCGGAATTCCAGTGTAGTCGAGTGCAGGGCCGACTTTGAAGATCAACGGTGTACCCGTTCTTTGCCTTTGTGTCGCTCCGTCTGGAGGGGTGGCAAATATCCCTGACGGCCAAACCCACGAGGCGGGGAATCTTGCAGGGCCCCCGCCAGACGTCGAGCGCCCCCACTCGAAGCGTCTTCGTTGTGTACGGTCGATCACTCTATATTAGCAGAGGCAGGAAGCAATGCGCATGCATTCCCGCGCCCAAGAACGCGGCACCCCTGGTGCGGCGTGGTCCGAATGTCCTTGATTCTCCACAATTTCTCGCGCTACTATCAGCTTTGGACGCAGCTGGCGGCGGCCCGAGAGATCCGTTGCCGCCCGGGGAATGGGACGCTGCCGACCCGTTATAAACTGGGTCAGCCTACAATCATTGTGGAGGCGCTGTTGACGTCCGAGACCGAATCGGTCACCACTTTCGAGCCGGAAATCGATGATCTGATCCCGACTGAGGCCTTGCGGCCGCAGTTGGAGGGCGACCCCGCAAGTGCGCCTTCCTTTCCAAAGGTCCTGCGACGCCGCCTCGACAGATTCTTTGCTGATCAGAACCTTTCTCCCAAAGCCGACGCGACGATGTGGGTCAAAATTGGCACGGGTCTGGCAGTGCTGGCGGGTAGCTGGATTGCTCTCTACAGCCTCAGGCCGGATTCATGGCGATTTATTGTTCTCTACCTTTTAGGCGGCCTCGCGCAGACATTCCTTTTGCTGAACATTGCTCACGACAGCAATCACAACGCGATCTCGTCTGTGCCGTCGGTAAACAAGACCCTGAACTATGTTTTCGATGTTTGCGGCATCAACTCGTACATGTGGCGCATTCTCCACCATCGAGGGCACCACTCCTGCATCAATCTCCAGGGCGAAGACGACGCACTTACGGGACGAGGAATCTTCAGGTTTACGCCCCATGAACCCCGTGCGAGTTATCACCGGTTTCAGCACATCTACGCGCTGTTCTTTTATGCCATCTTCTCTTTGGATTATGTTTTCGTAAGAGATTTTGAGAGCTTTTTCTTTCCGACCCACCAATATCTGAAACGTACCCGGCATCCCGCGCGCGAATACGCCATCCTGTTTGCTGGGAAGTCGTTCTACCTCACCTACATGCTTATTTTGCCTGTCGTCGTTCTGCGGAAATCGCCTCTACTGGTTGCCGGGGCGTTCGTGCTGGTCCATTTGATCATTGGTTTGACTGTATCGCTGGTATTCCAAACGACGCACACGATTGACAGCACGTACTTTCCTTCGCACCGGAGCGAGTTTGAAAACGGTGTGTATCACATCTTTGCGACAACAGCCGATTATGCGACCGAGAACCCGGTCGTGGGTTGGCTCGCAGGCGGGCTCAACCATCACATCGTCCATCATCTGTGCCCTTTTGTCTGCCACACCCACTATGCTCCGCTCACCCGGATTGTGAAGGAGACCGCCGAAGAGTTTGGCGTCCCCTATCGGCAACATCCCACCATGACGCGGGCAATCCGCCATCACCTGATACTTTTGAAGCAACTGGGAAACGAAACCTAATTCAAAAGGGATTAGTCTTTTAATTATGGTTACCCTATCGCTTCAGGCAGATCCCATGAGATTGCCTTCCGTTCTGAGCAACAATCCGGGAAACGGGGTGTGAAGTTGTCCACATCGATACCTGTTGTTTCCCGATTTCGCTCCTTTGCGGATTCGCGCGCCATGGCCCTCAATCCCGTGCGGATCCTGACAAAATACACGGAAGCCTACGGCGCGACGTTCCGGTTTTATCTGGGCGGTCTCAAGCAAGCCATCGTTACCACCGATCCCGCCGTCATTCAGCATGTGTTGAAGACCAATGCGGAAAATTACCAAAAGTCCGAAATTCAAGTTAAGCGGATGGGCCACTTCTTGGGCAAAGGTCTTCTGACCACCCACGGAGAGGCCTGGCGGATACAGCGGCGCCTTATCCAGAGGGGTTTCGAGCGGAAGCAGCTGGAGATTCTTTCCTCGATCATGCAGGACTCTCTGGCCGAATCACTGCGGGAATTCGACCGGCAAGTGAGTCTCGGCCCGGTCGATATCTATCCCCAATTGATGAAAATGACCTTCTCGATGGTCGCCAAATCGCTGTTCGGCGCCCGTCTGCAAGAGCAAGACATCGACCTTGTCAGCCATACCATCTCTACCGTCCAGGAATTTATCGTTCGGCAAACCATTCAGCCCTACCTGAATCCATGGTTCAGCGTCTCGGGCGACCTGCGCCGGCACGAAGAGATGCGCGTGCGCGCGGACGGAATTCTGCTCGAATACATCCGGAACCGTCGCGGCCAGGAGCCCGGCAACGATCTGCTGCAGATCCTCATGGATGCCCGTTACAGCGATGGGCAGGGGATGAGCGATGAGCTGGTCCTGAGCGAGAGCATGCAGCTGCTGGTCGCCGGCCACGAAACATCGTCGAATGCTCTCTCGTGGCTTCTGTATCTCTTAAGCTCGCGCCCGGATTGTCTGGAAAGATTACGGCAGGAGTTCGATTCCGTATTGGGCGAGGCGCCGCTGAGGTTCGGCGATGTTCCCAAGTTCGAATTCGGCACGCAGATGATTCTGGAGGCACTCCGCCTGTACCCGCCGTTTTGGATGATCGACCGCATGGCTGTTGCCGACGACCGCGTAGGAGATCTCACCATCGCCAGGGGATCGATGGTGATTGTGTTCGTCCACGGCGCCCACCATGCCCCACGCTACTGGCCTGACCCGGAGAGGTTCGACCCGGAGCGGTTCACCAAAGCGAATGAGAAGCTGCACACGCCCTTTACCCATCTGCCCTTCGGAGCGGGCCCGCGGGGGTGTATCGGTGGAAACTACGCGGTGCTGCAGATTCTCATGATTCTGAGCGAGCTGCTCAGAAGGTACGACTTTCAACTGGCGCCTGGTCAGACGATCGAACCGCGAGCAATGGTCATCCTGCGACCAAAGAACGGCATTCGCATGACCTTTACCAGGACAATGGCATCCGACCTGTCTCTCGCCCAGGCCCGGTCCAACGGAAATCGCCATGAGCGGTAACGCGGGTTCCTGGTAAGGATCGAAGCGTCTCGTCATCGATTTCGATCCCGCCAGCAATATGCTAACGTCTTCTTACACCCCAGCTTTCCACGCGACGTCCGGCGGGTCAAGTGCCTAGGGTGTCAAATGACGGCGCCCCCGGATCCAAACGCGGGCCGCTTGAGGGCGGATGGGAATTCAAATTGCACTCAATCATCGCACTCACTATCGGTACGAGAAGGAGATATTCCTCGGACCGCAGGTGATCCAGTTGCGCCCCGCACCCCATTGTCGAGTCCCCATCCTCAACTACTCGCTTGACGTCACTCCATCCGAACATCTGCTCAACTGGCAGATGGATCCTCACTCCAATCGCCTCGCCCGCCTCATCTTTTCGAAGAAGACGAGTGAATTGCTGGTCGAGGTGAACCTCGTCGCCGATTTATCCCCCATCAATCCCTTCGCGTTTTTTCTGGAACCCGGAGTCGAGAATTATCCGTTCTCCTATGCGCCGCGCTTGTCGAAGGATCTTGAGCCCTACCGCTCGGTGAGTGCGCCAGGTCCGCTGTTGCAGGCGTTTCTTTCCGGTCTCCACGACGAAAAGAGCGGAACGATCAGTTTTCTATTGCAGTTGAATCGGAAGGTGCGAGACGAGATTGCCTATGTCACGAGACTCGCGCCCGGGATTCAGACGAGCGAGGAGACTCTTGAGAAGCGCTCGGGCTCGTGCCGTGATTCCGCGTGGCTGCTGGTTGAGTGCCTGCGAAACCTGGGGATCGCCGCGCGGTTTGTCTCCGGATACCTGATTCAACTCGCGGCCGACGCAAGCGCCGCGGCAGGTCCCGCCGACGGTCCGAAGGTCGACTCGGCTGATCTGCATGCGTGGGCGGAGGTGTACCTGCCGGGCGCCGGCTGGATTGGCTTGGACCCGACGTCGGGACTGGTTGCGGGCGAGGGCCACATCCCGCTGGTCTGCACTCCGAGTGCCTCGCAGGCCGCGCCGATCGAGGGCACGGCGGAGCTGCCCAGCACCGAGTTCACCTACTCCATGACCGTCCGCCGGTTGAATGACGCCCGACGGCCGTCCAAGCCTTTGTCAGACGAGGAGTGGCGGCGCGTACGAGAGGTTGCTCGCCTCGTTGACTCGGAGCTGAAGGAACAGGATGTGCGCCTCACCATGGGCGGCGAGCCGACGTTCGTCGGCCTCGACGATCCCGAGAGCGCGCAGTGGAATCTTGAGGCCCTCGGCGCCCTGAAGCGTCGCCGCGGACTGGCCCTGATTCAGGGTCTCCGCTGGAGAATGGCGCCGGGAGCGCTGCTTCACTATGGCCAGGGGAAATGGTATCCGGGTGAGCCCGTACCACGCTGGGCGATGAGCTGCTTCTGGCGCACCGACGGCGTACCCATCTGGGAGGAATCCGGTCTCATCGCCGATGAAGATCAGAATTATGGTTTTGGGGCGGCCGACTCCTTCAGGTTTATGGAAGCGCTCACGCGGCGTCTCCAGGTGAGTCCGGAAAACGTGCTGCCCGCGTATGACCCGGAAGCCGGAGTTGCGGAGCCGGCAGGTTACGTTCTGCCCATTCGCCGCCGGCAGCCGGAAGGCCGTCTGCGCTGGTCGAGTCAGCTGTGGTTCGCGCGTCCCGAACGCCTCGTCCTCACCCAGGGCGAGTCACCGATTGGCTATCGCATACCGACCGAGTCCATGCCCTGGGTCGCACCCGATGAGCTTGCATACGAGTTTGATCAGGCGCCATTTGCGGATCGGGCCAAGCTCCCGCCTCCCGCGGCGCGACCCATGGAACTCTTTGCGATCACTCCCGAGGCGGATCCGCTTCCCGCTGTCTTGCGCGCGGCCGATGAGGCACCGGAGCTGATCCGGCCGTCGCTGTGCGTGCAGGCGCGCGAGGGCCGCATGCATGTGTTTCTGCCCTATGCATCGGTTCTTGCCGACTATCTCGATATGGTCAGCGCGGTCGAAGATACGTGCCGGTATCTGAACATGCCGGTGTGGGTGGAGGGCTACGCTCCGCCTGCTGACCCGCGGATGCGATCGTTCAGCGTCACTCCCGATCCCGGGGTACTTGAAATCAATCTTCCCCCCGCAGGCGATTGGGATGAACTGGAACAGATCAATACCATCCTCGACGAAGAGGCCCGCCGCAATCGCCTGACCGCCGAGAAGTTCGACTATAGCGGCGGCCACAACGCCACGGGCGGCGGCAGCCACATCGTGATCGGCGGCGCCACCGTTCTGGACAGTCCCCTGCTTCGCCGCCCCGATCTGCTGCGCAGCATGGTGGCGTTCTGGCAGAATCATCCGTCTCTGTCGTACCTGTTTTCGGGAACCTATGTCGGCCCGACGAGCCAGTATCCGCGCGTGGACGAGGCGCGCATGGACGCCTTGTACGAGCTCGAACTTGCATTCGATCATCTCCCGCAAGACGATTGTCCGCCGTGGATTGTGGATGGATTGTTCCGCAACCTCCTGGCCGACGTTACCGGGAACACGCATCGCGCGGAGTTCTGCGTCGACAAGCTCTTTCCGCCACAAGGCCTGGGACTGCAACTGGGCCTTCTCGAACTGAGAGCCTTCGAAATGCCGCCCCACGTGCGCATGAGTCTTCTGCAGATGCTGCTCGTTCGAGCCCTGGTGTGCGTGTTCTGGAAAGCGCCCTTCGAGGGCGGTCTTGTGCGCTGGGGCGCGGCGCTCCACGATCGGTTCATGCTGCCGCATTTTGTCAGGCGTGACCTCTCGGAGGTGCTTGCTCTGTTGCGGCGGTCGGGCTTCAATTTTGAAGATGAATGGTTTGCTTCGCAACTCGAATTCCGATTTCCAAAGGTCGGGTCAATCGTGGCGGATGGAATCGAACTCGAATTGCGCCGGGCGCTCGAGCCCTGGAATGTGCTCGCCGAAGAAACAGTCTCGGGCAGGACGGTCCGCAGTGTGGACTCGTCGCTTGAACGGATGCAGGTGAAAGTTTCCGGTTTGCCCACCGAATCCCGCTACGTCGTGGCTTGCAACGGACGCAAGGTTCCCCTTCAACCGACGGCCGATCCGGGAGTCATGGTCGCCGGGGTTCGATATCGGGCGCGAAGCTTGTCGACAACGTTGCACCCGACTGTTCCCGTGCATGCGCCTCTTGAGTTCGATCTAATTGATCGCTGGATGGAACGTTCGATCGGCAGATGCGCTTATCACGTTGAGCCACCTGACGGTCGCAAGTACACAACTCGCCCCGTGAATGCCGCGGAGGCCGAAGGGCGGCGCCTGGAGCGCTTTCAAGTGATCTCTCCCTCGCTCGACGTGGCGGCGATCCCCGACGATGAAACCAACCCGATTTTCCCGGGAACGCTCGATATGCGGGTGCCCGTTCGCAGGCCAAAGGCGGACTGAAACGCCGGGGCGCCCGTCATGACCGACCTTTATCAAATACCCCTGCGTTATGGGGATGCGTACGACGAGTTATCGGCCGACGGTGTTACTCCTCGACCCCATTGGGCGCACCTGATCGAGTCTCTTCGCACGATTGGGCCGGAGGAATTGAGCCGGCGCTGTACAAGGGCTGAACGGCGCATCCGCGAAAACGGCATCACCTACAACATCTACAGCGATCCGCTCGGTGCAAATCGGCCCTGGCAAATCGACATTGTTCCCTTCCTGATCTCCGCGGACGAATGGCGTTCCATCGAGGAGGGGATTATTCAGCGTGCCCGTCTGCTGAGCCTCATACTCGAGGATCTGTACGGAGCCCAGGAACTGCTGGCGAGCGGACGTTTTCCAGCCGAACTTCTGTATGCCAACCCCGCATTTCTACGCCCCATGGTGGGCGTGCGCGTCCCGGCGCACACGTATCTTCACCTGCTGGCGATCGATCTTGCCCGTTCGCCTGACGGACAGTGGTGGGTTCTCTCGGACCGGACCCAGGCACCGTCGGGCAGCGGCTATGCATTGGAGAATCGCATCATCATCTCCGATGTGTTGCCCAACGTTTTCCGCAGTTCGAACGTGGTACGCCTCGCGCCTTTCTTCCGGGCGCAACGCGATGCGCTTGCCGCCCTCGCTCAAAGCAGCACTCCGCGCATCGTCCTGTTGACACCCGGCCCGCACAACGAGACCTACTTCGAGCACTCCTATCTGGCGCGGTACCTGGGATTCACCCTGGTTGAGGGCGCGGACCTGACGGTGCGCGACCGGCGCGTTTATCTCAAGACCGTCGATGGCCTGGACCAGGTCGATGTGATTCTGCGCCGCGTGGATGACAGCTTTTGCGATCCTCTCGAGTTGCGCAGCGATTCGCTTCTCGGAGTACCCGGCCTGGTCGGCGCCATCGTGGCGGGAAACGTGAAGGTTGCAAACGCCCTGGGCAGCGGGGTGATCGAGACTGCCGCCATCATGCCTTTTCTGCCTGGACTTTCAAGGCACATGATGGGAGAGAATCTGAAGCTTCCTTCCGTCGCGACCTGGTGGTGCGGGCAGTCATACGCTCTCGACTGGGTGGTCAATCATCTTGATCACGTTGTAGTGAAGCCGGCGTTTCCATCCCGCGGCATGGAGCCCGTCTTCGGAGCCAGGCTGGAGCAGGCCGAAAAGAGAAAACTGGCGGAGCGGTTACGATCTATGCCGCATGAGTATGTGGCACAGGAGCAGATCAATCTATCCAATGCGCCCGTGTGGGACAACGGGTTGTTTCAATCCCGCAGCGTGGTGTTGCGGGCTTACGTGCTCAATACAGGAAACGGGTGGACTGCGATTCCCGGGGGATTGGTGCGCGTAGCCGGGGCAGAAGGTCCGGTGGTCTCGATGCAGCGCGGCGGACACAGCAAGGATGCCTGGGTGTTATGGGATGGCCCGGTGGATACGTTCAGCATGCTGCACCCCCGCACGCAACCGGTCGCGTTGCGCCGCGAATCCGCAAGTGTGCCGAGCAGCGTTGCAGACCGGGTTTTCTGGCTGGGACGCTATGTCGAGCGCGCGGAAAACACGGCGCGGATCGTTCGCTCAATGGTGACGCGCGTGCGTCGCGCCGATGAGGCCGAGTTAGGGTACTTGCTCCGGCTCCACCGTTGCCTGAAGTCACGGCATAGCAAGTTGCCCAAAGCCAAAAACAAGCGGCCTACCCTGCTCCAATTCGAACAGGAACTGATCTCCGTAGTTACCGATGTCAAACGTACCGACAGCCTGGCCTTCACGCTGTCGGAAGTATCGCGCGTGGGCGGCGGGGTGCGGGAGCGGTTATCGGCCGACATGATGATCCTCATCGGCCAGCTCCGGGATTCGGTCCCCGAGGAACGTAGCTGCGCAATTCCTCGAGTATCCCGCGATCCTGAACCTTTGCCTGGAACTGCTTTCGGCGTTTTCCGGAATGGAGCGCGAAAATACCACGCGCGGCTTGGGCTGGTTGTTCCTGAGCATCGGCCGGCGCCTTGAGCGCGCCATCTATCTGACCAGGCAACTTCGCGAGATCAGCTGGCCACTCAGTGAGCAGGAGTGGCCGCTGCTGGAATGCCTGCTTGAAGTTGCGGACAGTTCGATGACTTACCGCTCGCGATACTACACGACGCTGCAGCCGCTGGCGGTGCTCGATGTCCTGATGGCGGACGAGACGAATCCACGGTCTCTCGACTTTCAACTCAAGCACCTGGTGGATATGTATCAGAGACTGCCTCGACACCTGCCCGAAGACCTCGAAGCCATGCGGGACGCGCTGGCGCTGCTTCGCGGTTTCGATCTCCGAAAGATAAGCTATCCTCTGCCGGGCGCCGCAACCGGCGCGAATGGTTCCGATGGCCTGGTTCGCCTGGAAAGCTTCCTGGGAGGGTTGGAGCGACTGTTGCCTTCCTGGTCCGATAATCTATCGAGCCGGTACTTCAGCCACGCTCGCACCTTGCCGATCACCATAGGCCTATGATCTACCGCATTGTCCATCGGACCGCGTACAAGTACAAATATCCCGTCTCGGTGGGGAACCACGTAGCCTGCCTCAAACCGCGCTCATTGGCGCGCCATCGGCTGGCCCAGAGCGAACTGCACATAGAGCCAAGCCCCGCAACCATCACCGAGAGAGTGGATTACTTTGGCAATCACCTCTGCTTTTTCACCATCGAGGAACCGCACGACGAATTAGTGGTCGAGGCGCGGAGCGAGGTGATCATGGAGCAGAACCTCGCTCTGTTGCCACCGCAGTCGCTTCCCTGGGAAGATGCATCCCGGATGCTGCAGGAGTCTCACGATCCCGCGGCGCTGGAGGCCTTGCAATTCAGATTCGAGTCCCCGCGCATCCGGCTGAGGCCGGAGTTTGCCTCCTATGCTCTCGAGTCGTTTACCGCCAGGCGACCGATGCACGAGGCCCTTCTGGATTTGACCGCACGGATTCACAGGGACTTTCGATTCGACTCAAAGGTGACAAATGTGCGAACGCCAGTTGAAGAGGTTTTTCGGAAACGGCGAGGCGTTTGCCAGGACTTTGCGCACGTTCAGGTTGCGTGCCTCCGTTCCATCGGTCTTTCGGCTCGATACGTCAGCGGATATCTGCGGACCTATCCACCTCCCGGACAACCGAGGCTCATCGGCGCGGATGCGTCTCACGCGTGGGTGTCCGCGTATTGTCCAGGAGCCGGCTGGCTGGACATGGACCCCACTAACAACGTTGTTCCTTCCAACGGACACGTCACCATCGCATGGGGCCGCGACTTCGGCGATGTCAGCCCTCTGCATGGCCTGATTCTTGGAGGCGGAGTTCATACTCTCAAAGTCGCCGTTGACCTGGAAGCCGTCGAAACCTGATAAGAGCGCTCTGGGCCGGTAATCGTCAACCAACCCCACCGCGGGATCCAACCCGAGCAGCCGGGTGTGCAGTGGACCTGACTTATGAAACCCATGGCCCTCATCCGCCATAGGTTCCAGTCCATAGCTGCAATCTCGCACGTTATAATGCAGCGGGGCACTCTCGGAGGTTGAGCTTCTGAATGCTCAAGCGAAAATCTCACAAAGAACAAGATGCTTACGTTCAAGAGCACACCTGGAGCGACGTATTTGAACACCTCGCCGTCAGCGTCGCACAATTGACGCTCGACTGCAGACTTCTGACTGCAAATAGCCACCTGTGCGAGCTCCTGGGACGCTCGAAGCACGAGCTTATCCAGAAAGACTTCAAGGAGTTCTTCCTGCCCGAAGGACTATGGCCTGAGTGCCAGGCTGGTCTCGACCGGCTTATCGCGGGGGGAGAACGCCAGTACTCGACCAATATGAGTGCTGCTTAGACCTGATGGAACATCGGTCTGGGTCAATGTTGTTTTCTCGCTTGTGCGCGAAGATAGAACCAACTCGCCTCGCAGTCTGACGGCGGTAGCAAAAGATATAACGTCTCTGATGCAAGCCACACAGAGCCTGCAGGACGCGGAAGTGGCGCGCGATGAGCTCAGCCGAAGAATGATGAGCGCGCAGGACTCGGACCGCACCCGGATTGCGCGAGAACTTCACGATGATATCGGGCAGTCCCTGGCGGTGCTTAAGGTTCAAATGCTTCGCTCCGGCAAGCCCGTCTCCGACCATCCGCAAACGCGGCACGCCAATCTTGAGGAACTGGCCGCAAAGCTGGAAAAGGTCATTTACAAGGTGAGCCGCCTTTCGCATGACCTTCACTCGTCGGAGCTGGAGTTGCTCGGCCTGGCTGTTGCCGTCAGAGGTCACTGTCGCGAGTGTTCTGAGAAGCTGGGCATCCCGGTTCATTGCTCGTGCGACGAACTTCAGTACAAATTAAGCAGCATCATTGGACTTGCTTTCCTTCGCAGTTCTGCAAGAGGCGATGCAGAATGTCGTGAAGCATAGCCGCGCAAAGAGTATTACGGTGGCGCTGACCAGTTCGGACCGCGAACTCAGCCTGGAAATCAGCGATGACGGCATCGGGTTCGACCTTGAGAGCGCCAAACTCGCGGCCGGACTTGGCCTGATCAGCATGCGGGAGAGAATCCACCTGATTGGCGGCCAATTCGAAATCTGGTCCAACCCCGGTCGGGGAACGAGGATCAGGGTCCGTGCACCGATCGGAAGAACAAAGCTCTGACCAATTTCCAGCGGGTTGACCGGCACGCAAGGCTGGACCGGCGCGAGTCGCACAATCGAGACGATATGATTGAAAAACACGGGCTCGGTTGTATGGAGATGGCTACCGATGAGCGAAGCAGACATCTCCCATTATCGCGGACTGGAGAAGATCGGCGGCGGTGGCATGGGCGTGGTGTACAAGGCAGAGGATACGCTCCTCGGCCGGTATGTCGCTCTCAAGTTTCTCCCCGACACCTTCGCGCACGACACTACAGCTCTGGAACGTTTCCGGCGCGAGGCACGTGCTGCTTCGGCGCTGAACCACCCCAATATCTGCACAATTTATGAGATCGCCGAAGAGGATGGCCGCACCTTCATCGCCATGGAGTTCATTGATGGCGAAACCCTCAAGCACCTGATTCAAAAGGGTCCGCTTCCCTTTGATCGGCTGATCGAATTGGCCATTGATGTTGCCGATGCACTTGATGCAGCGCACGAGCAAGGCATCATCCACCGAGACATCAAACCGGCAAACGTCTTCGTAACCAGGCGCGGGAACGCCAAACTTCTGGACTTCGGCCTGGCCAAAATGTTGCCCGTAAAGGAGTTCGCCGGAGGCTCTGAATCTCCCCAGGCGTGGCGGGACGTCACCGACGGTCTCGGAGCCACATTGGGAACTGCGGCGTACATGTCGCCCGAGCAGGCGCTGGGCAGACCGGTCGATGCACGAACGGATATCTTTTCTTTTGGCATTTTGCTCTATGAGATGTGTACCGGGCAGTCGCCTTTTCCCGGAGACTCAACCGGGGAGCTTCTGATTTCCATCGTTCAGCAGGCCCCGGTCACTCCGGCAGAACTGAATCCCGGGATCCCGGACGGATTGGTAAGAATCATCGATAAGTGCCTGCAGAAAGACCGGGAGCTTCGCTTTCAGCACGCCGCGGAGATCCGCGCTGAGTTAAGAAGACTGCAGCGCAACTCGACTGAGGTGATCGATGGTCCGTCCGCCGACGGGCAAAGAGAATCATCGGCGCGCTCATCTTCAGGGGTCAGGAGATTTGATGGTCCTTCCCTGGAAGCCAATGGACCTGTGCTCGCTGCCGGACCGCCTGAGGCGGCTAAGGCCCTCCTGCAGCGGCGATGGTTCCTCGCCCTCTCCGGGCTGTTGGTCATTGCGGCGCCGCTCCTGGTCTTTTTCGTGATGAGTCCCCTACCTGCGCCGAAGGTCTCGAATTACATTCAGCTCACCCACGACGGCCTTCCGAAGGCCCTGGTCGGTACCGATGGTTCGAGGCTTTATCTCGGCTTTGCAAGAACCATCAACTACAACGCCTCCATCGGCATTCTGCAGATGTCAGCCTCCGGGGGAGATCCGATCCGGATTGCAACGGGATCGAGGGCCATTCTCCCCCTGAGCGTTTCAAACGATGGAGCGGAGCTTCTCGTCAAGGACAACCAGGGCACGGCGTATACAGGGGAGATTTGGCGACTCCCCATCCTTGGAGGTTCGCCGGTCCGATTGGGCGGTGTCGAGGGGCAGGACGCAGCCTGGTCGCCTGATGGAAGAACGTTGGCCTACGCTCACGGAAACGACGTGTTTGTGGCCAGGAACGATGGGACGGAATCCCGAAAGCTGGTTTCGGCGCCCGGCCGAGCCTTTTATCTGACGTGGTCGCCGGGGGGAACTAAACTCAGGTTTACCGCTATCGATGACAAGACGCGTGGAAATTCCCTTTGGGAGGTTTCGGCAGAAGGGACGGATCTGCACCCGTTATTTCCCGGATGGCACAGTCCTTCAGACGAATGCTGCGGGAAATGGACCGCGGACGGAAAATATTTCGTTTTCCAGTCCCAGGGACAGATCTGGGCACTTTCCGACATAGGCGGGTTTCTTGGCCGATGGCGGAACAAGCCCATCCAGCTTACTTCGAGCCCGCTCAGTTTATTTACCCCAATTCCCAGCAAAGACAGCAAGAAACTCTTCGTCGTAGGTCGAAGTTACCGCGGCGAATTGGAGCGCGGCGAAGCGAGGTCCGGGCGCTTCACGTCCTTTCTTTCCGGCATTTCTGTCGAAGACGTTGTGTTTTCAAATGACGGCCAGTGGGTAGCCTATGTCTCCTACCCCGAAGGCATCCTGTGGCGAAGCAAGCTGGATGGCAGCGACAGAGTGCAGCTTAGCGCCAAACCGTTGTTTGCAGCGTTGCCGCGCTGGTCGCCCGATGGCAAACATGTTGCTTTCTATAATTACTCGGTGGGCAAACCGGGAAGGATCTACCTGGTCTCGGCCGACGGTGAAAGCCCCCAGCTGCTGCTGCCTGAAGATACCGAGCCGAAGCAGGATCCTGACTGGTCGCCTGGCGGCGACAAGATTATTTTTGGTAGCGTACCGGCTGACCCTGCTTCGGCGCTGCGCGTGCTCGAACTAAAGACCCAAAAGGTTTCCACCGTGCCCGGCTCCAAAGGCCTGTTCTCCCCGCGCTGGTCACCGGATGGCAGGTACATCGTGGCCATGCCTGCAGATTCGCTGAGCTTATTGCTCTTCGACTTCCAGACTCAGAAGTGGTCGGAACTCGCGAAGGCAAGGGCTGCGTTCCCGAACTGGTCAAGGGATGGACAGTATGTTTACTTCTTGCGATGGCTGGACAATCCGGCTGTGCTGAGGGTTCGCATAAGCGACCGCAAGGTGGAACAGGTCTTTGATCTGACGAACCTTTCGACTATAGGCAACATCGGCCCCTGGCTGGGTCTCGGTCCTGACGATTCCCCACTGCTGCTCAGAGATATCGGGACGCAGGATGTTTATGCTCTTGACTGGGAAGAGCGCTGACCAACGGCGAGAGATTGCGGGGGAAGAAAAGTGAGATTGGTCAATCGACTCACCGACAAATGCCTGTCGTGAATCCTTCAAGGCTCGTTTCGGCCGGTGATTCGAGACTCGTCAATCTTCACTATTTTCGGAGAAGGCGCTCTTGAGAATGGAGATCCAACTGAAAAACACTACACTGACACATCCGATCAGGCCAGTGAAGAACATGACCTCCAGAATGTCCTTGCTCCAAAGCATTAGCTTGAACGTCATGGATGCGAACCACCAAAACAGCCAGATTGGACTCTGACGGGCAGCTTTCTTTGATACGGAATCACTGAGCTTCAGGGCCGCGCCGAGTATATCCAGCCATAGACCGGGCAGCAATCTATACCAAGGTATAGTGGCGTTTTGATGCGGACTTCGACGAATGGCCCGAACCACCAGGCCGGAGAACCCAATCAGGTTAACGGTTATTCCCAGAATGACAATTCAGACACTGGCAGGGCCCGGCACGCTACGATTCATCGCCGGATGGTTAGGCCTCTGCCTGGAGCTTGACGACGCCCGAGTACTCGCTTGCACTCTCAGTCGGGGCATCCTCCGGTTCTTCGTCGTACGGCGACTTGATCATGAAAGCTCCGCGCATAATGAGCGGTGTTATGAGCGTAGTGAGAAGGACGACTGTCACCATTACCGCAACCTCAGGTTCGTGGAAGATGCCGGTGCTCGCTCCCATCGCGGTAACAATGAGGCCGACCTCGCCGCGGGAGATCATCCCGCAGCCAACGCGGAAGCTGCGAACCGTTCCCATGCCCATGGCCAGGGCCGCAGTTCCGCAGCCGATCAGTTTGCTCACCACAGCAATGACGAAGATGACTGCGAGCAGCAGCCAGTGGCCGCCCAGCGCACGAAAATTACTCGATAAACCGATCGACACAAAGAAAAGCGGAATGAGGAAGCCGTGACCTATCGAGCTAAACGTGCGTTCAATAAGCGGTTTGAGTCTGGCCCCGGCGAATACATACCCCAGGAGATAGGCGCCCGTGATGCCTGCGACGCTACCAAGCCACTCTGCACTCACCGCATATATGAGAACCAGGGCAAGAACGCAGCTTGTGACGGCTTCATTGACGTCAAGTTTGCGCATCAGGCGCATAAACGGGTCGGCCCATCGTTGAGCTGCAGCGTAGGCAATGATAAAAAAGAGGGTCACGCAAACAGCGATCATCGTCATCTGTACAACGAGCGGGTGCCGGGCCGCCCAAGCCAGGTGATGATCGAGCCAGTAGGAAAGTGATGGTGCGACCCCAAATGCGTCGGCCCCGATCGTGCTGCACGAGGCTGCCAGGAATGCCAGAACAAAGAGTCCCATTACATCATCGATAACTGCCGCACCCAGAATTACCGTAGCTTCGGTCGAGGTCATTTTCCCGGCATCCATTAACGTCCTGGCAGAAATGGACACGCTCGTTGCCGTGAGCGCTCCGCCAAGAAAACATGCGGAGCTCCAGGGAAGTCCGAGCATGTGGGCGGCGCCGGCGCCAAGACAGAAAGGCCAGATCACTCCTGAGAGCGCTACGAGAAAAGCCGTGGCGCTGGCTTCCCGCATGCGGTCGATATCCGTCTCCAGCCCGGCGATGAACATCAGCACCAATCCGCCGATCTGGGCCATGAGCAGGAATGCATCCGCGGCAGGAGTGCCGGTGAAGAGCCGCATATGAAGGAGATTGAAACACCCGGGCCCGGCGATGACTCCGACCAGTAACTCGCCCAGGATTGCTGGGATGCCGAAGCGCGTACACACCGCGGCCACCATCTTCCCTGCAGGAAGCAGGATGGCAATCAACAGGGCTAGTTGCAGACTCGCGGGCATCCTCTTTTACTTGGTTCCTACGAAGACAGGAGCGCTGGTCTGTTCCTTGGATTTGCGACCGAGACGGAAGACGCGCGACAACAAGCCGTTGTAACCTCCCCGCTCAATCCCTTCGCGCAACATCGTCCGGATGGTCGCCGCCTGCCGTCGCGCTACTTCAGATTGCGCAGCGTTCACTGCGAGGAGTGAAGCCTGGTGCGTCTCTTCCGCGGCCTTCTGGCAAATCCGCAACCGCATCAGAAGCTCGCCGTACTTCAGCCGGGCGATGAAGCAGTCCGGACATTGTTCAACCGCCTGACGTAGTTGTTCCATCGCCTCATGAGCTTGCAGGTCCACTGATAGCGCCATGCCCAGCAGAACGCGGAGCTCGACTATCTCTGGGGCGAGTTCGACCGCGATCTTAAGTTGCACGATCAGGTTTCCGCGTTCCTGTGGTTCGAGTACCCGCGGGTCACGAAACATGCGCTGCAATTGTTTCGATGTCCCGGCTGCCAGCAGGCCCGGAAAGATGGCCGTTACGGAGTTGCGCTCGGCCATGACCAAGGTTCTATCATCCACTTCAATGTCGGAATTCCTGCGCGTCAGATTCATGAACTCTCCGCCTGATAAGGACTGGAAACAAAGGTGCAGCAGGGCTTGGCAGTTGCCCTGCTGCAGGAGAATGCTGCAAAAGCACTCTAGGCGATGGCGACCTTTTCAGCGGCCATCAGATATTCGGGCTCAGGCGAAAAGACGAATTCCGGATATCCAAGCTGCCCCATTTCCGGCAAATCGAGTCCCGCTACTTCCGTTTCGGCTGAAACGCGCTGGCCGACGACAACATCGAGCACCCAATTCAGAGCGAAACTGAAGCTGAAGACAAATCCCACCAGGGTCGAGATGCCGACTAACTGCGCAACCAGTTGGCTAGCATCACCATAGAACAGACCAGTTACGGATCCGGTGACGCCGTTCCATGATCCTCCGTAGTTGCTGGTTCCGTCGGCGAACAAGCCCACAGAGAGCACGCCCCAGAGGCCGCATGTGCCGTGTACGGAGATGGCACCGACGGGATCGTCCACTTTCAGCGAGTTCTCAACGAAGGAGACGCTGATGCAGACGAGAAGACCGGCGATGAGGCCGATGATGGCGCTACCGACCGGACTGACAAAACCGCTGGGCGCTGTGATCGCCACCAGGCCCGCGAGCAATCCGTTGCCGCTCATGGACGCATCGGGCTTGCCTTTCAATGACCACATGTAAAGCAACGCCCCGAAAGTGCCCGTGCAGCCAGCCAGCATGGTGTTGACGGCGACGGAACCGATGCGCAGACAACCAGCCCCGGACGCGCCCAGCGTGCTGCCCGGGTTGAATCCGAACCAACCGAATGCGAGGATGAAGCAGCCGATCAAAACCGCCGATATATCGTGGCCGATGATGGCATTGGCTGAACCGTCGCGGTTGAATTTGCCAATACGTGGCCCAATGATCAATGCCACGGCCAGTGCGGTCATGCCACCTACCGCGTGCACGACTCCTGAACCAGCGAAGTCGCAATAGCCCTTTCCCAGTCCTAGATTGGTGCCGAGCTGCGATAGCCAGCCGCCACCCCAGGCCCAGTTAGCGAACAATGGATAGGTAAAGGCTCCCATGAGCACTGAGGAGACGGCGAAGGTGAGAAATTTCCAGCGCTCCGCACAGGCTCCGGTCACGATGGTCAGCGCAGTATCCATGAAGACCATCTGGAACAGGAAGATGACCATGACACCGACGTCATAGGTGTGACCGGTCAGGAGCATGCCACTCTGTCCAAAGAGTCCCCAGGTCTTGCCAAAGAGGGACACGGTGTGCTCGCTGGCCAGCGGCTGCAGTCCTCCGAGATTGCCGTTTCCGGCGGCGCCGCCCATTTGGATTGCGAAACCGATAAGCCAGTACGCTAACAGGCCGCACCCGTAAACAAAGAAGTTCATCATGTAGGTGTGATTTGCGTTCTTGACCCTGCACAGGCCGGCTTCAACCATCGCAAAACCCGCCTGCATGAACATGACGAGGAAGCCGGTGATCAGGGTCCAGGTAAAGTTGATGCCGATCTTGTTCTGGCCAACCTGGTTTGCCACATCGCCCAGGGTCAATCCGACTTTTGGATCGCCGACGGGAACATCGTTGATGGTGCCTGTAGTTGTGCCGCCGGGATCGCCGGCTGCCTGTGTCGCGGTAGTGGGCGCCTTGGCGGCGGCATCCTTCAGCTCGGCGGCAGACGCTGGCGCAGCGTCGGCCCGAGCCACAGTTCTAGCGCCAGCCAACAACACGACCGCGATGGCGCAGATACAAAATGCGAAGCGAGCATTCTTCATCAATTCAGCTCCAGGGTGGGATTGGATCGGTGTTGGTGGATAAAGAACCGGTTGCTACGACTTCCAGATGGCGTTCTTGTTGGCCGCGATTGGCAGGATCACCAGGACTCCGACCAGGGAGACGGCTAATCCAAGGAGAGTGGTGATCATTCTGCCACTAACGCCGGCAGTCAGATTGAGTCCGACGATCACGATCAGCCAGCCGAGTAACACAACGCCGAGGCCGCCGAGTTTCAAGGCTGCCGGTTGTTTACCGATAGCGGGTTTCCCTTCAAGCGGCTTGATCTTGATGAATGCGGCAAACGAGAATCCGACGGCGATAAGGCCGACCAGCAGCGCCAGCTTGGCGATGCCGGTGGCGATGAACGCCAGCCCTGCGCAAGCGACCGTGAGACCTACGATAAAAATGGTGAAGGTTTTGCCCTGCGATGTTGTGGCAGCCATTTCTCTTCTCCTCAATTTCGTTCAGAGTTGTTAAACGCAAATCAGAGGTTAGTGCTAGCAGGACTGGGACGGTCCTTTTAGCACACCTGAGGCCAGGGTGAACTGAAAACCGCATAATCGGGCGCGCATCACGACGGAAGCGACGCGCTCGAATACCTCATTGGTGCGAGCGACGCTCCCTGTCATCATCAATTCAAGCTGACCGTCCGCATCGGCACGATACATGCGCAGTTCTGCCTTCATCGCCGAAGGAAACGAATGGAAGATCATCCTGCGCAACTCAAGAGCATCTCTGAGAGCCTGGAAGGTCTCGTTTTCCCTGGCCAGATGGAATGGCAAATCCTCATCCCATGGATCGGCAGGCCGCATCAGCCAATCGCATTCCACGCATTCAGTTCTCCATTCGACGCGGAGCAATATCAACGGTTCGCGCGACAACTCCCCAATGCGCAGCCTCCGGCGAACGCATCGCAGGAAGCTTCCGGCGTCGCGGAGAAACTTCATCGTCCGCGTAAAACCTCCAGAGACGATTTCTCAGTTGGCAGAGACAAGAACACGATGAACTGCGCCAACACGGTCAGTTCTGCGACCATCGGAGTGCCCCTCTGCAGGCGAACCAGCACCAGCACAAGCACCATAGAGAACCACTGCCACCGGGACCGGCGCAACCGTTCGAGACGATCGGTCAAAACGAACAGGGTGCGAGGTGCGATTCGTATGCTGTCCAGCGTCTTCGCGCGGGCCCGGAAACACGCCACCGCAAAAAAGCTCGAAAGCAGCATTTCAATCAACAATGCCTGGGTACTCAATCGTCCTCCGACAGATACACGTTCGAGGCCTCGGCAATGTGCTCACCGACAGACCAGCTGCGTTGCGATGTTACAGCGAATCACCACGCGGACCCCGGCGTGACTCCCGAGACCGAATCTTTCGAAACGAGTTCGAACCGGGGCAGGGTCTGCCATCGTCGCGTGCGGCGCGGCAGATATCCCAAGAGCGTTAGCGTGAGACTAGAGTGCGGC
Source organism: Terriglobales bacterium (assembly GCA_963788475.1). GTDB lineage: Bacteria > Acidobacteriota > Terriglobia > Terriglobales > Acidobacteriaceae > Telmatobacter. The sequence continues at coordinate 694,127 of CAWBGO010000002.1, forward strand.
TTTTGCCGGAACAACCTATCCTTTGGTATAGCCCTGCATTTTCCGTAAGGACGGTATAAGGATCCGAGTTGATCTCCTGTTGCTGACTACATGGACAGCTTCTGATTCTCCGGCGTCTTTACTTTTTCCCACATCTTCACCAGGTCGGCGAATGACTTAGCCTGCATCTTTTCCATGACCTGGCGACGATACAATTTGACAGTAACTAGGCTAAGATTCAACCGGTCGGCGATTTGCTTATTCAGCATTCCGGCGGTCACCAGTTCGAGTACCTGGCGCTCCCGTTCGGAGAGAGTCTTCCATCGGTCAAGGATCGATCGTTCCAGCGTTTTCGCAGTCCTCTGAGCACGATCGAAAGCGAAGGCCTCTTCAATAGCCGATAGCAGTTCCTCATCCTGAAAGGGCTTGGTTAGAAATTCTACCGCCCCCGCTTTCATCGCATTCCGCACCATCGGTATGTCGCCGTGTGCGGTCATAATAATGATCGGAATTGGCATTGCCGGATTTCAGCAGCTTGTTCTGCAGTTCCATACCGCTCATTCCAGGCAGGCGCACATCGAGAACAAGGCACCCGGCCATTTCCGGCGTGCATTTTTCCAGAAACTGTTCCGCCGACGCAAATTGCCTGGTCGCCAGTCCCGCTGATTCAATCAGGTCGCACAGCGATTCGCAGATCGCGGGATCATCGTCCACGATGTAGACGGTCTGCTCAGCAGGTGAGCCCGGATCGACAGGCCCTGTCATGCGCTCGGTCCCAGAGTGAAGTGAAAGGCCGCTCCGCGCGCCAAAGGTTCTGCCCAGATTCGCCCTGCGTGGGCCTCGACAATACTGCGGCAAATCGATAGCCCCATCCCCGTGCCGGCCGGCTTGGTCGTGAAGAAAGGTTCGAAGATTCTCGCCCGTATCTGTTCGTCCAGGCCGGCACCGGAATCCCTCACCGTGATCATGACCTCCCCGGACGGCGACATGCCCGACGAGATCTCCAACTCCCGCCCGTCCTCGGATTCTGCCATCGCGTCCATACCATTCATCGCCAGATTCAGGAGTACCTGCTGGATCTGCACCGGGTCAAGTTCCAACCGCGGCATGCCTTCCGCCAGGCGCAATTTGATAGACACATTGCGACGAATGGCATCCTCTCGCATCAGGCGGGCCAGATCCCGGACCAGGCTGTTGATATCGGTCGATTCCCGCACGTACTCGCTCCTGTTAAAGAGCGAGCGCACCCTGCTCACTACCGCGCTTGCTCTCGTGCATTCACGAACGATGCGTTCGGTAGTCGCAACCGCTCTTTCTACATTGACAGGATGGCTGTTCAACCAGCGCCGGCATGCGTGCGAATCGACAACCAGCGCGGTCAGAGGCTGGTTGAGTTCATGGGCAATCGAAGCCGCCATCTCCGCCAGGCTCATGGTTTTGGAGAGGCGGGAAAGATTCTCCTGCGAGATCAGAAGCGCCTGTTGCGTTTGCTGGCGCTCCTCGATATCAATGTGCACCCCATACCAGCACACAATCTCGCCAGTGCGCGCTGCGCTGTGGGTTACCGCGAATCAGGAACCAGCGGTAGCCCCCGTCCGCGCCCCGTACCCGCGCCTGAACTTCAAACTTGTCGCCTGATGCGCGCGCGATCTCCCAGTTCTGGTTGAACAACGGAGCATCTTCCGGATGAAGAATGCTCGAAAATGTTTCGCGCCCGAGATCGTGCGCGTCCTTTCCGAGATAGTCGATCAGATTGCGATTGCAGTATTCGATGGCTCCGCCGGCATCCGTGCGCCAGATCTGTTGCGGAATGGCCTCTGTCAGTTCGCGGAGCTGGCGCTCTCTCTCCATGATCTCCGCGTTCGAGCGTTGCAGTTCCGCGGTGCGTTCCTGAACCCGAAGCTCCAACTGATCGCGTGCGGTCTTGACCGTTGTTTCGCTCTTTTTGCGAGCCGAGCTAACCGCGGTTATCGCGATTGCGCAGATCACAAACGCTGCCACGTAGCTTCGAAATTCCCGACCCACGGTCATGGAATAGAAAGGGGGCACGAAGAAATAATCGATCGCCAGCGACGACATCAAAACAGCCATCGTGCCGGCAATAATGCCGCCAAACCACGCGCTGCACATGATGGCCCCAAAGAAAAGGAAGACGAACGGGTAGGCCATCACTTTCTGTAATGGGAACGTCCAGAGCAAGGCCAGAAAGACGAAGAAAAACGAGATCGCCAATGGCTTGGCAACAAACTTGACGATCCGGTCTCTCGAGCGCTGAACCCTGGTGGTCATATGCTGGCCATCATATAGGTGGATCAAAGCCGACGCACCCGTTGATTCATGCCCATGGCTAGAACTCCAAATGGCCCGCACTCCGAATTCAATGCGGACCGCTGGCGCTATTCAGTCGAATGACGCACGGGCCGGCTGGGAAGGCGGGGTGCGTTGATCGGGGGCTCAACTGCCGCCCGGCGCTTTTTCGATTTGTTCCGCTTCTTTTCGGGCTCCTCAATCACCGCGCGCATCCAGTAGTTTCCTTCGCCATCGACCTCGATGCCGTGGACTTCGCGCTCGAAGCCGGGGAAGCGCTTGCCGAACTGCTCCATGGCCACGATGAGCTTGATGACCGGCGACTCGGGGCCGCCCAGGCGTTCGCCGGGCATGGACATGGGAATGCCGGGCGGATAGGGGACCAGCATGACGGCGGCGATTCGGCCCGCCATCTCTCGAAACCGAATGCGCTCGGTCTCATGGCGGACGAGCTTCTGGTAGGTCTGCGCGGGCGTGAGAACCGGATCGAAGTCCTCGTCGCAGGCGGCGTTGACCAGCCCGGCGAGGTCGAGGTCAATCATCGCCTTGTGCATCTCGTCGGAGAGTTCTTTGAGCGTGAGTTTGCGATAGCGGGCGGGGAAGCGCTGGACCAACTCCGGAAGCGCCTCTTCGAGCGAAGCATCGGAGTCGTAGAGGCGCTTGAACTCGAAGAGATTTTCGAGCAGGCTGCCCCACTTGCCCTTGGAGGTTCCAACCGAAAAGAGCACCAGAACGGTATAGTCGCCGGTTCGGGCTATCTCGACTCGGCGCGAGTCGAGGAATTCGGTGAGCACCGCGGCGGGAATTCCCCATTTGGCAATGACTCCCTGTGCATTGACGCCGGGGGTCAGGATGGTCACCTTGGCGGGGTCGAGCATGCAGTAGTCGTCAGGCGAGTCTTCGTCCTGGTAGCCATGCCATTCGTCGCCGCGCTTGAGGGTCCAACAGCTTGACTCGGTGGCGAGGAGTTCGTCTTCAGCATCTTCAAACAGGATACTTTCGCCGGTGGCCGGATCGGTAACGCGCTCCGGCTGGTAGATGCCGAAGAACCAGGCCTCACCGTTCTCGGATGCGGTGCGCAGGCGGTGGGCAATGGAACTCATGGCCTGGCGGAAGCTGATGGCATCGGCGAGTGTCTCGTCCATCAATGTCGGGCCGGCGGGCTCGTCCATCATCGCGGCGGCCACGTCAAGCGATGCAATCAGCGGGTAGAAAGGCGAAGTGGTGCCGTGCATCATGAACGATTCGTTGAACTGATCGAAGTCCAGCGGGGCGCGGTCGGAGAGCTTGACGTGGATCATGGACCCCATCGAGAACGCTGCGAGCATCTTGTGCGTGGACTGCACGGAAAAGATGGTGGGGCGATCTTCCATGTCGTCCGGGACGCCCATCGCGTAGCGTCCCCGATAGATGGGATGGAACTTGGCGTAGGCATACCAGGCCTCGTCGAAGTGGACGCGGGCAACGGAGCCGGCGAGCTGCTCGACGACCTGGTCGACGTTGTAGCAGAGCCCGTCGTAAGTGGAGTTGGTGACCACGGCGTAGGTAGGCTCCTGGGAGCGGGCGCCGGCGGAGAATGGGCTGCGGGCGATGAGTTTCTGTACGGATTTCGGAGAGAAACGCCTCAGCGGGACGAGGCCGATCATGCCGTATCCGTTGCGCGTGGGCTTGAAATAGACGGGGCGGGCGCCGGTGACGGTGAGCGAGTGGCAGATGGATTTGTGGCAGTTGGCGTCGGCCAGAACGAAGTCGTCCTGGGCGATGACTCCGTGGCCGACGATCTGGTTGGAGGTGCTGGAGCCGCCCAGCACGTAGAAAGTCCAGTCGGCGCCGAAGATGCGGGCGGCGTTGCGCTCGGATTCGCCGGGAGGGCCGATGTGGTCGAGCCATGAGCCGAGCGGCGCGGATGAGATGCCGAGGTCAGAGCGCAATAGGTTTTCGCCGAAGAAGCGATGAAACTCCTGTCCCACCGGGTGCTTGAGAAAAGCCACGCCGCCCATGTGTCCGGGTGCGTCCCAGGAATAAGCGGACTGGTCGTTGTATTTGAGGAGTTCACGGAAGTAGGGCGGCAAGAGCTGCTCGTGGTAGCGCTCGATGGCCGTATCGAGCCGCGAGGAGATAAAAGCGGGCGTGTCGCCGAAGAGGTGGATGTATTCATGGACCTGCTTGATGACTTCGAGGGGCAGTTCCGACACCAGCGTGCGGTCGGCGATCAGGAAGATAGGAACCTTCTTGTTGCGATGACGTACGCCGCGGATGATGTCGAGGGCGGCGCGTTCTTCGAACTGCGAGTTGCTTTCGAGGTCCCAGTCCAGCAGGATGGCGGAATAGCTGGGATCGGAGGTAACCAGGGACAGTCCGTCTTCGGGCGAGGTGGTGCGCACGACCTCGTAGCCCTCCTCGCCGATGGCATCGACCAGGCGCTCCATGGCCCGGTCGGAGACGGAATCGGTGCGTCCCACCTCACTGGCAATCAACAACACCCAACGCTTTTCGCTCATCCACCCTCGCAAAAATCCCGAACCGCCCTCCAGGAGGACGATCTGCGGCAAACAATCTATGGTATCGCGCAGAGGTTGCAGATGTGTAAGCCGGGGATGGTCCCGACGACAAATCGCACCCAAAGCATTCTTCGAGAATTCAGCAAACCTTCAGACTCCGGGTGCTAGCATTCGACTGGGGCGAAGTTCTGCCAATGCTTCGGCTAAGTTATTCATGTTTCAACGCTCAACCAGGAGATGTTTAAGGTGAAAATTTTTCGGTTCTTCGCAGTGTTCGCTGCGGTGGTACTTTGGGCGGTCTTTTCGCCGGCGCAGTCAACCTGGAAGGTAGCCAACACGCTTCACGTGGGCGGTGACGGTGGAATGGACTACCTCACCGTCGACCCCCAAACCCATCGGCTCTTCGTCCCGCGAACCACGCACACGCTGGTTCTCGACGCCGATTCCGGCAAAGGGCTTGGAGATATTCCGGGACAGAAAAATGCGCACGGAGTGGCGATCGTCCCATCGGTCGGACGCGGCTTCATCACCGATGGCGGCGGCAATGGCGCCATCGTCATCTTCGATCTCAACACCTATGCGGTGCTTGGAACCCTGGTAACGGAACCAGATTCCGATGGCATCATCTACGACCCGGCGCTAAATAAGGTTCTTGCCGTCTCGGGCGACAAGGGCGTGCTGATGACATTCAGCCCGGATATCGACCCCGCCAAGGGAAAGATCGATCCGCCCATCGACCTCGGCGGGGCGCCGGAGTTTCTCGCTTCCGACGGAACCGGCACTGTGTTCATCAATCTTGAAGACAAAGATCAGGTCGCCGTCGTGGACATGAAAACCAGAAGCGTGAAGTCCCGCTGGCCCGTCGCGCCGGGCGGCCATCCTGTCGGTATGTCCCTGGACAAAAAGACCCACGTTCTCTTCGTGGGCTGCCGCAACCCGCAGCAGTTGGTCGTGATGAGCGCAGACAACGGCAAGGTCCTGGGTGCGCTTCCGATCGGTGCAGGGGTTGATGCCACCGCATTCGATGGCGGGCAGGCGTTTGCGAGCTGCCGCGATGGTTCGCTGACCGTGGCGAGTGAAAAGTCAGGCAAGTATGAAGTAGCCCAGGTGGTAAAGACAGCTTATGGAGCGAAGACGCTGGGCGTGGATTCTGCGACCCACAAGATCTATCTGCCGACGTCAGAGTTCGACGCGCCCGCAAGCCCTACAAGTCGCCCCAAGGCAAAACCGGGAACCTTCATGATCGTCGTCGTGTCCCAGTAACAATCGCCGCCATTCAGATCTCGCCAAACTCATAGACGCTGTCCTGGGAAAGCGTTTACTATGGGGCGCAATATGCGTACAAGAACCTGGTTCGCGATTGTTGCCCTGTTGGTTTTTCCCGTCGGCCTCTTCGGCCAGGACAAACCGAGTGCTGCCGTAATCTCCGTTGATGCCGCGCATCCCGGTGCGCCTATTTCTCCCACCATGTTCGGTATTTTTTTCGAAGACATCAATTTTGGTGCGGACGGCGGGCTCTATCCCGAACTGGTCAAGAACCGATCATTCGAGTTTCAGGAGCCGCTGACCGGCTGGCACGAGGTCCTGGGCCTAAGCAAAAAGGGGATCGACAATCCCAAGGGCGAGCTCAGCATTCGCACCGACGACCCGCTCAATGAGTCGAATCCGCACTATCTCAGGGTCCGCGCTTACGAACCCGGATACGCATTCTATAACACCGGCTTTCGCGGAATCGGAGTGCAGAGCGGCGCCGCGTACCGGTTTTCCGCGTATGTAAGGAGCGGCGGACCCAAAGCGATCCGCGCCACCCTCACGGACGGGAACGGCCATGAAATCGGCAGTGGAAAGCTGGAAGGATTCGACGGGCCATGGAAGCGATATGAAATCGTCATCCGGAGCCAACGCGACCGTGCCGCACGCGCAATTGAACCTGTTCGTTGACGAGGCCGGACAACTCGATCTTGACATGGTTTCGCTGTTCCCGGTGGACACATGGAAGGGCCGTCCCAACGGGCTACGCAAAGACCTGGTCCAGTTGCTCTCCGATATGCATCCGGGATTTATTCGCTTCCCCGGTGGCTGCATCGTCGAGGGCCGCCAGTTGTTGACGCGCTATCGCTGGAAGACAACTATCGGAGATATTAGCCAAAGGAAAACCATCATCAATCGCTGGAATGATGAATTTGATTACCGGCCGGCGCCGGACTACTTTCAGTCGTTCGGCCTGGGCTTTTATGAGTACTTCCAGTTGGCCGAGGATATTGGCGCGGAGCCGCTGCCCATCCTGAATTGCGGGATGGCCTGCCAGTTCAACACCGACGAGACGGCTGCACTCGATCAGCTCGACGAATATGTGCACGACGCACTGGATCTCATCGACTTCGCCAACGGTCCAGCCACTTCGCCCTGGGGCAAGCTGCGCGCTCAGATGGGGCATCCCGAGCCGTTTCACCTCAAGATGATCGGGGTTGGCAACGAGCAGTGGGGTCCGCACTACGTGGAGCGCTACAAGGTCTTTGCGGCGGCATTGAAAGCGCAGCACCCGGAGATCAAGCTGGTCGTCGCCGCGGGGCCCGCTCCAGCCGGCGAACCGTTCGAGACCATGTGGAGCAACTGGCGAACGCTTCATGCCGATATCGTCGACGAACATTACTACATGAGTCCGGAATGGTTCCTCGCCAACACGGCTCGCTATGATCGCTACGACAGGAATGGTCCCAAAGTCTTTGCGGGCGAATATGCCGCGCAGACCGTCGGTACGACGAGTTCTGAAAATCGGAATAATTGGAAAGCGGCGATCTCAGAAGCCGCTTTTATGACCGGGCTGGAGCGCAACGCCGATGTCGTGCAGATGGCCTCGTATGCGCCGCTGCTGGCGAACGTCGATGCGTGGCAGTGGAAGCCGGACGCCATCTGGTTTGACAACCTGCGTTCCTACGGCACTACGGATTACTACGTTCAAAAGGTCTTCGCCAACAACGTTGGGACGCGTATCGTTCCCGTTACGCCCCACGCCGAAGACGGCCTCTATACAAGCGCATCGCTCGACGACCGCACCCATGAGCTGATCGTGAAGGCCATTAACTTCGCGGCCACTCCAAGACAGGCAGAGATCAGATTGAATGGAGTCAACCCGTCCGGCACAGCGAAGGTCACCACGCTGGCCAGCAATGACCTCAATGCTGAAAACAGCCTGGATCATCCCACGGCTGTAGCGCCTGAGTCTTCGACTATCGAATTGCGATCGGGCGCCATTCCTGTGCAGTTGCGTCCATATTCCGTAACCGTGTATCGCATCCCCGCACGGTAGCAGGGGCAAAACGTCTGGCTTCGCTGAAAAGCGATTTATTGCTGCAAGATGGTACATCTTTGATGAAGGCGCGCGCACTGAAATTCGCAAAGGATCTTATCCTCCTTGCGGCCCTCGGCGGTCTCGCGAATCATTCGCACGCCCAGCCCGGAACCCAGGCGCAGCACAAATGGGCCGCAACGTGGGGAGCTTCGCAACAGGTTCCCGAGCCACAGAATGCCATCCCGTTTGAGGATCTGCGGGACGCAACCGTGCGCCAGGTTTTTCACCTTTCCCTCGGAGGCCCGTCCGTGCGAGTGCATGTCTCGAATGCATTCGGAACCGAGGCCCTGCACATCACCTCTGTCCACATTGCGCATCCTCTCTCTGTCGCTTCGCCGGCAATCGATCCGGAAACGGACAAGGCACTCAACTTCGCTGGCAGCATGGACGTCACGATCCCGCCCGGCGCCGAATTCGTCTCGGATCCAGTGGACTTTCCCGTGGCCGCGCTTTCCGATCTCGCTGTGACGTTTCACCTGGGAACACCACCGGCACAACAGACAGGTCATCCCGGCTCCCGCGCCACGTCGTACTACGTCCACGGTGACCAGGTCGCCGCTCCCACGCTCAAGGAGCCGACGCGCGTGGATCATTGGTACCAGGTTTCTGAAATCGATGTGCTCGCGCCGTCTGACTCCGCCTCCCTCGTTGTGCTCGGGGACTCCATCACCGACGGCCATGGTGCGACTACAAACGGGAATGACCGCTGGACCGACGCGCTCGCAGCGCGGTTGCAGGGCTCGGCAGCTACGCGCAACATCGGCGTCTCGAACCAGGGAATCGGAGGCAATCATTTACTTACCGATGGGCTCGGACCCAACGCGCTGTCACGCTTTGACCGCGACGTGCTAGCTCCCGCGGGCGTGCATTGGCTCATTGTGTTTGAAGGAGTCAATGACCTGGGGGGACTGGCACGGGACGGTGAAGTGAGTCCAGCCGAACACAAGGCGATGGTTCAGCGCATCGTGGCCGCATACCAGCAGATCATCGTCCGCGCGCATGCGCATGGACTGCGGGTCTTCGGAGCGACCATCACCCCGTACACGGATTCAAACTACTACCATCCCGGGCCGCTGAGCGAAGCCGACCGGCAGTCCGTCAACGAATGGATTCGAACCGCGGGGCACTTTGACGCGGTCATCGATTTCGACCGCGTTGTCGCCGATCCTCAGCATCCCGATCGTCTGCTGCCTGCCTACGATTGCGGCGACCACCTTCATCCGTCGCCCGCGGGGTACAAGGCGATGGGCGATGCGATCCCCCTCAGTCTCTTTGCACAGTGAGTCGCGGACACCGCTGAACCCAGGCAACAATTGAGCCGGGTGAGGCCGCAGGTGTATCCTCATTCGTTCCGTAAAACCGGGAAAACGCGAGCGAGTAAAACAACGCTCGACCGCGGAAACATCAACGAGTAAGGGAGTCCGTATGCGAAGCATCATTTGTCCACCAGGGTGTATCAATCGGCGTGTGCTCGCCGTTTTTGCGTCGTTGCTCTTTTCGGCCCTCTTCGCATCCGCGCAAGGCCCGCACTCGCTGACCAATGTCGAGAAACAGCGCGTGGATGATCTGGTCAAATCGATGACGCTGCAGCAGAAACTGGACTACATCGGCGGCACTGGCTTCGCTGTTCGTGCCGTACCGGAGCTGAAGCTCCCCTCGATCGAAATGTCGGATGGCCCCTACGGGGTCCGGTCGAATTTAGGATTCCCCTCGACGACACTCGCCGTCGGGATCTCACTGGCGGCTTCATGGGACCGTTCACTGGCGGCTGACGCCGGTGCCGCTATCGGCCGCGACGCTCGCGCACGCGGCGTCCACTTCATGCTCGGCCCCGGAGTCAACATCTACCGCTCGCCGCGCAATGGCCGCAACTTTGAGTACTTCGGCGAAGACCCATTTCTCGCCGGGGCGATTGCGGTGGGCTACATCAGCGGCATGCAGCAGCAGGGCGTCAGCGCAACCGTCAAGCATTACCTCGGAAACAACAGCGAATTTCTGAGGCACGATTCCGATACCATCGTCGACGACCGCACGGTGCACGAAATCTACCTGCCTGCCTTCGAAGCGGCCGTGAAGCAAGCTCACGTCGGCGCGGTGATGGACTCCTACAACCTGATCAACGGCGAGCACGCTACGCAGAACAGTCACTTCAATATCGACGTCCTGCGCAAGGATTGGGGATTTCAGGGTGTGCTGATGTCGGACTGGGATGCTACCTATGACGCGATGGGCCCCGCCAACGCCGGCCTTGATATCGAAATGCCGACGGGCAAGTTCATGAACAGAGAAAACCTGAAGCCACTCATCGATGCAGGCAAAGTGAGTGAAGCCACCATCGACGAAAAGGTCCGGCACATTCTGGCCACCGCCATGTCGTTCGGCTGGCTCGACCGTGAACAGAAAGACATGGGGCAGTCGGTCGTCGATGCGCGCAACACCGCCACCGCTCTGCAGACCGCGCGAGAAGGAGCCGTTCTGCTCAAGAACGAAGGCGGCGTGTTGCCTCTCGACCGAGCCAAAGTAAAAACCATTCTCATCGTCGGCCCGGATGCTTATCCCGCGGTGCCGGTGGGCGGCGGCAGCGCCGGTGTTGTGCCCTTCCAAAGCGTGAGCAGCTTCCTCGGTGTTGCCGATGCCGCCGGCGCCGGCACTTCAGTCCTGTACGATCCCGGTCTGCCGACAATGAACCAGGTGGCGAACGATACAGCATGGACGACCGCCGCTTCGAACGGCCAGCGGGGAGTGACGCTCGAAACATACGGGAACGCTGATCTGTCCGGCTCGCCCACCACCACAACCGCTCCGCACATGAAGCTCGAAGGCTTGAGCATCAAGCTGTTGATGGAAGACATTGAGAGCGCGATGGCGATCTTCATGTCCGGACCGAAACCCGTGTCGCATCGCCTGACGGGCTACTTCACGCCGCTTCAAGCGGGGAAATACATCGTCGTCGTGGAAGGCTCGGGGGAAGGCGCGGGATTCCGCGTTTCAGTCGACGACAAGCAGATTATCGACTGTTGGAGCCTGGTCCGGGCATTTCAACCATATGTGACCATGGACTTGTCAGCTGGATCGCACAAGGTGGTTGTGGAGCACATGCAGACTTCGCCGATCGGTGGCCACCTGGCGATTGGAATTGTGCCGGAGGACAAAGTCGTGAACGCGCAGGCGATTGCGATGGCCTCCAAGGCGGATGTGGTGCTTGTCCAGGCCGGCTTCGCGCAGGAAAACGAGAGCGAAGGCGGCGACCGCACGTTTTCATTGCCCTATGGCCAGGACGAGTTGATCGCGGCCATGGCAAAAGCCAACTCCAAAACGATCGTTGCAGTCACATCCGGCGGCAACGTCGATTCCCGTTCCTGGCTATCGAGTGTCCCGGCATTCCTCGAAACGTGGTACGGCGGCCAGGCGGGAGGCCGTGCGCTGGCCGAGATTCTCTTCGGTGATGTGAATCCATCCGGCCATCTGCCCGCGACCTTCGAACGCAATCCAGAAGATAACCCGACATTCGCTAACTACTATCCCGAAGATGGACAGAAAAGGGTCACCTACAAGGAAGGCATCTTCGTCGGCTATCGCGGCTATGAGAAAAACAAGATCACGCCCCTGTTCCCCTTCGGCTTTGGACTTTCCTACACGACATTCAAGTTCTCGGCGTTGAAGGTGACTCCCTCTCAGGATCGGGCAACGGCAACCGTGACCTTCGACCTGACCAACACCGGGGCCCGCGAGGGAGCCGAGGTCGCGCAGGTGTACGTCACCGAAAATCAACCGAAGGTCGAGCGTCCGGAACATGAGTTGAAGGGCTTCGAGAGAGTCAATCTCAAGCCCGGCGAGACGAAGCATGTCTCGATCAACCTTGATGAACGCGCCTTCTCGTTTTTTGACACGCACTCGAACGCGTGGTCGATCGGGAGCGACAAGTTCACGATTTCGGTTGGTGATTCGGTCGCGACGCTTCCTCTCAAGGCCGAATTGCATTTGAGTCATATCGCGCAGTAAACAGGCGCGCTCGGTCAAGGCTATCGGACTCAGTTTCGGCGGCATGCCCACGGCCTCGATAGCCAACGTATGTCCAAAGCACTGAAGCGATACAAACGAGCAGACCGGAACGCCATCTTACCCAGCAGTGAAGTTTCTTTCCCCATTCCTGAGTTTTCTGTTTCAAATTGGTTACTTCGGACCCATGGTGATGGGGGTTCTCGATTCTTCGTTTCTCGTGCTTCCCTTCGGGAATGACTTGCTCGTACTGGCATTGGTTGCTCAGCACCCCGGCGGAACACCCTGGTATGTGCTCTCGGCGGCGTGCGGATCCACGATCGGCGCCGCATTTCTGGCTATAGTCGCCCGCAAGCTGGGTGAAGACGGACTTCGAAAAATCGTTGGGGAAAAGCGCTATCCGAAGCTGAAGAAGCGAATTGACAACCACTCTGCCGCGGCCATTGCGGTCGCTGGGCTGGCTCCTCCCCCGTTTCCGTTCACCACGGTCATCGCAGTGGTCAGCGTGTTTGACTATTCCCTGTGGCGCATTCTTCTCATCAACTTCGTCACACGCGCCGCGCGCTTCACTGTGCTATCGATCCTGGCAATGAAATTTGGGAAGCAGGTACTGCGTATCGCGAAGTCCACCCCCTTCGAATGGGGAATGGCCATTTTCATCGCGGCGTGTCTTGTTGCCAGTGGATTGTCCATCTGGCGCTGGACCAGGAAGCCTCGATAAATCCTGACGATTATTTGGCCATCGTCGATGAAGTAGTTCCCGGCGCAGGCAGCGCGGCAATCTGCTCCATCGGCAGTTCCAGCGAGAAGAGGTCGGAGTCTCCCTGCGCGGCGTGTACCCAGATGCCGTGAAAGGCATCGTGCAACTCGGGGTGCAGAGCGAGAATTGAGGTCATCACGTCCATCACCTGCTTGCGCGCCAGGGGCGGATCTCGCAGTTGACTTGCCTGGGTCGCATTGGGAACGTAGTTGACATCAAGATCGAGCGGACCAAGAGCTGAAGTGGTGTCGATCCCGGTGACCTGGTACGTGGATCCGTTCGCGGTGACCATCAACGGTTTGGCTCCGGGAACGTTGTCCGGACGAACCTGGTCGGTTTCATGTTGCAGCTTCTGAAGATTGGCGCTGGTCAGGAAATCGACGGGATCCAGAAGGTTCGCGGCCATCCGGTAGTAGAACCAGGCATTCCAGTTCATCTTCTTCTGCGCGAACGTGCGCGCCGATTCCCAATACCAGAGCCCATTGTGACCTGCGTCCACCATCGGCCTGGCGAAGAAGCCGGCCAGCATCCAGCGGGTTCCTGTCTTCGAGAGCACCAGTGAAATCTGTTGGGGCTTGGGTACTCCGGTGGCGTGAATGATAGCCAGGGCATAGGTGCCGGGAGGAAGACCGTTGAAGTTCAGCACCACCACCGGGGTTCCGCAGTAGAAGTCGGTTCGAGCCGCGCCGGGAGCGTCGCTGGACGCGTCCAAAGCGTAGAGGTTGTAGATGGTGATCGTCGCCTGCTGGACCATGGGCTTGAGAGCCTGCACCGAGGACGCAATCCCCGCGAAATCCGCCGCCACGGCGGGTATCGTGTTTGTCTGCAGATTCTGCACATCGCCACTCTGCACCGCGCTGATCAGCTGATGAGCGGTGGTGGACAGAGCATCCCGCTCCGTCGCCGTCATCTGCGATTCCGTCTTGCAGGAGGACGCGTTGGCAATTGATGTCGACTGCGAACAGACCAAGGCAAAGAGAAATACCTGCAGGGCAGTTCGCCAATTCATGCATCTTGAGATCATGGCCGGAGCCTTCTTCATGGTGTGGTGATTTGACCGGCGCAGTTCCGCCGGGATGAATCATTAGATGCGGATGTTCGCCTCGGTATACCGCGACGAATCATCCTTGGATGCGTCGATGAGACGTTCAGGCCGGGGCACCACCCTGTCTGACAATTCCTCTCGAGCGCGTGCAAGAACCTGTTGCGCGGCTTCCTGAATCGGCATGGGAGCGATCACCGTGATGCCACCGATAAGCCCTGCCAGGGATAGATACGCTTGACGGTTCGCATAAAGAAAATCGAGAGGATACTCGGGCTTTCGCGAGCGCGCCTCAAGCGGATCCGCATCCAGCAGGTAGCTGACGTGAGGTCTGGGCACAAACGCCACGAGCATCCGGATATAGGCTCGGACAATCGGATTCCGCAGATTAAGATTCGCCAACTCATCCCAGGTGTACCGGTCGAAGATGACGACATCGGCGTCGGACCGGAGCGCCTTCTTCACCACCTGCCGTACCGAGACTGCATCCACGAAGTAGAGAAAGAATCGGATGCATGTCATGGCCCCGGATTGCACGTTCTTGTCGCGGCGGTTGATCGGCGCCGATGGGCTTCCGATTCCCTTGTCACCCTTGAAAATCTTGTGCCCCGAGGTTTCGCGGATTCCTTTGAGGCGCGCAACATCATCCCAGAACCGGATCAACCGGACGCGCAGACCGTCCGCTGCGAGGCGCGTGTGAAAGGGCTTCGATCTGCGTGCTCTTTCCGGCACCGTCAATGCCAGAGAAACTCACCAGGAGGGTGCGCTTGTCTGCTGTTCGTCCAGCCATCACGGGGCTCCGGTTCGTTCCCACTTACTGTGGGTGGCTCGAGCTGCCATGCGAGAGAGCAGCCACCGAGCCAACGGCTACTCCTGCTGCAACGATTACGCCGACACTGATGAGAATGGTCCGCACCCGCTTCTGCTTCGCCGGTGCAATCGCCGCTCCCGCAGGCCGGGACGCCGCTATGCCCATCGTCTTTCCGTAGGGAGCCGCGGCCGTGCCAACTGGTTGCGCAGGTCCTTGCTGCTGTTCACTCGAACTGCTCTGCGAAGAGCTGTCTCGTGCACCCAGGGGTTCAGCCTGCGGACTGACCGGCTCTGGAGAATCGGGAAGCGCGTTCCCGGCGATGACTGAACCGGTGGCAGCCTCCCCAGCAGGACCCTCTCCGGAAGGAGCGTTTGCCGCACGCTGCTCTGCCACTGCTTGCTGTGCTGCTGCCGTCCCGATTTCACTCGCGGGCACCATCAGCCACACCACGAGGCAGACAGCAATGGGCCTGAACAGCCCGTTTTTTACGGATCTCATCTTGTCCTCCAGATCCTGTGCGTTCGAATCGCTGCCTCAGGCGGCTGACTCGGACATCTCATCGGAATCGTGGGCTTTGCGCGCGTAAGACGCCGGCTCGAAACGAGGCCGGAAGAAGCTGTTGACCGCTTCCGTTTGCGTCTCGTAGATCTCGAAGAGACGATCGACCCGCGTCCGTTCCAGAATTTCTCCGATCGACGGCGTGACGGCGGCGAGCTTCACATCGCCATTGCGCTTCATTGCTTCTTCGAGGCAGCACAGCAGCATATGAATCGCATGCTTATCCATCTCGCGAACCTTCGCACAATCGAGCACGATACAGGGTCGCTCGATCTTGATGCGGCTCTGCAGGTCTGCGAAGAAGAGCCGCCCTTCCCTGGTCTTTAATTTTTCTGGCAACTGGGTCACAGTTACTGTACACGGTCGAATTTTCATAAGTAGGCCCTGCCTATTCCAAACTCTGTACCCTCTTCAAACCATGTGTCGCGCATTGTGTCTCTCCTCCAAGAACCAAAGGTGAATTCAATCAGTGTGCAGAGTTCCCGGCTAATCGAAATCTGCGGTTATCCGGGAGTCTGAAAAAGGCGTGCAAGTTCCGCTTCGGGATCACGCGCCGCCTGCGTCAAGACATTTCTGCCGTAGCGCATAAGCGTCACGAAATTGGTGTTATACCAGCAGCATTCCGACATGCGAGGCGAGATCCCGCACATGAATCGGAGTTTGTGGAGTGTATGAGGTGATTCGAGCATCGCCGAAACAAGCCGATGATTTCCATCCAGAACTGTCATCGGTTCGGTCTCATTGAGCCCAATGAGAACGACCGCACCGGGTCCGGAGTCCTTCTGGCGAAGCCGCGTGCGAATAGCCGCAATCTTGGACAGGAAGGCTTCGTCTACGGCGTGCTGACGGGTTCGCATGCCCCGCAGGATCTCCGTCATGGAGAAATTGCCCCGTCCCAGCTTTCGCCATTGGGCGCGCGGAAAGACTCGTATCTGACCGAGATCGGCTTCTTCCACTTCCACTTCATACCACTCGGTGTCGTCCGGGATCTCTTTCCAGAGTGAACGATGGCGAATAAAGAGAAGGGCGCGCCGTTTTGCATTCTCGTCGGCGTCGTAGAAATTCGGCTTGGTGACGATCTCGGCCAGGGAATCCTGGTAGTCCCGATACTCATGGCGATGGAATTCGCTCTTCAGGAATTCCGCAATCACTTCGTCCTCGGGAATTCGGCGGATCAGCCTGACCGGCCTGGACCCGTCCGCGCGCAGCAAATCTTTTGGGTCCGTGAGCGAATTGATGAGGAAGGGCATAGCCACCAGGACGAAGAGGAGGAGCATCAGGACAAGCTGCAAAAGCACCACTTCCCGAAGGGACGAGTGAAACTCGCAGATGCCCGCGATCAAGATGGCGCTGAAGGCCAGCTGCACCCAGCTGGTATTTGCGATCTTGTAAGACATTTCAAACGTGATGATGACGGCGCCGAGAGAGTAAATCACCGTGGCGATGGCGTAGAAGGCCATCAGATACGCGATATTGTATTTGCCGGCAATCTCGAACCCGGCTCCAAACAGCCGCGTCCAGATCTCCGCCGGAGCGATGAAGATAAACAAGACGATCGCCGCGCCCGTGGCCAGCACCATCAGCAGCGAAGTGGCGATCACCGAGAGGTCTCTTCTTTCCTCTTCACGGGTCCCCGCCACCAGGGGAAACGTAGAATTCACGACCGCCTGCGAAAAAGTGAAGATCACGCGGCCCACCATGGCGACAGCCGCATAGATGCCTGCTTCGCGCGACGGAAAGAAATGATTGACGAGTACGATGCCGCAGTTGTTGATGAGCAACTGGCCAGAGAAGAAGTTGAGGGCCTGCATCATCTCCCGGAATACATAGGAGACATGGAGAGGGTTGGGGACCCGGGCAGCCAATCTCGGCGGAATCGTGATGTAGGCGATCGCAATGGCGGCCGAATTCGCCACGATCACACCTCGCACACCAAATCCGGCCAGAATCATCAGCAAGGACCCGCCCAGCCGAACCGCTCCCTCGAGCACCAGGTTCGTGGCGAGCCCACGGAACCCGTAAGTGCCCTGAATATAGCCGCGACGGCAGCCGAGTGGGACGTAGACGGCCGCGCCGAGAGCCAGTATTGCCACCAGATCGGAGCCAGGCAGATTCAAATAGTTCGCGATCCCGCCTTGAAATACCAGGAGCGCGATCCCAACCAGGATTCCGCATCCCCACGCAACACGATGGAAGCCGCGATACACAGCAGCCTTCCCTTCCGGGGAGTCTTGCTGAGCCACGACTTTGGCGGAGACGATCTGGAAAGAGAGGGTGATCGCGGAGATAAGAGTCAGAACGGTATAGACGACGGTCGCATGCCCGAAGCCGGCCGGCCCGAGGAATTGGGCGATGGCGACGTTGTAAATCATGTTGATCGCCGTCGCCAGACCTGAGCCGGAAAGCAAGACGATGCTCCCGGACACAATGCGGGCCTGCAGCGATCGGGGGTGTGGCGTCAGACTCTTCACTAAGCTGTTGAAACTCCAGATTCTCGCAGGAGAAGGAAAAGGAAAACAATTCCGCGGTTTTGTTATTTCGTTAACATCTTTATATGATGCATTTTCCGACACTCTGGCTGCTCCGCAGCACGGTTTGGTCCCCATCTCTCCGATCGGTGACAACCCTAACGATTCACATCAGCTTCTAATCAAATATCTATGCTCAATCGTGTAAGCGCAACGCTGCTCTCCGTCCTACTTTTGCCTCATGGATGTTCCGACCCTGGAACGAGCCATGCCATGCCACTGAAATACAAGGCCACGGGAAGCTCTCCCCAGGTCATCGCCCTCTACGAGGCCTGGTTTGGGCACCCCAAGCATATCGCGGTCGGCTATTCGTCCCAGGACCCTTCACAGGTCAGCGCCCAGATACGCAAAGCAAAGGAACTGGGCATCTCGGCATTCGTGGTGGACTGGTACGGAGACCGCGAGCCTTTCATCGACAAAAGCTACGCCCTGGTGCAATCGACGGCCGCCAAGAAGAAATTTCAGGTGGCCATGATGTATGACGAGACCGACCAGGAAGACGGCGCGACGGACGAAGCCATCGCGGACTTCACCATGTTCCGGGACACGTATCTTTCACCGAAGTCTCCCGGACACGAGGCTTACCTCACATATCAGGGTCGGCCAGTCATCTTTATCTTTCCAAAGAGCGGACATACCGACTGGGACAAAGTGCGCGCCGTCGTGAATAAATGGAGCACGCCTCCCTTCCTCATCTATGAGAATCTGCCCGGTCAGTATGCCAACGCATTCGACGGCTACTATGCGTGGGTCAGCCCCGGAGACAAGGGCTGGGCCGCGGATGGAAGCAATTGGGGGGATCAGTATCTAAGCAACTTCTACCAGACGATGCAGTCAAAATATTCCGACAAGATCATCGTTGGCGGAGCATGGGCGAGCTTTGACGACAGCAAAGCTTCCTGGGGACTCAATCGGCATATTTCCGCGCGCTGCGGACAGACGTTCACCGACACGTTCAACTTCTGGCGCAAGGACTTTCCGGCAAACGATCCGCCCCCTTTCGTGATGCTGGAAACATGGAACGACCACGAGGAAGGGACGGCAATCGAAGGGGGAATTCCGACTTGCGGTTCGCCGCAACCGGAGCATACCGAGAACCGGTCGTCATCCTCCCCTCCCGCGGGGGAGGGGAAATCCTGATCCGATAGCTAAGCGGCTTCGGTTACCTCATCCTCATTACGCCGGTTTCCACCGTCGACGGCCACCATGCCAACCGGCAGGGCCGAGGAGTGCACCTGGCTGATGATAGAAAGCGGCCGGCTGCGCACTTCGTCGTAGACGCGCCCGATATACTCGCCCAGCACACCAAGGGAAAGCAGCATCAAGCCACCGACGAAGAACACCGCGGCGCTCACGCCCAGTGCCGCGGTCTCGATGGTGCTCCTGCTCAGGAACATGAAAAGCGCCAGAACGACGGAGGCAAAGGTCGTGAAGGAACACAAGGCAAAACTCAGCCGCAATGGCTTATAGCTGAAGCTCGTAATCGCATCCATTGCGTACTTGATTCGGCTGATGAAAGAAAGCTTGCCGTCGCCGGCAGCGCGATCCTGGCGATCGTAGTAAACAATTGCGTTCCGATAGCCGACCCACGCCCGGAGACCGGGCAGATAGCGGTTCCTCTCGCCCATGCGATTGACCGAATCGACCGCTTTGCGGTCCATGAGGCTGAAGATCCCCGCATTGAGCGGTATCGGATAGTCGGAGAGCGTGCCGAGCACACGGTAGAACAAGGGAAACAGCTTGGCCAAGACCTTCCGCCGCTCCTGGCGGCTGCGTCTCACCGCCACGACCACTTCCGCGCCCTCGCGCCATGCCTCGATCAACTGCGGCAACACCTCCGGCGGATCCTGGAAGTCGCCGTCCATGAGAATGACCGCGTCACCGCGAGCCGTCTGAAGTCCAGCTGAAATCGCTCCCATGTGTCCCCAGTTGCGGGACAATTCCACCACGACCACGTGCGGATCTTCGCTCTGCAATCCCTTCAGCAGATCCAGAGAAGAATCCGTGGACCCATCGTTGACGTACACAACTTCCCATTCACCGCCCGTGCTCTCCAAAGCGTTGGCAACCGCTTCATGAAAGCGCAGGACCAGCTCTTCTTCGTTATAGATGGGGACCACAACAGAGATCATTTTGTTATCTCCTGAATTCCTTATATTTCAATTTCTCGTTCCCCTTGTCTTTGCTTTTCCTCAGATTCATCAAAAAAGAAATGGGGATCACTCCGACTGCGCCTGCAATACGCGCACTCTCCATCGCACCTCGGTTGGCGTTAAGACCACGACATAGCGCGCGCGGACTTGCTGTGTCGTCTCGACCTTGTCGGCATTAAGCACCTGCACGGAGTATTCAACATTGTCGATCAGCTGGATGGAAAGCCCCTCCGGGGAGTAGAAGACGATTTGAAGATCGTGCGATTTATCCTGATAGCGGGTGTGGATTCCCGCCGCTGACTGCTGCTGGATGGCTTCCGCCATTTTGTCCCGGGCGGTTCCAACAAAGTCGCGATCGAGCAGGTCAACCCGGTTCTGGTCGAATGCGGCGCCCATGGTCTGCCAGCCCTGCAGGTAATCCCGGATGACGGCTGCCTGTGTTTGTTCCTGCAGAACTCGCGGGCCCTGCAGATGGACCGGCTCCACGCGCACGTCGGCTTGAGCTGTGCCTACTCCTGACGAAGCAGCAACAACCGCGCAGAGAATGAGTAGCGGCCTGACCATCGTTACTTCCCCCAACGAATTTCGTTCCCTAACACAACGCCACTTGCGACGGAAATCCTTGCTCCCGGACGGGCGGGCATTTTTACCTCGGCAATCCCGCGCTTGAGCGGCACATCGACCGTGGACTGAGCGCCTTCGTAGCTTTCGGTGAAAGTGACGATGGTTCCGTCCGGCACCGCGTTGCCGCTGCAGTCCTTCACCGGCTCGGTCTGCAACTCAACCTGCTGACCGGACAGACGGGCAGTCATCTTCAAAGTGCAGGGATCACCGGGCACCTGGCCCACAATCCTCATACTTGAAACGTCACCCACACGGGCGACAAATTTGTCCGCGCCTTGCTGCGCGGTCGAATCCATCTCTGTCCATGCGGCCCCATTTTTTGTTTCCACCGTGCGCTTTTGCGTCGCACCCGCGGGACTTGAAAGTTCGAAGGACACAGAGGCGGGCTTGTCGATGAGATTGTTGTAGGCGTCGAAGACATACGCGGCCCCGGTGATGCCGCTGTGCAGGCCCACGGGAAGACGCGAGGGCCGGGCAAGAAAGGTCAGATCGGCGGGCTTGGCCGGCACAACTTCAAACGAGCCGCTCTCAGATGTTGAGGATTCGCGCGTAAAAACGGCGACATAATGCCCGGCACTGTACAGCGATCCCGCGGGGAAGGGGATGGTTTCGCCCAATTGCACTTCCCGCTTGAGCACCTGGCCGAGGCCAACGATGTAAAGGGTCGCCTTGCCGCTGCCCGTGCTTTGGATGGAGAACGCCGTGCCGGCTTCAATCGTCTTGGGCAGGTTGAGCGCCCCGTCCTGCACCAACCAGCCATGGTGCGCCAGCTGCCGCGAAGGCTGCGATCAGAACCGCACATCGGCCCCTCATCGCGCACCGCCTGAACTATACGTGGCAACTACTGTTCGCTCAGTGCTGACCGTTTTGGCGAGGTCCTGAGGAATGTGAATATTGAACGGAACGGGAGTCTGCGGCAGCAAGGCCCGGTCAATGTACTGGTCTGCTACCCACACCACCTGGCCGGTTTTGTCGTAGAAGGTGCCAAGCACATGGGCCACGTTGACGATCTGCCCGCTTTGATTGGTTAGATTCCCCGTCACGGACGCGTCCGGTGCAGGATTCAGGCGCTCGTCCTGGATCTCAATCACCGGGTCGGCTGACGCCGATATGAGGCTTGAGAAGGGCGTCATCCGCACCGAACCGACGTCATCCAGCGAGATATCGGGAAAACTGATCAGAAAAGGTGTCACCTGCTTGGGTAAAAGCAGATGAGAGATCCTGTCGAAGCTGCCTTCCGTCGCGATAGGCGACTTGTCCTTCTTGGACAGCAACGTGGCAGTCACCGAAACCGCGGCCGGCACAACATCCTCGTTCAGAAGCTCACCCATGATCACAACGCCGTCGGCGCGCTGCACGGGGTGCATGTCAATGATCCGCACGTGCGGCGCTTCGACATCCTGCGCGCCCCAGTCATCGCCGCCCCCGCGATAGATCACGTCCCAGCGCAGATAATTCACCGGGATGACCTGTGGCGGCAACACCGTCGGCTTCTCGAGCGGCCATTCCGCCATCCACGTGCTGCCGTTCCTCACTACATGCAGATTGCGGGTGCTGGGCGAGGTCGCCCACAACAGTAGCCCAGTACAACTTCAGTTGAACGTCCGCCTCGTTTGGGGAGGAGTGAAGCGGCAGGACCTCAAACTTGTCCACCGTCGCATAGGTGCGCAGGTTAGGGTAGTAACCCATCAGGTCGTACTGGAATTGCTGCTGGGTGAATTGAGCCTTGTTGGCAAGACTGCTATAGGCTCGCTGCCAGGCTTGCTCCCGGATCTGCTCGCCGAGATTCCTGACCGCCATTTCCGGTGTCGAGGCCGATTGCAGCAGACCTCCCGTACCGGCATACACGGCGGCAGAATGGTAGGGAAACAGGGTCCCTATGGCGACAAGCAACACCGTCGCACCGCCGAGAAGAAGGGCTAGCAGGCGTCCGGTCACGATGCCACCCTCCCCCCAACGAGATTCTCATCCGTGGCGAATTCAGCGTCGTCTTGCCTCTCGAGCCGCTTGCGCTGCGGAATCAGGAGGACGAGGATTGCCAGGATGCTGCTGCCGAAGGGAAGCGTCCCCCACAACAGACCCTGCCAGTGGGGCGGCATCTGCGGTGCGTTCATGGGGGTGGCCGGAGGCGCCCCATCTTTGCTCCAGATCATGATGGTCTTGTCTTCCAGATTGTCGACGGGCCGCCAGCCGGCAAACGAGAGCAGCGGATCGTAATATGAATCGCGAACGATTACCCACTTGAGGCCATAGTGATCCGCATGCTGCAGGATGGCGCGCAGCGCGTCCATGCCCGCCTTTCCCTGGTATTTGGAATTCGTCAGGGTGGCGCCCCCGTGGCTGGTCAGTTCGGGCAGCATGCGCCCCGAGTTCCATTCCCCGTCAACACTGGTGGCGTCGGTTGCCGCCGCCAGGCGGGAAATCTTGTTGCCAAATCCAAGCGTGATGTACCTGTACTTGTCGTGCCCATCGCGATTGAGCCAGGAGGCCACCGCACTGACCTGAAAATCTGCCGCATCGGCGGGTCGATAGGTCGCCCAGGCCACCGCGAACGCGCACGTAGCAGCTGCCAGGACGGTCAACCCGACTACCGCCTTGGTCCGATATCGATCGATCAGTTCCGCGGCCAACAAACCCACAAACGGAAGAGCCAGCAGAGTTGCCCAGTAGCTGAACCGCTCCATGGTCAACACTTCAAACGCGCGCCCCAGCAGCAGATGGCCCACGGGTGTGGTCCCCCCGAGGCCAACCAGGAATGCAACCCAGAATCCAAGCAGCAACGGGCGCAGCCTGGGAACCATGGAACCGCGAATAAAAATGAAGGGCAAGGCCAGGACCAACGCGCCATACGGGACCAGAAAGTAGTTCAATCCCCACTGCGGGCTGAGGATGTAATTTGCGCGGCTGGCGTGGGGAATGGGAATTTGGGTTACAGGGTACCGAACGAGCGCGATCCAAAACGGAAGGAGAACCAAGGCAATGGCCGCGCCCACCACAATCGTGATGGCGGCCGCACGAAAGGCTACCGCCTGCGTCGAGGTTCGCTCTCCCTCCTGACGATCGATGAACGCCAGGGCCAGGATTGGAACCGCGAAAAAGATGGAGCCAAAGAGGAGAGTGGCATGGTGGGCCGCGGCCGCGGCGGCAAACAGGACTGTAGCCTTGAGGAACGATCGCCAGCCCCCGTAGCGAATCCACTCATAGAGGAAAGGCAACGCGTTCAGGTAGATCGGCGCGGCGCTCGTGGTTCCGAGCTGGCCCGCTGAATAAACCAGGAAGCTCTCCGATCCCAGGAACACGCTGGCCAGGGCGGCAAAGGAAGCCGCGCGAGGGCTAACCCACAAAAGGGAGAATCGGTAAACACCAACCGCAAGCAGCAGAATGGCGACGAACTGAACCGCCATGTAGGCCATGTCCAGTCCAAACACATGCGAAACCATCGCCACCCATTGCTGCGGGAGCGGCGGGTAGGTCATCTGCGAAAAACCCGCATACCACTTGGGATTCCACGGATCAAACCAATGATGTACGTAATGGGAAGCGAAGAAGATGTGAAAATTGGTATCGTAGGACTTGAGCGGCAACTTCATCAGCAGGAGCGGCAGGTGAACCGCCACCACGGCCATTAAAATGAGCGCAAGAGGGATGGGTCGCGACGACGGTACCAACGACTCAGATCTCTGCACAATTGCCTCTCGGGGAAAAATTACATCGACCAGGGTATCAGCCCAAAACGCGCGGCCCGGTAATGCTGCTGTTGACTGTCGTCGGCCGCAAAGCGGTCTGCCAGCTGAGCACAAACACAATCAGCAAATTCGACGTGCATAAATTTGGATTCGACATTCTGTAATACGGTTGCTTGGCGGTCAGGATCGAAAGGGGCTAAAAGAAGGAAATTAAAGGCGAAACCGCCCCTCAAACCGTTCCGCCAACCAACATCCAAGCCCTTTTCGGAATCAAACACATGGTAGTTAATTTCTTAAAAACTGGTGGTTGCTTGGACGCTCGATTTCTCAGAATTGCTTGTGTGCTCGTCCCGGGTGTCTTTGTCTTTGCCTGGACGGCGCCGGCGCAGACCTTTGAAGTGGGTCCGAACGGATCAACAGCGTCGCAGCAGCAAAGCAAGCCATCATCGGGGCAAAGCAAGCCATCGCAATCTGATCAGCTTGGATGGGGTTCGAACATTCAGAATGCGCGCCTTGCACGGGCCGCCCAATCGGCGCTGGAGCGGGGAGATCACGCCCAGGCATATGAGTACGCCAGACGCGCCTCTGAAGCCGCTCCCAACGATCCCCAGCTCTGGTTTCTGCTGGGGTATGCCGCCCGGCTTGATGGAAGGAATCAGCAATCGGTCAACGCATACAATCAGGGCCTGCGCCTCAACCCCTCAGCACTCGATGGAATCTCCGGGCTCGCCCAGACCTACAGCGTCATGGGCAGGAGCGAAGACGCGGAGCAACTGCTCAAGCAGGCTCTGGCAGCCGATCCTCGGCGCGCCAATGATTGGCTGGTGCTGGGGGACCTGTACATGCGAGCGGCGGATTACACTTCAGCGCTGGACGCTTTGAACCACGCTGAACGGGTTCACCCGGACGCCCGTTCTGAGCTTCTGATCGGTATCTGCTACGAGCACTTGAAACAACTGGACATGGCGAGCCGCTATTTTGAACTGGCCCGCAAGCACGCGCCCGACAATCCTGAAGTGCAGCGGTCGATGGCAGGGTACTTCCGCGAAGTCGGGAAATATCCGGAGGCTATCACCGCCCTCAAGTCGATTCGTAATCCGAAACCTGACGTGATGGCCGAGCTCGCGTACACCTACCAGCTCGACGGCAAGCTGAGCGATTCCGCCAGGCTGTATGCCCAGGCGGCAAATGCGGTCCCCAAAGACATTACCCTGCAGCTCTCCGCCGCCCAGGCCGAGGTCGCGACGGGATCGATCGACCAGGCAAATTCATTTCTCCAGCGCGCTGCGGGAATCGATCCGAACTACTATCGCCTGCATGCAATTCGCGGAGAGATCGCCCGGCAAAGGGAACAGATTGGCGAAGCGATCAAGGAATACAACACGGCCCTTTCCAGCCTTCCCGCGGAGCCGCCCGAGGGACCGCTCTACGGCATTCAGCTGCACATGAACCTGGTGGAACTTTACACGGCCGACCGGAATCCGAGCGCTGCCGGCGAGCAATTGAAAACAGCCCAGGAGCAGATCGGTCAGCTCAGCGAACAAGGTCCCGGCCGGGCGCCGTTCCTGCGCCTCCGGGCACTGATCAGAATGCATGCCGGCGACCTCGACGGGGCGCTAAGCGACGTAAAGAGCGCGCTCGCCATCAATGCCAATGACCCGAATGGCCTGCAACTCAACGGCGACATCCTGATGAAACTCGGGCGCACCGAGGATGCCATCGATGTCTATAAACAGATTCTAGCCATTGATGGAAATAATCGGTTTGCACTCATTTCGCTGGGATATGCTTCACGCGCGGCAGGTCGCGACCAGGCCGCGGAAAAGTACTTCGAGCGCCTGGAAAAGGCCGATCCTTCGCTTTACGTTCCCTACCTTGCGCTTGGAGATCTGTACACCGCTCGCCGCGACTTCAAGCAGGCGCAGGCAGCCTATGAAAAGGGCTACGCCCTCGCGCCCAAGAATGCCATGATCGTTGCCGGAGGATTGAACGCCGCAGTTGAATCGCACGATCTCAACATCGGCGCCACGTGGCTCAGCCGCACCACGAGCGAGATGCTCGCAGGAACCACAGGTACTTCGCGAAAAAGAGCGATACCTCAGCTTCAAGGGCGACTATCAGCAATCCGCCGAGGTCGCCCAAGTAGCGATCAAAGCCCTGCCTCAGGACCGGGATGTGGTTGTTTACTACGGCTATGACCTGCTGCATCTCGAAAAGTACGACGAGTTGCTCGCTTTGACGCAGAAGTACGAGGATGTTCTTCCCAAGGAACCCGATATTCCGCTTCTTGCCGGATACGTACACAAGCATCAAGGACAAGCCGAGCTGGCCCGGCAGGATTTTACGGAAACGATCAAGCGCGATCCGGAGGCGGAGACTGCCTACGTAAATCGCGGATACATGCTCAATGATCTTCGCCGGCCGCAGGACGCCGCCACCGACTTTGAATCGGCGCTCAAGCTCAATCCCCACGACGGGGAAGCTCATCTGGGCCTTGCCTACGCGTACCTCGATCTGCGTAAAACCGAGGGAGCCTTGCGGCAGGCCGACCTCGCCGAGCAGGCGCTGGGCGATTCCAAAAACATCCACGTGATCCGGGCGACGGCGTATGGGCGTCAGGACATGCTGGCCAAGGCTGCGACCGAATACCGGGCGGCTTTGAAGTTTGCTCCGGACGATGGCGCTCTCCATCTCGGCCTGGCAAACACGTTCTTCGCACAGCGGCAGTATCGCGACGCGATCGACGAGTTGGAGACCGCGGAGAGATACTCTCCGAATGACCCGTCCATTTATGCGATGCTGGCTCGTTCGTATGCGAGCCTGGACGATCGGGAGCAAACCCTCCGCTATGTTCAACTTGCCGAGCAGCACCTTCAGCCCGTGCCAGGCTCGCCAGACACATCGGACAAGCAAAGCGAGGTATTTGTCGCGACCGGAGAAGCTCTAAGCACCCTCGGCGATCACGCCGCCGCGATGGATCGATTTCGCAAGGCTCTCGCAGCTCCCGGCAGCAATCGGGTAAGCGTGCGGCTGGCGATTGCCCAGGTGATGGCTCAGCAGGGCCACGGAGAAGAAGCGGAGCGCGAGATCGCGTTGGCTTTGATGGAAGCAGCTGGAGGTGAAACGCTGCCGCCAAGCGGAAACCAGTTGGTTATGGCGGCGGACGTGTTTCGTTCCATGCACGATTACCAGCTGTCGCAGAACTACCTGCAACGCGCCAAGACCGCGGGGGCCCCCGACGCGCAGGTGCGTATTGGATTGGCGAACAACTATCTGGCGCTTGGCGACACAGCCAAAGCCCACGCCGAGTTGGACGCGGTGAAGACCGCTGCAGACAGCGCGCCCGATTACCAGTACCTGCTGGCCCAGGCCAACGTGTATCGCCAGGAACACAACAATACCCAGGCGCTCACTTCGTTTGCACAGGCGTCAAACGCAGAAGGAGACGACCAGACAGCCCAGCTGGGCTTGATGCAGGCGGGGGCCGACGAGGGATTGAGAATTACCCCCAAAGTCAGCTTCCTCTCGGACTTTTCGGTGGGCCCCGAATTTGAAGATTCGACCGTGTATGTTTTGGATGCCAAGCTCGATGCGCCGTTCCCGGTTCCCCCGACCGACACTTCGCAGCTTCCGCCCCCTCGCTCCTCGCTGCAAACCCAGTGGACGGGTGCGTTTCATCTGCACGTTAACCATCTGCCCACGCCGAGCGGATTCTACCAGCTGAGTAATATGCGCGGCACGATCTCTGTCCCGGCAACGAACTCCATCGTGAATCGCAACACAACAGACAACACGATCAACTTCGGTCTGAATCCCACGGTCAACATTGGCAACAACGTCGTGACATTCAATACCGGGATTCAAACCACGATTCGCCGCGATTCCGAGTCGCCCGTGCAGATGAATCAGAACCTCTTCCGCGTGTTCACCTACATGTCGACGAGCTCGTTCTTCAATGTGCTTTCCGCCAGCGGCTACATCATCCACGAGTCGGGCCCGTTTACGGAAAGCAATCTTCATTCCCGGACGTGGACGGCGGCGCTCGATTTTCGAGTGGGCGCACCCTGGGGCAAGAATGCCCTGGTGACCGGCTGGGGCGCAACGGATCAGCTGTTCACCCCGTCGAACACCGAGGATTACTACACTTCGTCTTACATCGGTTTCGAACATCGGTTTTCGGAGCGTTGGAACGCGAGGGCAGAGCTGGACGATCTGCGGGCATGGCGGGTTGTCGGTGCGAACTCGGGGACCGCCCAGAACGTCCGCCCGGCCGCCATGGTTGAGTTCCGACCCAATCGGAGCTGGGACATCCAGGCCAATACAGCTTTCTCGAGCACCAGGAATTATCACGTCTACGACGTCACTCAAAATGGCTTTTCGGTAACCTATGCCCGCCCGTTTCGTCGCAAATTCCACGATGATTCCGGAACGGTGGTTTTACAGTACCCCATACGTTTTTCTGCAGGTCATGCAGGCGGAGACCTTCTTCAACTTCACGGGTGGTCAAAACCAGCTAAGACCCTATGTACGCATAAGTCTATTTTGAAGGCGGAACGCAGATGAGAATTTGCCTAGTGGCCACCTTTCCTCCGAGTGGGCGTCAGTTGAACGAATACGCGTTTCATATCGCGCGGGAATTGCAGCGGAACCCTGACGTCGAACTGATCATTCTGGCTGATGAATTGACTGAGTACGAGTTTGCAACTGACCAGGACGGCAAACCGCTCAAGGTCAGCGAACAGGTCGAACTGCCGGGCTTTAATGTCATTCGCTGCTGGAAATTCGGTACGCTTTCGACGCCGGTGCGCCTGTTGAATACGATCCGCAAGTTGAAGCCCGACGTGGTCTGGTACAACCTGGTCTTCTCCAGCTTCGCGACCCCCGAAAGGCCGTTCGCGGCATTTGCCGGCCTGTCCGCCCCTGCATTGACGCGGGCTGCCGGTTTCTACACGCACATCACGCTGCACCACATCATCGAGCATGTCGACTTCGCTGCCGCCGGCGTGCGTCGCGAGCGGCTCTTTCGCCTGGGCACCGACCTGGCCACGCGCGCGTTGCTCAGGGCCCATTCCATATCCGTCTTGCTTCCCGGCTATCGCCGCACGCTCATCTCAAAGTACTCCGCGCAGAACGTATTGCTCGGCACCCACGGAACATTCGCTTCGATTCCCACTCCGCCCGATTTTTCCAAGCGAGGCAATCCGGATCAACGCATTCTGGCCATCGGCCATTGGGGAACATACAAGCGCCTGGAGACCCTGATGGAGGCTTTTCCCAAGGTTCTTGAGAAAGTGCCGAATGCGCGGTTGATCGTTGCCGGCGCCAATCATCACACCAAGGCTGGTTATTGGGAATCGATTCGAGACGCCCAGCCGCCGCATCTGCCCATCGAGTTCCGCGGCTATGTCGCTGAAGAGGATATTCCCGAACTGTTTCAGAGCACGTCGGTTCTGGTCTTGCCCTATGACTCCGCAACCGGATCGAGCGGGCCGGCGCACCAGGCGTGTGAATACGGAGTGCCCATCGTATGCGCCGACATCGAGGACTTCCACGGCATGGTCGAGGACGAAGACATGGCGGTTCGGTTCTACGAGACGGGCGATGCCACCAGTCTTGCCGGCCAACTCATCGCCATACTGCAGTCCCCCGGCCTGCAACGCCAGATGGCGCAGCACAACTTTGCAGCTGGTGTCGAGATGACCATGACCAGCGTGGTCAGTAACTATCTGCGCTGGTTTGAACTCAACCGGTGCAAAAAAGCGATAGGCGACGCGGGGTTTCTGCGCGATCGCCGGCGCCGGTGGCTCCGCAGTCTGCGCAACCGTGATGGCGTCTCCGGCCCAGGTCTGCCGACGGGCCTTGTTGCCCCGCGCCTGGAGCATCGAAAAGGACCTGAAGCCACGACGGAATACGCCCCTGTCGAAGCCTTTGCCGATCCAATTGCGTGGCGCGGATCCACCTCGTCGAAAGATCAAATTCACTTCGAGCCGGATCACTCTGAAGATTGACTTGCCGATAACTGCGGCGGCAACTTCGCTTAGCTCGCGGGAATGTGGTCGTGAGAGGCCTATTGCCTATAACATCGAGAAAGATGATGACTGGCGTATTCCGGACGTTGATAAGCCTGGCTCTCGGCGGACTGTTCCGCGGGAGCTCGTCTCGGCAGGCTACCTCCTGTGATTACATAGAAGGAGAACCCATGATAAAGTCGTACGCTTGCATGTTTCTCCGCTCCATCTTGTTTACCGGCGCGCCTAGTACTGCTCGTTCCTGTTCTGACCGGGTGCGCTCTTTTTACCGGCAGCGATCGCGCGGCCGTGCCCGCGGTCAGCATCGCCGCGAACCCCACCACGGTTCCGGCCGGAACTGCCTCCACCCTGACCGTGACTGCGGTCAACGCCACGCAAGTGACGGTTACAGGTTCTGACGGAACTACATATAACCTGCCCGTCGCTGGCGGAACACAGGCCGTCACCCCCAAGACCACGACTACCTATACAGCGGTCGCAACCGCCAAGACCGGCGTGACTGCCAGTGCTACCGCGACCATAACCGTGCTACCTGCGCCCACCGTCACCATCGCCGCCGATCCGGCGACAATCAACGTCAGATCATCCTCCACATTGACCGTTACGGCGACCAACGCCACTCAGGTTAGCGTCACCGGAAGCGATGGAAGCTCGTACACTCTGGCGACAAACGGTGGAACACAATCGGTCGCACCGAAAGCGACGACAACGTACACGGCCACCGCGACCGGCGCCGGCGGAAGCGTATCCGCAACGGCAACAGTGACCGTGATTCCGGCCAGCCTGCAATCGATCAATCACGTTGTTTTTCTCCTTCAGGAGAACCACACATTCGACAACTACTTCGGAATGCTGAATCCCTATCGAAAGGCAAACAGCCTGAATGTGGGAGATGACGGAGTGGACTACGAGGTCGACGGCATCGATGACAAGCTGGCCACGATCAGCAATCAGAATGACGAAGGCGCGTCGTTTCAGCTCTTCAAGTTCAAGAGCACCTGCGTCGAAGATCAGTCTTCCGACTGGCTGGCCAGTTATGGAGACGTAAGCCGTTATGATTTCACGACGGCACGGCCAATCCGGATGGACGGGTTCGTTCACGACGCCGAAGGCTATGCCAAGAGCTGTTCGTCCGCCGTGGGACGTTGCGCGGGCAGTTTTCCCGATCTGACCGGGAAGGTTGCGATGGGGTATTACGATCAGGACTTTCTGAACTACTACTACTACATGGCCTCGCAATTCGCGATTTCCGATCGCTGGTTCTCACCGGTTTCGAGCAAGAGCGTCGACAATAGGATTGCGATGTTCACGGGAGGCACGACCCAGGGGATCGTCAAAGATCCCGGCAATGATCACCTTGCCCAACTCGATATTCCCACCATTTTCCAGG
Source organism: Terriglobales bacterium (assembly GCA_963788475.1). Classification (GTDB taxonomy): domain Bacteria; phylum Acidobacteriota; class Terriglobia; order Terriglobales; family Acidobacteriaceae; genus Telmatobacter. The sequence continues at coordinate 725,846 of CAWBGO010000002.1, forward strand.
AACTCGACCAGGCCAAAGTCTCGTGGAAGATCTATTACATCGCTACCCAGGGGTTGTGCGCGGCTGGAACAACCTGCAGCGGCTCAACCGCCGCGTCCTACCCGGCGACTGACTTCAACAACCTCCTCTATGCAAAACAGTTCTTCCAGGGAAACCCCGGCGGGGCGGCTTGCCCCGCTCCTCTGCAGCCATCCAGCGTCGTTGGCGATTCATCCAATTCGTTCTGCATCGATCCAACCCACCTCACTCCGATCACGAGTTACTTCAGCGACCTCAACAGTGGCACGCTCCCCAGCTTCGCCTTCATAGAAGCTGGATATGGCTTCAATGACGAGCACCCCGGATCTGGCCAATCCATCCTGGTCGGTCAATCGCAAGTCGCGGCCATCATCAATGCCCTGATGTCGAGTTCGTCGTGGATGGACTCCGTCTTCTTTCTGGGCTATGACGAAGGCGGAGGCCCATACGACCACGTTCCGCCCGTGCCGGAACACTCGAACGACTTTACCGATACCACTCTCGGCACCGTCCCCGATATCTCCTCCATTGCGGTCAATCCAGACAGTTATAGTCCATGCGTTCCACCGGGCGGCACTCCTACATTGCACTGCGATCTCGTATCCACGGATCCTGGGGCCCACCCGAACGACGCGGCCGCGGTGCATGGGTTTGCGGCACAACTCGGCTTCCGCATACCCAATATGATCGTCTCGCCGTTCGTCAGGAAGCACTACGTTTCGCACACGCCAATGGACCATACGGCGGTCATCAAGTTCGTCGAAAACCGGTTCATCGGAAGCTCCGCGCATCTCACCGCCCGCGATGCCGCGCAGCCCGACCTGCTGGAGTTCTTTGACTTCAACAACATTCCCTGGGATACGCCGCCCGTGCCTCCGGACCCGGTGACGGCGCAGACTCTGGGTTTCGATTCCTGCACCCCGGCGAGTGTCGGACCCTGACCCGAAGCTGTGGGTCAGTTCAAGGCTGCGGAGACTGATTGGCGGTAATCTCGGTGGCGGTATAGTGGCCGTCGTTAAAACTGGCGGTCACCCTGACCTGGTCCCCGGTGTGAAGATTGTCGCTGCCCGCAAAACTCCCCGGTGCAAACGAAATCTGATACGTCTTGCCGTCGCGGGGATCGAGCAACACCATCAAACCGGAATGCATGTCGAGCGACGAAAGCTTTCCGCTGAAGACAAAGCTCGACCCCGGCCGGGCCAGGACCGTCACGTGATTCGCGACTGCCTGTCCCTTTCCGTTGGCTTCGAACTTGACTACAACCATGGTGCCACTCACGAGATCCGACTTGCCCTCTGCTCCCGACGTGAATGCGGCCTGGCCCTCGCGGACCACCGGCGTATCATCCCGCAGCGTCAGCCGGATCGGTTCGCGGGAGAGATTCGAATTGACAGTCAACGTACCCGTCGCAGGATCGTAGCTCTGCACATGTCCCTGGCACTCGCCTTCCGGCGTTCGCGAAAGCACGTGAATGCTGAGGGCGTACACGTTGCCTCCATCCAGCACCGTCTGAATGGATGCGTGGTCTTCGTCGCGCAACTCGCGCAGCGGAATGATCGTCCCATCCCGGAAAAACTTCGTTCGTTGATCGAAGAGGATCTTGAGAGGACGCTGTCCGACGATTCCCAGGGTGAATTGATCCAGTACCGGATCCACGTTGCGAATCTGGCCGCCGAGGATCGTGCTCTTGCCGCCGGGGGGCAAGGGGAGCACGTTAAAATCGCCCGTCGTGGTTGCCGACCGGAGGTCAGGTTGTGGCCCTGTCACTGGCTGCGACTGGGAGTAGACGATCGACATTGGAGCCATCGCGAGGCTGGCAAGGACAAACGCAGTTCGGAGCCGTTCCATTCGAATGAATTCCTTGATGAGTTCCGGGTACCCTTTAAGTGTTAGATGCCGAAGACGCTGAAACAGTGTTCAATCTGGTTCTAAAAGCAACACCAACCAGCAGCGCGCATCCAAGTTAATGTGCCCACGTGATCTACCTCGCTGGGCTAGACGAGGAAGTTGATCAGAGCACAATGCCTGGAATGCCTACTAAATCGTTTGCAATCATTGTCTTTGTAGCCTTGAGCCTGCAAAGCTCATGGGGGCGTGATCCTTTAAAGATTACTATCCCCAGGCGCACTCAGCTGACTCCCGTGCAGCGGCTGAATCGCGAAGGCGTGGACGCGGTCCGCAAACACGAATACGACAAGGCCGGAGCTCTCTTCCTGAAGGCGTATCTGTACGACCCCACCGATCCCTTCACACTCAACAACCTCGGGTACGTCTCAGAGCTGCAAGGTCAACTGGAACGGGCACGCGCATTCTACGATCTGGCATCGAAGCAGAGCTCAACGGCGAACATCGATCGCAGCAACGCCAAGGAATTGGAAGGCAAACCGATGCGGGCGGCATTGGACGATCTTCAGGATCTGCCGATGCAAGTCAATCGGATGAACATGAATGCCATGCAGCTGTTGTCGGAGAACCGGGGATTTGAAGCCACGGCCGTATTGAGCAAGGCTTTAGCGGCCGATGCGCGCAATCCCTTTACCCTCAACAACCTTGGGGTCGCTCACGAAGCCATCGGAGATTTCGACAACGCTTTGAAGTACTACGGGCAGGCAGCCGATCAGAATTCTTCCGAGCCGGTTGTAGTCACGACCAGCCAAAGCTGGCGCGGACGGCCGGTCAGCAAAATGGCCGCCGAGAGCTCCAAACGGCTTCAAAAACGGCTGCGCGACATGGATGCTTCAGAGGCCCAATCGGTCAAATTCACCATGCGGGGAGTTTCCGCCGCCAATCAGAACGATTGGGCCGAGGCCCGGCAAAATTTCCTGAAGGCATATTCGCTGAACCCTCAAAGCGCCTTCTCCCTCAACAACCGCGGTTATGTTGCGGAGAGAGACGGCGACCTGGAGACGGCGCAGTTCTTCTACGAAAAGGCTCGTAAAGCGGACGACTCCGGCACTCGCGTCGGATTAGCAACGCAGCGTTTTGCCGAAGGCAAGGACCTGGTCACTGTGGCGGCCGATAGCAATCAAAAGGTCGATTCGGCGCTCGAAGAGTATAGCCGCCAGCGCCGCCGTGAGACTGGCCCCATTGAATTGACACCGCGCGGCGGGGCGTCGGAACCGCCCACGGAAAAGCAGCCGGCGCCCGATACTCCTCCGGCAGAAGCTCCGTCCGTTCCCCAATAATTTCAACAACAAGGATTCCCCTGATAATGACCACGACGGCCCCACAATCGACTACGCAGGAATCAATGGCGCTCTTGTCGCGCCTGCTCCTGCTTCCAGAGCCGGAGAGAATGGGGGCCGGGCTCACTTCGGATGTGCTCAACATTACCAGGGGTCAATTCGAAGAGCTGGCCGTCCTCGCAAATCTGAATCACGTGATTGTGCGTGGCTTAGGCACGTTCCTTGAGATCGCGCAAAATGCGACGGATGAAACTCGCGCAGACTGGGCTAGTACCGCTTTGGCCGCAGAGCAGGCGCGCATCAGCACAGCAATCAAGTTTCTGCATGAGATTTGTAACGCATTTCAGGAAGAAGGACACGATGTTGCAGTGATCAAGTCTCTTGATCACTGGCCCGACCTTGGCAGCGATCTGGATCTCTATACAAATGCCGATTCGGGGGTGATTTGCAACTTGATGAAGCGCCGCTTCGGCGCGCAAATAGCGTCACGCAGCTGGGGTGATCGCCTGGCGCGCAAGTGGAACTTCATGATTCCCGGACTTGCCGAAGCGGTGGAGATTCATATGGGCCGTCTTGGACAGACCGGGGAACAGGTGACAATTGCAGCCGGTCTCGCCAGGCGTACGCGCGTGGTTCCTGTCGCCGGCTTTGACTTCAGGGTCCCGTCTGCATCCGACCGGATTATGATCTCGACCTTGCAGCGCATGTACAGGCATTTCTATTTCCGCTTGTGCGATGTCATTGACAGTGCGGGCCTGGCAGAGTCGGGCAGCCTCGATTTCGAAGATCTGCGTTCGTCGGCGATCGACGCCGGCATTTGGGAAGGTGTCGCAACCTATCTCGTCATTGTGTCGGACTACGTCAAGACTTATCGCGGATCAGGCATCAATTTTCCCCAGTTTGTCGTCGATGCTGCGCGCTTCGGCGGAGCTGAAATCTACTTCCAAAAGGATTTTTTGCGGATTCCGATTTTACCCCAGTCCGCAAAGCTGTATGGTATGCAACTCGCTGGCCTTGTGCGAAAGCGCGAATTGCATAGCGGAGCTCGACTCAGCTTGCTGCCGTGGCTCGCCACAGCGGCGGTTGTGGGACAAAAACTTACCGGAAGCGACAAGGGAATCTGGTAACAAACAAGATAAGCCCGGACCATGCAAGCACACATAACCGGGCAGCGTTACACACAAATCTGGATTTCAAACTCCGGTCAAAACCGAGAGGAGATTGCCGGGACTCTGACCACCCGGGAAAATGCTATGGCCAATCTGTTACCGAGAAATAAACCGATCTCCCGCGGCAGGTTATTTGCCAGCAGTCCAGGCGAGCCCGATGAGGCGGAGGTTTACAACCGTTCTTCGCTGGCTCTCGACCCTGAAGCTTCTGCTCCGCCCAAGCACACCGGTTCGCATGTGGTTGAATGGCCGCATCCGGTCGCGGCCCTGGCCCCCGAAGGCGCGATCTGGAAAGGCCTCGACCCGTTTGCGGTCGAACGCTCGAAGACCTCCAGTGTTGTTTCGTTCATCCTGCATGCAGTCATTATCGGCGCAGTTCTGTATCTCGGCTTGAGAGTTCGAGTGGTCATACCCGCCGTCGCAAAGGTAACGGCCGTCGATTTCAAGCTCTATGCGCCTCCACCCCCGCCCAAGATCTTGCCGGTCGCGCCCCTGCAGGGGGGAGGAGGCGGCGGTGGCGCACATCAGATTATTGAGCCCACCAAGGGCCGTCCGCCGGAGGTTCGAAAGCTGCCGCCGGTCCTGGCTCCTCAGATCCTCAGGATCGATCGGCCTAAGATGGCTGCCGAGCCTTCGATGCAGGTCAAGATGCCCGACAGCACCAATCTTCCCAACCTTGGCATGGCGCAATCACCGCAGATCGCGCTGGCATCGCAGGGGAAGGGCGGCGGCTCAGGATTCGGCGCTGGTCTCGGCGGCGGTATCGGCGCCGGGCGCGGAGTCGGCGCAGGCCCCGGCAGCGGCGGAGGGTATGGCGGCGGCGTCATGAGCGTCGGCGGCGGGGTTAGCGCTCCAGTCGTCGTTCATTCGGTTGATCCCGAGTTTACGCCCGAAGCGCGCGGGGCGAACTTCCAGGGCAGCGTCTCCATTCAGCTCATTGTCGATAGTCAGGGCAATCCGCAGAATGTCCGCGTGGTTCGGCACCTGGGCATGGGACTGGATGAAAAGGCGATCGAGGCTGTGAGGCAATACCGGTTCAAACCGGCGATGTATGAAGGCCACCCGGTTGCCGTGCAGCTGGTGATCGACGTGGATTTCCACCTGCATTGATGCGTTGATCAAATGAAATAAAAGAGGAGCCGCTTTGCGGCTCCTCTTTTTATCTCCGGACACGGGTATTCGCGGGCCTGCTGGCCGTCGCCGCAGGACTGGCCGATGGCGTGGCACGCTCATGGGCTGCGGCAGAGGCGCGGCTGGCAAACGCAGGCGGTTCGCTCAATCCCTCGACGTCCGCCCAGGCAATCGCATTCGCGCGCCAGCAGGCACTTCCATTGAAACTGTGAAGGTGTCGCTCCGTCGTAAAGGTCTTCGGGGCGGATCGTAGACAAACGCGCTCAGCGCCGGCTAGGGCTTGACCTGCTGCGCCGTTTGCGTCGGCTGCGCGGGCGGCCGTTTGGCGAAGTAGCCCTTGCGGGTGCGAACGATCAGCCTGCCATGGCGGGGCGCTCTCACTTCCACATGAACGGAACGGTATCCCTCAATGCTGGAAGGCTTGCTGGAGTGGTAACCCACGACATACTGGTTGCGGATGTCGCGTGCAACGTCTTGGGCGATCGTGTCTACATCACCCAGCGAATGAGGGAAATAGGCCACGCCGCCGGTTTCGGCTGAGAGCATGTCGAGCGCGCTTCTCGCCCGCTGTGCTTCGACCGGCTCGGCGTCGAACAGGAGGCCGATTGTGTACACCACCGGCCCTCCGAGGTTCTGCACCCGGCGAATGGCCTGTTCGAGGCTCAACCGCGAGGCATTGTCCGCACCATCGCTGATAATCAGCAGCGCCTGCTTCGGCTGCTTGGCATACTTCGACAATTCATCGGCCGAGGCGGCTACGGCGTCATACACGGCCGTAGTTCCCTTCGAATCGAAGTGGGCCAGGCCGCGATCTAGCAGGGAGATGTCCGAAGTAAACCCCTGGTCGAGAAATGCCCGGTCGGAGAAATTCACGATGAATGTCGAATCTTTCGGGTTCGACGATCTCATCATATCCAGCGCTGCCGATTTTACGGCGCTCCGCTTGTCGCGCATGGAACCCGAATTGTCGACCACGATTCCCAGTGATACGGGAAGGTCCTGGTGCTGAAAAGAGGTCGTGGCCTGGGGAGCCCCGTCTTCCCAGACGCGAAAGTCCTGTTGTTTCAGATCCAGCACCGGCTTGCCGTTTTCGTCAATGACAGTGCAGTTCAGCAAAACTTCATCTACATCCTGGTGCAGGGTGTAGACGCCGTTCTGCCCCTTCTTCAGGGCTCCCTGGCGCTCGTCCGGAACCGGAGCGGCGGGGTTGATAGCGAGATTGTCGTCAGGATCGGGCGAGAGGATCGGATCGTGATCAAAGCTCAAGTTTGGCTGCGCTTCAGGACGTGTGGGATCGTATTGCTGCGCCGGAATCCCGCCCTGAGGCGCACGGGCCGGAGCCGGCGTCGTTTGCGAGTGGGACGCGGACGGCGTTTGCCCACTGACGGCGGCAGGGGTTTGGGCGTACAACAACGATTCAACGCCGCCACGGGCGATGATAGCCGCTAGAAGTATTGACCGAACAGCTCGAAATACCGGCGAAATTCTAAGTACCGGCAGAGTTGTTGAAAACATAGGCACACGAATCCGCCCTTCAACCTGGAGTCTCTTATAGTTTGATGCATCCAGAAGCCTGATAGCCAGATCCGGATCGCCAGATTGTGTTTCCCAGGGCGCACCGGCTGCGGGGGTCTCAATCTGTTCTGGTTATGGGTCGAATGCCCCCCGCCCGCGACTCGCTTGCAAAGAGATGGCTTGCGAGGGCTATGCCCGGTCATTCTCGGCTGTGGCTTCTCCCGCTGGACCGGCACGAAGGGTGATTCTGGTGATCTCCGGAGGACAGGCGAAGCGAAAGGGAACGCCGACCGTCCCGATTCCACGGTTCACGTAAAGCTGCATGGATCCCACCCGGAACCAGCCTTTGACAAATTTCCGCCCTCCCGGAGGCAGACGCATGGCACCCATAAACGGAACGCGGACCTGGCCGCCGTGGGTATGGCCGCTCAGCATCAGACCGACCGACTTCCCAGATGGATGAGCCGCAAGTTGATCCGCATAATCTGGCGCGTGGCACATGACAACGACCGGCTCATCCGGCACATCGCGAATCGACACCGGAATGGCGGCATCGGGCTCGGGCCGTCCGCAAACCGGATCGCCGAGTCCGGCCAGCCAGATCCGGCTGCTTCCCCGCTCCAGGGGCAGATACGAATTGTTCAGCACCGTGATGCCGTTTGCCGTCAGCGCCTCCGACACCAGACTTTCGCCGAGCATGACGTCGTGATTGCCCATGATGGCATAGCGCTGGGTGCATTTGAGTTCATTCAGAATCTCGCCGCAATGCCACGCGGATTTGGTCGCAAACTTTTTGGGGGCAATCTGATATGTGACGTAGTCCCCGGTCAGGAAAACAGCATCCGGCTGAATACGGTTGATCTCCTCGATCGCATGGCGCAGCAGGAATGGTTCAGTGAATTCGTCGAGGTGGATATCGCTGAGCTGCGCGATGCGCATTCCATCGAAGGCCGCAGGAAGCGACTGGAGATGAATTTCGAGCGGCTTGACTTCGATCCAATGGCGCTCGATCTCTCCCGAATAAAAAGCCAGGCTCGCGGCCCCGCACAATCCTGTCGTGAGGAAGCGCCGCCGGCTCATAGGTTGGAGTTGGATAGAGTCGGGCGACGCCTGGGACTCAGCCGTTTTTGGATTCAAACTTATTCTGCTCCTGCCGGGTAGGCAATGAAAGGTAGGAATCTTGCTGGATAAATTCTCGAATCACGGACCCATGCTGGCTGGAGTGCATGGATTGTATCCGAGCGATGTGGGGCTGACCGGCGTTGGAATCTTGGGCGGCGGGACGGCCCACGGAGTCTTCGCGAAATCAAAGAATTCCAGCAGGTTCGATTGCGCCGCGTCGCGCGCCGTCAAATGGGTCGCACTGCCGATAAACCGATTCTCGACAAACTTGATCACCGCCGTGTGATCGATGGGCGTGTGGGACACATAATGGCGCCGTGTGAAAGGCGAGATGACCATATTCGGTACACGGAAGCCGAGTTGCGCGGCAAAGCCATAAACGGTCGCGGCATCGGTGCTCTTGGTGCCAGGATAGGGGACAACAAGATCGCAATGCGTTGTCTTCACCCCCCCGGCTGGGAGGCACGGTTTGTAGGCGTCCGGATTCACAGCGATCGCGGAGATATCCGGGATCGCGCCCAGCGCGGAGTCCGTGTTCAGGTTTGAATAGCCAGGCACCGGCGGGACGTGATCGTAGGGTCCGCCGCCCTCGTCATATGCGAGGAAGAAGACCGAGTTCTTCCATGAAGAACTGGTCATGAGCGCGCTCACAATGCTCGCGACTTCCGTCTGTCCCTTCAGGATGGAATTTCCTGAGCCCGGATGTTCATCGTTCTCGCCCGATCCGGATTCGATGAACGAGAAGCTGGGAAGGGTCCCGTTCTTGAGGTCGGTGAAGTATTGAGACAGCGGGGCGATGTGGTTCGGATCGACGCAGAAGGAATTGGTCGTGTCGCCTACCACGCTGGACGGCTTCGTGGTTCCGGTACAGGCGGCGTGGGATGAATTCAGGTAGAGATAATGGAACGAGTAGCTCAGGCTCGAAAACGTCGTGTCAGGATAGTTCCCGAATGGGTTGGTCGTGGGGCAGGGCGCCGAAGCCAGGCAAAGATCGTCGGTGACGGTGTAGTACACCTTCCACGTCACCTTCGCCGTATCCAGTTCCTGGAAGATGGTGGGGATGTTGAGTTGGGGCAGGTGGTCGTTGCTGCCCGGATCAGCGATGAGACCCTGGGTGGTTCCCCCGGTGAAAGTGGCGATACGATTGGGCACGCTCTTGCTCGAGACGGGGGAGAACCAGCGATCGGACACGGCGAATTGCGAGGCCATGTAGTAGTAATAGTTGAGAAAATCCTGATCGTAGTAGCCCATGGCGCGCTCGCCGGTGGTGTCAGTGTATTGGCCGCCACAGGTGCCTGGAGCGTTGTTGCAGCGGGTTGAGAAACCTTGGGCGGTGTGGACGAAGCCGTCCATGCGAATGGGCCGCGTTGTGGAGAGATTCCAGCGACTGACATCGCCATAGCTCTCGTACCATCCGGAGGTCGCGTCGTCGATGCAAGTCGACCTCAATTTGAAGAGCGGATACACATTGCCCTGGTCATCCTGGTTGTTGATGGTGTTCAACTTGTCGTCGATTCCATCCACTACGTAGTCTTTGCCGTCATCACCGATATTCCAGCCGTTGACCTTGCGATAGGGATTCAGCATCCCGAAGAAGTTATCGAACGTGTGGTTTTCCTGGAGCATGAAGATGACGTGACTGATCGCATTCACGCTTCCAGCGGGTATCACGTCGACCGTACTGATTTGGGAGGCGCTGCCCCCGGTCCCACTGACTTCGGCGGTGTACGTGGTGGTTGCCGTCGGAGTTACGATCTGCTTTCCGCCGGTCGCTGCGAGGTGATACGTAGTGCCATTGGAGCCGGCGATGGTCACCTGGGTCGAATTGGCGGCAGTGACTGTCAACGTGGACGAGCTGCCGGCCTGGACCGTGGGTGGATTAGAGCTAATGCTGACGCTTGGAGCAGGCGGATTTCCCACGGTGAGATCAATGTGCGCGGTCGTGGCTCCGCCGCAATTGTCCCATTCTTCGACGGTCGTGTGCTCGGGACCATTGGCCATCGTGATAAAGGTGTTGAGCACCGCGCCTTTCACCACGTAGACCCGGACATTGTTGACGTAGACCCCCATGCTCGCGACACCCTTGGCACAGGTGGTGGCGGTTGCAGTGGCCACATAATGCACCGGGGAAGGAACCAGCGTGCCGGCAGTCGGGCTGGTGACCGTGACGGTTGCAAAAGCAGGCATAGCCCATAACACGATGGGAAAGAGACCGTAGGGGAAGACCTTCATGTGCCCGCCTTTACCAGTGCCAGATTGTTCCGAACTATGTATATGGGATGCACATATGACCAAGAGCGGTTTGCCTGCGTTCCAAAGATCGGTGCTCCGTGGCGAAATGTGCGCGGCAATGGCTGGATTGTTTGGGCCCATTTGGGCTGATTCATGGCTGTCTGTCTAAACGCAGAATGCGTGCATTTCGAGGGTCGCATAGATATCTTGCTTCGCATCAATGAAAATTGTGCGAACGGATTTCGATATCGGTGATATCAAGGGGAACGATCCGTTGAGCCTTGATGTGAATCACCCCATCCTGATGCTGGAGCGGGCCCTCCACGCACACGAATCGGCTGCGCGAGACGACCACGCGATTTTGCTCGAATGCGTCGGGGGTGAATATGACATTGGCGATGCCGGTTTCGTCTTCGAGCGAAAGGAAGACAAAACCCTTGGCAGTTCCCGGGCGCTGCCGCGCGATCACGCAACCGGCAACATGGACGAAGTGATGGTTGGGCAGCCGTGTGAGGTCATCGGCCGATACCAGCCCTGCCTGTCGAAATGCAGCCCGATGATAGGCGAGAGGATGCGGTCCGGTGGTGAGGCCCGTGCCGGCGTAATCGGCGCAGAGACGTTCGATGGGTGGTCATCTTTTTGAGCGGCATGGATGCCTCGGCTGGAGAAGCAGAAAGAGTCGCGCTGCGCAGCAGCGGGCCGACGGGCCGGCCGGCCTGCTCCACCTGCCACAGCGCATCGCGCCTGTGTTCCACATCGCCCAGTGAATTCAGCGCGCCGATGCGGGCCAGCGTAACCAGTTCTTTGCGGTTAAGCGCAGGTACGCGCTGCGCGATGTCATCGACCGATGCGAAGGGCCCTTTCTCAATGCGCGCAGCGACAAGCGCTTCCGCAGAGGATTGTCTCAGCCCCTTCGCATAATTCAGGCCGACGCGGAGCGAGAGCGAGCCATCGGCCTCATGTTCGAGCGTGCAGACCCACTCCGATCGCTGCACGTCGATAGGACGCACGCGCAGGCCGTGGCGCTGCGCGTCCTTGATAAGCACGGCCGGCGCATAGAAACCCATGGGCTGATTGTTGAGCAGCCCGCAAGTAAAGGCGGCAAGGAAATGCACCTTGAGATATGCCGACGCATAAGCGATCAGCGCGAAGCTGGCCGCGTGCGACTCAGGAAATCCGTACATGGCGAATGAAGAAATGCCCTGCACGATATTGTCCTGCGCCTCCTTGCCGATGCCGTTCTCAGTCATGCCGGAGCGCAGTCGTCCTTCGAGATCCTTCATCCGCTGCATGGAACGGCGCATGCCAACGGCGCGGCGAAGTTCTTCAGCTTCGGCGCCGGTGAAGTTGGCGACGACCATGGCCATGCGCAGCAATTGCTCCTGAAAGAGCGGCACGCCCAGGGTGCGCTCGAGTACCGGCTTCGAGCGAGGGATGCGGATAGGTGACTTCTTCCCTGCCCTGCCGCCGTCGCATGTATGGGTGCATCATCTTGCCCACGATGGGTCCCGGCCGGATGATGGCGACCTGCACCACCAGGTCGTAGAAGCGCGTGGGAGCGTTGTGAGGGATCGAAGCCATTTGCGCGCGGCTCTCCACCTGGAACATGCCCACCGTGTCGGCCTTGCAGAGCGTGTCGTAGACAAGCTTGTCTTCAGGCAGCGTGGCCAGATCAACGTGTCGTCTGTAGTGGCGCGGGATCAGTTCGATCGCGTCTTTGACGGCGGCGAGCATGCCGAGGCCGAGCAGATCGACCTTGATCAGGCCGAGATCGGCGCAGTCTTCCTTGTCCCACTGCACAACAGTGCGGCCGGGCATGGAAGCGCGCTCGATCGGCACCACGCGATTCAGCATGCCCGCGCAGATGACCATGCCGCCGGAGTGCTGGCCGAGATGGCGCGGCAGATCCTGCATGCGCATGCATAGATCGAGATAGTGAGCGATGCGCGGGTGGCGGATGTCGAAGCCCGCCTGCGCAAAGTGCTTTTCCATGGTGTCGTTGGCGCCGCGCCACTCCCAGTGGCCAACAAGGCTCGAGAGACGCGTGATCTGCTCCTCTTCGAAGCCCAGCGCCTTGCCCACTTCGCGCGCAGTTGAGCGGCTGCGATAGCTGATCACGTTGGCGGTCATGGCCGCGCCCAGCGAGCCGTAGCGCTCGTAGATGTATTGGATCACCTGTTCGCGGTGATCGCCCGAAGGCAGATCAAGATCGATATCGGGCCATTCGCCGCGGTTCTCACTCAGAAATCGTTCGAAGAGCAATTCCATGCCGACGGGATCGACGGCCGTGATTTCGAGCGCATAGCAGACCGCGGAGTTGGCCGCCGAACCGCGGCCCTGCACAAGAAAATCGTTCCACTGGCAGTAGCGAATGATGTCCCAGACGATGAGAAAGTATCCTGCAAAGCCGAGTTTCTCAATGAGTGCTAGTTCATGGCGCACCTGGGCGCGGGCCTTGTCGAGCAGGTGGCGTTTGGCGGGTGAGCCGTAGCGTTTGCGGACGCCTTCTTCCACGCGCTTGGCGAGAAAGCTGTCCATGGTTTCGCCGCCGGGAAGCGGGTAATGGGGAAATTCATAGCCCAGATCGTTGAGCGTGAATTCAATGCGGTCACTGACGATGCGGGTGTTTGCGATAGCCTCGGGCAGATCGCGGAAGAGCGCCGACATTTCTTGCCCGCTGCGCAGAGAACGGGCCGAGTTCGCAGTCAGCAGTCTGCCCGCGTGATCGAGCGTCGTGCCATTGCGGATGGAGGTGAATACATCCAGAAGCTCGCGATCCGATTCGTTCGCGTAGCGCACGCCGTTGGTGGCGATGACCGGCAGGTTCCGCGATGACGCCAGGCTCAGCAGCGATTGGTTGCGGCACTCTTCTTCGCGCTGTTGATGGCGCTGCAGTTCGACGTAGACATTGGTCTGGCCGTAGATGCAGCCAAGGCGGTCAAGGCGCTTCCGTGCTTCGTCCTGGCCGTCATATTGCAGCGCCGAAGCCAGCGGTCCTTCATCGCCGCCAGTCAGGCAAATGAGACCCGAAGAGAATTCTTCAAGATCTTCCAGTGTTGCTGCGCCTTCTGCCTTTGTGGTTTCACGCATCTTGAAGCGCGTGATGAGCTGGCAGAGGTTCTGGTACCCGGCTTGCGAAGCACAGAGCAGAACGATGCGCGGTGGCTCGTCGGGATATTGATGCGGCTGCCAGGGGTGCGGTGTGAGCCTTTTGCCGAACGAGGAAACGGCGATCTCCGCGCCAATGTGGGCCTTGATGCCGATGCGCCTGGCCGTGGTGTGAAAGCGCGCGACACCATAGACACCGTTGCGGTCGGCGAGCGCCATGGACGGCATGCCGAGTTCAGCGGCGCGCTCGATCAGACCTTCTGGCTGCGAAGCTCCATCGAGAAAGCTGAAAGCGCTGGCGGCGTGGAGCTCAATATACTCGCTGTCGCTCGCTTTGAAAGCGGTTGGCGCCACTTGAACAGCCGGCGTGCATGCATCGTTCGGATGGCACACCGGTGTTCCCGGCGAGTGCGTGTTGGGTACAGAGAGATTAGTCATAGTACGCTTCCAGCCGCCACTCGTTGCGAGCGCGATCATGCTCCAGAAGGCAAGCCACGAAGACACCATCGCCGCGCTCGGCTAAAACATCCCATTCCTCTAGATCCCACTCGCCATCACACCACCAGCTGCCGCTGCTTCTCCACGGACCGTAGGCAGCCGTGATGTCGAAGCGGTTGTCGCCATCGCGAAATGCCGCGGGCCTGGCGGCGTGCTGCACAACGCGAATCGGCATCGATGGACGCACGCGGCGCAAGGCCATGCGTCGGGCATCCGGCTCCCTCTCCGACGCGCCGGAGCCGATCGCGAATGCTTCCATGCGAAAGCTGCCTCCGCGATGGCTGTCTTCAAGAACAGGCGAGCCCACGCGGTCATCGCCAACCAGGGACCGCAACCTCGCCAGAGTCACATCGAGGCGCGATGGTTCCGGCGTTTGCGGGGCAAACAGGCCGAGTTGTACCGTGCCCGATCGGCCTGCCTCAGCGGTCAATTCGAGAGAGACGACAGCAGCTTGCGGCGGGTGCGCGGCTATTTCCAGTTGCAAAAGCTTGAGGAGAAATTTGCGATCGGTGGAAGGAACAGCGGGCCGAAGCACGCACTGGTGTGTCAGTCCTTTTTCCAACCGCATCTTCGCGGTGAGTAGCGAAAGCGAGAGAGCCCGATCGGCAGCGCGGGCGACGAGGCAATCGATCATGCGCGCGCCCATGAACAGGAGCGAGTCGATCTGCTCCACAGGCGTTTCGAATTCGCAAAATTCGCGAAGAGTGAACGCCGCCTCGATCGGTTGAAACATGTGCGAATGCGCGCCACGGGCCATTGCGCGCCATGTTTGCGCATCCGGGCCAAGCCGCGTGATGAGTTCGACCTCGGGCAACGCGGCTAATTCACCCAGTGTGCGAATGCCCCATAGCGCAAATGTTTCGCCGGGTTCATCCTCAAGATCGAGTGAGGCAATGGGCTGTTTCGCGAGCGCTGAAGCTTCGTCGCCCTCAGCGATTACAGCCACTCCGTGGGTCACGGCTGCTTTCATCCGCGCGGCATCGTAGTTGGCGCTCACCGCGATCGACACCCTGAACCCAGCGTCAGCCAATGCTGTGCGCATCCGCCCGGCTAACTGCGCGGGAGGACCGAACAGGCGCTCCGTGCCGCTGATGTCGAGCACGCATGCGCATGCGGTTCCACGGCTGGCTTCCTCGATCCGCGGAGAAAACCGCGCCACGCATTCGAGCAGCACAGAGCGAGCCACGGCTTCGGTTTCGAGCGAACGCGCCAGCAGCCGGATTCCGCCAAGGCCTTCCACATCCAGCCGCGTCATGCCCAGCGCCGCGCCCTTCTGCAGCGCGGGACGATTCATGGCACACACAAACTCCTGTGGAGGCCGGCCCTCGATGACGGCGACTGGTTCACTCCGCAAGTCAGGGCGCAGCCGCAGCAAGGGCCTGCGCGGGAAATTCCGCCGTATGCACACAGGCGTAGAGAGAATTCGCACTCATGCGCGCTTCTCCGTATCCCACAGGCTGTTGGCGGACCATGTGGATGCCGGTGGCTTGCGAGGACCTGGTGATAGAGGACTTGGCGATATGGGCGTAAAGCGCTGTCGTGCACGCTGCAGCCTGAACGTAAAGCTGCGCAACACAGTGCTGCCGGCCGTTTCGGCTTCGAGCGGAGAGCACTCCAGAGCGATCGCTGCGCTGGACTGGGCATACGCAGCCTGCCCCAGCACAACGAGACTGCAGCGGGTGCGATCAGCAGCCTGTCGAAACCGGAACCATGTCGCAAGCGGAATTCGATTGCCATGCTCCGGCGCGGTATCGCCCAGGTCGAGCACAATGGCCGCGAAGCCAGCGGCCTGGAGCAGGAGATCCGTAGCGCGCATTGCCTGATCCAGCTTCGTCCACGGTTTTCCCTTTTCCGATCGCGGAGCGCGCGCAGCACGAGTCTGCGGTTGCGGCCGGTCCTGGCATCGCACCCAGAGCAGTCGGGGGAGGTCGACGCCGTTGGCCGCGGCAGATTCCGGATCGAAAGCGTCATTGGTATCCACCCAGGCACAGACGCGGCCCTCGGCCGTTCGCCGGGCGAGAAAGGAAAGTGCAAGGCTGGTTCGTCCCGAAGATGCCGGGCCCGTAATTTCACTGATGGCGCCCACCGGAAGGCCGCCATCCAGCAGTTGGTCGGCCTCCTCAATCCCCGTCGGCGCAACATCGCGGATCGTACAGGGCACAGGCGTCAGCGCGGAGGGAAAGCGGCTGGCGAGGGCGTGTTCGATCTGGAGGCGAAGGGCTGCAGCGGCAGGCATGGCGGAGGCGACCTATTTTCGCCTTTTATTCGCTTAGATTCGCGCCAGTTGGCCTGTCGTGTCAATTCCGCACGAAAGAAAATCTATAATTTATTTAATATCATCAGGTTATAAAAATCGGGTTCCCGCGTAATTTACAGAAGCGAGAAGCACATTTATGGTGGCTGTGAGAGAAATGCCGCTTTCCCATCCCATCGGGCATTTCCACCACTGACCAAGCTTCCCGGCAAACGGAATGGAAGAACAAGCGCCCAGTCGCTCCGAAGTCGATCGCTTCATTCTTGAGGAAATCGAAAGTGTTCCTCATCTTGAGGCTCTTCTTCTTCTGTGGAACAAACGGCCTCGGCAATGGTCGCTGGGAGAAATGGCCCAGGCGCTGTATCTGTCTGCTGAACAGACGCAGCCCATCCTGCGCGATCTCGCGCAACGACACCTCATTCGGATGGAATCCGATCTGTATTCCTACAATCCGGATCATCCCAGGGACGAACTGGTTGCGTCACTCGATCAGATGTATCGCAGAGAACTGGTTCGCATCTCCACCATGATCCACTCCAAACCCTCTGCATCCGTGCGAGCGTTCGCGCGCGCATTCAAAATCACGAAGGACTGAAATGGCTTCGTTTTTTTACACTCTCTGCGCCCTCGTTTCGCTGGCCTGTACCGTGCTTCTGCTGCGTGGCTATGCAAAATCGCGCGCACGGCTTCTGCTCTGGAGCGGACTGTGCTTTCTCGGGCTCACCATTTCAAACCTGCTCGTGTTCATTGATCTGCAAGTTGTACCGGAAATTGATCTCTACATATGGCGGCTGGTAACGGCCACGGTTGCCATGCTCGTCCTGATCTGCGGACTGATTTGGGAGGGGGGCCGATGATTCCGAGCTTTCTTCTTGGCGTGATTGCCACCGCCTCACTGGCTGCGGGACTTTTCTTTCTGCGGTTCTGGCGGGATACACGGGATTCCCTGTTCCTCGCCTTTGCCCTGGCATTTTTCATCGAGGGGCTCAACCGCGCCACCCTGCTGACGGTCGACCATCCCAACGAAGGCACACCGCGGATCTATATCGTCCGCTGCATAGCGTTTCTCATCATCCTGGCCGGCATCGTCAACAAAAACCGCCGTACGAATTGAGCTCACCGGTGCCCGGTTTCTCTCAGCCTCAGGATGTAATTCGCGATCGCCACCACTTGTTCGTCGGGCAAATATTCGTGCCCGGGCATATCGGTTCCCTTCAAACCGAATTTGGTCATGCGGGCAATGTCCATGCGGAGTTGCGCCGGGGTTGCATCTACCGCTACGTGCGGCATTGGACCGCGAACCAGATCTGGCGGAACGTTATGGAAACTCGCCGACCACTTGCCACGGGCAGCGCCATCGGAAGCATGACAGGTAGCGCAGTGCTCGGTGAAAAGCAGGCTGCCGTCGATCGACCCGGCCTGTGCAATCGCGTAATTCGAAGGCAGCCAGCCGGCGATGACGCGCGAGCGTCCTGCGGAGTTGAGGCTCGCGAGGTAGGCAATCAGGTCGTCACCGCGGCCGTCGCGAAACAGGTAATCGTAGCGCGGCATGATGGAGTCGTAGCTCACGTCGCGCGGGTTCATGAAATGGATGCGCAGCCATAATGGCGAGCGTCGAGCGCCCACCTGGCTCAGGTCAGGGCCCTGGCGCCGGTTGCCGATGAGTGGCGGCTGTTCGCGGCGAATCTCCTCGAGGCCGGTGACCGGGCCCCACATCAGCACGTCAGCCGTGTTCGGCCGTACGTATTGCGAATGGCAGTTGATGCAGCCTTCGGCGATGTAGACGCGGCGGCCGCGTTCAACCGGGGTCGGCCGCCATGGATTGGCGGCCGGACGGGTGAACGATAAGTGTGAGAGCAAAGGCAATTCCCATCACCACCGCGACGACCAGCGCCTGGATCCGGTTTGATTTGCTCGAGCCGCGTGGTCGGAATCGTGTTCCATAGCCAGGGAAAAACGAAGAGCGCCGCTGCCGCAGCAACAAACAGTACGGGGACATGATGCAGGTTGCGGCCCATGCCGATGCCGAGTGCGGAGCCGACCCAGCCGGCCACCGCATAGAGGTATCCCGCTGCCCGGGCGCGTTCAGCGTGCGATGCGGCAGGCATCAGAAATGATGGATAGGCCACCAGCGCAACCGAATAGAGCGACACTCCGATGGGATACAGAATGGCTGCCACCGGGACGCGCGCAGGATCGAGAAGCAGCAGGCATGCAGCTCCCAGCGCAGCAATTGCCAACGCAAGCGTCAGGGACAGGCCGCGGCGCGCGAGCAGCCATACGCTTATCAGTGCTGCGGCAAGATGCAGCGCGCCGGTACGCCATAGATGCAGATCGCCCTGCCATGTTCCGGCTTTGAGCAAGGGGGAATTCTGGATGATGTAGAAGGCCGCAGAGTCGAGCCACACCAGCGCCGTGAACCACGCGAGGATCAGCGCAAATGCTACCGGCTTGCGTTGCGTGGGCGCGGCCGCTGGCGCCTGCACGTCGTAAAGACGGCTGCGATTGGCAACGATCACGGCAATCAGGCAGCACGCGGCGGAAGTCAATGCAATCCACCGAGGACTCGCCGTAAACAGCGGCGGAAAGTTGCAGAGGAAATATCCGATGCCGGTGCCGAGGCCCACTTTGAGAAGCGGCCGATGGATCCCGATCCACAGGGGAAGATCGGCAACCAGGGTTACCGTAAGCAGGCCGAGAGAGAGACCGATCGTCAGGGCAACGACAGCGGCGGTGAAGACATTGAGCGGCAGCAGCGACCACACCGCGGTGAGCGCGCAACCAGTAAGGCCGGTCTGGAGCCGGCAACTGGGACAGGTCCACAGGCGGCAGCGCGGAGCAAACAGGCTCATGCCGACGCCGCCGATCGCCATCGCGCCCATGATCAGGGGCAGCGAATTCTCCTTAATGCCAAGTTCGGCCAGGCGCTTGAGAAATCCAAATTGCGCAAAGATCAGGAAGTAAACATAGGTACTGGCGATGAGGAGAACGCCTTGCCAGCCTTCAAAGATGGACGGGGCATCGGCACGCCGTGCGAACGATTCAGCCTGCACGTTCGAGCCATCCTTTGCGCAGGCCGATCCACTGAATCGTCGCGAATGCAGCATCGGAGAGCGCGACACTGACCCAGCGGCTCTCAAGCGCGGACGATGCGACTTGCCACACAACGAAAACAGCCACGAGGGTGCGCACCAGCGCGGTGATCTTCCACTGTGCAGACCATTCAATATGGGCGTGCGGCGTTAAAGGCCAGCGCATTGCGGCCCAGAGATAGGTTAGGCCGACGGACAAAACGAATACGCCGATGTAGCGAACGAACACTACCGGCTGCGGGATGATGGTGAGCCCCATGACCCACAGCGTCCATGCGGGCGCGGCGATGAGCAGCAGGCCGGTGCCGGTGTCGCAGAGTCCGGCGACGTATTGATAGAGGATGAGCCAGCGGCGGGGCGGAGGGTTCATGGTCGATGCACCTCCGCTTGCGCAAGCCTGCGCCGGAATGACGGCTGATCTGATTTGGAGGCGCCACTCGAAGCGTATGCGACGGGTGAGGGCAGCCAGCCAATGCGCCGAGGCCGCCGTCATCGCAACTCCCAGCACCAGGCGCACCGCGTAGATAAGGTTGCGGGCGGGGCCGGGAACGATGGTAAAGGCGGGATCGCCGCCCTCTCTCCATCCTGTAAAGAAAAACAGGATCACATACGCCAGGGTCGCGCCGTGCCAGGCAATGAACGGCCAGCGCGCGTTGAAGATAGCTCCGTCTTCGTCAAGCAGAACTGCCAGGATGAGAATCAGCAGGCTGCTGACAAACCCCGCCATCGCCAGGATGGAATGACCGACGAGACCGTCGGTGAATTTGAGGCGGTCGAGGATGCCGGGAAGAAAGAATGCCCAGCCCGTGGGAACGAGCAGGGCCCAGTACCCGAGCACGGCCATCCGCCACAAGCGTGTGCTCGCGGGCCACGCAAAGGCGCTGAAATACGCCGGCACAAGCGGCACCCAGATCAGCAGGCTGCCCAGGCTGATGAACTGCACGGGGAGGTGGTGACTCACGTCTGCGCGGCCCAGGCCGAGACAGAGCATGGCCTCGATGGCGAAGACGACCCAGGCAGCCGCGATCCAGTTGCGGCCGGTGGTTTTGCGATGAGTAAGGCCGTAGGGCAACAGGAAGAGGATGAGGACGATGACGAGCGTGGACTCGAGTTGGCTTGCTCCGGTCGGGCCGCCGGTATCGGGATTGATCGCAGGATACGTAGCCGGATCCGATGCAAGGTAAATGACCAGCGGGAACGAACAAAAGCACCACGAGGCCAAGCAGTTTTGCGGTGCGGATCAGCGGCGTTCGATTTTCGCGCTCCTGCCAGGCGCGTTGATATCCGGCAACGAGAGCTATCCACAGGAAAAGGATTGCCAGCGGAAAAAGAACGCGGGCATAGCCGGTCCAGTCGAGGAATAGCTTGCCGCTGGAGTTGCCGTTGAGCCATGAAACTGCGCCGAAGATAAGAGCCAGCGACCAGAGGATGAGGGCGGCCCGCGACCATGTGGCGATGGCCCCGCGGTCAGCACGATAGATGCGGATCGCCCACGCCACCAGCGGCAGCGCCATCCATCCGTAGAGTTGGAAATTGAGATGCACTGGAGTCCAGCGGCCGTAGCTCCACTCGCCCAGCCAGCGGCCCGCGCCCGGATAGAGCAACAGGATCGCAAGCCACACTCCGGTCAGGTTAGCGACAAATAGCCACGCCAGGCTGTGCCACGCGGCGATGGCGATAACCGAGTGCGTCTCCAAGCGCGTCGAGACTGAAGCCTCGGCCGTAAGAGGTTGAAACGCGGCGTCCGAGGGCGGAAATGCGACCGCTGTCTGGCCGGCGCCGGCAATCCGCTCACTCGCAGATTTTGCCATCGCGCATCTCCACCAGGCGGTCGCAGCGTTGCGCCAGCCCACGGTCGTGGGTTGCCATCACGAGGGTGATGCCTTCGGTGGCGGCCAGTTCCAGCAGCAGGTCGAAAATCTGGCCGCTGGTGCGCTCATCGAGTGAACCAGTGGGCTCGTCGGCCAGCAGAATTCCCGGCTTGTTCATCAGCGCCCTGCACAGCGCGGTGCGCTGGCGTTCACCACCCGACAGTTTTTGGATGCGCTGCTTGAGGCGATGCGTGAGCCCGGTGCGTTCGGCGAGGATGTGCAGGCGCGCCAGCGCTTCTTTGCGCGGAGTGCCGGCGGCGACGGTCGGGATGAGGCAGTTTTCTTCGAGCGTCAGGTCGGCGATGAGATTGTGCAGCTGGAACACGAAGCCCACCTCATGCCGCAGGTAGTGCGTACGGCGGCGTTTGGCAAGATCCGTGCCGTGGATCAGCACGCGCCCGCGCGTCGGCTCATCCAGGCCGCCAAGGAGGTGGAGCAAGGTGCTTTTGCCGCAGCCGGAGGGGCCGCAGACCGCTACCGTCTGCCGGGAAAACACTTCAAGGTCGACCCCGTTGAGGACAGGTATGGATCCGTCTTCGTAGCTCTTCCAGAGATTCTCTGCGCACAGCAGCGCCGGCGCCGATTTCGAGGCAGGCGTGGATTGCCGATCGATGGCGGTCTCGCTATTCAAAGCGCAGCGCCTCCACCGCGCGAACGCGCATGGCGTAGAAGGCTGGATAAAGCGCCCCCGCTGCGCCTGTGAAGCAAGCCAGCAGCACCACCGCGATCACCACCACGGGCTGGACTTCGGCATCGACGTAGCCGTGCAGCGCTGGAATGAGCTTGAGAGCAATGATGGCGAACGCCCCGAGCGCCAGGCCAAGGACCGCCCCCGCGAAGGAGACCGCGCCCGACTCGCCGAAAATGAGCGTGGCAATCTGAGTGTTGGAGAATCCGTTGACGCGCAGAATGGCGATTTCGCGAATACGGGTAAACACCGACATGATCATGGTGTTCGCCACGCCCAGGCCGCCCAGGAGCACGCCGCAGGCGCCGACCGCCCATGCCGTCGCTTTGAGTATCTTGAACTGCGAGTAAGAGCGGTTGAACTCCTCGTCTTCGAGCGCAATCAGGCTGGGAAATTGCTGTTTGACCTGCGCCTTGAACGCGGCCTGATCGCTGCGGTTCTTCAGTTTCACAAGCAGAACCGAGGATGTGCCGTTCTTGTGAAAGAACGCTTGTGCGCTCGGCAGGGGCATGAATACGCCGCCGTCTTCGAAGCCATTCCTGGTGCGGATAATGCCCATCACCTGAAAGCTTCCGTGACCGATGGCCACCTGGCTGCCAACGGAGGCATGCAGGAATTCGGCTGCCCGCTCTCCGAGAGCGATCGCATCTGCGCTGGCGCCAAAGGCATCTTTGCTGCCTGAGATCCATGTGGCTTCACGGATGCGCGCGTCGTCGCCGGTGACCCCGAAGCAGGTGATGATGGGATGGTCCTGGCTGGAGACGATGCCGAAGAGAACCGGGTTGGCCTTATCGACCAGGCTCCAGGCCTGGATCTGCTTGACCGATGCGTCCGGCACGCTGCTGAAAAAGAGGTCGGAGATATTGCGCTCGAAGACGATGAGCTGGCTATCGGCCGAAAGAAGCCCGGCGAACATGCCGACCGCGCCCTGCAGAATCGTCACCACCGTCAGCATGGCGGCAACGCTGAAGGCGATCCCTGCGATGCTAATGAGGGTGCGAACGCGATGGCGGCCGAGGTTGGTGAGAATCAAGCGGAGAAAAATCATGATGCCCGAG
This sequence comes from Terriglobales bacterium, assembly GCA_963788475.1. Lineage (GTDB taxonomy): Bacteria > Acidobacteriota > Terriglobia > Terriglobales > Acidobacteriaceae > Telmatobacter. The sequence goes on from CAWBGO010000002.1 coordinate 748,787, forward strand.
TAAGACTGGCCTCGGAAAGGTTCGCGATCTCCTTGTTGAATTGGACGCGAACATCGCGCAGGAACGCAAGTCGCGCGCGGCGGTGCACCAGGCGCGCAATCACCCGGCTGCCGAGGTTCATCAGCCGTTCGATGCGTTCGAAAGACTCTGGTACTCCGATGGCGAGCACCAGGTTGGGACGGTCCAGGCAGGCATCGCGGGCAGCGGTTTTGCCGTGCGCGTCGTCGCCGTGCAGCACGTCCTTGAGATCGTCGAGGGTCTGGTAGCTGAGGCCCCAGGAGATAGCCAGGCGATCGAGCAGGTGTGGCCTCATGGGGCTGAGCTTGACCGAGGATGGCGGGAAGAACCAGGGCCAGGCGGATGAGCGAAACTGTTTTGCCCATGGCGATGGACTGGGGTTCACGCAGATGCTCGGAAAGGCAGGCGTAATGAAGGTCCTGGCTTTGCCCATTGAGAAGCCCGGCGAGCCCGAGGTGGCGCTCGAGATAGCTAAGCCCCGCCGATTGAACCTCCGGTGGCAATCCAACCACCGACTTCCATACCAGCGCATAGGCCCGGTTGATCAGCGCCAGCGCGGCCAGGATAGCGGCCCCCTCGCCGTACAGCTGGTGTGCGCACGGCACGCCGCGGCGCACCTGGGCGTCGTCCATCGAGGGCAGGTCGTCAAAAAGCAGGGATGCGGTATGAAAGTACTCGATGGCAATGGCCAGGTTTTCAGAACGATCTTCAGACAGCCCGAACGAGCAGGCGACGCGATACGCCAGCTCAGCCCGAACCATGCTGCCGGGATGCTGCAGCGTATCCCGCAGCGCACCACCAAGATGAGGCTCCGTCCCATGAGGCAATGGCAATCTTGCCTGAAAGGCGCGCCGCAAGCGGGACCTCATCAAAGCGTGAGTTGCCGCTGAATCCATTCCCTTCACTCCCATGGAACTGACAGTGCTCGGTTAGACGACTCCCCGGTTGAAAAGTGGTAGCCCGAACCGGCGATTTCCGCCCGTCCGCCGCATAATTGCCAACCGGATAGATTGTCCGACGAATGTCTACTTCCATTAGATCACGGAGTTAGGAGAAAAAATGACGCGGTGATGAAACCTGCGGCTCTGTCAGTCGTATGGGAGACGGCGACGGAGAGTCGAGGGTCGACAGGCAGAAAAAGGACGGCTCACATAACTTGAGTCGTATCACCATAAATGACGATATCTTCATTCTCGGCCCTGTCCATTGACGCGTGCCATCCTCAACCGTCAGATTAGTAGGCGAGCCCCTAAATTCAGTTCTTGCCCCGGCGTTGGCGTTGGGTCAAGCCCGGGAGACGCCGTGAATTTGGAACATAAGGAGACTCATGAGTGGCTTAGCGCAAAGTGTGATCCCGAGATCCAGGGCCTTGAAGCATGGCCGCCCATTGCTGGCCGCCCTGGCGGGATTTACATTGACTGCCTCGGCGCTGAGCCAACAGCATTATCGGGTCGATCCGGGAACCAGCGAGGTGCACTTCACGCTCGGCGCATCGGACCACCCCGTAGAGGGAACCTTTCATGTGACTTCGGGTGACTTTACCCTCGATCCCCAGGGCGGCGCGATGACGGGAACGGTGTCGGTGGACGCATCCAGCGGACAAAGCGGGAACCAGGGCCGCGACAAAAAGATGACGAAGGATCAGTTGAAGGTACAGACTTATCCGACCGTCACTTTCGCCCCGACCAAGTTTTCAGGTCAGGTGAAAGACTCCGGCGATTCGAGCGGGCCGGTGGAGGGGACATTTACATTGCTGGGACAGCCGCATCCGATCACAGTTCCCATGAACGTACATATGGACGGTGATCACTTCGCAGCTTCTGGCAGTTTTTCAGTCCCGTTTGTGAATTGGGGCGTCAAGGATCCGAGTTTCATGTTCATGAAAGTCGACAAGGAAGTGAAAATCGACCTGAAACTAATCGGCACGGTGACGAGATGACAACCCGGCAAACAGCGGCTTCATGCCAATCGGCTTAAAAGAGGATCGAACGTATGCGCCTTTTGGTAATTGAAGACGACGTCGCGAACCAGAATTTCCTGGAACGTTCGTTAACCCAAAACGGCTTCCAGGTGGATATTGCGCCCGACGGAAAAACGGCAGAGAAGCTGGCGCTGGGCGGCGGTCATTCGGCCATCATCCTCGATCTGGGTCTTCCCGACGACGACGGGCTTTCCCTGATTACCCGCCTGAAACAGCAGGGCGTCCGCTCCCCGGTCTTGATCCTATCTGCGCGACGTTCGCTCGATGACCGCGTGCGGGGACTGGAAATCGGAGGGGACGATTACCTGACCAAGCCCTATGCCCTTCCTGAATTGCTGGCCCGTTTGCGCAACCTGTTGCGCCGCAATGCGCCCCCCGCCGACGCCACGACCGTCTTGCGCGTACTGGATCTGCAGCTTGACCTGTTGCGGCGCGAGGCAATCCGCGGAGACGAGGTTCTGCAACTGACCACCCAGGAATTCTCTTTACTGGAGTACCTTTGCCGCAACGCAGGTCGTATTGTGAGCCGATCCATGATCCTCGACCAGGTATGGGGCATGCGTATTGAACCGGACACAAACGTTGTCGATGTACATATTTATCGCCTTCGGGGTAAAGTTGATAAGCAGGGTGGAGTCCCGATGATCCGCACCATCCGGGGAGTCGGCTATGTTCTCCGCGATAAATAGCTCCAAAGGACACACTGCCGCCTGGCGCATCTCGGCCTGGAGCACGCTGGCGTTCGCCGTGGGTTCCCTGATTCTTTTCCTGTTTCTGCAGCGTTTCGCATCCCATGAAATTCAACGGCGTACCGACGCCTGGCTCACGGGCGAGGTCGAAACCCTCGCGGACGTTGCCGAGCGTACACCAAAAAATGCGCTGTATGACCGCATCGTCGACGAAGTAGCGGAACTGGCTACGAAAGAAGTTCCGCTTGAACTACAGGCGGGAGGGGAAACAGACGAGCAGGCCGTCTTCTTTATCGAAACGGGAAGCGATAATAGCCTCAAACTCTGGGGCGGTGGCAAGCAGGACAGCGCTCCCTTCCTGACCGCAATTGCGCGAACTCCGATCACCCCAGGCAATCCAGTCGACATTTCGGTCCCTGGATATGTTCATCCCTTTCGAGTGGTCAGCAGACTGACCCCGGCGGGAGACCGTATCTACCTTGGACTATCGAGGGCGCAGGACATCCATGTTCTTCGCCGCATGCGAATTCGGTTGTTTTCGATTTGCCTGGCGATCGTGGTGCTCGGCTTTGTCATCGTTTTCTTTGCAACCAAGCGGATGCTGGATCGCGTGCATCGCATTACCAGGACTGCCAATCGTATTGGCCAATACGATCTGCGCAGCCGGGTGCCTGAGGTTCGAGGAACCGACGAGATTGCCCAGCTAGCACGCACGCTCAACAAGATGCTGGATCGAATCGAGAATTCAGTCAATCAGCTGCACACCATCACTAACTCGCTCGCCCACGACCTGCGCAGTCCCATGATGGCCATTCGTGGCAAGCTCGAACTGGCCCTGCTGGCCGAACATGAAAGCGCCGGAAGCGATCCCATTGCCTCGGCCCTGGAAGAGCTCGACCGTCTGTCCGACTTCCTTACCAAGTCGCTGGACGTGGCGGAGGCCAATGCCGATGCCCTCCGGATCCGCCGGGTGCCGGTGGATCTCGACGAATCGCTGCGCTCCATGGTGGACCTGTACGAGCCCAGCTTTACGGACAAAGGGCTCAGGGTCCTGATCAGAAGCTCGTCCCCCGTTATCGTTTCAGCCGACTCCGCGCTCCTGCACCGCCTGTTGGCCAACCTGTTGGATAACGCCCTCAAGCATCTCCATCCCGAAACGACAATCTACATCCAACTGCAAACGCTGGCCACGTCTGGACATCTCGAGATCGAGGACGATGGACAGGGCTTTCCTCCCGAAGTCATCGAACATCCCTTCGAGAGATATGTGAAGGGGAAAGAATCGACCGGAAGCGGCCTCGGGCTCGCGTTCGTTGAGGCGGTGGTGCGCGCCCATGGCGGGCACATCCGGGCTTCGAACGGCCAGCGGGGAGGGGCGCTGATCGTGATTGATCTGCCTCTCGCGGGACGCCCTTTTACCGACGAACCATCCTTCGAGCAATCGCACGTACCGGTTTCGCGGAATTGACTCGGGCGCGAAAAATGGCAATCACGGTTGATTTTCGCCTTGCTGGTGCATATGATCGACACATGCACGGTTCCATTTGTTGTCGCCCCTGTTGTACGCTTCGCGCGCAGAGGTGACCTGAGCCTGCAAGTTTAGATCGAAATCAAGGTTTCCGAACGCCCGCGATCAGCCATAGCTGCCGCGGGTGTTCTGTTTCTAAGTGCAAGCAAGAATCTGCAAATGATGAAGAGGGATCATGGCTCAAGCTGTTCCGGAAAAAGAAACCAAGGCGCAACGCGCTGAACGACTGAAACGCGAGAAGAACCCGTGGGAAGCATTCGACGAGGTGCGCGCATTTGCGCGCGCAGGCCGCGCCAGTGTTGTGCCGGAGTGGGCTTCGACCTACTTCAAGTGGTGGGGCATCTACACCCAGGGCGACGGCGTGGGCGCCACCGGCGGCAAGGGCGGCGAAGGCCTCGCAACGGAATACTTCATGATGCGCATCGGCATTCCCAACGGGATCATCTCGGCCAGCCAGTTGCGCACCATCGGCGGACTCACGCGCAAGTACGCCCGCAATCTGGCCGACATCACCACTCGCCAGAACATCCAGCTTCACTGGCTCACCATCGAGTCGCTGCCTGAAGTCGTCGATGCTCTGGATGCCATCGGGCTCTCGCCCAAAGGCGCCTGCGGCGATGTTGTGCGCAATGTGACCGGGTGTCCGCTGGCTGGAATCGCAGCCGATGAGATCATCGATGCTTCCCCGATCGCGGTTGAGGTTGCGCATCTGCTCACCGCCAACCCCGACTTCTATAACCTGCCGCGCAAGTTCAAGATTTGTGCCACTGGCTGCCCTTCCTGGTGCGCCTATCCGGAGATCAACGATATCGGATTGACCGCGGTGAAGCACGAGGGCGAGATAGGCTATTCGCTGCGCGTGGGTGGCGGCCTGTCCAACGAACCGCATCTTGGCGTTCGGTTGAATGTGTTCCTTCAGCCTGATCAGGCCGTGCGGGCCGCGCGCGGAGTGACGGAGATTTTCCGCGATCAGCAGAAGCTGCGCGAAAGCCGCGACCGCGCCCGCTTGAAATACCTGTTCATGAAGGAAGGCTGGACCGCGGAGAGCTTTCTCACCGAACTGCAGTCGCGTCTCGACTTCACCCTGCGGCCGGCGGTGCCGGAAATTGTGCCCGAGGACGTGTATCGCGATCATGCCGGCATTCATCGCCAGCGGCAAGACGGATTGAGTTATGTTGGCGCATCCGTCCTTCGCGGGCGCCTTACTGGAGAACAGCTGGAAGCGTCAGCGGAGCTTGCCGAGCGATTCGGGAGCGGGAACCTGCGTGCGACCGTCGGTCAGAACCTCGTGTTCATCGATGTGCCGAATGCCAAAGCTGGGGAACTTGCTCGCGAACTCGGACAGATCGGCCTCCATGTCGAGGGCTCGGCATTCTGGCGCGGCACGGTTGCCTGCACCGGAACCGAGTTTTGCAAGCTGGCCATTACCGAGACCAAGGGCTTTGCGCGCTGGCTGGTGGATGAGATGGAGGAGCGGCTTCCCCAGTTCGACCAGCAGCTGCGCCTGCATGTGACCGGCTGTCCAAACGGGTGCGGCCAGCACTGGATTGCCGACATCGGCATCGAAGGCAAGAAGATCAAGCATGAAGGAAAGCTCACCGATGCGTATTACTTCTGCCTCGGGGGCGCAGTGGGCCAACATGCCGCAGTCGCGCGCCCGGTCGGCTATCGCTGCCCCGCTCCCCTGGTGCCGGATGCGATCGAGCGGCTGCTGCGCCAATATCTTGGCTCGCGGCAGGCGGAAGAAAATCTGCGCGCCTGGTTTTTGCGCCACACCAACGATGAGTTGCGCGCCCACCTCGCCGGGGAGGTGATCACTGCGGCGGAGCGCGATCTCCCCGCCGGGCCCGTGCCGCACGCGGTCGCTGACTGAGGATCGTTGATGAGTCTGCTTCCTATTTTTCTCAAACTCGAAGGACGCCAGTGCCTGCTGGTGGGCGCCGGCACTGTTGCCCTGGACAAGATCGGCAGCCTCCTCAAGACCGGCCTGCGGCTGCGGGTCATCGCCCCGGATGGGAAGTCCGAAGTCCGGCAGACTGGCAATGGAAGGCAAGCTGGAGTGGATCGAGCGCTCATTCGATCCCTCCGACCTCGACGGCAACTATCTCGTCATTGCAGCCACCGATTCGCCCGACGTGAACGCCGCCGTGTATCAGGGCGCGGTCGAACGCGGCATCCTGTGTAACAGCGTCGACGATATTCCGAACTGCGACTTCTTCTTCGGCTCCGTCGTGAGCCGCGGCGATTTGCAGATCGCAATTTCGACCGCCGGCGAAAGTCCCGCCGTGGCGCAGGGTTTGCGCCGCGAGATCGATGCCCAGTTGCCCCAGGACCTTGGTGCCTGGCTGGCTAATCTGGGCGAGCTCCGCCGCAACGTTCTTGCCATTCACCCGCGTAGCGAAGAGCGCAAAGCTCTGCTGCACCAACTAGCGCAACGGCAGGTCTGCGACTCGGAATCGTGCCCTTCGCGGCGCCTGGCGTTGGCTCCACTGGACAAGCCGGCAGCCGATGCTGGTGGCAGGGTCTGGCTGGTGGGCGCCGGACCGGGCGATCCCGACCTGCTGACGGTCAAGGCGCTGCGCCTGATCCAATCCGCGCATGTGGTGCTGCACGACGACCTGGTGCCTCGTGCCATTCTCGAGCTCGCTCACGTTGCGGAGATCGTGAACGTGGGCAAGCGCTGCGGAGTCAAAAGCATCACCCAGGATGAGATCAATGCGCTGATGATCGAGCATGCCCGCAACGGCCGCCGGGTGGTCCGCCTGAAAAGCGGCGATCCGCTCATCTTCGGGCGCGCCGCCGAAGAGATGGCAGCCCTCACCGGGGCCGGCGTCGATTTCGAAGTCGTGCCCGGAATAACCGCCGCGTTTGCCGCGGCGGCCGCCATCCCCTGCTCCCTCACGGATCGGAACAGTGCGTCCAGCGTGACGTTTTCAACCGGCCATCATGCGCAGTCGCACAGCGAATCGCAGTTGCCGCAACAGGAAGACGCCACCCGCGTGGTCTACATGCCGGGACGCGATCTGCGCCTGCTCGCCGCCGAATGGCTTGCGGATGGACTGCCGCCCGATTTTCCCTGCGCGGTCGTCTCCCGTGCCGCACAACCTGAGCAGGCGGTCTTTCACACCACTCTCGCCGAGCTCGGTGACTGCCCACCCGCGGCGGCCCCCAGCCTACTCCTCGCCGGATGGGCCGTGCGGGATGCGGCTTTCGCACCAGCCCGGGTGCAGGAGGCCGTGGAAGCCACCGCCTGAATGTCCACTACGCTCCCCACGGTGCCCGACAGGCCGCCGCGAAGGCGCAGCCATGCCATGCCATGCCCTGCCCTTTATACTGAGATGTTTGCAGCATGCAGGCGCGGGGGCCGGACGAACGGTCCATCGCACGGGAGCAAGATTTGGCTGAGGCGGAAATCGGCATCATCGGCGGCAGTGGACTTTACTCCATGCCCGGCTTCACAAACGTACATGAGCAGCGGGTGGAGACCCCGTTCGGTGAACCGTCCGACCCCTTTGTCCTGGGCGAACTGGAAGGACGCAAAGTCGCATTCCTCGCGCGTCACGGGCGCGGCCATCGCATCCTTCCATCTGAATTGAACTTCCGTGCCAATATTTACGCCTTCAAAAAGCTGGGCGTGGAACGAATTATCTCCGTCTCCGCTGTGGGATCGCTGAAAGAAGAACACAAGCCAACCGACTTCGTTATTCCCGACCAGTTCATCGATCGCACCTTTCATCGCGTCTCGACCTTCTTTGGAAACGGGATCGTTGGCCACGTAGCCTTTGGCGATCCGGTGTGCGCGACGGTGGCCCGGGCGGCCGCGGATGCGTGCGCCGCTGCCGGCGTCGTGGGCAAACTGGGCGGCACCTATGTCTGCATGGAAGGCCCCCAGTTCTCCACCAAAGCCGAATCGAATCTTTATCGCAGTTGGGGCGCAGACGTGATCGGCATGACCAATCTGCAGGAAGCCAAGCTGGCCCGCGAAGCCGAAATCTGCTACGCCACCGTAGCCATGGTGACCGACTACGATTGCTGGCGCGAAGGTCATGATGCGGTGACGGTTGAGGAGATCGTGGCCGTGCTGCACCAGAACGCCGCGAATGCCTGCAAGGTGGTCAAAGAAGCGGTGGCGGCCATGCCCAAAGAGCGCACCTGTGCTTGTGCGTCGGCAGCCCGCTTTGCGGTGCTGACCCAGCCGGATGCGATTTCAGCCCAAGCAAAGGAAAATCTCAAGCTCCTGTTCGGGAAGTATTTCGGCTGGTAATTCGCAGCATCTTGGCACGCAGGTGCCGGTGGGTGCGATTGCAATAAACCTACAAGAAAAGCGAGGAATATACGTGGCAATTACGGTAGTAGGCAGCGTCGCCTTCGACTCCATTCAAACTCCGGCGGGCCGGCGCGATCGATGCCTGGGCGGCGCGGCAACGTACTTTTCGTTGGCCGCAAGCTATTTCACCAGCGTGCGCGTAATTGCGGTGGTCGGCGAAGACTTCGGCCCCGAGCAGCAGTCCGTTTTTGAGGCCCGCGGCATCGATACTCAAGGCCTGGAGCGCGCCACGGGCAAGAGCTTCTTCTGGGAAGGCTCGTACTTGGAAAACCTGAATGAGGCCAAGACCCACGCCACTGAGCTGAACGTCTTCGGCGCCTTCGAACCCAAGATCCCCGATGCCTATCGTGACTCTGAATTCCTGTTCCTGGCCAACATCGATCCGGTGTTGCAGCGGCGAGTGCGCGAAGCCATGCCCCACGCAAAGCTGGTCGCCGGCGACACAATGAATTACTGGATCAAGGATCATCGCGACGCTCTCAAGCAGGTTTTGAGGGGTCTCGACATCCTGCTCATCAATGACACCGAAACGCGCATGCTCGCCGGGAAGAATAATCTCGTTCAGGCTGCGCGCGGCGTGCTTGCGATGGGACCACGCATGCTGGTGGTGAAGCACGGCGAATATGGCGCCACGGCTTTCTACGGCGCGAGCACGAATAGCCTCGGCGCAAAAACGTTCCGGGCGCCTGCGTTGCCGCTCGAAGAAGTCGTCGACCCGACGGGCGCCGGTGACAGCTTCGCCGGAGGCTTCTTCGGCTATTTGGCTTCGCAGAAAGAACTGACTCCCGGCGCATTCCGTCGTGCCATGTTCTACGGCGGCGTCATGGGATCGTTCGCGGTGGAGCGGTTCGGCACCGAGCGGCTGCAACAACTCTCGCGCGCAGAAATCGACGAGCGCTTCGCCCTGTTCCGCGAGTTGACTCACCTTGATTGAGCGACCGGTCAGCCGGACGGAATGGCTAGTGGTCCTGGCCGGCTGCACAACCGCTTCGCTCGCGGTGGCTGCATGGAGTTGGCGGCACGGAGCCATGCTGAACTACGGCGATGCGGTCGCGCATCTGCACATCGCGCGCCGGGTCATCGATTCGCGCCGGCCGGGCCTGTCCGAGTTAGGCTCGGTGTGGCTGCCATTGCCTCACCTGCTGATGATTCCGTTCGTCGCAGTTTACGCGTGGTGGGCCAACGGGATCGCTGGCCTGATTCCCTCCGCCCTCGCGTGGCTGGCCGCTTGCGGTGGCATGTACAGGCTGGCCCGCCGCTGGCTCCAGCCGGAGGCATCGGCACTCGCTCTCGCCTTCTTCGCGCTGAACCCCAACCTGCTCTACATGCAGACAACCGCCATGACTGAGCCGCTGTTTGTGTGCGAGATGATATGGGCGTCGGTCTGGTTGGTCGAATGGCGATCATACCTCGACGGCGCGAACGCTTCAGTGCGACACCGCGCCGACCGGCTCTTGTATGCCATCGCCCTGGTGCTCGTTGCCGCCGTCTTCACACGCTACGACGGCTGGATCATGGCGTGCCTCGCCTGGATTGCGATCGCGGTAACCCTCGCGAGGCGTGGCGGGCTTGGTTCGCGCGCCTTCTGGATCGTCACCCTGCTGATTGCGGCCGCTCCGATTGTCTGGTTCGCCTATAACTTCGTTGTCTTCGGCGACTGGCTCGAGTTCATGCGCGGCCCTTATTCGGCCAAGGCGATCGAGATCCGCACCGCGACGCCGGGCTCTGGTCCACCGCATCCGGGCTGGCACAATCCCTGGGTGTCGCTGAAGTTCTTCGTCAAGGCCGCAGTGATGGACGCGGCCGGAGCTCGCTGGGGAAAATGGCTCCTCGTTCTCAGTGTCCTCGGCACAGCATGGGCGTGGCTCATCGCACGTCGCCGAGCATTTCTCTGGGCGCTGCTGCTCTGGCTGCCGGTTCCCTTTTATGCGTATTCGGTGGCCTATGGTTCAGTCCCCATCTTTCTTCCTCCCTGGTGGCCGCACTCCTGGTACAACACGCGCTACGGACTGGAACTTCTTCCCGCGTTTGCCCTGAGCCTGGGGTTCTTTTCGCACTTTGTGCTAACGGGGGTACGCGAATTCAAGCCGGCATGGACAAATTACGTCGTGGCTGGATTGGCTGCTGTCATCGTCCTGAATGCCGCGGTTGTAGTGCGCGAACGGCCGCTTGTCTATGTCGAAGGCACCAAGAACATCGAATCGCGCCGCGTCTATGATGCAGAGGTTCCCGAGGCCATGCGTGCGCTCCTTGCCGCACATCCCACAGGCGCGGTGCTGATGAATACCTCGGTACACCCCGAGTTCGTGGCCTTCAGCGGCATTCCTCTGCGCCAGACCATCAACGAGAGCGACCGCGAGTACTACCAGGATGCGCTCGCCGCACCGGCCACGCATGCCTCCATCGTGCTTGCGTTCGAAGGCGATGAGATCGATCGGGCGGTGCGCGCGCACCCTCAAGGACTGGTGTTGGTCCGTCGCTTCAGCGCTGAATACCAGCCCCCAGGGGCGATTTACGTGTCCGATACCTCTCCCTCCGGCACACCCCGGTAGTCCTCACCGCGTCCGCCTGTGCGGTGATAGCATCGGGCAAGGAAAACCCTCGCATGAATCTCGCGTACGCCTATTTCGTCCAGTCGTTCAATTTCGATCGCCTGCAACAGATGGTGATTGCGAACGGCGCAATTGGCCGACTGCTGCTGGCGTGTCTGCTCGGCGCCGTCATCGGATTGGAACGCGAAATCAGTCGCAAGGCGGCCGGCGTTCGCACCAATCTGCTCATCTCGATGGGCGCCGCCTTTTTCACCCTGCTCTCCGCAGTGCTGGCCGGCGGCGCTGACCGACAAGGGTCGCGTGGCCTCAAACATCGTCCAGGGCATTGGATTTCTTGGCGCCGGGCTCATCATCCACAATCGCAGCCGGGTGAGCGGGCTGACCAGCGCGGCCAGCGTCTGGGTTGTCGCGTCGATCGGTATGGCCTGCGGCGCGGGACTCTATGCGGCCGCGATCGTGGCGGCCGTCATCGTGGTGCTCGCTCTCGAGCTCGTCGGCTTCCTGGAACGCCGCGCAAATCTCAAGGGGTATCCGTTGGTCTATGAGGCGCGCGGACGCGACCAGACCCTCATGCTGCACTCGATTCTGGATGCGATGGACAAAACCAGGCGAGCGTCTTTACAACGTCGAGCGCGATGCCATCGGCGACCTGCAGCGGGTCAGCTTTGCGGTAATCGCCACGAAAAAACAGCATGAGCAATTGCAGGGAAAATTAAAGGCCGAGCCGGCCATCGACGCACTGCTTACGTTCCGCGATCCGGAGGAAGATTGATTTCCTTCACCAAGGCACACGCCTGTGGCAACGACTTCCTGATCGTGACCGAAGAGGCGGCTCGCGGCCGCGACTGGGCTGAATTGACGCGCCGGTTGTGCGCGCGTAATACCGGCGTTGGTGCGGATGGGATCGAGTTCTTCGCCTGGACGGGACCGAGGTCAGGCCGCATTCGCCTGCACAATGCGGATGGCTCGATCGCCGAAATCAGCGGCAACGGAACGCGCTGCGTGGCCGCATGGATGGCGGAGAAACTGGGCGCCGGGCCAGGCGATTCGCTGGAGATCGAAACCGACGCCGGCGTGCGCGTCTGCCGCATCGACTCGGTGAGCGCCGAGTGAAACCTTCACCGTGGAAGTGACAACGGGCATGGGCGTACCGCAGTTTGCGCCGCGGACAGTGACCATTCCCGGCGGCGTGCAGGTTGCGGGCGTTGAAGTCTCCACCGGCAATCCGCACTTCGTCATCGTTGTGGAGAATCCGCAGTTCACCGTCGATGGGCAGCAATGGCAAAGTATCGGCCAGCAGATCTGCGCACATCCCGATTTCCCTTACCAGACCAACGTGGAATTCGTGCGGATCGTCGATTCGAACCAGATCGAAATTCGGATCTTCGAGCGTGGCGTCGGACCAACGAGCTCTTCGGGCACCGGAACATCCGCCTCAGCCACGGCAGCGCTCGCATTGAGCGGGTGCGCATCGCCCCTGCGCGTTGTGGCTCCGGGTGGCACGCAGACAGTGACATGGGAAGGTCCCGGAACGGAATTGAACCTGACTGGCCCGGCGGCATTGATCGCACGCGGCGAGGCTTGGGACGGATGAAGGCTCCGCATCAAAGTCTCCCGCTGATGAAGCTGTCTCCGGTATCGCCCGGCGCTGGCGCCGGCATCAGCATTGTTGCACCGGCTTCGTTTGCGCGTCCGGAACGAGTGGAACTTGGACTCGAGGCGCTGCGCGGCTTGGGTTATGTGCCCCGATGTTGCCCAAAATGGGCTCGCGCGCGGGACCGCTCTTCTTTGCCGGGACGCCGGAGCAAAGACTTGCCGACCTGCACGACGCGTTTGCCGACCCTGAATCGCAAATCCTGATGAGCCTGCGGGGCGGATACGGATCGAATTACATCCTCGACGGCCTCGACCTGGAGCTGATTCGCAAACATCCGAAGCCGTTCTTCGCCTACAGCGATTTGACCGGCGTGCAGCTTCGCCTGCTCGACACTCTCGGCCTGCCTGCATTCCATGGCCCCATGGCCGCGGCCGATTTCTATCGCGACGATGGCGTACATCTTCCCAGCTTTCACGCCGCGCTGGCCGGCGAACCCTACGTTCTCGGACCCGGCGAGGGCCTGCGCGTATTGAAGCCGGGTACAGCGCGGGGAACGCTCTACGGCGGGTGTCTCAGCATTCTCGTTTCGCTGCTCGGCACGCCCTGGGAACCTGCCACTGAGGGCAAGCTGCTCTTCCTCGAAGACACGGGAGCCAAGCCGTACCAGATCGATCGCATGTTGTGGCAGCTGCGGCACGCGGGCAAACTCGACGGAACCGTGGGGCATCGTGTTCGGCGAGATGCTCGATTGCATTTCTCCCGGCGCAGCCCCGGAATTTCTTGAAGAGGTCATCGCCACCGTGTTTCACGATTTTGAAGGTCCGATCGCGATCGGCCTGCGCAGTGGGCATGTTTCGCGGCAGAACGTCACACTGACTCTCGGCGTAGCCGCCGAATTACGCGTCGATGAAGAGGCACAATTGCATTTGCTGGAACCGGCGGTGGTGCGGTGATACGACAGGGACGAGCGACGAAGCACATTCACTTGATCGGCATCTGCGGAACGGCGATGGCTTCGCTGGCGGGACTGCTGCAGTTGCATGGCCACCGCATCACGGGCTCCGACAAGGCGGCCTACCCGCCCATGAGCGATCTGCTGCGCGAGCTCGGCATTCCGGTCCTCGAGCCGTACGCCGAGAGCAATCTCGATCCGAAGCCGGACCTGGTGGTCGTCGGCAATGCGCTTTCGCGCGGCAATCCGGAGATCGAGCGCGTGCTCGACGAACGCATTCCCTTCACTTCGATGGCGGCGCTGCTGCGCGAAGAGTTTCTCCCTGGACGCGAATCGCTTGTGGTCGCGGGAACTCACGGCAAGACAACCACCACCAGCATGCTGGCGTGGATCTACCAGGTCGCGGCGCGCGAACATCCGGAACGCGAGCCGTCGTTTCTTATCGGTGGCGTGGCGGAGAACTTCGGCACCAGCTTTCAGCTTCGTCCCACGCCGACCTTCATTCTCGAGGGCGACGAATACGATACGGCCTTCTTCGACAAGGGACCGAAGTTCCTGCACTACTTTCCCGACGCGCTGATTCTCACCCACGTGGAGTTCGACCACGCCGACATTTACGCCGATCTCGAAGCGGTAAAGATTGCATTCAAGCGGCTGGTGAATCTCGTGCCGCGCCGCGGCCTCATCGTGGCCTACGACGGCAGCCCCAATGTGACCGAGTGCGTTGCGCGCGCGTTCTGCCGCGTGGAGCGCTATGGCTTCACAGCCGACGGCCGACTGGCGCCTCCAGAATCTGCGTCATGAAGACGGCCTGACGCGCTGGGAAGTCTGGCAGCAACGGCAGCATTGTGGGCCGAGCTGGAAATGCAGCCTCGCCGGCGAGCACAATGCACTGAATGCCACGGCCGCCGCTGCTCTGGCCGCCGGACAGGGCATCTCCGCGAGCGCGATTCAGTCCGCGCTGGCAAGCTTCAAAAGCGTGAAACGGCGCCTCGAGGTGCGTGCGGAAATCGGCGGCATCACGATCATCGAGGATTTCGCGCACCATCCCACGGCCATCCGCGAAACCCTGCGCGCCCTGCGCTCCGTCTATCCCGCAGCGCGTCTGTGGGCCGTGCTGGAGCCGCGCTCCAATACTCTTCGGCGCAAGGTGCTCGAAGAAGAAATCGTCGCCAGCCTGCGCCTCGCGGACCACGTCATTCTTGCCGGCGTTTATCAGCAGGAGCGCATTCCCGAGGACGAGCGCCTGCATCCGGAAGAGGTCGTGCATGCGCTGAACGCGGCGGGGACCCCAGCGGAGTTGCATGCGGATGCCGACGCGATCATCGCTGCTGTCGTGCCGCAGCTTCGTACAGGAGACGTGGTCGCTATCTTGTCCAATGGCGGATTCGACGGCATCTATGAGAAACTGCCCGCGCGCCTCAAAACGAGATTCGCGTAGGCACAAAATTCATGGCCGCCTCGCTCGTATTGCTGTTCACGATTGTCCTGCTCGGCATCCCGGCGGCGCTCGTGTTTATTCCGTGGGCGATGATTACGGGCAATGCGACCCCGCTCTACAACGCGTCGATCTGGATCGTCGGGCTCGCCTTGCGATTGGCCGGGATTCGCGTCCGCACGACCGGCCTCGAACATGTGCCGGCTCATACCGCCTGCATCTTCATGTCCAACCACGTATCCAATCTCGATCCGCCGGCGCTCATCCCGCGCATTCCAGGCCGCACATCGGCGTTCGTCAAGAGTTCGCTGATGAAGATTCCTGTGCTCGGTTACGGCATGAAGCTGGGAGACTTTGTGCCCGTGGACCGCGATGGACGTGTCGAGAGCGCGAAGGAGAGCGTGGCCGTGGCCCGGCGTGTGCTCGAAAAAGGCATTCACATCACCACCTTTGTCGAGGGCACGCGATCACGCGATGGACGCCTGCTGCCCTTCAAGAAAGGCCCGTTCTACCTGGCGATGGAAGCCGGCGCGCCCTGCGTTCCGGTGTCGATCCACGGCACGGAAACCATGATGGCGAAAGGGAGCCTGCGCGTGCGGCCCGGCGCCGCATACATCACCTTTCACGAACCGCTCGACCCGGCACGATTTTCAACTCGCGAGGAACTGATGGAAGCTGTGCGCGCGGCGATCGCGTCAGCCCTGCCGGAATGGATGCGGGAAACAGGGATCAGGGACGAGGGATCAGAAGACACGGAATAGAGACCGAGCGAGGCTCAAGGCTCCACGATCGCGTTATAGCCATCGTTCAGCAGCTTCTGGCGCATGGCCGCGGCATCGTTGCGATTGGCAAAGGGGCCGACCTGGACATGGAGCAGCCCGTCTGCGGGATCGCGATGCGCGCTGACCGCGTAACCCCGCTTGCGCAGAGCGCCCACCAGCACATCGGCATCTTCTGGGTGCGATACAGACGCAATCTGAACCATGATGCCGGAGGCCTGTGTGAGCGCCGGTTGCGCGCTTGAGCCTGTACTCGCAGCGGCCTCTGCGCCTGCGGTCTGGCCTGACAGCGCAGGGTGTATGGCAGGCTGGCCGGGACCTGCGGAAGCCGCACCGCCATTTGAACCAGTCGGGACCGAAACTGCCACCGGAGCGGGAACTGGCGTCGAATCCGATGCAGACGAATCAGGCTGGTCGGCTGGCTGCAGCCGGCTCCTGGGCCTGCGCACCGCTTTGCCCCGCCGACGGTTTGGATGCCGGAGCTGCAGCTTGCACGACAGCTGGCGTTGCAGCTTTGGGTGGCGCGGACACGCTTGCGGATTCAGTAGTACTCTGACGACCCTCCGCGTAGCCAAACACGAAGCAGGCAGCACAAAGAGCGAACAGGACCACACCCAGGGTGAGCAGCATGGCCGGGCCAAGGGTCAATTCCCGGTCCCGGGCGGCCCGCAGGCTCTCTTCCGATTCCTGCACCGGTTCAAATACAGATCCGCCAAACCCTCGCTGCATATTTGCCTCTGGTTAACGACATTCTACGCGACCCGCAAAATCCCCAATTTGACCTGGAGGTGTCCGCCTTTTCGACACTGCCACCTGGTCTCTGGCGTAATAGACCCCGCGCCGGCGAATTAGTCGCCTTCTGCCGGTTTCGCCGCCCGGGGAGAGCTCGCCGTAGTACCCAGCTTGTTCAAGAGCGACAGCAGTTCCATCGGAAGCGGGAACACGATCGTGGTGTTCTTTTCGACCCCGATCTCCGTCAGCGTTTGCAGGTAGCGCAATTGCAGGGTAATGGGCTCGGTGGCCAGCAGTGCGGCCGCGTCCACCAGCCTTTGCGCCGCGCTGAATTCGCCCTCGGCGTGAATGATCTTCGACCGCTTTTCGCGCTCGGCCTCGGCCTGCTTGGCCATGGCGCGGAGCATCTGCTCGGGAAGATCCACCTGCTTGACTTCCACCGAGATCACCTTCACCCCGAACGGTTCGGTGCGCTGGTCGATGATGGACTGGATGCGCAGGTTCAGCTTGTCGCGATGGCTGAGAAGCTCGTCCAGTTCCACCTCGCCCAGCACCGAGCGCAGAGTGGTCTGCGCAAACTGCGAGGTCTGGTAAACATAGTTGGCCACCTTGATGGCGGCGTCGTTGGGATTGACCACGTAAAGCGTCACCACCGCATTCACTTTGAGGGTCACGTTGTCGCGGGTGATCACGTCCTGCGGAGGCACCTCGAGCACCTCCTGGCGCAGGGAGATGCGCACCATCTGGTCGAACGGCCGGAACACGAGGATGATTCCCGGACCTTTCGGGGTGGGCAACGCGCGGCCCAGCCGGAAGATCACGGCGCGCTCATAATCGCGCAGGATTTTGATGGAGTTGAGCAGATAGAGCAAGACGATAGCAATGACGATCAAAATCGGAATCGGCAGATCGGCAAAGGACATGAGCCTTTCCTCTTTTCAGGAGTTCAGCACGGATTGTACTCCACCCTTTCGTTATGCACCGGCGGCTGGAGGCTCAACCGGCGTTACCTTGAGCAGGTATTGCTCGTAACCGACCACCTCGAGAGGCGTGCCGGCGGCCACAGCTTCGTTGGCCACAGCCCGCCAGATTTCTCCATTCACCAGAACATGACCTTCGGGAGTCAGCGCCTCCATGGCCGAAGCGCGGTGTCCGACCAGCGCGTCGACGCCCAGCCTGGATTTCATGCGCCGCGCCCGCACCGCAAGCCGCACCAGGAATGCCGTGATCCCGCCAAAGGCCGTGCTGACCGCGACCGCTACCCAGGGATTGACCGCCAGTTCCGGCACCGGCGCTGCGATCAGCGTGAGCATGCCCAGGGTCAGGCACACGATGCCGGCAATCGCCAGCGCCCCGTGGCCGCCGAATTTGGCCTCCAGCACCAGCAGCGCAATCGCGGCCAGCAGCAGCAGAACTGCGGTATAGCGGATCGGCAGCAGGTTGAGCGCAAACACCGCCAGCAGCACCATCAGCGTGCCCAGCGCGCCGGGAACGATCGTGCCGGGCGTGTTGAACTCGAGGTAGATCAGCAGCGCGCCGCCCACCAGCAGCAGCAGCGCAATGTTGGGATTGACCAGCCAGCCGAGCAGGTCTTCGCGCAGCGTGGGCTGCACCCGCTGGATCCGCGCTCCGGCCAGGTGCAGCACTTGCTTGCTGCCGTCCAGCCGGGTGATCTCGCGGCCGTTCAAAGCCGACAGCAGTTCCGTATCGCTGGATGCGGTCAGATCGATGAGATGCTTGTCCAGGGCTTCTTCGGCGGTGTAGGAACGCGAGGATTGCACCGCCGCCAGCGCTGCATCGACGTTGCGATTGCGCCGCCCCACGTACGATCGCAGGAACGCTTCGGCGTCGTTCTCCACCTTTTGCGTCATGGTTTCATCGGGCTTGCCGAATTCGAACACCACGTGGGCCGCGCCCGCATTGGTCCCCGGTGCCATTGCGGCAATATCGGCCGCTTCGAGCAGGAAAAACCCGGCCGACCCGGCGCGCGCGCCCGCCGGAGCCACATAGATGATCACCGGTACCCGCGAACTGAGGATGGCGCCCGCCATGTTGCGCATGGAATCGACCAGCCCCCCGGGCGTGTTCATCTCGATCAGCAGGGCCGCGGCGCCCTCGGAATTGGCGCGCGCAATGGCGCGATCGAGCTGGCCCGCTGTCACTGGCTGGATCGTATCCGCAAGGACAAACTCTTCGACCAGCGGCTGCGGCGCAGGCGCTGGAGCCGCAGCGGCAGCCGCGAATCCCGCGACCAGGCCGCATGCAATCCAGAAAGCTTTCAGGGGGAAACCTTTCGCGAACCCGCGCACGTTTTGAAGCATGGCTTGCTCCTTCAGGGCCCGCTTGCGGCCCTACTGCGGCTGCCCCTGTTTGGCGGCGACCTGGCGCAACAGTTCCTGGGCCGCGACGCTGTTGGGGTTCAGCTTGAGCGCCTCGGCGGCTTCACGATCGGCGTCGCTCAGGTGGCTCGCGGCAAAATCGAGCCGCGCCAATACCAGATACGCAGTTGCCGACGGCTTCAGTTCCAACGCAGCCTGCGCTTCCTTGCGCGCGCCCGCCGCGTCTCCGGTGCGTTCCCTCACCTCGGCCAGGCCTGCGTGGGCCTCTTCCGATGTGCTATCCGCAGCCACCGCCGCCTGGTACAACCGCTCCGATTCGAGCAGCAAACCCCGGGAAAGATACTCCCTCGCCTGGCTCGACAAGGTGTGCGCCCGCTCCTGGGGGCTGAGCGCGGCCAGCCGGGTGGCCTCCATCTGGTCGAGCATCAGGGCGGCCTGGTGAAAAGCCGCATCGTCAAACGTGCGCTCAATCCGTTCCAGCGGGTCTGCATTGGTCGTCCCTGGCTGCTTCCAGGCCGCCAGCAGGCTCTGCGCTTCGCTGTCGTTTGGGCCGCAGCTTGAGGCTTTGGTTCAGCTCCGCCAATGCTTCCGGCCCGTTGCCATGACGCTTGAGACTCACGGCCAGATTAAAGTGATAATCCACCGCATCGGGATCCGCCGCCGACGCCTGGCGAAACATGGCGCTGCCATCGTGTCCCTGGCGGCTGATCGCTACGCCCTGGTTGTTCAGGACCTCCGCCAGCGGCAATACCCGGGCCACTCGCGCAAACGCAACTTCGGCCTGCGCATAGTTGCCCGAGAACATCAGCGAGAGTCCGCGATAGAACCCCGCCTCCAGCGCGTCCGGATCGTCGCTGCCCACCTTGGCAAAAGCCGCCGCAGCCTGTTCATACTGCTGCCCCTGATAGTCTTCGCGTCCCAGGGCCATCCACGCCTGGGCAAAGCCGGGGCTCAGTTTGACCGCCTGTTGCAGGTGGCGCAGCCGTTCCGGCTGGTCCGACTCCGTAATGCCGCGGATGTACTGCTCAAATGCCTCCAGGCTCAAATTGGCCCCTGCGGCAACAAAAGTCTCCTGCGATACGCTGAACGCTGGATCGAGCTGCCGGGTAAGCTTCCACGCCAGGGAGTCGAATACGGCGATCAGGTCGCGCATTTCGCCCCGCATGGTCACCGGATTGCCCATCGTCATGTGCGGCACATCCACAATCCGAGCCTCGGCAATGATCGCGGTTCCATCGTTGATGTAATTGCCCACCACGATCCAGTCGGCGTCGAGGGTCTGGGCAAGTTTGATCGAACTCGCACGGGAGGGCTGAAACCCCTGCGGCAACCCCAGGTGATCGAGCGCATACAGGCGGTCGGCACGGCTCATGGGGGCAAACCCCGCCGACGCAAAACGGCTGCTCAGAAGCGCCGGCGCAGCCTCCCGAATCCATTCCAGGCTCGGTTGACCGGTGCGGTTGTCGAACGGAAGCACCAGCAGAATGCTGCCCTTGCCCGCGTTGGCAGCCGCCGCTTGCGACGGACTCTGCCCCTGCGCAGTGACAACGATAGCCAGAACCAGGACGAACGCCAGCTTCGCACGAGCGGCAGACCGCCAAATCCGGTGGAAGCGCAATGAAAAATGAAGGGACACGGCACTCTGATTATAAGTTGCGTGCTCGATCCCAGACCGTTACCGGCCGGAGTGCCAATCGAGCGCCGCTTCGAACTGGCGGTTGAATCGGATCAATCCGATCCACTGTCCCTGGCCCGGGTCTTCGCGATACCACACCAGCGTCCCGCCCAACTGCCGGGCAATCGCCTGGGGCGAAAGATCGTGGTGCAGGCCGAAGTAGCGCTCGTCGATCGCCGCGCTGCGCCGGCCCAGGCTCAGGAGCGGCCGCGGCGGATCGTACTTCGTCGAGAAAACCAGCGCCGCCGAATACTTGCCCGGCTCCTCGGCGGCCCGGGCGATTTGCGGAGCCGAGAAGTCGTCGATCGCATACACGTCGAACGGCTGCTGAACATAGCCCAGCTCGGGACGATGCAGCTCATCGGTGACCGGCCACGCCGACAGCACCGTCGCACCGGGAAAGCTCTTGCCAAGCTGCGCGATCCCGGCCTGGTGCAGGCGGACCACGTGCGCATAGGCGAGATTGTCTTCCGGCGCGAATCCATAGGGCGGATTGACGAACAGCCCGGTGGCAAAGGCTGCCGCCGAGAGCACCGCCAGCGCCTGCCAGTAGGGAACCCGGCGATGAAACGTCGACACTGCAAGCAGCAGGACCAGCGGATACATCGGCAGCAGGTAGCGGCAAAGCAGTGCCCCGCCCAGCACGCTGAACAGCACCGCATTCACCAGGAGCAGAATCAGGATCGAGCGCCGCACCGGGGCGCTGATTCCCGGGCGCTCGTGGCCCTCGGCATCCCTGCGCGGCTGCAGCATCATCGCGGCTATGGTCAGCAGCATGGGCACAAACATGTTCATGTGCGCCGTCAGGTGCAGCACGCGATGGACGAACGCCGCCAGGACGCGCTCCGGCGCCAGCGTGGCCTGCGCGTTGTACTGAACGAATTGCGGATTGCCGAACAGAATAACCTGTCTTGGCATAGTGCCAGCCATACCATGCCGCCAGCGGCGCCACGCAGCTTGAAAGCCAGCCCGTCTCTTTCCACAACTGGTATCGAACCGGCGGGCTCGCGCGGAATCCCTCGACGGCGCGCACGATTGCCAGCGTGAGCGGAATCGCCACCGCCGTCTCCTTCGACAGCACCGCCGCCGTGAACCAGGCCGCGGCAACCCAGGGCTTTCGATCGCGGTCGGGCAGCGCATAGACCAGCCCCCACAAAGCGAAGGCCGCGGCAAAGATGTCTGCGTGCGCCAGCGTGCTCTGCGCAAACCAGATGGGATAGAGGCCCGTCAGCACAAGCGTCCAGAAAGCGACCGCTCGAGACCCGTGGATCCGCAGGGCCAGCGCCCACACCGCCAGCAGCCCTGCGGACGCCACGATCAATACCGCCTCGCGCGTCACCTCGGGCAGAAAACCCGAGGCCTTCCACCACAGCGCAAGGTAAATGCTGGGCAGCGGCGGATGCGCGTTGGTCAGCGTCGAGGTCGGTATCAGAGACCCGGTTCGGTAGAAATCCCACGCCGCGGGGATGTAGTATCCGGCCTCGTCCCAGAAGTAGGGCAACCGCATCAGCGTGAAGTGGCTCGCGTAGAGGGCTACGAAGACCACTGGAAAGATCATCCAAAGCGGAAAGGGCGCATCCGGCCCGGGCTCGATCCGTCTTATCCAGAACCAGGGGTTCCGGGACCAGCGATTCATCCTCGTACCTGCGAATGCTTTCTCTGGTTCAATTGACGGACCCCTGGGGGAAATTGTGCGTCTGCGGCTCGAGCGACAGCGTGCCAAAGGCCTGTTCGTACTGGGCAATGTTCTGCCCCAGCACGTTCCACAGCGCCTTGGCTTGTTGCGGGCTCAAATAGACCGCCTGGTGATTGCGGATGGTCACCTGGTCGGGGCTCTCGCTGCTGGCAAGGCCAAAAACAAGCTGAAAATCCCAAACGCTTACCCGCACCTGGACGCTGTTGGCGTAGGACTCACGATAATCGGGCGTTTGGGCGAGGTTTATCTGAGGTTGCGCAGTCTGACTCATGGTTCCATCAGATTACTCTGCCCGGGCGGGACCGCGTCTGTTCGTTGTCCCACGAACCAACTGCCGGATAGCTGGCCTCGTCCCCGGCTAGCACTGCTTTCCAGCCCAAGTAATATTGACACTATGGCTCTCCGGTTCCAGCGCTCGTCGAACACAATCTAAATCCCGGTGCAGGTTTCCCCTGGATTCATTGCTGATTTCGGTCCGAACACGGGTTGCGCAAATCTTCCTTAATCGGAAGCAAAGCCCCGAAGCCTTCCTGCTCTTTCTGCTGGTCGCCGCTGCATTCCTGGTTCGCATCTGGGGGATTTCCAGGGCTCATTTCTGGGATGAGATGGTTTACCTCCAGAATGCCCAGGTCATCTGCTGCGGCAAAACGAACTACTCCGAACTCGAGTTTCGGCCTCCTCTGATCTCAGTGATATACGCCGGGGCATTCTTGCTCTGGCATCATGTCTACGCAGCCTGTATTGTCGCGGCGTTTCTGAACGCTCTCGGCCCGCTCTTCCTTTATCTCGCCGGGCGCCTGTCGGTGGGCCGCTTGCCGGCTGCGATTGCCGCTCTATTGCTGGCATTCTCACCTTTCTTCGTGGGCGTCTTCCCAGACGGATTTGCAAGCGATGATACGGGCAACAGCCTGCTGACGGATTCGCCGGCCCTCACTTTGCTACTGCTCGCATTCTGGCTTCTACTCCGAGCACTTGACCGACAGACCATCACTCGCTTTGCGTGGGCCGGGCTCGTGCTGGCCCTTTCGATCCTCATGCGGTTTGGCACACTTCCGAGTGTCGGCATGCTTTTTTTGCTGCCCCTTGCCGCGAAACGACCCTGGAAGGCACTAATGGCTTGCGGGGCTGGATTCTTGATCGGATTGGTCCCCTATCTGCTCTGGTCCCGGCTCAATTTCGGAGCTTTCTTTTTTACCCTGCAATCCGGCTGGGCGCATGTGGAGGGGCCGGTGGAATCCGTCTTCTTTTACCTCCGCAATGCCGCCACAATTTTCACGCGGGTGGCTCTGTTTGGACTTGTGGTGACAGCGTCATCGTGGCTCTTGTGCCCTTTTGGTGCTCTCCCTTCGCGGCCCCGTGTACACCCCAACCTCTCTCCGCTTCCCTTGCAGGCTTTTCTGTGGGTGTGGCTTCTAACGGAGTTTGTCTTCTTCAGCTGGATGCCGCACAAGGAACCGCGCTACATTCTGCCGCTTGCTCCGCCGTTTTTGCTGCTCGCCGGTTCCGGTCTGGCGCTCATCTGCATCTTGCCCCGTAAGCCGTTCCGCGCTAATCCGTGGCGACCCGTAGGAGCCCTCCTTGTCGCCGCCTTGCTGGTTTTCGCGTTCGTTCCCCTCCAAAAGCGCTTCCGCCGTCCCTTCTTTGGTCCCGACAACCCGGAGGAAATGCTCGCATCCCAGTTCCTTCAGTCCGCTCTTCCCGCTGAGTCCACCCTTTACATGAACTTCAACTACCCCGCTTTCGCGTTCTATACCAGTTACCCCATCCATGAACTTCCAGCCGCCGGTCCTGCCCTTTACGACGAGATCGAGCAGATTCCCCCTGGCGGGGTCCTCATCGTCTACCGCAAGACCAATGAAGTCTGGGAACCCGATATCGAGTGGGTGAATGCGAATCCGAAATTCCAGCGCCTGCGTGACTACTCCACATTCGTGATATACCGCCGCTCACCTGAAGCCGCGCACTAGAACAGCGAGGGCTGCCATCACCGTGCGATATATCCCCATTTGGCGGTCTTCTCGTCGCCGATGAGCACCGCGGCCATCCCTTCCGAAAATGGCCGCGCATCCCGATATTGCGGCTCGACGGCATACCGCCCTCGCGGGTCGATATAGCCCCATTTACCGGTCGGGAACTCACCCACCATCACCGCGGCCAGGCCTTGAGAAAAAGCGAAGGCCGACCTCCATTGCAAACCCATGGGACGCATTCCATTCTTGTCAACGAAGCTGTAATTTGTTTCAGATTGCGCCCTGGTTCTTCCCTGCTGGTCCGTCACCCACTTGTTGGTAGTAACTGGCTCCAGGGCGAGTCCGTCGTGAAAGATGAGAGGTTCCGGAAATTCAAGGGGAATTACGATTTGTCCCGTTCTATCGATGACTCCCCACTTCTTCGTGAGACCGCCGGCCGTTGCTACCAGCGCCATGCCATCCTTGAATGCATAGGCGAAACCCCACTGGCGATCAATGACGAACTTGCCAGTGCTTTCAATGAATCCCCATTGGCCCATCTCCGCATCTCCAATGCGCACCGCCGCCGTTCCCTCTGAAAAACAAAACGCATCGTCGAATTTCGGATCGATCACATATTTGCCGGATCGATCGACAAATCCGAAGTGTCGGTTCACGCCCCGGTCATCCCAGCTCACGTTGACTCCGACCAGCGTCATGCCATTTTCACAAGGCAGCACGACACCCGCCTCCAGGTCGGAAACGTAACTCCCCTGCTTATCGATTACGCGCTCTTTGCCGGTGACGATATTGCCGGTTCTAACAATGGAAAACCCTCCTGAAAAGCGCGACACATGGTCCCATTGGGGAGGGATCGCATACTTCCCACTCCTGTCTATGAAACCCCACTTGCCGCTCTTTTCATCTCCGCTGCGAACGGCCGCCAGCCCCTCACTAAAACCTTCGGCGTAGTCAAACTGCGGATCAATGGCATATTTGCCTGACTTTTCGATATAGCCCCACTTTCCATCATCCTTTTTCCCGGCCTGCACCGCTGCCAATCCTTCTGAAAACGGACCCGCACTCTCAAACAGCGGAGGGATCACGACTGAACCCGTTTCGGAATGTGCAGCCCCTTGTGCACCCGTTTGATCCTGGCCTGCAAGGCAGCGGGGCGCACTGACAAAGGACAGCAACAGCAAGTAAACCCACAGGTTCTCGCGATATCGTGTCAGATTCATGTTGATCCCCCGTTGCAAGTTGAGTTGGCCGAGACAAAAGCGAACAGTCTACTCTCGCACTCAGACACGATCGCCGCTGTGACGGTCGTCGCCGATAGTGCCGAATCCTGCCCGATTTTTGATTATTCGCGCTTATGGGAGCTGTCAGCCTTCGAAAAGGACTGCCGCCGAACCCGGAGCCATTTCCAGCTTGCCCAGCCAGGGCTTTTCATCGGGCTGCTCGGGAGTAACCCATTTCAGATTCGACGACCTTGAGTTGTCGAGAGAAACCTCGCAGACGATGGGATCCGTATCGCTCATATTGGCGAACGCGACGGCGCGGCTCCCGTCCTGACGCCGATAGACCGTGTAGGTACTCAGGGGCGTTCCATTTGCGCTTACCCGGGCCCCGCGCGTGTCCTGGAACTCGGCATCCCAGATCCATTCCCTGTACCTGCGCCGTAGATCGTCAACAGCGCGGCCATAGCGGAGCGAAACCGGCATCTCATCGAGTTCGCCATGGAAGTCGCGCGGCTCGTAGCTTATGACGAAACGGTAAAGCAGGCAAGCGTTGATCATCTGCCGATCGTTCCATCCGGTGACTGCAACCGACATCGGTGCGAATGGATCGATATACCGGCCGAACGGTACAAAGCCGCGCTCAATGCGGAAGTAAGACATGTTATAGGTCTGCAGCTGGATATCGTAGGGCGATTCGCCGGCGAACAGAAACTTGTCTGGTTCAACGATGCTCCGAAATCCTTCTATGAGCGCCACATCCCCTGAGAAGACGGCCCCTGGAACGTCATGGCCATGGGTCGTCGAGAAGCAATAGGGGCATATATGCCAAAAACACTCGTCATACAGGATGCCGCTTGCGCCTAAGACAACGCTCTTGCGGAACTCCTCAAGCGCCCGTTTCCTCCAGGCCGGACTCGCCTGGCACATTCCAGCTCCATGCCGCGTATTGATTCCGCCGATCTGGGTGGGCGTGTCGTAATCATAGGCATGAAACTGGTATGGATCGCCGTACGGATCCTCCATTACAAACTGCCGAAACTCGCTGCGATAGGCGGGAGCCGTTACGTCCGCCCACGCGTATTTATTGAAGAGAACGATCTCAACGCCCATCTTTCGGCTCGCGGCTATCGCTTCTTTGAACTCCTCCGGCGATCCCAGCCTCGGATCCGTGTCATGCAGGGGAAAGTCGCGATCCTGGCCCCCGATCTGCCATCCAGTCAACTGAATGGCGTTGACTCCCCATCGTTTGCATGCCTCCGCATACTTGACCAGGTCCTTGTACGGGAAGGACAGCCTGTCTTCGGATGAGTTGATTTGAATTTGTTGCCATGAGTGAACATCCTGCACCCACTGCGGCGTCTTGGGAGCCTTGAACCAGGTGCGGCGCCATACCTTGTAGATGTCCGCTCCATCATGCCAGTCGCCGCTGAATGGTTCCAGCACCAACGGCTCAGAACTCTGGCTGGCTCCAGGCTGCACGAAGCACAAATGGTTCGGATCGATGCCAATCGTCGCATCGGCAACCTTTGCGGATGAGTCGATCGCGCTGGAGTTGAACGAATCAGCATAGGCAGGAGACAAGGAGAAGCAGATCTGGACCGCATGCTTCTGGTCCTTGTCGTGAAACCCCAGGTAGAGCCCGCGCGTCTCGCTAAGAATGAGACAGAATTGAGTGTCGGTACCGAGGTTGCGCAACTGCGCCGGCGTGTCGTAGCCATAGTAGCCAACCTGGTTTCCAAACGTTGGCCAGAGCTTCGTGGAATTCATCCCGCTATAGCCCCACGAAGCCTGAGTCAAATGTTTGTCTCCAGCCGGCGGCTTGATATTTTTGAGGCGGGGGTAAGCATAACTTTCAATGACTGCCCGGCTGCCGTTGCGGATCTCATAACTGAAATGAACGCCCGCGTCTTGAAGACGAACCGTCTCCTTCACCTCGATATCGAGCTTTCCCATCCGCTGGCTTTCAAAACCATTCCAGGTGATGATCGACTGTTTGTCATCAGATTCGATCCGAGGCTTACCGGCATGGCGCTCGGTGAGATAGTGAAAGCGATGCTCGGGAGCGGGCACGTGGAGCCGCATCCCGGCGCCTTCCAGATTCCAAACCTGGTCCTTTGAATCCAGCTTCAGGACGCAACCTGTTTCTCGACTGATCGTGACAAGTGAGTGTTCATTTCCGAGCACGAGCAGATCAGCGGAAGTAGTAGCTCCCACCGATGCGGTGCCATTGACGATGAATCCTGAGACGCCGGCCGTCAATGCGGTGCCCATGAACTTGCGGCGCGATAGAGTCATGCGAGTCTTCCTCCTTCAGCGCCAGTTCATTGAGAGGCACCGAATCGCACGAATTGTACCCCTGCCGGCCGGAGTTCGATTGATGGTGCCGCACTCATGTCAGGCGTCCCGTTCAGACGTGCCGCCTGTCACGGCGTTGGCATGCGCCGAATGCTAGCATTCGCAGCCTGACTGGTGTGGTTCTCCGTAGAGATGCAGATCAATTTGCGCCTCGAAGCACTCGCAAGCCAGGAAAAGGAAAAGGGAACTGTGTGGACGGCGCGGACGTACGTTCCCAAAGGGGCAGCTTAGATGGCGAAAGACCTTAGGATTGCGTGGCGGCAGTTGAGGAAGGCTCCTGGATTTGCAGTGACGGCGATCCTGACCCTGGCATTGGGGATTGGGGCAAACGCGGTGGTGTTCGGGGTCCTGAACGCAGTGGTGCTTCACCCGGTGAATGTTCCCCACTCGGAGAATCTCTACACCGTGCAGCGTTTCCAGTTCCCCTCCCAGTCGCATCCGGATTACCTTGACCTGCGTGATCGGAATCGGACATTCGACAGCCTGATGACGTTCAAGATCATGGGGCCGGTAGGGTTGGATACGGGCGGCAATCCGTCCGTTGCATGGCCGTACCTGACAAGCGGAAACTACTTCGACACCCTGGGGATTCAACCTCGCGTGGGGCGCTTCTTTCACGACGCTGATGAGCACGGAGCGAACAGCTCTCCCTATGTCGTGCTGAGTTATGCATACTGGCATGGACATTTTCATGACGATGCGAGCGTTGTAGGGCGCCCGGTGCTGATCAACAAGCACCAACTCACCATCATTGGAGTGGCGCCGCAGGGGTTCCGGGGCACGGAGCTGTTCTTTGCGCCGGCCATGTGGATTCCGATGGTCGAACAGCCCACCCTCGAAGGCTACGACGCACTCACGTCTCGCGGTAATCATTCGGAGTTCGTCGTGGGACGATTGAAGCCGGGGGTGACAGCGGGACAAGCGACAGCGGACCTGAATGTTCTTGGGTCTTGGCTATCCAAGACTTATCCCGGAGAGGACGATGGCGTGAAGTTCACCCTGGCTCGTCCCGGGTTGATCGGTGACATGCTGGGCGGACCCGCGCGAGCATTTATGGCCGGCCTGATGCTGCTGGCGGGATTGATTCTGCTGGCGGCTTGCGCAAACCTCGGAAGCCTGTTCGCGGCGCGCGCGGCGGATCGCGCCAGGGAGACGGCGCTGCGGCTGGCGCTGGGATCGCGGCGCGGCTTGATTCTCCGCCAGATGCTCACGGAGGCAGTGCTGGTTTCGCTGGCCGGCGGAGCGCTTGGACTCGCCGGAGGCGTGGTGATCCTTCACTGGCTCAGCGCCTGGCAGCCGATTCCGGATACTCCCATCAATGTGCCGGTGAACCCGGATGCAGGCACGTATGTCGTGGCCCTGCTGCTGGCGCTGGCCAGCGGCCTGCTGTTCGGGATGGTGCCGGTACGGCAGGTGATGCGGTCCGATCCGTGGCAGGTGATTCGCACCGGTGCCGCCGGTGTGGGCGGGCTGCGGCGGTTCACGCTGCGCGATGTTCTGTTGGCTGTGCAGATTGCGATTTGTGCCGTGCTGGTGACATCTTCCCTGGTGGCGGTGCGCGGGCTGGCGCGTTCGCTGCACAGCAATTTCGGTTTTGTCCCGCAGAACGTAATGATCGTGGGCAGCGAGCTGCATATGGCTGGCTACACCGACGAGCGGATGCAGCAGATGCAGCTGCGCATGCTGGACGCGGCTGCAGCCATTCCCGGCGTGACAGCGGTGGGTTATGCCGATCATCTGCCGCTCGGCCTGGGCGGTGGCGACTCGTTTGTTTACAGCGACGCCACCACCGATTTCCGACCCACCAATGTGGCCGCCGACGCGATGACCTACCACATTTCACCGGGATACCCTGAAGCCGCTGGCACCCGGCTGCTGGCGGGAAGAACCCTGACCCTGAACGACGACAGCAAGGCGCCCAGAGTGGCTCTGGTCAATCGGCAGTTTGCGATCAAAGTTTTCGGATCCTTGGACAAAGCTATCGGCGGGCATTTCAAGTACTGGGACGGCAGGCGGGTCGAAGTGGTGGGCGTGCTGGAAGACGGGAAATACCGGACCCTGACAGAGGATCAGCAGCCGGCCATGTTCTTTTCGTTTCTGCAGCAGCAGTCGAGCGGCACCTGGCTGCTGGTGCGGTCGAGCCGCGATCCCGAAGAGCTTTCGAGAGCCCTCCAGCAGGCCATCCATGCCCTGGACGCCGGATTGCCGTTCGCTGTAAAGACCTGGAACCGCGAAATGAGTACAGCCTTGTTTGCAGCGCGAGTGGCCACGGTGGCGCTGGGAGTGCTGGGCCTGCTCGGCGCGATGCTTGCGGTTACCGGGCTCTTCGGCATGGCTTCCTATACCGTCAGCAAGCGGCTGCGTGAGCTGGGAATTCGCATGGCGCTGGGGGCGCGACGCAGGCAAGTGCTGCGGACGGCGTTGGGACGCGCACTCGTGCTGCTTTCCGTAGGCTCAGTTGCGGGATTGGCGCTGGGCATCCTGGCGTCCAAGGTGCTTTCGTTCATCGTGTACCAGGCGGCGCCGAACGATCCGCTGGTCTTGGGTGGTGTGGTCCTGACGATGGTGGCGCTGGGCCTGGCGGCCGCGTGGATTCCGGCGCAAAAGGCGCTGGCCGTAAACCCGACGATCCTGATGCGGGACGAGTGAAGAGATACTTCTTGTAAGCAATTTCCCTTCAGAGAGTGGTGCGGAAGAGGGGACTTGAACTCCTAAGCCTATTCCAGGTCGCGATCGCCGCAAAGGTTATATCTCCGCTTCATGCTTGTTCGTCTTGTGCCCTGAAATATTCATACGAACGATCATTCACCAAGACGATTCGACCGCCTGGCTTAACTCAAACTGTCCGAACTCGTTGGGATGCACAAGATCGTTCATTTCGAGGGTTGTTCCAAACATGAACTTTCGCGTGTCAAAAAGACGAACATTGAGTCCGTCGGTGGAGAAAATGTCTACGTCGGCTTTGATGTCCTGGATGTATCTCTGACAGGTTCCATGCGACGAATTGCATGCCCTTCCGGGCTCTTGATAGGGGATCGTACCCGCGAGCACGGTGGGAAGTACGTCACCACTTCGTCTTGTAGGAGTCCCGATTCCTACGACAGAAACTCCATTCCCTCCTGTGCTCGTTTGGGTGAATGTAACGACATGCGTCCCAGCGGCCACCGGCGGAAAGCGAAGAAAGCCAAGCGAACTCGATGTTCCGTTCCCCGTCGCGATGTTTGGCGTAGTTTCCGTGCTTGCGGAACTGACGACGAGTCCATCCAGGGAGTATGTATATGTCCCCGAATTGCCGTCCATGATTAGGGGCCACGCGTAGATAGGACCGACTTGGTTGGTAGTAATGGTGAAGCTGACGGTAGATCCTTGCTCCCCGGTGGACCAGGCATTCCAATTATTGGAACTGTCAATCGCCCCCTTGCCCGTCGTTGTCACTCCACTTCCGGTGGCAAGAACCTTATACTCTGCTGGGACTGCAAGCCATGAGATTGCGGCCTGATGACACAGCTTAAACACTGCTTCGTAAGCGCCGACGCCCTCTCTGGTGTCGTTGGTGCCGATAACAAGTGTATAGATCGGATGCGTCGCGAGAGTCGGAAAATCTCTGTTAGGAAAAATCTGCCTGGCAGGAACGTCGCAGGCTTGGTCGCTAGAGATCGCGTTGTCCACATAGGTTACTGACTCGTGCTCCGCTACGAAAGCGGGGTACGGTCTCTCAGAAGCGCTCAACGTAGCACCATAAGTGATCGAATCTCCGTATGCCCGATACTGTGCTTCGGACGTAGCGACGGGACTTGGCAGGGACGCAAGGACGGAAGTCGGAATGGTTGCTCGATCTGTGTAACTGGCGCACCCAGCCAAATTCAAGGTTGCGAACAACAGCGTGCAGATTACGAGTCTCGGAGCGCGCACTTCGTTAAAGAGGAGAAACAATTTGATTTTCACACCTGGCTCCGAGAACTGACGATCGAACCCCAGATGCGCTGGGCAACCAACATCGAACCATGGACGGTAAAATGCGATTGATCATATTGCACCACGTCCTTCCACCCTGGACCTGTTGTAGCAATGCAGCTTGTCCGGTCGCAGAGGTTTTCAAAGATCGGGACATAGACCGCGCCCGCTTTCAACGTTGTCGTCCTCAGCAGCGTGTCGTCATGAGCTTCTAACAAGCCTCGCGCCAAGAGGTGAGGAACCGGGTCGTCGGGATGGCGGTGAAGTTCACCGACCAAAAGCCCGGGAACAGGAGCCGTCCAGAATGGGACAGAGCCTAATACAACTACCTTCTGAACGCCCGCAGCTTTCACTAATTGGATGGTCTGCAGAAGTTTTTCGGCTCGCATTGCGCGGTCATGGTCGGGATCCGGATAGTCCCAATTGGCAGAAAGAACAACGATGGATGGCTTCAGATTTCTGACACGATCAAGGACTGCATTATTGATTGATAAGCAGGCCGGTCGTTCGCGTATTTGTAGACCTATAATTGGAGCGCACGTCGATGCTGTGTATTGCGCCAAGCGCACTTTCGACTGATCCTGCAACGCACGAAATCCAGGGAAAAGGTCTGCGGCATGTGAGTCTCCCCAAACGAGCACTAGAGGCTGCCCCTTGCGCCACTCTTCATTATCCACACAACTATCATCAAACGACACGGCGAATTGATCTAAGCGAAGAAAGCAGGTTCCATCGCGCCACGGATTGGAACCATCGTGGCCGAAATCGTGGTCCAAGGCAACAATTGCACTCGGCAGCCTTGCCGGGAATCCTTCCATCAATACAACAAGAATGCCGAATGTGCCGGTCAGAGAAACACCACCGAGCAGCCATAGCGCCCCCTTCCTACGCTGCTCTCTCTGGCTGCGATGACGAATCGGTAGTTCAATGAAGCGGTATGTTAGATAGGCCAGAAGAAAAGCAACGATGATCATCGCACCCTTCTGAATGTGCGAGATCTTGGCGCCCCAGTCAGCGGTGGCAACCCTCATGAACGAGAGGATTGGCCAGTGCCACAAGTAAAGAGGGTAGCTGATCAAACCGACGAAGACTGCGGGCTTGCAGGAAAGAACGTATCGGTTGACCAATGAAGTTTGACCCGCGACGATCACCAGGGCTGCTCCGATGGTTGGCAACAAGGCCCACCAGCCCGGGAAGGCATCGAATTGATCGATGCCGAAAACTGACAATACAAGCAATGCCAATCCTAGTAGCCCGATGCCATGCTGCCATTTTGGAAGCTGTCGGCTTTCCCAGGGGGCCTGCGGATTGAGCTGCAAAAAAAGCGCGAGTCCCGCTCCAACAAACAATTCCCAGAGCCGCGAGAAGGGCAGGAAATAGGTGGCCGCGCTGTATTTGGAAACGAATGCGACATTCAGGAACATCGAGACTCCGGCAATCGCCAGAAATGCAGTCGGGAGTATCCAGCGTGACCGGGACCGATAAAATGCCAAACAAATCAGAGGAAAGATAAGATAGTACTGCTCCTCCACACCGAGCGACCAAAGATGCAAGAGAGGCTTCAAGGCCGCCTCTGGGGAGAAGTATCCAGATTGCCACCACAACACGAAATTTGCGGAGAACGTACTGCCACCAAGGATTTGTTTGCCAAGAACCACAAAATCAGACGGCATCAGCAATATCCAACCGGCCACACACACACAAGACAAGACGAGGAACAGCGCCGGATAGATTCTGCGAATTCGTCGGACGTAGAATTCGACGATGCTGAACCTGCCAGATTCCAATTCCTTGTAGATGATGGACGAAATCAGAAAGCCCGAGATAACGAAGAATATATCAACGCCAACGAAACCGCCCCTGAACTTCGCTGGTGCAATATGAAATGCGATCACAGACAATACCGCGATTGCGCGCAGACCGTCAATATCGCTACGATAGGAGATTTTCCTGTTTGAACTTGATCCCATTGCTGGTCTAGTCTTGCGTTTATCTGCAAGCTTTTGGAAGTTGTTCGATAGGTGCATTCTAATCGACGCTGGTCGAAACCCAGCGCAGAAATCGAACGCAATTCAAACGAGCTCTCGAAATTACACGTCGCAGGCGCAATTGGATTTCACCATCAACTCCCTTTCAGCGTCCTCACGCTTCAAACATTTCCATGCCAATCGCATCCCCTATGCTGGAACTGGCCGATGCCAAGGTATTCGAGGCTTGGGACGCCAAGGACCACGGCTGTGCCTGTCGATGATGATCCGCATTCGGACGGAACAGTGACGCGGTTTGCGCATCTCTTGGTAACGGAGGGTCAGCAGGTACCCTTAAAGAACTTCCGCACAAGTCGCAAACCCACAGCGTTGTTGAATAACGTTGTAAGTGGGTAAAGAGCACGATGCTACGTTTACGGTTACGATCCCAAAATCGCGGGGGCAACCGCCCTCGGCTCGCCCTCTTCATAAAACGTCTATTTTTAATCTGGTGCGGAAGAGGGGACTTGAACCCCTAAGCCTTTCGGCGCTAGCTCCTAAGGCTAGTGTGTTTGCCATTTCACCACTTCCGCACATATGGCCGATGGATCTGCTGCTGGCGGCGATCTCGCCTCGCGGGCGCGGGCGGCGCTGCCCTGCTCCAGTTTATCGCAAAGCCGGTCGCTCGTGACTCCTGTCACCGACGCCGTTTGCTTCCCGAGAAGAACATAAACCCAATTCCCCGCCCCGGGGAATCAAGGAGTTTATGGTCAACCGGCGAGAGTTCATGGCCGCGGGCGCGCTGGCCGGCGCCGCGCTGGCCGCGTCAACCACTGCTTGCCGGCGTTCCAGTTACGGTGTTCTCACAGAGGCCGAGGCCTCCACCCTGACCGTTCTCTGCGATCAGATCATTCCAGCCGACGATTTTCCCAGCGCTTCGCAAGTCGGAGTCCTCACCTACATCGATCATCAGTTGATGGGTCCGTATCGCCGCCATCGGCGGGCCTATACGAGCGGGCTCAACCAGGCCAACCTCCTTGCCAAAACCCGGTTCGGCATCGACCTGGCCGCCGCCTCTCCGCCCCAGCAATTCGAAATCGTGACCGCGCTTGAAGCGGAGGACAAGCCGTTCTTCGACCTCGTCCGCAATCACACCATGCAGGGCTACTACGGGTCTCCGCGGCATGGCGGCAACCGCGACGCCACCAGTTGGCGGATGCTCGGGCTCGATGAGCCGCCGGTGCGCGGCCGGGCGCAATACGACTTTACTTCGCGGGTCGAAGTCATGAAGCGCGTGAATGCGATCATCGTCGGCGCGGGCGCCGCGGGTGGCATCGTCGCCAAGGAGTTGGCCACCGCGGGTCTCAGCGTGGTGATGCTTGAGCGTGGCAAGTGGTACACCGCCAATGACTGCCGCAAAGACGACCTGCGCAACCAACGCACTACTGTCCTGGGAAACGCCTTCGGCCCCGACGACGAAGGCAACCCACGCGTCTGGGTCGATCAAAAAGGCGAGACTCACGTGGTGCTGCCCAGCGAGGGCGCATACAACAACAACGCCGCGTGTGTGGGCGGCGGAACCCTCAGTTATGGCGCTCAGGCCTGGCGTTACATGCCCCAGGATTTCCGCATGCGCTCCACCTACGGCGCGCCGCAGGGCAGTTCACTCGAAGACTGGCCCATCTCTTATGACGATCTCGAGCCCTTTTACGACAAGGCTGAATACGAGATCGGCATCTCCGGCGATTACTCGGGCACTCCGTTCAAAGGACCGCGCCGCCGCGACCTGCCCATGCCGCCGCTTCCGCCCAATCGCGAATTTGGCATCCTGGAGCCGGCCGCCAAACGTCTTGGCCTCCATCCCTTCCATTTGCCCATGGCGCGCAACACCGTCCCTTACAACGGCCGCGGTCCCTGCATGCGCTGCCGCTGGTGCTGCGGGTTCGCCTGCGAAGTGGACGCCAAGAATGGCTCCCAGAACACGGTCATTCCCACCGCCCTGGCCACCGGCAACTGCGAACTACGCACCGAGTGCACAGCGGCCTGGATCCTCACCGATGACCACGGCCGCGCCCTCGGCGTAACCTACATCGATGCCGGCGGCCGCTGGCGGGAACAGTTCGCGGACATCGTTATCGTGTCCGGCTGCGCCACCGAATCGGCGCGGCTCCTCCTCAATTCGAAGAACCGGCTGTTTCCCAACGGCCTGGGCAATCGCTACGACCAGGTCGGACGCCATCTACAGGGCCACCACTACACCGGCGCCATCGGATACTTCCAGTCCGACACATACGACGACGTGGGTCCCGGCGCAAGCATTGCCGTCAGCGATTACAACCACGGCACGCCGGGGCTCTGCGGCGGCGGCATGCTGGCCAACGAGTTCATCCGCCTCCCCATCCACATGGTCGATCGACTTCCCGCCGGAACACCGCGCTGGGGCCTCGGCCACAAGCAGGGCATGCGCGCCTGGCACAAGCGCAGCATCGTGATCATGGGACCCACTCAGCAGATTCCAACGGCTGCGGGCCGGATGACCATCGATCCAGCCATCCGCGACAAGTACGGTCTGCCAGTGGCCCGCTTCGAAGGCAACGTCCATCCCCACACGTTTGAAATCGGAGACATGCAGGCCAAGCGCGCCCAGGCATGGCTCAACGAAGCCGGCGCCATCCACACCGATCTCCTGGCCGGCCATCCCGCGATGGTCAGCGCTGGGCAACACCAGGCCGGGACATGCCGCATGGGCAATGATCCGCAGGGCTCGGTGGTGAACAAATTCTGCCAGGTTCACGACGTGGATAACCTGTTCGTCATCGACTCGAGCGTCCACGTTACCAATGGCGGATTCAACCCCGCGCTCACCATCATGGCCATCGCCTACTACGCATCCGATGCCCTGGTCCGCAACTGGAAAGGCACGAAGTTCCGCTCATGAAACGCTGGCTCATTTTCGGTGCGGTGGCGATTGCCTCGGCGGCTCTGCTCGGGCTGGGAGGAAGCTATGGAGCCAACCTCTACTATGCCGCCGGGCACGGAACCGCGTGCTCCGATTGCCACGAGATGTCGGCGCACGTGAGTGCGATCCATTCTTCGCCGCACCGCAACGCCGGCTGCACCGACTGCCACGAAGCAAATGTCGCGACAAAGCTTCGCCATGTTAAAGCGCATCTGATGGGCGCGCCGTCGGAGATTCATCTGCGCCAGGCCGATCTGCAGCCCATGATGGAGAAGTGCCAGAACTGCCATCAGCATGAATATGCCGCCTGGCACGCGGGACCGCATAGCGCCACCTACAGTGATATCTTCGTCAACTCCGCGCACAACACAAAGCGGAGATTGATGAACGACTGCTTCCGCTGTCACGGGATGTATTTCGATGGCTCAATTCGCGACGTCGTGCAACCGCAGGACACACGCGGCCCGTGGCACTTGACCCGCCCGGAGCTCGCCTCGGATGCGACCATTCCATGCCAGGCCTGCCATTGGGTCCATCGCGCCGGCGCGCCCGCCACCAAGCCCGCCGAGCGAATCTCGGTTGCCGGTCCCGCAGTTCGCGAATCGCTAGCTCTCTATGATCGGCGCGAGCAAATGCACTTCGCCGCGGCCAGCCTTGCCATCCCCGCGCTCTACGACGGCCCGCGCCTGCTCAAGGTCAGTCCCGATCCCCGCCAGTCGATCTGCTATCAATGCCACGCGCCGCGCCAGCCCGACACAAACAGTGTTGCGGCCGCCAACCACTGGGGTTCGCAGGCGGGGTCAGGCGACGACCGCACCCCCATGGGCGTGCATGAAGGCCTGAGCTGCTTGTCGTGCCATGGCGGGCACAATGAGGATGCGCGCGCCTCCTGCGCCACCTGCCATCCCGCCATGTCGCACTGCGGAATCGCGGTGGAGAAGATGGACACCACCTTCGCCAATCGATCGAGCGCGCACAATATTCACTGGGTGAAGTGCGTAGATTGTCATCAGCACGGTGTGCCGCAGGTGAAAGCGAAGCCAACTCTCACCGCCACCAATCGCTGACGCGTTGCAGCCGCGCCCGCGTTCAAATGCGCAGAAACAGCCTCTTCTTATACATCCAATACAGCGTGAACCAGTAGAGCAGCATCACCGTGACACCGACCATAAACGGCTCCAAGCCCGGTGCCGAAGATGCGAAAGATCCCATATCCGAAATTCACGTGCAGATTGGTGATCAGGAAGTCTTCCCACAAGTGCGCGATCAGATACGCCGCGATGGAGTTCATGCCCACCACCACCAGCGGAAACGCCCACTTGCGATAACCCTTCACATCGATGATCCAGGAGAATGCCGCCAGGAACCAGAAGCAGACGCCGCCGCTGAAAAGCGTCCAGGCCGGGGTCCAGATGCGCTTCACGATCGGGCAAATCCCGGTAAAGTGCAACAGCAGGCCCGCCGCCATCAGAAGGGCGCCGGCGATGAGGAACTTCTTCACCGGGATCTTCGGAGCCGCGGCGCGAAACCATTCGCCCGCACGCAGGCCAAGCAGCATCGTCCCTAACGTGGGAATAAAGCTCAACGTCAGGTAGCCGCCGTCATTGAACAGGAACCGCGAAGTACGTGGAAAGAGGTTCAGGAACCAAACATCGAATGCCTGGCCCAGGTTGCTGTTCATGTTCCAGTGCGAAGCGAAGCCGGTGAAGTTATGCGTCCAGCCGGGCCGGACGCCTACGGCGGCATAGTCGAAACCCGGACCCGGCGCCGGGTAGAGCGCCCAGGCGAGCCAATAGCCAAACAGGATCACGCCCAGTGCGGTCCACTGCCAGCGAGGCCGGCAATGCGCCAGCAGAAATGCAAATGTGTATCCCAGGCCGATCTGGGTCAACGTGTCTTCAAAGGTGAAATAGGTCTGCGGCCGGCCCAGCGAGCGCAGAAAGAATCCAATCATGACCAGCAGGAAGCTCCGCCAGATGGCGTGGCCCAGTTGGTTTCCGAAACTCTCGCCCTTCTTCGCGCGGCTGACGATGGAATACGGGAGAGCGACGCCGACCAGAAAAGTGAACCCAGGCTGGATCGTATCGTGAAGACTCATCCCCGCCCAGGGCACATGGCGACTGGTTATAGCCGAGGATTCGCCAGAACAGGCTGCCGGGATAAGCCCGCGCCACCGCCGCGAAGCTCATCACCTCGCCCATCATCAGCAGCATCACCAGCCCGCGATAGGCATCGACGGCAATGTTGCGCGGGGGCGCGGCTACAGCCGTCTTCTCGGCGGTTGATGTGCCTATACCCGCTGGCTTTTCGAGACTCGCGGTTGCGTGCATCGCATTCCCTTCCCGGCTTTCCGCATGGGGCGCCGCATCGAACCTTGTTTTCCGGTAAGTTAGCACATCGCGAACATGGCACGCCAGTTACACCTAAATCGTTGTCTCCGGTACAGTCTGCTGATCCCCCATGGATTCCTATTCAGCCCGTAGCGCCTCCACTGGATTGACGCTCGCTGTTCGCCGCGAAGGAATGTAGCTTGCGAGCACCGCCGCTCCGCACAACGCAACGCTCGCCAACCCATACGTGACCGGATCCATCGGGCTCACGTGGAAAAGCAGTGACCGTAGCAGGCGGGTCGCTGCCAGAGCCAGCAGCAGCCCGCACACGACGCCGCTCCCCGCCAGAAGCAATCCCTGCCGCACAAACATCGTGGTAATCGTGTTGCGCTGAGCTCCCAGCGCAATCCGTATCCCGATCTCGCGCGTGCGCTGCGACGCGGAGTAGGCGATGACGCCGTACAGGCCCACGACTCCCAGCAGCAGCGCAATGCCGGCTGCGATCGCCAGCATCACCAGCGTGAACGACGTGCGCGAAATGGACTTTGTGTAGTAGTACTCCTGCGTGCGCACGTCGGTTAAGGGCAGGTTGGCATCCACGGCCCACACCGCCTGGCGGATATCCTTCATCAGGCTCTCCGAGCCCGCGCGCGGACTGCGAATCGCAAAGGCGACCCAACGGCGCAAATTCACGTCGTCGCTCTCGAAATGATTCATCAAGGTCGGCCAATAGGCGATCGGCGGGGCTTCCTTGTTCATTCCGTCATCGTGCAGGTCGCCGATGATGCCGACAATTTCACGCCAGTCGTCCTTGGTGCTCACGCGTATATGTTTGCCCAACGCGTTGGCTGCACTGCCCCAATACTCGCGGGCAAAATTCTCCGACACCATGGCGACCGGCAGCTTCTGGTAGGCCTCGTCCCACGTGAAATCACGGCCCGCAATCAACGGAATCCCCACGGTAGCGAGGAAACCAGGCGCGCCGAACTTGAACCTGCGCAGCGGCGGCATCGAGCCATCGGCATAGCTCCGGTCCTGCGCCCAGACCGGATCTTCCCACTGCTGGCCATCCATGGGTACTGAACTGCCAAATGCTGCAGTGGTCACCCCTGGAATGGCGGCCATGCGCTGCGCGATCGCCGCCTGCATCCGCAAAACGTCGTCGGCTTTGGGAACATCGGCTTCGGAAATCGACAGGCGCACCGTCTGAATCTTCGCGGTCGTGTCGTATCCCGGGTCGACATGCGTCAGTGCGCGAAATGTCCGGATCATCAGTCCAGAACAAATCAGCAGAACAAAGGCCAGGCTCACCTGGATCACCACCAGCGTGTTCCGCGTACGGTGCCGTTCGCGGCCCTGGCTCAAGCTCCGTCCGCCTTCTCTCAGGCCCGTTCCCATGCGCGTACTCGCATACCGCAGCGCGGGGATCGACCCGAACAGCAGGCTGCAAAAGAGCGAAACCGCAATGGTGAAGGCAAGCACCGTCCAGTCGATCCCAATATCGTGCAACCGCGGCAGCCCATCCGGACCCAGCGCCACCAGCAGCCGCAGCGCCCCCCAGGCCAGCGCCAGTCCGAGTGCGCTCCCGAAGATTCCGAGCACCGCGCTCTCGAGGAGAAATTCCCTCGCGATGCGCCATGGACTCGCGCCCAGCGCCGCGCGGACCGCCAATTCCTGGTGGCGTCCTTCCGCGCGCACCAGCAGCAGGTTGGCCACATTCGCGCACGCGATCAGCAGCACGATGCCGATGCTGCCCATCAGCACCCACAGAAGTTTCCCCACATCTCCAATGACGTCCTGGGTCAGAGGCCTCACTTTCGGCCCCATGCGAGCCTTGTCGAACAAGCCCAGGCTGAATCCCGGCGGCGCCGGAAAGCTCTTGAACACGATCGGGAGCAGCCGCGCGATGTCAGCATTGGCCGCCTGCAATGTCACGCCGGGCCGAAGCCGCGCAATGCCGTCGTAGCTGAACTGGCCCAGCGTCGTCTTATTGCGATCGAAATGGAAAGGAATGAATAGTGCAGGCTGCTCCCCGTCCAGGAAGCGGAATTCCTTGGGCATCACCCCGATCACCTGCCGCGGCTTCCCGTCCACCCGGATCGCCCGCCCCACGATCGAACGATCGCCCCCGAAGCGGCGTTGCCAATATCCATAATCGAGCATTACCGTATCCGGGCTGCCGGGTTGAACGTCCGAACGGCTGAACCAACGCCCCAGGATCGGCGTCACGCCCAGGATCGGCAGTACCCCATCGGTGACGTCCAGCGCGTGCACCTGTTCTGGATTTCCTTGTCCCGTCACGCTCACGGAATCGCCCTCGTACATGCCGATGTCTTCGAAAACGCGATTCTGTTCGCGATAAATAAAGTAGTTTGACGGAGCCATATTCACGTCATCGAGGTTCAGCCCGGGAGCCGTGTGCCACACGCCCACCAGCGAATCGGGATGCGGATAGGGCAGCGGCTTCAGCAGGACTCCGTCGACTACGCTGAAAACCGCGATGTTCGCGCCCACGCCTGCGCCCAGCGTGATCAGCGTGACGATGGTGAAAACCGGCGCACGCCAAAGCCTGCGCACGATCTGCCTCAATTGACTGGTGGTTGAATTCACAGGCTCGCCTCCTGAATTGATCCGCTGTCCCGCCGTAGAAGCTACGTAGTTATAACCGCACAAGGTTCCGCTTCCGGACGCAGACTTGGGAATTTTTGTGACAAACGATAGCTTGTCAGGGCTGGAATATTTAATCTACGAAGAATTTCGTTGACACTTACGAAGGACTTCGTATAACGTCTATTCATCATGACGAAGACCTCCGAGTCTCTGCCAAGACCGACCGAATCCGAACTGGAGCTCTTGCGCATCCTCTGGGAAAACGAGCCCGCCACGGTTCGCGATATTTACGATACGCTGAACCAGGAGCGGCCCTCAGGCTATACCACGGTTCTCAAATTGCTGCAGATCATGACCGCGAAAGGCCTGGTGGTCCGCGACGAAGCCAACCGGGCTCATGTTTATCGCGCCGCCATCAGCCAGGACGACATGCAGAGCAAGATTCTCAAGGATCTCAGCGTCCGCTTGTTTTCCGGCTCGGCCGCGCAATTGGCCCTGCATGCCCTGGCCATGGAACCCGCAACCCAGAACGACCTCGACGAAATTCGCGCCCTGATCGAGCACAAAAAAACCAATCCCTCGCAGGCGCGAAAGGAGCGGCAATGACTCACACTGTTGAAGCCACCGCCTGGACCCTGATTCACTTCTGCTGGCAGGCCGCCGTCATTGCCGGCCTCTACCGCGTCCTCAGCGCCGCCTTATCCCGCCGCGCCAGTCAGACACGCTACGTCATCGCTTTGTCGGCGCTTCTGGCCATGCTCGCCGCGGCCGTGTTCACCTTTGCGTGGCAGATGCGCTCCACTGCGCCGGCCTCTGTCGTTCCATCTTCAGCGATGACAAATGCCGTTATGGCCGGCGATTTCCCGCGCACGGTCGCCCCCGGCATTGCAGCTCCGTCGCACCCCTCTGCGGACAATCTCGCGCTCCTCCGCTCCCTGCCCGGCTTGATGGGCTGGATCGACGCCTTCTGGCTCATCGGCGTGCTGACTCTGGCAGCCCGCGGCTTCGGCGGATGGTGGGTCATCCATCGCCTTCGTGTAA
This sequence comes from Terriglobales bacterium, assembly GCA_963788475.1. GTDB lineage: Bacteria > Acidobacteriota > Terriglobia > Terriglobales > Acidobacteriaceae > Telmatobacter. The sequence continues at coordinate 791,496 of CAWBGO010000002.1, forward strand.
CGGCCACATCGCAGGTCCCGGCCCCCGTTCGCGCCAGCTTTGACCGTATTGCCCAAGCGCTCTCACTCCGCCGCCCCGTCCTGCTGCGAGTCACGAGCGCCATCGCCGGCCCCGTCACCATCGGGACTCTGCGCGCCATCGTGCTCCTGCCCTTATCTGCCGTCACTTTGCTCAGCCCCGATGAACTTGAAGTTGTCCTGGCCCACGAGCTTGCCCACGTTCGCCGCGCCGACTTCCTCTGGAACCTGGTACAGACATTGCTCGAGACGCTGTTCTTCTTCCATCCCGCGGTGTGGTGGATCAGCGGACGCGTGCGCCATGAACGCGAATTGTGCTGCGACGACCTGGCCCTCACGGTCTGCCCCAATCCGGTGGTCTATGCCAGCGCCCTGTTTCATCTTGAGGAACAGCGCTCGCGGCAGATGAGCCTCGCCATGGCTCTTGACGGTCATCAGCCTGTGCAAACGCTGCGCTGGAGAATCGCTCGCATCCTGGGCGAGACCATTCCGCGCAATCCCAACCGGCCCCTTCGTCCTTTTTCGCTCGCAGCGCTGGGCGCCGTTCTCGTCGTGCTTCTCCTCCCCGCTCCCCAGGTGATCGCCGGCCTGCTTCCCCCGGCTCCGAGCCTGAAAACCGTCTCTGCTCCTACGGCTCCGGCCGCACTCCCGGCGCTCCCCGCGATTTCGGCGCCCAGGGCGATCACCGTGCCCCCTCCCGATCCGGCTCCCGCGCCTGCGCCGGCTTCCGCTCCGAGCATCGTCGCCGTGACGCCAATGATCGCCCAGGCGCCGGCGCAGGCCGAGCCTCCTGCCCAGACTCCTTCAAAGGGCTCCGCAACCGGCTCCTCCTACATCGACCGAATGAAAGCCGCCGGCTATGACGTCGATCTCGACAAGCTCATTGCCATGAAGATCCAGAACGTCACGCCCGAATATGCCAGTTCGATGGCCCAGTTAGGCTTCGGCAAACTCAGCGCCGACGACCTGATCGCATGCAAAATTCAAGGCGTCTCGCCCGAAACGATCGCCGAGTTCAAGAAGCAAGGGCTCGAGGTGAAGTCGATCCAGGATGCGATCTCTTATCGGATCTTTCAGGTCACTCCCGAATTTGTCGACGGCATGAAAGCAGCCGGCTTCAAGGACCTGGATTCACAGAAACTGGTCGCCCTTCGCGTCCAGGGTGTCACGCCCGAATATGCGCGGACGATTGCGCAGAAATATCCGGGGGCCACGGCCGACGACGTAATCAAGACCCGCATCTTCAAGATCGACGCAGACTTCATCGCTCTGGCCCAAAAGCACGGCTTCAACAATCTCTCCCTCGACAAGCTGGTGCAGCTCCGGATTTCCGGATTGCTCGACGATGAATCGGTAAAACCGTAGCTCAATATCATCGCTGTCATCCTGAGTGAAGTCTGGAGCCTCGCGCTCCAGACTTAGTCGAAGGATCTGCAGCTCACACACGACATACGACGATCCTGGACGCTGCAGTCGCGGCGCTCAGGAGAGCCTCGCGCATGTTCTACCCAGGAGGACATCCATGAATCAGCACAGATCGATTGCCGTCATCTCCGCTTTGGCATCGTTCTCCATCACCCTTCACGCCGCTTCTCTCGCCCCGCTCCACGCCGACTGTTTCATCGGCGCCAGCGAAGACCACGAGAGGTTCAGTCTTCACATCGACAAGAAAGGCGACTGCGACGGGGGCGACCGCCACTGCGGCTCCAGCTTCAGCAACGAATCCATGTCCCGTTTCACCGGTATTACCCTGGGCGACCTTACGCGCGAAGGCGCGAGCCTGACCGCGACCCTCGCCGCCGAAGCGGGCACATTCACCTGTTCAGGCACGGTCCGCAACGGTGAACTCGCGGGCGCTTCCGTCTTCACACCCGATGCGACCTTTGTCGAAAAGATGGACCGCATGGGCTACCCGGGTCTCGATTCCGAAAAACTCGAGGCCTACGCCTTCATCGGCGTCGACAGCGCCTTCGCGCAATCCATGAAGCAGACCGGCGTCCGCGGCATCACCATCGACAACCTGATCGCTCTTCGCATCTTCAACGTAAATCCCGATTACATCCACGGGATCACCGCCCTGGGCTACGAAATGCCCGATGCCGACCAGCTGATCGGCCTCAAGGTACAGGGCGTCAATGCCGAAGAAGTCCGCCAGATCCGCGCCCTCGGATACCAGCCCACACTCGACGAGCTGATCCAGATTCGCATCTTCAAAATTACGCCTGACTTCATCCAGCGCATGCAGCAGCGCGGCCTCAAAGACCTCACCATCGCCAAGCTGGTGCAGATCCGGATCTTCAAGCTGGACGAATAATATTGGCCTTGAGACGCAAAATTCGCGATGCGAACGTTGAATCGCTGGACTATTTCGACTCGCCGCTTGTTCCCAGAACTGCATGGGGCCAGCCGTGGTCCCACGTCAGATCGGATATCTGAAGCGCCGGTTTTCCAGTGGCCGCATCATAGGCATGAAAGACGAGAAGATCGCCTTCCGGCCGCTCGAGAACCGACTCGCCCGGTTGCGACTGGCGAACGTCGAGACGGACCATGGAAACCGCAGGAAGGAACTCGACCAGGTTTACCGTGAAGCCTCCCACAGCGGGTACGAGCTCATTGCATTGGAGGCAAGGAAGGAAACATCAGCGCCGGTTCTCCGGTAATCAGAAGCCTTTGAATCTGCTAAAACATGAACTTCAATGCAAACTGCACCTGGCGCGGAGTCCCCGCCGCAAGGATATGGTTGAATGTCGGCGAACTGATGTCGCAGTCGGGCAAAAAGAAGTTCGTGCGGTTCAGGATGTTAAACAGTTCCGCGCGGAACTGGAGCTGCATCGATTCGGTCAATTTGAAATTCTTGAGGGTGGCGAAGTCCCAGTTGGCATAGGCCGGACCGATGTTCACGTTGCGGCCTTCGTTGCCATACTGTCCCGCGTTGGCCGTGGGATCAAGTCGCTGTAAAGCGTCGGGGTTAAGCCACTCGTTAACCGTACGGGGCCCGTGGTTGGGGTTGCCGACGAGATTAGGTCGCTGGGCGGAGAAACCGGTAATCTCCGGCGCGCTGCCTTGCGCCGCAACATCATTCGAGTCGAAGACGGTGAACGGCGTGCCGCTCATCAACGTGGCAATGCCATCCAGCTGCCATCCGCCTAACGCTGACTGGTACCAGTTCTGAGGATGATTCCAGAACGGGAGCGCCCATACATAGCTCCCCACAAATCGGTTGCGCGCGTCGAACAGCGACAGCCCACGCTCTGCTCGGAGATCGAACGGATTCTGGGCGAGATCGTTCTCGCCCGCGACCGGCTTTGCCGCCGATCCGGTTATGTTGAATGACGAAACATCGTCGATCGCCTTTGACCATGTGTACGACAGGAGGAATGACAGCCCGTGGCTGAACCGCTTGCGCAGCGAAGTTTCCAACGCGTTGTACGACGAATTGGCGATGCCCGCAATCTCGCCGGTCGACGAAAACTGGCAACTGCTCGGCGAATCGGCGAGCGTGCAGCCGGAATAAAGCCGCCGTTGATCGGCATTGCTGGAATTCGAAATGGGCTGGCCGTCCACGGTTCCGGGGACAAACACGGCTGGGTTCGCTTCGATAAAGCGGGGCAGGCGCGTTCCCTTGGTGCCGACGTATCCGATCTCGAACAGCCAATCATTCGCGAACGACTGCTGCAAGTTCAAGTCCCAATCCTGCGTGTAAGGAAGAGTCAACGTCGGCGACAGGGTCAGGTTCGTAAGTGGCTTGGAAAATGTCCCTGGGGCCGGAGGATTGCCATTGAACGGATCCGCGAAGTCCGGCAGGCTCACCTGCGGCGTCCCGAGGAACGGAGGCGCACTGATCGGGGCCTGCAGAGGGCCACCCTGTCCGGTGTAATAAGGCTCATAGAAGATGCCGTACGCCAGGGTTACCAGCGATTTGCCATCATTACTCGGATCCCAGGCGATGCCGACGCGCGGCGCAAACGCCTTGTAATCGGTGGGGATCAGGCCGGCGGGAACCCCGGAATCGCCCGGATACAGCAAACCCGCCGGAGCATCCGGCATGACCGTGGACTGCCTCCCCGGCTCGAACAGCGTTACCCGATTTCGAAGTTCGGTGGACGGCACGGGCAACTCGTAGCGCAGTCCGGCATTGATCGTGAAACGCGGGCCTACTTTGTACGTATCCTGCACATACCCGTTCGCATTGTTGCCGCGAATATTGCGCGAGAAATCGCCGATACCTTGCAGGAAGACGACCGGCTGTCCGGTAAGGAAGCTGGCGAAAGCGTCCGTTACCGGGAAGGGCGCGAATACGAAAAAACCGTTGGTTGCGATCCCTTGCAAGACGTTGATTTGCTGATATTGGTATCCGCCGCCAAATTTGAGCGTGTGCTTGCCACGCACCCAACTCAGCGATCCAGAGAAATCGAAGACGTTCTCGTAGGTGTCGCGCGGGCCGGTAATCGGATTGCCAACCAGGGTATAGCCACTCACCTGGATGAACGGCGGTCCAGCGGCGACATCGAGACTCGGCGTGTATTGGAATCCAAAGGTTGAGGGTGGCTCGTGGTTTTGAGATTCGCCGAAGAGGAACTTGTTGCGCAGAAACGAGAATCGCCCCACAGCGATGAGGCTCGGCGAGAAAGCGTGCGTATCTTGTGCGACAAAGCTTTGCGCGCGCTGGTTTTCGGCCACCGGGAACCCAGGCACACTGGCCCCGCCCGGCGATATCGGACTGAGCTGGGAGAGCTGGTAAAACATGTAACTGAAGTTCAGCGTGTCGCGGGGATCGAGGTAATCGTCGACCTTGATGCCGAACTGATCCGTATCATTGCTTAAAATCTGCGTTGTGGCGAACAGATTCGTACCCGCGTTCGGAAGCGGGAAGAAGGGCAGCAAGTTCTGTGAAACCGGGTTGAACTGCTCCGGCGGCACCAGGTTATTCGGGTACGGTGCATTGGCGAAGACGTTGAAAAGCTGGTTCTCCGGGTTGTTGCAGAAGCCGTGCGTAAAGCCCTCAGGACAGAGTTCCGAGAAATCGCCGGCACGCTCTTTCACCGATGGCACCGTAGTGAGCGCTGACACGCCCTGGCGATTGCGAAAGCCTTCATAGAAGCCAAAAATGAAGGCCTTATCCTTTTTGATCGGCCCGCCGGCGGCTGCGCCAAACTGGTTTTGCTTCAACGGCTCCTGCGTCTGCGCGAAATAGTTGGTCGCATCGAATGCGTCGTTGCGCAGGAACTCCCACAAGGTCCCGTGAAGCTGGTTCGTGCCCGACCGGGTGATGACATTCGTCGTCGATCCTAGCGAGCCTCCGAACTCGGCATTCGCGCTGTGCGTGATGATGCGAAACTCGCTGATCGCGTCCACCGGCGGCTTAAGGACGAATCCGCCGTCAACCCCGTTGAAGTTGTTCGCGCCGTCGATGAGAAAGTTGTTTGATTCAGGCCGCTGGCCATTGACCGCATAAGCCTGTCCGTTGCGTAGCGACCCGCCCGCTTCAGCTATCCCAGGTGTCAAGGGAACGACTCCTGGCTGCAACAGGCCAAGTTGCGCGAAGTTGCGTCCGTTCAGGGGCAAATCCTCCAGCTCCTGCTGTTGCACTACCTTGCCCATGCTGGTGACGGTGGGCTCAATCAGCTCGGCATCGGCGCTCACCACCACCTGCTGCTTTTCCGATCCGACCCCGAGACGCGCCGAGACCGAAGCCGTCTCGTTCACGTTGAGCGTGATGCCATCCTGCACATGTTCCTGGAACCCTTGCGCCAGGACTTGCAGGCGGTAGTGTCCAACCGGGAGTTCCAAAAGAACGTAGTTACCGTCGCGATCAGTAGTCGTCGCGCGCGACAGGTCCGTTTCCACCTGCCGGGCGGTTACCGCGGCGCCCCGAATGACAGCGCCGCTTGGGTCTGTCACGGTTCCACGAATGTTTCCTGTGATCTGCTGAGCAGACAAACTGAGGGAAGGAAGCATTACAAATGTCAGCACATTGCGAACAATATTCATGTTGTTTGCGAGTCTCTCCTAGCAGACTGAGCACTACAAACAGAGTCACGTCGTGGTTCCAGTGGAACCTGGCGATATTGATGGCCATGACGTATGCGTCACGAAACGTGCCGAATCGTCAAAGGTTCGATGAGTTAGAGAATGCTGGCGAGATCACCAGGAGCAGGGCTCCGCTCAAGTTCAGGAGAAGAATCGCACGGCGGGCTGCACGGATGAACAGTAGTACCTGGGTCTATGCACTGTCCTGCACCGATCGATTGGTAACTCACTCAATCCTTCGGTGGAGGTCTCACCGTAATCGGTCAATGGAAGATCGCGGAAGACTCTGCACGATCTCGCCTGGGCGCAACAGGGCCGCGGCGCGGGAGCAGTGCGAAGCCGCGCCGGTCTCAGTACTCAACGGTTAATTGGCTTGCATAGAAATGGCGGCGATAGCGACGTCGGAATTGGCAGGAAGCGTGACACTCTTGAGTGTTTTCCCGCTGTTCAACGTGAAAGAGTAACGATAGAGATAAACGTTTCCCATGACGCTGCCGCCCGAGTTGGTGTCGTAATAGGTGCCGAAGTAAGCGATCGATTCGCCGGAGTGGTTCTTGGGCGCGGCCCAGGAGCTCATGTTCTGCGTGAAGCGGGTGACGGAACCGTCGGTGTAGGTGACGGTGAACACGATTCCGGTGTGATCGCTGTGAATCCCGGTCCCCAGCAGTTGCAGCTTGTTGAAAGGCCCGGCGGGAAGAGGGATGACGGGAGCGGCGGTACCGCTAATCATGTTGTTCATGCCGGGAGACCCGAGCGCGAACTTCACCCCAAAGAGCGTGATGGTGCTTCCCATCTGGTTGGCGGAATAACCATGTCCGGCACCGTCGAGGCCGGCTGAATTCACGGTGATTCCGTCAGCAAACAGACCGATAGTGTTGAAGGCAGCCGTCAACGGCACTGACGCCTGACCCGGTGGGTTGATTGTGTAGGTGGCGACAGCTTTGTAACTTTGCGAAAATCCGGGAGCAACGGCGATAGCCGCGACGGATTGCGAGCGCGTGACCTGGATGGGGCCGGTGTACAGGGTGGAGCTGGTTCCGGGGAGGGCGCCGTTGGTCGTGTAGTAGATGGAAGCGTTGGGAGTGGCATCGGTGATGGTGACAACCTGCGCGCCGGCGTAGGTGCCGGAGGGGGGCTGGATGACGGGGGTTGCGGCGGCAGGTGCGACCGGGGTCAGCAGGCCGTAGACAGTAATGGCGTTGCGGCCGCCAACGTAGACCCGGCCATTCGCAATCGTGGGGGTGGTGAACTTGACGGCGATAGCGGCAGTGTCGCGGCCATTGGCTGCCTGCTGGCTGTTGTAAAGCTCCTGCGACAGGTCGGCGGCATTGTAAGCATGCAGAACGGCGGGGCCGTAATTGTATTCGGTTGCCTGAATAATCCAGGCGACGCCCTTGCTGGTGCCGTTAGCGGAGATGCTGGGCGTGCCTCCGCCTCCGCTGTAGGCGGGCGTAGAGAAGATGGTGCTGGTAGCGGACTGCGCGACGAGTTGATCCGTGTTGGGATTCACGGTCCATGACTGGAGCGGGCCATTGTCGAGGCCGAGATAAATCTTGCTGTTAAAGAATGCTGCGCTGGAGTGAATGCGGTAGCCGGTACTTAGGGTCTGGACGGCGCTGTTTTGAGGCGTGCCGTAGCCACCCATCGCATCGCGATTGATCAGGTAGAGCGTGCCGGTCTTGTCGGCGGTGACCGCGAGGTGCGGGAGAGGACCGGGCTCGGGGGGGATGACGACCATCGCACTCATGCCCATGTCGTGGTCGCCGGTATCGAGGCTCAACTGGTCCGCTGGGGTGAAGGAATCGGCGACTTGCAGTCCAGAAGGCGAGAGCTTCAAGCGAAAGGCGCTGTCGCCGTAATCGCCCCCGCTCAGGTTGGCGTCGAAAAGGCCGTTGCCGGATGCGGCGAAGATGTTTCCTCTGCCGTCGGACGAAGGGCCTCCGCCGCTCATCCAGATGCCGCCGCCGCTGCCGTTGGGCGTGGTGGTCCAGGCTCCGTTCTGGGATAACGTGGCGGCGTCATAGGCCATGATCCACCCGCGATAGGCGCCCTTGTCGCCGTGCGAACCCCAGCCGATGAAGACCGAGTTCCCGCTGCCGACGCCGGGGGTGGGGGCGAGCAGCAGAGCGGCGCGCTGGTTTTGGAGGAACGGATCGAAGGAGATGGTGGTGCTGCCGTCGCCCGTGCCGGGAACCGTGGCGGCAATGAGCATGGGGCCACTCAGTTTTTCGGCGCCGTCGGCGACGTTGAGCGCGTGCAGACGCTGGTAGAACGTGGGCTCTGTGCTGGTGGGAAGTTTGGATTTGGCGACAACGTAGATGGTTCCACCGGCGCGGTCCACCACGGGCGTGCTGATGATGCCGATGTTGGGATTGATGTCGACAGTGTTGACGTCAGTAGCGGTGACCCAGGTCTCTCCTTCCCCGAGCAGTGAGCGGCTCCACAAATAGCCTTGGGGAGGGTTGTTGCCGTCGGCGTCGAAGGCATAAATATTATCCTGGGCGGTGGCCACGATGAGGACGTTATGAGCGACTCCGTCATTCATGGAGTACTGCGACAGATAAAGCGGCTGGGCATAGACATCGCCGATAACAGCGAAGCTGAAGACCTTGCCGAATTGCTGCGGGTTGACGTTGGCCGGCATTAAATGCGTTTCCGCGGGTTGCACGCCGGTTCGCGCCATGTCGTAATGCCATGTGGTCACGTCCTGGCCTGGCGCATGGGGAAGGGCCAGCATCATGCCGATCGCAATCAGGCATACGCGTACGGGTTGGACGCAAATACGTTGGGCGCACCCGGTGCGAAGGGAGACACTCATCCAGATCTGGGAAAAAGGTAAACGAATCATGTGCCCTCTGCTTTGAGCTTTGGGTCCGCTTTCGACGAAGTTTTTTGGCTGAGAAGGTGGTCGTGTCGGGAACATCCGTGCAGCCGTCCAGCATCCCCCGCGGATAGTTCCCACCCCAAATATAACCCGGTTTAGAGTGCATTTCGCCAGACAAATCGTTCACGCCCGGGCACGGGCGGGATTGAAGCGTGGGGCGATAAAATGTGATTCTCCGCCTCCTTGGCTCCGTTCGGGAGGAACATTCGTGGACGTTCAACTTTTTGCCGATAGTTTGCGCCCCGCCGGGACCATGCGAGCACGAAGTCCCTCTAGCGGCCTTATTACTCCTGGTGTCAATGTGGTTCGTGGGGGCCGGGTAACGCTAAGCCAAGGAGATCTACATGGACTTGCAGAGACAAATTAAGGAGTACATTGCCACTCAACCGGAACCAAAACGTAGCGAACTGCAACAGTTGCATCACACTATTTTGGCGTTGATGCCATCATGTAAATTGTGGTTCTTAGATGGAAAAGACGAGAAAGGAAAAGCCGTTTCCAACCCAAACATTGGATATGGATATCAAACCATTAAATATGCCAATGGAAAAACCAAGGAATTCTATCAAATTGGTATAAGTGCGAATACAACAGGCATTTCCGTCTACATTATGGGAATCAATGACAAGAAGTACCTGGCTCAGACTTTTGGGCAGGAACTCGGCAAAGCAACCGTCACGGGGTATTGCATTAAATTCAAAACACTAACAGATATAAAGATCGACGGACTTAAAGCAGCGATACAATATGGAATCAAACAGACAAGCTTTCAACATTGATTCCAACTTGAGGAATGAACTGCCATTCCAACAGTAGAGTACTTCGGCCGTTCGCAGTCCGGCACCGCCATTGCAGATGCGTCAGCGTTCGTTCATCATGCCATCCATAGAATCGGCGCTGCCCGCTCTTTCATTACGCGCCTAACCTGCTGCTGAAACGGACGCCGGCAAATCTGGAGGAGCCTGTAAACGACAGCTTCGGCTGCCTCTTCGCTCGGACATCCGTGGCTTACGGTAAGGCCTGTTCTCGTCAGTTGATAACGCCTGGGCGGATTGCTTCCGAGAAGCCGACATTTCAGGTTACTGATCATGACTGTCCCGTGAGCGCAGTCAGCCCTATAACTGCCGAGCCACTTCTCACTCTGCGCCCTGCAAGTATTTCTGGAGCCAAGCAACGGCCCGAGTGAGCTCGTCTCGTTGGTGCTCGCGTTTGACGAAGCCGTGCCCCTCATCGGGATAGTAGACCGCGGCCACAGTGCGGCCTTCGGCTTTCAGGATGCCGACCACCTGCTCCGCCTCTTCACGCGGCACACGGATGTCGTTCTCGCCTTGCAGGACAAGCAACGGCGCTGTCTCATTTCGAATGTATTTTAGCGGCGAGCTACCCTCATAGATGGCTCGGTCTTTCACGGGGTCTCCGAGCAAGCTCTTCTCATATTCCTGGAGGCGAGGGTCTTCGTGCTGAAGCATGGTCAGCCAGTTCAGGATGCCGTATTCATCCACCGCGGCCGACCACACGCTTGGCGTTTTGCCGATTGCCATCAGCGTCATATAGCCGCCGTAGGAGCCGCCCCAGATGCCGACATGTTTGGGGTCGATGAAGCCGGTCGCCTTGAGGAAGTCCACGCCTGCAATCTCGTCTTTCAAATCGCCGCCGCCTAGGTCCTTGATGTTGGCGTTCTGGAACCCTATCCCATAGCCGGTAGAACCGCGTACGTTGGGCGCGATGACCACGAATCCACGCGAGGCAAGCAGCTCAGCATTGCCGTTGAATGAGTCTATGGTCTGGCCGGTAGGCCCGCCATGCGGCAACACAACGGCCGCTGCCTTGCCATCACGCTTGAGATTAAAGGGAACCCAAACGAAAGCCGAGACCAGCTGGCCGTCGAAGCTGCGGTACGTTACAAGCTGCGACTTGGGTAGCACAATGTCCTGCAATGTCTTGTTGGCATTGTGGGTGATCTGGGTAAGCGAGTCATTCGGCTCCAAGCGGTACAACTCTTGCGGATGGCTTGAGTCCTCGTGCGACAGCAACAAGGAACCATCGGGCAGGAATGGCGTTGGGTAGCCCACAGGATAGCTCAATCCGGGCGGGACGCCGCGTTCGGACTGCTGCATGGTCTTCAGATCGATGAAAAGCGTAGAGATGCGCCCGTCGGCGTTGAATAGGACCACAACGCTGCCGCCGTCGGGCGTAATGGCCGCACCAGCTGCTGACCACTGCGTATGTGTGATCCAGCGCAGCTTCTTTGTGGCCAAGTCAAGCAGAGCCGCATTGTTATAACCGTCATTTGCGTTGGAAGTGACGAGCAGCGTACTGCCATCGCGCGAAATGTCGAAGACGGATATCAACTGCTTGCCTGTGTGCTCGATTAATTGCTGACTAGCGCCCGTGGCCACATCGATGCGGAAGATATCCGAGTCGTCGGTCCCGATCGAGCGGGTCGCATAGAGGAACCGCCCATCCGGGCTCCATACATTTTCGCTCCATGTGGCCTTTGGGTCGGCTTCATGGGTAAGCTGGAGAATGGAGCCGCCGGGCCATTGCATCACGGCAAGGTTTGTTGCCGGTGCGGCCTTCTGCTTGACGCCGATAGCCAGCAGCTTGCCATCCGGCGAGAACTCGCTCACCGTTTCGCTGATATCGGGAGTGTTGGTCAGGTTGCGTGGCTCGCCTCCGTTGACTGACACTTCGTAGATGTCGTTGTACTCATTGCCACCACGGTCCTGGCTATAGACGATTGCGCTGTCGTCGTGGGTGAAGCGAGCACCGGCCTGCCGGTCATCGTTCGTGGCCAGCTGGTGCGCGTCGGCACCATCGGCATTCATGAGCCAAAGATTCGGCCGGCCCGAGGCGTTACTGGTGTAAACGAGCTTGCGGCCGTCGTTGGAACGCCTGATTCCGCTGATGCCGGCATCTGCCTCGCGGTTCGTCGAATGCAAATACAATCACGATTCGGCGGGATTTCTGCTTTCCATGTCAAGTACCGATAAACGCCGAAGGCTCAGGGCGCCTCTTCCGATCCCAGCCCGACTTGACGGTGCGAAATTCCAGTCGCAATGCCGCTTTTCGTTCCGTATCGTGTTTGCGAAATCTATCTAAGGGTCCACGGCCATCCGGCGAGGGTACCCCCAGTCGCACATCAGACTGAATATCCCCCATGACCGGCTGAGCGCGCCCGTCCGGATCAACCCGCAGGAGCACAAGCCAGCCACCTGCCATCAGGGCTCATGGTTGGCTGGCTTAGAACTTGTGTCCGCCACCAACAACCGCGGTGAGTCCGAATCGAGCACCTGAATATGAATCCCATGATGACCTCCGCGATCAGATTGAAAGATGTGCGATTTGCCATCCGGGGTCCAGTCCGATCGTGAGTCCGGGCTTTCTGTCAGCGTGAAATGGCACCTATTGCCGAACCGCGTCCCGCCAGCATGGAGTTCTGCTACATAGATTGTCTCCTGAGTGTGATTGGCCCATTCCAGGAACGCCACTCGTTTGCCGTCGCTGGTGAAGCTGATCTCGCAACTCTGAGTATAATTTTCGTAGACTGTTTGTTCCTGCGGGTTGAATCTTCACAAATCAGCTCTGTGATCGCGGTGGCGTCGGAGATCTAAGAGATGCAGGGCGGGGCTGGCAGGTCCAGCAGGGAACCTGCTTTGCTTTCCCCAGTAGGCCAGTCAAGTATTCTTTTCCTCCTCATGGTGATGAGATGAAACGAGATCAGCGAAAAGGGTTCGCATATCACGCTTTATACCTATCGACGTTCCTTTGCGTCGGTCTCGGAACCCTTGCGTTCGAGAACCTAACCATTGCATCCGCCTCTGTTGGGCAGGCCACTGCCGGCGATCATCCGGTGGCTCATCCAGAGTTTCCACCAGGCGACGGAAGAGAGACGACACTGCGCCTTTGCGGAAAATGCCATTCCCCAACGATTGTCCTGGCCTATGGGCAGAAAAGGGAGGGTTGGGAGCACACCATCACCAAGATGGTCCGCCTGGGCGCAGTGGGCTCAGACGAAGATTTCACCGATATCGCGGACTACCTCACGGCTAATTTCCCGCCGTCGGCAATTCCCAAGATCTTCGTTAACAAAGCCACAGATCAGCAGATTGCAAATATTCTCGGAATCAGCATCGATGATGCAAAGGCCATCATCGCTTATCGGGAGAAAGTCGGAGGTTTTAAATCGATTGATGACATGAAGAGTGTCCCGAATGTGGATACGAAGAAGATTGACGCTAAAAAGGACAGCCTGGTTTTTTAGACTTTATCGCTATGCGCTCGACGATGTCTGACTCCTTCAGATCTCAGGCCAGTCGAGAGATTCGGGAATAGCTTCCGCAATCTTGCTGGTCGTCGGGCCGCCGCCCCTTGAAACTGATTGCGGTCGTGATCGCGGCCTGCAAAGGATGAAAGGGACTACTTCGCCTGCACCGACTGATCTCCCGGAAGTGTTTTCAACCAGATGTTACGGTGCGAAATTTTGACTTTGCCAGGACCTTCAATCTCAAACGCGATGATGCCTTTCCCGCGGCTGAACTGCGGGTCCGTGTCTACGAGGATAGACATGATGCGCCCGTTGATGATGTGGGTGAGCGTGTTGCCATCCGCAATAATCTCTACCTGGTTCCACTCTCCCGGCTTGATTGCGGATTTCAGATCGTCGGAACTGCCAAGAGTGGCAAGCAGAGTTGGCTTTTTGTCCGGCTCGGTCGCGACCACCTGGCTTCGCCAGGCGATGATGCCGCGGGGAGATTCCTGCTCGTAGAGTTGGCCCGTGTATTTGTTTGCGAAATCGAAATCGGCCTGATATCCGGAGACATTCCACTCGGCGTTCTTGAAGACAAGAGCTTGTTCCATCTGCCGGTGCTTGCGCTGCTCCAGGGACAGATCCGCGGTCAACGAATCAACCTTCGGAGCAACCCGAACGCTGCGATACTGGACTCCGCCATTCGCGCCGCTGCCTTCAAGCTTCATTTCCAACTTCAATTCGAAATTGGCGGGTTCGCCGCCACCCCAGATGATGTTCGTTGTGCCCGACGGATGCTCGGGGCTTGATTCTCCAACAAGCGCCCCATCCTCGACGTGCCAGATATCCGGGCGACCATCCCAACCGCTGAGTGTTTTTCCGTCAAAGATTTGAACCCAGCCGTCATGATCATCGAAATTGATAGGCTCGGGCTGAACAAAATGGAAGGCTTGAGGCGGATGGCGTGGAGAAGTGTTTGTCGGCGCAGTGTCCTGGGCGACACAGAGCGAGTTGAATAAGGTCATCGAGAATAGAACCGACGCGAAGAGTGTTCGGCTTGTCCCTCTATTCAGAGTACGCGACTTGAAATCCATTATTCTCCTTGCTCAGCGGCACCCTTGCAAGCACTGCGGTCAAGCGACGGGTATCTTCTCCCACTGTCTTGTTCTCGCGGATTTCAACACCGCGTCCGTTACATAATCGGTAGCCAATCCGTCCCGAAAAGTTGGGGCGGCGGCGCGATTCTCGTTGAGGGCGAGAAGGAAATCGGCGCATTGGTGGATGAATGTATGTTCGTAGCCTATTTGCAGTCCCGGAACCCACCAGTTTTTCATGTATGGATGGTCGCCGTCGGTGATGTGGATGCTCTTCCAGCCGCGCAGGTGTCCCTCATCGCGGTGATCGAAATACTCGAGCCGGTGCAGGTCGTGAAGATCCCACGCGGCGGAGGCACGCTCACCGTTGATTTCCACTGTGAAGTGCGCTTTGTGCCCGCGAGCATAACGGGTCGCTTCAAAGAGGGCCGTGGATCCGTTGGCGAATCGGCAAAGAAACGCGCTGGCATCATCGATCTTCACCGGTTCAACATGCCCCGTCAGATTATGCTTCCGCTCCTTGATAAAGGTCTCGGTCATCGCGGAGACCTCGACGATCGGTCCATTAAGCCAAAGCGCCATGTCAATATTGTGGGCAAGCAGGTCGCCGGTCACGCCGCTCCCGGCAACCGCGCTATCCAATCGCCATAAGCCTTCTCCGCCCTGCGGAAGATCCTGCGAAATGGTCCAATCCTGGAGGAATTGGGAACGATAGTGAAAGATGCGGCCGAAGCGATTCTCATCGAGCAGTTGCTTCAACAACATCATGGCGGGAACGCGACGGTAGTTGTACCAGACCATGTTGGGTACACCGGCCGACTCAACCGCCTTCACCATCTCGCCTGCTTCCTCTGCAGTTCGTCCCAGAGGCTTTTCGCAAAGGACCATCTTGCCGGCGCGTGCGGCGGCTATCGCGATTTCTGCGTGAGTATCGTTGGGGCTGGCAATGTCGATGAGGTCGATGTCGGGTCGCGCAACCAGTTCTCTCCAATCTGCCTCCACCGATTGGTATCCCCAGTTCTCCGCAAAGCTTTTGACGCGTCCAGGATTGCGCGCACAAATCGCCTTCAGTACCGGGCGATATGCCAGATCAAAGAAGCGCGGGGCCTGGAGGAATGCGTTGGAGTGCGTACGGCCCATGAATCCGTAACCGACCACTCCGATATTCAGTTCTCTTGCTTTCGACACAGCGAATATCTCCGCGCTTTAGTTCCAACCGTGCGCATCACGCACTCTGGATCATGGTTGCCAGAATGTTCACCCAGGTATCAGGCGAAGTCATCATCGAGTTGGGAAACATGCAGCCGTCCCAGCAGATGTGTTCGAAGGCTCGCGTCGGAGCGCCGTTCTCATCCCGCATCCATAATCCGGCGGCCTCGAACGATATCCATCTTGCCGTTGGGGTCGTCTGGCGGGCAATGCCGGCCCGTCTTGTCGTGCGAGCCTGATCCTTTTACCGTTCCGTCGTTCTGCGCCACGTGGAAATCAATCGTCCAGGGACGCAATGCATTGGCCACCTGCCGCAGAGCGTCCGTTAGGACAGCTGGATCAGACCAATCGAAATCCTCGGGGAGCAGCCGGCTTTCAGGCGAGTTATAGCCCAGCGTATAGAGCATGGTGTGCGCCATGTCCGCCTGGAAGCCAAGCGTACTGGGGCGATCGACAAGCTCCAGAAGTTCCACCATGTGTTTCCAGCCGTGCATTCCGCCCCAGCAGATTTCTCCCTCGGCAGCAAGCCTTTCGCCGTAGCCCTCGGCAATGGTGCAGGCCTCGCGAAACGTCTCCGCGATTCGGCGCGTGTTCTCGCGCGGATTTTCAGCCCATGCGGCTGGACTCGCAGCGGAATCAATTCGCACAACGCCATACTTGCGGATGCCAAACTGTCTAAGCTTTTGGCCAATCGCGCAGGCCTTGCGAACCTGAACGAGAAAACGACCTCGCTCCTCCGCCGACCCCATGGCGGAACCGCCGCCCAGAGGAGGCCACACGGGGGCAACCAAAGATCCGGCGACGAGTTTGTGCGCGGCCAGCTTGTCGGCGAGGCGCCGCAGGTCGTCGTCGGTCGAATCAATGTCGGTATGGGGCAGCGAGAGGAACAGGTCGACACCGTCGAACCTTGTCCCATCCACCTGCGCTTCCGCGGTGAGGCTGAGCATGGTGTCGAGGTCGATCGCCGGCTCGGAGTCAGTTCCTTTTCCCACGATGCCCGGCCACATTGCGTTGTGGAGCGCGGGAGACTTGTGACTAGAGATACGAATGGCGATTCTCCCTTCTACCGGTCCCTTCGCAAGAACTCAGCCTCCGGATTGCCCGGGCCGAAATGCTTCAGCATCACCAGAGGATCGGTGGAGCTCGGGTTCGCGATCTGTATGCCTTCTTTGGCCGCTGCGGCTGTGACGAAAAGCTCATCTTGTGTGAGTTCGCCAAACCGAATCATCGAAGGCGTTGAAACCGGCACCTTGCCGAAGGTGCCATAACCCTGGGTCAGGATCAAACCATATGCAGCCGCATCCTTGATCGTGACGGTGCGTCGCGGCAGGATAGTGAGTTCCTTTGCGGAGTAGTAACGGCCACCGTACGTGATCCACATCTCACGGTAACCCGCCTCCTCCATCTCCGCTGCCGCACGAACTGGCACCGGAGGCCTCTTGTTGCTTTTGGCAAACTCGGGATTCACGTTGGCGTCCCAATCGAGCATGCTGATCAGATAGTCCAGATCGTGATGAAACTCCGGCAGGACATCTTTTGTCAGGAGGCTCCAATCGACGATGCGCCCCTCGACCTCGGACTGGAACATCGCGAACACATCGCTGTTCACTTGGGGCTCATAAGTTACGAGGGAGCCGGGCGCGTGAAGAATCCCTGGATCGACTTGCCACCCGCTCCCCGGCTCGAGCCGGTAAGCACGAGAATGGAAGAGGATTCCGTTATCGCCCTGGTTCCAGCGCTCAAGACAGCGATGGATATCTTCCTTTGTCGTCCCGGGCTCCAGACCCATGTAAGTGTGGGGGAAGTTATTGCTGAGGAGGTTGTACTGCGGAGGGAAGTAATAGGCTTCCGGCTTGCCTTTATGCCCCACTAACTTGGCGAACTCGTCACTCTGATGCATGTGGTGTGGAATCGGCCCCATGTTATCGAAGAACTTGCAAAGCAGGTTCCAGCCCTTTTCGCGCTCCATTACATCGGCCCCAAGCACCAGGTCGCCGGCACAGTCAACTGCATCCTTGAGCAAGAATTTCGCTCCCGCGCCGGGATGAACGTAGCTAAGGCCTTCGTCCGGCGTGGTGGCGGGGCCGTTCGAGGCCTTCGTGGTCGACGAGAACCAACGCTCGTTGATACCTCCACGGTGGGCTCCGAAAGAGTAGAGGTCATCGGGGTGCAGCTTCAACCTGCGCCCGGGAATCATGAAGGAACGAGGCACCCACGATGGCTCCAGCCTGAGAACTCCTTCAAATTCGTTTACGGCTTTCTGAACATCCGCGCGATGGATCATTTGCTTTCCTTCCAACGATCGTCTTACTGCTTGTGAATGTCATTTTGGGCACTTTGCCTTGCCCGCGCGATGGCTCTTCCCATTCGTCGCGGATTTCATCAGTGCTCCAGTCCAATCCCGAAAGAATAGAGGACGTTGTCGCGGTCGGTAAAGAACGCGTGGCCGTCACCTACTGAAACTCCTGAGAGTTCGGCGGACGTAGGGATCTCGTTCTTGCTGGAGTACAACTCTTCGCCGGTGGAGGCATTCAGCACGTAGAGTGTCGCGTGGGTTGATGCGTCTCCCCCGGAGAGGGCGATGACCACGCCGTTGGCGATGCGGGGCGGAGCGGGATTCACCATATCCCGCGAAATCCAGACTGGACGAAGCGTCGGCTGTCCCATGTCGTCAACTTTGAAGGCAACAATGGCTCCATGAGGGGTTGGGCCGTTCCGTTTCAGCGAGTTGTCAGTCGAAATCACTTCCGCTGAGACGGATGCAAAAACCCACGCATTGCCATCCTTATCCTGCCAAGTGGCGAAGCCGTCCCAGGAGTGCTTTGCCCCAGGCCTTGCGACAGGCGCGGTCTCGAAGAGAGGAGTATGGTGATCGGGGCCTCCCGGCGATGCGGCATCCAGGAGCGAAATGGTTCCGTCTTTTCCTGGAGCCACAACCAGTTGCTTTTCGTTGTGCTCGAAGATCACCGGAGAGACACTCTCATAATTGCCCATTCCCCCGGCAGGTGTGTACCAGTCCTGCACCTTTAGCTCCCTGGAGAGCGCAATTACGCTCCCGGCATTCACTCCGGACGCCGGATCGGAGGCTCCGTTTCCGGTGACGAAAAAGGCGATGCCGTCGGGAGAGAGCACCGGCCCGGTGAGCGCGAGTGGACGCGAACCCTGCGTTGAAAGGCTGGTGACGTGATAATCGGGCGAAGCCATGTCGAGTGACCAAATGCCATTCGCCACGCCTCCGCAACCACGGCTGGTTGCGGAATAGACTTCCTTCCCCAGAATATTCATGCCATACGGGCTGCTGTTAGCCGCCGGCAGAAAACGCACCGGAGGCGCGAAATCGGCTCCCGTGTTCATCACTTGTTCGTGGAGCATGCCATCCGCTGTCAACACGTAGATGCCCTTCAGGCCAAAATATCCTCCGCCAGGCGCAACGCCAAGCCTGCGCTCATTCGCCTGAGCCGCGGGTTGCTCGACCGGTTTCGGTGCATTCGGGCCACGGCGCCGGGCGTGGAAATTGATGACCTGCGGCGGCTCAATGAACAAACTCAGCCTGGCGACGCTGCATCCGGGGGCGGGAGCTGGAGCGGTCGTTGGGAACTGCTTCTTCCAGATCAGCGTGCCCAATTCCGAGTCCACCGCGTAAAGGGTGTCCCCGGAACTCCAGTACACAAAATCCTTGAATCCCTGGGCGTTGATGAGGCGGCCCGCTAGAAGCGGCTCGCTAAAATCGTGAGGATTTTTGGAGGGTTGCCCCAGCTTGATCTTCCAGAGAAACTTCACCTTCGCGGCGGCGTTCTCCGGGGTGAGTTGCGACTCGGATTTCTGCCACCCACTTTGCGCAGGATCGGCGCCAGTAACGCTCCAGTCGCCCCTGTCGTCCGACTGAGCAACCGACGCCGCGGACCAGAGGAAGACGGCAGCGCAGCTCAGTCCGACAAGCCATCTGAAGGTTCTCATCTTAACGTTTACCTCAGCCCAAAACAATAGATCGTTCCGTCAAATGTTCCGAAGATCACCTTGTTGCCGGCAACGGACAGCCCTGCCTGGTGCAGGAAAGAGGTGATTTGGTCCCCGCTGGAATAGAGTTCCTTTCCCGTCGTCCCGTCGAGGGCATAGAGCTTTGCCGGCACGGAGCGCTGAACACGCTCCTGGGCACTAAAGAGACCGCCTACCGCATCGTTGGCTTGTCCCGTAAACTCGCCGCCAGCCAGGACAAATATCACGCCGTTGACAATCACCGGTGGTTCCGCGGTGATCATGTCACGTGACATCCAGGCCGGTTCCAGTTCCGGATTACCGTTCTTTTCCGTCAGTTTGAGCGCGATGATTCCACCGTGCGGCGTGGGACCGTAAGACTTCGGAAACGTCACGGCCACGTCTCCACCTGTGGGTCCCAGCACCCAGCGCGTGCCGTCTTTTCCCTCCCAACTGGCGAGGCTTCCCCAGGTACCCTCGGTCTGAAAATTCACATTCTTATTCGAGATCAGATCGCTGCGGAAGACAGGCGTCATGTGGTCGGCCCCACCCAGCGACTTGCTGTCGAGCAGGAAATACCGGCCTTCCTTGCCTGAACCCACCACAACATCGCGCCCCTTGTAAGGAAACACAACAGGTGTGACGTTCATGTCAAGGTCTCGCCGGGTCAGCCAGACATGGTTGGTTGGCGAGTAATAGTCCTTCAGGGTCAACCGATCGTCGGAAAAAGTGAATGCCTCGACGCTGGTCGACAGTTTTCCCGCGGCGGCGTCGTAAGGACCGTCTCCCGACTCAAAGTAGACCGTTCCATCCTGCCCGACAGCGGGACCCGCTACGCCCCACAGCCCCGCCTGCGGCGGAGACGATTCAGTCACTTTCCGGTTCTCAAGATTGATGGCATACAGCGCATTGTCGAACGCCGCCGCAGCCCTGGCCGGTGATGGTGTAGATGACATTTCCGACCATGTTCAGTCCATACGGCTTACCGTAGGGCCGGGAGAGAACCTGAATTGGCGGATCGCTCTCCTCGCCAGACGCCAGGTCCATGATGTGCAGGTAGCCATCGCTGGCCAGCACATACAAGTGCCTCACTGGCGCGCTGGCAGGCGAAACCACCGGTGTGGCACTTAGCGCATTGGTGCAGATAAAGCCCTCGCCCTCGCCTGCTTCCTGCGGCATCTCCGATGCCCACTTCAGCTTCTTCTGCCACACAACCGTTCCGTTATCGGCGTCGATTGCGAAGACGTCGTTTGCCGCGCCAGCCAGGATGGCAAAGGTTCGAGCGCCCTCCACGGTCCTTACTCCGTTAACAATCAAGGGCTCTCGGAAGGAGAGCATTCCCATCGGCTTGGCGGGAACCTTCACCTTCCAGAGCAGGCGCAGGTCTTTCGCAGTGCCCGGCGTAATCTTCGATTCGCCCCGTTGCCAGGCATCTCGTGCGGGGTCGCCGCTTCCGGTGGTCCATTCGGGACCGGATTGTCCGAGCGCGGAATGCAGACCGACCGTTGTGACGACCAGCAAACACCAAACCGACAATACCTTGGGGTTCGACATGATGCTCGAACTTCGCTTCGAAGCCATACTTTAGATCCTTGATTGGAGCGGCTCGATCTGTCGAAAGCCCGGAATCACCGGACATCGGCAATCAGCTAGAACGCAAATGACCACACCATTCATGCGAAATTGCAGCGCAACCACCTCGTTCGCAGCGGACTCGAAATGCGCTGAAATCGGGGAAATCGTCAAGTGTACCGTAGCGAACGGAATCGTAGCCGCCGCACTTGAAGACTGTCAACGCGAATGCAAATCCGTGCGCCAATCAGGGCCTGGAGTCCTGCTGGACAAAGGCGAACCGATTCGTTACAAGGGAATGGGATTCGGATGCTCGCCAACAAACGGCGTGAACGTGTCGGCGAGAGGCCAGGACGGAATCACTTGCAGGCGCAGGTCTTGAAGCTTCCTCAGAGGAACCGGTTCTAGCAGTCCCCTGCAGGAGCAAGAGCTTCGAGGGGGTGCACGCTCTACGAGACGTCTCGTTGCCGATCTTTGCAGGTGAGATCCACGCCCGGGTTGGCGAGGATGGTGCAGGTAAATCCAGCATCACGGCAATATGACCGGTGCGGCTGCAGACGTTTTCGCGTGTCTCACGGCCTTGTTTCTGTCCATCGTATCAGGCGAAAGGAGCCTTCCATGGTCAAAAAGACTGAAGGAAACACGTTGAGTTTGAGATCCGTCCAGGCCATTGGAAATTCTGGAAACGGAGGCCCAACGGAAGCGAAAAGCCTCCAGACGATGGAGGGTGGCGTCAAGCATGGCCGCATCCGGCAGTCGCTCGCCTATTGGTGTCTGAACGCGCCGCCTTGGCATTGGGATATCGAACAGATTTGCGCGACTGCCGTTGGCTTGGGCTGCCGGAGCGTCGAACTTGTTCCTCCGGAATTATGGCCGACGCTTCGGAAACACGGTCTGGGCTGCGCGCTAGCACACAATGGCATGCCTGACCCCGTTTTCCGAAAGGGTCTCAACAACCCGCGCTATCACGATGAAGTCATCGCGCGGACCAAAAGCGCCATCGATCAGGCGGCCGACTTTGGCATTCCCAACGTCATTGCATTCACCGGTTATAAGTGGCGCAACGCGGAGGATTCCACGAGCGGTGAGATACCGCTCTCGGAAGGCGCGGCCAACGCGGTTAAGGCTCTCGCAGAATTAAGCGTCCATGCCCGGAAAAATAACGTTACTTTGTGTCTGGAGCACCTTAATACGCGCGAGAATTCGGATTCGATGAAAGGTCATCCGGGCTATCAGGGAGACAACATCGATTACTGTGCAGACATTGTGAAGCAGGTCAATTCGAATCACGTCAAGCTATTGTTTGATATTTACCATGTCCAGATCATGAACGGCGATGTTATCCGGCGTCTGCAGCAATATCGCGACCTGATTGGGCACGTGCATACAGCGGGCAATCCAGGCCGGGGAGAACTGGACGATGATCAGGAAATCAATTACCCCGCGATCATGCGGACATTGCTCGCTATCGGCTATAAGGGTTATGTCGGACAGGAATTCTTGCCTACCCGTGAACCACTCTCAGCACTAGCGCAGGCGGTATCGCTGTGTGACGTGGCGTAGAAGCCCTTTGATCAGGACCGACATATGCCAGATCCTAAAAACTGTCGCTGAAGGCACCATCCTCCAGCTAAACTCCCAATGCTCCTGAACGTTTCGATCGGAGGGACGGACACTCCATGTCTTCGGTTATGCACGATGAGAATCGGCCATTAATCCCAAGGGAAAGCCGCTCGGCCTTTTTTCTTGTCACCGGACTGTTCTTCCTGTGGGGGATTCCCCACAATCTCAACGATGTCTTGATCCGGCAGTTCATGAAGTCGTTCGAGCTGACTCGGATGCAGGCGGGACTGATTCAGACGGCCTTCTATCTTGGATATTTTCTTCTTGCAATTCCCGGGGCCACTATCATGCGCCGGTATGGATACAAGATCGGGTTGCTCGTGGGGCTGGTCATATATAGCATCGGTACATTTCTCTTTTACCCTGCAGCACACCAGAATAGTTACTCATTGTTTCTACTTGCTCTCTTTATCATCGCTTGCGGAGCCTGCATACTGGAAACAGGGTCCAATCCTCTCGTCGCCCAAATGGGGCCGCAAGCAACCGCTGTGCGGCGCCTCAATGTTTCGCAGGCATTCTTCCCTCTCGGCGCGATTGCCGGGGTCCTGATCGGCACCGTCTTCATTTTTTCCGGGATAGAGTTGAAACACGACCAGATCGAGCACCTAAAGCTCGCAGGCACATATGATGCATATCTTAGACATGAAACAATGCGCGTGATCGCGCCTTACATGGTGCTCGGTGTCGTCGTTCTTTTCTGGGGATTTCTCATCTTACGTACGCCCTTTCCAGCTATTGCTTCCGGGAAAGGAGCGAAGCAGGGTGAGACGACGGGGAGTTACCGCGCTTTACTTAACTACCCACATTTTCTGCTATCGGTCTTTACACAGTTCTGCTATGTAGGGGCACAGGTCGGTACTTGGAGCTATTTCATCCAATACGTACAAGATTATGTTCATCTTCCGGAGAAAATTGCGGGTTATTTTCTCACGGGGACGTTGGTCGCCTTCGGAATCGGCCGATTTGTCTCCAGTTATCTTATGAAATCGCTTCGCCCAAATCTTCTGATGGGCCTATTTGCGGTCATCAACGCGGGCCTCGTGGTCATCGGGGTCCTTTTACCAGGCTGGGCCGGAGTTTGGGCCCTTTTTGCGACGAGCTTCTTCATGTCCCTCATGTTCCCAACCACGTTTGCACTTGGAATCAGGGACCTTGGCGTAAACACAAAAGCCGGAGCATCGCTAATCGTCATGGGTGACATGGGAGGGGCTGTGTTCACTCCTCTGATCGGTCTTATCTACCAGCGGACTCACAGTATGGCCTTGGCGATGGCGATTCCTTTTGGGTGTTATTTGGTCGTTGGGTTTTTCGGCTTCTGGGGATGTGAGATAAAGCCGAAAGGCGAACGCCCCTGGGCGCACGACGAAGTGATCGTTCTGCCCTCCGAACAGTGACGGCGGCAGAACTGGGGGCGCTCCGCTCGAGTCTGCGCTGAGTTTATGGAAGCGTGTTCTTCAACGAGAAAGAACCCCCTTGCGGGATTCCGGGTCATTTCGCGGAGCAGGTCTTCGTACCGGTATCGGCAACGCTCGCGATCATCCATTTGCCGTCGACATGAACCAGGTTGAACAGATCTGTTCCGCAGTGATCGACCTTCCCATCGACCAGAAAGTCGAACGGAGCCCACACGACGGCGAGATCGTTATCGATTCGGACCAGTGGATTGTGAATGCGTTCTTCAATCTGAGTCGTCCCGGGTTTACCTACGCGCTCTGCGAAGGCCTCAAAGGTCATCTGCGTTGGCTTGCCGTCGCGCATAAGCACCATATTGCCACCCGGCAGCGTAGGCGCCTTGATCGCTACAGCATTTCGCTTTGACATGCCATCAAACATTGCATGGATCGGCGCCAGCACAGCTTGCTCTTCGGCCGATTGCGCAAAGGCGCGGGTGGCGAGGCTCGTTGCCAGAATCGTACTGAGCAAGAAAACGAACTGCTTTGCGTGCCTGTACATGCTCGCCATTCTACCTTGAGATCAGTACCAGAAACGGTTTTTGGCCACTTCTCCGGAGCGAATGCCTATCTCACGCGTGCGTTGGGAAACCGAGTGGGCGATTACGTCATAAAGGCCCACGATGCCAAGTATCGGCGCCTTACCACCTGCCAATGCCAGCATCACCAATGTGAATGAAGTGCGCGCCACATTTGGCGTCAAGTCTGTTTTGCCACTCTTCCGGTGCCGAGATCCGCGGGCTCTCTCCCTGGACTTGCTCGTGCCAGCCCTGCTGCTTTTCACTGCCGCTTTCTTCCCCTCAACTGACCGTTAATGGAGTTGAGCGTTGTCGCCACTCCTTCGGGGATTACCCGCATCTACTGGTCGGTCGTCGTCGGCGCGCGCACATGCCGGAGAAGATGATTTATAGTCCTTAATTGTTAATAGAGACCGACCATGCCATGCACAAACTTCGCACATGGCACAAGCTCAATGACAAGATGGTGCTCGCTTGGATATCTCACTTTCGGGAAAAGTCGCTGTAGTGACTGGTGCATCTTCAGGGATTGGCGCGGCCATCACCCAGAGGTATCTGGAATGTGATGTCGAGGGCGTGATCGCTGTAGACCGCCGTGCCGACATTCCCACACACCTCACGGAATGCAAGGCGCGGTATGGTGAAAAACTCCAAATCGTTCACGGCGATGTTGGTGAAGAAGACACCGCGGTTCGATTCACTACCGCTGCAATTGATTCATTTGGGCATCTGGACGTTGTAGTGTGCAATGCCGCGGTCAGCGTTGTGAAGCCGATCCATGAGCACACCTCTGAAGAGTGGGACGAAGTTTTCAATTCCAACGTCAAGGCCGTTTATTGGGCAAGCCGCCACGTTATCCCCGTGATGATCCGCCAGAACCACGGTCTTTTCTTGATGAGCGGCTCCATCTCCGGGGAAGTGGGCATTCCCACCCAGGGAGCCTATGCGCCATCGAAGGGTGCTTTGCACCAGATGACCCGGCAGATGGCTATCGAGTACGCCAAGAATCATATTCGGGTGAATACCATAGCGTGCGGAACTGTCGATACTCCAATCGTGCATCGTTCAGCCGCAGCTTCGGGAGATCCGGAGGCGTACTGGAGCATGCTCAGGGATAATCACCCCATCGGCCGCATCGCCGGCGTCGATGAAATCGCCACGTTCTACGCTTACATGGCAAGCGATCATGCCAGCTTTTTTACAGGCTCTATTCTCATGATGGACGGCGGATACACCGCAAGATAAGTGGCCCGAGGGGATGAGAGTCGAAATGTCAGCTGGCATGTATGAGGAGCGCGTTGAATGGTAATCTTCATTGCTTCCCTTCTACTGTAGTGTGCGAGCTAGCCTATCTCGTGCCTGCACCGACGATTCCCGCTTTTACTCCGGCCGCTTAGAATGCAGCCTGATCAATGTGCACAGGCAGAGTTTTTTCGTATGTAGAAATGTACGGCCAAGTGAAATCAGGGTCTCGAAGCAATTCCAGCTTGGAAAGGAACCGCAAATGGAGCGGAGGCAATTTCTCAAGAATTCGGCCTTGGCCGGCGCAGTGCTTGCGATTTCAAACAAACATATTTGGGCAGCATCGGCGGATTCCCGCATCGAGATCTTCCTGGGCGAGCATGGAGGGGAAATTTCACCGAACCTGTACGGGCAGTTCACTGAGCACATTGGCGGAGTGATCTACGACGGAGTATGGGTCGGCGAATAATCCAGGATTCGTAACCAGTTTGGAATACGCGCCGAGCTCGTCGACAGAATGAAAGAAATTCAGGTCCCCATCGTGCGGTGGCCAGGCGGTTGTTTCGCTGATAGTTACGACTGGAAAGACGGCATTGGGCCCATTTCCGAGCGGCCGGTGCGCACCAACTTCTGGGAAGGCGATCCCGATGCGGGGCGCCTCCACGAGAAAGGTCCGCAAGTCTTCGAGCCCAACACATTCGGGACCAATGAGTTTATGCGCTTCTGCAAACTCGTGGGGGCCGAGCCGTACCTTGCGGCCAATCTGCGCAGCCTCCCGCCGTTGTCGTTCGACCATTGGGTGGAGTATTGCAACTCTCCCAGGGGAGCCACCACTCTTGCGAAGATGCGCGGCGAAGCTGGATTTCCCGAACCATTCAAGGTGAAGTTTTGGGGCATTGGCAACGAGAGCTGGGGTTGTGGCGGCAATTTTACTCCGGAGGAATATGCGTCGGAATTTCGCCGCTACACCAGCTGGATCCCCAGCTTCGGCGTCGGTCTGCAACTCATCGCCGCCGGGCCCAACGGCAACGATACTGATTGGACACACCGCTTTTTCGAGCAGATCTTTACCGCGCACTCCTATGAAAACTCTCGCTTCACTGGCTGGTCGATTCATCATTACGCTTCGAATCTAAGCCGCGGAAAAACAAGAGACTGGATCCTCGGCAAGGGCGACGCCTTAAAGTTCGAATTAGTGGATTGGTTCGAGTTGCTCCGCGAGTGCGATCGGGTAGACCGGATCATTGCCGACCAGTGGACAGTTATGGGTCAATACGATCCCCAACACCAAATCAAGCTGGTTGTGGACGAATATGGCCCCTGGTATCGCGAAGGCACAGAGCTGGACCCCACCCACATCTTTGGTCAGCAGGTCACCATCCGCGATGCCCTTGCCACTGCCCTCACGCTCGATGCATTCAATCGCAATGCGGAGAAAGTGAGCGTAGCAACGTGTGCGCAGATGGTGAACAACATAAATGCGCTCTTTCTCTGCCACGAAGACCGCTTCTTCACCACGCCGAACTTCCATGTCTTCAAGATGTATGCGGCGCACCAGGGCGGTCAATTACTTCGCACCGAATTCTCCGCACCGGATATGCATTACGATCGCGATGGAAAACCCGCCGCTTTCTGGGGCCTCAACGGATCGGCGTCGCGCAAGGGAAACCTCGTGACTCTGACGGCAGTGAACCCGGATCCTGCCCAACCTTCTCAGGCTCAAATCGCGCTGCGCGGCGCAGCCATTGCACGTTCCAGCGGGACCGCCCTGGCAGCCAGCGACATGCACGCACACAATTCCTTTGAAAATCCAGATGCTGTAAAGACTGCGCCTCTTGATACCTTGATCAGCGCGGGAATTTTGAACGTAAGCATTCCGCCTGCTTCGGTGATCAAATTGGAGCTCACCCTCAGCTAAGAGGACTTTTGGACCCGCTATTCGTTCGACTCTACTACCCTTTGACCTCGCGAGCGGTCGCGACTAGGCTTACGTTATTGAAGTTCCGGGCCGCAGATGAGTTCCCATGAACGTGGATGACCTACAGTGTTTTCCATCGGCGTTCATCCGCATTCATTGGGGGCACCCACTGGATTCGCGCTGCGAGGACCACGAGATGCGGAAAGGGTTTACCAGAAAATCACCAGGGGACGAGCCCGCGACGGGAGGCAAGAACTACATAACGCCGAACGGGCTGCAGCGCCTCAAAGATGAGCACCGGTTTCTCCTCACCAGGGACCGCCCGGCGGTGGCGGAAGTGGTGGCGTGGGCTGCCAGCAATGGCGATCGCAGTGAAAATGCCGACTATCAATACGGCAAGCGGCGACTGCGGCAGATTGATGGGCGGATTCACTTTCTCACGAAGCGAATCGAAGCCGCGGAAGTAGTGGATCCGGAAGCTCCGAGAGCGGGGCGGCCGGAGACGAGGGCATTCTTCGGGGCGACCGTGCGCTATGCCAATGCCACGGGAGCGGAGCGAGTGGTGAGCATCGTAGGCACCGACGAAGTCGATCTCAACCGCAACCACATCAGTTGGGTGTCACCTCTGGGGCGCGCGTTGATGAAATCGGCGGCGGGTGACAGGGTCGTTCTCCAAGCGCCAGGCGGAACAGAATACCTGACGGTGCTGGAAGTGTGTTACGAGCGCATTTCTGTGGAACCGTTCCGTGAGCCGCCTGAATCCGAGGCCGCGCAAAGGGACTTCCTCGCCGACGCTCACCTGACGAAGAAGAGACGATAGGCACAAGTGGTGAGCGGCGACCGTAATAGAGCGCTGTCGGCTTTGGCAAGTGACGGGAGATGAGTTGAGTCCTCACAAACGTCGTAGGCTTCGAGATTGAGATTTGGATCATGCTATTGCCACGGCTGTTGGCGGCCGTTTCAATGACAAAAGAGCAGATGAAGCGTAAGCGAGCACCAAAGTCCGTCCTTAAGCTTCCCGATTCTTGAGCAGTCGAGGAGTGCCGTCCTGAACAGCCTGACTCCTGCCGCGAACAAAAGAATTTGATCCCGTCTCGAACCAGGTCCAGCGCAGTGCTGGTTTAACATGGTTTGCCGGAACTTCTCCATTGCGATTGGCCTGGTTCCAGGAGGATTCATAGTGAAATCACTCCGCTGCGCTCTTTGGCTGCTTTCTGGCTTATGCCTGGGACTGCTTTTCCCCGTCGCCGCGCTAGCCGCGCAGAATGCCCCTCAGCCCGCGGCTTCTGCACCACCACAGAAATACCGCACTCACTTTGTGATCTATGACGTAGAGAAGAAGACCGCAACGACCATCTTTACCGTCGAGGGAGAGTGGCATGCTCCCAACTGGACCCCGGACGGGAAGTACATCGTCTCCGACATGGGCGGCGATTTATACCGCATTCCTGTAAGTGGCGCCAATGCCGGCAAACCGGAGAAGATCAATGTGAGCCAGAAGATGAATGCCACCAACGATCACGCGCTCTCGTGGGACGGCAAGCAGATCGCCATCACCGGGATCACGCCGCCTATGCCGGGGAAGATTCGAACCCCCGCGGATATTCACAATCCCCTCTTCATCATGAACATGGACGGGAGCAATGCGCACGAGGTTCATCTGGGCTGGTTGCATGGGTGGTCGCCCGACGGCAAGTACGTCGTCTACACCCAGTACCACGGAGACAACTTCGACATCTACCGGATTAACGCAGACGGAAGCCGCGAGTTGTTGATGACCACTAACAAGGGACAGGACGATGGCCCCGAGTACTCAGCCGATGGCAAGTGGATTTACTTCTGCTCCAACCGCTCAGGCAAATGGGACGGTTGGCGCATGCCTGCCGACGGCGCGGGCCCAGACGACAAGCTGGCCGAGAAAATCACCAATGGCGATACACAGGACTGGTTCCCGCACATCTCTCCGGACGGCAAATGGCTCTACACCATCTCCTATCCGATGGATCACCCGGACCACCAGTACATTGGGGATGATATGACGATCAAGGTGCTGCGGCTCGAAAACGGCGTTGCCGCGAAGGGCGCCGAACTGACGACGGTCAGAACCTTCTTTGGCGGCCAGGGCTCGGGCAATACCGGTGGCTGGGCGCCCGACTCGAAGAAGTTTGCCTGGACCGAGTACGAGAAGCTACCGGAGCGAGGAACCAAGTGATAAGCAGAACTGTGACGATGGGCCATGAGTGCTCATTTCGTTCTTGCGGTTGCATTCAGCTCTTTGGTCTCTAATATCGTCGTTTTCGAAAGGTGCTCAGATCGGGGAAAGATAGCTGGTAAAGTAGTGGCCAGAGCACCAATAGTCTTTGATGACGGTGCGGAACAACCGATTTCGTGAGAGATGGAGTCATGCGATCTCCCCTGATCCCCGGTTTGCTTTTGCTCATGCTTCTATCGCCCGGCCTGATGGATCATTTGTCGGGAGAGACGGGTTCCGACATGCGACTGATTCTGCGTAAACGAATTCAGCCTTACGGGGCCAGTGAAACCTGGACTGAGGCCAATTTCGAACAGAACCTTGCACCCGCTAAAACAGCAATCTTAATTACCGATATGTGGGATAAGCATTGGTGCCGGGGTGCGACTGAGCGGGTGGGCCAGATCGCCGTGCGCATGGAACCGCTGCTCGAGAAGGCTCGTGCCGCTGGAGTTCTGATCATTCATGCACCATCTGAGACGATGGATTTCTACGGCGGTTCCGAAGGCCGGAGGCTCGCCCAATCAGCGCCGCATGTTGATCCTCCAGAAGCGAAGGAGCAGCTCCACGATCCTCCCTTGCCGATCGACGACGGCAATGGCGGCTGCGATACTCCGGGGGATACCGAGCACCGCGCCTGGAGCCGGGAAACGCCTCTGCTTACCATCGCGCCGGGCGACGTGATTTCCGATAGCGGAACGGAGATCTATAACGTCCTCCGTCAACGTGGCATTGACACGGTTTTCTACATGGGCGTGCATGCCAACATGTGCATCCTTAATCGCAGCTTTGGCATACGTCAGTTGGCGCGGTGGGGTATTCATTGCATTCTCGTGCGCGACCTGACCGATGCCATGTACGAGCCTTCGTCGCGGCCATTTGTTTCACATGCAGCCGGAACGGAACTCGTCATCCTGTACATCGAACAGCATTGGGCTCCGACCATCACATGTGTGCAGATGATGCAGGCGCTCTCGGTGCCCTCGTCCTTCCGAAAGAAGCCTGGAAAGGGTAATTGATTCCTGCCCGCTGCGCTTAAGATCAGTCAGTCTCAACATGCGAGGTTCCACTTGCAACGAAGGAAATTCATGCAGGGCGCCGGAATGGTTCTTGGGTCGCGGTTGGTGCCTCCGTTGGCCGCGTTTTCCCAAGACTCTGCGAACGACCGTACAAAACATCGTTTGCCGGTGACAGATTCGCACTACAAGAGAGTGCGCTCTTATATTGAGGACGAACCTGTCCCAGAGTATCGATGGGCTTCCGCGGCCGCCTACGAAGCCTTCCAGGACATGAAATACGGCATCCGCATTCACTGGGGATTGTATTCAGTCGCCGGGTTTACGAGGGAATCGTGGCCGTTTCTCGAGCTGGATTACCCGGGACGAGCCCGCTACAACGAGATGTACAGAACATGGAACCCCACGGGTTTCGATGCGGATGCCTGGGCGTCGCTATTCGCCGATAACGGTCTGCGCATGTTCGCCTTTACGACCAAGCATCACGAGGGCTTTTCGATGTTTGACACGCGTACGCGCGTGAAGCAACGAGTCCACTGGGATGCCCCCGGAAGCCCGCAACTGGAGAATTGCGATCTCGCGTATTCCATGATGGAGACTCCGTTCAAGCGCGACGTCGTCAAGGAACTGTGTGAGGCTGGTCGCAAGCGAGGTTTGCGCATTTCGCTATATTTCTCCCACCCCGACTGGTACGACGCGGACTTCCGGCCTTATGCCGACGATCCGGTGATTGTCCCTGCCGCGGCAGAGCTCGATCCGGAATGGCGTGCTCAGCCGAACGGGTCAAAGAGAATCACGTGGACGGCGCCTGATCCTTCTCCTGAGCAAGTAATGCGGATGATGACGCGGCACCGCGCGCAACTCGAGGAATTACTGACCAATTACGGAGAGATCCACATGCTCTCATTGGATCAGTGGCTGGGACCGAAGGTTTGGCCTCAATTGCGTGAAACGATTCTTCAACTGCGCAGACTGCAACCCGATGTCATGTTACGCGCCCGTGGCATCGGCAACTATGGCGACTATTACACTCCGGAAGGTTTCGTCCCCGGCGATAGGTCGAATACCGGTACCCCGTGGATGGTGATTTACCCCTTGGCCAGCGGATTCTCCTTTGATCCCGATGGTTCCCATTACAAGGGCGCGCAGTGGATAGTTCGGAACATCGTGGACACGGCAGCTAAGGGAGGCAACTTCCAGGTCGGAATCGGACCCGATGCCACGGGGCGATTTCACCCGGTTGCAATCGAACAGCTTAAACAGGTAGGCGCGTGGCTGCACGTCTGCGGAGAGGGCGTTTATGCAACCCGGTCGAGAGAGGCCGCATTCTGGCGCGAGGGCGAGACAATCCGATTCACGAGAGCAAAAGACAATCGCACCGTATACTGTTTTGCGCTCGACTGGCCCGGTAAATCCCTGGTCCTGCAATCGGTAAAACCGAAGCCAGGCAGCAAGATCAGCATGTTTGGCTACCCAGCGCCGATGAAGTGGAGAATCGATTCGGCGGCTGGTCTTACGATTGAGATTCCTGACGCGTTGCAATCGGGAGACCGACGGCCCAACCAGTATGCATGGGGGTGGACAATCTCGATAGCCTGAGTCGTCACTCCTTCGCAACTCGGCCAATCCTTTGGTAGCGACCGGCCGGACCACTGCGCAAGCGCTCATCGCGTAAGCGCGAAGAGCGCCGAACTCGTTACGGCGAGGATCTTCTTTTGGTGGCCAGGTTCGGGCGCATGGACGGACTAGGAGGCGTTGCCGGCGCAGTCAGCGAAGTAATAACGGGGCAAGCACCAACCCTGTTGAACCGATCAGGTCCCATGAATACGAGCGGAGTAAGCTACTCCCCGAGTAGCAGTCAATTGAGTCAGGAGCATATCCCTATTCATATTCCACCGCGATCCAGGCTCTTTCACGCATGGAACGATAGCCCGCGTCGAGAACGCAATTCACCAGGTATCCATCTTCATACGATTCGCGTGGCTCCCGGCCGTCTCGAACACATTCCACAAAGTGTTTCATCTCGCCCTGATATCCATAGGCGAATGCTTCCTCCGGAAGCGGCTTGGTCCAGCCGAAATCTATGTCCGCCTTTTCGACCACGTAACCAGCTGCCTTTGTGGTGAAAGCGGTGATGGGCGTCATACGCGTCACATCGGTAAAGACGCTGCCCTCCGATCCGTGGATCTCATTACGAAGATCGAGCCCGCCTTTCGTTGTCCATGACATCTCGCAATGAGCAATGCCTCCACTGGCGAATCGCATCAGGAGGAGCGCGTTGTCCTCCCCTTTAGTCCGCTGGCCATGGACCAGGGTGGCACCCCACGCGAGCACCTCGAGGATCCTGTCTTCCTTCCCAAAGAAGTACTTCGCCGCTTCAATACAGTGGCATCCGAGATCGAGCATGGCGCCTCCGCCTGCGAGGTCAGCATCCCAGAATTGAAGACTGTGCGGGCCGCTGTGTGATTCGCGTGATCGAACCCAGAGAACCCTTCCGATCGCACCGCTCTCGATCGTCTGCCTCGCCTTGATCACAGCGGGCGCGAATACTTCCGTTTCGGCATAGCCGTGAATTGCGCCGGACGTCACGGCCGCATCGCGCAGTTGCCGAGCTTCATCCCGACTTCGGCCCAGCGGCTTTGTACATACCTGGTTCTTACCTGCCCGAGCCAGTTTAAGTCCTACCGGCAAGTGCTCCTCGTTCGGCAGCGCGATGACATAGAGATCGATGTCGTCGCGAGCAATCAACTCGTCCAACTTTGTCGACGGATGCGGGATATCCCACTGTCTGGCGAAGTCGCGCGCGCGTTCAGGCGAACGGGAGTAGTTCGCAACCACCACCTGGCCCGGAACGTCGGCCAATCCCTGCATGTAAAAGCCGGCGACGAAACCCGACCCAAGCATCGCCATTCGAACTGATTCTCTTGAACTTTTCATAGGGGGCTTCAAACCGCGGCAGTTTCCTCAACATGAACATGATACGCATCATTTTGCAGGGAGGCGGACCTCACTTCCTGGGCCATCGTCCGGAGCCGGAGCACCTCTCGGCGCCTCTCGACAACATCCAGATCGCGAAAAGAGGCTCGAGCAGAAGATGACAGTCACTGGATTTGAATTCGGAGCGGCAGGCTCAGATTCAGCCATCATGCTTCCGCCGGTCCTCCCCTGCGAATCGAAGGCAACAGAGCGCGTCCTATCTCTGTTGCCTTGATTCTGGCCTATTCATCCAGTGCTGGTGCGATGACGATGCGATCAAGATCGGGTGCGTAATTCGTCGGGTTCCCGAAACTGAGAGTGTTCGCGCCTGCATGGAGTTTCACGCGAAGGACCGTTGACACCGGTTCGTCGAAAGTACTTCCGTTCAGATCGAGTTCCTGCGGGGTTCGGTCGTTCACGGTCAAGAAGAACGAGCGCGGCCCGCTGGTCAAATAGTCGACCTCCAGGAAGTAAACACCGCCCGACCGAACCGTAACGTTGGAAAAGGTGACAGTATTGGCGGGTCCGCCGCCGATATTGCCCGCCTTGGACAACCCCGAAGAGTAATTGCTGAATCCCGCCGTTACCGAGCCACTGAGCGTCGCGGCTTCCGCCTCGTACGCGGAGAAGGCCGGAAGTGGAGCATCTCCGTTGCCGCTGATCACGATGCGATCGAGGTCAGGTGGATAGCTGGTTGGATTGCCGAATTGGATGGAGTTGTATCCGGCATGGAGCGGGACGATGACGGTAGTGCTGGCAGGAACGTTGAAACTGCCTCCACCGGAGTTCAGAGCCTGGAACGGACCGCCATTGACCGTGTAGAGGTAGGATCTCAGCCCGATCGTCATCGAATCGACGCGCATGAGATAGTTGCCCGTGCGAGGCACGTAGACATTGTTGAACGTGACAGTATTGTTTGGACCAAGGCCAAGGTTGCCGACCTTATCTCCTCCAGAGCACGGCGAACATTGAGCGATGGAAGCAGACCCGCCCAGCACCGCCGATTCTGCTTCATAGCTGGTCGACGGTGAAGGCGG
Organism: Terriglobales bacterium; assembly: GCA_963788475.1. Taxonomy (GTDB): domain Bacteria; phylum Acidobacteriota; class Terriglobia; order Terriglobales; family Acidobacteriaceae; genus Telmatobacter. Next base: position 826,558 of record CAWBGO010000002.1, read on the forward strand.
AGCCTGGCCGTTGCCAGTCACCTTGAGAAGAACGGAGCCGTGTCCCTGAATCATGGTTGAAAACACGCGCCCGGAGGGCCCGAGATCCTTGTGGTTCCATAAGTCGCGCACCCGAGGTGCTCCGGCCCTGCCCAGAAGGCTCCACGGAAAGTGGACAACCGCAGGCGTAGCATTCAGGTTGAATAGCCCAACATAGTAGGTGTTGTTGCCAAGACTCGAAGCCCACACCGGCTGCTCACCGCCGAGCACCTGCTTGGCCGGTTTGCCGCTCTGCTGAACAGCGATAATCTCGTCGTTGCTGACGAGCCGCTTGCCAACGGAATCGATTTTCGTCAGGTCGCCGCCCAGGTAAAGGGGAGCGTTTGCCATAGCCCAAATCGATACCGCCGTCTGCTTCTCAACCGGTGTGAGTCCATCGATGTTCCCATCCCCGATATCCAGCGAATCGAGATCGTTCCAACCCAGCATTGGACCCGCAGCGTTCTGCCATGCGGGCAGATCGCGGAACCGTTGATAAATGCGATCCCAATCGGTGAGCGTTCCGCAGCGTCCTTCGCACTCCACGTCGTCTTCGATGCGGCGCGCATTCGAATATTGTTGCCAGGTCTCGAGGTAGTCTGCATCGAGCGCCCACGACACCGTGAGCCAGATGGGACGTCCGCTGGCGGCAATCGCCTTCGACCATGCCGCTACGTCGGGCTGATTGTTGATCGACAAGTTATCGCTGTAGGAACCAGGGGTCACGCCGTCCAGTTTGACAAGGTCGACCCCCCACGAAGCGAACAGCGCGACGACGGAATTCATGTACTCCTGCGAACCGGGCTTCGTGAAGTCGATCTTGTAGTGGTACGGCGACGTTCCCGGTCCGCCAAATGCGTTGCCGGAAGTGTAGGGTACCACGAGGATGTCTTGTATGTGGTACGGCGTTCCAAGGATTGGCGAATTCGCAGTGACGGCCGGATACTCCACGCCCGGAATCCAGTAGATTCCTGCCTTCTGGCCGTTGCTGTGGATGTGATCGAACAGCGCCTTGATATCCGGGAAGGTCGTAGTGTTCGGAATGGGACGCCCGTTGCCATCGAAACTGCCCTGCCAGCCGGAGTCGATGTTGATGTATCGGAATCCGTGCGCCTCGATGCCCGATGCGGCCAGGGCGTCGGACTGGGCCATAATGTTCGCCTGTGTGAGAAAGCTTCCATCGAGGGTCTGCTCACTGAAAGAGCTCCAGCCGAGATAGGGCCGTTGTCCCTCTCCGTTGACTTGCGCATGCGCCGAAGCGAGTACCAGGAAAGCGGTGGCAAGAATCAGGGTTACGAGGACGAGGCGTGGACGACGAAAGCGAATCGCTGAAATCCGCGAGTCTTGAAACTGGATGGTCATGGGGGAAGGCTCCAATTCCTTAGCGATAGGTATAGGAATCGTGCGTCGCTCACCGCCTGAGCGTCCGGCAACTTGCTGCCGATGTCTTCGCGGCAAGAAACATTCGAACTCTAATGCTCAGATTTGCGTGCTGTCAAAACGGACGAGGCGGGCGTTATTTGAACGAACAATCTCATACGACAGGTGGGACCTGATTCTGCATGAGCAAAATTTGCATGGGCACGCGGCCTTTTTCCGGAAACGAGTTGATACTCTAATCAAGTTATGGACTCTGCAGAATAAGTAAAAGCTGCTACGAATCACATTTACATCTGACACAAGAAATGGAGCAGAGAAGCCTCTCTGCTCCAGTAAAAGTAAAGTAAAGTACCTAGGAACAACCGCTCGTCGAACCGCAGCTCATGCAGCGGTAGCAACTGCCGTTGCGGACCATGATGGCTCCGCATACGCCGCAGCTGGGGGCGTCGCCCATGTCGTATAAATCGCGCATGGCGTCCGACGCATGGTAGAGGCCGCGATCCTGCAGGCCGGGCCCGTGTGTGGACCGCGCCGCCCCAGTTCCCTGAGCTTCAATCTCCGGCGCGATGCCGCCCGCCGGTGCGGACGTCGAACCCATGCCGGAGCTTCCCAGTCCCAGACTACCTTGCCCGATCGCCCCTGTCTGGCCGCCCATCTGGTTCAGTTGGCGCGCCACTTCTTCAGCCAGCCGCGACAACTGTCCCTGCGGAATTCCGCCATCTTCTTCCGGCTCTGTCTCCGGCAGAAGGCTGGGGCTCACCGGCAGCGGCGTAACCTGCGGAGCCAATCCCGCAAACAGCGTCAGCTGCTCGCCGGACAGGAAGCGCAGATTGAGCCAGCGGAAGATGTAGTCCATCAGGCTCTTGGCATAGCCAATCTTTTCGTTGCCCGTCCACCCCGAGGGCTCAAAGCGCGTATGCGCGAACTTCTCGCACAACACGCGCAGCGGCACCCCATGCTGCAGCGCCAGTGAAATCGCGGTGGCAAAGGAATCCATCATTCCGGAGACGGTCGATCCTTCCTTGGCCATCTTGATGAAGATTTCGCCGGGCTGTCCGGTCGGGTAGAGACCCACCGTGATGTAGCCCTCGTGGCCCGCAATCGAAAACTTGTGCGTGACCGAAGCCCGCTCTTCCTGCAACCGATGGCGAACCGCCCGCGGAGGCGCATTCAGGTCCTGTGCTGCTGCCTTGGCCGCGGTCTCAAACGCTGCCGAGGCATTGATCACCGGAACCGCGGCGGCCTTGGCGATTTCGTCCATCGCCTTCTGGAATGTCGCGGCAGCCGCGACCACCTGCTTCGCCGTCACCTCGAGCTTTTCGCCGATCTTGGCCTCGAGAATCTTGACATCGGCATCCGCGGGAGCCCGCCCCGCTGCCATCTGGGTCAGCACCCGGTTCCCCACCAGGTCGAGCGCCGATGGCTCTTTCTTGGCGTCCATGCTGGTGTTCAACGGCTGCGTGCCCTTGGAGCCGTCGCGATAGATCGCCACCGCCTTGATTCCCTGCCGCCAGCTTTCGGCATACGCTTCGGCAACTTCCTCTACGCTCGCTTCGTGGGGCAGGTTCACGGTCTTTGAGATCGCGCCGGAGAGGAACGGCTGCGCCGCGGCCATCATCTTGATGTGGCCCATGTACTGAATCGAGCGCGTCCCCTTGGCCGGCTTGAAGCTGCAATCGAACACCGCCAGGTGCTCCGGCTTGATGCCCGGCGCTCCCTCAATGGTGCCCGTCGCATCGATGTAGCTCACGATCGCGTTGACCGCCTCATTGTTGTAGCCCAGCTTGAACAGCGCGGCAGGCACGGTGTTGTTGACGATCTTGATCATGCCGCCGCCCACCAGCTTCTTGTACTTCACCAGCGCCAGGTCAGGCTCGATGCCGGTCGTATCGCAGTCCATCATGAAGCCGATGGTTCCCGTCGGCGCCAGCACCGTGGTCTGCGAGTTGCGATACCCGTGCCGCTCACCATAGAACGAGCGCCATGTCCCAGCACTCGCGGCTGGCGTCGATCAGCGCATCGAGTTGCGGCACCGCGAACGGCTCGCCGCTCACGCGTGACTTGCCAATCTTGTTCACCTCGGCCCGATGCATGCGGATCACGTCCAGAAACGGCTCGCGGTTGACGTAGAAGCCGGGGCAGGCGCCGCCGGTGCGTTCCACGCCGGCTGTAAGCGGAGTAGCCGAAGCCAGCGTCGGGCACGCGCCCGCTATGACCGCGGACTGCAGATATGCCTGCCCGCACATGATGGCCGTGAGCGACGCCGCCAGGTCCCTGCCCGCCGCCGAATCATACGGCAGTCCAAATGCCATCAACAGCGCGCCCAGGTTCGCATAGCCCAGACCCAGAGGCCGGTAGTCGTGCGAGTTCTTTGCGATCGCTTCTGTCGGGTAGCCCGAGTTGTCGACCAGGATCTCCATGGCCGTGATCACGATCGAGACCGCATACCGATAGGCGGCGATATCGAACGTCCCCGCCGGGGTGACAAACTTGAGCAGGTTAAAGCTGGCCAGGTTGCACGCCGAGTTATCCAGGAACATGTACTCACTGCATGGATTGGACGCGTTGATGCGCGCCGTGTTCTTGCGACGTATGCCAGCGGTTGATGGTGGTGTCGAACTGCATGCCGGGATCGCCGCACAGCCACGTCGATTCGGCGATCTTGTGCATGATCTCCCGCGCCTTGTAGGTCTTGATGGGCTTGTGATCTTTCACCGTCCGTGTGGTGAACTCGCCATCGTTCTCGTAGGCCCGCATGAACTCATCGCTCACTCGCACCGAGTTGTTGGCGTTCTGGAAGAATATCGACGAGTAGGCTTCCGAATCCGGCCCGCTCCCGTCGTACCCCGCCCGGATGAGCGCGAACGCCTTCGCCTCTTCCTTGGCCTTGCACTCGATGAAGTCCACGATGTCGGGGTGATCGACATTCAGGATCACCATCTTCGCGGCGCGGCGTGTCTTGCCGCCCGACTTGATCACGCCGGCAAAGGCATCGAATCCGCGCATGAAGCTCAACGGCCCTGAGGCCTGGCCGCCGCCCGACAGCAGTTCCATCGAGCCGCGGATCGACGACAGGTTGGTTCCTGTGCCGGAACCCCACTTGAACAGCATTCCTTCCGTCTTGGCCAGGGTCAGGATCGAATCCAGCGAGTCGTCCACCGCATTGATGAAGCACGCCGAGCACTGCGGATTTCTGTATCCTGTCGCCGAGAACTTGACGCCCCCGCTGGCCGGGTCCCAGTGCCAGTTCTGCCCGTCCGAGTTTGGCTCCAGCCGGTCGCAGCCCACGTTGAACCACACCGGCGAGTTGAACGCCACCTTCTGCGTCAGCAGCATGTGGGCCAGTTCGTCGTGGAACGTGGCCGCATCCTCGGCCGTGGCAAAGTAGCCGCCCGCCATGCCCCAGTCGCGCACCGTCTCGGCCACGCGCTGCACCAGCTGCCGTACGCCGGTCTCCCGCTCGGCGGTCTCCATCTGCCCGTGCAGATACTTCGAGGCCACGATGTTGGTGGCCGTCATCGACCAGTCGAGCGGCACCTCCACATCCTTCTGCTCGAAGATCGAATTCCCCTTGCTGTCCGTGATGGACGCGGTGCGGCGCTCCCACTGCACTTCATCGTAGGGGGACACGCCTTCGGTTGAAAAACGGCGCGAAAAGGTCAACCCTTTTTGAAGAGAGGAGGAAGGAATCTGCGCTGCAGAAGTATGTAGGTGTGTCTCATTCATGGGAATCTCCTAAGCCGGCAAAATTGGATACGATGCAATCTCGATCCGGCTCGCAGCCGTATCGGCAAATCGGGACCTGGGGTGTTCACTCAACGGACGGGAATTGGGTGGATTTCTACCGCGAATTCTCTTCTGTTGCCGGGCTGGTGGCGGCGGATTTCGCGCCGAACATGTTTAAGGTCCTGTTACAGCCGCAGATGGAAAAATACCGCTGTCTATGGTGCAAGTCAAGTTCAAACCACAATATCTTGTATTTTCGATGCATCCGCAGGTAACAAGCCGCAAAACATTGGACTTCTCCTGTGGAAAGCTCGCCAGCCCGCGTTTGGCGTGGGTCTCCGCGCCCCGGGACGCCGCTCACCTGCTCTCCGGACCCACCGCCACATCCCTCAAATCGGCGAAAATTTCACCCTCCAAGCCTAGCCCCCGGCAACACCTGTAACAAGCCGCAAAACCAGTGCATTTCGTGGTTCCCCTGTGCATGTTGTGGGTAACAAGGGCCAAATCTCTGGCCGAACAAGGCATAGGAAACGCCCGCTTCCGCCTGACTTTAGTCAACGATGACCAAGGGGACCTTTTGATATCTTGCTCTTTGATTCGGAGGAATGTGGATGAGCAGCCGCGCAAAGCTGATGGCCGTACCGGTCTTAATGATAATGATTACAACCATTTGCTTCGGCCAGGGTTCCGTCCAAAGCACCGGGATCGACCCTGCCCTCATGGCCAAGGCGAACGCCGGAAATGCCGAAGCGGAATTTCTGGTCGGCACGAAATATGAACTGGGTGCGCAGGTTCCCAAGGACCCCGCGCAGGCCGCCGCGTGGTACCGCAAGGCTGCGGACAAGGGGTACTCCCAGGCAGAGCACAGTCTCGGAATCCTCTACGAATTCGGCACCGGAGTCCCTTCGGACCCTGCCACCGCGGCACAGTGGTATCGCAAGGCGGCCGAACAGGGATTCGCCCCCGCTCAATTCTCGCTGGGACTCCTCTACGTTCATGGCAAAGGAGTTCCCCAGGACTTCGCGCAGGCCCTTGCCTGGTACGGAAAGGCGGCGCAGCAGGGGAACTCCGATGCCCTGCTGAACCTGGCCTTCCTCTACCACAACGGCCAGGGGGTTCCCAAGGACGAGGCGCGGTCGTTCGGTCTGCTGCGCCAGGCCGCGGAAGCCGGCTCGGCCGATGCGCAGTTCCAACTCGGCATGGACTACTACAACGGCGAGCAAGGACTGCAGCCCGACAGTGACCTGGCCAGGAAATGGCTGCACCGGTCCGCCCAACAGGGCGATGTCGCTGCGATGTTCAACTACGCCATGTTGCTCAAAGCCCAACCGGCGCTGGTGTACTTCTGGCTGAGTATTGCCGAGCCCCACCTCACCGGCGACACAAAACAGAAAACGACGACACTTCGCAATGAGGCGGCAACAAGGCTGCCTCCATCAGAAAAAACGCAGATCGATCAGCGCGTGAAAGCCTGGCGTCCCGTCGAGGAATAACAATAAGCGGCGCGGCGTTCGTCTCAACCGCCGGGCCCGCGATAAGTGCCTGATAAGCTGGCCCTGTGACTTCTGCCAAAGCAATGGCACTCCACTGGCAGCCGGTCCAGCCGCCCCGGCCAGTGACCCTCCGCGGCCGTTCTGTGACCCTTGAGCCGCTCGATGCCGACCGGCATTCCGCCGCCATCTGGAATGCGGTGCGCGGCCATGACGAGGTGTGGACCTGGCTGTCAGATGGCCCCTACGCCAGCGAGTCGGCTCTGCGCGCCGCACTGGCCGAAAAGCAAGCTTCGCAAAGTGCGGTTTTCCTGGCCATTCTGCCCACTCCCGGAGGCAAATTGGCGAATAGTGCCTATGTCCCTGGTCCCTACGTCCCTAGTCCCTCTGTCCCTGGTCCCTTCGTCCCTGTCCCCCATCCCGCCGCCGGCTACGCCAGCTACATGCGCCTTGAGCCGGCCCACGGAGTGGTCGAAGTGGGCAACATCCTGCTTTCCCCCGGCCTCCAGCGCACCACGGCTGCCACCGAAGCCATGTACCTGATGGCGCGCCACGTCTTCGACGACCTGGGCTACCGCCGCTACGAATGGAAGTGCAACGCCGAAAACGAGCCCAGCCGCCGAGCCGCCCTCCGTCTAGGCTTCTCCTTCGAAGGCATTTTCCGCCAGCACATGGTGATCAAGGACCGCAACCGCGACACCGCCTGGTTCGCCATGCTCGACCACGAATGGCCCGCCCGCAAACGCGCCTTCGAAGCGTGGCTCGACCCCCAAAACTTCGACGCCCGCGGGGTCCAGAAGAACAGCCTCAGATCCAAGATCGGATAGCACCGATCCTCAAGGCTGCTTAGATTCGCGCGAAGACTTTTGCCAACGCGCGGTGCGTCGAATCGCCTCTTCGAGGCCGATCGTCTCGCCCAGACCAAGTTGCTCGCGGGCCCGGCTCGCACTGGGCACATACCGGGCGGCCCGGGCTCCAGGCACCGGCTCCCGCGCGACCAGAATTTCGGTGTTGGGGTCAAGGGTTGCTGCCACAGTCCGGGCAAGCTCGAGAATACTCACGTCATGCTCGGAGCCGACATTGAAGGGCACGAGCGACGGTCCCTTGAACAGGAGTGTCCACAGCCAGATTGCGAGATCTGCGGCATACAGGTAGGAACGCCTCGGAGTGCCGTCTCCCGATATGCGAATGGGCCGCCCGGCAAGGACGTCTCCAATGAAATTGCCGATCGCAAAATGCTGATCCAGCGGCAGGTGCGGTCCGCAGAACGCCCAGCAGCGAGCAATTTTGCATTCCAGGCTCGTTGAACGGGAAACCAGAGAACAGAGAAGCTCGGACGTCCGCTTGCCCTCGCCATAGACACTATTCGGATCAAGAGGATCGGGGGCGCCTGCGTAGCTCTCCGGAACATGCGTCAGTTCGGGAGGCTGTTTGCCGTAGATGGCGCCGGAACTGGTCAGCAGAAACTTCTTTGCGCCTCGTTCGGCGGCAAACCGAAGTGTTCTTTCCGTTCCCCCCACGATGGTGGAAAGCATCTCCAATGGCTCTTCAGCGGCCTGCTTTGCACTGGCCTCAGTAGCGGCATGAATGACAAAACCGAATTCGCCATCAGGATACGCAAAGGTGCGGACGTCGCCCGCATGCATCGAGACCGCCGGGTCTGATACAAGGTGGGGGCATTTATCGGCAAATGCGTCCGGATTCCGGCTGAGAACGACCGCCTCCGCACCCAACCCAAGGTGCCGGTTCATATGACAGAAGCTCTCAACAAGCCAACAGCCAAAGAAACCCGTGCCGCCCGTGATGAATATGCGCTGACCCCGCATCTCGTGCCAGAGGTCTCTTGTGTGGCCTGCGATCAGATCGAGGTCTTCAGAAGCAATCTTCATGGAGAAGCAACGCCAGGGTCCGGATGGTCGCGAAAACTAGACTCTCTTCGCAGAGTGCTCACGCTGGACTGCTTGAATGCCGCTTGACTGAGTCCCTTGATTCGCGTTATCGAGCCCCCGGTTATAGATCGTTTGCCGTAGGGACGGTATTTGCGAATAGGGGCTGTCGATGTCGTCGATCCTGATGGGAACATCCTTCTTCACGGAGTGAAGCAGAATCTCCCCCCGCATCAACTCCCGGCACGAAAGCTGCCCTTTTTGCAGTGGGATCGCAAGATAGACATCCTCATCCGTCAGGGAGTGTCCTTCGGGCAAATCGTATCGGGCATAGACTCCGCGTACCAATGCATCAAGATATTCGATTTCTCTCTTCGGAGGGATGCGCTTCTGTGTCCCCGGAGCGCCGCACATCTCCTTTGCCTTATGGAACGCCTTGAACCATTCATCAACCTGGTGCGGAAGGCTGCAATAAGGAGAGACTTTGACTCCATCCGAATTGATGTCGATATGCCGTTCAAACGTTCTTGCGCCCTTTGCATAGGCGATCAGGATCGAATTCGTCCAGTTTGAGTATTCATGAGTGGAGAATCCGATCGTGTTGTTCGGGTATCGATTGCGCAGGTAATCGATCTGGTTGATCTCCAGTTCCGAATCCTCAGTGGGATAAAGAGAGACACAGTGATTAATTGCCAACGGAATATTGCGATTGGCAAAGAAGGTCACAATGTCATCCATGTCCTTCGTGGAAGAGCCGCCCGTCGAGACGATCACCGGCTTTTTGGTTTTTGCGATCTTCTCAATCAGCATCCAATCGTTCAAATCAGAACTGGCGATCTTGATAATCGGGATACCGAGTTCGATGCAGAAGTCCACCGAGCGTTCGTCAAAAGGGGTGGCGGTCGCGATAAATCCCGACTTGCGAATGGCTCGAACCAGCGTGCCAAAATCGTCAACCGTAAGTCGCGTGTCCAGCGTCTTCTTCACATATCTGAGGTCGCTTCTGCCCACGAAATCCTTGTGGACGAAGGTATCGACATCGCGCAGCTGCAACTTGATCGTGGCCCTGACGTTATTGAACCGGGCGACCTGCGCGAACTCGCTTATGATCTTCAGGCCGCGCTCGACGCTTCCGAGATGGTTGTTCGCCAACTCGAGAACGAAGAGATCTTCAAAAATATCCTTGTCAATCACAAACTGGCTCCTCTATCAAAAATGGCAGAAACTGTGAAAACCTTTCGAACCTTAGCGTGACTGGAAGGTCTGGCGTTTCCACGATTTCGCCATAGCCATGAGTCATGTAAACAAATCCAATTCCGGCTGCCGCTGCGGCCTGAGCATCTTCCATTGTATCGCCGACGAACAGGCAGTTGTCTCCGCCGATGCCATGCCGGGCCATCAACAGGCCGATCATTTCAGCCTTGCCTTCAAAGGCGGGCGAACGCGAATCGGAAGTGAGTATCTCCTCGAACAGGTCGAGCATCCCCTCGTTTTCGAGGATCCGCAGCGCGATATGACGGGGCTTGTTGGAGACGACAAAGTGCCGATGGCCGCGCGCCTGCATCGTCCGCAGAACCGAGTGAGCGTCTGGAAAACAGACCGTCTTCCGCCATCCTTCGGTGTCGTAACTTGTGCGAAAAGCGCCTTCGAGCTGATCAAGGACATCGATTTCCGTGATCTCACCGGCCCGGGAAAGGATGGTTCGTATGGGAGGCCCTATCAGTTGGCGCAAGCTCGTCTTGCGCAATGGAATCGCGCAGGAGTCGAATGCCGCTTTCACCGAGTATTCCACGCCGGGCAGAGAGTCAAGGAGCGTCCCGTCCAGATCGAAGAAAAGATACGCGGGCAGGCGCATCTTCATTTCGGGCTCTCAACCTGCATGTTCTCCGCCAATTCTTCCGCAGACAGGAACGGGTACATGTCTTCAAGGTTTGGCGTCAGGATCTTGCCGTCGGGCAGAATCCGCGACCGCAGGCGGGGCTCAAATTCCTGGGTGGGATCGAGGTGAACGTCAAACAGGGCGGGACCGTCGCTTCCCAATTCGCGTCGAATGATGTCAAGATCGTCGCGCTTTCGAATCGAGAACGAGGGAATCCCATATGCGGCCGCAACTTTCTCCATCTGCGGGATCGTAACCCCGCTGTCCGGACTCTCGCCAATCTTCCGTCCCTGGAAAAATCCGGTCTGGGTCTGGCGAATCGAAAGGTAGCCTCCATTGTTCAGGACGAACAACTTCACGGGCAGGTGATAGCCAACCATGGTTTGCAATTCCTGCACATTCATTTGCAGCGACCCATCCCCGGCAAGACATATCGTGCGTTTGCCCCGCGCAACACACACGCCAATGGCCGCGGGAAGGTCATAGCCCATCGACGCCGAGCCGGAGTTCGAGATCAACCGCTGTCCCTTCTTGAGCCTCCCGGCCTGGTAGGGAACAATACATGCCGTGGCGTTCCCACAGACGACAGCGTCATCTTCTTCCAGTATTTCGAAGAGCTGGTCGATAAAGTCGTATGGATTGAGCGGTGGGCCCGGGACACGCTGCTTGGCCTGCACCACGGGATATTTGTGCTTCCACTCCCTGGCCCACTCCAGCCATCCCGCGCTCTTTGTCCCCGAAAATGGGGATTGGTCGAGTTGCCGGGCCATTTCTCGCAGGAAGATCTTGAGGTCGCAGTGGATCGGAAGGTCGGGATGGAACAGCGGTTTCGCCAATTCCGCGGGATCGACGTCAACCTGGATTTTCGTCGCGAACCGAGCGAAAGAGTTCCAGTTATAACTTGTTTGCCGTATGTTCAGGCGAGATCCGAGCACCAGCAGGACATCGGAGTTCTGCACCGTGAAATTGCCGGCTCGCTCACCGATCGTTCCCGGCCTTCCACAAAAGAGCTCATCATCGCCGGCGATTAGATCGTGAGTCCACGCGGTAACAACCGGAACACGCAGAGCCCGAATCACAAGCTCAAATTCCGGAATGGCCCGGCCGAGGCGAACGCCGCTCCCGGCCATGATTACGGGGCGCTCGGCCTTGCGAAGGCGCGCCAGCACGTCGGCCACCTGGGCGGATACCGTTGCTTCGTCGAAGACCAGGGCATCCTCGGCCGGATCATAGTGGCGAAGCTGTGCCGGGTCGATCTGTGCCGATTGAACATCCACTGGAATATCAAGCCAGCAAGGGCCGGGACGGCCATTCTGGGCGAGATACCAGGCACGCTCCAGGTGATAGGCAATCGATTCCGGGTCATCTACCAGGACCGAGTATTTGGTAATCCCCTTGACCATGCGAATGATGTCGACCTCTTGATCGCCAAGCTGACGAAGGCCGGTGAGGCCATAGGTCGACATGCATGTTTCACGCTTTACCTGCCCGGAAAGAATCAGCATTGGGATCGAATCGGTCCAGGCGCCGAAGACACCGTTCAGTGCATTGATGCCGCCGGGGCCGGTGGTTACGTTCAGGACGGCCGGTGTCTGCGTGATGCGCGCATAACCCTCGGCAGCCATTGCGGCAGCTTGCTCGTGGTGCGTGCAAATGTAGCTCAGTCCACTCGTACCGACCGAATCGTTCAGGTGCATGGCGCCGCCGCCCGTAATCAGAAACACGTGGCGTGCGCCCCATTCGCGCAATTGCCCCAAAATGTAGTCCGAGAGTTTCATGGCATTTTTCCCTGGCCGGCAAGTTCCTACGAAAGAGTCGAGAGTGACTTTGCGTCGTTTGCAAAAGAAAAGATCGTGTGAGCGACAAAGTCCAACATCTCTGTCGTGAGGCCGGGATAGACGCCGACCCAGAAAACGGAGTTCATGACAAAGTCCGTGTTCTTTAGGTCGCCGACCACGCGGAACTCGCACTCCGCGTATGCCGGCTGGCGCGTCAGATTCCCCCCAAACAACAAGCGCGTTCCAATCTTCTGTGCCTCGAGTGCGCGAGTCAATTGAGTGCGATTGATGGGGGCCCCGGAACGTACGCCGATCGGAAAACCGAACCAACTCGGGTCAGCTCCTGCGGTTGCCTCCGGCAGCACCAGCAAATCCTGAAGATCGTCGAGTATTTTGCGCAAATATGCGAAATTCTCTTTCCGCCGTTGGATGAACTGCGGAAGCTTTGTGATCTGGGATACCCCCAGCGCCGCCTGCATATCGGTGGCCTTCAGGTTGTATCCAACGTGCGAATAGGTGTACTTATGGTCGTAACCGCAAGGAAGCTCGCCAAGCTGCCAATCGAAGCGCTTCCCGCATGTGTTGTCCTTGCCGGTATGGCACCAGCAGTCCCGGCCCCAATCGCGAAAGGACTCAACGAGCACCTGCAGGCTAGGCTGATCCGTAAGGACAGCTCCGCCCTCGCCCATGGTGATATGGTGAGCAGGATAAAAGCTGATGGTCGCCAGATCCCCGAAGGTTCCGACGTTGCGGCCCTTGTAAGTAGTGCCAAGGGCGTCACAGCAATCCTCGATGAGCCAGAGATCGTACTTCTCAGCGAAAGCCACGATGGCATCGAGATCAAACGCATTTCCCAGCGTGTGAGCGACCATGATCGCTCGGGTCTTCTCGCTGCGGGCCGCCTCGAGCCGGCTTACATCGATCTCGTAGGTGGGCACCGTGACGTCTACGAAAACCGGCACCAGCCGATTCTGAATGATCGGATTTACCGTGGTAGGAAAGCCGGCCGCAACCGTGATGACCTCATCGCCGGGTTTAAGCCTGCTGTCCCCGAGTTTCGGCGATGTTAGAGCACTGAGAGCGACCAAGTTGGCTGACGAACCCGAATTCACAAGCGAAGCGCAACGCACACCGACGAACCGAGCCAGCTTTTTCTCGAATTCTTCAGCAAACCGGCCCGTCGTGAACCAACCATCCAGAACCGAATTCATCATCGACTTCAGGTCGTCGGCATCAATCATCTTGCCTGACACGGGCACGGGCGACTCGCCCGGGATGAACCCCTTCGGCGGAAACGCCTGTGTGAAGTAGTCATCACATAAATTCAGGATCTCCTGCCGAACCTGGTCAGCGCTATTTGTCATCGGCACCCTTCATCATTAAGAATACACAATCAAGGATGATCAGGAGTACCACAGTGCCGACGGCGATCACGCCGCGCCGGGCCGGTGCTGGACAACTAAGAAGAGGGCGCACGGGTGCGCGGAGCGCCGAAGGATCGGGATGAAAGCGGTAATTCTTGCGGGAGGCCTGGGTACCCGGCTGAGTGAAGAGACTGGAACTCGTCCCAAGCCTATGGTCGAGATCGGTGGCCGACCGATTTTGTGGCACATTTTGAAGATCTACTCCCAGCACGGGATCAATGACTTCATCATTTGCTGCGGTTACAAAGGCTACATGATCAAGGAATACTTCGCGAACTATTTCCTGCACATGTCCGACGTCACCTTCGACATGCAATCCAATCAAATGAAGGTCCACCAGAGCGTCGCGGAACCCTGGCGCATCACTTTGGTCGACACCGGTGAAAATACCGGCACCGGCGGCAGAATGAGGAAAGTCGCCCCTTATCTGAAGGATGAACAGGCCTTCTGTATGACTTATGGCGACGGCGTGAGCGATGTCGACATTTCGGCCACCGTTGCGTTCCACAAGAGTCATGGCAAACAGGTGACCCTCACGGCGATACAGCCCCCGGCGCGATTCGGAGCGCTGGGGATCGAGCAAACCGCCGTTTATGCGTTCCAGGAGAAGCCGCAAGGCGAGGGCGGCTGGATCAATGGCGGTTTCTTCGTTTTGTCTCCACAGGTCCTGGGCGAGATTCCCGGTGACTCCACGATGTTCGAGCGCGATGTGCTCGAAGGCCTGTCCTCGCAGAAGGAAGTGCAGGCGTACTTCCACCGCGGCTTCTGGCAGGCCATGGATACCTTGCGGGACAAGCAACGTTTGGAAGAACTCTGGGCCGGTGGAGAGGCGCCCTGGAAAACATGGTGAGCCCGTGGCAAGGCTGTCGTGTTTTTTTGACCGGTCATACCGGTTTCAAGGGCAGCTGGCTCGCACTTTGGCTCAGCAAGCTCGGCGCCCAGGTTCGAGGCTATGCTCTCGATCCAAATACGCAGCCGAATATGTTCACGTCCGCGGCTGTCGGAGCGCTAATCGACGACGTTCGCGGCGATATTCTGAATTTCGCCGAATTGCAGGCATCCGTCAGGGACTTCGCGCCGCAGGTCGTCTTTCATCTCGCGGCACAGCCCCTGGTTCGACGTTCGTACGCCGACCCGTTGGGAACCTACGCTGCCAACATTATGGGCACAGCGCATCTGTTGGAAGCCGTCCGCAACACCCCCGGCGTAAAAGCTGTCGTTTGCGTAACCACCGACAAGTGCTACGACAACAAAGAGTGGGTCTGGCCGTATCGCGAAACCGACAGTCTTGGAGGACACGACCCGTATTCCTCAAGCAAGGCATGTGCTGAACTGGTCGCAGCCGCCTATCGAAGCTCTTACTTCCCCGTGGCCTCGCTGCACGAGCACCGCGTCGCAGTGGGTACGGCGCGAGCCGGCAACGTGATCGGCGGCGGCGACTGGTCTGAAGACAGGCTCGTCCCAGACCTGATTCGCGGATTTCAGTCAGCTCAGCCCGTGCGTATCCGGCGGCCTCACTCGATTCGGCCATGGCAGCATGTCCTCGAACCCTTGCACGGATACCTTCTTCTCGCCGAGCGGTTGTTATCGGGTGAAGCTGCGTTCGCGTCTGCCTTCAACTTCGGTCCAAGCGATGAGGATGCCTGGACTGTCGAACGTATTGCCACAAAGATGGCGACACTGTGGGGAGATGGAGCCAATTGGATAAACGACGCCGATCCTGGCGCACACGAAGCCGCCTTCCTGAGACTCGACTCCAGTAAAGCCCGAACACAGTTGAGGTGGCGTCCCCGCCTTACGATCGAGACCGCCCTGGAGTGGACCGTGGCGTGGTATCGCGCTCTCGCGCAACGCGCAGACATGCAGAGGTTTGCTTTAGATCAGATCGCGGATTACGAGCAACTCTAAGTCGGACAGACTCAATTCGGGGTGCAATAACAAACGCAATCCAGTCCATCCGCGTTGTATGTTCGGAGCGTCAATTTCGAGTCCGGCAGCAGCTCATGCAGCCGCATGGGGATGCTCCACAGGTGATCCGGAACGTGGTAGACACAGACGGCGAGCTTGGGGCGAAACTGGCTGATGACTTTTTTGCCGCCCTCGAGCGCGTCCAGTTCGCTACCTTCGATGTCGAATTTGATGTAGGTAGGCGCTACATCTTGCAGCGCGTCATCGAGGGAGGTGACCTCGACTTCGCAGTCTCCCTGCTGCGATACGTGGGAACCGGTCCCGGCCAGTGTGAAGCGTAACTTCTCTCGACGCGCTCCAACTGCGTACGGGTGAATAGAAATACGATCGTCCTCCGCTGCTGCCTTTCGCAGCAACTCAAGATTCACCGGGTCGGGCTCGAAAGCAATGAGTCGCTCAAAGCGATCACCTGTAGCCTGGCGAAACGATTCAATCGTATCTCCATCGTATGCACCGCAGTCG
The DNA here is from genome assembly GCA_963788475.1 of Terriglobales bacterium. GTDB lineage: Bacteria > Acidobacteriota > Terriglobia > Terriglobales > Acidobacteriaceae > Telmatobacter. The sequence goes on from CAWBGO010000002.1 coordinate 842,569, forward strand.
ACAAAGGTCTCCTTGTCGCCGAGGCGGATTTCGGAGGGAAAATACTGGTCTGCCGCGTCGATCACCTGACCGCCGAAATCGCCGGAACGCAGCCGCATTTGCCGGTCGAATTCCTCACGTCCCGCCTGATCGAGGAGGTCTCGTCCTCGGGCAATCTCTTCCTTGCGGGTTTCGTAGTAATCTCGCTTCGCCCACAAGAGGTGGGGTAGAAGCCGATCGCCGTACTCGTCCAAAAGCTCCGTGAATGGGACGACCCGCCTCGCCCCAAGCCTTTTCAGTTGCCCGACGCGGTCGACCATGTTCTCAGTCCGGCTGGGATTCCAGATCGCGACCACGAAGGTGGCATCGGGATGTCGATTGACGGCCGAAGCCGGCGATTCGACCGGAATCCCATCCACCGATGTTCCCCATAACTTGCTGTTGTTGTCGCAAAACAGCTTCGGCTTCACCGCACCCGCGACCCGGCGGCCGAGGTTGCCGGCCCCGAGAACCACAATTGGGACAGAAGAATTCATTCCGAAGAGTATATCAATCCGGTTCGGAATCGACGCAACCGCCTTCAGGCGGAACTGGCAGGGCGGGCTTGGTCGGCCCACAGGCTTCCGCCTTACTGCCGGGTGGTCATCCGGCCTCGTGTACTCTCGCTTGCCTCGGCACGATTGATCCCCTATCATGGATACTTCGTTCTTATCCTTGAACTAATTCTGGGCAGACTCTAGTCTCCCTGCGGACTGGCGCAGGGAGTGCTCAGGCTGGAATCGGAATTCTTCAACCGTCAATCGCAGAGTAAAGAAAGTTACTGTGTCGCATGATAACGGGGCAAGCACAGGTCTGATGGACAGACGCCGATTTGTAACCAGGGCTGCACTGACGGCGGCAGGTTCGGCCTTCGGCTGGCCATTCCTGGGCTGTGCCGATGTAGCTTATACCTACATTCCCTGCCTGGGACCGGCCCTTCCGCCAACCCCGGTTCCAGGAATGAAGTACATTAAGGCATCAGACATAGGCTGCGCCCTCGACTGCGACCTTTACACCGGGCGCAACAAGTACCACAGTGGCGAGGCAACCGACGACGGACCGCGCATCAACGCAGCCATGGCGGGGGCGTCGGCAGGCAATCCCATCACGCTGATTATTGACGGCAGCGCACTGATTTCGGGGTTGTTCCTGCCCGCAGGCGGTTACTGGAGCATCGCCGGACTAGGCTGTGGCACGGGATTCTTCGTCAAAAGCGGCACGAACAACGATGGCATTCACAATGGACCGCCGGATGCCGGGACCCCATCAGACCCGGGACCACCCGCACCCCGGCGCGGATCGAAGGTATCGTTAAGCAACTTCACGCTCAATGGAAACCGCGGCAACGGCCACATCGGCAATGCAACCACTGGGGACCCCCGAGGCTCAAACAGCGCGTGGTATATCGGCATCAACCTGATGAACCTCAACAACATTCACGTTGAGAATGTCGTGGTTGTGAACACCGCCGCATATCACTTCCGATTCTCAAACGTGGGCAACGTCACGATATCGGGATGTGCGATGCAAAGCCACGGTCTTAACACGGATGGGCTGCATTTCGACGGCCCGGCGGAAGACATTTCCATAACCAATTGCGATTTCACCACTGAAGACGATGCCATCGCACTGAACTGCCCCGAAGGCTACAGCGGCAACATCTCACGCGTCACGGCCAGCAACTGCAAATTCAACAGTTCGTCTTTAATGCGACTTTTGACCATCACGGGCCCCGGAAACCCGAGGTTCAATATTGAATCAGTCACAGTCACCAACTGTACCGGTATTCTTTATACTGCTGCTTTTCTGATCGGCTCGGCTGTCGGCGCCAACCCGAATTCAGTCACCGGCTTGACGGTCTCTGATTGCACTCTCACAACCCCTGCGATACTCGAAGTTGGAGCAAACTTTGGAAATATCGTGCTCAATAAGGTCACGATTATCGCCTCTGGTAGGTTTCAATCTCCCGGCTACGCATTCTTACGAACATCTAAATTCTTTGCGGAGGCCACCTATGTCGGAGCGAGCCTTTCTCTCCAGAACTGCATTGTCCAGCGAAACGCCAATCACTCAGTTTCCGCAGCCATTCTCGAATACGGATCGGTGATTTCCGCACTGGAACTGAACGGTTATGGGATACAGAATGCCGGGAATTACGACGAGGCGGTCGACCTTATTACAATTTCCGCCGGCTCGATAGGACAATTGATCCTCAACTCGGTTAACAGCACCGACATCAGCGCCCCTGTGTCTCCCGGCGGATTCTCGAGTATCGGTTCCGTATGCGGATCTGGCGTACTTGCCACCGGCTGGAAGTTTCCGGACAATATCATGGCTGATAACGTGCCTTACATCTCGGCAGCTACAGGTGCGCCCTCTATCAAGGTGAACGGTGTTGTCGAGCCCTATTTACGAGGGTGAGGAATCTGACGGAAAATCATGATCAAGTCTCCAGCCTGCGCTGACGGCCGCGGTGCAGCAGGAATCGTTCAGCTGCCATCAATGTGATTCTAACTCGATCCAGGAAAAGAATCATGTCGTTCCACCGCGCGGCTATGCTGAGGGGCAGGCAAATCAAAGGAAATAGGTAAAACCAATACCTCCAGTATTGTCTGAATTCAGGCTCCAGCATTTCCCGAAGGCTTTCCTCTTTTATCATTCGTGCGTCACCGCGACGGATCGATAAAACCGGGTACGGAAACCACGTGTGTATTAGGCGGTTGCGGAAGGTTTTTGTCAATTTCGGATCTGCCCCCAACATGCGGTCGATCATTCGATTCAGATTCGTCGCAAAAATCTTGCAGATCCCGTAGTCTCCGGAATTGTTCGCGCGGGCTGCAACGAATCGCTCCCAAACGATAAGAAAGTTATCTCCATTTGCGAGAAGGGGGAAAGTGTATCCGAGTTGAGCGAGGTTTGTATCATCTAATACGGATTTATCTAAAGCCAGTTTCCTTTTAACAAATTGATCTTTGTTGACGATCACACTGCTGATAAACGTGAGTGACGGTCCTACGCGGTTGACGAACTGGCGATTATCTGTGAATTGCTCGGCGGTTCGACCGAAAGGATCCTCTTTTCGTTCCATGCGAAAGTCATGTTGGAACCAATATGGGCACAGATATACGATGGAATAATCATTGCTACTGAGTAAGTGAAGCAGCTTAGAAATTGTCCCTTCAACAAGAATATCGTCATCCCCGAGAATCCATGCATACCTTCCAGAAGCGGCTTCAAAGCACCGCAGAAAGTTGGCGTCCGGTCCAATATTGACGCCATTCCGGACATAGTTGATACGGTGCCCCTTCTGCATTAAATCTCGCACTATGGCTTCGGTCTCGTCCGTAGAGCAGTTATCAGAAATGATAAGCTCGATCGGCATCTCCGGGTATATTTGCGGAAGGAGACTATCAAGGAGTTCCTGCAGAAACCGGACCCTGTTATACGTTGGGATTGCGATACTTAGAAGCGGCTTGTTAGCCACGTAGCCATCTCCTCGAGAACCCGTGTCATTCTGAACCTCAACCGTCCGATTCAACTTGCAAATCCACCTCAACCGAGAAGTACTCCTCACATTACGGTTTTCAATCAGTGGTTCTGGTGAAGAAAGAGCCGTGCAGTCCGGGATAGGAGGTCTGGCAGGTCACTTCCTGTTTTTGTAAAACCTAGATTCACCACACGCCGAACCATCCGGGTTGGAGCCATAGCCAATACTGCAAACCAGGCAATAAATAATAGCTTTCTCCAGGTCGAGGCGCGCCCTCGTTTCACGGCAGCGCGAATCCCACGTAGTGCGAGCCTTGCCACTCCTACATGACCGAAGGGGTCTATCTGCGGATCTAGCCGCAGTAAAGCTAGCCGCAACTTGATATGATGCATGTCGCTATTTAGACAATTCCTCTTAAACTCAAGACCTCGCTTCTCCGATTCCGCTGCGATCAGTTTGATTCTCTCGAAGTCGTTTTCAATAAAACGTTGAATTTCATTGCTGCTCGTTTGCGTCCCGGTATATCCGTTTCCACCATGCACGCGGTAAATACCCAAAGGCTGGTGGATCGCGATAATATTCCCATAGAATGGCGCTGAAAATATAGTGATCGTATCGGCACAGTACCTGGAGCTTTCTGACATCGGGAGTATCTTCTTCAGAAAGTCACGGGAATATACATTCCCGCTTCCGGGCGACGACAAATAGTATCCATTACTGAGCATCGCAGGCAGCAGATCTCCCTCGGGCAACCCATCTTCGGGCACTATCGGGAGAGTACGGTCATCACTTATAGAACTTGCTACCCGCAAGGGAAAATGAAGTTTGGAGGCTCCCGCCTTCCAGGCTCTGGATATCTCTTCAACTACCGTCGAGTCCAATATGTCGTCCGCATCGAGGAATAGAATCAGATCCCCCGACGTGACACGGAATCCGCTGTTATAGGCCTTTCTTTGTCCGCCATTTTCCTGGAATACCGGGGAAATCAAATCGGCGTAAGATTCGATGATTGCTCTCGAATCGTCGGTGCTCCCATCGTCCACCACTACGATTTCGCGCGCGGGCACAGTCTGATTCAATGCCGAATCGATTGCATCATTCAGATATTTTCCGTAATTGTAGTTGTTGATGACAATGCTGACCGAATAGCTCACCTTTCCTCCTTCGAAAGTGAGTCTTTAGCGGTTATAACCGAAATACCTTCCCGCCATGCGATGTTACCTTTTCCTGAATTGCCATTTCGCCTGTTTTCCTCATTCTATGCCGCTGCTCCGCGGTAGGCGTCGTGCCACACCTTGCGCTTGGTGAGAAAGACGTAGGTCGCGCATGGAAGAGCGAAGAGGATGCCTTGCATAGAGAGACCAACCACGACCCCGCTCGCTCCGTAGTTCCTGGCGAGGAAAAAGGTGAGAGGTGTTATCATTGCCGCCGAAATGACGGTGGGCACTAGAAAAGGTTCCTGCTTGTGTGCGCGCAGGTACAGCGCCTCGCTGACAATTATATGATTAATAATCGTATTCAACAGCAGGAGCGAAAACGCCCAGGCAGGCAAGACTCGATTTGCAAACTTTGGATAACTGTTTTCTCCCGCCATCAGGGCGAAGAAGAATACCGCCGACCCGATTGCCAGCAGTACCGTCGACTGCCAGAGGGTCCGAAAAAACAACCTGTCCAACTCTGCAAAGCGGCTCTGCGCAACCATCGCACCGAATGGCGAGGCTTTGGTATTCATCCAGGCAAGAGCCACAGAGCCGATGGCGGTCGCAATATTGAGAGACATGCCCATCTGTCCCGCCGCGGCCGGCCCCTGATACGCGAACAATACCGGACTGAATATTTGAAAGATGAAATAGCCGCACATCCAGCTGATAGCGATCTTCCATTGGAAGGGCCATATCTCATTTTTCCATCCGACGAAATGTTCACGTACGGGGTAGAACAACAGACCCTCGAGCAGACGCCGGTGGCGGCGCGAAAGCAGGAATGCGAGCCCAACCGCAACCTGGCCCAGGATAACCATGGCGGGCGAATACAGGCCATGATGGCTAAACATGGCAGCCCAGGCCAAAAGGCTTCCCAGGACAGCTTGGGTCAACCGCCGCTGCGCGACTTCAGTGATAAAACCGCAGCCTTCCAGGAACGAGAAGACCGGGTCGATCTGAAACGCCAGCATTGCGGCGATCACGAGTAGACACCACGGCACTTTCCAGGCCACAGTCGCGCCTGCGGTTTGATGCGCTTCAAAAAAGGCAAAACCCGCGGGTATCAAAACCAATGCCATGAGTAGTCCTGCCGCGAAGTACCAATGGACGGCCTTTTGCAGCACGGAGGCAAGACGCGAATGCGCAATGGCGTCGCCTTTCACGCTACCATCCGGCAAGAATGTCAAACTGGCGCGTTCATGAGCGGCCAGTTGCAGGATCACGAAGGAGAACCCTAGTTCAAACACGATTTGGAGAGCAACAAGGCTGTAAAAAGTGTAGTAATAGCCCTGTTCCTTGGGCGTGAGGTACCGGGCAATAAACAGGATCGTCACAGTGCCCGCCAGGGCGGACCAAAAACGCCCCATAACGGTGAATGCGATCGCGCGATCCAGGCCCATAAGGCGTTTCAATCCTGTCACGAACGGCAGGTTTGCCATGCGTTTCGTCTTCATGCTGAGTCCATCTTCGCGAGTCTCAAACCATGCACCCGCCGCCGAATGGCGGCCATGTCAACCGCGTATCGTTGCCGTAAGCTAAGTATTCCATACGGATACGCCGACTTTCCCGAGGGGAGTCGCAGACGATGCCGTTCATCGAGACGGATTCCGGGGACAATCGACGGCCACGGTCTACGCGGCAAGCAGCGCAAATATCACGGGCTGCGGTTTGCATTTCGTTGGCGATGCCCTCCGCAAATGCTGAAAAAAGCCTATCAGAGTTGGCTCGATGAACCGGAACGGCGGCCGGGGGGAGGGACCTGAAGCCAGGAGACGAGGGGAACTTGCGCCTTTGACTTTCCGCTATGCCTCTTCTCCCCTGTAATTCAGTCTCCTGCGGTATGATTAACCACGCCAGACCAATGAGAAATTTGACAGGCGTTGCTGGAGAGTTTGTCGCATCTCGCAGCAATCTTGCTTTTCGGGCCGTTCACCCTGCTTACTTCAAATAGTAGGCTAGCCGATCACGGGCGCGGGCATCCTTAACCCCATACTCACAGGACATTCTCCGCAGATGCCAAATCCGTCGAAAGAGATCGCCAGCACCGGTTTACGCTTCCAAGCCTGGATGTTTGCTACCTGCATACTCTTCGGGGTAGTGTTGATCGCAAACACGATGTCTGCGAACGAGGGTGGATGGTCTTGGTACGCAGCTTTCTTTAACGAAGGAACGCGCCTTTATTCCGACATGCACCTGCCGCTGCAGCCGTTCTATGTGCTGGAATCAGCCGGATTCATGCCGCTACTAGGTAACGGATGGCTGGTCTCCAAGATTCCGCCGCTCACACATCTGTTTCTATATGCGGTCGGCTTGCTTCTGGTGATTCGAAATTCAAACTGGAACGATCTCGAGAAAGCGGTAGTTCTGGGATGCGCTTTCTTCGTCTCGATCGCCTCAAGGCTGGAAAGATTCGACGATTACCACCTGTTAGCGGACAGCTTTCAGATTTATTCGATCGTCCTGCTATTAATGCTGCAAAAGAGCAGTAGCGCACGCCGCAACCTTTGGATTGTAGCCGGACTTGGAATCTTGTCGGGACTCTCCATCACGACCAGGGCGAATGACGGCGGCGCGCTCCTTCTGGCTGTAGCCATCGCGATCTCTTGCCTGGCTCTTTTCAAAAGACCCGTTTGGGTTGTGCTGTTTGCTGTTGTTGCTGCGCTGACTGTCATCTTCATTGTGCATCTCACCGGTGATTCGTTGAGTGTCTATGCCACGAACACAATTTTCAAAGCGGCAGATCTCAAGGGTGGAGTTGGGGGCGTGCTGGCTTCTCCGCTCCTATTGCCCTTGTATTCGCTACCGACCTTCCTGTTTCGGCGGATGTGGGCAGTGGTGGCATGCTGCCTGGGAACCTTGTTGGCATGGGAGTTCATCTTGCTTCCATCAACTCAAAGCGGATCACGCCGAAACATAAAACGCGCGACGCTCGGCTTGGTTCTAACCGTATTGCCCCTTTGCATCCTGATTCCGTGGAGAGCGGAGAATGCACTCCTCGTCGCGTTGTCTCTGCTTGCGGTTTATGTGCTGTACGGCTTCGGCATTTGGGTATTCATCCGGTTTCTCCGTTGGCAATTCATGGCCCCCGATAGGTACCAGTGGAACCACCGCGAGATACTCATATTGATTCCTCTGGGACAGTTAATGTCGAGTTCGATGTCGTCCGGAGGTCAGCTTCCGGAAAACTTTGGACCCGCGGCCGTCCTGATCCTACTTGCGACGATCGTCTCGCCAACACCATTTAAGTCCGGGAAGAACCGGTCGGTTTTCCTGGCGATTGCCGTATTGGTGATGTGCTGCTCTGTGGCCTTCAAGGCCCGGATACCTTATTCATGGTTCAGTTATCAGGCTAAACCAATATTCGTTGCACGCGAATGGTATCGCCACCCAATCTATGGGCCGATGTACATAGAAAAAGACATGTTGAAGTTCATTATGCCGGTATGCCGAAACGTGGGCATGGCCAATCCCAATATCGAGTTGCTCTCGCTGCCGTTCTCGTTCGCCAACTACTTTTGCGCTGTGGCGCCCTGGCATGGATATGTGCAAACATGGTTCGACATTTCCACCAAACTCACAATAGGCAGGCTCGATAACGACCTGCTGACCGCGCCCCCTAAGTGGATCCTCTACCAAAAACAGCCTGGGGTTTTGCGACTTCACGAGACTACTTACAACAATGGCCGGCCATTGCCCTATCGTGTCATTGATCAGTTGATTGACAACAGGCTGGCAGAAGGAGCCTGGCAGGTGGTGTATACGAGCGAATATAGCAACAGTGAACTGTGGAACACCGAATGGATCCTGATAAGGACGCGTCCCTGAGCAGCCAGGGCTTGCGAAGCTGGAACCGACTGCATTTCGACGCGCTACTCGACATCGATCACAATACGCTGGCCCGCGTAGGTGAGATAATACATCTGCAAAAATCCATCGCCGGACAGCCGCCTGGTACAACGATTCGCCGGAGGAACGATGAAGCTCATCAGCGTAGTGAGCCCCTGTTACAACGAAGAAGGCAATGTGGAGGCTCTTGTTTCGCGAGTGAAGATGCTGTTCGCCGGGTTCCCGCAGTACAGCTACGAGCACATCATCATTGACAATCATTCTTCTGATCGAACCGTTGAGATCCTCCGCGGCCTCGCTGCAAAAGATCCGAATATTAAGGTCATCGTTAATGCCCGCAACTTCGGGCACATCCGCTCCCCGTATCACGCGATGCTGCAGGCAAAAGGCGATGCGGTCATTGTTCTCCTGTCGGATCTGCAGGACCCACCCGAACTCGTCGGCGAGTTCCTCAGAGAATGGGAGGCTGGATGGCCGATCGTGGTTGGTATCAAAAAGACCAGTGAAGAGAGCAGCTTCATGTTCAGCATCCGAACCCTCTATTACCGGACAGTGGCGCGCCTTACGGACGTAAAAGTGCTCCAGCACTTCACAGGCTTCGGCCTCTACGACCGCAAGGTTCTTGAGATTCTGTATCGGGACTTTCGCGAGCCCTACCCGTACTTCCGGGGACAGATTGCTGAAATCGGCTTGCCGCACAAAGAGATTTACTATAAGCAGAACCGCCGGGAACGCGGCATCACCAAGAACAATTTCTACACTCTCTACGACATCGGCATGCTGGGCATAACAAATCTTTCCAAAGTCCCGCTTCGACTGGTCACGTTTGGCGGGTTCGTGTTCGCGGCTCTCAGTCTTCTCGCAGGTTTTGGTTATTTAGTAGCGAAGTTGGTCTTTTGGAACTATTTTCAGCTCGGCCTGGCGCCGATTATGATTGGACTCTTTTTTCTGGGGTCCGTACAACTGATCGCGACCGGCATCATAGGGGAATATATCGGTTCAATCCACACCATGGTTCAGAACCGGCCCCTGGTTACGGAGCAAGAAAGAATCAACTTCTAGCCCGCCGCGGTTGGTTCTTCACTGATCAAGCCGGGAGTACGGAAAGCCACCTGTTCAAACGGCACTGTGCTCCTTCACGCGACCCTAGCCAGACCGTAAAGGATGCGACCCACTGGACCAGGGGTTTGCGTCTTGGCTGTTCCGCATTCGAGTAGCTCGTATCCGCCTCTTTCCAGAAGAGCACCCAGAGACTGTTCGTTGAAGAAGTTCAAGTGCTCACTGCATTTTTGAATTCCAAGCGGAAGGTTGCAATCGAATTTCACGCGACAAACTGTTGAGTAGAAGTCAATGGCGGTGAGCAACGGTCGAGCGCGAAGCAGGGTATCCCGATAGATGCGCTGCAAGAGACCTCGTGGCGCAAGACGAAGCGAGGGGCGTTCATAGGGAACCTCGAAGTAATAAACCGTGCGGTCATTCGCGAGCTGCTTCAACTCTTCGACGATCTTAAGGGGCTCGGAGCAATGCTCCAGTACATGCGTTAGCATGACAAAGTCAAATTGCTTGTTCTCCACTGATCCGAGCCGAGTTACCCCGGGAACGGGAGTGGCGTCTGATATTTCGAAGACGTATCGCTCAGTTCCAAGACCATCAGGGATGAATTGCCCTCGATCGCCGCCATAGTCGAGAACGGACGCGATAGAACCGGACCTTCCGGAGAGTATCTTCGCGAGGTTTCGCTTTCGTGATTCGATCTCCGCGGGGTCGTTCCCAATTCCAGTGTTAACTGTTGCGGAATACCAGAACTCGTAATGATGCCGCGCGTTGAAATAAGCCGGACCTCGATAGCCTGCGTACAAGGTACCGATTTCTTGATCGGTGAGACGCGAATCGAAGAAGCGAAAAGTGCAACTACGGCATTCACAAAGGTGGCAGGCCTGCGGTTCGGTCCGGCACGCGTAATGGGCGATGAAAGGCGCCACCAAGGCTGGCCATTTTTGCAGTTGCGCAGATGCACAGCACGGACATGAGTTGATGAAATACAAGGCAGGCTCGGCGTACCGATCTACAGTATTGCACAAGGCTGGGAATGAGGCTCTCCCAATTAGAGCAGCAAGGGGAGTCAATTTCGATATTCCCGGCACCAAGCTGCCGCCCGAGAGGCCCCGCATTAGACGTTATATTGGAATAACGGCGAAAGTGCTCCTGCAGAGGTCGGCCGGCGATCTCGCGGATCGAATCAAGACTTAATCGAAAGGGATGATTGGCGAAACATTGCCTCCCGAAGACTGGGGACAAATGGGACTGAATCGCACATCCGGTATGCAACAATCTGGTCGGGACTAGGGAAATCACTCGAAGTCATGGGCATGGTTGACAATCTCACTCGACATATCCCGCCTGGCCAATTCCTGCGGTATATAACTGTCGGTGCGTGGAATAGCGTTTTTGGATATGCCTGTTTCATGTTTCTCACTTGGTGCTTCATCCATCTGGACCCAGCCAAACCGGCGATCATGACCAGTGTTGCCTACGCGTTTGCTGCGTTCATTAATATCAGTGTGTCGTTTCTCGGCTACAAATGGTTCGTGTTCCGGACGAAAGGAAACTATCTTCTCGAATACTCGAAGAGTTTCAGCGTGTACCTGCCGACAATTGCTATCAGCGCCGTCGCGATCGCACCACTTACCGTCCTGCTGCGCCGCGCCACGCCTTTTGACCGGGAAGCACCTTATGTGGCAGGTGCCATTTTGATGGTTATCACTGTGATCTTGAGCTTCTTAGGTCACAGAAATATTTCTTTCAGCCAAAAATCGCCGTGACGACCTCAATTCATCGGACAGAACCGCGGGCAGGCATTCATCCATTGACGAAAGCCGAAGTCATATTGAACGGCCCGCCTCGTCGAGGTCCAGATTGCCGGGTCGCGTAGCACTCGCTCAAAGTGTGTCCCCCCCCGGGGAAAAACTCCGTACGAACCCTTCTGCGGTGGAACGCCGAAAGTGTCTGGCCTCTCGCGGTATCTATTGAACATCGAGAAGCGCTCTTCGATACGTTTGGTCGACCACCGCGCTGCTGTAGGACTTCTGGAAAGCCTTAAGGTTGGCTCGGCTGGCCGCGGCGTTAGCCTCCGGGTTAAGCAGATCAAGCATGGCACGAGGAAATTCCGTCGTGCTTCTTAAAAGCCGGATGCCGGCTGTCCCCTCGACCGTAACCCCCTCCACTCCCTCTGGCGTGCTGATAAGCGGAACCCCGCACCGAAGGGCGTCGATCGCCTTGATCTTGATACCCGACCCAAAAAGTAGAGGCGAGACCATTGCACAACACCCCAACAACACAGCATCGACATCATCGACGAAGCCCATCAGTTCAATGTGAAGCGGATATTGTGCGGCGAGTCTCACAAGGTTCGCACTCGCACCTCTCCCCACGATCAACAATCTCACGTTTGGAATGACCTGAAGAACGGACTCAAATTGGTCCGCAATGAAATGCTCAATTCCGAATGCATTGTGAGACAAGTTCAGGGCCCCCAGAAAAACAAAATCAGGAGCGCCCTTCCACGCCCTCTGCGGCACATCGAGGGAACGCTCGATTCGCGGCGGAATATGAGTGACGTTTCGGGCCCCTGTCCGCAGCCGCAGAATCTCCGCTTCGGCGCCGCTTATCAACAAGCAGCTGTCGAATTGCGATGGGCACCTCGCCTCGCTGGCGGTGATGAGCCACTTTTCCGTCTTCAGCAACGCAGAGCGAATCCAGCCCAATTGTTCGAACAATGCCATGAATAGCGACGGAAGCTTTTCCGCAAAGTTGCCAAGCGCATCCCTGCTCACGTCGGGAAATTCCCGGCTTGCGGAAAGAATGCGTTCATAACGGACGGAGAAAAGATCGTCCATGTAAAGCACGTGCCTTATCTTCGACTCTGTCGATATCCGGAATTGCCCTGTCCGAAGCGTGTCATAAATGACGATGTCGGGGCCAAACTCCTTGATGGAAGATGCGATCTTCTGCTTGGCCCGCCCGGACCAGTAGAAGCTTTCCTGGAGCCCTTTGATCCGAAGTAAAAAGCTGTAAAGTAGTATGTTTACTAATTTGCGCACCGCGCCCGGTTTAGGAAGCAATTCAGCAGTTACGCCAAAGCCGGAAGGCACCGGCTCGAAGCACATGAGTTTAAGCGCATCCACCCATTCCGAGTCGCGCAGGAATTCACACATGCCCCCGATCATTAGGGTCTTGCCGACGGCCTTCGGGAAAGGAGAAACCGAACAAATAAACATCACGCGCCGGCGTCTAACATCTGCGCTCATGAAACCTCGTCGTCGCTGACCCGGCGCCAGAACTCCTGTACCTTGACCGCCACGTTCTGTTCGCTGAATTGGGAAGCGCGCGATTTACCTTGCTGAACCTTGCTTTGGGCGAGATCACTTTCCGCCAGCAAATTGACTAAAGTGTTTGAAATCGACTCAGAATCGTAGGGGTCAAAGTACCACGCTGCGTCCCCGCATACCTCGGGAATGGAGGACGTTTTGCTGCAGGCGAGAGGAACGCCCAATGCCATAGCTTCGAGAATCGGTATGCCGAATCCCTCGGTGAGAGACGCACACACATATATGTCGGCATTTTGATATAGGCTTCTCAATTCTTCGTCACTTACAAACGGAGCAAAGGTTACATCGTCTTCCACTCCCAGCATGCGCGCAAGGTTCCGAAAATGGTAATGGGCGCCAGGCTTTACGCCGACAACGATTAACCGCACTTCGGGACGAGCTCGATGTGTTCGAGCGAAGGCTCCGAGCAGCCGACTCAGGTTCTTGCTCGGCGCTTCGCCTGAAACGGTCAGGATGTAAGGGCGATCCGAACGATTCCTTTCCACGCTCTGAAACCAGAAGTCGCCAATAGCGTTGGGAATCACTGTAATTCTCGCCTCGGGTATTCCGAGATTGGCAATGATGCGCTGTCTGGAGTATTGAGAAACTGTAATGACGTGAAACGCTCTCCTGGCAGCCATAGGGACCAGGATCTTCCGATAGCGCCGGCCGATATTCTGTACACGCGATATCGAAGCTTCGATGCTCCTGTCCATGAAAATCAGGTCATGAATCACAAGAATCAACCTGATTCCGGCATGCAATCTCAGCGGACCGGTATTGTAGGGACAGAGAAGCACGTCGGCTCCACTATCCCGTGCCAGTCGTGGCAGAATCCATTGTTCCCAATATGGAAAGCTGGGGCGCTTTCCCGAACCGTGGTCATAGGTTCCCGATTCTGCGGAACCGTCTGGCTCCAAGGTCAAAGCGCTCTTTCCGAGACCGCTCGCCAGAATCTTCGCGAACCGCGCCATGCCGCGGGTGGAGTGCTTGAACAAGTAACCGTCAATGGCGACCTTCATGGCTGTTTCTCTTGCCAACTGGTGTCCAGGAGATCATCCCGGCAAATTGCAATCGAACAAGATCGGGCTGAATTCCGGGGTGAACAAATATGGCCGGTGAAGACTCCATACCGCCTGAAGAAGATGCTGGTTGCCTCGAACCCAGCGGCGAATACGCGCTGCTCAGTGAAATAGGCGGGAACACAAACCGGGAATTTTGGACGCGGTGCCACTTGGCTTCCGCTCCTTTCACCGCGGAGATGCGAACACGACAACAAAGAAAACGAACAACAAGATCGCCAACCCTCTCGCCTCAGAGGCCACTATCGCAGTTGCAACTGAAGACGGGGTTTGCAGACTATTCTAATGTATCGAACTCTATGTTCGCGATGGACCTCCGAAGATCCGTTAGAGAATGAAAATCAGGGGCTCGATGGGGGTAGGGTTCGTCACCGGTCAGGACTCGGGATGGTCCCACGCGTGAAGCATCACCATTGCGCCGGGCTTAGCTGACAGGCCCTTCAGATAGAACTTGTACTTGGGGTATAGTTTCGTCAGAAATCTCTGCATCCATTCGGCCGCCCCAAAATGATGATAAGTCGTAATTGCCAATTTGGGGCGGTATGTCGCGATCGATTCCGCCGCACCCATTAGCATCTTCTCCTCAAACCCCTCAATGTCTGCTTTGATATAGGTGGGTCGAATACCGAGCGAGGAACACAAGTGATCTATTGTTTCCATGCGTATAGGTATCGTCCCATCTGGCAGTTGTGTCACTGCTGAGTACATTCCGGTATTCGTCAGGCGAGTCTCGCCAACTGCGTCTCCGACAGCAGCGTTTATCACGGTAACAGCGCCGTGGCCGTCAAAGGTCTGACCCAGACTTCGAATGTACGCCGGATGAGGTTCAATGCATATCACCCGGTCAGCGCCATTTTTGGCCGCCAGCAGTGAAAACAAACCCTCTGCCGCACCACAGTCGATGACCACATCGCCCACGCCGACACGTGTTTGAGGAATCTGGTAGTTGTGCCAATTCCAACTGTAAGTCTCTTCCGTCAAGACCTGGTGTAGACCACGCAGGTCGAATTCGGCTGGGAAGTACAGCGGATCCCGAATTCCCCTAATGAATACTGCCTTGGAGTTTTCGGTGGCCTCTTCTACACGCTCAATGCGTCTGCGGCCTAGAACATCGCATGTCGGTGAGAGGAGGTTGATGGCGAAATGTTGAACGGATCCTCCCAGGGTTCGCATTGCCATCGCGTTCCTCAAAATCGTGATACGGCGATTGCCCACTCGGTCACTCCGACACAATTATAGACAGCGGCAAAGATCGGAAATGCGCTATCATCGAACGATAATCGCACGGCGGAAGCAGAATAAACGCTCGGCGCCGCCCGCCGCGGGTGCCGTCAGTTTCACCAGAAGGGTGGACACCACTATCTTCGATTGTATTGAACTGCGCTCGCGTGGAACGCACACTCAGTCGAAAGATATAAATGAGGCGCCGGAACCGGATATTGGGAGAAAGAAACCCTCGGAGTCAGCCGGTGCGCAACGGTGCTCACATTCCGACTCGGTTTTGGCTATAGCCGCCCATCCGATACGATAATGCTTGATCGATGATCGCAAACGACGAAGGTGTGGAATCATGGTCTCGGCTCAGGCTGAGGTTCCACTCTTCGCGTCTTGGGCATGCTTTGATGTGAGGCTTTTGTGCTTTGGGTGATCCTCGCACTGAATGTGTTGACCATCCTGATTTCATTCAGGAAGCGAGTCCTATTGTATGTGCTTCACAATGCCTTCTTTGCTGTTCTGGTCACCGGCCAGGCTTTTCAAATTCGCGCCGACCTCGATCGCAATCAGATGTCTTTTATCTCTTCAACTTTATCAACGATGTCGGTTTCCACTCGGCGGTTTGGTACATTTTCGGAGTCACCCTGGTTTCTTTCTGCATTGGCTGATGCTTTCCAGGGGATATACAAAATCCTCACAGCCGGAAACCCGGTTCGTATTCGACCCCGGCAGAGGACTTCTATTTCTGGTTGTTTGTGCTTCTATGCGCGGCATCGTTTGTCCTGATCTTCAACGTGATCGGATTGGATGAGTTCCTCCATTCGAGTCGTCCCGGCTTTCAGAGTGGCTCAACAATTTTTATTGTTCTGCTTTTCGTGGGCGTAGTTCCGATTCTTTCGAAGATTTTGTATCCCGGAAAGATCGGATTCGGAGATATTGCGTGTTCGGTCCTGACTTTTACCGTTACCGGGGTTCCTTTCGAGGCTCCATGTGATTCTTTACGCTGGTCGTCATTCTTACGGCGCTCTCTACTACGCGCGCGGCTGGTCAGATCGACCTCACACGGTTGTACTCGTCGCAAAGTTCTCCCATTTGGGCACCTTAGCAGTCTCATGTTCTCGGAATCGGCGCATTGCATGATGCGCAGAATTTTACCCACGGTTCATCTCGGGGATCTGATTTGGTACATCCTGAAAAACCCTGAACGGAGCGCTGCTCTCGATTGAATACAATTATCGGATTGGGGTCGAGGGCATGTCCGGAACGGCGGGGGCGGTTTCGGATTACTGAGCAATCCATATTCGGTTCACTTTGACTACGGCTCATCATGGCTTCTTCAGGGGATGCTGCCCAGTGGTTACCGGGATGTTCTGAAGGGATTTGCGAGTCGATTCTGGATCTGAGCCATGCTCTCATTTGGCATCCGGACAGCATCGTTGCCTCCGGGGTCGAATCATTCTTCGTGGATTTTGGATGGTTTGCGATCGCGCTTTACCCCTTGGTTTCGTACTTACTCGCGTGGAAATTTCCATTGAGAATCGTCACGACTCCCATGTCCCCGAAAGTAAAGCTGATGTGCTACACGACTGCGGGTTGGACCATCATGTTCGTTCACGGTGCCCTTGCAGTGTGGATCGCATTCACTTTCATAAACTCTATGATCATTTTGCTATTTTGGCCATTCTTTAGAAGGCATATCAGGGTCAAAACACCCAATTCTATTGAGGGGGAAAGGGGTTATGTCGAGCCCGGAATTCCATAGGCACCTCATTCCCCAAAGGATCCGTACTTAAAGATGAACGAACCCAGGAGCGACCGGACATTTTATGGAATTCAGGCATTGCGCGCAATCGCCGCTTCAATGGTTGTCCTGGTCCATTGCATCTATCTATGGCACGTCCGCATTCTGCATGAACCGGACCCGCGGTATTGGGTGAACGGCGCAGCCGGCGTTGACATTTTCTTCGCCATAAGCGGGTTTGTCATGACGATCTCCTTGCCCACCATTTCGCAATTCAAGAACAGGGCGCGAGTGTTTCTGTGGCGGAGGATTACACGTATTGTTCCGTTGTACTGGCTGGCCACTACATTGAAGGTGGTCTTGATTCTTACCGTCCCTGCTGCCTTCCTACACCCGGGCCTTCGCTGGTCCAATGTCATCGGATCATATTTCTTCATTCCTACCAAAAATGCAGAAGGTTTGATTGTGCCTGTTCTTATAGTAGGATGGACCCTCAACTTTGAGATGTTCTTCTATCTCTTGTTTACCTGTTCACTGCTTGTGCGTTCTTCCCCGACGCGCTTGGTAATCCCCGTGCTCCTTATCCTCGCTGTCTTCGGTCTTTCTTATCCCATGGTCGTCCCTCCTATCCTGGTTCTGATTTCACCTCTGCTTGTCGAGTTTCTCTTTGGGATCCTGATTGCTCAGGCTTTGATAGCTAAACGATTGCCCGGTACCTGGAGCAGTGCGACAATTGCGATCGCCGGCTGGGTAGCCGTTACCATCTATCCGTACTTGCCGCAACAATCCGAAGATGTAGAGAAATGGCGATTTGTCTTTTGGGGTGTGCCCGCTGCCGCGATTGTCCTGGGAACGGTAGCCCTTGAGCCTCTTCTGGCAGCAAAGCTTCCCAAGTGGGTTTTTGTAGCCGGTAATGCATCCTACGCGGTGTATCTGGCCCATACATTTGTCGTCCCCGTTGTAGGTATCTTCGTCAGCCGAAGCCATCGGGCAAGTCCCCGCACTGGCACGAATCCTGCTCCTGGGAATGTCGTCGAGCTGCTCGCTGGCGACCTGATTCATCGATGGGTCGAGTTGCCAGATCCTTGCGCTGGCTGAAACGCATTTCGTCTTCGGGGGTCAGTCCACTTCCCGGAGTGGGAGTTGGGCCATGATTGTGTGTTGCGGGAGCGAAGTGGACCTAAATGGAGTCAGGTCACTCGGCCCCGTTCCGGAGTCGTTTTGCGCTCTGGCGAATATACTGAGAATAGCCTCTGGGGAATATGGATATCGGCAGCCACAGTCGGAGCTACGGTTTGAAAACATCTGAGATCGAGGAGGCCTTGCCGACCGCTACAGCCGATTCGGGTCTGGTAAGAGCTGTCCGAGTCGTCCTGCTCAGGAAATTCCTCCTCTTGCTCTGCGCCGCTGCCGGTTTGGCCGTCGGCTTGATCATGGCCCTTACGACCAAACCAGGTTTTACGGCAAAAGCCGTATTTCTGCCTCCCAACAATTCTTCCAATTCATCCATGCTGGTTGGGCAACTGGGACAACTTGCCGGGCTCAGTTCGTCCTCAGGCGCCCTGAGTTCATTGAAGGATCCGGGAGCAATTTACATCGGCATTCTTCAGAGCCGGACTGTCGCCGACGAGATGATTCGCCAGTTTGACCTGCAAAAGCTCTACGGGACCAAAAAGCTTAGCGGAACCGAAATGGCTCTGGCCGCGCACACGAAGTTCGTTCCCGGCAAAGATACCCTGATCACCATTAGGGTCGATGATCAGGATCCGCGACGTGCGGCTGCCATGGCGAATGCCTACCTGAAGGAACTGAGCCGCCAGAATGACCGTCTGGTTCTGACTGAGGCGGGCCAGCGGCGCGTTTTCTTCGAGAAGGCCCTGGAGCGGGAAAAAGACCGACTGGCGGACGCCGAGGTGGAGATGACGCGTATGGAACAGGAAACGGGACTGATCCACCCCATGGGGCAGGCCCAGATTCAGATAGCCGCCATCGCGCAAACCCAGGCAGAAGTCTCCAACAAGGAGGTTCAGTTGGCTGCCCTCGCCCAGAGCGCGACCAGCGCGAACCCCGAGGTGATACGACTTACCTCGGAGCTAGATAGCTTGAGAGACCACCTGCGCCAGTTGGAGAGTTCCAGTGGAAAAGGCAATCCGGGCAATCCGCTCGTGCCGACAGCCCAGGTCCCAAAGTTGGCGCTCGAGTATGTTCGCCGCGACCGGGACGTGAAGTATCACGAGGCACTTTACGCACTGCTGTTGCGCCAGTATGAGTCCGCGAAGCTGGACGAGTCGCGGGCGGCGCCGCTGGTCCAGATCGTGGACGAGGCCGTTGTACCGGACCAGAAGTCGTGGCCGCCCCGCACCATTTTTGTGGTCCTGTTTACCTTTCTAGGAACGGCTGCCGGCGTGGCCTGGATCCTCGCGTCTGACCTCTGGTCACGGAAAATGCGCGATCCTGATAACGCCGCCAGCTGGCAATCGATTCGCGAGGCCGCCCGCCTGCGCCGCTAGCAAATCGTGATCATTTCTTCGATGAACAGAGAGCCTTTATACCTCTTGTCCAATCGATTCAGGACATCTCGTACCCCGGGAGCGTGACCGCCGCAGGCCGATCCGTCAAGTCCCTGGATCATAGATTCAGCCTGCTTTGAGGAAACGCGTACCCCTGGGCAGCCTTGCCGCCATCCTTCAATCCTCAGAATCGATATCCCTGGAGTTCCCCTTTGGCCGTGCTATCCACGCCGCCGGGGGAAAATCACGATCCATGCATCTCAAGGGAACCATGGAGACCGGCGCAACTTCGACGCAGCTGCCGTGATCCGTTCTTCTCTTCATTCCGGCCGTAGCCGCCGGCAGCAATAAAGACGCGCGATGCCGCTCAAATCCTAGCTGTGCCGTACGCTGAATTGGAAACCTATCGAACCGGCAGCGGTGCTCTCCGAAGACTGGCAAGGATGGGATGGATTTGCAGGACGCCCGAATACAGATTACGCTGGAGGGCGAAGTGCCTAGCGCGCTCCAACGCGGCCGAGCACCGCGGGAATCGTCCGAACGAGAATGCTGAGGTCCCTTCTCAGGCTCCAACCCTGAACGTAGTCAGCGTCCAGTCTGGCGCGTTCGTCAAAGTCAAGGTCGCTTCTTCCCGAAACCTGCCACAATCCCGACAAGCCAGGTGTGGCGGCAAGATAGTAGGGAAGAAGATGCTTGTAAAAATAAGTCTCGGCTTTGACCACAGGCCGCGGGCCAATCAGGGACATGTCGCCCCGCATTACGTTGAAGAGCTGTGGAACCTCGTCTAGGCTCCAGCGGCGCAAGAACCGGCCGATCCTCGTAACCCGCGGATCGCATCCGTCTTTATCCATTCTCCACTGCAGCACGATTCCTTCTACGTGTCCGAACGTATTGCGATGCGGTCCCCCGTGGGGACGCATGGAGCGGAACTTCCAGATGCGAAAGGGTACGCCGTTTCGGCCAATCCTCTCCTCGCTATAGAAAACGGGATAAGGCGAAGTCAGCCGGATCGCTAACGCGACCAGAATACCGGGAATCAGAAACACGAGAGTCATTAACAGCGCAAGCACAATGTCGAAGGCCCGCTTGACAAAGCGATACCTCCAGGAGTTCAGCAGAAGCCCAGGGAATATGAGATAACGGGCGGAATGCGAGCCCGAAACGGCATGAGTTTCTTCTATAGCAACAGAAAGTTCGTCGTAGACAACCTGCTCTTGCACCCGTCTCATTTGCCCCTCTCTGAGGAACAACAGCTTGACCGCAATACCTGGCACACACCAACCAACACCCACCAACTCTCACACCTATCAAAGATTCGCATGCAAATACTCAGATAAGCAGACCCTCCGGCATGGTTGCACGCCGTTGAGAAACGATAAATGTAACCTTTCCGGACGCTTTCAAGAAACGAAATTCAGATAATTCGATCTGCCTGTTTAGACCGCCGATTCGCCCAACCCTCATCTCTCCATTCAAATCGCAGCAGCTTTACGGGCACAGAAGTGAAGCCCCAACGCTCGGTCGGCAAATCACCCATGACAACACCGGCCCGGGCATTTAGTTTCGCGTCTGCACGCGCATCTGCAGACTCTTCATCAGACACAGCGCCAACCTGAAAACAGAACATTTCTATCTTTGCACAGCGACGTTCCCTCCCGCAAATGAAAGACGGGCTTCGGGATCGAGGTACCGTGACCCGGTTTACTCATACGCTAATAGGAACCTTTGTACCAGGGCGAGGGAGGAATCGAACCCGTCGTTCTGATGAGCGACTTCTACTGACAAGAAGGGACAACTCGAGGACATCTTATTTAAGAGTACCTTCAGTTGAGGCATAGAAGGCTCTGCGATCGCGATTGAGAACAGAATTGCCGCCTCGGAACAAAAGTAACATCGGCTGCCGATCGGCGGCTGAAAGCCTGGGAGGACTCCCGCAGCCCCAGAATACTGCTCGATAGCGAAGCCCTTCCCTCCCTGTGAGACAAGGGCCAAATAATACCCCACATCGGCCGTAGAGCCGTCCATTCCATGGCCGCTATGAGCCGGAGGACTTGCCGAACGACCATGCCGATCCGTCCTGGATTGCCCCATCGACTACCTGCCTCTTAGCGGTCTCCGGCGTACCACTGAGTGAGATAGCTAGGGAAAGTTCATGTCGACTTGACCGGCAGACGAGTCCGCCGACGCCGGCGCGGCAATATGCCGCCGGGGTAATATCACCATATTTCGAAGCTCATGGCCCATTCCGGAAACTTCCCTCTAACGGCGCAGAGCACCCTTGGTGAGCGGGCACCAGGGACATGACGCATAGAAAACGCCGCCCTTTCAGGCGGCGTTTCCTCGAATACCAACCCCCGAATCAGTTGCTTTCCTTCGAGTCAATCCTCATGCCGTAGAACGATTTCCGCACAAAGAACACCGACACCAGGAAGAATCCGACTGCCAGCACGTGCGTGAGCATCGGATTGTTCGAACTGAGCGTCACCGCAAGCTCGACGGCAAGCAATCCGAACAACGTCGTGAACTTGATGATCGGGTTCATTGCCACCGACGAGGTGTCTTTGAACGGATCGCCGACGGTGTCGCCGATCACGGTAGCGTCGTGCAGAGGCGTCCCTTTCTGCTTCAGGTCGACCTCGACCACCTTCTTCGCGTTGTCCCAGGCGCCGCCCGCATTCGCCATGAAGATCGCCTGGTACAGTCCGAAGATCGCAATCGAGAACAGGTAGCCGACAAACAGGAACGGCTCCATGAATGCGAACGCGAGCGTGGAGAAGAAGACGGCGAGAAAGATATTGAACATTCCCTTCTGCGCGTACTTCGTGCAGATCTCGACCACCTTCTTGCTGTCGGTGACCGACGCCTTCTCCGCGCCTTCGAGATGGATGTTCGCCTTGATGAACTCGACCGCGCGATAGGCGCCAGTGGTGACCGCCTGCATCGAGGCGCCGGCGAACCAGAAGATCACTGCGCCGCCGCAGATCAACCCAAGCATGAAGGGCGCGTGGAGCAGAGAGAGCTTATCGACGTTGGTGGTCAGTCCGTGGGTCAGGGCCATGATGATCGAGAACGTCATCGTGGTTGCGCCCACCACGGCTGTGCCGATCAGCACCGGCTTTGCCGTTGCCTTGAAGGTATTGCCGGCTCCATCGTTGGCTTCCAGCAGGTGTTTTGCGCGTTCGAACTTCGCGTCGATGCCGAAGTCCTTTTTCAACTCAGCTTCGATGTTGGGAACACTTTCGATCAGCGACAATTCGTACACGGATTGTGCATTGTCGGTAACCGGCCCGTAGGAATCGACAGCAATCGTCACCGGACCCATGCCAAGGAAGCCGAACGCAACCAGGCCGAAAGCGAACACGGCTGGAGCCAGCATCAGAACCGCCATAGACGCGCCGGTGCTGAAGTAATAGCCCAGTCCCATGAGCGCGACCATGCTAAGCCCCAGCCAGTAGGCTGACATATTGCCGGCCACGATTCCCGACAGAATCCCAAGAGAAGCTCCACCTTCCCTTGCCGATGTCACGATTTCCTGCACGTGGCCCGACTTGGTTGAAGTGAAAACCTTCACTAATTCGGGTATCAGCGCGCCCGCCAGGGTTCCGCACGAAATGATGGAAGCCAGCTTCCACCACAGCGTTCCGTCGCCAAGAGTTGGGATCATGTAGAACGAGACGATGTAGGTCAGGACGATGGAAACGATCGACGTGATCCATACCAGCGAGGTCAACGGCGCTTCAAAGTCCATCTCGTCGGAGTTCGCATATCTCGCCTTGGCGATTGCGCCATTCAGGAAGTAGGCACGCGAACTGGAGATCAGCATGGCCACGCGCATCACGAAGATCCACACCAGCAGCTGCACCTGCGTCGTAGGATCCTTGACCGCCAGCAAAATGAACGTGATCAAGGCCACGCCGGTGACGCCGTAGGTCTCAAAGCCATCGGCGCTCGGGCCAACGGAGTCGCCCGCGTTGTCACCCGTGCAGTCAGCGATCACACCCGGGTTGCGCGCATCGTCTTCCTTGATCTTGAAGACGATCTTCATCAGATCGGATCCGATGTCGGCGATCTTGGTGAAAATGCCGCCGGCAATACGCAGGGCCGCGGCGCCCAGGCTCTCGCCAATTGCGAAGCCAATGAAGCACGGGCCCGCATAATCTGCCGGAATGAACAACAGGATGAAGAGCATGATGAGCAGTTCGACCGAGATCAGCAACATGCCGATGCTCATGCCGGCCTTCAGCGGAATCGCAAACAGTGGATACGGCTTGCCGCGCAATCCCGCGAATGCCGTCCGCGAGTTGGCAAATGTGTTGACGCGAATGCCGAACCACGCCACCCCGTAGCTGCCCGCGATGCCGACCAGGCTGAAGCCCAAAATGATCGGCAGCGTGACCGCAATCGATTTTCCCGGCACCGGCGCCAGCCAGCCAAAGTACAGCGCGATAATGACCGCGATGAATGCCCAGAGCAGAAGAATGAACTTGCCCTGCGTCACCAGGTAGGTCTTGCAGGTCTCATAGATCAGTTCGGAAATGTCGCGCATCGAGCGATGAACCGGCAGGTTCTTCAACTGCACATAGATCGCCAGGCCGAACAGCAGGCCGCCGACGCAGAACAGCAATCCGATCATCAGCAGGGCATGCCCGTTCATGCCGAGAAAATTCACGGTCGACAAATCCGGCAGCACCAGGTTGGCTTCACCTCCGCCGCCGCGTGTTCCGGCTGCGCGTAGGCAAATGTGGGAACAAACAGGCCCAGAAGACGCCGCCACGGTCTTGTACTGACGCTTCAGGAACATCGCCGCGCCATCCTTGATGGCTGCCGCAATCCGCTGCATTCCCGTTCCTATTCGAACCGATGACCTGTCGTGCAAAAAAAACGGCAACAATGAGCGACAAGACGCTCACGCCGAGAAAGTAGTACACCCACTCCTGTGCTGTCACATGTCCTCCCAAGTTAAGGTTTCAAGCCGTATCAACGACGAGTCCGGCAAAGGCGGCCCCCGAAAAGCCGGGGAAAGTCACGGGAAGCGTAGCATCCGTACCTACCTCTGTCGAGTGACTGCAATCACATGGAGGTTCAAGCCATTCCGCATCAACGAAATTGCGCGCAAACCCTTGGCGAACGTGTACAGTACGGGCTGAGGAGTACAGGGCCCATCGCGATGACTTCGTCCACCATGCTCACACCGCGGCAAGCGGCCGAGAAGCTCGGCATCAGCTATCCCGCACTCAAACACTGGATCCTGGCTGGACGTATCCGCACTATCAAGACTCCGGGCGGACACCATCGCGTCCCCCTTGACGCCCTCGATGAGTTCCTGCCCCACGCCGTCGCTCGCCCCGGTACGGCCCGCATCAGCGGACGCAACCAGTTGCTCGGAACCATCGTCGAGGTCACTATCGAAGGACTGTTGGCCAAGATCGTGCTCTCCGTCGGAACCCAGCGCGTCACCGCCATCATCACCGCCGACAGCGCGCGGGAACTGGGCCTCAAGCCAGGAGAGGAAGCCCTCGCCCTCATCAAGGCCACCGAAGTCATGATCGGACGGCCGTAAGGCAGTGAACAATGGCCAGTTGACAGTGCGAACGGTTGATGACCAGTAAAATCATCAGACGTCGGTGCTGAGAATTCGGGTCAACCAACCAACTTGCCCACCGCCCACCGCCCACTGTTCACTGTTCACTGTTCACTGTTCACTGCCCACTGTTCACTGTTCCCTCGTCATTCAATCGGAATTTCGATCTTGTCCCCGGGCAACGCGACCTGCAGGTTCTGGACTTCCCGATCCCTCACCTGCCCGTTCGGCAATGGATGGAGCCTGAACAGCACCAGCATGTTTCGGTCGGGATGATCAAATGCGTGAAACGTAGCCACCTGCTCCAGCGAGTAGCGGCTGTGGAGATCTTCAAGCGTGCCGGGGTCGACATCGTTCCATGTGGCGAACCAACCCGGCTCGTAGTCTCTGACCTTCGATGCCAGGTCCTGAGTTCCAAAATCGTCGCAGATCGCCGGCAAATGCGTAATCATGCTGATCTCGTCGCCGCTGATCGACAGCAGAAGCCGCTTGCCGCTGGGATGCTGGTCGATATAGCTCGTCAATTTCCGCGCCGCGGGCACAAACGTATATTCGGGGCGCATCGCAAGACCCGCTGTCCATTCGCCGTTCAGACAGGCGGCAACCATCGCCGCTCCCATGAACGCGAACCCCAGAACCGCGGCTCCGTTCCGCCTCCACGCCGGCCTTGGCTCACTGCCTCCAACGGCCTCCGCTTGTCCGCTCCGGCCGTCCGGCTCGTTCGCCCAGGCTTCCGACAACAGCGCCTCGATCCCCATCGCCACAATGAAGAACGAAAAGAACGCCACCACGGCGTAGTAGCGCGGCTGCGGATGGTTCTGATAGGTCATGAACCCGATATACCCCGCCACCGCCATCACCGATGAGCCAAAGGCCGGATCCCGCCCCAGGCGCCGGCTCCAGCCACTGCGCCACGCCAACCCCGCACTCAACGGAACCAGGCCCGCCAGCGGGATAAGGATTCGGTCGACCCACAACCCGCCGTGAAGTGACCACCACAAGCTGAGCAGCGGCCAATAGAACTCCACCGGCT
Source organism: Terriglobales bacterium (assembly GCA_963788475.1). GTDB lineage: Bacteria > Acidobacteriota > Terriglobia > Terriglobales > Acidobacteriaceae > Telmatobacter. The sequence goes on from CAWBGO010000002.1 coordinate 868,651, forward strand.
TGGGGTATTTGTTCACCTCGAACAGATATTCATAGTCGCGCAGCACCCCCGCATGAATCACCAGCGCCATCCACACGCCAAACGTCGCGGCAAATGCGCCCGCTGCCGCCGCCGCGCAGCGCGTCGCCATTCTCCGCTTTGACCACAGGGGGGCGAACATCGCCCATCCAATCGATGGCAGCAGAAACACAGCCGTGGTCTTGGTCAACATCATCAGCGTGAAGAGCAGGCCGATCCCCGCGCTCACCAGCACCGGACGTCGAAACCGCCCCAGCCGCAACGCGAGATTCAAGGCCGCCAGGGTAAAGGCGGTCAACATCGGTTCCAGGATCGCCAGCCGGCTGAAGCAATACAGAAACGGGCTCGTCACGAGAAACGTAACCGCAAGTAGCGCCATCCATCGCGGTCCGCGCGCGCGGAGCAGCCAATAGCTCAGGATCAGGTTGGCAAAAAAGAACGCCACCGCCAACCCGCGCGCGGCTTCAATCGACACCCCGGTAAAACCGAACAGCACCCACTCGAGCATTGGCCACACCGGCACCGCCGGCGCAGGGTTGAAGTCGCCGCGCAGATGCCAGTTCCCGAAAAGGTGGGCGCGCACTGCCGCATTCCCGTACCAGCCTTCATCGGTGTACTTGGCCCAATCGGAAATCCATGGAGTGTTGTTGGGGAAGTCGGCATTCAGATGAAGCGCATGCAGAATGGCAAACCCGCCAATCAGGATCAGCCAGACAGCGAACGCCCAACGCCGGAGTCGAATTGCCAAGTCCTGCCGTTCTCCACTGAAGTGATTCGAGTCCGAAGACTCTCGAATCGATTCGTCCGCCACTCCTGCTCCGTGCCCCATACTTGCGCGTTTTTCCTGGCGCAAGGGTGGGAAACCGCTGAACTCAAAAACCAAGTCTTTCACCCTCGGCGGGTTGAACCTGCTCCGTCCCCCATCCTTGCGCGTTACCGGGGTCCCCGGCGACAGGTCTTCGTCGCTGGGGTGGTCGGACACAAGGGTGGGAAACCGCTGAACTCGGATACCTAATTCCCCGGCGGTAGATTGTAGTATCCGCTGTTGGTCCGCACCGTCATCCCCGGCTGATTCACCTGCACCTGAAGATCATGATATTCGTCCGCATGTTCGGCGTGCGGGGGATCGAAGGACAGTCGATAAAACGCGTTCGCATCCGCAATGCACTGATTGATCTGCCCCGCCAGATCATTATCCGGGCCGAGGATGCGCCCGCCTGTGTTCGTCACCAGCACCTTCAGGGCCAGGTCGCCGATATCGGCCTGTTGCTCGGTCGGCACTCCTTTCAAAAACGACTTGTACAGAAGCGAGCGCGAAGGGCCTCCGCCCATGCTGGAGTCTTCCGGTGCAACGCTGTATACCACGATCCGGGCTTCCCGCAGTCGATTGGTGAGTTCGACAATGACATCGAAGTACCGCCGCCGGATCTTCTCATTGAACCGGAACGCCAGGCTTTGCAACATCGGCCACCCCGGCCCCACCCAGATCATCAGCTTGCGAGCGGGCTTTTTCGCTTCATTCTCGGCAATCGTTGCCATCTGATGCACCGAGATTTGAGCCCGTTCCAGCGCTCCCTGGCCGCCCATGGCTGCGTTGATCGAGCTGATGTGGCCCTTGATTTGATTCAGCAGGTCCAGTTGGGCAAGCCCATCGACCGAGGGCCGCGGTTGAATCCGCAAACCCTCCTCCGTGAGCAGCATGATCGACAGCGGCTGTGCCAGGCGCCCGCCGTTCTGGCGCAGAAATTCCGTTAGTTCGGACTTCACAAACGCCACTTGCGTAAATGGCAGGTTCAATTCATCGATCACCAGGATGACTTCGACCGGCGGATCCGGTGTCCCCGCCATCCCGCCAAAGGAGTGAAACGACAGAATCTTGGACGATCGATCATTGTCCAGGAGTTTGAAGTCCCAGGGCTCGAGGCCTCTCACCGGCTTTCCCGCCGTGTCGTTCACCACGACGTCGAGAGCCATCCGGCCCTCCCGCGTCGCCCTCGCCGCCGCTGGTTTGGCCGCTGTGGGACGAACCGCCAATACCGGATCCGGAGTCCGCGCTGGTTGGTTGTCGCCCACACTCTGTGCGTGAATCACCGTCCCCATGCCCGCGCAACCCAGGAAAAACAGCAAACGACCTGCAAACCGAAGACCCACGTACACCGCCATTCACCTGTCCGGGGAAAAACCATTCTAATCCCGCCGGCGGCCCTGTTCTGGGAACCCCGAACCCGCCGGAATTGTTTCGGCAAGCCCCTGCCTCGCTAAACAACCTTCCGTGCCCCATCCTTGCGAGTTTCCTGTCGCAAGGGTGGGAAACCTCAGAGGTCAACCCACGTCACGATGCTGGGACCTGAGAGAACTAACCATGCCGCACTCACCGCCTGCCCGATCGGCCAGGTCGCAATACCCGCCCGGCGGATGCGCCGCCCACGGCTCCCGTCGCACAGTAATCTCCAGCGGCCCCGGCCGCAGGAGCAAATCATGTCGAATTCCCTGCTTGAATTCTCAAACGAGCTCGCCGATGCAGTTGAACGCGCAGGCTCGTCCGTCATCGCTGTCCTCGACGGCGGCCGCGAAGGCGTCAGCGGCACCCTCTGGCGCGATGGACTGGCCATCACCGCCGAGCACACCATCCGCGGCCTCGATGAAGTCACCGTCCTTCTCCCGTCCGGAAGCAAAGCGAAAGCCAAAGTGGCCGGCCGCGATCATGGAACCGATATCGCCATCCTTCAAATTCCCGATTCCGGCCCCGCCGGCCTGACCAGCGTCGCAATCGCCGACGAGTCCCAAACCCGGGTGGGCGAAGTCATCCTCGCCGTCGGACGCCGCGAGGCGGAAGGCGTCGCCGCCACCTACGGCATCGTCAGCGCCATCGGAGGCCCCTGGCGCACCTGGCAAGGAGCCCGTGTCGACCGCTGGCTGCGTCTCGACCTCAACCCCTTCACCGGCTTCTCCGGCGGCCCCATCGTCAATCCGCGCGGCCAGGCCCTCGGCATGGCCACCTCCGGCCCGCGCCGTTCTGCGGTCCTGATCCCCGCTTCCACGGTGAACCGGGTCGTCGATCAGCTTCTCCAGCGAGGCCGTATTGCCCGGGGCTATCTAGGGATCGGCATGCAGCCCGTCGCCTTTCCTGAAGCCGCCCGCCGTCCCCAGGGCATCACGGCCGACCAGGGATTGCTGGTGGTCGCGGTCGCCCCCGGCAGCCCCGCGGAAGCCTCCGGCATTCTGCTCGGAGACATCCTGGTCGCCGTCGAAGGCTCGCCCATCCAGGGCATGCACAGCCTGCAGCCCTTCCTCGACAGCGAAAACGTCGGCAAACCCATCAGCCTCGACATCGTCCGCGGAGGCCAGTTGGTCAAGATCTCGATCACCGTCGGCGAAAAACCAAAGAAGTAAAGGACAGTTTCTAGCCGCTAGCTTTTAGCTTCCAGCACTGCGCTCATTCAGTCTGCTCTGTACCAATGGGTGCCCCACCCTCGCCGCGCTTTTGTTCTTGCGGCTAAGGTGGGATCACACCAACCCTCATCATCAGCCCAACCCAAGAATCCGGAAGCTGAGAGCTGAAAGCCAGGAGCTGCACCCATGAATCCCCCCACCTCATCCGGCATCACTATCGGGTATGCAGTCGGTTCCATCGCCGCCTGGCTGCGGCAGATCACGGTCCGCGTCAACGGGCCGAACGGCTCCCGTGGCTCCGGCGTGATCTTCTCTGCCCGGGGTTTGATCGTGACCAATGCCCATGTCGCAGGCTCGCGCGTGCACACTATCGAGTTCGCCGATGGAAGAAAATTGCAGGGCTGGCTGGTTGCCCGCGATCCGGCCACGGACCTGGCCGCGCTCGCCGTGGGCGCCGATCACCTCCCGGCCGCGTCGGTGCGCAGCGCCCGCACCTGCCGTGCCGGCGAGTTGGTCATCGCGGTGGGCAATCCTTTCGACGGAGAAGGAGCGGTCAGCACCGGCATCATTCACACCCCTCCCGGAAAACGTCCCTTCCTTTTCGCGGACATCCGCCTCGCCCCCGGCAACTCCGGCGGACCGCTCGCCGATGCCCAGGGCAACGTGATCGGCATCAACAGCGCGATCGTCAACGGGCTCGGCTGCGCCGTCTCCAGCGATGCCGTGCAGCAATTCCTTCAACACGCGGGGTTGGCGGAGGCCGCTTGATCCGGGTCCTGGTATGGGCAAAGTCGGCGATCACACGCGCGGGCCTCGAAGCCATCGTGCGGGCGGACCCTCGCTTTGAGGTCGCTGAAAACCTCAGCCGGACCGCCGACCTGCTTTCCGCCATGCGCGAATCGGCGCCCGACGCCATTCTGATCGATACGTCCGACATCTCGATCGCCCGCGGCCTGCCGGGTGTTTCCGCTTTGCCGGCCGCGCCAGCCCTCGTCGCCTTGGTCGACAGCACGCGCCGCGCCGACATTCTCCGCGCCCTGCAATCGGGGGCGCGAGCCATTCTCTGGCGGGAATCGCATCCTCGCGAAGTCACCGCCGCGCTCCAGGCCGCGCACGACGGCCTCATCGTCTTTTCACCCGAAATTCTCGAGGTACTTCTGCCCGCATCTGCGGAGTTGGCCGGCTCCGACGACCTGCCCCCCGGAGAGCCCCTCACCGCCCGCGAAATCGACGTCCTCTCGCTGCTGGCCGAAGGCGCCGGCAACAGGGAGATCGCCGCCCGCCTCCACATTTCGGAGCACACCGTGAAGTTCCACGTCAGTTCCATCCTCGCCAAGCTGGGCGCGGCCACGCGCACCGAAGCCGTGACCCGCGGATATAAAGAAGGCCTCATCTTGATGTAAATAAATCGTTTCGGTCCGTCACCCTGCGGCCGATCAAGATCGCGAAAAACTTTTTTCGTTTTTCCACGTTGATTTCGAGCTAGTATGTCCGTGTAAATCTCCCGCCAGTTAACGCCGCCACTCGCTCCCAGCGAGGGAAGGCGCCCGTCACGACGCCGTACCGGGAGATGCGCCGCGTATTCCAACTCCCTCGGGTCCCCCACCCTCGCGACGTCTTTGTTTTTGTCGCTAGGGTGGCGATATTCCAACACCCTACTCGTACGCCAGCGCCTCGATAGGATCCTTGCGCGATGCGACCCACGCCGGGTACAGCGCCCCGCAGAGCGCGCCGGCAAACGCGATCAGCGTCCCCCAGCCCATCCATGCCGGTGTCATTTCGAATGCAAATGTCGGGAATTTGAGGTGCAGCAGCGTCCTCACCCCGAACGTGGACACAATCCCGACCAGAACACCCGCTACCGCCAGCACTGCCGTTTCGCGCAGGATGACGCCGACGATCGTCGCCTTCGACGCGCCCATCGATTTCAGAATGCCGATCTCCCGCGTGCGCTCCAGCACCGCCGTGTACATCGATTGGAAGATGACCAGAAAACCCACGATGACAGCAATCGTGATCACCACGTTCAGCGCCAGGTCGAATCCGGGGAACTTCGAAGGTGTGTACAGCGCGATCAGGTCCGCCATGGTCTGTACTTTGTAATTCTCCAGGCCATGGGTCGAATGGATCTCGTTGATAATCACGCCGTCATTGCCGGGGTTGTCGGCTTTGAGATAAATCACCGACGCCTTGCCTTCGGCGCCGATCAGACTCCCCATGGTTTCAATGGGTATGAGTTTGCGGCCGCCTTTGCCGCTCTCCACGATGCCGCAGATACGAAAGTCATGATTGAGAATCTTGATCGAATCCCCCACCTCGCGGCCCGGCGCGGCGTGCGCGAAAACGTCGTCCACGATCACATCGTAGGGGTTTTGAAAGGGAGTTCCCGAAATGAAAACAAATGGCTTGAGCGCGTCGTAGCTGGCGTACTCGATCCCGTAAAGAATCTCGACCGAACCGCTCATCGAAAAATCGGAAATGACCGGGGCCGCGACCGTCACGTGCGGCAGGCGCCGGAATACTTCCGTGAGTTTGGCCGACATGGGCGCTCCACTCACGCCATTCATAAAGCTGGCGTTCGGCGGGCTCACCACCAGGTCCGCGCCGATCCCGTTGGTGCGCTGCTTCTGATCGTTCAGCATGCCCATGAAAATTGCCACGATCGACAGAATCATGACGACTTCAATGGCCACGGCCAGCACGCTGATCAGCGACCGTACGGGGCGATGCAGCAGATTGGCAAAGATAAGCTTGTTCATTCCCGTTTCCACTCCCCGCCGCACTCCGTCTTCGCACGAGGCGCCGCGAACGACCCCTCACCCTCAGGGTAGCAGCCACAACGGGGCGATCCGTTAACATGGGACCAGGCCGGACCGGGCACGCCGTTGCGGCAGGCAATCTTGCCCGCGTGCCAGTCACGGAACCACGCACGCCAACATGTTCCGCTTTGGAACCCGATCCCGGAACGGAAAATTATGGTAAAAACCAGGAAAGATTGGTGCTTTGCCTTTGACTAACTCTGGAACTCCGGGTTATCGTTAGGACAAATTTCCCTTAGATCTGCTTACTCGGGTACTTACCGATGGGAAGCTTTGGCGAAGACCTGCGCATGGAGCGGACGTCCCGCGGCATCGCGCTGGAACACATTACGGCAATTACAAAGATCAGCCAACATCACCTGGTTGCGCTGGAGCAGGATCGCTTTCGCCAACTTCCCGGAGGCATCCTCAACAAAGGCATTGTTCGCGGATACCTGAGCGTTCTTGGCCTCGACCAGAACGACCAGCACGACTGGACCGACCGGTTCATGAAAGCCTGTGTCGCTGCCGGTCTGGTCAACGAAGAGCAAAACTGGGCCGCCTTCGCCTCCAATGTCGGAAGGGCCCGCATCGAGCGCCGCGAGGCTGTCGAGTTCCGGATCCGCTGGCTGGGCGCCCTCACAATGCTCGCGATTGTCGCCGCAGGGGCCTTCCTGATGGTCCGCTATTATGGCGTTCGCGTCGGCTGGTGGTCCACTTTTCTCCCCCCAAACCCTGCCCTCGAAAAGCTGGACGGAGTCTATCTTTCTCTTAAAACGTGGGTTACACACATCTTCGCTTAGGACCCCACCCTAAAGAAAACGACTACGGGTAACCCGCCCGCGACGCCTTTTGTCTGCCTCAAACACAAAAAAATAGTTCCGTGCCCCCTCCTTTTGCCTTCTTTCTGGCGAAAAGGGTGGGAAACCACGAACTCCAAAACAGCTCTTCCGACCCTGTGCCCATTCTCGCGATCTCTTTAGGATGGTGCCAGCGTTGGCGAGCACACCGAACCCAACGCCCTCCGGCTCAGACCCTCCAGGCGCCCATCAACCCGCAATCCTCTCCATTTACTGCGACTTTTTGGCCGGAACTCGCCGCAACAGTTACCATAGTCAAGTACACCGTGAGATCGGGCTGGATTATCCGCACCACCATCTGAATTCCCTGAAACGGGAGGAATGTTAATTTGAGCGAGCGTTTTCTGTTTACCTCTGAGTCTGTCACCGAGGGTCACCCCGACAAGATCGCCGACCAGGTTTCCGATGCCATCCTCGACGCCTGCCTCGAGCAGGACCCCTACAGCCGCGTGGCCGCCGAGACCCTGACCGCAACCGGCCTGGTAGTCATCGCCGGCGAAATCACCACCAAGGCTTATGTCGATTTCCAAACCCTCGTCCGGGGCGTGATCGCCTCCATCGGCTATGACAACGCGCTGTACGGCTTCGACTCCAACACCTGCGCGGTCATCTCCAGCATCAACAAGCAGTCCGGCGACATCGCCCAGGGTGTGGACACCGGCGGCGCCGGCGATCAGGGCATGATGTTCGGCTTTGCTTCCAACGAGACCAAGGAACTGATGCCGGCTCCCATCTCCCTGGCCCACAAGCTCACCCGCAGACTGTCGGAAGTCCGCAAGAACGGCAAGCTTTCCTACCTGCGTCCCGACGGCAAGAGCCAGGTCACGGTCGAATACGACGAAAACGGCAAGCCGGCCCGCATCGACGCGGTGGTCCTCAGCACTCAGCACGCCGAGACCATCTCCAACGACGAACTGCACGCCGACATTCTCAAGCACGTCATCCAGGCGGTGCTGCCGGCGAAGTGGCTCGATGAGCACACCAAGTACCACATCAACCCCACCGGCCGCTTCGTCATTGGCGGGCCCATGGGCGATACCGGCCTCACCGGCCGCAAGATCATCGTCGACACCTACGGCGGCGCGGGCCGTCACGGCGGCGGCGCTTTCAGCGGCAAGGATCCGACCAAGGTCGATCGCTCCGCCGCATACGTGGCCCGCTATATCGCCAAGAACATCGTGGCAGCCGGGCTGGCCGACAAGGCCGAAGTGCAGCTCGCCTATGCCATCGGCGTCGCCGAGCCGGTCAGTGTCCTCGTCGAGACCTTCGGCACCGGCAAGCTCAACTCCACGCAGCTGACCCAGCTGGTCAGGAAGAACTTCTCGCTCACCCCCAAGGGCATCATCGAGAGCCTGAACCTGCGCCGCCCCATCTACCAGAAGACGGCCGCCTACGGCCACTTCGGCCGCAGCGAGCCCGAGTTCACCTGGGAAGCCACCGACAAGGCCGCCATCCTCGCCGAGCAGTCCGGCGTGCTGACCGCTGCCAAGTAGTTCCAAACCCCGAGCCTCGCAATAAAAATGGGACCCTTCCGATTCGGAGGGGTCCCATTTTCGTCTGGACCTGACCCTCAACTGCCGTCATCCTCAGCACCTTCCCATTCTTTTTGGGTGCCCCACCTTCGCGACGTCTTTGCTTTTGTCGCTAAGGTGGGCGAGCACGAACCCATCTACCGAATCGCATCTTGTTGAGTGACTCGGCCTGAAGTCATCAGTTGACGTTCCGTTGCTCTAAACTGCTGGACACTCGGCGAGTTGTTCGGGAGCAAATTCTTTCATCCCGAACTCTTGTGTCTCCGGGATCTCAAATCGAAATCTGGTGCGCACCCGGCGTCCGCTATCCGATACTCATTACCGCTGCCACGGACGTCGCACGGAATAAACCGGCGTGGCAGTCACTGTCTCTTTGTTTACGGAGAGCAGCTTACGCCTTACCAGCCATCCTACGGCCGCCTGTGAGGCAGAGCGCGAAAGGCCGGTTTCCCGGGCCAGCTGGGCGTAGCTAATCTCAATTGGTTTACCTAGGCGGTGTTGCTCGGCATATAGCCAGAAGTAGATGAGAAAGGCAGCAGGCTTATGGTCGTGCCCCACCAGATCGCGCAGTAGGGTTCCGTGGACGTAAGGATCGAGAAGGATTTCCTTGTTCATGTCTATACTTCCAGATGGTATAGCAACAAATAGGATATTGTGTTCCATCAATGCGGCCCTTAGGCTTGCCTTGGAGGGTAACGAGAGATGATTCGCGGGATCAAATTCATCAGTGTTCCGGTGAAAAACCAGGATTCGGCATTGAAGTTCTACACTGACTCCCTGGGATTCAAAGTAACAACAGATCAGGAGTTCATCAAAGGTGGCCAGCGGTGGATTGAGCTGTCGATCCCAGGCGCCGACACTGATCTATCGCTCTTCACGCCAGAAGGGCATGAAGACCGTATCGGCACATTTCAACCCATCTCTTTCTGGTGCGATGACGTTGTTCAGACCACCGAAGTTCTAAAACAACGCGGCGTCAAGTTCTTCCAGGACCCTAAGAAAGAATCTTGGGGTTCTTCGGCAATATTCGAAGACTCAGAGGGCAATAAGTTCGTGCTGAGTTCACGGTAGTAAACGAGGGAGTGTCAAACTCTGCCTTCGATACTCCCTCAATGAATAAGGGTCTTACTGGACAGTGTTTTGGCGTGTGCTCAACAGGCTTATCTCCGCCAACTCACTCGTTGAGGCCTGCGGGCTTGGAAACCTCCTGCTTGCCGCGGCCAAGTACCTCCGTGGTTCCAAGACCCGAGCTTCGCAATTCCAGGGTACCCTTCCTATCGGAAGGGTACCCTCTTTGTCGTGGAGCGCCGATCCGGATCCGGATTCGATGGCGATCGGATCTCCGGAAATGGATTCACTCCGTCCGCAGAGCCAGCATCGGATCAATCGAAGCAGCACGAAGCGCGGGCAGAAACGCCGCGAGGCCGGCGCAGATTCCCAGCACCGCCGCAGCGCCCGCCAGCGCCTGCGGATCGAATCCGCTCACCTGGTAGAGAAGACTTTTCATCAGGTGCCCGGCATACAGACTGGCGGGAATCCCGAGAGCCAGACCGGCCAGCACCTCCGCCACCGCCCCGCGCAGCACCATTTGAATGATGGAAGAGCGGGTTGCGCCGATCGCCATGCGGATGCCGATTTCGCTGGTCCGGCGCGCCACGGAGTAGGACATCACTCCATACAGTCCGACCGAGGCCAGCAGCAGCGCCACAAATCCGAACGCAGACGTCAGCCGCGCAATCAAGCGATCCTGGGTGAAATTCTCCGCCACAATCGCTTCGTACGGAGCGAATCGGAATACGGGAAGCTTTGGATCGACCTCGGCGATCTTCTTCCGAATCAGGTTCTCCGCATCCTGCTGCGGACTCGCAAACTGAACGATCAGTGAGTTGAGAAACATCGAATGCTTCTCGCCCGCATCCACGTCGGCTTCTTTGTACCCGGTGAACCGCTGCGTCATGGGACGAAGAAACAACGGTCGAATCTCCCCGCGCGCATCGACCATCTCAAAATCCGCCGACACGCCGATGATCTTGAATGCGCCCGAATATTGCGCAGAATCGGTGCCGAAATGCTGACCGATCGGGTCCTTGTCGTGAAAGAACATCTTCGCAAAAGTCTGGTTGACGACCACCACCGGCTCTGAAGTCGCGGTGTCCTGGTCGGTAAAGCCGCGCCCGCGCACCACAGGCACTCCAATCGAATCAAGAAAGCCGGCACTCACGCGGTCCCAGTCGGAGAAGCACTTCTCATTGGGCCCGGGTGCCGGGTGTCCCTGCTGGATGACGCAACTCCCCCACTGATTTCCGCCCAGCGGGATGTAGCGCGCAAAGCTCACGCGAGCCAGCCCCGGTATCGCGGAAAGGTGGTCTTCGATCTCCCGGTAGAGCGCGGGAAGCTGTTCCAGTTTGTACCCCGCGCCTTGAAGATCGATCTGCAGCGTGTATCGCTGCGCAGTCTCGATCCCAAAATTCTGGTGCTGCAGGTTCCGCAACGACTTCGTCATCAGAAATGTTCCCGCCAGCAGAACGATCGACAACGCCAGCTGGAACACCACAAGCATCCGCCGCGGCAGCGATGAATGATCCCGCGTGACTTGCGTGGTTCCGCGAAACGCCTGGGCCGGCTGCGCATGTGACGACACCCACGCGGGGGCGGTGCCGAACACGACGCCCGTCAACACCGACACCAGCAGCGCAAAACCCAGCACCGGCAGCGAAGGACTGGCTGCAACGGGCATGTTTCTCGCCCAGGGAAAGGCCAGCGCGAGAATGGTGTGGCTTCCGAAATACGCGACCGCCAAACCCGCCGCTCCTCCCATCAGGCTCAACAACACGCTCTCGGTTAGCACCTGGCGGATGAGCCTGCCTCGCCCCGCGCCCAGCGCCATGCGCATCGCCACTTCCGCCGTTCGCGCCGCGCCTCGTGCAAGCAGCAGGTTGGCAATGTTCGCGCACGCAATCAGCAACACGACGCTGGAGAGAATCATCAGCATGCGAAGGCTCGCTCCGGTCTGGTGCTGCAGCATCTGAATCCCGCCTCCGGCGCGCGACAGGACCACGTGCTGCCTCGCAATCAGAGGGGTATTGCCGTTCTCGGTAAATGCGGGCAGCGTGTGCATCCACTGGCGCATCACCGACGAGAGTTTCGCCTGGAGTGTTCCCAGGTCAACGCCGGAACGCACGCGCCCGACCGCATAGAGCCAGGCCGAATCACGTTGTTTCACCGCTGAGTTCGCGCCTTCAATCACCGGTTCGGTCCCCAGCGGCATCCAGAAATCCGGCGGAATGGCGATAATCCGATCGCCAAAAAAACCAGGAGGCGCAATGCCCGGCCACGATAAACGGGTGCGTCTGCACGTAGACCGTTTTGCCGACAATCTCCGAATCGCGCGCGAAATCGGTCTCCCACGCCCGGTAGCTGATCACCAGCACCGGGGTGGCCCCCGCCTGATCGTCGCTCTCCGTAAACACCCGCCCCGCGTACGCGCCGATCCCCAGCGCCGCGAAATAGTTTCCCGACACGAATTCTGTCCGCAAGGGCCTGGGCGGCTCGGCCCCTGCGCGCACGCTGTATCCGGATCCGCCTGCCTGCATCGCGGCCAACTGCTCAAACTCCGGCGCGGCTTGTTTGAACTGTCGATACAAGTCGTACGAAAAGAGGTCAAAGTCTCCGGACTCATTCTCGAATCCGCTGTAGTAGCAGCACGTGGTGCGGTCTCCGATCCGGTAGAGCTGCGACGGGTCGGCAACCGGCAGCGAACGCAGCAGAATACCCTGCACGAGAGTGAAGATCGCTGTGTTCGCGCCAATCCCGAGCGCCAGCGTAATCACGGCAACCGCGGTGAAGCCAGGCGAAGAGCGCAGCCTTCGCGCCGCATAGCGAAGGTCCTGGGCCAATATTTCCAGGAACGGTATTCCCCTTTGTACACGGTAGTTTTCTTTGATCTGCGTTTGACCGCCAAAGGCGCGCAGGGCCGCTGTCCGCGCTTCACTCGCGCTCATCCCGCGGCGAATATTCTCCGCAATCGCAAGCTCGAGATGGGCGCCAAGCTCATCGTCAAGATCGTGGTCGAGCCGCTTCCGCCCCAGGAGAGCGGCGCAGCGGCTCAGAATTTCACGCAGCCAGTCCATCATCGCCTCCTATTTCGACGGGGAGAGAAATCGCGCCATGGTGGTCACGGTCCGCGCCCAGTTCTCTTCTTCCTGCGCGACTCGCTTCCGCCCGATCTTGGTGAGCGAGTAGAACCTGGCGCGGCGGTTGGTCTCGGATAAGCCCCACTCCGACTTGATCCATTTGCGCTGTTCCAGGCGCAGCAGGGCGGGATAGATCGTGCCCTGGTTCAGGCTCAGGGTGTCGCTGCTCACCTGCTCGATCCGCCGCGCGATGCCATAGCCGTGCAGCGATCCCATCGATTCAAGAGTCTTCAGGATCATCAGGTCCAGGGTGCCCTGGAGAACATCCGACTTGCTTTGTGCCATAGTTCCGCCGTTCCTGTTGATATTCAACACATACGTTTGCACGTCATAGGTCGAATGTCAACAGGTCATTTTCCAGGCGGCTGGGATTTTTAGTTAAGTCGTTCTGGCCGATAATCACCGTCAGGGTCTGATTTGTCGGCAGATCGGCAGATACAGGTATGAAATCTCCCAAACAACTTGGCACCAACTGAAGATATGCAGGTAGGGAAAACAGGCAAAAAGGAATAGAGACAAAAACCTGTCATATTCCCGGCTGGAACACTCATCCGCACGGGAAAATCCTTGACGCTCCGTTGGCTTGCGTTACCCTCTTAACCCGCGCCCACCAGTTTCAAGTAATCCGGCTCATCGGCGATCGTCCGATGGCGAAAGGCGCGCACGATCTTCCGCTCCTTCAGAAAGAACACGCCCGGCATCTGCTCCCCATCTTCCTTGATCAGGCCGATTCCATACTTGAACAGCGCACCCTTGAGCCAGCCCATCAAGACCGCCGGCCGCAACGAGTGCAAATAAGGGTTGGTGCGTGACAAACCAAAGGCGGGAACCTGGTAGAGCGTCGCCTCCGGATTGCTGATCCTCTCCACATCGGAAAGATGGTAGTAGTCAAAGTAAGGTTTCGCCCGTTGCGGAGAGCCGAGATGCACAAAGACAGGACGCGCACCCTTCGCCTCAATCTGCGGCCGCACCTGGGAAACGCGGTCCAGAGCCATTGCGCAAAAGGCGCATGAAAAGTGGCGAAGGAAGACAAGCAAAACCGGCGATTCATCCACCAGATCGAGCAGCGACCGGCCCGCCTCCGTATGAAACTGGCGCAAAGAGTCTTCCAGATTCAACCGCTCATGTGATTGGAGCGCCGTAGCCATTCAATCCGCCCACTCCCCTGGGAACGTGAGCCGCATTTAGCGGGGCCTCGATATAGGCAATCGCTTATTGTGATCGCAAAACTGCGATCACGTCCTTCGTGTCCGATCAGTTAAGGTTACACGTGGATTTGTTTTCGCGTAATTGGATTCCATGCGCGGATGTTGCTTATCTGTAGGGCCTTTGAAGAATCACGTCGCTCGATCGGTGCCGCAAAGGCCGACGTGCTCCGCAATCTCTGGTTTCATCGTTCCAGGCGATTGGTCAAGACAGGCATCCGCCGCTCCGCCCCGATCGTCTAGAATGCACCGGGAGCAGTCTAATCAGCTTGTGAGGAATCGTTGATGCGAATCGTCTGCCTTTTTTCGTTCTTTGCTTTGGCAGCTTCTGTGGCCCCTGCCCAAACCACCGCCCATTGGGATTACTACGGCAAGACCGGCCCGCTCGGCTGGGGCAGGCTGGACCCCGCCTACAAGGCCTGCTCCCAGGGCAAAGAACAGTCACCCATCGATATTCGCGGCGCCCATCTGAACAAAGCGCTGCAGCCCATCGAATTCCACTACATCGCCGGGCCGGTCACTCTCGAGAACACTGGAAATACGGTGGAAGTCGAGGTGAATCCCGGCAGCTATATCGTGGCCAACGGAGTCCGCTACGACCTGCAGCAGCTTCATTTCCATCACCCGGCGGAAGAGGCGGTCAAGGGCAAGCTGACTGACATGGACATCCACCTGGTGCACAAGAGCGCCGATGGAAAGCTGGCCGTGATCGCGGTGCGGCTGAGCGAAGACCGCGGCCAGCCCAACGCCACCCTCGCAACCTTGTGGCAGCACCTGCCCACCACCCCGGGCGCGACCGACAAGGTGACCGACATGGTGAATCCCGGCGGCCTCTTGCCCGGCGATCGCGGCTACTGGACCTACATGGGTTCTCTCACTACGCCGCCCTGCACCGAAGGCGTGCTCTGGTTCGTCTTCGAGCAGCCGATCACCATCAGCCGCGAGCAGTTGCGCGCCTTCGCCGATCTCTACAAGGTCAACTCCCGCCCGCGTGCAGGATCCCCACGGACGCCGCATCGAGGCCAACGAGTAGCCCATTGCGCACATTTGCAGCAAATTAGGCCTTCAGGCGCCACAATGAACTATGGCCGCCAGGATGAAAGTGGGCTCAGGTGCCCGTAACGTCAAACTAATCCCAGAGGAGTTTTTGCCCAGTTTTCGCCTTGGAAGAGGGACCCCCACCCACCCCCTATGTAGATTCGCTTTTCTTTCGTATGCTGGAATTTTGGAACTGAATCAAAAAGCTTTACGAGCCAAATTTCCGGATGTAACAGCACTTTCTGTTACATTAGCGGCAATTTCGGGGGTCGTTACCGCTCCAGCGGCGTGAATCCAAGCGCAAGGCCTTCGTCGCCCGGCAGAATTGAAACCGTAACACCTGTCAGGTCCCGCACCAGGTAGTCGGCGCATTCCAGGTGCTCCGCCTCGTGAGAGAAGGTGGTCGCCACCACGATGCAGTCCGCGGCGCAGCCGGCCGCAACGCCCGAAGCCGAGTCCTCAAACACCACGCATTCCTCGGGCGCGTATCCCAGCAGCGCTGCTCCGGCAAGGTACGGTGCAGGATCGGGCTTGCCCGCATTCACCGTCTCGGCCGTCACCAGCCTCTCCGGCAAGGTAAACCCGGACGCCTCCAGGCGCATGCGGGCCAGCCGTTCCGTGGCGCTGGTGACCACCGTCCATCGTTCTCTAGGCAGGGCGGCGATCAGTTCCTTGACTCCGGGAAGAACCGTAATCCCCTCGCCATCGGCGAGTTCGATGTCCTCGACCAGCTTCAGTTCCTCGACCGGGTCGAGATCGGGCCGCAGCAGCGCCACACTTTCAATCGCGCGGCGCCCGTGGATAAAGCTCAGGACGTACGCCGGATCCACCCCGCGCAGGTTCGACCATTTCGTCCAGCTGCGCTCCACCGAGCCCAGAGACGAAATCAGAATGCCGTCCATGTCAAAGAGAATGCCTTTGCAGCGGACCAGAACCGGGGAAGAGGCAATCGACGAAGCCATGCCTCCATTGTAGCCGTCGCTCAAATCGGCACTACCGCTTATCGGCCCGGACTTCCGGGGACGATCCGAAGCTGACCTTGGGCGGATCGCCAAACACCGCCGAACCCGCGACCGCCAGTTTGTGCACCCCGCGCTCCACCTGGTTCTGCTTGAGTGTGATCGCGCCGTTCGCGATCTCCGCATCCGCTGTCCAGCGGTCGAATCGGGACAGCACC
Source organism: Terriglobales bacterium (assembly GCA_963788475.1). Taxonomy (GTDB): domain Bacteria; phylum Acidobacteriota; class Terriglobia; order Terriglobales; family Acidobacteriaceae; genus Telmatobacter. Next base: position 884,865 of record CAWBGO010000002.1, read on the forward strand.
GGCGGGAATTCGACATCGTTAGCCTCGGATACCGAGCCGTGCCGCCAGTCGAAGTGAAGCGCTCCCCGTGGCGCTCGAGCCCAGGTCCTCTGCAGTAAACCCGGACAGCTCGATCTGCCCGGTCCCATCCAGGCCGTTGCCCGCCCAGGTCATGCCCAACAACTGCCCCGCCCCGGCAGCATTCAGCCCGGTAAATCCGCCCTCCAGCTTGTAGACCGGCTTGGCTCCAGGCGTGACGCTGCCGGTGGCATGAATCCGCCCCCCCAGCAGGTCCGCGTCGAGAGCCGTAATCTCGGTGCCGGAGGCCCGAATGCGCAAGGCCGCCACGGCATCGCTCAACGTAACCGGACCCAGCGTAAGCTCGTTTGCCCGCACCGTTCCCTCTAATTCCGGCCACTCCGGCGCATTTTCAGGCCGCAGCCGCGCCAGCAGGTTCGAAAGAAGCGTTCCGGATTGCCGCGCGCCGAGGATGGCCGCCTCCAGCGCCGCCGAATCGAGCGACTCGAATCGGACCCCGAATGTGGGAGGGCAGGACGGTTCCGGATCGCAACTGGCGGGTGATTGAAACATGGCCGTGCCCCAAACCGGGCCGTAACGAAACTCAACCGGATCCCATCGTTCGCCGGTATTGTCCAAACGCAGTGTCGCCGCCGAAATCTGAACCGGGTTGGCAAGAAAATCCGCCTTCCACGTCGCGGCGCGAAGCGTCACTGTACCGCTCATCCGGTCTGACCCGCCGGCTTCGGGCGCCGGGGCCGGCGCGAAACTCTTCTGCGCTCCCGTCGTCGAACCGGCGATCGCCGGGGGCCGGCGCGCCTCCGCGAGGGGTGAAGGTGCCGGAAGCCACGGACCAGATGCGCTGAGATCGACCAGGGCGGGTTGGCCGTTGACGTTGTCCAGCAGCGAGGCGTTGGGAATCCCAGCCAGGCGCGCCATCTCCCGCAGCCGCGGCAGGGCAGCCGGGCCGTGCACGCCAAGCTGATAGTCCGACAGGGACAATCGCGCCGTCAGGTTCAGTGGGAGCGGCGCCCCCGCGGGAATCGTCGCCGTGGCCGTCAACGCCGCAGCCGGCCCGGCGGCGGGCTCGATCGTGGCTTTCACCGCCTGGATCGGCTTGCTTAGTCCGTCCCCGGAGATGCGAAGGGCAGTCAAGCTGATGGCGCCCGACAGCGGACCGGCCGGCAGGGGATGCAGCTTTGACGTTCTTGCGTTCGTCCCTTTCCGCGGAGACTGTCCTGTCGCTCGAGGCGGCGTGGCTCCCGTCGATGCGGCCACAGGCGTATACCGGATCTGGCCGCTCATGGTCCCCGACGCCTGAAGACTGGGGTCCAGGCCGCGGCGCAACGTGCGCAAAGCGTCCAACCCGATCTGCGCCGGAACCCGATCCAGTTCCAGGGAGAGTTGCGTCTCCCCTGCCTGCCCCGGCGCCTCTCCCGTGAGGCGGGCACGCCCGTCGCCAACCGGCGAATCGCACAACAGCTTCTCCAGACCGCGGGTGGAATAGTGGTACACGAAACCGCACGAGGCGTCGAAATCCATCGCCGAGGCAGGGGCGAATTCGGCGCGATGCACGCCCGATGCGCGCAGTCGGGCTTTCACTTGCGCCGCATCCGCGGTCCCGTCCACGTGAACCTCTCCCCGCAGGTCACCGCGCCAGCCCTCATCCGAGCCCAGCACCAGGCGCGATAACTGTCCTAACTGCGCCTCGGTCCACTCCAGGTCGAGATGCACCGGCATCTGGCGCAGTTCGGGGGCATGCCGCAAGCTGCCCTCCAGCCGCACCAGGCCGGTGTCCGGCAGATCCAGGTTGACATCCGTCCGGGCCGGCTGGCCGCGCAGCCGGACCCGCCACACCCCGGGCGATTCCTGCCAAAAGGAAAGATCCGCATTCACCAGGGAATACGGAAGCTTTTCGACCCCATTCTTCACATTGACGCGCGAATTGGTGGCTTCGAGGTAAGGGAATGGAATGGCGCTCTCGTTTTGAGAGCCTGCTCCGGCCCCGGCCGCAGCCGTCCGGAAGAACGGATCAAGGTTCCAATGCCCGGCATCCGTCCGCACAAAATTCAGGCTGGCCTCATCCACACTGATCCGGCTGATCTGGAGCCTGCCGCGCCACAGCGGAAGTATCCGGATCGACGCCGTTACCGTGTTGGCATGCAGCACCGGCTCGGCGCCATAGGCCGGATCCTCTTCTACCACCAGGTCGGTCAGCACAAAGCTCGGCCGCGGCAGGATGTGCAATTCAACTGACGACAGCCGCACGGGCCGCCCAATCGAGGCTGCCAGAACTTGCGAAATCCGATTCTTATATCGGCTGACACTGACGTACGGAGGAACGAAGAGCAGGGCAAGGATCACCGCTACTGCCGACAAACCCACCCAAACTCTCGTCCGCGGTCCTCGCCGGCTTTGCGCATCAACCGTCATCTTTCTCAATGGTATTCGGTCACGCGCACCGGTCAATGTATGAGTTGGAGAGTGCGCGTCCACCGGGTATCGGTGAAGAAGTGCAGAACCACGTGACCCAGCCACGCGACCTTGCTGCCAATGCCGGTTTCCTCGTACTGGTGCTCCGGGGTTTTGAACGACCAATAGTTAAACAGCGGCCGGCCCACGATATTTTCCCGCGGCACGAAGCCCCAGTAGCGCGAGTCCAGGCTGTCGTGGCGATGGTCTCCCATCATGAAGTACTTCCCCGGCGGCACCACGAGATCCCCATCCACCACGTGGTTGGGAAAATCCACGGCCCACGCCTCCGGCGTTGAGCCCGGCTGCGGGTACGGCGGCACCGACGGAAACTCGTCGAGAAACTCCTGGCGGTTCTCGGGCGTGGTGGGTTCGGCAAACGGCTGGGGCTGCGCCACGCCATTCAGGATCACGATGCCGTTGCGGAGGTGAATGTGGTCGCCCGGTAGCCCTATCAGGCGCTTGACCAGGAACAGGTCCGGCTCCCCCGGCTTGAGAAAGACCACCACGTCGTTGTGGCGCGGCTCGCGATAGTGAACCAGCGGCATCCATTTGGTCGGAGGTGCCAGCGTGATCCGATCCACCACCAGGTGGTCGCCCACCAGCAGTGTCTTTTCCATCGAGCCCGAAGGGATTACAAAATTCTGGCCGAGAAACGTGAGGATGAAAAGCCCGACCACCAGCACCGAACAGATGCTCGCGACCGCCTCAAACGGGGTCTCTTCCACTTTCTTTTCGACGGAGGTCTGGGCCGGCTGTTCTTGTGCAGTCGTATTTGTCTTCGTCATCCTGGAGCTCGTCCTGGGCCTCGTTATGATCTGGATACGGCGGGCGCGAGGTGAATGTTCCCTGGGCTGGGAGGCGAACGGCAGGGATCCCCAAGCACTTCAAATCAATGAATTACATGAAAGATGCGCTTCCACCGCGCAAACCCCGCCAATCGCGCCGAAAGTTCTCTGTCGTGTCCGAGTCTATCATCCGCGGCTTGTTGCACATCGGTCGACGATGGCCGCTTGAGAGAGAAGTAAATCACCAATGGCCGGGCTACGATCGCGTCCCGGGGCACAAACCCCCAGAAGCGGGAATCCTTGCTGTGATTGCGATTGTCGCCGAGCATAAAATACTCGCCCTTGGGCACAATCAGCTCGCCGTTATTCGTAAGGCTCTGCAGCTGCCGCCACCAGTCCGGATCGACATTCGGGTCGGTGTACACGTTTGCCGGAAAATTGTCGCGAAACTCATTGGGAGCGGCTGGCTCATACGCGGCATAGGGCTCCGGCAGATATTCCCCATTCACCGTCACCCGGCCGTCCTCGATCCGTATGCGGTCCCCGGGTATGCCCACCACCCGCTTGACGAGATACGGCGGTTGCGCATGGTGGAAGACCACGATATCCCCGCGTTCCACTTCCCGGTAGGGCAACAGCCACCGGCTCAGGCCCCCCAGCTTCCCGGCCGGTGCGAAGATCTGCTTGTTTACCAGCAGGAAATCACCGACCAGAAGGGTATGTTCCATGCTTTCCGACGGAATGAGGAACGGCTGGAGAACAAAAGTGAGAAGAAACAACGCCACCACGATCGTCCGCAGCAGCGAAGCGGCCGCCTCGGGCAATGTGGGCAGATGCAGCCGGATTCGTCCCGCAGAAGGCGGGACCACCCGCCGGACCGCGCCAAACGAATGAGTCGACGGCTCGGCGTGAAGCTGCTCCGGTTGTTGCACCGGGGCCTGACTCGAGGTTTGGCCGGCGATCTGGACGGGGATGCTCATTGCGCCGCCTGCTCCTCCTCCACCGGGGTCCCCGCGGACAGGTCCTCGTCCGTGGGGTGGAGAACCGGGGTCCCCGCGGACAGGTCCTCCTCCGTGGGATGGAGAACTTTTATTGTATCGTTCTGCCCGGTTTCGTCTTCAACGGTCGCTCCTGCCGCAAGGCGTGCCAGGGCCCGACGCGCCGCATCCTGCTCCGCATCCTTTTTGGTGCTTCCCACGCCCCGGGCCAGGGACTTGCCGGGCTCGCCCTCGCCCGCCTTCAATCGAACTTCCACAAGAAACCGCTTGCGATGATCGGGGCCGCTTTCGTTCTTGATTCTGTAAACGGGCGCTCCCGCGCCGATCGCCTGGAGGCGTTCCTGCAAGGCCGATTTGTAGTTGCCCAGCGCAGCGCCGGACCGCAGGTCTCGAGCCAGTTGCTCGGCCGTCTCGCCCATCACGTGACGGCGCACAAACACGCGTACCGGCTCCAACCCCCCATCGAGGAACAACGCGCCGATCACCGCCTCCATGGTGTTCGAGAGGACGGTGTTTTTGCGGCGCAGGCCGCTGCGGTCCTCGCCCCGGCTGAGGCGCAGGTGACGCCCCAGTTCGAGTGACGCCGCCACCTCCGCCATGTGCTGCCGGCTCACCAATTGCGCCCGCACCCGCGTCAATTCGCCTTCCTGCCAGTCGGGGTAAAGCAGAAACATGGCCTCCGCCACCACCAGGCCCAGCACCGCGTCTCCCAGAAACTCGAGACGCTCGTTATCGCCGGCAGTTCCTCCGTTTTCGGTACCCTCGACGATTCTTTCGTTGGCCAGCGATCGGTGGGTCAACGCGCACAGCAGCAGCTCGGGATTGGCAAAGCCATATCCCAGGGCTGTTTCTAATTCACCAAGAAATGCCTGCATGTGCGAAATTCCGCTCCCATTTCATTAGACGTCTCCGCCCGTGCCCCGCGAACCAGCTCATTGCGGCTTCGATTGAGGGTTTTGCTGGGCCTGGCCGGGCTTGCTCGTGGGCGGAACGGGCTCATCCTGTGCATCGTCGTCTTCGCAGCTGTGCCCCTTTACGGCATACGCGGCTTTGACCCCGCGTTCCGCAGCCAGCCGCGTATCCTGCTGCCCATCCCGGTCCGCCAGGGCCAGCTTGTATTCCGCGACCGCCTGGTCGCGCTTGCATTCCAGGTCGAGCATGCGCCCGAGATAGATGTGGGACCACGCCAGTAGCCGCGGTTCCTTGCTGGTCGTGAGGGTGGTCTGGAACCGGTTGATAGCTTCGTCGGGGTGACCGGTCATGATCGCCGCGCGGGCCAGGATAAAGTTGGCCCGGGAGCTGTTGGCTACTGACGACAGAGTGTCCGACTGATCGGCAAGCGCCTGGCGCGCCAGCGCGCTGGCCCCTTGCACATCCCCCGCCGCCAGCTTGGCCTCTGCCAGGTCCAGTCCTTCGAGCTGGCGCGGCTTGCTGCGTTCCAGCACGTCCGCATCGGCCTGCTTGTCGAAGTCGATCTGCCGGGCCCGGTGCACCTGCTGATCAACATCGATGCTGTAGACCATTTCTCCAATCGAATCGCGCAGGCTGGCCGGGTCTTTTTCAAACTGCACGAGTTGTTCGTAGAAATACTGGGTGAGCACGAATCCCTGCGTCATGTCGTGGTGCACCGTTGCCGCCCGGACCGCCTCCATCTTCTGCTGCGTCGCCTGGCGTTCGCGTTCATATTTGGGCAGGTCCGATCGTTCCACCCCGGCCGGCATCTTGTACGGAGGAATTCCCGTGTCCATGGTGCGCGCCTCGATCGCCTTGATGAGGCACTCAATCGTCAGCGCCACCGAATCGGACCGCAGCCGAAAGGCAAGCGGAGCGTCGCGAACCTCCTTCAGAATGGGCTGCATCCGGTCGATGGCGTTGGCGCGCGCGAACAGCAGCGGTTCAATCATGTAATGCAAATAGGTATGCCGCACATCGTTCATGCGGATCTGTCCATTCTCCGGCGATACCACTACCACGTAGTCCGCCCCATAGATGCGTGCGTTGGTCGCTCGCGGCGAAAGCATCGGTTCCAGAACCACCACAAAGCGCCGCGCGACGTAGCTCTCGAAAGGCATCTTCAGGTAGAGATTGGTGTCGTAGATCGTCTTGTACAGCGCATCGTGCAGCTTGCTCATTTCCTCGTCGTAGGTGTGGTGCACGCCCAGCCACGTGCTGTGCAACTCGACTGCGGAAATGAAGTCCTTCAGCAGCGGCAGAAGCTCCACCACCTGGGTTGAATCGGGAGGCATCTCCACCAGTTCAACCGAGGTCTCAAGCTCCGGCGGCGGCGTCAGGTAGAGCGCCAGCGAAATATACTGGCCGACATCCTTCTCCGTGCCCGTCATGCGATGCTGCGCGATGTAGAGACACATCTTGTCACGCGCCTTGCGCGCATCCTCGCTGCGAGCCAGGGCCTGGTTCATCTCTTCCCGGACACGCTTGCGCACCGCCGAGCTTTCATCCAGACCCTCGTCGTAGCCGCAGGCATTGAGAGCCGAAGCCATCAGGAACACAGGTTCCGAACTGACGAGGGAGATAGTCGGCCCTCCGGGATCGACCAGGGACGGTGCCTTTTCTTGTGGAGTGGGGTTCGGCGACGAGGAGGATTCTTGCGGGGGGTTCGAAGGCGACTGGGACTGCACTGCGGACCGGAGATTGGTGCTGAAGCACACTGCGCCCAGCACCAGAAAAGCAAATCGAAGCTTGCAAAACGGCATGAAGAAGACCCTGCCTGAAGTCTAGTTAAAGTCAGGGAATTATTCTAGGCTCCCCGCCGTCCGGCGCGCTGTTTAGTCGTGCCGGCAGGGCGCGGCAAATGCACAGGTTTAAACCCTCAAGGATCAAAACCGCTCTCCAAAATCGAGCTGTCACCATGAAATTGTCTGATCTGCGACCTCTGAGAGTTTTGCCAGTGGATGCCTCATTCCGTGGGCACTATCCTTCTCATGCAGGTTTTGCCGGCCCCGTCTGGCCGGCGTTCACCAGGACGAAGCGAGGTCCATGATGCCGCAGAATTCCCGATCGTCTGACGATCTAACCCGTAATATGCTGGCAGTGCTTTTTATCGGCGCCCTGATCCTCTCCACGGCGTGGATCATGCGTCCCTTTGTCTCCGCCCTGCTGTGGGCCACCATGATCGTAATCTCCACCTGGCCGCTGATGCTCAATCTGCAGGGGAGACTGGGAGGAAAGCGCGGTCTCGCCACCGCAATCTTGACCGCCGCGCTCCTGCTCATCCTTCTGATTCCGTTAAGCCTGTCGATCGGCGCCCTTATCGGCAATATCGATAGTGTCGTCGCATGGGCCAAAGCTCTGGCTCTCTTCAGGGTCCCGCCGCCTCCGTACTGGGTGGCACATATACCAGTCGAAGGTCCGAAGCTATCCGCTGAGTGGAAACAACTCTCTGAGGGAGGTCCCGGCGCTCTCTCGTCCAGGGTTGTGCCCTATGCGGGCCGCTTTGTCGGATGGTCCGCGCAGCAGATGGGCAGCATGGGCGCAATGGTGGGACAGTTTTTGCTGACCGTAGTTATCTCCGCCATCCTCTACGCGAACGGGGAGGCGGCCGCTTCAGGAATCCGCAGGTTTGCGTCTCGCCTGGCTGGGGAGCATGGCGACAGGGCCGCCATCCTTGCCGCCGGCACAATTCGAGGCGTGGCGATCGGCGTTGTCGTGACCGCAGTCATTCAGTCTCTCATTGCCGGTATCGGACTGGCGGTAGCCTCAGTCCCTGCTGCCGCGCTCCTCACTGCCGTTTGTCTGATCTTGTGCCTCGCCCAGCTTGGACCGGTGTTGGTGTTGCTCCCCGTCATTATCTGGAAGTTCTATAACGGCGACATTCTCTGGGGGTGCGTCCTGCTGGCCTTCATGCTGGTGGCCGGGACAATTGACAACGTTCTCCGTCCCATTCTGATTCGGAAGGGGGCCGACCTACCCCTGCTGCTGATCTTCGCCGGCGTGATCGGCGGCATCGTCAGCTTCGGGATCATGGGGATTTTCGTTGGCCCGGTGATACTGGCCGTGACCTATGCCTTGCTCAAGGAATGGGTCGAAGATAAGTCTCCGGCGGAGGAGGACCAGGCTACAGTTTTTGCCGCAGAGGCGCCGTCGCAGGTATAGGTACGCGCGCCGGCAAACCCGGCCTTGCCTCGCCGGTTTGATTGCAATCGAATGAATCGAATGAGTTGCCGAGGTGTCCCCCTTACTCGGACTCCATTCGATATGGGACAATATTCTGCCTGCAAATGAGTTGTCGAGGATTGCGCGAATGCATTGCGCAGCGCGGAGTGGCATCGTGTTGCTGAGCTGCGGTTGCCAGCGCGATTGCGATCAAGATGAGAACAAGTTGGACACCCAGCCCATCTGACCGATCGGTTGGAACGAAATAGAGAGAGGGAAAAAAATGCTCGTCGCTGGTGTGGATCTCGGTGGAACTGCCGTTAACTATACGTTGCTGAACAATCAGGAAGAGTTTCTCATCGAGGGCCTGTGTGAGTATCCCGCCCGCTCCACCGAGGGGCCGGCCGTCTGTCTGAAGCAGATTGCCGAAGGTCTCAAAGCGGCGGTAGACAAGGCCGGCGTTTCTCTCGCGGATGTGGTCGTTGTAGGCCTCGACACTCCCGGCCCCGCGAGCGCGACCGGGGTGCTCAGCGCCAAAGGCTCCACGAATTTTGTTCATGGTGACTGGGCGAGTTTTGATATGTGCGGCAATCTCGCCCAGGTTTTGGGTAAACCCGTGGTGTACCTGAACGACGCGAATGCCGCGGCCGTCTGGGGCCATTTTGCCCTCTTTGGCACAAGCAAAGGGACCACCTCGATTTCCTGCGTCGTTGGCACCGGTCATGGCGGCGGAATCATCATGGATGGCTCTGTGATCAAGGGCCGGAAGGGATTTGGTGGAGAACTGGGCCACGTCCTCATTCCGTATCAGGTGATTCCCGGTACCGAAGGACTACTTCCGGAATGCAATTGCGGCCGCATGGGAGACCTGGAATCCCTGTGTTCTCTCACCTCGATTCGGAGATATCTGCTGCCCCATTTCCTGAAGCAATATCCCGATCATGAACTGGGCAAAATCGAAGACCCCCACAAGGCTGCCTATCGCGTCCGCGGGATGGCGGAGAAGGGCGATCCGATGTGCCGGGATATCTTCCGGGTCGAGGCGCGCGCCCTCGGACTGTTTTTTGATCAGATGATCAACACCTTCGACCCTGACGCCCTGATCGTGGGCGGCGGCGTTGTCGAGACAAGCCCGGAATTCCAACGCTGGTTCATCGACGAGATTCGCATCGGAATGGGGGTCCAGCGCGAAGAGCAGGCCGACATCCCGATTCACGTGATGCCGAACGGCGACACCGCCGGCGCTCGTGGTGCGGCTCTAGAAGCGCTGAAATTTGCCCGCGAATCCGATCTGCTGCCTGGCTAGCGAGGACTCTCACCGCGTCTTGAGTGGCCATCTCCGTGCCCCATCCTTTCGCCTTGCCGGGGTCCCCGGCGACAGGTCTCCGTCGCTGGGGTGGTCGGACGAAAGGGTGGGATAGCACGAACTCCTGAGAAACGAAATCACGCCCTTCATACGGAATGGGTGCCCCACCCTCGCCGCGTAGTTGTTTTTGCGGCTAGGTGGGAGCCGAGGTTAACGCCGCCGGTCTCGGGGCAAATCCGAACAGGAGCCCGGAAAAACGGGTCCAAAATGGCTGAAAATCGCGGCGATCTAACTCACAATGTGACCAAAAATGTGAGATCGAGCAGCGCCAGCCGAACCCGTTGTGAGAACCTCTGGCTACGGTTGGGCTAAGGATGAATGGCACAACCTCGTGACATGTCGTCAGTCCCGGGAAAGGAATCCGCCGCCGAAAGGGGGATCATGCGTATGACACGACCGAAGATCGGGCCGATTTCACCGTCTTTCATCGTCAGCAACGTCGATCAAACCATCGCTTTCTACCGCGACAAGCTTGGATTTGAGACCAGGCTCAGGTCCCCCGATGTAGGCGCTTTTTTTGGCATTATCGGCCGGGATGCAGCACAAATCCTGATCAAATCCGACAGAGATGTGTCGCCGCTTCCAAACCACAAGCGTCATCGCTTCATGAGGTGGGACGCCTTTGTCTACGTGGCAGACCCCGATGCGCTAGCCGCCGAATTTGCGGATCATGGCGCAGCCTTCAGCGAGCCGCTCAAAGATACCCACGACGGTTTGCGCGGTTTCGAGATCTGCGATCTTGACGGGCACATTTTGTTCTTCGGCCGTCCAATACCAGACGCCCCCGCCTCTTCGCCGGCATGACCCCAAAGGGCTGCCGTACACTCAGTCCATGATTCGCCAGATTGCACCTCAGTTCTTCACCACCGACATTCCCGGCACGCTCGCTTATTACAAGGAAAAACTTGGCTTCGAGTGTCTGGGAACGTGGCACGACCCGCCCGTCTACGCCATCGTGGCCCGCGACCAGCACGCGATTCACTTCCGCTGCGCCGAACCGCCCACACCCAACCCGGATAAATATGCCGACGAACTGCTGGACGCATACCTCCATGTCGAAGATGCGGATCTGCTCTATGCCGAGTACACAGCCAATGGCGTAGAGATTATCCGGGAACTTGCCAATATGCCATGGCACTCGCGAGAGTTTGTCGTGAAGGATTGCGACGGCCGCCTGCTCGTCTTCGGCTCAAGCTTATAGGCCAATTGCCTCCTGTCAATAGACGGATAGTGCAGACGAATGTCTGTGAGTCGAAGCGGCACGAGAGAGGATTGCTCGAATCTATCCGCGCACGGAGATGCCTGAGAACGACAGCACCGCCAGGCCGCGCACCGGACGCCCAAAAAATCGCGCCGGCTCAAACACCCCGGACACCAGTAGATTCTCAACCTGCGCCCGCGTCGCCGAGTCGGTCGGCCCGGACACAATCCGAAAATCGTACACCGCGCCCTCTCCGTTCACATACGCTTCCACCACCACCGGACCCGGAAGAGCGGCAATCTGGCTATCGCTTGCCCCGCTCAGGAAATAGCGCAGGTGCGGAGCCGATGCCATACCCAGGGGCTCGTCGCCCGAAGCCTGCGCCGCCTCCGGCTTGGTGACAATGCCCACCAGCAGGATGACCGAGCCCAGAAGCAGTACCGCGCTGGCGAAGCCCGCCCCCGCCTGGAGCAGAAACGGCCCTACCGTGTTGCGCCATACAAGGTTCCAGCTCTGGAACGGGCGCTGCTTGCTCTTCGCACGCTCCTGGCTGACCGCTACCCGGATACGCAATAAGAGGTCTTTGGGCTCAGGCACAGCTCTCAGGGAAGCCAGCGAAGATTGCAACTCGCGGAGGGAGGTCCACTCAGAAGCGCAGTCCCGGCATTGCTCCAGGTGGGCTGCGATACGTTGCATCTCCCTTCCGGTGAGTCTGCCGTCGAGATACTCTGAAAACTTCGCTCGCATTGCATGGCAGCCGTTCATCGCGCCTCCTCTCCCAGGGGCATTTCGAACCCGGCATGCGCGGTGGCGTGAGGAGCCGGCGACTCCGCCGTCAGCAGCGCCTTCAAACAGGCGCGGCCTCGGACCAGCCGCGACTTGACCGTACCTAGATTCACCCCTTGCATCTCCGCAACTTCCTCGTAGACAAAGCCTTCGATGTCGCGCAGGATCAGGGTGGTCCGGAACGGCTCGGGCACCTTGGCCAGGGCTGCTTCCACCCGGGTCCGGTTCTCCTCATGCACGGCGACATCAAAAGGAGACTCCGATGGATCGACCAGCATCTCTTTGAGCCGGACTGGACAGCTTGATTCGCCGTCCGTCATTTCCTGCTCGATCGGAACTTCCTGCTGCTTGTGGCGTGACCACCATCGACGCTGATTTGAGGCCTCGCGCAGAGCTATGCGATAGATCCAGGTCCGCAGAGTCGACTCGCCATGGAAGTTGCCCACCCCCCGGAAGACCTTCACGAAGACATCCTGGGTGAGGTCGGCCGCGTCACCGCGATCCTGGACAGTTCGCGCAAGAAGCGAGTAGATGGGCTGATGGTAGCGCGCGATCAGCCACGCAAATGCCTCTTCCGAGCCGGCGCGCAATTCAGTAACGAGAGCGGCTTCGTCGGATTGAAGCGCCAGCGCGCTAGCCAGATTGCCCATGGTGAGGTCCGCCTGCAAACCAGTGTCCTCCCACATTACCGCATATGACGCAATCTTGGCATCTCTGCCTTGAATGTCTTCGAGCCGGCCCGTTCGTTCAATGCCGGCTCGCCTGGTGCGGCCTTTCGTCCCTGCGATCGTTTTCGGGCGTCTCCGAACTCACGGCCGCGCGGAGCGTGCGGGAACGGAACACTCGGTCGTAAGCCTCAACTGTTCCGCGCGCTCTATTGTCTTAGACACCGGGCGCCGCGCAAGTGTTCCCGGTCACGACCAAATGTGCGGCGATCTGCCAGCCGCAGTGCAGGTTGCAGCGCGAGCAGACTGAGCCAAGCCAGCATCACTGTGTCTCAAAGGAACGATTACGTCGCGACCGGTCACAGTCCGAATTGGCGGTCACCTCCTGGAACCCAGAGTTCAGCCCTCTGATGGCTCAAAGAGTGGCTTGGCGACATGCGTGATCCGAGAATCGCAGGCCACATGCCCGTTTCCGGGGACTAATGTTGATCGATCCAGGGGACGGAGTCCCAACGAACTGGGGGTCACCATCAACGGGCAAATAGTATAGGTTAGATATAAAACTTCGCATGCTCGCACCTAAGGAGTCTCGGAAAACGGCCGCCTCTCCGCTTTGGATCGCAAAATTCCCTATTCCGAGCGCAGTGCCTCTATCGCGTTGACGTTGACGGCGCGCCGCGCGGGTACTCCCGCTGCAACCAGAGACGCGAGTCCGAGCACCAGCACCGCGACAGCAAGAATCACGGGATCGTAAGGCTTCACCGCGTAAAGCTGATCGGTGATGGCGCGGCCCGCCGCGATGGCTGCCGGGAGTCCGATGGCCAGCCCGATGCCAACCTGTACAAACGCGCTCCGCAACACCATAGCAAGAACGCTTCCGCGGTCGGCTCCGAGCGCCATCCGGATGCCGATCTCACTGGTGCGCTGCTCCACGGAATAAGACATGACGCCGTAGAGGCCGATTGCAGCAAGGCCCAGCGCCAGCACGCCAAAAATCAACGTCAGCTTGGCAATCATGTTCTGCTGGCCGAAGTCGCGCGCCAGCGTCTCGTGGTAGCTTGCGAAATCGAGGAGCGGAATATTGGGATCGATGTCGGAGAGCGCCTTCCGCACGTGCATTTCGAGGCCTTCCGGCTTGCCCGGAGCCCAGACAATCAGGTTCTCAAAGTAATGCGCTGCTTTTTCACCTTCGATTTCCTCAGCCTTGGTGTACTTGGTGTGCTGGGCCTCGGGCAGGAAGTACATCGCCCGGTTCGGGTCCTTGAAGCCGCTGTTCAAATACCGCATATCGGCGGCCACGCCCACGATTTCGAAATCGCCGGCGCGGATCATTTCGTCGGCGCCGAAACGCTTCCCGATGGGATTCTCGCCTTTGAGAAATTTCTGTGCGAAGGCCTCGTTCACAACGGCCACCAGCGGCCCATTGGCGGTATCGCGCTCGTCTATCGGCCGCCCCTTCGTGATGTGGTTGTCTAGCGTGGAGAAGAAGCTTGGCGTCACCCGCGTCCAGGTGGCTCCATCGTCTTCACCGGAATGCGGCTCGGGCTTGCCCTGGATGCGAACGCCATCATTCCAGCTATCGCCGCTCATCGGCGCATAGGTGGCGCCGGCCACGCCCTTCACGCCGGGAATCTCGGCAAGACGATCGAATATACGGCGATAGAGCAAATCCAGTTGCTCGGGCTTGTAACCGGCCTGGTGCACATCGAGCGAGGCCATGTAGCGGCCTTCGACTTGAAAGCCAAAGTTCTGATTCTTGAGGTTGCGCAGACTTTGCGCCAGCATCACGGCCGCGCTGATGAGCACGAGGGACACGGCCGCTTGCGCGATCACGAGGGCCTTCTGCGACCATCTCGCCCCGTGCGCCGTGGAGCGATTGGCGCCGCGCAGAGCTTCCACCGGTTCGGCATGGGAGGTTGCCCACGCAGGGGCGACACCAAACAGAATGCCGGTCAACAAGGAAATGCCGAGAGCGAAAAGAAGCACCGGAACCGAAGGAGACGCGTCTATCGGAACCCAGAAATTGGGGCCTGAGAATGCAAGCCGGAGCACCAGCGACGTTCCCAAGTAGGCTACGGTCAACCCGGCTGCGCCGCCCATCAGTCCGAGCAGCAGGCTTTCCACCAGCGCCTTGCGCACCAGCCGTCCCCGTGAAGCCCCAATGGCAATGCGCAGCGACGTCTGTTGACGGTTTTTCAAGCCCCGCGCCAGCAGTAGATTCGCCAGGTTGGCGCAGGCGATCAGCAAAACACATGCGGCCGCTATCAGAAGCACGCGAAGCGCATCTTCATACTGTTCGCGCATGTCGGTCACGCCCGCGCCGCCCGGCGTCAGGAACATCTGTTGTTTGGGCAGGAACTCCTTGTCCTGCGTGGTCAGGTCGGAGTAGTGGCTCATCTGCCATTGACGCAGTTCGGTTCGCAACTGCGTCTCCAGCGCCCGGTGGTCGGTTCCCGGCTTGACCCGGCCGATGATGTCGAGCCAGTTCGCCTTGGCGCTTGTGAGGCGCGCGGGCTTGTTATCGATGAGCGGTTCGGCGGAAAGCGGCATCCAGATCTCGGGCATGGCCCAGCCGCGCATATCGGCGCCAAAGAAACCCGGTGCGGCCACACCCACGATCGTGAATGGATTGTTGTTGAACAGGAAGACCGAGCCCACCACGGTCGGATCGGAATCGAACTTCTCCGTCCACGCGTGGTAGCTCAGCACCGCCACGGGCGGGGCTCCTTCGCGGTCGTCGGACGGGTTCAGCAGGCGGCCCATCCAGGCGCCCACACCAAAGGTCGAAAAGAAATTCCCCGACACAAACTGGCCGTTGCGTGTCTCCGCCGGTTGTGAGGAGCCGGCGCGCCGCACTCCCAGGCCCGTGCTGCCGCCCTGGAACGCGGCCAGTTCCGCGAACGCCGGAGTATTGTCCTTGAATCTGTGGTAGAGCTCGTTGTTGAACAGCGAGAACTCTTCCCACTGCGTATAGCCGCCCCAATTGCAGCAATGGACCTTTTTGCCGATCCGCCAGAGTTCGTCCGGCTGGGTAACGGGCAGCGACTTCAAGAGCACGGCGTGCACCAATGTGAAGATCGCCGTAGTCGCCCCGATACCCAGCGCAAGCGTAATGATCGACGTGAGGGTAAATCCTGGCGACCTGCGCAGTTGGCGCAGGGTGTATCTCAGGTCCTGGAGCAAAGTTTCGATGAACAACATTCTCCGCTCAGCCCGATAGTCTTCCTTCATCGCTTCCACGGCGCCAAACTTTAGCGCTGCGTGCCGGCGCGCTTCGTCAGGTGGCAAACCTGCACGAAGATTCTCGGCTGTCTGCAGAGCGAGATGTTCCTCAATCTCCTCTCTCATTCGTTCGTCCTCTCGCCGGCTCGCCACCGAATTGCCGAGACGTGCGATGAACCGCCTAAGAAATCTCATGACAAGTCCTCCGCCTTCACTTTGAAGAACCGGCCTATGATCGCTGCCGTTTGCTCCCAATCCCGAGCCTCAGCCTGCAACTGCTTCCGCCCGTCTCGTGTCAGCCGATAGAATCGGGCCCGACGGTTATTCTCTGAGGCGCCCCATTCGGATGCGATTGCGCCTTCCTGCTCTAATCTCAGCAACAACGGATACAGCGTGCCCTGATTTACGTCGAGCAGGTCTCCACTGATCTGCTCGATACGCCGGGCAATCCCATAGCCATGCAGGCTCCCGAGAACATCAAGTGTCTTGAGAACCATCAGCGCGAGAGTGCCCTGCGGGACGTCGCTCTTCTTCATGACGCCTCCTTTTGGTTAACAACAGAAGTATGTCACGGCTTCTTTTGGAAAGCAACAGGAGTGTTTGTCCGGAATCGAGGGGTTTGTCGCTTCTGTGATCGTGGCGGAAAACCCTGACTTGCATGACTTTGACGTGCTCGTAGTGGTGGAAGAGCGATTAAGCGTGGGTCGAACATGAACTACGCTCATTCATGGTTCGATAGCAGTTTGGATTCATCAAGGCTGGATTGGTAATGGCAAGTCGGCTTGTGTTCGCCGGTCCGTCGCGGCAGGATCCTCGTTTGCCGCGAACAGCCTTTAGCGATTAACCAGCTTTCCCGGAAATCCGGATTCTGGTTCCACACGTTCTGTCGCCGGCGGGAAATCAGTGTTTGCCGAAAATTATCGCTGAGAGTCCCACAATGGAATTGGAGCTTACCATGAGGCAAACCAAAACTTCGCGAGTGTCAGCGATGTCCCCGGTTCAAAATGTCAGGGATGTACCCGGTCCGTACCACTTTGTACCACCCCCCCCACCCCCCCTCCCCCCTGTGAAACTGTGAAGCTGTGAAGCTGTGAAGCTTGTGAAGCTGTGAGTCGATCATTTCGCACAAGCCACGACTCGAGCCTTCAAAGAAATCCGGTCCCTACACCGTGAATACGATCCGACGTCCCTTTTCCACGCGGCTCCAGGCTGACTCCACTTCGGCGAGCGGCACCGCTTCCACGTCGATCTTGAGGGTTCCGGCGGCAGCCAGCGAAAACAACGTGGGAATGGCACTCAAGATCTGGTCCAGCGGCACCGAGCCGAATCCACTGCCCATCAGGGTCAGGTCGATGCTCCGCAGGGTGGCGCCAGGCAGGCGGATGATCTTTCCGGCACTTTCCCCAACCTCCACCAGCCGCGTTGATCGCGTGGCCGAGGCGCGAAACCCGTGGGCCAACGCCTCGAGGAGCAATTCAGTCGGCGGTCCCCAGAGATAGTCGATCACCACATCGATGCCGTGTGCAGCCTCGACAGTGAAGGCTTCGCGCACCGCATCGTCCGTCTGACCGAGAGCAATGACGGCGTCTACCGCATCGCGGGGGATGGCGTCGACATTGCGTCCCGCCCCAATCACGCGCCCCGCCCCCAGGTGGCGCGCCACCTGGAGAGCAAGCTGACCCGCCGCGCCGGTCGCTCCCAGGATCAGGACCGTCTCCCCGGCCGCAATCTTGGCCCGCTCCTTCAAAGAAAGCCACGCGGACATACCGGGGTTGGCAAGCGCGGCCGCCAGGGCATCATCCAGCCCCTCCGGCAGGGGAAGACACCTGGATCGCGGGCAGACCGTTCTCTCGCACATCGAACCCCAAGGCTTCCGTGCAAAGGTGAAGTAGACACGGTTTCCATCTTCGAGGGTTCCCACCCCGTCCACTCCCGGAACCATGGGAACCTCGGTCCCTCCCGCATAATGCGCTCCACTGGCCAGAGCCTTCACAATGGGGTGCAACCCCGCCGCACTTACATGAACCAGCACCTCGCCTTCGCCAGGCGCAGGATCAGGGAATGACTGGTACTTCGGCGGTTGGCCCAGAACGTTTACGACAGCTGCCTGCACGGGAAGACCTCCGAGGATGTTTGCTCGAGCACCTTCACTGCACGACCTGACGCCTGGTTCTCAGACCTGGCGCCACCACCCCGAACAACTTCGACAGCGAGAAGGAAACGGTTCCCAGCGTCGATTGACGAATCCCACCCCAGCAGAGACAATAAGAGAGTTGTCTTTATAAGTGGGCCTGTGGCGCAGTTTGGGAGCGCGCTTCCATGGCATGGAAGAGGTCGTCGGTTCGATCCCGACCAGGTCCACCAAAATACCCCCCCACAATCAATGACATACCGTAGTCGAAGAAGAGGCCTCAACCTCGGACTTGACATCATTTGGCGTCAAATCTGCAGCCTGTTTTTTGCCGCTCTCCTTCCGCTCGTGAGATGCGCGGGCTCTCTCTTTTGAACTTTGCTTGTCGGCGCCTGCTGCCTTCGCAGAGATCCAAAGCGGTCGCTCAAGTCGAAATCGGATGGATTCCGACAATGTCTGAGTGCCTGGCTTCAAGATGAAATCCCGGCGCGCGTGACCGGTTCCATATTTGAATCAGGAGAGAGCCCAGCCGGAACGGTTTTCACGTTTGATGAATGGCGCGGCTTCGGGACAATTTTTTACAACCATCTTCGGCCCGTCCCAGTCGATTTTCTTGCCCACACGCAATGACACGCAGCCGAGCAGCATGATTTCGGTGAGGCGCGAAGCGATCTCAAACCGCGAGTAGCAAAGTTCCGGCTTGTTTTCCTTGACGGCCGTTAGCCATTCTTGCGCATGGCTGAGATTATTGTCTTTTCCATGAGGGTTGCGCGGGATGCGTTCGGCGAATTGCGCCAGCGCAGGGTGCTTTGTGTAATGGATGTATCTCTGATCGTCCTTCAGCTTCACGAAAAAGCTTGTTCCGTAATCGTCCGGCGAAAAGACCGAGCCACTGTCGCCAATCAGCAGACAACCGCTGTCGGGAACGTCACCGCGCAGCGCGATGATGTCGGCAGTGACTTCGATCGGCGGCTTATTGCTCAGGTCATGGCCGCCGCGGGCTGCAGGGTCGGGCTGGCCGCCGTCATACCACCAGAGTGTCAGCGCATCCTGCTCGATCTTTCTGTGACGGTGGAAAAGATGCGGTTGAGCGACGGAGATGGAAGTCTTTCGTTCAGGAAATTGAAAGCGAATCTTGGAGCCGACGGGATAAGATTCCTTGTTCATTTGGCCGAAAGGCATCGCTTCGATTTCCGTTGGGTAACCAAGGTTCAAGGCGCGAAACGGCATATTCACCGTGTGGCACGCCATGTCGCCGAGCGCACCGGTGCCGAAATCCTGCCAACCGCGCCAAGAAAATGGTTGGTAGATTCCATCTTGATCATCTGGATCGCGACGGCTCTTAAACGGCCGCATCGGAGCCGGCCCAATCCACTTGTCCCAATCTAATGTGTCCGGAATCGGGTCTTCTCCCGACGGACGATCCATGCCCTGCGGCCAGACCGGACGGTTCGTCCAGACGTGCACTTGATGCACTTGCCCGATGAGCCCGTCTTGAATCGTCTCAACCGCGCGGCGCAAGCCGGCCGCGGCGCTGCCCTGATTACCCATCTGCGTGACAATTTTTCTCTCTTTAGCCATTTTTCGCAGATAACGCGCCTCATAGATAGTCTGGGTCAGTGGTTTCTGGCAAAAAACGGCCTTGTGCATCTGCATCGCCGCCGACGCCACAATCGCGTGTAAGTGATCCGGCGTTGAAATCGTTACGGCATCAATCTTGTTGCCCATTTGATCCAGCATCTGCCGGAAATCTTTGTAAAACTTCGCGTCCGGATATTTTTCCATCTGCTTCGCGTAGTTCACTGAACCCGAATCCACGTCACACAACGCGACAATGTTCTCACTGGCACAGGCATTTGTATCGCTTCGGCCTTTGCCACCCATTGCGCCTATGGAGGCGATGTTCAATTTACTGTTTAGATTTTGACCGCGCAAAAGCGTCGGCACACCAAACGCGAGCGCGCCGGCCGCCAGAGAAGTAGTTTTTATAAAATCGCGGCGATTGACACCGGCGGACGAAACTGATTCAGGAGAATGAAACAGAGGCATTTTCTTTGACTCATTGCGCATTCGCATCAGCATACACTGGCGGGGGGCGACACGGCGGGTGCAACCACCACTAATTCAGCGGATGGAATTGATCCGGCGACTTCAGGTGAGGTATTGATGCCGGAATACAGGCGGACGCCTTCCCGTTATGCCTGGCGTCCAGGCAGATACTGTTCCAGAAAACGCCGCGCCAGGACAAATCCGTCCTTGCGCTGCTGCGGAAAATCGGGAAGATTCTCGGTGTGCGGCACATCCCAGAATTGGTCTTCGTGCTCCACCGCGATGCCGCCCTTGAAGCGGATCTGCAGCAGGACGGTGAGGAACGCCGTCCAGTTGACAATCCCCTGTCCGGGGATCCGATAACGCCACCATCCCTGGCCTGCAATGCCCACCTGCTGCAGTACAGGCTGAGTGATCTCCGTATCCTTGGCATGCACCGCGAGGATACGGTCTTTGAACTGCCATGCCGCACTGACCGGGTCAATGTACTGCCGCACGAAATGCGAGGGATCGAATTCCAGTCCCAGCCGCTTGCTTGGGACGCGGTCGAACACGGCCTGCATCGCTGCCGGAGTAGTCGCGAAATTGATACCGGTAGGATAATTCTCCCATCCCATCCCGATGTCGAGCTTCTCGCAAACTGGCAGGTATTTTTCGTTGAAGACATCGGCGAAGGCCGCGGCTTGATCCTCCATCCGGACGCCCGGCTGCCCGCCGCTGAAAGTGCCGACAAACTTGCAGCCCAGGCGATGGCAAAATTCCAGGGCGCGAATAAAATCGGCCTGCGCGGCTGCGCGCTTGCCCGCATCGGGATCCGTGTGGTTGGGTGCGAAGTACTCAATGCTGACAATGCGAATGCCCGCGGTGCGCGCCGTCGCCAGAATCTGATCGATCGCGCTGTCGCTCAGGTTCGGGTTAAAGTCCGTACCCGGCGTGATCACGACGCCTTCGTAACCGGCCTGTGCGGCAAAGGCGAGCTTCTGCGGCGAGTAGGGCGTGATGATGGAGAGCTTGGGATAAGGCGTATCCGGCATACCCGCAGGCGCCGCAGGGGCTTGCGCTGCCTGTATCGGAACAGCCGCTGTCCCCGCCAAGCCCAGAGCCGCCGCGGATGTGCCGCCTGCCTTCAAAAAATCTCGCCGGTTCCAAAACCAGTCGTTGCTCTGCATATCGTTCGTCCTATCTGGCGTATCAGATTCACGATCTGTTCAGTCGCATGCTTCTTGCCCTTTGCCAATTTCCCCTTTCTGCCCAGTCTCTTTCATGAGAACTGGTACAAAAGGAGCAACGTAATCACTGCTCGGGCGGGGAGCTGAGCGAATGGGCTCGCACGGACTGTGTCCACCATATTCTCATTCCGCCCCAATCCACGCGAAGGCGGCCTTTCGGCGGTGTCAATGCGCCACCTGTATTACAGCTGTAATGCGCCAAGGAAGTAAGCGACTTAGCCAGATTTAGACCTGACCGCAAAAGCAGATCGCCAATCTCAATCGATCCAAGTCCAATCATGAAGCTCTGTCCTCCATCTGTACCACACTTTGTTCTTGAATTTCCTTCATGAGTCTGGTAGTTTTAGGTCAACTTCATCCAGAAATGAAAGCGTCTTGCGTGGGCCGGAATCGCTCGCGCATGCGCAATCGGTTGCAGTCATTTCAACCTGACTGCAGGCATAGCCAAGAACTGGTCGCATCTGACCCATGGGACAGACGGGGGCGAAGCCTGCCCTCAATGGAATGCTGTCGTGTCGCCGGCACAATCGGATATGAACCTCTCCCCTCTGCCTTACCGAATCCACACAATTCCATCGCCGCTCGCACCGGAACCTTTGTTCCAGCACTCAGGAATCAAATGGCAATTCTGAAACCGCGTTCACGATCCATCAGCATCCGCCTCTCCGAAGAAGAATTCCTGACTCTTAAGCACCTGTGTTCCGTCACCGGGGCGCGCAGCGTGTCTGACCTGACGCGCGATGCCATGCGCGTCGCGCTGCACGGCGTGACTCGGGACGACTTGCTGGGTTTTCGCATGGATGAGTTCGGTGCATTGTTGAAAGACCTCGACCGCAAGTTGGATCAACTTGCAGCGGGAATCGAATCGTTCAAAGGCGAACGGTGAATCACATTCTTCTTATCGAGAAAGACGCTCGGGCGACGCGCCCGCGAACTCAAAACCGACTCAGTTACATGCCATCACTGTCTCTCGTTTCATGTTTCATGACTTCCATCACCGCGGCCTCCTCAATACCAGTTCCACTAATAGATGAAGGGAGCGCGCGATGATTCAAACCAGCTCTCTTGCCGAACCGGCTGTGACAGCGGAGATGACTTCGCCTCCGGAGAAGTTGAATTCCGTCGATGAAGTCACCCTGATCGAGATCCTCACCCAGCTCGCGCTCCGCAAATGGCTCATCCTCGGCATGACAGGCGCGGCTATGCTGATCGGCGTGGTCATCTCTCTCCTGCTGCCGGTGCGCTATACAGCAACCACCCGCATCATGCCGCCCCAGCAGGCTCAGTCCGCTGCGGCTCTGATGATGAATCAACTGTCCGCCACTTCCGGGGCCAGCCCCCTCGCTGCAATTGCCGGTGCGGGCCTCGGACTCAAGAGTCCAAACGACATCTACGTGGGCATGTTGAATTCCCGTCCCGTCGCGGATGCAATCATCCAGAAATTCAACCTCAAGGCCGACTATCACAGCAGGGATATGACGGCGGCCCGCAAGAGACTCGCCAACCATACCACCGTGACCGCCGAAAAGAGCGGATTCATCCTCGTGTCCGTTTCCGACCGAGACAAGAAACGGGTCGCCGACATGGCAAACGCGTATGTAGATGAATTGCGCGCGCTCACCAGGCACCTCGCCGTCACCGAAGCCTCGCGCCGGCGGCTCTTCTATGAAGAAGAGCTGAAGGAGGCCAAGGAATCTCTCGTCACCGCAGAAACAGCCTTTCAGCAGGTCCAGCAGAATAAGGGGCTGGTAGCGCTCGATGCGCAGGCCAAGGCCATGATCGAAGGCCTGACCGAACTTCGCGCCAGGGCGGCCGCCAAGCAAGTGCAGTTGCAGGCCCTCCGCTCCTATGCAACCGATCGCAATCCGGAAGTAGAAATCACCCAGCGGGAACTCACCTCAATTCAAGACGAGATCGCCCGCATGGAAGCCCGCAGTCACACTTCCAAGCTGCCCGATCTGGGCCTGGAGGATGTGCCCGGAGCCGGATTGGAGTATCTGCGGGCGGAACACGAAGTCAAGTATCGGCAGGCCCTGTTTGATTTGCTGATCAGGCAGTACGATGCCGCCCGGCTGGATGAAAGCAAGGAACCGACGATCATCCAGGTCATGGAACCAGCCATCGAGCCCGACCGGAAGTCGTCGCCGAAGCGAACTCTGATCGTGCTGGCCGCTGCGGTTTTGGGTTTCTTCATGGGCTGCTTTGCCGTGCTGATTCTCTGGTGGACGAAGTGCGCGCAGTCCGATCGCTATTTAGCCAATCAGCTTAGAGAATTAAAATTTGCGCTCACCCGATAAGAAACCCGACTGCAGCTTCCGGGAAATCAAGCTCCTTTCTTCCCGATGGAGTGCCCTTCGGTTCGGTTCAAGAACGTCATAATATGTCAACCGGTGAACCAGCCCTGCCCGCTATGGACGCTACCGTGGAAGGTGCCGCGATATTGTCGCCATCCGGCGCTATGGATGCGCGCCTGGACAAGCGCTATCGCCGGATCTGGAGTGCCGCGGTGTCCGCCTTTTTGGGAAAGGGAACCACGCTGCTGGTCAGTGTGATCACGGTGCCGCTCGCGGTTCGATACCTGGGAGCGGAAAGCTATGGCCTGTGGATCACCATCAGCAGCACCGTCACCATGTTTTTTGTGTTCGATATCGGAATCGCCAATACACTGACGAATCTGATATCGGAGGCCTATGCCAGTAACAACCGGGAGCGTGCCGCCGCGAGTTTTGCTACCGCTTTCTGGATGGTCCTCGGCATCGCCGCGTGTCTGGGCATCCTCGGGTGGCTGATCTGGCCGCAGTTTCATTGGGCGTCCATCTTTCACGTCCGGACTGAGGCACTGGGGAGAGAAACCTCCCGTGCTGTGGCGGCGGCGTTCGTCGTCTTTCTGATCGCTCTGCCCACCGGCCTTGCAGCCAAAGTCCTCGGCGGTTACCAGGAATTGCATGCGGCCAACCTATTCGCTGCCGGGGGAAGCGTTCTTAGCCTTCTGGTGGTTCTCGCGGTAGTCTATCTTCATGGCAGCCTGACCATGCTGGTAGCCGGATTCGCCGGCTCTTCGGTCGTGGCCAGCACCGCATGTTTGCTGTGGATTTGCCTCTATCGCAAGCCATGGATGATGCCCTGGCCCCGGCTCGTCCAGCCGCCACTGATCGGCAGGATTTTCCAATCGGGCACCCAGTTCTTTGCCATTCAACTCGCCGGCCTGGTTGTGTTCAGCAGCGATAATCTGATCATTGCCCATTACCTCAGCCCTGCCGACGTGACGCCGTATGCTGTGACCTGGCGTCTGGTCAATTACCTGACCGCCGTGCAAGCCCTTATTCTGCCGGCTCTCTGGCCGGCTTATTCTGAGGCTTTTGCTAAAGGGCATCTCGCTTGGATTCGTTCCGCCTACAACCGCGTCAGACGCTTGACTGTCGCGATCCTCGTCGTGGGATGCGCTTTCACATTGCTGATGGGACAGAGGCTCATTCTTCTATGGGCGGGCCCGGCAGCGGTGCCGAACTCTTTGTTGCTCCGGCTCATGTGTGTGTGGATCGTCGTATTTGCCTTCACCCTGAATCAGTCCTGCCTCATGGGCGCCACCTATCGCGTGGGCAAACAAGCGGTGTCTTCGTCGCTTGCTGCGATTGCCAATCTGGTTCTTTCCATCCTCTGGGTCAAGACGATGGGACCGGCGGGAGTTCTGTTGGCGACGATCGTTTCCTATTTAGTCTTTATCGTTGTCGTCCAGGCCTTCGAAGTCCGGCGCATCCTGCGCGGAGACTTCATCTCCTGTCCGTCGAAGCATGGCGCTGCGCATGGTTAATGTGAAGCGCGTGGTCAGGGCCACTGTCAGGGACGTCCTGACAGCGGTACTGCCGCTTGCATACAAACTGCTTCACCGTGGCAGACCGATCCGCGCTGCCGCAGGATCCGAAGACCCGAAGCGAATCCTCATCCTGAACGGCGCCCATATCGGCGACATAGTCATCTCCACATCCATCCTGCCGATTTTGCGAAGTGCCTATCCGAACGCTCAAATCGGGTTTGTAACGGGAAGCTGGTCAAAGATGGTCCTTAAGGGCCATCCCGATGTAGCTTTCGTCCATTGCATCGATCACTGGATCCTGAATCGTAGTGGGCAGAATCTCTTTCGCAAGATCCGCCGGTATCAAATGACGCGGAAGACTGCGTTGCATGAGATTTGCAAAGCCCAGTACGATATCGCGATCAGCCTCTATACATTTTCATATCCTGACTTGATGGAGATAGCCTGGAGCGCCAGCATTCCGATCAGATTAGGATTCGGACAAAGCCTCTTTTCGTCTTTGGCTACCGCAATTACGGATGTCTCCAGGAACTGTTTTCGAGTTCAGAGCGCAATTCAGGCCGACGTTCTCCGCCCCTTATCCCTTGATGCCTGCCATCTCAAAAAGCGCACGGCAAGACTGTCCGATACAACTGATGAGGCAATTCGGGAAGTATGCACGTTGCTCCAGGTTCCCACGATAGACCAGGCCAGCTACTCGATCGTGCATATCGGATCTGGCGCACTCAAAAGGGAACTTCCGCTAACGTTTTGGCGGGAAGTCGCAGAGGACCTGTCGAAATCACATACTCTCGTCTTTACCGGAAAGGGAGAGAGAGAAGCGGCTAACGTTTCACGAGTGATTTCCGGGCTGAACAGGTGCATCAATGCCTGCGACAGGCTCTCGTGGGACGGCTTCGTGGCGGCAGTTCGTTGCGCCAACACGCTTTTTGGCGTTGAGTCCATGGCCGGCCACGTTGCCGCGGCGGTGGGTACCAGGTGCGTCGTGGCTTATACGGGAATGGCAGGCGTCGCCCGTTGGAGACCTGAATCCCACAAATGCACGGTAATCACGCGTCATTTACCTTGTGCTCCTTGCGAAAACCCGCGCGGCTGCACAGGGATGGCTTGTATTCGGGGCATCCTCCCTACCGACCTCCTTCAACAGTGACATACGTCTAGTCGTCCTAAATCCCTGCCGCTGAATCCTATAACATGAGTTATACCTTACTCCTTATTTGCGTGGTCTTCCCTCTATGGTTTGCATACCGGCGCTCAGTCTCTCTCACCGGCGTCGAAATTAACCATGTCACATTGTTCACATTGGGATTTCTCTTTTACTGGGTCTTGCCCATTGCAATAGGAATGATGGTAAGCGATTTTACAGGAGCAGGCGATTCCTGGTCCGATCTCTTCGGATCCGGGGATTTCGTCTCACCTTACTTATTCGTAGCGCTAATTTCATACTTCGCTTTCGCAGTTGGTGATTCGATCGCTATTCGAATCTTGCGGACTGAGCCAAGAAGTCCACGCCGCTTAAATCCAGCTGGGTTGGCTATATGCAACGTGCTGGTTGTCCCTGTACTCGTATACGCAACAATCACAAATCGCGCTTTGCTGTTTCAGAAATATCAACTCGACATTTCAGGCGACCCAGCACGAGGTATGCTCGCAGCTTGCGTTGTCCTTCTCGGAGTCATCGCTCTATTGGATATAAGCGATCATCCCAATGAAAAGTTCCGGAAGCTCGCTTTGAAGTGGACTGTGTTTCCATTTATTGCAGGCTGCGCCTTGCTGTTGAGCCTCGGCAGTCGCTTGACCGTTGTGTCATTTGTTCTAATATTCGTCGGGTTCCGTTCATGCTTCGTCAAAAACATCCCGCTGAAGACGGCCATCTTTGGGACGCTTTCCGTCGCGTTCATTTCAGGTACGGTTGGAGTTCTTCGTTCCGGTCTTTCCTTAGCAAGTATCGGGACAAATCTTGTGCTGGAGCCCGTGTTTACAAGCTACTCGCTAATATATTTCCTGCGTTACGATCGAATGGCTTGGCTTCATTTTCCTCGGTACCTACTCTCCGATTTTGTAAATCTCATCCCGACTTCTCTGTTTCCGGGAAAGGGCGACCTGATTCAATTTCCCGCGGTATACGCTCCTATTGGAGCACTCCACTCATTCGTATCGTTCAATTTCAACTTTGGAATCATCGGGACCGTCGTATTTATGTTCCTGCTTCCTATAGGTCTTCGATGGATTAGAGCACGGAGTTCGATTCAGCTTGCCCGCGTCGCCTACGCGATGCTCTCCGGGTTTCTCGCGTTTACATTCTTTCGTGACCCTTTTTCGATCTCATTAGTGAAGTACATGATGCAGTTCTCCCTGATTGTTCCCGCGGGTGTTGTTGCTTTCAATCGATTCATCCAATCTTGTCGTAAGACAGGTTTAATGGATGCAGCATAACTTCCAGAAAAGCGACACCTGCCTCATCCTCTCCCTGCGTCATCTGGGCGACGCTGTGATAGTGGCGGGCTTCGCCAACGCGCTTTCGGAGCGATACCTCGGTATTGCTGTTGACATCCTGGCGCGGCGGGACCTGCGCGGAGTTACCGAGGCGTTTTGCTCCACCCCATGAGGCATCGAGGTTGTGCGAATACTCATTGATACAACGCAAATTCCTCTGCAGCGTGCTGGAGTTGGCATATACGCTGAA
This sequence comes from Terriglobales bacterium, assembly GCA_963788475.1. Classification (GTDB taxonomy): domain Bacteria; phylum Acidobacteriota; class Terriglobia; order Terriglobales; family Acidobacteriaceae; genus Telmatobacter. Next base: position 912,382 of record CAWBGO010000002.1, read on the forward strand.
AACCTGATCCGTGAACTCATTCCCCGGATCGGGTCCGCTGATGTCCTATTCCTTTTAATTCAAAGTGATGACGAACGCATTGCGTCGCAGGCAAACGGACACCCGAACGTGCCTAAGATCATCATCCCGGCGGCACTCTTCCGCAGTCGTCTGTTGCTTTTGATCTTTGAACAGCTTGTGCTGCCCCTTATCCTGATGAGCCGTTCCATCGACGTCATTCATTCGTTGCACTACACCATGCCGATGATTTCCACGTCATCACGAATCATCACGATCCATGACATGACGTTCGTTTTGTGGCCAAAAGCACACACTTTGCTGCGTCGCCTCTTCTTCAACTTTTTTACAAAGTTGGCAGTGCGCCATGGAGAGGGCATTCTTTACGTGTCAGAATCGACGCGACAGGACACCGTGCGCCTGTTAGGTGGAACCGGGAACTATACTCGGGTAGTGCCCTTGGGTGTAGAGCCGTGCTTTTTTACCAGCCCGAAAGTCGAGCACACCGGCGAGACGATCTGCCGCATGGCAATTAGGGAGCCATACTTCCTGTTTCTTGGCACGATTGAACCGCGCAAAAACTTAAATCGGCTTATTCGTGCCTTCGAATTGATAAGCATAAAATATCCAAAGCACAGTTTGGTAATTGCTGGAAAGCTGGGATGGGGTTATCAGTCTACCCTTGACGCAATAATGTGCTCACCGGTCTCAGATAGGATATGCCGGATTGGTTTTGTAAGCCACGAAGACAAACTCGCTCTCATATCTGGCTGCGATCTGATGGTTTACCCTTCTCTCTATGAAGGGTTCGGTCTGCCCGTGCTAGAGGCCATGGCGATGGGAACCCCGCTGATAACCAGCAACACCAGTTCTCTACCCGAGGTTGCAGGCGCCGGAGCGGTCTTAATCGATCCGACCTCAATCGAACAGCTAGTCAATGCGATTGATCACGTGCTGTCCGACGAGGCGTTTAGAGAACAACTGACTCGACAGGCTAAGCTGCAGGCCGCAAAGTATTCGTGGACGCGAACGGCCGACAATACCTACCACGCATATCGTGCTGTCTTTGAGTCTCGTGCCAAAACCGCGGAGCTGGCCACGAAATGAATCTCATTTGCTTCGTTTGATTCTCCCCAATTGATTGGTTGGATGGCGTGTTGTGAGCGACAAATTAGCTCGCTGTCAGCGAATTGGCGGCGTAGACCTCAAAATATCGGCCGTCGGTCTGGGTTGTGCCAGTGCATGGGGCCAAACATGGTTCCACGAGACGGAGGCAATCGCGATCGTGCGACGAGCGCTGGAATCCGGGGTAACTGTGTTCGATACGGGCCCTAGCTATTCGAATGGCAATGCCGAACCCAGGCTAAGCAAGGCGCTCAGAGGCGAGGAGAGAGACAAGCTGTTGATTTCCACCAAGGTTGGAACTCACATCGCGCAGAATGGAAGACTGTTCCACGATTTATCGCCACGGGCCATCGTCAATAGTGTAGATGCGAGCCGGCGCCGTCTCGACCTCGATGTCATCCCGCTGCTTTACTTGCACGGACTACGGAAAGAGGAACTTGGTAGTCCTCTTCTGGACACGCTCGCGGAATTGCGAAACAGGGGCTGGGTTCGGTGGCTCGGTGTCAATAGTTTCGATACCGAGATATTGGAAATGTTATTGGATTTTCCAATGTTCGACGTCGTAATGCTCGATTACAACGTGCTGAGTCGCTGCCGCGAACGCCTGATGGATCAACTCTCTCAAGCAGGCAAATTCATCGTCGCCGGCGCGGCGTTGGCCAATCACCTGTATTCTCCAAGCTTTTTCTTGCCACGAAGCGCCGCGGACGTGTGGTACTCGCTGCGCGCTTTCAAGAACTACAGACAGCAGTTGTTCCAGGCCCGCAAATACGCCTCCTTGGGAACCTACGGTTTGTGGTCGCGTGCACAGATGGCTTTGGCCTATGTGCTCTCGAACCCACATGTCGGTATAGCGATGTTCAGCACCACCCGCCTCACGCACCTGGCGGAAAACGTCGCCGCATGCAATCTGGAACTTCCCGACTCTTGGATCAGTCAAATTCGCTCTCTATAGGCTTGGTCGTATGTCGATTTATCGATATGATTTAACCGCCTCAATTGTGGCGTACAACACGGATCTCGCGGAACTCAAGATAGCGATTGACAGCTGTCTAAGCTCCGCTCTCCAGATCCAGGTAATTGTGGTAGATAACTCGTCATCCGATGAGCTGGACATGCTTTGTCGCGCTTGCAATGTGACGTACATCCGTACCGCGGAGAACATCGGCTTTGGTAAGGCTCACAACGTGGCCTTCGATCACGCCTTGCCTTCTAAATATCATCTGGTATTGAATCCGGACGTCCAGTTTGATCAAGGCGTTTTGGAAGAGCTCCACGGGTTTCTTGAATTGAATGAGTCGGTAGGTCTAGTGATGCCGCGGGTGATTTACCCTGACGGCTCCCCGCAAAATCTATGTAAGAGATTACCAACTCCAATTGATATCTTCGCAAAACGCTTATTGTCCGGGAGACTCCAGAACCTTTGCAGAAGTCGTCTGGATGCATTAGAACTACTCGATATGGACATGGAAAAGATTCTTTCGGTGCCTTATCTATCAGGATGTTTCATGTTCCTTCGAAGCAATGCGATACGCGATGTGGGGGGATTCGACGAGCGATTTTTTATGTATTTCGAGGATCTCGACTTAACTAGACGCATTCATCTGCGCTACCGCACGGTGTATTATCCTGCTCGAACGATAGTGCATAGGCATGAGAAGGGATCTTACAAGAGCGCGAGGCTTCTGTTCTGCGGTATTGAGTCGGCGATCAAGTACTTCAATAAATGGGGTTGGGTTGTGGACAGAGAGCGCGATGCAATTAATCGTCGCGTCGGCCCCTTGGAGAACCTTCGATTACCGGTGGACAAAAGCACAATGACTGCTCGGGCATCCTCGTGCACATAAGGTGTGACGCCGACCGTTGAAGATCTTCTCGATTTGGATCAGGATCTACTTTTTAGTAAGGCAGTCTCAAAATGTCTTTGTATAAACGTTGGTTTGACATACTGTTATCATTTGGACTGATAGTCTGTTTTGCACCTTTTTATCTGGCGATCGCGTGCGCTGTTAAGGTAACTTCGAAGGGCCCAGTTCTTCATTGGTCGACGCGAGTTGGAGCAAAAAACAAGCTATTCTTGATGCCGAAGTTCCGAAGCATGAAGATCGACACGCCGCAGTTTGCGACACATCTGCTGCGGGATCCCGGAAACTATCTCACTCCAGTTGGAGCCTTTCTCCGCCGCACGAGCCTGGACGAATTACCGCAGTTATTCACAATCCTCCGTGGAGACATGACCTTTGTCGGACCGCGTCCAGCGTTGTTCAATCAAGACGATCTCGTAAGTCTTCGGACGAATTATGGAATCAACGTGTTGGTTCCTGGACTTACCGGCTGGGCGCAGATCAACGGCCGCGATGAATTGCCGATTCCGGAGAAAGTGCAGTTTGATCGCGAGTATCTGCTGCGGCGTTCCTTGGCGTTCGACATCGCAATTATCGGTAGAACTATATTCAAGGCTCTGATTCAACAAGGGGTTCACCATTGACCTCCGCGATCCGGTACCTTGAACGACTAGATTCGAGCGCGGTTCTTCAATAAGATGCACACGAAAACATTGAGTCAGGATCCAGGAGGAGTGGAGTGACGGATAGCCTTCGGCTGCCGAGGGCCACCCCGGCCTTTCGGCTAATGATCGCGACTTCCTGGCTCGCTCCGGATTTGTGGCGAGCCCGGCAGGAGGATACGATCCGTCAAGCCTGCATTGAGGGCGTGGCCTGGACCGACTATCTGCGTCTTGTAGATCGCCATCGGACTCCCGCGCTCAGTTGGGCTGCCCTCAAGCGGGTTGCCGGGCTCGCCATACCAGAACCAATCGCGAGCGAGCTGCGAAAACGAAGTGATGCCTGTCGACTGCAAGCCATTATCCGCCTACAATTGCTTGCCAGTGTTCTCGAAGCCTTGAATCAGGCAGGCATACCTGTGATGCCGCTGAAGGGTCCTCTTCTTTCCCTCGAAATGTACGGAGATGCAGGTTTTCGACAGTCCAAGGATCTAGACGTTCTCGTGGCTCACGAGGACGTTGTCAAAACGCAGGAATGCCTGGAAACATTGGGCTGGCGGCACGGAGCGGGTTATGCATTCCTGACTCGTCGCCAGTCGGAGTTCAATCTCAGGCATGAACAGCACATCGGGTACGTTCACCCGAATCGGGGCTGTGAGCTGGAACTGCACTGGCGGACCGCCGGAGACACTTCGGAGGCCGCGGCAACCAACTTGTCAAGGGGACTCCCGTCCGAATGGCAAGGATTTCGTTATATCGCGATGAAGCCCGCAGACCTCACGCTGTACCTCAGCGACCACGGTAGCGGTCATGCATGGGCCCGGGCCAAGTGGTTGGGCGATATGGCTCGCATCTGGGCCAGCCAATCGACAGACTGGTCCGCAGTATTCGACGCTGCGCGCACAACTGGGCGGGAGCGGTCTGTCCTATTATGCCTGCGCCTTCTGAATGAAGCTTATGGGCTTCCTACGAACGCTGCTGGGTACGGCTGCTCTGCTCTGCTTCCATCCGCGATAGTCGCCAAAGCGATCCGGGAATTCACTGCCCCGGATGAACGCGAGGAACGCAGCGCTTTTACGAGGGTTTTCGAGGAAATCCGCAGCTACCGTTACAAGCGTCAACTCTGGCCTGACAAATCGCGATGGGAGAACTTCGCAGAGGTCGCGCTCCGACGAGTTGACTTCAAGGTGCTTCGCCTCCCGGACAGCCTGTTCTGGCTTTATATTCCTCTTCGTCCATTCCTATGGACTTGGAGACATCTTCGCGATTTCATTCGCAACATTTCCTTTCCAGCCAGACGAACCCCTTCGCGTTGATCCTGTTGGCGTCCGCCGTCGCAACAAGCAACTACATCGACACTAGCTTCAGGCACTAGTACCGATCCTCCTTTTGGCGTCAGGACCATCGTCCTGGCGCCATTTTGTGTTCAGCGTGTGTGGAAGCGCGAGGAACTCTGGTTCGAACTAACTAACAAAGAAACAGCGATATTTACGGAGCATAACGGGGTTAGCGAACGACTGACATTTCTGAACACGCCAGTTATTCAGAGGTGCTAGCTGACAGGCCGTTTCTCACCTTGGGCGAGGCATGATTGTAAACTCATCCCGCACCTGCCATGCAGGAGCGCCCGCGTCCGCGTCGGCGAGTCTGTACATCTTTCCGCGCAGAACCTCGCCGTCGAGAACGAACTTAACATAATGGTAGTTTGGGAAGTCATTGCTTTGGTAAAGATCTTCCGGCGCCCGGTCTACGGGAACGGGAGAAGCGCCTCCGCCTCCGGAAACGAGATACGTGATGCCACCCCGTATCGTCCTCTCATAATTGTGAATGTGTCCAGCGCTCACGATGATCTGAGCATGCAATTGCGGGGCAAGGCCCTCCAGGTAATCGCGTAATGCAATCTCGTTCGGACGCGGATTATGGCTGACGTTGACTCGCGTCTGAAAGTCCGCCACCGGCGGGTGATGCAGGCTGATGATCACAAACTTGGCGCTTTTGGGAAGACCCATCAACTGCTGATCGAGCCAGCGTTGCTGGTCACTCCCTTTTAGCAATGATGTATCGCTGTCGAGCGCAATCGTATAGATCGATTTGCCCACCGTCACCGAGTACCAGCGGCGATTCCTCATCTCTGGAAATGCGTTCCACCAGTGCTCCAGTGCGTCTTTTGGGTCGCCATGAAATTCGTGGTTGCCCAAGGCAGGATACACGTTGATGTTTCGATCCCGCCACACCTGGGTCTCCGTCTTGTAGACCTCGTAATCGTTCACCACTGCGCCGCTGTAGGGTACATCCCCATTGAGGAGAACCGCGTCGGGATTCTCCTGCGCGATCTGTTGCACCAGCCAACGACGCGCTTTTGGATTAGTGACCTTGGTATCGTTCGGATCAGTGAAGCGCTGATCGCCATAAACGATCACTGTCGTTGCCTCACGCACATGCGGCGCGGCGAAACTGGCGCCGGCAGTACTGATGAGATTAGCGGTCGGTAGATCTTCTGGTCGCACCTTTTTACCACTCTCATCGCCTTGGGCAACAAGCAGCACGGCGGATCCAACAAGCAAAAGTCCGAACGAAGACATTCTTTTCATTATCACCATTTGCCCTCCCCGAACTGGCTGATTTAACTCAGCTAGTTTGCTCCCGTTATAGCATCTACTCCGAATCCGGAACAGGCGTTAGGCCGCACGTGTAATCGAAGATTTACAATCGAGCCCGATGTAGTCTTGGGGAAGAAGTGCAGTCTGACCCACCGCCCGGGTCCCCCAAGTGCCCAGTACTAATCGCCTAATAGCCGCGTCGCCCGCTCGCTTTTTTCTGGAACAATTGAAATCGGATGGCTCTCACCGTCACCTGTCCAAAGAAGCCGCGTCAAACTGAGAGTGCGCCCCAGCGGCATCCCGTCGTCGGAATCGACCTTGGATGCTCACACCTCAAGCCGGGAAGGAGGTGCCGTGAAGAATCTCAGCAAAGTCGTCCTTCCGTTTGTGGCTGTTGCCATCATGATCAGCGCGGTCTTCGCTCAGCGGCCGTTTCGAGAGTATCCCTCCGTCGAATATGGCTCGGCAATACCGCTGCCCTCCGATTGGAGCACGCCGGCGGAATGGACGTTTGCGCGGCTGATTTACCCTCCCGGACCCCTCGACGGATATCGCGGCCGCTTCGACGGGCCATGGCAGGAAGGCCTTTCGCTCTGGACCCAGGACTACCCTCGCGCCGACCGCTCCTTTGCCAACGCCGTCCGGCGCCTCAGCCGTGTGAATGCACGCTCCGTTGAACAATCTGTGAACCTCGATGACGGGGATGAGGTCTACAACTGGCCGTTTCTCTATGCTGTGCAAGTGGGAGAGTGGGGTCTGACGCAGGCCGAGGCAAACAAGCTGCGCGACTACCTCCTCCGCGGTGGATTTTTCATGGCTGACGACTGCCACGGCTCGGAAGAACAAGCCTATTTCGAGAGAACCATGAAAATGGTCTTCCCCGAACGAGAGCTCGTCGATATTCCCAACGACGACCCCATCTTCCACACGCTCTTCGATCTCGACGACCGGTTCCAGGTTCCCGGCGCCGAACATCTCGCCACCGGCCACAAGAAAGACGGCTATGTCGCCCATTGGAAGGGTATCTACGACGATAAGGGGCGCATCATGGTTGCCTTCTCGCTGAACTCCGACCTCGGTGACTCATGGGAGTTCCTCGACGATCCGCGCTATCCCGTCAAGTATTCGGCTCTCGGCACCAAGATTGGTGTGAACTACGTTATCTATGCAATGACCCACTGAAGTCCCAAGTCGATTGGCCGAGGCCTCGTGAAGGTCTCAAGCGCGGTGGGCGGCGCGCGGGCCGAACGAGAATCCACCGCGCTCGCCTGGAATCGTTGCAATTCGTTCCACCTGATCGATTCCGACCTCCAGCGAAAAGCATTGCCGGATGGCGGCCAGCTCTATGACCACGCTGCATTGACGGCGCAGTTCAGTAACCACGCCGCTCACCCCATCAAACACTCCCCCGCGGACGCGCACTCTCGTCCCCACCTCCAACCACGGGTGCGGCAGCAGGGTATACCCGCCGACGAGAGCCTGGCGAATGCGGTCCAGTTCCGCACAGCTCACCTCGCTGCCGGCCGAGTCCCCGAGCAGATGAAGGACGCCAGGCGTAGAGATCACGGAGAGCCGCTCGCGCGGTGAGAAACGGACGAACACGTATCCTGCAAACAGAGGCCGTTCCAATTGAACCCATCGATCGGTCCATTGCGAGCGCGTCCGGTAGAGAGGAACGTAGTGCTCCACTGACCGCACCGCCAAGTGTTGGGCGACTCGTTTTTCGTGATTCGCGTTCACGTGCAATACATGCCACGGGCCGTCGTACATTTTCCACCTCGCTGAATCACCCAGGATGATTCCGAGTCACCGACTCTCTCCGCGTCGGCCCGCCCGGTCTACACCGCATTGTGGAGCGCACCAGGTTCCCCGATCGTGCTCCGCCCCTCATTTTTTGAATTCAGCTTAATTAAATACAGCATAGGCGATTGCGCGGGTGATTTATATCACACTCTAGTGCAATCCCCTCTTGAAACCATGTCTATACATTTTGCTTTCAACAACATGCAATCCTCCTCGACTGGATTACCAGTACAGGCTTAGGGGACAGCTCGGGGCGGTTCTTACCGTCCGTGCGGGCCTCGGAGCGCACGCGCGCTGCCCGGAGCACTAGCTTCCTGGGCGCGCCAAGCTCCAAAGGGGGTTGATAGACTTTGTCAGGACAATGAACATTACCCAGTTGCAGAAACTGATCGAACGCTATTTCGCTGCCGGCCCGTCTGCGATCGGGGACCCCACCGCCATGGACGTATTCGTGGAGTTTCGCGGCGCGTTGGAGCGCGGCGACGTCCGCGCAGCGTCGCCCGACGCCGCGACGGCCACGGGTTGGCGGGTCAACCTGTGGGTCAAGCAGGGCATCCTGCTCGGCTTTCGTCTCGGCGCACTGGAAAACGCCTCCACGGGCGGATTCTCTTTTATCGACAAGAGCACGTATCCCGTTCGCCATTTCGCCGTGAGCGACGGCATTCGCCTCGTACCGGGAGGCTCGTCGGTGCGCGCCGGAGCTTACGTGGCACGCGGAGTCGTCTGCATGCCGCCTATGTACATCAATGCCGGAGCGTGGGTAGACGAAGGCACCATGGTGGACTCGCACGCATTGGTCGGCTCGTGCGCGCAGATCGGCAAGCGCGTGCACTTGAGCGCGGCGGCTCAGATCGGGGGTGTGCTGGAACCAATCAACGCCAGCCCCGTCATCATCGAAGATGATGTGCTGGTGGGCGGCAACTGCGGTGTCTATGAAGGCACTCTCGTGCGCAGCGGCGCGGTACTCGCGCCTGGAACGATCCTCACCCGTGGCACCCCCGTGTACGACCTCATCAAGGGTGAGATACTTCGCGCCACCGACGAAATTCCGTTGACCATTCCACCCGATGCGGTCGTCGTTCCGGGTTCTCGCGCCGTGAACAAAATCAAAGGCCATCCAGACAGCCGCGAGTGGGGCCTGAGCCTGTACGCCCCCGTCATTGTCAAATATCGCGACGACAAAACTAGCCTCAGCACAGCCCTGGAAGACCTGTTGCGCTGAACCGCTGGTTAAACGTTAACGCTGCGCCCCCAGGTTCGGCCGCGCTCTGACTTCCGGCGCGTCCACCTGGGGTTGTTCATGCGTGTTGATCTCAAGAATCACTGTGGGTTTGAAACGCCGGTTCGATTCTGGGGTACGGCTGCCTGCGGCTGAACCGCGGGAGGAAGTGCTGGGCGATTCTCTGAACTTGCTCCCGGCGCCCGCTCCTGTACGCCGATGGCGTCGCCGGACACCACCATTTCCACACGCCGGTTCTGCGCGCGGCCGGAGTTGGTGGAGTTATCTGCAATGGGGTGGCTCTCCCCGAGACCCTGGGCAGAAATGTTCGCGTCAGGAACGCTCTGCGTAACCAGGTACTCACGTACGGTGTTAGCGCGCTCTTCGGAGAGTTTCTGGTTGTAGTCGTCCGATCCAATGTTGTCGGTATACCCTTCGACTTGCAATTTCAGATTTGGATATGCGAGCAGGATACCCGAAACCTTGGCGAGCTTTTCGCGTGCTTCGGGCTTTAGCGTGTACTTGTTGAAATCGAAGAGCACGTCGGACATGTTGACGATCAGCCCGCGTGCGGTCTCGCGAGTTTGCAGCACCTGGTTGAGCTGATCTTTAAGGCGTTCCCGCATCTGCTCGGCTTGTTGCGAAGCGGTCTGAGCCTCCTGCTGAGCTTTTTGCCGCTCCAGGTCGGCTTGCTGTTGCGCTTGGCGGGCCCGTTCCGCCCGTTCTTCAGCTTCACGCTGCGATGCTTCAGCCTGCGCGCGTTGTTGCGCGGCTTGTTCCGCTGCCTCCTGCGATTGTTGTGCGGCCAGTTCGGCATCGGCGCGCGCCTTGCGCTGCGCGGCTTCGTCCTCTTCCTTTATTTTGCGGATGGTGATGATGCGCGCGTCTTCTGCTGCCTGTACGGCTTCGCGAGCGTACGTGATGACCTGCTTCCGGTTGTCTTTGTGTTTGTCGAGGTCCTGTGCGTTCTGCAAAGCGGTGCGGGCGGTCTTCATGCTGTCAGCGGCGTACTTACTGGCTCCGCCGGCATCGGCAATATTGACTGCGTTCACGGCCTCATACAGTTCGAGAGGCGAACGCTCATCGCGCGTGACAGGATGAATCACGGTATGGCGGCCGGCCGTCTCGGTGTAAGCGCCGCGGGGCAACAGGGTGTAATGCGCGTTGACCTGCTCGATCACGCCCTGGGTGCGATCTTCGACCACATTCTGCATCACCACGACGTCGCTCGGCATGGTCACGGCGTAGTAAGGTTCGGCGGTCACGATCAGTCCGAACGTCTGCAGGTTGGTCGTGACGGTCATCTCGCTCTTGTCTTTTCCGCCCGTGGGCAGCACTTCACCAAGATTGACCGGGCGTCCTTCGGGAGTGATTGCCCACACCACATAGGTCATGTACTCGGGACCAAAGCCATTGGCCGGCGACAATCCTTCGAGGTGAAGTTCAACCGCAGCACGGCCGCCCTTCGCTTCTACCTTCGCCCAGCCGTGTGCCGCCGGCAGCAGGCTTGTTCCCTGAAAGCCGATCTTCGTGGACTCGCTGCGGTGAAAGTAGTTGATCGCCGGAATATCGCGCGCGACCACTTCGATCTTGTAAAGGGGCTCTCCTCCATTGAGTTGGATCGGTGTCTGCTGGTCAGACGGCTGCTGCCTCTCGGTCGGGTTCGCCTCCTGTGCGGTTAACCACCCGGACGCGGCCAGCAACAAGACCACCACGCTGTACTTACGATTGCTGTTTGTCATCTCGTTTCCCTCTGCTGGAATCGTTAAGCTGCGTTTCTCTTTCACGCCAATGCTCGGACGCCCGAGGTGTACGGCGCGGAAGACCGCTGTGTTGCCAAGCAGATGGATGCTATGCCCGAATAGTAAGTTGTTCTGCGTACCAAGCAGAGGGAGCGACCACGCCTGGGGCAGCGCTTGTATCGCGGTTTCTATATCAGGGGTTGCTTTGACTTACTAAATTGGCATGCTGTACTTATCAATCGAGAAACTTCGGTAAGTCATATTCCTCGACGCGAAGCAACCTAAAGCCAGAGAATCGTATGTCCGGGACACAACTTCGCCGCCCGCTCAACGAGTTCTTCGGCCAGCTCAAATCCATGACGCGCCAAGTAATAGGCCGCACCGTGCAACCGCTCCTGCAGACCGCCTTCGGGATAGAGCGCCTGGCTCACGGTTTCCGCGTGCCGTGCCAGCGAGGCTTCGCGCTGCACCTGAAAGTTCGCCGCGAGGCGGCGCAGCCGGTTCATTTGGTAGCGCATCTTGCTGGCCGATGTTTCGGCCGACCGGCCCAGGCCTTCGTCGAGGGAGCGCATCCAGCCGAGAAGGGTTTCTAGCTCGCCGTCAAGCGCGTTGCCTGCATTGGCCAGCTTGCGTTTGCCCTCGATGGGTATGGCCCTGGCCCCGAGCAAGTGCGTCAGTGACTCCTGGGTTTCGGAAAAGACCCGCTCCGGAGTGAGTTCGTGCTCGCGCAGAAGATCTGCGATAACCGGCTCGATTAGCGTTGCTGAGAAGCGTGGCTGCGCCGGAGTCATGCGGCCTAGAATCTCGTCGAACAGAACGGCGGATTGCGCGAAATAGGCGATCTCGGCGGGGCCGCCAATGGTGAGCGACGTGGAAAGGATGTAGTCCTGAAACACAGGCCGCAGAAGCGCGGATGGCGAGATGCGCTCCGGCTCGGCTTCGAGAATGGCGACGAGTTCGGCGGTGGAATACTTTTGACGGCCGGCTTGCCACAACCCAGCGGGCTCGGACGCTGTAGCCGGCTGGCGCTTGAGCGCTATGCGCGCGTGGCTGTTCGCATCGATCAGGAAGAGCAGGCTCGACTGTTGTGCGACTGCCACCTGGGCGTGATAGCCCCCGCTTTCAAGTTCCCGATTGCGTTCGACCAGGGCGGCATGCAACTCGTCAGCCCTTTCGACAGCCGCGCGCAAGACCGGCGCGCCGATGCTATGCAGATCCCGACCACCTGCATCGAGGACCAGCAGCCCTTGAGCAGCGAAGGCCTTCGCGTAGAAATCCGCGAACGCCTGGGCGAATGTCCGGCCGGGCTTGTAGGCTTCCGCCAGCGCATCCATCGCATCCGACGAGCCCAGAAGTTCCCAGGCCTCATCGAGCAGCGGCGTAATCGACTCGTCGAGCACCACGGAGCCGACCGGCTGCGCTGTCTCCGGCGTGGTTGGATAGACCAGCTTGCGCAGTTCACGGCGAGACGGGAAGGTGACGTGATTGATCTCGGCGAAGTCGTGATCTTCACTGGCCAGCCAGAAAATCGCGACGTGCGGACGCCCGGCAGCCGCCGCCTGACGGGCGCGGGCAATGGCCGTCGCGGCTTTGAAGGGCGTGAACAGCGGACCACCGAAGAGTCCTACCTGTTGCCCAGTCACGACGACTCCCGCGCCTTGCCGTAGCGACTCCAGCGCTGCACTTGCGCTTGATGAGGGATTCTGCGCGGCCAGCAAGCCCGTCATCTGCTCCCAGTGCGCTGGCAGTGGCGGACGGCTCTGCCAATCGAGGCCTCCGTCATGCCCATAAAACCGCCGGACCGAGTCAGCCCCGGCACAATAGTCAAGAAACAGCCGGCTCAGGCCGGGCGCAGCGGTAATGGGAAAACAATCTGCGGTGGGCAATGGTTCCTTCCGATTCGATTCCTTGGGGTGCCGGGGCTCGCGTGCAACGGAAGTTCGGCTGATCTAAGGATGCCATGCTAGCCGCAATCGATGCACGAGTGTGACCGATCGCGTGCGTATACTCGACTTTGACTCAGCACTTCCTGACAGGAGACCAACCGCGATGCCGAGGAAAGTAAAGGCAGCCCGATCGTCCGCTTCGGATTCGGAAGCAAATTCCGAAAAAATAAAATCACACATCAAAAAAGCCGGCAAGGCAAAAAAGGCCAAAGGGAAGAAGGGCAAGGCCGTAGGCAAGGTCACCGGCACGGCCCAGGTACTTAGCTCCGAAGTGGTCTTCGATGGGCGGCTGTTCCGCGTCGTTCGCGATCGTCTCATTGAGCCGGGTGGAAAAGAGGGCGTGCGTGATGTTGTGCGTCACAACGGCAGTGCTGTCATCCTCGCCGTTGACAACTCGAAAAGCAAAAAGGACCCGTGGATCGTGATGGAGCGGCAATACCGCCATGCCGCAAATCGCTTCCTGTGGGAAGTGCCTGCGGGCAAGCTTGAGGCCGGCGAAGATCCCTTGACGGGCGCCAAGCGCGAACTGGAAGAGGAGACTGGCTACCGTGCAAAAAAGTGGACAGAACTCGCTGAATATTATGCCAGCCCAGGATTCCTGGGCGAGTCAATGAAGGTCTTTCTCGCCGAGGGCCTGGTGGCGGGCGATCCCCGGCCCGAAGAAGATGAACAAATCGAATTGAGACTCATAAAGATGTCGGAACTGTTGACGACTATCGAGAAGGGCGGGATCATGGACGGTAAGACGCTTTCCAGCGTTCTGCTTTATGCGCGCCTGCTCGAAAAGAAACGCCGCAAGTGAAACGTAGCTCGAACTTTTTGAAGTCGCACGTTACAAAAGTTTACAAATGCAGGCCAGTTTGTCTCACGTTGTGGAAGCTTGGCCCGTAAGGCCAATCAACCTTTCTACCCCTTTCCTCGTCATACCCATTAACAGCGAGCGATTCCCCGTGCTCACGACTTCGCTGTGAGACTAGTTGCTCGCCATCACTTCTTACGTGCAAGGAAGGCGGGAGCCTGTGGCTCAGTACAAAGGAAAGGTCAAGTGGTTCAACAACGCCAAAGGCTACGGATTCATCGGGCGTGAAGACGGGCCTGACGTATTCGTCCACTATTCGGCAATTCAACTGGATGGGTACAAAACTCTAAAAGAGGGCGATGACGTAGAGTTCGACATTGTCCAAGGCCAGAAGGGTCCTCAAGCAGATGCAGTCATCCGGCTGAGGGATACCGCCCATAACGCAGCCTAAGCAGTAACCGCTGCCAGTTGTAACCCCACAACCGCTGCCGGGTGGTTTACTGATTTTGTGCCTACTCGGTCTCAATAGTGAGAAAAGCCCAAAGGGTTGACTTCGAACCCTTTGGGCTTTTCTTGCGTTTTACTCTCCCTTCGCCATGGCCGATACTGTTCCGGGAGCGCGCTCGAAATGGATAATGCGACAATCGCTCGTCAGCTGGAACAGACTGCCGACCTCCTTGAGATCGATGGCGCCGAGCGCTTTCGCGTCTTCGGTTACAGAGGAGCCGCTGCGGCAGTGGAACAGACCACCGTGGACCTGATGGCCGTGGCGTCCGATACGGTCCGGTTGCTGCAGATTCCCGGAATCGGCAAAAGCATGGCGACCGGCATACAGGCCATCGCGCAGACCGGGACCCTGCCACTCCGGGAGGAGTTGCTGGCCAAATACGGCGGCGCCGACCTGCTCGAATTGCTGAAGCTGCCCGGCATGGGGCCGAAGACCATCGCCCTGATCTGGGCGGCGACCAGGGTCACCAGCATCGATCAGCTTGCAGATGCCATCGACAACGGCCGCTTGGACGAATTGCCGCGCATGGGTCGGAAGCAGATCGAGAAAATCCGCAAGGGGATCGATGATTACCGGCGCAGCGCGGGGCGGTTCCGCATCGATCAGGCGGCGGAAGCAGCCCGCCGGATCGAACTCTATCTGATTGCTTTTCCAGGAGTTGAAAGGGTGACTCCCGCTGGTTCGCTGCGCCGGGGCCGGGAGACAGCCGGCGATCTTGACCTGTTGGTCACCGGCTTTGCCTGCGCGCCTAACCAGACCTCGGCCGCAGTCGAATACGTGGCTGCCTTTCCGGGCATCCACGACCTGATCGCCAAGGGAGAGAACAAGGTCAGCTTCCACCTCGCCGACGGCATGCAGGTGGATGTGCGCCTTCTTCCCTCCGAGTCCTATGGAGCTGCACTGCAGTACTTTACCGGCTCCAAGGCCCACAACGTCACACTCCGCCAGCGCGCCCTCAAGATGGGCTACACCCTCAGCGAGTGGTCGCTGGCTCGTCTCGACGACGAATCCACGGTCGCTGCCGCCACCGAGGAAGACATCTATGCCGCGCTCAACATGGACTGGATTTCGCCCGAATTGCGCGAAAATCTGGGTGAAATCGAGGCGGCCTCCCAGCACACCCTTCCTCAGCTCATTCAGGAGTCGGATCTGCGCGGCGACGTGCACATGCACACCACTGCCAGCGACGGTCACAACACCATCCGCGAGATGGCCGAGGCCGCTCAGGCCCGCGGACTGGACTACATCGCCATCACTGATCACTCCAAAAGCCTGGTCATCGCCAACGGCCTCGACGAGGCTCGGGCTCTCGAACACATCCGCAATATTCGCGCTGTCGACCGCGAGATGGAAGGGCGGATTCGTGTGTTTGCCGGGATCGAGGTCGACATTCTGGCGGACGGCGTACTCGATCTGGATAACGAAGTACTCGCCCAAATGGATGTGGT
Organism: Terriglobales bacterium; assembly: GCA_963788475.1. Taxonomy (GTDB): domain Bacteria; phylum Acidobacteriota; class Terriglobia; order Terriglobales; family Acidobacteriaceae; genus Telmatobacter. The sequence continues at coordinate 928,072 of CAWBGO010000002.1, forward strand.
CGTCGCGAGCATCCACAGCCGGTTTGACCAGAGCCGCGAAGAGATGACGGCCCGCGTGCTGCGCGCCATCGAGAACCCCTATGTTCGGATCCTCGGCCATCCGACCGGGCGCCAGATCCTGCGCCGGGAACCTTTTTCGGTTGATCTCGGAAAAGTATTCAGCCGGGCCGCGGAACTCGGTGTCGCGATGGAGCACAATGCCTCGCCCAATCGCCTCGACCTCTGCGATCGCGACCTGCGCCTGGCCAGGGAACTGGGCTGCAAGATCGCCATCAACACCGATGCCCACGAAATCCGCGAACTGGGGTTCGTCAGCTTCGGAATACGCCAGTTGCGCCGCGCCTGGCTTACGGCGACGGACGTACTGAATACCCGCGGACCGGAAGAGTTTCTCGCCGCACTGCGCCCGCGGCCTTAGTTTTCCTGCTGGCAAGTTTTCCTGTTGGCAGGGTTTCGCTCTTCCTGGAGACTCAACGCGGATTTACCAATATTTTGTTCGGATTACAGGTTGCAGGACTTTAGCAGCCGTTCCGTCCCATGCCGTTCCGTCCCATATTGAACCGAGAGACAACGGGGTCTTCCTGGGGGGCATCCCATCGCAAGCCGCCGTTGCGAATCCGTACGAAGTGCAGGGGCGGCTCATTCAGGAGCAATTCGATGGCGAATAACTCTGAAACACGCGGCGGCACCCCCGGCACCCGCGAAGACCAATCCGGCAGCAGCACGCAGGGCAACCGCGGATCCCAGTCTGGGACCGGCTCCACTCAGCAACAGAGCGGCAGCGGAAAGGGGAGCCGTCCCGATGACAAGGAGAAGAAAGGAAATCAGCCCGGCGGCACCGGCACGGGCGCTCAGCATTCAGGTTCCAGCTCGGGCAGCGGCGTGAACGCGGGCAGCACCGGCACAAGCGGCGGCCAGATCTCCCCTCATTCCAGCACCCCAGGTCAGACTTCCGCCTCCGGAAGGTCCGGATCTGGGACCGCAGGGCAATCGAGCGGAAGCGACCGGAACACGTAACTTATACTGAGAACGAGCAGTTAGGTCTTGCCTGCTCATCCCTGGGTTTCCGAAACCCGCGCTACCCGGCGCGGGTTTCGCCGCTTTGGATCGATTCTGCCATTTGGCGCACAGTGCAACCTGATAGATGCACCTTTCCAAAAACCGGATCTCTCCGCACCGTCGTGCTGGCCTCATGCGCCGCTTCAAACAACAGTTCCAGAAACTGAGGCCGATGAGTTAGCATTGTGCCGCGTTTCAAATCAAATCCATGGGTCCAGCCTATTGGGAGAGGTGTGCATGTCGAGAAAGATCGTTGTATTGATTGCATTTGCCTGTTTTTTGGCTGCCGGTTTCAGCAGTCTGGCGATAGCTCAGGAGGAGGCCTATTCGGCCATTGCCCAGACCAGCAGCGGTACCGGCGGGAAACAGGTTCAGTTCAACTTCACCATTACCAAGTGGTCCACGCAAGACGAGATCGAGCAACTTGGTGCCGTCCTGAAAGAAAAGGGGCAGGATGCCCTTCTTGACGAGTTGAAGAAGCTCGACGCCGGCCGTATCCGCACACTCGGCGACACCGGCAGCCCGATCGCCATTGCTGAGAAGTGGCAGGATAAGGACGAAACGGTGATCACCCTGATCCTGGCTCGCCAGATGACTCTGTTCGAATCCAAGTACAGAGGCCGGACAACGTCGACTGATTATCCGTTCGGTTTCCTGCAGGTCAGGCTGGACGCCAAGGGCGAGGGAAAGGGGAAAGCGGTGGCCGCCGCGAAGATCAAGTACGACAAGGAGAAGGACAGTGTTCGCCTGGATCCCTACGGCAACGGCGCAACTCCCATCATCAACGTACGGCCCAACAAGTAGAACGCATCGAACTTTAGCGGAATGAACGCGGTGCGTTGGCCGCAGGCGGATAGGAAAACTCCGCCTGCAGCCAGCCGCGCGAGTGACCTCACCGGATTTCTACCGGGAGACCCCCAGGACTTTCGCCATCGTTTTCACCATGGTTCCATTGGCGTCGTCGTCTTTAAGCGCCCACACATAGGCGCCCCCCAGGCCGCCGGGAACCTTGATGTCGATATAGATCATCTTCAGCAGTGCTGTCGCCGGATCGTCATAGGTGTAGAAAGTTCCGGATGCCGGGTCGTAGAGGGAGACAGCAATTCTCTGCGGATCGTAGGAGCGGGTGTATCCATTGGCGGCCAGGTTGGCAAGAGTCGCGTAGGTTGCGATCCCCGGGGTGAGGAGCAGGTCGCATCCCGGAGTGGCTCCGCTTAGGTCGGTGCACTCGGCCTGGCCATTGGCGAGCAGCACCGGCGAAGGTCCGGTCGAGTTCTGATACAAGCCGTGGTTCACGTTCGGGACCCCGGTCCATCCTGCCCCGTAGAGAGGCAAACCCATGGTGTATTTCTTCGCTGGTACCCCGGCCTTGAGATAGGCATTCACGGTCGCGTCGATGTCCAACCCCTGGCCAAACAATGGATCCTGCTTGTCATCGAACAGCGGCGATGCGTGATTGGTTTGCGTGTCCCAGGATCCGGCGTAGTTGTACCCGTCCACGGTGATAAAGTCGACCTGCTCGGCGGCATGCTTCAGATCGATGTTGACGTAGTTCTGGGCGCCGGCGGGACCGTCGAACGACATCACGTAGTGCCTGCCGGCGGTTTTGCCGAGAGCGTCGAGCTGGCGGCGGAACTCCTTGAGCAGGGCGGTGAAATTCTGGGTGTCGGCGGCGGCCGGGAACTCCCAGTCAATGTTGAATCCGTCAAACAGACCCGGTGCGGTGATTCCCTTGGCGATGTTTCCCTGCACGAACATGCTGATGCACGAAGAGGCGAGCGCCTGGCGCCCCGCGGCGGTGCCCGCCGCCGCCGAAAAGGCTGCGGTATTGGCCGCCGAAGCTCCCCCGATCGACATAAGGACCTTCAGCGAGGGATGAAGCTGCTTGAGCTGCTGGATGGCAGCGAAGTTCCCGTACATGGGCCCGGTGTATGGCGCGCCACTCACGCTGGGAAGGTACGGGGTCTGGTAGTCGGCCCAGCTGTCGGCGATGGAGCATGAAGACGAAGGACTCGTGGTCACGTTGGCAAACGCGTACATCAGGTGGGTCAGCTTATCGGCCACACCGTTCTGCTGGAGGTTGGCGATGTTGTATCCCGCGTAATAAATGCTCCATTCCTCGAAATACCCGCCGACGATTTTGTTTTTGTCCTCGCCTTCCGCGAACAGGGACAGGGTGGAGGCTATCAGGAGGAGGGCCAGAGCGGCCACAGCCTTCCCGGCTTTGAGCAACGAATGGTTTTGCATGGGAACGTTCTCCTTGGGGACAGAGTTCGTTGGAAGGCAAAGTATAGGGCGGAGAATGGAAACCTGCAATGATTATTTTAGGGTTAAATGATCAATAAATAGTAAGCGGGTGAACCAGGAAGCCCTTCTCAGTCCTAGTTATGAGCAAGGGCCGTCTAAAATACCAATGCACGATCCGCAGGAATCCGGATTTCGTCCATGACCCGCCGACGCTATCTTTTTAGCAGCCGCCGTTGTAGAGGGAGGCGCTTCATCATGAATGGCAGGCGGGGTCAAACCACGGGCAAATGTGTGTCGTTGTCGCCGCATGGCGTTGTGTGGCATCGCGGAGCTAAGATAAGGGCGCTATGAGTCTGCTTCAGCAGGATTCCCAGAGTCAGGATGATGCCGCGCGCGGCGAGGAGTTTACCAAGGGCTCGAGTAATGTCCTCGTGCCAAGCATCATTGCCGTTGTCGTGGTAGCGATTGCCATTTTCCTTTACGCCTGGCTGGGGGAAAAACCGAACCCGGCCATCGGCGAGGTAACCAATGTGGTCGCGCACCCGATGCACCGGGAAACGTCAGGGTTCGATGCGGCCGGCGCGGCAATGCCCAAGGACGTTTTCGAGCAGGTGCTCGTCTTCGCCCACGTGAAGCTGCACAACCGGACCAAGGAGCCGCTCTTCCTTCACCAGATCATGGTCAACGCGACCCTGGATGATGGGATCCACACCAGTTATGTCGCCGGTCCCAGCGAGTACGAGCGCGCTTTCATGGGCTACCCGGAAATCTCGCGCCATGCACGGCAAACCCCTCGCCTCGGAACTCACCGTGGAGGGAGGGCAGACCGTGGAAGGAGACATCCTGTCCTCATTCCGCCTTACCAGGCAGGAGTGGGACGCCCGCAAGGGGCTGGATTTCACCTTTGGCTTCCGCTATCAGCCCGTCCTCAAAGTGACGCCGACCGGGCCGGTTACTGTCCAGTAGGCCCGGCTACCGGCGGGGCAGGCGCGCCTTTCGGCGTCGACAGGTAGCCCGCGATCTGGTTCTTCGAGCTGATCGAGTTCACCACGATCTCGTAAAGCGCCGGATCCTTGCCGCTGTAGAACTGCAACGGCTCATTGAGGTTGCGGTCCTTCTTCTCGTAGCGCTTGTCATCGGCGTAGACGATGACGGTGAACTTGCTCTTCTTGGCGTCGGTCTTCTTCAACTCCAGGCTGACTGTGCCCACCGGCTTCTTCTCGCCCTTGTTCAAGGTGAATTCGTAATAGGCCCGGTCGCCCTTGTGCTTCAGGACTTCGAGTTCATCGTGGTTGCGCGCGATGAGGCTGCTGTGATCGCTCAGGTCGCCCTTCATCGACTGCAACTGGTTGATGGCCCCGGCCAGGTCGGTCTGCGTCTTGGCCACGTCGGTCTTGACGCCGCCCACGTCGGTCTTGACGTTGGATACCTCGCTTGACACCGCACTGACCTGCTGCGCGGTTTGCTGCTGCGCGGTCTCGAGCCGCCGGTTCTCGGCCGCCTCGCGGGCAATGATCTGCTGCGCCCGGGCGTCCATCTGCTTCTGCGTCAATCCCAGGGACTTGCCCAACTCGTCCGCCGTCACTTTGAGGCGGGCGTCGGTCTCCCGCAACTCCGCAGCCAGCTTGACGTTCTGCTGATTGGCGTCGGCCAGAGCGGCTTCCTGGTGGGTAATGCGGCCGCTCAGGGTGTAGGCCCAGATGAGACCGCCTACCGCGCACAATAGCGCCAACGCAATCGCTGCAAGAAGTGCGCCCGAATATGTCCTTGGGGTGTCGTCGATTTCGCTCATTTTCTTTCTTTTTTCTCCTTGATGTACCTGGTCGTGCGGCGTCTCAGCTTGCGAACGCTGGTCCCGATCGCTCTCGCTCAAACCAAGCATTTGGTTATCCTCGTATAGCGTTAGACGTGAGCCGCTAAGTTTTCTCTCCGGAAGACGCCCGGCCCACCAGCATACATATCGAATGGACGGACCCTGATCCGAGGGGAAACTACAGATTACAGAAAGAACCCGACGTGTGGCTCTAAAAAAGCTCTTTTCGCGTTCCGCCCCGCTGTTCCCTTCCGTGACAAGGATAGAAGCGCTACGCTATAAAGAACTTTGCTCCATTTTCCGGCGACGAGCCCTCTTCGAGGGCCCGAAACAGCCGCCGCAACACCAATCAAGGCCAAAAAGGGAGATCCGATCGATTATGTCCACTGCTGTCGCTGGGAAGGGTCTGGAAGGGATTGTCGCGGCGAATTCCGGGATTTGCTGGATTGATGGCGAAGCCGGCGTGCTGGCCTACCGGGGCATCGATATCCACGAGCTGGCGGAGAACTCGAACTTCGAGGAAACCACCTATCTCCTGTGGAATGGCCTGCTTCCCAACCAGCTTGCGCTGCGCGAGTTCACCGCGCAGTTGGCGCTCGCCCGGTCGCTCGATAAGCGGATCATCGATCTGCTGCGCAGCTTTCCCACGTCGGCCACTCCCATGGAGGTCCTGCGCACAGCGGTTTCGGCTCTGAGCTTTTACGACGCCGACGAGAAGGACAACTCCCACGACGCCAACGTGCGCAAGGCCTACAACCTGACCGCGCAGATCGCCATGATCGTGGCCATTTACGACCGCCTGCGCAAGGGCAAGGAAATCGTGCCGCCCGATCGCTCGCTCAGCCATGCGGCCAATTTCCTGTGGATGCTGAACGGCGTGAAGCCCTCGGAAACGGCCACCCGCACGCTCGATATCGCGCTGATCCTGCACGCCGACCACGAACTGAATGCTTCCACGTTCGCGGCCCGGGTGATCGCGGCCACGCTCTCCGACATTCATTCCGCCATTACCGGCGCGATCGGGGCGCTCAAGGGACCGCTTCACGGCGGCGCCAACGAGGGCGTCATGCGCCTGCTCTACGCCATCGACAAGGCGGGCGTCGATCCGGTGGAGTACGTCAAGGGCATGCTGGCGGCCAAGCAGAAGATCTCCGGCTTCGGCCATCGCGTCTACAAGACCGAAGATCCGCGCGCCACCCATCTGCGCCGCATGAGCGAGCAACTGGGCAAAGACGCCGGCCAGCCCAAGTGGTTCGAGATGTCGCGGGCCATCGAGCTCCACATCAACAAGGACAAGAAGCTGAACGCCAACGTCGACTTCTACTCCGCCTCGACGTACGCGACGCTGGGCATCGACATCGATCTCTACACGCCGATTTTCGCGGTCAGCCGCATCGCCGGCTGGGCCGCGCACGTGATCGAGCAGCTCGATGACAACCGCCTGATCCGCCCGCGCGCCGAATACATCGGGCCCGAGTACCCCTCGCACTGGATTCCGGTCGAAGAACGGGCCTAGTCCGGATTTCTCACAGTTTCACAGTTTCACAGTGGTGGGGGGGGTGGGGGGTACCCATCCCGGCTCAAGTTATCCTCTGCGGGTCACACCTGCGTATTTTCGCTCCTCTGCATTGTCGGCAAAAGCCGTAAGACAAGAACATGCAGAAAGCAACCGTCGCATTTCGGTGCGCGAGTCAACGAGACGCGGGTCGATCCTCTCTGCGGGCCATGCGAGAAATGCGAGGCTAGCAGACCAATTTGCGCCACTCCGGGTGCCCGCCGGTTTTTCCTATTTCGGATCAAAAATCGCGAAATGATCGGCGTGGGCGATGAAGACGCGCCGGAACAGACCCAGCGTCAGGACGCCATCGAACCCCTGGCGCGGGCGTCCTTCTGGGTGCCGGCGAGGCTGACGAAGGAGCACTCCGCTCAATTCGAGTGAGCCGATTTTCACGTTCTGCGGTGGCAGAGCCGAAAAGATCAGTTGCTTTCCGTCCACACCGTTCCCGGTCAAGTATGGCCCTGATATGCGGCGAGGGCCATGTATTCAGACGTGTTGAAGAGGATGGCGACCATTCGCGCCGGAGTCGAGCATCAGGCGAACCGGCCGCGTGCATCGGATAAGCGGACCGCGACGATGATCAGATTTGGCAGCTAAGCTGCCTCCGCGCTCCGCGCTGGCGTCAGCAGTTCGGCATGCGGCCCTCTCACATCCGGCACGCATCGACGGCGGAGTCGTCAAGACAGAGCAGGCTGTGCACATTGTCGATCAGCATGTCGAAGTGCTCGAGAAAATCCTCGCCGAGGATGCCCTGAATGTTGAGGCCGGGGTGCAGATTCTGAAGGTCGTACACCAGGACACTTTTGGTTGGGGACGGCGTGGGAGCCGGCTTCGAGCAGAGTCGAGACTTCGCAAACGAGGCAGACTGGCATGGAATCCGACGCCTGCGACCATCGGCCGTGCCCTGCGCTGCTCAGATGAAGCTCAGCGGCCAGAGAGTGGATCGACCATCGTGATCTGGGTGCCGGTATCCAGCAGGAAGTTGTAGGGGCCTGACATGATTGACAGAAACGGGCACGATAATCTGATGGCGATTGACGACGTGGAAGGGTACACTGGCGACATTTCCCGGGCAGTGGGTTTCTGCACGAGAGCGTGGAAACGATGGCTGTCGCTGCAAGAACCAACGAACCGAGACCACTTGAAATTTGTCATCGCGAGAGCTCCTCAGCCGGGTAGGCTGAGGTCACTCTGGGCGCGTGGCTCTACATGGTCTTGAGGTACTCCTGATCAGTTTCTGGACGCGGTTGATGAAGTTGTGATGGGGAAATGATGGGGAATAAGTCCTTTGTTTTCCGCTTCGCCGACATCGAGGTTCGCGAGCGCGAGTTCTCGCTGATCAAAGCCGGCGAAGCGCTGCCCGTCGAGCCGAAGGCGTTTCGCGTGCTCCTGTTCCTGCTCCGCAACCCCCAAAAGCTGATCACCAAGGAGGAACTGCTGAATGCGGTGTGGGGCGACGCCGCGGTCACGGAGAAATTCCCTGACGCGCAGCATCGCCCTGCTGCGCCGCCTGCTCGGCGATGACACCCGCAATCCCGCGCTACATCGAAACCGTGGCCACGGTCGGCTACAGATTTCTGGGAAATGTGGAAGTAGTTGAGGATCGCCACGGTCGTCGCCGTGATCCCCGATCCCCTCCCACCGGCGAGGCCAGCGGGGCGGTAAACGCGGGCAGCGCGGCGCAGTCCCAACCTGGCCTGGCGGCCAAGAACTGGCGACCGATCCGGTGGCGATGGGCAATCTTCGCCGGAGTTGCGGCCGCTGTGCTCCTAGTGGGCGGGTCTCTGGTACGTCATCCCGTCCCCTGCCGCACCCCGGATCACGGCCTACACCCAGATCACCCACGACGGCCGCCAGAAGTTCCTGGCCGGGACCGACGGGAACAGGCTTTACTTCACCCAGAGGTCGCCGAACGCGATTGTGCAGGTCGGAGTGAACGGGGGTGAGATCGCGCCACGTTCTGATCATCGTGCCAGCGACCGACAATTGTGAGGATATTTCGCCGGACGGCTCCAATGCGTTAGTCGAGCCTGACGGAGGAGGGCCACGAATCCAGCCCCTATGGGTGGTTGCCCCCTCCTCGGAGGATCGCCAAACGTCTTGGCGATGGCGGAGGGCGAGGCATTCTCCCCGGACGGATTGTCGGTCATTTACTCGACTCTGGAAGGAGACATCTTCCTGGTCCGAGTCGATGGAACGGAAAACCGCAAGCTGGCGATGTAGGGTCGATGGCCGATTGGTTCAGTTGGTCACCGGACCGGAAGAGCAATCCGGTTCACCGAAGATGGCATGCTGTGGGAGATGTCATCGGACGGTTCCGGGCTCCATCGTTTGCTTCCCGATTGGAAGGAGCCAGGACGTTCAATGCTGCGGGAGTGGACCCCGGACGGGCACTTTTATCCTGTTCCGACTGTTCAGACCGTCTGTCGAGCGGGAGGCAGATATGGGCTCTGGATGAAGGACGATCGACCTTTCCGGCCGCGATGCCTTCCGCACCAATTCGTTTGACAACCGGTCCGATGTCGTGGGGATCGCGCCCACCTTCCGAGCCGAGACGGGAACGAAAATCTTCGCAGAGGGTCTAACCCCACGCGGTGAGTTGTCACGCATTGACGCGAAGACAGGCGCCCTTCAACCGTTTCTGGGCGGAATCTCGGCGGAATTCGCTCTCGTTCTCTCCCGACGGAAAGTCTGTTGCCTACGTCTCGTTTCCCGAAGGGCACGCTATGGAAAGCCGATCGGGATGGAACCAATCGCGTGCGCTCGCCGGCGGGCCTGACTATATCCTTAACCCGCATGGTCGCCCGATTCGAAGCAGATTCTTATTCAACAGTCTGACACTCCGATCCCCAAGCCACTCCTCGATCCTATCTTGTTTCCGACGATGGCGGAAATCCCCGCAAACTGCTCCTGTCCGGGGACGAGGCGGATACGGGCGACGCGAACTGGTCTCCCGATGGAAGAAGAAAGTGATGTATTGGGCGAGACGTCAGCTGCGACACACAAGCGACGACCTGCGCATCCTCGACCTCGCGAGCGGGCACGATCACAGTCGTTCCCGGTTCGTCGGGCATGTGGTCGTTCGCGCTGGTCTCCCGACGGGCGGTTCATCGCTGGCTCTGTTCGCCGATCCGCAATCGCCGATCTTGCGGGTTTTCGACTTCAAGACCCAGCAATGGTCCACTGTTCCCGTAAACGGAGATGTGGAGTTTCCCAGCTTCTCCCGCGATAGCCGATACATCTATTTCTTGCGCCTGGGGCCGCGACCAGGGCGTCTTCGGATTCCGGTGACCGGCGGCAAGGAAGAGCGCGTCATCGATGGGACGCAAGTGGCACTAGCGGGTTATTTTGGGTTTCTCGATGAGCTCTCGACCCCACCGACGCGCCGCTGGTCCTGCGCGACGTGGGCAGCGACGACATCTACGCGCTCACGCTGGAGGCGAAGTGAGTTCTCTGAAATCCACCTTCGCAATCGGGTCAGTCGTGCGTAAATGCCTTCTCAGCCGAGGCCAATGTGAACCGCGGAATTTGATGGCGCCTTGAACCGTGTCGCGTGCTACTCTGGCTATGTTCAGAGGCTTCCCCCTCCGGGCGCAAACCCGGTTGCATTTTCCTCTCGCCTCGCGAACCGCCAATCAAGATCGTCCGGGACGATTTCAAACCCATCCACCCGCAGCCATAACCTGCTCAAAATCGGGTCGTTTCATTTTTGCGTCGAAAGGAGACACATCATGATTCTGGGAATGAGTACCGCTGCTTTTACAACGCTGCATGTAGTCATCAGCCTGATCGGCATCGCTACAGGATTCATCGTGGCTTTCGGCATGATCAGCGCGCGCCGTCTTCCTCTATGGAACGCAGTCTTTCTCGCCACCACGGCCTTGACCAGCCTGACCGGGTTTCTGTTCCCGTTCAAGGGCGTCACGCCCGGCATCGTGATCGGCATCCTGTCGATATTGCTCCTGATCGTGGCGGTCGTGGCTCTCTATTCCAAACATCTCTCGGGAGGCTGGCGCGGCACCTACGTGATCACCGCGATGCTGGCCCAGTACTTCAATTTCTTTGTGCTCATCGTGCAGTCGTTTGAAAAAGTTCCTTCGCTGCATGCCCTCGCCCCGACGGGATCCGAAGGACCGTTCAAGATCGTCCAGTTGCTCGTGTTGCTCTTGTTCGTCGCGTTGACCGTGTTTGCATTCAAGCGCTTTCGCGTCGAGCCGGCCCTGGCGTGACGCCGCGCTGAACCGACGGCCGTTTCGCATCAGGTCGATACTGGAGTTTGGGCTGGCATCATTCCAGTCCGGCCCGCCGAAGAATCGCTCGCGCGATGGCCATGAGTTCAGCCCGGATCTTCTGCTCGCCGCCTCCGCTGTAATTGCCCATCAGCGCATAGGCTGCTGCGTACGCGATCAGCAGGTCACCCATGGTCATTACCGTGTTCATCGGCGCCTGGTTGCGCAGCACGCTGTTCACCCGCGTGATGTGCGCGGCCTGCGGCAACAGCACCGTCAACTGCTCTTCGTACCTCGGGAATTTATCGGCCACACCCAGGCGTTCGAGATCCTGGGCCTCGACGATGTGGTGCGCATGCCAGCCGGTGTAGTGCCTGTCAATGAGCGCAAAACGGGTGAGCGCGGTGTAGGACGCCATCAGTTGGTTGGCTGAAGTCAGCCAGATCGGGGAAGTGGAATTGCATCGATATTCTCTGTAGCGGACTCGTGATTCTTTCAGGACGCTTTCCACAAAGTCCATGCAGCCTCCGTCATCGATCTTGACCTTGGCAAAACGTGCCCCTGCCGTTCTCGAAACCCAACACGCCCGGGCGGATCGATGGGGAAGGGCCTGAGCATCAGGTACTAGCTGCAAGGGAACTCCTGCACAGATGCCGCCGGCGTGCACCTTCCAATAACGGATGGTGACCGTGCGAGACCCAAACAGAAACACATTCTCTTTTGGTATTGCCGTGAGGGGAGGTCGATCGTGCGACTCGATGGTACAACGAAAAAGCGATTTACGTTGAATTTTTGTAAGGAGAGTTTTACCGCAGCGGATTTGCCGTCCGGCCTTAAGCTTGCTTTTCATTTTCGCGCCATGTCGAACGCTCGTTGATCAGTGCCGCGCCTTCCACATAAGGTAGAGGGCCCAGGCGGCCAGCGTACAGCCATCGCGCACCACGCCATCGAGCATCATCTGCTCGAATTCACTTACAAGGACGGAGCGGACGCGCAAATCATGCTCTTCCGGATCGGGCTCCCGCTCGACGTGCGTCAGTCCGGAGGCGAGATAGACGTGCTGCTTCTGGCGCGTGAAACCGTAGGCGATCCATGTCGATCCGAGACAAGTCATGGTGGCTGCTTCGAGGCCGAGTTCCTCGCGGAGTTCTCCGCGCGCCAGCTCTTCAGGATTGTCGACCGCCATCTCCCAACCGCCCTGGGGCAGCTCCCACGCGCGTTCCTGAATGGTGTAGCGGAACTGCTCCACAATCCAGATGCGATCGCCATCGATGGGAATAATGATCGCGGATTCGTCTTTTTCGACTACGCCGTAGATGCCGCGCTGCCCGTTGGAGCGAAGAATCTCGTCTTCGCGCAGGCGCATCCAGGGATTGCGATAGATTTCCCGGCTGGTGAGGGTGGTGATGGAGGGGGATCCCTGCGTCGTCCGATTCCCGTTCTGATCGTGAGCCATTGGATTAGTTTGTCACGAAGGGATCATCGGGCGCGGCCTCGCGATCTTTAAAAGCTGGCTGTGGCACGCCGCTTGGGCCGGGGCAATCCGCCGGCCTATTTCTTTCGCGCGGAAGCAACACGCTCTTTGACCATCGGGTCGCTGGGCAGGTGCGACCAGTCGTAGTAGGGCACCAGGTCGCGCAGGGCGATCACGTGATATCCGTTCTGCTTGAGATACAGCATGTACTGGCGAAACATCTCCGGCGGCGTGTTCACCCACGGGTGCACGGTGTCCGGAACGCCGTGGAATTGGAGGACGGCCACCTTTCCATTCTTAGCTCCGGCTACAACTTCCTTGAAGTGCTCCAGGCTCCAGTCCGGGTACGCATCGCCGGTCGTCGGGATGAGCAGCGGATCATTCCTGGTGACATCGAGCAGCGGTCCGACCTGCACCTCGCCATAGGGCACCTCCGGCTGCATGCCGCGGCGCGCCAACCTGATTCCGTGCAGCCGCAGTTGTTCAAGGGCTTCCGGGCCGAAATTATCTCCCGGCCAGCCGAAGCTGATGGGTTTCGGAACTCCAACGCGGGCAAGGGCGTCGTCGACCATCTGCAGTTCCCCGCCAAGCTTTGCTGCCTGGTCCGCCTTATCGAACACGGCGTGCGTCCAGGTATGATTGCCGATCTCGAATCCCCGCCGGTGGAGATTGGCAACGTCGTCCCAGCTGAGAAAGTGCTCCTTGTCGTTCATCCACTCCTGGGAAATAAAGAATGTCGCCTTGAAGCCCAACTGTTCGAGTAGCGGGGCGACAAACTCGATCTGCGATTTGACCGCATCATCGAGAGTGAGCACTACCGTCTTGTCGGGAACCCTCTCGGCCGGCCAGCCTTGAGAGACACCGAAGACGATGACGAAGAAAAGTGCGGTGAACAGCGTGCGGAATTTCGAATGTGCGCGTCGCATGGCAGGCCTCACTCCAATCCGCTCTTCAGGTCGGCATGTTGATCAAGCCGGCTCAGCCGATACATGAGCAGCGCATCGCGCTTGGTGTTGATGGGCTGCGCGGAGAGGTCGATGGTTTCGCCGGGTTCGTGCGCGCCCTGGCCGGTGGCCCCGATGCCCGCCAGGCCCGGAAGAATATCGGCCACGAAGGAAATATCCCCGGCGCCGCGCTTCATCGGGTCAAGCTCAGGCATCGTGCCGAATCCCAGGCTCGCGTTCACCTGGTTGAGAATGCCGAGCAGAGCGCGGCTTTGCGCCGTGGGAGCCATGGCAGGATAACCCTCGCCGAAGCCGATCGCCGCGCCGGTCCTCGGGAGGTGCTGCCCGGCGATCGCCTCCATCTTCTTTTCCACGCGCGCCGTCTGCTCGTTGGAGATGGTGCGGATGTCTCCGCTGGCGTAGGCGGCCGGGGCGATGATGTTGTCCTTGCCGGTGGCGGCGCCGTTGTTCCCGGCTTCGTCGACGCTGACTGTCGTCCCCCCCAGCACCATTCCGACGTTGAAGGTAAGGTACGGCTCGGGAAGCTGGGTGCGGAACGCGTCGAGGATGCGGGTCAGCTCGTAGATTGCCCCGTAGCCTTTTTCCTCGGAGAAGATTCCGGATGAGTGGCCGGTCTCGCCGGTGGTCTGAATGTGCCAGGTGATGGAACTGCGGCGGCTGATGCTGCCGTAGTAGACGCCATCCAGCCGCGGCGTGCCTTCGAATTCCAGCGCCACATCGCTGTGCCGCGCGGCTGCGATCATGTCGCGGCGCGCGATGCCTGCCGGTTCGCCATGCGCTTCTTCGTCGCCGCTGAGCACGATGGTGATTTCGGCTTTCCTCAGCACATCGGCCGCCTGCATGGCCTTTAACGCAAAGAGCATGATGACCAGGCCGCCCTTCATATCGTTGACGCCGGGGCCGGTGCCGATATTGCCCTTGACCGAGTACGACTGGAACGAACTGTTCTTTTCAAAAACGGTGTCCATGTGGCCGATGAAGAGCATGCGCTTGCCGCACTTGCCGGGCTCCGGGCAGGGATGCTCGGCCACCAGCACGCCGGCGCGCTTGACCTCGTCCATTGGAATCCACTGCACCTTGAATCCAAGGTCGCGGAGCTCGGCCATCAGGACCTGGCCCACGGCCCGCACGCCCTCCAGGTTGTGGGTGCCGCTGTTGATGTTGACCAGCTTCTCCAGCAGTTCGTTCGACGCCTTCTGATTGGCGTCGATGTAGGCGACCATGGCTCGTTCAGCGGGGGAGAGCGGCGTTGTGGTTTGCGCCGACGATGCAAGGCTGAGCGCACCAGCCAGAAGGAGGAACAGGAGAGAGCGCACGGTCATTTCTGGTGAGGATAACAGGATTCCGCTCGGTCTCTTATTCCTTGTCGCGCAGCTTATACTCCCGAAAACGTCCCACAAGGGAGGCCGGACCGGCGACCGTGAGGTGAACGAGGTTGCCTTCGTAAGAGCGGTTGTGGATCACCATCCCCGCTTCGATGGCGGCCAGCGCCGCTCCCTCGTATTGGGGTACGTCAAGTTCGGCCTCAATGACGGGGTCGGAATACAAAGCATCGTCGATCGCCGCCAGGAGCGATTCGATCCCCTCGCCCGTGGCCGCCGAGACCAGCACTTCGCGATGCGCGGGCGAGGACGATCCGAAACGCGACGCGATTCCGTCACGCTCCTCGCGGCTCAGAAGGTCGATCTTGTTCAGAACCTCGACCCGTGGCTTGGACAGCGCGTTCAGTTCGCCGAGCACCTTTTCCACTTGCGCTTTCTGCTCGTCTCCGTACGTAGAAGCCGCGTCGCGGACGTGGATCAGCACTTCGGCCTGCTCCACTTCTTCGAGCGTGGCGCGGAAGCTCGTGACCAGGGTGTGGGGAAGGTTGCGAATGAAGCCCACGGTGTCGGACAGCAGAATGCGGCGCCGGCTGGGAAGCTCGATGGCGCGCAGCTTCGGGTCGAGAGTGGCGAACATCTGCGACGACTGCAGAACATGCGCGCCGGTGATGCGATTGAAGAGTGTGCTCTTGCCGGCGTTGGTATAGCCGACCAGGGCGACCGTCGGCACGGGTGCTGACTCGCGGCGCTGGCGCTGCTGGCGGCGCACGCGGCGGACGGCTTCGAGATCGAGCTTGAGCTGGTCGATGCGGCGCTGAATGCGCCGGCGATCGGTTTCGAGCTGGGTTTCGCCGGGTCCGCGGGTGCCGATGCCGCCGCCCAGTTGCGACATGGCTTTCCCTCGCCCGGTGAGGCGCGGAAGCATGTACTCGAGCTGCGCGAGCTCGACCTGCAACTGGCCTTCGCGGGTGCGGGCGTGGCGGGCAAAGATGTCGAGGATGAGCTGGGTGCGATCGAGCACCCGGCAAGGGAGCGCGGCCTCGAGGTTGCGCAACTGGGTGGGAGACAGGTCGTGGTCAAACAGGATGAGGTCAGCCTGCGGTGGACGCCGCAACACCGGCGATCTCTTCGACCTTGCCCGCGCCGATCAGCGTTGCCGGATCGGGACGGGGGCGGCGCTGAATGATCTCCGCCGCAATTTGGGCTCCGGCGCTCGAGACCAGTTCGCGGAACTCGGCCAGCGACTCTTCGATGTCCAGGCCGCCGGAGGGAAGTTGGGATGAGCCAGGCGGTTCGATTTCGAAGGGTCTGCCGTCGTCGGCTTCGGAAGCTCTCGGCCGTGGGCCCATTCAAGCGCAAGGCCGCCCGCGCCCCGGCCAGACCTGCCCGGCTGGAACGCGAACGACTGCCAAGATCCACACCTACGAGAATCGCCCGTTCAGCACCGCCACTCCGGCGGTCACCGGACGCACCACTCCTCCGGGACTCAACTTCCAATCGGAACCGCTCCTCGCGGACTGTCGCTGGTCCCGGTTGCGGACGGTGCGCCCACCGCCGCCGGACCGAGGCCCGTGTGCATGGTGGCCGGACGGTGCTCGCTGTGGAGGACGCTCCGGTTGCTGACCACTGTAGAAATTGCGTGCTTGAATATCAACTGCTCCTGGCTGTTGTTCTCGAGGAGCACGGAATACTTGTCGAAGGACCGGATTTTGCCGGTAAGCTTGACGCCGCTGACCAGGTAAATGGTGATGGGGGTCTTGTCCTTGCGAACCGTATTCAGGAACGTATCCTGAATGTTTTGTGCCGGCTTATTTTCCATTTGCCGATCTCCTACTTTCCTCATCGGTTGGATGCGTTTCAGTCTCTAAATCGTGGGTAAAAACAAATCCGCGAGGGCGGCGCCGGAAGCCCCGGTGCCACCGAATCCCGCAATGTGACCACAATATAGTGGTTTACAAAGGTTTTCAACTGGGAGAATCAATAGTGGTTTACAAAGGTTTTCAACTGGGAGAATCAAGCCCGCGCCGAATCGGGTTCTGATCCGACCCGCCGCGGCCGTGCGCGGCCCCTGCTGATAGCATTGATGGGTGAAAAACACCGAAATCCGCCTGGAGAACCCGGCCCGGGAAACCGGGCAAGCGGTGCCCATGCTGGACCTGGAACGCCAGTACCGCCCCCTGCGCCAGGAACTTGCCGAGGCGCTGGCGGAGGTGCTCGATTCCCGGCAATTCATTCTGGGAGAATCGGTTGCGGCCTTCGAGCGAGCTGCCGAAGCACACCTTGGCGTGGCCCACGCGGTGGGCTGTTCTTCGGGAACCGATGCCCTCTGGCTGGCGCTCGCGGCAGCGGGGATTGGCCCGGGCGCGGCCGTTGTCACCACCGCCGTTCAGCTTTTTCGCTTCGGTCAGCGCCATCCTGCGGGCCGGCGCCACCGCCGTCCTGGCCGACATCGACCCCGCCACCTTTAACCTGGACCCGAAGGCGGTGGAGGCAGTACTGAACGGACCGCGACGGCACGACGGTCCGGGCGGTGCTGCCCGTACATCTCTACGGGCAGCCGACTTTTTCCCCTGATTTCGGAAGAACACACGGGCTGACCGTCATCGAAGACGCCGCCCAGGCCTGGGGCGCGGAGTGGAATGGGAGTGAAGGCGGGAGCGCTCGGCGACGCCGCTGCCTTCAGCTTCTATCCCACCAAGAACCTGAGCGCGGCAGGCGATGCCGGCATGGTGACCACGAATTCAGACGAGGTGGCCGAGCGGCTGCGCATGCTGCGCCAGCACGGGATGCGCCGCCGGTACTATCACGACGAGGTCGGGTGGAACGCCCGCATGGACGGCTTCCAGGGCGCGATCCTTCGCGTCAAGCTCAAGTACATTGCGGGATGGAACCAGGCCCGGCGCACGGTGGCGGAACGATACGACGCGCTATTCCGGGCGGCGGGACTGGCGGAAGCAGGTCCCTACCCCATTCACGGCGTCGTCCTGCCCCACGAGGTCGAAGGCAGCCGCCACGTCTGGCACCAGTACGTGATCCGGACGGCGCGGCGGGATGCACTGCGGGAATTCCTCACCGCGCGCCAGATCGGCACCGAGATCTACTATCCAGTCCCGCTGCACATGCAGGATGCGCTCAGAGACTTGGGTTACTCCGAAGGCGACTTCCCTGAGGCCGAGCGCGCGGCGCGCGAAGTGCTGGCTCTGCCCATCTTCCCCGAATTGCGCGAAGACGAGCAGCAGACGGTGGTCAGCGCGATCGCAGAGTTTCTAAGCTGAGACATCATCGACGTTCGATTTCGATCGCGCCGGTCCCTGCACGTCACACCGAGTTCCATGCCGTAAAATCGGCCTAGCATGAAGTGTCCGTACTGCGGCTTTGGGCAAGACCGGGTGGTGGATTCGCGCGAGAGTAAAGAGGCTGACGCCATCCGGCGTCGCCGGGAGTGCGAACGCTGCAATCGTCGCTTCACTACCTACGAGCGCATCGACGAAATCCCCTACATGGTGGTCAAAAAAGACGGGCGCCGCGAGCGCTTCGACCGCCAGAAGGTGCTGAGCGGGCTGCTGCGCGCCTGCGAAAAACGCCCCGTTCCGTCAAAACAACTCGAAGCCATCGTCGACGCCACCGAGACGTTTCTCATGGACGCCCCTGAACGGGAGCGCAGCACCCGCGAAATCGGCGAGTTGATCATGAACCACCTCAAGGGCCTCGATACGGTGGCCTACATCCGCTTCGCTTCGGTGTATCGCGACTTCAAGGATGTGCGGGAATTCAAGGAAGAGTTGGAAGACCTGCTCGAGGGACACAAGAAACAAGGGACTAGGGACTAGGGAGCCGAACAACTAAATATGGCAGAGACGAAAACGCACAAAGTCACACTCATTCCCGGCGACGGCATCGGCCCTGAAGTCACCCAGGCCGTGGTTCGCATTCTCGAAGCGACCGGCGTGAAGTGGGAATGGGAACGCTACTCCGCGGGCGCCGAAGCCTTCGAAATCTTCGGCGAATACATCCCCACCGCACTTTACGAATCGATCGAACGCAACAAGGTGGCGCTCAAGGGACCGGTGACCACTCCGATCGGGGGCGGCTTCAAGAGCATCAACGTCACTCTGCGCAAGAAGTTCGACCTCTTCGCCAATTTCCGCCCCATCAAGAACCTGCCCGGTCTCGAATCCAAATGGCCCGGCGTGGACCTGATCATCGTGCGCGAAAACACCGAGGGCGAATATGTCGGCCTGGAGCACGAAGTGGTTCCCGGGGTGGTCGAGAGCATCAAGGTCATCACCGAAAAAGGCTCCACGCGCATCGCGAAATTCGCGTTCGAATACGCGCGCAAGCACGGCCGCAAGAAGATCCACTCCATCCACAAGGCCAACATCATGAAGCTCTCCGACGGGCTGTTCCTGCGCTGCGCGCGCAAAGTCGCGGAGGGATTCCCGGACGTAATTTATGCCGAGCACCTCATCGACAACACCTGCATGCAGCTGGTGATGAATCCTTACCAGTACGACACGCTGCTGCTGGAAAATCTCTACGGCGATATCGTGAGCGATCTCTGCGCCGCTTTCGTGGGCGGACTGGGACTCGTGCCAGGTGCGAACCTGGGGGTGGATTGCGCCATCTTTGAAGCCGTGCACGGTTCGGCGCCGGACATAGCGGGCAAGGATATTGCCAACCCGACAGCGTTACTGCAGTCGGCCGTTCTGATGCTGCACCACCTGGACGAAGAGGCGGCGGCCACCCGGGTACAGAAGGCGCTCGAAACCGTCTATAGCGGAGGGCAAGACCCTTACCCGCGACGTAGGCGGCACGGCGGGCACCTCCCAGTTTGCCGATGCCGTGCTGGCGGCGATGGGACAGGACTGATGTCTGGGCCGGCCAAAAAAGCAATTTCCCGATTGCAGGCCGGGATGAAACGTTTGAATGTTACCAATTGCCGGTTGCAAACCGGGTGTAGAGGTGGAAGAATCGGTATCTAGCACATCCCCCGATGCCTCTGACAGGACAAGGAATGCAGCGTCTGTACGCAGCTTCATGTTTGCTTTTCGCTCTGATGGCCCCTGTGGCCCATCTCCATGGGTCCGATGGAGCGAAGGTGAAATGTCTGCAGGAGCCCGCGGCGCCGATGGCGGACCCAACTCCCCCAGTACCAAAACAGGAACCAAAGCCGGAACTCACCGAGGAAACAAAGCCTGTTTCGGCTTCCCCATCTGAACAAGGCAGTAATACCGCGAATATACCCGCGACGTCTTCTCCACCGGCCCTCCTCATCGACATCGACGTAATAGAGGAGGCAAAGGCGGGCGACCCCAAGGCGCAGTACAAGCTGGGATACGACTACTACCTCGGCCTCCATGGGTTCGCGAAGGACTATGCGCAGGCGGCGGTCTGGTGGAAGAAGTCCGCCGACCAGGGGTTCGCTTCCGCCCAGAACAACCTCGGCGTTCTTTACAACAATGGAAAGGGCGTTCCCCAGAGCTACTCCGAGGCGTATTTCTGGCAAAACCTGGCCGCTGCGCGCGCCAACCCTCCCGTGCAGGAGCAATTCGCCAAGAATCGCGACGAGTCGGCGTCGAGGCTCGGCTATTTCGAACGGCTGCGAGTGCAGAAGAAAGCGTCAAAGTGGGCCAACGCCCATCCCGTTCCACCGCGCAGTCACGAGCCTCCGCCAGACCACCCCGAGCCTCCGGCGGACCACCCCTGATCCCGTTTGGGCTAAGAGCTAAAAACTGGTATCTAGATCGGCCGCGGGTTGGTCAGCTTTGCATTGGTAACGTTGTCCGGCTGGTCGGTGAACGATTTCCCCTCGTGATAGGCGAATTTCTGGTAGCGGGTCCCGATCTTGCGAATCGCGTCCTGCGCCCCGTCATCCCAGGTTACCCGGGCTTCGCCATTCACATAAACCCAGCGGCCGTGTTCATCGCCGATCGAGCGCATCGCGTCGCCGCTCTCTTTTAGCGTGATGAAGAAATTGCTGCCGTTGCCGTCGCCGCATTCCCATTTGCCCAGGAAGTGGCCGCGCGGGGGTACATCGGCATTGGCCGGGCTATTCTCCCCGGCCGTCAGGGCCGTCGCCGGAAATTCCACTCTCTCGATGTCGGACAGGTTGAACGTCTGCCGGTGACCGTCCTTGAAAACGATCACGATTGTGCCAGGCGCGCCCTTCGGTGGAGGAGCCGGTCTTGCGACCACGCCCGCAAGGGTGAAAAGCATGATGAGACTGAAACCACCAACAACGACGTTCTTTCGCACGGTCTCTCCTTTTGGGCACGTTCGGCGCGAGAGGGCAATGATAGGTCGCGTTATTGTCAAATACGCGAAGGGAGCGTCGATTGTTCCGGCGCGACTCCCGCCTCCGACCGCGCACTCCTTCCACCAAGCTTTCGCTACCGCTCCTGTACACTGGAGTGTTTACTGCCATGCAAACCAAATACCCCATCGGCATCCTGGGCGCGACTGGTATGGTCGGCCAACGCTTTATTCAGTTGCTCGAAAACCACCCATGGTTCGAGGTCGCCTGGCTGGCCGCCAGCGACCGATCCAGCGGCAGGAAATACGGCGACGCCGCCAGGTGGAGGCTCGACAGTCCGCTGCCTGATCGTATCGCGCGCATGACCATCTCCCCGGCCGAGCCGGCGGGCGCGCCACGCATCATTTTTGCCGCGCTCGACGCGGATATCGCCCGCGAAATGGAGCCGAAGTTTGCCTCCGCGGGCTGCGCGGTGGTCTCCAATTCGAGCGCCTTCCGCATGCACGCCAACGTGCCGCTGGTGATTCCTGAAGTGAATCCAGAGCACCTGCACCTGATCGAGGAGCAGCCCTGGCGCAGGGAGTCGGGCGGGTACATGGTCACCAATCCCAACTGCTCGGCGATTGGGCTGGTGATGGCGCTCAAGCCCCTGGAAGAACGGTTTGGCCTGGAGCAGATCTTCGTGGCGACTATGCAGGCCGTCTCCGGCGCGGGCTATCCCGGCGTGCCTTCGATGGACATCCTGGGCAACGTCGTGCCCTACATCAAGAGCGAAGAAGAGAAGATGGAAGCGGAAACGCTGAAGCTTCTCGGCCGGCTCGAATCGAGTTCGGCTGGTGAGACCGTGGCGCCGCTTGCGGCAAGGATGACCGCCCACTGCAACCGCGTGGCGGTGGAAGACGGGCACACGGAAAGCGTCTCGATCAAGCTGGGCAACAAGTTGGGCCGGCCGGTGACGCGCGAAGACATGCTGGCCGCGTGGGCGGAGTTTCAGCCGCTGGCCGGACTGAACCTGCCTATGGCGCCGGTGCAGCCGGTGGAATGGGCGCCCCAGGACGATCGTCCCCAGCCGCGGCTGGACCGCAATCGCGGGCGCGGCATGGGCGTAACCGTCGGCCGCCTGCGGCCCTGCGGCCTGCTGGACTGGAAGTTTACGGTGTTGTCGCACAACACCATTCGCGGCGCGGCGGGTGCAGCGATTCTGAACGCAGAATTACTCGCGAGTCTGGGCAAGCTGGAGCCGGCCCCGGTCGCCGCTGCTCAGGCATGAGAGTTCACGGATGGTAGGTCAGGGCGTCAGCCATGACATCAAGTAGCGAAACACGAAACGTGGTTTAAGCCCCTGAGGTTCAGCTCATCGAAATGGGATCTTTTAAATGAGCCTTGTAGTGATGAAGTTCGGCGGCACTTCGGTGGAGGATCCCGCCGCGATCAACCGCACCGCGGCCATCGTGGCTGGTCGGGTTTCCGCGGGCAGGCAGCCTGTGGTCGTCGTCAGCGCCATGGCCAAGGTGACCGACCAGTTGCTGCGCGCCGCCTCGGCCGCATCCCAGGGCGACCGCACCGGGGCGCTGGCTATCAGTTCGCGCCTGCGTTCGCGCCATCGCGATACCGCGGCAGCGCTCATCGAAGAATCAAAAAGACTCCGCCGCGCTCGTCACCTGGATCGATCAGAAATTCGATGAGCTCGACGAGGTTCTGCGCGGACTGGCCGCGATCCTCGAACTCACCCCGCGCATTTCGGACCTCATCGTGAGCTACGGCGAACGGCTTTCGAGCCGCATGATCGCCGCTGCGTTTTGCGAGCGCGGCATCGAAGCGGCCCACGTGGATGCGCGCGAGATCATTCTCACCGACTCCCAGTTTCAGAAGGCGATTCCCCTCGACACGGCCATTGAGAAGCGTGCCAACGAAAAGGTCCGTCCCCTGGTGAACGAGGGCAAAGTCCCGGTGATGGGAGGGTTCGTCGGCTCCAACGAGGCCGGCATCACGACTACTCTGGGGCGCGGCGGTTCGGATTTTACGGGTGCACTGATCGGCGGCGCCCTTGCTGCCGATTCCATCGAAATCTGGACCGACGTCGACGGCATCATGACCTCCGATCCGCGGGTCTGTCCTGACGCCCTGCGCGTCAAGGTCATCAGCTTTGAAGAAGCCGCGGAACTGGCCTATTTCGGCGCCAAAGTTCTCCACCCGGCCACCATTCTTCCCGCGGTGAAAAAGAACATTCCGGTCCTGGTGCTCAATAGCCGTAACCCCGGCAACGAAGGCACACGCATCACGTCGCTGGCCCCGCATTGCGAAAGCCCGTTCAAGTCGATCGCGGTCAAGAAGAAGCTGAGCATCATCGACGTGGTGGCGAGCCGTATGCTTATGACCCACGGCTATCTCAAGGCCATCTTCGATGTGTTCGACCGGCACCAGTGTGCAGTCGACATGGTTTCGACCAGCGAGGTCTCGGTTTCGCTGACCGTCGACTCGAACGAAAAGCTGCCCTTGATTGCCGCCGACCTGAGCAAGCTGGCCGACGTGAAATACGAGGGCAAGAAGGCGCTGGTATGCATGGTGGGCGAGGATATTCGCGGGCGCAACGGCATGGCCGCGCAGGTGTTCACTGCCATACGCCACATCAACGTGCGCATGATTTCGCAGGGCGCCAGCGAAATCAACATGAGCTTCATGATCGACGAGGAAGATGCGGACGAGGCGGTGCGTTCGCTGCATGCCGCTTTCTTCCAGAACCCCGACCCGGAAATCTTCGACGTGGAAGCGAGAAAGCAGCTCCTAGCTTCTAGCTCCTAGCTTTCACCCGACCAGGTGTCATCCCGAGCCAAGTCCGCGGCAGCGGACGCAGTCGAGGGATCTGCAGTTCCGCCATCTCGCGTCAGAAATAACTTCGGGTGCCCCACCTTCGGCGCATCTTTGTTTTTGCGTCTAAGGTGGGATACCACATAAGCTGATCCTTGCGTAGTCGAGCTAGAAGCTAGCAGCTAGGAGCTTAAACATGCTCTTCCTCGTCCTCGGAATGGGAAAAACCGGCTCGCTGGTCGCGGAAGTGGCCCGCGAGCGCGGCCACGGCGTGCGCGCCATGGACATCAACGAGAACAGCGGCGCCACTGCGCTGACGGCGCCCACGCTCGCCGGCGTCGATGCGGTGATCGACTTCACCACCGCCGACGGCGGCGGTCGAAAACATGCGCGCCGTGCTTGGCCCTGGGATGCCGCATCGTGGTCGGCACCACCGGCTGGTACGCGCAGCTCGACGCCATGAAAGCGATCGCCGAGCGCCGCAATGGCTCGTTGCTCTACGGCACCAATTTCTCCATCGGCGTGCAGACGCTGTTCCGCCTCACCGCGGACTTGGCCAGGCTCGACGGCTACAACTTCTCCATCACTGAAACTCACCACACCACCAAGCTCGACGCGCCTTCCGGCACCGCCATCACGTTGAAGGAAATCATCCAGGCCGCCCGGCCCGGCGCCGAGGTCGAGGTTACTTCGCACCGGGTCGGCGACGCCAAGGGCGAGCACATCGTCCGCGCCGCCAGCGAATACGATGTGATCGAACTCCGCCACGACGCCCATAGCCGGCGCGGCTTCGCGCTCGGCGCCGTGCGCGCCGCCGAATGGCTCGCCCATCAGTCGCCCGGCGTCTGGGACTTCCGCGACATCTTCGACCGGCTGTAGACCTGCGATTTATTCTGCTTGCGCTCTTCAGTCTGAGGACAGCATTCATCGTGTGTTTGCATGCACGCCGATCAGGCTCGTCCCAACTCTCATTTATCCGGAGGTAGTCTATGAAAAATGACTTACTGACAAAGTCGCTTTTGCTGGTAATCGCAATTGCCCTGAGCGCGATCGCGATCCGGCCTTATGTTCACCCCGAGCCCGCGCGAGCAGACACAACCCCCTATCCATTTCACATCGAACCTGGAGTGCGCATGTTGCGCGCTCCGGATGGCAGCAAGCAGGCGTTAGGCCTGGTCGCGATCGACATGCGCACCGGGGCGATCTGGGGTTTCCCCACCTACAACCCCGACCCGTATCCCGCTCCTGGATCAGACACCCAACCTCAGGTCTCGCATCCGTTTCGATTGGGCAAGTTTGCCTTCGAGGATACGGACAAGTAGTGGGCCACTCTCCGGTCCAGAATGTCCAACTTTGACAAAGTTTGTTATTCGAGCTACGAATCATTCAGGAGAATCCCATGAATGTGTCCCTCACGCCTGAGCTGGAGAAGTTTGTCACCGACAAGGTTGCGTCAGGCCGGTACACCTCCGCAAGCGAGGTCGTTCGCGAGGCGCTTCGACTGCTGGAACGCGAAGAGAAATCGCGCAAGGAGCAGCTCGAGGACTTCAACCGCGAACTCCGACGGCGTATCGACTCTGCCAACCGAGGAGAGTACGTAACCGCTGAGGAGTCCTTGCACCGCATTCGGGAGAAATCAGAAAAGCGCAGAAAGCGCATCGCATGAGCGGATACATCCTGACGCCAGAGGCGGATCAGGACCTCGACGACATCTGGGAATATATCGCTCTGGACGACATCGACGCCGCAGATCGATGGGATGCTAAGCTACGCGATGCCTTTGATTTGCTCGCCCGAAACCCGCGGGCGGGACACACACGCAAGGATCTGTCGGACGAGCCCGTCTTCTTCTGGCCGGTGGGTGCATACCTGATCATCTATCAAATACAGCAAGACCGCATCCTGATCCTCGCCGTCACGCAAGGATCTCGCGACATTCCGTCCTACTTGCGCAAACGCCCCTGATCCCTGTCCCCTGCCGTTATACTTGCCTGTTATGGACACAATTGGCTGTGGCACCGCAATCGTGACGCCCTTCCGGGCCGATGGATCGATCGATGAACTGGCCCTCCGGACGCTGGTGAACTGGCAGATCGAATCGGGCATCGACTTCCTGGTCGCCTGCGGGTCGACAGGCGAGGCGGCGACGCTCGATGAAGACGAGTGGCTGACCACCGTCCGCATCGTGATCGAGGCAGCGGCCGGCCGTGTCCCGGTGTGGGCTGGCTGTACTCACAACTCTACCCGTGTGCTGGTGCGCCAGGCCGGCCTGCTGCGCCCGATCAAGGGCCTCGCCGCGGTGCTCTCCGCCAACCCGTATTACAACAAGCCCACCCAGGAAGGCCAGTTCCAGCACTTCCTCGCCCTTGCCAAGGCCGTGGACCCGTTGCCCGTTGTTCTGTATAACGTGCCCGGCCGCACCGCCGCCAATCTCGAACCCGAGACCGTCATCCGCCTGGCCGAAGCGGCGCCCAATATCCAGGCCATCAAGGAAGCCAGCGGCAAGCTGCCCCAGATCGCGCAGTTGGTTCACGGCGTTCCCAAAGGATTCAAGGTCTTCTCCGGCGACGATAATCTTGCGCTCGCGGCTATCGGGATCGGCGCGCACGGGCTCATCAGCGTGGCCTCGAACGAGGCTCCCGCCGAAGTGGGCCGCATGATCCACGCGGCGCTCGAAAACGACTGGACCGACGCCCGCGACCTTGAGCAGCGCTACGGTCCCCTGTTCGAGGCCAACTTCTGGGAATCGAATCCCTCGCCCGTCAAAACGGTCCTGAACCTGATGGGCAAGTGCAGTGACACCGTCCGCCTGCCTCTTGTGCCGCCCATGGCCGCGACCCGCGCCAGGCTGGAGCGCCTGGCCGGCGAAATGGGCCTGCTGAAACCTGCCCCTGTTGGCGAGGGCGGCCTGCACGCGTTTTGAGAGACAGTGGACAATGCCCGGTCGCCGGGGGAGACCCAACCTTCGAAAATTTGTGCAGAAGATAGGTGAGGCATGTCGAAACGGCCATGGGCTTCTGCGTCATGGTAGTGACGGCACATTAACGCCGCCTACAATCCAAAACACGGAGGTTCGACATGCAATATCTCTTGACGCTGTATTCAGATGAGTCGGGTTGGGACAAGATGACCCCGGAGCAGCAGCAACAGGGCGTAGCTGCCTACACCGCTTACACCCAGGCGCTTTCAGCGGCCGGTGTGTTGAAGGGCTCCAATCGGCTGCGGCCCAGCTCCACGGCCACCACGCTGCGCACGACCAACGACAAAACTCAGGTCCTCGATGGTCCGTTCATCGACTCCAAGGAGCAGCTGGGCGGCTATTACCTGATCGACGTGCCGGACCTCGATGCCGCGCTCTCCTGGGCCGGCAAATGCCCGGGAGTCGGCCATGGCGTCGTCGAAGTGCGGGCGATCTGGGCGATGGGGCCTGCGAATTACGAGCAAAACACCGCCGAACCAGCAGTGGCCGCGGCAAGGTGAAGTGATGAGTCCGTGCAGTGGCGCGCTGGTGCAGGAGACGGCAGAGGCGGTAGCGCGCCACAGTTACGGCAAGCTGGTGGCATTTCTCGCGGCGCGATCGGGCAACGTGGCCGCCGCCGAGGATGCGCTGTCGGAGGCCTTCGCGGCAGCCCTGGAAGACTGGCCGGTGAAGGGCTGTCCGGCGAATCCCGAAGCCTGGCTGCTGACGGTGGCGCGGCGCAAGCTGATCGATACTGCCCGCCGGCGGAAGAATGAAGCCCCCGCCGACGATTTTGAAATCGAAACGGAGAGCCTGGCCGAACCGTTTGACGAAGGCGAAGTTCCCGACCGCCGCCTGGGCCTGATGTTCGCCTGTGCGCATCCCTCCATCGACGCCGCCATTCGCGCGCCCCTGATGTTGCAGGCCGTACTGGGCCTGGATGCGGCGCGGATTGCATCAGCTTTTCTGATGTCTCCGGCCGCCATGGGCCAGCGCCTCGTGCGCGCCAAAACCAAGATCCGGCAGGCGCGAATCCCGCTCCGCATTCCCGAACGCGAGGAGCTGCCCGAACGCCTCGAAACGGTTCTCGACGCCATCTACGCCGCCTTCTCTGAAGGATGGCTGGACGCGATGGGAACCGATCCTGCCCGACGCGACCTGGCCGAAGAGGCCATCTATCTCGGCCGACTGGTTACCGAACTGTTGCCCGGCGAACCGGAAGCACTCGGCCTGCTGGCCCTGATGCTGTATGCAGAGGCGCGCCGGCGCGCGCGGCGCGGTCCCGAAGGGAAATACATTGCGTTGGCGGAGCAGGATACTTCTCTCTGGGATCAGGAGCGGATCCGCGAAGCCGAAACCGCCTTGCGGCGAGCTGGCGCCATGGGGCTGATCGGGCGATATCAGCTGGAGGCCGCCATCCAGTCGGCCCATGTCTCGCGACGGAGCGACGGGCTGCCGAACTGGCCCGCTGTCGTCAAACTGTATGACGCGCTCCTTGAACTGACCGGTTCACCCGTGGCCGCCATCAACCGGGCGATCGCGGTGGCAGAGATCGAGGGCCCGGGCACGGCCCTCGCAATTCTGAATTCCGTCAGCGGCGACCCGCGCGTGATCGATTATCAGCCGTATTGGGCAGCGCGCGCCGATCTCCTGGCCCGCATCGGAGCCACCCCTGAGGCGCGCGACGCGTATGAAATCGCCATTGGCCTCGAGCGCGATCCTTCTCTGCGCGATTACCTCGAACGACGGCGTGCCACGCTGGCGCCCGGATAGATTTCAATCGCAAACCGGGCCGGCGCTACGGCGTGCCACTGTCCTTCGGTTTTTGGGAGCGCTTCGTTTTTTTCTTGGGCGGCTCTTCCTTCCACTTCGCACCCGGCCTCGCCACGTCCCACATCTCCGCCCCGATCTGGTCGAACAGCCCGTACTTATCCGCCTGCTTGTCCTTGCCCACCTCGTACAGATTGAAATGGGTCCGGTCGGGCAGATAAGTGAAGTGCGCCTGGGCGTCCACGCGCGTCAGAACGGCTTCAAACTTGCGCGCCGATCCATCGAGATAAAACGTGTCGGCGGTGCCCACAATCAAGTGAATGCGGCCCTTGAGATCATCGCCGCGCTGGGCCCAGGTTGACTCGACAATGTGGGCCAGATCGTAATGGTCGTGCCAGTAGGCCACCACCTCCGGACGCACCTGGCCGGTAGCACGATCGAACATCGGCAGCGGTGCGCCGCTCGGCCCCTTGGGAGAGAACACCCAGTCGAACGATTGCAGTTGCCCTCCGTAGGGACCCAGGACCTGTTCGATGCGGGCTATTTGTTCCATCGTCGCTACAACCCGGCCGTTGTCGCGCATGATTGGAACCGGCGATCCGTCGGGATTGTGATACATGTTCGCATTCGCGGCGTAGAGATCGACATTGGTGAAGTCGTGAAAGTCGCTGGGGTCAGGCGAAGTAGACCAGGTACCGCCGAAAACCTTGGGGTAGTTGATCTCGAGCTGCAGCGTGGCCCAGCCGCCGCTCGAGTGGCCGTTCAGCAGACGGCCAGTGGGCTTGGCGTCCATCCGGAACTTCTGTTCCAGATGGGGGATGAACTCGGTGGTGAGAGCCGTGCCCCAGGGGCCGTCGTTCACCGAATCGGCAAACTCGTGCGTCCCTTGCTGAATCGCCTCGTTGAGCATGACCCAGATCATGGGCGGCATTTTGCCCGCCTTCATTCGTTCATAAATGCGCAGGCCCGACACCAGCGCGCCGTCGATGTCGCCTCCAAACCCGTGCGTCCAATACACGGTCGGGTAGGTTTCGTTGGCGTGCGTTGCATAGGTCGGCGGCAGGATCACCCACGCGCGGATGCGGGCCGGCCGGCCCCAGAAACGCGACAGAAGCGGGCTCTCCATCTCGTCATACTGTGCAACGTCCGCAGTGGCCACCTCCTTCAACTTGGCGAACGCGGCGGCACGCTGCGGGTCATCGATCACGCGGCGGTCGAGCGACAGTACCGGCTCAGTCCCCACCCCGGGCTTCCACCCCGCCAGCATCACGACCGGGCTGACCCAGTCGTCGGAGCCCCGCCCCTTGTAGTTGTAGTCGTGGTTCACGTCGAGCACGGCCTGGGCTTCGTAGATCCCCGCGGGCAGCTCCGAAAACGGTTTCGGGTACGCGGTTTCGTCGGCGTCCACTTCGACCGAAGCACCGGGCGCCAGGTTCTGCACCTCTCTCGCGCACACCCATGCATCCGTGAGATGCGATTCGCTGGTCGAGACCTCGTTGTCCCCTGAACCGGCTTTGAGGAAAACCAGCAGGCGGCCGCTGATCGGCGCCGCGTTTGTGGCCGGCGCCTGCACCCGGAAGAAGACATGCGGCGGCGGAGAGGACTCCGGGGACTGGCTGTGAAGCTGAATGAAAGCCAGAGTGACGCTGGCCACAATCAGCAAACGGCGAAGAAAGCTGCGATTTTTGAGGATGAGCATGCGCGACCTCAACGCTGCGAATCGAGAGAGAATTAAAGTCGGTGTTTCTAAACTGCGGCCTGGGTGAAGCTGGCGGGGCAGCCTCGACCGGCCCGGACGAAGGCCCTCGGCAAACTATCCAGCCAGCGCAGCTTTCACTGCTTCACTCACGAGGCGGCCCTCGGCCCGAACCCCCGACGCCTGCAGCCGTGCCTGCACAGCTTTGATAACCGGGCCCATATCCTTGGATGTGGGAGCGTGCCCGGTGGCGGACGCGTGTTCCGCGACGATCTCCAGCACCAGTGCATGCAGCCCGGCTTCGTCCATGGCCTTGGGCAGGAACTCCTCGATGACGACGATCTCCGCCGCTTCCTTGGCCGCGAGCTCCGGCCGGTTGCCCTTGGTGAACTGTTCGATCGAATCCCGGCGCTGCTTGATCATCGTGGCCAGCGCCTGTTGTTCCTCGGGAGGCGTGAGCAACCCACGCTTATCGATGGCCTTGTTCTTGAGCGCGTTCTTGATCAGGCGCAGCGTGCCCGTGCGTTCGGCATCATGGGCTTTCATGGCAATGATGATCTGCTGGCTGATCTGCGCCTCGAGTGCGCCTGCATCGGTCAATCTGCACCTCTCTCCACCTGCAATCTCTTCAGTTTATCGCGTCCAGGAGAGGGAGCAGAGCCGAGGCTGCCCGATCCTCTCGTCAGGCGTAAATTCCTGCTGGAAAAACGTTTGAGCATACTTTCACCCATCGCGGCCGCTGCAACTTTTGCCTCCGTTTTCGATCTAATCGAGTGAGGTAATTGAGCGATGAAACCGAAATCAATGATGATTGCGCTGTTCGGCCTGGCGATGTTCGGAGCGACCGCCTTTGCCGCCCCGCCGGCGCAGCCAGGAACGGTGAATTATGTAGAAGGAGCGGCCTCTCTTGACGGACAAACCCTGAATAACAAGGACGTGGGAAACGCAACACTCGAAGCCGGGCAGGAACTCAAGACTGCGGCGGGCAAAGCCGAGATCCTGCTCACGCCGGGCGTGTTTCTGCGCCTCGACGACAATAGCGCGCTGAAGATGGTCTCCCCTGACTCGACCCTTACCCAGGTGGAACTGGAGAAGGGCCGCGCTGCAGTTGAAGTCGACGAGATCCACGACCAGAACAATCTCCAGGTCATCGATCATGGCGTCACGACACGGCTGAACAAGACCGGCTATTACGAGTTCGACGCCAATCACCCCGAGGCCATGGTGTTCAAAGGCATGGCCAAGGCGGAAGTGGGCGACGGCAAGTGGCGCGAAATCAAGAGTCATCACGAACTGGCTCTCACCGGAGAACCAGACGGGCAGCCTCTGGCGAAAGAGAAGCCCGCAGACTTTGACACCCATGCAACCGACGAACTGTACAACTGGAACAACCTGCGATCCCAGTACCTGGCCGAAGCCAACAACCAGATGGCGGGCGAGTACTATGGCGCGGGCTACGGTCCGGGGTGGTTTTGGGACCCGTATGCTTTCGGCTACACCTACATGAGCTTTGAACCATTCGCGAGCCCGTTCGGGTGGGGATTCTATCCCTTCGGTTGGGGCGGGTACCTGGGCGGATATTATGGCGGCTGGTATGGCGGCCGGTACGGGAACCACCCGTATTACCACTATGGCAACGGTCATGTGGCTCATAGCGGGATGTACAGTGGAGGCTTCCACGGCGCAAGCGGCTTTCACGGTGGCGGCGGAATGGGTGGCGGACGACGTTAATCGTCGAGTGCTACCCCTGTTCGATCCCTTTGCCAACGGTTCTCTCAAGCGCAGCCGATTCCCGGCTGCGCTTTTTGTTTCCCGTTCGTTTCAACGATGTTCGTCGGCAACAGGGCGAACTACCCGAAATGGGATGTTCTCCTCCAGCGCTCCGCCTTCCGCAATCGGGATCAGGTCTACCAGCTCGCGCTCCAGGTCCACCCAGACCACAAGAAACACATCGTCACGGCCATCAATCCGGACCCTCTCTCGAACCCTCGGTATTCTCACAATATCGATACACCCGTTCTATTTAATCGACCTAACACGCAAACTTTCACGATACTTTATTTCCTGCAATTGCAAAATAGAAATCTCTCGGCGACCCATGTTCAATCCGGGTCTCAACCGCCTGCCGGTGTTGTGTCAGCAAGCGGGACTTGTCCCAAATCCGTCTGTTCACATAAATCACAAATATGTGTATTCTGTGATTTCGGGACGATTCGACTCGCGAGGAGAATCCATGATACGCAAAACCCGCCTGTATACGCCCGGTCCTACCCCCTTGCTTCCCGCCGCCCAGTTTGCCATGGCGGCCGCCGACATCCATCACCGCACCCCGGAATTTCGTGCCCTGTTCATCAAGGTGCTCTCCCAGCTGAAAGTGTTTGTGGGCACGACGAATGACGTGTTGCTGCTCTCGTCTTCCGGGACGGGGGCGATGGAGGCGTCGGTTTCGAACCTCACTTCTCCTGGCGACCGGGTGCTGGTGCTGACCGCCGGAAAGTTCGGCGAGCGCTGGCGGGATCTGGCCAAGGCATTCGGCTGCGACGTCCAGTTGGTGAGCGCGCCCTACGGACAGACCTTCGATTTGGCCGAGGTGAAAAAGGCGCTCCAGCAGGACATCAAAGTGGTCTACATGCAGTCTACGGAGACTTCGACCGCCGTCCGCCACGATGTGGAAGCGGTGGCCCTGCTCATCCGGGAGGTCGCCCCCCTGGCTCTGCTCGTCGTGGATGGCATTACCGGCCTCGGCACCACCCACTTCGACGTGGATGGCTGGGGCATCGATGTTCTGATCGGCGGATCGCAGAAGGCGGTGATGATTCCTCCCGGCCTTGCCTACCTGAGCGTCAGCGAAAAGGCGTGGGCTGCGATGGAGAAGTCCAAAAATCCCCGCTACTACTTCGACCTGCGCAAGGAACGGAAAAATGCCGTCAAGGGCGAGAGCGCGTACACGCCGGCGGTGGCTCTGGTAGCCGGGCTGGGCGCCGCGCTCGACTATATTGCCGGCCAGGCTGGAGGCGATCTCGAGAAGGGCCGCATTGCCCTCGTCGACAACGCCCAGGTCAATGCCGAGGCCACGCGCGCCGGGCTTGTCGCGCTCGGATTTACCCTCTTTGCGCCTTCGGCGCCGGCCGCTGCGGCTACGGCCGTGGCTGTCCCCGAGGGCATGAATTCCGGCGACGTGGTGAAGGCTCTCAAGTCCCGGTTCAGCCTGGTAACCGCCAACGGCCAAGGCGAGATGCAGGGCAAGATCTTCCGCGTCGCGCATCTCGGCTTCTTCGACTACCTCGACACCATTGCCTTCCTCGGCGCCATGGAGCACATCGCGAAAGACACGCTGGGGCTGCCGGTGGTGTTTGGGCAGGCAGTAGCGGCAGCGCAGGCGGTGTATGCGAAGGCAGTGAACAAGGGGCAGTAAGGTCGTCCTTGCACCGCTTTTTCACTGAGCCTGAGCACTGACTCTCTACGGAGCCGAATTCATGTCAGAACTTAGTTTCGGCGAAAAACTCGTCATCGCGCGCAAGCAGCTCGATCTCTACCAGTACCAGATGGCCGAGCGGCTGGGCGTGCATCCCAATTCGATTTGGAAGTACGAGCGCGGCGAAGGCAAGCCGCACGCCGCCGTCCTGCGCATGTTTGACCTTTTGTGCGAGAAGGAAGGCGTGCGCTTCGACGAATACACCACCGCTGCAGCAGACAAGGGAGAAGCAATGAAGATCGTTCTGGCGGAGAAGGTTTCTCCGGCGACGCTGGCCGTGTTTGCGGCCGAGCCGGGATGGGAAGTTCTGACCCACGACAAGCTTCCCGACGGACTGGCGGCGGCGCTTGCCGATGCCGACGCGCTCGTGGTCCGCTCCGCCGTGCAGGTGGATGACGCACTCATGGAAAAAGCTCCGAAGCTGCGCGTGATTGGCCGCGCCGGCGTCGGAGTCGACAACATTGACGCCGATGCAGCCACCCGCCGCGGCATCGTGGTGATGAATACCCCGGGAGCCAACGCCGTGGCCGTGGCCGAGTTGACCATCGGCCTGATGCTGGCCCTGGCGCGCAAAGTGCCGGCCGCCAACGCCTCGATGCACGCGGGCAAGTGGGAGAAGAAAAGCCTGCAGGGTGCGGAACTGAAAGGCAAGACGCTCGGTATCCTCGGACTGGGCCGGATCGGTCTCGAAGTGGCCCGGCGCGCGCGCGGCTTCGGGCTGGATATTATCGGCAGCGACCCATTTGTCTCCTCTGCGGTGGCCCGCGAGAACGGCATTTTATTGGTCTCAGTGGATGAGCTTTTCGCCAAAGCGGACTATCTGACCTTGCACGTCGGCCTCACCCCCCAGACCACCGGCATCATCAACTCCAAGACGCTGGCGGCGATGAAAAAAGGCGTGCGCATCATCAACTGCGCGCGCGGGGAGCTGGTCGAGGATGCGGCGCTCGCCGAGGCGCTCAAAGGCGGCCAGGTGGCAGGCGCGGCGTTGGACGTCTTTACCGAGGAGCCGCCAAAGAATTCGCCCTACGCCGGACTCGACAACGTGATCCTCACTCCGCACATCGCGGGATCCACAGCCGAGGCGCAGGAGGCCGTGGGCATTCAGATTGCACGCCAGGTGCGCGAGTATCTCAAGCTGGGCGTGGTGCAGAATGCCGTCAACGTGCCTTCGCTCACCCACGAGGAATACGTACAGCTCGCGCCCTACATCGACCTGGCCGACCGTCTGGGTTCCTTTCTCGCGCAGGCCGGCAAGGGCGGCATCGAAGCCATCCAGCTCGTCTACGGCGGGGCGCTCACCGAGGCCAAAACCGACCTGGTCCGCAACTCGGCCATCGCCGGGCTGCTCCAGGGCTCGGAGAACGTCAACCGCATCAATGCCGCGGCGGTCGCCGAGGAGCGCGGCATTCGCGTCCACGAAGAGAAGCGGGAGCATGCTCGCGGCGGGGCGGCCACCATGCTGGCAGTGGAGTTGCACACCGCCTCCGGCACCAGCCACGCGACGGCCACCGTCATTCACGGCGAACAGCCGCGCCTGCTGGAGTTTGACGGCATCGATGTGGAGGCGCCGCTCGAAGGCACTCTGCTGGTGTGCCGCAACATCGACGTTCCGGGCGTGATCGGCAAGATCGGGACCACCCTGGGCGAGTACGGGGTCAACATCGCCAACTTCGCCCTTGGCCGCGATCGTTCCGGGGTAAAGCCGGTCCATGCCCTGGCCGTGGTGCAGGTAGACCCGCCCGTACCCCCGGCCGTGCTCGAGGCGCTGCTTAAGATTGAGGCGCTGCTGGAAGTCAAAGTGGTCAAGCTGCCCGAATAATCGCGCAGCCCGCCTGTCAGTCCTCTTTTACGCGCGGCTCAGGTAGGCGCCTTCGCTGGTGTCGACGCGGATCTTCTCGCCTTCGTTGATGAAGGGCGGAACCTGGACCACCAGGCCGGTCTCGGTCTTCGCGGGCTTGGTCACGCTCGACGCGGTGGCGGATTTCAGGCCGGGTTCGGTTTCCACTACGGTGAGTTCGACCGTGCCGGGAAGCTCGATGCCCACCGCCTGGCCGTCGAAGTAGCTGACCTTGATCTGCAGGTTGGGCGTGAGGTATTCCACCGCGTCGCCCAGCGTCGAACCTTTCAGGACCGTCTGCTCGTAGTCCTCGGGGTTCATGAAGTAGTAGTCGTCTCCGTCGGCGTAGAGGAAAGTCCATTGCTACTTCGTCTACCACGACCCGTTCGATGGCGTCGCCGGAGCGGAATCGATGTTCAAACATGGCGCCAGAGCGGATGTTGCGCAGCTTGGCCTGGATAAACGCACGCAGGTTGCCGGGGGTGCGGTGCTCTACTTTAAAGACCAGGTGCAATTGCTCGTTATGCTTGATGATCATGCCCGGACGCATTTGAGTGGCGGGAATCGCCATAGATTGTGAAACTCCTTGCTAGGGTGGCGCGGAACGCGCTCAAAGAATTGAATTAGACCTGCCTTTATTGTAGCTTAGGGCGCCTTCCGGCCATGGTTCCCGGGCAATTCACGCATGAGGGAAGAACCGGGCGCAGTCGGCGACTCGGACGCGCAAAACGGTTCGACCGCGGCACTTGATCCTCGCCGACTGAGCGCCTGATCTCGCGAAACGTTCAAAGATTCGTCTACGCCTAGTTGTCGCCCCCGGAACTCGCGCCGTTCGACTGGAAAGGCGTCCCCGGACGGCGCGATTTAGCCTTGGCGACACCGGGTGTCACCCGGGCCGGGCGCTCCCGGTTCACCCCCTGCAGCATAGCGCCCGTATCGTCCACACAAACAACCTTGAGGGCATTGTTGATCAGCACATCGAATTGCGACAGGAAATCGGCGCCCAAAAGGCCGCGGATGGCAAACCCTGCAGATTGCAGCCGCTTCATGTCATAGACCACCACGCCCTGGTTGGTTGACGCATGATCGCCCAGTTCGACCGAGTCCAGTTGCGCAAATATGGCCGGCCCTTGAAAACTGATGCCGGCAACAGCAGCGTTCCCCTTTGCCTCTAAATGCAGTTCTGCGGCCAGGGATTGATCGACGACCGTCACCTGGGTTCCGGTGTCAAACAGAAACTCGTAGGGCCCGGAATGATTGATCGCGACCTCCACGATCATTTCATGGTGGTTGACATTGTGAAACGGAATAGCCGTGATGTTGGCCGGACACCCGGTCTCGGCGTTCAGCGTGGCGGGGATGAACGTTGCTATGAGGAGAACGAAAAAGCGCTTCATGAGATAAGGTGATCGACCTCCGGCGCGCGTATCTTGACGTCGGTCAACCTCAGAAGACCAACTATGTATCTTTTGGACTAGAAACGCCCTGCAATGGTTGCGCGAAAGCGCGCACAAATATCGGCCTCTCCGATCTTCAGTCGCAGACGCGGCTCCTCAAAGGCGTGTCGGACTTCGAAAAGATCAGTGTCTTTGGTTCTGCTTGCGAACGATCAGAACAGCGTCAGCAAGCAGGAAAAGCAAACACCACGCCTCGGGTTGATTTCGGGCGGGCTAGTGGTCCCTGCCCTGTTGCTGCCCTGGGCGAACGAACTTCTGCGCCCTCTCTCCTTGACAATCTACCTATCCCGGTCCTATAGGTAGATTGTCTAGGAGGAAGCCAAAA
This sequence comes from Terriglobales bacterium, assembly GCA_963788475.1. GTDB lineage: Bacteria > Acidobacteriota > Terriglobia > Terriglobales > Acidobacteriaceae > Telmatobacter. Next base: position 965,322 of record CAWBGO010000002.1, read on the forward strand.
AGCGTGTCGCCTCTTGAAAAAACCGATCTCCTGCAAGGGACCCTCGATCTGCTGATTCTGAAGGTCGTGGCGCTCGGGCCCATACACGGATACGGCATCTCGCAGCGAATCCGCCAGATCTCCGACAGTGCGCTGCGGGTGCAGCAAGGCTCGCTCTATCCCGCCCTCCACCGCCTCGAAGAGCGGGGATGGCTGGCCGCCGACTGGGGCGAATCTGAAAACGGCCGCCAGGCAAAGTTTTATCGGCTTTCTGCCAAGGGCCGCAGGCAACTCGCATCCGAAGAGGAGACCTGGAATCGGCTCTCGAATGCGGTGGCTTTGATTCTGCGAACCGTGGAATAGGAGGCGAACATGAGCTGGCTCACGCGCTTCTTCCGCAAGGCCGGCGATCCGGACGATCGGATTGATCGCGAGATCGCGTTCCATATCGCCGAGCAAACCGAGGCCAATATTGCCCGCGGTATGTCGCCCGAAGAGGCGCGCCGCCAGACCCTCGTCGACTTTGGCGGCCGCGAACAAGTTACGCAGACCGTGCGCGAGGTCCACGTTTCCAGGTTCCTGGAAAGCATCATGTTCAACCTCAAGGCCGCGCTCCGCTTCATGCGCAAATCGCCGACGTTTTCATTGGCCGTGATTCTTACCCTCGCCCTGGCCATCGGCGCCAACAGCGCGGTGTTTTCGGCCATCGATGCGGTGGTGCTTCGGCCGCTCCCCTTTCCCGGCGGCGATCAACTCGTCGAAATCGCCCAGCACGATGCGCAAGGCAGAGACGCTAACCGCTTTGTTGCGCCGGTGCGCGTTGAAGACTGGAACCGCATGGCGTCCACGTTCCAGGGAATCACCGGCTACTACCTCGACGATCTCTCAGAACTCTCCGGGCCGCTGCCGGAGAAGGTGACGGAAGCGCTGGTCGCGCCGCGTTTCCTCGAAGTGTTGCAGGTCTCGCCCGCGCTGGGGCGCAACTTCACGCCTGAGGAAGAACACTGGGGTGGTCCCGATGCGGTGATCATCAGCAACGGGTTCTGGCAGCGCCGTTTTCACGGCGACCCTTCGGCGGTGGGCCAGAAGGTTCGCATCGGAAAGGACTATTACCCGATCGTCGGAGTCATGCCGGCGTGGTTTCAGTTTCCCAATCGCGATGTGGACCTGTGGACGCCCAGTGCGCCCGATGCTCCATTTGCACAGCGGCGCGATGCAACGTGGTTCACGGTGATCGGGCGCATGAAGCCCGGCATCACCCTGAAACAGGCCTCCGTCGACCTGGTCACCGTGCAGAGCCGACTGGGGAAGCAGTTTCCCAAGCCCGACAGCGAGTTGACAGTAGAAACCGAGCCGCTGAAAGACACCATTGTGGGCACGGTGCGGAACTCGTTGTGGCTGCTCTACGGATCAGTCTCACTGCTGATTCTCATCGCATGCTCAAATATCGCGGCTCTGCTGCTGGCCCGAACTGCCGAGCGCGAACACGAAATCTCCGTGCGCTTTTCACTCGGCGCGTCACGGCGGGTGGTGATTGCGCAGTTGCTGACCGAGGTACTGGCGCTGGCGCTGGCCGGGTCGCTGCTGGGGTTGGTGGTCGCGGCGGCAGCGGCGCACGGGTTTCATTTGCTGGCCCGGACACTTCCGCGTGCCGAAGAAATTTCGCTCAGCTGGCGCGTCGTTGCGTATTCACTGATCTGTGCGCTCATGACCGCATTCCTGTGCGGGCTGTTTCCGGCCCTGCGCGCCACGCGGCTCGGACTGGCCCACTCCCTCGCACAAACCGCGCGTACCCAGGTCTCGACGCGGAACCGGCTGCAGTGGGTGCTGGTCAGCGTGCAGGTGATGCTGGCAGTCACTCTGCTGGTCGGGGCGGGCTTGCTGGTGCGCAGCATGCAGGAGATCGGGCGCGTTTCACCGGGATATGATCCGGGCCACGTTCTCACGCTTCAGGTCAGCGGGTCGTGGGGCGAGACTTCGGATATGAAAGCCGTGGTGCAGCGCATCGACCGCACGCTCGACGGGCTGCGCACTTTGCCCGGCGTGGAGGCCGCCGCCACCGCAGCCATGCTTCCCGGGGTTCCGGCGAAGTATCAGCAGGAGTTCAAGATCGATGGCAAACTCGATCCCGGCCGCAGGATTCTCGCTGACAGCCGTTATGTTTCCTCCGGCTACTTCGACACCATGCGCATTCCGGTGCTGGTGGGCGCGGGCTGCCGGCAGGCATCGACCACCAGCGATGTGGTGGTGAACCGCAGCTTTGCGAATCTCTACATGGGAGGAACCGCGGCCATCGGACACAAATTGGAGCAGGCCGCCTACAACGACTTTGCGACTGCGGGGATCGTGCGCGGCATCGCCGCAGACGCGCGCGAGGAGGGATTGAACGCGTTGCCAACGCCAACAATCTACTCCTGCTTCAGCGCGCCCAACCCGTTTCCGAACTATCTTGTCCGCACCCGCGTCGAGCCGACGCAAATGGCAGAGGATGTGCGTCGCCGGATTCATGAACTGGAGCCGGGCCGCTCCGTCTATGCCATCATGCCGCTCGTAGAGCACCTCGAGGACTCCATGTCAGACAATCGCCTCCGCACTCTGCTGCTGAGCATGTTTGCGCTGACGGCGATGTCCCTGGCCTGCATCGGCCTTTACGGCACGTTGAGTTATCTGGGGCGATTGCGGCAGCGCGAGGTCGGTGTGCGGCTGGCACTGGGAGCGCTGCGCACCCAGATCGTAGGCCGTTTTCTCTTGCAGGGATTGCGCGCGGCCGCCGTCGGATGCGCGGCAGGATTGGCGCTCGCGGCAGGCCTGAGTCGTTTCCTCGCAACCATGCTCTATGGCGTGTCCGCCGTTGATCCGGCGACCTACTCGGGCGTAGTCCTGCTCATTCTGGTAGTGGCGGCGATTGCTTCGCTGGCGCCCGCGGTCCGGGCCGCGCGCGTTGAACCGGTGAAAGTGCTGCGCGAGGAGTGACTATACCGGCAGCGGATTGCGCTCCGGAAAATTGCGCTGGTGCCAGTAGGGGTAGACGGGAGTCGTGGCGCTCGCCTTGTCGAGGCGGGCAACCTGTTCGGCGGTGAGACTCCAGCCATCCGCGCCCAGGTTATCGCGCAGTTGCTGTTCGTTGCGCGCGCCCAGGATGATCGACGAAACCGTGGGCCGCTGCAGCAGCCAGTTCAGCGAAATCTGCGGAATGGTCTTGCCTGTCTCTGCCGCAACCGCTTCAAGCGCATCAACCACCGTATACAGATATTCGTCGGCGACCGGCGGACCGCCCTCGGCGGTTTTGTGCAGGCGGCTGATCTCCGGCAGTGACTGGCCGCGACGGAGCTTGCCGGTGAGACGGCCCCATCCCAGCGGACTCCATACCAGCGCGCCGACTTTCTGATCGAGCGCCAGCGGCATCAGTTCCCACTCATACTCACGCCCGACCAGGGAGTAGTAAACCTGGTGTGCGACGAAACGCGTCCAGCCGTAGCGATCGGCGACCGCAAGCGACTTCATCAGGTGCCAGCCGGAAAAATTGGAGCACGCGATGTAGCGGACTTTGCCTTCGCGCACGAACTTGTTGAGGGTATCCTGCACTTCATCGATGGGCGTGAGCGCGTCGAATCCATGCAAGTGGTAAATGTCGACATAGTCGGTCGCGAGACGTCGCAGGCTGTCTTCGAGCGCGCGGCGCAGGTGGTAACGCGACGTCCCGCGATCATTCGGACCGTCGCCGGTGGGAAAGTAGGCCTTGGTGGAGATGAGCGCGCGGTCGCGCTTGCCCTTGAGCGCCTCGCCGAGAATCTCTTCGGAGCGGCCATTGGAGTAGCCATCGGCAGTATCGAAGAGGTTCACGCCGGCTTCAAAGCAGATGTCGATGAAGCGCGTGGCCTCCGCAACATCGGTGTCGCCCCATGCCTTGAAGAATTCATTTCCGCCGCCAAAGGTAGCGGTGCCGAGACTGAGAGCTGAAACCTTGAGGCCTGAGCCTCCAAGCAGACGGTATTCCATGGGCGATTGGATGCTCCGACAATCATCGGGATGCAGGGAGTTGATATGGTTCTTGCCATACGGAGAGTCTCGACGCGAGTAATTCTCGATTTGCTTTTTCCTGCGCGTTGCCTCTCGATCAAAGTGCAAACTTGGCGCAGGAATCAGCCCGTGGGTTGCTCGCGATTTCTAATAAAACCAGGCCGATTCATACCCTTTAAATGAACTCAAATTCACCTGAAAAGGGAACAACCATGCCGGTATCTGGTCCACTCCAAATAGGGATTGCGTTGGGGATTGCGGGGAGGCGCACTCAATAATTTTGGATCCCGTTCGGGCCTTTGGGGAACCCGTTCGGCTACCTGGATGTTCATGGAGGAAAGTGAATGTTCGACCCCTGGCAGCACCTTGGGGCGCCGGATCCTTTTAGTCCGCGTCCCAACCGATCGCAAAAACAAAAAACAGAAAGTGGTACACCAAAAACAAAAAAGGCCACGGTGCTTGTAGTCGACGACGAGCGCTTGATCGCCGATACGATGACAGAAATTCTCCGGAGATCCGGATTTAATGCGATGTGTGCATACGATGGCCTCGCTGCTTTGGAACTGGCTCTGCGGATCGCTCCCGATTTTGTGTTGACCGATGTCGTGATGCCAAACATGAACGGCATCCAACTCGCCATCGCCATTCGAAAGGCATTGCCTGCCACCGAGATTCTCTTACTGTCGGGACAGGCGGGCATCACTGAAATTGTCGAGGGGGGACGCAAGCAAGGCTACTTGTTCGAATTGATTGCCAAACCCATCCATCCGGAAAAGCTGCTGCAGCGGCTCAGGACGTCTTGATCCGAAACAACGCTCCGTGTCCCTGTTTCCATCGGGACACGGAAGAGCGGATTCTCCAGCTATCGCACGCGCGCCAGGCACACCATAAACCGTTGCTCGTCGTCCATCCACGTGGCGGTGGGCGTGAATCCCGCGTTTGACAGTCGATCTTCCACTTGCCCAGGCCGGTACTTGTAACTGTTCTCGGTGTGAATGGACTCGCCAGGCGCGAAATCGATCTTCAGATCAAGCGCCGGGATTCTTACCTTTTGCCGCTTGCGGCTTACCAGGTGCATTTCGATCCGCGATTGCTCCGCATTCCAGACGGAGCGATGGGCGAACGCATCCTCGTCGAAGTTCGCGCCCAGCTCGCGATTGAGGCGGGTGAGAAGGTTCAGGTTGAAAGCGGCGGTCACGCCCGCGGCGTCATCGTACGCGGCGAGCAGAGTGGCCTCATCCTTGGCCAGGTCGACGCCAAGCAGCAGCGAATCGCCCGGTGTCAGCGCGGCGCACACGTTCTTGAGCAGCGCCTCGGCCTCTTCCGGTTCGAAGTTGCCGATGCTCGAACCGATATAGAGAACCAGGCGGCGCTCACCAAAGCTGGCCGAATCCAGTTCAAGGCCCTTGGTGTAGTCCTCTACGCGCGGCGTTACCAGCACACCCGGAATTTCGCGTTCGATCCTTTCCTGCGCTTCTTCGAGTGCCGACGCCGACACGTCCACTGGCTCGTAGAACACGGTGTCCTGGCGATTGACCGCGGCGGTCAGCAGCAGGCGCGTCTTGTCGGCGGAGCCGGCACCCAATTCAACCAGCCGTAACGCGTCCGATTCGGCGGCCAGACCGATGATCTCCTCCGCGCGCTCCGCAAAAATGGCTCGCTCGGTGCGCGTCAGATAGTATTCCGGCAACTCCGTAATCTGGTTGAACAGCTGCGACCCGGCCGCATCGTAAAAAAGCCAGGACGGAAGCCACTTTGGCCTGGATACCAGGCCCTCGCAGACTGCGGAAGCAATCTGCTCGGAAATCTGAAGGGGAAGTTTGGGAAGGCCAATCGTGGTCATGCGGTCAGTTGGATGCAACAGCTTTGCTGGAAGTTACTACGAATCTTCGTGAACAGAAGGTTAAGTGGCCAGCCGGATTCCGGAGAACTGCCAGCGAGTTTCCGGAGAGAAATAATTCCGGTACGAGGCGCGAATGTGGGCCGCGGGAGTCAAACAGGATCCTCCCCTCAAAATGAACTGCCCATTCATGAATTTCCCGTTGTACTCGCCCAGCGAGCCGGTCAGGGGACGAAAACCGGGATAGCCGAGGTAGGCGCTCGCAGTCCATTCCCAGCAATCGCCGAACAATTGGGAAGCGCATTCGAATGCCGGCGCGGGATCGGCACAGAGGGGCACCGGTTCGGAAGCCTTCCGGGCTTGTTTCTCAAACAGCTCCGCAGCCGGCCCGGGCATCAGCCGTCCGCTCTCAAGCAGGTTCCCCGCAACCAGGTGACCTTCCGCTGCGACTTCCCATTCCATTTCGGTGGCCAGCCGCCGCCCGGCCCAGCGCGCGTAGGCATCGGCTTCGTAGTAACTCACGTGGCTCACAGGCGACGTGGCCATCCGCTCGAGAGGCTGCTCGCCGCGCAGCGTGAACAGGGTCCAATCGCCGCTCTCGCTCGACCAGTAAAGGGGGGCGCGCCATCGAAGGTTGTTGACCGCGTTCCATCCGTCCGAGAGCCAGAATTCCGGACGGCGGTAGCCTCCGTCGGCCATGAACTCGGCATATTCCCCGCAAGTCACCAGCCGCTCAGCCATTGAATACGGTTCCAGCCACACGCGATGACGCGGTAGTTCGTTGTCGAAACAGAATCCCTCGCCGGCATGCCCGGCTTCCTGCATGCCACCCTCGAAACGCAGGAAACGAATGGAGCCTGGCTTGGATGTTTTCTCTTTGCCCAGGCTCCCCGCTGCATATACCGGCCGCAGAGGATTGGTATAGAACGCGTGCAGAATGTCGGTCAGCACCAGTTCCTGGTGCTGTTCTTCGTGGTTCACCCCGAGTTCGATCCGCTTCAACGCCTCCGGTTCGACATCGTGCTCGAGCATGCGCTCAATCGCTTCGTCCACGTGGGCGCGAAAACGCAAAACCTCCTCAAGGCCGGGACGCGAAAATGACGATCGCAGCCGTTTCTCCGGGAAAGCGGAAAAGCTCTGATAGTAGCTGTTGAACAGCCAGGTGAAATCGGAATTAAACACGCGATACCCGCGCACAAATTCGCGCAGGATGAAGGACTCAAAAAACCACGAAGTGTGGGCCAGGTGCCATTTGACGGGCGAGGCTTCAGGGCACGACTGCACCATCATGTCTTCCGGCGTCAAGGTTTCCGTCAAGGTCAGGGTGCGCCGGCGTGCGGAGCGAAACCGATCGGCAAGGCTGGTTTGAACGGAATTGGGGGTGACAGTGCTCATCGGGTTCCTTCCGCGTTCCTTGAGAGTGTACGACGTGATTTACGTAAGATTGCCTGGAATTGTCGCGGATGCACAAAATCTGGAGCTACGACACCTTCCGGTTCAAACCAGAATTGACCGTTTCAGACCGATTGGATGCCGCCCGGCGACACAGTTGACGAAGATCATATCTTTGGAGTTTGATTGGGTGTCTCATCAATGTAAGAACCGGGAGACGCGTGCATCGTTCCGATGCAGTGCAACCGTTCCTTCTTTCGAGGAGGAAATATGACTAAGGACCACAAACAGCGGTGGTTAACGGCGCTGGTGGTCACGGCGTTCGTTTCAGCCATATCAATGGCTATTTTCGCCCAGACTCCGCCGGCGCAGTCCGCCTCGGCGTCCAGCCCCGCTGCGCCCAAAGTTGCCGGTCCCCAGTTCCAGCCCACGCCGGAACAGGTTGCCGACTCCCTCATGGCGCATCAGCGGTACCAGGCGGCGATCGAATCGTACAAGACTGCCGCACCCTCGGCAGACAACTGGAACAAGATGGGTGTGGCGTATCAACTGATGTTCAACCTTGTTGACGCGGAGCGATGTTATCAGGCGGCTCTGAAGCTCGATCCCAAAAACTCCAGTTGTCATCAATAACCTGGGCACGATTTACGTTTCCTTGAAGCAGTATTCGAAGGCCGAGAAAGCTTACCGGAAAGCACTTCGTCTGGATCCCAAATCGGCACTTGTCCAAAAGAATCTGGGCACCGTGCTCTTGGCCGAGCACAAATACCAGAAGGGCTGGCAGTCGTACCAGGCGGCGCTGGCGCTCGATCCAAATATCTTTGAGCGCAACAGCGCGGTGCGGGTGGAAAATCCGGCCTCACTGCAGGAGCGCGGGGCCATGAATTACTACATGGCCAAGGGGTGCGTGCGCGCGGGTCGGATGGACCGGGCGATCGAGTACCTGCGCATGGCTCTCAACGAGGGCTTCACGAGCCCCAAAAAGCTGGCCTCCGACGGCGAATTTGTCGCGCTTCGTGACGTGCCGGCGTTTCAGCAGCTGCTGGCGGACCAGCGGTCGCAGTAGCTGACGGGTCAGCGGCCCTCCCCGAGGTCTGCTTGCTACGTACCGTCAATGCGGACCCAGGCTGGCTGGCTTTGTCCATAAAATCGACAAAGGCGCTGCGTAGGCTTCTCGCGGAAATCCCCGTCTGTCTATAGTGGGAGAAGCCGGGTCAGTGTTCGGTACTTTTCCAGGAGACCTCATGAGATTTGGATTCGCTGCTGTGCCCGCGTTGGCTTTGGCACTCGGCATCGCCGCCCTGGCGCAGGATGCAACCAACCCCACTCCGCCGCCCCAGGCAAATCCGGCTCCGGCGCCCGGGGCTCACCCCGGCATGGGCCGCGGCGGCAATCGCAACTGGGCCGGATTTATGGCCGGCCGCGGCATTGTCGGGACCGTCACCGAGGTGGGATCGGACCGCTACACGGTCAAGACTGAGCTGGGGGATACCTACACCGTCCTCTTCAGCGCCAACACGCACGTGATCAAGCAGCCCGCGCAGCGAATGAACCAGGGCTCCGGCATGCGTACTCCCCCGCAAGAGATCAAAGCGACCGATATCCGGGTGGGCGACGCCATTGCCGCGACCGGCGAAGTGGATGCTGCAGCCAAATCCGTGGGCGCCATGACGGTGATCAAGATCGATCCCCAACACGCCCGGGAAATGCGCGAGATGGAGGCCAATTTCGGCAAGACCTGGCTGATGGGTAGAGTGACTGAGGTGAAGGACACCAAGGTTACCGTGCAAAGCCAGGTCGACAATGCCTCCCACACGTTTGTGGCGGACGAGAATACAACGTTCCGCCGCCGCCGCGAACCAGTGACGCTGGCCGACCTGCAGGTGGGTGAAACGGTGCGCGTAGAAGGGGCAGTCAAAGAAGGCGTCTTCGTTGCCACCGCAGTGGCCGTGATGGGACCTCCGGTCACCGGCGGCCCGGCGGAGCGTCCGGGACCGCCGCCGCAGTAGCCCCACAGAAGCTGGCCCCGACTCAGGATTGGTGTGGGGGGCAACTCCCAGGTTTCGATATCGATCCCGACAAACTGAGTTCGGCCCATATCAGGGCATCGGTGAAGCTGCGGTGCAGGTATTCCGGATCAAGGCGCTGCTCCTGCGCGACTGCATCACAGCTCTGCCAATCCCCCTGCTCGTTGGCTTCGAGCCATGCCAACAGGGTCCTTTCGGGATTCGGCTCACCGAGGAGCGCGCTTCGGATTTCGTTGCGCAGCGGCAACGCCGACAGGATCTCTTCCATGGGCGCGCGGAGCATCGCCGGCAACATGCTGAACATCCCCACCAGGTATTGCTCGAGCGAATTGAGCCCACATGCGGCCGCGGCAAGTTCGCAGAAGCGCGCGCGGACAAAAGCCATGCGCAGAATCTCGGCAGGTTGGCCGGAGTTGAGTTCGCTGGTGATCGCGAGCGTGGCGATGCGCCGGAACACATCTTCGCCCAAAGCCATGAGCGCGGCCGATATGGAGCGGACCTCCTGCCGCATCGCGCAAGCCGGAGAATTAACCAGGCGCAGCAATCGGTAGGTGAGCGCCGCATCCCGCTTCACCGCCTCGCTCGCCCTTGGCACGTCGAGAGGAGTCTGCTGCAGCAGGCGAAGCACTTCGATGTGTGAGATCTGGTTGGCCGGTACCTTCCGCCGGGTCAGTAAGGTCGGGCGGCAGAAGTAATATCCCTGAAAAAGCGTGAAACCCTCGGCGCTGGCTCGTTGATAGTCCTGCTGGGTTTCGACCTTCTCGGCGAGAAGAACTACCGGGATGCCCTTCAACCGGGCCAGCATCTGGCGCCGCTCGAGCCGCTCCGGAGAGAATGAAGTCGAATTTGATGTAATCGACGATCTGGATCAGGGGTTCAAGGGACGGCTTCCACACGAAGTCGTCGAGGGCCAGCCGGAACCCCTGCGACTTCAGATGACGGCAGGCTCGAATCACTTCGGGAACCGGCTCGACCGTTTCAAGAATTTCGAGCACGGTCATTTCGGGAGGCAGCAGGCCAACCTGTTCCCTGATCAGAGTTTCAGCCGTGCAATTGACGAAAGCCGGGAGCGATCCGGTCAGCTTTTCAAGCCCGAACAACACGGTATTGTCGATCATTGTTCTGGTGGCGAATTCGCCGTCACCGCTGAACGCGGTTTCTACCCCGCTGCGAAAGAGCAATTCGTACCCGTAGATCTTGCCTTGCAGATCGAGGATGGGCTGGCGAGCGACATAGCGAAGGGCGCTATCGGGATCGCTCCCCGCACTACCCTGTCTCGAGCCGGGAACTCCCATCGTGGCCATGACGATCCTTCTACCCGGACATATCGGCAGAAATCGCCCTCGCTTCAAAAATGCGGCCCAGGGATGGCAGGCCGGCCCTTTGATGCGCCCGCGCTCTCACCCCATGAACATCCCGCCGTTCACATCGAGTACATGCCCTGTGATGTAGGCGGCTCCGTCAGAAGCAAGAAATAAGACGGCCTGGGCGATCTCCAGGTCTGTCCCCGGCCGTCCCAGGGGAATCTGGACCATCATGACCTCGCGCTGCTTTTCGTCCAGCACCGCGGTCATGGGCGTTTCAATGTACCCGGGCGCCACCGCGTTCACCGTAATTCCGCGCGAAGCCACTTCGCGCGCCAGCGCCCGCGTCATCCCGATCAACCCGGCTTTCGACGCGGCATAATTTACCTGCCCCGCCTGGCCGGTCCGGCCCACCACGCTGGTAATGTTCACGATGCGTCCCCATCGATTGCGGAGCATGGGGCTGAGAAGGGCCTGGGTCAGCAGGAAGGCGCCGGTCAGGTTGGTGCCCAGCACATCGTCCCAGTCGGGCCGTTTCATGCGCAGCACCAGGCCGTCGCGGGTGATGCCGGCGTTATTGACCAGGATCTCGACCTTGCCGAACTTTTCGAGGATCGCTTTTGCCCCGGCCTTGATGGAGTCCTCGCTGGCCACATCGAGGGCAAAGACAGCAGCCTTGCCGCCGCCTGCCTCGATTTCCGCCGCGGTTTCGGCGAGTTTTGCCTCGTTACGCGCCGCCAGCGCCACCGTGGCTCCTGCCCGGGCCAGTTCCAGCGCGCATGCCTTGCCGATTCCCTGTGAAGCGCCTGTGACCAGCGCAATTCTTCCCTGCAGATTGGCCATGGTGACCGATTCCTTCCGGCGCTACGGGATCGCCCGCCGCGCACATCCGAAGCTCATTATAGGGATCGCAACTGGCCGGGAATCCGGCTAGATCGAAGGCACCGCGGCGGCTGGAATTCTCTGCGCGGCGCGAACAGGGGACAGGCGCTCGAGTTGCCACACATATACCGCGAGTCGGCGGGAATAATGCAGCACAGGGTCCTGGTCGGGAATTTCGATCCCCAGCGCGGAAGCGAGATCGTTCTGCTCGATCTCGGCTTCAGCTTCTTCCAGCGGCCACGGGATGTGGTGGATGCTTGGCCCGCATCGGCTCTCCGGCCCGGTTGCGGGTAAACAGGCAATAGCGTTCGGTCAGGAAATATTCGAGGGACCCGCTGCGGCTCTCGACAAGTTTCCGGCTGGGCCCGAGCCCGCGATAGCGCGCCTTGAAAATCACCGGCTTCCCGGTCCCTCGGCGCCGGCTGTAAAACGAGAACTCCCGCTCCGAGCGCTGCTCGATCCGCATCTCTGCCCAATGGTAAGGGAGGCTGTAGATACGCGCGTGCAAAGGCCACGGCCAGCAGGTTGCTGGCATCGAGAGAGAGAAAGTAGACTCCCGGCGTGCCGGTTCGCTTGTCGCGTACATACGTGCGCAGGTTCAGTTCGGGAAAGCTGTGCGCAAACGGTATTGGCGGCATGCCGCGCAGTTTAATACGGTCCATCCAGAAAGGAACCACGCCCAACCATGCCGAGCCGTGAAATGTGTCGACGTTAAGACCGTCAGGAATGTGGGGAGCAATAGCCGAAGTCGGGAACGGGCCAGTGGGCAAACAGGAGATCGTTCCAGCGTTGGGTCATAACCCAGCGACCGGAGGGCAATGGCCGCGGACTGTGCGACGTTCTTACCCGGTACTCCCGCATGGCCCGGTGCTCCAGTACTGTTTACTTCCCTGGTTCGAGGATTGCTGCGCGGCCTCATCGTCGCCAACCCTCAATGCCGTATTCTGGTCGCGAGCACTCAAATATGTCCAGCGATTCTTTTCGTCCGGATTCCATTAATACCGCCGGCGCCCATAACCAGACCGATGTCTTTGCCGTCCACGGCGCCGACCCTGAGGTGCTGGCCTACGCCATGGCCAAATACTCCCGTTCGGCTCTTTCGATGCGCGAATCGCTGGCCGAGATCAGTGCCCAGCGCGCCGAACAGTTCCTCAATACATTCTATTTCCAATACGGCCACCGCTCCATCGCCGACCTGGCCCATATTGCGTTTGCCGTGGAGCGCCTGAGCCTGCTGGCGGCCATCGTGCTGGTGGACGAGCAGCGCTGGGATGGCCAGGAGCGCTCCACCCGCTATCAGAACTTCATGAAGTCGGGCTGGTTTTTTCCTGATTTTGGAGCAGATTCGAATTCGGCCGAACTCTACGTCAACACCGTGCGCGGCCTGTTTGCCGCCTACGATCGCACCACGGCCGCGGTGCTCGATGCGCTGCGCAAACGCGTCGCGCGGCCGGACGGGATGAAGCCCGAGGCCTACGAGCGCACGTTGCGAGCCCGCGCCTTCGACGTCGCGCGCTACCTGCTTCCGCTGGCGACCAATACCTCGCTCGGCCAGATCGTGAACGCGCGCACCCTCGAGACCCAGGTTTCGCGGCTGCTCTCGCATCCCATGGCCGAGGTGCGCGAACTGGGCGCAAAGCTGCGCGATGCTGCTACAGGTCCGGCGTGGAATGTGGGCGGGCAGGCAGCCGCGGCCTTCGTCGAGAAACTCGGCGCATTCGAAAAGGCCGCGACCGTGAAGTATGCGGGCGTCGTGGGTGACGAGGACAGGGTACGGGCACGACTTCAGTCGTGCCGAAAACGCCGCTCCCGGGCACGGGGCTTTGGCCCCTGAAGGTTCCCTCGCCGCCGAAGCCGCCGGCCTGTTCACGCGCGAAGTCCGCACCGCTCCCACGCTGGTCAAGTACGCCGAACCGAATCGGTACCTGATCGAAACGCGAACCGCCCTGGAGCAAGCCGCGCGGTGAACTCCTGGCGGGAATCCCCATCGCCGACGCGCCCCTCGTCGATCTCGTCGAACGCACGGAAACCCTCGAGGTCGAACTTGCCGCCACGCTCATCTACTGGGCCAGCGACCATCCGTATCGCCAGGTTCGCGACCTGGTTGCCGGGCTTCCAGCCTCTCGCGTTTCGGAGATCATCGAAGTCGGTTTGCAGCACCGCGGCCGCCACGACGAAGCGCTGCGCGCCTTCCACGCCGGCGCCGCACTGCGCTTCGACATCCTCATGGACATTGGCGGGTTCCGCGACATGCACCGTCATCGCCGCGTGACGCAGATCAAGCAGGGATTCACCGCCCGCCTCGGTTACGAAACGCCGATGGTGGGCGACCTCGGACCGGACGTGAACCTGCTGGCCGAAGCCGGAATCCTCGACGACTACAAGGCGACAATCGCGGCCGCGCACGCCGCCAGCGCCCGCATTGCCGCCGGGTCGTCACCCGAGGCCGCACAATCGGCCTTGTACGTTTTGCCGCTGGCAACGCGGGTTCGCTGCCTCTTCAAGATGGATTTTGCCGAAGCACAGTACATTTCGGAGCTGCGCTCCGCGCCCGCAGGCCACTTCAGCTATCGGCGGGTAGCGTGGGAGATGTACCTGGCACTCCAGCGGCAGCACCCCTCGCTGGCGAAACACATCCGGGCGACGGACTTCACCGAGCCGATTGATCTGCTGCAGCGGTGAGGGTTCCTCCTCTATACATATCTAATCCTCGTTTGGTGAAGGCTGGCGGTCTCTTGTTGAGATTGCTCCTCTTGGACGCGCGGCGTGTTTTTTGCGACGAACTGCTGGCACTATTTCGAGGGATTCTACGCCATTTCGATTGAAGCTTCAAAAACCCTTAAACAAAGGAACGGCTTGGCTTGCGATTTCCCCGAGCGCTCGCGCGGTCGATTGGGCCAATCGCAAATCTCAGAGAAGGCCAGCCATGTCGAGGGAGGTTGATATGGAACGAAGGACCTTTCTTCGCTCAGCGTTAGGGCTTAGCTCGGCTGCGATGGTTCGCGGGTGTTTGTTCACGGAGCTCACGCCCCAACTCGCCGCAGTAAATATGCTTCAGCTTGCTCAATCCGTCGAGATACAGCAATGTCCGGAGTGGTGCTGGGCTGCATGTATTTCAATGATCTTCGAGTTTTATGGTCACCCACTCACTCAAGCTGAAATTGTCGCGCAGACGTTCGGCGCCGTGATTTGCAAAGCTGCACAGACAACTACGACAATAGGGAGGGACTTAAGCCGGAAATGGGTTGATGACTTAGGAAAACCGTTCACCTCTCAAGTCATCTCTGCATATGACCCTGCGAACGGACTTAATACGTTGAGCAATGCGCAAATTGTGAACGAATTAAGTGCAGACCATCCCCTCCTCTATTGCAATACCCAACATGCCGAGGTTCTCTATTCGGTTTCCTACCAGGGAACCTCGTTTTCGCCGAACATCCTCGAGGCAGACGTTATCGATCCGTGGCCTGCGAGCCCTCGTTCCCATCCCCTGCTTCCCGCAGAGTTGATCCCAAACGTTCTCGGAGGTGCCATGAACTTTTTGGCCGCGGTACGAGTTTTTTGAAGCAGCACCTGAACTGGTGAAGGAGCAATCAGCTCAATGTGGCCGCGCCCGCGGCTGAGTCGTCGGCGACCTGTGGACGGAGCGCGGCGGAGCTCAACTCGTCAGTTTTTCGCAAGCTCGGGAACAACGTTGCCCACACCCCCGCCACCACCAGCGCGCCCACCCCGCCGATGACCGTGGCCCGCACTGCGCCCCACCACTGCGCCGTGAGTCCGCTTTCAAATTCGCCCAGCTCATTCGAAGCTCCGATGAAAAGCGAGTTGACGGCGCTCACTCGTCCGCGCATTTCGGGCGGCGTGGCCAGTTGCAGCAGCGAGCCGCGAATGATCACGCTTATCATGTCGGCCGCTCCGGCAATCGCCAGCGCGATGAGAGAGAGCCACAGACTCCGCGAAAGTCCGAACACCACGGTGGCCGCGCCGAAGATGGCCACGCACACGAACAGGCGCACACCCGCCTTGCGTTTGAACGGGAAGCGCGCCATCACCAGCGACGTGCACAGCGCGCCCACGGCCGGAGCGGCGCGCAGCATGCCCAACCCCCGCGGTCCGGTGTGCAATATTTCCTGGGCAAAGATCGGCATCAGCGCCACCGCGCCGCCGAGCAATACGACGAACAAATCGAGCGAAAACGACCCCAGCAGCATGGGCATGTGCAACACGTAGCGAAACCCGGCAAAAACAACCTTGAGGGACGCGGCACGATGCTCCATGCGGCCAGGCCGCACACTCAGGCTGCCGACCAGCACCAGAAACCACAGCAGTGTACCCAGCGTGAACACGTAAACAATGCCCGCTCCTTCGAGCCTAGTGTCGGGAACGAAGTGCACCAGCGGCAGAGTAAACAGGACACCGCCCACTGCGGGGCCCAGGGTGTTGGCAAACTGGAAGATGGCTCCGCCCCAGGTGACGGCGTTGACGAAATGCTGTTCCGGCACCAGGTGGGGGATAAGGGCCGAACTGGCCGGCGCGGAGAACGCCCGCGCGGACCCGACGAGGAACAGGACCGCATAAATGGGCAGCACGGCCGGAACGCCCACCAGGGTCAAAGCCAGCAAGGCGCCGGTGCCCAGGATCTGGAGCCCATAGCAGCACAAGATGATTTGGCGCCGGTCGAACCGATCGGCTACATGACCGGCAGGGAGAAGGAAGAGCAGGCCGGGAAGAAACAGGGCCAGCCCGGTGTAGCCCAGATCGAGGGGACGATGCGTGAGGGAATAGACCTGCCAGGCCACGGCGACCGACTGTGCCTCAGCTCCCAGGATCACGGCAACGCGGGCAAGCTGATAACGCCTGAAATCGCGCGAAGCAAACGACTCCAAGCCGCGCCGGGGCGGCTTTTGAGGGAGGGAAGAAGGCATCTGCTCTTAGGGTAAATCCTTGCGGTAAAGGCTGCTGCGCCACTGTTCCGGCTCTGGTCGATCCCGCGAGGAGCGGGTTTTGGAGCCGATGTATGTCCGCCATCCGACATTCACCCCTCCCAAACTCCTCATCTTTCGCCAAATCAGCGTTGTTTCATCCAGGCAACTCCAGAAATGCAAATGAAAGCTTGCTAAAGCATTCCGCCAAACCACATCCGCCACCGGAACCCGCATCCCACTCCATGCACCCCTAAGGTGCTACCACAGGAGATTTGGCTTATGAGGATTGCGCAGGTCGCGCCTTTATACGAAAGTGTGCCTCCAAAACTGTACGGTGGCACGGAGCGAGTGGTGTCATATCTGACCGAGGAACTCGTGCGTGAAGGCCATCATGTCACTCTCTATGCCAGCGGCGATTCGGTTACGTCCGCCCGGTTGAGACCGGGCTCCTCGGCCGCCCTGCGCCTGGATTCGGGTTCGTCAGCACTCGCCCAGCACCTGCTTCTCATTGAGAGGGTTGCTCAGCAGGCCTACCAGTTCGACATCATCCACTTTCATCTCGATTTCATGCCCTTTTCCGTCATTCGCCGCGAGGGAATGCTCTCCGTAACGACGCTGCATGGCCGCCAGGACATTCCGGGACAGTTTCCTCTTTTCCGCGAATTCGGCGAGATACCCCTTGTCTCGATCTCCGACGCGCAACGAAAAGACATGCCCTGGGCAAGCTGGATGGCAACCGTGCACCATGGCCTGCCCGAAGACTTGTACACTCCCTGTGCCCAGCCGGGTGACTCTCTCGTCTTCCTGGGGCGCATTTCTCCCGAGAAGCGAGTCGATCGGGCCATTGAAATCGCCCGGCTTGCCGGCCGGCGGCTTCGGATCGCGGCCAAGGTGGATCCTGCGGACCGGGAGTATTTTGAAACCATTCGCGACCAGGTCGCTCAACCGCACGTCGAATTCATCGACGAGATCAACGACCGCGACAAATGCGAATTCCTCGGCCGCGCGGCCGCTCTGCTGTTTCCCATCGACTGGCCCGAGCCGTTCGGCCTGGTGATGATCGAGGCCATGGCCTGCGGTACTCCGGTCATCGCATTTCGCGGTGGTTCGGTGGCGGAAGTCATCGAAGACGGGGTCAACGGGTTTATCGTGGAAAGCATAGAGGAGGCCGTCGAAGCCGTCGAACGCATCCCCTCGATCGACCGGCGCCAATGCCGCGCTATCTTTGAAGAGCGCTTCAGCGCCCGGCGCATGTGCAACGACTACCTGCGCGTCTACGAACGCGTCATCGAGGAAAGCGAAGAGATCAGCGGTCCGGAACTGGACCAGGCGGTCGCCTGACCCGAGGAGCCATTCACCGATGACCTTGTTGAAAAATGCTCTCAGAAAAGATGTAATCGAAGTCGAACAGCAGTTTTACATCCGTGCGTCCTCTTCGCTCGCTGATGATCGGACCCGGGTCCTGCTGAATGGAGACACCTTTGCGGTATTCGACCGCAGTGGAGACATTCAGCCGATTGGATTTGGACAGCAGGGCATATTCCACAAAGAAACTCGCCATGTTTCCCGCCTGGAGATGCACTTCGCCGGAGAACGGCCTCTGCTGCTGAGTTCAACCATTCGCGAAGACAACGTGCTCTTTGGGGTCGACCTGACCAACCCGGACCTGGTCATGCCGTCAGGCGAGCCGCTGCCGCGCGGCACATTGCACTTTTACCGCACCAAGTTCCTCACCGAGAGAGTCGCCTACGACCAGGTTACTCTTCACAATTACGGCGAGACCACCATCGACGCCGACCTCACCTTCGAATTCGAAGCCGACTTCGCCGACATTTTTGAAGTCCGCGGGGAGAAGCGTCTCCGCCGCGGGCAGATACTGCCGGAAGTGGTCGACCGGTCTTCGGTCACCCTTGAGTACGAAGGTCTTGACCACATTCGGCGTTGCACGCGCGTGGATTGCTCCGTGACAGCGTGCAGCACGCACGAGGGCGGGATCCGCATCCCGGTCCATCTCGATCCCCAGGGTGAGACTACGTTCACCCTCACCATGGAATGCCGCCGCGAAGATACTGAAGCTCACGCCGGCACTTATGATGAAGCGCTGCAGCGCATGACTCAACAGCGCAGTAGCGGGCCGCTGGCAGACGTTGATATCCGCACTTCGAACGAACAGTTTAATTACTGGCTGCGCCGCTCGCACGCGGACCTGATGATGATGACGGCTCGCACGCCCTTCGGTCCTTATCCCTACGCGGGCGTTCCCTGGTTCAGCACCGTCTTCGGACGCGATGGCATTGTTACGGCGCTGGAGTTGCTGTGGGTCACCCCGGGAGTAGCCAGAGGCGTGCTTTCGTACCTGGCTGCCACCCAGGCCACCAGCATCGACCTCGAACGCGACGCAGAGCCGGGCAAGATTTTGCACGAGATGCGTAAAGGCGAAATGGCGGAACTGCGCGAGGTGCCATTCGGCCGGTATTACGGAACCGTCGATGCCACGCCCCTGTTCATCGTGCTCGCCGCGGCCTATTACGAGCGGACCGCGGATCTCGAGTTTCTGCGCGAAATATGGCCGAATATCCTGGCGGCGCTGGAGTGGATCGACAACTACGGCGATCGCGACGGCGATGGCTTTGTCGAATATGCTCGGCGCACCGAGCACGGACTGGTGCAGCAGGGATGGAAAGATTCCAACGACTCCGTCTTCTACAGTGACGGCAGGTTGGCCGTCGGACCCATCGCCTTGTGCGAAGTGCAGTCGTATGTCTATGCCGCAAAAAACGGAATTGCCGCCGTGGCGAAAGAGTTGGGCCAGGCACAACTCGCGGAAAAACTGAACACGCAGGCGGCGGAGTTGCGTGCGAGGTTCTCCGCGGCATTCTGGTCGGATGAACTTTCCATCTTTGCGCTGGCCCTCGATGGCGAGAAGCGGCAATGCCGGGTGCGCAGCTCCAATGCCGGCCATTGTCTCTTTTCCGGGATCGCGTCCGAGACCCAGCACCGCAGCGTCAGCGATGCACTGATGTCGCCCGCCTTCTTTTCCGGATGGGGCATTCGCACCATCGTTAACGGTGAAAGGCGCTATAACCCGATGTCGTATCACAACGGCTCGGTGTGGCCTCACGACAATGCCTTGATTGCGTACGGGTCACTGCGGTCCGTTGACAAGGGCCTGGCGCTGCGCGTGATGTCGGGCATGCTTGACCTTTCTGAGAGCGTAAATCAGCATCGGCTGCCCGAACTGATCTGCGGATTTGGCCGGCGCAAGGGCAAGGGGCCGACGCTTTATCCGGTGGCCTGTTCGCCCCAGGCTTGGGCAGCGGGTTCGGTTTTCATGGTGCTGCAGGCATGCCTGGGTCTCGAAGTGCGCGCCCAGGAATCGCGGGTCTATCTGCACCATTCGGCTCTGCCCGAATCGCTCGAAGAGGTGCATATCCGGAACCTCCGCGTGGGCAGCGCTTTTGTCGACCTCTCCTTCGAGCGCTACGGGGAAACGGTCGGCGTCAATATCGAGCGCCGTGTAGGTACGGTGGAGATTGTCGCCCTGCGCTAAGCGCTGCTGTTTCCCTGAGCACTCGACTCGCAGTACGAGTTACGGCCAAGTCTGACGGCAGACGAAACCACGAACCTCCGTGCCCCATCCTTTCCGCTTTTTTCTGCGGAAAGGGTGGGAAACCACGAATCCAGACCGTCCATGTCATGAGGAGCAAATTTGGACGCGCGACATGAGTAGATTTCCATCTCCCGAATGGATTTCTTTGTCGACGATCAGATTTCCCTTGTTCCAACGGCATCCGGCCGCACCGTGATTCTCCATTCCCGCGAACGCGTGCCCGCCCCATCCGCGATCACAATCTTCTCAACCGGAAGTTCGCCCTCAACGATGCGGATGCTGACATTTCGATCGCGCAGCGCGATGGTACCGAATCCGGAAGCCGTCGAAAAGAAGCATTCAAAGGGCCTCGTCTTTACCCGCGGCCCCAGCCACACGGTTTTTTCGACAGCGGAGTAGCGGAAACCCGACAGCGCCCCGAGCAGCGCGTAGCTGGACATCGCGCGCGCATACCAGTTGCCGCATTCGTATTCGTTCCACGGGTTGCGCGTGCGCCCGTCGTAGCGGCTGCGCGTCGCTTTGACGATCGTCAACCCCTCGTCGACAAAACCTTCGTGGATGAGGTGCGACGCAACCTGGTACTCGTTGCCGGTCCACACTTCGTCGGAATAGACAAACGGCAGCGTCGGCTTGCCGCCCCGCGGCCAACTGCAAATCAGCAGGCCCGGTTCGCGCCCCATGGCGTATCCGGGACGCTGCGCGTTGGCGTGCTGACTGAGGTCGGTCTTGAAGTTGTGCTTGAAGATCGACGCCAGCGATGAGCGAACGTGCTCTTTCGCAAGCGGCGTCTCGATTCCATAGATCGTCGTCATCCACGCGCCGATCACGCCATCCGAAAGACACCCGGTGCCATATTGATACTTCGGTCCTTCGCGCTTCAGCAGTTGTTGCATCTCGCTGCTGTTGGCATCGACGTGCGCCACCGATTGGGCGAACGACGTGTCGCGCAGCCCCTCATACTGCACTTTCTGCTCGTAGTACTCGCCGTTGAAAAGATGCTCGTCCACGTAGTTCGCGCTGCTCCGGGCGAGGTTGCCATACAACTCGGCATCAGCGGGCTGACCAACCGCGTTTGCCATCTGCGCCATCGCCGAC
The DNA here is from genome assembly GCA_963788475.1 of Terriglobales bacterium. Classification (GTDB taxonomy): domain Bacteria; phylum Acidobacteriota; class Terriglobia; order Terriglobales; family Acidobacteriaceae; genus Telmatobacter. The sequence goes on from CAWBGO010000002.1 coordinate 986,396, forward strand.
AGCGCTCCAATATAGATACTGGTGCACATCGGCTCCGCGCCCCAGAACTCGATGTCGTAGGTGTTGTGGTGCGGTTCGAAGAGTGCGCCGCGATGGTCCGGATCCCAGGTGCGAATGCAGTAGTCGATGCTGCGCTTGGCCAGCGGATACAAGCGCTTCAGCCAATCCGTGTCGCCGCTGATCTGCCAGTCGCGGTAGAGCTTCATGATGCCGCCGAGTTGCCCATCCGACGCGGCATGAAAGCTGTGATCGACCGGCCCGTCCGGGATCGCGCCGCGGAATGTTACGTGCCCGCGCTCGTCCATGGAACGAACCAGTTCCTGATCGCGCAGGGTCCGCTCCAGTTGCGGATAAAGGTGCGGAAACGCCTGCGCATAGTTCCACACATGGGTGCACGATCCGTGACAGCATCCGCTATCGGGAAAGCAGCCTTCCCATCCCCACAGGTTCCCGTTGGCTTCGCGCAGCACCGTGGGCGATTTGAGAATGCCCAGGTTGGCGGAAACCGCGTCGAGAACATACGGCGGCAGCGTGGACGAGAACATGGCCTCTTTGAACTGCACGGTGCGCGAGCGCAGCGAAGTGTAGTTCTGCTCCACATAGAGAGCTACTTCGCGGGCGTCCTTCCACTGCGTCGCATAGTACGGACTCCACGGCGGAGCTGCGTCACCAGCAACGGTGCGGCATCCCGCCGGGCCCTGCACGTGGTGCCGCTTCGTCCTTTGCGCCTTCGCGCAGATAGCAGTTGGGAAAGTGCCACGCAATGAGTATCGGGTGCGTGCGCGAAGCGCCCGGGGCAAGTTGGCCCTCAAGCAGAATCGACGCCCCATTTCTGCCGGCATTGTCCACATTGTTCGATCCGTCGTTGGCGGTGAAACTTCCCTGAAGACACTTCGCGCCACAGGGCCGAGAGCGAATCGAATTCCCACCCCGGGCTGCGCAGCCACATGGCCTTGATACGAAGCCCATCGCCTGGAGTCGCGCCGATCGCGATCAGGCTCGCGCTCCCGTAGGCTTCGGCGTTCGGTTCTTCGCGATTGTTGAGGAACACGCCTTTCCCGGCAATCACCGAGTTGAGCGTCGCCGCCTGGTCGGGCTTGCAGCCGGGCGCGAGGTGCGAGAGATGATACGACAGCTCGTACTCGACGGACTGCGAAGAAGAGTTGCGCAGCGTGTACTCAAGAATGACGCACGGGATTCCGGAGTTCTTGTCATCGAGGGGAATGAAAGGATTCCAACCGGTCACGCGCACCTCGATCGGAACCGCTGCATCGCTCAGCGTGGCCTCGCCAAACGGAAACTCGCCCTTGAACGTGCATTTCTGAAAACGCGGAAAGCCTTCGAAGCCGCCGCGGCGCAAGCCCTGTCCCTGCAGGCCCTGATCGAATATCTTGAACGGCGGAAATGGGCCTTCAACGAGCTTGGTGACGCCGGGGTTCCCTTTGATGTGCAGGATGGCGAAGGCGGCTTCGGGAGAGTTGGCGCTGAACTCTGGCGGGCATGGCCGTGTTTTCGGGCCGGGTGTGAATCGAGAAATCCTGCAAACCGCCGTACCCGTTCATGCAGATGCACCCCGCGCCGATGCCTCCGATGGGCATCGCCACCTGGGTAGCCTTGTCGCCGCTGAAGGTTCGCTGGGGGCCGCTCTCGAAGAGTTCCGCCGGCGAGAATGGCGCCGCTTCTTTTTCCGGAGTTGCGGCATCGGCTGGAACAGTCAGCGCAGGCGTCGCTGCGGCGGCAATCGCGGCCGAGGAAGTTGCCTTCAGAAAATCGCGGCGCGTGGGCTTCTTTGATGAGGGCATGAGGGCTCCGGTGGAGGAACCCGCTAGAGTATCACTGCCGATTCGATTCCATCCGGACTCACTCGTGCTGAGCGGCGGCATAACCGGTCATCTCCAGGTAGCCGCACCCCCCGCAAGGCGCTCCTCCCTCTTTGCCCCGAAATGTCGATCGCTCCCTCCCAGTAGCTCGGGCCGATGCCGCCAGGCAGTTCCTGGTTCGCAAGCGGGCGTGGCGATGTCCATCTCCAACCCTAATTTCGGAATCGCAACATGCCAACGGATCGGATAGGTTCCCCTTGGTCCGCTCGCTGGTCCACGTTTTGCCTGTGGGTGTCAGGGTGAAATCCGTGGACGCCAGAAAGAGGCAATGGCCCTGCGCGTCGATGTAGCTGCCGGATGAATATCGGATCGACGCTGCCGTCCTTGTGGCGCAGGCGATAGAGCATCACCTCGGTGTTGTCGTCGAGTTGGAGACTCAGCCAGTCCCATCCTCGTTCGTTGGTATCTACGGATTCGGAAAAGAACTCGTGATCCATCCACGATGTGCCCTCCACCTTGTATGCTGGCGCCGTTGAGTTCGATGGAGCCCGACGTCAGCAATCGCGAGAAAGAAATGTAGTGCGAGGCGTGGCCTGCGCCTGCCGCCTTTTGGCTGATTCCATCGCGGCCGTGAATCACCGGCGGCTTGGCAGGTGTAAGGTTCAGTTGAATTTCGAAATTCTCTGTAAGTCCCCGAAGCGTCTGCCGCGCTTCGGTCAATTGCACCTGCCAGTTGCCGTTCCAGATCGTTCCTGTGCTTTGATCGATGCCCGCAATGCCGGGGCCCGCGCGGTTGAGGCGCTCGTCGTGATAAAAACGCTGGCCGCTGAGATCGCTCAGCGCAAGATGCGCCATGTACAGATCGTGAATGTGCCACTTTGATTGGTTCGCATCGCGTGCGATGCGCCTGGCGGAAGAAGGTCAGTTCGAAACCGAAACGATGCCCGTCGGCGGACTTGAGATTGCCGGTGTAGTACCACCACTCGGTTTGATAGTCGGGATGATCGAAGTGATCGCGCGGAAACTCGTATTGATAGCCGGGCAGCGCGAGTTTGTAATCCGCGGCCTGGCTGAACACCGATGGACAAAAGAACGACGAAGGCGAGACAGTCTACTCTTCATGCACCACCTCGATGGGGTTCAGTCGCTCGGCAACGCGCGCCGGGTAGATTCCGGCAAGCACGGTGCACACATAGACGAAGCCGAGGGCCGACAGCAGGACCAGCACCGGCCAGTGAAATTGTATGGTCCACCCGAACGACTGCTTGTTGATGACGAAGATGAGCACCAGCGACAACACGACACCCAGTGCAAGTCCCGCGATGTTGGACAGAATACCGATCAGGCCGGCCTCGACGAGAATCAGCTTGCGGATCTGCGCAGTGGTCGCGCCCAGGATGCGCAGCAGGCCGAACTCGCGGCGGCGGTCGATGACAATGGACATCAACGCACCGGCGATGCCCAGCACGGCGACAATCACGGCGACAGCTTCGAGCGCGTAGGTGATGGCGAAAGTCCGGTCGAAGATGCGAACCCCTTCGCGGCGAATATCGCGATTGGAAAAGATGAGCACGTCGTTGTGGGCCGCGGCTCGCTTGATTTGGTCGCGAACGGCTTCGAGATCCGCGCCGGGGGCAAGGTATACGGCAAGATTCGACGGCGCTGGATCCGGGAGATACCTGAGCATCGTGGAGCGATCGAGAAGGATGTAGCCGCGCTCGTTGCCGTAGTCGTAGAAGATGTCGACGATGCGAAAGGTGACGAGTTTGCCGCCAAGCGGAAGCGTGATGTGATCTCCGGCTTTCACATGGTGCTTGTAAGCGAACGGCTCGCTCACCAAAGCCGCATCGCTCGCCTGCAAGTTCCTTGATCACCGCGGCGGGCGGCGCGGCCGGAGAGAAAATTCGAAAAGGCGCGCGGCCGGCGCGTGCTCATTTCCGCGCCCGCAAGAGTCACCGGCAGACCCTGGTACTCGATCTCGTAAGCGCGAAAACGGCTGACGCTCTCCACTCCGGGCAGCCGGGCAATGCGGTCCGCAAGATCGAGCGCGATCGTCGGATGCCGGTCGGCCGATGGATTCCCCGCGGGGCGCAGGTAGAGATCGGCCGGAAGTTCGCTGTCCAGCCACGTGATCACGGTCTGACGAAAGCTGCCGACCATGATGCCGACGGAGGTCATCATGGCAATGGCGGTGGAGAGCGCGCCCACCAGCACCGACGTGCGGCGCAGCGATCCCGCCAGGCTGCGCGCCGCGAGCATCGCTTCGACCCCCATCAATCGGCGCAGTGTCGCGGATGCTCGCCGACATGCACACGTCAACCAGGGCAGGAATGGCCAGCGCGCAAGCCGCAATGAAGAGAATGGCCGAGAGATAGCCGAACAGCGGTTTGCCTTCGACCGCAGGAACCCGCGCCGCAAGCGCTCCGGCCAACCGCGAGCGCAAGAGCGATCCATGCGTCGCGCTTGCGTTCGACGCGAATGGCGAATTCACGTCTGCCCCGGGCCATCGCTTCCGTTGGAGGCACCATCGAGGCCTCGCGCGCCGGCGCCAGTGCCGATGCGATTGCGGTAACGAGACCGACAACAAACGCCAGCACCACGGAATACAGAGAAAGGTTGAGCGAACCAGGGCGGCTCGAAATGTACAGCGCATCGACGGTGGCTCCCAGCAAGCGGACCGCGCCCACCGCAAGGAGCCGTCCCAGGGGAAGCGCGATCGCCGCTCCCGCGCAGCCGAACGAGTGCGGCCTCCGCCAGAAACGCCAGAAGCACCGCGCGGCGGCTGGCGCCGAGGGCGCGCATGGTTCCGATATCGGCCCGGCGCCGCACCACCGATACCGAAATGGTGTTGTAGATGAGGAACGCGCCGACAAGCAAAGCGATGTAGCTCAGGATGCGAAGATTCCAGCGGAAGGCAGAGAGCATGCGCCGATTGGCGGCGGTCTGACTGCCTTGAGGATTCACCACAACCCCGGCGGGCAGTGCTGCCTGCAATCGCTGCTGCCACGTATCGATGCCGGGCTGATCGGGAACCTTGAGCAGTATGCGGTCGACGCGCCCGATCTTTCCGGTGGCTTGCTGTGCCGCCGCAATGTCCATCACAATAGCGCTCCCGCTTATCTGCACTGCGTCGGGGATGAAGCCGCGCACCGTGTAGTCGCGTGTCTGGTCATTGATCAGGAGCGCGATTGTGTCGCCGATCTTCCTGCCAGGGCTACGCGTGATCCAGATGGCATCAGGATCGTTGATGTGCGCGAATGATTCATCGCCGGCGCCGAACGCAACGCCCTGGCGGCGGCCGTTGGCTTCGGCGATGAAGTCGATCCCGATCAGGGGAACGGCTTCGCCGGTGGACACGATCGTGGCGTGGTCCTCGATGCGCGCGCTGATGCGCAGCGGATACGGCAGCCGCACCACCTGGCCAACGATCGCGTCAGGGACGCCGCCCGCGGCCGTGACTTCCAGATCGTTATCGCCCGCCATGGTCTCCATCGAGGAGCGGAACGACCCCGCAGCGGCGTTGCCGGCCAGGTCGATCGCCAGCACAACCGCCACGCCGAGCGCCACCGCTCCTGTCACCAGAAGTGAGCGAGCGCGCTCGCGGAGCACCGGTCGGAGAATGAGGCGGAAGAACAGCGTCAGGTAAGCCATACCATTAATCCACGATGCGGCCATCGCGCATCCGAATCGTGGTGTCGACAAATGCTGCCGCTTCGGTGCTGTGGGTCGCCATCAGGATCGCGGTCTTCTGGTCCCTGCAGATTGTCCGCAGCAGTTCGAGGATCGATGTTCCGGTTGCCGAATCGAGATTGCCGGTTGGCTCGTCCGCAAGCAGAAGGCGTGGCGAGTGGACCAGCGCCCGGGCAATGGCGACCCGCTGCATCTGGCCGCCGGAGAGTTGGTGCGGCATGCGGTGCGCCAGCTCCGCGAGACCAACCGCCGCCAGCCGATCGAGCGCGCGCGGGCGCGGATGCGCATGCCCCGCAAGCAGCAGCGGAAGTTCCACGTTTTCAACCACGCTCAGCGTGTGCAACAACTGAAACGATTGGAAGATGAAGCCGACTTTCTCACGGCGCAATGGTGGTCTGTTGCGATTCGTTGAGCTGATCGGTGGCCACGCCGTCGAGCCGTACATGGCCGGAGGTGGGAAAGTCCATGGCGCCGGCAAGGTGCAACAAGGTCGATTTGCCGCAGCCGCTGCGTCCCACAAGGGCGACAAACTCGCCTGATTCAATCCGCAGAGTTACGTCATCGAGGGCACGCACCGATTCGCCGTCGGTCTGGTAATCCTTCACCACTCGTTCGATCGAAAGCAGCGGAGATGCGGGCGCCGCGCCTGCCAACAACGAGGGAGCTGTGACCGGTCTTATCCATGTAAACGTCTATTAGATGCGATCGGAGCGGGATTGTCTCGTGGAGGCTCCGGAATCGTCGGTCGGCGTGAAGATTGAGGCGGCCTTGTCAAAACAGCCGTGCCATCCTGTGTGTGGAGTGAAATGAATTCCCGGCGGCAGTCCGAGGCCGGCCCTTGCCTGCACGATTTCGATCGCTGCCTGCAAAATCTTCGGAGTACACTGAAAAACACTCCCGTGCGGAGAATTTCGCTACGATTCTTGTGGTTCATGCGTAGGCGTTAGCGGCAGTCGCACCCGTCAAACCAGAGTAAGAAATCGATCGCGGAGAGGATAATGGGATGAGCAAGGCGAAGGATGATCACGGATCGGCGGGCCCGCGATTTCGCTTTCCTGCGGTCGCTGTCGTCTCGTTGCTGTGTGTCGGGCTCGCATTGGCCACTGCAAGCGAGTGCAATTCCATCACTCACCTCCCCTCGCTTGTCTACGGCATCGTGCTTTGGGGCTGGTGGGGCTGTGTTGCCGGCGGCCTCTGGATGCTCGGGGCTCGCCAGCCTTCCATACTGAACTTCTCTCCCGCCGCCGTCTCTCTTCAAGTTTTCTTCGGCTCTCTCGCCGGGGTCATTCATCTCCTGCTCCTGGGAGGCACGGGCTTCATCGCGGCCGAGTGGCGTGCCAATGCGGCTCCAATCGCAGTCTGGACGAGCCTGCTGAACATCAATCGTTTTGGAATGGAAATCCTCACCTACGGTTTCATCTTCGGCATCGTGGGAATCGTTCAGTTCCAGATCCGCGCACAGAGCGAAGCCATCAAGTCGCTGGAATTGCAAAAACAGTTGTCGGCGGCCCAATTGCGCGCGCTCCAAATGCAGCTCGAGCCCCACTTTCTCTTCAACACCCTCAATGCGATTACCACGCTGGTAGAGCTTGGCCGCCAGGCTGAAGCGGTGGAGATGCTCGCTCACCTGAATGCCATTCTCAAAAGCACGCTGAAGAGGACTGCTCCGGAAAAGGTTCCACTTTCTCAAGAGCTCGAGATCGTCGAGAATTACCTCGCCATCGAACAAATCAGGTTTGCCGATCGCCTGCGCATCGAGATCAAGGTCGAGCCGACGGCGCTCGACAGCCTTGTGCCGTGCTTCCTCCTTCAGCCGATTGTGGAGAACGCGATCCGGCATGGAATTGCTCAGTGCGAAGACAATGGAGTGGTGGAAGCTTCTGCCCGGCGCGTGGGCAATCTACTCCGCCTTGAAGTTCGCGATTCCGGCCCCCGTTTTAACGGGCACTCCAAACCGGGCACCGGCATCGGATTGAAAAATACCCGCGAACGGCTCGCGCACTTCTACCAGGAAGCCTACGAAATGGTAGCTCAGCCACTGGATACCGGCGGATTCGAAGTGGCTATCACCATTCCCTACGAGCGAGCGTAAATGCGATTGCGAGCTCTCATCGCCGACGATGAGCCCCTGGCGCGCGAGCGCCTCAGGTTTCTGTTGGCCGGCGATGAGGAGATTGAGATCGCGCGTGAATGCCGCAACGGCAAAGAGGTCGTCACGGCGCTCAAAGAGAGCGCCATCGATGTTGTGTTTCTCGACATCGAAATGCCGGGCGGCAACGGACTCGAAATCGTCGAGCGACTGGGCCCGGCGCACATGCCGATCACAGTTTTCGTCACCGCGCATAATCACTACGCGCTGAAGGCGTTTGACGTTTGCGCGCTCGATTATTTGACCAAGCCGGTTGAGCCGGAACGATTGAAAGCAACGCTGGGCCGGGTTAAGGAACGCTTTGCGTCCCAGGGCGCTTTAGCAACCCAGGAGCATCTTAAAACATTGCTCGCAGCTTTAAATCAGGGCAGCCGGGAAAAGAAGGAATTTCCCCGCCGCCTGATTGTGCCCAATGGAGCGAAAGATTCGTTCGTCAACGTTGACGAGATCGAGTGGGTTGAGGCCGCCGATTACTATGCATGCCTTCATGTTGGGTCAAGAAGCCTGATGCTGCGCGAAACCATCAAGCAGCTCGCGGAGACTCTGGATCCGGCGAAGTTCGTTCGTATACACCGATCTGCAATCGTCAACATTGCGCAGGTGCGGGAAATCCTTCGCGAAGGCCGCAGTGAAGGCTGGGTTCTTCTCGCCAGCGGACACCGGCTGAAGATGAGCAAAGTGGGATGGGATGCCCTTGTCGCCGCCACCCGCTCGGCTTCATCCTGAAGCCTGTTGCGATCGATGAGGATCGACGTATTTAGAGAGAATTTGATCGCGCCGGGTAAGTGCGAACGCTAAGCTCTGGTCGTGTCGAAGGTATGATCGCTTGAGGCGCAATTGCCGCAGTGCCGGCTAGCATAAGCTGCTTGATCAAATTGAAGCGGAACGGGAAAGCAAACCTCAAGTACATTGGTCCGAAACAGCACCGTGCAAGCGTAATAGTATGATTCAGTCCCACCCTATCATTGCAGCCTAAGCAGTGATGACCCACTAACATCGTCTCCGCGTCGGCTGTAATCCTTTTGTAAGGTGTCTACAAAGTTTTACAACTATTTACAGAGTGGTTGATGCCGGGCAAGCAATCGAAGTATCGCTCGGGTTTAGGTTCTCACCAGCATCAAGCTAGGTTGGGGGATTTGCACTTAGTCTCGATGCTCGTTAATTCTGCGGAAAAAATCACGTCGCGAATCTTCTCGGGAACAGGGACCATGACTCAGATATTTGGCCGCAGCTCGAAGGCGTTGGCTCGGGGAAGGCTTGTATTGAAGCACATCGCCTCCTCCGCCGCGATGGTCTGCTTTCGGATCGAAAGGTTCTGCACCCAGCTCAAAACCCATCCCCTCGTCGAAACCAACGAACCCCATCTGACTCGAACGCCCGGAGACCGAACATGCACATAACTGACAATGATCCTCACACCTACAACCCGATGCACAGCTATTCAGAAAAGAAGCTCAGCAGATATGACATGCAAGTCGCGGGTGTCGTGGTCTACGTGGTCGCGATGGCCATGTTTTTTGTGATTGCCCTTGTGCTTATGTTATTCGGGAGCGGGACGGTCACCGAGGCACACGCGCAAGCGAGAGTTGACGCTGGTCTGCGTGGCGGCGCGATGGCGACCGCAGAGCAGAAAAAGAATCTCGCCGAGCCCGCTCGGCCTTTGCGTAGTCACAATCAATGAAACGGTGCTCCAAAAGGGCACACTGTGCCTATCGTGACGGCATCGCGCTCTTCGTCGATTGTCGCGATCATGATTGCGGACCCGATCCAGGAATGGCAGGAGTCGCGGCTCGTCGTTCGCCCGGTCCCCGCTGCGCGGTGATCGCTGCGTCCAGCCGTGCGCCGATCGTGTCGAATGCGGCCGTGGGACCATTCCATCGCAACTGATCCACATCCTCGAACAGCGGAAGGTCGGTGCGAAGCGTGGCCAGCGTGCGAAAGAGCATGACGAGCTCCCGGTCGCGCGCGAGCGTAGTTGCGAGCGTACTCGCACCGGTGACCTTCACCTGCCACTCGCGAAAGTCGGCAGGGATCGATTCCAAGTGGCCAAACCTGGCTAAGACAGCGGCAGATGATTTTGCGCCCCAGCCTTGCAGACCCGGATATCCGTCGGCGGCATCTCCTACCAGCGCGAGGTAATCGGGAATGGATGCCGGCGGCACGCCGAATTTCTGAACAACGCCGCTCTCATCGCAAATCGCGCGCGTCCGGCGATTCAGTTGCACGACGCGGGTGCCGCGTACGCATTGGGCGAGATCCTTGTCGGGCGTGCAGATGATCACGCGCTCAACGCGTTGGTCCTCGGCAGCTTTCGCCGCTCCCGCCGCGAGGGCATCGTCGGCCTCGAATTCGATCATCGGCCACACCACGATCCCTGCCGCCGAAAGCACTTCCTCAAGAAGCGGGAATTGCGCGAGCAGGTCGGGCGCGACACCTTCGCCCGTTTTGTATCCTGGCCACAATCCGTTGCGAAACGATTCGATCACATGATCGGTGGCGACGGCGATATGCGTAGCGCCTTCTTTCATCATGCTCAGCACGGAGGCGAGCACGCCGCGGACGGCACCGACCTCATGACCATCCCGGTCGCGCGCGGAGGGCACGGCGAAATAATGCCGGAACAACTCGTATGTACCATCGACCAGATGAACTTCCATCAATTCCCTTTCAACCCATATCCGTCGGAATTCGGGAGATCAGGCCCTTGCGGTAAGTCGATCATATGGATTCGGCGTCGATCGGTTCAATCAGGAAGGTTAACAGGCGAGTCTTTCCACTCGCTGGCCAAACTAGGCAGCCTCAAATTTTGTCTGTCCTCCGTCGGGATGATGGGTACCCGGCATAACAAGATCCAGAGGCGGGGTGCACGGAAGATAGATCGCGAATGCCGTTCCGCTCGGTGAATCGACGCGAGAACGGAATCGCAGCTTACCCCGGTTGCGGTGCACGATGTCGCGCGTGAGCCAAAGACCAAGGCCCGTTCCACGCATGCCCTTGGTGGTGAAGAACTGTGTGAACAGATTGGGCCGGACTTCCTTCCGGATCCCGGTGCCCGTATCCGCGACCGTAATGCGCGCGTAACGGACGCCATTGGTTGTCACGGTGGAGACGCGGATGTTGAGGCTTCCCCCATCGGCCATTGCATCGACGGCATTGCCGATGAGGTTCACAAGGCCCTGGCGGATTTCCCCCTCGGAGCAGTAGGCGTATGACTTTTGCGCAATGAGGCGATCGCTGATGCGGCGCTCGCGGATTTTACCGCGGAAGAGCGCGAGCGCGGAAGAAGCCAGTTCGCCCATGTCAGTCAACGCCGCCTTGGCAGGCGCGCGGTGCAGCCGAAGCGTGTTATCGATGATTTCGCTGATTCTCCTCAGTTCCGTCGTGGCCATGCGCCCAAAGGATTGAGCCTCTTCAAGAGTCCCGCAGTTCTCCACCAGGTAAAGCAGATTGCCAAGCGCCTCGAGCGGGTTGTTCACTTCATGGGCCATGGTGGCGGCGAGGCGGCCCGCGACTGCCAGTTTCTCCGAGTTTCGCAACGCTTCATCGCTCCGCGACTGTTTTGCCGCTGCATCCCGAACTTCCAGCTGTTTCATCCGCGAGGTGCAGGCTACTTGAGCTGCGCTCAGCAGCAGCTCCTTCCGAACCGGGCGATCGAGAAGGATAAGGCTGCGGACCTCAATGCGGACCTGGCTGGCAATCGCCGAATAGCGCGGCTCGATGGGGCCGCTGGTCAGCAGCAGCACGGGCAGATCTGACCAGTCGGGCTGAGCGGCGACGATGGCTCGCAGCGCGTCGAGCCCCTCGCGCGCCAGAGCTTCGTCCGTGAGAATCAACCCCAGCAGAAACGAGCTTTCGATCTTCGCTGCCTCTCCGATCGCACTCACCGACTCCGAAGCATAGCCTGACCCATTCAAGAGCGCGCAGATCAATTCGCCATCGCGCCCCACCGGCGCCACAACAAGGAACCGGCAAAGTGGAGACCGGCGATTCGGTGCAACCTGATTCATCACAACTGGGGTTGTCCTTCCGTATATTGCGGGGTGCCCGTGAGCACTCCAGTGAAATTGCGCAAGGGATCGCCGATCTTGATTCGCCCATCTCTCATCATCAACTCGCGGATGGAGCGCTCATGCGGGCCGGACCGGCGCTTCATCACCGACAACGCCTGGCGCACTTCCCCGGCGGCCTCAAAGTAGCGAAGCAGAAGCACGTTGTCGGCAAGGTAGCTCACATCCGTCGGCGAGGATACACCGGTCCCCAGGAGTCCATATTGGGCCAGAACCATAAACGATGCGACCCCGACCTGGCTCAGGTAAGAAAGGACTTCATGGAGTTGTACGGTCAACGCCTGCTCCTCGCTCATGGAGTTCATCAGGCCGTTCAGGCTGTCGATCACCACGATTCGCCATTGATGCTCTTCCACTCCGCGCCGGATGCGATGGACAAATTCCCCCGGCGAGAGTTCGGTAGGATTGACCTGCTCCAGGTGTATGGTTTTGTGGTCGAGATATTGATCCAGGTCGAGCCCCAGTCCCCGGCTGCGCTCGCGAAAGGACTCACGCGTCTCGTCGAATGTGAAGATAGCGCCTTTCTCGTTTCGTTTCGCACCGCTGACGACAAACTGAGCGCACAGGGTGGATTTGCCGCATCCCGTGGGGCCGACGATCAAGGTGCTTGTTCCACGCTGCACCCCGCCGTTGAACAACGCGTCGAGCTCCGCGATGCCGCTGGGAAGAATTTCGGAGGGAACATCCTTACGATGCTCGCCCGACACCAGCCTGGGAAAGACGCGCACTCCGCCCCTCACGATAACGTAGTCGTGGTATCCCTCGCGGAAACTCGAGGCGCGCACTTTCAATACCTCGAGGCGACGGCGGGTAATGCCGTAGTTGCGCTGCAGTACTTCCAGGGAAAGCACTCCATGAGCGATGGTCTGCACCTGGCTCTCCGGGTTGTTGCGAAAGCGCTCGTCGAGAAGCAGCGTGGTGCAATCCTGCCCCTCAAAGAATTGTTTCAGGCTCAGGATCTGGCGCCGGTAGCGAAGCGTGTCGCGCGCCAGCATGCGCAGCTCCGACATCGAATCGATTACCACCCGCGACGGGGATACTTCCCGTACCTTCGCCAGGATCATCTCCAGCACGTCGGCCAGTTCCACCTCGGCGGGCTGGAAGACCGTGTATTGCTGCCCGGTCTGCCCGGCGAGTTCCGGCGGTGATACCTTGCAGATCGTAACCCTGTCCAGTTCGAATCCGTGCGAAGCGGCGACGTGCCGCAACTCGGATTCACTTTCCGCGAGCGAGATGTACAGGCCCATCTCGCCCCGGCTCGCGCCCTCGATCAAGAATTGCAGAGCGAGTGTTGTCTTGCCGGCTCCCGGGTTGCCTTCGACCAGGTAAAGAAACCCCCTCGCGAGGCCGCCGTGAAGTATGTCGTCGAGTCCCGCAATGCCCGTTGACAAACGTGTCTGGTTGTCATTCATCATGCGTCGTTCCGGCTTCCCCTCTGCCAGGCTCAGGCTCCGGGGACGGCGCACTCCATTTCTTGTCACGAACAAGCCTCTCCCGTGAGCACAATCGGCTCAGGTTCTTTGATGCATTTTCAATAGAATGAGAGGTTCGTGGGTGGGCCCTTTCGACCCATGATCCCTGGCTATTTCGGCTGTTCGATCCGCACCAGCAGGATGTCGTGGCTGGGAATCTCGATCGGCATATTGTCCGTCAACGTGACGTCCTTGCCCGTCCACAGGTTCTTGCCCTTCTGCGCGCCATGCAGGTCCAACTTCGACAGGCTGAGGTGGAACGGATGGGTCGATAAGCGGTCGCTGCCCGCGTTCAATACCGCGATCACCTTGGCGCCCCCGGACAGGTCACGCTCCCACACGTCCACTTCTCCCTCGCTGTAAACGCGGCGGCCCTGCTTGCCCAGCTTGTCCTGGTCGATGGCGATCACGTCTTTTTTGGTGAGGATGTCCTTGATCTCCGGCTTCATGTTGGGCAGGTCGTTTCCAGCCAGCAGCGGCGCGGCCAGCATGGCCCACATAGAGAAGTGAGTGCGATTCTCTGCCAGGTTGAGCCTTCCGTTGCCCACCTCGAGCATGTCGGGATCGTTCCAGTGCCCCGGCCCGGCATAACTCTGCAAGCCCTCCTGCTGGCTGAGAATGGTGTACATGCTGTTCCAGTTGGGCGGCGATGTCTCCGGTGGTGCGCCACAGGTTGGCGCCGATCGCCGGGCCCCACTCCCACACCGCGTCCCACCCATACTGGCAGAAAGAGTAGACGATCGGCCGGCCCGCCGCCTTCAGTGCTTTGCCCATCTTGTCGTAGGCTTCATACATCAGCTTCATCTGCGCCGCCTTGTCGTTGGGTGCCTGCTTGGCCATGACATCCTGACGGAAGCTGCACAGATCGTACTTCAGATAATCGATGCCCCAGTCGGCATACATCTTCGCGTCCTGCTCTTCATGGCCCAGCGAGCCCTCGAACTTGGCGCATGTCTGGGTTCCGGGCCCGGAGTAGATGCCAATCTTCAGCCCTTTGGAATGGACATAGTCGGCCAACGCCTTCATGTCGGGAAATTTTTCGTTGGCGTGGAGCAATCCAGTCTCGTCGCGCTTGCCTTGCCAGGTGTCGTCGATGTTGACGTAGATGTACCCGGCATCCTTCATGCCCGTGGCGACGAGCTGGTCGGCGGCGGCGCGCACGCCCTTGTCGTCGACCTTGCCGGCGAAATAGTTCCAGCTGTTCCAGCCCATCGGCGGCGTCTGGGCCACCGGTTCCTGCGCTGCGGCGGGTGTTGCCGCGATCGTAGTAAGGGACGCGGCTAAGACGGCAAGCGGCAAAGCAAGGCATTTACGCATGGTTTGTATCCTCATGGAAACGATTTCAGCCGAAATAATATCCCCGCCACGCAGATTCCGGCAATTCAAGACAGGCGCACCAGCCGTAGCCAGGGCTTCGGCCGCCGCCTCAACTGCTTATAATTTGGGGCACGGATCGAAACCACACCGTCAGGTCCGTGAGCGGGGCTCGTCTAATTCTTTGGAGGTCTCGTGCCCAGAGGCATGTACGTCGCAGTGTGTGTTCTTTACGCGGGGATGTGCGGTCTTAGCGGGGCATTCGCCGCCGACCAGCCCCGTTCCCCGCAGGTCGCAAGCCAGCCGATTCGCCCCCTGGCGAAGGAACTGGACGCCATGTTCAATCGCGGCGAGTACCGGGCCAAATCGGTGCAGTTCGCATGGCAGAACGAGGGCGAGATCTACACCATTCTCGAGCCGTCCCCAAAGGGCAAGGGCACCGACATCGTGGGCTACGACACCGCCACGGGCAAGCGCACGGTGCTGGTCACGGCAGCCCAGTTGACTCCGCCGGCAAAGTCCGGCGCCGCCGGCAGGACCGCTTCCGGTCGATGGCTACTCCTGGTCGGCCGACCGCAGAAAACTGCTCATTTTTACCAACACCCAACGCGTGTGGCGGGAGAATACGCGCGGCGATTACTGGGTCTTCGATGAGTCGGCAGGCAAGCTTGCCAAGCTCGGCGGCGACGCCCCCGAATCGTCCCTGATGTTCGCCACCTTCTCACCCGACAGCACCCGCGTGGCCTACGTGCGCGCCAACAATCTCTACGTCGAAGACCTGGCGACCGCAAAGATCACGCAGCTGACAACCGACGGCTCCGCCGACATCATCAACGGAACCTCCGACTGGGTTTCGGAAGAGGAACTGCGGCTGCGCAACTGCTTCCGCTGGAGCCCCGACGGCCAGTCCATCGCGTACTGGCAGTTCGATCAGTCAGGCGTGGGCGAATACACCCTGATCAACGACACCGCGGCCGAATATCCGCAGACCATGAAGTACAAGTATCCGCAGCCCGGCACCACCAACTCGTCGGTGCGCGCGGGAGTCGTCCCCGCCGCCGGCGGCCCGACGCGCTGGATCAAACTGGAAGGGGATCCGCGCCAGCATTACATCGCGGAGATGGAGTGGGCCGGCAACTCGAAGGAAGTGATGCTCGAGTATCTCGACCGCCTGCAACAGGACGACAAGCTGATGCTCGCCAACGCTGACACCGGCGAAACCAGGCTTTTCTTCGAAGATACCGACAAGGCGTGGGTTGACCAGGAGCCGCTCCAATGGATCCGCGCCGGTGCAGGCAAGGAGCCCGATCTGCTGTGGATCAGCGAGCGCGACGGATGGCGGCATGCGTATCGCATCGACCGCGCTACGGGCGAGGCGCACCTGCTCACCAGCTTCAAGGCCGACGTGATTTCGGTGGAAGGGATGGACGCGGACGGCGGCTGGCTCTATTTTCTGGCCTCCCCCGACGACCCGGTGCGCGAGTATCTTTACCGATCGCGCCTCGACGGGCAGGGCGTCCCGGAACGCGTGACTCCGCCCAGGCGCGGTCGGCTCCAACACCTACGACATCGCGCCCAACGGCCATTGGGCGTCGCACACCTCGTCGAGCTTTACCTGCCCGCCGCGGATTGAAATCGTGAGCCTGCCCGGACACAAGGCTGCGCGCACGCTCGAGGACAACCACGTGCTCGGGAAGAAGTCTGCCGCGATTCTGTCCGGCCCGCCTGAGTTTTTCAAAGTGAAGGTGGCCAACGGTGTCACTCTCGACGGATGGATGTTAAAGCCGCCCGATTTCGATGCCGTCCAAAAAATACCCGGTGCTCACCTACGTGTATGGCGAGCCCGGGGGGACCACGGTTCGCGATGCGTGGGGCAATCTCCGCAACCTGTTCCACGGCCTCATTGCACAGCAGGGCTACCTGGTGATCAGCTTCGATAACCAGGGAACGCCGGCGCCCAAAGGCCGCGACTGGCGCAAGTCCGTCTACGGCGCGGTGGGCGTGTTGTCCGCGGCGCAGCAGGGCCAGGCGATTCAGGAACTGGCTCGCGAGCGCAACTACATCGACACCACGCGCATGGCCATCTGGGGCTGGAGCGGCGGCGGCTCCAATACCCTCAACGTGATGTTCCGCGACGCCGGCATCTATTCGACCGGCATCGCCGTCGCCCCCGTCTCTGACGAAAGCCACTACGACACCATCTACCAGGAGCGTTACATGGGCCTGCCCGAGAAAAACAAGCAGGGCTACCACGACGGTTCGCCCATCAATTTCGCGCAGAACCTCGACGGCCATCTGCTCGTGGTGCACGGCTCCGGTGACGACAATGTGCACTACCAGGGAACCGAGCTGCTGATCAACAAGCTGGTCGCGCTCGGCAAGCCGTTCGACTTCATGGATTACCCCAACCGCACCCACGCCATTTCCGAAGGCGAGGGAACATCGTTCCACCTTTTCAGCCTGATCACGCGCTATCTTGAGGAGCATGTGCCGCCGGGTGGGGTCGCGCGTTAGAGTCCTGTCCCGCGTACGAGCTGGCCACGGCGTTTTGAAAGGGCGCGACTTCACTGCTTGCTGAAAAAGTCTTTGGGGCGGTAGGCCGGGGATTCATCCCCGGTATAAGCGATGCAATGTCAACGCGGGCTTTAGCCCCTGAGGTATGCTTTTGGGGAACTTCGCTCGAAAGGAATCGGGAAGCGGGGAAGGGAACTATCCAATGCCGGGAACGCGCAGAGAATTCATCACCTACAGTTCGCTGGGAATGTTGAGCGCCGCTCTCGAAGCCGCCGCGGCGCAGGCTCCTCCCGGCCAGCAGCCCACCCCGGGCGCTCCGCCCGCGTTTGGAACCGCGGCCGCCGTCGGTCCCGAAGTTTCGGCCGCTACCTTCGCCGAAGCGGAAAAGCTGGTGCAGGTGGAGATGACGCCCGCGCGACCGCGAACAAGCGGCCGTTAACTGGCGCATGCAGATGGCGCCCAATTATGAGCTCCGCGTCGGTCCCCGCAAGGTCGCCCTCGAAGAAACACTCGCGCCCGCCACGCTCTGGAACCCGGCGCAGGTCGGCATCGTCCCCCTCAAACGCGAGAAAGAGAAAGCCCCGGCTTTCATCCGCAGCGCCGCCACCCGCGCCAGCGTGCCTTCGAGCGACGACGCCATCGCCTTCGCGACGGTGACCCAGCTTTCGCGATGGATCGAGACCAAGGCTCTGACCTCGGAACGGCTGACCCAGATCTATCTCGATCGCCTGGAGCAGTTCGACCCCAAGCTGCATTGCGTGATTACGCTGACCCGCGACCACGCCCTTTCCCAGGCCCGGCAGGCGGATACTGAAATCGCGGCCGGCCACTATCGCGGGCCGCTGCACGGCATTCCGTGGGGCGCCAAGGACCTTCTCGACACCGCCAACATCCCGACCACCTACGGCGCGGAGCCATATAAGGATCGCGTGCCCAAAGCCAACAGCACGGTGGTGGCGCGGCTGAACGCGGCGGGCGCGGTCCTGGTGGCCAAGCTGAGCCTGGGCGCCCTGGCGCTCAACGACATCTGGTTTGGCGGACAGACCATGAATCCATGGCTGCTCGAGGAAGGCTCGTCGGGATCGAGCGCCGGACCGGGCGCAGCTACCGCCGCGGGCCTGGTCGGGTTCGCCATCGGCAGCGAAACCGAGGGCAGCATCGTGAGCCCTTCCATGCGCTGCGGCATCACCGGCCTCCGTCCCACCTACGGTGTCGTACCGCGCACCGGCGCCATGACCTTATGCTGGTCGCTCGACAAGCTCGGACCCATGACGCGCAGCGTGGAAGACGCCATGCTGGTGCTCGACGCGATCGACGGGCAGGATCCCGGCGATCTGGCCAGCGTTCCCGGCCCCACGAATCTTCCGTTTCACGCCGGCGCCGACGTTAGCCGGCCTGCGCGTCGGCTATTTTCCGGCCTGGATGAAAGAGGCGCCCGCAACCGACGTGGATCGCGCCGCCCTGGAGACAGTGAAGAAGCTCGGCATGACGCCGGTCGAAGTTTCGATACCCGATTGGCCCTACGACTCGCTCAACCTCATCCTGTTTTCCGAGGCCGCCGCGGCTTTTCAGGAACTGACCTTGAGCCACAAGGTGGACCAGTTGAAGGTCCAGGTCCCCGATGCGTGGCCCAATGTGTTTCGTCAGGCAAGGTTTTTGTCCGCCGTCGATTTCGTGCAGGCCGATCGCTTCCGCCGCAAGGTTGCGGTGGAGATGGCGCGCGTGTTTTCGCAGGTCGACCTCCTGCTGGTGCCGTCGTTGCGCGACGAGATGCTCACCATCACCAATTTCACCGGGCATCCCTCGCTCACGCTGCGGGCCGGATTTGTAGAAGTGTCGGAAGCGCGCAGCGACTGGGCTCCCGATCCCAAACATCCCCTGCCAAAGTTCTCGCCGCCGCGCCGTGTTCCGCATGGCGTGACGCTCATCGGCCAACTGTTTGAAGAAGGCGCCCTGTGCCAGGCGGGCATGGCGCTCGAGGCCGCGTTCGGCGTAGCCGGAGAGCGCCCTCCCGGATTCTGAATTGGGTGCCCCAGAGCCTGCCCTGAGCGAAGTCGAAGGGTCTCGCTTCTGAGACCTGGGATCGCGATAAGCTCAATCCGTCGCGGGCGCGAGTTCGACGACGTTGTACCGCGGCGTCGTCGTCATCAGCCTCTCCACATCTTCGACAGTCTGAATGCCGCCCCGGGCCCCGCTCGCCGTGCAATTCAAGGCCGCGGCGGCACAGGCGAAATCGAGCTGGCGCTCCAGCGGCCAGTCCTGCAGCAGACCGTAAATAAACCCCGCGTGGAAGATATCTCCGGCCCCGGTGGTGTCGACAACCGGCACTCGATAAGCCGGATGCAGATACGACTGCCGCCCATCCCAGGCCAGCACGCCGTCCTGGCCAAGAGTCGCCGCCGTTACCTTGCAGCCGTAGCGCATCTGCATGCGGCGCAGCGCGCTTTCGAGGTTGCGCTCCCCGGTAAGCCGCGCAGGAAAATCGCGGCTCACGATCAGGTAGTCGATGTTGCGAATCAGGTCTTCCACTCCGGGATAAATCTCATCCAGATCGGCGATCACCGGAACCCCGGCTTCGCGGGCCCATCCTGTCGCAACGGTTGCGGCCGCGGTTTCGTAGCCATCCACATGCAGCGCCCGGGCATTCACAATCCAGGCGCGATCGAGATCGGAAGGCTGCAGCAGCAGGCGCTCGTCGCGCCGGCACAGCACGGTCCGTTCTCCACCGTTGTCGACCACGATCAGGGACTGCGGGCTGGGGGCGCCTTTCACTTCGATGATGCGCGCATCCACGCCGGTACGCGCAAACTCGCGTCGATGCAGCCGGCCGGCATCGTCGTCGCCGAGCCTGCCCACGTAGCGGGTGCTCAAGCCCCAGCATTGGCAAGCCACCACGGTCGAGGCGGCCTGGCCGCCGGGCATCACCGAAGCCGCGCTGTATTCAACCTTGGAGCCGCGTTCGGGATATGTCGTGAGAGGGATCAGGGTGTCGGTGGCGTTGAGCCCCACTCCGACAACATCCACCCTGGCCGGCCCGGTCATATCTATTGATTGTAACGGGCTGGCGCAGCGGAACGGACGGGTACGGACTTTTCAGGAGAACCCTGTCTTCCGATGCAAGGCCCATCCGGACACCGCCACCGTCAGTACCATGATCCCGGTGAGAATTGCGACCCATACGAAATTCATGTTCAGCAGGGGAACCCGCGCGTTCACCCCCAGCCAGATGAACACCCCGATCGAGCAGGCCACGATCACGTAATCCCACCACGAGCGTCCCTCCTCGCCAGGTTCCTCCACGCCTCCGTACGCGAGCAGCACGCGCCCATAGTCCAGCCCATAGCGGTCGCACTCGCGCACCAGCGATTGATTGATCGATCCGTGTTCGCGTTCCGTTGCGATGGCCGTGCTGACCGCGAGAGCGCCGAGGATCATCACCACCGACCCCAGCACCACCAGCAACCGGTGCCGCGCGTCGGCATGCGCCAGTTCTCCAAACACCAGCGCGCCCCAGGCCAATCCCCAGAGCTGGTTGGTATTGGACAGAGGAATGCCGCGGCCGATCCCAAGATACTTGGTCGCGAACTGCTGGAAGATGTCGCCGATCACCCAGACGAATCCGCCCAGGAAAAGCCAGAACAGCATGTGCCCCACGGCCGGCGAATGAAAGACCGCGGCCTTCGTACCTCCATCAAGCGCAAGCACCAGCGCCAGAACCGTGCCCAGTTCGCCCACCGTGAAAATGGTGACGAACGAAAGCGGGTTCATTCCGCTGCAGTAGGCCTTGCGGTAGGGGATATACATCGTGCCCCACAGCAGGCTTGCCCCGGCGGCCGCCAGGATCCCGCCCAGCGCGCGGTGCGCATGGCCCTCGCCGCCCTGGATAGTGCTGAAGCCCAGCATGATCGCGGCTCCCACGATGGCCAGCGCGCCCAGCAGCACCTTGGCGACATTCTTCCCGCTCGCGCCCTTCAGTTCGCCGAACAGCACCCGTCCCCAAAAGATCCCGACCAGCGAATTGGTGTTCCACAACGGAAACGCGATGGCCAGGCCCACGTCGCGAATGGCGAACACGGTCAGCGTATTGGCCACGCCCCACAACATGCCCGCGAGAATCGCGATGGGGATCAGGTGCTTGTTCCGGGCCAGGTCGGCAAACACGCTGCGCGTGCCCTTCACCAGCGTGGGCAGCGACCAGCGCGCGGTGAACACGCCCGCCACCATGCACAGCGAAATGGCATACGGCGAGAGGCCGGTGTTGACAAGTTTGGTGGGAGCCTCGGCCGCGCCCAGCCACACCCCAGCCGCCAGCCCGCACAGCACCCCGATCCCATGCATCGACCTGAATTTGCTAGCCGTTGTCGCCGTTGCGCTCATCGCCAGAAAAGTTCTTCCCTTTCTTTAGGAACACAGCCGCAAAAAAAGCTGCACCCCCAAGCACCTCAATGAAGCGTGATCAGGAGCGCAAGGCCGATACAAAAAACGATGAGCGGAATCAGGAAGTGAATGTCCGTAAGGATAGCGCGGATTTTCTCAAGATCGGTCATCGCAGCCGGTCGCTATGTTCGGCAAGCGACTGGCGCAACCATAAAGATGCGTCGCGGCCGGTGTCAACCCGCTCGATCGAACGCCGCCATCCAAGGTCAGAAGGATGACAACCGCACCGTGCCCCATCCTTTTCGCTTTTTTCTGCGAAAAGGGTGGGAGCCCACGACCTTCCCGGGGAGTATCCTCAACCCGAATCCAAATCGAGGCAGAACCCCATGGCCCAACTCGAACCCATCTCCGGCGACATCACCACACTCCACGTCGACGCCATCGTCAACGCGGCCAACACCTCGCTGCTCGGCGGCGGCGGTGTCGACGGAGCCATCCATCGCGCCGCCGGCCCCGAACTCCTCGAAGCCTGCCGCAAACTGAACGGATGCCGAACCGGCGACGCCAAACCCACACCCGGCTTCCGCCTTCCCGCAAAATGGGTCTTCCACGCCGTCGGCCCGGTCTGGAACGGAGGCCAAGACAATGAAGACGACCTGCTCGCCGCCTGCTACCGCCGCTGTCTTGAACTGGCCGCCGAGCACCAGGTCCGCTCGATTGCCTTCCCCGCGATCAGCACCGGCGTCTATGGATTCCCATCCGACCGCGCCGCCCGCATCGCCATCGACACCGTCAAAGCCCACGTCGACGCCAGCGGAGTCGAACTGGTGAATTTCGTCTGCTTTGGCAACAAGACCTATTCCATCTACATCGACCTTTTCAATGCGTGGTGACATTGCTTTGTCGTTGCTCTTACTCGCCGCGGCGGCGAATTACGGTTGATGACCGACGCTTGGGTTCCCACCCTCGCGACGTCTTTTGTTTTTGTCGCCAGGGTGGGATGCCTCGGGCCCAAACCGGTCCGGTCGTGAGGAGCGAAGGTCGCGAACCAGAGACTGAATCGTCCATGCCACTTGACTGTGACGGTCCTTTTACACCACGGTGACAACTCCTCTTGCAAGCATCGTGTATTCAATCCTTCTACATACTCAAGAAACGGCGGCTACTGAGTCCGGAATGATGAGATCTTGCCTGGTAAGTACAGTAAGGGCCTACCGGAGATCAGCGGTTCGATATGCGCTACTCTGTTGGGCGGCTGCACTTCTCGTTGCCTGCGGGGGTAGAAACACTCCGCCAACCGACAGCATCGATCTCGCAGTGGCTAGCCAGACAGTTACAAAGGTGCGCACGGCAGGAAGCGAGGTCGTGTTGCTGGAGGAGCGGCTTAACTCCATCTTTGAGGACGGTCCACAGCGCACGCTGGCGACACTGCAAAGCGACGGTCATACCTTGCAGCCCTACATGCCGCCGCCGGGATGGTCAGTGATTGATTTCGCGGTGCATCCGTCCGGCGACATTTCGGCGGTTCTCACCACGGCTACGGAAGTCCGCATCGTTCGGCTCGATCCAAATGGCTCGATTCGAAGCGACCAACTATTTCTCGACCCCTCCTCCCCAACCGATCCATTCTTCAACTACGCGGGAGGCATCAAGAATGATGACGCTCTCCAGCCTGCCCTCATGCACGACGCCGCCCGGCTGGCGCCGCTTGGGGAAAGCCTGGTTGTCGTTTTGCGTACCGGCCGTAACGCGATCGTTGCCTATCGCCTCGACCCTGACTCGAGCGGCGCTTATACGCGTTCCTGGCGGACACTGGTAGAGCCTGGAAGCTCGATCCTCGCGGAGGGGATCACAAGCGGTAGCTTCGACACGTTCGGCCAGCTCCAGAATCATCTGAGGATTTATGTGGATGTGAACTCGGATCCATCCGCGACGCTCGCGGTCGGTGTCGTGAATGCCCCGTTTCTCAACTACACGTTCCGGGCGCACTCAGAGTATTTCAGCGAACCGATTGCAGCATCGACAGGTGTCTTGCTCACGCGTGTCGCGATTGCCGACGGCCGCCGGCTGGGAACCACAGTGATCGACACGCACGACCGTGCCGAACTGCATGGTGTGCGCGCGACGCCTCGCGGCTTCATATTGGTGGGCCGCGTTCTGTCCGAGGTGCGACCAGACGGAAGTGGTTGGAATGCGTTCACGGCGCTTGTCGGGCACGATGGCACGCCCGACACCTACCGTGTTGTCGATGTCGATCGAGGCGACGTGTTGTTCGATGTTGCGGCGTTGCCCAGTGGGCGTTATCTCGCGCTGGGTGCTACCGGCTACATTCAAAACCCATCGGGCGCGAGTATCTCCGAAGCTGCCAAGCCATTGTTGGTGCTGTTAAACACGGATGGTTCGCTGGCCCAGAACCTCGGATACCCCGCGGGCGCCCGCCACAACCAGTTGACGACGATCGCCCCTCTGAACGGTGGCTGGCTTCTTGGCGGAATGATCAATGGTCCGGGCACGCATTCCGGCGATGCTGACCGCGCTCTTATCGTCGCTGATGGATTCTTGCGGGAGGAATCCAATCTGCAAGTAGAGTGAGCTGCCTGTGTCCCTCAAAGCTTTCTTGTCGCATGTCATTAGCCTCGTCGACAAGAAACCTTAAAGCCCGCCTTGCGGAAGATTGTCCTTTCCCCGTGCACAATAAGAACAGCAGCCACCAATCCACAGATGGGGAATCTCAATGACCGAAACCGTACACTGCATTTCTGCGCCTGCTGCACCGCCCGATTTCAGCCTATGCGGCGCAGGTCGCCAAGGGCGCTTCCCGGAACCCGACGAAGCAATCAAACACCGGCGGGAAGGGACGCGGTCGTGCCACCCCAAAATGGGCACCCCCCACCCACCCCCTATGTAGATTTGCTTTTCTTTCGCTTCTTAGAAATTGCGCACTGAATCCAGAGGATTTACGAGGCACATTTCCGCATGTAACAGCATTTTTTGTTACATAAGGCCCGTTTTGCCAGGGCGCGCGGTACCGGGCCTCGCTTTTTAAGGCCCGTGTTGAAGCTAGTGGCTAGAAGCTAAAAAGCTGGTTCTTACGGCTTCGGCGGTTCGTAGGGTTCCACGCGGAGCAGGTCGGAGAGGATGCCGCGCTCCTGTGGCGAGAACTGGCCCTGGTAGCGGCTGGAGTTCAGAACCGTGGCCCGCTGATCCGGCGGGACGGAGCGCAGGTCGCGAAAAGCGTTCTTCATCATTGCCTGGCGCTCGGCGGGCAGGGTGGTCCACTCCCGGGCCGAGCGATTCACCTGCATGCGCTGTTCGGCCGGCAGACGCTCCAGGTTTTCGGCCCGGGCCAGGCGACGCTCGCGCTGCTGGTCCGGCATCTTGTTCACGTCGTTCAACTGCCGCACCAGCCGCTGCTGCGTTCCCTGGGGCAGATGGTTGAAGCTCGGATCGTTGCGGAGCATCTTTTCCTGCTCCTGTACAGGCACATTGCGATGCTGGTCGAGCCAGTTCGCGAGGTGTCCGGGAGGCGCATAGCTGGGAGCCGGATAGCCGGGATAGGCGGGCCGTGGCGTCCCCGGTCCCAGATAAGGAGGCCCGGGATAGACGGGGCGCGCCGTTCCCTGCGCATTGGGAGGCAAGGCAGGCCGGGTCTGCGGCGGCGCGTATTGGCGCGGCTGAGGCTGAGGCGGGGTGTAGGGATGCACCTGGGGCTGCGCAGTCGAATGCCCCTGGTTCTGCGGATGCGGCGCCTGTTGGTGGGGCGGCGGCGCGGCATGAGACTGCGCGGGCGGATGCTGAGCCGGAGGAGCAGCATGAGGGGAATTGTTCTGTCCGCGAACTGGCGCCGCCAACAGCGACAGGGCTACGAGCGCGGCAGCCGATGCTGCCCGGCGCCATTTCTCCGCCCTGGGTGTGCCCTTCATCTTCTCCCCGACCTTACTGTTTCAAGATCCCGCAACAGTCCCGGATCCCACCGAGACCCGGGCCATACATTAGTTGGTGTTCAAATCGTCATCCGATGGATCCGTGGTGTTGGTGCCGGAGATCGACTCAAGCTGATCCAGCAGTTGCGCATTGCTGTCCAGCGTCTGCAAATCGCCTACGACCGCAGCTTCATGCGAAGGCGCCGTCTGCTGCTCCCAGTTGGTGACTCCCAGGTAAGCGCCTCCGCCCAGGATCAGCATGACTGGTCAGCGCCATGGCTGCCAGCGGGCGTGCATGCGTCTGCTGCCCGTACAGAATCCTGGCCCTCATGCGTTCGAGCCACCCCGCCGGCGCAGCTTTGCGTTCCTCGCGCAGCCGCGCCTCAAAGCGGGTCATGAAATAGGGATTCGGCGCAGGAGCCTCCCAGGTATCGAGGAGAGCCATGGTGGCGCGCAGCTCCTCGAGCTGGCGACGGCAGTCCTCACACCCGGCAACATGAGTTGTTACGTTTTCAGGCGCGGCGGCCGGATCGAGCAGCAGGTCTGCAAGCTTCTGATCCATTTCCGTGCACGTGTTCTTTTTCGTCTCCATTGCTTCCACCCCAATTCCCCGCCAGTGTGCCCGGCTTCTTTCAACTCACCCCGTTAGACGAATTCCTTCAACCTGTCGCGCAGCGTCTGGTAGGCGCGGAACAAGAGCGACTTGGTCGCCGACTCGCTCAGTTTAAGCACCTCACCGATCTGGCGGTAATCCAGTCCCTGATACTTGTGCATCAGCACGGCCATGCGCTGCCGCTCGGGCAGCGCCATCACGTGCTTGCGGATGGCCGCCATACGTTCGTCGCGGAGCAAACGCTGCTCCACCGTAGGCTCATCGTCCGCCACTTCCGGCGTCGTTCCCGTTTCCGGGTCCGGCACGTCCAGGTAGACATTCTGTGCGGCGCGCTCGTGCTTGGTGTCGCGCGCATGATTCACCGCCAGGTTGGTCGCAATGCGGTAGAGCCAGGTAGTGAACTTGGCCTCCGCCCGGTAACTTTCCCGCGAACGGTAAACGCGCAGGAACACTTCCTGCGCCAACTCTTCAGCCACGGCCTGGGTGCGGACCATTCTGAACAGAAAGTGAACCATGGCCCGGTGGTACTTTTCCACCAGATAATTGAATCCCGATTCGTCGCCCGCTGCCACGCGAAGCATGATGGCTGCGTCGCTGGCCGGGTCGGCCGCGGCAAAATGCCGTTCCGCCGCCAATCGTTCCGATTCCGTGTCGGGCGGCGCAATCGGGCTTGTTCCCAGGGCCGCCTTGTCCAGGACGAGCGTTGCCATATCTTCTGGAACACTGTCGTCGTCGGAAGGTTGCGGTTTTGAGGCGTTTTCTGACGCGGAATCGGCACTCTCCGCTGGAGATAAACCGTCCGGATTGCGGTCTGGACCCGGGTCCGAACTCACCCCCGGCGAGCGCCCCGCCAAGGGTTCCCCGCGGGCGCCTTCCAGGCCGGAATTCTCTCCGCCTTCTCGCGGCAAATGCATACCATTCTTAGAGGCAAGTTCCGAGCCGGACGGGCGGTTGAGTGCGCTCTCTCCGGTGCTGGAGGGCTCCCCTGGCGGACGAAAAGGTCGGGCTCGAAAGACCATGAAGTTCGTGCGCGGAATGGGGCCAACCCGGTGGGTGCATCCACTGGTCTGGTTTGGCCGCAATGCCGTGCTGGTGTTACTCTATCCTACGGGATGCCCCTCCCGGCGCAATCGGCGCCACCCCTCCCAGCGGGCGCTTAACTCAGCGGTAGAGTGCCATCTTCACACGGTGGAAGTCGCAGGTTCGAATCCTGCAGCGCCCACCATAGAATCAATGGGTTAGACCCGCGCCCACCCTGCGGTCCCCAGAATTCTGCTGTATGTTTGCTTTCCGTCAATCTTCGCGGGAATCTGGGGGTTGAAACTATCCGAGATAGCGCGCAGCACCGCGGGCAATCTTCCCTAGGACGGCGGTCGAGGTTCCCCCGGAAATGGCATTCGAGGGATCACGGGAAGGGTCCAACTTGTTGTTGCGACTAGATCTGCATTCGTAGCATAATAAGCCGCACCCTGGTGAATATGGCCGTCATAACCATAGCGCTTGGATGAGTTTCCAACGCTTGCTCAAGTTTGGCCGACGGATTTCAGGCTTCCTGAATCACCGAGACCAGATCTGCCCAAATCAGGTTCCATCCGCATGGCGACCCTAGTGCCCGGCAAAATCGGGAAATACGATGTCACCCGCATCATCGGGCGCGGGGGCATGGGAGTCGTCTACCAGGCGACGGATCCCCACCTTGACCGGCGGGTGGCGATCAAAATGATCACCGGCGCGTTCGCCGAAGACCCGGACATGCTGAAGCGGTTTTTTCGCGAGGCGCAGTCGCTGGGCAGCCTGCAGCACCCAAACATCGTAACGGTGTTCGACCTGGGCGACTATAACGGGAATCCTTACCTGGTGATGGAGTACCTGGAGGGCGAGGGCCTGGACGCGGTGCTCTCGAACCGCCGGCCGCTGAGTCTTCTGGAGAAGATCACGGTGGTGATCCAGGTGTGCCATGGGCTGAGCTACGCCCATCGGCGGGGGGTCATTCACCGCGATATCAAGCCGGCCAACATCATGCTGGGCAAGGAAGGCAGCGTCAAGATCTTCGATTTTGGCATCGCCTACGTTCGCAATCAGAACATGACGCGCACGGGACAGGTGCTGGGTACGCTGCGGTACATGGCTCCGGAGCAGTTCAAGTCGCAGTCGATCGATGCGCGAGCGGACATTTTTTCGACGGGAGTGGTCCTGTACCAGTTGTTTACGGACCATATGCCGTTCGAGGCCGAAAATACGGCGACCACGATGTTGAAGATCGTGCACGAACCGCCCCTGCCACTGGCCAATTTTCTGTCGGCTTACCCTACGGAGATGGAGCAGATCCTGCTTCGGTCGCTAGCGAAAAATCCCGACGAACGGTACAGCTCGGCCGACGAGTTTGCCCTGGACCTGGCGCAGTTGCAGGGGCAATTGAAAGACGAACTGATCGGCCGGGAGATGCACGAGGTGGCGGCCTTTCTGGAAAAGGGAGAGGTTTACAAGGCACAGGGTTCGCTGCTGCGGGTGTTGAAGATGAACCAGCAGCACACCAACGCAAACCGATTGCTGCGCGAGGTGCAGCAACGGATCCAGCGGGATGAGATCGGGAAGCAGGTGAGTGAGCTCCGGCAGTTCGCGGAAGAGGCATTGGCGGACGAACTGTTCGACAAGGCGCTGGAACATGTGGACCGGGCGCTGGGGCTGGACCGGACCAACCCCGAACTACAGCAGTTTCGCGAGGACGTCCGGGCTGCAGCCGAGCGGGCCGAGAAGTTGCACAAGGCCCTGAGGGTAGCTGAGGCTGCGCAGGCGGAGGGCAAGCTGGAGGCTGCGAAGGAAGCGGCGGAAGCGGCATTAGCGGTGGCACCCAACGACACCCAGGCCAAAACGCTCTACCGCCTGATCTCACGGGGGATCGAGGAACGCGCCCGGCAGCAGCAGATGGAGGGCTACCTGCTGGAAGCCCGCCAGCAGATCTCGTCGCGGAAATTCACGGCGGCGCTGGACATTCTGAAACGGGCGGAAGGGCTGGATCCGGCGGCGCCCCAACTGCACACGCTGATGGAGTCGGCAGTCGCGGGCCATGAACAAGAACGCCGCCGACGGGAAATAGAAGCCCTGGTCCACGAGGTTGAAGACGCCCTGAACAAGGACGACTACGGCGCCGCCTGCAGCAAAGCGGACGAAGGCCTGGCCCGGTTTCCGGAAGACCGAAACCTGCTGAAGCTCAAGACTCTTGCGGACCGGCAGCGCCAGGTTGAAGAGCGCAAGAGGTTCGTCGATGAGCAGTTGACGATGGCGCGCATGCTGCTCCAGGCAGGTCGTAATGAGCAATTGCACGAACAGCTGGAGAATGCCATTGCCCAGGTCGGCGCGGAGCCTCGGCTGGAATCTCTGCTTGCCGTTGTGCGTGAGAACCTGCAGCGAGAACGTTTGGGGCGAACGAAGACCGACGGGCTGCAACAGGCCAGACAGTCTCTGGACAATCACGCCATCCACGATGCCATTCAAACGCTGGAAAGGCTGGCACGAGAGGTTGGCGACGACCAGGAAATTCGGGATTTGCTGACCCGGACCCGATCGGAACAGGCGGAAGCTGTGCAGGACGCCCTGCTGCGCGCCGAACAAGAAGCGGATTTGGACCGGCGCATGAAGATTCTGAAAGACGCCCAGCAAAAGAGTCCGCAAGACAGCCGGTTGAAAGAACAGCTGCACAACGTGGGCAATCTGCGCCAGGTCATCGCCGAAATTGGCGCCGAGGCGCGGCAGCTGGAGGAGTCGCGTCATTACGACCGTGCGCTGGCCAAATGGGACACGGTCCGAACTGTCTACCCGCAGTATCCGGACCTGAAGAACATTCTCACGCGCGTCCGCGGCCTTCGGGATCGAGCCCAAACTGATGCCCGCCAGAACTGGATTGACAAGATCGAAGGCTCGCTGAGCATCTGCGAATACGACCAGGCGTCGGCGCTTGTGGGACAGGCGACACAAGCGTTCCCCTGGGATACCGACCTGATGGAACTGCAGGAGAAGTCGGAGGCCGCGGTTCGGCAGCGCGCCAAGGCGCAGAAGATGCTGGCTGAGGGGCGTAAATCGTTCGTCAATCAGCAATGGGAGGCGGGCGCGCAGATGATCATGCGCGCCTATCAGCTGGCCAGCGAGGATTCGCTCATTCGCGACCAGGCCATCGGCGAACTGGCGCAGGCATCGCGGGCGACGGTCGAAAAAAACTGGCGTGTTTCGGAAGCCATTGTGCGCATGCTGGCGGAGATTCAGCCCGGCGCGGTGGGTTCCCCGGAATTGCAGGCATCGATTCAGGAGCGACGGCGCGAAGAGGCGATCTCCGGCGCCACGGACGCGGCCAAAAAGAGGCAGGCGAACGGCGATCTGGAAGGGGCGCTGCTCGAGCTCGAGCAAGTCCTGGGGTGGTATCCCGAGGACCGGAGATTGCGGGATTTCGAGCGGCTTCTGCAGGAACGCGTCGAGCAGGCCAGGGAAGCATCGCGGCTCGAAGCGGTCCGGCAGGAGGCAAGGTCCCAGCGCGTCAGTCTTCTGCAAGGGGCGCTGGCTTCGGCAGAATACAAGCGCGCGGAGGACTTGCTGGCCCTGGCCAAGCGGGACTTCCCCGGTGACCGCGAGTTCGCCGAAATCGAGAAGAGGGTTCGGGAAGGAATCGCCAGGCGGGCACAGGCCGAGAAGCTTCTGGCCGGGGCGGCCAAGTCGGTCGACAAGGGGAAGTGGAAGAAAGCCCTGGAGTCGTTCCAGGAGGCAAACGCCGCGGCAACGTCTGACAGGGTGATTCGCGACCAGGTGGTGAACGGGCTGGCATCGGCTGCAGACGCCGCGCTGGAATCGGATCGCGAATCATCGGAAATGCTGGTGGCCGAAGCAGCGCGTGTTGATCCGGATTCCGCGCTACTGGGCCCTGTCCGAGCCAGGATCGAAGCTTCGAGGCGCGGACGTGTGCCTGCTCGGGAGTCCGAGCCGTCCCGCTGGAAGCCGGCGCCGCCCGATGCGGAGGACGTGTCGGCAACGCGAATCTTCGTTCAAGGACCGGCCGCGCCGGCCCCCGAGGTTTCGACTCGCATTCCATCGCCCGCCCCGCTGCCCGTGGGATTTACGGAAAGCTTTGCCACCCCGGGAGCGAATCCCCAACCCGCTGCGATCATACCCACCCTGTTCACGCTGCCCACGCAGGTTACGCGGGATTCGGGAAATGGCCTGGCGTCGAATCAGGGGCTGCTGGACTCGACGCTTTCCGTCAAGGACACGCGGTTGGGAAGTGACGAGTTGAACGAGGCCTCGCTGCAAATCATCGAGCGGCAGCTTGCGGCCTTCATCGGACCGCTGGCCAAGGTTCTGGTCAAGCGCGCTGCAGGCAAAACAACCAGCGCCCTGGAGCTGTACACGATACTGTCCGCCGTGATCGACCGGGAACAGGATCGGAAGGCGTTTCTGGGCAGGAGAACGGAACTTGCGGGGAGCAAGGCGGGTGCGCCAACGTCTGTACCAGCGCCAGTCCAGGGCGGGCCAACCGTCATCGCGCCGATAGATGTTTCGCCGCCGGGCGAGATTACGCCGGCGGTTATCGAGCAAGCGGCCCGCAAGCTGGCCGCACACCTCGGCCCCATTGCGTCGGTCCTGGCCAGAAAAGATGCCAAACGCGCAGCCACCCTGCGGGATTTTTATGGGCTTCTCGCGGAACATGTGGCCAACCCGGCAGATCGCGAGCGCTTCCTGAAAGAAGCCGGGGTGCAATAGGATCTTCGCTTGTCGAGTTCCGCTTCGTCGCTGGCTCGGATTTCCTACCATTCGAAAAAGGCTCGCCGGACAAAATATAAGCAAACGATCACGTGCGATGGTATGAGACGTTTTTGCATCGCCCTCACAGCTTCACAGCTTCACAGCTTCACAGCTTCACAGTTTCACAGTTTCACAGTTTCACAGTTTCACAGGGGGAGGGGGGGTGGGGGGTACCGGGGTGGTACGGACCGGGTACATCCCTGACATTTTGGACCGGGAATATTGCTGACGCCGAGGCGAAGGGCATTTGGGTTTTCTCCAACTCCAAGTTTGCGGCACGAGGCCTTAATCTTCTGCAAACCCGGGCAAGAGTGCTCTTCCAGGCCGCACCGATATCGTGCGGACCTCAAAATCAATGCGTCGGGCTTTGTTGCGGCGCCGTGAGAAATGGTGGCTAGCGGTAATGCTGTTCACCTAGGCGTCCTACTCTGCCGGGACGGAGCATCCGAAACTTCACACCTAGCGCAAAACAACGACGCGGCGAGCGTGGGGCACCCATTCCGTATGAAGTGCTTCAAACGGAAATCCTTAAGCAAACGGTATTGTGGCTAGTGGATCGGAGCGAAATTACGGTGTGGCGGCCTGTTGTTTCTCCGCCTCCGCAATCAGCTTTCTGAAGGCTTCCACGGCTGGAACACCCGGAGATCGAAGCCCATCTTTCGCGCTGTAACGCCAAACCGCGGGAGAGGCGAGGGCATCGTCCCGTTTGCCGCGATAGACCACAAACATGTCTTGTGATTGCCCAACCTCTTCCTGCGGACTGGGAGCCCGCGGTTGAGGATTGGTTGGGTCGCCTATTTGCGCGGGATTGCCGGTATGGCCTCCCATGCCGATTCCCGAATCTGTGGGTTCAATGATGACGGGGCGATTGTTGATCGGGACGCCGCCAACCGTCTGCTGAGCGATCTTTCCATTTCCTTTGCGAACGGAAATGATCAGATCGGCAGTTGAGGCGTCCGGCGCGATGGTGAAACGGCCCCAGTTCATGAGGGCCTTCTCCACGTCCTCCTGGGCGGTGCGGTTGGCCATGGGAGCGTCGACGGCCAGACCGGCGTCGGGATCGACGACTACCAGGACGGACCTTGCCTCAAGAACGTCCGCCGGCAGCAGGACCTTTTTTTTCTTGTCCTTTCCGGCTGCAACCAAGCAGCACACCAGCAAAAGAGAAAGAGAAAGTGCGAGGCTCCTCGGATACCGCATAAAACGCCTCCCAAGACGGAAGCAAGTCTATTCCATCGGAAGCTCTATTGGCTCGGCCGGCACGAAATCAGTTCTCCAGCATCTTGATGGCTTCCACCAGGCTCTTCCGCATGCGCCGGAACGACTCGGCGAGAGTGGCGATTTCGTCCTTCCCGGATGCCTGGAAGTCGGGAACGGCGAGGTTGCCGAGGCTTACTTCGCTGGCGATGCTCGACAACTGGTTTACCGGCCGGATGACCAGGTACATGAGCAGCGCATTGATAGCCACAATGAGGACGACAAAGACCGCTGCGAGCGACAACATGAAGGCCGTAAAGGCATGATTCGCCCGCTGGATCGGCAACGTCATGGGGGCGGTGATAATCTGCGCCGCCACGATGTCGCCTACTTTCCAGCCGAAGCCATTGGCGCTTCCGTACTGTTCGATGACGGTGCGGGGCGCGCGATCCGGAGTGTCGTGGCAATCGAGGCACGCGGGGTCCGCAATCTTGAGCGGCTTGGCAATGTAGAGCGCTCTTCCGGCAGGCGTGTCGCGTTCATCCACGATTTCAGTTTTGTCCGGAGTTTGCCGGAAGATGCGAACGATATCCGCCTCCCAGTCCGTGGCGCGGTCGCTCGGATTGGTGGGATTGAGCGTTGCTTCCTTGTAGGAGTATTCCGGGTATTTCTTGTGCAGGAGTTTGAAGTACTCATTGGCCGAATACGCGGACACCGACTGCGGCATGAAGGTGTAGGTCATCTGCGTCTTCAGCAGAGGCTTGATCTGCGTGCTGGTATAGGTGCGCACGGCAGTCGCGCTGTCAATCATGATGCGCGCATTTTCTTGAATCTCAGCCTTGGCATTGCGCTGGAGCAGCGCGTGGGTGAACAATCCGGCCAGCACGAATGCGATGGCGAAGACCAGCGACAGGACGAGGTTGAACTTGACAATCAGTTTCATAGGATTTCTCACCCGGTGAAGAATTGGAGTTTGGCCGCTCTATGGCGTTGTGTTATTGGGGTGCAAGACTGGCTCCCAGCCGGGAAGAGCGGCGAGGTGGGCCTCGATCGCCTGGCGAAAGGCGCTGTCCTGAACGCGCGGCTTGAAGCGCGTTACCAGGCCCCTGCCCCAACCGGAAGTGAGCCAGCGCTCGATCTCGGCATAGGAGACCTCATGGTCGCTCTTGGGAACGGGCGGCTTGGCAGCGGCAAAGCGCGCCAAACGGGAAGGAAACTCATCGCGAAAGGACACCGGCATCGCGCCGATGAATTCAGCCGAGGGGCGGCCGGCCGGAACGATGGGCTTCCCTGCTTTGCGGCTGAAAAAGATCTTCTCGGTGGAACTGGGTGTGGCGGCTGCGTTGCCGGCGCCGACGGAGGCGGTTCCCCGCTCTACAAAGACCTCGGCAGAATCGGCTGTGACGTGCAGCAACACGTTGCCACCCTTGGTGGTCGCAGTCACGAGTGGGCTGGAATAGCGATAAGTTCCCGCGGTGGTTTCGCCCTTGAGCCACCCGGTCAGCATGGCGGTTTCGGCCGTGGTCCCGGTCTGGCTGAGGAGGAGCACCTGGGTGGAAGGCCCGAGTTCGACGATGGCCCCGCCCGTGAACTCGAGCTGCGCCTGTGCCGTGGGCGCGGGCCCGGTCTCGAGAATGTCGCCCTGGCGGAGCCGCATGCCCTCAATCCCCTGCAGCATGGATACGCCACGGATCACGTGCAAAGGCGTGTCCTTGAGCAGCGTGAGAGTGCCGACCTCCTGCGCGTGCGCGCAGAGCGACACCAGGAGGACAACAATCGGCAACAAGAGAAAGCGTCGGACCCGCACGCCAACAGATTGGATGGGCATGTGTCTGGTGGATAGACCGGAGCTTCATGGTAAGAACGACGGGAGGCCCTGTCAAGGGAGCTGCGTGTCTGCGAGTCCGTCGCGGGGATTGCTTCCCCGGTTCGGGTGGCGGCCTCTGGTCAAATGATCTGGACCATGGGGCGCTTGGGCAAGCACGCGCGGCCCAAACGCCCTCCAGGCGCCTGCTATCCGGCGACGAAGGCCGTCGCAAGGCACTTCCGTCAGCCTGGGAAGCTCAGGCAGAGCGCGGTTGCTCAGTTGTTACGCCTGACGATGTTAGCCAGGCGAGGGTCCTGCCAGAGTGCGGCAAATTCCTGATCGGTGTAGACACCCGCCAGTTTAGGAAACCCGCCCTCTTTCGCCCGGCGCAGGTATTCCAGCGCGCCGTCCAGATTGCCACGTTTTGCATAGGCCCTGGCAATCATGTAGGAAACACGAGCGCGCTCTTCGGGCGTGCTGACCTGGGCAACAACTCCGTTCTGCCCGGAAGACAGAATGTCGGCGTCTAGTTCAAGGGCTCGCGAATATTCTGTCATGGCCCGATCCACGTCATCCAGACCCATCCACGCCTCGGCGAGATTCAGATGGGCGGTGGCGTTGAGTTCATCGAGCGCCAGTGCCTGCTTAAGATAGCGCACTGCCGGGTTGTACTTCTTTTCCACCAGCGACAGAGCTCCAAGGTTGTTGAACGCGACCCCGTTCCTTGGGTCGTATTTGACGGCCAGTTGGAAATGCTTGCGCGCGGAACCCTTGTTCCCCATCTTGAATTCGGACACGGCTAGCTTGTTGTACAAGTTGGAATTCTGGGGATCGATGTGCACCGCTTTCTGGTAATAGAAGACGGCGGATGGGTAATCATTGTGCATTCGCGCCAAGTCCGCTTTGTGCTCTTCCGATTTGGCAGCCGCGAGCTTATCGGTGCCGGGCACATCTGCAGCTGATTCGGCCCTGACACACATCGGCAGCGAAACCGTGGTCGCCATCAATACGAAGATCATTGCAAGTCGTTTCATGGTGCACCTCCTCCACTCGGTGGAGCATTTCGCTGGAGGCGGCAGTTGATTCCGCCGCGATGGCGATCTGCTCGATGCATCGGTCCCAGTAGAGAGCGGCCGGTAATCACTTACAACGCTAACTCCGCTACTTTCCTGTTTCCGCGACTGAGTTACCTTGTCGAATTTGCGCGAGATGGATTGATAGTTGCTGACTCTCCTGAAGTTAACCTCCACACGCTTGCGTTCTCTGAGGAGAGTTACATCCCGTTAAATCGCGGGGCTCGCCCGCTCTCTGCACCGTTAAAGCCGACTAACAACAATCAAGTAGCGCTAATATACGGATTGATGGATCATAAAGGTGCGGGTGAACGCAAGATGGCCGCACATTCATATTCGGCGGATTTAGAAGCGCAACGAGCGGAACTTGAGGCGGTCCTTAAATCAGAGGAATTCAACCGCGCTCCCACGCTGGCTCGCATGTTGTCTTATCTCTGCGAGCGGGTCTTTTCAGGTGAGGCAGATCACATCAAGGAGTACTCAGTCGGAATCGACGTCTTTCATCGAGGCAGCAACTTTGACCAGGACTCCGACTCGATTGTTCGCGTAGAAGCCAACCGCCTCCGCAAGCGCCTGGGCCAGTACTACGCCGCCAGCGGTTCGCAACACCGGCTTCAAATTGTCATTCCCGTGGGACAATACGTTCCGAAGTTCGAATTACTTCAGTTGTCTGTTCCGGAAGATCAATCTGTCCCGAAGCGGCCAGTGTCGGAGAAGTCGCAACATTGGTGGGGGCGCATACGGCCTCGAACCTGGTGGCTCGGTGCCGCATTCGCGACGGTGGTGCTGGTTGTGATCGGCAGCACGCGACTTATCGTTCTTTCGGGTGAGAAGCGAACACCGGCGGCAGTTATAGCAAGCGACACGGCAGTTATGGCGCCGTCGCCACAGGTGGGTATTCCCGCCGGCGAAGAGATTCGAATCCTGGCCGGCAGTGATCGAAACCTGGTGGACCATGCGGGCAAATTGTGGAGCAGCGATACAAGTTATGGCGGCGGCATATCGGTTCGAGGCTCGCCGGGACACATCGGGCGGACGCAAGAGCCGGCGTTCTACCGCAACAGCCGGCAGGGGCAATTTCGCTACGACATACCGCTTAAAAAGGGGCTATACGAATTGCACCTCCATTTCGCGGAGACGGCGTTCGGCCCTGAAGCCGCGGGATTGGGTGGCGAAGGAAGCCGCGTGATGAGTGTCCGCGCCAACGGTCGGACACTGCTGGCAGGATTCGATGTGGTGGCCGACGCGGGTGCAAGCCGCGTCGCAGATGTAAGAGTCTTTCCGGGCATCCGACCAGCAAACGATGGACAGCTGCACCTGGAGTTTTCAGGGGAGGAAGGCAAGCAGGCCATGGTATCGGCGATCGAAATCATGCCCGGCGTCGGGGAGCGCATCCGTCCGATACGAATTGTTGCCCGGCAGTCGCCTTATTATTCAAACGACAGCCATTGGTGGAGCCCGGACAACTATTTCGAAGGTGGACAACTCGCGACTTATCCGGTTCCGGTCAAAGGCACGGACGATGCCGGGCTTTACGAGACGGAGCGTTGGGGCAACTTCTCCTACGCCATTCCAGTGGCGCCCGGGAAGTATTCGGTAACTCTGCATTTCACCGCGCGCGGCGGCGATTCGACCAGACCATCGTCCGCTCTGGATGAGACATCCTCCAGCGCCAGGCATGTCTTCAACGTCTTCTGCAATGGAAGGGCTCTTCTCGAGAGCTTCGATCTGGCAAAGGAAGCGCGGAAGGCCGATGTCGTAATCCGGAAATTTACCGGCCTCGAGCCGAACGCCCAAGGGAAGCTGCTCTTCAACTTCATTCCGGTCGAGGGTTATGCAACGGTAACGGCCCTCGAAGTGATCCCGCAATGAATGTGAGCCGAACCGCAAGTGGCGCTATGAAGCGGGCGGCTTGGGAGGCGTGCCGGACTTAGGTGACTCTCCATCCGATGCGGGCCCTTTTGGAGTTTGCTGTGGGGAGGCTTCGGCGGGCTTTTCGGGTTGTGCCTGGGCCGCGGCCTTCTGTCGCTGATCGGCGGCTTTCTGCAACTGTTCGTCGCGCCGCGTTTTTTCGGCGGCCGCATCGGCGTCGGGGACGTAGCGAAACACCTGCAGCCGTCCCGGTTCCTGCTCGGTGGTGAAAACGCGGTTCTGCTTGTCGATCGCGACACCCACCAGCGCCTTGAACTGGCCGGGCAGCTCTCCGTGTCCGGTCCCGATATAGGTGAGCAACTGACCTTCACGGTTGAAGACCTGAAGGCGATCCTGCACGGCATCGGCTACCCAGATGTGTCCATCCGCATCGACAGCGATGCCCTTGGGCCGGGAGAAGTATCCGGGACCGTCGCCGGCCTTGCCGAACTGGCTGATGAAGGTTCCATCGGCATCGAAGATCTCCACCCGATTGTTCAGAGTGTCGGTGACAAAGACGTTGCCGTCGGCGTCGAGCGCAACTCCCTGCGGGGCGCCAAAATCACCCGGGGTGGTGAGGTAGTGGGTTTTGCCGCCGGTTCCGATGCGGCGGAGGAGCTTGAGCGTGTCCGCATCGTAGACAATGACCTGGTCCTGCTGAGTGTCAACGACGTAGAGAAAGCGGTTGGACGTATCGATGGCGATGCCGACCGGATCCACAAGTCCGTCGGTGATCTGGTTTTCCACCTCGTGTTTGGGATTGAGGATGAGTACGCGGTGCATTTTTCCGTCGGAGACGAAGAGCCGGTCATCGTCATCGATGGCGAGGCCGTTGATCCAGCCGAAGTGGGCCTCCGCGCCGTTCCGGATGAGCTGCGTATCGTGGGTTTCAAGATTGAAGATGAAGATGGCCCCGACTCGCTGATCGGCCACGTAGACGAGTCCCTTGGAATCGGTGGCAATGCCATAGGGTCCGATGAGCTGGAACGGAAAACTCTTGGGATTGAATTTTTCGTCCTGCGACTGGCCGCCGGCAAGGCGATCCATCCAGCTTGCCTTGGGCTTGGTATTGGGCTCCTGGGTGTAATCGATCTTGGCGCCGGCAACGTAATCCACCCAGTGCACACGCCCGATGTTGGGCGGGCTGGGCCAGACCAGCTTGGTTGGATCATAAGCAAATTTGCGCGGGCCCAACACGGGTGGCGCAGTGGTATCTACCTTCTTCTTCTTGGCTGCGTTGGACGAAAACGGCAGCGTCAGACACAGGATGAAAAAGAGCAGCATCAGCAACAGCTTCGAAGAGCGCATGGTAAGGAAGGGGAAACGCATCATTTGATCCTCCGTTAATTCCCAGGGGAAGTGGTCTCTTTCATGTTGAGCCGGTTCTTGTGGCAGTTGTCGCAGAACGCCATATTGTTGGCCTGGTCTTTCACCAGCAGATCGGGCTGCGCGGACGCGTGCGACTGATGGCAGGAAAGACAACTGAGCGGCGTCTGAACCTTGCTCTGGTTGGCGGGGTCCATCACGTCCGATACCGGGTGATACTCCACCGGGTGCCCCAGCCCAAAGCGCAGGGGCAGGATGGCTACCTTGTTTTTCTTGTAGTAGTCGTCGGGGAGTTTCACTGTGCCGTTGAAGATGGTGAGCAGATGGTCAGCTTCGTCCCGCTGTGGAACCGAATCCGGACCGTGGCATTCGAGGCACAGGGCATTGCCCTTGGCGCGCAGGAGGTGATCGTTGTCGCCGCCGTGCGGTGTGTGGCACGTGGAGCAACCCTGGGTGAAGGCGGGCTGATGGTGTACCGCCTTCTTGCGCAATTCATCGATGTCGCTGTGGCACCCCAGGCAAATGGTGACGGCGTCCGTCTTGGGCAAGCCGGGCTGGCTGCTGGCATGAGGGTTGTGGCAATCGGTGCAATCTCCGGACGCGCCCGGATGCTGCACTTTGGCCGTGTCGATCAGCTTGGCCTTGTCTTCGTGGCAGGTAATGCAAATCGCCTTGGCGTCTTTTTGTGTCAACACGACCTTTCCGTCTTTGGCCGGCGCGTGGCAGGTGTCGCAGCTCTTGTCGGCGAACGGCACGTGCATGAACCTGGCCATCAGCTTGGGCGACGCCGACTGATGCGGATCGTGGCACTCAACGCAGTTGGAAGTGGCGAAGGGCTGGTTCTGATGCGCCTTCTGCAGGCCTTCATCCTTGGGATCATGGCAATCCAGACAGAGTGCCGGGGCTGATTTGGTCAGATGGAACCGGTTCTCCGAAGTGGGATCGGCGCCGGTCTTGTGGGTGACATGGCAGGTGT
The DNA here is from genome assembly GCA_963788475.1 of Terriglobales bacterium. Classification (GTDB taxonomy): domain Bacteria; phylum Acidobacteriota; class Terriglobia; order Terriglobales; family Acidobacteriaceae; genus Telmatobacter. Next base: position 1,026,412 of record CAWBGO010000002.1, read on the forward strand.
CACAGCCCATATCGAGCGCGGCATGACGGCTGCCGTTCTTGGGCATATTCAACCCGGTCTGGTGACACGTGCTGCAGAGGTTCTCTTTTTCTCCGCCTGACGCGGGTTTGAGGAGCTGATTCTTGTTGTCGGTCGCGTGGGGATCGTGACAAGAAAGGCAATCGCGAACCGCCGGGGGGTGAACGGTTCCCTTGATGTCCGCCGCTTTCTTATCGGCGTGGCAGGTGAGGCAGAGCGCGTACGGAGTGGCGGTGATCAGCTTGACGCGCGTGACGTCTTTATTGACCCGGATCTCATGGCAGCTCAAACAGCCAGTCGCCATGGCGGAATGAACGGACTTGCCCTTGTTCTTGTCCTGGTGGCACTCAAGGCACTTGGCTGCGTCGGTGTTCTTGTCGAGCGGAACGGGATGAACTGCCGGCGAATGCGCGCGGAGTCAACAACATGGCGAACCCGACGCAAATCCAAAGGGGTACACCGAAACGCGGGGCAGTGTGATCAAAGACCGTTTTGCGGAAGGGAGCGCGTTGGGGAAGCAGACTCATGGGACTCCGATGGAGGATGTTCAACCACTGTCGGCGTTAGGCAGTTTTGCAACTTCCACCTAATCGTATGGACCGAAGTAACTTGGCAGGAATATTAGATATGGAGCAGATAGCCTCAATCGGTGATTAAGATCACATAATTGTTTTTCGCCGGGTGCGGGCATTCGAATGGGCGTTCCTGCGCGTGACAGAAGCATTTGCAGACCCCGTCTTCGCGTGTCGCGAGCTGAGGCAGCCGTTACAGCCGCGGAGAAGCCCGCCGATGAAAAAAGTACGCAAACAGGAGGTTCTGCTTGATGAAGCGTACTTTTCTCATCGTGCTGCTCAGTCTGGCCGCGGGGTTGGCCAGTGCCCAGATGACGAAGCCGTCGACGAATGCGCTGGGAGCTCACCTCAACTATGGACGTGGCTGCGCGGCGTGCCACTCACCACACCGTGGCGGCTTCGGCAATGGCAATACGAAGCCGGCCGATTCTTCCTCGAACACAGGCGCCCTCTGGGGTGAGAATCTTGGCCGCCTCTACGGCAGGACGGTGTCCACGGGCGGAGGCAAATTTGTGGAAGTGCTGCCGGCAAGTTTGTCGGCTGCCACACCGGACGTCGCGGGCATGATGACCTGTCTGGGCTGCCACGATGGCAACTATGCTCCGAAAGCGATGATGAAGAACAGAGTGTTCGAGTCTCTGCCCGCAACCTATGGCATCTACAACGCTGTTCCGACCCTGATCGGAAGCGGCGACGGCGGAGCGGGAAGCTATCTGAACGACCACCCGATGGGGCTGAGCGCCCGGATCAGTTGCGGAGGCGAGAACTGGGATTGCGCCGAGATTAACGGGACGATCAGCATGAGAGGGGCGAATTCCAGCCAGTTCCTGACGAACTACGGATTCTTTGTGAAGCCGGGGAATTACAACAATACGTCAGTGGTGGTTTGCACCACCTGCCACGACCCGCACTCGATGAATGTTGTCACCGTGTCCAACTCGAGTTCAGGTCTGCCGGCAGGAACCTACGCAACGATGTTCTTCCTCCGCGGGCCCTACAACCCGAACGACACCAACCGTTCGTCGAACCAGACGGCGCAATTCTGCCGCCAGTGCCACGCGGATAAATCGAACGAGATGAACGGCAGTATGGCGAAAACCGTCTTCTGAGGCACGCGGTAACTCTGCGACCTTCATTCCGGAAGGCGGCCAAATCCTGGCGATGCTCACTTCCTGATTCCAGGGCTCCGCAGACCAGCCGCCGTAACCGTCCCATTCGGATTGTGCGCCACCATGTGACAGACCAGCACGCAGGTGTTCGGGCCGCGATTGTAAGAGACGGGCAGCCCGCCATTGGAAGCGACGACGTTGACATCGAAATTGACCAGGCGCTCGCCGCTGATGGTACCGCTGGCCGCTCCCATGCCGTGAGCGATGTGGCAGACCGAACAGCTCACTCCGAGGTTGATGTGGGCGCTGTGGTGATTCCAACTGGTGTTTTTCGCGACCTGGTTGGGTAAATCGTGGCACTTGGCGCACAGGGCGTAGGGTCCATTGGCGCTGAGATCGGGATTCGGAAAGAGATTGGAAATCGCCTGCCCGGGCGAGGCAGCCTGGCTGAACTCATAGCGGCGCTCAAGGATGTGCGTCCACCGGGAGCCGTGCGGGCCGTTCGCTCCGGAGCCACCGGATTCGCGATTGTCGTCGCTGTTGTGGCAATCGGTGCAGAGGATCTGGGTGCCCATGGCGCGGCCCTGGGTGACGCCGTCGAGGTTCAACATGTTGGCCAGCAGGCTGGGCTGGGGTAGAGCGCTGCTGCGGCGTGAAAGACGGGATGGCTGGAGGTGGCCGACACCGCAAACTGCGGGATCTGGTTCAGAGGATCTCCCGCCGAAACAGCCCGGACCGGGAAATACCCGTAGATCAGCTGCACCTGTTTGCCGGAACTGGTGCCGTGGCAGCGCAGGCAGTTCTCATATTGATTGACGGCGGGCGTGAGCACGCTGGTTCCGTCGCTGGCGTTGATGCCCGGGACGTCCTTCTGGGAGACTCGAATGAGCGGCGCAGGCGGAAATACGCCGACCGGTTCGGATCCATGTCCGCTGTGGCAATCCACGCAGGTGGCATGCCGGTTATTGTTGAGCAACGTGCTTTCCGCAGAATCGTGGGCATTGGATGATGCGGGAAACGGATGGCCGACCTTGGGTGCGGCGTACTCGGCAAACACGTTGGCGTAGGGCGCCATGGGCGAAACGTTCGAGCCGCCGTTATGACAGGCGATGCAAGCCTGTTCATTCTGACCGCGCAGCAGCCGCGCGGGTCCGGCGGCGTTGTGGGGCGTGTGGCAGGAGATGCAGGCGTCGCCGCCCACGGTGGTGTAACTCCCCAGCCCGGCCTGGGGCGAAATCTTGGCGCGTCGACAGGGCATGCGCGCTGGTGGCCCAGTCGGCCAGCGGATTCACCTGTCCGCCCACTTGCCGCGCCGGATCGTGGCACGCCAGGCACATCTGCCCGGTGGAACTGTCCCGCACCAGGAAGTTTTGCGAGACCAGGTCTTTGGCCTGCACATGCGGATCGTGGCACGAGGTGCACTCGACGCTTCCCTTGATCAGCTTGACGGCCCCGGTCGGGTCGCCAGTCTTGCCGTTGGCTGCGAGCGAGGCGACGAGGTGAACATTGTCCTTCAATGGCGGCGCGAGGGAGAACGGGTGAGAGGATTGCATGTTGCTGCCAAAGACATCCGGCGCGTTCATGGATCCCTGGGTCGTGACCTGGCCGTAGGCCACCGTGGACCCGACGGCGACGGTGCCGTCATGGCAACTCAGGCATTGATTGCTGTCGGACCCGAGCAAGGGCTGCACGCCCGTGTTCTTTTCGGTGGTGCTGGTGTATACGGTGTAGTTCTGGGTCGTGAGCTTCTGGTTCCAGAGGCCGATGTTCAGTCCCGAATGGGGCGCGTGGCAATACGAACAGGAGTCAGTACGGGCTCCGGTGACGGGGGATTTGCTCCCCGGCCCGAGGTTATGCATGCCCAGTACGTCGCCAGGAATTTGAGCAGGCGAAGTGATGCCGCGGGAGCAGGATCGCCACGCCGGCCAACCAGATGCCGGGCCTCACTTTCCACCCTCCTTGGCTCCGCCCTGTTCGGCCGGCTTTTTCGAAGCGACGTACTGGAAGACCTGGACGCGGCGGTTGAACGAATCCACAACAAACACCCGGTCGTTGTGGTCGATAAACAAGCCTGCCGGCAGCTGGAACTCTCCGGCATGCGTGCCATGGGCTCCGAAGTAATAGAGCAGTTGACCCTGGCGGTTGAAGACCTGGATCACGCCCCAGGAGGCATCGACAACATACAGGTCGCCTTCGGAGTCGACGCTGACCGCCTTGGGACGAAACATGGCGCCGGTGCTGTCGCCGATTTTTCCAACGGCGTACTGAAAGTTCCCTGAGCGGTCAAAGACCTGCACGCGGAAGTTCATGGCATCGACGACCATGAGGTTGGGGCCATCCAGACGCAGTTCGGTGGGCAGATTGAATTCGCCGTCCGCCTGTCCAGTGCTGCCGATGGTCTGGAGTATGTTCCCTTGCATATCGAGGACGAAGACCTGGTCGCGCAGGGTATCGGTCACGTAGATCCGCTGTGTTGCAGAGTCCACGGCTATGCCCGTGGGGCGCTTGAAATAACCTTCGCCGCGTTTCAGGCTGCCGATGGCGCGCACAAACTTTCCGCTGGGCTCAAAGACAAAAATGACGCCGGCATCGGAATCGGTGACGTAGATGTTGTCCTGGGCATCGACGGCGACGCATTGCGGTGTCCGCATTGCGTTTTTGCTCTTTTCCATGCGTTCGATGAACTTGTATTTGCGCTGCGCGAAGTCGAAGATGTGCACGCCGGCGGCGCCGGGATCGGTAACGATGATGCGTCCGCGCGAATCGGCGGCGATGCTGTAGGGACGGACAAGGAAGTGGTAATCAGGCGCGCCGGCGATGACATCGACGACTTTGTTCCAAAAGCCGCGGTTGGGCTTGACTTCCGACTCGGATTTGAAACTGCGTTCCCAGGACAGGCTGCGCCCGCCGTCGAGCGACATCTGCCACTGCTCCGGAGTGGATGCCCGGGAGTTGGGCTTTGGGGAACTCCAACTCGGAGGCAGCAGCATCGCGGCGCCAGCCAGGACGATGGCTGCGCGCAGGCAAGTCCGCCGCTTCGCTCTTAGAAGAAGTTGAACCAACGCGAGACCCCCATGTAATACGACGAGATAATTTCGGTCGGCAAACCGGAGCCGCTGAAGCCCTGCTCAAGGCGGGCATATCCGCTAATGAAGTTCAGCTTGCGAACCCGGTACTGGACAATCGAATTGAATTGATTGGTCTGGTTTGAGGAGAGGATAGAGTTATATGTGGTATTGGTGTTCGACTTGCCGAAGGTCGCCGCGATGACAAGTTTTTTGGTTGGAATGCTCGACAGGCTGAAGGCATAACTATCGCCTCCGTAGAGGCTCACCAGACTGGAAGGAACAATGGGCGAGGGTATCGGAACCGGCACCAGTCCTGTCCCCGTGAGCAGAGCCTGGCCGTTCGAATGGGCGTATGTGCCACTGGCAATGAGCCAGATGCCATAGGCCACGTTGCCGTTGTAACTTTGGCTGCTGTTCGCCGTGCCCGGCTGATCGGTCAACGCAGTGTTTGCTCCGCCGGCGCCCACGCCGAGGCTGAATTGGCCCCAGCGCCGCCTGGCGTTGCCTGAATAGTTATAGTAGGAGTTCATGTACGTGATGAGGAGGGTTTGTACGTTCTGCGCATAGCCGAACGACCCGTTCAGGTGCCACTCCTTAACTATGTTGGAGTAATTTCCCGAAGCAGAAAATCCCAAGGTATCCTGGCCAGTATTGTCGGCGGCATTGGCACTCATGTTCAGTGCCCCGTTGACGGTGCCTCCCGCCAGGTTATGCGAATATGTGCCGCCTCCGCCGTAGGACGTCACGCCGTAATCCTTTCCGAGAAAGGACTGTGTACGGCGTTCGACGAATGCGTCGGTTTGCAGATTCGCCATCGGAGTGTAAGTGGCAATCGCAAGCAGGTCAAGGGAATCTGAAGACTGGCTCGAGTCGAACCCGGGTACGATGCCGCCGACGCCAATCACTGACTGGGCAAGCTGCCCGGCCAGATTGTCGGAGTAACTCGCGCTGCCGGAGGCCGACAGGTTGTTGCGAGGCCGGACGGTGGCGATGGCATTCACAAGATTGATCGTTCCGTGCGTGTTGTAACCGAGATAATCGCTGTCCCATGTGGACCGGTTGTAGCTCCCAGAGGCAGAACCCTGCCAGGGCAGCAGGTGGGAGACGTTGAACCCTTCGCCGCTGTTGTTGGACTGTATTGCTGTAGACGGTTCACCGGAGGCCAGTGCGGGAATCTGTGAGTGACCTCCGCCATTCACGTAGTAGGCGCCCATGTTGAAGCCGGCCCAGTTATATCCCGAATGAAGGTTGGTTGAATGAAAGGAATTATTCCCTTGGTTGTCGAGCCCGTACACGGAATACGAACTGTTGCCCATCTGGTAACCGGCCGAAAAGCTGGGCGCATCGGGAATGTTCTCACTCCAGTTGACGCCGAACGAATCACTGTTGCCATGGGTCACGTAATCGGCGATTCCGGGAACTGCGTAGTTTCCTTCGCTGTTGTAGGCCTTGGAATACGTCACTGACCCAGGAAACTTGCTGCCATTGAAAACGTTGACGGTAGCATTGACCCCGCTGGCATTGGAAATGGACTGGAAATCGGAGTTAGCACTCGATTGGTTCAGGTAAGGAGAGACGGAAAACGACAGGAAATTGGGACTGTGGTAAGAACCGGAGAACGTGGCGTCGCCGCCGATCGTCCAGTCGTGGGTCGAAGGGATCAGATTCCCGTACGTGGCGGAATATCCGCTGGAGATCGTGCCATTCAAGTTGGTGCTGGCTTCACCGAACTTGACCTGCGCGACAACAGGCACGGCCAGAAGCAGAAGCCCTGCCGGCACCATCCACGCGACTCGAAAAGATCCCGCCACTGTAATTCGTCCTTCATCCTTCAGAGATCAGCCCTGCAGGTCAGAATGTCGCTCGCTGTTACTGCTCTTCGATCTTCGCGTTCTGCCGCAGTTGCTTGTCGAGCGCGGCACGAACCTGGTTCTTCTTGTTCTGTTCCATTTGCTTTTCCAGTTGCCCTTTAATGTCTTCAAATTTCGCCATGCCGGCAGGCGTGTGCTGGTCGAGGCGCAGGATCGTATAGGCCTGTTCGACTTGAATCAGGTCGCTGACATCACCCACCTTCATGGCGGCCAGGGTCTTCGCAACGGGCGGCGGTAATTGATCGACGGGCTCGGGCTTATGCTGGCCCATCATCACGCGGTAGTCGTCATCGGACATCTTTTCTGCCAGGAGGCCGAATTCTTCAGCGGTCTTGGTCGCCTTGGCCTGGCGGAGTGCGTTCTCGGCGCGCGTGGCGCCCTTCCTTCAATTGCGCGGCCGTGGCGTTGTCCGGAGGCAGTACGGAGATGCTCTGGAAGGTATACGATTCCGGATGCTGGAAGCGGCCGGGGTAATGATCGAAATATGCCCTGACCTCGGCCGGTGTGACGGTGCTCTTGTCCTCAACTTCCGTCTTCAAAAGCTCATCAATCAGGAGCGAGCGGCGAATCTTCTGGTCGAGCAGCAACTGCGAACCGTGAAACTCGCTCTGCAAAAAGGCATTGAATTCGTCAGGATTCGAAAAGGTCTTGCGGAAGTCTGCCTCGGCCCGCTGCAGTTTGGCAGTCGAGACGGTCATCTTCCGGCGCAACGCTTCCTGGTAGACCAGTTCCTCAAAGACCAGCATCTTGAGGGCGCCATTGCGAATCTCGGGCGCCAGATCTTTCGGAATGCCGTTGTGCTGGCGAGCATACGGAAAAATCGCGTATTCCTCGCGCACCAGGTCGGCATCCGTCAGGACGGCGCCATTCACGCGTGCCACGGGCTTTGCCGCCGATGTGGTGACCGCCGGCGCAGGCGCCTGCTTGAAGACCGTAGGGGCGTGGGAAGCCACCTGGGCGCCGGCCGTGAAGGCCAACAGAAAAAGGGCGCAGATGGAGAGTTTGCGGTTCATGATTGACCTCCGGGGTAAGGGAAAGTGGGGAGGGAAATGTTCGCACCCCTCCCCATTTGTGCGTAGAGATCAGAACGTTGTGACGGCGGTACCGCCGGCCATTTCGTTCGACTCGCCACCATGGCACTGGCGGCAGAACTGCGCGGTCTGGTTGCTGCCGGCGGTGCCACTGGCCGGGTTGTAGGGAGCGCGAATGAAGAACATGGTGGCGTAGCTGCCGCTGGGCAAACCCGTCTTCGTGCCGGTGGTCACCTTGACCACGTTCATCAAATGCTGGTTATGGCAGGTCGTGCACATGACCGTGGGCTGGTTGTTGTAGGCTTTCGGGCTGACAAAGAATCCGTAGTTGGTGATGAACTTGGCGAAGTTCACACCGCTCGGCACATTGATGGATCCCGTAGCGCTGATGGTGCAATCCCAGTCATACGTACCACCGCAGCCGATGACCGCAGTGAGTCCCACCGGGTGATCGTTCAGGTAGTTTCCGACGGTGGTGTTGTCGTTTCCGAGCAGGGTTGGAATCAGGTTATGAGTTCCGTAGCTTGCCGGCAGCTGTTTCATAGACCTGGTTCTTCATCATGGCGCCCTGCGCGTAGTTGCCGTCGTGGCAGCTCAGGCAAAGGAGCAATCCGGGACCGTCAGGCGTTACCGTACCCGTGAATGCCGGAAGGACATCGACGAAGCCGGTGGACCCGTCGGTGCTGCCGCTGGTGATGGTCTTGCCGACCAGGCTGGTGACGTCCTGGCCCCAGAGAGCGATATTGCCCGATGTAGCGTCGGCAGTCTTGGCGTTACCGTTGCCGAATGCGCCGCTGTGTGGTGCGTGACAACCCGCACAGCCGCGGCCGTAGTTAAGGTGTGCACCGAGGACGTCGGTCGCCGGCGCTTGTATCTGGGCCGCCGCAAAACTTGCGGCTGCCAGAAACATCAGAGCTATTGAACAAATGCGTTTCATTTAGGTAGAGCCTCCTCTTCCATTTCTGGTGCTCGCCTGAACCGTGACGTCGACCTTGGCGGTGTTGTTTCAGTTCAGCTATTTCCAGCCTGTGCACGATGATGCTGTTGCATTGGGGGCTGGATCACGCCGCATTGCTGTCTGTAAGCCGTCAGGAAATGTTCTCAATTTCTAAGCGACCTACCGATTGAACACCCGCGCCGGACTTCCAGAGCTGATGATCGGCTTTCCGGCACGGCAACATTGGTCAAAAGCCCCATTGCAACGTATTTATGTCATCACTGCTCTGGCTCGGTCTCGATGTGATCTTCATCACGCATATGTTCTTTTTCTCTATGTTGTTCACCTAACGCGAGGTGAACGCTATCACGCAAAGCCAGCGTCCTGTACTGCATTCGGACATTCCGAGTGATCACCGTCACACCGTTCTCTGCGCGGCGTGATCTCCTATGGTTTCCCCGCCAGTTAGCGAGGATAAGTACCCGAACCCTAAGTGAGTTAGTAATGTGAGCCTGAGTACGGCCGGGTATCGGCACTTGCACGACAGGGTGGCCGGCGATTCGATCCCGAATCCTGGCTACGCGTCACGACCGTCAGGAATCACCCCGAGCAATTCCGACGGAGCAAGGGAGATCACGAAATGGCGGACCAACTAACCTTGACCTGGAACAAGCCCTTACGGGCGATACAGGTTTACTCGGTCGCAGGTGTTTGTCTTGTCGTGGGCCTGGCGATCGGGTACCTGACCGGGGGCTCTCCATCGGCTACATCCTCGCGGGCGGCAGCTGCTGCGCCGCGTGCGGCTCAGGGCGCGGTCAACGGCGGACACGCGGCGAACCACGTACCGAGCCTGGGTGAAATGAAGCAGGTGGCCGACAAGCAGGCAGGACCTCTGCTCGAAAAGCTGAAAACGGATTCGAACAACACCGCACTTCTCGTTCAGGCAGGAGACGTTTACTACCGCAGTCACCAGTTTGGAGACGCAACCGCCTATTACGACAGGGCGGTGAAGGCCGACCCCAGGAATGTTGCACTGCGGACGAAGCTGTCCTCGAGTCTTTACCGGAGCGGCGATGTGGACGGTGCGATCGCGGAGTTGAACCGCGCGCTGCGCTATGACCCGAAGGACGCCAATTCGCTTTTCAACCTGGGCACGATCCGACTGCAAGGCAAGGGGGACGGCAGGGGCGCATTGGCCGCCTGGCAGCAATTGTTGAAGTCCAACCCGGATTTGAGCCCGGACCGCAAAGCGGCTGTGCAGAAGTTGATGGCCGATGTGATGACGACCCTTGGCAATCAACGCGGAACGGAAGGAGCGCGGAAGCAATGACGGACAGAGTTCAATCCCCGATCAAAGGATGGACACCCAAGCAGGCTGTGGTGGTGGCGTTTGTGTGTCTGACAGTGGGAATCGCCGGGGGCTGGTCCATCCGCAGCGTGCAGAACCGAGCGTCGGCGGCCTCGGAGAAAACCGCCATTGTTACGGCTCCGGCAGCGACGGCGGCCATGCCGGCCGCGCCCGCCTCCACTTCGGCCGGCCCCTCTCAATTGAAGGAAATGGCCGATACGCATGCAGCGCCACTCCTCGATCAGCTCCAGTCGAATCCTAAAAACACGGATTTGCTGACCAGCATCGGCAACGTCTACTACGACGCGCAGCAGTATCCCATAGCGGTGGAGTACTACACGCGCACGCTGAAGCTGAAGCCCTCTGACGCGGCCGTGCGCACCGATATGGCAACCGCGTACTGGTACATGGGGAATGCCGATTCGGCGATCGCGGAATTCAACCGGGCGCTTGTCGATGAGCCCAATAATCCCAATACCCTCTTCAACCTTGGCATAGTCAGGTGGAAGGGGAAAATGGACGCCTCTGGCGCTGCCGATGCCTGGAGAAAGCTGCTGGCGGCGAACCCGAACTACCAAGGCAAAGACAAAGTCGAACAGATGCTGGCCGAAATCAATCAGCAGCCTGCCGGCCTGCCGCGACCGCAGTCAAAGTGAACCCCAAAATCCTACGGGCATTGAATGGGCAGGCTCAATAGCCGGCGCAATCCAGGCCGGACCGAGCCGTCTGCGCTTCGTCAGCCATGGCAGGACGCGAGCCAGCCGGGAGGAGAACCGCCCGCTCGAGCCAGCTATTTTTCGCACATGGGGATGAACGGGCCGCTGGGCACGGCGGAATTCGGGAGAGTAGCACTCCCATCGGACGAATAGGACGCGTTCACCGCACCCTCCGACGGCCTGGGCGTTGTCGAGTAGCAGGCCTTGCCGGTCGTGGTGTCGAGAACGAGGGGATAGCCCACGTAGGGCACGTAATGGTGAATGGGGTTCTGGCGTCCGGAGACGTAGCCGTAAATGCCGGCCATGATCAGCAGAACGACGATCGACCAGGCAGGAATTCTCAGCGGCGCTTTGACGACTTTGAGAACCGCGGCAACTGAGACGGCAGGCTTCAATTCCAAGGTGTGTACCGACATCACTGCTCCTCGAATGTCTGCAAGACCCTCTGTCGACCGGGGTCTTGGCAAACACGCTCTCTCAGGAAAATCACCTATCGTAGTAGGCGGAATTCGTTCCTTTTTAGGGTTGTGAAAAGGATAGACAATATATTTCGAATTGGACAGTGATTTTTCGCACTTTTCCTACCACCTTTGAGCTATTCGAATCCGGGGCGCCGGCCGGGCGGCTCGATCGGCGGTTCTAAGATGGATACCATGTCGAGAAAATTGCGCTGGGGGGTCCTCAGCACCGCCGCCATCGGTCTAAAGAAGGTCATTCCGGCCATGCAACTGGGGCAATACACGCGGGTCACCGCGATCGCTTCGCGGGATCTGGTAAAGGCGCGCGCCGCAGCGGACAGGCTTGGAATCGAGACTGCTTACGGGTCGTACGAGGCGCTGATTGCCGATCCGGATGTGGACGCCATCTACAATCCCCTGCCGAATCAGATGCATGTGCCATGGACGATCAAGGCGGCGGAAGCCGGCAAACATGTCCTGTGCGAAAAGCCCTTGAGCATGACCCTGGAGGAGGCAAAGACGCTGCTGGCGGTGCAGGAGCGCACCGGGGTGAAGATCGGCGAGGCGTTCATGATCCGCAGCTATACGCAATGGCGGCGGCTGCGGGAGCTGCTCGACCAGGGGCGGATCGGGGAACTGCGGTCGGTGATCGCGGCGTTCAGCTACTTCAACCGCGATCCGAAGAACATTCGCAACGAGGTCGAGTCGGGAGGCGGGGCGCTGTATGACATCGGGTGCTACTGCATTCATGCGTCGCGGTACGCGTTTGGAGCGACTCCCGAAGCGGGTGGTGGGGCTGATCGAGCGCGATCCCGAGTTCGGAACCGACCGGCTGACCTCGGCCATTCTGGATTTTCCGGGCGGGCACGCCATTTTTACCTGCAGCACGCAACTGGTGCCGTACCAGCGGGTGCATTTTCTGGGGACGAAGGGACGGATCGAGATCGAGATTCCGTTCAACGCGCCCCCGGACCGGCCGACGCGGATGTTCATCGACCAGACGGGAGACATTTTCGGCGGCGGAATCGTGACCGAAGAGTTTGACACCGCGGATCAATACACCATGCAGGGCGATGCATTCTCAAAGGCGGTCGCTGGAGGGTGGCGAGGTTCCGGTTCCCCTGGAAGATGCGATCGCGAATATGGCGGTGATCGAGGCGGTGTTCCAGTCGGCGGCGCGGGGGGAGTGGGTAACCGTCGAAAGCTGATGCACCACCGGGTTTCGTCGAGAATGGTTTCGTTGAACTGATTCAGGCGCTGGTGAGAATGCTTCGCACGATCTCAGCGTTCTCTTTCAGCTCGTCTTTGCGATTGGGAAACACGCCGACATAGACGCCATCGTTCGGCTTGATGCTCTGGTATGCGGTCCGGAAGGCTGCCGCTACGGCGTTGTCGGCAACCCGGCCGGCGGCAAGGATCTTGAACGCGAAACAGGTTTTGGCGGTCTGGCGCATGACCTTATACATGCGCGGCGGATCGCTCTGCATGTAGATTTCGCCCGGCATTTCGGGGATCTGGCCGTTGAGCATCTGCTTCCATTCATCGACCGTGCGGGTGCGGTTGTAGACGCAACCGGCATAAAAGTCGATGTCCCAGCCCTGCTCTTCGACCAGTTCGATCACTTCAGGCTTGTGGGTGCCGACGCCCACCAGCACTCCCAGGTCGCGCGCTTTCTTGCACCACTCTCGTTCGCTGTCCATGGTGCGATTCCTGAAGGCCGCGTCGATCTCTTCGCCTCGCCGCTGCAGCGCCAGCGGTTTCAGGTCCTTGACCAGTGCGGCGGGATCATCCTTCGCTGTCACCTGGATGATCAGGTGCATTTTGCCGCCTTGAGACTGAAAGCAGGCCAGGTCCTGCGGGGCGCGTCCCATGTTGACGTAGTTGAACGCATTGATCCCGAAAGTGTTGGCCCGATGGAGGACTTCGCAGACACGGTCCTGCGTGTACCAGTCGGCCATGGCCTTGCTGAAATTGTTGTTGTAGTGGGCAAAGCCGTAGAGCGGGTTTACGCCGAGAATGAGGCGGCTGATCTCGACGCCTCCGAATTTCATGGTTGGGATGTGCGGCTGGACCTGTTCAGAGACCGGGCCGCTCTGTGACAAGGTCGCGGTCGCCTGTTGAGCCGTCGTCTCCGGTTCCAACAGCCTCGACCCGCCAATCAAGCCGGCGGCCACGACTGCACTGGATTGCAGGAATTTCCGGCGCGTATTCGACATGAATATACCTTGAGCCAGCTGGACCAGTCCTGGCTGTGGGCGAGGTCACATTGGGCACGAATGGCGCGAGTTTAGACTTGCCATTTGCCTTCCTGAACCTGTATGTCCATGGACGAGATGACAACGACTCTGAGCGCAACGAGCGGCCCCGACCGGCCCCTGCTGGAATTGACCATTGGCGGTCTGCTGGAGCGGACGGCCAGTCGCTTTCCTGATGGCCTGGCGGTGGTATCGCGGCACCAGGCAAAGCGCATGACATGGGCCGAGCTCAGCACGGCGGCCGACCGGGTGGCGCGGGGGCTGTGGTCGCTGGGCGTCCGGCACGGCGATCGCGTGGGGCTGTGGTCGACCAACTGCATCGAGTGGATCATGATGCACATGGGCTGCGCGCGGGCGGGCGCGGCTCTGGTGAATGTGAATCCCGCCTACCGCTCGCACGAGCTGGGATACACGCTTACGCGGTCGCACATGAAGGTGCTGTTTCTGTGGCACAAGGACAAGCGAGCGGACTACGAGGAAATCCTGGAACGGGCGCGGCATGGGCTGACGCTGGAATTGGCGCACACGATTTACTTCGATTCACCGGAATGGGCGGCGCTGCTCGACGCGCCGGGGCGCTTGCCTGACCGGGTCGACGTGGAAGATGTAGCCAACATCCAGTACACGAGCGGCACAACGGGACTGCCGAAGGGCGTCCTGCTGACACATCACAACGTGGTGAACAACGGACAGTTCCTGGCGCAGGGATTTCACTATACCGAGGAGGACCGGATCTGCGTCCCCGTGCCGCTGTTCCACTGCTTCGGCTGCGTGATCGGAACCATGTCCGCGGTGAACTCGGGGGCGGCCATCCTGCTTCCCAACTGGACGTTCGATGCGCGCGCCGTGCTGGAGACGGTGCATGAGGAGCGAGCCACGTCGGTGTATGGCGTTCCGGCGATGTACGTGGCCGAACTGGGGCTGCCGGATTTCGCGGGATTCGATCTGACCAGCCTGCGCACCGGCATGATGAGCGGCGCGCCGTGCCCCATCGAATTGATGAAGCGGGTGCTCAACGAAATGCACATCCGCGAACTCGTCATCGCCTACGGCCAGACCGAGACATCGCCCGTCGTCACCATGAGCGATGCCGGCGACTCGATCGAGGTTCGCGTCAATACGGTCGGCCGCGCCATGCCCCAGACCGAAATCAAGGTCATGTCGGTGGCTACCGGAGAGACACTTCCCCACGGAGAGCAGGGCGAGATCTGCGTGCAGCGGCTACGCATTGATGAAGGGATACGACGGCGATTCGGAAGGCACAGCCCTCGTGATTCAACCCGACGGCTGGCTCAAGACCGGCGACCTGGGCGTGATGCGCGAGGACGGATGCCTCCGAATCACCGGCCGGTCGCGCGATGTGATCATTCGCGGCGGCGAAAACATCTATCCACGGGAGGTGGAGGAGTTTCTCTACACGCATCCCAAGATCGGGGAAGTGCAGGTGGTGGGAATTCCCAACGAACGTCTGGGCGAGATCGTGGCGGCGTGGGTGCGCCTGCGGCCCGGACAGGAAGCGACGGAAGAGGAGATTCGCGGCTGGTGCCAGGGCCAGATTGCGTATTACAAGATCCCCGAGCACATCCGCTTCGTGGACGATTTTCCTGCGACGCTTTCGGGGAAGATCCAGAAGTACAAGATTCGCGAATTCGAGATCGAGGCGCGTGGGCTGCAGTCGGTGGCGAAGACGCAGATGGCTTGAGGCTGACGTCGCGGAAATGGAAATCAACCGATGAAGCCTGCGAGCTCGCGCCTGATCAGAGCTTCGTTCAGTTCGTCGCGGAGGCTTCGACCGGATTCTGCAATTCGGGCACACACGCAAGCTCGGTCTCGGCAACCAAGGGATCCCTCTGAACGATGACGACGGTGATGTCATCCTGCTGGCCGAAGCGCCGGGCGCTGTCGGCAATCACGCTGGCCGGCTGCATGGCGAGCGCGCGGCTGCGCTCAAAACCGAAAAGCTCCCCCTTCTGGTTCTGGGCTTCGACCACGCCGTCGGAGAAGAAGGTAAGGCGGCAGCCCTCGGGAAGGTTGAAATACGAGGTCTCGTATTCGGGCGCTGCCACGACTCCCAGCGGAAGAGCTCCGGGAAGGTCGATTTCCTCACCGTCAAGATAGGGCGAGAGGTGGCCGGCATTGGCGATGGCCACGGAACCGTTGGCTGAAATGTGCGCGGCGACCGCGGTAGAAAACCCATCCCCGGCCCTGCCCAGCAGGCGCTCGTTGAGGTTGCAGAGTATTTCGGCGGGGTCGGAGGTGTAGTCCGCAATCCCGCGAATGGCTCCCACCAGAACCGACACCAGCATGGCTGCGGGGAGTCCCTTGCCGGCTACATCGCCGGCTACCAGAAGCAGGCCTCCGTCGTCCCTCGAAAGAACCTGGAAGAAATCGCCGCCTACCTGCTGGGCGGGCTGGTAGACGGAGTCGATTTTGAATCCCACAAGCATGCAGGGGCGCTCGGGAACCAGCACCTGCTGGACCTGTTGCGCAGCCTCGAGTTCGGTTTCAATCTGCGCCTGCCGGCGGCTCATGGTGGAAGAGCGAAGAATCATGATCGCGGCCAGGGAGAGCGAGCACAGGATGCCCGAAACGTTGTCGAGCGAAACGGAAAACGGGCCGAGCGGATATCGATCGATCAGATTGAATCCGTGGATAGCGGCCTCGCGGCAAGCGGAAAACTCGAACATCGTGGCTAAAACGATCTGGGCATAGATGTACAGGCTGAAAAGAACGCTGGGGATGAGGAGAATTCCGGCCTCGCGATTTCCACGGCGCCAGTGAATGGTGAGCACGATGGGAACCACGACCGACAGAAGGATGACGAATGGGAGATTGGCGAACGGTGCGAGCCCGGCGGGAAGAGTGATGTAAAAGCCATGCAGTCCGGTGACGAAATTCACGATGCCGGCAAAGATCAGAAAGATGCGCCAGCGCAAGCCGATCCGCTGATGAACAAAGGAGAAATACAGCGACGTCCAGAGAAACGGAGAAGCTAGAAGGGGCAGGGCGCCCATCAACTGTGAAAAGGCGGGCAGATTCACAAATGTGGAGATGATGGGAACAGGCGATTTGCAGAGGGTCAGGCCTCCGACGGCAAAAATCCACAGATATTCGGACCGGCAGCGCTGCGACGCGAACAGGGCAAGCGCCACGAAGCCAAGAGAAATCAGCAGCAGCCGATCGAACCAGTCGACCGCGTTTTCCCCGATGATGGAGAGCCAGTTGTCCCGGTAAAGCGTGTTGTATTGTCCGATTTTCAGATTGGTGGCGAAGAATCCGGGATCCTGGACGGTGGTCCATTCTGAGTCGGAAATGTGAACCCGCATGGCAATGACGAGTGAGCCGGTGGCCACCATGCGATCCGGAATATGGGCCAGAATCCACGCGCTTGAAGAATACGGCTCATAGGGTGCGACCTTGCCCGACGCGATCAACCGCTCTCCGTTGACGTAGATTTCAAACGCACGCGAGACGTTGCGCTCACTGAGGGCAAGACCAGTGGCGGCCGGATCGGTCTTGACGTGGAGCCGGTACCACACGACCTGCGTCATCGAGACATGCGCGGGTGATGGGACTGTAGGGCTGGAACCGAATCCACTGGGAGTCGTCGAAGTCGGGACGGGCATACCCGGGCTGGTCGCTGGGCTCGACCAGCCAGGTCATGTCGAGGAACCTGGGCTCGCGCAAGGCCGTGACATCGGCAGTCTGCGCCTCGGCCGTGCGGACCGCCGGCACGAATGCCGCGAACGCAAGGGCGACGAGGAAGAGCGAACGGCGGAAGAGCGACCACGGTGATGCCATTAAAACCAGTCTCCCCGGTTTACGACTTCACCCTACCACCCCGGCTTTGCCTGGGGAGTTGGTATGCAGCGAAGGGTGCGAACCCGCTGGCCAAGCGGGTTAGTTATGAAGTCAACGGTTTTCAGCCGGCTCGCTGAATGGCGTGGACGGTGCCGCTATAGCGGCCGAGGAGCGCGTTCCAGCGCACGATAGCGAGTTCTTTCAACATTTGAAGGCCGTCGCGCAGATAGCTGATGCGAGTACGAGCGTCGTGCGCCCAGCCGACGGGAACCTCCTGAACGTGGTAGCCGCGGCGGAGGGCGATGAACAGGATCTCGGGATCGAATCCCCAGCGTTCGATGGTTTGAAGCTGGAAGACGGTTTGCGCGGCGGCCCGGGTAAAGGCTTTGAATCCGCATTGAGTGTCGGCGAAGGGCAGGCGCATCACCCAGCGCGTGAGGGCATTGAAGCAGCGGCCAAAGAACTGCCGGAACAGGGGCTGGCGGCGGGTTTGCCGGCTGGCAGCCAGCCAGCGAGAGCCGATGGCAATGTCCGCGCCCATTCCGATGGCGGAGAAGAGTCCTTCCGCCTCCTCGATAGGCGAAGACAGGTCGGCATCGGTGAACATCACAATGTCGCCGAGGGCATGGAGGATCCCGGTCCGAACGCTGTAGCCCTTGCCACAGTTGGACGGATTCTCTATAAGCCTGACTTCAGGAGCTTTGCGGGCGAATTCGCGCACTACCGTCGCGGTATCGTCGCGCGAACCGTCATTGACAACAACGACTTCGGCTGGCCAATTGTGAGTTCGGATGCATTCCACGACCGCCCGCAGGGTGGCGGGAATGCGCTCTCTCTCGTTGTATGCCGGGATCACGATGCTGTACTTGGGGAACTGCATCATGCGCTTCCTCCCCGGGGGTTGCCTGTAGCGTAGATGCTGCAGCTTGCAGGTTCGATTCTGGACATGATAAACGGGTCGGCGGAGGGTGTGTGCAGATTCATTATCGCGCCGGCGTTTTTTCGGCAACTTGCTGATCCGCAAAGGCTCAAATACGCCCACGATTTTCTTTTTCGCTCTCAGGAGGCGGGGAATTTGGGTATGCTGTTTGCGGAGGCCAAGACGAAATGACCAAGGCAGACCTGGTGGAAAAAGTGACCCGCCTGGGCGACCTGACTCGCCGCGATGGCGAAGTGATCGTCGAAACCATCTTCGATTCGGTAATCACGGCACTTCAAGGCGGAGATAAAATCGAGATCCGCGGCTTTGGTTCTTTCCGTATCCGGCAGCGCAATCCGCGCATCGGTCGGAATCCCAAGACCGGCGAGCGTGTGGAGGTCCCCGCTAAACGGGTACCCTACTTCAAACCGTCAAAGGAACTGCGCGATCTTGTCAACCCGGAAGAGGCGGCCAAGACCTCCTGAGCGGCCCAAATCTTTTCCAAGCCGAAAGAGTTCAAGTCAGAAGGACCCCAAACCGAGGAGGGACGCTATGGCTTGTCGAGCAGCCATACGTTCGAGCTGAAGGTGTTCGCACCCAGCGCAAGGGTGTGTCCGTCAGGCGATGGAGTGGCACCCATGATCACCGGCGCGCGCCCCTCGATTGCGGCCGTTACGTGACCGCCAAGATCAACGTTGACCAGTCCGGATCGGGCTCCCCATGAACCTCGGCTCATGAAACCTCCCAGCCAGAGACTCTTCGCATCGGCGGCCCAGTCCACTCCGATGATCAGCCTGGGCTGGGAGGTCGAGAGCTGTCGCTCCGTCTGGTCGATGAGTGAGATCAAGCGGAGCCGCGGGCCTTCGTAGGGATTCCTGGTCTCACTGATGGCAAGATAACGCCCGTCCGGAGAGAGATTCCAGTTGTTCATCGCCGAACCTTTCTTCATCTTGATCGGGAGTTCCGAGCGGTTTCCCCTGGAAGAATCGAAGAGAAAGAACTTCAACAACTCGGCTTCTACCTGGCCGTAGACACATGTTTTCGACGGCAAGCGCGCGCACTGATAACTCACAATTCCGGGCTCCTCCAGGATGACGCGTGAAGGGCCTCCGGCGAGGGAAATGCTCATCATTCGGACCTTGTCAGTTGGTCCGACCTGTTCCGGGCTGGCCAGGTAGAGCATGTCCAACCCGTCCGGTGTCATGTGGGGCAGCCATACATCCTGCTTGCCACCCACGAAGAGTTCCGGCTGAGTCTCGTCGATCTTCTGCCTGAAAATATGGCTGACGCCGTCGCGATTCGAGACGATCAGTACAGCCTTGCTGTCGGGCGTCCACGAAGATGGAAAATCCTGCCGCTGGTCCAGGGTGAAACGCCGGGGCGAGCTTATCCTTTTCCCCTTGTCTTCAATCGACGCGAGATATACATCTTGCTGGTACGTAAATCGAAGTACTGCGAGCCGCTTGCCATCGCTGGTTGCGGTGATCGACCCAACGCGATCGTGATCGTCGGAAATTCGAACCGCCGCGCCAGCCGGTCGACCCGTCCGCGTGTCGAGCTGGACTGACCAGAGGTTGGAATTGTCCTGGTTCGGCGGCGCTTCCACCAGCGAGTAGACAAGTTCGCCGGAACGCACCCAGCAAATGTCCGAACCAAGTCCGGCGAGCGAAAGGACCGTTTCGACTCGACCCTTGCCCACATCATAGGTCTGGATCCGACCCTCGGGGCGTTCGACGGAAGCCCGCACAAACGCAAACTCTTTCCCGTCCGGCGACCATGCGGCAGGACCGAAATAATCCAGACCACCGTCGACGATTTTCCGCGCCCCGTTCCCGTTTGGATCCGATAGCCATATCTCGTTGTCGTCCCATGAACCTCTCATGAAGACAACCTGAGCGCCATCCGGGGAGACGCGGGCGAATGAACCCACGTCCGTCAGCTTGCGCGGCGTTCCGCCCAGCACCGATATCACCCACAAGCTGGGCGGTCTCCCTGAATCTTCAATCCAGGAAATGACCAGGTGAACGCTGTCAGGAAACCAGCTTTCCACGGAAGGAGCGAATTCCCGGGGCAAAGAGACCGGATGGGTCTCGCCAGTTTCCACGAGCCGCAGGTAAAAGCCCGTCGAATCCGTATAGGCAAGGTACTTTCCATCCGGTGAAATAGCCGCGCTGGTCACCGGGGCGTCTTCCGGACTGGCAGTCAAGCGCCGGCGCCCCATCGCCGGCTGTTGCGGGACGCGGTTCGCCAATTCAGGAGGCGACAGAATTTTCTTCCGGATCTTCGACAAAAAACCGTCCGGCATCAAAACGATCAGGGCGACGGCCGCCACCGAAACCGCGGCCAGAGCCACCGCCACAACGAGTTTCCATCGGCGCCGGTCCAATTCCGGTTCAACTGCCAGGTGTGGACCGCGCGACGGCTCATGCGAAGGCATCACAACCACCGCTGCGGGCTTGCTCTCCTGTGTTCCGCTCCCCCACTCCACGGGAACCAGAAACCGATAACCCACGCGCGGCAGTGTCTCGACGTATTCGGGGTTTTCGGCAGAGTCCTCCAGCGCCTGCCGCAGCTTTTTCACTGCCGTGTTTACGTCGTGCTCGAAATCGACAAAAGTATCTTCCGGCCACAGCGCGGTACGTATCTGTTCGCGCGACACCACCTGACCATCGGCCTCCAGAAGAAGCCGAAGGATCTGGAGCGGTTGTTCCTGGATGGGAATCCGCACCCCGGAGCAGGACAGTTCTCTGCTGCCCAGATCGAGCTGAAACCGGCCGAATTGGGCACGCAGTGCAGAAAACGGGCGCGAACTGGCCATTGGATTACCCCATGGACCGATTGTGCAGTTCAGCTTAATGCCTCACCGGATTGCCGGGATAGGCAAAAACGCCGGTTCACCTCCGCACTAAGCCGATGGCGGGCCGCAGTTTCCATCGGTTCACCATCAGTTCACCCCCCGTGCATTGCAGATCCGGATCAGCCCGTGCGAAGTTCCGCCTAGATGTTCACGCACCGGAGTAACCCTCCAATGCGCGGTCGGCTTGCCGGCATGGTTTAGATCAGCCCGGCTTTGGAATGAATCGCGCGGGGACGGATCGTCCTCGCATTAACGAGCAATCCCATCAGGAGGTTTCCATGCGCAGCAAATCAATCGCAGGATTTCTTGTGACCGCGGCTTCCCTGGCGCTGGTCGGCCACGCCCAAACTCCGCTTGCAAATACCGAATCGTCTTCGGTCACGCCCGCCCGGGTGTGTTCAAACATGACCATGAAGGGAACCTGGGGCTCGACCATCGAAGGAACCATCGTCGGCCCTAATCTTCCTTTCCGCGGGCTCGCTTTGGCGTACTTCGATGGAAAAGGCCATTCGACCCAGGTCGATCACATCGTTTTCGACGGGATGCCCCCTGCCCAGGAATGGACTCCGGGCTCGGGAACGTATTCCGTCAACCCGGATTGCACAGGTTCGGCGGTCATCGATAGTCCTTCCAACCCCGTCCCAGTAGCGATCCACTTCATCATCGTCGAGAACGGCAAGAAGTTCATCCAGGTGGTCGACGCAAATGCTGTTATCGCCATCGCCTACAAGCTCAATTGACTCACCTGCATTTCGGTGGAGCGAGCTTTTTAAATCGGACGAAGGACCTGGGGAATGGTCGACCCAGGTCCGAACTTTCGAACTCGCTTTTTTCGTTCTCGGACACTCGTTTTCACCGGGAGCACCGCGGGCCGCTCAACACCGAATGCCGATCACGCTCATCATGCGTCCGCAACGGCCTCGCGAGCCGCGGTGCGAGAAGAAGAGTTCGGGGTGGCAGTTGGTGCAGGCACCGACAAACTGAATCGCGCCGGGTTGCAGCCCCGCGGCCAGAAGCTGGCGCCGGTTCGCCTCGACCAGATCGAGATGAAGGCCGGGGCAGAGGGAGGAATGGCCGGGTGCACGCGGGGTCAGAAACATCATTGGATACCTGGCGAGCACCGGATCGGATGAGTCGACCTCGCGAAACAGTTCGGAACCGTAGGTAAACTGCGATTCGAACTCGGAAAGCACTTCCTCGCCTACGGCGTAGCAGCACTGCCCGACGCCAGGGCCGATCGCGGCGACCAGGTCTTCTGGTTGGGAGCCGAATTCAAGGCGCATGCGGCCGATGCCGTTTTCGACGATTCGCCGAACGGTTCCGCGCCACCCGGCGTGGAAGGCAGCGACGGCTTTCCGCTGGCGATCGGCAACCAGAACGGGAATGCAATCGGCAGTCTGGATCCCGAGCAGGACTCCGGCCTGGCTGCTCATGATGCCGTCTCCCTTGCAGGGATGTTGCTGGCCGACTAACCCGGCGGGGTCCATGATCGGACCCTTGGAGACGAGGACGCTGGAATGGATCTGGCGGAGTGTGACGAGCGGGGTTGCGGAGTCTCCTGTCACGGCTTCGGCCAGCATTTGGCGATTGCGAACTACGTTGGCGCGGTCGTCTTCAGCCGTGAATCCCAGGTTGAGCTCGCCTGGCGCTTGTTCCGCGCAGTAGGCGCGGGTCACGCCGCCGCGGCGGGTACTGAAGCCATGCCAGAGCCATGGAATCTCATCCCAGCCAGGTACTTGGAACCATTCGACCCCATTAGCAGCGACGGTAGCGTCGATCTCTCCAATGTCAGAATTTGACTCAGTTTCCGGGATATTCAGGCGTGTTTCGGGGTTCGCGGCCCGGGAATCGGGGCTTTTGGGGGGCGAATCGAGATGACGCTTCCGAGAGTGATCGGGCATCCGGATTCAATTTTATTCGGAAGGGTTCCTTCGGTTTATCACAGAGAGAAAACTGCCCCATAATCGGTGCATTTGGCTGAAAGGTATTTAGATTTAGATATATGCAGCGATTTACGGGCCCTTACGAAGCGTATGGGCCTGCCTTCCGGCAGGCCCGCTTGAGAGGCATTGGTATGGAGGGGGTCCTGGAGGGATTATTGGAGAAGGGGTCCTTTGCAACAAGGACCTTCGAAAAGGAGAGAAACGCCTACCTTGGAAGGGCCATAATTCGGGGAAGCCTCTGCTTGTTAACCGATTGGACGCAGGGCCCCTGGGAAAGGTTGCTCAAATTATTTTTGTGATTCTTTCGGGTAATTGACTTTGCGCAAAGAGGAGTTCCGAATCGGGAAAACCAAAACGGCGGCTGGACAGACCGGTAAAGTCGGACCCCTCTTCGAGGGAAACAGACCAGCGTACACTTTTATTTTAGAGTGAAACGCTGGCATTATTTCGCACTGGCTGCCGCGGTGGCGGCAGGGGCCTTCTATGTGTACACGCATCGGGAGAGCCTTGGGAGCCTGACCCACCTCTGGGGCGGAGGTACCGCTTCCGACTCGGAGTCCGGACGGTCGTCCCCGGGGCGGTGGCGCACCGTTGACCGCGCCGGCGACGGTTTCAAAATCGACTTGCCCGGCGAGGTCAAAGATCTGCAGGTACCTGCTTATAACGAATCAGGAGGCTCTGAGCCGGTCCACATGCTGATGGCCGCTCCCAATGGCGACGCAACATTTGCGATTACCTGGCAGGACAACCCTCCCGTGATGCGGATCAGCAACCACGTTCCCGAGCGCACACTCAACGCGGCCCGAGACGGGATGCTGGTCCGCACGCAGACCACTATGGTCAGCCAGTCGCTGTCGACCCCGCGCGGCAGGCCCACAATGGATGTCCTGGCTCGCAACGCTCAGGGAGGAGTCCTGAACGCCCGGCTGATCTGCGCAGGGAACCGGCTCTATATCATGATGGCGCTTTTCAACTCCGCCGATGCCGCGCAGGATCAGGATGTGTCGCGTTTCTTCGATTCCTTCACTCCCACAGAATCGGTGGCGATTCCCGAGACGCTGCCGTCTGCTTCTCATCCCGTTACAAAAAGCAAACCGAACCGCACCGTGCTGCAACGGTGAAGGGCCATCGCGACCACCTTTGTTCGTCGGTGTTTCAGACAAACGGGTTGTTTCTTTCACACTCACCTGGACTTAGCTGAAGCCCAGCACAGGATGCGGCGCATAGGGCTCTTCCAATGCTTTGATCTCTTCGGGTTCAAGGCGAAGGGCAAGGGCGGCGACGGCGTCCTCGAGATGGTGCGGTTTGGTGGCGCCGACGATGGGGGCGGTGACCGCGGGTCTGCTGAGCAGCCACGCCAGTGCGATCTGCGCGCGCGGCACGCCGCGCTTTTCGGCGATCTCGCCGAGGCGATCGACAACGCGACGATCGTCTTCTTCTGTGCGGGAATACATGGTGTTGCCGAAGCGGTCGGTTTCAGAGCGCCTGGTGGTTTCCGCCTGCCATGCGCGGGTGAGGCGGCCGCGGGCCAGCGGGCTCCACGGAAGCACGCCGATGCCTTCGGCAAGACACAGGCCGATCATTTCGCGCTCTTCTTCGCGATAGAGCAGGTTGTAGTGGTTCTGCATGGTGACGAAGCGCGTCCAGCCGCGGAGGTCGGCGAGATAGAGCGCCCTGGCGAACTGCCAGGCGTACATGGACGAAGCGCCGATGTATCGGACCTTGCCGGCCTTGACCACATCGTGGAGCGCTTCGAGGGTTTCTTCGATGGGGGTTTCGTAGTCCCAGCGATGGGTCTGGTAGAGGTCGACGTAGTCGGTCTGCAGACGGCGGAGGCTCTCGTCGAGTTCGTGGAGGATGGCTTTGCGCGAGAGGCCGCGGCCGTTGGGCTCGTCGCGCATCACGCCGTGGACCTTGGTGGCGATGACGACCGCTTCGCGGCGGGTGTTGGCCTTGAGGAAGTTGCCGAGAACGATTTCGCTGTCGCCGCTCGAGTAGACATTGGCGGTATCGAAGAAGTTGATGCCGAGGTCGAGGGCCTGGCGGAAGAAGGGCCGGCTCTCCTCTTCGTTCATGGCCCAGTAATGGCGGCCGCCCTTGGCTTCGCCGGTCGCGGGCGAGCCATAGGTCATGCAGCCGAGGCAGATGCGGGAAACTTTGAGTCCGGTTTTGCCGAGATTGACGTAGTCCATTGGTTCTCCAGAGCGCGGAAGGCCCACGCGATGTCGAATGCTCAATTAGTTCAATGCGGCCGGCACCTTCAGGCGGATATCCCGCGACGAAGCACCCACCTGCACCTCGAACGTCCCCGGCTCCAGCACCCAGTCCTTTTTCTCCGGGCTCCAGTAGGAGAAGGCGGAGCGGTCCAGGCAGAACTCGACGGACCTCGTCTCACCGGGCTGGAGCTCAACGCGCTTGAATGCCTTCAGTTCGTGCACCGGGCGATCGATCCTGGAATGGCCGTCGTGGACATAGACCTGGACAACTTCCGCGCCCGGCGCGCTTGCCGGTATTGCGAACGTTCACGGTCAATTCCCATGTCCCTGACATGCCGGTGCTCACATTGCCACCGAGCTTCAGATCGCTGTACTCGAACGTCGTGTAGCTCAGCCCGAAGCCGAAGGGAAATTGCGGCTCAACCTTTTTTGTGTCGTAGTAGCGATAGCCGACGTAGATGCCCTCGGCGTAGTCCACTTTCAGGTTTTCGCCCGGGTAGTGGCCGTAGGCGGGCGAGTCCTCGAATTTCTTCGGCAGCGAAACCGGCAGCTTTCCGGACGGATTGGCGTCGCCGAACAGGATCGCCGCCAGCGCGTGGCCGCCCTCCTGCCCGCCGTACCACATGTCGAGGAGCGCCGGGGTGGTATCGATCCATTTCGTCATGGTGACGGGGTCGCCGGTGTTCAGCACAACGATCGTGTGCGGATTGGCCTTCTCCACGGCGGCGATCAGCTCATCCTGCCCGGCCGGAAGGTCCATCGTCTTCACGTCGAAGCCTTCCGACTCCAGCTTGCTGTAGCGGCCCACCACACCACGGCGACATCGGCGCTCGCTGCTGCGTCCGACTGCTTCCTTCAGCGCCTTGGCGCGCGTCTCCGGCGTGTCCGGAGTGTTGGCGCGGGGTCTTCGCCTTCCATGCCGACGCCCAGTGCGTACGTCACCTTGATTCCGTCGCCGGCCCTCTCCTTGATCCCGTCGAGCGGCGCGATCGAATACTTTGACCGCACCAGCGAACTTCCGCCGCCCCCGGTGCGCGCTACGGCAGCGTTGGGCCCGATCACGGCGATCGACTTGACCTTCGCGGCATCGAGCGGCAGCAGTGCGCCGACATTTTTCAGCAGCACGATGCCCTCGGTCGCGCCCTTCAGTGCGACGGCGCGCTGCTCGGGCGTATCCACCTCGCCGCCGCCGGTATGCGGGATGATCGAAGATGCCGCTCAGAAAGATCACGCGCAGAATGCGGCTGACGTTGTCGTCGAGCGTGGCCTCGGAGATGTGTCCGGCCTTGACCTCGGCCATCACCTTGTCGCCCTCCAGCCAGGTCCCGCTGTTGCCGCTCAGGATGGTTCGCGGGCTCGACAACATCGCCTTCGCCGGCGGGCCGCCCGGCATCTCGAGATCCATGCCGGCATTCACGGTGGGCGCGGTCGAATAGGTGCTGCCCCAGTCCGAAACCACAAAGCCCTTGAAGCCGAACTCCTTCTTCAGGATGTCGGTCAGCAGGTAGTTGTTCTCGGCGCAGTAGGTGCCGTTCACCTTCTGGTAGGCCGACATCACGTTCCACACGCCGGCTTCCACCGCGGCTTTGAACGCGGGCAGATAGATCTCGTGCAGCGTGCGCTCGTCGATGTGTTCGTCGATGCGGTGGCGCTCGAACTCCTCGTTGTTGGCGGCGAAGTGCTTCACCGAGGGGATCACGCCTTCGCCCTGCACTCCCTTGATGTAGGCCACGCCCAGCCGCGCGGAGAGATACGGATCTTCACCGTAGCCCTCGAAGTTGCGCCCCCACAGCGGCACGCGATTGATGTTGACGGTGGGGCCGAGGATCATGTCGCGTCCCAGCGCCTTCACTTCCTGCGCGATGGCCTGGCCCTCGCTCTGCACCAGGTCGACGTCCCATGTCGCCGCCATGGCCACGCCCGAGGGGAACGACGTGGACAGGACCTTGGGAGTGGTGGCCGCGTTGGTGACGGCGGAGCTGCCATACCACGCGCGCACGCCCAGGGGGCCGTCGGCCATCTTGATGGCAGGGATGCCCAGCCGCTCGATGGGCATGGACTCCATCCAGCCCGACCCGGCGAGCATGGAGGCTTTCTCTTCGAGCGTCATCCGGCCGAGCAGATCCTTTACGCGTTGGTCTACGGCCAGGCTCGCATTTTTGTAGGGAGCGTCCGCCGGCATTGCAGACGACGAACCGCTCTGGGCCGCCATGCCTGCAGGAAGGAAGACCAGAACGTCAAAGAACACGGAAACGAACATCGCGCGACGCATCAGACAAGCTCCTGGGCTACAAGGTGCATTCATCTGTTTCTTACCGTTCATGAGGCCGCGTTCATTTGCCCTCTTCGGCCAGGTAGATTTTCGTATAGTCGAGATAATTCTGCGCATATTCGAGGATCAGCGCGTGATCCTTGTCTTCGAGCGCACGGCGCTGTTTGCCAGGTACTCCCGCCCACAGAGTGCGGGGAGGTACGACGGTATGTTCCGGAAGGACCGTGCCGGCGGCGAGGATGGAACCTTCACCGATGCGGCAATCGTTGAGAATCACCACGCCCATCCCGATCAGGACGGCATCTTCCACCGTGCATCCATGCACCGTGGCATTGTGGCCGATGGTCACCCAGTCCCCCACCGTCACCGCATAAAGGTTGCGCTGCCCGTGCAGCACCGCGCAGTCCTGCACGTTGGTGTTGGCTCCCACACGAATGGAATGCACATCGCCGCGCAGCACGGCGTTCATCCACACGGAGGAGTGCTCGCCCAGGGTCACATCGCCGAGAACCTGCGCGGACTGATCGACGTAGCAACTGGCGGGGATCTTGGGCATGCGCCCCTGGTAACTGCGGATCATGACCGGCGGGACCTCCACAAAAAGTGTAGAGCAGTTTCATCAGGAGCCGGGATTGGGCTGGAAAAGACGCCTACTTGAGCCGGGCTTCGCCCTTGGGATTTGCGGGCGGAGCAGCGATTTCAAACTTCCGGTGTGCTTCTGTGGGGTGGTTGACTTTCGACGTCCGCCCCTCGGCCTGCATGCGCCGGTGAGCTTCCGTCCACGACGGGAGTTCAGGGCTGTCCTGGGTCCAGTGAACGAGGGCGGCCTCGTTGCACCATTCAAGCAGCTTTCGCATCGTTGGACCATGCGGCCCGGCGAGCATGAAGGCCCGCATCGCGGCCTCGGAATCCCAACCCGTGCAGGTCCAGAACACGTTCCCGCGATCGTTCAGCACCTTGGCGCCCAGGTTTCCCGGCGCGCGTTTGACCTGGTTCCCGATGCGCAGATGACGCAAAAATAAATGGCGGGAGATAGAACCATGATCTGACCCGGAGGCGGGTAACTGAAATAAGCGGCATGGAGTTCCACCTTGAGAAGAAGCTTGTTCGTCTGTCAAGAGATGCTCCGGCCGTGGAAAGGGAAGCTGCGGCCGCCGGCTGGCTCGTTTCATCGGCCCGAACTACCAAACCCCTTTGCCTCGCGCGCCGACACTTCCAGTGTTTCTACTTCCTGGACCAGGCCCGTCAAAACAGGGACGGGAATCATTTGAGCGATCTTTTCGCCGGCTTTCAGTTCGATCGCCTCTTCGCCGAGATTCGTCATCAACACCAGGATCTCGCCGCGATAGCCGGAATCGATCACTCCGCCGGTGGTGGCGATGCCCCGGGCGGCCATCGAGGAGCGATCGCGCACCAGCAGTCCGAGCGGCGCGCCCGTCTCGGGCTGCCGCGCCTCGACCGCAATTCCGGTGCGTACCCGGACCGTGTGACGCGGAGCCAAGGCCGCGCTTTCGAGGGCGAAGATGTCATAGCCCAGATCCTCGCCGGGATGGGCCACGACGGGCAATCGAGCGCCGGGCTCGAGCAGTTTCACGCGAAGCATGTTTCGATGGTAGATGACCAAAATGGCCAGCCCCGGCGGGTGTTCACCCAGCCGGGGCTGTCTCGGCACTGCTTGTATTCGGCAAAAGGACCTGTAAGCCGAATTCTGTCGTGTGCGGTCATTCCTCTAGGCGCCGCGTTGCCGCGGACGCTCATCAGCGACCTACCCGGAGGTTCCGGCAATGTGCTCAGAGCCGCCTGGGCGCACCGGGCAGGTGCGCAGCGCCCTCATGGCTCTTGGAGTGGCGCTTCCCTCCCTATTTGGTCTTGCTCCGTGTGGGGTTTACCCTGCCTCCGGCCTTACGGCCGGAGCGGTGCGCTCTTACCGCACCATTTCACCCTTACCCCGGCACTGGGGCAATCAGCCGAGAAAACTCGGCCGGCGCTCCAGGGTGGCCCTTCCGCGCGATCCCACGTACGTGATCGCGTTGACGGGGTAGCCGAGGCGGTATCTTTTCTGTGGCACTGGCCGTCTGCGGGCCTTCAAGCCCACATCCCGGACGTTATCCGGCACACTGCCCTGCGGAGTTCGGACTTTCCTCCCCCGGAAGCCCGGTTGCCCAAGCCGCCGGCAGCGACCGCCCGGTCCTCCTGCCAGTCTTAGTTTACCGCGAAAGCTATCTTCATCACGGCGTCGCCGGATGCCGCCGCTACTTCTGATAGTTCCGCATCGCCTTGTGGATCACTTTCCAGCGCGCCTGTGTCTCGCTCATGAGCCGCTTGTCGGTCTTGCGTTCCAGGTAATCGAGTTCGCGCTGCATCTTGCGATAGTTTCCCAGGCGGTCCTGGTCGAGGCCTGACGCTTCTACCGCGCAGCCTGGTTCTCCGGAATGAGTGCAATCGCGGAAGCGGCAGCCCTCGCGCCAGTTCCCGCACATCGTCGAAGCCGGCATCGAGTTGATCAACCGAGGCCCACAACTGCACCTCGCGCAGGCCGGGCATGTCGATGAGCAGCCAACCGCCCGGCATCATGAAGAGCGAGCGCGTGGTGGTCGTATGCCGGCCGCGGTCGTCGCCCTGGCGAACTCCGTGGGTGGCCTGGCGGTCCTCGCCGAGAAGCGCGTTCACGATCGTCGACTTGCCCACACCGGACGAACCGATCAACGCCGCTGTTTCACCCCGTCCGAGCAGGGCATCAAGGTCACTCAACCCTTCGCCGGAAAGCGCGTTCAACGCCAGTACAGGCGCGCCGCTCCATGCGTGCAGACGCTGCGACGATTTCGGCCAAGATCGCGGCCGTGGTTTTCGGCCAGGTCGGCCTTGGTCAGCAGGATCACGGGCCGCGCGCCGCTTTGCCGCGCGACTACCAGGTAGCGCTCGATGCGCCGCTCGTTGTAATCGTGGTCGAGCCCGCTGACAACGAACAGCACGTCGATGTTGGCAGCCATCACCTGCTCGTCCACGGCCCGGCCCGGCTGCTTGCGCGAAAGCACGGTCCGGCGTTCCAGAACCTGCTCGATCACCAGCCCATTCTCGCGGAGCGCCACCCAGTCGCCGACCGCGGGCCACACCGCAGACGAATGGCGAAGACGCCCGCTGACGCCGGCCTCCACTTCGCCTTCTTCTGTCCAGACCAGAAATCGATCGCGGGCTGCCGAAGCCACACGGCCGGGAACTCCGCTCAAGTCCTGGCTCGCAAAGAAGCCAGTCCATCCCCATAACTCAAGTTGCATTTGGGTTCATCCTCTCGGTGATGAAGCACTGCAGACACACCTCAGCCTGCCTCGGGCGAGGTTAAGTTTGAGAGGACGAATTAGACAGTATCGGTCAGCGGCGCCCCGTGTGTGGTGTCAATGTAGCAGATTTTGCACGACTAAACATCGGACAAACTGAATCGAACCCGCGGGGCACGCAATCTATTTCGCATGCCGGGAGTTTCCCCCTGTGCTTCGGTCGTCTCCCGTGCATTAACCTTCCTGGATTGAACGGAGAAACGAATGAAGATTGTCGCCTTGATCGCGCGCATCCTGCTTGGGCTGATCTTTGTCGTATTCGGTTTGAATATCTTCCTGCAGTTCATCCCAACGCCGCCCATGCCGCCGGGACCCATGAAGGACTTTTCGACTTCGATGTTCGTGACCCATTACATCCATGTGGTCGGTTTCTTCCAGGTTCTAACGGGCGTGCTGCTGCTCATCAACCGTTATGTTCCACTGGCCCTCACGCTTCTCGCTCCGGTGATCTTCAATATCATCTTGACCCACGTCCTGATGGCCCCGAGCGGCATTCCGATGGCGCTGTTGGTGACCCTTCTCTGGTTCATCGTGTTCTGGAGAGTCCGCTCCTCCTTCTCCGGCGTCCTTGAAGCCCGAAGCTGCGCCTAGTGCCTGTTAACTCTGCGGGCTTCTACAATCAGTGCATGATTCAGTATCTGTATCTCGGCCGCGTCGCTTACGATGAGGCGCTGCGCTTACAGGCGGAACTGGTCGAACTCCGCTACCAGGGACGGATCGATGACGTTCTGCTCCTGCTCGAGCATCCTCCGGTGCTGACCCTGGGACGGAACGCCAATCGCGCCAACGTGCTTGCCTCGGATGCCCTGCTGGCCAGCCGCGGCGTGACCCTGCATGAAATCAACCGCGGCGGCGATGTGACCTATCATGGGCCGGGACAACTGGTCGGCTATCCCATCTTCGACCTGCGTGGTCTGCGCAACTCCAGCGGAGGCCGCATGGGGCCGGTGGACTTCGTCCGCCAGATGGAAGAGGCGCTGATCGGGCTATGCGGCGTTTACGGCGTTCAGGCCGGGCGCATTGCGGGACTGACCGGCGTCTGGTGCGGCCCCGGCCCTGCGGGCGGCAACTCTTTGGACGAGAGTCATGGCGAAAGGAAGATTGGCGCGATCGGGATTCACGTGTCGCGCGGAATCACCTCGCATGGATTTGCTTTCAACGTGACCACCAATCTCGACGATTTTCGCCTGATCAATCCCTGCGGCCTTACCGATCGGCCCGTCACCAGCCTGGAACGCGAGATGGCCGCGGGAGAGACGACACCTGCATTGGAATCGATCGCCCACCAGGCGGCCAAACAGTTTGGTCTCGTGTTCGGCGAGCAGATCGTCGGCGTGGAGAGCCTGAACGACCTCCGTACGGAGCGAACGCGCCGCAGGCCGCACCGCAGGTGCCTGCCCGAGGACACCCCGCTCCAGGTGCCGCCCGAGGTCGAGCGGCTGGCGGGAAAACCCGAGCGGCCTGTCCGCGCCTGACCGTGGCACCCAGCGATTTATAATCCGGCAGGAAACCGAGGTTTCCCGGGCTTGCCCAAAGCAGAGCCGCAAGGGATATCGAATCGGGGAGAGAACGGCCAATGCCAACCGACGTGGTCATGCCCCAGATGGGCGAATCGATCTTCGAGGGCACCATCACCAAGTGGCTGAAGAAGGCCGGGGACGCGGTGCAGAGGGACGAACCTCTCTTTGAGATCTCCACCGACAAGGTCGATGCCGAGATTCCCTCTCCGGTGGCGGGGGTTCTGGCCGAGATCAGGATGCCCGAGGGAACAACCGTCCAGATCAACACGGTGGTAGCCGTGGTAGCGGAGAGTGAAACCGCAGAAGCAAGTCGCGAGCCTGCGCGGTCTGCAAAGCCTGCGGAAACCGCTGCAGATCCAAACACACCAGCACCAAAGGAGGCGCCGAAGGCGCAGTCAGCCGCACCGCAGGTGCCGCCAAAGGCGCGGTTGGACGCACCGCCGGCGCCGCCGCAGGGGCCACAAGGGATCGACGTGGTGATGCCCCAGATGGGCGAATCGATCTTCGAAGGCACGATCACCAAGTGGCTCAAGAAGGCCGGCGATCCGGTTCAAAAAGACGAACCGCTGTTTGAGATATCGACAGACAAGGTGGACGCGGAGATTCCGGCTCCGGTGTCCGGTGTGCTGACGGAGATCAAGATTCCGGAGGGTTCGACGGTGCAGATCAACACCGTTGTCGCCGTCATCGGAGGGACGCCCGCAGTCGCGCAGCCCGACGGCGCTCCGACCCAGCAGGCGCCGGCCCAGGATTCGCCAGCGACTGAGGCCAGGGCCGCGGCTCCTCCATCGCCGGCCGCGATGAACGCACCGGCCGAACCAGCCGAAGCGGGACCCGCCATCGCCACGGGGCGCATCCGGTCTTCGCCGCTGGTGCGACGGATCGCAAAAGAGAACAATCTCGACCTTGGCCGCATCACGGGCACCGGATCCGACGGCCGTATTAACAAGGAGGACATCCTCCGGTATATGGCGGAGGGCGGATCGGTGCAGATCGCGCCACAACCCTCATCCAAAACGCCAGCCGCACCGCAGGTGCCGCCAGCTGCACCGCGGGTGGTGCCGGCAGATCTCGTTCCCATGTCGCGCATGCGCAGCATCATCGCGCAGCGCATGGTGGAGAGCGCCCGCACCATTCCGCACGCATATTCCATTTACAAGATCGATATGACGCGCATCGTGCGTCTCCGCGAGCGCGAGAAGAAAGGCTTCGAACAGCGCCATGGCGTGAAGCTCACCTACATGCCGTTTATCGCCACGGCGGTGGCGGAGGCGCTGGGCAGGTTCCCGATCGTCAACGCGTCGGTTGAAAACGGCAGCATCCGCTATCACCAGAATGTGCACCTGGGCATTGCGGTGGCGCTCGAATGGGGACTGATCGTGCCGGTCGTGACAAAGGCCGAGGGCCGCGGCTTCGTCGAATTGGCGCGCGGCATCGCCGACCTGGCCGAGCGCGCCCGCACCAAGAAGCTGAAGCCCGAAGAGGCGAGCGGCTCTACGTTTACGCTCACCAACCCGGGAGTGTTCGGCGGCGAGTACGGCATGCCCATCATCAACCAGCCGGAGGCGGCCATCCTCGCTATTGGCGGACTGCACAAGGAGCCGGTCGTGCTGACCGATGCCGAGGGCGACGACACGATTGCGATCCGCTCCATGCAGCAATTCTGCATTGGCATCGATCATCGGCTCATCGACGGCGCCGACGCCGGCAAGTTCATGCTCGACCTACAGAAAACGCTGGAGACGTGGGACCGCGCAATCGGCTAGATGCGGAGAATCCGATGAAAGACGCGAGCAGATGAAGCACATCCTCGTAACTGGCGCCACGGGCAAGGTGGGAAGTCATTTCATTGGACGCCTGCTGGCTGGCGAAGATTTCCACAACGTGACCATTCGCGCTCTCTGTCACAACCGCCGTCTTGAACCTCAGGCGCGATTGGAAATTGTGAGCGGCAATATCTCTGACCGCGAGGTTGTGCGCGCAGCGATGCGCGGCATTACGCATGTCGTCCAGTGCGCGACCTGCAAGGAAACGGAAGACAGCGTCATCGACGTCACGGTGAAAGGTCTTTTCTGGCTGCTGGAGGAGTGCCGGCTCAGCAGTTCTTTTCAGCACATCATCCTCATCGGGGGTGATGCCGCGCTGGGTCATTTCTTTTACCCGCACCCGATCCCGGTGACGGAGCAGCAAAAGCACAGCGCGTATCCGGGCTGCTATGCGCTCTCGAAGGTTCTTGAAGAAGTCATGCTCGAACAGTACTTCGTTCAATACAACCTGGCGGGGTGCTGCCTGCGAGCGCCGTGGATCATGGAGAAGGACGATTTCAAATACTCGCTCACGTTCGGCGAAGACGTCTTCGGTGGCCCGCGATGGCGGGAGTTTGTTTCCACCGAAACCGCCGACGAATACCTGAAGGCCGGCGCAGTGCCGCTGATGCTCGATCCCAATGGCCGCCCCGTGAAACGGAATTTTGTCCACGTGAGCGACCTCGTCGAGAGCATGATTCTGGCCCTGGACCACCCCGGCGTGCGCCGGCAGACATTCAATATCTGCATGGATGAGCCGGTGGATTACCAGCAGGTTGCCGATTACCTGAGCAAGACTCGGGGAATCTCGTCAGTCGCGATTCGAACCCCGTACTGGTCAACCTGGCTGGACAACTCCAAGGCCAAATTTCTTCTGGGCTGGAAACCTCGATACGATCTGAAGAGGCTCATCGATGAAGCCTGGTCGTATCGAAGAAGCAAATCAGACCCGAGAAGAGTCTGGTACCCGGGTTGAATGGATTACCGCGTTGCGATTTTCGAACGTGACGGTCATGATCCAGTTTTCGATGGTGAGCGCCGCGCCTTGAGGCGTGGCGGCACATAGTGAAAGCGGATTAAATAGACCTGTTCTCCCTTGCCGTGTTTCGCCACTTTGAGCAGGTCCAGGACTCCAAGAAATCCCGACTCGCGCGCGAGTTCCGCGGTAATATCCGGCAACCCGATGGTCTCGATGGAGTCCACTTCTATCTCGCCTTCGTCCATCCGGTAGCGCGCGCCCACGCGGACGTGACATCGCGTCCAGAATCGGACGCTGCACGTAATCTCTCCGCTGCGAACCCGCTCGCGAAGCCGCCTGGTGAACATCATGGGCCGAATCTACCTGGGCGATACAAGTTCGCTTGGGGGCCTATTGCGCGCCAGCCCACGCCACCCCGTCCGTCTGCTTCCCCGTCGCGATCTCCCGCCTCGTCTTGCCGCTGGCGATATCCATCTCCGCCACCTTGTCGGCATGCATGCAACTGGCGTAGGCAGTCTTGCCGTCCGGACTCACCGCGATGGCTTGCGGATAAGCGGCAACATCGATGTTGCGCGCCACTTTCATGGTCCCCAGATCGATGACCGCGACCTTGTTGACATCGGGAAGCGCGACCAGCAGCCACTTGCCGTCGGGCGTCGGGGCGCTGCCGTAACCTACACCGGCCATCGGAATCCACGTCTTCACCGTGTTGGTCGCGGTGTCGATGACCGCCATGCGGGGCTGAGTCTGGTCGGCGGTGAAGACCCACTTGTCATCCATTGAAATCGAAATCCGCTGCGTATTTTTGGAGATGGGAATCACTTTAAGCGTCTTGCGCGCCGCCATGTCGAGCACCGAAACCGTGCCCGGACCCACGTTGGCCGTGTACCCGCGCCGGCCGTCGTGCGAGAGGGCCAGCATGTGGCTTTCCGGCTGGCCGGTGGGAATGGCGCCGACAATCTTCAGCGTTTTCGGGTCGATGATCGAGACTGTCTGGTCCAGTTCAGTGGTCACGTAGAGCATTCCGTCCTTCGGCCCGAAAACCGGATCGTGCGGACGCACGCCGTGGCCGAAATCCACGTTGCCCGCAATCTTTCGCGCGGCAATGTCGACCACCACCATGTTGGTTCCGTCGGTCCCGGGCTTGCCCACGCCGGAATTTCCATAAACGGGCACGTAGGCGAACCGTCCATCGGGCGAAGCTGTCACCTCATGGCCGGTGTTGCCGCCCTCGGGGACGGAGGCCAGCACCTTGCCCGCGACGGGATCGACAATCGCCAGGCTCTGGTCGCCTTTCTGTGCCACCAGCAGGAGCCCGGACTGCGCAAAAACACCTGGAGAAGTTAACGCCATCACCAAAAGTCCCAATTCTGGCTGGATTACCCATTCGAACGACCTCCGTCGCACCCAATCACACCACGGAACGACTATACGGCAGCAGCCGCGGGTGCGGCGCATTGGAGTGGACTCGCATATCTTTGCGATGCGGCAGAGGCGCCCGCGCAATTATGATTCTTCCGACGCCGAAATGCCAACCCCCACCGCGCATCAATCCGCTATCGAGTCCGCCCTCGCCGATCTGCGCGGCTTCATGGGCGATCGCGTGACCGCCGCCCTCGTGGCACGCGAGCATCACAGCCGGGGCGAGAGTTCGCATCCTCCCGGGGTCCCGGACCTGGTCTGTTTTCCGCAATCGACCGACGAGGTGAGCCGGATCGTGGCTGTCAGCGCGCGCTACAACCTGCCGGTGGTTCCGTTCGGGGCCGGCACGTCGCTCGAAGGCCATGTGCACGCGGTTCGCGGCGGCCTTTGCCTCGATATGCGGCAGATGAACCGCGTTGTGCGCGTGAGCGTTGAAGACATGGATGCGACCGTCGAAGCAGGCATGAGCCGTTTGCAACTGGCCAAGGCCCTCGAAAACACCGGGCTGACCTTCTTCATCGATCCCGGCGCCGATGCGACGATCGGCGGCATGGCTTCTACGCGGGCCTCGGGAACCACGGCGGTGCGCTATGGAACCATGCGCGAAAACGTGCTGGGACTGACCGTGGTGCTGGCCGACGGCCGGGTCATCCAAACCGGCTCGCGGGCGCGCAAGTCGAGCGCGGGATACGACCTCACCCGGCTCTTCGTCGGCGCCGAGGGTACGCTGGGCGTGATCACCGAAGTGACCCTGCGCCTCCACGGCCTGCCCGAAGCGATGGCCGTGGCCACCTGCGCTTTCGCCACCATCGACGGGGCAGTGGATACGGTAATCGAGGTGATCCAGCTCGGCCTCGGCGTGGCGCGCATCGAGTTGATGGACGACCGCCTGGTGGATGCCGTCAATCGTTACGCGCGCCTGGAGCTGCCGGTGCGTCCTACGCTGCTGTTTGAGTTCCACGGCATCAGCGAGGCGGTCGTGGCGGAAACGGCGCACCTGGCCGAGCAGCTGGCTGCGGAACACGGCGGCCTTGGTCTTGCATGGGAGACGACGCCGGCGGGGCGGGAACGATTATGGAAGGCCCGCCACGATGTGTATTACGCGGCGCGGGCCCTGCGCCCCGGCTCCGACGTGCTCACCACCGATGTTTGCGTGCCCATCTCCCGGCTCGCTGAATGCATTGTGGCCACGCGCGCGGAACTCGACACAGCCAGTTTTACCGCCACCATCGTGGGCCACGTGGGCGACGGCAATTTTCACGTGCAATGCATGTTTGCGCCCGAGGAGGAAGATGAGGTCGAGGCATTCGCGGCGCGGCTGGTCGAGCGTGCCCAGGCCATGGGCGGCACGTGTACCGGCGAGCACGGCGTGGGCCTGGGCAAAAAGAAATACCTCGAGGCGGAACACGGTCCGGGCCTCGAAGTGATGCGAATGATCAAGAACACCCTCGACCCGGAGAACCGCATGAACCCGGGCAAGATTTTCGACTAAGAAATCGAATCGGTGTTGCTGGCCCGCAGCGAATGAAAAAGCTGATGTTGATTTCCTCGGTTTCCCACCCTTGCGCCACGAAAAAGGCGCAAGGATGGGGCACGGAGCTTTGGTTTGAGTCCAAGCGCCTTTGTGTCTGCAGGGTTCAGCAAAGCTCTCGGAACCTGGCCACAGTCAGGCCTGCATCGCGCACGATTCCATCCATTGTGATGGGGTTCACCGGATCATTGCGGGGGATGGTCAGTACACGCGCCCCGTCCGTCATGACGAAGTGGTCCCCCTCGCGAAGCACCCAGAAGCCTGCCGTCTCCAGCGCCGCCACCGCGCTGAGATGATCCACTCCGCGAATTCCAGATACGGGTTGACTCGCGGGTACTTGTTGCATCCCTCTTGTGGATGGTCTGAAATACGAGAACAGATTCATGGCATAGGCCCCCCAGCGCTATGCAAGTGAATTTTGGAAAACCAGGCCCCGCCCTAGTTGGCCAGTTCTTTGGCCGCCTCGAGGAATTCCTGAATTGCGATTTGGATATTGGTCATGGCTTCCGCTTCAGTTGCGCCCTGCGACCAGCAGCCGGGAAGCTCCGGGCACGACACACTGTACCCTTCGTCGGTCTTGCGCAAATCGACGCGGTACGCCATGGCGGATATCCTACATCGGCCGCTGAACGTTCGGTTGTAAAAAGTAGCCTGCTCGTGTTTCACCCCTCGTGTTTTACCCCTCGTGTTTTACCCACGGATCGTAGGTGCCCAGGCTCCAGGTGTGTCCTTCGGGGTCCTTCAGGCTGAATTCGCGGCTGCCGTAATCGGTGTTTTGCAGCGGGCGGACGATGGCGGCGTTGGCGGCCTGGGCGCGGGCGTGCACTGCATCCGCGTCTGCCACGACAATGTAGGCGCTGCGGGTTTCAACTCCGCCAACTTCGTCGGGCGACTTGAAGCGGCTGCTGTACTCGTCGTCCTTCGCCGAACCCAGCATGATCATGCCGCCGCCGAGAGTGAGTTCGGCGTGAGCGATGGTGCCGTCGGGGTTGGAATAAACGGCGTGGCGCGCAAAGCCCAGAACCGAGCAGAGCCAGTCGATCGCGGCGGGAGCGTTACGGTAACGCAGCGTGGGCATGATCGTCGACGGGGATGTAATTGCGCTGGCGGAAAGAACTCCGGATGGGGATGCATTTGCCTGAACGGACATGACAACCTCCTTGGTTGTGCGGCGAGTTTTACCGATTCGAATTCAGCCGCATCTCCAATATGGAGCAACGGGCGCCGATCGTTCTTGGAAAAATCGGAAGTCCTCAGTCCGCCGTGTCGGTCGCAATATGATTCGCCCACAGAGTTCGCCGGGCGGAGTAGGTCGTCACATCCACACCGGAGAACGCCCGGAACTCGTTGGCAAAGTGGGATTGATCGTAGAAGCCGCAGCTGAGCGCCAGTTCCGCCCACGGCACGTCCACGCCCGCGTGCAGTTGATGCACCGCGCGCTGGAAGCGCTGGATGCGGCACCAGACCTTGGGTGTCAGTCCGACTTCTTCGCGAAAGACCTGCGAGAACCTCCGCTCGCTCCAGCCGGTGCCGCGCGCCACATCGCGCACCGTGGCGATCGATGGCGCGTATCGCAAATCGCTGCAGCGCATACGTTACCGCGCAGTGGCGCATGGGGCGGGGTTCCGATCAGCCGCCTTCGGAAGGCCGCGGCAAGGAATGCTTCGAAGCATTGCAGGCGCGCCTGTGGCGTGGAAATCTCCCGCAGCCGGTCGCGGAGAGCCCGCGCCTGCGAGCCCCACACATCCTCGAGATCCACGCTGCGGTTGCTGAACAAGTCGGCCGCATCCGACGCGAACAGGGGAAAGCCGCCAGGTTCGAAAACGATGCCGATCAGGTCGGCCATGTCGGAAGTGTTGACAATCTCGTACACCGAGCGCGCGCCGACGATGACCGAAGGCGGCCCGCGCCGTTCCGGCTGGCCGTCAGGGCAATCAAGCAGGAACTCCCGTGCCAGGTTGAGAATGACCTGCGTATTGCCGGTGGGCAGAATGCGCTCGCGGCTGTGCTTCACCTGCGGCGCCCGCGCATACCACAGCATCCGTACAAAGCGGTTGAGCGGGGGCTTCGGAGTGTGCTCGAGGTAGAGCAACGCGGCCTCGTGGTTCTTATAGCACGGCCGCGCAACCCGGCGAAACCTCGGACCCGCTCGTTCTGACGACCAGCCTCAGACGTTGAGCCGATTGGAAGCAGCCACCCGGCCGTACCAGAGGCCCGAGTCCTTGATGGTGCGCTTCTGGTTGCGAAAGTCTGTATAGATCAAGCCATAGCGCTCGGTATAGCCCTCCGCCCATTGGAAGTTGTCGAGAAGCGTCCAGGCATGAAAGGCACGAACCCGGGATCCATCGGCAATGGCGCGAGCCAGTTCCGCCAGCACTTCGCGGAACCACTGGATGCGACGGCCGTCGGGTATGCGGCCGTTTTGTTCTTCATCGGGTCCATCGAGATAACCGCATCCGCTCTCGGTGATTTCGATGATCGGGTGGTCGTACTCCTTCGAGATCTGCATGACCAGGTCGTACATGCCGCGCGGCCATACTTCGAGGCCGGCGTCGGTCAGCGGGCCCTCCGTGGGCATCGCCGCGCGGAAGCGCGTGTACGGATCGCGGCCGCCCGGTGAATTGTTCTCAATCTCGGTACCGCTGAAGGCGCCCCCGGCCAGAAATCGCTCCTTGCTCGCATCCGAAACAATGCGCCGCGTGTAGTAGTGAAAGCCCACCCAGTCGAGCGGCGCCAGGAGGAGCTTTTCATCGCCCGCCTTGAAGCCCATCAGCTCCAGGGGAGGTTCTCCCACGAAAGCTTTGGGATAACGGCCATGCATGGCCGCCTCCAGAAAGAAGACGTTGTTCATGGCATGGTACCGGGCGGCGGCGGCGCGATCGTCATCCGAGTCAGTCTTGGGGTAGGCCGGGGCCATCTCATACGCGCTTCCCACCGTTGCCTTGGGAGAAGCTGCTTTCACTGCGCGGTGGGCCTCCGCCTGGGCAAGCGCCAGGGTGTGGGCCGCTTTCAGAAAGTCGGTGAAGCTGGTTCGGCAAGGGGGGAAAGCGCCTGCGGCATAGCCCATGAAGGCAATCGCCCAGGGCATGTTAAAGGGTGCCCAGAGTGTGATTCGATCCCCGAGATGCTTAGCGAGAATGCCGGCATAGTCCGCAAAATAGCCGGCCAGATCACGGTTCGGCCAGCCGCCCCGGTCCTCAAGCGCCTGTGGAAGATCCCAGTGGTACATCGTGCACCAGGGCCGGATGCCGGCCTCAAGCAAAGCATCGGTGAAGCGGCTGTAGTGATCGAGCCCCTTCATATTCGGGGCGCCGGTTCCGGTGGGCTGAACGCGCGGCCAGGAGATGGAAAAACGCTGGCTCTTCTGATTGAGGCGCTTGGCCAATGCGATGTCCTGCGCATAGAGGTGGTACTGATCGCAGGCAACGTCCCCTGTCACGCCGCCTCTTACTTTCCCGGTCGTATGGGTGAACCTGTCCCATATGGATTCGCCCTTGCCGTCTTCGTTCCACGCGCCTTCCACCTGGTATGAGGCCGTGGCGGTGCCCCAGAGAAAGCCTTCGGGAAAACGCGCCTTCTGTATGATCGAATCGGGCACGGCCCCGGGAACCTGGTCTGCTGAAAGTGGCGCCGCGGCGTAGCTCGAGTGGCGATGCAATACAGCACCCGCGGCTGCGGCCAGGGAACGGGTTGCAAATTGGCGACGGTTCATCGTCTTCCTTTCAGATACCTGTCAAAATGCTCGCAGCTGCGGATAATAACGGCCAGTGAACGGCGACACATCCTGCTGTGAGGCACCTCGTTAATTACGAGCAGGATCTACATCTTCGGAACTGAGGTTCGTACCGGCCTCGCAATCATTTCATGCCCCTTCCCGCGCGCGATTCCCAACTCGTACAGATTATGGACGCGGCCCTGGCAGACGCTGCACGCCGCGCAGGCGCGTGGCTCGCCTGCCGGATCGGCTGCACGCAATGTTGCCATGGCGCTTTCGCAATCAACGCGCTGGATGCCGAGCGGCTTCGCGTGGGCATGGATGCGCTACGGGCCAGCGATCCCGCGCTCGCAGCCGAGGTGCAACGCCGGGCGGCGGCATGGCTCGACGAGCACGGACGGGACTTCCCGGGTGATGGGAAAACCGGCATCCTCGGCACCTCTGTCGAGGATCAGGAAAGGTTCGAGGCGTTTGCCAACGATGCCGCGTGCCCGGCGCTCGATCCCGCCACCGGACGCTGCGACGTGTACGCGTGGCGGCCGATGACCTGCCGCGTGTTCGGGCCTCCGGTCCGCATGGCCGAGGGCGATGCGCTGGGCTGCTGCGAGTTGTGCTTCACCGGCGCCAGCGAAAACGAGATCGCCGCCTGCGAAATGCCGGTGCCCCACGACCTGGAGGCGGAACTGCTCGACGAAGCCGGCCAGACGGGCGAGACCATCGTTGCCTTCGCGCTCCTGCCAAGGTCGCCGGTGGCCGCACGATAAACTGGGGCTTGGACAGCTCGATGCCAACCCGCCCCTGCTGGGTCGAAATCTCGACCGGCTCGCTTGAAAACAACTTTCGATTCCTCCAGAGCATTGCTCCCGACCAGGCTGAATTGCTGGCCATCGTGAAAGCCGATGCGTACGGCCATTCGCTTGAGATTTGTGCGCCGGCCGCGGTTCGAGCGGGTGCGCGGTGGCTTGGCGTCACCAGCGCCGAAGAGGGTGTGATGGCCCGCGCGGTGTGCCCCGATGCGCGGATCCTCGTCATGGGAGGGATCTTTCCCGGCCAGGGTGCCGCCATCGTAGAACACGCGCTTGCCGCGGTCGCCTGGGAATCGACCCAGCTGGACGAACTCGAGACTGCCGCGCGCGCCGTCCATGCCGCGCCAGGATCAATCGCCGTTCACCTGGAGATTGATACGGGCATGAGCCGGCAGGGTGCTCCAGTCAATCATCTGGCCGCATTCCTGAAGGGGTTCGGCCCGGGCTCGCCGCTGCGGCTGGAAGCCGTGACCACCCACCTATACGCCTCCGACGAGACGAGCGGCCTCGCGACCGCCGGCCAGCTTCGTCTTCTCGAAGAAGCGATTGCCTGCATCGACGCCGCGAAACCAGGTCTGGGTGCCGCGCCCGAATGGCTGAGCGTGGGCGCCTCCGCCGCGCTCCTCGCCAATGACGCGCATGCCATTGTCGCGCTCGCCGAGCGCTCAGGCCTCAAGCTGATGCTGCGACCCGGCCTGGCCCTTTACGGAGTCGTCCCCCGTTACGAACCGCCCTTCGGTGAGCCTGGCGAGCCATCGGTGCTGACCGCTGCACGCAAATTTCTGAAGCCGGTCCTGGCCTGGAAAACGCGCGTAGTCAGCGTGCGCGACGTCCCTGCCGGCGCGGAGATCGGCTACAACGGCACCTTTGTGGCTACCGAACCCATGCGGCTCGCGCTGCTGGCCGCGGGCTATGCCGACGGGCTCGATCGGCGGCTTGGCAACCGCTTCAGTCTGCTGGTGCGCGGCGAACGCGCTCCCATTGTTGGCCGGATCAGCATGGATCAGTCGGTGATTGATGTGACAGAGATTCCGGGGGTCGAAGCC
Source organism: Terriglobales bacterium (assembly GCA_963788475.1). GTDB lineage: Bacteria > Acidobacteriota > Terriglobia > Terriglobales > Acidobacteriaceae > Telmatobacter. The sequence continues at coordinate 1,069,962 of CAWBGO010000002.1, forward strand.
GGAGACGAAGTGGTTATTATCGGCGGCCAGGGAGGGCAAACGATTACCGCCTTCGACCATGCCGACGCTGCCGGAACCATCCCCTGGGAGGTTTTTACCCGCATCGGTCCCCGCGTGCGGCGAATTGCCGTTTAGCCGGCCAGCCTTTATCAGACAGCGCACTCGGATGCGCGTACGGGAACGCTCATTGCCCCCTGCACGGCGGCAATCATGGGCTCGAATCCGATGCATGAATTCAGCAGCATGTGATAAAGCCCGCGGGCGCACCAGTCCTGCTGGTAGTACTGCTTGATCGCCGCCGCCCGGCGCTTGTCGTGGGCGGCCAATTCCTGGTCGGCCTGGTGTGCCCGCCCGGGAAAGTTCTGCGGCAAACCATGTCCGCTTGGCCGCATGAGTGGCGTACACAAACAGGTGAAAACACCCGGCTTTGCCCGCCAGCGCGCAGGCCCCGCCCCGGCCTACGATCACGCAATTGCCCTGCTTGGCGGCGTCCAGCATTTCCTGCTTGATCAGCCCATACATCCGTTCACAATCGAAGACCTTGTCATCCGGCAGCGTGGCCGTGGAATAAAGCTGGTCCTGCCAGAAGACCTTGCCGTAGCGGTAGTACCAGGGATCGAGCCGGTCGTCGAACTTCGCTGCCATCTCTTCCGGAACGCAGGCGGTGCGCGCCGCGGCCGTCAACAGTTCCGAATCCAGCAGCCTCCACCCCAGCCGCTCGGCGAGATCATGGGCAAATTCACCGCCCCGCGATCCGTACTCGCGTTCAACAGTGATAACACGGACAGGTGAAGTCATCATGGCGGGCAATCTCCCTTGCGAAGTGGAGAATACAACGGAATCGGGTGCGCTGGGAAAGACAAAGCGCAAATTCCGCACAAACTAGGATGAGAAAGCTTGCCTCCGGGTTACGGGCCAGGCCGGATCCTGCTTTGGGCTCACGCAACTCGTCACGCATACCTTGACGGTCTACAACAGTATGTTGTAGATAATCTAGGTATGGGCAAACCAAGCGACCTCGTTCAGGGCACCCTCGACCTGCTGATCCTGAAGACCATTTCTCTCGAGCCGATGCACGGCTGGGCCATCGCCAAACGCATTCAGCAGGTGTCGGGTGAAGTGCTGCAAGTGCAGCAGGGCTCGCTCTATCCCGCCCTCCACCGGCTGGAACAGCAGGCCTGGATCAAAGCCAAATGGGCGGAGAGCGAAACCGGCCGCCAGGCGAAGTTTTATTCGCTCACCAGCGCCGGGCGGGCACAGCTGGAAAAGGAGAGCGCCAACTGGAGCCGGCTCTCCGCGGCCATCAACCTGGTGGTCAGCGAAGCCTGAAAGAGGCAGGGACCAGGGAACAGGGATTAGGGAATAGGAACCGCTGGGACTCAGCTGTCAGGAGACAAATCCATGCACTGGTTCACTCAACTCGGAATGCGGCTGCGGATGCTCTTCGGACGCGGTCGTGCCGGCGAGCGGCTCGATGACGAACTGCGCTTCCACCTCGAGCGCCAGATCGCCGAAAACCTCGCCGCCGGCATGAGCGCGGAAGAGGCTCGGTTGGCAGCGTTGCGCAGCTTCGGCAACCCTGCCCTGCTGCGCGACCAGGCGCGGGCGAATTGGAATTGGCAGGGGGTCGAGCAAGTGGCTCGCGAGGTCCGCTACGGGATTCGCACGCTCCGCCGCACGCCCGGCTTCGCCCTCATCGCGGTTCTGGTGATGGCGCTCGGCATCGGCGCCAACGTTGCCCTGTTCACGGTGGTACGCAACGTGGTTCTCAAGCCGCTGCCGTTCAAAGATCCCGATCGCCTGATGATGCTCTACGAAAGCAACCCGAAGGATTATCCCTACAACATCGTTTCCGGGGGCATGTACGCGGAGTGGAACAAGTACAACAAGAGCTTCAGCAGCCTGGCCCTGGTCCAGGACAGCGAGAATGCGATCGCGGCGTCAGGCGGACAGTTGCCGGAGAACCTCGCGAGCGCGAAGGTTTCCTGGAACCTGCTCACGACACTTGGAGTGGCACCTGCGCTGGGCCGGGATTTCACGGCCGACGACGACACACTGGCAGCGAATGGCACGGTGCTGCTGAGCTGGAGCCTGTGGAAGCGGCGCTTCGGAGCCGATCGCGGAATCGTGAACCGTACGATCTACATCGATGCCAAGCCGTACACAGTGACAGGAGTGATGCCGGAGTGGTTTGCGTACCCTCGCCCGGGCACGCAGATGTGGACGCCGGTGTATCACGAAAATCCCGCCAAGATCATGGCCATGGTCGATAACCACATGTTCCGCGTGGTGGGGCGACTGAAGCCCGGCGTCTCGGCGGAACAGGGCAAGGCCGACCTGAGCGTGATCTCGCGGCGGGTCTTCGACGCGCACCGTGACCTGGCATTCGTCAACCCGGCGGCGAACATCCGGCCGCTGCTGGAGCACATGGTGGGCGCGGTCAAGCGACCGCTTTATGTGCTGCTGGCGGCCACCGGGTGCCTGCTTTTGATCGCGTGCATGAACGTTGCCAATCTGCTGGTGGCGCGGGCGGTGTCGCGGCGAAAGGAACAGGCGATCCGGACCGCGATGGGCGGCGGCCGGCTGCGCCTGCTGCGCGAGCGCCTGATGGAGAGCCTGCTGCTCTCTGCGGCCGGCGGCGCGCTCGGCCTGGTGCTTGCGTACGGAGCGCTGGAGTGGCTGGTGCGTTCGCGCCACGACATGACCCGTGTGGAGAGCATTCACATTGACGCAATCGTCGCAGTGTTCACGGTGGGGGTCATCGCACTGTGCGCGCTCTTTGCCGGACTCGTTTCCGCTCTCACGATCAGGGACAAGGCGCTTCTGACAACGCTGCACGAGTCTTCGCGCTATGCCAGCGGAAGCCAGTCGCGGGCCACGCTGCGGCGGGTGCTGCTTACGGTGGAAGTCGGCCTCACGGTGGTGCTGCTGACCGGAGCGGGGCTTCTGCTGAAGAGCTACGAACGGCTGCGCGGGTCGGATGTGGGCTGTGCCACGGAGAACGTGCTCACGATGCGCATCGGACTGCCCGGAGCGCGGTACAAGACGCCTGGACCCGCACCCGTGAATTTCTTCGACACGATGCTGGCGCGGGTACGCGCGCTGCCTGGAGTGGACCAGGCGGGGCTGGCCACCGCGGTGCCGGGCCAGGGCTGGTGGGAAGACGACGGGTTTAGCGTTGTGGAGCATCCGGCGCTGCCCCAGGGCCAGTCCCTCGACGCGCTTACGCGCTGGACGGATTCGGGCTACTTCGCCGCGATGGGCATTCCCCTGCTGCGCGGCCGCACGTTCAACGACAGCCTGCGCCTCGAACAGGCCAGGGAAGTGATCATCAGCGAGAAACTGGCGACGAGCTTCTTTCCCGGGGAAGACCCGCTGGGCAAGCACATCAAGACCGGCGGCGACAGCTGGAGCGCTGGCGGGAAGGTCTACACGATCGTAGGCGTCGTTGGAGATATGCGCTACGACATCGGCGAGGCGCCCAAGGAAACCAAGTACTTTTCGCTGCAGGATGGAACCGAGAACTACGCCACGCTGGTGATCCGCTCCAGCCGCGATGTGGAAACGCTGGCGCTGCCGGTGCAGCGCGTGATCCAGGGAATGGACCGCGACCTCCCGGTGGCCGACGTGCTCACCATGAACCAACTGCTCGGCAAAGGGACGCTGGACGCGAGTTTCAACACCACGCTGCTGACCGGCTTTGCCGCGCTTTCGCTGATCCTGGCGGCGGTGGGACTGTTCGGAGTGCTTTCGTACATCGCCGCGCAACGCACCGGAGAGATCGGCATTCGCCTTGCGCTGGGCGCACGGCGCGAACAAGTGCTGGGCAAAATGCTGTCGGACGGCCTGCGGCCCGCATTGATCGGATTGGTGCTCGGGCTCGCGGCAAGCGTGGAAGCTTCTCGCCTGATGCGCGACATGCTCTATGAAACGCGGCCGCTCGATCCCCTGGTATTTGCGACAGTGTCGGCAACCTTATTGATCGTGGCGGCGATCGCCTGCCTGGTTCCGGCGTGGCGTGCATCGCGCGTGGATCCCATGCAGGCGCTGCGCACGGAGTGATGTCAAAGACCAGGGACTAGGGACTGCCAGGAGCCTGAATCATGCGGTGGTTGGATCTTTTCGTGATGCGATTGCGGATGCTTTTCGGGCGCGGGCCGGCCGGCTCACAGCTCGATGACGAACTTGTTTTCCACCTCGAACGGCAGATCGCGGAAAACATCGCCGCCGGCATGAGCCCGGATGAAGCCCGCTACGCGGCGATGCGCGCCTTCGGCAATCCGGCGCTGGTGCGCGACCAGGCGCGCGCCACCTGGAACTGGACCTGGCTCGAATCGCTGCTGCACGACGTGCGCTACAGTATCCGCACCCTCCGCCGCACGCCGGGTTTCGCGGCCATCGCCATCCTCGTCATCGCGCTCGGCATCGGCGCCAACGTTGCGCTGTTCACCGTGGTGCGCAACGTCCTCCTCAAGCCCCTGCCGTATCACGACCCGGACCGGCTGGTTTCGATCTACGAGCACGACACCGTCGGCAATCACCCCGACTGGAGTTGCGTATCTGCCGGTCGATGCGGGCAGCATGAAGGATTGGCAGCAGGCCGCACAGGGCCTGGCGGAGATGGCGTTTTCGTCGCCGTGGCAGAATTACAACCTCTCCGCCGAAGGCGGCAAGCTGCCCGAGCAGATCGATGCTTCATGGTGCTCCGCAAATTTTTTTCCAATGCTTGGCGTCCAGCCGCTTCTGGGACGTAATTTTTCGGCCGACGACGATCGCCCCGGCGCGACCGCCACGGTCATGCTCAGCTATCCATTCTGGAAACGCCGCTATAGCGGCGACCCAGCCATCGTGGGCAAGACCATCTGGCTCGATGCGCGGCCGTACACCGTCATCGGCGTTTTGCCGGAGTCCTTCTTCTTCCTGAGCAGAATGGTCGGGACCCCGTTGCAGGTCTGGACTCCGCTCAACCATGAAGCGCCGCCATCGCTGCTGAAAACTGTACGACGATCACGAATTCCTGGTGACCGCGCGGCTTATCAACGGCGCAACCGTTGCCACGCTGGTGGAACGGCTCAAAGCGGTTCAGAAACAGATCGTCGCCGCTCACCCCAAGCCGGCCGTGCACGACTCGGTCGCAGGGCTGCCCATGCTCGACGATGCCGTGTCGGACTACAAAACTCCGCTGCTCGCGCTTCTCGCCGCCACGGTCTGCGTGTTGATGATCGCCTGCATGAACGTGGCCGGCCTGCTGGTGGCGCGCACCGCCGCACGGGCACGCGAACAGGCGATTCGCATCGCACTCGGTGGAGGGAGAATGCGGCTGATCCGGGAACGGATCATCGAGAGCCTGCTGCTCTCGGGCGCGGGCGGCGCGCTGGGCCTGCTGCTGGCCTGGGGTGCGGTGCAATGGCTGGTGCACGCGCGCCAGGACATGAATCGCGTCGACGGCATCCATATCGATGGCGTTGTCATTGCATTCGCCGCCGGGACGATTGGGCTCTGCGCCCTGTTCGCCGGATTCATGTCGGCGTTGAGTTCGGCCGGCAAGAAAATGTTTGCCACCCTGCAGGAGTCGTCCCGCGCGCAAAGCCCGGGTCGCGGCAAAGCCGGGCTTCGGCGCACGCTGCTGGTCATCGAGGTGGGCCTCACCGTTGTCCTGCTGGTTGGAGCCGGCCTGCTGATCAAGAGTTACCAACGCCTGCGCCACGCCGACATCGGAGTTCCCGTCGACAATGTGCTAACCATGCACATCAGCCTGCCCGACGCGCGCTACAAGCAGCCCGAGCAGCGGGTGGCGTTTTTCGAGACTCTCATCGCTCACGTCCGCGCCTTGCCGGGGGGCCAGGCCGCGGGGCTGGTGAGCAGGGCTCCCGGCGAAGGCTGGGGCGGCGACCACCTGATGAGCGTGGTCGAGCATGGTCCGGCGGTGAAAGGGAAGTCGGCGGACATGATGGTGCGGGGGGCGGAGCCGGGATACTTCGGCGCCATCGGAATTCCCCTGTTCCGCGGGCGCATTTTCACCTCCGATGAACGACTGGGGCGAGCCCACGTTGCCGTGATCAGCCAGGCCGCAGCGCGGGAGTTCTTCGCCGGAGAGGACCCCATCGGCAAGCATCTGCGAAGCGAGTTCAGCGGGGATGTCGTCGAAGTTGTGGGCGTGGTGGGAGACACCCGCTGGTACGCATCATTGCCTCCGCAGCCCACTCTGTATTGGCCCATTTACGGAAATGACTACAGCGCTGCCACGATCGTGGTCCGCTCCGGAGCCGGTTCCGGCGTCGAGTCATTCGCGCTGCCGGTGCAGAAGCTGGTCGGCCAGCTCGACCCTGACCTGCCCGTCTCCGACGTGACGACGCTGCGCGAGGCGATCGGGAAAACCACCATCGACTCGGCGTTCGATTCAATCCTGGTGCTGGCCTTCGCCGTGATTGCCCTGGTGCTGGCCGCGGCCGGACTCTATGGCGTGCTGGCCTACCTGGTCACGCAGCGCACCGGCGAGATCGGCATCCGCATGGCGCTTGGCGCCCAGAGGCCGCAGGTGCTTCGCCTGGTGCTGGTCGATGGATTGTGGCCGGCGCTCCTGGGCCTGGGCCTCGGCCTCGGCGGCAGCGCCGCGGTGGTCCGGCTCATTCGCACCATGCTGTACGACACCAAGCCGCTGGACCCGTCGGTCTTTGCCGCGGTGGCGGCCATTCTGCTGGTGGTTGCGGCCATGGCCTGCATGGCGCCGGCGTGGCGCGCGTCGCGGCTCGATCCCATGCAGGCGCTAAGAACCGAATAGGCGCTGAGGAAAGCTGGGGCTCCCACCCTGTTGCCAGAAGGAAGGCAACAGGATGGGGCACGGGGATTTTGTGCTGGTTCATTCGCCGCCGCCGGATCGACCCAAAAGAGGTGGGCGCGGAAGGTGGAGTTCCTCCCGCGCCCTTGTGTGTGATTGCGGCTGATCCTGCTTGTCTAGCTAAATACTCCCTAGTCCATACGTCCCTAGTCCCTGCTTTTACTGCGTGACCGGTTCGGCCGGCGCTGCCTTTGGCGCTTTCAAATGCGGCGCAGCCGGCGGGGCCGGAGGTTTGGGCGCATTGGAAGAGACAGACGGCGCTGCCGGGAAGCCGGATCCCTTCTTGATGCGCACGTCGCCCACCTGGGTGCTGAGATTGACCTTGACCTCGCCCCCGCCCACCGAGAAGGAGACCCGCTTGCTCTCCCCTTCAACCGCGGGCATGGAGTAGTCGGAAAAGATGTCGCCGTTGCGGGTATACGCGTTGATGGAAGCAGAAGCATTGGGAGGCAGCGTCAACTCCAGGTCGCCTTTGCCGCTGGTGTTCTTGGCGTCCACACTGTACGTCCCGGCCGGCTCAAGGGAGATGTTGCCGTCGCGGTCTTCGACAAAGATGTCGCCGTAGATCTGGGTGAGATCGATATTCTTGGAGTGCGTGGTGACCCGCACCTGTCCCTTGGCTTCGGTCACGCGCAGGTCGTCGTCGTTGAGCGTCATGTCGCCGGGCAGGCTGCCCATCTCAAGATCGGTCACCGAGGTATGCAGGTGGATGGGGCCGGTGAGGTTCTCCATGTGGGCTTCGCCGAAGATATCCCCATTCAGCGCAACCTTGCCCGTCACTTCGGAGAGGGTGAGGTCGTTGCAGCGCCCGTCGGCGGTGATGTCTCCCTCCACCTGGTGGGCTGAGAAGTCGCCCTTATCGGTCGAGAAGTGAACCTGCACCGACCCGGTAATGGTGTTCAGGTGGACATCGCCATGCGCCGCGGTGATGTTTACCCCCGCACCCAGGCCAGCCGCGGTGACGTCGCCGCGTCCTGCGTTGACGGTCACATGCGCCGACCTGGGCAGGATCACGGTCAGATTGAGGCGGCCGCTATTGTGCCCGGCCGACTTCACCAGAACCGCGTTGCCGCTCACCGTCAGGTGCGCGGCTTCGGATTCGAAGATTTTGCGCGCATTGGCCTCGGAATCGGTGAAGGCCACCTGGTGCGCCTGCACCTGGATGGCGGTCGTATCGCCGGAGGTCACGCTGACATCGCCGCGAGGATTCTGGATCTCCACCACCGCGTTGGCCGGAATCTGCGAATTCAGGACCTGCTGATCCTGGTCATGCTGCGGACGGCCGAACATGTTGAAGAAATCATCTCCTCCGTGGTCGCCCCATTCGGCGCGCATCGGACCCCACCATTGGTGGCCCCAGGCTGCAAACAGCCCCAGGATCGCCAGGAAGATCAGGATTCCGACAAAGTTGCCGCTGCGGCGAACCGGAGTTTGCCGCTTCATGTCGAGCGCCCACTCGCCCAGCAGCGCCAGGCCCGCGAGGATCAGAAGGAGCGGCCACCAGTGGCCATACCAGGTCCAGAATTCGGAGGAATCAATGTGGCCGGTCACCACCAGCAGGCCGATGATGCCAATCCCCACCAGGATGATCGGGCCTACGATCGACGGAACGCGGGGAGCGTAACCGCCATAGCCGCCTTTCATCGCATGACGCTGGGCTCTCATCGCATCGCGCTGCGCGCGCCATGCGGCTTTTTGCTGCTCCCGGTAGACCCGCCATTGGGTGCGCGGATCGTAAGGAGGCGGCGCACCGCCGCCCGGAGGCGTGTAGGGGGGCATGCTGCTCATAACTGGCCTCCGTTGGAACGTCCTAGATCGTCAGGGTTGGCAGGCACGATCGCCGAACCGGGCGACGGCGGAACTCCCGGACCAGGCCCGGCCACCGGCGGCTGCACGTACGGGCCGCCTGGATATGGGGTATCCCCATACGCAGGCGGAAAGCCTTCCATTTCGAGCGCGGCGCGCTCCGCCAGCAGCAACAGACCCCACAGGATCAGCGCCAGCGGCCAGAACAAGCGCCACATGTGATAGACAACTCCCGTCTGGTGCAGCAGGGCGACGATGCCGATCAGCAACAGGAACGCGGGGCCGCGCAGGCGGCGAATCAGAATATATCGGCTCATCGAGGACCTCCTCCTTGCGTGTCGCCCATGCGGCGAACTACCAGCCACACTCCGAGGCCAATCAACAGCAGTGGCCAGGTAAATTCAAAGACCTTTCCGCCGATATCATCGAGCTGCCCGAGCAGAAACAGCAGCCCGAGACCAATCAGAACAAACGCTCCGATAGGCTCCTTGCGCCGCCACAGGGCGGTCGGGGGCGGAGGAGGCATCGGGGGTGCCGCCGGCTCCGTTGCCTGGGCCGTGAAGCCGGGCGGCGGCGCGTAGGGCGGAGCCTGGTAGGGATTCTGGTAGGGAGCCTGGTATTGCCCCGGATATGGGGCCTGATAGGGGGGCTGGTATCCACCTGCCGGCCCCGGATTCATTCCGGCCGGATTGGGGCCGCCTGGACTGCCGCCGCTCACTCCTGGTGGCGGAGGATAATTCGGCTTCGCGCCGAGGTTGAGCCAGTTGCCCACTTCGTTCAGCCCCAGCGGGTCGGGCAGGGGCTGGCCGTCGCGCCGCGCCTTGGCGGTGTGAAACGCTTCGAAAGACTGGTAGAGAACCCAGGCGCCGATGAAGATGCCAAAGATCCCATAATGAGTCGTGATGCTGATCAGGATGGCAAAGATCACCACGTGGATCAGGCCCTTGAAGAACTGCCCGTTGTACATGGCGCCCACGCCGGGGATCAGTCCCAGAACCGCCGCTGCCGCCGGGTTAGGCTCTCCCGACGGAGCCGCCACAAACGGATTCGGAATGTTCTGCCACGCCATCCAGCACGGTTCGCACAGAATCTGCCCTCCCGCGCCGTTGCGCACACAACTGGCGCACAACGGCTTGCCGCAGTTCTGGCAGAACGCCGTAGCGGTCACACCGCTGTGATTTACGCAATCCATACTGTGCTCCTCTCCCGTATTGCTTTCTCGGAGCCGCCGGAATGCGCGGGCCGGTCAAGACAATCATGTGATAGCGAAGTCTCCAGGTAATCCGATGAGTCGTTCAAGTTTGGCGTCCCCGACTGTTGCGGAGGATCGACACGGGATCCTCCGTCTTTATGGCTTGGATTCTGCTTCGATTCGCCGGGGCCCGATGGCTGTTTCTTCTGGTTGTCCTGGCTGTCGGTGCTGCTCTGGGTGGTCTTGCGCAGTTCGCGCATCCGCGACTGCACTTCATACACCACGCGCAGGTGGTCATAGTAGCGGATGATGGGGGTCGAGGCCATGGTCAGCTGCCGCTCCATGAACGACCGCACCGCCGTGGGACGCAGGTCCGCCAGGCGAATCCGGCTCAGGCGGACGCCGGTAAGGTTGAGCGTCAGAGCGATGGAGAAAAACGCCATGGCGGCGGTCATCAGCAGCCGCGGCTCGGCGAAGCGGCGGATGCGCCCCATGAACCCGGGACGCTGCCACGCCGGAGTGATCGGTACGACATTTCCGGAGGTTGTCGCCAGTCCGAAACCGGCTACCTGACCCGGGCCCGTCTGCGCCAGCAGTTTTTCAAGCAGGCCGACGGGCACTTCTGGTTCCGGGGAGAGAAACTCCAGCCACTCCCGGCCTTGACGGGCCTCCTCAAACAACGTCGTGCAGTTGGCACAGGTGGCCATGTGCCCGCTGAAGGTCGCTTCGTCCTCCGGCCGCAACTGGCCATCGAGCGCATCGGCTAACAGGGTCTCCCATTGCCCGCAGGCGGGAGTGCTCGGAATGTGACTGCGCTCTGCCATTTACATAACCTCCCGTTTATTACGTTCCAGCAGGCGCGCCAGTTCCGCGCGGCCTCTGCTGATCCGCGACTTGACGGTCCCTTCGGGGATGCCCAGCACCTGGGCGATTTCCTTGTAATCCATATCCTGTAGATCCCTTAATATGACGGCTTCCCGTAGCTCCACGGAGACATGGGAAAGCGCGTTCTGTACCATTTTTTCCAGCTCTTTGCCGGCCGCGATTTCATGCGGGGAGGGGCCGCGGGCGGTCAGCCGGTCGATTGGCTTCAGTTCCTCGGTTTGATCCCAGCCGTCGTCAAGAGAAGATGTCGCGCGCTGGTTTTTGGTGCGCCGGAAGTTGTCCACCAGCAGGTTGCGGGTCATGGTCGTGATCCACACCTGCAAACTGCCCCGTCCCGTATCGAAACTGGCTAAATTCGAATAGATCTTGAGAAAAACGTCCTGGGTGAGGTCTTCGGCGTCGGTGACATTGCCTGTAAACCGGTAGCAGAGCCCGTAGACACGCCGATGGTTCGCTCGGACCAGTTCAGCCCAAGCGCCGGAATCCCCATCCATGCAGCGCTGGACGGTTTGGGACCAGTCAATCTCCAGGGGTCTTACCTCCCCGCGCGCGAAGCGGCCTGCCTCTGCGCCCCGGGCACCCTCGCCGAAGGAGCGTCCAGCACCACCGGCGGGGATTGCGGCAGGAGCCGGATGCTGACTCATCCCACCCTTTTCAGGGGGGTCGATGCCGCGCCGAGCCGGTTTCGGCGGCGCTACCAGCCCTACCATGCTCCAGCTTAATGTACCAACGCACTGCATGCTGTGATGTACGCATGATTTACAAGCTTGGTTCCCGAACGGGGAAAGGCGTCAGCGAAACCCCGCCACCACGGCGCTGTCCTCCTGAGGAGGTCGCCGGGGCGACCGGCAAAGGATCCGCGATTTTGCTGCGTACAAGCGTGGAATGATAGCCTGCGTCAGAAATTCCATTCACGAGGTTGACGTGTCAGAATCCGAAAACATCGCGACGCTCGGTCGATTCATCGAGGAAGTCATCAATCAGGGACGGCTTGATGCAGCGGACGAACTAGTCGAAGCGGATTTCATCGAGTTGGATCCGTTGCCAGGACAGAGTCAGGGTCGAGAAGGCTTGAAAGAAGTGATTGCGATGATGCGTGCAGGATTCCCCGACTTGCATTGGATCATTGATGAGACGGTAGCGGCGGGCGATAAGGTGGTCTCGCGCTTTACCTGGACGGGTACGCAAAAGGGCGTATTTCTGGGAATCCCGGCGACCAATAAAGCAGTGACGGTGCGCGGCGTGGTGATCGACCGCTTGAGCGCAGGGAAAATGGCAGACAGCCGGATTCTGATGGACACATTCGGTCTCATGCAGCAACTCGGAGTGATTCCTGCCCCCGGCAACGGTTGAACAGTCCCTGAATCTCGCGCTTCCCGCACTGCTCTTTGTGAGAGTGAATTTACACCGGCCGTTCGGGATTCTGCCGCCAACGTGCCCTCCGCTCCCGTAACCTTTCCCAGCCTGCTTCATCTCAATACTGCGCGTCGGCTTCAAGCTCTCGCGAAGTTGGAGATTCCGATGTCAAGGTTGCTGTCCCTTGTCGGCGTTTTCCTGGTCATTCTTCTCGTCGTTGGTTGGTACACCAAGGCGAACGGAGCAGGCAAAACTCCCATTCCCGCCGCAGTGGCGGATGTGCAGGCGGCACACGCGCCCGGAAAAGAGACCGCGGTCTTCGCGGGCGGGTGCTTCTGGGGCACGCAGTCGGTATTCGAGCGCGTCAAGGGCGTTCTCGACACGACGGCGGGCTACGCCGGCGGCTCGGCCGAAACCGCGACCTACGACCAGGTCACCACCGAGACCACGGGCCATGCCGAGTCGGTGCGCGTGGTGTACGACCCGTCGCAGATCACGTACGGCCAGTTGCTGCGCATCTTCTTTTCGGTCGCCCACGATCCCACCCAGTTGAACCGCCAGGGGCCCGATGTGGGAACGTCGTACCGATCGGCGATCTTCTACAGCAGCGAAGAACAGCGCAAAATCAGCCAGGCCTATATTGCCCAGCTCGACGCGGCCAAAGTCTTCCCCAAGCCCATCGTCACCCAGGTTGTGCCGTTGAAGGGCTTCTACGACGCCGAGTCTTACCACCAGGATTACGCCCTCCACAATCCCGGCAATCCCTACATCCTGGTCTGCGATCGCCCCAAGGTTGAGGCCCTCAAGCAGCAATTTCCCGAGCTGTTCAAGGACTACAAAGGCAAGTAGCGCCCTTCAGTCCTTTGGGTACCAGTCGGAATGCGGCGACCACTGATGGCAGGAGAGGCATGCGGTCATGGTCCACTGCTTGAGGCACCCCGGACACACGCCTCCAGTGTCGAAGGTGTTCCATAAATGGCGGCAGATGCACGACCAGCGGTGGCCGGCGCGCGGAGTCCAGCCGCACCTGGGGCACTTGATGCGCCCATGGCCGCCGCCACCTCGCTTCGCGGGCCGGTCCCCGGGGATGGTTTCAGCAGGCTGGCCGGGAGCTGTAGTTGTACGGGCAGGAGAATCCATGCGGCCTCCGGCCATTAGCGTACCTCAAGCCGGCGCGAACTTCAGCGCCACCGAATTCATGCAGTAGCGCAGCCCCGTCGGCTCGGGTCCATCTGTGAAGACGTGCCCAAGATGCCCATCGCAGAGACGGCAGGACACCGCCGTCCGCACCACCATCAGGCTCCCGTCCGGGCTTTCCACGATGTTTTCCGGTGCGATGGGCTGCCAGAAGCTGGGCCAGCCGGTGCCGGAATCGAACTTTGCCTTCGAACTGAACAGGGCCAGATCGCAGCCGGCGCATTGGAAGACGCCCCGCCGCTCCTCGTGCAACAGCGCTCCCGTAAAGGGCCGTTCCGTGTCGGCGTGGCGCATCACCCAGTAGGCATCGGACCCCAGCCGGCGGCGCCACTCCTCGTCGGTGCGGACGATGCGCGGACCGGTGGTGCGGCCGACTTCCTCGCCAATCGCCGAAAACCGGACAACTGTGACGGTGCGCGGCCCTTCATCGGGAGCCAGCGGCCGCGCCGCTGCCACCGTGGCCCGCCGTAAACCCCAGAACGCCAGCCCGCTTACCGCCGCCGCTCCGCCGAAGATGAATGCCCGGCGGCTGACGTCGGCAGCGTCCGTCCTTCCCACGGACGCCGCGCTCCCCTGCCCACCCTCGGGCAGTGTGCTCGTTATGGATAAATTTGCCATCTGGAGATTGGATTCCCGATCGCAAAACAAAGTTACAGGTCACGACAAAGGAAACCCCGCCCTAGCGGAGCTAGGACGGGGCACCCGAACACATTGCGAGAAGTCAGTAGCGCTGCAGGAAGTCCGGATCCACCGGGTTCTCGAAGAGCGATGCATCGCGGGTTACGATCGTCAGTCCCGACGGGGTGACGAAGTAGCGGCGCTTGTCCTCAACCGGGTCGTACCCGATCACGGTGCCCTCGGGGATATGCACGTCGCGGTCGATGATCGCCCGCTTGATGCGGCAGTGGCGGCCGATGTTCACGTGGGAGAAGATGATGCTCGAGTCCACATCGGAATATGAGTTGACGCGCACATCCTGCGACAGCACGCAATTCGATACGGTGGCGCCGGAGATGATGACGCCGGCGGTGATGACGGAGTTGATCGCGGTGCCGGTGCGGCCCGGCTCGCCGAAAACAAACTTGGCCGGCGGGTATTGGCGCACCCGGGTGCGCATGGGCCAGTTCCGGTCGTACAGGTTGAACACCGGCGACACCGAGCACAGGTCCATGTTGGCGTCGTAGTAGGCGTCCAGCGTGCCTACATCGCGCCAGTACATGGCCTGCTGCTTGTTCTCATCGACGAAGCTGTAGGCGATCATCTTCTTCTTGCCCAGCAGATTGGGCAGGATGTTGTGGCCGAAGTCATGCTTCGAATCCGGATCCTCGGCATCGGCGATCAGCGCCTTCAGCAGCGTCTCGGTATTGAAGATGTAGACGCCCATCGAGGCATCCACCTTGGTCGGACTGAAGGGCGAGCGGAAGCTCGTGGAAGCCGGCTTCTCGAGAAAGCCCTGGATTTCGCCCTTGGAGTCCACCTCTACGACCCCGAAGCGCGAAACCTCGTCGGGCTCGATGGGCAGCGTGGCAAGAGTCACTTCAGCGTTGCTTTCCCTGTGGTGCTCCAGCATCCGGCTGTAATCCATCTTGTAGATGTGGTCGCCGGAGAGGATGATCATGTGCTGGGGCTGCTCGCTGCCGATGGAATAGATGTTCTGGTAGACCGCGTCGGCGGTTCCCATGTACCAGTTGGCGCCGGTCCGCTGCATGGGCGGGAGCAGTTCGAAGAACTCTCCCAGCTCCTGCGCCACGATCCCGGTCCATCCTTCGCGCACGTGGCGGTTGAGCGAAAGCGCCTTGTACTGGGTGAGGATGAACACCTTGCGCAAGCCGGAGTTGATGCAGTTGGAGAGCGTGATGTCGATGATCCGGTAGTGTCCGCCAAAGGGAACGGCCGGTTTGGCGCGATCGCGGGTCAGCGGAAAGAGCCGCTCTCCGGCTCCCCCCGCCAGCAAGACTCCGAGCGTATCTCTCATGTCCATGTCACCTGCCCTTGTTTTCCCGAATGTCCAAATCAACGCACGAGGAAGAAAATGCCGGTATCCGGTACATCGTCCTAAGGCGCTCCGTTTTTATGAAGTGGCCCCGAACGGCGAAGAATAACACACACAGATGAAGCTGGAAGTCTAACGATCTGCTGCCAATGTTGTCAGCCGAATTTCTCCGAAGCTGACTGGACACCCCCGGATGGAAAAGGCCGCGGCTCGCCGGGGCGGGCGGCCGGAATTCAGAAGAGGGGGAAAACGGTCATCCGCCGCGGGAATTGGCAAAAACGACACGCCAGGGCACGCGGCCCCATGGACGTACTCCATCGAATGCCGGGAGCGGCAGGAATGCTCCGCTGCTACTTGGTCTTCTTGAACTTGTACTGCACTCCGACCGAGATGGCGAAGTTGACGTCGTACTGGCTATATTTCGGAGGGTATTGGACGCTGTAGCGGGTCATAATGGCGTCCGGGGTCACGCGGAATACCCATCGCCCCGAACGATTCAGATCGAAGTGGCCGCCTATGATCGCTGCCGGCGCAACCTGGTTATTGTAGAAACCGACCACCGACGGCGAGTTGCCGCGCAGGTTCTGTTCGAAGATGCCGATCGCTCCCCCGCCCAGCACGTGCGCGCTGATGGCTCCATGCTTGTTGTGCGGACCCAGCCATTCCGCTCCGCCCGCGACAATGTATTCCATGATGAACGGGCCATTGATCTCGTAGGGATTGGGGGCCGCGCCGCTGGTGCCGAGATAGCCGCGGCCGGTAGCTTCAAGCCGCCAGCGCCGGGCAAGATAGTAAGAACCGGTCAGGTCGATTCCGCCGAGGTTTGATCCCTGCAGCAGGTTCGGGCCCGCCTTGATGTGCCGGTATGCCATGCCCACCGAAACGTCCCACTTGTTGTCGTAACGAACGTTTGACAGCGGATCGATGGCGATATAAGCGGGCTGAGGCGAAGTGGCCGTTACCGTAACAGTCGTGGTCGGCTGACTGGAAGAAGACTGGCCCGGAGAAGCCTGGCCGGAAGATGGCTGGCTGGGCGCCTGGGCTCGAGAGCTGATTCCGGCACACGCAAGCAGAGCGACAGCAAAAGAAAAGGACAAACTTCCTGGGAAACGCATCTTATTCAGCTTACAAGACGCTGGCCGGGGGTGTCAGTTAGCAGGAACAGGCGAAGGGACAAGGCAGGTTTCCCCTTTTTCTCTGTTCCCTGTTCCCTATTCCCTGTTCCCTTGCTGTTACGGCGTGCACCTTTCCCCCCATTGTGCGTAGACGAGGTAGCGAAGCGTCTTCAATACTTCAAGCCCTGCCACGGGAGAGGTGACTTCGGGCTCGAACGACGGCGCCGCATGCGTGCGCCAGTCGATCGGCAGCCGGCTGAAGATGAGACCCGCGCGGGGCAGGTGGCTGGCGTTGGAGATTACCTCCGCCGACCGCCAGCCGTGAGCCTTCATGATCCGCACCGAGTAGCAAGCGTTTTGAATGGTATCGAGGGCCTGCGGTTCGACGACGATGGAGGAGGCCGGAACCCCCTGCGCCTCGGCCGTCCGCGCCATGACCTCCGCCTCGACATAGCCCCCATGGGTTGTTCCGCCGGTCAGGATCAGGTGAGTCGCAACGCCGCGCTCATATTCATGCACTGCCTCGGTGACGCGCGACAACTGGACGGGCGTGGGATTTCCTTCGGCGTCTGCCGGCGATCCCAGGACAATGAGTGTGTCGAAACGGGTTGCCGGCGTGTTCCCCAGCGGAGCAAAGGCGCGGGCCATCGCGGCCCACGCCACGAGCACAACCACGATGGCAATCGATGTGAGAATCACCCGTGTCCGGACGCTCATCCGGCGCTTGCGGGACACGCCCCGGCGATGGTGCGGGCGGCGCGCAGGCGTTTTGCGGACGACTCTTCGAGTGGCTGTCTGGCTGGTCACAAGGACGGCCTCCAGACTCCACTCTAATCGCGGAGTCCGGAGAGCGCCGCTCCCCGGCGGGGGGGTGAATCAGCCTGTATATCAGCCCAGGTTTAATCAGTCCAGGTTGGCAGGCTCGTCCCAGCCCGACAAGACAATTTCGCTCAGCGGCTTGCGCTGGCGCGGGGATGTCTCCTGGGCCAGCATCTGCTGGTTGGTGAGGGCGCCGGGTTCTCCCTGGTAGCCGAGCGCGATCACTGCGCCGAAAATATAGTCCTCGGGAACATTGAAGACCTTGCGTGCTGCATCCACATTGAAGCCGGCCATCTGGTGCGTATGCAGGCCGAGGGCGGTGGCCTGGTAGCACAGCGTAGCCGCGGCCGCGCCCAGGTCGTAGAGAGCCACGCGATTGGGCGCGCCGTTGTGCGAGAACTTCGTTTTCGTCACGTCCCATGATCAGCACCGGCGCGGTGCGCGCCCATTGCTGGTTCACGTTCCATCAAGGTCGAAAAAATCTTCTGGTACGTTTCGGAATTGCGCCGACCCACGAAGAAAGCGCCAGGGCTGCTCGTTGTACGAAGACGCGGCCCAGCGCGCCGCTTCAAAAACGATCTTCAGGTCGGCGGAACTCACGTCGCGGTCGTCAAAGGAGCGCGGACTCCAGCGCTGGAGGATGACAGGGAGGATTTTCTCCTGCGCGGGGGCTTGCTTGAGCTGGTGCACTTCACTTGCCGAGAGGGTCATTCCGAATACTCCTTGAGGGATGAGATGCAACCGATTGGATTGCACGCGCCCCGGAGGAGATTCGAATTCAGGGATTAGCGCTTTTCCGACGCCATGTAGACAATCACGCCGCTCATCACCGCCAGCATCGCCAGGCCGGAGAAAACCAGCCATGTTTCGCCGGGATACTTGCTGAGCGCGTCGGGCAGCAGGGCCTCGAAGTGGAGCGCGCGGGGAAACTGCTGCAGCCAGGCCGGCCATCCATAGCCCCGTTTTGCCTGCCAGGCCAGGTAGAAGATGGCCGCCGCGAGGGTGACCGCGACCGAAAAGATCTGGGCGCCCAGAATGGGCTTGCCGATGCGGGCCAGGGCCGCGTTGCGGCGCCGCAGTTGCGCCCGCCACCACAACACGCCCGGCGGCTCCAGCCGGGCCGCGGCGGCCACGGCCGTCCGCTCGGCGCGAAAGGCCTGCTTCACGAGGACCAGGTCCCGGCAGCCCCGGCAGCCGTTCACGTGGGCGCGCAGTTCGCCGCTGGCAGCCTCAGGCCAATGGCCGCGGCCAAGCATCTCCGCCACTTCCTTTTCCCGTCCGCACGCGCCGAATCTCATCGCACCCTCCCGTCATCCGCAGCGTTCTCCCGCAGCAGGCGGGCGATCTTGCGCCGGGCGCGAAACAGCAGCAGCCGGATGCTGGCCGAGGCCAGGCCGGTGATCGAGGCAATCTCGCGGTGCGAGTAGCCCTCGGCATAGGCGAGCCACAGCAGTTGGCGTTCCCGGGGACGCATGCACCGCAAGCGCCGGGCCCAGCATCATCCGTGATTCAGACGCGCCGGCGTGATCCCGGGCCTGGAAGATTTCTTCAGGAATGTCCTCGATCGAGGCCGCCCTGGGCCGCCGCCAATGATCGCGCAACAGGTTGGTGGCGATGCGGAAGAGGTAGCGCCGGGCGCTCACCTCTCCGTCATTGGGATGGTCCGCTCCGAGAAATCGAAGAAAACTTTCCTGGAGCAGGTCGTCGGCCAGCGCGGCGTCTCCCGAAACCCGCACCAGGTAGGCCCACAACGGCCGCGCCGAGCGCTCGTAGAACGCGGCAAACTCCTCGCTAGTCATTCCGGGAAAATCGGAAGACGCGGCGGCGAGCGCCGGCGCTTCGCCGGCAAGCACATTCGGAATGGCGGATTCCCAGGACACTGGCCTTTGTTTCCTCACTGGATTCGGGCCCCTTGCGGCTCATGCGGTTCTCACTGCCGTTCGCCTCAGTCCCGTCCTGAGGTGCTCAAGGGTGCGTCGAATCTGTTTGCGGGCGGTGCTCCGTAGGGTGGCTCCGGCCGGGGCGGCATCAGCCCCAGGCGCGCAGCCAGCAACCACGTGATCCCTGCGGAGATGATAAATCCGATTCCCGGCATCAGGATCACCGTACCGAGGACGCGCATGGGCGTATCCATATCCGGGCCGGCGCGCCGCAGCAGCAGAAAGCCCGCGCCCAGCAGAACCATCACGACGCCGATCTGCAACGGCAGCAGCACCCGCCCCAACACGTTCGGCACGCGCTGGTCCGGCCCGATGCTCACCGGGATGGGCGCTGCTTCCAGGAACTTCTTGCCGGCGTCTGTCTCCATATACTGCGCCAGTTCCTGGTTGGAACTGAACTTGTCGATCAGCCGGCCATGCACCTCGCTTTGCAGAGTGAAGATGCGGTTCCAGCGGCGGCTTTCAATGAAGAGGCGCAGGGTCCACGTGAGTGCCACCAGAAATCCTGCAAACGCCAGCAGGGGAATCACGTCGCCGAAGACATCGGCGAAAGCGGAGCGTGGCGGCGAGGAGCGGTAGACGTCAGGCCATACCGCGCGTTCCAGCGCCTGGTCAGGACCGCCGCCCTCGCGGTTCAAATGCGTGAAGAGATAAAAATCCGGATTCCGCGCCACTTCCGGATGGCTGGCGAGAAAGTCGGCCAGTTGCGGATTGGTCCTGGCGACATATTCCTGGTTCGACAGCAGCGAAGGATCGTGCGCGATCACCGTGGTCAGCGTCGGGCTCAGCCGCAGCAGCTTGATGAGCTGGTCCTGAGTGGCGGCGACGTCGCGTTCCGTAGGAACGGGTGCCGGCACAGCGGCTGGAGCCGGAGCGGCAGCCCGGGCGGGAGCCGCGGCGGGCGCCTGCGCCTTCAAAAGCATCGCGGTTATGCCCGCCAGCGCTGCGAACGCCAGGATGACTCGCAGGCAATTCAAAACCCGTTTGTGCATTGTTATTTCCCCTTGCCGAGAAGCGGTCTTCAGTTCGCTTCTACCGACACAACGAACAACGGAATGGTTTGGTTAACAGGCAAGGATCGTTTTGGCGGCGGACCGTTGCGCCGTGCGAAAGCAAGCAAGACTTTGCCGCACGGCAACGGCAAGCCTGGTTCGGAAAACAGGCGCCAAAGATACTGGTCCGTGGCCTGGTCGCGTCATCGCCGACTCTTTTCTTGACGTCTTCCGTTGCGGTGGTATTCTCGCTACCGAGAGTCGAGCCTCGCCAGGAGATTCCAATGCGTAAGGACCTACAAGCGCTCCTCGACGATGTCTGGGAAAAAAGCGCAAATGGAACCCGGTCTTTGACTTTCGGAGAAATCTATGCCGGCTACGAAGCTCCTTCTGACGATGTCGAGTTTGTCGAAGGCGTCCACCCTGACGATGTCGGCGTTGGTTTTACGGAAGCCGAATCCGTGCGAACCCATGACCGAATCCCGACGAGGGAAATACTCGGCACTACAGCTTCGGGCCAAAAGATTCATGGCTCATCGATCAGCAATTTCGAAGACGACCCTTTGTTTGTCGGCGGCCAGAATACGGCGCAAGGTTATCTGTGGTTCGGTTCGCCCTACTACGTCGCAAACGCAGCGATCGAAAGGGTCGTGATCCACGCCAACCCATACAATCGGTTGATTCGTTTGATGAAGCTGATTCGCCGCGAAATGCTGCAAATGAACCCAATCTTTGCAGGCGTTAATTCGGCTAAAGTTGCCACTCTGCCGTGTTTTAATTCCGGCCGTAATGACACCATCATCATTTACACCACCACGCAGGCGGCAACTCAGGCCGTTCTACACCGTCTCCGCCGGTGGATTGCCGGTGGAGATGTCAGCTCACGCGATTTTCTGGATGCTCTGCCTTACCTGATCAAGAGCGAAGCGCCGGGGATCGGATGGGGTAGTGAACCTCCAGCCGGCGTTCAAGTCCTCGCATCCTACCCCGCAAAATTGAGTTTTGGAAAGTATCTTTCCCAGGTGCTTCAGATCGGTCTGGAGATCTTTGCGGATAGGGATAACAATGCGAGGAGCAGGAAGACTTATCAGGATGTCCTGGCGGACGTGCTTGTCAAGGCCGGATTCGATTTGGACAATCCTCACAAGATCTCTCCTCCCACGCCGGTATTCCTGGAGAGCGTTCCCTGGCCGAAGGGGAACGAATGGAAAAAGAAAAGGCTTTACTTAACCATGGTCAAGGATCATGGGTTTCGCCCTTTTCGTTCGACTTGAGATAGCGCGTTTCGGTCCGGGCTGCGTAATCGCGCCAAACCAGCTACGAGATTACCGTCTCGGCTGAGAGGGCCGCCCCGTCCGGCGCATGTTCCGGTACAATCTGCCCGTGTCCGACTCGCACAGCAAGGCGACCATTGTCAGCCTGGCGATCGTTGCAACCGGAGTGGCAGTGCTGCTGCATGAGGGCGTTGGCCATGGCGTGGTGGCCTGGATGCGTGGCGACCTCCCCACCCAGCTCACCAGCAATCACCTGTCGAGCCTCCGCCCGGATCGCTGGGTGGACGCCGGCGGGACTCTGGTGAATCTTGCCGCGGGAACCATCGCGCTGCTGGCTGCGCAGGCCGCGGGCTGCCACGCCAATCGGCGGTACTTCTTATGGCTTCTGGCCGCGCACAATCTCTTTCCCGGCGCCGGCTATTTCATGTTTTCCGGGATCATCGGCTTCGGCGACTGGCAGGAAGTGATTCGGGGACTTCCGCACCAGGCCGCATGGCGTGCCGGCATGACCATCTTCGGCGCGGCGCTTTATGTGCTCGTGGCTCGCTTGCTCGCGGTCGGAATCCGCCCCTTTTGCCCGCGGCGCCCGGTGTACAACACGGTCGGCCGGCTTCCCTATCTTGCGGCCTGCTTCTTCAGCTGTGCCGCGGGCGCTTTCGACCCGTTGGGGTTGAAGCTCTTTCTGGTTTCCACGGTGCCCGCTTCCTTTGGAGGTTCTTCGGGCATGCTGTGGCTCGATAGCCTGATGCCGCGCGAGGAGCCGAAAGAACCGCTCGTGGTTTGCCGCCAGACTCCGGTGTGGATCGCCGCAGCTGTGTTTGCCGTCGTGTTTGTCGCAACCGTCGGACGAGGTATCAACTTCGCGCACTAGTCGAGTCCGGCACCACTGGCAGGCGAGACTCAGTGCTGGCATCGATCTTTTCCGGTACGCCCCGCAGCAGCGTCACTTCGTCGAGATGAAGCAGGTCCTGAAGGTATTCCCGAATCGCCATCAACACGAACGCCGATTCGGCAAAGATAAAGATGCCAAGGTAGCATGCTGCCAGCTCCACCGCATACGGAATCTGCGTCGCATCCATCTGGTCCAACAGATCCTTCATTGGAACCTTGCTGAATCCCAGGTCGCGCAATTCACCGATCGACCGCAGAAGAACGGCATGGTAGGCGATGATGCAGCCCAGCGTCAGAAGGATGAAGACAAACGGCAGCGCCGCAATCAATGCGCCAGCCGGCCCCTTCGTAAACATCGGTCCCGCCAGGCGGTGACGGATGGAAAACACAAACGCCAGCAGGAGAAAGCAGAACAGCGACGCGTAGACCGTCAGGAATCCGCGCTGCTGGGAGTAGATCGGAATCAGCTTCCAGCTCGCGACGGGGATGGGAATGGATGCGGCCACGATGGTGGAGACGCTCATGTAGCCTTTGAAGAAGTTGGCAAAGACCGCGAGGCGCGTCGACTTTGCAGGCACGGATTGTCTTGCTTCCACTGCCATCTTGCCCTCTGTCACTCGATCGCGAGTTCGAGCGGAACCGCCGCCGCGGAGCCGACCACGATTTTCACCGGGGCGATGGTCTGAACCTGGCCGGAGGAGTTCCTCTTCTCTGCCCGGAAGAGATATTCACCCGGCGGCAGTTCGACGTTCGCGGGGCTGGTGAGGTTGGGAACACGCACCTCTTCCGGCTGCAGCACGCTGGCGCACGACCATTTGTAGAAAACCTGCCATCCGTTCTCGACGGCTGTCTCACGAAGGGTACGAATCGTCACCGGCACCTTGCGCCCCATTCCGAATTGGCGACAGTCGGCGGCTTTGATCTCGACGTCCTTCTCGACGGCGCTCAAGACCATGCGCCTCTGGTCAGGATCCTGCAGGGTCGACGCAAAACTGCAGGCCTTGACGTCCCGGTCGAGGCTGTCGAGGTATGCATCTGGGGGCGGAGGGGCGGGAGCCGGAGCCTGCAAAGATGGCGGGCCTCCGGGTTTTGGCCAGCCCCAGAGCAGGCCTTTCCGCAACGTGCCCAGCGCCGGGGTCGATCCCAGACAGGCCTGGAGAGCGTCAAGTTTAGCGCGTGTCGGAGCGAGGTTATCCGCCGGTTTATCTGCTGAAGCCTTCGCCCATCCAGCAGGGCTCAAAACGAGGAGGCAGACCGCCAGTTTCAGGATCGGCTTCGGAGCTTCGATGATGGAAGTTCGCGCCATGGCGCCCTCTGGAGAGCACAGAAAATCAACCGCCGCGGAAATCTGGCCCATTATAGCGGGAAGCTTTAACAGAAACACAACCGGAGAGCGACCCGAAGTTCAGAACCCGCGAGGCGCGAACGGATCCGACCTCGGGGTTTATGATCGAACGTGGTGCGAGGCGGGATGGGGCAATCTGTATTGCCCGGAGAGCGGATACACAGATCCATCGACTTCGTCCGCCGCGGCGGACTCCGCCAAAACAATAGTTCATCTGCAGGAAATGGAAGGCCATGCGAGCGAAGACGGCGGTGGTGCTGGGCGCCCAGTGGGGCGATGAGGGCAAGGGGAAAATTGTGGACGTGCTCAGCGAGCGCTTCAGCGCCGTGGCACGCTACGCCGGCGGGCATAACGCCGGGCACACCGTCATCATCGGCGGACAGAAATTCATTCTGCAACTGATTCCCTGCGGCGTGCTGCGCAAGGGCTGCAAGGGCGTGATCGGCAACGGCGTGGTTCTTGATCCCATCGCCTTCCTCAAGGAAGTTGCCCGGCTGCGCGAATTCGGGGTCGATGTTGACGGGCAGCTCAATGTTTCGAACCGCGCCCAGGTCATCCTGCCCTATCACCGCATGATCGAACTGGCAGCCGAGAGCGCGCCGGGCCGCAAGAAGATCGGCACCACCAGCCGCGGCATCGGTCCGGCCTACGAAGACAAGATGGCGCGCAGCGGCCTGCGCGTCGTGGACCTGCTGCGGCCTGACCTGCTCAAGACCCACATCGAGGCCGCCTGCGAGGAGAAGAACCAGATCGCCCACGCCCTGTTCGGCCCCCAGGTCGGATCCGGCCCGCTCGATCCCGCAAAGATGTTCGATGAATACGCGGCAGCGGCCGAGCAGATCCGTCCCTTTGTTGCCGACACCGGCCGTTTGCTCAATGGCATCCTGCGCGACGGGGGCAGCGTGATGTTCGAGGGCGCGCAGGGCACGATGCTCGACATCGACCACGGCACTTATCCGTTTGTGACCTCTTCGTCGGCGACGGCGGGGGGCGCCTCCACCGGAACGGGCGTCGGGCCGACGGCGATCGGCACCGTCATCGCCGTCACCAAGGCCTATGTCACGCGCGTGGGCGAGGGACCGTTCCCCACCGAGATCCACGAGGCCATTGGGGAACAGCTCCGCGCTCGCGGCAACGAATACGGCGCCGTGACCGGGCGGCCGCGCCGCTGCGGATGGCTGGACATCCCGCTGCTCCGCTATTCCAACCAGGTGAACGGCGCGGAATGGCTGGTGATCACCAAGCTGGACGTGCTGGACGAGCTCGACGAAATTCCCGTCTGCATCGGGTATGAAATCGATGGCAAAGTGACCGACGAGATTCCCGCTGACGTGCATGGGCTGGAGATGATCAAGCCGCGCTACACCACCCTGAAGGGCTGGCGCCAGCCCACCGATGGCATTACGGATTTCGATCTGCTGCCCAAAGCGGCGCAGGAATATCTGCATTTCCAGGAACGGGAGAGCGGAGCCCGGATCGGCATGGTGTCCACCGGACCGGACCGCGACCAGACCATGGTGTTGCCCGAGTTTGCCGACGCGCTTGCCGAGTTTCACGGGTAAACTGGTGCCTGTTTTCCAGAAGCCCCCAGGGCTCAACCAGAAGGGAAGTCCCTACCCATGATCAGCTTCACGGTTCGCATGAAGTTTTCCCCGGATGACCGCTCTGAGATCGCTGAAACCCTGCGCGCTCTGACCCTGGCGTCCCGCCAGGAGCCTGGTTGCGTTACCTACGTCCCCCACTATGTCGATGGAGATCGCGATACCGTCCTGATCTATGAACAATATCGCGATGTGGCAGCGTCCGAGGCGCATCGCCAGTCGGCCCACTTCAAGCAATACGCCGTCGGAGGGCTCTATCAGAAGATGAAGGACAGAATCCGGGAAGACCTGGAGGCCCTGGTCTAGCTTCATGAAGCGCAAATGACCTTCAGGGCCTCCCCGGGAAGATGCATTGACCCCGATGCCGTTTCAGGCATACCATCCGTTACACGATTATGGCGCAGCCCTCCGCAATATTTACCGGGCGCTTGAGCAGCGTCGCGGCGCTTCTGATGGTGTTTGTGTTCTCCGCCAGCGCTGCTCAGTCGTCGCCCGGAATGCCACGCGGGCAGCGTCA
Source organism: Terriglobales bacterium (assembly GCA_963788475.1). Lineage (GTDB taxonomy): Bacteria > Acidobacteriota > Terriglobia > Terriglobales > Acidobacteriaceae > Telmatobacter. The sequence continues at coordinate 1,095,723 of CAWBGO010000002.1, forward strand.
CGAAGTTCGCCACGAAATCGATCAGCTTGAGGACACCTGGCGGGACGCAATCATCCACCGCAATAGCTCGGCGATGGACAAACTGCTGGCCGATGACTATATCGCCATCACGGCCAATGGAACCCTCCAATCCAAGGATCAAACCCTCGCCATCCTGCGTGCGGGAACTTTGCGTTTCGCGTCCATCGAGTTCTCCGATCGCAAGGTCCGCTTTTATGGCCAGACCGCGCTCGTAACCTCTCGCGCCGAGGTCAACGGAACAACTCCCGAGGGTGACATTACGGGGAGCTATCGGTACACGCGCGTTTATGTGAAGGACGAGCACGGGGCCTGGAAGATCGTGAGCTTCGAGGCCAGCCGCATCCGTCATTCAGAGGAACATAAGTAACCTCCGCACGCCCTGCCCAAGGCGTCTCCCCGGCGGTTCGCGTTGCCGTCCAACCGAACTTTAGCTCATTCCCGAATCGGTCCGGCGCCCAGTCCTGCCCTTTCCCGCCCCCACGCCCTCAACGGTTTGCAGAGAATAACCGCATTCTGTCCGACAATCGAATGGTCGCGATGGAATGATCCGGGGTGATTCCCGGGCACCGGAAGTAACAGCCACGACATGACCGGAGCGGTATGACGACGGCGCTGGTTCTGACCCTAACCTCAGAGCCGATTGGAGTTACATCGGGTTGGTCCATACGGCTGAAGTTTGCCTTGCTGCATGGAGCCGCAGGTAAATTGCGTCCTATACTGCGCATGAATACGAACCAATCCGTATGCCGAAACTCGTTTTTTGACCATGAGTTTCTGACATGCGGTGAAGTGCGTTTTCCTTCCCCTTGAATCACAAGATGGATTGGATCCTTGGGAAGACTCTGCCCATCCGTGGACACGCAGATGTTTTTGCGGCCGGCGGATTGGGCCGCAACGCCCGGCTGGTGGAAATGGCCGGACTGATGAGGATTGCCATGCAAAACGCTTACGTAGCAAAACTGAGATTCTTTTCCCTGATGTTCCTGGTTCCGGGACTGATCGGGTTAATGATCTCCGCAACACTCTCGGGAATTTACATGAACACTCTGCCCAGGTATCCCGATCCCCAGAACCTGCGCATGACACCCCGCAACATCAATGGCTACACGGTCTACCAGACAGACGACGAGGACCGGAGACTGGGTCGCACTGAATACGGGTCGATGGGCATTTTTCTCATCGGCCTTGTTATGGCCCTCGTGCACTTCCAGAAGTGGGGGCTTGCGCGCGCCATCGAGTCCGAAGCCGACGACTTTGCGGAAGAAGATAGTTAAGCGGCTTTCCCGGTCCCAAGCCCGTGCCCCGGGCGTCGGCCTAGTGTCCTCTACAATAAGCGGATGCCCGAACTGCCCGAGGTGGAGACCATTGCGCGCGGCGTCAACACGAGGGTGCGCGGCGACCGTATCCTCGAGGCCTGGTTCAGTTCCCATCGCGAACCCTTCAAAACCGCCGCAGCACGGCAGGCTCGCGGCCTCGAGGGACGCGCGATCCTGGCTGTTCGCCGCAGCGGCAAACATATCGTCTTCGACCTCTCCGGCCCTGCGGGCGGCGAAGTTTTGGAGGAGCGATCTGGCCAGGCCGCGGCACAATGGATCGTTCACCTGGGCATGACCGGCCGCCTGCTGGTGACAACGCCGGATGGACCGGTCGCCCCGCACACGCATGCGCGGCTCACCCTTGCCAGCGGCCGCGAACTGCGCTTCGTCGACCCGCGTCGCTTCGGACGGCTCGAATTCCGGGATCTGGCTCGCAAAGAGGGATTCGCGGGCCCCGGGGCGGAGCCCCTGACCATCGAGAAGGGTGATTTCGCCAAGCTCTTTCGCGGACGCCGCCTGGCCATCAAGGCCGCTCTCCTCAACCAGGCGCTCCTGTCCGGCGTGGGCAATATCTACGCGGACGAAGGCCTGTTCCGGGCCGGGATCCGGCCGCGAAAAGCGGCGGGGCGGCTGACTGCGGCGGAATTGGAACGGCTACGCCTGGCTTTGCGCGACGTGTTGCTGCATGCCATCCGATTGGGAGGGTCGTCGGTTTCGGACTATGTGGATGCCGACGGGGTTCGTGGATTCTTCCAGCTGGAACATTGCGTGTACCAGCGCGGCGGCGAGCCGTGCCGAAACTGCGGAACGTTGATCCGGCGAATCGTGGTGGGGGGCAGAAGTACGCATTATTGCCCCCACTGCCAGAAGTAGAATTATGATTTTTGGAAGAATAACGTAGATTTCGCTCCCAGAATCGAGATGATCGGGGGCCTTTCTCCAGAGACAAGTCATTTATAATCAGTAATAAGGAAACGGCACCGTCAATTGCTATATAGAGGTGCCAGTGATGTAACAGGCTGACAGGACCTTGAGTTCGGGTCAGCCGCCAGAAAACGCAGAACCCGGCAAGAGCCATCGACAATGAAGCGAGAGGCCGGCTGGGTGACTGTAGTAGGACCGGAGGCGATCAGCTGCCGGCCATTGTTTCGGGAGGCCAGTGACCTAAGCGAGAGTCGAGGCGCCACTCCACGGGGGAGTGGCGCTTCGGCTTTTGGGTCAAATTTTCTGCCGTGATTGCCGCCCTCTGGCTCTTTTCCTGCGGAAGTACCCAAAAGGCGACTTGCCACGGTAGCCCACTCGCTGTAGTATCAAACTTGCCTATCAAGCGGCTGACGCGAGCCTCCAGATTCCGGGCAGAGCGAGCTCGCCGCTGAACCAGGAAAACTTCGCCACATAGTTCTGATTGCAGCGCAGGCGGCGAATTCTCCCCGTTTGGAAAGGCATCACCCAAGGGAATGATGGGCGGCCGATTAGAAGCGTCTGGCCGGCTTGAGACCTTTGAGAGAATCCTGAATGCTGGGGATCTTAGGCGGCCAGGGCGCTTTCGCCGTGGCGAGAGTGCCGTGAGGCCGGGCAAGAGGTTGGTCTGGCGCCGATGTTTCAGCCGGGGAGTTCCGGCACACGAGAAGGGCGCCCGGATGAGGATGGCAATTGCCTCGCAATACCGCTCATAACGCGTCAAAAGGTCCCCGACATACCGAGGTTATGGAACTATTGGGATACGATCCCGGCTTCTTGCGTTCTGACTACGCTTCCGCGAATAAAGCGGAGGCAGGAGATTGAGTTTCTGATCCGGATCAAGGGTCCTGACAGCCGATCGGCTTTCCCCCGAAAATTGCTGACCTGAAATAGCTATGCATCCAACAATAAAGTGCCAGGAAGTGCACGCATGACAACAGAATCGACCCAGCCCCAACCCGAAGTGGGGCCCAGCCCGGCCAATGGCGCGGGCCAGTCACAGGGGCATCGGCGCCGCCGGCGCCGCCGCAAGAATAAATCCAGCCGCCCAGGTGCTGCCCAGGGGCAAGTCCCTCAGTCGCAGCCCCAGCCCCAGCAGTCGCAGCCGGCGCCCCAGGCTCCTCAGGCCCAGGCCCCGCCCCCCAAGAACCAGGGACCGCCGCGCCAGAACCAGGCACGGAAGAAGAAGAAATTCTTCTCGAAAGGTTCAGCCCCGCAGCAGCCGGGCAACAATGCCTCCGGCATGTCCCAGGGAAAGCGCAAGAGCAAGCAGCGCGGTCCTCGCGAGTTCGTCGGGCCGATGGATCACAGCTACCGGACAGTGAATGGCAACGTGGCTGACGGTCCCGCCTCGACCATCCAGATCAGCAACGGCCATAGCAGCTACCATCCTGATCTGTACCAGGCCCGCAGCGCCCGTCGCTCCCATTCGTCACGACGCTCCCACGCGGATCTTCTGCTTTATTGACGACCTCTTCTTCCAGGCCAAGATCCAGGAAACATCCCGCAAACTGGGCATCAAGGTGGAGTTCGTGAAGGGCGGCGACAAGGAAGGGGTCGCACGCATCACCGACGCGGCGGAAGCCGATCGGCCCAGGCTGCTGGTGTTTGACCTGAACAACGCCAACGCCAAGCCCATGACGCTGATTCCCAAATTCAAGACGAAGCTCAAGAAAGCCACATCCATCGTGGGCTTTCTTTCTCACCTGCAGGGCGATCTGAAGATCAAGGCCACCGAAGTTGGATGCGACACGGTCATGCCGCGTTCGGCCTTCTCGCAGAGCCTGCCCAACCTCCTCCGCCGCTACGGCCTGGAAGAGGAAGAGGAATACGTTCCGCAGCCGATGTGAGAAAGACAGGGAATAGGGAACAGGGAGTAGGCGTTGTTCAGGTGATGCGATCAGCGGCAGCGCGCTGTCACATTGAACCGAAATGCGATACGACCTACGGGATACAATTCGGGCTAAAGAAAACGAGCGCACCCGCCAAGGATGCGCTCGTTCGTTCTCTGATTCCCTATTCCCTGTTCCCTGCCTTTTTCATCCCGGCGGCCAGTGCATCGCCCTTCCCCCCAGCACGTGCAGGTGCAGATGGTCGACTGTCTGGCCGCCTTCCTTGCCGGTGCTGATCACGACGCGGTAGCCGTTCGCAGAGCCCGTTCTTGCGCGCAATTTCGGCCGCGGCCCAGAGCAAGTGCCCCAGGAGCGCCGAGTCTTCCGCTTCCGCCGCTGCCAGTGGAAGCAATATGCTTGCGGGGAATCACCAGCACATGCACCGGCGCCTTGGGATCGATGTCCAGGAACGCGTACGACTGCTCATCCTGGTACACGGCCTTCGAGGGAATGCTTCCTTCGATGATTTTGCAGAAGAGGCAGCTCATATCGGCAACAGTGTACAGGACGGGCTTCACGCAATGGGGACTTCCGGTTTTCTAGCGACGACAAGCGGTTGATAGAACCCGCTCTCGCCCGGCATCAGCCATCGAATTCCTTCCAGGCCGGCGGAGGCAAGCGCGCGCGAAAGTTCCCCGCGCTGCAGACAGCGATATTCCGAAACGAAGTGATGTGTTTCCCAATGTCCGTCGGCCTGGTGCGTGATGTACATGTGAAGCGCGTACCGCTCGCGGTCGATCCAGTCCCACACCTGGTGCACAATCCTTCGCTGTCCCTCTTGGCCGTGGAACGAAGGCCCCTGCACTGTCGGCCGTTCACGGATCAACGCGTCGTAGTCACGCGTGCTGGCCATGAAAATGCCTCCTGGCCTGAGTTTCGTAGTCATCGCGCTCACCGCGTTCTTTACCCCTGCCGCCGCCAGGTGCGGCAGAGCGTTGTCCAGCGCCAGCACTACATCGAAGCCGCGTTCCTCGATCTCTGCCAGCGACGTCATGTCCGAAACGAGAAAGGAAATGTTCAGGCCGCGGACCTGCGCCTCGCGCTTCGCCCGTTCCACTGCCGCCGGGCTGAGGTCCGACCCTGCAACCTGGTGTCCGTGGCGGGCCAGGCCGATGGCTTGCGTCCCGATTCCGCAGGCGCAATCGAGAATCGTCCGGGGACCGGCTCCGGAGTGCACCTCAACCAGGGAATGGAGAATCGCCGCCTGCCGCTCGATCGACTTGTCCCAGTTTTCGAAAATGAGGTGGTAGTAAGGCGCCAGCGAGTCGTAGAAATCAAGGATGGGGTCGTTCATCGCACGCCTCGCACGTCAACTCGTGTGATCGAGCACGATCTTCCACCCTTGCGGTCCTTTGCGCCACACCAGGGAGAAAATGCCGTCATCCTTCTTCGCTTCGCCCTTCTGGGTGCGCTCCAGGTGGAAGCGGCCGGTCACCACCGCAAACTCCGCCTTCCCGCACGAACCCGGCAGCATGCGCACTTCGAGATCGCTGAACGTCAGCGTCCCCATCTGCTCCCGCGTGGTGTAGTTCTTCTGGTATCGCTCCAGAATCCGTTCGTACCCCTTGCCGATGTTCACGCCGATGAACGTCGTGTCCGGCGAATGTCTCGTACGCCTGCATGAAGGCGGGAATGTCGGCGCGATTCCACGCCTCAACCTGGGCGGTGATGGCCGCGCGAATGGTGGCTTCGTCGCTTTCTTTGCGCCCAGGATCCCCGCCCACCCATACGGCCAACAGGCACATCGTCACAAGAACCCGTTTCATCCCAGCCTCCGAAGTTCCGATAATGCGTTCAGCTTACAATGACAGCATGTCCGCCGCCGCGTCTTCCCCCTTTCGCATCGTCCACACGGTCTGCTCGCACGACTGCCCCGACTCGTGCGCCGTGCTGGTAACGGTGAACGAACAAGGGCGCGCCATCAAGGTGGCTGGCGACCCGGCGCATCCGGTCACCCAGGGCTTCCTCTGCGGCAAAGTTGCCAAGTACCTCGACCGGGTCTACTCCCCCGAGCGCGTCCTTTATCCGCTCAAACGCAAGCCCGGCGTTCCCAAAGGTCCGCTGCCCCGAGGGCGGGAGCAGGAAGCCTTTGAGCGCGTCTCCTGGGACGAAGCTCTCGACGCCATTGCCGCGCGCCTCGAGGAGATCAGCGACCAGTACGGTCCCGAATCCATTCTGCCTTACAGCTACGCCGGCACCATCGGCGTGCTCGGCTACGGATCGATGGACCGCCGCTTCTTCCATCGCCTCGGCGCCAGCCAGCTCGACCGCACCATTTGCTCCGAGGCCGGCGGCGTGGCCTGGAACCTCGTCTACGGCAAAAAGCTCGGCACGCCCACCGAGGACTTCAGCCTCGCCAAGCTGATCATCGCGTGGGGCGGCAACATTCACGGCAACAACATTCACCTCTGGCCCATGGTGGAGCAGGCCCGCCGCAACGGCGCGCGCCTCATCGTCATCGACCCCTACAAGACCCGCACCGCGGCCCTGGCCGACTGGCACATCGCCATTCGCCCCGGCACCGATACGGCCCTGGCCCTGGGAATGATGCACGTGATCGTGCGCGACGGCCTCGAAGATCGCGCCTACATTGCGGAGATGACGCACGGCTTCGATCTGCTTGCCGAGCGCGCGCGCGAATATACCCCGGAGCGCGTCGCCGCGTGGACCGGCATGACCGCCGCCGAGGTGGAGCAGCTGGCGCGCGAATATGCCACCACACAGCCCGCGGCGATCCGCATGAACTACGGCGTGCAGCGCTCAGAAAACGGCGGCACCGCGGCGCGCGCCATCGCCATGCTGCCCGCGCTCACCGGCGCGTGGAAATATCGCGGAGGAGGAGGACAGCTCTCCACGTCCGGAGCTTTCGCCTGGAACAAGAAGGCGCTCGAACGGGCCGACCTCGCGCTGGCGTCGCCGCTCAAGCGGCTGGCGCGGACGGTGAACATGTCGACACTCGGCCAGGCGTTGACCGAGCCAGGTCAGAACAGGGAACAGGGATCAGGGAACACGGATCAGGAATCGGCGGTGCATGCGCTGTTTGTTTACAACTCGAACCCCGGGGCGATCGCACCGAACCACAATGCAGTGGTGCGCGGCCTGTCGCGCGACGACCTCTTCACCGTGGTGCACGAGCAGTTTTTCACCGACACCACCGACTATGCCGACTACATCCTGCCCGCCACTACGTTTCTCGAGCACACCGACGTTCAGGGCGCGTACGGGCACTATTTTGTGCAGCTTTCAAAACAGGCCATCGAGCCCCTCGGCGAATCGCGCTCCAACGTCTGGCTCTTCAGCCAGCTCGCGCAGCGCATGGGATTCACCGAACAATGCTTCCGCGACACGCCCGAACAACTCATCGGGCAAGCCCTGGCCATCGGCGCCGACGGTCATTCGGCCAACCCGCAGATGGAACACATCACCCTCGATGATTTGAAGCAGCAGGGACACATACCGCTCGCCTTTCATCGCCAGCCTGAGACGCATCCTTTCCAGCCCTACACCGCGGGAACGCTGCCCACGCCTTCGGGCAAAATCGAGTTCTACTCCGAGACCCTCGCCGCGCAGGGCCTCGACGCGCTTCCGGCGTTCGTCCCTTCCGCGGAATCCCGCTGGAGCAAGAATACGAAGTACCCGCTCGAGTTCCTTCCCCGCAAGGCGGACAACTACATGAACTCGACCTTTGCCAATCTTGACGGACACCGCAAGATGGAGGCCCGCACCGCTCAGAAACTGGAAATACATCCGGTCGACGCGCAGTCGCGGGGCATCGCGGACGGCGACACGGTGCGCATCTTCAACGATCGCGGCACCCTCACGCTGACTGCGCTGGTGAACGGCAGCGTGCCCCCGGGAGTGGTGGCCGCCCGGCTCGACTGGGCCAAGCTGCACCCCGAGAGCAACAACGTGAATGCGCTTACCAGCGAACGGCTGACTGACCTCGGCCGCGCCGCCACGTTCTACTCCACTCTCGTCGAAGTCGCCAGGGCATAAGCGAACGCGAAAGAGACACCATGACGCTTGTTCTCATCCTCGCCGGCATCGCATTTGTGGTTCGCCTGCTTAAGCGCATGAGCCAGATTTCCGCTTCTGCGGCGGCTGACCATCTGAAGCACGGCGCCCTGGTGATTGACGTTCGCAGCCCCGCGGAATTCAGCTCCGCCCATCTGCGACAAGCCATCAACATGCCGCTCCCGGAAATTGAACAGCTAATCCCGGGCCAGGTCAAAGACAGGAACCAGGTCCTGCTGCTCCATTGTCAGAGCGGCGCGCGCAGCGGGGTGGCAAAGAAAAAGCTGGCCGCCGTCGGGTACACGCAAGCGTATAACCTCGGCTCATATGATCGCGCCGCTCGCATCGTCGAAGGCGTTTAGGATAAGGCGCGATGGAACACGTGCCTGCATTCACTCTGCGCCTCGCCACCGAGGACGACATCTCCTCCCTGCACGCACTCATCGAAGTGTCGGTGCGCGGCCTGCAAGCCGGAGACTACACGCCCGCACAGATCGAAGGCGCGCTGGGCACGGTGCTGGGGCTTGACACCCAGCTGATCGCGGACCGGACTTATTTTATTGCCGAGTCTCTCGACCAAAACGCAAAACAGCGAAGCTGTGCGGGGTGCGGAGGGTGGTCGAAACGCAAAACCCTCTTTGGCGCCGATCGTGGGCCCGGCCGCGAACCCGACCTGCTCGATCCGGCAACCGATGCCGCCAAAGTGCGCGCCATCTTTGTGCATCCGGATTTCGCGCGCCGCGGCCTCGGTTCGCTGGTCCTGGCCGCTGTCGAAAACGCCGCCCGCCAGGCCGGCTTTCGCCGCTTTGAGATGGGATCCACTCTGACCGGCGTTCCTCTCTATCGGCTCAAGGGTTATGTCGAAGTGGAACGCATCGCGGTGCCGCTTGGGAACGGCGAAGCGCTGCCCGTGGTGAGAATGGTAAAGGACTCGGATTGAATCTGTCCCCGGTCTTTGTTGATCCAATTCGAAGCTGCCTGCGTGGGGCGAGCCCGACTTCGGAGAACTTCAAGCTCAGGTGCGCAAGAACGGTTTGATCTTTTCATCTCCCCTGGGGGTTTGCGAATCGAGAAACTGTACCAGTTCGTTGAGAGCCGCGCTGATGTCGGCGGCATTCTGCGGCTTCACCTGCCCCCAGTAAAAATCGAGAGGCCGGAGATAGAGCGCTCGATGAAGTGCATCTCCGGCGTCCTGATCTCTGCACATATCGGCGTAGCTCATTCGCGTGTCCTGCGCAGCGGTGAAGGCATCTCCGATGACTTCCTGCAGGGGCGGCCAGATTCCAGTCTCACCATTGTCCCAGACGAAGGCTTGCCCAACTTTGGCCAGTTGTTTCTCCAGCTCCTCGCTGAAAGGCGGCACGATTTCACGAAACGGAACATGCGCCATCAAGCACCTTGCGCATTGGAAATAGCAACACGTGTAATAAATGGTACTGACGGAGAACACGCCTTCGTAACAGCACCATGCGGGGAATTCCGGGTGTCTTTGGTCGTTCGTCACGTGGTCCTTTATTAACTTGAACCAATTGCGCACGCGCTGCTCTTCCTGCGAGGTGAACTTGTTCTTGAGTTCGTCGAAGCGACGCGCCAGTATCTGCGCGTAATAGCGGAGCGGCGCGAGGTATTTCTGCTTGAGAGCGGTAATTTGCTCTCGGCCTTCCACCTCCTTTTGGAGGTTGATCTGTTCACGAATTCGTTGCACTTCTCGCCGGAAGTTGGCGCGCGCGGTAAAGTACGCGATCAATGCGCTAACCATTGCCAGAAGCAAGCTGATCACGCCGCCGACCAGAGCCAGCCATGCGTTTTCCTCAAAATTCAATCCGCTGGATGAGAGAGCAAGCAGCATTGAGAATTCAGACGTGGAAGTCATGACGTGATTCCTTCCTTGATTTGTGGATCGAGCCAAACGTGGTTGATCGGCCGGAAGGAAAGCGAGTCTAACAAGAAACATCTAGTCAAGCAAGGATCGTCTCAAGCCAGGTTTCGCGCGGCGATGTAGTCACTCCGCTTTTCCGCTGACGCATCTGCAACCATACCTTTGCCTATAATCCACGGCTGCTACAATGCCCGGCATGGAAGCCATCCAATATAACCTGCCCCAAAGCCGCATTCCCCGGGCCTGGTACAACATCCTCGCCGACCTGCCCACGCCGCTGGCGCCGCCGCTCCATCCCGGCACGCTGAAGCCCATCGGGCCCGACGACCTGGCGCCGCTGTTTCCCATGGCGCTGATCATGCAGGAGGTCAGTACGGAGCGTGAGATCGAGATTCCCGATCCCGTACGGCAGGTGTATGCGCAATGGCGCCCATCGCCGCTGTTTCGTGCGCGCCGCCTGGAGAAGGCGCTCGATACGCCGGCGAAGATCTACTACAAGTACGAAGGCGTAAGCCCCGCCGGCTCCCACAAGCCCAACACCGCGGTGGCGCAGGCCTGGTACAACAAGGCCGAAGGCACGAAACGCCTGGCGACGGAAACCGGCGCGGGCCAGTGGGGATCGTCGCTGGCCATGGCGTGCGCGTTCTTCGGCATCGAGTGCAAGGTCTTCATGGTGCGCGTGAGCTATAACCAGAAGCCCTATCGCCGCGCGCTGATGGAAGCTTTCGGCGCCAGCGTCACCGCCGAGCCCCAGCACCGAGACCGATTCCGGACTGCGCCATTCTCGCCCAGAATCCCAACAGCCCGGGTTCGCTGGGCATCGCCATTTCTGAAGCCGTCGAAGTTGCCGCCAACGACCCCAACACCAAGTACGCGCTGGGCAGCGTGCTTGAATCACGTGCTGCTGCACCAGACCGTCATCGGCCTCGAAACCATCGAGCAGATGGCGCTGGCCGGCGACGAGCCCGACGTCATCGTCGGCTGCACCGGCGGCGGCTCAAACTTCGCCGGCCTGGTGATGCCCTACCTCGGCCGCAAGTTGAAAGGCCAATCGAGCGCGCGCGTCGTAGCCGTGGAACCCGCCGCCTGCCCCAGCCTCACCAAGGGACCGTTCGCGTATGATTTCGGCGATACCGGCCATCTCACGCCGCTGGTGAAGATGCACACGCTGGGCTCGACCTTCATCCCGCCCGGCATTCACGCCGGCGGCCTGCGCTATCACGGCATGGCGCCGCTGGTCTCGCATGTGCTCGAACTCGGCCTCATCGAAGCCTCAAGCGTCCAGCAGCTTGATGCCTTTGCCGCCGGCATCCAGTTCGCGCGCGCGGAGGGCATCATCCCCGCGCCCGAAGCCAACCACGCGGTCGCGGGCGCTATTCGCGAAGCGCTGAAATGCAAAGAAGAGGGCAGGGAAAAGACCATCCTCTTCAACCTCTGCGGCCACGGCCACTTCGATATGCAGTCGTACATCGACTACCAGGCCGGCAAGCTCGAGAACTACGACTACCCGGCCGAAGAGATCGCGATGGCGCTGGCCGGCCTGCCGTCCATAGGGTGAAAACTCTCTGTGCCCCATCCTTGCGGCGTGTTCTGTCGCAAGGGTGGGATAGCACCGGTCCATGACGGCGGTTACTCCACTCCGCCAAATGGCTCGTCCAGCGACGGACTCTGCGGCGTCAAGAGTTCTGCGCCATTCTCCGTTACCAGCAGTTCATCCTCCAGCCGAATCCCGAACTGCCCCTTGATATACACGCCCGGCTCATCGCTCAGGGTCATCCCGGCCTTGAGCCGTGGCGCGAGATCCCAGCCGAACATGTTGTTCTTCACGAAGTAGGGCCACTCGTGCCCGTCCATGCCGATGCCGTGGCCCACGCGATGGGTGAAGTAGGTAAAGCCGGGCCCGTAGCCGCCGTCGACGATCACCTTGCGCGCCGCCGCATCCACGTCGGCCAGCGGCACACCGGGCCGCGCCGCCTGCAGCGCCGCCGTCTGGGCGTGCTTCACCAGGTCGAACACCGCCTTCATCTTGTCCGTCGGCTTTCCCAGCACGAAGGTGCGCGTGATGTCGGAACCGTAGCCCTCGACGAGGCAACCATCATCGAGCATCAGGATGCTGCCTTCCCGCAGCGTTTGCGGCTGTCGCGAGCCGTGCGGCAAGGCAGTAAACTCATCGATGTTCAGACTGGCTTCGCCTTCGAATCCCACGCGGTGATATGCTGCCGCGATCAACCCGCGCACTTCGGCGCTGGTCATTCCTTCGTTCAGCGAGTGGGCCACGGCGCGATACACGAGCAGTGTGGCCCGGCACGCCAGGCGCATGCACTCGATTTCGTGCGCGTCCTTGATCATGCGGCAGCCCGCCGTCACAGGCGTTGCACTTACGATCGTCAGACGAGGATTCGCCGCGCGAATGCCATCCGCGAAAACGAATTTCATGTTTTCATCAAGGCCCACAGTCGCGGAAGAAAGCCCGCGATCATGCAAGCCCTTGCCCAGCGTGACGTACGGGCTCTCATCCTCCTGCCACACCAGTAGGTCTGCATCGTTGCCCAGCGGACCGGCGGCGAGCAGTTCGCGGGCCCGGCCTTCTTCAAACGCGGGACACACCAGGAACGGCCTGGCGCGCGCGGGAATGATCAACGCCCACAGGCGCTCGCCGCCGTTGAGACGCAGGTCGGCAAAGTAGACAGATGAATTAGTGCCGTTCGCGAGAACGATGGCATCCATCTTTCCTGCCGTCATCAAGGCCTGCGCACGTTCGACGCGCACCTGCCGTTCGGCGTTTGTAAAAGGATGCGCCTGCCCGGAAAGGATGGGCAAAGCCGCAATCGCGGGCGGCAACGCAGCGACGGAATCCGCGCGAGCTGATTTGCCGGCCAAACCAAGCGCAGCCGCAGCGGCAGCGCCCGCGCCGACAAACCGGCGCCGCGAAATTCCTGACCTGGAGACCATGATCCTCCGGGAAGAACGAAGCTCTCTTTAGAGTAGCGGTTCGCCGGGTGCCCCGAGTCTCGATTTTGAGACCTGGGTTTTCGCGAGCTCTTACCGGCCCGCCTGCAGCGTCAAGCAATGCCCGTGCCCCGTTTCGCATTGCAGCATGTCGAGCGCGAGCAGGTTCCATCCTACGAATCCAGCGAATTCTCCTCCCGGAGACTGCGCCACCGTGGGCGCCAGCCCCTCGCCGGTTTCCGCGCTGTAGTCCTCGTGCATCGAGCCCCACTTCGCAATATCGCGATGCAGTTCGCCGGCCAGCGTGAGCGCCAGCCCATGCGCCTCGTCCTTGAACCCATAGCGTCGCAGCACAATCCAATCAAGAAAGTTGGCATTGATCCAGATCGGCCCGCGCCAGTTTGAGTAGGGATCGATGATGGCGTCATTGTTGTAAGCGGGGTCGTTCTTCGCCAGGCTGCGAAACCCATACTCTGACCGCATCTCGTCGGGGTTGAGCAGATGCTGGCGGATCATGCGCTTGCCCTCTTCGGGTTCCAGAAGCCCGTCGACCAACGGCAAGAAGTTCGTCCAGCTGATGACGCGAATCCACGCGCCCGTATCCCGGCGCCGATTGAGAAAAATCGCTTCGTCCGGCAGCCACAGCCTGGCCATGATTGCCTTGCGAGTTTCTATTGCATCCCGCTTAAATTTCGCCGCTGCCGCCCCATCTCCGAGCCGAGCGGCAAGCTGGGACATGGCGAGGTATTCGCGCATGGCATAAACGGATGCATCGACGGCGAGAATTGCGCTGCGGTCCTTGGGGTCGTTGGTCAGCGCGGCATTGTTGTCCGCGCCCGACTGCATGGCGTTGTCCCAGAACCACAGGCCCCACCTGGCATCGAACTGCGTGCGCTTGCGATACTCCAGAACGCGCTGCATGGCCGGCCAGACCGGGCGGATCCATTCGAAGTCATGCAGGCTTTCAGCAGCCAGAAACGCACCCTGGGCGAGAAACGGCTTCATCGCAAACTTGCCGAACAGCGGCCGCGGGCCTTTGGGCGTAATGCATCCGGCGACGTAGCCATCGGCGTCGGCCGAAGACGCAAAGCTGATGACCCAGTCGCGCAGGTACTTCGCATCGGCGGGATCCTGGTTGGCCCAGTGCACGCCGATGAAGAATCCATCCCAGTCCCACATCTGCGGGTAATAACCGGCCGGAATGAGATAGGGATACTTGATCGATCCCTCCGCGGGATGGATGGTTTGCGGCGCCAGCCGCGCGAAGTCTGCGGTGAGTTGGGTGTACAGCGTTTCATCTGAGGTTTGCGCCGGGATGATTCGAGCGGCTGCAAGGAGCGATCAACGCAACAAGAACCCGCGGAATGCATCGACCAGTTAGGCTGATAATTGACACGACCGCAATGATAACGCCAGACAGGCTCCATTAGTTCAGGAGGCGGGCGCCGCCGGCACCACGTCCACATAGTCCAGTGCGGCGGGGTCGGTGCCATCGGGCATGCCTTCCACGCGGATCACGTCGCCCGGCTTCAGCGCCACGCCGCGAGCCGTGGATCGCGTCGAGTTGTCGCCATGGGGGCGCCGCGAAGGAAATGCTGCGTCGGCGCTCCACGTCGAAATGGTTTGACCGTTGACATCCAGCTTGAACTTCGCCGCGCCGCCCTGCAGATCGAAATACTGCACCGCAAGATCGAATCGTCCGGCCGCGCCCGCGTAGGTCCACTCCGCAGAGCAACTGCGCTGGGGTGAATCTTCTCCACCGCACGCCACAGCCTTGCCCCCCGACGCATCTTCCCACGGCGTCACGTCGATGACCTTGTAGCCTGTCAGCCGCGCGTCTTCGGCTTCGAGCCGCCCCGGATAGTGCCCCGCTCGTCCCGCGTTCATCCGCAATGCCGCTGAGCTTGAGAAAGTACTGCACAATCGCATCCCGCCATACGATGGCGTGCCCGGCCTGATATTCAAGCCGCGTCCGCACATCGTCGAACAACGCCGGATCGATTCGGCCTTTCAGCGTCGCCCATTCCGTGCCGAGTTCGGCCGCTTCCGCCGCGCCCTGGTAGTGGCTGTCGTAGATGTACTGAATCACGGTCTTTCCA
Organism: Terriglobales bacterium; assembly: GCA_963788475.1. Classification (GTDB taxonomy): domain Bacteria; phylum Acidobacteriota; class Terriglobia; order Terriglobales; family Acidobacteriaceae; genus Telmatobacter. The sequence goes on from CAWBGO010000002.1 coordinate 1,110,853, forward strand.
TCGTGCAGCTTGTACGTGTACGGCACGTGGTGAAAGAACAGCAGCAGATCGTCCGGCGTGGTCGCGGACTTCTCGTACATCGCCGCCACTTCCGGCGGATACTGTCCCGCGAACCCGGTGCCGGTCGCCACGCTGCGATCCATGCCCACGCCTTCATGATCGGCGCGATGCCACTGGCCCCAGCCGTTGTTCTCGCTCGACTCGATGTTGGGCCCGTAGTGGCTGCCGGTAATGTCGGTCAGCGTCTGCATGCCCAGCGGGCCGGTGTAGTGCTCATACGCCGGCCACGATTGCATCAACATTTTCTGCACCGTTGAGACCACTTCGGGATCGGTGCTGATGGTTTGCTTGATCCACTCATCCGCGATCTGCTCCGGCGTGAGATCGGGATTCCATGCCAGCCTGCCGAAGGCATAGAGATTGGCCATCGCCAGCGGCGAGCCCAGCCACGCCTCGCGTCCCACGCCCGCCACGCCCACCATTCCCCCCAATGGCCTATGAAACGTGGTGCCGGCGATGATCTGTTTGACCGGAGTTGAAGCGCCCCCGGCGCGCATGTCGAAATCGAGCACCTGCTTCCACATCGGCGCGAGGTAGACGAGGTGGCGCTGCTGGCCGGTGTACTCCTGGGTGATCTGCACTTCCATCGCCTGGCTGGTTTCCTTGAGGCCCGCGAACAGCGGCGAGACCGGCTCGCGCGCCTGGAAATCAATCGGACCTTCCTTGGTCTGCACAATCACGTTGGGCGCAAATTTTCCATCGAGCGGATGGAAGATGTCGTAGGCGGCGCGGGCGCGGTCGGCCTTCGGGTCATTCCAGTCGAGATGATGGTTATAGACAAACGCGCGGTACAGAACCACTCCGCCATGCGGCTGAAGCGCCGCGGCCAATAAGTTGGCCGCATCCGCCGGCGTGCGCCCGTAGCTCGCCGGACCGGGCTGGCCTTCCGAATCGGCCTTCACGGTGAACCCGGCAAAGTCGGGAATCAGCGCGTAAATCTCGCTCACCTTGGCGGCCCACCACGCCTTGACCGCGGGATCGAGCGGATCATATGTCGCCAGGCCGCCGATCTTCTGCGGGCTGGCGATGTCGACGCTGAGCGCCAGCCGGACGCCCCATGGCCTCATCGCATCCGATATGCGCGCGACACCCTTCAGCATCTCCGGGTCGAGAAACGCGGCGGCATTGTTCACGTTGTTTACGTTGCAGCCGTTGATGCCGATGGACGCGAGCAGGCGCGCGTATTCGGCGACTGGCGCCAAATCGTCGCGGACCTTGCCGCCCTCGAAGAAGATCGATCGTCCCGCATATCCGCGCTCGATCGAGCCGTCGGCGTTGTCCCACTCATCGACCCAGCGGATGGGCATCGCGGGTTGCTCCTCAACATCGACCGGATAGATCAGCTCTCCTTGCCGAATCCGCCTGAGCACAGCGAATGCGCCGTACAGAACTCCTCGATCATCCGTGCCCGCCACCACAACCACCGGATCACCGCGCACCGTGACGTGGGTCAGCCAATACCCATCCGGTGCGAGTCTGCCAGGGATATGCAATTGGGGAAATGACTTGCGCACCTCCACCGAAGTGCCCAGAACAAGAACGCTGTTCGCAGGTAGTTGAGAGTTAGGTAAGTCGGTGAACCCCATGTTGCTGCGGATGAGTTCCTGTACAGCTGACAGTTCAAGAGGGGATGTTCCTAGTGAACGCACGTGGAGCGGCGCAATTGATCGATCGGTCGAACCGGGATAATTCAGCCAGGCCTGACTTGGCGGTCTGCGCGCCCGCACCTGATACGCACGTAAACGCAATCATGCCGAGCATGAAAGAGCCGACCCTTTTCAGCAATGTGAAGGCACGGGGGTGCAATCCGCGGCGCATACCGATTCCCTTGTATCACGTCCGCCGTGGTCGACCGACCGCCGTCCCACGCAGGCTAGTATCGCTTCGTCAGCGCCGCCGGCGCCGGCCCGATCTTCCCGCCCAGCAGCCAATCCACAGCACTGCGCACATCCTCTTCCCGCGCTTCGCCCATGATGCGCGCCACGACTTCGCCTTTTTCGTCGAGAATGGCCGTGCCCGGAACGATGTCGCCCAATCCGAAATGATCCATGGTATCGGTGTCCGCATCATCCCAACTCTCCAGCGAGACATGCAGCCGGCCCAGCACCTGGGGAATCTTCGCACGATCCTTTGGCTCATCGATCGAGATCAGAACAAACCGGACTGGCTTGCCGTCATAGCTCTGAGCCAGCTGCGACAGCCGTGGCAGTTCTTCCTGGCATGGCCCGCACCACGTGGCCCAGAAGTTCACCACCGCTACCTGCCCGCGCAGTGAAGAAAGCTTGCGTGTCTGACCGTCGAGAGCCTTGAAGGCCGGATCGGGCGCATGTTTCGCGACCATTGGGATGGTTATCGCAAGCCAGCACATGGCCACCCGGCAGCACACAGCGCGGAATCTGATTTTGGACATAACCTGGGACCATACCTTCTGGGCCGACCATACCTGCTGCCGGCGCGGCTTTCCTCCATCGAAAGGTTGACCCGGGCCTCCATCCCTTGCATCATGACCGCGCTCAAAGCAGGCTGCTACCTTTCGGATGCACTTTCCCTACTGCTCCGGCGTCTTCCCAACGCTTGAGCTTTCCGAGGCCGGCAAGACATCCCGCAGGAGAAAAACAAGATGAAGATCTCCCCCTCGCACACAGCGTTCGTCGTTCGCTCACTCGTAACCGCAGTCACCCTTTTGTTTCCCTTCGCCGCTCATGGCCAGGGATGCGTGGCCGCCCACTCGCCGCAGCCCATCATTTCCGGACTCGATCCCACCTCCCAGTTCAGCGCCCGCAAATACTCCAATGGCGATTGGATTCACGGCCTGACCGTCACCGTGGGGTACCGGGTCTATAACTCCTACAAGCACTACGTCGGTACGGTCTACCAGGTTCAGAGACAAGAGAAACACAACGCGATCGTCAATCACGTCAACCTCTTCGAAGTCGACGTGAACTACCGGCTCAGTCCGCGCAACAGTTTTATCGCCTACGTCCCGTTCCTGGACGCGTCGCGCCACGGGCAGTCCAGTCCCCTCAACGTCTACCGTTCCTTTGGCATCGGCGATATGACCCTGGGCGGTGAAACCTGGGTGTGGCGGCCCCCCACCGAAAGCCACGGCAACATCAATTTCTCTTATCAGCTCAAGCTCCCCACGGGCATCAACGACGCCAAAGGAACGAAGACTCTTTCCAACGGCACCACGATGATCGAGCCCTTCGACGAATCGATTCAGCCCGGCGACGGCACATGGGGATTCGCGCTGGCCACCGAGGCCTATCGCGAGTTCATCTGGAAGACTTCCGGATACTTCACCGGCTCGTGGCTCTTCAGCCCGCAGGATACGACCGGTGTACTCACTTACCGTCCCGCACCCGGCGAGGGGGTCATTTCTGCGACCGACCAGTACCTGTGGCGTGGCGGCTTCTCGCGTCCGGTGACCGAGGTCCGTGCCCTGCGCGGACTGGCGTTCAGCATTGGCGGCCGCATGGAAGGCGTCCCGGTTCGTGACGCTTTCGGCAGCAGCAACGGGTTCCGCCGTCCGGGCTACGTGATTTCAATCGAGCCGGGAATGACGTACTCGCGCGGCCGTTACATGGTCAACGTCAGCGGCCCCTGGGCCATTGAACGCAATCGCAAAACCAGCGTGACCGACTATGCCAATCACACCCACGGCGATGCCGCTTTTTCGGACTACACCGTCATCGCTGGTCTGACCCGGTCGTTCTGAAAAAGCACACCGTCTGTTCTGCGACAACCGAACGCAAGTCGGGGCCACCGCCGCATCGGCAGTGGCCCCGAAGTGTCTTGGCAGCTGTTTCCGGCTTACTTCACCGTCAGTGAGAACTGAATAGATTGCGTCGCCGCGGAGATCCCGTTACTTGATTGGGCGGTGAGCTTCAGCGTGTATGTTCCTGTCGGCGTGGGCAGGTTCGGATCGGGTCCGTGGTGGTAGTAGTTATAGCGCGGCGCGCAGGCCGTGGTTCCCAACCCCGCGACCAGCGCTACCAGCGCAACCAGGGCCAGCCGGCTGAGCCAGCGGCGGCGAGCCGAGAACGCCAGCCCGGCCAGACCCAGCGTGCCCGGAAGCAGGATCGCCCAGGCTACCGGGCGGCTCTCTGTCCGCGAAGGGGATGTCGTTTTTTACCAGAGATTGCGCCTGCGTGGTGACCGCCATTGAACTCAGGATCGCTGTCTTTGAAGTGGGCAGGATCTCCACATTCTCCGGCGTGAAAGTGCACGAGGATTGGTCAGGAAAGCCGGAACACGACAAGGTCACGAACATGGGCGCGGGTAGCGCGCTCGCATTGACCGGAGTAATCGACACCGTGGCGTAGCCAGACTGGCCGGCGGTCAGAGAGAAAGCTCCGGGGTTCACGGAAACCTGAAAACCAGGTGTGGACGCATCCTGGGCGCGCACCCCGGCGACCTCGGATACTGAAGCCTTGTGGGCTGCATCGCCCATGTAGACCGCAGAGAGGTTGTGCTCGCCGGGGGGAAGTCCAAATTCAAGCCGTGCCTGGCCCTCGGCGCTTAGCGCAGAGCCGGCCACCTGACGGCCGTCTTCCTCAATGACAACGGCGCCCGCGGCGGGCAGACCGTCGTCGCCCTTCACCGCAACCGCGAATGCCGCCACGGTATGGCCGTTCTGAACCCGGGTCTCAGCCGACAGCGTGGTTTGCGTGCCCTGCGGGCCTTCCCATGCCACTGCAGGCGACGCCAGCGCCACGCCGAGCGCTGCAACCAACTCCAGCCGCACTACGCGGCACATCAAACCTCTCACGCGCACCTGCTCCAAATCTCAAAAAGAAAAATCGCAAATCGCCCGAAATTGGCAGCGTAGAACTATTGTATCCGGCGGGGCCGCGGCCCGGGCAACCCGTCTCCCCGTGGTTGAACTTCCCGCTCAGCGATCCCCGGCGGCGTTCCCGATAGTGGTTGGACGCGCCGGGCGCCCAGTTGTCGCGCCCAGGGCTGTACCCCGGCACCTGACACCACAAAGCTGAAACCGCTATCCTTTCTTTTTGAGGTGCCCGCCATGGTTCAGACCGATGTCCGCCCGCAACTTGCCCGTCCCCAACTCGGCTACCTGACCGCCGCGCTCGACGAACTGCGCGCCAAAGGCACGCATTTCAAACTGCGGGTGCTCGACGACCAGCAGGCCCCGGTGTGCCACTACGACGGCAGGCAGGTGATCAACCTGGCCAGCAACAACTATCTCGGCCTCGCCAACCACCCCAGGCTGATCGAGGCGGCGTTGAAGGCTACGCGGGAACTGGGCGTGGGCTCGGGCGCGGTGCGTACCATCGCCGGAACCATGCGCATCCACATGGACCTCGAAGAGAAGATCGCCCGCTTCAAAAACGTCGAAGCCTGCGTCGTCTTCCAGAGCGGCTTCGCGGCCAATGCGGGCACGGTAAGCGCCATCCTGGGCAAGGAAGACTTCATCCTCTCCGACGAGCTCAACCATGCCAGCATCATCGACGGGGCGCGGTTGTCGCGGGCCAAGATCAAGGTGTTCCGGCACAAGGATGTGGCCCATTGCGAACAGCTTCTGCAGGAAGTGGCCAACGAGCCAGGCCGCAAACTGGTCATCACCGACGGCGTGTTTTCGATGGACGGCGACATCGGCCCGGTGGACAAGCTTGCCGCCGCTGGCCGAGAAATACGGCGCCATCATGATGGTCGACGATGCCCACGCGTCGGGCGTGCTGGGCCGCAACGGCCGCGGCTCGATCGATCACTTTGGAATGCACGGCCGCGTCGACGTGCAGGTGGGCACGCTGTCAAAAGCCATCGGCGCGCTGGGCGGCTACGTCTGCGGCTCGCACGACCTGATCGATTATCTCTACCACCGCGCGCGCCCGTTCCTGTTCTCCACGTCGCATCCGCCGTCGGTCGCCGCCACCTGCATTGCGGCCTTCGACATCCTGGAGCAGGAGCCGGAGCGCATCGAGCGGCTCTGGTCAAATACGCGCTACTTTCAGAATGAGCTCAAGCTCGCCGGTTTCAACATCGGCGGCATCAATACGCCGGCGACGGAGACACCGATCACGCCCATCATCGTGGGCGAGGGCCGCGCCGCCATGGACTTCTCGCGGGCGCTCTTCGACGAAGGCGTCATGGGTACCGGCATCGCGTTTCCCACAGTACCTGAAGGCAAGGCCCGCATCCGCCTCATCCTCACCAGCGAACACACCAAGGCGCAACTCGACCAGGCGCTCGAAACATTGGAGCGGGTGGCCAGGCGGATGGGGATACTACAATAGCTCGCACATGATCGCTCACCTTCGCGGCAAGCTCATCTTCAAACAGCCCGGCCAGGCCATCATCGAGGCCGGCGGCGTTGGCTACGATGTCACCATCTCGGTGCCCACCTTCACTGCGCTGCCCGTTGCAGGCGCTGAGGCGTCGCTGCACATTCACACCCAGGTCAGCGAGGACCAGATCGCGCTCTTCGGCTTTCTCGAGCGCGAAGAGAAGCGGCTCTTCGAGCGCCTGATCACGGTCAGCGGCGTCGGCCCCAAACTCGCCATCAAGATGCTCAGCGGCCTTTCATCCGAGCGCACCGTGCAGGCCATTCGCGGCCAGGATCACGCCCAGCTCACGCGCATTCCCGGCGTCGGCAAAAAACTCGCCGAACGCCTGGTGGTCGAACTCAAAGACAAGCTCGACGACTTCGCCGTAGCCCCCACACAAGCGTCCGTCCAGGGTCCGGCCGTCGAAGACGTGCTCTCCGCACTCGTCAATCTCGGCTACCAGCGCCCCGCCGCGGAGAAGGCCATCGAGAACGCCATCGCCAAGGACAAATCGCTGGCCGCCGATTTCGACGCCCTGTTTCGCGGGGCTTTGAAGGTAATCCGCTAAACTCTTCTAGATATGCCCCGCGCCGCCAAAGCCGCACCTGCGTCTGTTCCGTCCGTTGCCGTTCCCTGTTTCCGCCCCCAGGCGATGACGTTCCTCCGCAACCTCGCGCGCCACAACGATCGCGAATGGTTCACTCCGCGCAAAGCCGAATTCGAAGCCGAATTGAAAGAGCCCATGCTGGCCATCATTCGCAAGATCACGGAGGCAATGGTCGCCTTTGCGCCCAACCATATCCGCCCCGCGGAGAAATCGCTCTTCCGCATCTATCGGGACACGCGATTTTCGAGCGACAAGCGCCCGTATAAAACGCACGTCGCCGCCTGGTGGTCGCACCAGGGCCTCGACAAGACCTCCGGCGCGGGCTACTACTTCCACGTCAGCGCCAAAGAAGTGATCATCGCGGCCGGCGCCTACATGCCGGAGAAGGATCAGCTGGCGGCCATTCGTCACTGGCTGCTCGAGAACCACGCCGCAGTTCCGGAAACTACTCGCAAAAGCCTGCCGTCCGCAAGACCTTTACTGAATTTGAAGGCAACGCGCTGACGCGGCCGCCCAAGGGCTTTCCCGCTGATCATCCGGCGCTCGATCTCATCCAGTGCCGCCAATGGGGTCTGAGCGCGACGCTGCCTGCCAACACGGCCCTCCAGCCCGACTTCGCCGCCACCATCATCCGCCACTTCAAGCTCGCTGCGCCGATGGTCGATGCTCTCAACACGCCCATCGCAGCCGCTCTGGCGCCGAAGAAGAAGGTGCTTTTCGGCCTGCATTGAGGACTGCGTTTTGCCTCGATTTTGGGGCAAAAATCCGGCTCAGTGTGGCTGAAAGCAGCTAAAAATGGGCAAAACTAGGCAAAAAAGGCACAAAACCCTAAGAAAATTGTGGAAATCGGCCTTTTCCCATTGACTTTACCCCGCCCGAAGTCGCATTGTAACCAACGACAGGGTTCCGAAAAACCCGCATGAATACAGGGGTTTGTGCTCACGTTGCCTCTGGCCACACTCCCTCCATGCGGTTCCGTCCTGGGCTTCTTCCACGGGGAAGATCCTTCGGGGCGGCGGAAACCCAGGCAACACCCGGCTGCCCCGAGAGGGCGCCCAGAAGGAGAAAAATACATGGCAACTGGACTTGACCAAGACCGCCCTCACGCGGCAAATGGCTGAGAAGCTCGAACTGACCAACAAGCAATCCGCGGCCTTCCTGGACCTGCTTGCGGAAACCGCAATCAAGGAAACCAAGAAGAACGGCGTATTCGTAATTCCCGGCATCGGCCGCCTCGTCAAGGCGGAGCGCAAGGCGCGCATCGGCCGCAACCCCCAGACCGGCGCAGGCCATCAAGATCAAGGCCAAGACCGTGGTGAAGTTCCGCGTGGCCAAGGCCGCCAAGGACGTCATCGCTCCAGTCAAGAAGTAGCAATTCTCCTTCCCGTCGCTGTCCCTCCTGAGCGAGGGCAGCCAGGGTTCCGGCGACAGTTTCGTCGCTGGGGCGGAGCGAGTCGAAGAATCTGCATTCCGGACTGCGAAAAGGGAGAAGCCAACGCTCCTCCCTTTTCGCTTTTCTGTGAGCGGACTCGAAAAAACCTGCACTCCGAAGCGCTGCGCTCCATCCAAAGTGTATGGCCACCGTTTCCGATATCCGCCGTGACTCTTCGACACCGGCGCCGTTGCCGCTCACAGTCCGCTATATTCTGCGCATTGAGGGATTGGCGATTGGGGCGGCCGCCGCGATTCTCTACGCGCGCACCGGGGCCAGTTGGTGGTTGTTTGCGGCGTTGTGGCTCGTGCCCGATCTTTCCATGCTCGGGTACCTGGTTAGCCCTTGCCGAGGCGCACGCGTCTACAACGCATTTCACACGTACACAGTTCCCATCACCCTGGGATTGCTTGGGTGGCTGCTCCACGCCAACGCTCTGATACCCCTTGCGCTCATCTGGGTCAACCACATCGGCGTCGATCGCCTGATGGGCTTCGGGCTCAAGTACTCCACCGGCTTCACCTGGACACACCTGGGACAAAAGGAGAGCGTCGGCAGCAGATTAGTCGAGAGGAACGCCGGCGTTCGATGAATGTCTGCGGCGCGCTCCCGCATCCGGTCGTCATTGAGCAGTTTCTCGCTGATCTGTTCGCGCCGGCATTAGCGCGCGCACCACGAGCGACAGTCCAAAGCTGATCAGGATGGCTCTCGTCATCAGGCGGTTATCGTATGACCATGACAGAAAGGCCAGCGCAACGAATACGCCGATCGGCGTAATCTCCGCCAGGGCGGCGCGCAGCCACTGCGGCCGGCTGCCTCCGCGTTCGAGATTCGAATGCAGGCGCGGGAAGATCCTCGGCACAGCGCGCAAATAGAGTTTGTACGGCTCGCCGATCTGCGCAGCCAGGAACGCCTCTTCCGCGAGAATCAAACGCAACAGAAACACGGTGATCAATCCCATCGGCGAATACCGCGCCCGTCGCCGGCATGAGAAATGCCATCGCTGCCACCATGCACCACAAGCCCAGGTAGAGCGGATTGCGCATGTAGCGATACGGCCCATCTGCCACGACCCTGCCCGCCTTCATATCCATGCTGGTAACCGTCCCGGTGCCGAGGTACGCCGTACCCCACACGCGGAGGATCGCTCCGACGGCGGCGATGGAGGCGCCTACGGCAATCACCAGTGGCGCCGCAACCGTAAAACGGACCAGTCCCGTGCGGCCCAACTCGAGTGCCAGCCATTCCAGCAACGGGATGCGCTGCGCGAAAACGGTCGAGGATCCGCGGGCATTGATCCACGGCGCCCAGAATCCCAGAACGATAATGGCCGCATTGATCGCCATGCGCAGGCGAAATTCGATTGCGCTTGCCCGCATGCTGTACTCTCCGCCTCGTGGAGTGTACCACTCGACGAAGCCCGGCAATCTGCCGGGCAAGACTCGCTATTCGGCGCGCAACGCATCCATGGGTTGAATTGAAGCGGCGCGCCGTGCCGGCAGCAATGTCGCCAACGCCGACACGGCCACAAGCAGCAGCGCGACGCCGGCAAAGCTGACCGGATCATGCGGCTCGACCTCGAACAGCAGGCTCTTCAGCACCCGGGCCAACGCCAGCGCCGCCACCAGTCCCACTGTGCCGCCCAATGCCACCAGCCGCATGCCCTCGCCCAGGATCAGCCGCAGCACCGCGAGCCTGTCAGCGCCCAGCGCCATGCGCACGCCGATCTCGTGAGTGCGCATCGCTGCCATGTAGGCCATCAAGCCATACAAGCCGATCACCGCCATCGCCAGCCCCGTCAGTGCAAAAAATCCAAGCAGCGTCGTTTCAAAGCGCGGACGATCCGCCAGCCGGCTGACGGATTGACCGAGCGGCTCCATCTCTACCGGAACGGTTCGATCGATCGAGGCGATCTCCGATCTGACCCATGGTTCAATCGTAGAGGCCGGCATCAGCGAATCGATGACGACAATCAATCTGTTGCCGCTCCAGTTGTCGGGCACGTTCCGGCGGAGCGTGTACATCTCCGGATCACTTTGTTCGGTAAGCCCATTGTTCTTTACGTTGTCTGCAACGCCGACGACTATGGTCTGAGCGGCGCTGCGAGGCCCATCCGACATGAAGCGCTTGCCAATCGGATCCTCGTCTGGAAACAGGCGCGCAGCGAGTAACTGGCTCAGGATCGCTTCGTGCTCGTTGCTGCTGCGATCCTGCTCGCTAAAATTCCGCCCGCGAACAATGGGAATGTTGAGCGCACGAAAGTAGTCGGGCGTGACGAATCGGCCCACGACGGTTCCGCCGGTCCCGGGAGGGGTCGGCGGCTTGCCTTCCACCACAAGATCGGAATACCGAAAGCCCAGCGACCCTCCCGGTGGAAGCGAATCAGCTATTCCCACCGCACGCGTGCCGGGCAGCTGCCGCAACGATGATTCAAGATGAAGATAGAAGTCCATCACCTTCTGATCGGTGTTGTAGCGCCACCAGGGAAGCGCCACCTTCATGGTCAGTACCCCACCGGTTTTCATGCCGAGATTCTGCTCTTCAATCTTTGTAAAACTGCGCAGCAACAACACCGCGCCCGACAACAGAATGATGCTGACGGCAATTTGCGCTGTGACAAGGCTGCGTCTCAGAAAAGCATGACTGCGCGGCATCGATGCCTTCGCGTTCAGCGCCGACATTCCCGGCTTTTCGAGCGCCGCGGCGAGTCCGAAGATGGCTCCGCAGAGGCACGAAAGCAGAGCCGCAAACACCGCAATGCGCAAATCGAGATGGGCCTTGCCGATGAGTGGAATTCCCGTCGGGGCGAGGCGGACAAACACCATGACCAGCCCTTGCGCCATCGCAAGTCCGGCGAGGCCTCCCGCAAATGAGAGCAGCAGAGCTTCGGTGAGCGCCTGGCGGATGAGCCGGCCACGGCTGGCGCCGATCGCCGAGCGCACCGCCAGCTCCCGTTGCCGCCCGGCTCCGCGCGCCATCATCAAGCCGGCCACGTTGGCGCACGCAATCAGCAAAACCGCAAGAACAAATCCGAAGAGAATCCATGCGACCGGGCGCACATCCTGGGTCTCGCGATCGCGCAGCGTCCGGATGCTAAGCCGAACCTCGCTTCTTCGCCGAAGGCGGGAAGCCAGTTGAGATCGCCGTTAAAAAGCGGCTGCATCTGCGCGTACGCCTGCGCTACGCTTACACCGGGTTTGAGGCGCGCAAATAGACGCATCGGGTAGCCCATGCCGCCATTGACCGTCAGCTGGATCGCAGGATTGAACGCAAAAGGCGAGACAATATCCGCGGATTCCAGGGTAGGAAACTGAAAATCCCTGGGCAGCACGCCCACAATGCGAGCGGGATCGCCGTCCACATTGATCATCCGATCCAGGATGTGACGATCGCCGTTGTAGTGTCCCTTCCACAGCCCATAAGAAATCATCAACACGCGCGGTCCGTTGGGACGATCTTCTTCCGGCAGAAAATTGCGGCCCAGAGCCGGAGAGATTCCGAACATGGGAAGAAAGCTCGCCTGGAATGATATGCAGCCAAGTTGCGCCGGATTATCTTCGACCAGGTCGCAATTGTGAACCATCGTGCTCTGCGCCGTGAGGGCCGAAAAGGGCGTCTGATGGTTCTGCCATTCCCCATAGGAAGCGCCCCATCAGGAACTCCTGATGCTCCAGCGAGTGCACCATGCCCACCGAAACAATTTGACTCGGATCGGCGTAAGGCAACGCGCGAAACAGGATGCGGTCGACCACGCTGAACACGGCGGTGGTCGCGCCGATTCCCAGGGCCAGGGTCACGATCGCGGTGAGCGCGAAAGATGGGATTGCGGCGAAATCCACGCAGAGCATAGCGCACATCCTGCCGCAGCGTTTCGACCAGCAGGCAACGTGGCACGCTCGCGATACGATTGCCGCGCCTGCTCGGCACCGCCGAGCTTGATCAAGGCTTGCCGCCGCGCTTCCTGCTCACTCAGCCCCGCGCGCACTCCTTCGGCTGTATCCAGTGCGACGTGGCTTTCGAGTTCGGCTTCAAAGTCCCGCTTTGTCCGCCCGGCGCCGCAGCAGCCGCAGCATCAAGCGCCCGCAGTTTACGCATTCGTGACCTCCTATTGCGTGCGCAGCGCCTCAGTCGGATTGATTCGAGCGGCACGCCGCGCCGGAATCCAGCACGCCGCCAATGCGACGGCCGCGAGCAGCACCGGCGCCGCAGCAAAGGTGATCGCATCGTGCGGTTGAATCCCGTAGAGGAAACTCGCCGCCAGTTTCGATAACGCCCAGGCCGCCGGCCAACCCAGGGCGGTCGCGATCGCAGCCAGCGTCATCCCCTCGCGCACCATCGAGCCTCTCCACCGATCCCGGTCGCGCCCCCATGGCCATGCGGATGCCGATCTCGCGCCTGCGCCGGCCGACAGCATAACTCATCACGCCATAGAGCCCGATGGCCGCCAGCACCAGTCCGATGCTGCCGAACACGCCAAACAGCGCCGCCGCTATCCGGGGCAGGAAATACGCGCTGCGGATGTGTTCTTCCATCGTCTCCTCGTTGTAGATGGCCATGGCGGGATCGAGCGCGTACACCTGCCGCCGCACGGCCTCGGCCAGCGCCGCCGGATTGCCCCGCGTGTGCACCACAAGCGTATAGCCCATCAGCGAAGCATCGTCCACAATACTCTGGTCGAGCGATCGATACAGAATCGGGCGCGTGTCCTCGCCCAGCGTCCGCGACTTCGCATTTCCGACTACGCCGATAATCTCGTACGTCCAGTGGCCGCCGTTCACGTGCTGCCCGATCGGATTGGCTGCCACCGAACAGCCGATCCGCGAAAGCCTTATTGACGATCGCCGTTCGCGGCCCGTTCGCCGCTTCTCCGCCGAAATCGCGTCCCGCGATCCGCGGCGTACCCAGGGCTTCAAAGTAACCCGGCGTCACCATGTACAGGTCGGCATACGTGAACGCCGCGTCTTTCCCCGCGTGCCCAGTCACGGTGAATCCATCGCTGCGATTGCCGCCGGAAAGAAGCGGCACATCCGTGCACACCGCCGCATCCACGCCCGGCAAAGCCGCGGCGCGCTGGCGCAGTCCTGCAAGAAACAGGCTGGTGCGCTCCGGCGGTATAGCCATTCAGGCGCGGATCGACCGAAAGCATCAGGAGCCCCTGCGAGCGAAATCCGATGTCGATATTGGCGGCGTTCTCAAGGCTGCGCAGAAACAGGCCCGTCACCGACAGGGTGGTCAGCGACATGGCGATCTGCGCCACCACCAGCACGTTGCGCAGATTCCAGCGGCGCCCTGCGCGCGCCAATGCATCTTCGCCTTTCAGCGCCTTCGCCAGAGAAGGACGCGAAGCCGCCCAGGCGGGGCCAATCCCCAGCAGCAGGCCCGACGCTGCGCTGATCAGAACAATGTACAGAACCACCCGCCAATCGATGTTCACGCGCACGTCGAGAGGAACCGGCGCCGGCAGATGCATCGATGACAGCGACTGCGTGGCCCACAGCGACAGAACTGCGCCCAGGGCTCCGCCGCCAAGACCGAGCAACACGCTCTCCATCAAAACCTGGCGCCGCAGCCGGCCCCGGGTTGCGCCGAGCGCCAGCCGCACCGCCATTTCGCCCTGTCTTCCCGCCGCTTGCGCAAACAACAGGTTGGCCACGTTGGCTGCCGCAATCGCGAGCAGCAGCACCACCACCAGCGAGAGCGCGCTGAGGAAGATCAGCACTGCGTCCCGCTCGCGCGGCGGCAGCGTGCCGGCCTGCTCGAACACGAACGACAGACCCCGGTCGGTCTTGGGATAACTCGCAGCGAAACGCGCGGCAAGCGTGTTCAATTCCGCCGCAGCCTGTGTGCGCGTTACGCCGGCGCGCAATCGCGCTGTCACGGTAACCCAGTGATATTCACGCGAATCCTGCGGCGGCAGATTGGGAACAAGTTGCGCCGTGAAGCCCAGCGGTACCCAGAACTCCGAATCGAGAATCTGATCGACGCTATGGAATGTGGCCGGCGCAATGCCAACCACCGTGAACAGCCTTCCTGAGAGCGTCACCGTCTTTCCAACGATCGCGGCGTCACCGTGGAAGCGGCGCTGCCAGAGCCGCGCACTCAGCACCACCGCGGCAAGCCGTTCATCGCTGCTGACAAACCCGCGCCCCAGCACCATGGGAAGCTCGAGCACGTCGAAAAAATTGGTCGTGACGCCCTGGCCCCACACGCGCTCGGGATCCCCGTTGCCGCCTATCGACGCGGGAATCAGGTCGTAATAGCCGCTCACGCCGGAAAACGATTTCGCTTCGTTCCGGACATCGTCATACATGGGCTTGGGGAAATTGTTACAGCAGTTTTCGCCACTCCTGCCGGAGGTGCAGTGCCAGCAGCGTCGCAGGATCGCCGACCGGCGCCGGCCGCAGCACGAAGCGGTTGACCATCGAGAAGATGGTCGCGTTGGCGCCAATCCCCAGCCCGATCGACAGGATCGCAACCGCGGTGACGCCTTTGTGCTTGGCCAGCGTGCGCAGGCTGTAGCGCAGATCGCGCAGCAGCGACTCGAGCCACGGCATACCGCGCCGCTCGCGATACGCCTGCCGGGTTTGCTCCACTCCGCCCAGCCGGATGAGCGCCTGGCGCCGCGCCTCGGCTTCGCTCAGCCCGGCACGCGTGCCCGCTTCGATATGCGAGCGCAAGGTGCGCTTGTAGTTCTGCCGAGAATTCCTCGTCATCGCGCCCCGCCCGGAAAAGGCCCACAAAGCGCATCCACATCGCTCGCAGTTTTCGCATCTGTTCTCCAGTTTTCTGTCAGCGCTTGCACACGTTCGATATCAATCCATGCGCAACGCCTGCATCGGATCGGTGTGCGCAGCCCGTCGCGCGGGCAGATACGAGGCCAGCGCAGCCACCGCGCTCAAAACGACAATGGCCGCGAGATAGATCAACACGTCGTTCGCATGGCCGCAAAGCAGGTGGACATTCACGCCCATACCCGAATTGGTAAACGAGAGCAGCGAGACCACCCGCGCCATAGCCACGGCCACGAGCACACCGCAAGCCAGGCCGGCCAGCGCGAGCGCCAGCGCCTGGCGCACCACCATGCGCAGCACATGGCCCGGCTGTGCGCCCAGCGCCATGCGCACGCCGATCTCCTGGGTGCGCTGCGCCACCGAGTAGGCCATCACGCTGTACAGTCCGATCGCGGCCAGCAGAAGCGACAGGCTTCCCAGCACCGTCATCAGGGTCGCCGCCACTTTCTGCGGATAGAGCGACGCGCCAATGAATTCCTTCAACGGCGCCGCGTCATAGACGGTTACGTTGGGGTCGATCGCCCGCACCTGCTCGCGCAATGTTGACAGCACGCCATCCGGCTCACCGCGCGTGCGCACGTAAAACGCCAGGTTCATATCCTCGCGAAATACCTGGCGGAATGGCACGTAGAAGTACGCCGGCGCGGATTCAGCCAGGTAGTGATATTTCGAATCCTTGGCCACGCCGACCACGCGAAACCAGCTGCCCCAGCCATGAATGCGATGGCCGATGGGATCGCGCCCCGCGAAGAACCGGCGCACAAACGCTTCGTTCACGATCATCACGGCGGGCGCGTTTTCATTGTCCTGGTCGGTAAAGTTGCGGCCTTCCACAATCGGTATGTGCATCAGGGGCAGATATCCGGCGGAAACCACGTTGCGGAAGATGTTCATGTTTTCGTTGGGCCGGCGTGCGTAGCCTTCGATGTCCAACTCCTCCCACCAGCTTGGTTCAAAGCCCAGCGGCACGCCGTCGGAGTAAGCAATGTCGGTCACGCCGGGCGCCGACAGCATGCGCTCTTCGAGGCGCCGGCAGAACTCCTTGCGCTGCGCGAGATTGTATCCGTTGGTCGAAAGATAAAACTGGTTCAGCAGAACGTGATCCGGATCGAAGCCGGGATCGATGCGCATGGTCTGCTGAAAGCCGCGCGCCAGCAGTCCGGCGCCGACCATCGCGACCAGCGCCAGCGCCACTTCCGCCGCGACCAGCGCGGAGCGCAGCCGGTTGCGTCCTCGTCCCGCCGTGCCGCTGCGGCCGTTTGCATTCAGGCGCGCGCTCAGGTTGATTCTCCCCGCCTGCAACGCGGGAATCAGTCCCGCCGCGAGGGTCGTAAGAACGCACACGCCGGCGGTGAAGGCAAGCACCGCGAAGTTGGGCCGGGTGTCCATCGCAACCAGAAATTGCATCGGACCCGGCGGCATCAGGAACTTCAGCGCGTGCGCGAGCCACGGCGTCACCGCCAGCCCCAGCCCGGCGCCGGCCATAGTGAGCATCAGGCTTTCGGTCAGCACCTGCCGCGCGATCCGGCCGCGCCGCGCGCCCAGCGCCATGCGCGCGGTGAATTCCTTCTCGCGCACCGTGGCCCGCGCCAGCAGCAGGTTGGCCACGTTGGCGCACACGATCAGAAGCAACAATGCGCACACGCCCATCAGGATGCGCAGCGGCCCGGCCAGCAGCCCCTGCGGCCCGTGCGGCGACTTGGCCAGCGGCAGCAGAATGGCGCTCATGCCTTCGCTCACATCGGCATTGGCCACGGCCATGCGCTCCGCCAGCGCCTTCAACTCCGCGCCCGCCTGCTCGAACGTGACGCCTTGCTTCAACCGCGCGATGCCCAGCATGTTGCGATCGTGGCGGTCGCGCAGCATCCACAACTTCACGCCATTCAGCTCCGACTGCTCCATGTAGGGAACCCACACGTCGAATGCGGTGATGGGTATCGATCCATGAAACTGCCGGAGCTGCCACGCCCACGATGGTGAGTTCGTGCTGGTTGATGCGAATCGTCTTGCCCGCAATGGCCGGGTCGGCGCCGTAGTGTGCGCGCCAGTAGCGGTCGCTGATCACCGCGACGGGAAAAGCGCCAGGCGTATCGCCATATTCACTGGGAAGAAACAGCCGGCCCGTTTCCGCTTGCACGCCGAGCACGGAAAAGAAATTTCCCGAGACCAGCTCGCCCCACACCCGCTCCGCATGATCTTCCCTGCCCACGCTGAAAGCCGCGGGATGCGTCACCGCGATGCCATCAAACTGCTTGAGGTGATCGCGAAAGTCGATAAAGTCGGGATAGGAATTCGGCACCCACTCGCCGTTCGGCGTGACAGATTCGATGGTGACCAGCCGCCCGGGATCGCGTACACCGCTCAAGGGCTGCAGCAGGACCGCGTCGATCCACGTGAAGGCAGTCGCACAAGTGCCGATGCCGACCGCCAGCGTAAGCACAGCCACTGCGGCGAAGCCCGGATTTCGCAGCACCATGCGCCATGCGTAGCGCAGATCGTGCAGCAGGTCTTCGAGCCAGGGCAAACTGCTCCGGTCCCGATAGGCCTGGCGCGCCTGCTCCACTCCGCCCAGTCCGATCAGCGCCTGGCGCCGCGCCTCGGCTTCGCTCAATCCCGCGCGCCTGCCTTCATCGATATGCAGCGCCAGGTGCGCTTCGAGTTCAGCCGAAAATTCCTGGTCGGCCCGGCCGCGCCCAAGCAGGCCGCCGAGACGGAACAAGAGTGCCCGCAGATTTCGCATATGTCCTCCTACTCGGTCCTCAACGCCTGCATCGGGTCTGTCGAAGAAGCCCGCCGCGCCGGCACAAACGCCGCCAGCAGCCCGCTCACCAGGACCAGCGCGATCACCGCCGCCGCTGTTCCCGGATCGTGCTCGCTTACGCCGAACAGAAACGCTTTCATGGCCCGCGTAGCTACCCATGTGCACACGATGCCGGCGACCAGTCCTGCACCCACTAAGAACGCCGCATTCTTCAACACCAGCAGCAGCACGTCGCTACGCTGCGCTCCCAGCGCCATGCGAATGCCCACCTCGCGCGTGCGGCGATTCACCGAATACGCCATCAGGCCATAGAGCCCAACCAGCGCCAGCACCAGCGCAATCGCCGCGAATACCGTCAGCAGCGATGTCTGAAACCTGCGCCGCGCGCTGGCAATCGAAACCAGGTCGCCCATCGTGTGTATATCCGTCATCGCGAGATTGGGATCGATGGACTTCAGCGTGGAACGCACTTCCGCAACCACAACTGGTGGCGGTTGCGTGGAACGAACTGCGAAATACGCGTCGCCCAAATCGTAGCTGGCACCGTACATCTGCGGTTGCGGCTCTTCTTCCAGGCTGGTGTGCCGAACATCGGCAACGACTCCGACAATGGTCGCCCAGTGTTCGTGCTTCTCATCGCCGCTGATCCGCCGCCCGATGGGATTGCCATTTGGAAAATACGTATCCGCGAATTTCCGATTGATGACGATGGGGCCATTGGCTGTCGCGTCGGCATCCGTAAGAGAGCGGCCGGCAAACAGCGGAATGTTCATGGCCGAAAAATACTGCGGTGTGACCACTCGGCCTTCGGACTGCTGAAAATCCTTATTCGGATAGCCGTCAATCCACAGGATCGTGAGGCTTTCAGAGTTACTGAGGGGTAGATTGTTTACCGCGCCGGCTGCCTGTACGCCAGGGAGGGCGCTCAGTCGGGCGATGAAGTTCTTAACGAAGGCTGTCTGCGGCGGCTTATAACGGTCATCCAGACCAAGATGGAATGTCACCGCCGCCTGCGAGAAGCCAGTGTCGACGTTGACCACGTTGATGTAGCTGCGGATGAGCAAGCCTGCAGCGGCCAGCAGTACCACGACCATCGCAGTCTGCGCAATGATCAGACCGCTCTGCACGCGGCTGTGGCCCGCGGTGCGCCCCTGTGCTCCCTGCGCCTTTAGCGACTCGGCGAGTTGCAGACGCGAAGCTCCGACGGCCGGAAATACACCGGTGATCACGCTGGTCAGAAGCGATGCCCCGAGTGCGAACAAGAGCACGCGCCAATCGAGCGACGCCTCATTCATCCGCGGAATATTGCCGGGATCGAGGCGCGGCAGGGTTCGCAGAAACAGAAACGCCAAACCGGTGCCCAGCATTCCACCGCCGATACAGATTAACAGCGACTCCGTGAGTAACTGCCGCACTACGCGGCTGCGCCCCGCGCCCAGCGCCGCTCTGACACCGAGTTCGCGCTCACGCGCCGCCGCCCGCGCCAGCAGCAAATTGGCCGCGTTGCCGCACGCAATCAGCAGCACCAGCCCCACGCTCGCCAGCAGCAGCCGCATCAACGGCCGCACCGGCCCGATTGAAATGGCGGTAAATCCCTCCACGAGCGCGCCCCAGCCGCTCCGCATTGTGTCGCCCGCATACTGCTTGACGAGGCGCGCCATGATGGTACTCATTTCTGACTGCGCTTCGTGGATAGTGATGCCCGGTCTTAACCGCGCAATCGACACATTATCATCCGGATTGCGATCCGACTTCTTCTTCGCATCCAGCACCAGCGGAACCCAGATCTGCGTCGAGTTGATATGCGAGTTCCCGTAGGGCAGATCGGTCTTGAAAGGGTATTCGAATTCCGGCGGCATGACGCCGATGATCCGGTAATGCGCGCCGTCCAGTTGAAGATCGCGCCCAACGACATCTGCTTTTGCCGCAAAGATCGACACCCACAGCGAGTGGCTGATCATCGCAACTTTGTCATGACCCGGCTGGATGTCTTCGGGCCCGATGGTCGCGCCCCAGTTCCGGCTGAGATTCGAGCGTGGAGAAAAAGCTCTCATCCACGCGAGCAGCGCCGATGCGTTGTGCTTGCCCCTGGCCCCCAACGCTGAATATCGCCTGCTCGAAGTTCGACATGTTGGCGTACAACCGGCTCTCACGCTTGATGTCGAAGAAGTCCCCGTAGCTCGGGCAAATGACTTCCGCAGGAATCTTGAGATTGGGATTGGGAGTGAAGAGATAAACCAGCCGCTCGGGATCTCCGTACGGCAATGACCGGAGCAGCACCGCGTTTACCAGGCTGAAGACCGCTGTGCAGGCGCCGATTCCGAGGCCGAGCGTCAGCACCGCGGTCACCGTGAACCCGGGCGCGCGGCGCAGAGTCCGCACCCCGTAGCGAACATCCTGCGCAAAATTCTCCAGCCACAGTACGCCGCGGCCGTCGCGATGAGCCTGGCGCGTCTGCTCCGCTCCGCCCAGCAGTATCAGGGCCTGGCGCCGCGCCTCGCTCTCGCTCAGTCCCGCGCGCACGCCGGCGTCGATATGCAGAGCCAGGTGCGCTTCAAGTTCGGCGGAGAAGTCCTCATCCGCGCGGTTTCTTCGCACGAGCCCCAGGAGCCGCATCCACATCGCTCGCACCTTCCGCATCAGGCACCTTCGGTTGCCGAGAGAAATTTGGCAAGGATTTCGGTCGTTTGCTCCCACTCTGCTGCAGCCCTGCGCACCTGCCGCTGCCCGGCCTTGGTCAGCTCATAGAATTTGGCCTTGCGGTTATTCTCTGAAGCGCCCCAGCGCGAGCGGATGTAGCCCTCTTGCTCCAGCTTGAGCAGCGCCGGATACAGCGTGCCGTAGTTCAACTCCAGCAGGTCGCCGCTGGTCTGCTCAATACGCCGTGCCAGGCCGTAGCCGTGCTGCGGGCCCATGGTTTCGAGAGTCCGCAGCACCATCAGCGCCAGCGTTCCCTGCCACACATCGGTCTTGCCGCCCATCTCTCGCCTCCTATGGCGAACCCATAGAGAGTCACAATACATCGGCCCCTATGGGAATGCAATAGGGAATTTTCGGGCCGCTCAAAATCCGGTCCCGGACTGTCTGCGGCTCGACTCCGTGATGCGGCCTAGAGACCCAAATACCGTGTTACGCTGGCTCCATGCCCCTTCATGGAAGGAAGACACCTTTGCTTCTTCATAATCTTGCCTGTTGCGGGCGCGGTCCTGGCGGCGATTCCCCTCGCCGCTCAAAGCACTCCGGGTCTGCCTGCCTCGGTCCAGGCCCAGTTGCCCTCGCTCACAGAAACCTACAAGCAGCTGCACCGCAACCCTGAGCTCTCGCACCATGAAGAAAAGACCTCGGCATATCTCGCTGCGGAGCTGCGCAAAGCCGGCTACACGGTCACGGAGCACGTGGGCAAATACCAGGACGGGACGCCGGCCTTCGGCATCGTCGCGGTGCTCGAGAACGGTGCCGGTCCGCGCCTGCTGATCCGCACTGACATGGACGCGCTTCCGGTCGAAGAAAAGACCGGCCTCGATTACGCCTCCACCGTGCGCTCCACCAATCCGCAAGGGCAGGATGTGGGCGTGATGCATGCGTGCGGCCACGACATCCATATGACCGTGCTGCTCGGCATGGCTCGCGAGATGGCGGCGCGCAAATCAGCGTGGCACGGCACGCTGGTGCTGATCGGCCAGCCATCCGAGGAGACCATCGACGGCGCGCGCGCCATGCTGGCAGACGGGCTCTATCAGCGCTTCGGCCGGCCGGACCTTGTGCTCTCCGAACACGACGACCCCTCCACTCCAGCCGGTTCGATCGCCATCAAGGGCGGACCGCTGCTCGCCAGTTCCACCAGCATCGACGTGGTGATGCGGGGTGTCGGAACCCACGGATCGGCGCCCGAGAGCGGCAAGGACCCCATCCTGATGGCGGCCGAGTTTGTCGTGCTGGCGCAGACCATCGTCAGCCGCCAGGTGAATCCGCAGCAGCCGGCGGTGCTCACCGTGGGCACCATTCACGGAGGGGTGAAGCGCAACATTATTCCCGATGAAGCGACGATGGGCATCACTCTGCGGACCTATTCCGATAAGGAGCGCGACCAGATTATTTCGGCAATTCGTCGCACGGCTGAGGGGATTGCGATCGGCTACGGAGTGCCCACCGACCGCATGCCGATCGTAACCGTGAGCCAGAACGAGAACGCGCCCGTTACCTATAACGATCCGGCCCTGGCCGAACGGCTGCGGGGCATAGCCGTGAATGCGCTGGGCGCCAATCGCGTCATCCCGGCCGACTCGGTGATGGGCAGCGAGGATGTGGGGCTGTTCACGCTCGACGGGCAGATTCCGGGGATGATGTTCCGGCTGGGCGCATCTGATCCGGACAAGCTGGCGAACGCTAAAGAAACCGGAGTGCCGCTGCCCGGGCTGCATTCGGCCCTGTTTGCGCCTGTCTACGGACCCACGATCACGACAGGAGTAACTGCCATGACCGCCATGGCCCTGGATCTGCTGAAGTAGCTGTTAGACGTGGCTCGGCAGATCGTGCGCAGCCCCAACAGTTATTTCGAAGGATCCACCAGCGCCTGGTTTACCAGCGTATGGCTCAGATACTGCACGTTGGGATTGCCGCCGCGCATTCGCTGAATCATGCCCACAAAAACAATGTCGTTCGTAGGATCCACCCAGAACCACGTGCCAGCCGCGCCGTCCCACAGAAACGTACCCTTTCCGTCGGGGAGATTGGCTGTCGGCGGATCGAATGCGACCGCGCAATTATAGCCATAGCCGAATCCCGCCCGCATCTGCTGCGCGCCGATGCCGTATTCACCGGTGAGAAGGCTGGGAGGCAGATGGTTCGATGTCATGAGCTTCACCGAGGCGGGAGCCAGGATGCGTGAGCCGTTCAACTCTCCGCCATCGGCCAGCATCTGCGCGAAGCGGTAGTAGTCTTCCGCTGTTGAGACCATGCCCCCGCCGCCCGACGCCATGGTGGGCTGCGCCGCATAGCCGGTGGCACTGTTCGGATCGAGGTCCAGCCCGTCCTCCTTGTTGGCCACGTACAGTGTTGCAAATCGGTTGCGCTTCTCGGCCGGCACATAGAATCCCGCATCCTTCATTCCCAGCGGCGAATAAATGTGCTCGCGCATGAAGTCCGGCAGCGACTGCCCCGACAACTTCTCGACGATGTAGCCCTCGATATCCATCGATACGCTGTAGGTCCAGCCCTTGCCCGGCTGGTAGGTAAGGGGGATCGCCGCCAACTTTTCGATAAACTCCTGAAGATTCTTTGAATCAAAAAGCTTGCCATCGCGATACATGTGATCGACAGGTGTGTCTCCAAAAAAGCCGTATGTGAATCCCGCGGTGTGCGACATCAGTTCAGCGATGGTGGGCGGGTGATCGGGATCGACAAGAATCATCTTCCCTTCAGCATCTTGACCTTTGAAGACCTTCAGGCGTGCAAACTCGGGAATGTACTTGGCGATCGGATCCGAGGGCAGCCACTTGCCCTGCTCATACAGCATCATCATCGCCACGCCCGTCACCGGCTTGGTCATCGAATAATCGCGAAAGATGGTGTCCTTCGTCATGGCCGCGCCTGAAGCCATGTCCCGCTGGCCATAGGCCCGGTAGTCCACAACCTTGCCGTGCCGCGCGAGAATGGTCACGATGCCCGCGAGCTCTTTTTTGTCCACGGTCTGCTGCATCAGCGCGTGCAGTCTCTCCAAGCGCTCCGACGAGAACCCGACCGTCTCCGGCTTGACCACTGTCATGTCGAGCGTGTGGCGCGCCGCGGGAGCCAGTACCTGTGCCGCTATGGGCGTGGGAAGAACAAAAGAAAGCACCGCCATCATCATGGGCAGTGCGCGCACTGAAAGCCGGGGCGTCGATGGTGTCATGCAGGAACCTCACTGATTTCGATGGACTGGCCATCTTATCGCATGGTTCCCGCAGCAGACAAAGATTCCGGGCGCGGCCTTTCGCAAAAAGGGACGAGCCTTTGAGCTCATCCCTCTGGTCGAGTAGGCACATTGCCGCAATTCAAAATTTATCCCAGATACTGCACGTGTACATAGGTGCCAAGGCGGGTGTTGTAGGCCAGGTACCAGCCGGGATGATCGGGATCTTCATAAATTACGACGCCATCTGAATCCCACATCCAGCCATCGACGTAGGGGATGTCCCAGGGAGCAACGCGCCAGTACCAGTTGTTGAAGCGAAAGCGGTCAGGACCGCCACCGGCCATTCTCCACCGATGTTCGGGTCCAAATCCACCTTCAAAGCGGCCGTGCTCATACGGATGATCGAGGTGATAGTGCGCATCGTCGCGGCCCGTGTCATGGCCTACCCACACTCTTCCGTTATCGACGTGGGGCGCATTGGGGTGACCCGGTTGGTCCACATAGTTACGGCGTTCCTGGTATTGATGCTGCTGTTCCGCCTGCTGTTGGTGCTCTGCCTGTTGTTGGTGCTCCGCTTCTTGATGCTGGCGCTGCTGGTCTTGTTGTTGGCGCTCGGCATTTTGATGCTGCTGCTGTTGCATTTGATATTGATGCTGCTGATTCTGCTGCTCTTGATGGGCTCTGCCCTGATCTGCCTGGTTTCCGCCGTGATACGGCTCCGGACCGCGCTGCGGGACAGGCTGCTGCGCTGCTCTTTGGTGCTCTTGTTCGTGCTCATGTTGCTGAGCTTGCTGAGCAAATGCCGGCGCTGCAACACTCAAAAGGGTTGCCAGCGCAAAGTGAACAGGTTTCATAATATTTTCCTCCTGCATCCGTTGGAGGAACATCGCTTGCATGGCGGTGTTCGCCGCGGGTGCAACCACTTGACTCACACGCTTAGATGCAACCCCGCCAGCCAACGGAAGTTGCCCAGCATTCGTGGGCGCACGACTTCGCAATGCCGGCAAATGCTTCGCCTGCAGGAAGATATCAATTGTTGAATTTCATGACCTCAATGAGCAGTTCCGAACATCAATCCCGGATTATCAATTCCCGATCATGGCCTGCTCTTAAATCCGTCCCTTATGCGTTGACTGCCGCCGGCGCCCGCCGCCAGGCGTAGAGGGGGAACTGGTTGGCCAGCTCCGCCACCTCGCCGCGAATCGATTCCAGCAGCCCGTCGTCGTTGCGATGTTCCAGGGCCTTTGAAATCCACACCGCGATCTGCCGCATTTCCGGCTCGTTCATGCCCCTCGTGGTGAGTGCCGGTGTGCCGACGCGAATCCCGCTCGGCTTCAGCGGCGGATTGGTGTCGTACGGAATCGCATTCTTGTTTACCGTGATGCCGGCCTTGCCCAGCGCCAGTTCCGCCTCGGAGCCGAGAATGCCTTTTTCAAAAACATCCACCAGCATCAGGTGATTGTCGGTTCCGCCGGAGACGATCCGGAACCCCGCCTCCTGGAGCGCCAGCGCAAGAGCTTTCGCGTTGGCCACAACCTGCGCTGCATAGGTGCGGAATTCCGGCCGCAACACTTCGCCAAACGCCACCGCCTTGGCGGCGATGATATGCACCAGCGGGCCGCCCTGCTGGCCCGGGAAGACCGCCTTGTCTACCGCCGGGGCCAGGTCCTTCCCGCACAGAATCAGTCCCGCGCGCGGGCCGCGCAGCGTCTTGTGCGTGGTCGAGGTGGTGATCTGCGCGTGCGGCACCGGCGAAGGATGCACGCCGCCGGCGACCAGCCCGGCAATGTGCGCCATGTCGAAGATGTACACCGCGCCCACCTTGTCCGCGATCTGCCGCATGCGCGCGAAATCCCACAGCCGCGGATACGCGCTGCCGCCGCCGATGATGGCCTTGGGCTTTTCCCGCTCCGCGATCGCTTCCAGTTCGTCGTAATCGATCAGCTCGGTATCGCGCCGCACCGCGTAGAACGTGGGCCGGTACAGCTTGCCGCTGAAGCTCAGCTTGTGGCCGTGGGTCAAATGCCCGCCGTGCGCCAGGTCCAGGCCCAGGATCGTGTCCCCCGCCTGCAGCACCGCCGCATAGGCGGACGCATTGGCCTGGGAGCCGGAGTGCGGCTGCACGTTGGCGTGTTCGGAGCCAAAGATCTGTTTCGCCCGGTCGCGGGCCAGGTTCTCCACCACGTCGGCGTACTCGCAACCACCGTAGTAGCGCCGGCCGGGGTAGCCTTCGGCGTATTTATTGGTGAAGACCGACCCCGCAGCCTCCAGCACAGCCTCGGACACAAAGTTTTCACTGGCGATCATCTCCAGCCCCTCGTGCTGGCGGAGAGTCTCGTGATCGACGGCGGCGGCTACTTCCGGGTCGCCCTGGGCAAGGGCGTACGACATGCGGTCATCCATACCTAAATTCTATGGCATCCCCCGAGTGTTGCTCCAGATCATCTGGCAGATGCCGATGACCAGCGCGATCGCGCCATACAGCGCCCAATGCTGGTCGCCCTGCATGAAACTGCGGCTGAGGGCGCCCCAGGCAAGATTGAGCCCCTGCAGGATCCAGATTCCGCCCATAATTGCCAGCAAAATGCCGATCAGGCTACTGACGACCCGCATGGTCAGGTTGAACGCTCGACGCATCCCGTACCCCCGAGTGATCCCTCAGGACATACTAGACCGGGTTAGACCGGGACATTCACCGATTGATGGTCTGTTCGGCCACCGCGGTCACGTGTCCGGTCTTGCGATCCACGGCGAAGACCACCAGCCGTACGGGGCCGGATGCATCCTTGCCGTGAGCGAGCGCACCGCCCGAAAGCCGAAGCGGACGGCCATCTGCGGCGCTCGAACCGAAGTCCTTCATGACCCGCACCACGGCGACGTGATGCAGGGTGCGTCCCGCATTCTCGCCGCGCGCGACTTCCGACTTGGTGGCATCGGCCGCCAGGACCGCGATCAGCCTGGCCTTTGGATCTGCCGCGCCCTTCACGCTGAAAACCGCTGCACCGCTGTCCCAGCGCGGCTCTGCGATGGTCAGAGATTCCTTGGCGGTCTTAGCCGCGGCCTCCACGGCGCGCGCCAGTTCCGGTCCGTTGTTGCCCACCATCTGCGCGGTTCCGTCGACCACCGCTTGCGGAGTGTAAATCGAGTCGAGGTGAAACCGATCGCCATACTCCTTCTGCCGGTCATCCATTTCCAGCATCGAGAACGGATCGGTCCATCCCTGACGGTTCCAGTATGTGACGTGCTCGCTCAGTACGATCGCCTGCGCGCCGGGCACAAATTGCTTCGTATCCAGTTCTTCGAGCAGCTTGTCTGCTGGAGGACAATCGGAGCAGCCTTCCGACGTGAAAAGCTCCACGAGCACCGGGACACGCGGGCTCTCCGCCGCTGGCTGGGCTGACGCGCCTGATCCGGCAGCCAGCAGCACCCACACCGCTAACAACACGACGCGCCTCAGTTGCGATCTTGAGAACACCATACAAGCATGAGACGAAATTCGTCGGCGCTGGTTACAGAAATTTGCAACGGCCTGATTCCACCCGTTGTTCTTGCCCGGATGGTAGCTTATTCAAGCTGGTCTGGTGTTCCGGCGGGTTGGGGCTAAAACGATTTCGCAGACCTTGCCTGTTCGCAATGAGGCTGGGCCGTTCCGCAAGAGCGCTGTCCGCATCGCACCAGTTGGCCGTATCAATCGAAGCACCATAATTAGAATAGCTACGCAACAGGCGGAGTTCCCCTGAGCGCTTGCGGTTTCACCGCCGCGCTTTTGCCCGCCGAATCAACTCGAAAAGAGGATGCGATGAGCGCCACTACGTCAATCGCAAGAGTGCGTTCGGAAGCAAGTTTGCTGAAACCGATTCTCATCGGCGGAACGATCGCCGGGATTCTCGATATAGCTTCTGCATTTATCACCGGGGGAGTAAATGTTCCGCGCGGCATCGCGGGTGGACTCCTTGGACCCTCGGCGAGAAACAGCACCGGGATCGGAGTCTGGATTCTGGGTCTCGCGATTCATTTCTTCATCGCGTTTTCCGCCGCAACTGTTTATTGCCAGGCGAGCCGTATACTCCCTTTCCTGAAGGAGAATTACGTGGTGTGCGGGATGTTCTTCGGCATCGCGGTATTTCTGGTGATGTACCTTGTGGTGATGCCGCTGTGCGCATTTCACTTCAAAGGCCCGTACCCGCTGCGCGTTCTGCTCACAGGGATCGCGGCGCATATGCTACTGATCGGATTGCCGATCGGCTGGAGCCTGCACAGGTGGGGCGACTAGAGCAGGAACCTCCATCATGCGAGGAGTGCTCCTGCGTCGGTCGACAAATCGGTAAAACAGAACGCGGACCTTGCGGTCCGCGTTCTGTTTCGTTTTGAATTGTTCGCCGGTCGTTATCCGGGATAAATCCCGGACTTGCCGCACCGTGCCTTACGCTTTGGCCAACACCGGATTGCCCAGCTTCTCCGCCACCATCTCATTCGCGTGGGCGAAGAAGTCTTCCTTGCTGATCTTGCCTGACTCCACATCAGCCAGGATTGCTTTCTGCGCCAGGTACTCCTTGTTGACGACGCCCGCCTTCGACTGCAGCATGCGCCACGACTTGCGACGCTCGACGCAGAACATGACTAACTGCCGGCTAAGTGAACGGTACTCGGTCTTGCCGTTTTCCTCGAACGTAATGTACACGCCAAAGTCGGGAATGAACGAGCGGTGCTTCGGATCGAGATAACGGCGGTAGACCACGTCCTGTTGGGTGACGCGGACCAGCATGTTATCGAGATGAATCAGCTTCGCGGCCACCTCAGGCTTGATCTTCTTGAGGTGATTGCGGAAGCGGGCTTCAGTGGTGCACCAGTGGGCCACGGTGTAGCGCGTGGTTTCGCCGGTGGCCTTGGACTTGGTTTCGTACCAGTCCAGATCGATGGACGGGTTGCCCTTGATGTCCAAAGCTTCCTGGTAGCTCTCGCCCTTGCGCGGATCGAAGACAAACTCCGGCACGCCGCGCGAGTCGCGGACGCGCTGCGCCTGGAAGAGCGCCATGTCGTCGGCCACGCCGTGCTCCGGCTGGCAAGTGGTGAAGCACTGCATGAAGTAGGTTCCGCGATACTCGAGGCCGTCGAGAATCGCCCGGTAGAGCTTGGGCGCATTGGCCATCGAAACCTGGGCGATGAACGGCGAACCGTGGCCGGCGAGGAACGTCTCCGCCACCGTCTTCTTTTCGGTGTTCTTGCCCTGCGTGGCCGCTCCGAAGACGTTCATGTCGTTGCCGCCAAGCATGGGGGTTGAGTCGCTGTTCTGCCCGCCGGTGTTCGAATAGACTTGCGTATCCAGCATCAGAGCCTTGATGTTGGGCCGGTTCTGCAGGATCACCTTCGACATGTTCTGGTAGCCGATGTCGCCCATGCCGCCGTCGCCGCCGACCACCCAGACCTTGGGCAGTTCGATGATTTCCTGATCGGTCATCAGCGCATCGGTGAAGTGCGAGAACTCGTAATACTCGCGATCGGTGATGACGTTGCTCTTCGTAGTGCCATCCGCAGCATCGGCGATGCGGGTAAGAATGATGTCGGCCAGGCGCTCGGGAATGACCGAGCGGCGGGCGTGATCAACGATGAAGCTCTCGCCCATGAGCCAGCCTACGGTGATGCCGTCCTGGAAGAGCGAGTTCATCCACGGATAGGGATGCGGGTTGTTGGGCGACGTCGACCCGTAGACCGTGTTGCAGCCGGTGTGGGCGGCCATGGCCATTACACTCATGCCATTGGCCAGGCGGCCGTCAATGGGCTGCAGGCTCTTGTGGTTGAAAGCTTCGGTGAGCAGCACGGCAGCAACAGCCTCGACCAGCTGGGCATCGCTGATGGGGCCATGCTTCTGCTCGTATGCGGCGATGCGCGACTTGGTGTCGGCGTCATCTTCGCCGCCCAGGCCCATGATCAGGTGTGCGAGCACCTGGCGCAGCTGCTCATATTCGGGCATGCTGCGAGCCTTGAGCACGGCGAGCTTCGCGACGCCGGTCTTCTCGAGTTCGCCGGCCTTGGCCACGAAGCGGTCGGCCTTGGCGTGATAGACGGGCCGCATGTAGGCCTCGGTAACGGCCGCGATCGACCGCAGCACGCTCTTCTCGCCGCAGCCCGCGCAGGCGCCGTCGCCGGATACGAGCGCGTCGTAGTTGCGGCGCACCATCAGCATGTTGCGCAGCGTAGCCGTCTTCGAGTCGGCCGGGTTAGCGGCGTTGAAGAGGCCGAGGTACTTCTGCGAGGTGTCGGGCAGCAGGTTGAGGAACGCGGTGCCGGTCTCGTGCTCGGCATTGACGTATTCGGTCTCCTGCACCATCTTGAGCGCGTTGTGGTCGCCGCAGGCGGTAACGCAGGCAGCGCAGCCCTTGCACAGGTCGCTGACAAAGATGGAGAACACGCCACCAGAGCCGCCCGTTTTGCGCTCCGGCGAGGAGAAGATGGCGTTGACCTTCTGGTACGCCATCGGCACCTTATCAATGATGTTGTAGAACTGTGCCTTGGCTTCGGCCGAGAATCCGTCCACCGACTCGGTCACTTCGCGCACGATCTTCGGCAGCGGGGTGCCCTGCTTGATTTCGGCCAGCATACGCTGGCGGGTCAGCTTCTCGATTTCGGGAAGCTTGTCGATCATCTTGCGCCGTTCGGCGGGATCGGCGACGTAGCGCGAAATGGCCGTGCCGAGCATCGTGCTCAAATCCTGAGAAGTGTTCGGCAGAGCGGTATCGGGACAGACCGAGATGCACTCCATGCACTGGGTGCAGTTCTCGGCGATATAGAGCGGGGTCTCGCGCCGTGCAACGTACTTGGAGGCCGTGTCGCCCGTAGCCGCGGCGATGACGCCCAGCGCGGAGAGAGGTGTGGCGGGCTGATCGTAGCCAAAGCTGGAGCGGAATTCGGCGTCGAACGCGGCGATCGAGGCCACCGGCGGACGCGCAGACTGGCCAATGGGCGGCGGTGTGGAGCGGCAGCCACCCGTGGTGCAGCTCTCGCCGCCGATAGCGGCCATTTCGAGAACGGGCAGCAGCGCCTGGCCCCGCAGCGTGGAGTGGTCGGCCGCGGAGAGTTCGCCGACGGCGATTTCCTTCACGCGCCTGAAGCCCTCGAGCATGACCTCCATGTTCGAATTCACAACCGCTTCGCCGAGCTTGCCGAACTTCTTCACATACTGCTTGCGGACCACTTCGATGAATTGCTCCTGCGTGATGCCAAACTCCTGGAGCAGATTCGAGACCGCGAAGAAGCCGCCGAGGAAGGCGTTGCCCTGCATGCGGAGTTGCAGGTCGCCGCGGTCGGTGGCCTTGCGGGCGATGTCGAAGCCGGGCAGCGTGAACACGCGAATCTTCTTGTCGATGATCTGCTTGCGCGCCCAGAGGGGCAGATTCTCCCACGCTCGCTCGCCT
This sequence comes from Terriglobales bacterium, assembly GCA_963788475.1. Lineage (GTDB taxonomy): Bacteria > Acidobacteriota > Terriglobia > Terriglobales > Acidobacteriaceae > Telmatobacter. Next base: position 1,142,096 of record CAWBGO010000002.1, read on the forward strand.
TCCGCGTCCGACTCCCAGAGCAGGCTTCCGCCTTGCTGCATGCCGTCGAGCGGGTTGGTGTGGGTGAAAGCCTTGGGATCGCAGCACAGGACCGTGGTCACATGGCGCAGGTCGCAGTTGACGCGAATGCGATCCTTGGCCGCCACCATGAAGTAGCTCGTGGGAGCGCCCTTCTTCTCAGAACCGTACTTGGGGTTGGCGCTGACGTGGATCACTTCTTTGGGATTGCCCAGGTCGTCGGTCAGCCCGTCGCGCTCGAAGAGCAGATCGTTGAGGTCGCCGAGGATGGCGCCGAGGTTCTTGCCGGTGGTGATGGCGCCCCAGCCGCCGATCGAATGGAAACGGACCGCGACTGCGCCCTCGGGCAGCAGAGATGGTTTTTCTTCGCCGATGACAGCGTAGGGATGGTCGATGCCGAGCACGAAGAAGCTGGCGCCGTCGGCCGCCGTCTTGCCGTCCTGCCGGGCACGGCCGGCGGTGGCAAACTCGTAGGCGCCAAAGACGTGCTCGGGGCGGAAGTCCCGCGAGCCGAGGCCGTAGCTGCCGCCGTAAATATTGGGGACCTGCTCAAGGGAAATCTCGGGAATTCCGGCGGTGTGCTGCAGGGCCTTCGAGATCGCGGTGCGGATGTCGCGGCCCAGCGGGTTGTCGCCGGAGAGAGCTTCGTCGGTGCGTTCCAGGATGATGACGTTCTTCTTGCCCTTGATGGCTTCGACGATGGCCGCCTCGGGAAACGGCCGGATGACATTGACATGGATGGAGCCGACGCTGGCATTGCGCGTCTTGCGGAGGTAGTCGACGGCGGCCTCGATGTTTTCCGCGGCAGAGCCGAGGGAAACGAAAACAGTATCGGCGTCTTCCGTCTTGTACTTGGTGACCAGCCCGTAGTAGCGGCCGGTCAGGTCGCCGAAATCCTTGTAAGCCGCTTCGAGGAAGTCGAGAATCGGTTCCGCAAAGTTGTTGCGGCGGGCGACGATGCCCTGCATGTAGTGTTCCTGGTTCTGGACTGGTCCCAGCAAAATCGGGTTGGCGAGGTCCATCATCTTGGGCACGCGGCGGCGGGTCGGCCCAAACAGGACGCGCTGCGCTTCGGTCGGGCAGTCGATGATGTCGTCGGGCGCGCCGAGGTATTCCCGGATCAGCTCCGACTCATGCTTATAAAAGGTCCGCTCCAGGTGGCTGGTCAGGAACCCGTCCATGATGTTCATGCCCGGAGTCAGGGAGAGTTCGGTGACGCGGCGGAGGATCAGGGCCTGGTCGGCGGCCTGCTGCGCGTCCTTGCCGAAAATCATGATCCAGCCGGTGTCGAGCGCTCCATATATATCGTCGTGTCCGCAGTGGACGTTCAAGGCGTGCTTGGTCAGCGCCCGGGCGCCCACCTCGAGCACCATCGTGGAGCCTTTGCCCGGCGCGTGATAGTACTGCTCCACGCCGTAGACCACGCCCTGTCCGGAGGTGAAAGTTCACCACGCGCTTGCCGCACACGGAGTGGGCAATGGCGCCGCCCTGGGCAGCGTGCTCGCCTTCCGTCTCGATGGCTATCGTATTGCCGCCGAACACATTAAGGTGGCCCTCGGCATAGGCCTGCTGGAAGAGTTCGCCGCCCTCCGTTGAAGGCGTGATCGGATAAAACACGCCGGCGTCGGCAATGCGCGTCTCGGTATGGTACGAGACGAGTTGGTTGCCGTTGGCGGTGACTCGGATACCGGGAAAACGAGCAGATGACTTCATGGGACTCCTCCAGTGCCTGAGACTTTCTCTTGCAAATTTCTTGCTGCGGATGGGAGACCCATTCTACTAACGCTGTCTCCACTCCGGCAACGGAACCCGGGACGCGCTGCCGGGCCGGGCATTTCTCGCCTTCAAAAAGCCACGGGGGCCGCTCTCGCCAGGCCTGCGGAAGGGGAACGATTCCGCCTGCCACCCACCGTCGAATACCGTCAACCGACAAGACCAGCCGTGCCGCTGGCTGCCGATGGGGCTATTCGTTGGACGAACGTCAGGCGAGTTTCAGACTCGCCGGAAATACTTGCACCCAGTCTAGAAGCGGCAATGGTCAAGGGGGAACTGGAAGGGCTGGGTCCATCCCGCATTGCAGCCTATTTAGAAGTATCTCGCCGATTCATGAGACACAGTTCCATTATATGGTAAACAGTCTTCAAAGCGAATTCGTGCCTCCGAATTCGCCGAGAATCAGTTCGCCACCCGCCACGGGGATGTCGTTGTCCAGCTTTTCAGCTGCTCCGTCGCCCAGGCCGTGCTCTTGTCTTTGTGGCACGACGTGCACGGGTTTGGGATTCCCGTCAGGTCAGTATCTTTCGGGCTTATGAACCGAAACGTGTGGGCCGCGACGAAATTCTCCTTGATGGTCTGCTCGATCAGCGGCATATGGCAAGCCACGCACTGGCTGCCGGCGCTGCCCGGGCCATGATGGGTGTGCTCGCTGACCGATCCCTTCAAACCCGCGGGATTCTGCGAGGTATGGCAGACCAGGCAAACCGCGTTGCCCCTGGCCTTCAGATTCGACTCTATGTCGTTGCTATGAACGTCGTGGCAATCGAAGCACCGCAGCTTGCGGTGATACATGGTGCTCTGCACAAAATCGTTGCCCTGCATGCGGTTCTTGTGGGCGGTGAGATCGGGGTACTGGTAGAAGTCGGTCGGACCCGGCTTCAGTTCCTCCAGTTGCCAGAAATCGGCCAGACGGTCTCCGGCCACAAATCCCACCGGCCAATCGTAGTAGCGGCCCTGGACAGGATTCTTGAGGGGCCTTCCCTGGCTGTGGCACTGGATGCAGACGTCATTCCCGCGCACGTAGTCCAGGTTTCCCGGGTTCACGATATTGGCCGCCGTTGGATGAGCCGCATGGATGCTTCCCGGGCCATGGCATTTCTCGCAGCCCACGTTCCATTCCGCCACTTGCTTTGTCTCCACGTCATAACCGACGGAATGGCATCCATCGCAGGTGGGGCCGGTGGGCCGGTCAAAGTTGGTCGGCCCGTAGTAAGGCACCCACCAGTCCGTTCCCGCCTCCACGTGATACGGCAGCCACCTCTGCTTCGCGATATCCCATTGCGCCGGCAGCGGAAAGTAATCGTCACCGCGCTTGGTGAAATAGCGCTGCTTGTACCGGCTGCCGTACACAAACGCCACCTGATCGAGGCCAAAGTCGCGGACTGGGGATGGGTGGGAGAAGTCGCCGAGCACGGCTTCCGGATGCGCCTTTGGGTCGCGAACCACATTTGCCATGCGGGTCGTCTTCCAGGCGTTGTAAACAGCCTCATGGCATTTCTTGCATTGTTCGGATCCAACGTAGGTTGTTTTTTCCGGGCTGGCGGGTGCCGATGCCTGGGTAGCTGCCATCGTCTGCCATGCGAGACAGAGCACGACGAGCAACAAAAGCGCTCTCGAACCATGCCTGTGGAGCGGAGCCCTGAATCCCATGAGGATACCCTTCCTCTGCCGAGGATTGCACTCCTCTGAAGTTGACCATAGTGTGCCGGTCCGTTCAACCGCCTGCCCGAACGCATATGACAGACCCGGTAGTTCGGATCCCCCCAGTGCTGAATTCGCCCGAGCCCACTCGGCGCAATTATCATGCGGAGGATCTTCAGATCGATCCGGAGCGGCGCGAGAATGCAAGGTATCGACGGGCAGTATGCGAGCTATCCGAGTTTGAAGGGACGCATGGTATTGGTCACAGGCGGAGCCACCGGGATCGGCGAGTCGATCGTGCGTCATTTCGCGCGCCAGGGGTCGAAGGTGGCCTTTATCGACATCCAGGACGCGCCGGCGCAGGCGCTTGTCGAAGCGCTCGATGCAGAAGGCTGCCCCCGGCCGGAGTACATTCATTGCGACGTGACCGATGTACCGGCGCTGCAGGCTGCGGTGGCGGACGCACTCGCAAGCCACGGCACCGTGGATGTGCTGGTGAACAACGCTGCCAACGACCAGCGCCACAAGATCGAGGACGTCACCCCCGAGTACTGGGACCACTGCGTGGGACTGAACCTGAGGCCGTACTTTTTCACCACGCAGGCGGTGCTGCCGGCGATGACGGCGGCCGGGCGCGGGTCGATCATCAATCTGAGTTCGATCGCGTGGGTGATTCCGTCAACGGGGTTGCCGGTGTATGTGGCGGCCAAGGCTGCCATCGTAGGTCTCACCCGAACCCTCGCACATGAACTCGGCCCCCGAGGCATTCGCGTGAATGCGGTGCTCCCGGGCGGGATCGCGACGGAGAAGCAGAAAAAGCTCGTCTACACCCCGGAGTACAAGGCGAGAATCCTGGCCAGCCAGGCGCTCAAGCGAGACATTCTCCCCGAGGATGTGGCGCGGCTGGTGCTGTTTCTGGCCGCGGACGATTCGAGCGCCATTACCAACCAGAGCTATGTCGTCGATGGCGGCTGGGTGTAAGACCGTGGTCAGTTGTCAGCAGGCCTTCCCGGAGTTGTCATCCTGAGCGAGGTTGCCGTGCCGGGGCCCCCGGTGACAGGTCGATGATCCGGAGAGAGGAACGAGATGAGAATCCGCACAGCCGTCTCCCTGGGCGCATTCGCAGTAGCGAGTCCGCTCGCATCCGGACAGGCCATGTCACGGATCGCGCCCGATCTGGCGCCGCCCCCGCCCCGCTCCGCCCATTACGAGCTGGTCCAGCACCGTCTCGCGCTCGGGTGGAACACTTGGGATGTGCACAGCGTGGCGACGCAGGTACTGCTGCCCGACGGGTTGGCGATTCACGTGGGCCTGAAGCACAACAGCACCGAATTCGGTGATGCGTTCCTTGCGGACGCCCTGATCGGGCGGCTGGAGAAGGATGCGGAGAAGGTGACGCCCGGCCCGCATTCGTGGAATGGCAGTTACACACGCGCCGATTTTGAGTGGCACGGGCACAAGTGGCGCATCGAAAGCGCACACGCGGGAGATGACCTGGTGATGCTGGTCAGCCCCCTCGCCTCAGCCTCCAGATCGGCGCTGCTGCCGTCGGTGGTCTTTTCGGCAGGTTATCTGTGGAATCGCCCCGGAACCGTGATACGAAAGCCGGAATCGATCGAAGCCTCGGGCCCCGGCCGCAGCGTTGCGATCTACTGCACGTGCGCGCAGGAGGAGCCAGGCCACGGCAATTCCTACCTTGATCATCCCACCGGCCTGCCCGCTTTCTCCGCCGATCTCGGTGCGCCGGTGGGCCTGAGTACCGGCCGGAGCCGATCGATTTCTGAAATCGGTGCGGCCATCGAAACACAACGAGCGGCGTATGATCAGTCGATCCAGGCTGCCGGCAGCAACGCGCCGATCGTGGACGCCATCGAAACCACGGTTGGCTGGGACACCATCTATGACCCCGACAAACAGCGCGTGATTTCGCCGGTCAGCCGCCTTTGGAGCGTGAGTTGGGGCGGGTATGTGCTCTTCGACTGGGACACATTCTTTGCCGCCACGCTGGCGGCTATCGGCGACCGTGAACTGGCCTATGCCAATGCCCTGGAGATCCTCCGCGAAGAGACCGACCAGGGGTTTGTCCCCAACTACGCCCGCTCCGGGAGCTGGAAGAGTTCAGACCGGTCGGAGCCGCCCGTAGGAGCCATCACCGTGGTTGGGCTCTATCTGAAGTTTCACGACGACTGGTTTCTCGAGGATGCATTCGAACCCTTGATGAAGTGGAATCGCTGGTGGGCCGAGCACCGCGACATCCAGGGCTATCTCGCCTGGGGCAGCGACGGCCCGAACCAGCCCGCCAATCTCGATGACGACTCACGCGGTACCCGCGCCGGCGCAATTCTTGAATCCGGGCTCGACAACAGTCCGATGTACGACGACACCACCTACAACCAGCAGTCGCACGTGCTCGAGTACGCCGATGTGGGCCTGATGAGCATGTACATCGCCGACTGCGACGCACTGGCCGGCATTGCAAAGAAACTCGGCAAGGCTCCCGAGGCAAAAGAACTCGATGATCGGGCCGCGCGCTATCGCGCCAAACTCGCCACGCTGTGGGATGACCAGGCCGGCATCTTTCTCAACAAGGACCTCCACACCGGCCAGTCGAACAAGCGCCTGTCGCCGACAAATTTCTATCCCATGCTGGCCCACGCCGCCACGCCCGAGCAGGCAAAAACGATGATCGAGAAGCACCTTTTGAACCCGAAGGAATTCTGGGGCCAGTGGGTGATTCCCGCGATCGAGCGCAATGATCCTGCTTTCAAGGATCAGAACTACTGGCGCGGGCGTATCTGGGGGCCAATGAATTATCTCGTGTATCTCGGCCTGGCGAACTACCAGGACGCAAAAACGCGAAGCGCCTTTGCCGAGAAGTCGTATGAGCTGTTCCTGAAGGAATGGAAAGAGAACGGCCACGTTCACGAGAACTACAATGCCGAACTCGGCACCGGAGATGATGTCACCAGCAGCGACCGTTTCTATCACTGGGGCGCGCTGCTCGGTTACGTCGAATATCTGGAACAGAGCAGCCGTCACTAGCCGCAGCCCCCCTTCGCAAGCTCAGGGCTGTCTTTCGACCCTTTGCTGCCGCGGCGACCCCGGGTCAGCATGAACAGCCATATTTCGGTTGGGCCCTCGTTGGAATCGTTACCATTTTCCAGCCCGGATGCCGTAAGATTTCGGGGAAAGGAATCCCCCATGCCGATGACTGTAAAACTGAGCCGCACCAGAACTTTGGGCTTCTTGATTGCCCCATTGATTGTTTTTGGAGCCATATCTCTAAAGATTCGCGCAGACGAACCAACGCCGGAACAGGCTGCCAGAGCGGCGGCAGGGCTGTCACAGGAGTCGCGTGCCGCCATCGACCGGCTCACGCAGCTGCGCGAGTTGCCCGATGGCCAATGGAAAACGCATCCCGGGAATCTTGGGCACGGTGAAGCGGTGAACCTGGACGAATCGGGATGGACGGCGATTGCTCCCAAGACCAAATTGCCAAATGAATCTGCCTGGTTCCGGCAGATCTACGAAGTTCCGCAAACTCTGCATGGGTATGACCTGACCGGTGCGCGCATCTGGTTTCAGTTTCACGCCAGCGCGAACGGGCCCATGCCGGAGATCGTCTATTTCAATGGCCGTCGCGTGGCGATGGGCGACGACCTTGAGCCGATCGTGTTGTTTGACAACGCGAAACCAGGCGACAAGGTGACTGTTGCCGTGAAGTTGATGCTGACCGTGGATAAGAAAGAGGTTGACGGCGCGACGCTCAAGATCGACTTCCCCGCAGGCCGCCCCAGTCCGGAGGATTTGCGGGAGGAGTTCCTTTCGGCAGCGCTGCTGGTTCCGTCACTTGCGCCCGGCGATGCCTCGCAGATGAACACGCTCAACGGGTCCATCACCACGGTCGATTTGAAGGCCCTTGATTCCCAAGAGCAGGACAAGTTCGATGCCAGCCTGAAAGACGCGCACAGCAAGCTCGAGGGCCTGACGCCGCTTTTGGACAAGGTGATCTATCACCTGACCGGCAACTCCCACATTGACGCCGCGTGGCTGTGGCCGTGGACTGAGACGGTCGACGTGGTGAAACGGACGTTCGGAACCGCGCTGCAATTGATGGACGAATATCCCCAGTACACCTATACGCAGAGCGCCGCGGCCTATAACGAGTGGGTGGCTGACAAGTATCCGCGAATGAATGACGACATCAAGAAGCGCATCCAGGAAGGGCGCTGGGAGATCGTGGGCGGCATGTGGGTTGAGCCGGACCTGAACATGCCCGACGGCGAGTCGCTGGTGCGCCAACTGCTGGTCGGCAAGCGCTGGTACAAGCAGGCCTATGGCGTGGACGTGCGCATTGGATGGAATCCCGATTCATTCGGATACACGTGGCAGTTGCCCCAGATCTACAAGAAGAGCGGAGTCGATTATTTCGTCACCCAGAAGATGACGTGGAACGACACCAACCAATTCCCCTTCAAATATTTCTACTGGGAGTCGCCCGACGGCTCAAAGGTGTTGGCCTACTTTCCGCATGACTATGCCAATAACAATCTGAACCCGGTACGGTTGGCTTCGGACATGGCGCAGGCGCGCCAGCGTGCGATTGGCTTGACCGACGTTATGGACCTGTACGGCATTGGCGATCACGGTGGCGGACCAACCCGGGCGGTTCTCGATGAAGGATTTCGCTGGGCCGCTCCCGGACATGTCACGCCGAAATTTGAGTTCGGCCTTGCACAGCCTTACTTCGACGAACTGACAAAACAGATCGCGCCGAACAGCCCGGAGTGGGATTACAAGTCCATTGCGAAGGGCTACACGCCGCCGCCGGCAGTTTCCGGCAAAGTCAGCATTCCCACCTGGAAGAGCGAGATGTATTTCGAGTACCACCGCGGCGTCATGACCACGCAGGCCAACCACAAGCGCAACATGCGCGACAGCGAAGAGCAGGTGCTTAACGCGGAAAAGTGGGCTTCGCTGGCGTGGCTCGATGGCTGCAAATATCCAGGGGATGAAATCACCGAGGACTGGAAGAAAGTACTGTTCAACCAGTTCCACGACCTGGCCGCGGGTTCCGGCATCGGCATCATCTACAAGGACGCTCAGAAGGATTACGACGTGGTCAGGTACTCGACCAACGCCATTTCGTCCGGCGCCCTTGAAACCGTCGATGAGAGGGTCAATACGGCGGGCAGCGGCACTCCGGTGGTCGTGTATAACCCGCTGGGCTGGGCACGGTCCGGGGAGGTTTCGGCGCATGTGCAGGCCGGCAGAGGCGCAGTAAGCGCCTCGGGTGCCCAGGTGATCGAGGCCAAGACGAACGAGATCACCGGCGCCTCTGATGTCAGGCTTCACGTCCTTAACGTGCCGGCTCTCGGATACAAGGTCGTGTGGCTTGGCGGAGCCAAGGGCGGAAAGCAGCCCGCCGAGAACGACGTCACAGCAAAGGACTCCGGCAGCGCGATCACGCTCGAGAACGGCATTCTGCGTGTCAGCGTCGACAAGCAGTCCGGCTGCATTATCAGCCTGTTCCAGAAGAAGTCGAATTTCGAAACCCTGGCGCCGGGCGCGTGCGGCAACCAGCTTCAGTTCTTCAAGGACACGCCCAAGGACTACGACGCGTGGAACGTGGATCCGGGCACGTTCGACGTGCCGCCGGCAACCATCGACCGTGCCGATTCAGTCGAACTCGTGAAAACCGCGGAGCCCGGAATTCGCGTCACGCCGCCAATACCAGAAATCGAAGTTCGTGCAGACGTTCAGCTCTCAGCGCCGAGGGAGATATGGTCGATGTCGAGAACGAGATCGACTGGCACGAAGCGCACATTCTGCTCAAGGCGGCATTCGCGGTGGCAGCGACGAGCGATTTCGCCACTTATGAGATTCCCTACGGGACCATCGATCGGCCGACCACCCGCAACAATTCGTGGGAGAAAGCGCAGTTCGAAGTGCCGGCCATGCGCTGGGCCGACCTCGGCGATGGCAAGCATGGGCTGAGTGTCATCAATAACACCAAGTATGGATACGATGGCGTCGACAACCTGCTGCGTCTCACGCTTCTGCGTTCACCCAAGTGGCCCGATGCCGATGCCGACATGGGTCATCACCATTTCCACTACGCCATCTATCCGCACGCCGGCACGTGGAAGGAAGCGATGACGGTGCGGCACGGTTACGAATACAATTACCCGCTCTCCGCAGAGGTGGCGACCGCGCACGCTGGTTCTCTCCCGGCGGAACACTCCTTCGCCTCTGTCACGCCGGAAAATGTGGTGCTGACCGCGGTGAAGAAGGCCGAGGATGCAAAGGGCCTCATCTTCCGCGTGTACGAGTGGGCTGGCAAGGATGCGACCGTCGAGTTCCACGTGCCGCCTGGCGCGAGCGGGGCGACGGTGACAAACCTCCAGGAAACTCCGGAAGGCGGTTCGCTCCAGGTCAACGGCGACGTGGTGAAGGCGCCGATCCATCCCTACGAAATTCTGACCGTCCGGGTGGATTATCCCGGCGGTGGACCGAAGGAGTAAGTTCGCGGTAAGTGGATGAAGCAGGTTCGCGCGCGTCGCCGCATTAAGAGAGCGCAGTAAGGGCGCCCGGAAAGCAGAGAAGGACGAGACTTTGGTCTCGTCCTTTTCTTTCGTTCTTTGCAGAAACGGGCCAACTTAAGAGTTATTAGAAGCAAGCTATCTATCCCCCAAAAGAGTTAGAACCGCAGAGTCAGCGATCTATGCAAGTCCGATGTTGTTCCGAAGATTCAAGTTACAAACACAATTTACTGCCAGCTTCTAGGACGTTGGCAGGTTTAGTTACTTCGGTACGTGATCGCCATCACATATCGGCGTGTCGATATGCAGTCACTCTGTAGTGGATTTCTCTATCCAACATGAGCTCAGACAGGGCTCATGCCCACGGGGTGCTTATGCAATCGCCCGCGGAGACAAACAAGTCTCTACCTTTTGTTTTCCTGCTTTTTTCAGTTTTGGTTCTCTCGGGATGCAGTTCGGGCTCGAGTTCGGGATCCACCCCGGCTCAGCCCGCACTGCCCGCCTACATCAACCTCTCCCTGAGTCCAAGTTCGGTCATGCCGGGGCAGAGCGCTACCCTCAGTTGGACAACCGGAAACGCCACGAGTTGTACGGCCAGCGGCGCCTGGTCGGGCACATTGCAGTCTGCCGGGTCAATGAACGTGATGCTCCAGGCGGCAACCTCCCAGACTTACTCGGTCGTTTGCACGGGGACAGCCGGTTCGATCTCAAAGACCGTCACCCTTGCACCGGAAGGCGCTTGCTCTGCCACTCCGGCCGCGAAGGCGCGCCATGTCCCAACTACGCGTGCCATTGCGGCGGCACGTCGCGCTGTTGCTACGGGCACAGCGGGCCCGAGGCACTCGGGCGGCCAGTAACACCCTCTGGCTCGAGACACGCGTCGAGCACCCCAATTTGTATTTCGGACTCATGGAGATTGTGCATGCCTACCCGGAGAGAATTTCTAAAAACTAGTTTGGTTGCCGGTACTGCCTTGGCCCTGTTTCGCGGAAGCGAAGGAAAGATCTGGGCCTACGCCCAGAGTCCCACCCTGCGCAAGTTTGTCGCTCCCCTGCCGGGCCTTGGGCCGAAGGGTATCCCCGTCCCGACCCCTGGAACCAGCAGCGACTGGCCAGGCGCCGACTTCTACCAGCTTAGTGCCCAGCAATTTACACAGCAGATGCACCCGGATCTGCCCAATCCGACGCACCTGTGGGGCTATGTTGACACTGCCACTGGCAAGCCCGCCTACCTCGGACCGATTATCGTCGCCCAGCGCGGCAAGCCGGTTGTGGTGCGCATGAAGAATAACCTGCCCTCCACCCACATCCTGCCCGTCGACACTACGCTGATGGGAGCGGAGCCGGGCGTTCCAGTGAATCGTTGCTGCGTTCATCTTCACGGCGGTTACGTGCCGTGGACATCGGACGGCGGCCCGTTCTCATGGTTCACCCCGACGGGCACCGTGGGGGCAACCGACGGATCGGCCGGCCCTTGCTTCCTGAATGGGGTCGCGGGACAGCCGGGCGTCGCCGACTACTACTATCCCAACAATCAGAGCGAACGGCTGGTGTGGTATCACGACCATGCCGTGGGCATCACCCGCCTGAATGCCTACGCCGGCATCGCTGCCGGCTACGTGATCACCGATCCCGTGATGTCCGCTTTGACCACCGGCAACACACCCGCCATACCCCCGCTCGCCTACACCATTCCGCTCATCATTCAGGACAAGAGCTTCAAGGTGGCCGCCGATCAATGGGGGAAGCCGGGCGATCTGTTCTATCCATATGTCTATGAGTCTGACGGCCCAACCGCGCGGTGGGATCTCGGCGAAAGTTCTGATGGCTTCACCCCGGCAACCGGCGCCGTTCCATCACCTTCGTGCGTTCCCGAAGCCTTCTTCGACACGCCGGTCATCAACGGCATGGCGTATCCGTATGCGCAGGTCGAGCCGCGGCGCTATCGTTTCCTGGCCCTCAACGGATCCCAGGCGCGCTTCTATCAATCTGCAGCTCTATTACGAATCGACCTCAAATCCGGGAGAGCCGGACTTCAGTAAACCCGGGCCGGCGTTCATTCAAATCGGCAACGAGGGTGGCATCCTTCCCCTGCCCGTCATTCTCAACAATCCGCCCATCCAGTTAACCACCAACTGCGACGGCTCCGTCGATCCTGACGGTCCATTCAATCTGTTGATGGCGCCGGCGGAACGCGCGGACCTCATCATCGACTTCTCCAGCGTGTCGGTCGGCTCCAACCTGATTCTCTACAGCGATGCGCCGGCACCCTTTCCAGGCGGCGATCCGCGCAACGACTATTACACCGGCAATCCGGACCAGTCCGGGATCGGCGGCGCGCCTAGCACCCAGGCGGGCATGGGACCAAACACCCGCACTCTGATGCAGTTCCGAATTGTCGCCTTGACCGGTACCGCCGATCCGATGAAGTTCGACACTACGCTCGACGCCCTCAATGAGGCCATGCCCGGCGCGTATCGGGATTCACACCAGCCCTTCGGGGAGTTCGATCTCAGTCCCGGTGCTCCGGGAGTCATCTTCGAAAACAAGACCCTCAACGAAGACTTCGATGAGTACGGGAGGCTTATCCAGCGCGTGGGAATCGACGTGGCGAAATATGGCGACAGCTACGCTCGGAACTACACCGATGACCCGACCGAGATATACCAGGACGGCCAAACTGTGGTTTGGGACATCTACAACACCACTGGCGACACCCACCCGATGCATTTCCACCTGGCCAACGTTCAGGTGCTGGGCCGAGCTGAATTTGACAACTCCATCCCCAACATCCTGTCATTCGTTCCCACCTCGCCCTGGATGCCGCCGGATCCAAACTATCGGGGATGGAAAGAGACGGTGCGCATGAATCCTGGCGAAGTCACCCGCGTGATCCTCAATTTCACCTTGCCCAAAGTTCCGTTTGCCGTGCCCGGATCTCCGCGCGACGGCCTGAAGGGCGGGCACGAATATGTGTGGCACTGTCACATCCTGGAACACGAAGAGCACGACATGATGCGCCCGCTGGTGGTCATGCCGATCGTCTGAGGGATGCAACGAGGCTAAACCTAAATAGAGCCATACATAAATCAGAGCCCGGGCCGGTCAAGCGTTAGGAAGCGCTGAAGCCGGCCCGGGCTTTGATACTCTAACGTCAGGGAGTCTTGGAGATGAATATCGCTTCCCCGTTCGTGGTCGTCCCCGTCATTGTGATCACCTTTTTCGTCTGCATCCTGTGGTCCACCGGCGGCACCGCAGACGGACGCACCGCAGACGACTCCCACCCCCAGCATTGATCCTCCCTACGGGTGACCCGCTGTTCCCCCAGTGGGCATGCTCGCCGTCTGCTTGTCCCCGGAGACCTTGAGCAGCAGAGGCGCTGACGGGTGCAGCGTTGGCGCGTTCGACTCAACCATCCCCACCACAAAGATGGGCTGCTTCACCGATTGTGCCCAGTCTTCCGCGCGCAGTGTGAAGGTTCGGCTCGATTGTGCCTCGGTGACCAGCACTCCATTCAATCCCACGTTGACCACGCGCACGCCGGGGGGAAGATTCTCGATCGAACATGGCACGCGCCCTTTGAAATCATTGTGGCGCTCAACGTGAAGCGTCACGGTGATCTCTTTCCCCGGCTCGAGGGAGACGTCGCTCGATTCGGTGGTGACGACGACATCGGGCGGAGGCGTAATCGAGGCCAGTTGCAAGGCCTGCGTGGCCGGCATATCGCTGTTGGCCTTTCTGATCAAATCACGGCCGTTGACCCGGGCGTGCCCGACAATCTCGATCGGTTTTGACGGCATGTCTGTCGCTGCGTCCGGTGCGGCCGACAACACCACCACGGTCGAGATCTGACCCGGCGGTATGACGGCTGGGCTTGCCGAGACTCCCTTGGGCAACCCTTGCACTGCGATCTCGATCGGGCCGTCGAAGCCGCGAATCACATCGAGCGAGACAGTGACAGGAATCGATCCACCGCGGGGAATATTCGGATTGGCCGGCTCGGCTCGCAGCCGGAAATCCGGTGCCGCATCGCGCATGGTCAGGCGATACGCAAAGTCCGCTCCTTCCATGGCGCGTATATCTTTCAGGTGCACGAAGTAATCGCCATCGGCGGGCGCAACAAAGTCCAGTTTTGAATCCGCGCCATACCCCGGTCCGCCATCGTCGTTCCGCCACGTCAAGTGAAAAACGGGAAGCCCGTTCGAAGGAAACTCCGCATCGGGAGGAAGAATCTGCGCCTTGTACACCGGCGTGTTCACGGCGTGGACGTCCGGGGACGTGCCCAGATAGGCCACCCGCAACTCGCCCATGGAGGACAAAGTCGCGTCGGCATCGGGCTGGTCGGGAATGAATTGAATGCGATTGAGCTCATCGCCCACCATCACGTAGTCGCCCTCGCGAAGACCCGATGTGGAGACCAGGCGGATTCCATCCGTCCTCGAATCTCGATCGGAGAGCGTCGTTGTCGTTTCGTTGAGGCAGCGAATCGTCGCCCGCGGTATGGGCGTTTCCCTGCGCGTCGAGCACCTCGATCACCGAGTCCAATGCCGAGCCCAGGCGCGCGGCGGCAATGTCGATGCTGAGCCTCTCGCCTTTGGTGGCGTGAAAGCGGAAGTAGTCCTCATCGGGATTGCCGCCCCGGCCCGCACCGCCGTCGATGTGCCCGTTGATGGTGACCGGAAGCGAAACGGTCTGGGCGCGCGCGATGGTGTCGTTCGGTTCCGACTCGAGAGTGTCAGGCTCGTTGCCGACCGCGAGCCTTACTTCGTTGACTGGTCGAATGCCATCGCCAACTACGTCGAGCGGCATGGTGGTCCAGCCATCGGCATTCCCGGGTGGAACAACATTCACCTCGCGAAGCCCGCCCAGATTGATCCCTTGAACCGATACCTGCGCAGCCTTTCCGGCACGAACCCCCAGGGGAAACACGCCCGACACGTAGGGAAGATCGCCGCCATCGAGACGATAAAAATAGCCTTCGCCTCCGCCGAGATCCCTGTCGGCGATCGAAATCGTGTAGTCCTCGTTCCTGGGCAACTTGAAATCCAGTTCCGCGTCGCGCGTGTTTGCGTTCCGGGCCGACGTCGCAAGCGTTTGCCCGGCGTTGTCGCTCAACACCAGCATGGAACCGAGCTTCGATCCCAGTGCCGAAGCCGTCACGCTGAACACAATCTCCTCGCCCGCTTTTCCCGCGAATCGATAAATGTGCTTTTCCCCGGTTTTTGCGATCGTGCCGATCAGTGTCGCCGGCAACTGGACAGTCTGCGGCGGCGCGCCTGCGTCCATTTCCGTTGTTGCGGGCCTCTTGATCTCGGGCAGCGCCCCAACCGCGAGCACAACCAGGTTTGAAGTTCCAAGCGGCGTCCTCACGCGGAACCGATGGAGGCCGGGCGTCGCATCCTTCGCAACCGTGATTTCAAGCCTGGCGGTCTGCTTCTTGCCCATTGGGACCTGCGCTCCAAGATCGACGCCGGCCCGCGGTCCGGTGATCTTCTCCGGCACGTCGGTTATCTCCGACACCTTGGCGCTCAGCCCCGGCGCGTCGAAGATGATTGCGCTCGCGTCGGACAGGCTTCTCCCTTCGATGATGAAGCTGGCCGTTGTACCTCGCTGCATTCCTTCAGGCGAAATCCTCGCCACTGTCGGCGGAATCATCGGACCCTCTGCACGGGACGCAACCACCACCGCCAGTCCCAGCCCGATTGAACTCGCAAAGAAAAGTAGCCTGGTATTCACAGAACCTCCCGCATCGCCTGACGTTTCATCGGCTGGCGGCCTCGTTGGCTTTCGCTCCGCCGGCCGGGCTGAGAGTATCGAAAACCATCAGCTTTCCCGTCGTCTCCCCCAGCGTCTTCACGTCGTACAGGCTGAGCGATCCGTTGTAGCGGCCGGCAGCCAGCCGTTTGCCGTCGGGGCTCATGTCCAGCGCTTCGACCCAATCGGGCTGGCGATCGATCACACCTGTCAAGTCGAGTTTGGTATCGCGAAATCGAATCGACCCGTCCGAAGAAGCGGTGACGATCGTCTTGCCGTCCGGCGACCAGACCAGTGCCAGCAGCGTGTCCTGGTCGGCGATGAGCGATTGCACCAGGTGGCCGTCCGCATCGGAGAGCCGCCAGACATAGATCGTCTTGTCGTACCCCGCCGCCGCCACCTGGTCGCCCGCTGGCGAATACGCCACGCTGGTGAGCCCGTCGGATGCATCGCTCAACGTGTACAGTCGTTTTCCGCTGGCTACATCCCAGATCTTTACGCTGCGGTCCTGCGACGCCGAAGCCAGGCGCTTTCCGTCGGGGCTGAAGGCGACCGCAAAAACGGCGTCGATATGGTCCTGCAGGTTGCGCACTTCCTTGCCCGTCGCCGCGTCCCACAGTTTCACCATCCGGTCGTAACTTCCCGAGGCAATCAGTTTTCCATCCGGACTCCACGCCACGGAGTAGATGCAATCGCTGTGGCCTCGAATCGTTTTCACCAACTGGTGCGAATCGACATCCCAGATCTTGATTTCCCCTTCGATCTGCGGCGCTCCGCCCGCCGCGGCCAGCATCTTCCCGTCCGGGCTGAACGCGATCGATCGCACATAGTGCGTGTGGCCGGGCAGCGCGGCCAGCACTTTGCCGGAACTGGAATCGAGCAAGCGCACTTCTCCATATCCCCCCGCGGCCAGCACCTTTCCATCCGGAGAGAACCGCAGCGACGCGACAGGAGAAACCACCGCAACCTCGGGATGAATGGCAGGCGTCGATGGCATGGTCCGCGCGCTCGTAGTTTCGCTTGTCGATGGACCCGGCGCCCCTGCTTCGATCCATGTCTTGATCGCGGCAATGTCGGCGGCCGGCAGCGGATCGTCATCGAGTGGCATGCGAGGATTCACCTTGCCCTCGAGCATCGCGACCAGCCGGCTCCCATTGGCGTCGTGCGGAACAACGCTCGCCCCGTGCTTGCCGCCCTTCATGAGGTTTTCGTAGCTATCCAGAACGAAGTCGCTTTTGTGGGCTCCCTTTGAATGGCAGACAAGACAGTTCTTTTTGAGAATCGGAGCGACAGTGGCGCTGTAATCCGGCGTTGACGCCGCAAGCACCCGCTGTTGCTGGAGATCATCCTTGATCGCGATCGCCGCTCCCGTCGCGATCAGCAGGCAGACGACATTCAGTATCGTGATCCCAGGCGCGCGGCGAGATTTTTGTCGATAACTTCGCATACAAAATGAAGAAAGCATCCGCCCCGCCTGGCCGAGTCAGCCGGCCTTTGCCCATCAGTGGTCAAACATAAATTCTTCGCCGGTCAACAGAGCCCAGGTCATATCATTCAGGGCGGAACGCCGCGGATCGTCGACGCCTGCGATTTTCTCCTGTTCGGCTGCAGCCAGCGCCGGAAGCAGCGCGGCCTCGCTCCGCATCGGTCGGGTGGCGGCTCAACGAAGCCAGGTAGAGATAGTCAACAATCTGCCCGTCATCGAATCCCAGGCGGATCAGCATGTCAATGGAATTGCCCGGAGCGCGCAGCTTGTTGTTCAGCGTGTCTCCATTGATGATGTGCAGCGCCTGCGTGATGGTCGGCACCGAAGTCCGTTCACTGTCCCGCGACTGTTGCCGCACCGGCCGCCCGAATGCGGTGAGGAAATACGATTCCACTGCCGTATCCGGCAATTGCATTCCGCGCATGGCGGCCGGGTATCCCTCGAATTTTTCCGGCACCTGCGTCACCTGCGAATAGGCGTCGAGAAGCACCTCCGCCGGAAGCCTCCGGATCACAAAGTGCGAGCCATACTTGTCGTCGTCCGCGTTCTCTTTGAGCGGCTTCGACGACGTCTGATAGGTCGCCGACTGCATGATAGTCCGGATGAGATAGTCCACGTCGAAGTTATGCGCGACAAAATCTTTGACTAATGCGTTGAGTAACTCGTCATTGGTGGCTGGATTAGTATCTCGAAGATCGTCGACCGGCTCGATCAGGCCGCGCCCCATGAAGTTGCGCCAGATCCGGTTCACGATGTTGCGCGCGAAGAACGGGTTGTCGGCAGACGTCAGCCACTTGGCGAAGTACAGCCGCGTATCTCCCGGTATTTCGCTCGAGAGCGCCACCGCGTCAAGCGGCTTGGGCGGCAGCGGGATCATCAACCGGTCGTCCATGAACTCGCCGGTGGGCGCCGAGTAAACGGTCACGTCGTTGAACAGCACGCCAACGCCGGGACGAAATCCGGAAGACTCAAAGGTCTTGAGCCGCACCCGCGCGAAGAGATTGGCCATCCCGTAATAGTCTTTCTGGGTCCACTTGGCCAGGGGATGATTGTGGCAATGGGCGCAGCTGATGTTGATTCCGAGAAACGCCTGCGCCATGTTTTCCGAAGTGTCGAGCGGATCGCGATGGATCACCCAGTAATTCGCTGCGCCATTTTTGAGCGTGTTGCCGCTGGCGGTGATCACCTCCGTCGCAAATTCGTTCCACGGCTTGTTCGTCGCCACGCTCTCCCGAATCCACTTGTAGTAACTCCACATTTCATCGTTGGAAAGGTGGTTACTCGACACCAGCAGCAGGTCTGACCACTTATACGTCCAATAGTCCACAAACTCGGGGCGCTTGATCAGTTCGTCGATCAGCCGGTTGCGCTTTTCCGGCGAAGGATCTTTCAGAAAGCGATCCACGTCGGATGGACTGGGCAGAATCCCTGCCGCATCGAGATACGCCCGGCGAATAAACTCGGCGTCGCCCGCCTGCGGAGAAGGCGGAATGTGCAGGGCCCGCAGGTGATCGAGAATGGCGTCGTCAATGTAGTTGTTGCGAGGAGCCTTCCGGAACACCGCATCCTCGACCTTGTACGGAAACGGGATGCGCAGGCGCGAGAAGGTGACATGACTCTGATACCACACCGTCACCGGCGCCTCGCCATAGCCATGCATGGTCACGTGGCCCAAATTGTCGACGCTGGCAACGCCTTCGTCGCCGCTGTCATATTTTGCCCAGCGCGTCACGTCGGCCGTGCGTCCATCTGAAAAAACCGCGGTCACGATCAACTGCTGTTCGGCGCCGGGAACCAGCGAGGCCTCGCGCGGAAGCACCTGGATTTCCTTGACGACAGGATCTGATTCCTCCGGAGCCGGCATTCCCTGGGCGAGCCATCCGGAAAGGATTTTGTATTCCGGCGAGCCTACATCGAAGCGCCGCCCGCCGCCGTGCGAAATGGTGAGCGTCGGCTTCAGCAGGATCAGGCTCTTCGCCGGCTCAAGCCGGTCCGTACGCCGCGCGAGAGCCTGGTGGGTGAGCGTGAAGTAATCGGTGGTCGGGTCGTAGCCCCGCAGCGAAAGCTTGAACCCGTTCTTCCCCGCCGCCGCTCCATGGCACGGGCCGGAGTTGCAGCCCACCTTGGTCATCACCGGCAGCACATCGTTGCGAAAGCTCCAGGTGGTTGCAGTCGAGTAGTCCTTGACCGTCAGCGGTGCACTCGCACGGCGCCCCTGCACGGTCGCGGTAATCGTAGCCTCGCCGTCGCCTGCGGGCCGGACAGTTTTGTCGTCATCCAGCGTCGCGACTGCGGGGTTCGAGATCGCCACGATCGCCTGCGACGTCAGATCTTCCTCGTGCCCGTCGGCGAATATCCCCTCCACCACGACCCGTTGCCCATAGTGGGGACCCGTGATCGAGAGGGATGAAGGAAGAATTGAAATCTTGCCAAGACCAAGCAGCGAGGGCTTGTGCGCGGTTGAACTCGTGGACGGCGTTTCTCTGCTGGTTCGAGAAGCGCTCTCCTGTTGCGGCTTCGACATGTCTGTCTGATGATACGGAGCATCGCTTCGCGCGGCTGGCGGCGGTGGAGACGGCGCCTGGCCCCTCGCCACCGACAGGACCGCAATGGGAACCGTACATCCACCGGCCAACGCAGCGAACAGTAGAAGTTTACGAAGCTCCATCGCTTCTCCTCGCAATCTCTAAGCCAACAACTCGTCTATCGGATCAAACCCGTGATCGACAAGGCGCACCACGCGTCCTTGCGGTGTCTTCAATTCAGTTTCGATGGGGACCCCGAGACACTTGTACACCGTGGCCGCAAGATGCGCCGGCATCACCGGCCTGTCCTGCGGTGCCCCGCCGATGGCGTCGGACGCGCCTACGATCTGGCCGCCCTTGATGCCGCCGCCCGCCAGCACCACCGTCCAGCACTGCGGCCAGTGATCGCGGCCGCCCGCCGGGTTGATGCGCGGCGTGCGCCCGAATTCTCCCGTGGCCAGCACCAGCGTTGTGTCCAGCAGCCCGATCTGGCTCAGGTCCTCGAGCAGCGAGCTGTACGCGTTATCGAACATGGGGCCAACCAGGTCGCTGTAGCAACTGATGGGGCTGAACGGAGCCGAACCGTGAATGTCCCATGTGATGTCGTTGAACACGGTCTCGAACATGTTGAGGGTGACGAAGCGGACGCCCCGTTCCACCAGCCTGCGCGCCAGCAGGCAGCCCTGGCCGAAGCGATTCATGCCGTAGCGCTTTCGCACCTCCTCGGGCTCCTGCGACAATTCGAAAGCCTCCCGCGCCTTGGTCGAAGTCATCAGGGTATACGCCTGGTTGAAGGTGGCATCCATCAGCTTCGAGTCCTGGTTGGTCTCCTCGAAGTACGCAACGGACTTGTCCACTTCCTGTCGCCAGCTTCGCCGCCTGTCCACGCGCACCGCGGAAATGTACTCCGGTGGAAGCATGTCCGGCACCTTGAAGTTGGGATCGGCCGGGTTGGCGTTCAACACGAAGGGATCGTAGCCCTTGCCCAGAAAACCCGCCGTGTCGCCATGCGGCAGGTTACCGCCAAGCTGCCCGATGGTATAGGGGATGAGCACGTTGGGAGGCATGTCGCCGCGCGCGCCTTTTTCGAAGCGCAGCACCGATCCGTAATTGGGCGACTCGAGCCCTCCCTGAAAAAGCCTGCCCGTCTGCATCATCTGGCAGCCGGTATCGTGCACCGCCGCCGCGGTGTGGTACATGGAGCGCAACAGCGCGAACTTGTCGGCGTGCTGGGCCATGCGGGGAAAGATTTCAGAGATCTCGATCCCCGAAACGTTGGTCTTGATCGGCTTGAAGGGTCCGCGAATCGACGCCGGCGCGTCCGGCTTCATGTCCCATGTATCGAGCTGGCTGGGACCTCCCACCAGCATCAATTGAATGCAGCTGATGTCCTTGTTCGGGTTCACCGCTCCCATGGCCTTGAGCCGGAAAAACTGCGGCGTAGACAGGCCCAGGAGCGCCAGGGAACCGGCATGAAGAAAGTCCCGGCGCGAGACTCCATCGCAAAAATGAACACGTTTATCGGCGTCGAGCCGGAACATAGCCTGCCCTCAAAAATGACTTCTCGACCTGAGTCGCACGCGCTCAGGGAATTTCACCCGACGCCCTATTCAAGAGCGCATACGGTCGCGGCGGTAGGGAGCAAAACGAAATCAGTCGAAGTTTCGGGGAAACAGACGCGCAAACCACCAGAGCGCGCAACAACACCGCGCGTTCTTCTCTCAAACGCGTCCGTGCCGGAATCCTAGTCCATTCAGACGTCCCTAGTCCAACGCTTTCAGATTGTCGTGAAGGCCTGGTTTGTCCCTGACGGGCATGAAACCCCTCAGGCGTCACTTGGACTCAATGAGCCGGATACGCGCCGTCAGGGCGCGGCCGAAGGATTCGGAAAACGCTCCGAACTGGGGAGAATCCACATTGTTGTTCACCACCAGTGGATTACCGCTATCGGTGGCGTTCTCCACCACTCCCCGCAGCCCCAGGTACAGCCCATGGACGTGGAATCGCCATTCGAGACCGGGACTGAAATTGACATACTCGGGAAACCGCTCAGAGCCGGCCGGGCCCACCACCTCATGATTCGCATTGATCGCGGTGTAGGGAAACCCGGTGTGCCAATCGAGCGTGTACACAAAATCCCAATGCTTGCTGAAAGGCGGCACCAGAAAGGGCAGCCAACCCCAGGAGAGGACGCGGTCAGGCGTGTCCCACGGCAACGGGGCGCTTTGTTGCGGTCCAAGCATCGAGATCGTGGGCACATAGTCGATCGCCGCGTTGGTGCGGGCCGACGAGTGCGTATAGGCCCCGAACAGCGTGTAGCCCGCGGGCAAACGTGCGGCGCGCCTCGATCGATGTCACATGGTCGTGATCCTCGCGGCCATTGGTCAGCACGTAATTCCCAAACAGCGCCGCCGGCCCACCCTGATTCACATAGGTGAACTCGTCCTTCACCTGCTTCCGGATGAAATTGAATTTGAGATAGACCGAGCCCGGTATCTTCTGCTCCGCACTTACGCTCCAGTTGACCGCGCGGGCCTCGCGGAGCGTGCCGTCATTGGCCGTAAAGTTCGTCTCCAGCGGGAGACTGTCCGGAGTCAAGCCATCGGCAGCAAAATAAGTGTCGAAGCGAATCCCGGCCAGTGCCCGCGTCAGATATTCAAGCTGCGTGTGCTCGTAGTAAACGCCGACGCCCGCGGAGATCTTGGTTTTCCCTTCCAGCCCGGGCGGCGTATAAACCGCGGCAATCCGCGGCGACACGAGCGGCCGGCGCACGATCTCGTCCCAGTCGAAGCGCAGCCCCGGCTCGATCAGCAGCCCCGCGCGCGGCGTCCACCGGTCCTGCAGATAGGCGCCGATTTCAACGTTATGGCGCGTGTACGGCGTCATCGCCGGAAACGTGCTCTGCCGCAGCAGGGTTCGATCTTCGCGAAGGTAGTAGATGGGCGCGCGGGAAATGTCCTGGTGAAAGCCGATATGGTCCGCATCGATCCCCGCTTTCAGGTCGTGCTTTCCCAACCACTGGCGGGCCGGAAGATACAGCGCGACATTGCCGTCGACGCGCTGCGAATGGCTGGCCAGATTTTCGAAATAGCTGCCCGACGGGAGTTCGGGCGTCAGTTCGAACGGGCTGTCGCCGTAGGGCTCGTACCCGTCGCGAAAGCGCACCACTCCCAGCCCGGCATCGAGCAGCGCCCCGTTGCGAAAGTTATGCTGATCGCGCACGTAGGGCAGCCAGGCAATGGTGTCGCGCTGGTTGTGCTCAGTTGGGGATTCAGCGACGAGAGGCCGTCATACGGCGAATGGTAGTCGTTGAACAGCAGGCCGGTTGAAACAATGTTGCGCGGCGTGGCGTTGGCCTGGATGCGAAACAGGTTGCTGCCGCGCATCAGGTGATTGGTATTCGCGTTTTGCGGGAGTTCCTTGATGTAGACATTGTCGTACTCGAACTCCAGGCCATCGAAGAACCACGCCCGGTCGCGCACCAGCGGCCCGCTGAACGTCAGCCGGGGGACGAATTTATCGAAGCGTATGCCGTTGAGATCGCGGAACGACGGAATAAAATTCGTGGCGTTGAAGCGGAACTCGGTTGTCGCCCATCCCGGTGTAGAAGGCGATCACCCCGCCTGTGGCTCTTCCAAACTCCACCGGGTAGCGCGTCCCTTCCTGGTCGATCGACCGCACCGCGTCAGCGCTGACCCGCATGGCCAGTTGTCCGCTGACCGGCGAGCGGATATCGAAGCCGTCGAGCAGGTCCAGCGTCGCCCACGTCTCCGAGCCGTTCACGTGAATCTGGCCGGTCGAATCCTGAACCACTCCGGGATAAAATGGCAGCAGGTTGCGAATATCGCGCGAGGTCGGGTAGGGCACGTTGATGATCTCGGGAAGATCCATCGTGAACTTGTCTGACACCTGCTCAGGGTCGATGCCCGGTACGCGACGCGGTGACGTTGACCTGCTGCACCACCATCTGCACGTGGTTCAGAACGATCCGAACTTCGCGCAGCGCTGGATCGCTCTCGTTCAAGGTCGACGCATAGAATCCCGGCTTCTGGACATCGAGGCTGTACGGCTTGTCTCCCTCGAGAACGAATGTGCCACGTCCGTTGTAATCGGTGGTAACGCGTGCCGGCGCCTTGTCTGGCTCTTGAACCACAACCTCGGCGCGTGGAACCGGCGATCCGTTCTCGTCGACGATCGTCAGGACCACCGAGGGATGCGCGGGTAGACTCTGGCTCCCGGCGGAAATCGAGCACAGCAGAGCGATAAGACCAAAGGCGGCAGCGAACGCTCTTCCCGGGAGGTGCATCGAATGATTCACCACTTGCGCCATTCTAGTTGCCGCCTGAAAAGTGGCCGTCATCTGGGAGTAATCTTCGATTTGTGCATTGCCGTTCAACGTCGAACCATCGAAATCCTGGCTATTTCGGGCAAAATTGACCTGCGCGATACATCCTCGGCACCAACCTATTTTACAAATAGGTATTTGTGATCTAAACTCCCGGTATGGCCAAGATTCCCGAACGCCGCGACCTGTTCCCGGGCGCCCTGGAGATGATGATTCTCCAGTCGCTCCGCCTCCGCCCGATGCATGGCTACGCTCTTGTGAAGCACATCAAGCAGGTTTCCGACGATCTGCTCCAGATCGAAGAAGGCTCGTTGTACCCGGCCCTGCAGCGGATGCTGCGAGAGGGATGGCTCGAGTCGGAAGCCGGAGTGTCGGCCAAGGGTCGCCCCACCCGGATCTACAAGATCACGGAAACCGGCCTCCGCCGCCTGGAGCAGGAAGTATCGAGCTTCGCCAAGATGTTTGCCGGAATCAACCGGGTGCTGGCAGTGACCGAAATTTAGGAGTAAAGCATGCCCTGGTTCCAATCGCTCTTCTCACGCCGCCG
The DNA here is from genome assembly GCA_963788475.1 of Terriglobales bacterium. GTDB lineage: Bacteria > Acidobacteriota > Terriglobia > Terriglobales > Acidobacteriaceae > Telmatobacter. Next base: position 1,166,729 of record CAWBGO010000002.1, read on the forward strand.
CCGTTACAGCGATCTCTCCGCATCGATCCAGGAGCATCTCGAGGAGAAGATTGACGAGCTGATGGACGAAGGAATGACGCGCCCGCAGGCGGAGCAAGCGGCGCGGCGGGCCTTCGGAAACGTGGCTCTCATCGAGCAACGCAGCCGCGAGGCATGGCAGTGGCCGACGCTCGAAAGCATCGGCGCGGACATCAAGTTTGCAGTCCGGCAGCTCATAAAGTCGCCGGGATTCACCATTACGGCTGTGGCCACTCTGGCCTTGGGAATCGCGGTGAATGCGACCATCTTCAGCCTCGTGGATGGTTTTCTCCTGCCTCATCTTCCCGGGCACGACGCGCAGTCGATGGTGGTGGTGTCTTCCGTTAATCCCGATCAGAGCTTTCTTCCCGATGCCAATCCCGTTTCCCCGCCCAACTACCTGGCGTGGCGCAATGACACGCGCTTGTTCGGCGATATGGCTGCGGCCGACGAGTACCGCACCGGCAGCCTGTCCGCGGGAGGGCATCCCGAGGCAATCCAGTACGCGGCGGTCACGCCAAATTACTTCTCTGTGTTCGGCGCCGCATCGGCACTGGGCCGATCATTTGTCGCCGGCGAGGATCAAGCGGGCCGCGATCACATCGTCATTCTGAGTCATGGGCTTTGGGAACGCCGCTTCGGTTCCGATCCATCCGTGATCGGAAGAGCCATCCGCCTGAATCGGGAGGATTACACCATCGTCGGAGTGATGCCGGCCGACTTCCGCCTGCTCGGCTTCATCCCGCAGTTGTGGACGCCCCTGGTTTTGACCGATAAGGATCGCACTGCCGACGCGCGCAATAACCGTTCACTGTTTCTGTTTGCGAAACTTGCGCCCGGTGTCACGCTCGAAAAGGCACGCGCGGAGATACACGTCCTCGCAGAAAATGCCGGGCACGATTTTCCCGCAAGCGAGAAGCGATGGGGCGCCTCGGTGCGGATGCTGCCCGATTTTCTCGTCTATAACTTCGGTATCCGCACGGCGCTCGCGATACTCATGACAGTTGTAGCCATGGTCCTGCTGATCGCGTGCGCCAACGTCGCGGGCCTGCTGTTGACGCGGGCTTTGGGACGCCAGCAGGAAATAGGCATTCGCATGTCCCTGGGCGCGAGCCGCTCCCGCGTGGTGCGGCAATTGTTGACCGAAGGCGTTGTGATCGGGATTCTCGGCGGCGGGCTCGGGCTGCTTCTGACCTATGCGGGAATTCGCCTGGTCAGCGCTGGTCTGTCGTTCAATGATGCCGTCCACGAAGTGCCCGTTCGCCTCGACACCAACGTGCTCTTGTTCGCGATGGTTGTTTCGCTGGCATCGGCGCTCCTTTCAAGCATCGCGCCGGCCCTGAAAGTTTCGCGGACCAATATCGGCTCGGACCTGGCGGCCGAAGGGCGAACCGTTTCGGGCGGAAAAAAGCAGAGCCGGTTGCGCAATGTCCTGGTGGGTGGAGAAATCGCTCTCGCGTTCACCCTGCTGGTTGGAAGCGGCCTCCTGATCCGCGGAGTCTACGTCCTCGAGCACCAGGCCATCGGTTTCAGGCACGACCATCTGCTCACGGCCGGAATGACGCTCGATCAGGCTCGATACAACGATGCTTCCCGGCAAATCCAGTTTGTGCGCTCGCTTGTCCCCAGCCTGCGCAGCATGCCTGGAGTAGAGGATGCCGCGGTGGTATCTGACCTCCCTGCCACAGGGCCGGGCAGCGTTCCCTTTCATATCAAGGGACAGCCTGAATCCCCCGCGGTTGGGGCTCATTCCGCGGTTGACGTGGTGGTCACGCCCGAATACTTCCGCGTCGCCGGAATCCCACTTCTGCGCGGCCGCACCCTGTTTGAACAGGACGATGCTACAGCCCCGCGCGTGGTGCTGGTCAACCAGGAATTTGTGCATCGCTTCCTCCAGGACCACGATCCGATTGGAACCCAGATACTGCTCGACATCACCGGCGCTGCACCTGCCTGGCGCGAAATCGTCGGCGTCGTGAGTGACGTGAAGAGCTTTTCTGAGGATGTGCGCATTGACCCGGAAGTGTACGAGACGTTCCTGCAGCGGCCCGTCGCCTCGCTTTCGCTCATGCTGCGTACGAATGCCGAACCAAACAGCTTGATACCGGACCTGCGTCGCCTGGTCTCGGGGTTGGACGCCGATCTTCCGCTGATGCGGGTGATGAGCATGGATGGCGTGATCGACACGCAGCGAAACGGAAATTCATTGTTTACGGGGTTGCTGGCCACGTTCGCGATGCTGGCCCTTCTCATGGCTACGATTGGAATCTACGGACTCATTTCCTATTCCGTGGGTCAGCGGACCCATGAGATGGGCATTCGCGTGGCGCTGGGAGCGAAGACCTCGGACATCTCGAAGATGATCCTGAGACAAGGATTCAAGCTCGCAGCCATGGGTTCTCTCATCGGGCTGGGGTTGGCGCTGCCCCTGCCCAAGCTGTTTGACTCCATCTTCATGGGCCTGCTCTTTTCCGCTCCTGAGGTCTATCCGATCGTATTCGTAGCCATCTTCATGGTCACGATCATCGCCACCTACGCGCCGGCGCGACGCGCAAGCCGGGTGAATCCTGCTTCAGCCTTGCGCAACGAATAAGTCGCGCGCTCGCCTGCGTGCTGCACGTATCCGAACTATCCCGGAGTCCAAGGATGAAATCGATCGCACCGCTCTTCTCACGCCGCCGCCGTTACAGCGATCTTTCCGCTTCGATCCAGGAGCATCTCGAGGAGAAGATTGACGAGCTGATGGAAGAAGGAATGCCGCGCGCGCAGGCGGAGCAGGCGGCGCGGCGGGCCTTCGGAAACGTGGCTCTCATCGAGCAACGCAGCCGCGAGGCATGGCAGTGGCTGGCTCTCGAATCAATCCTCGGCGACTTCCGGCTCACGCTGCGGCGGTTAAGAAAATCTCCCGGATTCGCGGCTACCGTCATCCTCACGCTGGCGATCGGTATCGGCGCCAACACTGCCGTCTTCAGCGTAATCAACAGCGTCCTTATCAAGCCGCTGCCCTATCCGCGCTCTGAGGAGTTGGTAGCGCTCTGGCTCAGTGCCCCGGGGGCGGAAGGGCTGGCCACCTTCCAAAACGGCCTTCGCATGTCGCCGTCGATGTACTTCACGTTCCGTGAGAACAACCGGACATTTCAGTCGCTGGGCATCTGGACCACGGGCAGGGCCACGGTCACGGGGCCCGCGCAGCCAGAAGAAGTCCACCTCGCTTGGGTCAGCCACGGTGTGCTTGAGGCGCTCGAGGTTCCCGCGCTCGCCGGCCGGCTCCTTTCCTCCGCCGATCAGGATCCGCACGGGGCAAAGAGAGTCATGCTCAGCTACGGATACTGGCAGCGCCGATTTGGCGCATCACCCGCCGCGATCGGACAGACCATGGTCATCGACGGACAAACGGCTGAACTGGTCGGCGTGATGCCGCGCGGCTTCCGGCTGCTCGATGAGGATTTCGATGTTCTTGCGCCCCTGGCATTCGATCGCAGCCAGCTCAAGATGGCCCCGTTTGGTTATCAGGGCCTCGGGCGCCTGAAGCCGGGCGTTGCCATTCGCGAGGCCAACGCTGACCTTTCGCGCGATCTCCCCATCTGGATGGATACATTCAGCAATGGTCCCGGCACCAACCCGCATTTCTACGAGACCTGGAAGATCACGCCCGCCCTGCATTCGCTCAAGCAGGAAGTCGTGGGCAGCGTAGGCAGTGTCTTGTGGGTTGTCATGGGCACCATCGGTCTCGTCCTCGTGATCGCCTGCACCAATGTGGCCAATCTGCTCCTGGTGCGCGCCGAGTCGCGCCAGCAGGAGCTTTCCATTCGTGCGGCCCTGGGCGCCGGCCGCGCGCGCATTGCGCGTGAACTTCTGATCGAAAGCGTTCTGCTGGCGCTTATCGGCGGAGTGGTTGGCGTGGCCGTGGCGGGTGCGGCCTTGCGTCTGCTTGCGGTTATTGCTCCCCCCAGCCTCCCGCGCTTGAACGAGATTTCTCTCGACCAGCGCTCCTTGCTCTTCACCCTTTCCCTGTCGCTGCTTGCGGGATTGTTCTTCGGGTCCATCCCGGTCTTCAAGTATGCGCGAAGCCGCATCGTCGCCGGTCTTGGCGGCTCGGCGCGAACGGCCAGCGCGAGCCGCGAGCGTCATCGGTCGCGCAATGTTCTGGTGGTGGCGCAGGTTGCCATCGCGCTGGTCCTGCTGGTGAGCGCCGTGCTCATGATTCGCACCTTTCAGCAATTGCGCACGGTCGATCCGGGCTTTACGGATGCGCCCCATGTTCAGACCATGCGCATCTCCATTCCCGATACTGTTGTGACGAACCCGCAGGCAGTGACCCGGATTCAAAACGATATTCTCGATCGGCTGCAGTCGATTCCCGGTGTAACTTCGGTTGGATTTGCCGAGGCCGTACCAATGGAGGGAGTCGAACCCAACTGGGACCAGGTGATGGTGGAGGGCAAGAGTTACAAGCGCGAGAATCCGCCGCTGCGTTTCTATAACTACGTATCCCCGGGATATTTCCAGGCTCTGGGAACGCACATTGTTGCAGGTCACGATTTCACATGGAACGAGATCTACGGATTTCGCCAGGAGGTCATCGTCTCGGAGAACTTCGCCCGCGAATCCTGGGGCTCGCCCGCCGCGGCCGTCGGCAAGCGTATTCGCCAGTTCACCACCAGCCCCTGGCAGGAGGTCGTGGGTGTCGTCGAGGATGTCCACTACAACGGCGCCGATGAAAAGGCGCCCGCGATCGTTTATTGGCACGCCATGATCAACAGTCCGTATGTCGCGAAGACCATCTATGGGCCCCGCTTTGTCAGCTTTGCCATTCGCAGCGATCGTGCCGGCACGCAGGGTTTTCTCGCCCAGGTTCAGCAGGCCGTGTGGTCTGTGAATGCCGGCCTGCCGGTGGCCTCGCTGCGCACCATGCAGGAAATCTACGGCCGTTCGCTGGCGCGCACTTCTTTCACACTGGTCATGCTGGGCATGGCTGCCGCGATGGCGCTGTTGCTGGGGATCATCGGCATCTACGGCGTGATCTCGTACGCGGTCTCGCAGCGCATCCGTGAAATCGGCATTCGCCTGGCGCTGGGCGCGCAGAAGGGCGAGTTGCGGTGGATGTTCGTTCGCTCCGCTTTGGTTCTCACCGCGATTGGCGTGGCCATCGGCCTGGGCGCGGCCGCGGGATTGACGCAGTTGATGAAGTCGCTGCTGTTCGGGGTCAGCCCCATCGATCCATTCACCTACTGCGTCATCCCGCTGGTGCTGGGCGCATGCGCGGTGGTTGCCAGCTATCTGCCCGCCTGGCGAGCAGCAGAGGTGGATCCCGTCGAAGCATTGAAAGTGGAGTGAAGCAGGGCAGAGATTCCGCCAGTAAAGAGTCGCGGCCTGTCACGCAATGGTATGCGGGAAGTCTGGGGGCGCCTGCTGAAACCGGGGAGGTCAAAAGCAGGCACCCCGCTACGAGCAACAACGCAACGCCCTCCCGCGTTGCGACGCGCCCGCGCATACAGCAGGCGATTTCATACCCCCACTGTACATCGATGCCATCTTGTGTCGCGCTGAAGAATTCCCCCACAGATTGGACGATTCAATCGGGGATTCGTATTCAATTTTCAAGCCGGCGAAAAGAGCAAAATACGCTGCGACGGGCGCCGCGTTTGAGGAGATCTAATCCACGAAGCGCCCGTCGATTTTTGAGACCCGATGTTAGCCGTTCGACTCCACCTGATCGGGGTGCACGGTGCGATAGCTTGCGTTGCCCCGTCGACCACACCAGCAGGAGGATGTCCTTGCCCGCCGGGTTGGAGTGCACTTCGTTGGCGAACTCGCTGGCCGAAGCTGCCGGCTTGCGATCGACTTCCATGATCACGTCGCCGGGCTGCAGGCCGGCTTCTTCCGCCGGCGCTGCCGGGCCGCACCTGCTGAACCACGACGCCGTGCACATGATCAGGCACATTGAACTGCTGGCGAACCTGGTCGTTGAGGTCGGCAACCGCCACGCCGATCTTTCCCTTGTTGTGGCCGTTCGTCGCCTTCGTTGCTCGCTTCCTCGGTCTTGGCGTGATACTGGCCGACGGTGAGATTCACGGTCATGGGCTTGCCGTCGCGAATGACGCCCAGTTTCAGCGCGGTCCCCGGCGACATCTCGCTCACCGCCACCTGCAGGCCGCTCGCGTTCACGACTTTCTGTCCGTTCACTTCCGTCACGACGTCGCCCTGGTGCAGGCCGCCCTTGCTGGCCGGCGAGTCGGGAGAAACCTGGGCCACGATCGCGCCGGAGGCTTCCTTGAGGTTGAAGAAGTGCGCATTGTCCGGCGTCACATCGTTGATGTTGATGCCGAGGTAGCCGTGTTCCACTTTGCCGTGCTTGATGAGTTGCTCGGTCGTGGCCTGCACGATCTGCGAGGGAATCGCGAAGCCTGCGCCCGCGAACGAACCATTGTTGCTGATGATGAAGGTGTTGATGCCGACCAGCTCGCCGTGCGAATTCACCAGCGCGCCGCCGGAGTTGCCGGGATTGATGGCCGCATCGGTCTGGATGAAGCCGCCGGGCTTGCGCGCATCATCGGAGTACGGATTGGGCCGGTTCACGGCGCTCACGATGCCGCGCGTCACCGAGAACTGGAAGTAGCCGAACGGGCTGCCGAACGCCAGCACGGTCTGGCCGGGCTTCAGCTTCGTCGAGTCGCCCCAGATCACGGTGGGCAGATCGGTGGCGTCCACTTTGACCACCGCGAGGTCGGTGAGCTTGTCGGTGCCGACGACTTTGGCATTCAGCACGCGGCGATCATTCAGCGTGACGCGGATCTGCGTTGCGCCGTCCACGACGTGGTTGTTGGTGACGATGTAGCCGTCAGGCGAGATGATGATGCCGCTTCCCACGCCGTGCTCGATCTGCGGCTGGCTGGGCATCTGGGGCATCCCGTTGCCAAAGAACTGCCGCAGACCCGGAGGCAGTTGCGGCATCTGGCTCTGGCTCTGGCCCTCGTCATCCGAGTTCTGTTCGTCCTGTGCCCGCGCGAGGTAACGGCGACGTTGACGACCGCCGGGGTTACCTTCGCGGTCACGGCTTCCATGGCCTCATCGAGCGAGGTGAGGGCCGACACGCTGTTTTCGTCCATGGGCATCGCGGCAGCAGCAGCGTGCACGCGGCCATGGCCGGCAAAGAAGGCTGCGCCCAGCACGAACGCTCCCGCGATCGCGGCCGGGACAGACAGTTTCTTTGAGGTTGCTACTAATTGATTAGTTGCTGACGACATGGTTTTTTTTCTCCAAAGGCTGAGTTACTGGTTGAACTTGGGGGATCCCGAACGCGTCGGGATCTTGCCGAAACCTAAATCTGAATGATGAGCCACCCGTTCGGGGTAGGAACGATGGCATACCTTGCGGGAATGGCCCTGGCCGGCGCTGCCGCGTTCGGCGTGGCGCGGCGATCTGTTGCAACGGCCAGCACGACCCGCGGAGGCATCTGGTAAGCGGTCCACTCTGTCAACACCACCAGGGTGCGCCGATCGAGTTCAGGAAGGGTCGCGGCCTCCGCCGTGAGGTCCGCCGGGCCGGACGGAGCCGGATGCGAACGCTTGACATGCTTCAAGACCGCCGGCTTTATCGGGTTTTGCGGGGCAGTCTGACGGCCCGCCGACGAACGCGACTCCACGGGCAGGGCGGCCTTCACCAATTGCGGCGTTCCGCCCAGGGCGCGGCCCACGTCATGGGGATCGAGGCTCTGCGCGAGTTGCGGCGCCCGAAGCTCGGGAACGAAGCTGACCAGCTGCGGGCTGTGCGACAGCACCACTGCAACACCCAGGGCGCCAGCCAGCAATCCGCCGGTAGCCGCCATGGCCGGGCGGCGGCCCATCGAGCGGCCGGGCTGCGACAGGATTCTCTGCACCCGGCGAACCAGTTCGGGCCGCCGTTCCCAGGCGCCAAGCACGAGCGAAAAGCTCCGCCGCAGCATCGAGTATTCGGCCAGGTGGGTCAGGCACAGGGCATATGCCTTGCGGCCGGCACTCGACCGCAGCACCCGATCATCGCAAGCCAGTTCGCGTTCCGCGCTCAGCCGGCGGTCCACCCAGAGCAGGACCGGGTTGAGGGGGAACAGCACTAGTCCTATTTTTTGCAGCAGGTTGGTCCAGTCGTCGGCGCGATGCAGGTGTTCCATTTCATGGAGCACAACCTGCTGCAGTTCCCGCGCTGACAGGGCCTTGAGGAGCGCCGGTGGAACCAGGATGCGGGGACGGAAGAAGCCCAGGACACTTGGGCGAGCCACCTCATCGGAAGCGCAGAGTTGGGCCGTCCGGCCGCCCGCCGCTCCCGATAGAAGCGATTGCAATTCCGCAGCTACTGGAACTGGCACAGCGCGGCCGCCCAGCCGGCGGAGGTGAATCGCGCCGACAATCAGCTGTACCGCACGGGCCAGCGAAAGTGCGGCCCACACACCGGCCACGGCAAAACTCCAGCGCGGATCAAGATGAACCGGGGACAGATGCCCGGTCGGCAGCGCTCCCTGCCGCCCCGCAAACGCCGGAACGAAATGGAGCAAGGCAAGCAGAATGAATACGTTGAGCCAGACAACCGACCGGGCCGCAGCGCTGAGTCCGGGGAATAGCCGCAGACACAGCGAGACGCAGACCGCCAGCACCGTTCCCTGCCACACGGCCGAGAACAGCGCCCCCGCCGCGGTGGTGGATACAAATGAAATGGAGTGAATTAACTCGTTCATCGTGCCGTCTCCTCCACTTCGTCGGGAATCTCGGCGATGGCTTCTTTCAGCCGCTTCAACTCATCGGGAGAGAGGTCGTCATCGCCCAGCAGCGAGAGCAGCAGCCGCTCCCGGGAATTCCCGAAGAACCGCTGCAGAACGTGGCGCACCTCGGACCGGCTGGCTTCCGCTTCGCCGATGCAGGAGCTGTAGAGAAACGCCCGCCCCTCCTGTCGGTGGGACACATAGCCCTTGCTCTCCAGGATCCGGATCGTAGTGAGGACCGAGGTGTAGGCCAGCGAGCCTTCATCGGCCGTAGCGGCCACCACATCGGCGACCGTCGACTCCCCGCGCGCCCACAGCACCCGCATGAGCCTCAGCTCAGCCTGGGTCAGCGTGATGGATCTCTTTGGCGGCATATTTTTCTTGGCCTTGGAGGAGGGAAGTGCCCTCGACGCTTCTTTAGACTAGCAACTAATAATTTAGTTAGCAAGGGAAAACTAATGAATTAGTTAAAGAGCGAGACGAGATTGAGTGAACGGCGATCAACATCCTGAGCGGGAGTTGTAGATCACTGAAATCTCGATACTTTCGCATCGGCGGTCATGGGCCCGCGATTCAGCTTATAGCCAACGTGGACCGATAGCAGAGCCATCGGAACGTACTTCAATCTCATATGTCGTGGAAGCAACATATGATATATAGTTCATCGCGACGTCATGAAGTTTGCTAAGTGAGGGGTACAATCTCACCATTGCCGTTGATAGGGACTTTAGATATGAACAAGAGTCTCCTCCACTCTATCGAAGCAGCGAAAGATTTGTATGCGTTTCTTGAAGAGTCTAACCACGATCGGCCTATTGCGGACTCACCAGCGGTTCTTCTATTTGCCGCTCATTATGAGAGGGTCCGGGAGCTTTACAGCGCGATTTTGAGGCTTCTAAGCTTTGGGGATTGCGATGCCAGTGCCTTTGCCCTGGCCTATCCGTTAGTGGAAAGCGCATACAAGGCACATTGGATCGTCAACTTCGCCAAGCCCACCGAAATCGCGCGGATACTGCGAGGAGTTCATTGCCATCCACCACTCGAAACCATGGCTGACCGCGTGGAGAATGTTTTCTTCACGGACCCCATGTTTGCGAGTCTTACTCTCTATTTTGCGATGCTTCAAAGCTCTCCGTATCCCAGCACAAATCCCGTTAACAGATGTCTCGGGGAAGTCGGTCTCCGCAACTCCTTCAGCATCCAAGAGCGGCGTCAACTGGTCAATCTCGCCACCCTGCATCTGGTGGCGCTTTCAATTGCCGAGCATCAGATGACATCGCCGGAGTCCGGAACCTCCTACTCTCATGTGATAGACGACTCCTCGAATCTAGCAAGAGTCTTCGCTCAGGAGGCATCCGTACCGGCCCTTGTAGCCTGACAGTCCACTAATAAGCTAGTTAGCAATGGGAAACGAATGAATTAGTTAAAGACCAGGACGAGATTGAGAAAGGTGGGGAATCTGGCCGAATGGCCATCTTCTCTTCCTTCCGACGGTTGTAGGTCACCCTGAATCTCGATATTTCCGGCTAGCGGTGACTCACCCAGAACGACATATGCGGCATGATCGGCGAGAATGTCTTGAGAGGATGGGCTTTCAAGCCTGAGACATTCCAGAGGATACTATGGGGCTGTGCGTCGCAGTGCAGACGGAATCCGGTAAACAGGTCGAGTTGATAGCCGACGAGAAGAATCTCCTCAGCAGGCTGCTGGATTCTCCAGATGCGACCGCATTTCCCATGCTGGCATCCATCGACACATACGGAGATACCGTCTTCAACCGGCTGCTGACGAACGGCTTCCTCGCAGAGTGGAAGACTCTATTTAGTCGCGCAGTTACTCCTGAAGAGACGGCGCTGCTGAAAGCCGTCCAAGACCTCGCTGAGAAGTCCATGCGTGATGTCCACCTATATCTTGTCTTCATCGGAGACTAGGTATTCGGCGGCGAGGTCCATTCACCCAAACTGGTGATTGCGCCAGTATGGTGGACAATCGGGAAGTTTCAGGGTTTTCTCTGGACACTCGGTCAACGGCCTTGTCTGAAACCAGAACGCGGCCGACACCATCGTCCGGGATGCTTCCGGAGCCGGTCTCCTGTGCCCCTCTGCGAAAATAGACATGCATGATCTCCCTGCAAAATGCCGGCAAGCGGTTTGGCCCCCGTGTCCTGTTTCTTGAGGCCGACTGGCTCATCCGGAACCGGGAAAAGACGGCGCTAGTCGGCGCCAACGGGACCGGCAAATCCACCCTGATGAAGGTGCTCGCCGGCCTCGAGACTCTCGACTACGGTAGCCTGCAGCAGACCCGCGGCATCAGCATCGGCTACCTGCCCCAGGAGGGCCTCCGCCTGGCCGGCCGGACCATCTTTGAGGAATGCCTCACCGTTTTCGACGAGATCCGCGAAATGGAGCGGGAATTAGAGCGGCTCAGCGCGCAATTGACCGAGCTCGACCACGCCGGCGCCGAATACGCGGCAGAATACGCATCAACGGCGGAGCGTTTTTCCCTCATCCAGGACCGCTTCCACGCCCTCGACGGCTACGCGCTCGACGCCCAGGTCGGCGCCGTGCTCACCGGCCTTGGCTTCACCAAGGAAGACTGGTCGCGCCAGACCGATGAGTTCTCCGGCGGCTGGCAGATGCGCATCGCGCTGGCCAAGCTGCTGCTCGCCAAACCGAACCTGCTGTTGCTCGACGAGCCCACCAACCATCTCGACCTCGAAACCCGCAACTGGCTCGAGGACTACCTCAAGACCTATCCCTTCGGTTACATCCTCATCTCCCACGACCGCTACTTTCTCGACGTCACCATCGACCGCACCGTCGAGATATGGAACAAGCGCCTCACCATCTACCAGGGCAACTACACGAAGTATCTTTCCCAGAAAGATGAGCGCCGCGCGCAGCTCGAGTCCGCGTATCGCAATCAGCGCGATTCAAATCGAGCATCTTGAATCCTTCATCAACCGCTTCCGCTACCAGGCCACGAAGGCGAAACAGGTCCAGTCGCGTATCAAGGAGCTCGAAAAAATCGAGCGCATCGAGATTCCCAACGAAGAGTCCAGTCATTCACTTCAAGTTTCCGCAGCCCCCGCCTTCGGGCCGCATGGTGGTTGAAGCCGAGGGGCTCTCGAAGAGCTACGGCGAGAAGCGGGTCTTGAACAATGTCCGCTTCGGCATCGAGCGCGGCGACCGCGTCGCCCTGGTGGGCGTCAACGGCGCGGGCAAATCGACGCTGATCAAGCTGATGACCGGCGCCGAAGCGCCCACCACCGGCACCGTGCGTCTGGGCCACAACGTGGTGAGCGAGTACTTCGCGCAGGACCAGTACAAGGTACTCGACGGCGACATGCGCATGCTCGACGACATCAGCCGTGCCGCCTTCAAGGTGCCCGAATCAGAACTCCGCTCGCTGCTGGGGTGCTTTCTCTTCTCCGGCGACGATGTCTTCAAGCCCCTCGGCGTGCTGTCCGGCGGGGAACGCAATCGCTACGCGCTGGCGCGCATTCTTGTCACGCCGTCGAACTTCCTGCTCCTCGACGAGCCCACCAATCACCTCGACATGCGCGCCAAAGACGTGCTGCTCGAAGCCATCGCGGGCTTCTCCGGCACCGTCATCTTCGTCTCCCACGACCGCTACTTCATCGACCGGCTGGCCACGCGCGTATTCGAAGTCGAGAACGGTACGGTCATACCTACGAAGGCAACTACGAAGACTACCTGCGCAAGAAAGAAGAACTGGCCGCCGGCGCAGCCACACAACTTCCCGTGCCCCATCCTTCGGACAGTCTCACCGTCCGAAGGGTGGGAGACCGCGAAACTCCATCTGTGGAGGAAAACGGAAACGGACGCAGCGCGGAGGCGTCGGCAAAGGACCGCCCCAAACGCTTGAATCCCATCAAGCAGAAACAGATGGAAGACCGCTGCGCATTTTTGGAAGAGGAGATCCCGCGCATCGAGGCAGCCATCGCCCACACCGAGCAGCAACTCGGGATCTACGTCTCCGCCGACGAAACCCAGCGTCTTACCAATCTCGCCGAGGAACTACGCGCACAGTTAGCGTCGCTCACCGCAGAGTGGGAAGAGTTGATGATGCAGCTGGAAGCCTAGTGCCTCCGCGCTGTCACCCAGCTTGTCAGCACGCGCCGCTCGGTTTAGGCGCCGCACCAGTTTCCTGCGTGGGCATTACCTGTGTCGTGGGCAGCGGATAGGGCGCAAACCCCGCCAGGTTCTCCACGCACTGCGTGATTGCAGTTGAAAGGGCCGCAACGGTTGGCGGCAACGGCGGAATCGACGTGTCGGCCTTGCTGAAGTTGAATGCGGTGGTCATATCTCCGACCGTCTGACGCCGCCACGCGCTCAGGTTGGGCACCTCGGCCCCGAATCTCGTCTCGAGAAAGCGAAGCAGCGAAGTGTGATCGAACAGGTCTGTCGATACGAACCCGCCGCGGCTGAACGGCGAAATCACCAGCATGGGCACGCGAAAGCCCAGCCCGATCGGCCCGTTGATAGGCGGATTTCCAATCACCGTGGGGTCGGGAACCGCGGCGACGGTGATGTATTCTCCGGGAGTGCCCGCAGGCGCGGTCACCGGCGCAACGTGATCGAAGAAGCCGCCATTCTCATCGTAGGTCACGAAGAGAGCCGTCTTGGCCCACGCCGCGGGATTCGCCATCAGCGCGGTCAGGATCGCCGAAAGCGTGTTCTCGCCGAACAACGCCGGCGCCGGAGGATGATCAGAATCCACAACTGACGGGATGATCCACGAAACCTGCGGCAGATTCCCCGCCACCGCATCGGCTGCAAAATCGGTCGGAAACTGCGGCCCGAAAGCATTCTGATGGAGGGGCGACGCGGAGTCCTGGAAGTTCTTGAAATAGACAAGAACATTGTCAGTCCCCAGGCCGGCAAGATTCTGGTCGGGCGAGCTGTACACCTTCCACGAAATGCCGCGCGCCTGCAATTGCTCCGGCATGGTGGTGTAGGTGAGCTTGCCGAAAAATGACGATCCAGTGGCCACCAGGGTCTGCAGCAACGGCCCGCCATTCAGTCCGTCAGGATCGATCGAGGCCGCCATGGAGTACAGGCGGTTCGGGTCGGTCGGGCCGATCACCGAGCAGAAATAGTTATCGCAGAGAGTGAATGCGTCCGCCACCGCGTAGTAATAGGGCAAGATCGGCGCGCGTGTAGTAGCCCATCGCCAGCACCGCATCGTTGGCATTGATCGCCAGGCGCGAGGTCACAAAGCCATCCATGGCCCCGTTGTTCCAGCTTTGATGCTGGGGAACCCAGTCGTGGGTGATGTCGTGCGTACAGGCGGCGTTGAGCTTGGTCGTGTCCATGTGAAAAGGCAACAGCACGCCCGCCGGCGAAGCCGACGTGTTTCCCGGATAAGGCTGCTGAAACGCAGCGCTCGGGTCGGAGAATCCGCGCACTCCGCGATAGCTGCCGAAATAGTGGTCGAACGAGCGATTTTCCTGCATCAGGATCACCACGTGATCGATGTCGGTGATCTTGGCGCAGGTGCCCGTTCCTCCCGGAGAGGGAACGATCGAATGTGTCCCCCCGCATCCGGAGAGCAGTCCTCCGATCATTCCGGACGCTCCGGCCGCAGCTCCCAGTTTCATCAGTTCTCGGCGCGTGATTTGTGCAGACCCCATCGGCGTTTCATGTCTCCCCGGTCTTGGATGCACATTCCGGCGCCGGAAGCCGTCGCGGGGCTTCCAACCCCGTCGTGCATAATCAAAACAAATGGCGCTCCTCTGGAACCCCGAAAGCTGGTCGCAGCGGCTGGCCGAACTCGAAGCCCAATCCGGCGACCTCAAAGAAGCTCCGCTGCGCCGCGACGTGCGCTCGCTGGGCATGCTGCTCGGCGAAGTGCTGCGCGAACAGGCCGGCGACGACCTCTTCGCGCACGTCGAAGCATTGCGCCAGGGAACCATCCGCCGCCGCGACGCCGAAGCCCGCGGCGACGAACGAAGAGGCTGCCCTCCACGCCGCCGCCGCGCTCGAACTGGTCCATTCGCTGCCCGTCGATCGCGCCATCCTGCTCACGCGCGCCTTCGCGTTCTATTTCGAACTCATCAACCTGGCCGAGACCAACCACCGCAAGCGGCGCCGTCTTGCGCTCCAGTTGAGCGGCCACGCCGGCCGGCAGCGCGGTTCGCTCGTCGGCACGCTGTGCGAGATGCGCCGCGTGGGCATCTCCGCGGACGAGGCCATGGGCTGGCTCAAGCGCGTGCTCATCGTGCCCGTGTTTACCGCCCACCCCACCGAGGTGGCGCGGCGATCGGTGATGTTCAAGCGCCGCCGTCTCGGAGAATTTCTTGCCGAGCTCGATCGCATCCCCATCCCCGAGCAGGACCTGGCGCGCCTTGAAGAACAGGTGCAGGCCGAGATCACCAGCCTCTGGCAGACCGACGAAGTCCGCTCCCATCGCCCCACCGTGTACGACGAAATCAAGATGGGACTCGACTACTACGACGTCTCCATCTTCGCCACGCTCCCCGGCCTCTACCGCGAAATCTCCGAAGCGTTGCACGCCGCGTACGATCTCGAGATCGAGCCGCACGAGTTGCCCCAGGTGCTGCGCTTCGGCTCGTGGATCGGCGGCGATCGCGACGGCAACCCGTTCGTCACGCCCCAGGTCACGCGCGATGCCATTCAACTGGCGCGCGGTCATTTGCTGCTCTACTATCAGCGCCAGCTCGACGAGATCATCGACCTGCTCACCACCAGCGGCCAGCAGATGCCGGTCAGCGAAGAGCTGCTCGCGCGCCTCGAAGCCTATGTCGCCGAGGTACACACGCCCGAAGCGCAGGTCTTCGGCGAGCAATACGAATTCGAGTACTATCGCCGCTTCGTGATCTGCGTGAAGGCGCGGATTCAGCGCACGCTGCATCATCCGGATCCAGCGCACCGGGTCACGGAAGCGCACAGCTCCCGGTGACGCCCTACACGCTGGCGCGAGGGCCAGGACAAGCTCACCCAGGCGCTGCCCCCCTACTGCTCGGTGCAGGAATTCATCGACGATCTTGAAGCCCTGCGCGCATCGCTGGCAGCGAATCGGGGCTTGCGCATCGCGCGCACGCTGATCGATCCGCTGCTCCTGCAGGTGCGCACCTTCGGCCTTCATCTGCACACCCTCGATATTCGCCAGCACGCGCGCGTTCACGCCCAGGCGTTGAAGGAAGCCATTGCCGACTCCAGCGCAGCCACGCTTCCCGGCAGCTTGTCTGACGAAACCGCGAGCGTGCTCGAGACCGTGCGCGTGGTTGCCGAAATAAAGAACGGCTGCGCGCCTGAAGCCATTCGCCACTACGTCATCAGCGGCGCGTCCTCGGTCGAGGATGTTCTCGCCGTGGTTCGCCTCGCGCGTTTGGGGGGCGTCAGGGTCGAAGGCTCGGGATCAGGTCCGGAGTCTGGCCTCGGACGCGATCCCGGCCTCATGCCCGTACCGCTCTTCGAGTCGATTGAAGATCTGCGCCAGGCCCCCACCGTCTGCCGCGAGCTGTGGAGTCGCGACGACTACCGCAAGCTGCTCGTTACCTGGGACAACTGGCAGGAAGTCATGCTCGGCTACTCCGACTCCAACAAGGATGGCGGCATGCTGACCAGCACCTGGGAGATCTTCCGCGCTCATCGCGATCTGCATGTTGTCGCCCGGGAGTGCGGCGTCAAGCTGCGCCTGTTTCATGGCCGCGGCGGCACCGTGGGCCGCGGCGGCGGACCCACGCATCGCGCCATCTTCGCGCAGCCCATGGACGCCTTCGAAGGCCAGCTGCGCATCACCGAGCAGGGCGAAGTGCTCAACTTCAAATACGCCGACGAAGTCCTGGCCGAGCGCAACCTCGAACTGATGATTGCCGCGGCGCTCGATGCCCTCGCCCGCCCCAATGCCCGCGATCCCAAGGGCCACTTCACCGGCGTGCTCAAGCCGGAGTGGGAAGCCGCGCTCGACGAGCTCTCCATCGTGTCGTACCAGTTCTATCGCAAGCACATTCAAAACGACGCCGGGATCGTGACCTATTTCGAGCAGTCCACGCCGGTCGGCGAGCTGGAACAGGCCAAGATCGGATCGCGTCCCGCGCGCCGCAGTGCGTCGCGGCAACTGGCCGATCTGCGCGCCATCCCCTGGGTGTTCGGGTGGACGCAGTCGCGGCTGCTCGTGCCCGCGTGGTTCGGCGTCGGCTATGCCTTCGAGACCATGCTCGATCGCCCCGGCGCACTCGAACTGCTGCGCGGCATGGCCCACGAGTTTCCGCTCTTCATCGACCTGTTGCGCAACGTCGAGTTGGCGCTGGGCAAGGTCGATCTGGCCACCGCGCGCCTCTATTCTGCCCTGGTCGAAGATGCCGCCCTGCGCGAGCGCGTCTACGATCTCTTCGAAGCCGAGTTCCACCGCACGGTGCGCGCCGTGCTGGCTGTCACCAACCAGGCAGAGCTTCTCCAGGACAACCCGGTCCTGGCCCGCTCCATCAAGCTGCGCAATCCCTATGTCGATCCCATGCACCTGATCCAGGTCGACATGCTGCGCCGCAAGCGCGCCGGCGAAGACACACCGGAAGTGAATCGCGCCATCGCCGCCACCATCAGCGGCATCGCCGCCGGCCTGCGCAATACCGGCTGAGATCCGGCGTGCTGTGAGGTCCTCCAGGCCATGGTAGGATTCTCCCGAATTGAAACCGCCACATGCGGGGGAACAGAAAGATGACGGCACACAGGCATCTGACGCGAAGGCGTGTCCTCAAAAGTGGTGCGTTTGTAGTCACAGGCAGCCTGTTCGGTCCGTGGATGCCGATTTCATTCGCGGCCAGCGAGACTGGGCAGAGCTGGACCCTCGAAAACGACCTGGTCCGGCGTGTGGTCGCGTTCGACCCGGTAAGAGGCTTGTACACCAGCCGGCTGACCTCGCTGGCGACCAAACGGGAGTATGTTGGCGGGCGCGGCCCGGCGGAGTTTTCGTTTCGCTGCAATGACCAGCCTTGCGCCAGTGATGACGGACAGTTTGAGCTGGTAGACGCGCGCACCGAAGCGATAGCCGGCGGGAAGTCGCTGACCGTGCGTCTGCGGAGCCGCAAGCTTCCCCTCGAAGTTGCGACGGTCTATCGCATGTATGACGGCCATCCGGCGCTTCGCAAGCACCTCCTGCTGCGCAACACCGGCGGATCGCCCCTGCTCCTTACTCATTTGAATGTGGAGACGATGGAATTGGCGCTCGGACCGGAAAACGAGATGACGCTCCTCACGCAGTATGGGACGGTGCCGCGGGAGATCTTCTACACAGGACGCTCCGAAGACGCAGGATTGCTCGTGAAAAACGCCACGACCGGCGACGGAATGGCGATCGTTAGCGAGATCCCGGGGTACATGAAGCGCACCGAGATAGCGGGGTGGGATGCGCCCGATGGCGTGCGCCTCAGCGTTATGTACGACACGGACCTGATGCCGTTTGAGCGAAGGATTGCGGGAGGGGAAGAGTTTGCGACCGCGGACGCATCGCTGATCGCGTTTCGCGAGGGAGACGGATTCAACGATCCGCAATGGAGCGTGCCGGGCTACGCGGCGCAGGTGCTCGAGCGGCGCGTGGACGCGCAGGGGCCGCCATGGATCTACAACACCTGGGAACCGTTCGAGCGGGGCATCAACCAGGCCATCGCGCTCGAGCTCATTGATGCCGCGGGCGCCATGGGAATGGACATCTTCACCATCGACGATGGATGGCAGCAGGAGTACGGCGAGAACGGAGTGAATCTGACCTCGTTTCCGGGCGGACTCGAGCCCATTCTGAAGGCCGTTGAGCAAAAGGGCATGCGGCTGGGACTGTGGATGCCCATTGCGGCCATCGGTACCAACACCGAGGAGTATCGCAAGCATCCCGAGTGGGCGTCGCAGGATCTCGAAGGCAAAACCAAGTTCACCGGAACCATGGGCGGCCAGAAGGCGGTGATGTGCATGGCTTCGCCGTACCGTGAGGCGGCGGCGGACCGGATCATCGATGCCATCGAACGTTTCCGGCTGGCGTATGTGAAGCTCGACATCACCACCATCTTCAATGCCTATGGAGAGGCGCCGGGATGCTGGGCCAAGGGTCACGATCATGCGACCTGGGCCGAGTCGCTGGGCCGGATCTATGAAGGCATCGCCCAGGCGACGGCCAAGGTCTACCGGAAGCACCCGGATGTATTGCTCGATCTCACGTTTGAGCTGTGGGGACAGAAGCACATCATCGATGCGGGGCTGCTCGCCGCCGGCGACCTGGACTGGATGAGCAACGTCGACGACCGGCAGCCGGATTCGGCGGGACCGCGCCAGGCCCGCCAGTTGCTGTATGCACGGGCGGCCACGATGCCGGTAGAAGCGATGCTGATCGGCAACCTGCACGCCGAGCTGCCCACGATCCAGGAGAGCTTTGCCACCGCGATCGGCTCGGCGCCGCTGCTGTTGGGCGATCTGCGCAAGCTGAGCGCGGCTGACCGCCAGTGGTACCACGACAAGATTGGATGGTTCAAGCAGCTCCGGCGGCGGGTGAAGCTGAGCGAGAGTTTCTTTCCCCTGGGAAGCTGGCGGCAAACCACGCCGGCGGCGTGGGACGGGTTTGCGCGCCTGGAGCGGAGCGGCGCCGGCGTGGTCGCGCTCTTCCGTAACAAGTCGGCCTCGCCGCAGGCCACCTTGCAGTTGCCCCTGGTTCCCGAGGGCAAGTACCGGGTGCGTTCGGTGATCACGGGCAAAGACGTCGGCGTCTACGACCGGGCAGCCTGGACGCGCGGCATCGCCATCAGCTTTCCAGGCCCGGTCGAGGTGCTCGAACTGGAACCGGGCACATGACCGCAAGTCTTTCTCAACATTCAGGCTTGCCACACTCCGCCCAGTGGGTCTAGGCTGTTTCTATGCGTCGATGTCGCTGACACCGCTCTGGTGCGAGCTCCGATGCCCGGCGTGCGCCTCGATTCGCGCGCGAATCTTTCCGACCTGACAGCTCCACCGTTCATCCCCAACTGATCCAAAGCACGTGTCGGGAAGCTTGCCCGAACGAGGAGATCCATAATGGCGCGTATTGCCGCGAATGTGACTGAACTGATTGGACACACCCCCCTGGTGCGTTTGAACAAGGTGGCTGCAGGGCTGCCCGCCACCGTCGTCGCCAAACTGGAAAGCCAGAACCCTCTCTCCAGCGTCAAGGACCGCATCGGCCTGGCCATGATCGAGGATGCCGAAAGATCGGGCAAGATCAAGCCCGGCGCAAACGATCCTGATCGAGCCCACCAGCGGAAACACCGGCATCGCCCTGGCCTTTGTCGCCGCCGTCAAGGGATACAAGCTCATCCTCACCATGCCCGAGACGATGAGCCTCGAGCGCCGCGTGCTCCTCAAGGCCTTCGGCGCCGAGATCATCCTCACTCCCGGACCCAACGGCATGAAGGGCGCCATCGCCAAGGCCAATGAGATCCTGGCCAAGACTCCGAATGGGTACATCCTGCAGCAGTTCGACAATCCCGCCAACCCCGCGATCCATGTCGCCACCACCGGCCCCGAAATCTGGGACGACACCGACGGCAAGGCCGACATCCTTATCTCCGGCATCGGCACCGGGGGCACTCTGACCGGCGTTGGCCGCTATATCAAGCCCAAAAAGCCCGAATTCAAATGTATCGCCGTGGAGCCCACCGACAGCCCCGTGCTCTCGGGCGGCAAGCCCGGGCCGCACAAGATCCAGGGCATCGGCGCGGGCTTTGTTCCCAGCATTCTCGATACCCATCTCATCGATGAAGTCATCCAGGTGACCAACGACGAGTCCATCGCCATGGCTCGCCGGCTCCCGCTTGAAGAGGGCTTGTTTGTCGGCATTTCGTCCGGAGCGGCCGTAGTTGCCGCGCTCAAGGTAGCCGCGCGTCCCGAGAATGCCGGCAAGCTGATCGTTGTGATATTGCCCAGCTTCGGCGAGCGCTACCTGTCCAGTGCCCTGTTCGATCCGTTGCGCCAGGAAGCTCTTGCCCTGCCGACCCAGCCCGTAACCCTGTAGTCAAAGAGAGGAAGTCGTCATCCTGAACGAGCGAACCAAGTCGGTGAACCGGCATTCCGGGATGCTCGAACGGGATCAAACGGCGGGTGCCCCAGGTCTCGCTTTTGAGACCTGGGAAACCAACATCAAACCATCAAACACCATGCCCTTCTTCGAACGCATGCGCGAAGACATCAGCTCCATCCTGGAGCGCGATCCCGCTGCGCGTTCGAAGCTCGAAATTCTCACCTGCTATCCCGGACTCTGGGCGGTCTGGTACCACCGCGTTTCACACGCGCTCTGGAAAGCCAGGCTCCGCCTTCTGGCGCGCATGCTTTCGCAGGTCGCACGGTTCCTGACCGGGGTGGATATTCATCCTGGCGCCTGGCTCGGCCGGCGTCTCTTCATCGATCACGCCACTGGCGTAGTCATCGGAGAAACGGCCATTGTCGGCAACGACGTCACCCTCTACCAGGGCGTCACCCTGGGCGGCACGGGCAAGGGCCATGGAAAGCGCCACCCCACTCTGTGCGACAACGTGTACGTCGGCAACAATGCCAACATCCTCGGCAACATCACGGTTGGCGCGAACTCCCGCGTCGGCGCGGGTTCGGTGGTACTTTCGGACGTGCCGCCCAACTCCACCGTCGTCGGCGTGCCCGCCCACATCGTGTACCGCAACGGCGAGCGCATTCTCGTCACCGATCCGCACGACATCAAGGACCCGTTGTCCGACGCGCTCATCGCCCTCGCGGCCCGCGTGGACGAACTCGAGCAGCGCCTCCTGCCCGCGCAGGAACCGTGCGCCGAGCCCTTCGCCGCCGAGGAAGCCGACCGCACCGCCTACCGCGAAGAACTCGATCGCGAAAGCTATTTCGTGTCGATGGGCGAAGGGATCTGAGCCAGGCTCGGGCTCTCGTCGGACAGCGAACGAGCGGTGCGGTGCGGGATCGATAAGGATCCCGCACCCATCCGCCGCGATCGTTAGTCCAGCTTCACGCGGTAAATGAAGGTTCCGAAGTTAAGACCGTAGGCCACGGGATCGATTCCTCCCGGGATATATTCGGTCGCCAGCCAGATGGAGTCTCCATCCGCAACACCCCACGAATAGTCGCCCCATCGCGCCGTTCCGTCCCCGCCATATTCTGGGTACCCCGAGAAGTCATCCTGCGGCGCGGTTCCCGCCGCCACGATATTCACGCCGGTGGCATGCGCCGGGGTGAGATGAGCATAGGCGGCACTCGGATAGTAGCCCGGACCGGCAACGGTGAATGCGGCCGCCGCCGTGCCATCCTCTGTAACGCCGATCCCGGGGAAAAGGACCGAGTTCCCGCGGACCGACACGTAACCCTGACCGTTGATGCTGGCGGACAAGACGCCGCCTTTGAGACTCGGCCGGACGACAAAATAGGCAATGCCGGTATTGGTGCTGGTCCCGTCCGACACAATCGTGTTCACGCCGCCCCACAGTTTGCCACTGGCAAAGACGACATTATTCATCCGGTCGTCGTTGGAGTCGATGGTCTCTTCCGGTTCACCAAGCGACTGGCCCAATGGATAGGGGCCGGGTTTCTGGGTAACGGGTGCAGGCTGGCCGTACACTTCGCTGTTGATGACGACACTCGTCAGAGTAACGCTCGGCGTTGAACGAGAGAGGGAGCGGGTGTTGGTCAATGCCCACACGGCGATCCGGTTGTCGAGCGTGCCGTAAAAGTCGAGGGCGCTGAGGAAGTACTCGACCCCGGAGCCTTCCTCCTCGCTGAGGTCCGGAGAACTAGCCGGCTGAAGCGAGTAGGAGTAACCCTCCGCGAGCGGGATGTCGCCGATATGCACCAGCGACGTCGCTGTGCCGGCTTCGAGGGCGGACTTTGATATCGCGTAGACCTCGGCACCGTTGAAGGTGTCCGAAAAGACGCTGAATTCATTGGTGGTGATGTAGATGCCATTGGCGTCGGCGCCCAATAGAGGCTGATCACCAAAGCAGGGCTCAGCGGTCGAGCACCCGGGGTTGGCAGGCGTCCCGCCCAGGCCATCATCGGAGGTGTCGATGGAGTAGAGGAAGTAGGACCCCCTCGGATCGCTCGTCTGACTCGCGGCAAGAAGCAGGTTGCTGCGGTAATTATTTGCAGTGTCGAACACGTTGGTCATGACAACGAACCAGCGTTGCGTCGGAGCGTCGTAATAGCATCTAGGATCGCTGAGGTAAGTTGTGTTGGGATCGGCTGCGAAGAAAGCGTTGACCGATTGCGGAGCCGAAATCCGGGCTCCTGCACTGTTGAAGACCACCAGGGAGAGATTGATCACTTCCAGCACAAATCCGTGGCCTGCGCAGAGTCCCTGGTCAGGCGGCGTGACGACGAATCCGTTCGTGTTGGCCGTATCGACGGTGGTGAGGCCTTCGAATCCGACGCTGACTCCGTGGTACGTGACGGAGTTGGGTGCGGGAGAGGGGATAGACAAGGCGGCGGCCGAAACCGTTCGGGCGCTAGCGGCCAGCGGGGTTCTCACCGAGTTCCGCCTGGCCTCGACAAGGTCGACCTCCGGCGTCAGAGAGAAGGGGGCGATCGAGGTGTGGATGGGCGATCCGGCGCCGCCCACGGCGGTTCCCTTCGCCTTGATCGGGCTCACGGTTACCCGGCCGGTGCCGGCCTGGGCCCCGGCGATCGAGACAACTCCCGCCGCCAGCAGCAACAATATTGGAAATTTGACCTCCGAAATTCGCATGATCGTCTCCTTACTGAGTTGAGGTTTGCTAATCGCAAGAATTCCGCTGCACACTGCTCCAGCGGTTGGGCATCCGAGGGATTGGTTATTACGGCTTGGGGAAAGATGGAGTCGTTCGTTTCGGTTAGTGACGAAGTGACGACTGGAGGCGGATCGTAATCTTATGGATAGCTTCGTGCCACTTCCTAGAGGTCGGGTTCACTGCTGGCTGAATACCTGCGTGAGTTCGCTTCATTTCAACGACAAACGCTGCCTTCGCCGCGGAAGCTGCCGTTCAGCCGAACCCGTTCATTGCTGATCCCGTGTCTTCTCTGAGTGCATCGACGCCACAAGACGAGACACCGTGATCGCGATGTACAGCACGCCTGTTGCGGCTTCGAGTGTGGCGAGCATCCGGGCCGCGGGTTTCACCGCAACAATGTCCCCATATCCCAACGTTGTAAGGGTCGTGAGGCTGAAGTAAAGGAACGTGCTCCAATGCGTGTACGCCGGGACCGGCACGCCTCCTTCGTTGAACGACCCCGGCTGCACGAAGTTCATGACACGGTAGATCGCAAACCAGCTCAGACCCAGCATGAAATAGAGACTGACAGAGGCATAAAGGCGTCCCTTCGTGTGATAGCTGTCGTGGCCTAGATAGTTATACAAGCTGACCGAAACCAGGATTAGAAATCCAGACAGAACCGTGCCGTTCGCTATTTCTAAAGTTGGTGATGGATCAATGTGGCTGACCACCAGTAGAACCATCGAGGACGCGGCGATTGGAATGGCGCTCCACAGCAGGACGGGTTTTGCCGCCAGTTCCATGGTTGCCGCAACCAGGGTCACATACAGGTCCAGGATTAGAACGATCTTGCCCACCTCGCGATCCTCCACGAGGGGTGCCAGTATGAAGAAAAGCACCACCGAAATCAGCAGGAATTTCGAGGTACGCTCTCGATTGAAAAGGCCTTCTTCGGAAAACAACCGCTTTAGGTTCATGACAACTCGCAGTTTGCAGCACCACTCCCGGGATCCCGGATCACGTCCGGCACAGGCCAGCCTTCGTGAAGCTGACAGCTCTCACGAAATACAGGATGAAGGGAGACTAATTCCGCCGAATGCGAGGTAGAACTGGCAAAACTGTCAGTCGGGCCCGACCGACTCGTCGCCCCGGTGCTAGATTGAAAGGTTCTTGAGATTCGTTATCCCGGGGTTGGTCTTGTTCGACTTGCGCGCGCTGGTTGCGGTCTTCCTCGCATTCTGTCCCTTCGCCCATGCCGCTTCCCGATTTCAGTCAGCGCCCGTTCCCCCCGAAATGCTTTCCACCGCCTTCACTGTTACGGTGAACGGCAAGCCGGTTGACGTGGCCCACGCCGCCGCCAACTACGACTACCTCAGTTTCGACATCACCGGCCCCGTCGATATCGAAATCACCGCGGCCGAGCCGCACTTCTGGGATCGCGGCGTAGACATCCAGCCGTGGCGCCTGGGCCTCCGCGCCGCCCGAAACGGCCAGACCATCGGCTTTCGCCTCTCCTCTCCAGCGAAGCTCGCTATCTCCCGCCCGCGCGATTTTCTCAATCACGCCAAAATGCTTTTCCTGTTCGCAGGCACGCCGCCTGCGCCCCCACCGCCTGACCCCAAAGTCCGCATCTACAAACCCGGCGTGTACCGCCAGGGCCTCAACCCCAAATCAGGCGATACGCTCTACCTCGCTCCGGGCTCCTGGTTCTTCGGCGGCCTCAATCTCTGGAAGGTTGAAAACGTGAGGATCCTCGGCCGCGGCACCATCGTTTACGACGGCCCCCAGGATCCCGGCTCCGACGAGGGCTGGATGCAGAAACCCGACTGGCATTGCGTCGAGGTATTCGAGTCCCATCACATCGAGGTCGACGGTCTGACCTGCATCGTCCGTTCGCGCACCTGGTCGGTGCAAATGAAAGATTCGAGCGACGTCGCCTACAACGACCTTCGCGTCATGGGCGGCAACCCCGGCAACGCCAACCAGGATGGCATGGATTGGATCGGATCCAGCGACGGCATCGTGCGCAATTCGTTCTTTCGCGCCTCCGACGATGTAATCGCGCTGATGGGCAACTGGGACGGCTACACCGACGAAGACATGCTGCGCCCCGGCCGCGATGTCCAGAACATCCTCGTCGAAGACAGCGTTCTCTCCACCAGCATCTCCAACATCGTCCGCGCCGGCTGGCCGCGCAAGATCTTCAACTCGCGCAACTTCACCCTGCGCAACTCCGACGTCCTGCACGCCGGCATCGGAGCCTGCGGCCAGACCTTCGGCCTGCTCGGCTTCTGGGGCGCCAACGGTTCGCGCGGCGACCACGGCCACTACACCTTCGAAAATCTCTTCCTCGATGACTGGTACTCGCTGGTGCAGATGGAGCAGGATGCGCCCGCGCTCCACGATTTCACCTTCCGCAATATCTGGGCCCTGGACCAGCCTCCGCTGGCGGGATCGCTGCTGTCGGGCCACGTATCGAACGTGGTTTTCGACAACGTCAAGTACGGCCAGAACGTTGCCGCCAACGATGCCGACTTGCCCCTGATTCAGAACCTGACCAGTGACGGCGCCGAGCCCGCGCGTTTCGATGTCACTCCGGGGCCGGTGGCTCAATTTACCGTTGATCCGCCCGTGTTCGGCCCGGACGAGAAGATCACCTTCACGGCCCGGGATTCGCCGCACACCCGGTTCACATGGCTGTTCGGCGACGGAACCGAAGCCCAGGGCAACAAGGTCAAGCACCGCTTCGCCGATGCCGACGGAACTCAACTCGACGCGGCGAATGGCGCCGGGCGCTTCCGCGTCGTCCTCCACGCCGAGGACGACCGGAACCGCGACGATTGGGCGGCCCAGGGCGTGGTCGTGGTTTCAAAATGGCACGATGCCGTTCCCACTCCGGGTCCCATGCTTCCCGGCCTCGAATTCAGGATCTATCCCGGCGCCTGGACCGAGTTGCCGGATTTTTCAACGGAGACCGCGGTGATCTCCGGCAACGCACCCAACCTCAATGCCGACGCCCAGGGGTTCACGAAATATGGCGTCGCCTGGGATGGCTTCCTCGATATTCCCGCCGACGGCGGCTACACCTTTCACCTCATGGATCGCGATGGCGCGCGCCTCGTGATCGACGACCTCGAAATCGCCAGAACCGGCCCGCCCTTTCCCCAGGTCTGCGGCTCCCCCGGCAATGCCGTGCGCTACGATCGCGGCGCCATCGGCCTGCGCGCGGGCCGCCACACACTACACGTCGAGGAACTTCACTCCGCCAGCCAGGGACCGCCCCGACTGCTGTGGGAAGGACCCGGTCTCCCCATCATCGATGTGCCCCAGGCCGCGTTCAGCCGCCCGCGCGTCGACACACTCAAGGCAGGATTTAAGAAAACAGGAAACTAGGTCTTTGGCCGCACGGTTTTGCACCAATTATGGGTGCCCCAGGTTCGGCGCGTCTTTGTTTTTGCGCCTGGCCTGGGAAACCGCGGAGTTGGAGAGATACAGATTTATGCGGACGTAGACCTGGGACGCGGGGTCTGGATTAGACTTTCCGCATGAAGAATCCGATGGCCTTCCCCTCGAAACTTGCCGCCGTGTTGTTCGTGGCATCGATGACAGCAGCCCTCCACGCTCAGGACTGGGCCAAAGCGCGCCTCGAGGCGTCGCCGCGCCACCGCGAATACGTGCCGCTCAAGCATGGCGACCGAACGGTGCAGGCGCTGGTGATTTATCCGGAATCCAAGGGCAAGGCTTCGGTCGTGGTCCTCATTCACGAGATCTTCGGACTGACCGACTGGGCAAAGGAGATGGCGGACGAGCTTGCCGGGAAGGGCTTCATCGTGATCGCTCCCGACCTTCTCAGCGGCTTCGGTCCCAACGGCGGCGGTTCGGGGGAGTTTGCGAGCCAGGACGCGGCAGTGAAAGCTGTCTCCGGGCTCGATCCCGACGTCGTGATGGCCGATCTCGATGCGGCCGCCGATTATGGCAAAAAGCTGCCCGCGGCCAACGGAAAGATCGCGGTCACGGGTTTCTGCTGGGGCGGTTCGAAGTCGTTCGCGTTTGCAGCCCATCGCAAAGACCTCTCGGCGGCCTTCGTCTTCTACGGCACCGGCCCAGCGGATGTTTCCACCGTCTTCGCTCCCGTATACGGGTTCTATGGCGGGAACGACGCACGCGTCGACGCCACCATTCCCGTCACCACCTCCGCGATGAAGGCCGCGGGCAAGAAGTATGAGGCTGTCACCTACGACGGCGCGGGCCACGGCTTCATGCGCGCCGGAGAAGACCCGGGTGATTCAAATCCCGCCAACAAGACGGCACGCGAGCAGGGATTCGCGCGCCTGGTGAAACAGTTGAACTCCATGTAACACGCGCACATGCGAGGCTGTGCGGACGCAAATCCGCACCTGTGCGTCCTGGGCCTCCCCGCTATTTCGAGCGTGAAAGAATCTTTTTTGCTTCCTCAATCTCCGCGAGCTTTGCTTCATCGACACGCGGGTATGCGAGATCGAGGTCCGCGAGCGTATCGATCACAGCGGCGGCCACCACAACCCGGCTAAACCACTTGTTATCGGCGGGAACGACGTACCATGGGCTGCCCTTGGTCGCGGTGTTCCGGATCATGTCTTCATAGGCCGCCTGGTACGCATCCCAGTGGCCGCGCTCCGCCATGTCCGAAGCCGAGAACTTCCAGTTCTTTTCGGGTAACTCCGCGCGTGAAAGAAAACGCTTCTTCTGCTCGTCTTTTGAAACGTTCAGGAAGAACTTCACGACGACGATGCCATTGCGGTTGAGGTACCGCTCGAAGCTGCAAATGTCCTCGAATCGTTCGGCCCAGATCTTCTTGGTGACGAAGAAAGGCGGAACCTTCTGCCTGGCAAGGAATTCGGGATGAACGCGCACAACCAGCGTCTCCTCGTAATAACTGCGGTTGAAAATGCCGATGTTGCCGCGGTTCGGCAGGCACTTCATGCAGTGCCAGAGAAAATCGTGGTCCAGATCTTCGGCGGAAGGAGACTTGAATGAATAAACCTGGCATCCCTGGGGATTGACGCCGGACATGACATGCTTGATCGCGCCGTCCTTGCCCGCCGCATCCATCGCCTGAAAAATCAGCAGGACCGCCCAGCTGTCCTGGGCATAGAGCATGTCCTGCAGCTTGGCAAGGGCCTCCACGCCATTTGCCAGGGCCTCCTGGGCGCGAGGTTTGTCTTCGGAACTCAGGCCCAGGGTTTCGCAGGGATCAAACTTCTTCAGCTTGAAGTTCTTTCCGCTTGTAATTCGAAAGGGCTTTGAAAACCTGCGCGCATTCTGGATCACGTCCTTTGTCTTGGCCACTGAAGCAATCACCTCCGCAGAGATTGCGCAAAGCCAGACCGCGGACGGAACAATGCGTACGCGATTCTCGATTCGCGCTGCGTGGCACTCTCCACGCCTTGGGCCGGATTGGATTGGAACACCGAGACAAAAATAGGACGCCGTTGGCCCGCTCGAAACTGGCAGAAGTACCAGTTTCAACGAGGGAGCGTGACTGGGTGCCCCATCCTCGCGACGTCTTTGTCCTTGTCGCTAGGATGGGAGATCACGAACCACAGCCCGGCGATCCTACTTGCCGAGCGCCGATTCAACAGCCGTCTGAACTTCAGCCGAATCCGGAGTTACATTCGGTTCGAACCGCGCCACGAGGTTGCCCTTCCGGTCGACCAGAAACTTGGTGAAGTTCCACTTGATGTCTCCACCGAATTGCGGGTCCTGCGATTTGTCAGTGAGGAACTGGTAGAGCGGAGTCTTGTCGTCGCCGAGCACGGAAACCTTGGACATCATGGGGAAGCTCACGTTGTACTTCGAGCTGCAGAACTTCTTGATCTCCTCATTGGTGCCCGGCTCCTGGGACCCGAAATTGTTGGCCGGGATGCCGACGATGACCAGGCCGCGGTCCTTGT
This sequence comes from Terriglobales bacterium, assembly GCA_963788475.1. Classification (GTDB taxonomy): domain Bacteria; phylum Acidobacteriota; class Terriglobia; order Terriglobales; family Acidobacteriaceae; genus Telmatobacter. The sequence continues at coordinate 1,196,139 of CAWBGO010000002.1, forward strand.
ATTTCTCGTAGAGCGCTTCGAGGCCCGCGTACTGCGGCGTGAACCCGCATCGGCTGGCCACGTTCACCAGCAGAACAACCTTGCCGCTGTAGGTCTTGAGGCTCACCGGCTGCCCGTCGATCGATTTCATGGTGAAGTCGTAAATGCTGGCAGCGTGCGCGGCGGTCGCGCCGGCAGCGAGAAACACGATCAGGGTCAGGATCAATTTGCGCACAGGATTCTCCCTCAATGTCGATTGCACTCCGATCATAAAGGGCAGGGCAGAGGCCTTTGTCAGGAAAATGTCATTGGGACGCGAGCCCTAAGAAGCCTTGCGCTTCTGCTCCGCGTCGCGCAGCGCCTCATGAATGATCATCTTCAGGTAGGTCTGATAGCGTAGGCCGCGTTCGGCCGCCTGCACGCGGGCCTTGGCGATATCGTCGGGGTCAAGGCGGATCGTGGTCGTTGGTAAGGACGCTCTCTTGGCAACTGTCCCAATCCCGACTCGCCCTTCTTTAGTTGCTTTCTCAAACTCATCAGCCAAAGCGTCCTCGTGGGACTCCCACCAGGCTGCTTCTTCGGATTCATTCGCGAACGTCTTCTTCTTCAACTCTTCCAACATTGCCATTCCTCTTCTGTGATTGGAAGTATCGCCGTAGCCTTTCGTTCGCGGGCCACGCTGTCACTACGCGAATCTTACTGTCACGCGACGTGGAGATTACGATAAGAATTCGTCCCGCGTCCGTTTCTCCCACTTGCGCCACGCGCTCTTCGCCATTGCGAAGATTCGATTCGAAATCAAGCGGCCGATTGTTCAACACCTGTTCGGCCTCAGCAGGTCCGATTTGGTGACGAGCCAAATGGCCTATATTCTCCTGGTTCCAGTCGAATTGTAAGGACTCCATTGCCTTGACCTCTACGTAACAGATACTTCTGCCAACAGATCTGCGTCTGTAAACAGAACGATCAATTTTCAAGGCAACCAAAGCCGTTCAAGCGGCGACAACGTGTCAGTTCTTCCAGGGATAGTGTAGCTACATCGTAATTATTTTGCAACTACTGCCGCAATTCCACCAGCGTCGCCCCCTGCCCGCCCTCGTTCTGCGGCGCCTCCGCGATCGTGGCCACATGCGGATGCCCCTTGAGGAATTCACGCACCCCGCGCCGCAGAATCCCCGCCCCGTGCCCGTGAATCACGCGCACCCGCGGCAGTCCGGCCAGGAATGCCCGATCGAGGTATTTCTCCAGCTCTTCGGTAGCTTCATCGACGGTGCGGCCGATGAGGTTGATCTCCATGCGCATGTCGTCGGTGTTCGCGCTTATGACGGACACCTGCACGCCCTTCTGCCGGCGCGCGGCCGCCAATGGATCGGCCTTTTCGCGTCCGGGATCCGCCGCCGGGAGCCGGTGCGGAGAGGTCGTCGCGCTTGACCCGCATCTTGATCGGCCCCAGCGCCACTTCAAAAAGGTCCTTCTCGACCTCGCGCTGCACCACGCCGATCTTGTTCATCGACTTGATCCGGACCTGGTCGCCCACTGCGACATGACGCAGAACGTGCGGCTGGGCATTGCGTATCGCCCTGATCCGCGCCCGTGCGATGCGCGACGACGGTCTGGTTGAAACTCTCCTGGAACTCGCGGCGCAGGCGCGTCATGCGCCGCTCTGCCTCTTTCGAGAGCTTCTGTTGCGCGGCTCGGTCTTCGATGGCGCGCACGTTCTCGCGCATCTGGAACTCGAATTCCTTCATCAGCGACGCCAGCTTGGCTTCCAGCTCGCGGGTGCGATTGCGCAGTTCCACATCGCCTTCGCGCGCCAGCCGGGCCCGTTCCTGGTTGAGCGCGTACTGTTGCTCCCGGGCGGCCTTGCGTTCTTCATCGAGTTGCGTGAGTTCTTTGTGCAGCCGGTCGAGAAAGCGCGCGATGTCGACCTGCTGCGAACCCAGCCGCTCCCGGGCGCCCGCAATGATGCCCGCATTGAGGCCCAGGCGCTCCGCGGTGGCGATGCCGGCCGACGCGCCCGGCACCCCGAGGCGAAGCTGGTAATTGGGAACCATCGTCACTTCATCCACGCCCGCGGCCGCGTTGAGCACACCGGGAGTATTGGCCGCGTACACCTTGAGCGAAGTGTGGTGCGTGGAGATGAGCGACCACGCCCCCACGGTCAGAAAGTAGTGCGCCACCGCGACCGCCAGCGCCGACCCCTCTTCGGGATCGGTGGCCGATCCGAGTTCATCGAGCAGCACCAGCGAGCGCGTATCGGCCAACCGTGAAAGCCGGTCGAGGTTGGTGATGTGCGCTGAAAAGGTCGACAACGCCGCCTCGATCGATTGCGCGTCGCCAATGTCGGCCAGGAACGCGGTAAACACCGGAAAGCTCGCCGCCGTCGCCGGAACAGGCAATCCCGCCTGCGCCATCATGGCCAGCAGCGCGACGGTCTTGAGGGTCACCGTCTTGCCGCCCGTGTTGGGCCCGCTGATGATGAGCTGGCGATGTTCGTGCGTCAATTCCAGGGTCAGCGGAACGACGGCTGTATTGGGCCGCGCACCCGTCGCGCGCAGGCGCTTTTCGAGCAGGGGATGACGGGCAGCCTCCATGTGCAACCGATCTGGCCCAAAGCTTGGCCCAACGCAGTCGTAATCGCGCGCAAAGCGGGCTCGCGCCAGCAGCGTGTCCACCAGCGCCAGCACCCGCGCGCCCGCCACCAGGGCCGCCGCCTGTGCGCCCACCTGCCGCGTCAGGGCCACAAAGATGCGATGAATCTCGGCCTGCTCTTCTTCGAACAGGCGCACCAGCTCGTTGTTCTGCTCGATGGTTTCGAGCGGCTCGACATAGACGGTCAGGCCCGACGAACTCGCCCCGTGCACCACGCCGCCGACGCGCCGCTTAAGTTCGCTGCGGACCGGAATGACGAAGCGGTCGCCGCGAATGGTGATGACATCGTCCTGCGTCGACCCTTCCGACGAAAGCTTGCGCAGCGCGGCGCGCAGCGATTCCTCGATGACTCTGCGCTGCCGGTCCTGCTCGCGGCGAATGCGGCCCAGCTCGGGAGAGGCGTCGTCGGCCAGCGACCCGTCGGGCTGGATCTTGCGCTCGATCGACTCCGCCAGCGGCCGCAGGCTGCCCGACAAGCCCTCCGATAGCATCGACAATCCCGGCAGCCGCCCCACCACGCGCGCCGGCGGCGTCTCGCAAAAGCGATTGCCAGGCGGCAATGTCGTTTGCGAGGCGGGCCACTGCCTGCAACTCGCTTGCGTCGAGGGCCGCATCGGGTATGCGCGCCTTGTCCGCAAGTTGCGTGGGATCGAACAGCCCGCCCAGCGGAATCGAGACCTGCTCGTCGAGCAGCAGCCGCACTTCGCCCGTGAGCTGATGCTGCTGCGTGATCCAGGTCTCGTCGGTCGAAGGATGAAAGGCGAGAATGGCGGCACGGCCCACCGGCGAGGCGGCAAAGCCGGCCACCAGCGCCAGCAGCGGCTCCCACTCCAGAGCCGCGGAATCGGCATTCACAACCACAGACGGAATGGGATCGAGCAGGGCCATATCCAGATACCATCTTAGGCGGAGCGAGCGGCCCCGTTCGTGTCCTAAGTCCCTAGTGCCTTAGTCCCTGGTCCCTCGGCAGGCATTTCCCCTTCCCATCGCGCCACCACGGCAGCCGCCATGCAGTTGCCGATGACATTCATCGCGGTGCGGCCCATGTCCATCAGGGTGTCCACGCCGAGAATGAGCAGAATGGCTGTGGTGGGAATGTTGAGCGCCGCGGCCGAAGCCAGAAGGATCACCAGCGAGGCGCGCGGAACCCCGGCCACGCCTTTGCTGGTCAACATCAGCGTGAGCAACATGACGACCTGTTCGCCCACGGACAGGTGGATCCCCGCGGCCTGCGCGGCGAAGATGGCGGCCATCGAAAGATACACGCTGCCGCCGGTCATGTTGAAGCTGTATCCCATGGGGATGACGAAGGAGACGATCCAGCGCGGCACGCCGAACTCTTCCATCCGCTCCATGGCCAGCGGCAGTGCCGCCTCGGAACTGGTGGTGGCGAATCCCAGTGCCGCCGGCTCGGCAATGGCTGTCAGAAATCCGCGGAAAGAAATGCGCGCGATCAGCAGGCTGGGCACGACCGCGCACAGCACAAACGCGATCAGTGCCGCGTAGTAGGTGACTACCAGCTTGGCCAGTGGAAGCAGGGTAGCCATGCCCATGCTGCCCACGGTGTAGGCCATCGCGGCGCCCGCGGCCAGCGGCGCCATGTAGGTGATGATGCGCGTCAGGCGGAACATGGTTTCGGTCAGCGACTGCAGCACGCTCACCAGCGGCGCGCGTTTCGCATCCGGCATCGTCGCCAGCGCGGTTCCAAATAGCAGGGCGAATACGGCCACCTGCAGAATCTGATTCTGCGCCACGGCCAGCGCGATGTTTTCCGGAAAGATGTTCAGCACAATCTGCTGCCATCCTTCCGGATGCGCGGCGGGCAGCGTGGCCTGCATGGCGGCGGGCAGCGTGACGCCGACCCCGGCTTGCGACAGGTTGATGGCGACCAGGCCGATGACCAGGCCGAGCGTGGTCACGAGCTCAAAGTAGACGATGGCCTTGAGCGCTACCCGTCCTACGCCGCGCAGTTCGCCATGTCCGGCGATGCCGGTCACGATGCCCCCGAAGATCAGCGGCGCGACGATCATGCGGATGAGGCGCAGGAAGACTTCTCCAATGACATGAGTCTGCGCGGCGACGTGCGGCGCGTCGGCGCCGAGTTCGGCTCCCGCCAGCATGAGGAAGAACGTCCAGATGAGCAGCGAACGGCGCCGCAGAGCCACCGGGATAAAGAGGGCGATACCGAGCCAGCGCAGGGGGACCGAAATCTCCATGCGAACAGGAACAAGGGCGTCCACGAGGCCGGCCGCGAAAACCAGAACGGATGCCGCCATCAACCACCGACGCATGGCGTTGCCGGATTGGACGCGGGTGCGGACTGAGTTCGTGGTCATCGACAGGCCTTCGTGTGCGAGTGCCTCAATTATCCTATGGCCATGCCCGCCATCGCTTTCCTGGAGTGTTCCCGCTGCCGCCTTCATCACGATCCGGCCGTGCCGCAGACTGTCTGCCCGGAGTGTTCCGGCACGTTGTATGTCCGCTACGAACTCTCCTCTGCGGCCGGCATGCAACAGCGCGATGCTATAGGCATGAGCGCAGCAGGACAAACGCTGGAGCGGCATGTGGCGTTATCGCGCGGTGCTGCCCGACGTCGATCCGGTCACGCTCGGCGAAGGCTGGACGCCGATGCTCAAAAGCCGGCGGCACGACAACGTCTGGCTCAAGGAAGAAGGAGCCAATCCCACCGGGACCTTCAAGGCGCGCGGGCTGGCGATGGCCGTCACCATGGCTCGCCATTACGGGCTGCGCAAACTCGCCGCGCCCACGGCCGGGAATGCGGGCGGCGCGCTGGCGGCCTATGCCGCAGCAGCTGGAATCGAAGCCCACATTTTCATGCCCCGGGACACGCCCATGGCCAACCAGGTGGAGTGCCGCGCCTACGGCGCGCACGTGACCCTGGTCGATGGGCTCATCTCCGACTGCGGCCGCATGGTGGCCGAGCGCAAAACGGCCGAAGGCTGGTTCGACATCTCCACGCTCAAAGAACCGTTTCGCGTAGAGGGCAAGAAGACCATGGGCTACGAACTGGTGGAGCAGCTCGGCTGGCAATATCCGGATGCGGTCTTCTATCCCACCGGTGGCGGGGTAGGCATGATCGGCATGTGGAAGGCCTTCGAAGAGTTGGAACAGCTGGGCTGGGTCACAGGGCCGCGGCCCCGGATGATCGCGGTGCAGGCAGACAGGTTGCGCGCCGGTGGTGCGCGCATTCGAGCAGGGCGAGAAACTGTGCCGGATGTGGCCCGACGCGCATACGTTTGCCTCCGGCCTGCGCGTGCCCAAGCCTTATGGAGACGCGATCATTCTCGAAATCCTGCGCGAGTCCGGGGGCGTGGCCGTGGCTCTGAGCGATGATGCGATCTTCGCCTCTCTCCAGGACTGGGCCGAGCACGAAGGTCTGCTGTTGTCTCCGGAAGGCGCGGCGGCAACGGCAGCATACGACCATCTGCTCGCAAGCGGATTCCTCACCCCGAACGATCGCGTCGTGCTTTTCAACACTGGATCAGGAAACAAATACACCGACGTGATCGGGGCCAGGCTGCGCTCACCAAACACGCTGTCGGGTGCCCCATCCTAACGACGTCTTTGTATTTGTCGTTGAAGAGAAACAAATGCACCGTGCCCCATCCTTTCGCCTTTTTTTTGGCGAAAGGGTGGGAAACCACAACAGCGGACCGACCGCTTTTACTTTGACCACTAAGTCGTCGAAGTTGAAGAACTACTCGGCGCGGGCTTCGACGCCGAATCGCTTGCCGCCGGCTTGGATTCCGCAGCCGGTTTGGACTCGGCCGCCGGCTTCGCGTCGCCGGCCGCTGCGGGCGCTGCGTCTGAACCGGATTTGTCGTTAGAGCTCGACGCAGCCTTGGGCGCGTAGTCGTTGATATACCATCCCGCGCCCTTGAACTGCAGCGAGGGCGCGGTCAGCGGCCGCTCGAGCAGGCCGCCGCACTTGGGACAGGCGACTTCAGGCGCCGCGCTGAAATTCTGGATCTTCTCGAACCGGTGGGCGCACTGCGTGCAGCGATATGCGTATAACGGCAACTTGACTCACCCCAGGAAATTGGATCTTTCGCTTCAATATCCATTTTATCGGCAACGCCACAAAATTCCCGCAAATCGATGCGCGTCGCCCCCACAGAAATTAAAACCATCCTGGAGCGAAGGCGGAGTTTTCAGCCAATTACTTGCCGATCACGAGGATCTGAAACGAACCTGGAATCATGGGCGCGCGCGGGCCCCGCATCCAGGCCGGGCCCGAGCCTGGCTGGCCGGGCGGCGAGCCTCCGGTAGGCGGCGCCGCCGCGGGCTTCACGACAGGCTGTGCGGACTCCGCCGGCACCGGGCCAAACTCGGCCGTGATGGTGAAGATCTGGTTGGTCTTTGGATCCAGGGTCAGCGTCTTCGCCCGCGCCGGCGTGGCGACGGTCTGCTCCACACTGAAACTCGTCGGCGAATCTTCCTTGATCACCGTCAGCGTGCCATCGCCCTGCGAACTGAATGCCTCCATCGTGGCCGGGTTGAAAGTCGCTCCATCCGACCCGTTGCCGATAGGCAGATCGGTGATGATGTGTCCGTCCGTGGCCGACAGGATGATCATGTTCTTTTTGTCGCGGCAGGCGGCGAACAGGATGTTGTTCTTCACATCGAGCGCCAGGCCCGCGCATCCCCCGCCTTTACTGGACACGTCATACTTGCCCACCATCTTCATCGTGTTCGCGTCGATTACGGCGATGGCATCCTTGTCTTCGATATCGACATAGATTTTCCCGTGGCCGTCGGTAGCGGCCTGTTCAGGTGCGCCGCCGATGTCGATCGTGCCCAGGATCGATCCGTCCTTGTCGTCGAGCACCGTGATATTCGGCGCCGCGTGGCTTAGGACGTAAAAGCGGTGATTGTAGGGGTCGTTGAGGTATCCGTCTGGATTGCCCTCGACGTCGATCTTCTTCAGAATCGCAAAGGTCTTCGCATCGAACATCGTCACCGGCTTTGAGGTGGCGAATCCATGCCCGGTCGCGGTATCGACGGCTCCCCCATGCGCGCTTGTTCCGGGAATCTCGCCTACTTTGGCCAGCGTATCGAGGTTGAAAACCCCGATGTGTCCGGCCGGTCCAGATCGGGCAACGTACAGGTTGCGGCCGTCAGGGTCTGCGGTCACATAATCGAACCCGCCTTCGCCGCCGACCAGTTGAATTTTCAGAACCTTGTACGGTTCATTGTCCTGTGCGTAAGCCAGACCCGAAAACAGAAGCATGACGGCCGAAGTCAAAAACGTAAGCAGCTTGGAACCCATGGAATCTCTCCATTTGCCGAGCGCGCGACGTGCAATTGGTAGGCCGGGGCTTTAGCCCCGGCACAAATCCTGCATCCCCGGGCCATGAGGCACGCTCGGCCTTCACCTCAGGGCTTCCCGCCTCAATGCACCGACACCGGAACGGAGGCCGAGTGGTTCTCCCAGGCCAGGGTGATCATGCCTTTGCCCCCGCCAAGATCGGCAATGGTATATTTCAGCTGCTCGACCATGCCCGGATTCGCCATTTGCATCTTCACTTTTCCCAGATCCTGGCTGGCGTCGTAGGCGAGGCCAGACTCGCCCGTCTTCTTGTTCACGATGAGCACCCATTGGTCGGGGTCGGAGATGTCGACAAAGAGCGTGTACTTGCCCTTCGGGACGGTCAGGCTGCCGATCTGCAGATCGCCTTCCGTTTCCAACGTGGTAGCCGCATTCGCGCCTGCGCGCCAGACGGGGTAATTCGGATTTTTGCTGATCAGCCCATCCTTGGTGAAAATGTGGCCCTGGCGGCCTTTCACCGACGGGGCCGAGTAGACGATGGTCACACCCTTGCCGCCGATGTCAGCGGAGACTTTCTCCGGTGGGCTCGCGGGATTTCCTTGGGCGAATACGGCGGTTGCGGCGAAGAAAAGGCCAGCACAAATCAGAACACGCTTCATGACGAGAATTCTCCTCGAGTTGGGGTGCATAAGCTGCAACGCGAATGATTGTCGCACCGCGTAGCTGGGTTGGGGAAATGCATCGTGAAAGGCCCGGTCTTGGACGCAACCGATCCCCAGCCGCCTGATATGATGCGGCGCAGGAATAGCCATGGTTGACTCGTCAGAAGTTCGATCGCCCGGAGCGCGCTTTCGGGCGGCGCTCGAGCAGGAAAAGCCGCTCCAGGTCGCCGGCGCTATCAATGCCTACACCGCCCGCCTCGCCGAGGCGACAGGATTCGGCGCCATTTACCTCTCCGGCGGCGGCGTTGCTGCCAATTCCCTGGGCCTGCCCGACCTCGGCATCAGCACCATGGAAGACGTGCTCACCGATGTCCGCCGCATCACCGACGCAACCCGGCTGCCCCTCCTCGTCGACATCGACACCGGCTGGGGCGGGGCGTTCAACATCGCCCGCACCATTCGCTCCATGATCAAGGCCGGCGCCGCGGCCGTGCATCTCGAAGACCAGGTAAGCGCCAAGCGCTGCGGACATCGCCCCGGCAAGGAGCTCGTATCGGCCGCGGAGATGGTCGACCGCATCAAGGCGGCCGTCGATGCGCGCACCGATGAGCACTTCGTAATCATGGCGCGAACCGACGCCATCGCCAACGAGGGCCTCCCGGCCGCTATCGAGCGCGCCCAGGCCTACGTGGCCGCCGGCGCCGACATGATCTTCGCCGAAGCCGCCACCGAGCTGGCCATGTACATTGAGTTTCGGCGAGCCGTAGGTGTGCCTCTTTTAGCAAACATCACCGAGTTCGGCCAGACACCCTTGTTCACCCGCGATGAGCTGGCAGCGGCCGGGGTCGACATTGTCCTCTACTGCTGTGCCGCGTACCGGGCGATGAATGCGGCCGCGCTTAAGGTGTACGAAACCATCCGCGCGGAAGGCAGTCAGCGCAATGTAATTTCGCTCATGCAATCGCGCGCCGACCTCTATCATTATCTCGACTACCATGCGTATGAGCGAAAGTTAGATGAACTGTTTATGACGACCAAGTCATCTGACTAGAAACTCGGATTCGGCATCTATAACGTTTGTGGCTCTTGGAGTGTGATCGATGAGCAAGATGGAGCTCGAATCGTTTCCCCCGGTTTTCAAGCCGAAAAAGTCCGTGGCCCTTTCGGGTACGCCGGCGGGCAATACGGCTATCTGCACAGTCGGCTACAGCGGCAACGATCTGCACTATCGCGGATACGACATTGCCGATCTGGCTGCGCATTGCGAATACGAGGAAGTTGCCTACCTTCTTATCCACGGCAAACTTCCCAACACGGTCGAGCTGACCGCTTACAAAACCAGCCTGGTGCCGTTGCGCAGCCTTCCCGCCGCGGTAAAGCAAGCACTCGAATTGCTTCCGCCCACAACGCATCCCATGGACGTGCTCCGAACCGGTGTGTCCGTACTCGGTTGCGTGCGCCCGGAAAGCAGCGACCACGGCGAATTGGGAGCCCGCTCCATCGCCGATGCGCTGCTGGCATCGCTCGGGTCGATGCTCCTCTACTGGCACCATTATGCGCGCAACGGCAGGCGCATCGAGGTTGAACGGGGCGGCGATTCGATCGCCGAACACTTCCTTCATCTGCTCCATAATTACGAGCCGCCGCAGGAGTGGGTTGAGGCCATGCAGACCTCCCTGATTCTGTATGCGGAACACGAGTTCAATGCGTCCACCTTTACCGCGCGCGTGATCGCAGGAACGGGATCGGATCTCTATTCGTGCATCGCCGGGGCCATCGGCGCGCTCAAGGGACCCAAGCATGGGGGCGCCAATGAAGTGGCGCTCGAGATTCAGAACCGTTACAGTTCGCCCTTCCACGCCGAAACCGACATCCGCCGGCGCATGGAGGAACGCGAAGTCATCATTGGCTTCGGCCACCCCGTGTATACCATCAGCGATCCGCGCAGCGACATCATCAAGGAAGTCTCACGCAAGCTGGCCGATGACGCCGGCGGCAGCCTGCATTTTGCCGTGGCCGAACGCATCGAGCAGGTGATGATGGACGCCAAGCGCATGTTCCCCAACCTCGATTGGTACAGCGCCGTCGCCTATCACCAGATGGGCATCCCCATCGATCTGTTCACGCCTCTGTTCGTAATTGCACGCACGGCCGGATGGTGCGCGCATGTGCTCGAGCAGCGGGAGGATGGCAAAATCATCCGCCCCTCGGCCACCTATACCGGCCCCGATCCGCTTCCCTTCGTGCCCATCGAAGAGCGTGAATAGAAATCATGCCGGGCGCAGAAAATACAGCAGGATCAAGAGTGACCTTGCACGCCGTTGCAAGCCTGGATGGGTTCATCGCCAGAAAGGACAACAGCGTCTCCTGGCTGGATGACCATGGAAGCCGCTACGAAGCGGGAGTTTCCATTTCAGAAGAGGAAGCCGCGGCCTTCGTCAAAGACATCGATTGCTATATACTCGGCTCTCGCACCTATGAACACGCGCTTGAACTGGGCTGGCCCTACGGTGATACTCCGGCGGTTGTGGTGACCGGCAGAGAATGGCCGCCTGGGAAGGAGAGCGTCGAGTTCTATTCCGGTGATCTCGAATCGCTCGTTCGCGAAAAACTCGCGCCGCGATTTCGAAACATCTGGCTGGTCGGTGGGGCCATGTTGTCTCAGCGTTTTCTCTCACTCGGCCTGGTGGACGAAATCAGGTTGACCATCGCCCCGGTCCTGTTGGGTGACGGACTCCGGCTGTTCGGTGGTTTCCTGAAAGAGGAGCGGTGGGATTTGAAAAACGTGGTCGCGTACAAGAACGGTTTCGTTGAGTTAACCTACGCCGCCTCCACCGCGTGAAAGCCTCGGAAGAGATCCCCGAACTAGGACTCTGACCGCGTGTTCTTGTACCATCTCCGTGCCCCATCCTTTCGACTTACCGGGGTCCCCGGCGACAGGTCTTCGTCGCTGGGGTGGTCGGGCGAAAGGGTGGGATACCAGCAAGGAGCCCGTGTGTCGTCTCACATCAGTAACGAACGTCCCGCGCCCGATAAAGTCCTTTCCGACATTGGCGACTATGCCCTCGGCTACAAGATCGTCAGCGACCTGGCCTGGTCGACAGCGCGAGCCTGCCTGATCGACACCCTGGGATGCGGCCTCGAAGCCCTTGAGTATCCGGCCTGCACCAGGCTGCTCGGCCCCATCGTTCCCGGCACCGTGGTCCCCAACGGCGCGCGCGTTCCCGGCACTTCGTATCAGCTCGATCCGGTGCAGGCCGCGTTCAACATCGGTGCCATGATTCGCTGGCTCGACTTCAACGACACCTGGCTGGCCGCCGAGTGGGGCCACCCTTCAGACAATCTCGGCGGCATTCTCGCCACCGCCGACTGGCTCTCCCGCACGGCTCTCGCGGGCGGCGGCGCTGCGTTGCGCATGCGGGACGTACTCGCAGCCATGATCAAAGCCCACGAGATCCAGGGCTGCATCGCGCTTGAAAACTCCTTCAACAAGGTGGGCCTCGATCACGTAGTGCTGGTCAAAGTCGCATCGACAGCCGTGGTGAGCGAACTGCTCAGCCTCACGCGTGAACAGACCATCAACGCCTTGTCGCTGGCGTGGGTTGACGGGCAAAGCCTGCGCACCTATCGCCACGCGCCCAACACGGGTTCGCGCAAGAGCTGGGCCGCCGGCGATGCAACCAGCCGGGCCGTGCGTCTTGCCTTGATGGCGCGCGCCGGCGAGATGGGCTACCCTTCGGTGCTGACCGCGAAGACCTGGGGCTTCTACGACGTTTCGTTCCGCGGCCAGGAATTCCGCTTCCAGCGCCCCTACGACTCCTACGTCATGGAGAACGTGCTCTTCAAGATCAGCTATCCCGCCGAGTTTCACGCCCAGACCGCGGTCGAAGCGGCCATGACTCTGCGCGCGCGCCTCGATCAGCTGGGCAAAACCGCCGAAGACATTCGCAGCATCAACCTCACCACGCACGAGGCCTGCCTGCGCATCATCGACAAAAAAGGGCCGCTCGCCAATCCCGCCGATCGCGATCATTGCGTGCAGTACATGATTGCCATCCCCCTGATCTTCGGCCGGCTCACCGCCGCGGACTACGAAGATGCGGTCGCCGCGGACCCCCGCATCGACGCTCTGCGGGCCAAAGTGACCTGCGTCGAAGATTCCCACTTCACCGCCGATTACCATGACCCCGCCAGGCGTTCCATCGCCAACTCGCTTCGCGTGGAACTGACCGATGGAACGATTCTCGAGGAGACGGTCGAATATCCCATCGGCCACCGCCGCCGCCGCCAGGAAGGTCTGCCGCTCCTGGTGGAGAAGTTCAAAACCAATCTCCGCCGCCGCTTTCCCGAACCACAGCAGCAGCGCATTCTCGACGTCTCGCTCGACCCGCAGCGGCTCGATTCCATGCCGGTGAATGAATACGTAGACTTGTACGTGCCGTAGCAATCTCCTCGCGATCGCGGCGCGCTCCTGCAGCGGTCAATCCGGCACAATCCACGCCGGGTGCGATGCGATATACTCCGGACGCAGCAGGAAAAATCATGGGAGGCTTCACGATGCGTTGGCATGGAATAAGTGCGCTCGCCGTAGCGCTGGTTGGGTTGGCAATGATGGTGCCGGTGGGAGCCGCCGCGCAGGGCGATACGGTGCTGAAGCCCGCCGATGTGCAGAAGCTGCTTCCGGCCTCGGTGTATTACAAGGGACAATCCGCTCCCTCGCAGTTGCGTAACTCCGGCGGCGTGAAGTTCAGCGATGGATACTTTGTGCTGGCCACGCTGGTTGACAACAGCGGCTATGCAAGCGACGTGGCGGCCAAGTACCAGGCCTATTTCGTAACCGAAGTCGCAATCAAGATCGGCGGCCAGAATCTGCCCGCGGGCGTTTACGGCATCGGCTTCATCACCGGAGACAAGTTCGTGGTCACCGATGTAGGGGGGCACGATGTGCTTACGGTGAGCTCATCTACTGACGCCGAAATGAAGCGGCCCATGCCCATGCAGGTGACGGCCGACCCCGGCGGAGGGTTCCGTCTCTACGCGGGACGGCGGTACGTGGCCTTCTCCAGGTAAGCGCGCGTTCCATCTTCCGGCATCGTCAAACGCGCCGCCGCTCACTCCTGAAGCCCCACCGATTTCGCTTCTGCTGCGCCCCTTGTTGGCTGCGACGCGGCGGGCTGCGATTCAGCCAGCACCTCCTTGAGAACCGCCTCGATCGCATCCACCGCACTCCGTACCGATTCGGTCGCGTACGGGTCGGCCGCATAGGTTACGCACTCGATGGCTTGTAATGAGTTTCGAATGCGATCGTTCATCCACTTGATGGATTCGAAGCGCTGCAGCAGCTCGACCTTGCGCCATCGAACGCCAAACTGCCAGCGCGCCGCGACCGCAAACGTCAGGCCGCCGGCCAGGATGCTTCCCACCAGGCGCACCGGGCCTTTGTCATGCATCCAGTCATCGTAGATCAGCCATTGGATGAAAACCGCCAAGGCAAACACAGCGAAGCCACAGAATGACGACAAAAGCCAAATCGTGATTTCGGAAACAATTTGTCTGGAAAGAGGAGGGTCGACTTTGGGCTTCATGGAACGCAACTCGCCTGCGTCGTTAGACGCTCTCCAATTCAATTTGGTTGACGGCAAGCAGTTCGCCCAATGCTTTGGCCGGCCAAGCAACGTCGAAAAATGACCAACTCCTGCAACCGCGCGTATAAAATGAACGCAAGCCCTCGGTCCCCGATTAGGTTCCCCATTTGATAGATAAAGAAGGGTAGAAAAATGCAAAAAGCAGGTTGGATTTACAGGGCAGGTGTGTCAGCCCTCGCGCTCGTGTTGCTTGCCGGGCTGGCGGGTTGCGCTTCGAAGCAGGAGAAGGCGATTGAACAGGCGAAGAAGCAGGCGATCACCACCGGTCAACCCCAGCAGGTTGTGAGCGTTGACAAGGATGGCCTGACCACGACCACCGTCGTGCAGCCTCCGGCGACGGGACAGAAAGAGCCGACGCTGGTAACCACCACCGCGCCGCCCGCGGCGGGGGCCGCGGCTCCGAAACCTTCAGAACCCACCGTATCCGCCGTGCCCCAGGCACCGCCTCCGGAGCAACAGGCTCCCCAGGGGCCGCCTCCGCCGGTCGAAGTGAGCATTCCCGCCGGGACTTCCCTCACAGTCCGCGTCGACCAGCGCATCAGCGTCAAGACCAGCCACGCGGGTGAGACCTTCACCGGCGAAATCGTCGAGCCCATCACGGCCAGCGACGGCGGCCTGCTGGTGCCAAAGCTCTCCCCCGTCAAGGGCCTGGTCGCAGTCGTGCACAAGCGCGGACACTTTAAGGGCGCTTCGCTGCTCGAACTGCGGCTGACCTCGCTTACGCTGAATGGAACCGAGTATCCGTTGAAGACGCGCGACCTGACCCAGACAAAGAAGGGCAAAGGCAAACGCAGCGCCGCGTTCATCGGTGGCGGCTCCGGACTGGGCATGCTGATCGGCGGCGTGGCCAGCGGCGGCGTGGGCCTGCTGATCGGAGGACTGGCCGGCGCCGGCGCCGGAACCGCGGCCGCCGGATTGACAGGGAACCGCGACATCGATATTCCGGCGGAGTCGGTCGTGCACTTCAAGCTGGCTGACGACCTCGTCGTCCAGGAATCCCACTGAAAGAATCAAATTCTCCGTGCCCCATCCTTGCGACTTCTTTCTGTCGCAAGGGTGATTACATGACAACGTCGGCTCCCCTCCGGCCGAGTAGATTGGTAGCTGCGAAACGACCAAGACGCTCGGGAGGAAAGGAGCCGAGATGTTGATTATAGGCAGTGATTTTCATCCTCGCTTCCAGCAAATTGCGTACCTGGACACGGCGAGCGGAGAGTACGGCGAGCGGCGTTTGAACTATCCCGAAGAAGCCGCGCAATACTATCGGTCCTTGTGCGGGCGCGGGGTGCGCGTGGGCCTGGAAGCGACAGGAAATTTTCGTTGGTTCCAGCGTTTGCTAGCCGAGCTGGGTCATGAGATGCTGCTCGGCGATCCGGGCGCCATTCATGCCGCTTCGCCGCGCAAGCAGAAGACCGACAAGCGGGATGCGAGGCATCTTTTGAAACTGCTGGTCGAAGATCGTTTCCCGGCCGTCTGGCAGCCGCCCGCGGAGAACGAGCAGATGCGTCAGTTGCTGCTGCACCGCTGCCGGCTGGTACGCCTTCACACCCGGGTGATGAACCAGCTGGACGCCATGGCCAAGAACGAGGGCCTGTGCGGCCAGGCTGGTTGGTCGCGGAACCGTCGCCAAGCCATCGAATCTCTGCCCCTGCCCGGCTGGTATGCCCAGCGGCGCACCGATCTGCTCGCCTTGCTGGATGAGCTCGACAAGCGAGTTCGACCTCTGGACGAAGCCGTCAGCAAGGCGGCGGTGCAAAACCTCGATGCGTGTCGGTTGATGACCCATCCCGGCGTGGGACCCATCGTGGCCCTGGCCTACGTGCTGACCATCGGCGACTGGCAACGCTTCCCGCGCGGCAAACAGGTGGCCAGCTACCTGGGCCTGATTCCGGAGGAGGATTCCAGCTCCGACAAGCGCCGCCTGGGTCACATCAG
This sequence comes from Terriglobales bacterium, assembly GCA_963788475.1. Lineage (GTDB taxonomy): Bacteria > Acidobacteriota > Terriglobia > Terriglobales > Acidobacteriaceae > Telmatobacter. The sequence goes on from CAWBGO010000002.1 coordinate 1,212,302, forward strand.
CAAGCAGGGCAACAGCCTGATGCGCTGGCTGCTGGTGGAAGCGGCCACCATCGCCCAGCGCTACGATCCCGGTTGGCATCGGCAGTACGTGCGCCTGTCCATGACCAAGCATCACGGGGTGGCCAAGGTGGCCATCGCGCACAAGCTGGCGGTTCGACTCTACTGGATGTTGCGCTCCGGGGACCAATACCAGCAGGTCAGGGAGCGCAGTTCGCATGCGGGGCAGTCCGCGACTCCCACTGGCGCAGTTCCGGGCCGATAGGGTGATTGGACGCCCCGTCTTCCTTCCCCGCGAGGAGGAAGTTTGAACAGGCAATCATGGAGCAGCACCGGGCCGAATACATGGTTGATGGAACCGCAGCGTTGCCATCGAAGATGATTCGTTCAACAGCCGAGCTTTTGGTCGTGGTCGCAAAAAAGACGAACGGTTTTCCAAATAAGGAAGGAAGCTCAGAAAAAACATCTGAGCTTCCTTCCCAACTCGATTTTGGGTGAATGTGGGGAGCCCGGCGTCAAGGGTCGAGATGAACGCAAAGAACGCGCCCTTGACACCGGCCTCCCCACGCCGACGCCCCTTTATGCTCTTGGCTACCAGAAATACCCTTGACATGAGCCGACGTTGTCATACATGGGAGACCACGAACCCGAACCTTTCTTTTCATCCACCGCGGGTCACGACCCGGTGAGAGACTCGGGCTTGAAGCCTGCGGAAATTCGTCCAACGGAGCCGGTATGCTGGACCCATGACCGGCTCTCGCCTTCTGCGACACTTGCTCTTTTTCTGTCTCGTCGCCTGCATTCTTTCTCGATCCGCTTCGTCCGCGGAAATACCTGTCGTCCTTACTCCGTCAAATGTCCTGGCCGGCTCACCGGAGCTGATCTCGGTCCACGCCCCGGACGCCACCGCCGTTGACGGCGAGTGGCTGGGGCGAAAAATCCAGTTCTTCCATGGGCGTCCGGGTGCCGACTGGCTGGCCCTTGCGGGCGCCGACGTTGAAGCACCTGTGGGCCCCTCCCGGTTGCATATCACCGTGCACGCGGGAGGCAGCGAAACCGAGTTCAGCCGCACCACCGACATCCATCCCGCCCATTACCGCACCGGCACGCTGAGTGTTGCGCCCCAGTTTGTCGAGCCCGGTCCTGAAGCCCTCAAGCAGATCGACGCCGAATCGAAAATCAAGGCCGCCGTCTTCGCCGCCAGCGCGCCTGAGCCCCTCTGGCACGGCAGTTTTCGCGCCCCCGTTCCCGCCCAGGCCACTGACAGTTTCGGCACCCGCCGCATGTTCAACGGCAAACTCGCCAGCATCCACAAAGGCGCCGACTTCCGCGCCGCCGCCGGCACGCCCGTGCACGCGAGCAACAGCGGCATTGTTGTGCTTGCCCGCCCGCTTTATTACGAAGGCAACTGCGTCATCATCGATCACGGCCTGGGCCTGTTCACGCTGTCCATGCACTTCAGTCGGATCGATGTACACGAGGGTCAGCACGTCAAAACCGGCGACCGCCTCGGACTCAGCGGAGCCACAGGCCGTGTCACCGGCCCTCATCTGCACTGGGCCATCCGCTGGCAGGGCGCCTACCTCGACCCGGTGAAACTGCTGCGAATGAACCTGAGCACGCTCCGGTAGGTCGCAGAGCTCAAAGATTCGCGGCATTCGAAAGGTTTGATGGATGGAATTCCTGCGGATTACTTCTTGCCGAAATACGCCTTGAACACATCGGAAACAAGCGTTTGGGCATCGGGACCGAGGTATCGCATGAAAGAAACGAGGCCTGCCAGTGCCCAGATCAGGTAGACCAGTCCCCCGATCATCTCCATCGGGGCGGAAACATGCGATTCCAAATGAAACACGGCGATCAGCAAGCCCGCCACGGCGAGAGGAAGAACAAAATAAAGCACCATTCCCAAGTGGAGGAGCGCCCTTCGCCATCCCACGATCTCGCGCTCAACAATCCGCAAACCCTGGAGTTCTCCAACTTCGTCCCGCGGCAGCTCGTGCAGATTTCCCGATAACAAGACATTCGCGTACCGGATCATTTCCTCTTTCAACGCGACCAGCGTACCGGCCTGAGGAAAATACAGCCATGAGGCAAGACGCAGCACATTTTGCGACGCCAGGTGCATCTGCAATCTTGCCCACTCCGAGGCGGAATCCAGCCGCAGGTCGTGAAGCTGCGACATCGTTCGGGAAACCCGCACCATGCCATCCACCAGATCTCTCCGCTCTGATCTCGTCAGCAGCGCCAGGTCGGCTATGCCATCCAACCGGAGCAACATTTTCAGGAATTCCTGCGCGAGCAGCTGAACCCCCGCGTCGCGCTCCATCCTGGAATCGAGTGCGAGAAGAATCCGCATCAGCAGATACATGACTGGTACGACAATGAACATTGCCGCCAACCAAAGCAGGGCACTCGCGATGCCCGCGGCAACAATGGCACCCATTGTCTTGGTGCGCGAATCCCAGGCGACCTGTCCAACCTGAACCAGAAACATGCCCACCAACCAGGTAAAACCAACGTTCCAGGCACTCCCGAAAGATGAACGATCGGGGTGCATTCCGAGAAGGACAATCGACGCAAGCGGATTCTTTCGGAGCGGAGTCCACAGGAACGCAAGCCACAGGATCGGAATGAGCACGATCGCGGCCACATAGTGCCAATCCGGTTTCCCCACCGGCCCGATTACGTTCGCGACCCATTGCTGGACTATCATTTGATGCTGCTTCCACCAACTATCCAAAAGATAGAGCAACGGAAAGCCAACGACGGCAATCAAGAGGCACATCCGGGCCAGCGTCGACATCCCAGCAATGTATGTTTGTTCGCTTGCATCCAGCTTGGTTGCCAGTTCATCGAGAATCGGATCGGGGAGGTGAAGTACGTTTTCGTGGTTTAAGCAGGCCCGTGCATACGTGGCCTTGAACGACTCGCCCCACGTTCGCTTGGCCAGAATTGGCTGCTGCGCTGTCGCCGCTGTCACGGTTCGTCCTTCCCAGATTGATCGTGGTAACGAGTGCGAACAACAGAATTGCCTCAGAGCCGTCGCGTTCCGTGACGCAACTTAAAACCCGCATGGGTCCAGAACCATTGCAGGCTTCAGGTCAAGAATATACATCGGATCTACGCGGGAAGATAAGAGGATTTACTGCGAGACCGCTTCCTCTTCGGGAGCGGCGACCGGATCCAGCGCCGCCTTCTCTTCGCGCAGCGCCTTGAACGCCCGGTACACAAACGATCCCAGGTACCAGCCGTCGATAAACTTGTAGGGCGTCTCTCCGGTCGTGTAATGGCCGCAGGGCAGCACCCGTGGTTCGAATTCCACTCCCGAGCGCCGGAACGCGTCCACCACCTGCAGCGAATACTCGCGGGGGAAGGTGAGATCGTAATCGGCATACACCACCAGGACCTTCTTCTCCGGTCCCCGCACGGCCGCGCTGACGAACTTGTCGTAGTAATTCACCGGACTGACTGACGCCCACAGCGCCCGCAGCCGTTCCTGCGTCAGCCCCGCTTCTTCCAGCCCCTGGCGAATATGCCGCGTGCTCTGTCCCGCCCACACCACGTCGCCGAACGCGGTCGAGGCATGGTTGAAGGCATTCACGCGGATGCGCGCATCGTGCGCGCTGGCCAGGAACCCGTAGCACGATCCAAGGCTCGTTCCCAGCACGCCAAAGTGCTCGTAGCCCTGCTCTTCGAGCCAGTCGACGCAGCAGCGAATGTCCACCACCGCCTGCCGGCATGCCGAGAGCGTGCGCCCCACATTGGCGCTCACCGCGTAGTCCGAACGCTCCAGTTCTGTAGGCCGGCGAATGTCGTGGTACGGCTTCGACAGCCGCAGCGCCGAGACGCCCATGCGATTGAAAAGGGTGCACAGCGCGTTGTGGCTGAAGCCATCGGCATTCCATTGCGGCAGCACCACGATGGCCTGTTTGGGCCGCGCCGGATCCTTGTGCGCGGGAGCCGGAAACCAGCGCGCATTTACCAGGTCATTTTCCGGATATTGCGTTCGCTCCGGCGAGGTAAAGCGCAAGAACTGCGCTCGAGGCAGTTGACCGTCCTCGGCCTGCTGCCGAAGCGCCGCCTCCCTCGCCAGGGTTTCCGGCCGCACGTTGGTCGGGAACAACTGCGGGTGCCGCTCCTCCAGCCGGAAATCCGTGGGGCGCTCGTAGCCAAAAAATCTGTCGCTGTGCCGGATGAGAATCTCGTTGATGCGGGTCATCGCGGCTTCGCAAACCGCGGGATCGCCGGATTCGCCTAGTCGCAGTTCCGCGTCAGCGAGCCCCTGTGCCTCGAGAAACGGCGCAATCCACTCGAAACCCCACTCCAGCGGCCGAACCACACGATTTTCATCCCGCGTTGTCAGCCGGGTTTCCCACCGGTACATCCAACGCGCATACGTTTTTCTGAACATGGGTACTAATCAAGTTTACCAGCGCTAGGCGGCCCGCCCGCGCCCGGCCCTGCCCGCCACCGCCGCCCATCCCAGGCTCAGCATCGTAATGGCCGAGATGATCCCCAGCGAGGTGACGCAGTAGAGGCACCACACCTGCAGCACGTCTTTCTCGATGTGGGTCAGATAGAGCGAGAACCCCAGCCCCACAACCGCCGCAGCCACCACCAGCCATCGCCGGCGCGCCAGTGACAATCCCGCAATGACCAGGTATCCCGCGATGCCAATTGCCGCTACCGGCACGTGCGCCACCTCGGCAAAAGGGCTGTGATTGACGATGCCGCAGTCCCACTTCTCGTTGATCGAGCAGGGCTGCGTGTCGGTGGAGTAGTGAATCCGCAAAGCCAGCGAGGACACCACCACGCCGGCCAGAGCCAGGAGAGCAATCAGGTAGCGCATTACTGCCGATTGTATCTGCGCCCCCTTGTCCGAACGTTACGATAAATCAATGACCGAACAGCCACCGGCGTGCTTGTCTCACTCGACCGGCGGCCGAGTTGCTTTCTTCGGCGGCAGTTTTGACCCGCCCCATCTCGGCCACCTGGCGGTGGCCCGTGCCGCCCGCGACGCTCTTCGGCTCGACCGAGTCTTGTTTGCGCCTGTCGGTGCCCAGCCGCTCAAGCCGCGCGGCTCCACGGCTCCCTTCGCCGATCGCGTGGCCATGACCTCTCTCGCCATTGCCGGCGAGCCCGGTTTTGAAGTCTCGCTCGCCGATGCTCCCACCACCGACCACCAGCCCAACTACACCATCGAAACCCTGCGCACGCTGCGCGCCGCCTTGCCGCCGGGCGGCTGCCTGTTCTGCCTCATGGGCGCTGACTCGTTCGTCAGCCTGAGCCACTGGCGGGGCGCCGCGGAAATACCCTTCGTCGCATCGCTCATCGTGGCCTCTCGCCCCGGCCAGCAGCTTGACGACCTCGCCCGATTCCTTCCCCGGGGATTGACGCTCGAGCCCTGCAACCCTGCCGCCGATGCCCTCCCGCCGTCAGTCCAGATTGAATTGCGCTGCCACCTGGTGCGCAACCCAGCGGGCCAAACCGCTCCCTTTTACCTGCTGCCCGGTCTGGATGTCGAAATCAGTGCGTCGGAGATCCGCAAACAGGCTCCTTCCGCACCTCAGAATCCCATCGCGGCCAGGCCTGTCCTGCCCCCTCCCGTTGCCGAGTACATCCGCACGCGCGGCCTCTACCGCTAGTCAGTAATTCACTCATTCACTTGTTCACTCTCTCCTGTCCCCTTGCCCATGTCTCTGGCCAGCGTCTACGATGAATCCGGAGACGTATCCGATCGAATGGCAGCACCCCATACGCACCAGCAGACCCGCATCCTCGTACAGGCCGCCGCCGCTGCCTGTGAAGACAAGAAGGGCGAAGACACCCGCATTCTCGAGCTCGACCCCATCGACTCCGGGCTTTCCGACTTCTTCCTTGTCACCTCGGCAACCAACGATCGCCAGGCCATCGCTATCGCCGACGAGATCGAACATCGCCTCAAGCGCGAGTTCGGCGCACTGCCCAACTCGGTCGAGGGCCGCCGCCAGGGCGAATGGATCCTGCTCGACTACGTCGACTTCGTGGTCCACGTTTTTCTCGCCGAGCGGCGCGCTTTCTACGACATCGAGCGCCTGCGCAAGTCGGCCCGCCCCATCAGCCCGTCGGAATTCGATGCCGAGCTGAAGGCCGCTCTCGCTGAAAAAACCCGCAGCGCCCGCAGCAAGGCCGAGGCCGCCCATCCCGCTTCCCCCGCCCCCGCCAAAAAGGCGGCGAAGAAAACCGCTACCCGATCCGCCGCAAAAAAATCGCCCGCGAAGCGATCACCGGCAAAAGCGGCCAAAAAAGCCGCTAAGAAAAAACCCAGAAGTTCCTGAGATTTTGCGTCACGCGCTGGCCTCATTTGCGCCCTCGACGAGGCCGGCGCGCACCGGCACCGCGCCCGACTTCCTCAGCGCTTCCTCTAGGTCGTCGATCTTGTCGGTCATCAGGTTCAGCTTGTGCGAAATCGTCTGAATCTCCGATTCAGCGCGGCGGTTTACATCGAAGTCGAGTTCGCTGCGCAGCCGGTCCTTCGCGTCCTGGCGATTCTGGCTCATCATGATCACCGGAGCCTGCACCGATGCCAGCATGGAAAGAAAAAGGTTGAGCAGGATGAACGGGTACGGGTCCCACGCCTTGTTTCCCAGAACCACGTTTACTGCCGAATACGCGATCAGCACGATGGCAAAAATGATGATGAAGGTCCATGAACCGCCAAAGCGGGCCACCGCGTCGGCAAGGCTTTGTCCGTAGGTCGTCTGTTCTTCGATCACCTCGTTGGGATTGCGGTTGGCGCGGGCCTGCACCAGCTTCTGCGCGGAGTGAAACTGGCGGGCCTGCATGGTGAGCATGGCCATGCCTGCCTCCGGTGATCTGCGTGAGCAGTTGTTCGATATCGTCCCGGCCCACCTCGAGACAGACGGCTTCTTCCGCCGCCATCGCCGACGTCAGGTGGTTCGTGTTCTGAATCATGGAGGCGAAACCAAAGAAGTCGCCGTGGCCAGGCTCGTCCACCACCACTTCCTGCTTGTCTTCGTCGGTCGTAACCACGCGCACCGATCCTGACATCACCACGTAGCCGTGACCAGCCGGCTCTCCCTCTTTGAAAATGCGTTGTCGCGCGGCAAATTTCCTGATCTCCACCCTGGCGCACAGGATCTGCGCCTGTTCGTCATCGAGGAGTTCAAACATCGGAACATGACGTAGTTCGTCCGGATCGCATGCCATCGTTTTCACCTTTGCCCGATCGGGGATTCGCTTCAGCAGTTGCGACCGAAGATAACAGAGCCATTCACGAACCGAAACCCGCTCGAATATGAATTCCCTGTTACAACGTGGTTTCAATCGATCTGCCGTTCGGCGAAGCTCACCACTATTCCAGGTGCAGCCGTTAACACAACTTAAACATTCTGTGAGCCCCCGGCCTTGTACCTTGGTCCCCAGGATCAGCGTCGCCCAGACCCGATGACCCAAGCTCTGCCACGCAAGCCGACACCAGGACGACAAACGATTCGACTCCTTTTCGTCGTCCTGATCGGGCTCGGCGCCGTTACCCCGGCCAGCGGACAGATTCCCGACATTACCTCCCGCAAACAACCCAATCCGCAGGGCCCGACCACCAACGCCCCCACCGTATTTCCCCACCTGACCGAAGGCAGATTCTGGATCTCAGCCCAGAACAATGCGATCTGGCAGGCCAATCCGTCGTTCGACGCCAGCTACTCGGGTCCCCACAGTTTTCGCGCGCGCCATGACAAGGCTCTCGGAAATGTACTCACCATATATACCGGCGTGCAGCTCACTCGCTCCACCGCCCTTCTGGTTGACGCCGAGAGCGCCGCCGGCCTGGGGCTGAGTTCCGCCTTTGGCCTGGGCGGATTTACCAACCTGGACGCGGTCCGCGACCCCACCCTGACCGGCACTCCCTATCTTGCGCGCGTTCTGGTCGACCACTATTTCGGCTTCGGCCGCGAAAATGAAACGCCCGGCCGCGGACCCCTCTCGATGTTTGCGGTTTCCCCCCGGCGCCGTCTCGGAATTCGCCTCGGAAAATTCTCCATGACCGACTTCTTCGACACCAACGCCGTCGGCAGCGACAGCCATCTCCAGTTCATGAACTGGGCGATCGATCAGAACGGCGCGTATGATTTCACCTCCGACCCGCGCGGCTACACCTGGGGCGTCGTAGCCGAATATCAAAGCCCCCCATGGGGCGCCCGGTTTGCGGAGGCTTTCGAAACCGGGCCTGAGAATGGAGGCCCGCTCATCTGGAACCTGCGCCGCGCCAACACCTCCAACGGCGAATTCGAACTGCATCGCGGCCCGGTCACGAAGGCCGGGATCATTCGCGTCCTCGGATATGTCAATCACGCCAACATGGGCGTCTATCAGACCGCCATTCAGCAGTACCTCGACGGCGTTACTCCTGCGCCCGATCTCTCGGCCCACCCCGTGCAGGTCACCGCCAAATACGGATTTGGCGTCAACTTCGAGCAGGCAGTCACTCCGGCCATCACCGCCTACGGGCGCTTCGGGTGGAACAATGGAAAGACTGAGTCGTGGTCCTTCACCGAAATCGACCAAACCGCCTCGGGGGGCCTGGGATTCGCTGGCTACCGGTGGAAGAGAGATGAAGATCGCGCCGGAGCTGCCTTCGCGTCCAATGGAATCAGCAGCGTTCATGCCCGCTATCTCGAGCTCGGCGGGCTGGGTTTTGTTCTCGGCGATGGAGGCCTGCACTACGGACGCGAAAATCTTTTTGAGACCTACTACACCGCCCACGTCTGGCACGGTTTGTACACCGGACCCGATCTGCAGGGAATCTTCAACCCCGGTTTCAACCGGGCGCGGGGTCCCGCCTTTGTAGCATCGGTTCGGGTGCATGTTGAATTCTGAACCAGGGGGCTTGACGATCTTGTTCCTGACAGGGCACAACTCGACACGCTGTGCAAACACGCCCAGTTTTGAAAGGGCACGGCTTCAGCCGTGCCGCAAAGGCGGCAGAATGAATGGGGCTTTAGCCCCTGAGGGATGTCTTTGTCCCGGACTCGCCAGTCGGTTTCTCCGCAGCCTCCTTCGCCGAACCGCAAACCCGCCTGATCTCGCTGCTCCTCTGCTATTGCTTCTCTGTCTGTTGCCCATCCCCACGTGCGCACAGCGTGCGTCCTCCCTCTCCCAGGTCAAGACAATCTACGCGCAGGATTTCGATGGCGGCGAAGGAGCGGCCTTGCTTCACGACGCCCTCGTGCAGCGCCTCGCAAAGAGCCGCCTTCAAATCGTCTCGTCGAGAGACGCCGCCGACGCGGTCCTAAAAGGATCAGGACACGTCTGGATTCGCGCCTACATCTCCACCAACGCACGCACGCCCCAGCGCGATCGCCGCGCCGTCTATGGAGGCTATCTCTCCCTCGAATTGGTGGGCGCGCACGGCGAGCCCCTCTGGTCCTGGCTGGTCACGCCGGGAATGCTCACCTGGAACAACATCGTCGACGATCTCACCGGCCACGCGGCGAAAAAACTCCTGGAAGACGCGAAAACCGCACCCCAAAATTCCGCCGCTGCATCGTCGGCCTCGCCAAACACGCGCGCGGCCAGCCTCTCCGGCGCCGGCGCCACATTTCCTGCTCCTCTCTACAAAATGTGGTTCGAAGAGTTTGAGGAGTCGCACCGCGGCGTGCACATCGGCTACGCGCCCGATCGGTTCCGGGTTGGGCATTGAGAAGCTGGCCGCAGGCCAACTCGACTTCGCGGGCTCCGACGTGGCCGCGGAACTGCTGATAAGCCCGGCAGACTCCTCCCGCTTGCGTGCCGTTCCCACGGTCTTGGGCGCCGTGGTCCCCATCTACAACCTGCCTGGAGCGATCACCGACCTCCACCTGACAGGTGAGGCCCTGGCCGACATCTACCTTGGCCGCGTGACCCGATGGAGCGATCCCGAGATCCAGAAATCGAACCCCGACCTGGATCTGCCCAAGGCCCCCATCTCCGTGGTCCATCGATCCGACAGCAGCGGCACCACCTGGGTTTGGAGCGACTTCCTTTCCACGGTGAGTGCCGCGTGGTCCTCTTCCGTGAGCCGCGGAACTTCGCTCCACTGGCCCGTCGGAACCGGCGCCGAACACAATGAGGGCGTCGCCGACCTGGTAAAGAACACCCCCAACTCCATCGGCTATGTCGAACTCACTTACGCCATCCAGAATCAGGTTGCCTTTGCCGCCGTTCGCAACCGGGCCGGTGAATACATCCACGCCGATCTCGACAACGTTGAGGAAGCAGCAAAACTGGCTGACGGCCCGGGCGCTCTCCCCCGCAGCTTGATCAACGCCCCGGGAAAATCCGCCTACCCCATCGTTTCATTCACCTGGCTGGTGTTCCCGATGCAGGCCCGCGATTCGGCCACGCAGCGATTCCCTCATGGACCTGCTGCGATGGATTCTTGTCTCCGGTCAAAAGAGTTGCTCCGCTCTCGCCTATGCTCCGTTGCCCCGCGAGATCGCCGAACAGCAACTTCGCATTCTGGACAACAATCCTCAGTAGGTTCAACCGCGGATGGAGCCAGATTTCCACTCGATTTGATGGCGTGCTTGAGTGGTCAGCGTGAGTCTCTTCCGCAAAGCAAAAGGGACCCGACGGGTCGGGTCCCTTTCGGGTTATCAGCTTAAGTTGCGTTTCAGAACGTGAAGCGCGCGCCAATCCGCAGCTGGCGGCCTTGTTGGAAACGGAACGGCTGGCCATACCTCGAGTTGGCCACCACGGCATCTGTGTTGATCTGGTTCTGCACCTCGTACCCGTTCATGAGCGTCTGGTACAAGGCTGCGCCGCTATACAGGCTGACGCCGTTGGGAGACAACGGAGTCTGGAAGTTCGTCGAATCGAGGCTCTCATTGTAGGCCACTACGGCTCTCTGATTGAGAGCATTGAGGAGATTGGCCTCTATGGTCAGAGCCTGGTGTTCACCCACCTTGATCTGGTGCGATGCATTCAGGTCGGTCTGGGTGAACCAAGGCGTGCGGCGCGCCGTGGGCTGGCCCAGCGTGATGTTTCCCAAGGCATCCGTGCTAATGTCCACCCACTTGTCGCGGCCAAACAGATATGTTCCTTCGAATGCCGTGTTCGGCAAAGCTGCGGCCAGGTCGATATACGAGCCGATAGGGCTGCCTTGGAGGAACTGCTGGAACAGGCCGATGTTCGTGGTCTGACGCTTCCACCACGGCAGAGTGTAATACGCATATCCCTTGAACACGTTTGGCCGGTCGGTGGGCAGAGCCCCGTTGTTCGATTTTCCGTTCGCGCCAAAGTAGTAGAACGGCTCGTCGAAAGCGCGGGTGGTGTCCGGGGAGTTTCGGCCCGTGTTGCCGCCGTCGGACTGGTCGGTCGTGGTCAGGCCGGTGTAGTTGCCCCACAGGCTGCTCCAGGTGTAGCTGAACATCCCCGACAGGCCTTTCACGGGATTCGTCAAGGTGAGGCGCAATTCGACGCCGTCGTAGTTGCGCACCGCCTTGGGCAGTCGGCGGGCAGCCGCCGCAGCTGCCGAACGGGTTCGTCGGGATCGGCATTAAAGGCCATCCCCGGAAATCCGAACGACTGGCCGAGCGAGGCCAGGTACGCTCCGTAACCATCGACGGTCTTGTTGACCCCTTCGCCGGGATTGACGATCGTGTAGATCTCTCCCCAGTCCGGGTCGGACAGGGAGGCGTCCTCAATCACATGGTCGAGACGGCGGCGATCGTAGCGGGCTTCAAAATCCCAGCCCCGCTTGATCTCGTAGTCCCAGCCCGCGACGTATTCGTGCTGGCGATAGGGCTTGACCCCGGGCGAAACAGGCTCCCAGGGGCGAAGGTTGATGTTTTCAATGATCGACACCCCCGACGCAGCGTCGTTCAGCGAGGTCGGAACCTGCCCGCTCGCGAAGTTCGCTCCCACGTTGGCAGCAGCGCTCGGGCAAGCGCGCCCGCCCTTGTAGACGAGGTCTATGTCAGCTGTGTTGAATCCGTCCGGCGTCCCGTTCGGGCCAAGTGCGATAGGTGCACAGTTCGTACGCCTGCGCGCCACACGAGGTTTGCGCCAGCAGCAGCTTCATGACGTCGTTGACGACGCCGTAGCTGCCGAAGATCTTCATCTTGCCCTTGCGGGTCGGGATCCCACGCTGCTCCCAGCCGCGGCGCGATTTTGTCGCTCCACGGAAAATCGATGGCTGGGACCTTGACGCCGCTCGGAGCCGGCAGGGTCTCCTTTTCGATGCGAACCCCGAGATCGAGCGTTAATCCCTTGCCCACCTGCCAGGAGTCCTGCACGTACAATGCGTGGTTCCAGTCGCTGGCTGGCGTCGTCAGCACTGTCGCGAAATCGACGACCTGCAGATAACCATACTGGCCGGCACAGGCACCCCAGACAGCCGCAAGAGCATCGCAGTTCGCCCGGCCGGTGGTGGTCAATGGGCCATAGCTCTGGCCTGCGCCCGGATACACGATCGCCAGGGGCACGTTGCCGTTCTGATCGATCACGTTGACCAGATGATTGAGCTGATAGCCGAATTTGAAGTTGTGCGTGCCCCACCAGCCGCCTTTGAAGAACGCCAGGTCCTCGTTCAACTGATAATGCTTGTCGGCGTTGAACAGCGTGTAGGTGCCGATGTACGGCGTGGTCGAAAAGCCGGCAGGGCTGCTGCAGGCTCGCGGGCAGAGGCATTGCCGTTGTTATCGTTCCGCCCGATGCCGTTGCTCCTCCACACCAGGTTCGGCGACGTGCGTCGGCCAGCCGAAGTCATGATAGTTCTCGAAGAAGTAGCCGTAGCGCGTCGTGGAGATCGAGGTTCTGCGTCAGGCTGATGTCGGCGCCGATGTTGTAGGTCGCGTTCGGAGCCGACCAGCCGAGGCCGTGGGAATAATTCGTCAGGCGGGCTGAGAATCGACGTGTTCAGGTAAGACGACTGTTGGGATCGGATCGCAGGTCGGCAGGCTGTCGCCGGTTTCGCGCGCGTATTGGTACAGCCACGAACCAAAGACGCCGGATCTTCTGGTGAGACCGTGTAATCGAGACGGCCGCGTGCGCGAAGTACGTCTGCCGGTCCTGCGTGAAGTACTTGATTGCCTGCATGCCGGGATCGACCGGGCTGAAGTCAACCGTCCTCGCTCTCGTGTTGACCAGCGGCTCAAAGCCCGCGAAGAACCACAGGCGGTCCTTCATGATCGGCCCACCTACCGTCACGCCAGGCTCCACGGTGCGGAAGTGATCTTTCGTGGCCTGATACAGTTGCGCGGCCGGATCCTGGCCGAAGATCCCCGTTGCCGCTGTCGGTCGGATCGTAGCGCAGATACGCATTCACCGGGTTGGCATCGGTCCCGGAGGACTCGTAGGAGGTGAAGAACTGGTCCGTGGAATTCGTTGCTGCCCTTCTTCATGACCACGTTGACCACGCCGCCCAGCGCGCCGCCGTACTCGGCTGCGATCGCCCGATGTCTTCATCTGCACTTCCTGGATGAAGTCCATGGGCACGTTGGCCTTGGAGTAGCCGCCGGAGATGTTTTCGGTGTCCTGTCCCTCGACCAGGTAGCTGCTCTCGGAGTCGGCCGCGCCGCCGATGGAATAACCGAAGCTCAGGCCATTGCCGCTGCTGCCCGGCATCGAACCGCCGGTCCCGCCCATCCCTTCGCCGAAAGCTCGACTGGCCGAGAGGGCTCGTTCCGGGCCATCGGCGCGTACTGAATGACTGACTGGTACGTGATCCCCGTGGGTATGTTCTGCAGCGCCTCGCTGCTGAGATTGGTGATGTTCTGCGTGCTCGTGGTGTCGATCACCGGCGCTTCCGTGTTCACCTCGACCGTGGTCGTCTCCGCGCCTACCTGCAGAACCACGTCGGCGATTGGCAGCCGCCCGATGCCGATGCTGATGTCTTCGTGCTTGTAGGTTTTGAAGCCCTGCGCAGTCACCGTCAGGGTGTAATCACCGGGAGGGAGATTGGAAAAGCGAAAGTACCCGGTGGCGTCTGTCACCACTTCCTTGCTGCCGACCAGCGCCGTGCTGGTGATCACCACCTTGGCTTTGGGCACCACCGCGCCGGATGGATCTTTCACCGTGCCTTGCAGGCCACCCGTTGTCTCCTGGCAATAGGCCTCTCGCTGCAACACCGCGGGGGCGAAACCCATCGCGACCGCGACAACCATGATCAGCAATGCACTCTGGAACCTGAACCTCCGCATGACGCTCCTCCAAAAAAAGATTCGGAACGAACCGCCGGTTTGGGGAAGGGGATTGTTCCGTTTTCGAACGTTTAGGCCTCCCTGGGCCCAATGACGCGCATGATGCCAAACAGAATCTCGATCCAGCCAGGAACTGGATCTCAAGAAGGAAGGATGACGGAATGTCTATCCTCTGACCTTGCAAGCCCCGCCACCTTGGAGGGGCCAATGGCTCGGAGAGTCGTTTGCATGAGAATTGCCAATGTCGGCGCACGCCATCAGCGACCCTGCAACTCTCTGAAAATGAATTACTTAATTTGTAAAATCTACTTTACTTTCAGACTCGAATTTTATGGAATTCTGGATAATCCGGGCCCAATATTCCGAAAATAGAGGTCAAGTTTCTGTTCTTGGAATTCACTTGGCCGATTATTCTGCACTCCATGCAGCTCACCCTGACCCACATCGGGCCCCGCTCCAGCGCCGGCGATGAATTCAACTCTTTGACCGCACTCTATCTTGAACGCACCTCGGCCTTTATGCCCTGCGACTCGGCATCCTTCCGCACCGAGCAGGACTTCATCGAGTGGCTCCTCCGAAAACAGGGTCGCGGACCTCTCCTCCCCGTTTTGCTCGACAGCCGCGGACGGCAGATGACCTCCGAGGCATTCGCATCGTGGATCGGCGCGCGCCGCGACCAGGGCACCCGGCATATCGTTTTCGCCATCGGACCCGCGGATGGCTGGTCAGACGACGCCCGGGCAAAGGCCCAGTTGCTCCTGTCGCTCGGACCAATGACCCTTGCCTCACTCCCTCGCCCGCCTCGTCCTCGCCGAACAGCTCTACCGCGCATGTACAATTCTGGCTGGACATCCCTACCACACCGGACACTGAGAAAGGCACGGAACAGGGTAGTAGGGAATAGCGGAGGTTCGCCCTGTTCCCTATTTCCCTGTTCCCTGTTCCCTGCAAATGACTGATTCCCGTCGCGGTCTCCTCCTCATCAACACCGGCCCCGGCAAGGGCAAAACCACCGCCGCCATGGGCACCGCTCTGCGGGCCGTCGGCAACGGCATGCGCGTGCTGATGCTCCAGTTTCTCAAGGGCTCCTGGCACTACGGCGAACTCGATGCCGTGCAGGCCTTCGGCCAGAACTTCGTTCTCAAGCAGATGGGCCGCGGCTTTGTGAAAGTGGGCGGCGCCGAAACCGACCCCGAAGACATCCGTCTTGTCGAAGCCGCCTGGGCTGAAGCCCGGGCCGCCATCGACTCCGGCGAATGGGACATGGTCATCCTCGACGAGATCAATTACGCCATCGGCTACGGCATGCTCGATCCGGCCGTAGTCGCCGAGACCCTCCGAAACCGCCCCGAGATGGTGCACGTGATCCTCACCGGCCGCAACGCCCATCCTTCCCTGGTTGAGCTCGCCGACACCGTAACCGAGATGCGCGAAGTCAAGCACGCCTATCAGAAAGGCATCCTGGCCCAGCGCGGCATCGAATACTGAAACCAGTGTCAGTCCTCAGTTGTCAGTGACCAGGCGTTCGTGCTCTCCGGCGATTCCCGGGTTCTGAGGAATTCAACGAAAAGTACATTCCCGGGTCCTCAACCGAACCCTGACAACTCTCCCCGGCATCCTCCATTTACAATGGCCGAGGCCCTATGTCCTGGTTCAAGCGTGAGAACGGAGAATACGAGTCCCTGGCCACCGCCGCGGATCCGGCGGACGGCGAGCGCCGTGTGCGCACCGAGGGCCTGTGGGTCAAGTGCCTCGGCTGCCGCCAGCCCATCTACAAGCCCGATCTCGAAGCCAACCTGAACGTCTGCCCCAAGTGCCAGCATCATTTCAAGGTGAGTGCTTCGCGGCGCATCGAATTGCTTCTCGAGCCCGGCTATGAACTGGTCGACCGCGGACTCCGCTCTACCGATCCGCTCAACTTCCACGACGTCAAGCCGTACAAGCAGCGCCTGCGCAAGGCCCAGGAAGAGACCGGCCTCGACGATGCCATCCTCAACGCGGTCGGACAGCTCGGGCCCCACGATGTCGTTCTCAGCGCCATGGAGTACGCCTTCATCGGCGGCTCAATGGGCGCGGTCGTGGGCGAGACCATTGCCCGCGCCGTCGATCGCGCCCGCCTGGGCCGCAAACCGCTCATCATCGTCGCCGCTTCCGGCGGTGCGCGCATGATGGAAGGCGTCGTGAGCCTCATGCAGATGGCCAAGATCTCCACCGCGCTCGCCCAGCTCGACGACGCGCGCGTTCCCTATATCTGCATCCTTACCGATCCCACCACCGGCGGCGTCACGGCCAGCTTCGCCATGCTCGGCGACCTCAACATCGCCGAACCGGGCGCGCTCATCGGCTTTGCCGGGCCGCGCGTGATCGAGCAGACCATCCGTCAGAAACTCCCCGAAGGCTTCCAGCGTTCCGAGTTCCTGCTCGAAAAGGGCTTCCTCGACGCCGTTGTCCACCGCCGCGATCTGAAGGACTACCTGGTCCGCGCCCTCGACTTCATGAAGGTTTCATCTCAGGTCCCGCAGGCGTGTCCAGAAGCCCAGTTGTCCTCCTGAGCAGCCCGACCCGCAATGCGAGTCGCATCTTCAAACGACCAAACTCTGGGTGGAATGACCAACCTCTGGGTGCCCCACCCTCGCGACGTCTTTGTTTTTGTCGCTAGGGTGGATATCTCGAACCCAAATCAGTCTTGGAGCATGAATTTAGAGACAGGCTGTCGTTTGGGCGCAGCGAAGAACCCGCATTTGCCTTTCTCATCCTGAGCACAATGCATACAGAAAAACGCCCCGGCACATGGCCGGGGCGTTTCTTTCCTGCTGGTTCAGCGCTTAGAACGAGAACTTCAGCGCCAGCTGCATCGTACGCGCATTGGCGAGGAAGAACTTTCCAGGCTGGTTGAAGGCGGCGTTTGATGCCGTCTGGTACGAGAGCTGCGTCGTGTATCCCGGAGAGTTGATGTTGTCGATCGTGCCCGGAATATACTGCGCGTGGTTGAACACGTTGAACGCCTGCGCCTGGAACTCCAGCGCATACCGCTCGGTGAAGTTGAACCGCTTGATGGCCGTCGCGTCAAAGTTATTGATCGGCCGGATCGGCTGCGTGTTGCGTTGCGAGGTGGGCAAGGCACCCTTCTGCGCCACGATGTACCGCGCATTTGGATCCACCGCCTGGTAGGCCACCAGGTTGCCATTGCACGTCGAAATCGGGACGTTGTTGTCATCTACACCGCACAGGCTGGCGCGGCTCGCGTCATAGAGAGGCGTAACATCGGACCCCGTCCCGGACGTGCCTTTCGCGTTGTACACCGTGCGGCTAATCGCGGTCGAATCGCCGTTCAGGTTCGAGTTGACCCCCGAAAGCACCGTGTAGTACTCCGGCGACTCGTAGGTGTAGATCGGCGCGAGCTCCCAGTTGCCCACGATATTCTTCATCAGCCACCCGGACTGCTTGAAGAACGGCACGTCGTACACTGCCGCCATCGTGAGCCGGTGGGGATGATCGAGAGCCGAACGGCTGTATTCCGCATTCAGGTTCCGCGAGCTCTGCGGACGCCGCGGCGTCAGCACCGTCGAGAATACGTCGGCGGTGGCATTATCCATCGCCCGGCTGTAGGTGTAGGCAAAATCCAGCAGCAAGCCATGCGTGAACCGCCGCGTGAGGCTTGCCGCCAGCCCGTTGTAGTTCGAATACGAATACGGCTGGAACGAGGTGATCTTGCCCGTGAAGTTCGCGCCGTTGGTTACGAAGGCCGGGACACGGTTGGAGC
>CAWBGO010000003.1:0-317759 GCA_963788475.1 Terriglobales bacterium
CAATGGCAGAGCATTCGGCTGTTAACCGAAGGGTTGTAGGTTCGAGTCCTACCTGAGGAGCCAACATAATCAATCAGTTAGTGCGACCCATTCCAGTCTTGTCAGTCGATACCGGGGAAAATACCAAGGACTCCGCTTCATTTCCGACCCCGCTAATGCTCTCAACTGCTCCCCTCAATTAATTCAGCGAAAACTGACCGTACCGCGCCGCCATTCGAACCATTGTGGCAGGGCTCCAGCCCACAATTTTCGCAACCTTGGCGATTGGGATTCCAGAATTGAGCATCCGAGAGACCGCAGTATGCCTCAAATCGTGGAACCGGCAAACGAGCGGCTCCGAACTCGGCCCGGATTGCGGATGCTTTCTGTCTGTGTGCAGGGCAAAATGTCCCATATTTAAGCGGGCCTCTGGGAACTCGATCCGTGTAGTAGTAGGTGCAGCCTTGGAATCTGCATTTTGCGATCCGATAGCGATAGGGTGAATCGAGCAGTCGGGCGAAGAGGAGGATTGCAGTGCCACGTGTTTCGAAAGGGACATTCCGGGTTGCGGTCCCCCCAACCTGGATATACAGCGACGGCGAACCGTCCCACCACTGGAAGGACAACTCTGGACTCCTCTTGCTTGACCAATGCATCAGGGCAGCCATTATGGGTTGGGGTAGATGACGCTTGCGCACGTTTTCATACATGCCTTCGCGCCCAGATTCGATCCAGTTGTCCAACAGAGTTCGCAGAGAAAAGATGTGGAATTTGGCGACGCGCTGAGCATGAATCGGGTCCCCATACCGCAGTCCGCCAATGTGCGGCGGCAACCCGGTCTTGACGTATGGCGTGAACCCTCCAGCGAGGAATTCCATACCTTGTAGGAGGTGCAAGACAAACTCTTGGTTCTCGCCTCTCTTTGTGCTGTCGATTGGTCAAAGTCCATCGATTTCCATGTGCAAGATTCATACAGAAAACGTCGAATTCTGTGCCAGATTTACAACAAATAGATGAATTGCGCACCACTGATAGTTCTACCAGTTGTCGAGACGATCCGGGGGCCTCTATCGTGGTGGGCACTTGATGTTGGCGTCGCGAACTTTCGCACGCGATGGTGGATCTTGTGTCACCAGCAATCCCAGACGCGGTCGACGATGCGTGAAGGCGCGATAAGTGATGCCTTCTAATGCCGAACCAGATTCCGTTAGTTGCCGTTCTTTTTCCCGCCCATCTGCCGAATGACAGGTATGATTCGTCCGCCGCGATCGTTGATTGATTGCGACCCAATTACGACAACGTTCATTCCATTGAAATGCGAGGTGCTGCTTGAAGAGACTCCTATTGGTCGCAGGGCTTGCAGTCTTAGGTGCATTCACGGGATGCAATGACGCAACTCTTTCCTATCTCGCATCTATCAGTGTGCAATCGGCGGTTTCAACTGTATCAGCAGGAAGTACAGTGCAATTTACCGCGCAGGGAACCTTCAGCGACGGAACGAAGCGAGATCTCACCAATCTCGTGACCTGGACCGCGACGGCGCCGGTGGCCACGATTGACCCCACCGGGCTCGCGAAGACCTACACCCAGGGCTCATCCGTTATTACTGCAGCTTTCAATACACCAGGTGGCTTGATCTCTGGTACAGCCACCCTTACAGTGACGGCGCCGGCGCTGGTTTCAATCAGTGTGCAACCGGCGGTTACAACTGCGGTAGTAGGAAATACTGTGCAATTTACCGCGCAGGGAACCTTCGCCGATGGAACGACGCAGGATCTCACCACTCTCGTGACCTGGACCGCGACGGCGCCGGTGGCCACGATTTCCTCCGGCGGACTCGCGACGACCTACACCCAGGGCTCATCCGTTATTACTGCAGCTTTCAATACACCGGGGGGCTCGATCTCTGGAACAGCCACCCTTACAGTAACGGCGGCGCCGACGCTGGTTTCAATCAGTGTGCAATCGGCGGTTACAACTGTAGCAGCAGGAAATACAGTGCAATTTACCGCGCAGGGAACCTACAGCGATGGAACGACGCAAGATCTCACCACTCTCGTGACCTGGACCGCGACGGCGCCGGTGGCCACGATTGCGCCCGGCGGACTCGCGAAGACCTACACCCAGGGCTCATCCGTTATTACTGCAGCTTTCAATACACCGAGTGGTTTGATCTCCGGTAAAGCCACTCTTGCGGTGACGGCACCCGCGCTGGTTTCAATTGGTATCAGCGACACCACCTCTCTCCCTCCCGTTGTAAAACCACCGACCTTTAAAATACCCATGGGCACGAGTTTTCGAATCTTCGCCTATGGCATCTATACCGATGGTAGCGAGCGTACCCTGAATGCTGTCTGGAGTGTTACACCAAACCCGAATTCCATCGCACGGATCACCAACGGGCGTGCCATCGGGCTCAGCGCAGGGACAGTCACCGTTAACGCGACTGACTCTGCTACTTCCATATCCGGTAGCGCCACTCTGATTGTGACCGATGCGACCGTGACCGGCATCGTAATTTCGCCGGTCGGGCAAACCATTGCACCTTTCACTCAGGTTTTCTTTTCGGCGCTGGGAGAATTCAGCGACGGTACAACGCAAATCATTACCCAGGATGTGACGTGGAGCAGCACGGCACCCGCTGTGGCGACCGTCGCCACTCCCGGTTATCCGGGTCTTGCCACCGCAGTCGCCGCAGGCTCAACCATGATCCAGGCCTCTCTTGGTTCCGTTACGGGGACCGATCCCCTCACGGTTAGTGCGGCGTCGCCGATCTCGATCGCGCTTACCCCAGAATCAGCCGGGGTGGCGATCGGATCGAGCCAGCTTTTCCAGGCGGTCGGCACTTTCAGCGATGGATCCAAGCAGTTATTACATTTTGGCCCAGCGTGGAGTATTACGCCAAATGATGGCTCGATCGCGACAATCGCGAGCGTGAATCAGAACGGGGCGGAAGTGGCCGGCGTCGCAGCCGGATCAGCAATGCTTAAGGCGCAATTCGGCGCGGTCTCCCAGACCGCAGTGCTCACCGTGCAAAGCGTGACTTCTCTTGCGATCACGCCAAATCCCGCCACCATCGCGCAAGGGACCACGCAGCAATTTAAAGCGACGGCCACTCTGGCGGACGGGACGACCCAAGATGTCACGGGTTCCGTCACATGGATCTCGGCGACATCGACCATCGCCAGAATCAGCTATCTTCCCGTTGGACAGGCAACCGGAGTCGCACCAGGCACGACCACAATCGGCGCGGAGATCGGTGGCCAATTTGCAACGGCGCAGTTAACCGTCACGAGTGCAACCATGGCGAGTCTCGCGATCACACCAACAGCTCCTGCAGATGTTGCGCTGGGCGGAACACAGCAATATACGGCCATAGGGAGATTCAGTGATTTGACAACGCAAGACCTCACCAATCAGGTGACGTGGTCTTCTTCGGAACCTGGAGTAGCTGTGGTAGATGAATTCGGCGCTGCCAGCATCACCGGACCCGGAACGGCTACCGTGAAGGCTTCGGGCAGCATAAACGGAAGGGCGGCCACTGATCAGGGGGTCCTCACGGCGCATTGATGTGGAAGAGGGCCGGAGGATGCTCGCACGAGTCTCCTCGGCACAGAAGCGTCGCTGCACGTGGTTTCCAGCGGGTCCGGCCAGTTGTCCAAAAACGAAGGAAATACCGAGTTACGGAGGAGTTTAATGAAGCTCATAGCTGCACTTGTCGTGGTCACTGTCGCGCTGACTGGCCCGCCGGCGTGGTCTCAGGAGCACCCCAAAGCGGAGGTTTCGATCAATTACTCCTTTTTGCACTTCCAGGCCTTTGACTATGAGAGCTTCAATGGAAAATATGAATTCGGGCAGGCCTACAACCTGGATGGAGGCGGAGGTTCGTTCGTATACAACTTCGGCCCCGTTATTGGACTTAAGGCTGAATTCGAGGGCTATGCCAGCGAAACACGCACCGTCGTTGTTCCGCCGGGCAATGCGTTTATTCCGGCCGGGGCATCCGTCGGTGTGGAAGGCAACCTCTTCACATACATGTTTGGTCCCCAGTTCGGCAAGCGTCGTGGAATCTTCCGACCGTATGGGCAGGCTCTTTTTGGCGGCGCGCATAGTGACGTCTATAGCAAGGCATACAGCAACTTGGGCTTTACTCAATTTGGCTCTGCCCCATCCAGCAGTGCGTTCGCCATGGACTTTGGCGCTGGGCTCGATATAGCTGTCAGTCCGCGTTTCTCCATCCGGCCCATTGAGGCCAGCTACCTCTATACCAGGTTCAACAACCACCTTAGCAGCGAAAATCAAAATAGCACCCGCTTCCAAGCTGGCGTTGTATTCAACATGGGTATCAAGCCACCGCTGCAGTTGACGGTGGCCTGCTCGGCCAACCCCACCTCGGTGTTCCCCGGGGAGCCGGTCACGGTGACGGCCACGGTGGGCTCGCAGGATCCCAAACTGGGCGTGGTCTACAGTATCTCCGGGGACGGCATCACGGGGGCCAACAATAGCGCTACGGCCACGGTGAACACGGCCGACCTCCCGCCCGGGCAGCACACTGTCCGGTGCGACGCCAAGGAAGGCAAGCCAGGCAAGGAAGGGGCGAAGCCCTGGCAGGTGGCCACGCAAGCGACGGCTACCTTCGCGGTGAAGGAATTCGAGCCGCCGACGATCTCCTGCTCGGTGAGCCCGACGACCATCAAGCCGGGCGACAGCGCCACCATCACGGCCACAGCGGCCAGTCCGCAGAACCGCCCGCTGACCTACACCTACTCGGCCTCGGCCGGCAATGTGACGGGCACCGGCGCTTCGGCTTCGTATTCTTCCACCGGCGCGCCCACGGGCGCGGTTTCGATCACCTGCAACGTGGCGGACGACAAGGGCCACAATGCCTCGGCGAACAGCAGCCTCACGATCCTGGCTCCTCCGCCGCCGCCGCAACCGCACGCGCAGGCGCTCTGCTCCATCAACTTCGAAACCGACAAGGCTCGTCCGACTCGCGTGGACAACGAAGCCAAGGCCTGCCTGGACGAAGTGGCTCTTGACCTGCAACGGCAGTCTGACGCCAAGGCAGTCGTGGTTGGCGCGTCGAATGCCAAAGAAAAGGACAAGATGGCGAAGCAGCAGAAGTACGCAGAGAAGCACAAGAAAGCCAAGGTCGAGGACTTCGCTGCTCAGCGTGCCGTCAACACCAAGGATTACCTGGTGAAGGAGAAGGGCGTCGATCCTTCGCGCATCAGCGTGGCCACCAGCGCGACCGACGGGCAGAAGGTGGAAGACTACCTGGTCCCGGCGGGCGCCAACTTCTCCTCCGACGTGCAGGGCACCACGCCGGTGGACGAGACCGCTGTCCAGCCGCAGGTGCGCAAGCCGCTGCCGGAGAGGCACCATGCTCACCATGGGGCGGCTGCATCCAAGTAGGTCAAGTCAGGAGGCGTACCGCGATTTGGACGGCACGCCTCCTGCTCAACTCCCAGGTTGATTGTCGAGGCGCCGGTCGCCCACCTTGGTTCGGCATCGAGCCTCGATCGATCCACAATATCGGCCTTGTCGAAACTACAACCCGACCAGTTTTCCTAAATTAGGGCCGTTCGAGCCGCACTGGTGAGGTCCCGGCATCCTAGTAACTCATGGAGTCAGGTGAATTAAATCCAGAAGATCCAATGACGCCGCCTGACGGTGAAGAGGAGAATCTTCTTGTTCGGCCTCTCCGCGAGGATCACGAATCCGTGGGGCCTGCGGAGGGACCGAGCAGTCCGGCTTTTTTAATCTATGGTCTTCTAATTCGCGTGCTGTCCAGTCAGAAAGCACCAGAGCCAGTCGAGGAAGCGGAAACGTGGGCGCACCTTTGTGGATCCTCGTGTGATGACCCCAATCGGACCCGAATTACGCAATAACAGGATGAGGGCAACTATTTCAGTTGCATCTTTCGCTAAGCCTCCGAAGATTCGACTCGGAACTAAGAAGTGTTGAGCCACCATCGCTAATGAAACGTTGTTCTCCCTCGGCCACTATGAGGCTTAGAGAAAGAGTTTTGTAAACCGTCCAATCGGCGAGAACCTTCAGGGGGGACTCCTCCCGGGCCCTATTCGGACCCTTTGTCCGAAAGATCATTCCTCTGCCCCGGCAATGCGTCCGGGGACATCGACCAGCCCCGGAAAACACGAAGGAGTATTACGTGAAAACAAGGATCGCTACAGTCCTAGCACTGGCTATTGCAGCGTCGGTAGGTGCGCCGCAGAGCCGGGCACAGCAGAGAAATGCCACCGTCACCGCGACACCTGTCAAGCACAAGGTGTTCTACTATCGCCCCCGCAAAGAGCCCATGACTCCTGAGACCCTGGACCTGGTGATGTCTCAGGCCGCGGCCGCCCAAACCATCCCACTGTGGACCTACTCGACCGTCGCCCAGGATGGAAAGACGTACACCGGGTCGATGGTGGGCCGCAGCCCGTTTGCTCACGGTCATCGAACCACTACGATTCCCACTTATCTTGTTCCGGTGATCCTGACTTTCCAGGACTCCGGCGAGGTCTTCGATCCGACCACCTGGGACGGCTGTGCCCCGGCAAACGAGAGCGTTATCCAACTTATTCAGAACTCTCCGCTGATTGGCGAGCCCAACTTCACCATCAATGGAGTAAACGTCGGCATTGGGCAATACGTCGACGAGTTTCAGCGCGCCAATTTCTGGTCCAAGGTCGCGGGAACTCCGTACCATACTACCTTCAGTACCACCCCCACTGTGCTCGCACCGGTGCACCTGACTGTTCCAATCGCCGATGGAGTCACGCAATTTGGCGGATGCATAGACCTGGGCACAATGGACATTGACTGGTGGGACAACGAACTTCAAACAGTCATCATGCCCGCACTAGCCGCCGATGGCGTTGGCCCGGCCAACTTCCCTCAGTTCATCTTCGACAGTGTTGTCGAGTACACCGGCGGCAACCCTTCCAATTGCTGTGTTCTGGGCTATCACAATTCCTATTTGAATGGCGGAGTTTTTCAAACCTATTCCGTCAACGCATACGACAATTCGGGGGATCTCGGTGGCGATACAAGTACGATGAGCCATGAAGTCGCCGAATGGATGGATGATCCGACCGGCTCAAATCCCGTCCCTGCGTGGGGTGCGGAAGGCCAGGTGACAGCCGGCAACTGCCAGGCGAACCTGGAAGTCGGCGATCCATTGAGCCCCGGATTCGGTACAAACACCAATCCCTTCTCCTTCATCAACACGGCAACCGGTGTCACTTACACGTTGCAGGAACTAGCGTTTTATTCCTGGTTCCTCGGCTCGAATCCATCGCTCGGCGCTGGAGGAAAGTACTCCGATAACGGAACCTTCGGCGGCTTCGCCAGAGCTTGTCCCCCAGGAGGTACAAACTGATGTCCACCTCAGCGTGCCCTCGGCAATCAGGTTTGTTCCTCAACTGGAAAGGGATGGCAGAGATGTTCAACAGCCGGTCTTTGATGAAACTCGCCAGCGTTGTTGCACTTTCCCTCATCAGCGCGGCGGTTACCTATGCGGATACGCTCAAGCAGGTCACGTCCAGTTCCGCACAAGCTGCTAACGATAGCCTTGCGTGGTCCCAGAAAGGGGCTGATGGTACGGTCTTGGCGGCGAGTTTCACCGCCACCACCGCAATGGCCAACTCCGTCACTGTAGGTATGGGCGCTGCCAATAGCGTCATCTCGGCGGCCTGCTCCGCCAATCCATGCAGTTGGACGGGGACCGGATTCACAGCCGGCCACTCACTTTTGTGGAGTTCCGATGCTGGAAACGGCGGTAGCGGCCCCGTAACGCTGACTTTTTCACATAGCGTTTCGGGGGCAGGGGCTTTGGTCCAGGCCGATCTGCCCGGTGCATTCACGGGCGAGATCCAGGTCTATAACGGAACGACGCTCCTGGCAACGTACACAGTTGCGAGTGACACCGCAGGAGACCCGGTATACCTAGGCGCCATTGATCAATCGGGACCAAACATTAACAAGGTTGTCTTCAGCCTCACAACCTGTGCCTCGCTATGCACAGATTTCGGCTTGGATACGGTCAATGTCAATGCCGCAACCGCTGCGCCCGCGGTCACTCTGACGCCCACTTCCCTGGCGTTTGCATCCACGCTGGTCGGTTCAACCACTGCCGCCAAGGTGGTGACCATCAAGAACTCCGGGACGGCAACGTTGAACCTGACGTCTGAAACCATCACCGGAACTAACCCAACTTCGTTCATCAAGTCGGCGACGACCTGCGGAACGACGCTTGCAGCGGCCGCCTCCTGCACGGTCTCGGTCGAATTCAAGCCGGCCGCGACGGGAGCGTTGAAGGCGTCGCTCTCTATCGCCGACAACGCGACCGGCTCGCCGCAGGCCGTCGCTCTCACCGGAACCGGAACAGCGCCCGCGGTCACTCTGACGCCTACTTCCCTGGCGTTTGCATCCACGTTGGTCGGTTCAACCACTGCCGCCAAGGTGGTGACCATCAAGAACTCCGGGACGGCAACGTTGAACCTGACGTCTGAAACCATCACCGGCACTAACCCAACTTCGTTCATCAAGTCGGCGACGACCTGCGGAACGACGCTTGCAGCGGCTGCCTCCTGCACGGTCTCGGTCGAATTCAAGCCGGCCGCGACGGGAGCGTTGAAGGCGTCGCTCTCTATCGCCGACAACGCCACCGGCTCGCCGCAGGCCGTCGCTCTCACCGGAACCGGAACAGCGCCCGCAGTCACTCTGACGCCCACTTCCCTGGCGTTTGCATCGACGTTGGTCGGTTCAACCACTGCCGCCAAGGTGGTGACCATCAAGAACTCCGGGACGGCAACGTTGAACCTGACGTCTGAAACCATCACCGGAACTAACCCAACTTCGTTCATCAAGTCGGCGACGACCTGCGGAACGACGCTTGCAGCGGCCGCCTCCTGCACGGTCTCGGTCGAATTCAAGCCGGCCGTGACGGGAGCATTGAAGGCGTCGCTCTCTATCGCCGACAACGCGACCGGATCGCCGCAGGCCGTCGCTCTCACCGGAACCGGAACAGCGCCCGCGGTCACTCTGACGCCCACTTCCCTGGCGTTTGCATCCACGCTGGTCGGTTCAACCACTGCCGCCAAGGTGGTGACCATCAAGAACTCCGGGACGGCAACGTTGAACCTGACGTCTGAAACCATCACCGGCACCAACCCAACCTCGTTCATCAAGTCGGCGACGACCTGCGGAACGACGCTTGCAGCGGCCGCCTCCTGCACGGTCTCGGTCGAATTCAAGCCGGCCGCGACGGGAGCATTGAAGGCGTCGCTCTCTATCGCCGACAACGCGACCGGCTCGCCGCAGGCCGTCGCTCTTACCGGAACCGGAACAGCGCCCGCGGTCACTCTGACGCCTACTTCCCTGGCGTTTGCATCCACGTTGGTCGGTTCAACCACTGCCGCCAAGGTGGTGACCATCAAGAACTCCGGGACGGCGACGTTGAACCTGACGTCTGAAACCATCACCGGAACTAACCCAACTTCGTTCATCAAGTCGGCGACGACCTGCGGAACGACGCTTGCAGCGGCTGCCTCCTGCACGGTCTCGGTCGAATTCAAGCCCGCTGCGACGGGAGCGTTGAAGGCGTCGCTCTCTATCGCCGACAATGCCACCGGCTCGCCGCAGGCCGTCGCTCTCACCGGAACCGGAACAGCGCCCGCGGTCACTCTGACGCCTACTTCCCTGGCATTTGCATCCACGTTGGTCGGTTCAACCACTGCCGCCAAGGTGGTGACCATCAAGAACTCCGGGACGGCAACGTTGAACCTGACGTCTGAAACCATCACCGGAACTAACCCAACTTCGTTCATCAAGTCGGCGACGACCTGCGGAACGACGCTTGCAACGGCCGCCTCCTGCACGGTCTCGGTCGAATTCAAGCCGGCCGTGACGGGAGCATTGAAGGCGTCGCTCTCTATCGCCGACAACGCGACCGGATCGCCGCAGGCCGTCGCTCTCACCGGAACCGGAACAGCGCCCGCGGTCACTCTGACGCCCACTTCCCTGGCGTTTGCATCCACGGTGGTCGGTTCAACCACCGCCGCCAAGGTGGTGACCATCAAGAACTCCGGGACGGCAACGTTGAACCTGACGTCTGAAACCATCACCGGGACCAATGCAACTTCGTTCATCAAGTCGGCGACGACCTGCGGAACGACGCTTGCAGCGGCCGCCTCCTGCACGGTCTCGGTCGAATTCAAGCCGGCCGTGACGGGAGCATTGAAGGCGTCGCTCTCTATCGCCGACAACGCGACCGGATCGCCGCAGGCCGTCGCTCTCACCGGAACCGGAACAGCGCCCGCGGTCACTCTGACGCCTACTTCCCTGGCGTTTGCATCCACGTTGGTCGGTTCAACCACTTCCGCCAAGGTGGTGACCATCAAGAACTCCGGGACGGCAACGTTGAACCTGACGTCTGAAACCATCACCGGAACTAACCCAACTTCGTTCATCAAGTCGGCGACGACCTGCGGAACGACGCTTGCAACGGCCGCCTCCTGCACGGTCTCGGTCGAATTCAAGCCGGCCGTGACGGGAGCATTGAAGGCGTCGCTCTCTATCGCCGACAACGCGACCGGATCGCCGCAGGCCGTCGCTCTGGCGGGCACCGGCAATTAGCTTGACCTATTACGCCGATGCGGCATGGGTCTGCGCATCGGCGTAATTCCGCAACCTGGCGCACTTGGGATACCGGGGAAAACACCAAGGAGGCCTGCCAGTAAACCATGGGTCTCACTTCAACCCGAAAAGTAGTCCAAAGTCCTTGTATTCATTGGACGATTCAATGCAGCGGTAAACGACCGTAAACCTCTCAAAAAGCCTCTCTGCAACTGTTCACCGAAGGGTTGTAGGTTCGAGTCCTACCTGAGGAGCCAATTTATTTCAAGCACTTGCAAGGCCCGCGGAACTCCTAAATCCCCAAAAACCACGCAAGTATGTTAGATTTTGTGCTCTAACCATTTCAACGCACAGGTTGTACAGGTCGCGTCCTGTCTCACCTCGTGCTCCCCCGTGCTCCCCCGTGCTCCTCAACCCTTGTTCGGAACAGTGATCCCTGTCCCTTGCGGCCCGCCAGGTCAGGCCGCCCTGGGTTGTGCCCTGATTGATGTTCTTCGGAGTGATCCCAAAGAGATTCAAGTGGTCGGCTATTCCCCGATTCTTTCCCTCGAGAGACGCATCAGTGTCTGATGGGTGCCGACTGTTTCGGGTCCATTGCCATCACCCTCCGGGTGAAGCTGCGTATATCGTCCGTCTGCATCGAGCGTCCACGTCTGCCTCCCGTCACGCAGGCAGATGTCGAGAATCTCCCAGAGCCTTTGTTTGGCTGCCGGCGCCTGCACCGGAGTTACCACCTCAATGCGTTTCGAGAGGTTCCGGAACATCCAGTCCGCGGAGCCGATAAAGAAGTCTCCCTCGCTTGGATTGGCGTTTCCATTGGCGAAATGGAAGATGCGGGAGTGTTCCAAAAATCGGCCGATAATCGATCGCACACGAATGTTGTCCGTGCGTCCGGGAACTCCCGGACGAAGGCAGCAGAAGCCGCGAATGATCAGGTCGATCGGCACACCCGCTTCCGATGCCTCGCACAACGCCTGAATCATCTCCGGATCTTCGATCTGATTCATTTTGGCCACGATCCTTGCGGGCCTTCCCCCTTTACGGTTGGTAATTTCGCGCTCGATGAGCGCCAGAAGGCGCGGGCGCATTGTGGAGGGTGCAACCAGCAATGACGTGCAGGCGGGCGCATGCGCATGGCCGGTGAGAAAGTGAAACAGATTCACGACATCGTGCGTGAGCTGCGGATCGCAAGTGAGCAGGCCGAGGTCGACATACAAGCGGGCGGTCCTCACGTGATAGTTGCCGGTGCCGATGTGAACGTAGCAGCGCAGGCCACCACCCTCCTTACGTACCACGAGGGCGGTCTTGGCGTGGGTCTTGAGGCCGCTGACTCCGAAGGTGACGTGCGCGCCCACGCGCTCCAACTCGGCAGCCCAATGCAGATTGCGTTCTTCGTCGAAGCGCGCCTTGATTTCCATGACGCAGGCAACTTGTTTCCCATGTTCCGCCGCCCGGATCAGCGACTTCACAAACGGCGTATCATCTCCAATCCGGTACGCGGTCATCTTGATCGCCACCGTGTCTGGATCGTCGGCCGCAGTGCTGATGAAGTGCTCGACGGTTGCGTCGAAGCTCTCGTACGGATGGTGCACGAGCACATCGCCGGCCTGGATCGCGGAGAAAATCGTGCCCTCGCCGAGCGATGGCGGAGTCAGTGGTGTCCATGGCGTATCCCGCAGTTGGGGAACCGGTAACCCGGCCACCTCAAACAAAGTTGTGTAGTCTACCTCTTCGTCCAGATCGTAGACATCGGCGGGGGTGAGTTGGAAACGCACACGCAGCATGTCGCGAATCACTAGATCGGCTCCGGGCCCGAACTCAAGCCTCACAACGGGCTCGTACCGCCGCTGCCGGATCTGCTCCTGCACCAGCGCCCGAAGCTCCGCTGTCGAATCTTCTTCCAACTCTACTTCGGCGTCCCTGGTTATCCGCACCAGAGTCATTCCCGAGATCTTCATCCCGCTGTAGAGCTTGTCGATGTTCCCTCGTATCACCTCGTGCAGGGGAACGAGCAGCCGCTGGTCAGGCTGTACGCCAGCGGTGAGGGGCACCCATTGCTTGAGCCCGGCGGGAATCTTCATGCGGGCGAACATCTGCTCGGCCCGCTCCGGATCCTGCAGCCGGAACGTCAGGGACGAGGACAGGTTGGAAAGAAAAGGGAACGGGTGTTCGGGATCGATCACCAGCGGAGTCAGAGCCGCCGACACGTTATCGTCGAAGTAGGTCGCGGCCTGTCCCTTTTGTTCGTCCGTCAAATCGTCCCAGCGGCGCAGCAGGATTCCGTGCTCCCCCAGGCCGGGGATCAGCTTGTCCCGATAGCATTCGGCCTGGCGACGCAGCATGGGCAACAACTTCGCGCGCAGTTGCTGGAAGCGCTCGCTCTGCTCGCCGATCTGCAGCTTGCGCAGGATGGCCACACGCTTCATGAAGAATTCGTCGAGATTTGAAGTGAAGATTGCGAGGAACTTCGCTCGCTCCAGGAGCGGCGTCCGCTCATCTAACGCTTCGGCCAGAACTCTGTCGTTGAAGCCGAGCCAGCCCAGATCGCGGTCGATCCAGACCTCCGACAGTTCTTTCGTTAACGGCAAATTCAGTACTCCCTGGTCGCCGATCGATGCAAGGACGCTCGCTGTCATCGCTGGTTCTCCTCAGCTGAAGCTGTTCGTGGATTCGAATTGTACTCAAGTTTCACAGTCTGACTGTCGGGGGTGTAGGTCGCAAGGTTCCGGTGCGAGGGAAGATATCAGAAGACAGCGACCGCGAATGCCTCGATCAATGTGATTTTCCGGTTACAAAGCCGTGAATTGTAAAGAGGCCGTTCGGGAGCCCGCGGCTGTCCCGCGAAGGGAGTTCCATTCACGGAATGTTAACCTTCGCGGTGAGGGCGTGAAAATCACGCTAAGCCCTGATGGGAAAACCCTACTCGCATTCACCAGCGGATTCAATTAGAACCTTGATGGGGAAACAACCGGGAATGCGAATCAATAGATCGGGCAGACTACCAAGGACGGCCATCCCAGAGATTCAGCCCGAGAAACGCCCACGTTGACGGGAAGGAGGTGGACTCACGCCAAATTGCCGGAGCGTATTTCCACGTCGATATAAGCTTTGAATCAAGGGTTGGCCTGATATCTGACTCCCCGGGCGCTTTGTTGACGGAAGAGTGCTGTCTAGCTCACCTTTGTCCACCAGTCTGATGAGTCGGCTGATGGATTGGAGATTTGCACGACGCTGCCGATCACAGGTGTGATTAACGCTAGCTGCATTTGTGAGTCGATAGAGGTGATCGTACGAAGCGGAGCGTCCCAGTCGTGATTGGCGATAGAAAACTTGGAGTTATGCACTGGGAAGACCAGAGATGCACGAAGATCATTGCCAGCCTGCAAGGTTTCGTCAGGCATCATGTGAATATACTTCCAGGCCCTGTCGTATTGGCCGTTCTCAAGAATAGCGAGATGGAATCCGTTGAATTGTTTTCCGATCTCCTTGAAGTGCGGCCCGTAACCGCTATCCCCGCCTAGGTAAATCTTGTAGCCCATCGAGGTCTGAAGCGCATACGAGGCCCACAAAGTAGAGTTACGCCGTATCCCTCTACCGGAGAAATGCCGTGCCGGCAGGACATGCGCAGTGAACCCTTCCCCGAGGGCAATGGTGTCACCCCAGTCGCCTTCTTCAATGATGTCGCTCGGGTATTCCCATTTTTCGAGATGCGCACCAACGCCTAGCGGGCAAATCACCTTCTTCACTCTCGGGCGCATTTTCGTCACAGTGTCATAGTCAAGGTGATCCCAGTGATCATGCGTAATGAATAGAATGTCGATATCCGGGATGTCAGCGACCACATAGGGATCTGTTCCATCAAATGCCTTCGTGGTAAAAGAGACGGGTGAGGCTCTACCGCTAAGTACGGGGTCAACCAGAATTCGCCTGCCGTCGATCTGCAGGAAATACGAGGAGTGCCCGAACCACACGAGAGCGTTCTCAGTAGGTGAGAGATGCCACAAATCGCGCCGGACAGAAGGAATTGGCCCGTTTGGCTTGAGCCTCTTGTTCCTGTTGAATACAAACTTCACCATGGTGTTCAGGCTCCCCGACTCTCCTGTCATCATGGGGGTGGGGAGCTGGTTCTGAAACGTTCCATCGCGGAAGTTCGGCGACCTTCCGATGCGCTCGAGGCGCGCGTTCCCGGGACTACTGCCGAACTTGGCCTGCTTCAAGAAGAGCCACACGCCACCAGCAAATGCACCTGACAGAGACGCAATAAATACGATTGCCGCCTGTATAAATGAACGCCGATTCAAGAATCCCCCTACTGTAAGGATCATGCTTGCAGAATCGCAACCGGTACCTGCTGCTGTAATCCATTCTAGCTGTCGTTCCATGCGGGCTGAACTTCCCTGCAAAACGCCTCCGAGTCACAATTAGAAATTGAAGGTCAGCTGCAAGTCGATGCTCCGGTTCGCAGCCGCAGACGAGAAAAAACCTCCTGCCAGCGCGTTAGACTTCCCAAAGAGCGGCGACTCGAGCACGCCAACCAGTTGGGCGAGGTTTACATGGTTGAACACGTTACGGGCCATTGCGGCAAAGGTCAGTGAGTACCGTCGCGCAGCCGCTTGATCCAACCGCGGAGGCCCGCCGCTGCTACTGAGACCGTTCGGACCCAGACCGCCCCCTCCGGGCCCGCCCCCGCCAGGGCCTCCTCCACCCGGGCCTCCTCCAGGCGGCGGTCCTCCACCAGGACCTCCGAATGCGCCATTCGGTGTTGCGCCCTCCATTCTTGGTCCGATTCCAAACGATTTGCTCATGCGCACGTTCATGCTGAACTGGCCGGGACCGGTGCCGTAGTTGTATGGGATGCGTGCCTCACTCGGTGATGGATTCAGATCAAATGTGCCGTAACTGGTTCGAAGTATATCGGTGCTTCCGGATGTTGCCAACGCGGGACGATCGTTGAACTGGTTGTCGCCATTCAAGTCTTGCCCAATGGTCATGTTAAAGGGCGCACCGGAATCCACTACGAGCATGGGGCTGAATGAAACTCCGTATGGACCCTGGAGGTTTCCGCCCAGGAGGAAGCGGTTGCGCACATCAAAGTTGGCCCGGCCGTAGTCGGCGCCTGGGTCGAATTGATTGGTTGGGAAGTAGGTGGCTCCTGACGTATCGGCCTTGGCAAAGTTGAGCATGTAAAAGCCAAACAGTGACACGTGCTTCGCCTTCACGTTGTAATTCAGCATGAGCTGGTTCTGGTTGTACACGCCTTCTGATTGAAACTGGTAGATGTTTTCGTTAATGCCATTCGGACGAGTGCCTGTGCCGGTTGTCGCATCGAACGTTCCTGGTAGAAACGCGTTCACGTTATCACTCAGGTATTGGTGAACTCCACGCGAGTTCACATATGTGGCAGCCATGGTGGCAACTTTGCCGAACTGGTGCTCAATGCCGATCGCTGCCTGCATGTTGAGTGAGGCTCTCAGGTCCGGCGAAAGCTCATAGATAGTCGGAGCAACCGAACTCAGCGATGCGAGCGTGCCGGCTGACGGGGCATTCTCGTAGAACGAGGGGTTCTTCACTACGTATTGCTGCTGATTGATTCCGTTCTGGCGGACAGAGTCCAGGATGTAAGTGGAATTGAAACGATCATAGAACCAACCGTAACCGGCGCGGATTACCGTTTTGGGCAGTGCGGTAGGCGCCCAGGCCAGCGATACTCGGGGCGCCCAGTCATTGTGATCGCTGATCCCGTTCTGCGCCTCGAAACGCAGGCCATAACTCAGTGTGAGATTCGGACGGAGCTTGAAGTCGTCCTGGAAAAATGCTCCTGCATCGAAGACTGCGACGCTCGCATTCGCCTTGCCGGCAGTGACATCGTATTCAGAAGGCGTCTTGGCCGAATACTTCGAGAGAGACGAGTAAATGTAATTGCCGTTGAAGCCCGAGGTCGAGAAGTTGGAGTCGTGAGTGAGGCGAAGACGCGCGCCAAATCCGATCGCATGGGCTCCCTTCGCTTTCGTGGTCACGTTCTCCAGTTCGAACCGGTCCTGGTTATCGCGCACGATGCCGGCATTGCTGCCTCCGGCGGTAAATGATCCCTGAACCGTGACGGTGGGATCGATGCTTTGTGCAATTTGACTGTCGCGCGCGCCAATATATTGAAACCGCGTCTCATTTACAGTGTTCGCGTTGATGATCTGGGTATCGCTGGCCTGGAAGCTGTTCTCGTAGTTCGATACGTTGTATGCCTGGGTTTGGAGCGCGAACTGAGATACCCCGCTATTCGTCGCCACCTGGCGATCAAACATGTACCGCACCGT
This sequence comes from Terriglobales bacterium, assembly GCA_963788475.1. Lineage (GTDB taxonomy): Bacteria > Acidobacteriota > Terriglobia > Terriglobales > Acidobacteriaceae > Telmatobacter. The sequence continues at coordinate 16,935 of CAWBGO010000003.1, forward strand.
GAGGGTGTTCTTGTCGCCAAGCTGGAAATCAAATCGCGGGCTGATATCGAGCCTGGATTGGGGATTTGAGACGGCGGCTGAGTAGTTGTATGCGTCGCCGCTGGGATCGAGAACTTCTGCGTTGATGATGGAATTTGAGGCGTTATTGCGGTAGAAGGAACTGCCGAACCACGATGTCTTCTTGCCCAGCGAGCCGCCGATACTGCCATTGGCGAAAGCGGTGTAGTAAGAAGGCTCCTGGCTCACAAATGGGTTCAGGGAATTGAAGGCTGAGTCGTTGCCCATGATCATCAGGCTGCCGTGGATCTTGTCTGTTCCCGGCTTGGTGAGAATTTCGATGCGGCCGTAACCTAGCTTGTCATAATGTGCCGAGAAAGGATTCTGGTTGATGCGTATCTCGCGAATCGACGATTTGGATGGAAGTTGACCACCTGTGAATCCGTCAATAAAAATCTGCGCACCATTGGGACCCGTTGACGGGCCTGCCAGCGCGGTAAGCTCGCTCTGCAGTTCGTCGGGATCGTCTGACAGCGCATCGAGATCCTTGCCCTTGATCACGATCGAGCTAGCGTTATTGTCAGGGCTGGTGCTCACACCGGTTGTTTCTCCGGTCACCTCCACTTGCTGCTGATCAACGGGCAATTGGAGCGTCACATTCTTCTGCAGCACCTGTCCAGGCAACAAGAAAATCTCGTCCACCGCCGTTGGAGCGAACCCGTTAGCGTTGATTTCGAGCGAGTATTTCCCGGGCTTGACACCGGTAAAGCGGAAGCTGCCATCATGGCCACTCGACACTGCCTGAGAACTGCTTCCCGGGCTGCTCAGCACGAGCTTTGCACTTGGAATGACGGCGCCTGTCGGATCGGACAACACGCCGTGGACTTCACCGGTCTTATCCTCGGCTGCGGCCGAAATCCGGACCGCCAATGTGAAAAGGACTGCCATAAGCAACAGGGACCAAGTAGCTCGCTTCACGATCACCAATACACCCCCGAATGAACTGTTCTTAGGAGAATTCCAAGCGGGCTGTCGTGCGGTCACGATGCGTAAAGCAATGTAACGATTTGTAATCGAGTTGTTAACATTTGTTACAGTTCTCCTGTCTCATCGGTTTAGCAACGGCGTAGGCTATTCATAGTCGGAGAGTTACGTGGAAGATGTGCTTTTGATCGACGATGATGTTGAACTGTGCGGGATGCTCACGGAGTATCTGGGCAAGCATGGGTTTCAAGTAAGGACGGCGCATCGAGGCGATTCAGGCCTGCACGCGGCACAGCAACGGCCATGGTCTTTGATTCTGCTCGACGTCATGCTGCCTGGAATGGACGGCTTCGAGGTACTCAAGCGAATCCGCCAGGAGTCGAGCGTCAGCGTCGTGCTCCTGACAGCCCGCGGAGAAGATGTCGATCGTATCGTCGGGCTGGAGATCGGCGCCGACGACTATCTGCCCAAGCCTTTCAACCCACGTGAACTGTTGGCGCGCATGCGGGCGGTTCTCCGCCGGAAGGATCATACTGCCGTCACTCCTGCAACTCAGCTTCGCGTCCAGGACCTCGAACTCGACATGGCTGCGCGCAGGGTGTCGAAGGCAGGGAAAAAGATTGAGCTCACCGATATCGAATTCGGTCTCCTGGAAGCCCTCATGCGCTTTCCTGGTAAGGTGTTAAGCCGCGACGAACTATCGCAAACGGTTCTCGGTCGCGAATTCGATCCATTCGATCGCAGCCTCGACATGCACGTCAGCCGGCTGCGGCGAAAGCTGGTGCGCGACGAAGAAGAGGATCGAGTGAAGACCATTCGAGGTGTCGGCTATCAGCTGGTTCTCGATCGCGATTTTGAGGGCCGGGAGAACTAACACGATGCGGGGACTTTTTTTCAAGATTTTTATCATCTTCTGGATTGCGCAAAGCCTGATCTTCGTAATCTCTACTGCGTTCATCCTTGCGCATCGTTATCCTCGCCCTAACTTCTTCCTGGACCCGGCATTCAACAATTTGATTACAAACGCAAGCGAAGGTGCAAACAGATTTGAGGCAGGCGGCTGCGCCGGATTTACCGCTTATGCGGAACAGCGCCATGAGGACCTTGCCCTTGCCGACGGCAGTGAAAAGATTCTGTGCGGCCAGACGCACTCTGCCGGCGTAGTCCTGACGGGACCCAGCTCTGTGATTCAAGCCCACCAGGTTGGGAATGTCACGATTTGGAATGCGCCGGCTGTCTCCGCAAACGGAAAGAGCTACATCTTCATTGCGGTTGTTCCAATCCACCGCGAACAGCACACGTGGTACGAAGACCTGTATCACTTCGCCTCGCCTCAATTGCCTGTCGCCATTGCCGTGGGTGGACTCACGACTTTTGTCCTTGTGCTCATCTTTACTCGTCCCGTTGTTCGTCTGCGCAAAGCTGCTTTGCGATTGGCACAAGGCGATTTGACCACGCGGGTTCCCGAGGCCGGCCCGCGAAGCCAGTTCTTCAAAGGGGATGAGTTTGATGCGCTTGTGCGCAGCTTCAACCACATGGCCGAGCGGCTCGAATCATTGGTCAATGCACAGAAACTTCTGCTCCGAGACGTCTCGCATGAGCTTCGCTCTCCGCTGGCCAGACTGAGCGTCGCGCTGGAACTCTCCCGGGAAGATGCCGATTCCACCATGAACACGCATCTGGATCGAATCGAACGCGAGACCGAGCGTCTTAATCAGTTAATCGGGCAACTCCTGTCCCTTTCCTCCATGGAGGCGGCCGAGAGCCTCGGCCAGTTCGAGCACGTTTCCCTGAAGGAAATTCTCGAGGAGATGACTCCCGATGCATCTTACGAGGCACAACAGAGGGACGCCTCCGTCGATCTTGATGCGGAGTGCGATTGCATAGTGGACGGACGGCGGGAGTTGCTCTACCGCGCTATCGAGAATGTCGTCCGTAACGCCGTTCGCTACACCAAGGCTGGAACGAAGGTGGAGATCCGATTGCGCCGGGACAACCAGAACCGGATGTCTGTCGTGGAGGTGAGCGACCGTGGTCCGGGAATTCCGGAGTCTGAACTAGCTTCTGTCTTTCGCCCCTTCTACAAAGTAGACGCAGCCCGCAGTCCTCAAACAGCGGGGTTCGGTGTTGGGCTCGCCATCGCTGAAAGGGCAGTGAAACTTCACAACGGCAACATCAGCGCCTCAAATCGCCCGGGTGGTGGAGTATCTGTCCAGATTCGATTCCCCTCCGATCCCACCTCCCGGTAAATGTTCAAGACCATGGGCACGTGTCGGGACGAGGAAACTGCTTTTGGAATGCTTTGCATTCAGAAATTGTGAACTTCTGCCCGCAATACGAAAATCTGTCAATGACGCCACACTCGGGCACGCTCCACTCGCGTGGTACCGTAAAGGCGACACCTGAGCGTAAGTGGCCGCACGGTGTTGGATTCGGCCATATGGTTTTCAGCCCCTGACGATCGCTCTGGAGAGACGTTTGGCGCACATTGGAGTTCTCACGGTTCGGGCACTGGGACACATGTACCCATCCAGCGCCCTTGCGCTTGAGCTTAAGAAGCGTGGGCATCGGGTTACCTTTTTTGCCATTCCCGACGCTGTGGACTTCTATGAATCCCTTGGGCTCGACGTGGTTGTGCTGGGACAGGAGGTCTACCCACTCGGCTATGTGGATCGCATGGCCGCCGAACTTGCAAAGCTTAGTGGCAGGTCGGGGGCAAAATTCACAATCGGAATGCTGGAGCGCGACCTGGGAACGGTGTTTGCTGTTCTGCCCGAGGCGCTTCAGTCGAGCCATATCGATGCGTTGGTGATCGACCAGCTTTTTTTCGCCGGATCGACAGTGGCTGAACTCCTCAAGATCCCTTACGTACATCTTGCCAATGCCCTCATATTTAATGGCGAGAATGGAGTTCCTCCGGTTGCCTTCGGATGGGCCTACAAGGCGGGCCCGCTCGCCAGGATGCGGAACGCCTTCGGATATGCAATGATCCGCAACATGCTGGCCCCGCTACGCAGGACCGTCAATGCGCAACGACTCAAATGGGGGCTCGCGCCCTGTGCCCGTTTCCCTGACGACCTGTATGCGGGCGGTCCGCAAATCAGCCAGCTGCCGCCAAGCCTCGAATATCCCCGCGAGCAGCTACCCACCGACTTTCACTTCGTCGGCCCTCTGCACGATCACAAGACGCGGCCACATACTGACTTTCCGTGGGAGAAACTCGACGGCCGGCCGATCCTCTATGCTTCGATGGGAACGCTGATGAATCAGATGGAGGGAATCTTCCGCATCATCCTGAAGGCCAGCGAAACGCTGGACGTGCAACTGGTGCTTACCCTGGGCGGGAAACTTGACCCGGCAATTTCCCGGGCGCAGAAGGAAACCCTGTCATCGTGCAGTATGCTCCGCAGCTAGAGGTTCTGAAGCGCGCGAGCATCTGCATCACTGCCGGCGGACTCAATACCATCAATGAGTCACTCGCGAACGGGGTTCCATTGGTTGCAATCCCCATTACAAACGATCAGCCCGCCGCGGCTGCGCGCATCGAGTGGAGCGGAGTGGGCAGGTCCATACGCATCAAGCAGGTGACGGCGCCCCGGCTTCGTGCGGTCCTTGAAGAGGTACTGGCTGAGCCGTCATATCGCGAGAATGCCCGCCGCCTTCAGATGGAGATCGCCAGCCTGAATGCGCTTGAAAGCGCCAGTGAAGTAGTCGAGAGCGTTCTAGCTGGTTGACAATCCGCCGGACCGGGCAGAGCTAGATGCAAGTATTTGCATCCGGCAATAGACCATTTCCAAAGAGCTTTGGCGGAGGATTGTCCAGAAACGATTTAATAGCGCTGGACTTTGGTACAAACGCCGAAGATTACGACGCGTAAATTGCTTAGCAGATTAGAGGAGTTCACGATGCGTTCATAGACCATCATGGGATAAAACAACGCCGGGTGAATTCGGCCATACGAGGGTTCCGGCTCCATCAGTTGGAGCAGGTTCAATTCCATTCCAACTTCTTGTATCAGGGATTTTAGCCGCCTCTTGCTGTTGGCTCGATAGTACGTCCGCCACGGATCGTGGGCGTCCGCGTTGAGCCCCCTCAGTCGGTTGGCCGTGTTCAGATGCAGAAAATGTGGTGTCAGGCGGGACCCCAGCATCACGTAGTGAAAAAGATTCGGAGTTCTGAAACAATACATACCACCGGGACGAAGCACTCGCGCTACTTCGTTGAAATGGGTTCTGGGATCCTCTACGTGTTCCAAAACCCAATTCGACACACAGGCGTCGAAAGAGTTATCGGGGAAAGGAAAGTGCAGACCGTCAAAGACCTCGGCGCGGACGCATGCATCGTTGTTCAGAACCTCGGGATCGATGTCGACTCCAGTAACTGAACCGATCTTGGAGAGCGTCTGGGTAGTTTTGTTGCTGGGTCCCGATCCGATCTCGAGAATTTCCGATCCGCGGGGAATGTTAGAAGCGCATATATCGAAAAACGGCTTCGTTCCTCCGGTGTAGCCAGGCTTCGAGAAATAATACTTTTCGTATAGATGCTGAGTCATCCGTAACCGGGCCTCGATAACATTCCTTTCGTCTGCATCGCTGCTTGGCGCATTCTTGGGCGATTATACTATGGGGGTTGATGTGCGTCCCTCCTGTCAACGCCTCCGAAGTGAGAGTCCTGCGATAATTCAATACTCTTTGCGACAGTACCTTCGCGGAACCGCACTCGAAACCGGGACAAGGCGGTTGTTCCACATATCAGTCGGTACCGGCCGGCAAAGTTGGCACCGCTTTTCGAGTGGTGATCAAGGACGTCTGCACGCCGACAGCAGGCTCTGCGCTGATTTCTGCACGTCGAACAAAGCGGGCCTTCGTTCTTTATCAATCTCCTGCCTGCGGGATCTGACTGCAATCGCGCTCGTCTCGGCAGTTAGCAGGCCGAATCTCAATGAAGGTTCACTTTATCCGGGAGCAAAGGAGGAGAAGCGAATCTCCCAATTCCAAAGAAGGAGATGGATTTGATTGGGATTTTCGGGATTGAACGACAAAACGGTCAACTAGAATGTGTGCAGAAAAGACGGGGATAAAATGCGTTCGGCTCGACCATTTCTTGTTCTGTTAGTATAGCATCGGTGGCTATTCATCTCACTCGTGACAAAGAGCTGGGTCCAGGGCCTTCCGGATATGGGCAGGGATTCTTGGCAGGAATAGGCGCAACTTCCGAATTGCGGAGGGTGTTTCTGCACTTGCCTGCCCTTGAAATGACTCCTGCTCCAATAAATTAGGAGCCAAATGGGAAGACAGTCTCGCGAATTCATGACAAATGCGATCTAATTTCCATTACCTTTGGTCAAAAAAGTCCTGAATGCGCCCAACAATGATCGTGGCATAATTTCAAGAAGAAGGTCCCCAAAATGCTTAAAATCCTTAGCCTACTCGCTTCGTGTTTGGTTTTGTCCGCTACGTTATTCGCACAGAGTTTGCCCTCGGCCGAGCGCGGTGGTGCGTCTGTGTGGGCAGGAGCTGAAGTCTCGACATTCAATCCGGATTACGGATGCGTCGATGCTTCGCCATTCAAGTGCTGGGACAATCATTTGTGGGGCATAGCACCTTTCGTCGACGTAAATCACCTGATTTTTCAAAGGCTCGGTGTGGAGGGGGAAGCGAGGTTCCTTCCCTGGAACGGCCCAAGCGGATTGACCCAGTCTAACTATTTGGCAGGTCCGCGCGTTGGCTTGGTGCATTTCAGAACGCGATTGTTTGTTAGCGGTAAGTTCCTCATGGGGCTCGGCCATCTTGACGTTGCAGGTCATGGGGGTGGCGCCGGGAACTACTTTGCCTACGCTCCCGGCGCGACCTTCGATGTCAAGGTTAAAAAGCGCCTGACTGCACGCGTTGATTACGAATATCAAATATGGCCTTCTTTTTTTGGAGGGGGTGGGCTGACGCCGAACGGCCTTAGCTTCGGACTCAGTTACGCCCTCCTCAGATAAATCTAAACAGGGTTCGTATACAGATATTTATGGAATCGCAGCTCACACCGATCATACCGGCGCAGAGGATTTGAGGCGCGCGTCGGGGGATCCGGGCGGGCCAACTCACCCGGGCTAATGGAAGCTCCATGCGCCAGGCCTTCCACAGTGCTTGCAGGCCGCTATTTCGGGGTTCTACTCCCCCTGAAATGATCCAGTGCGGGGTCAGTCGCGCGCGCTTCCGACGATCAGCTGTACCGATTGGTTTAGCCCCGACTCGTTCCACTCGCCCACAGTCTGACGGTTGCGACCCATCGGCACCATTTGCCGGCAAGTAGAGCTGTCCGGGTTAACCGGCTTCATGATGGAATCCAATTGCCTGACGAAGGATCCACATCATCCCATCCGCGATTGCGGGTTCTGGGTATTGACTCGGAGAGGGTGTGTACGATTACGTTACGGCTGGATGCCGAATTCCGCATGCAGCCAGCCGGAATGAATCGGACACATTGCGAGCGTGGCGAGTCCAGGATGTCGAGGTTCGAGTCTGATGGGGGGAACAAACAAAACTGGGTCCGTGAACTGCAGCGTGGAGCAGGTAGTCATTCCAACCTACGCAGTTCAGGACGCTGATCCGAACCCGATGTTTCTGGAGAGACGCGTCTACCAGGGCAGCAGCGGTAAGGTTTACCCCGGCCCATTTACTGATCGGATATCACAGGAGAAGACCGACAGGACGTACCGCGCAATCCTCTTGGAAAACGAGTTTATCCAGTTGATGATTCTCCCGGAAATCGGAGGCCGAATCCATGTTGGATTCGATAAGACCAACGGATACGACTTCTTCTATCGGCAGAGCGTGATCAAGCCTGCCCTCGTCGGATTACTGGGGCCATGGATCTCCGGCGGAGTCGAGTTCAATTGGCCGCAACATCACCGGCCGTCGACCTATATGCCGGTTCATTCAGCCATTGAAGAGCATACCGACGGCTCTTGCACGGTCTGGCTCAGCGAATACGATCCCATGTTGCGGATGAAGGGCATGGTTGGAATCAGCCTTTCACCGGGAAGAGCTCTCGTTGAAGCCAAGGTCCGGCTGTACAACAGGACTCCCTTGCCGCAAACGTTCCTTTGGTGGGCAAATGTCGCGGTGCGGGTTCACGACCAGTATCAGGCGTTCTTCCCACCCGATGTGACGTTTGTGGCCGACCATGCAAAGCGTGCGATCTCATCATTCCCGATTGCGCGCGACAGGTACTACGGTGTTGATTATCGCCCGGGCACCGACATTTCCTGGTACAAGAACATTCCGGTTCCCACTTCATACATGGTGACCGAATCGACATTCGACTTCTTCGGCGGTTACGACCACGCGCGCCGGGCGGGACTGGTGCATACTTCGAACCACCGTATCGCGCCAGGAAAGAAGCTATGGACCTGGGGTAATGCCGACTTCGGCTACGCCTGGGATCGAAATCTTACCGAAGAAGACGGGCCCTATGTTGAACTGATGGCCGGTGCGTACACCGACAACCAGCCCGATTTTTCATGGCTTCAACCGTACGAGACTAAAACATTCAGTCAATATTGGTATCCGATCCAGCAGATCGGACCTGCCAAGAACGCCAATACAGAAGCAGCGGTGAACCTCGAGTTCGATGCAGGAAGCGCGCGCGTGGGAGTCTGCGTTACATCCCGGCGACGGGTGCACATCGAACTTGCGCGCGACGGCAGCCTGATCCTCGACGAAGAGTTGAACCTTGCGCCGGGACAACCGTTCACCAAGATGGTCGCGATCGATGACGCGCCGCTCGAAAAGTACAAACTGATGGTTCGCGATGTGGACGGCCACAACCTGATTGCTTATCAGCCTGAACAGTACATCGATCGTCAGCTTCCCAATCCCGCGACCGAGCCGCCGGAACCGGCTCAAATCGCGAGTATTGAAGAACTCTATCTGACGGGCCTGCATCTGGAGCAATACCGCCACGCAACTCGGTCTGCTGAGGATTATTGGGTTGAGGGTCTTGGCCGGGAGTCGGATGACGCGCGTCTGAATAATGCCATGGGGCTGCTTCACCTGCGCAAGGGCGAATTCTCTGAAGCGGAAGAACACTTCGCGCGCGCCACGCGGCGCCTGACTTTTCGCAATCCAAACCCATACGACGGCGAGCCGTTCTACAATTTGGGCCTCGGGCAACTCTACCAGGGCAAGACGTCAGAGGCTTACGATGCCTTCTACAAGTCCATCTGGAACTATGCTTGGCAAAGCGCGGGGAACTATGCGCTCGCGTCGATCAGTGCGCGCCGCGGAAACCTGCCAGTCGCCCTGGAGCAAGTTGAGACAAGTCTGCTAACCAATAGCCAGAATTTGAAAGCTCGCGGGTTGAGGGCTTCGCTGCTGCGGCGCATGGGGCGACCATTGGAGGCTCAATCGGTGATTGCCGATTGTCTCTTGCTCGACCGCCTCGATTTCCGGATGATGGCCGAGCAATTTCTCTTGTCTAATAGCGAACGGGACCTCGACGTTTTTCTCACCGCAATCGAAGATGACGTGCAAACGCTTCTCGATGTAGGTTTCGATCTGGCCTGGAGCGGTCTGAACGACGACGGCTTGCGCCTGCTCGAAGCTTACAGCCGCAACGTGGGCTTGGATTACCCGATGCTGTGGTACACACTGTCGTGGCTCGCGGACGTTCTGGGCAAAAGGGCGGACGCCGTTGAGTATCTGGTCAAGGCGGAAGCTGCATCCCCTCGGTATTGTTTTCCGGCGCGGCTTGAAGAGATGGTGGTGCTCGAGAGCGCAATCGCGCGGAATCCATCGGGGGCCAGGGCGCACTATTATCTTGGCAATCTCTTCTATGACAAGCGGCGCTACGAGGACGCAATCCGAAATTGGCGGCGTTCGGTTGAACTCGACGGCACGTTCTCCGTTCCATGGAGGAATCTGGGGATTGCGGAATTCAATGTGTTGCACAATCCGCAGGCAGCCGAACGAATGTATGAGAGAGCATTTGAAGTAAACGGGGACGATGCGCGCTTGCTTTACGAGTGGGATCAACTGAAGAAACGTGCGGGGATAGCTTTGCCGCTGGATCGGCTGCGTTGGCTCCAGAACTTCCCGGCTCTGGTCAATCACAGGGACGACCTGACAGTGGAATTTGTGACCCTGCTCAATCAGTCTGGTCAATTTCGTGAGGCGCTTTCAGTTCTTACTCAACGCCGCTTTAGTCCCTGGGAGGGAGGGGAAGGACTTGCATCCGCTCAGTACGTATTTGCCAATTGCGCTCTTGGCATGCAAGCCCTCATGGCCGAAAAGCCTGGCGAGGCTCTGAAGCATTTTGGCACGGCGCGCAACTATCCGGAGAATCTGGGTGAAGGTAAGCATCTCCTCACGCTCGAGCGAGACCTGGATTACTTCTCGGGGATGGCCGCAAAGCAGCTTGGTGACTCGGAATTGGCGCATCGTTATTGGACGGCGGCCGCTGCGCCTCTCGATCAAACGAGTGTTCAGTCGTACTTTCAGGGGCTGGCTCTGAGACAGCTTGGAAACGAGGAAGCGGCCGAAGACGTTCTGCTGGAACTGGCGCGATTCGGAGAAGAGAAAAGTAAATCGGTAGCCACGATTGATTATTTTGCCACTTCGTTGCCTAATCTTCTTCTGTTCGACGACGATCTCGAAAACCGGAATTGCATTGAGTCGTTACTCCTGAAAGCATTGGCGCATCATGGCCTTGGCGACAGCGACAAATCCATTTTGGAGCTACGCCAGGTGATCGCGTTGGATAAATACCATCTACTCGCCGCGAGTATGCTCGGTTGGATCGAGCAACAAGCAAAACTGGCTTCCAGTAAGCCCGAGACGCGTCCCGCGTCATGATCACATCGGCAGGTGCATCCACGACGAACTCCGATGACAGGGATTCGGTCAGTAAGGTCCACCTGTGGTTCACAGCCGCGGCAGGCGCCCTGGGGGGCCTTCTGTTTGGCTATGACTGGGTAGTCATCGGCGGCGCCAAGCCGTTTTACGAGCGGTTCTTTCATCTCGATTCGCCCTCGCTCGAAGGCTGGGCGATGAGCTGTGCGTTGATCGGATGTCTCTTTGGCGCCGTATCCGCGGGGAGCCTGAGCCATCGCTTTGGACGACGGAGGCTGCTCACCCTGGCTGCCATTGCGTTCGCGACTTCGTCGCTGGGGACAGCTCTGGCTTTCCACTTTGGCGCTTTCGTGGCTTGGAGAATCGTGGGCGGCTTTGCAATCGGATTGGCCTCCGGCGTTTCGCCCATGTACATCGCCGAGATTTCTCCGGCCCATTTGCGCGGCAGGCTGGTTTCACTCAACCAGGTGGCCATCGTGTTTGGGATTCTGTTGGCGCAGATAGTCAACTGGCTGATCGCGCGGCCGGTGCCGCCTGGCGCATCCGAGAGTGAAATTCTGTATTCGTGGAATGGCCAAATGGGTTGGCGATGGATGTTTGCGGTTACCGTCATTCCATCTGTCCTCTTTTTGATAGCTTCGCTCCTGGTACCGGAGAGTCCTCGCTGGCTGGCGGCCAGGGGGCGAAAAGAAGAAGCGTCTCGGGTCTTGGAGCGGCTTGGCGGGCGCAGCTACGCACAACGTGTTTTAGAGGACCTCGCTGCTGTGAATGAAGCCCGGCCGGAACGCCCCTTGCTCATCGAGCTTCGTTCATCGGGGATGGCAAGAATTCTTCTGGTTGGCGTGCTGTTGGCCGTTCTTCAGCAGTGGTGCGGGATCAATGTGATCTTCAACTATGCCCAGGAGATCTTTGCTGCGGCCGGCTATCAGGTTTCAGACATTCTGTTCAACATCGTCGTCACCGGCGCGGTGAACGTGATCTTCACGTTTGTCGCGTTCTTTACCATCGATCGGTTTGGCAGACGCTTTCTCCTTCTCGCCGGGCTTTGCGGGCTGGTTGTAATCTACACAGTTCTGGGTTTGCTTTACCGTATGCACCTTCAAGGTAAGCCGATGCTGGTTCTGGTTTTGGCGGCGATTGCCTGCTATGCAATGTCGCTGGCGCCGGCAACGTGGGTAGTCATCTCGGAGATCTTTCCCAACCGCATCCGAAGCAGCGCCATGTCGATCAGTGTGACGGCGCTGTGGACGGCGTGCTTTCTGCTCACCTATACGTTTCCGCTGCTGAATGCCGTGCTTGGGGCGGCGGGGACATTCTGGACCTACGCCGCAGTCTGTTTCGCCGGTGGGGTGTTTCTATACGCACGCCTGCCTGAGACCAGGGGAAGGACACTCGAGGAAATCGAAACCGAGTCGCGAGTATGAAGGCTGGAGAATCAAAGTGAGGGTAAGTCACGCAACCTGGAAGGCGCGAGATCTCAACCCGATGAGAGCTTTGAGCGCAGTGATCGCGCTATTGGTTGTTCCATGCTCGGTCTTCTGCAATGCCGCAGCATTGGCCGCACAAGCATCGCAGGTGCTTTCGGTCGACGCCAGCGATACACGCCCGGCGGCGGTTCCCTCCAGCTATCACGGGGGAAGTTCGACCTCACCGGAAGGACGAACGATCGGTCTGAACAGCGCCTATCTTACGATGAACGGAAAGCCCTGGCTTCCCGTGATGGGAGAGTTTCACTACAGCCGCTATCCAGACGGCGATTGGGAAGATGAGATTCTCAAGATGAAATCCGCCGGGGTTCAGATCGTTGGCGCCTACGTGATCTGGATCCATCACGAAGAAGTTGAAGGTCACTTCGATTGGTCGGGACAGCGCGACTTGCGACGTTTCATCCAGCTTTGCGGAAAACACGGGATGTATGTGGTCGCCCGAATCGGCCCCTGGGCACACGGCGAGGTTCGTAATGGCGGATTTCCCGATTGGCTGCTTACGAAAGGTCCGACTCGGCGCAATGATCCGGTGTACATGAGCTATGTGGCGAAGTTCTACGGTCAGATCGGAGAACAGCTTCACGGTTTGCTCTGGAAAGATGGCGGTCCGGTTATTGGTATTCAACTTGAGAACGAATATGCAGGCCGCGGGCCTGGCCAGGGCGACGAGCACATCCTGGCGTTGAAGAAGCTCGCAATCACAAGCGGCCTCGATGTTCCTCTCTACACGGTGACGGGCTGGGACAATGCTGTTGTTCCGAAAGGAGAGGTGATTCCGGTCTTTGGCGGATATCCCGACGCGCCATGGGATGCATCACGTGAGAAACTGCCTCCCAGCGAAGTTTATGTCTTCCGGTTCGGCAGCCGTGTTTCGGGCAATATGGGGATGATGGGCGACACGACCGCGCCGGCTGGTGGCGGTTCGAAGACTTCGGAGACTCCATTCATCACCGCCGAAATGGGAGGAGGAGTGCAAGACACGTATCATCGCCGGCCCGTCATTCAGCCCGATGATGTTGCCGCCACGGTTCCGGTGATGCTTGGTTCCGGGGTCAATCTTTATGGAAGCTATATGTTCCAGGGCGGTGAGAACCCCGAAGGAAAGCTGACAACCCTCCAGGAGTCTCAAGCCACCGGCTATCCTAACGACCTCCCGATCAAGAGCTATGACTTTCAGGCGCCCTTGGGCGAATTCGGGCAGGAACGAGAAGTGTTCAGGAAGCTCAAGGTCTTTCAGTATTTTCTCGACGACTTTGGTGCGGATCTGGCTCCGATGGCGGCGCATGCTCCCGATTTGCTGCCGTCCAGTCCATCGGATATGACGATTCCACGATTTGCAGTTCGCAATACAGGCGACCGCGGTTTCGTCTTTATGAATAATTACGTGCGCGGGAACGCGACGCCGGAGCGGAGTGAGTTTCAGCTTTCCATCCGGCTTCCGGGTTCCGTCTTGCGCATCCCAAGCTCGCCTATCAATATACCGTCAAGCGCGTATTTCATTTGGCCGTTCAACCTCGCCATGGGTGAATTCAAGCTTCGTTACAGCACCGCGCAACTCTTTACAAGGCTCGAGCGTGGGAAAGACACAACCTGGTTCTTCGTGGCCATTCCGGGTATCCGCCCGGAGTTCTCCTTTGCGGAAGAGCATGATCAGGAATTCGCAATAAAGGGGGCCACGGCTCGAGATGAAGCGGGATCCATCCTCATCACCGATTTGGGCACAGGTTTCGACCGCGAACTGACATTATCGGGTGCAGAGGCGGGAACGCTGCGCATCGTGGTTCTCACCCAGGAGGAAGCCGAGAACACATGGAGAGCTAAACTGGGTGACGATCAATTCTTGATCTACAGCTCGCAACAATTCTTCGCGCCTGAAAGTGGTTTTGTCCTGCGTTCGGAAGGCGACGCGCACGCCGCGTTTCGTATTTTCCCGACGACCAACATCGAGTTCGACGCAACTCCAGCGACATTGAACAAGAACGTTGGCGGCAGAGGCGGGTTGTACAGCCTTTCCATTCCTGAAAAGCACTTCAATCTTCGCGTGGAACCTATCCGGCCTGGTGGTGAAGCGCCGGCGCCGCAATTGGGACCGCGGCCTTCGTGGCGGCCGCAAGGCGTGGCTCTTGCTCCGCCCGATTCGGCATTCCTGCGCGCTGCCTCGTGGCGTCTGACGGTGCCCTCAACACTTCCCGCGAGTGTTAGCGAGCTTTATCTTCGTGTTGAATACAGTGGGGACATTGCGCGAGTCTCGGCGGGCGGCCGTTTACTTGACGATGACTTTTTTAACGGACTGCCGTGGTATGTGGGACTGAAACGATTTGGCAGCGCAACCAGGCAAGGCCCATTGCAACTGGATATTCTGCCTTTACGGGCCGACGCTCCTGTTTATCTTGAGGACCGCTTGCGACCGTCCATTCCGAAGCTTGGACAGGCAGTGCAGTTGAAGAGTATGAAGTTGATCCCTGAGTACCAATTCGTCGTGCAGGCTAAGAAGGAGCACCCAGAATAATCATTTGACAAGCTGTACTCCTGTTCAGACCAACGGTTTCAACTCCCCGCAGATGGTTGGAATCAACTCGGCGACCGTGGGGTGAATGTGGACAGAATGCGCGAGCAGAGAGACTGGCTGGCGCGCATACATCGCGGTCAAGATACAATGAATCGCCTCGTCCGCCCCGGTTCCGAAGATCGTTGCACCGAGGATGAGGCGCGACTCTTGATCGACAAATATCTTCATGAACCCGAAGGTCTCTCCCTTTTCAATGGCACGGCCCACCCGTGTCATGGGGCGCATTCCCATCAGAACAGGCTTGCCCGTCTTTCTGACTTCCGCTTCGGTCATACCCACGTGCGCCAGAGGCGGATCGATATAGAGCGCGTGTGCAGGAATGCGGTCGCTTACCCGGCGCGAGGCGCCCTCGAGCAGATTGTCCGCGACGATTTCATAGTCGTTATACGAGGTATGAGTGAATGCCCCTCGCCCATTGCAGTCTCCGATTGCGAAGACTCCAGGCACATTTGTTTGCAATTGATCATCAACGGGAATAAACCCGCGGTGGTCCATCACGACACCGGCCCCGGCGAGATTCAGGTCGTCGGTGTTTGGAACTCGCCCTACCGCCAGCAGCACATGCGATCCCGGGACGTGCGGAGCTCCCTCATCGCATTCCAGTCCCACGGCGACGCCCGTCTCACTGTGTTCAAGATGAATGCAGTTCGCGTTGGTCCGGACCTGAATGCCTTCCGCAGCGAAGACCTCGTGAATTACGCCTGAAGCATCTGCATCCTCATGGACTGCAAGGCGTGGGTTCTTGTCGATAACTGTGACTTCTGCGCCGAACCTTCGAAACATCTGTGCGAATTCGAGGCCGACATATCCACCTCCAACGACGAGCAGGTGGGACGGCACGGCTTCGAGGTCGAGGATGCTGGTGCTGGTCAGGAAGGCGACTGAATCCGCTCCGGGCATATTGGGCACCAGGGGACGCGCACCGACGTTAAGGAAGATCTGCGGCGCCTCAATCAAATCATCTCCGACACGCAAGACATGGGACGACTCGAACACCGCTGTTCCGTTCAAGACGGTGCAATTCGCCGTGCCTCGGAGCCATTTTTCGACCCCGGAGCGGGACCTCAGAACGATCCCATCTTTACGGGCTTTGACGGCTCGCATGTCAACCGTCACCGCGCCTGCCTCAATGCCGAAGTCGCGGCTGCGGCGTGCCAGGTGTGCGGCATGGGCGCTGGCGACCATCGCTTTTGTCGGTGTGCACCCAGTATTGACGCAGGTGCCGCCAAAGAGCTTCCGCTCAACCAGCGCAACTTTCCGTCCCGCTCCGGCGAGGCGAACGGCCAGGGAAGGTCCCGCCTGCCCGGCGCCAACAACGATTGCGTCATAGGTCTGTTTCATCGGATCACCAACAGAAAGACTATCGCCAGACCGATCGCCATAACATCCTCCAGCAGAGCGGCGGGAAGGTCGCGGCCAAATGCAGCCGCGAGCTTGGCACGCATTGCGGCGCCACCGAGAGTTCCCACTACCGCTCCGATTACTCCAAGGAATAGCCCAAGCAACAGCGACCCTCCTGCCGCTCCAATTGTCGCTCCTGTCAGGGCCCCGCTAAGGATTCTGACGATGAATTGCGGCGGTGTCTTCCTGCTCGGGGTCTTCGGCAACTTGTCATTGACGATTTCGAATAGCGCCAGCGCGGTGAAAACGATCGCTGTGTACTTGTAGCCCATGAAAGCGACCGGGGAACCGGCCACTGCCAGGGATCCGCTTCGCGCGAACCAACTGGCAACCGCCGGGGCCGTAAAGGTTCGTAAGCCCGAGACTATTCCAACCAGAAATGCACATAGAAGCAGCATCCTTCCTCCTTCGGGTACTAACTCCAATTCGACCCCGGGTTCGGGCATTGGCTTGCGTTTTCCGAACTATATTGATCCCAGCGTCAAGACGATCTTCGCAAACGCAGGTCGCACACCGGCAGGCTACAACGTATTAGAGATGCTAATCAATTCCCTTTGATGCGGAAACCTCCATTCCCCCTCGCCACCTCCAGCGGCGATGAGCGACAATCCCTGAAGGGCAGATGCGTCCGCTTTCTCCGGAAGCTGGCGACGGAAGCCGATCACCCCGCAAACACCGGCAGGAGTGTCAGAGGAACGGGAATGAGCCAAGAGCAGTCCATTGACCAACGTATTGGGATTTCAGAAAACATTCTTGAAGCCATTGGGCGGACCCCGCTGGTTCGGCTTCATCGCTCGGCAGAGCAACTGGCTCCCGCGATCTGCGTCAAAGTGGAGTCCCTCAACCCGGGGGGAAGCACAAAGGACCGCGTTGCTTTGAGCATGATTCGTGCGGCAGAGCAGAGCGGCGCCCTGGGGCCCGGCGGCACGGTGATTGAGGCGACCGCCGGCAATACGGGGCTTGGCCTCGCTCTCGTCAGCGCAGTGCGCGGTTACCGCTGCATCTTCGTATTGCCCGACAAAATGAGCGACGACAAGGTCCGCCTGCTCCGGGCGTATGGAGCCGAGGTCGTCATCACACCGACCAATGTTCCTCCCGACTCGCCCGAAAGTTACAACGGGGTCGCCAACCGGCTGGCGTGCGAGATCAGGGGAGCGTGGCGGGCGGGGCAGTTCACCAACCTGGAGAATCCCCAGGCGCACTATCTGCAGACCGGACCCGAGATATGGGAGCAGACTGCCGGAAAGGTCACGGCATTCGTCGCCGCCGCCGGCACCGGTGGGACCATCAGCGGTGTGGGGCAATACCTGAAGGAACAGAATCCCGATATTCGCGTGATTGGCGCAGACATCGAAGGCTCCATCCTGAGCGGCGGCGCGCCCGGATCGTGGAAAGTGGAAGGGATCGGAGAAGACTTTGTTCCCAGCACGCTGAACGCCCAGGTTGTGGATGAATGGATTCGAATCAGCGACGCGGAGTCATTCATCACTGCCCGCCGCATCGCGCGCCAGGACGGCATTCTTCTTGGCGGATCGAGCGGGACTTCGCTGGCCGCGGCATTTCAGTATGCTCAACGCTGCAAGCCCGAAGACATGATCGTGGTTCTCTGCGCCGATACCGGCCGGAATTATCTCAGCAAGATGTACGACGACACCTGGATGGCGCAGAACGGGTTTCTTGAAGTTGCACCGGAACAGACCACGGCGGGAGATCTGTTGCAGGCCCTGGGACGGGAAGGGAAGCTCGCCTGCCTCCTTCCGGATGACTCGCTCCAGCATGCAGCGGACACTTTTCACGAGCGGGGAATTTCGCAAATGCCGGTCATCGAGAATGGCAAGATTATCGGCGCCGTGCAGGAGATCACGATCGTTCATGCCCTCCATGGCGGAATCGATGCGCGCAATGCCGATGTTCGCCAGGTGATGGCGCGTCCTATGCCCGAGGTCGAGGTTTCCGTCCTTGTTCAGGAGATCTACCGTCTTTTGCTGGCTGGCAATCAGGCAGTGGTGGTTAAAAAGGAAGGCCGCCTGGCGGGCCTGATCACTCGGTCCGATCTTATGGAGTATTACGAAAGTTCAGCGCGTTGATCGTAACTAACTTGCAGGGATAGATACCACTATCCGGGCCATCTACAGCCCGTTGATTCTCACAATCTGGGAATCGGACGAGACAACGTGATCCGCCTCGGCGAACTCGGATGCGAATTGCGCGCACAGTTACGTCTAATCGGAAACTCTCCGAAATGGTTGCCTCGAGAATTTAAAAAGTTGCTAAATTTGTGCGCCCTCGTTTGTCACAGTGTGTTCATTTTTCCTTCGTATCGTGGGATGGGAGGCCTTCGAAAACGTCAAGGCTTTCTATTAAATTGGCTAACTTCCCCTTCCACCTGAAGAACCACTTACTTCAAAGGAGCGCCAATGTTCGGAAGAACATTATTCATTCGTCTATCAAGGGCCCGCGCCTCAGGCGCGTGGAGTCTTATCTCCCAATTTCGTATAGCACCCATCTGCCTGCTTACGGTCTGCCTTCTCTGTGGACTGCAGGCGCACGCCCAGGTCAATTCCGGCACGTTGAGCGGTCAGGTTGAAGACGCCTCCGGCGCGGTTGTCCCGGGAGCGACCCTGACTGTAGCAGAGCAAACTACCGGCTACTCACGACAGGCGACGACCGACGGAGACGGAAGTTATGTGTTTCCCGATCTTCCCATCGGGCAGTACACGGTCACGGTCGAAGCGAACGGATTCGAAACCGTGAAAGGAACGGCCACCATCAACGTAGGGTTTCGCGCGCGCTCGGATTTTCATCTGCGCGTCGGATCGACGGGCCAGACCGTCGAAGTCACCGCGAGTGGAGTTGCTCTTTCAAGAGACGACGCTTCGATCAGCACGCTGGTTACGAAGGATACGATTTCCGATACGCCTCTTTACCTGCGCAATTGGGACGACCTTCTGCGCACCGTCCCGGGCGTGCAGATCAGTCGCTACACCAACCAGAGCGGCGCGACCTCCTCGGGCAGGACGGGCAGCTTTAACGTCAACGGGGTGCATTCCCTGCAAAACAACTTCATCCTGGACGGCATCGACAACAATACATTCTCTGAGAACGTGCAGGAGTTGAGCACGGAATCAGCTCACCCTTCCGTTGACGTGATCTCCGAATTCAACGTGATCACCAATCCTTATTCGTCCGAATATGGTCGCGCGCCCGGCGCCGTCGTGTCGGTCAATACGCGCAGTGGAGCGAACCAGTTTCACGGCACCGCCTACGAATTTGTGCGCAACCAGTACTTCGACGCGTTCGATTACTTCACCAAGCGCACCACAACGACCAAGGCCGAAGACAATCAAAATCAGTTTGGCGCGAGCATGGGTGGACCCATCGTGCGCAACAAGGCCTTCTTCTTCTTTAACTACGAGGGCACGCGCATCAAGCAGGGACTCTCGCGCATTTCGACTGTGCCTCTGGATAACGAGCGCATTGGCGATTTCAGCGCCGATGCCGCCGCTGCAAACGGACTCGCGCCATATCCCACCATCTACAACCTCTCACTCTGCCCCACGCCGATCAACATCAAAACCTGCGCTCCTCCGCCTCTGCTGAATAACAGCTTCCAGTCGGATCCGAGCGCCCACATCGATGCGAGCGTCGCCAAACTCATCGCTCTGTTTCCGGAGCCCAACTACAAGCCGAACTCGGCCACCTTCCCCGATGTCAACAACTACTCTCGCACCGGCGCATCCACCGATTTCAACGACAGCTACGACGCTCGTGTTGACTGGACCCCCACATCCTCCGATACGATCTTCGGCCGTTTCAACTACTTCAACCGCACCCGCGACATTCCTGGCTACCTCGGCGGAATCGCTGACGGGACATCAACGTCGGCCTGGGGCAATCAGATTCTGAAAGGCGCCAGCTTTGTTCTTGGATGGACGCGCGTCATCATCCCGCGCATGGTCAATGATTTCCGTTTCGGCTGGGTGCGCGATTACTCGTTCGCGGAGCAACAGCCATTCGGCCTGGACCAGTTGGCCGGCGATTTTCTGCCCGGGGTACCCGCCAACCCGGCCATCGGCGGAGGTGTGCCGCTGACCCAGTTTTCGAGCCACGGATTCGTCGGTTCGCCTGACTTTCTTCCCAAGCAGCAGGTGCCGATGGTCTACCAGTACAACGATTCGCTTTCCTGGACGCTGGGCAAGCACAACCTCAAGATGGGCGCGACCGTGTATCTGCCCATGCGCAACCTCTTCCAGGATGAACCGGGCATGCGCGGCGACCTGACCTTCAATGGCGTCTTCTCCGGGCTCGGCACCGCAACAGTGAAGGGAACCACAAATGCGCGCGACTATGCCGATGGACTTTTCGGAGCCACCCAATACACTCAGCTGACAAACGTTTACTTCGTCGATCAGCGCCTCTGGATGGCGTCCGGATTCTTTGAGGACGATTGGAAGGCAAGCCCGCGGCTGACCTTCAACCTCGGTCTGCGCTACGATTTCGCTACGCCGGCGTTGGAGGGCAGGAATCGCATCGCCAACTTCAATCCGGCTGGCTCCGGATCAATGGAGTTCGCGACATCCGGCTCGATCGGCGACCGCTCGTTGCTGGACCCCAACCTCAAAAACTTCGGGCCGCGCTTCGGCGTCTCCTATGCCGTCAACGACAAAACCTTGCTCCGCGGCGGATACGGCGTCTATTACTCGGTCTTCGAACGATTCGGCAGCGAAGATCAGCTGGCGCTTAACCCTCCTTTCCTCATCAACAAGACCCAAGCCAGCACGACTCAATCTGTCATCACGCCGGAAGTCGGGTTTCCTTCCAATTTCCTTGATCCCTCGACCATCGACTTCAATAATCTCCAGGCGTTCCACATTCGTGCCGTGAATCCCGCCGCAAAAATACCCATGGTGCAACAGTGGAGCGGCGGCTTCCAACGCCAGATCGGACCCAACTGGCTGGCTGAGGCCGACTACGTAGGAACCAAGTCGACCCATCTCGACACGATCTATGACTACAACCAGCCCATCATCTCTGGAGGCGTCAGCACCGGCGTCCAGCC
This sequence comes from Terriglobales bacterium, assembly GCA_963788475.1. Classification (GTDB taxonomy): domain Bacteria; phylum Acidobacteriota; class Terriglobia; order Terriglobales; family Acidobacteriaceae; genus Telmatobacter. The sequence goes on from CAWBGO010000003.1 coordinate 38,274, forward strand.
GTACCCCAATTTCGGACAAGTGGAGTACACCACTCCCTTTGGCTTCGGAAACTACAACGGCCTGCAGGCCAGTCTGGTTCGCCAGATGGTCAACGGGCTCAGCGTGCGTGCGGCTTACACTTATTCCCGCAGCCTCGACAACACGCCGGAAGAGCTGGAATCCAACTCCGGCGATCCGCCCAACGGCCGCAACTATGCCGCCTGGTACGGCCCCAGCGACTTCGACGTACCGCATCGCGTTTCGGTCAGCTACGTGTATGAACCGCCTTTCGGCCATGACAAGGCAATGTTTAATTCCGGGGTGCTCGCGTGGATCCTGGGTAATTGGCAAACGTCAGGCGTCTACACGTTCTATAGCGGCCACCCGTTCCAAGCCAAGTGGGGCAGCGAAAGCAGCCAGCTGGATCCCTATGGCTTCGCGACTGCCGTCCCTAACACCGTGGCGCCGGTTCACTACGTCAATAGCCAGTCTTGCTGGTTCTACATCAGCAAGAACAGTTCGTGCTCCGCGCCCGGAGCCAGCGTTACCGATCCGTTTGCCGACCCGGGCAAGTTCGTGGTGGGCAACACGGGCCGCAACACGCTGCGCGGTCCTAGTACGAGTGTCTTTGACGCCGCCCTGGTCAAGCACATTCCGATCCACGAAAGCTGGAACCTCGAAGCTCGCTGGGAGGTCTTCAACGTGGCCAACCATGCACTCTTCGGACAGCCCAACGGCGATGCCAGCAGCGGCGGCGTCGCTTCCATCACCAATCTTTCCGGCGACCCCCGCGTGATGCAGTTCGCCATTCGGGTCAACTGGTAAGAGATCGACACTTAGAGAAAACCTGGGCCGGGAGACGCGCAGGATGGGTGTCTCCCGCCCCATCTCATTCCAGCACTTCCTGCTATAAATACTCGGCGGAGCCGTTACAGCAAATTATGATCGCGGACTGCCACGAAAACCTCCGTGCGTCAGTCAGCGGGCATCGAGAGAAGTGATATTACTTCGAGGAGAAATCATGTATAGGTGCCTTCAACGGGCGGCTTTGGCCGGACTCTTTATCCTGTTCTGCGGCGCGTTTATCGCGCTACACGCTACTGGTCAGGAGGTACCGCAACCAGGTTCCCGCACCATGATGGACGCGCACAACTGCTATCCCTATTTTGAGTGGTGGGACGATCGGATAGATCGTGCGCTTTCGGGTGGGACGCCGGTGGCTATTGAACAGGATCTGGGCTGGTATACCAATTCGGTGACTGCCAAGAGCTGGTCGGTGGTCACTCACGGAGACCCGATCACCGGGGAAGAGCCAACCATGGAGCAGTACTTCTTTGCGCGTGTCCGGCCCATTGTGGAGCAGGCCTTGAAGCAAGGCAATAAAGGAGACTGGCCGCTCATAACTCTCAATCTGGATTTCAAAGACAATAAGCCGGAACACCTGGCCGTGGTGCTTGATCTGCTCCGTAAGTATCAGCCGTGGCTAACCTCAGCCGTCAAGTCATCGCATATCGAACAGGTGCAAACCCTCGACGTAAAGCCGATCCTGGTGCTCACTGGGCAGGCGGACGCACAGCAGACCGTCTTTTACGACCAGTTGCACGATGGCGAGCGCGTCCTGGCGTTTGGCGCTATCCATACCGAGGCCAAGGATCCGCAAGCCGCGCCCGAGATTCTTGACTCAGAAAAGGCCAACAACTATCGCCGCTGGTGGAACAACCCCTGGAGAGTTGTAGAGGCCGGAGGACAGGCGAAGGCAGGTGAGTGGACTCCGGAAAAGATGAATCGTCTCCGGGCCTTGGTCGAGCGCGCTCACGCCAACGGCCTCTGGATCCGTTTCTACACACTCGACGGCGCCACGCCGCAAGAACTCAGTTGCCGCGGATGGTTTCGCAGTTACAACTTCGGCTCACTTGATGCAGCTCGCATTCGCTGGCGGGCCGCGATCGCCGCCCACGTCGACTACCTGGCGTCCGATCAGTATGAACTCCTGGGCGACGAAGTTCGCCATTCCAGGTCAGGCGAAATGCGCCCGCATCAATGAAACCGCTCGTTCGTTGATCTCGCGTCAATGATTGCTGGAATGGAGGGACTCTGGGGCGCGGTGGCGGGGTTGCAAAGCCAGGATGCGTTGATCTAACCCACCTGTTTTCAATGGTGAAGATTCCTCCCCAAATAGGTCATTGTCGCGTCTAATGCTTTGTGACAAAGTAGAATGGCGCGCGGGAGGTAGGGGAGTTGTTGATCCCGTTTCGGTGGATAGTTTGCTTGGTGTTGGCGGCCGCGTGGTGCCTCCAGTTGCATGCGCAGGTAACGGCCGCTGCGGGGATTGCGCCTGTCCGTGCCACCGAAAATATACAGGCGATCCCGCGGGTTCCCGGCGTCAGCACCTTGCTCGATGGATTTAACGCGGGCGTTACCTATTCGGGTGTTCACAGCTCCTCGGTTGGCTGGTATACCGCGGTGACACCCGCCATCAGCTATACGTTTTCCGAGCGTTACTCCGCCGATGCAAGCACCTCGATCTACATCAATCGCCTGATCGCGAATACGGATCCTGCGACCAGCGCCACCCAACCCCTGGTAACAGATGGCGTCGATCCCGGCGATACTCTGATTGACTTTCACGCCACTTTTTACCCCGGATCATTAACGGATATCATCACCGCGTCGCTGACCGCTCCCACCGGCGATCGTGCGAAAGGCCTGGGCGCCGGGCAAGTCACCTACGACTTCAACAACCATACCGAGAGGTATTACAACAAGCTGGGCTTCCTGGTCGATCTCGGCATCGGCAATTCTTCAGGACTATTCAACGATCTCGTGGAGAAGGACTATACCTCGGTCGGTACCCTGGCTCATTTCCAGGCCGGCGCGGTGTACTGGCTTCCGCGGCGCACATACATCGAGGCGGTTGCCTATGAGCAACTCCCCCTGGGTAGTCAGACGGTGTACCGGACTGTCGAACGCGACGAGAATGTGCGGGCCAACGATGACAGCGGCGGAACCAATCCGAATCCACCGCCTCCTGTCCCCGTTACCATTTCTACGGCTAGCGAAGACAATGGATTTACCGCATTCGCCGGCATCCCATTAGTCGACCACATCACTCTCTCGGGTTATTACAACCGAAGCCTGCGTCAGCGCCTCGATTCGGTGTCTGTTGGTGTTACGTTTGTCCTGCGCAGTAAGCCCAGCAAGAGATCGTTGTCCATGATCGACCGGGCCTTGAGGGAAGCCGAGGCCAGCGGTCATTAGAATAATGGGTGGGGCGCGGAACCTGAAGTGCCTGCAACATCTACGGGACGTTCTCTAATTTCGTAATTTGTGTTGGGTCCATCTCCTGGCGAATCTGCAAGAGCATCGACGAAGTGGCTTTCTGTAACGAACTGCGCGCCTCATTTACAGCATCGATAGCGGCGAAAACCTTGGCCTTATCCGCCTGCGGATCCTTGTTAACCGCGGTTAGATTCGACTGCGCCTTCAGAAAGGTCTTATAGCTATCCAGAATGGCCGGCTTGTTGGCATCGAAGATGGTATCCATTCTCCTCTGCTGCTCGCGGCGCAATCCGATCGACTGGGCAACGGATTTGTCATCCCACCAGCGTCCTACAGGCCCAAATTGAAGCGTATTGTGCGGCTGGCCGTTGACCTTGTCATGGCCCGGCCTGGGATGGTGCAGCGCTCTTGGCCCGGTGGGGGCTCCAGGGCCGCCCGGGTTGCCGATGCCGCCCGGACCACTCGGACCGCCCGGACCTCCGGGATGATCCCGATCGCCGCCGCCCTCGCCTCCCTGGGCGAGCGACCGGGCGCAAGGCAGTAGGGCAAGGCATATACAGCAAAACAAGATCCGCAGAGTTTTCGTGCTCGTACTCATCTGGTCCTCATTTATGGCGTGTCTTCAAATGCGAATACCGTGTTTGAAATAATTTGTATTCGTCAATCGGTGATTCTTCCTCCGGGCTTATCGCCGCGTTAACCGCTTGAAGCAGTTGATTGTCCTGGGCGATCTGGGCCTCGGTGTCCGCGGGTTGTGACACGTTCGCAGTGGCCTGACTCAGAGGCGCGAGAGGACCGTGGTGGTGCCACACGGCAACCGCCATCCCCGCTAGGGCCGCGGCGGTTGTGGCCCACCCCACGAAGGCAAGCCGGGCGCGGTGGACCGTTTTACGCACGGTTGGTCTCAACTGGGCAGGTTGGTTCTCGGCCCACGCCATTGAAGCCGAGTTGAACAACGCGACGTCGGAGCGGAATGAATTTACCCGGCGCCGACAATCCTGGCACGAGGCCAGGTGGGCCTCCGACTCGGGCGAACCCATGCCAATCAATACGTCATCGAAAGCTTCGTCGGATAGGTGAGTTGTACTTGCAGGCGTCATATAGTCGCTCCAAGTTTGCTGCGAACGGCTTTAAGCGCGCGGTGGAGGTGGGTCCTCACCGTGTTGACTCCCATTCCCAGTATTTCACTGATCTCCTCGACTGACATTTCCTCAGAGAACTTCATCAAAAAGATCGTCCGCTGGTTGTTAGAGAGGGTTTCAAGGACGGTATACAGTTCCTTTACCTTCTCCTTTGCCAAGACTCGCCGCTCCGCGCTTATTCCTTCGGAAGGCAGGAACGAAGCCATTTCGTGCACGTCGACCGCGGTGTTCTTGAGCTGTTTCCAAAATTTGAATCGCCCCGATCTGAGGTGATCCCGTGTGACATTGATCGCGATCCCCGTCAGCCAGGTGCTTAGACTGCAATCCCCACGAAAACTCTCCCGACCCCTGAATGCGCGCAGCAGCGTGTCTTGGGTGATGGTTTCGGCCAGGTCCGGATCGCCGGTCGAGCAGGTGACAAATCGGCGAATCCTCGCCTGGTGCAAGCGCACCAGCTCGTTTATGTCATCGAGCTCGCTGATGACTCCGGCCCTCTCCGCCATGGCTGATTCTATGCGCGGATGCCGTTTGGCGGCTATTCTCAGGTTGCCCAGTGTCGCTGTGGCCATTCCATGCCCGAAAAGAGTGCCTGCCGCAGATTCCCTGTCCCATCCGAAACAACCCCTGGCGGCGTCGGCAGTCTGACATACTGTGTCGCGCATTCTTGACAATCTGATTACATACTGCCTCCGTTTTCTCGTAATTGTTTACTCCCAAAGGGTTTGCCGCAGTTTCCTGCCCAGGCAGGAATTCATCTTAATCGTTTGTCAAAATCGCCCCCCGAAATTTCTTGATGTAATCATTCTCGGTTTCGGTCTCGTCACAGTTTGCGCGGTACTCCGATTCGTGTATGAATTCGCGAGTCCGGCATGCCCTTTCCGGTTTGGTTGCGCTCGCAAACGGATATCCATGCATTAACTGGCATGGCATTCAGGGGAAGGTGGGGGGCGCGCCAAAAGGAACCACGGCTCTGTGTTCCGACGCGATTCAACGCGTTGCACGTTACCGGCGCTTTGACCATCTTTCGCCGGACTACAGCTGGATGGCCGTGAACAAGGCTGCCAGTCCTGAGTTATCCGAACTTAAATTAAATTAAATCCCCCGAGATTGGGGCCTCCGCTGCGCGGGAGCCCCAATCCCGTCCCATGCTGTCGAACCGCCGTTCCTCGGCAAAACATTGCGCCTCGTACGCGGCATGACTGTTTACGAAAGCCATGGGCACAATGATTCTCGCCCCCGAATCGCCGTGCTATGCTTCCTCGCATGCGATCGCGCTCCTACCTCTTTTTTGTCCTCACATCCTTAGGTCTGAGCGTTCTCCCGGTTTACCCGCGTGTGATCCGGGTCGATGTGGCCTCGCGCAGCGACGTGCTCGGAGGAAAGGTCTTTGGCGACGCGGGCTCCTATGAGCGCATTGCCGGACGCGTTTACTTCTCGCTGCCAGTCAACAATATTCATAACGCGCCCATCGTGGACCTGAAGAACGCGGTGAATCTGAAGAATGGGGAGGTGGAGTTTTCCGCCGATTTCATCGCAGTTCGTCCGAAGGATCTGAAGAAGGGCAACGGTTCGATGTTGCTCGAAGTTCCAAATCGCGGGCGCGGGCGCATCATCGCCCTCGTCGACGGTGGAGACTGGGATCTCGCCCATGACGCCGGCGACGGATGGCTGCTTCGCAATGGCTTCACCATCGTGAGCCTGGGATGGCAATGGGACGCCGCCGGACCTGGCGCGCTCCAGTTTTTTGCACCCATCGCGAAAGAGGACGGCAAAACCATCACGGGTCTTCTCCGTGGCGATTTCATGCTGTCCCGACCTGCGGCGGAGATCCCGCTGGGCCACTTGTTTCAGGGCAATCTCGGCGGAACGGAGTACCCCGTCGCAACGCCCGAAGATCCGCGCAATGTACTCACAGTTCGCGACTCGCGCGACGGGCAGCGCACGGTCATTCCGCGCGGTGAGTGGCAATTTGCGCGCACCGTGAACGGCGGCCTCACGCCCAGCGATCGATTCATTCATCTGAACGGCGGATTCCAGCCGGGCAAGATCTACGAATACATTTATGTGGTTGCCGATCCCGTTGTGGCTGGAGGAGGCTTCGCCGCCATCCGCGATTTTGCATCTTATGCCAAGCACAATCCCGATGCCCTGACCCCGGCGAAGCGAGTCTACGGTGAAGGCATTTCACAGAATGGACGTTTCCTGCGCGACTTCCTTTACCAGGGATTCAATGCCGACGAGGATGGCCGGATGGCGCTTGACGGAGTACTGGCACACGTTGCCGGGGCAGGGCGGGGAAGTTTTAATTATCGTTTTGCCCAGCCCTCGCGCGACGCGCAACCCACCTCATCTGTCTTCTTTCCGACCGACATTTTCCCCTTCACCGACCAACCTGAAACAGATCCCATCACCGGGGAAGTTGGCGGTTTGTTAGATCGCGCTGCCGCCGATAAAACACTTCCCAAAATCTTCTTCTCGAACACATCTTACGAATATTGGGGGCGGGTGGGCGCCCTGATTCACGTCACCGCCGATGGCAAGCGGGACGCGCAAATCTCGGACAATGTTCGCATCTATCATTTCACCGGGCTGCAGCACTTCTCCGGCCCATTCCCGCCGGAGAAAGGGAAGGACGATCTGCTCGGCCAGGAACCGCAATCACCGTTGCCCGTTCGATACTTCTGGCGCGCCATGATTGCCAGCATGGATGCGTGGGTGCGCAATGACACCCTTCCCCCTTCCAGCAGCTATCCGAAGATCTCCGACGGAACGCTCGTGCCCCTTGACCAGTGGGCATTCCCTTCCATTCCCGGTGTCAACAAGCCGCACGAAGCCAATCGGGCGATTCGTCTCGATTACGGCCCCAACTGGCGCCAGGGGTTTCTGACGGTTCAGCCGCCCAGGGTGGGCGCCGCGTTTCCCGTGCTTGTGCCGCAAGTGGATGCGGACGGCAACGAAAGGGACGGCGTGCGCCTTCCGGAGATGATCATCGCCTTGGCCACCTATACCGGCTGGAACCTGCGTGATCCAACCATTGCTGCGCCAGACCAGCGTCTACCGTTTGAAGGATCGTTCCTTCCTTTCCCGAAGACAGCCGAAGAACGACAACGTTCAGGCGATCCGCGCAAATCCATTGAGGAGCGCTATCCGAGTCGCGAAGAGTATCTCGCCCGATACCAGGCCGCCGTCGACATCCTGGTCTCCGAGCGCTGGATCCTGAAGGAAGATCGCGATGCCATGCTCGACCGAGGCAAACTGGAGTGGGCCGATGCAACGAAATGACCTTTCATTCCCTCTGCATGAGGGTCAACTTGGGCGGCTTATGCCAAAGGCAGACGTCCCCGTGCGATAGTCAGATAAAGCAGCCGCGTGGGACGGGCCCCATGAATCGCTACCCCCAACCAATATCTCTTCGGCAATGGCCGGAAGCTCAATCGATAAGCATCAGCCGCGAGATGCGCCTTCTGTCTCTCCGTATCAGCGGATACGCATGGGCGGCCTTTGCGCTCTGGTGGCTTGCCGTGCCGGGAGCCCAGGCGCAGACATCGCCCGTGTCTGCGCGCATCGCCAATACGTTATTGCAGTCCCGAAGCGAACCACAGGCAGTCTGGGACGAAGAGACCGGAACACAACTCGAAGGGCTGGCCGCGGAATGGTACAACACCGCCAACGGCGATTATTTCCATTATGTAAAGCGGACGGTGGACTCCTACCTGGACTCAAGCCAAACCGTAGCTGAAGCGCACCCGAACACGCCGATGGCAGACGCCCTGCTCGGACGCCAGTTGTTGCGGCTCTACCGCGTCACGCTCGCTGCCAGGTACTATGACGCCGCGACGGAGTTGCGGAGTCAAATGGCCGCGTTATGCGGCATTCCTTCGACTGCGCCCCGGCCTTCGCATGCAGGCCTGGCGGGGTCTGCCAAATTCTGCGTGGCGGAACCTTTCCTTGCTGAATACGCGTCTGTCTTTCAGGCGCCGCAGGATTTCGAAGCGATCACCAAAGACTTTCTGCAATGGGAAAATGCAAACCATCAGCATCCTGCCGGAATCACGGACCTCGACCCAGACGCGCTCTCCAACGATCAAACGCGACTGGCCGCAGCCCTGGTCGATTCACTGCCGTACTATCCGCAGAACGACCCGGGGCGAACTCAACTCATAGCGGTGCTTGATGGAATCGCGGCAGCAATAACAAAGCGGCAGGACAGCGCCACCGGCGCAATGTATCCATCCTCAGACGGAACGGCCACGCCTCGACGACCGGTTCCGACGAACGCAGCCAGCCTGTATATCTATGCATCCCTCAAAGGCGTCCGATACGGCTATCTCCCGGCTCGCTACTCCACTGCCGCCCAACGAGCCTGGGATAACCTGCAAAAGGACAGCGATGAAGTGAACATCAAAGGCGCACTCTTGCTTGCCGCAACCGAGATCGACCTGGTGCCCACTGCCACAAGGGCCCACGGTCAGAACATCGTGGTCGACGCCTGGTTCAACAGCCAGCGACGCAAGAACGCCGCCGGGCAGGTGGAATATTTCCATTACAAATGGTCCGACTTCAGCGACAGCGGCTATTCGTTGTTCGGGCACATGTTTCGCAGCTATGGAGCGTCGACCGGCACGCTCTACTCAGCTCCCACCAAAGAGAACTTGCGCAAGGCACAGTTCTACCTAATCGTCTCGCCGGACATTCCGGTCAAGAACCCGAATCCGCACTACATGACCGACCGGGATGCTGAAGAAATCGCGGCGTGGGTTCACGAGGGCGGCGTTTTGATTCTGATGGAAAACGATCCTCCCAACGCCGACATTACGCACCTGAATCTTCTCGCCGATAGATTCGGCATTCATTTCAACAATGTTCTTAGCCATCATATTCTCGGCGAGCAAGTGGAGAATGGCGCCATTGCCGTCCGCTCTGACGGCCGTTTGTTCCACGAGGCGCACACTTTCTACATCAAAGACACGTGCAGCATATCGCTTCGCGGAACCGCGTCCGCGCTGTTGAGCGATCGCGGAGATGTAGTGATGGCGACCTCGAAATACGGGCGCGGCACAGTCTTCGCGGCGGTCGATCCGTGGGTCTATAACGAATACACCGACGGCCGCAAAGACACGCAGATCTACGGCCGATTCGATAACTTCGCCGGCGGCAGGGAACTGGTGCGTTGGCTGCTGGAACAGCATTCAATCACCGGAAAAAACGCCCCCAACTGAATCTCAGAACAGGAACTTCAGCGCGAATTGCAGTTGCCGCGAGGTCGTGGCCGTCGCCGTGATGATCCCCGCCGTCGGCGAGAGCGCCGCTGCTGCCGATGGTTTCGACGGCGTAGGTCCGCTGCTAAGGACAACAGGATTCGGTGTGGTGAAGTTGGTGTGGTTGAGAATGTTGAAGTATTCCACGCGGAATTGTGCGCGCACCCGTTCGTGAATCGCGGTGTTCTTCACCAATGAGAAGTCCAGGTTCGTAAGCCCTGGCCCGTCGAGGGAGTCGCGGCCTGCATTGCCGAATGTCCCGGGATGGGGAGCCGTAAATGCGTTCGGATCAAACCATTGCCCTACGGTCTTCGGGTAGAGCGGGCCGTGAAAATCTGGATTGATCTGCGGACGAGCGGGGTTGCGGGAATCGCCGTTGCCTGTCGGGTTGTAACCCAGCTGCGGAGAGAAAGGGAACCCGCTCTGAAACGATGCGATTCCGCTCAGACTCCATCCCGCGACGAAGTGGTTCTGGAGTGCGGATGCATTCGCGAAAACCTTGTGCCCGGTTCCAAATGGAAGTTCCCAGGTGCCATGAATGGCCGCGGCGTGCGCGAGGTTGGTGGCCGCCGGACCATAATCCACTTTGGGATTTCCCGGATAGGAAACGAAGGCCGGCGTATTGGATGAAACGCTGGTGTTCCATGCCGAACCGTCATCGAGATTCTTTGACCACGTATAGACTCCGCGCAATTGCAGTCCGTTGGTATATTGGCGGCGCACATCCACTTCAAGGGCGTTGTAGTTACTGATTCCGCCTGAGACCCATGAAGTGGAGTTGGCCAGGTTGGGATTGGCCAGCTTCGTGGTCGGATAGTAAACAGCGCCCGCAGGCAATCCGGCGGGGCATTCCGCTGCGGGGCAAATCACAGTTCCCGGCGTGTTCTGGTCTTCTGACAGAATCTGGTCATAACCGTGCGAGCCCACGTATCCCAGGGTGAGCGCCGTACGCGGTGCAATCTCCTGCTCTAACTTCAGGGTCCATGCCAGCACCGTGGGCGTAGCCAGATTGCGCTGCACATTGCTGGGAGAAACAAGGCCCCCGCTTGCCGTGGGAGTCGACAACTCCGGCAGGCTGGTCACGGTCGTGTTGCTGTAAGAAAGGGTAGAGTTGTACGGGGCAGTCTGGTCGAGCCGGTAATCGAGCGTGTCGAGGAGAGCGCGATGAATGCCGAAGCTGCCTTTGAGCGCCGTTTTGCCCTTGCCGAATACATCGTAAGCAAATCCGATGCGCGGCTCAGGCAGAAACTTCGCGCGATTGTCCGACAGAGCCGAATTGCCAACCGTGGGGATCGTGTTGATCACGCCATCAGTGAAGTCGTAATTCGAGGCGCGGCCGTGCGCTTCATTCCATCCATTGGTCGATTCGAAGCGGAACCCTGCCCGGAGCTCGAACCGGGGCGTAATCTTCCAGGCATCTTCGATAAACCCGGCGCCAAACAAGGACCGCCATCCTAATTCGCTCGGCGCCGCCACGATCGTGTACTTGGCGACCAGGCCCTGTTCAAATGCGGTGAGGGTCGAGAACGAAGCCTGTCCATACTGGTTCTGGGCCAGAAAGTCGTTGGACTGCAGCCGCTGAAGCCATACGCCCGCCTCGATCTGGTGCGTGCCGTGCGTCCAATAGACATGATCGTCCACTGTGAACAGGTTGCGCGCGGTTGTATTATTGCTGCCGGTATTTGCGCCGGCGAGGGAGATCTGCGAAGCGCCGTTGGATGCCGTACTTCCCGCAATCACCACCGCGCCGACTGGCCCGTTCGCGACCCAGCTCGGCACCGATCCCGCCACAATGCTGTTGAAGTAGAAGTCAGCCCGCGAGTAACCAACGCGTACCGTATTCAACAGGCTTGGCGAGAAGACGTGCTGCTCCTGTGCGCTTACCACCTGCTCGCGCAGCCGCTCGTAGATGGAGGAGTCTGGATTCACGGACGGTGTGGTCGCGTCGCTGTCGTCGATCGTGTATACCCCAAAGAGCAGATCGTTGGCGGAAAGATTGGTATCGATGCGCGTGGTTCCGAAGTCCTCGCGTATATGCTGCGCCGGGTTGGAAAAAGCCAATGCAACGCCGCTGCCTAATTCCTTTGTGCCCTCGGGCCAGAGAGCCAGCAGCGGTTGAACGCTCGGGACCGCGGCCGCGCGCACGGCAGCATCGGGAACGAACGTGACGTCGCTCAGGCCAAGATGCTGACGGTAGCCTTCGTAATTGCCGAATGCAAAAAGCTTGTCGTGCCGGATCGGGCCGCCCAGGGCCGCGCCGAAATCATTGCGCTGAAACGGGGCAATTTGCGCCTGGTCGAAGTAGTTGCGTGCATCGAGCGCACTGTTGCGAAAGAACTCATACACCGACCCGTGAACCTGGTTGCCGCCAGAGGCCGTGATGATTGAAACCTGCGCACCGGTTCGCTTGCCGTAGTTGGCCCCGTAGGTGTCGCTCACAACGTTGAACTCGCGCACCGCCTCCACGCCCAGCAACTGTCCGCTGGTGCCGCCCGGCGTCACGTTGATCAGCGATGCTCCCGTGTACTCGATTCCGTTCAGCAGAAAAAGATTGTCTTGCGGGCGTCGACCCGAAACCGAGTACATGTTGCCGACCGAAGAGTTCGAAGTTCCGACGCCTCCGGAACGCTGCGTCGTGTAACTCACCGAGGCCGGGTTGAGCAGCACAAGCTGGTCAAAACTGCGCCCGTTGAGTGGGAGTTCCTTCACCTGGCGTTCATCGACCAATCCCTGCGACTGGAGTGTCGAGGTATCCACGCTCGGCGGCGTATCTTCCACCGTCACGGTTTGCTCGACACTTCCAACAGTGAGCACCAGGTGCAGATGAATGCTTTGACCCACGGCAAGTGAGATCCCCGTGCGAATGAGCGGGGAAAGTCCATCATGCGAAGCCGAGACAGTGTAGACTCCCACCGGAATCGACGGTGCGGAGAATTTGCCGTCGGCGCCCGTAACCAGGCTGCGTTCGGTCCCCGTCTCGTCGTTGCGAATCAAGACCGTCGCTTGGTCGAGCACGGCATTGGTCGGGTCGACCACGTCGCCCTCGATCGTTCCACCGACCAGCTGCGCCCTCAGCAACGGCGCACTCGCGATCGATGTGACGAGGAAGAATAGAGACCAAAAGGCGGCGGGGACGCGAAGATGAAGCATGACTTTCTCCAGGGATTAGTTCAAATTGATTGCCTGACAGCGCGGGGAGGGAAGGGCGAGTTCTCAGCGACAACAACAGGCCCGCAGCCTGCAAGGACAGGCCGGCGCGGAAGGCATCTGCATCGAGATAGAGAGGCTCATTCGGTAGATCTCAACGGCATCAATCTGTAAAGGGAGAAACTTACTGAGAAATGTCAGTAAGGGCTGATCGCGGTATCTAGCGCGGACAACAACAGCCCACGTGCGCCGCTGGGGCACAACAGAGGACCATTATCGGGCTGGATGCAATCGCCATTCCTTAGAAAGTACCACAAGTCCGCTTGCCGGACAAGAACATACGCCCGGTAACTGGTAGATGCGGACCAAGCCCCTTCGACGCACATTTATAGATCGCGACGCTCAAAAATTATTTGCGCCAGCACAAGGGCGAGGACTACATAGAGCGCCGCATAGACCACCATGGCCGTGCTCGGAACTGCGGAACTGCTGAACGGGGAGACTCCGGCTGCCCCGAGCAGCGGCGGTTGGACCTTGAAGGCCGCCCGGCGCCAAAGCGCATCGCTCGGCATCACCAGGCTTGCCATGATGCCCAGGTTCACGCAAGCCGCGACGTGGCGCACGGCGCCAAACTGCTCGATCCATCCCCCGACAAAAGCAAGGCCGTAGAGGCCCAGCGTGCAAGCCCCGCTGGTGAGTGCGGATAACCGGGTACTGAACGCGATGGTCACGCTTATCAGCAGGACAGCCTGGAGCCAAATCAGACTCAGTGCCGCTCCGCTGTGCGGCGTTACATGTCGGGCCTCGATCCAGCCAACCGCCATGGTTCCGCCTTCGATAAACAGCACATACATCGTAAGCATGGCCACGAACCCGATCCACTTGCCGAGTACAAGGCACCACCGATTCACCGGCTTGGTGGCGATGGCATGGATGGTTCCTGAGGCTATCTCGCCCGAAATTGTGTCGCACGAAATAAGGGCCGACATCAGCGACGTCATCATGGTGCCGGCGTAGAGCGCCATCATGGTCATCATGCCGATGCCTTCCTGACGGTTGACCGGTGGCACTTTGGGCGACATTCCCAGGAGCAATGAGTGAAGCCCCGCCCAGAAGAGGCCCACGAACGCGGCCCCGGCGATCGCTGCGATCCACAGAATCTTGCGCCGCGCGGCTTCAAGAAACGTCATGCGCGCCATGAGAATCACGGTTCGCACCGCGCCCGGCCCGCGAACAACGGCAACCAAGGAGGCGCGGCTGGAGCCATCGACGATTTCTGGCGGCACAATCGCCCCTGCCGGTTCGAAGACTTTGTCGCTCATAGGCCAGAATCCGGTCCCATCATTTCAAGAAATAGATCTTCCAGCGTCACGCGCTGCGGAACCACGGAATAAACGCTGGCCCCGCTCTCCACCAGAATGCGCACCACGTCCGGCAGGCAGTCTTCGTTCGGCAAGCTCATGCGGAGCTTGCGGCCCGCGTGCGACTCGATTGTGAGCCCTTCGATGAGTGTCAACCGCGCCAAGGCTGTAGCGCTCAGGCCTGCAGCTTCAACCTCGGCCACGGTTCGTTCCGTCTGCCACCCGCCCATCTCGTACTTGCCGACCACCTCGCCATTGCGAATGAACGCAACCCGATCGCAACTTTGCTCGACTTCCCCGAGGAGATGGGAATTGAGAAAGACTGTTGCTCCCCGGTCGCGCTGCTCCCTTACGATTTCTCGCACCAGTTTGCGCCCCGCCGGATCGAGTCCGGACGCTGGTTCATCGAGGAAGAGAATATCGGGCTCGTTGATCATCGCCTGGGCCAGCCCGACGCGCTGCATCATGCCTTTGGAATAGCTGCGGATGGGTTTGGTGTTCTGCGCCCCCAGGCCGACCCGATCCAGCAGTTTCGGAATCCGCTGCCGGAGAACTGAGTCAGGCATGCCGCACAGCCTCCCGTGCAGCATGAGCAACTCGGGTGCGGTGAGCCAGTCATAGAATCGGAAATGCTCCGGCAGAAACCCGATGCGCGCGCGCACATCGCGGGATCCTACCGGCTGCCCCAGCAGGAGCGCCCGGCCGCTGGTGGGCTTTACCAGTCCCAGCAGCATCTTGATCGACGTGCTCTTGCCCGCGCCGTTGGGACCGAGGAAACCGAAGGCCTCACCGCGCTCGACCTGGAGCGTGAGATCGCGAACGGCTGTTCGCGCCCCGAAGTCCTTCCTCAGTCCCGCTGCATCGATGGTCAGTGCGGCCATGCTCGCTCTCAACTTCCGGTCTTACTCAATCTGCGAAGCCAGGTTTAAGGCCTTGGTGTCGTCGCCCGTACCCATCAGGCTATACACAATTCCATTGTTCACCCAGATGAGGTTGAAGAGCGTTTTCGAAGACTGAGGTCGAAGCAGCACGCCCTCGTCACCGCCGACGCTGACCTTCTCATAGCTCGATTGCCCGTGCAGGATCGGCAGTACAAATGTCGTTGTCCAGTCCACCGTCTGCGTAAAGCTCGCCGCCTCGTTGGCGCTCAGTCCGGCGAACTGCAATGCCACGCGCGCGATTTCCGCGGGATCAATCTGCTGCGGCGCTGAGGCTGTCGGGCTCGGCAACTCGTTCAACTTGAGGCAGGTTGCGTCCTCGGGCTGTCCGGGCGTGTCCGCGTGGTTTATCCCCTGCAGACGCGAAGCCGTGTCTCCGCAGTTGCCATAGAGGGCCATAATACCGGCGGGCACCCGCATGCCAATCACCGCGCCATCGACCGACTGCGGAATCTGAACTTCGCTCCGTCCCGCTTCGTTCAGGATCGACTGCAAACGATCGCGATCGATCTTCATTTGCGCGCTGATGGTGCTCCTGAACAACACCAGCGACGGCGTTTCGCCCGCAATCAGATGAACATTGAACCCAGCCAGCTTTGACGCTGTGGCCGCGTCAGCAACGGGGTAAGGCTTCTGCGGCGGCTGCGTCACGGTCACTTCATCGGAGATAATGCGGCTCATCTGCTCGTCGAAAGCCTGGTTGCCCTCCATGCCTTTGACTTTCATGGTGTCGGGATTGATTTCAAGCACCGTAACATGCTCCACGCGGAAAATCGAAAGCAGGTTCTCGGCCCACCCACGAACGGGAGCTACCGTGAATGCCAGAACGGCAATAATCGCAACCGCTCCACCCGCCGCCAGGGACCAGGTGCGCCACGGACTCCACCGGGTCGGGGCACTGGCAGCCGGCTGTTCAAGACGCAGCCGCATGGCCGACCAGGCAGGCGCGAAGCCAGCGGTGGCGGGTTGCGGCAGATAATCAAGTCCCGCACGAACGTTCGCCGCGTGGCCGCTCAGCACCTTAAGTTCCGCCTGGCATTCGGCGCACATACCCACGTGCTCGGTCAGGGCGGAAGCCCGATCGTCAGTCACCTCGCCGTCGAGGTAGGCGCGCAACATCCCGGTTTCAATTTCGTTGTGCTTCATCATCCCTCCTTGGGGTGGTTCGCCACCTGCAGCCGCGGCGCGCGTTTGCTGAGCCGCTGTTGTCGCTGGTAGAGCATGGAGAACTCCGCCTCTGCCCGCGCCAGCATGGTTCCGACTGAAGCCGGCTTGATTCGCATGGCGGCGGCAATCTCCTGGTAACTGAGTCCGCTATAGCGCAAAAGCAAAACTTGTGCCTTTTCGACCTTCAGCCGGGCCAGCGCGAAACGCACCTCGGCGATGCGTTCTTGCCGCACCAACCGGCCTAACGGGTCGCTCTCGAGACCATCTGCAATGTCAGTGCGGCTCGCATCCAGTTGCTCCTCGAATCCCCTGCGGTTGTGGCTGCGCAGCCGGTCAATGGCGCTTCGAGTGGCAACCCGATAGAGCCATGCCCCGGCGGTGCCTTCGGCTATGTCGCCGGGCCCCATTCGAAACAGTTTCAGGAATGCCTCGGCGCAGATCTCCTCCGCCTCGGCATCCGAGCGCAGCACGCGGCGGATGACGCGGACCAAGCGTGCAAAGTGCTCCCTGAAAATGGTCTCGAACTCGGCTTCTGCCCAGGTGTTGGCCATGTCGATAGCTCTTACACCTGTATAACGCCGGGCGCAGCTGTTTTGTGACAGAAAAGTTTTCGTGAGTCCGGTTAGAGTCAGAGGCTTCGACGATTCTCAAGTTCTGGCGGTCTAAACCGAGAGACTCATCATGCGATTGAGTCTCTGTACAAACGAGGCCGGATCCTCGAGCGGCATGCCCTCCATCAGCAGCGCCTGGTCGAGCAGTAGCCAAGCCGCATCTTTTGCCACTTCGTCTTCGGGACGCGCAAGAAGCTTCTTCACGATTTCATGATCGGGATTGATCTCAAGCGTGGGCTTGAGTGCGGGAATGTCCTTCTGCCCCATGGCGCGCAGCATCTCCTGCATTTTCATCGAGGGTTCTTCCTCGTCCGAGACAATGCACGAAGGGCTGTCCGCCAGCCGGACCGAAACGCGCACGTCCTTGACCCGGTCGCCCAGCGTAGCCTTGATCTTCTCCAGCAGCGGCTTCAGCGCTTCGGTCTTGTCCGGCTCCGCCTCATCCTTCAGGTCTTCGCTGGCCGAGGTCTTGTTGACCGACTTCAGATCGATGTCGGCGTACTTATCCACGCCGGAGAAAACGATCTCGTCGATCTCATCATCGAGAATCAGGACCTCGAGATCCTTTTTCCGGTAGATCTCGAGCAGGGGCGAAGTGCGCAACAGTGATTCAGCGCCGCCGGTGATGTAGTAGATGCTTTTCTGGCCTTCCTTCATGCGCGACTTCACTTCGGCAAGGCTGGTAAGGCCATCCACCTTGGTGGACTTGAAGCGGATCAGGTCGAGCAGCGTCTCGCGATTGCCAAAGTCGCTGTAGAGTCCCTCTTTGAGCGGCCGGTTATATTCCCCGATGAATTTTTGATACTGCTCCGGCTGGTTCGTTGCGATGTTCTTAAGCTCGGAGAGAATCTTCTTTACGCTGGCGGTGCGGATGCTGGTGACGATCCGATTCTGCTGCAGGATCTCGCGGCTCACGTTGAGGGGAAGGTCTTCGCTGTCGATGATGCCCCGGATGAAGCGCAGGTATTGCGGCAGAAGCTCCTTCGAATCGTCCATGATGAAGACGCGCCTGACATAGAGCTTCACGCCGCCCTTATAGTCCGATTGATAGAGGTCGAGCGGGGCCTTCGTCGGTACGTAGAAGAGCGTGGTGTACTCCAGGCTGCCCTCCGCCTTGGTGTGAAACCAGAACAGGGGATCGTCCCATCCTCCGGCGATCGACTTGTAGAGCTCTTTATAGTCCTCATCCTTCAACTCGCTCTTCGGCCGTCGCCACAGTGCACTGGCAGCGTTCACCTGCTCGGTCGTGCGCGTCTTGAGCGACTTCTTCTCGGCTTCGTTCCACTCGCTTTTGTCGTATGTGAGGTAAATCGGGAAAGCAATATGGTTCGAGTACTTCTTGACGATCTCCTGCAGGCGCCAGCTGTTGGCGTAGTCCTTGCCGTCCTCGTTGAAGTGCAGCAGGACCGTTGTGCCCGCGATATCTCGCTCCGCTGGTTCAATCTCGAATCCCGTCTGGCCGTCGCTTGTCCAACGCCAGGCTTTCTCTTCGCCCGCTTTTCGCGACACCACCTCGACCTTGTCGGCCACCATGAAGGCGCTATAGAAGCCGACGCCGAACTGGCCGATCAGGTTTGAATCCCTTTTCGCATCGCCCGAAAGCTGCGATAGAAAGTTCTTGGTCCCCGACCGGGCGATCGTGCCTAGGTTTGAGACCAGTTCCTCCTCGTTCATGCCGATTCCTGTATCGGCAATGGTGAGGGTCTGCCTCTCCTCATCTAATTCCAGGTCGATGCGCGGAGAATAGGAAACCGACTTGTATGCTTCATCCACCAGGGTCAGGTGGCGCAGCTTGTCGAGCGCGTCAGAGGCGTTCGAGATCAGTTCGCGCAGAAAGATTTCAGGATGAGAGTAAAGGGAATGAACGATCAGCTGCAGGAGCTGATTGACTTCAGTTTGGAATTCACGCTTGGACATGGATTTTTATCACTGAATATCAATATAAAGCGTGGATTTCAGCCGGTTCGACTCAGACGCGCCTCGGAATGTCCGCAAACAGCATCACGGCCCATGCCGCATGGCTTGCGATAAGCTGATGCGGGGGTGTGCATGCACTTTCTTACGCGGCGCGGCTTCCTTCCTGCGATTGCGCTGGCCATGTTTGCGCCGTTTCTTGGGTTGATGCCCATTGCTCAGCCTGCTCGAGCGCAGGATCTCAATCCGGCTCTGCCGCTCATCCATGTCGACAACGGGCCCAATTCCCCTGCCGCGCAAAAGGCGCATTACCTGGTGCTCGTTTCGCTCGATGGTTTCCGCTGGGACTACGCCAGGCGTGACGGCGCCACCCACCTCCTGGCTCTGGGACACAACGGTGTGTGGGCACCCGAAGGCATGCTGCCGAGCTATCCGTCTTTCACGTTCCCGAATCATTTCACGATTGTGACCGGTCTGTATCCCGAGCATCACGGCCTGGTTGCCAATAGCTTCTACGACGAAAGCAAGCAGGCCCGCTACACCAGCAGCGACCCCAAAGCTGTCACCGACGGAAGCTGGTACAGCGGCGTCCCGCTTTGGAGCCTGGCGGAGAGCCAGGGCATGCGCACGGCATGCCTTTTCTGGCCCGGATCTGAAGCTGAAATTGCCGGCCATCGCCCCACCTGGTATGCCCGCTTCGACTCCAAGACCGAGGCCACCGACGCTGTCCAACAGGCGCGCACCGCCGATGCAATCGCCCTGCTCCGTCTGCCCGAAGCCAACCGCCCCCACTTCATCACCATTTACTATTCCGAGCCCGACCACGAAGGGCACCAGTTTGGTCCTGACGCGCCGGAAACAAAGGCCGCGGTCCTGAAGGTCGATGGTCTCGTCGGCAAGCTCAAAGCGGCGCTCGACAAGACCGGTCTTCCCATCGACCTCGTAGTGGTCAGCGATCATGGCATGGTTAAGGTGGAAGACGGCTGGATTACCTTGGATAAATTCGCCGACCTCACCGGACTTGACGCTGTCGGCACGCTTCTCTACGGGAAAACGGACGAAGACCGGACGCGCGTATACAACCAGCTCAAAAAGGCATCGTCGCAGTTCGTCGTATACCGCCGCAAGGACATGCCCGCCGGCCTCGACTACAACCAGAACCCCCGCACCGGCGACCCGGTGATTGTGGCTACCGGGCCGTACGCGATTCGCGCCCACGAGCCGTCCGAGGGCACACCCGACCAGCCGCCCAACCCCGGAATCCACGGGTTCGATCCGCACAAGATCCCGCAGATGAAAGCCAGCTTCTTTGCGGCCGGTCCGGATATCGTCTCCGGCAAGACGGTCGCCCCTTTCGAGAACGTCAACCTCTATCCGTGGATGGCCCACATGCTGGGCCTGACGCCATCCAAAACAGACGGCAGTCTAAACGTGTTGGCCGGAACGCTCCGCGATGGCGGCGGCGAGATTCCTCCCAGCCCCGCGGAGAACCAGTAGCATGGGGACAACAACAATGAGCGGAGCGGTACGCGGGCAATGAGCAAAGCGGTGCTTGGAATTGACGGCGGCGGGACGCGCACGCGCGCCACCATCGTAAATGGTGAGCAAGTTCTGGCATTTGCTGAAAACGGTTCCATCAAGCGTCTTCGCGTCGGAGCCCAGGTGGCCGAAGAAAACCTGCGTTCGCTTATGGCCGAGGTGTACGCGCAGGCCGGTGTTACCCGGGTGGGGGCGGCTTCGGCGGGCGTGGCCAGTTCCAAGATGCCGGGCGTCCAGGAATGGATTACCGCGGTATTTCGTGACTTCGGCATCGAGCGATCAGAAGTCGTCGGCGACGAAGTGATCGCCCTCGACGGTGCATTTCGCGGCGGTCCCGGGATCCTCCAGATTGCCGGCACCGGTACTAACTGCCTTGGCCGCGCTCCCGATGGCGGCCTCGAAACCGCCGGAGGCTGGAGCTCGCGCCTGGGCGACGAGGGCTCCGGCTACTGGATCGGCCTTCACGCTGTTCGCCGCGCCTTGCGCGCCTACGATCGCGACGAGCCGACGAAGATTCTTGACGTGGTCGGCTGTGCCTGGGGAACCGCCACCCTGGATGAATTGGTGAACCTCGGCGACAGCTCGCCCGGTCCGGACTTTGCAGCGCTTGCTCCCGACATCAGCCGCCTGGCGGAAGAAGGCGACGCGGTCGCACTGGGCGTCCTTCAGCAGGCCGCCGCCGACCTCGTCGATTCTGTCCTGCTCGTCCGTGCCAAGCTCCGTCGCAAGCACAGTGTCTCGGTCGAAGTTCCCGTCGCGTGGATCGGCAGCGTGATCGGCAAATCGGGCCTGGTGCGCGAATCATTCTTTGCCGGGTTGCGCGCCGCTGTTCCTGATCTGCCCATCCGGCCCCCAGAAGTTGCAGGCATC
The DNA here is from genome assembly GCA_963788475.1 of Terriglobales bacterium. Taxonomy (GTDB): domain Bacteria; phylum Acidobacteriota; class Terriglobia; order Terriglobales; family Acidobacteriaceae; genus Telmatobacter. Next base: position 59,480 of record CAWBGO010000003.1, read on the forward strand.
GAAGGCGCCGTCTGGCGTGCCCAGCGCCTCGCCGAAGCCGCGGTTTAAGCCCCGTCTAGGCAGCGATTCCGCCCACGACCGACCCGACCAGTTTTCCGGCCGTATCCACAGCCACGAAGTCCGCTCTCCCCCCAACTGCCAGCGTGCCGGTCCCGTCTTTGAACCCCGTCATTCCCGCCGGATTCACGGTCATGAGCCTCAATCCCTGCTCCACCGTCGCCCCCGTAAACTTGAGGAAGTTTTCGAGCGCCTGATCAAGGGTCAGCACGCTTCCAGCCAGCACGCCATTCACCATGGCCTTTCCGCCCGCCACCTGAACCGGAAATCCGCCCAGCTGATATTCGCCTTCCGGCATACCGGTCGCGCTCATCGCATCCGTCACCAGGATGGCCCGATCCGGCCCTTTGGCCCGCCACCACAGGCGCACAAGCTCCGGCATGTTGTGGATTCCGTCGCAAATCAGTTCCGCGAATAGCTCGTCCGTCGTCAGGACGACTTCCAGGATTCCTGGATCTTTGTGGTCAAGGCAGCGCATGGCGTTGTAGGTATGGGTTGCGCTGGTGGCCCCGGCGGCGATTGTCCGCCGCGTATCCGCAGCCGACGCATCGGAATGCCCAACCGATACCCGCACCCCGCGCGATGCAGCATGGCCGGCGAGTTCGGCCGCCCCCGGTAATTCCGGCGCTAAGGTGATCAGCCGGACATGTCCCTCCGCGGCTTCGAACATCCGGTCGAACACCGCAATATCAGGCGCCAGCAGACGGTTCGAGGGATGCGCGCCGCGCTTGGAGTGGGAGAGAAACGGTCCTTCCAGGTGAATTCCGACCGCCTTGGCCTGGCCTTTGCCATCCGCACGCTCGATCAATCCGGCCAGACCCTGCAAGGAGCGCATGGTCGCATCCAGCGGCGCTGAAACAGTAGTCGCAAGAAACGCCCCGGTCCCGCGCGCGGCCAGAAACCCGCCCATTGTGCTCAGGGCTTCCGGTGTGGCTTCCATGATGTCGTGGCCCGCGGCGCCATGGATGTGCACATCAAAAAATGCAGGCGCCAGTGTTGCGACGGGAAAAGCATGTTCTGACGCGCCTGTCGGCACTTCAGCTCCCGCGCGGCTCTGGATCGCCGCAATCCGTCCGTCCTCAACCACAATCATCGATTCGCCGTGCAGGCGTGTTCCGTCCCAGAGTTGCTTTCCCGTATAGACCGTGCGCATGAGGGGCATTATTGCAGGCGCGGCGGAACTCTGTCCCTGATCCTCCGACCCGTTTCCGTTACACCCTTGTAACCGCAAATGAAGCCTCATTTGCTACGGTTGTCGTATGAATATTCGGGGCGTGACGGCTACGTTTTCGTTGTTCGTATTGAGCATGGCTTTGCTTCACGCGCAAAGCATCGACCTTCCCACAAGCAAACAGCTGATCGAGGAGATCCCGGGCCATCCGCAACGCCTCAACAGTCTGCCCATCTCGATGGCCGTCTCTCCCGACAAGCGCTACGTGGTTACGGTCAACGCTGGATACGGGACCTTCGAGTCCCAGTACGACCAGTCGCTGGCCGTGCTCGATACCCAGACCGGCACGGTTGCTGATTTTCCCGACGAACGTACGCTGGCGCGGCGGTCCAAACAAACGCTCTATTCCGGGCTGGCGTTCGATCACGATGGGTCCCGCCTGTACGCCAGCATGGGCTCGCTCACCGATCCCACGGGCGAAAAAAAAGGCGACACCGGGAACGGCATCATCGTGTACAGCTTCCAGTCCGGCAAAATCAGCCCGGAACGGTTCATCCCCCTGCCCCTGCAGCAACTCGCGCCCGGGCACAAAACCCGCCTGATTGACGAGCGGGATGGAGACAAGGGCATTCCTTTCCCGGCGGCGATTGCCGTGGTGGGTGCGCCTGGTTCAGAGAAGCTGCTGGTGGCGGGCAATCTCTCCGACGATGTCCTCCTCGTCGATCCGGCCAATGGTCAGATCGTCCACCGCTTTGACCTCGCGGAAAGCGATGCCGTGCCGGGTACCTATCCGATTGCGCTCGCCGTTGCGCCCGGCGGCCAGCATGCCTATGTCGCACTCTGGAATGCGTCGGAAATCGTCGAACTCGATCTCGCCCATGGAACCACTGGGCGCAAGCTGGCACTTCTCAAGCCCACGAGTGCGGTCGCGCCCGGCACCCATCCATGCGCATTTGAATTCTCGCCGGACCGCATGACCCTCTACGTCGCGCTCGCCAACCGGGACGCGGTCGCCGCGATCAATATCTCGCCCGGCAAGTTTTTCGTCAGAGGCTACTTCGATACGCGCCTTCCCGGCCAGAGTTATTTCGGCGCGGAGCCGGTGGCGCTAGCCGTCAATGCGGATGGCACCCGGCTCTACGCCGCCAATATGGCCAGCGATGCGATTGCGGTCCTCGTTACCGCGAACCTGAACGGCAAAGAGGCGAAGCAGGGTTTCATCGAGCCCATCGGGTTTGTGCCCACGGAGTGGATGCCCATCTCGATGACCTATTCCGGCGGCAAGCTCTATATCGCCACCGACAAGGGCAGAGGCACCGGGCCCAACAACATGCCCCAGGGACAGACCGCGGAGATGAAGGCCAAAAATGAGCACTCCGACCACACTTACATCGCCACGCTGTTATACGGCTCGCTGGCCGTCATCGACGAAGCATCGATCGAAAAGAATCTGCCGCAATGGACCGAGACCGTGCTGGCATCGAATCGCATGAAGGCTGCGGAGGAAAAGATCGACTTCGCCGGGGGCGCGCACGACCGCATCAAGCACGTCATCTACATCATCAAGGAAAACCGCACTTACGACCAGATCTTCGGCGACCTCAAGCAGAATGGCAAGCCAGTCGCAAACGGCGACCCGAGCCTGACGATGTTTGGGGAGGACATTACTCCAAACGAGCACAAGCTCGCGCTCCAGTTCGGCGTGCTCGACAACTTTTATGACTCCGGCGAGGTTTCCGGAGACGGCCACGTCTGGTCCAATGCCGCCATCGGTTCGGACTACCTCGAAAAGAACTGGCAGCAGGCCTACCGGGGAGAGGAGCGCTTCTATGACTTCGAGGGCGCGGTCGCTGACGGTTATCCGCTGCTTCAGAACATCCCCGATGTGAACGAACCTGCCAGCGGATATTTGTGGGGCGATCTCGCTGCGCATGGCAAGAGCTACTACCACTTCGGCGAATTCATTTCCACCATCTTCTGCACCGACGCGGTCGTCGCACACATGCCGACCAATCCGCAGGAAGGCCCGATGATGCCCGGCAAGGCCTGTGGCAAAAAGGAGATCGCGCCGGGCGAAACCCTTCCCGACGAATGGGGCGGTGGAGTGAATAAATGGCCCTGGGCCATTCCGCTGATTGCCGCCAATACTGCGACCAAGCCCGAACTGGAGGGGCACTTCGCTCCCGAGGACCCGGACTTCAATTTGCTTGTGCCGGACCAGATCCGGGCTGATATCTTCCTGCACCACCTGAAGCTATGGGTCGACCTCAGAGAACAGAGCAAGAGCAGGGACTTGATGCCCAACTACATCATGCTGCGGCTGGGCAACGATCACACTGCCGGGACCCGTCCCGGCGGCCCTACCCCCAAGTCTTCAGTTGCCGACAATGACCTTGCCGTAGGGCGCGTGGTCGATGCGGTCTCGCACTCGCCGTACTGGGACGACACCGCCTTTTTCATCCTCGAAGACGATGCTCAGGCCGGCGCCGATCACGTGGACGCCCACCGCAGCATCGCGCTCGTCATCAGCAAATATGCGCCGCACGCCAACGGCGGCGCACCCTATATCGACAGCCGCTTCTACACGACGGTCAGCGTGATCCGCACCATGGAGACGCTCCTGGGCCTGCCTCCCATGAACAACAACGACGCGCTGAGCCCGCTGATTTCGACGCTGTTCACCGGGCCCGGCGACCAACCCCCGTACGCTGCCGACTACATGAATCGCGACAACAATCTCATCTATACCGCCAATAAAAAGAACGCCCCCGGCGCCGAAGACAGCATGAAGATGGACTTCCGCCACGCCGACCGCGCCGACACCCAGAAGCTGAACATCATTCTCTGGAAAGATGTGAAAGGCGACGCCCCGGTCCCCGCCATGCTCAAGGTGCGGGTGAAGAAGTCAGCCAGAGATGACGACGATTAGGTTCTGGATAGGTCTTCGCCAAGCGAGCGACCAGGAGAACGGGCCAAATTATCGTGAGGCCGCCTTGAGGCCAGCGCCGAACATCGGGAGAAGAGCCAAAAGGGGCCTTATGTAACAGAAAATGCTGTTACATCCGGAACTGTGCCGCGTAAAGCATTTAGATTCATCCAGCATGACACGTTTTTGCCTTGCCCTCACAGTTTCACAGTTTCACAGTTTCACAGCTTCACAGTTTCACAGGGGGGAGGGGGGGTGGGGGGGTATAGACCGGGCGGATGTCCGACAGAACAGACCGCAGGCATAGCTGACAGTTCGCATGGATCATTCTGGCACGGCAAGGCTTAATTTTATGCAGCGGTGGTTTTGGGGGGCGCGGGTCAGTTCGAGGTATCCCACCCTAGCGACAAAAAACAGAGACGTCGCGAGGATGGGACACCCGAGGGTCGGTCGTTCAACCGCGAGACCAAGGCGGTTTCGGGCATGAAAAAGGGCGGAATCCGGAGATTCCGCCCTTGGATGATGCGAAGAATGATTACTCGGGCTTGACAGCGCCGGTCGCGTTTTCCTGCTTGGCCAGTTTTACGCGGGCGGTTTCGAGCTTGTGCTGCACCTTGGCTACGTCGCCCGGTTCCACGTCCGCGGTTGAGGACCGGGAATACTCCGAGAGCGAAAGTTCCCATTGGGCGGCGGCCAGCCGGATGCGGCCGGTCTTCTCGTAGAGATCGCCAAGATGGTCGTGCACGGTGGGGTCGGTCTGATCCCGCTCCACAGCCTGGCGCAGATTCTCTTCAGCCAACTCGTATTCGCCCATTTTGAAATAAGCCCAACCCAGCGAATCGAGGTAGGCGCCGTTCATCGGCTCGAGTTCCACGGCCTTGCGGATGAGCTTGATGGCTTCGGGAAGACGGATCCCCTTGTCGGCCAGCATGTAGCCCATGTAATTGAGGGTCATGGCATTGTTGGGGTCAAGCTCAAGGGCCTGGCGGAAGTAGGGCTCGGCCAGTTCGGGATGCTTCTGCCGGTCGGCCAGCGCGCCGCGGAGGAAGAGAAGATAGATCCGGTCTTCCTTCTTCTTGGTGAGGGTTTCCGCCTTGTTCAGGGCATCCTCGGCGTCTTTCCAGCGATGGACGCGGGTGTACATGTTGCCGAGGGCCAGCCAGACGCTGCGGTCGGCGTCGGTATTGTCGAGCATGCTCTTGGCAAGGTCCAGACCCTCATCGGTCCTGCCCTGATCGACAAGTTCCCCTGCCAGCATCAGCTTGAGGTCGCGATCCTTGGGGTTGGCCTCGACCGCCTTTTTCGCCGTTTCGACGGCCTTGTCAAACATCTTGGCATCGCGGTAGGTATCGATCTGGCCCTGATAGCCGCGGGTGGCCGCGTCGCCTCCCATGTCGATCATCTTCTGATAGGTAGCGATGGCCTGGTCGACCTTGTTCTGCTCGTGGTAGATGGAGCCGAGGCGCTCCAGGAAGATGCCGCGATTGTTCTTCTCTTCGGAGGTGTAGGCGCCGTTTGCGTGCGAGGTCTGGTCGACCATCTTCTCGAACACGGCCGTGGCCTCATCGTAGTGGCCGAGGACGTCGAGGAGCAGGCCTTCGTTGTAGCCGGCTTCGAGGTTGTCAGGATCTTTCTTGCGCGCCTTGCGAATGGTGGCCAGCGCTTCGTCGTATTTGCCTTCGCGGCGCTGAATCTCGGCGATGTGGACGAGGGCGCCGGCATCGTCGGGATCGGCAGCGGCGATATCCTTGTACTCTTTGAGGGCAGCGTCAAACTGGCTGTCGTTCAGGAGCGCCTGTCCGAGGGCATTCATTGTAGGCACGTCGCCCGGTTCGAGATCGGCTGCGCGCTTGTAGGCCGCGATCGCGTCCTTGGGGCGCTTCATCTGGTCATAGGCCGCGCCCAGGGTGAACTCCATGCGCGCGGTGCGGTCGCTCTGGGGAACCGCCTGGATCAGCTTGGCGGCGCGATCGATGTCGCCACTCTCGACGTAGACGCGGGCCAGGTTGAGAACCACTTCTTCAGATTCGGGCTCGATGTCCTGGGCGATCTTGTATTGCGCTTCGGCCTTGGCCTGCTCATGCTTGACGGTGTAGAGGGAGCCCAGGACCATGTGATCCTCGACGCTCTTGGGCTGCAGGGCGACGATCTTTTCGAATTCGGCAATGGCGAGGTCGAGGGCAGTGCCCGAGGGCGAGGCGGAAGAGGGAGCATTCTGCTGATCGCCAAGTTGGCGCAAGTAGATGCGGCCCAGCAGCTTATGGGCCTCAATGTCGTCCGGAGAGGTCTTCAGAAGCTCGCGGGCTGTGGCTTCAGCATCGCGTGCGCGGCCGGTCCGGAAGTAAAGCTCCGCGAGGCCGTCGTATAACTGGGCCGAACGCGGATCGGCGTTGAGAGCGGCCTTGTATTCCTCAATCGAGTGCTGCACGTACTCCGGCCGTCCGGAGTTGATGGCCAGTTCCTCGTACATGTTGGCCAGGGCGGCGTGGTAGTAGGCCGCCGACCTGTCGGATGCCGAAGCCTCCGGGGTTTTGGCCGGCTCAGCCGGTTTGGCGGCTTCTGGCTTGGCGGGGGTTTGGGCATGGGCGCTCAATGCCGGAAGCGACACCAACGAGGATGCGGCCAGCGACAGCCATAGGCACGGCGAACAATTGTTTAGTCTCATGTCCTCTTTAGGGGGTCTTACACCATCCAGGCCATTGTCGGGAGATGCATAATCCCGGTCGAATGTGGCCCAGAAGTCTGCTAGGCAGCCAAATGGGCGCATGCTCACCTGTTTATACAGACGATTCTACGCGCCATTCGGTGCGCCTGCGCAAAGACCAACAATATTTTGGGGTTTAGCTGGTAAAATCCACAGCCCTCTGGAGGCGAAGGGATTGAAAAACAAACCTTGAGCGTAGATCGCGCTAAAACGCGACCGGCGAGCTTTTCATGGGTAAGACTGGTTTGGGTTCGAGGTATCCCACCCTAGCGACAAAAACAAAGACGTCGCGAGGGTGGGGTACCCACGTGTCGGTTATCAGGACGACAGGCGTTGAGGTTGGGGACCGGGTAAAGCTTCAGTGCCGGAAGTGGCGGATGCCGGTGAACACCATGGCCATGCCGAACCGGTCTGCGGCGGCGATGACATCCTGATCCTTGACCGAGCCGCCGGGTTGGATGACCGCTGTAGCGCCGGCTGCGGCGACTGCTTCGAGCCCGTCAGGGAAGGGAAAGAAGGCGTCGGAAGCGGCGACTGTGCCCTGGAGCGGCAGGACCGCCTTCATGGCGCCGAAGCGGGCGGCGTCCACCCGGCTCATCTGTCCGGCTCCGATGCCGACGGTTTGCCCGTCGCGGGCATAGACGATGGCGTTTGATTTGACGTGCTTGCACACCCGCCAGGCGAAGATCAGGCTGCGCAGTTCCTCGGCCGATGGCGGACGCCACGTGACGACGTCCAATTCCGACTCCTCGACCCGGCCGGTGTCCGCATCCTGAAGCAACAGCCCGCCGGACACGTGCTTGACGACCGGCCGCGCTGGTGCGGGTCTGATTTCGACAAGGCGGAGGTTTTTCTTCGCCGCAAAGCGCTGCCGGGCTTCGGCTGTGAACGAGGGCGCAACGATGGCCTCCACGAAGAGTTTGGCGATTTCCTCCGCCGCTTCGCCGTCCACTGCCTGGTTGATGCCGACGACGCCGCCAAAAGCTGAAATTGGGTCGCATTCCAGTGCTTTTTTGTAAGCCTCAAGCACTGAGGCTCCTGTGGCCGCGCCGCACGGGTTAGTGTGCTTAATGATGGCGACCGCGGGCTGGTCGGTGTTGTCCGAGTGCAGTTCCTGGGCCAGTTCCCAGCAGGCATCGAGATCGACCAGGTTGTTGAAGCTGAGTTCCTTGCCTTGCAACTGGGTTGCGCCGGCGATGCCGAAGCCGGTGCCGTCGGAGTAAAGCGCGGCGCGCTGGTGCGGGTTTTCGCCGTAACGGAGAGGCTGGGCCAGGGGGAGATTCATGCGCAGCGTAGTGGGAAGCGCGTCGCGATCGAACGCCGCGGGCTGGTCGGGTGCCGGAGTCCCGGCGATCTGGTCAAGGGTGTTGGCGATGGCTGTATCGTAGGCAGCGGTGGTGGCGAAGGCCTGGCGGGCGAGCCGCCAACGGGTTTCGCGGCTCAACGCGGCGCCATTGGCTTTCAATTCTTCGATCAGGGCCGGATAGTCCGCGACGCTGGTGACGATGGCCACGTCTTCAAAGTTCTTGGCCGCCGAGCGCACCATGGATGGGCCGCCGATGTCGATGTTCTCGATGAGGTGTCCGAAAGGAACGCCGGGCTGCTCCGCTGTTTTTTGAAACGCATAAAGGTTCACGATCACCATGTCGATGGGCTGGATGCCGTGCGCGGCGGCAGCAGCCTCATGCTGGGCGTTGCCGCGGACGAAAAGCAGGCCGCCATGCACGCGGGGATGCAGCGTCTTGACGCGCCCGTCCAGCATCTCCGGGAAGCCGGTCAATTCGCTAATGTCTCTCACCGCGAGACCGGCTTCTCGCAGGCTTTTGGCTGTTCCCCCGGTGGAGATGAGCTCCACTCCGAAACCCGCCAGTACCTGGGCAAGCTCCACCAGTCCGGACTTGTCCGTAACGCTTACCAGAGCCCGCTTGATCTTCTTTTCCCCGCTCACTGCCTCTCCTTGCGGCTTCACGCGCGTTATGGAGCTTCGAATCGCACGCGTGACAGCCAAACAACAGACTACAACCCAGGGAGGGACCGTCCTGGTTTGCCGTGGGGCGAATCTGCTGATCACAGCCTCATAAGCCGAAATCAATTAGAGTTGATCTATGGGAAGCAACCCCCAGCCTCCGCCACCCTACGGATACGGAACCATCAACAGGGGCGCGGAACCCGAGATCCTGGCGCCGGATCATCCCGGCTATGCGCCGGCCCCGGAAATGCGTCGGCCCCGGTCCAGGTGGGCTGTGGCTCCGGCGACCTACCTGCTGCTGGGAATCAACTGCGCTGTTTTTGTGGCCATGGCCCTACGGGGAATCAATCCCATGAATCCGTCGCCGGAGCAGTTGCTTCATTCCTGGGGCGCGAACAACGCGGGATATGTCTTGTACCTTGGCCAGTGGTGGCGCATCATTACCGCCATGTTCGTTCATGCCGGCCTGCTCCACCTGGCCACGAACATGTGGTGCCTGTGGAACCTGGGATTGCTGGCCGAGCCGCTGATGGGTTCTTTCGGCGTCTTCGCGGTGTACATTCTCACCGGGGCATCGGGTAACCTGCTCTCCACGTTTACCAACTTCATGTGGCCGATCCGGGACGCTGGAACCATCAGCTATCCCGTGGGCGTGGGTGCATCCGGCGCTGTGTTCGGGATTGCCGGCGCGCTCATCATCCTGCTCAAATCGAATCGCCTGCCCGTGCCGCCGGACGAGGTGAAAAAGCTGCGTCGCTCGGTGATCTACTTCGCGATTATCAATCTCGTGATTGGCGGCGGGATCACGCTGGGCACCAATGTCATCGGCTCCGGAATTCACATCGATAACATGGCGCACCTGGGCGGTGTCGCTTGCGGACTGCTGTTCGCGATACCGATGGTGCCGCGGCTGGGCGCCCCGCGTGCGCTGTTTGAACGGCGTTTGCGAATCGCCATTGGAATGATGACCATCATTCTCACCCTGTTTGGATATTTTCTTAGCAGGCTGGTCGTTCCGGTCCACTGACAAGAAACGAATGCTCCGTGTTCCATCCTTTCCGTTTTTCTCTGCGGAACGGGTGGGAACCACGCTCCCAGCATCTGTGCAAGAATGTGTCTTGTAAGCGGATCAGCCACTTTTCAATTTCACTCCAACTCTCAGTTTCGTGATGGAGGCAGACCATGAAACGCCGCGAATTCCTCAAGCAAGCCGCCCTCACCGCCGCAACCGTCGCATCCACGAGCCAACTCCACGCTTCGGACAAGACGCCGTCGAATCCCATCGCCAAACGCACCCTCGGCAAGACTGGAGAGAAGCTGTCCATGATCGGCTTCGGCGGAATCGTGGTGATGAACGAAGATACCGGTGCGGCCTCGAACATCGTTGCCGAGGCCGTCGATCGAGGCATCAACTATTTCGACATCGCGCCCAGTTACGGCAACGCGCAGGAGCGGCTCGGCCCGGCCCTCGCGCCCTACCGCAAAAATGTCTTCCTGGCCTGCAAGACCGAGGGGCGCACAAAGGATGAATCGCGCAAGCAACTCGAGGAGTCGCTGCGCCTGCTCAAGACCGATCACGTGGATCTATATCAATTTCATGCGCTGACCAAAATGAAGGAACTGGACACGGTGCTCGGTCCCGGCGGCGCGATGGAAACCATGGAAGCTGCGAAGAAGGAAGGCAAGATCCGCTACATCGGCTTCTCGGTCCATTCCGCAGGAGACCGCGCTGGCGGCGCTCGATCGCTACAACTTCGATACGATTCTGTTCCCGGTGAACTGGGTGTTGTTCACGCAGGCAGAATTTGGTCCAAAGATTCTAAAAAGAGCGCAGGAAAAGCAGATGGGCATCCTGGCTTTGAAGGGCATGGCGAAGACCGTGTGGTCTGCCGAACAGAAAGAGAATCATCCCGAGCCCAAGTGCTGGTATCAGCCGGCCGCGTTCCCCGATGAAGCATCGCTGGGCTTGCGCTGGACGCTCGGCCATCCCATCACCGCCGCGCTGCCGCCCGGAGACGAGAAGTATTTCCGGTTGGCCATGGACGTGGCGCAGAATTACAAGCCGCTCGAGCCGCACGAAGAACAGGCGCTGCTCAGCGGCGGGCATGGCGTGGAACCGATCTTCCATTTGGGGAATGATGTGTAGCTTTGCTCGCCGCAAGAGAGCAATGAATCCTCAAAACTCCGTGTCATGCTGAGCGAAGTTCTGGCACAGCGACCGGAGTCGAAGCATCTGCGGTGGTTCTTCCCGTCACAGCCAAGGCAGCGATGCCCGGATACGTGCCATAGATGGAACAGGACAACTATTTCACACACGTCATGGCGAATCGCAGCCACACGCTCTTCGCGTCAGGGTGACAGGAGTTGCCATGAGGATCGGATTTTTGGGACTCGGCAACATGGGGACACCGATGGCGCTGCGGTTGCTCGCTGCTGGACATGAATTGTCGGTATGGAACCGTACCGAAGAGCGTACAAAGCCCCTCATCCACGAGGGCGCGATCGCCGCAGCGACCCCGGCTGAAGCCGAGCTGGGCTCGGACGCTGTGATCACCATGCTCCGGGACGATGCGGCTTATGAAGAAGTGTTTTTTGGCGTATACAGGCTGATTGATGCGCTCTCCCGCGGCGTGCTTCACATCTTGTGCGGGACCATCAGCGTAACCCTCGGCGAGCGGCTCACCGCGGAGCACGCGAATCGGGGCATCGATTTTGTTGCAGCGCAAGTGGTCGGCCAGGCAAGCGATGCTGAACAAGGTCGGCTGTGGATCATTGCAGCCGGTGTCGACAAAGCATTGGACCGTGCCCGTCCGCTGCTGGAGGCATTTTCGAGAGGGATCACCGTGGTCGGCAGAGAGCCGCGGCAGGCGTACGCCATGAAGCTTGGGGCAGATTTCTCACCAGGACCATGATGACTTTATTCGGAGAAGCACCCATCTCCGCAGCCCAACAGAGAATCGAGCCCGAAACAATGGAACCGCCGATCAGTCGGCGGGTTCACCAGCGCTTCGCCTGGCAATATCAGCTGAAATTCGGTTGAGCATGCGCGACGTCCCACCTTGTTTGTACTCGTCGAGAATATGCCGGACCGCAGTTGTGCTGATAAAGTGAATTCCCCGACGGACCGATTCCACAGCAGAAAAGAATTCCGCCGCGGCATCGGACTTGACCACATATCCACTCGCGCCGTAGAGGAAAGCGTGCTCAATGATGTCCCAATCGCAGATCTGACTCACAAATAGGATGATTGAGTGTGCGGAAACGTTTTGGACCTGGCGGGCAACTTCGATGCCACTGAGATTGGGAAGGCCAACATCCAAAAGAATCAGGTTGGGGTTTAGTTCCCGTATTTTCTGAACGGCTTCGATTCCGTCTGATGCTTCGCCAACGATCTCGAAACCCGGCATTTGCGCGAGAATTGTGCGGAGAAAATCGCGAAACGGGGAAAAATCATCAACCAGGAAGACGCGAATGGATTGCTTCAATCAATTTCCTCTAATGTACCCCGACTCAGTCGAGGCCTGTGTCTGCCGTTCGAACCTCTGTCGAGGCGGCATTAACAGTAGATTCACATTACGCACCCCATGAGGTCGTTGTCTGCGAGCAGGCTGCTGATTGCTCCCGGGCAATTAACGAATTGCCGGAGGCAACCTGGAATGATTGAGTCTTCAGGGAATCTCAGGGACCGACCAGAAGTTCCGGCCGCCGCAGGATGATCTTGCCTCTTCGCTTGCCCAGGATGCCTTCGCGCTGCCATTTGCTCAAGAAGCGGCTGACAGTGAATGGCGTTACGTTCGCTCCGGCGGCCACTTCTTCGTTTGCAACCGGGATCACAACACCGTCCGGACCACTTATGCCGATTCCCAGGGCAAGGCCGATCAGGAAATCGGCGATGCGCGACTGCGCATCCTCAGAGCTGAGGCTGACCTTTGCGCCAACCAGCCATGCGATATGCTCAGTGACCGCAATGGAAAGAGCGTTATCCAACAATCTCGGGATGGTGGTCACCAACTTGCGCACGGTTTTTCGGTCCCATGCGAGTGCGCAACTGTCGGACAACACTTCGGTGCTGGCAAGGTACGTGGAAGAATCAGTCAGAAGCGCCGCGCCGCCGAAAATCTGCCCCGCAGTAAGCCAATGCAGAAGAATCTTCCGTCCGCCATGTGTTAACACAAAGTGCCTGCCGCGACCACTCGTAAAAAGAAAGAGCCGATCCGCCTGATCCTCTTCGTGGAGAATGACCGAGGAACGGAGAAAGCGCCGATGCCTGGCTTGAGAGAGGACGTCATCGAGTTCGGACTTCGTCAATCCCGAAAGAAACCTGGGGCGAAGATTGGCGGGAAGTGCCAGAACCCGGCGGCCCGATAAATTGCAATTGCAGGTCACCAATCACTTGTATCAGCTTCGGCCGGCGCAAGAACTGGCCTCTGACCAGATTCCGACCGCAGATGTTGCAGGGTCGCCCGCTCAGCTAGACGCGCGGAGGGGGAACAATGAGGTAGCCTTTGGTGTCTAAATTGGACGTTGGAGGCTTAGGAGATGGTTGCCGGGAGCTCAAGCGCCGAGGTATGCCTCCGAGTCAAAGCAGCAAGCGTAGTCTATTTCCTCATTTGCTCATTAACGCTTCTCTCCACGGGCTGCATGCACAAGATCCCCGTGGACAAGCGCGTCTTCTCATTGGAAGGACCCGCCGAGTTTCCCATCATGGTCCCGTCAAGTTCGCTGAGCACAACAGACGACGACTTTCAGGAATATCCACTTGAACTTACTGGAAAGGAAGCTGTGACAAATCCCCTGGGTGCAGGGAATTGCACTGTCAAGGGGACCTTCTTTTCTCTTGCCCCGGCAAAATCGTCCAACTCTGCTCTTTGGGTCATCACTTCGCTCAATGTGCAGGGATGGAAGCGCCGCAGCGACAGCACGGACGTGCAATCGGAATGGATGCGCTTCGCACGCGAAGTGCTGGCCCTCCAGCAATCCGGGTGCTTTCCAAAGGACATGAGTCCTCAGGAAGTTCTGAGCCAGATTTCGCAGGCAATACCCCTCCCCGCCTCCGAAGTATTGCTCTACAGCTATTCCTTCGGGCGATCCGGATTCGTAGACCTTGTTCCGGGGATGCAATTAGTGATCGAACGAGCATCATTCGAAACCACGGCGGGAGTGCGTGTTCCAGCCGGCGGCGCCAATGAGTTTAGTGAGCGCCTGGCAGTGGTTAGACGACATCCGTCAGGCTCTGCACTCCGCTTGCTTGACATAAAGAGTCGCGGATTGGGAAAAACGTTCGATAAAGAAGCTGGTTCGCCTCGTTCGGTGCCCGAGCGTTTTGGCGAGAGCTCTCTGCTCAGGCTGACGGTATTAACACTCAGGAATGACGATACGAAAAGGTCGCCGGTATTGTTGGGCTCAACAGACACGCTTGAAATATGGGACGCCTCGGACAGAATTGTGGGTGGCACACTTACAGCTTGCCCACCCTCATCTTCATCTGGGCTTCAATGCATGTTCTTTGACAAAGATTCGGCTGTGAGCGTGCTGATATCTGTCTGGATTAATGGCCGTCACGTGTTTCACCCACTGAGTACCACGCTCGGATCTCTAATCGGACGGCTGCCAGAGAGTGAGGTGAACCGGGCGCTCGAAACCGTCTCTATCGATCGACCCATTATCGGCGGCGGTTATGCGCGTGTGAATTTCCCCCACGATCAGGAGAGCGCTGGTAAGGTCATCCTTTTAAATGGGGACCGGATCACGTGGCGTCGTTGAGCCGACTCATTTCTGGGTCCTCATCGCGTCGCGGTTGCCGCGAACTTCTTCACCATGGCCAGCAGAAGCTTACGGTCGCCGTCATTCAGGTTGTTGGAGTAGCGGCGAATCTGGGTTAGAAAACGCAACTCCTCGTCGGAAAGCTTGGGCGTGCTCAACTGGCCGGTCGCCCCGTCGTCGTGAAAGAACTGCGCAATCGGCAGATCGAGCGCCATCGCGATCTTTGACAGCGTGTCGAGCGAGGGGATGGTATGGCCATTCTCGACGCGCGAGAGATAGCACCGCAAAAGTCCGGTTTTCTTTTCGATGTCTCCCTGCGAGAGCCCGCGCTCGAGCCGATGCGCGCGAATGGTGGTGCCGATCTTCATCACGTGAGTTCCTCTGGGTTCGCTACCGGGGTTACTTCCCAGGTAGTAACCAATCGTGTATGTACTAAGTAGTTAACACGCCTATGCAATGAAGCGCAAGCGAAATCCGCCGTGCAGCGGCACGTTAGTGACCAAGTTGATCAGCGAAAGACCGGTCGATCCGGGCCAGCGCATCCGCCGCATCGTCGGGGCGGTAACCGGTCTTGTTGTTCGGGTTTTCGAAAGCATGTCCCGCATCTGGATAGATCTTGATGTCCACCGGCCTGCCCAGCGATTTCATGGCTGCTTCGAAGGCGTGAACCGCGTCGGGGGGTATGCCCTGGTCCTTGCCGCCAAAGTTGCCCAGAATTGCGGCGTGAATCTTCGCCAGTTGGTCCTTGTCGGTAGCGAGGGCGCCGTAATTGATGGCGACAACCTTCAGCGAGGGGGCGGCAATGGCCAACTGCAACGCATACCCGCCGCCCATGCACCAGCCCACGGCCCCGATCCGGTCGCGCTTCACATCCTTGCGGTTCTCTAAATAATTGAAGCCGGCAACCAGGTCGCGCACGCCCTGGTCCTGGGGCAGACCGCGCATCAGTTCGTGAGCGGTATCGGCGTTGTCGGCGACCTTGCCGCGGTAGAGATCGACGGCCAGCGCCACGTAGCCTTTCGACGCGTAGCCGGCGGCCTCCTGCTTGATCCAGTCGTTCAGCCCCCACCATTCATGAATGACAACCAGGCCGGGATGCGGTCCCGCGCCCTGGGGCAGGTACAACAGCCCGCTCGCGACGCCATCGCCGCTGGGAAAGGTGACTGGCTGTTGTGCGCCGGCCACGGTTGCAAAGGTGATCATCAAGGCAAAACCGGCACGCGGCAGAAGGCGTAAAGCTTTCATTTGAACCTCGCTCGTTGGGGCGGACGTCGGGAATTGCGGACAAACCGCCGCTCAAAGATATTTCACGAGAAAGGCGAGTCCGTCTACCGGCTTGTGGATAACACCGGGAACGGGACAAAGTCGTGTTTGAGTTAAATCCGGCGCGCAGAGACCACGGCGGCAGAAGCGGCAGGACAGGCCGGCCGTAAACCTTAGTCGTCCACTGGCCGTCTGTTTGAATACGGAGCTGAAAAGCGTTGGGAGTTTGGATGGGGCTTTTGTCCGGCGTGCCGGGGGTATGTCTGGGAGTGCTGATGGCGGGCGCATTGGCCCTGGGTCAAACTCCTGCGCCGCCGGCCCAGACTGGAGCGCAGACCGGAGCAGATCCGGCCTCCGGGTCGCCACCTGCATCCGCATCGTCACCATCGGCGCCGGTAACTTCGCTGCCGGCCGCAAGCCCAACCGGTGGAACGCTGCACGGCGTAGCGATGAGCGGCAAGGTGCCTCTTCCCGGCGTGACGGTAACCGCGCAGAATACGCTGACGGGGAAGCGTTACTCCACCACCACCGACATCAACGGGGCCTGGTCGATGGCCATTCCGCAAAATGGCCGCTATGTGATTCGTACCCAGTTCGCTGCTTTTGCTCCGGGATCGCAGGAGGCGTTGCTTAACGCCGCCAGTCATGACCAGACTGTGAATTTTGACCTGATGCTGGCGTCGCGCGCCGCAGAGCAGGAGCGGCAGCAGGAGGGACAAGCGTCGCAGGTACAGCAGGCGATCCGGCAATTGACGGGGAATGGGGCGCAGAGCCTGAGCCTGATGAGCGCGCTCACCGGCGACACCGAAGCCGGTACACCGGCGCCGACTGCATCCGCCGGCGCGTCGCTTCCGTCGATTGCTGGCAATGCCGATTTAAGCAGCGATTCGGTGTCGATCACCGGGCAATCTGGCTCGGTGAGCCCGCTGGCCGGAGTGGACATGGATCGAATCCGCGACCTGGTCGAGTCGATGCGGGCGCAAAACGGCAGTCAGGGTCCGGGCGGGGCTGGACAAGGGGGAGGCCTATTCGCCGCCGGCGGCGGTGGCTTTGGGGGCGGCGGTGGATTTGGCGGCGACGGCGGTGGCTTCGGGGGCGGGGGCTTTGGCGGCCGTGGTGGTGGGAGCGGGCGCGGCAATTTCCACGGATTCAATCCCGGCCAGCCGCATGGCTCCATTTTCTGGCTGGGCAGCAATTCCGCATTGAACGCGGAGCCGTTCAGCCTGCGCGGCCAGCCGCAGGAACAACCCGCATCCGGCTCCAATCGCTTCGGGGTCACGCTGATGGGAGCGCCGTATATTCCCAAACTGACCAAGCCCAGCGGCAAGGACACGGTGTTTCTCACCGCCTCTGGGGTGCGCAGCTCGAGCCCACTCGACCAGTACGCCACGGTGCCGAGCGATGCCGAGCGGGCCGGGGTGATTCCGGGACTGCCCTACACGATCACGCCTGTCCCGCAAGCAGTCGCGCTGCTCCAGTACATCCCGGAACCGAACCTGCCGGGCACGACGCAGAACTACCACCTGCTGACCACGGCGCAATCGAACACCACCCAGGCGGGCGTGCGCTACATGCGCAGCCTGGGCGCCAATGCTTCGCCGTTCGGGGCGTTTGGCGGAGGCGGCGGAGGGCGCGGGCAGCAGAGCCAGGGCCTGCGGCAGAGTCTCAATTTCAACTACAACTATGCCCACACGGCCAGCGACAACGTGAATGTTTACCCCGAGCTGGGAGGGAAAACGGCGTCGGATTCGAATTCGGTGCAGGCCGGCTATACGCTCGGCTATCACAAGCTGACCAGCATCTTCAACGCCAGCTGGAACCGCAGCGACAGCCAGGCGACGAACTTCTTCACCAACGGGACCGACGTTGCGACGCAGGTGGGTGTTCTCGGTCCGGGCGGCAATCCGCTCAACTCCAGTGCGCTTAACTATGGCCTGCCCAACGTGACGATGAGCAGTTTTACCGGACTCAGCCAGCAGCAGCCGAAGTTCTCGATTTCCCAGACCATGTCGTTTTCTGAGACGCTGGCCTGGATACACGGCAAGCACAACTTCCGTTTCGGCGGGGACTATCGCCGCGTGCACCATGATTTTCTGGGCGGGTCCAACTCGACGGGCAGTTTCTATTTCACGGGCGTCATATACCGGATCGTCGCTGGCCGACTTCCTGTTGGGCTTGCCCCAGTCCACGTCGATCGACGTTACGGAATCGAAGAGCTATCTGCGCGACAACGTGTTCGACGCGTTTGCGCAGGACGATTGGCGCGTGCGATCGAATCTGACCTTGACGTACGGCATTCGCTATGAATTCTTCGCACCCTACACGGAAAAGTTCAACCACCTGTCGACGATCGATACCAATCCGGCGGGCGGCTTTACGAGCGTCGCGCAGGTGCAGGCGGGAGGCGCCGGCCCTTCCAGCGGGAATCTGCCGGACGCGCTGGTCTATCCGTTTCGAGTGGCCTTCGCCCCCCGGCTGGGCGTGGCGTGGCGCCTGCCAAAACAGACCGTCGTCCGCGGCGGATACGGGATGAATTACACCACCAGCCAATACGCCACCTTCGCCGGCGCGATGGCGCTGCAACCGCCGTTTGCGAATCTCCAGACCAACGTGGTCGCGGATTCATGCTTGCCTGCAGGGGCGGGATGCCTTTCGCTGGCCAATGGCTTTCCGGCAGCCAACGCGTTCGGGAACTATGCCGTCGATCCGCACTACCGCCTGCCCAATGTGCAGGTGTGGAACGTGGATATACAGAAGACGCTGCCGTGGGGAATCGTGTTGAACGCGGGATACAACGGATCGAAGGGGAGCAATCTCGATGTGACCATCGCGCCGCGCCAGGGGCCGGATGCAGCCTTTGACCAATCCCGCACAATGTGCTCTTCAACTATGAAGAGTCGGCGGCATTTTCGCGCTTCAACGCCGGCACGCTGCGCGTGAACAAGCGGTTGTCGAACGGGATTGCGCTGGGCGCGAATTATCAGTATTCGCACTCCATCGACAATGCCGGTTCCGTGGGTGGAACGTCGACCGTCGTGGCGCAGAACTGGCAGGATATTCTGGCCGAGGAAGGGAATTCGAGTTTCGATGTAAGACACAAGGTTTCGGGCAACTATCTCTATGAACTGCCTTTCGGGAAGGATAAGTTCTGGTTTACCACCGGTAAGTCATCGCACATACTCGAAGGGTTCTCGATTTCGGGCACATTTACTTTTGCGACCGGGTCGTACCTGACTCCCAGTTATCAGGCGACCATCGGCGATGTTGCCCAGGGCACGGCCGGGACACAGCGGCCGGACCGGGTTCCCGGCGTTTCGTTGACGGAAGGCGGCGGATCGCTGAAGCACTGGTTCAACACCGCGGCCTTCACCGCGCCGGCAGGCTTGTACGGCACCGCGTCGCGCAATTCGATTCATGGGGCCGGGAATCATTCAGAACAACATGTCGCTATCGAAGACCATGCAACTGGGCGAGACGCGCAGCTTTGAAGTGCGCGCCACGGCCAACAATGTGTTCAACACCGTGCAGTATTCCGGGCGTAGATACGACACTCTATACCGGGACCGAAGCGAGCTATGCCTCGCCATTCGGGCAGGTAACTTCAGTGGCGCCGATGCGGTCGTTTCAGTTCACGGCGCGTTTCAGGTTTTAGGGACGCGACCCAGTCTATGAGGGTTCGTGCTATCCCAGGTCTCAAAATCGAGACCTGGGGCACCCGGCACCGCGGGCGGATAGGACTGGAAGGGAATTCATGAGAGCTGGTTGCAACGGAGCGTGGCCGTATTGATGGCGCTGGCACTGATTGTGCCTGCGCCCGGGCCGTTGCAGGCGCAGAGCCAGATATCCCAGCCTGCGGCGCCGGCCCAGAACTCGCAGCAACAGTCGGGCGGCTTTGTGATGAAGGTGAATGCCGAACTGGTGCTCACCAACGTTGTGGCGCGCGATACCAAGACAGGCGAGTTGGTGCGCGGGCTCAAGCAGAGCGACTTCAGCGTCTACGAGAACGGCAAGCAGCAGCAGATCGCCACGTTCGATTTTCAGAGCGTGGATATGGCCACTCCGCTGAACGAGGCCACGGTCAGCGGCCTTGCCGCGGGGACAAAGGGGCCGGGCAACAAGGCCGTGGTCGTGGCTCGTCCCGAAGACCTGCGCAATCATCGCCTGATCGTCATGTTCTTTGATCTGACGACGATGCAGCCCGAAGACCTGGAACGCAGCGTGGAGGCGGCGCGCGATTTCCTGAAGAAGAAGATGGCGCCCGCCGACCTGGTGGCGCTGGTCTCTCTGGGAGACACGCTCAAAGTCGACCAGGATTTCACCGCCGACAAAGACGCGCTGTGGAACGAGGTCGGCATCTACAACGGCACCGCAGGGGCAGGGTTTTGCGCAGGGCGCCAACGCCAACTCCAACCAGGTGGAAGACACGACCGCATACACGCCGGACGAGAGCGAGTACAACGACCTCAACACCGACCGCGAACTGTTTGCCCTGCGGGCGATTTCGAAATCGCTGGAGAAGATCAGCGAGAAGAAGTCGCTGCTCTATTTCTCCGGCGGCATCTCCCGCGACGGCATTGAAAACCAGGCGTCGCTGCGCGCGGCCATCAACGCGGCGGTGCGCGCCAATCTCGCCATCTACAGCGTGGACACGCGCGGCCTGCAGGCCATTTCTCCGCTGGGCGATGCATCGACGGGCAGCCTGCGCGGCACGGGCGCTTACAACGGCGGCGCGCTCACGAACAACATGAACGCTAACTTCGCCACCCAGGAAGTGATGGCGACGCTCAGTTCCGATACGGGCGGCAAGGCGTTCTTCGACTCCAACGATTTTGCGCCGGCCTTTGCGCAGGTGCAGCGCGACACTTCGGCCTACTACGCCATCGGATTTCATTCCACGAATCCGGCGCGCGACGGCAAGTACCGCAAGCTGACCATCAAGATCAATCGGCCCGGCATCAAGCTCGAATACCGGCCCGGGTACTACGCGCCGTCCGACTTCCAGCACTCCGGCAAGGAAGACCGCGAGCGCGATCTCGAAGAGCAGTTATCGAGCGATCTGCCCGCCACCGACATGGCTGTGTATCTCGACGCCCTGTACTTCCGGCTCGATGAGAACCGTTTCTATGTGCCCGTTTCGCTGATCGTGCCCGGGTCGCAGGTTCCGTTTGTGAAAGGCGGCGACAAGGACAAGGCGACGCTCGACATCATCGGCGCGGTGATCGATGAAGTGAAGCGGCCCATCGGCCGCGCGCGCGAAACCGTGAAGCTGAACCTCGACCAGTCGCTCGGGGCGCGACAGAAAAACATCCAGTACACCACCAGCTTCAATCTGCCTCCGGGCAAGTATCACCTGAAGTTCGTGGTGCGCGAGAACCAGACCGGCCGCATGGGATCGTTCGAGGCCGACATCAACCTGCCGGAGATGAAGAAGGTTCCTCTCAAGATGAGTTCCATCGTGCTGGCGTCGACGCGCCAGCCCAGCAAGCAGGAATCTCCGCTGGTGCGCAACGGCCAGGAGTACGTGCCCAACATCAGCCACGTCTTCCGCCAGGATCAGCACTTGTATCTGCTCTATGAGGTCTACTCGCCGGCGCGCGAAAAGCCGGCCGAGAATCAGCCCAAGGGAACCAAGCCCGGCATCAACCTGCTCAGCAGCCTCGAACTGATTCAAGGTTCGACCAAGGTGTACGAAACGCCGCTGGTGCAGGCCAAGGCGATCAACGTTGCGGGCCGCGACGCAGTGTCGATTGAATTGGACGTGCCGCTGGCCGGGCTCAAGCCGGGTTCGTATCTATGCCAGCTGAATGTGATCGACGATGCGGGCGGGAGCTTTGCATTTCCGCGGTTTGCGGTGCTGGTGCGAGAGCCGGCAGTCCCCGTCACTCAGCCGGCGGCAGGCGGCGCGTCCCCATCGGGGGGCGGCGCGGGTCCCGAGCGCTGATCGGAGTCTTCAACCGCAGCCCATCCGTAGGGACAGTGGCGGCAGCGCGACCCGCAGCAGTATCCGCGCTTCAGGTGAAAGGCCGCCGTGAAGACCATGTAGGGACCTTCCATGTAATAGTCCTCCGGTTCGGGCGTCGGCGCTGCGTCGGGTGGATCTCGATCCATGCTTCCTATTGTCGCGGATTGGCCGTTACCCTTCCCATCTAAAATCGATCCATGACATTGACCGCTCACGAACGCGCGCGCCGCATCAAGATCATCCTGTTCGATGTGGATGGAGTTCTGACCGACGGAACCATCTGGCTGGTGCCTGCGCCGGCTGCGAAGGAAGCAGAGAGCCTGCCGCACAAGCAATTCGGCGGGCCTGACGGCGGGGTTGGCTACGGCATTCAGTCCGCCACCATGATGGAAGCCAAGGGCTACAGCGCCCACGATGGGGCCGGCATTTCTCTGGCGCGGATCGGCGGCATGAAGTGCGGCGTGATCACCAAGCGCATCAGCGAAACGGTGGCCACGCGCGCGCGGGACCTGAAGCTTGAGTTTGTCTACCAGGGCCAGGCATTCAAGATGCAGGCAGTGCGCGACATTATGGCGAAGGCAGGCGCGACGCTCGACGAGATCGCCTATGTCGGCGACGATGTCATCGATTTACCCGTGATGCGCGCGTGCGGCTTCGCGGTCGCGGTGGCCAATGCGCGCGAGCAGGTAAAGGCCGAGGCGCACTACATCACTCCGCATGCGGGCGGGTGCGGCGCGGCGCGCGACGCAATCGATTTCATCCTCGACGCCAAGGGCAAGCTCAATGACTGCATCGAAGCCATGATCGACGAATCCAACCCGATTTCACCGTCAATGGATATCGGCAACAGCGGAGATTCGGCGTAAACCGTTGGCTCCAAGTCAATTCTTTTTTGCGTAGGCTGGAAACACTGTTTCAATGAGGACCGCGCGCAGGGCCTGGCGCAGATCGGCGTGCGGATCGGGCTCGGTGTTTGACTGCGGATGAAGCGAGTCGGCCGGCGGCGCCCCGGTGTCGGTCGTGTTCACGGCCAGGATGCACGCGCTCATGCCTGCCGGATCGATCAACAATTCCGAAGAGAACCCACCCTGGTCGCCGTCGTGGTAGATATAGCGGTGTCCGTCCGCGTCGAGTACGAAGAAGCCGAGCCCCATCATGGGATGAGCACCATGTGGCCCGGCGGTGTAGGCAGTGGGCGCGCGGCCGGGCTCGGCGACGGGAAGCACGCCCTTCCAAGCTTCTTCAAGCGAACTGCGCTTCAGGACGACTTCATAGAGCGGATTAGCGGGATCGCCGATCAGGAAGCGCAGGTATTTCACCATGTCAGGAACAGGCGCTTTCAATCCGCTGTTGGAGGTAGTGATGCCGGTATCGAAGTTGAGAGGCTGAAGTGTGAGTGTAGTCCCCTCCCGAAGATAACTGGCCGAAACGTGGCCCTCGAGAAAATACGGAGCACGATCAAAATAGCTTGCGCTCATTCCCAGCGGCTTGAGGATGTTCTTGTCGATGTAGACTTCGAAATCGTCGCCGCTGAGCCTCTCGATGATCTGGCCGAGAAACACGTAGCCGAGATTGGAGTAGCTCCATTGGCTGCCGGGCCTGAAGGCAATGTGGGTGTAAGGAAGCATCGCAGCGACCTGCGCCCACCTCGTTGGCTCGAAGGGCTGCCAGTCGCAGTTCTTCGGGTCGTCGCAGTCCCACGGCCAGGTGGGATTTCGAAAGCCGGCGCTGTGGGTCAGGAGATGCCGAATGGTGATGTCTTCGATGGAGCCATACGCATCGTGCACCTGCCGCAGTTCGGGCACATAGCGGACCGCGGGGTCGTCGAGTGAAAGCTGCCCGTGATCGCGCAGTTGAAGGATCGCGATAGCGGTGAAGGTCTTGGTGATCGAGGCCCAGTTGTAGGCAGTTTCGGCATCGACGCGCTGGTGAGTGTCCCGGCGAGCTTCGCCAAGAACGAATTGCGTGGTCGTCGCCGGACCGTGAACGAACGCAAATCCGCCCCCGACCACACCATGACGCGTCAGCTCGGCGTCGAATTTCGCATGAAATGCATCGATCTGCGCGACCGCGCACGCAGGCGCAATCACGACTCTCATCGTCAGAGACAATGCAACTGGAACAAGCCAGCGGGGCAGCATGCTGCCCATGATACAAGTCGCGTCACATTTCGCGATTGCACTTGTTGCCCGCTTTCAGACACACACGCATGAGCCCATCCACATCACCTGTCCCCAGGCAAGCATCGGAACGGGCCCGAATACACAACGAAGCGACGTCCGCGCAGGAAGCCGACCAGCGTGAGCCCGAGTTCGCGCGCCAGTTTGACGGCCAGGCTGCTGGGCGCCGAGACCGAAGCCAGAATGGGAATGCCCGCGGCCAGTGCCTTCTGCACGATTTCGAATCCGCCCCGGCCGCTGACCACCATGACATGGTTGTTGAGCGGCAAGCGTCCGTCGAGCAAAGCCCAACCCACTACCTTGTCGACCGCGTTATGCCGGCCGATGTCCTCACGGACAGCGAGTAACGCGCCTGTGGCGTCGAAGAGAGCGGCGGCATGTAGGCCGCCCGTACAGCTGAACACCGCCTGCTCTTCACGGAGCGTCTCGGGCAATCGACAGAGGACTTCAGGATCGAATCGAATTTCGGGATTTGGAGGCTGCAGTCCCCGGTTGCGAATGGCCTCGATGGAGGTTTTGCCGCAAATGCCGCAACTGGAGGCGGCGAAGAAATTCCGCTGCAAGCCTGCCGGGTCGAATCCGGATTCCTGCAACTCCACTTCAACGACATTGCTCTTGGCGCCGTTTTGCGGAATGGCGGAGCGAATCCCCGCGATCTGGCCGCGGGTCTCTATGATTCCCTCCGTGAGCAGGAATCCTGCGGCAAGTTCCAGATCGTGGCCCGGCGTGCGCATGGTCACGGTCAGGGGTGCCCCATTGATACGAATCTCCAGCGGTTCTTCCGCCGCCAGCGCATCCTGGACTGAGCCGACGGTGCCGTCATCCCACTCCAATACCTGGGTCAATTCGACACTTCGCTGGGGCGTTCGCACGCTCACTCCTCGGATTCGAAGTTGACTCCCGGGGGGACACGGTGTCAAGGCTAAGCCGAATCTAGCTGCACGTGTCACCTTTGAATGCGGCGCGTATTGTTGGATAGCATTAGAAGCGAAGCCGAGGCGAACGCACTCGCCTCCGCGAGCCACGGACGGGAACAACGATGAAGCTGCGCATCAAAGGAAATTCACTGCGGCTGAGAGTATCGCCCTCGGAGATGGAGCAACTGCTTCAATCCGGGCGCGTTGAGGAAACCATCTACTTCGGCGCGGATGGGGACGCCAGGCTCACTTACGCGCTGCAGCATACTGCCCAAGCCGGGACAATGACGGTCCTGTATCGGCCGCAGGAAGTGACGGTGCTGGTTTCGTCACGCGAGGCGCGGAACTGGGCTGAAGGCAATGACGTGGGGCTGTATGGCGCAACCGGCTCCGGCCATGGGCCCCTTGAGCTTGCCATCGAAAAAGACTTCGCTTGCCTGGACAAGAGCGAGGCTGAGAACGATGACACTTTCCCGAACCCAAAGCAAGGCGTTGTTTGTTGACTCCCGGAGGATGCGTAACTAAGCAAGGCATCCCCAGAATGCGCGTGGGCGCGCCTTCCGGAAGTGAAGACGTTTTCATCGGGGTTAAACGATGGCTGGGCTTGAACGGAAGAGGAGCGGATGAATACGCTTTCAGGAGGATGAATAACTAAAGTAAGTCTAGTTTTCTGGTCAAGCATCGTCAGGATTTATCGATCCCAACGATGCTCGAGACGTTCCCCGCCGAGACAGCGAGAACGGTGAGTCAGGCCGCCGGTCGCGTGTGGATGCGGAGCCGGTCGTGCCCATCCGCTGACACGGGCTGCAGGCGAAAAGCGTTTTTCCCTGCAGGAACCATGGCCAGCGTCACCGGGTGGCGGTCCCGGCTGGCATGCATGTGTTTGGTTTCGAGCCACGCACACAGGCGCGGATCGTAGATTTCAGGCTGGCCCTGCCAAAAGTCTGGCGCCAGTCCGCACTGGATCCGGAGATGATCCAACTGCAATTCGATGGAGGACACATCCTTGGGAAAATATCGCCGTACGTTATCCGTACCGACGAGCAATCCGGAGAGTCCCCGTCCTTTACTTTGCGCTTTGACTACCATATGGCACCTGCTCGAGCGGGGGATTGAGATTCAGTCTAAGGAGTCAGGTAACGGGGAAGCCGCCTGCCGATGTAGGACGTCGCGTACGAAATCCCACTATGGAACACATCGACATGGAAAGTCAGTCTGGGATTTGCTGCTGCTTTTTTGGCCCTGTGAAGTACCGATTCCAGTTGACACAACTTTCAGGACTTAGCGAGAGATGCGGAAAACACTGGAGTGGTTGTCACACCCGATCTACACTCCTAAGATAACACTTTTTGGTTACTCCGGCGCGCAATCAGCCAAGTAAATTGTTCGTGACAATTGCGTGCTGAACTGAGGCCGCACATACTCACGGCGCAAGCCCGCAGCCTCATCTTGTTGAAATGGTTCGATCAGACAGGATTGCATCGCGCAGGGCCGAGATAACTTCCCTTTGTTGCTCAATAGTAATTCGATTAAATAGAGGGAGTGCGAGAGTCGAGCGCGCAATTTCTTCCGTCAGCCGGAGTTCGGTAACCTTCTCGGTGAACCGCCATGGGGGCTGCAGATGGATGGGGGCGAAGTAGCGTCCGGTGGCGATGCCCCTTTCCGCGAGGTGAGACTGCACCCGGACTGCCTCGGATGTGAGACGCACGACATAGACAAACCAACTGATCGTCCGGTGGGGAAGGACGAGGGGCGGCAATTCCACGTGCGGAATATTCTGCAGTAATGAATGGTACCGTT
Source organism: Terriglobales bacterium (assembly GCA_963788475.1). GTDB lineage: Bacteria > Acidobacteriota > Terriglobia > Terriglobales > Acidobacteriaceae > Telmatobacter. Next base: position 86,192 of record CAWBGO010000003.1, read on the forward strand.
CAGCGGCGGCGCGGCGTTTCTCAAGAATTTCATCGATTCGTTCCAGTTGGACTCGTCCCAACGCGCATTCGAGTTCCGAGAGCCGGTAGTTGTAACCGATTTCACGCTGGTCGAGCCAGCCCTGGCCATCCCGGCCTTGATTCCGCAGCCGCCGGATGGTTGGCGCGTGTGCGGGGTTTCGAACCAGTACCGCGCCGCCCTCGCCCGTAGTGATCTGCTTGTTGGGATAGAAGCCCAGCACGGCGAGATCGCCAAATCCGCCGACGCGCCGGCCGTCCAACTCTGCCCCGATGGCTTCGCAGGCATCTTCGATGAGCACAAGTCCATGTCCATCGGCGATGGACCGAAGGGCTTTGATGTCGGCGGGAATTCCAAACGTGTGGACCGCGATGATGGCGCGGGTGCGGGGCGTAATCGCGCGCTCGACCGCCCCCGCGTCGAGGTTCAGCGTAATGGGGTCGATCTCCGCAAACACGGGAGAGGCGCCGACGTGATGCACGACATTAGCGACAGCCAGAAAGGCGAAGGAGGGCAGAATCACTTCGTGCCCGGGACCGACGCCGAGGGTAAGTAACGCAAGGTGAAGCGCGGCGGTTCCAGAACTGACCACGACCGCGTCGGGTACCGAGTGATAGCGGGCAAGTTCGGCCTCAAAGGCCTTGAGTTCAGAGCCCATGCTGAGCTGAGGGGTGCGCAGCACCGCGGTAACCGCGGCAATTTCCGCTTCGCCAACATCGGGCGCGGATAGAGGAATGCGAAAGGTCATGGATGCTCCGGGAAGTTTCCGAGGGCGATCTCCGAGGGAACCGGAACCGGCTTCTTGATCAGGAGTCCGTCGATGGGAACGCTGGCCAGAACCTGAGAGATCGTGTGCGCGGCCGTTCCATCGCCATACGGGTTTTCCATGCCGCGCAGGCAGGCCCTGAATCCCGGATCGAGTGCGGCTTCGATTGCTATGCGGACGAGGTCCTGTTTCGGCGGGCGCATCGATCACGTTTCGGGCGCGCTCCCGACCTTGTTGACGCATGCCCACGTTTACCACCGGCAACGCGAACGAGGCCGCCTCCATGATGCCGCTTGACGAGTTGCCGACCATGACGTCCACCTGGCCAAGCAGGCTCCAATAAGTGACGGCGTCAAGGTTGACGAAGATGCGGGTGTCCGGCCGTCGCCCAGCGAGCGCCGTTGTCCGTTGGATCAATGCATGGCTGCCGGCGTCCGAGTTGGGATACACGAAGATAACCTGACCATCCACCTGTTCCATCGCCGAAAAGAATGCGCCGGCCTCCGCGTTAGTGTCGGCAAGAATGGTGACCGGATGCCACGCGGCGAGCAACGAGGGATGCGCGAGGGTTATGCCGAGGCGCGTTTCGAGCGCCGCGCGATCCAGTAGTTGCGATCGGCGCAAATGATCGAGCGACGGCGCGCCGGCACGGTGGACGCGCCACGGTTCCTCGCCCATGGCGATCACGCGGTTGCGCGCCATGTCAGTTGAAGTGAAGTGGACGTGGGACAGCTTGGTGAGCGCGTTGCGCACCTGGTCGTCGATGGCGCCCTGGCTCACTTCGCCGCCTTCGATGTGCGCTACGGGAATGCGCATGGCCAACGCAGCGGAAGCGGGAGCCAACATCTCGTACCGGTCCGCGATGAGCAGCAGGAGATCGGGCCGCCACGCCGTGAACGCATCGGCCAGGCCGAGAATCGCGAGACCGATCGTCTTGGCCATGCCGGTATCGGTGTCGGAACTGAGCAGGCATTCGATGCGCGCGCGGATGGGAAAACCATCGCGCTCAATTTGATGGATCGTCGAACCGAACTGGGGTGAAAGGTGCGGTCCCAGGGCGAAGACTCCCAACTCGACCTGCGGGTGCGCGGCCAGTTCGCGCAATGGCCAGTAGAGATGGCTATAGTCGGCGCGTGAAGTCGTCACTACGCCGATACGTCGTTTGTTCCGGGCCTCAGACATGGCAGATAGGGTTGGTCAGGTTGGCGAACGTGGCTCTTAGGGATAGTTTCAACGAGGGGAGCACACGCCAAGTATAAATCGCAAGGGAACTTGTTCACGCCGTCAAGAGCGGCTACGTCGCAAGAGCGGCGTGCGGGCCAGCCGCTCGCATACACTGGATAGGTTCATCCATTGACTGGCAGCGCAGGTTCGTCCGCGGCGGGAGAGGGTCTTGGGAATTTTTCGGATAAGAGGAATAGGGTGGCTGGCGCTGGTGTGCACGACGCTCGGGGTCTTGGCGATCGGGGCCGAGGCGCGGTTCAACGCCGACGCGGTGCGGCTGAACAATCGCGGCGTGGCGCAGATGGGGCAGCAATTTACCGACAAAGCCGCGGACAGTTTCGCTGAAGCCTTCAAGAAGGATCCAAAAATGGCGCAGGCGGCCATCAATGAAGGCATCGCGCTGATGGCTCTGCAGAAACTCGATGAAGCCAAGAAGCGCCCTGCGGGCAGCTCTTGCCCTGGATCCGAATAGTGCCCAGGCGTGGTACAACCTGGGCCTCGCGCAGCACGCCGGCAACGAACTGGAGCCCGCGCTGGCCAGCTTCCAGCACGCCGTCCAAATCGATCCGCGCGACGTGGACTCGTGGTATTTCGTAGGCGTTTGCTACGGCGAGATGAAGCAGTTCGACAAGGCCATCGAAACGTTCAACAAGGCGCTTGCGGTGAATCCCCTGCACGCTTCGGCGGAGTTTCAACTGGCGCGGGCATTGCAGCGGTCCGGGCGCACGGCGGAGGCAAAAGAACACTTCAAGCAGTTCCAGCATCTGACCAGCACCAAGATATCGGCAGCCATCGGGCTGGCCTATGGAGAACAGGGGCACTACTCCACGGTGACTCCGATCGAAGAACCGGAGACGGCGCGCAAGCCAATGATCGCGGTGAAGCTGGTTGCGGAGCCGATGGTACCCCAGGTCTCAAATAAGAATCCGGCGGCCCCCGGCCCATTTGCCGCGACCGGCGGCGCATGCATGCTCGATGTGACGGGGTCGGGGCAGTTGGATCTCGTCCTTATGGAATCCGGAGACCACGCGATCGGGGTCTTTCATCGCGGGGAGGACGGCGGCTTTGAGCCGATGGATGCGGAGGCGGCCGGCCTGAAAGCCTCCGGCCACGCGGTGGCGTGCGCCGTTGGCGACTATGACGGCGACGGCCTCAACGATCTGGCCGTCGCCCTCGAGGATCGGGTGCTGCTGTTCCGCAACCTGGGTAAAGGGAAGTTTGAGGACGCGAGTGTCGAGGCCGGCCTGGCCGCCGCGCAACAAGCCCGACCGGAATCACATTTATCGACTACGACCACGACGGCGACCTCGACCTGCTCATCACCGGCGCGCCAATCAAGTCCGGTGACACATCGAATGTTCTCTGGCGCAACAACGGCAACAAGACTTTTACCGAGTGGACCGAGCCCACGGGGCTTGGCGGCAGCGGCACAAGTTCCGCAGCGATCTTGACGGATTTCAACAACGACCGCGCTGTTGATATCGCCGTCACCGGCGACGGGCCAGCGCCGCTGCTCTATGTCAATCCGAGGGAAGGCAAGTACCCGACGCAGCCGTTGTATAACGATGCGAAGCTTTCGCCGACGGTCGGCATCGCCGTTCTCGACTTCAACAAAGATGGCTGGATGGATATCGCAGTCACGCATGCCGGCGCGCCCGGGCTTACGCTGTGGCGTAACGTCGAAGGTCCGAACCATATCGGCCGACGGTTTGAACGCGTCGATTTGCCGATAGCAGATGCGGTACGCGGATGGGGCGTAATGCCGGTGGACATCGATAACGATGGCTGGATCGACCTTGCCGCCGTGGTCGAAACCAAGGCCGGCCCGCAGATCCGGGTACTTCGCAATCGTGGGGATGGCACATTTGAAGACGTAAGCCAGTCATTGGGCCTGGACAAAGCAGCTCTCACTGCGCCGCGCGGACTGATCGCGGCCGATGTGGAGGGCAAGGGAGCCGCGGACCTGATCGTGACCCAACTGAACGCGCCGCCCGTGCTGCTGCGCAACGAGGGCGGAAACAAGAATCACTCGGTGCGCATTGAACTCGCCGGCCTGGCCGATAACAAGACCGCGCTCGGCGCCAAGGTGGAAATCTTTTCCAACGGTCACTGGCAGAAGTGGGAAATCGCCGGCGCCTCGGGCTATCAGACGCAGGCGCCGCCGCAGATTCTGGTCGGGTTGGGTGATTCTCCCGGCATCGATCTGTTGCGTATTCTCTGGCCCACGGGCGTGCTGCAGGATGAAATCGACTTGCCGAATACGCAAGTGATCGCGATGAAAGAAGCCGATCGACGCGGCAGCTCGTGCCCCGTGTTGTTCGCGTGGGACGGCCACAAGTACAAGCTTGTAACGGATGTGATCGGCGCGGCCGTGGTGGGCCACTGGTTCACGCCGCAGCGCCGTAACATCCCTAATCCAGGTGAGTGGATCAAGGTTGATGGCGCGCACATTGCGCCCGTCAATGGCAAATTGAGTCTGCGATTCATCGAGCCCATGGAAGAGGTGAACTACATCGACCACCTCCGCCTCGTCGCCGTCGACCATCCCGATGATGTTGAAGTCAATCCCGATGAGCGTTTCCTCGACGATCCGCCGTTTGCATCGGGCCGCGTGGTGGCGTCGCAGGCGACCCGCCTGCCCGTTGACGCATGGGACGGCGACGGCCGCGACGTACTCGATGTGCTCAGCCGGCGTGATCACAAGTTCGCCGGCGGCTTCACGCCTTCGCCTTACGACGGCTTTGCCAACCTGCATGCGCTGACGCTCGATCTTGGCGACGTGAAACCCAACGCCCCATTGCGGCTCCTGATGACGGGCTACGTGAATTACTTCAGCGCGACGTCGCTCTACGCCGCGTGGCAAGCGGGCGTAAAGCCGATCTCGCCGTATGTCGAAGCCCAGTTGCCGGACGGCAGTTGGAAGACGATTCCGGGCGAGGCGGGATTTCCGGCCGGGCTGGAGCGCACGATTGTTGTCGATCTCAGCCGGCAAGCTGCCGGCGGGTACAAAGCGCATCCGCCTCCAGACCAATCTCGAAATCTACTGGGACCAGGTGCTCATCGACCAGAGTGAACACGCTGAGTCGCGCACCAGCGAAGTGCCGCTGGCGCAGGCTACGCTGCATTTCCGCGGCTACCCGAAGCAGATTGAAGGCGCTAGCCCGGGCGATCTTGATTATGACTACGATCGCGTCAGTCTCACCGGTCCGTTTCAGCGCCAGCGCGGCAACTACACTCGCACGGGCGATGTGACGTCGCTGGTGAGCGCCATCGACGATCGTTTCGCGATCTTCGGCAGCGGCGAGGAGATCGCGATCGATTTCGATGCGACGAAGCTGCCGGCGCTGCCGCCGCACTGGAAGCGAGACTATTTCTTCTACGCCAACGGATTCGTAAAGGACATGGACTGGTGGGACGGCTCGCCGTTCACCGTGGCGCAATTGCCGTTTCACCGCATGTCGACCTACCCATATCCAGACACAGAGAAATACCCTGACGACGAGCAGTCAATCGATTACCAGTTGAATTGGAACGACCGCTTCGATTCCGGCGAGCCGGTGCGGTCGTATCGCTTCGACTACCGCGCAGCTTCCGTCGGCTCCGTCAGACGATAACAAACAGACATTGGGTAGCCATAAGCTTCCCTGATCTCCGTGCCCCATCCTTTCGCCTTATTCCTGGCGAAAGGGTGGGAGACCACAAAAGCCTGAACGCAATCAATGACAGACCTCGTCCTTCTTCCCGCGGTGCGCCAACTCGAACTTTTGCGCAACCGCGAAGTCTCCGTCCTTGAGCTGGCTGACGCCCACATCCGCCAGATCGAGCGCCTCAATCCGCAACTCAACGCGTTCGCCGACTTCGACGCCGAACGGGTGCGTGCGCAGGCACGCCGCATGGATGAGTCGCAAGCGCCGCGCGGGCCTCTCCACGGGCTGCCGGTCACGGTGAAGTCGTCGATCGCGACCGCCGGTTATCTCTGCGAGATCGGCAGCTATCTTCACCAGGGCGAAATTCCCGCGGAAGACGCTATTGTTGTGGCGCGATTGCGTGCCGCCGGAGCGCTGATCCTGGGCACCACAAATTGTCCGGAACTCCTGATGGCCTACGAGACGGCGAACCTGTTACACGGCGCCACGCGGAACCCGTGGGACCTGGATCGTTCGCCGGGAGGATCGAGCGGCGGCGAGTCGGCTGCGATCGCGGCGGGCATGTCGGCGGCGGGCCTGGGCAGCGACAGCGGCGGGTCGGTGCGCATGCCCGCGCATTGCACCGGCATCTGTGCGCTCAAGCCCACGCCTGGGCGCATTCCCGCGCGCGGACACCTGCCACCGAACGTGGGTCCATTTGCGACATTGGGCGCAATTGGCCCCATGGCACGCACGATCGCTGACATATCGCTTCTGTTTCGCACCCTGAGCGGGCAGGATCCGGGCGACCCTTCGAGCCCTCCATTGCCGCTGCGAACACCGAGCCTTGACGAACTCCGTGCGGGCACCATCGGATTTTTTGAGGACGATGGCCTCGTTCCGGTCACGCCTGAAACACGCTCCGCCGTCCATGCCGCTGCGGAGGCGTTGCGTGCCGCTGGTTTCCGTGTGGAAGCGTTCCGCCCCCGCACGCTCGAACAACTGCGCAAACTGTGGTGGATATTCTTCGTGCAATGCGGCGCAATGTTTTACGAGCCGCAAATTCGCGGCAAGCACGAGCAACTGAGCCCGATTTTCCGCGAGTTTCTCTCCATTGCCGACTCTGTTCCGCCGCTGAGCGCGACTCGGCTTCTCAATGCCTGGGCCGAACTTGATCTTCTGCGCGCGAAGACGCTGGAAGAGATGCGGGACTATCCGGTGCTGCTCTGCCCGGTGGCCAGCATCCCGGCTTTCCGGCACGGAGAACGAAGCTGGTCGATCGACGGGCAGTCGGTTGCCTATCTCGATGCGGTGCGCCACACCCAGTGGTTCAATGTGCTTGCTGCGCCAGCCGTCGTAGTGCCGGTTGGCCGATCGCCCGAGGGCCTGCCCATCGGCGGTGCAGATTGTGGCGCGGCCGTTTGAGGACGAGACTGCGCTCGGCATTGCGGCCGTTGTTGATACTGCCTTTGGTTATCAGTCACCTCCGTTCGCCGTTGGTCCATAGAAAAGATCAAGTTCATCCGTCACTGACATTGCTCCGCGCACACCGTAAAACCAACCATGGCAGGTGCGGCAGTATGCACGTTTTGCACCTCAATCTTTGGGTGGAGGCGGGGTTCGGGCTCATCGGAGTAGCCTGATCCTTCCCCGGAAATGGAGCAGCAGGCGTGCGCGAAAGTTGGCACGAGCGCTTTGCCGAATCGCCGGATGTGTTGAAGAGCGAGCGTTGCCGGTACACAGTGGTTCCGGTGCTCGATCTGGAGATCGGCGGAGATGAATTCATTACCATGGCGGGGCCGTGCTCGGTTGAAACTGAGTCTCAGCTCCTGGCCACTGCCGATCACGTTCGCCGCGCGGGCGCCCGCATTCTGCGGGGTGGGGCATTCAAACCGCGCAGTTCGCCATACGCTTTCCAGGGGCTCGGACTCGAAGGGCTAAAACTGCTCGCCCACGCCCGCGAAGAGAGCGGCCTCGCCATCGTGACCGAGGTGATGTCGGAAGACGACGTTCCCCTCGTGGCCGAATATGCCGACATTCTGCAGATCGGCAGCCGGAACATGGAAAACTATTCGCTGCTTGAAGCGGCGGCCCGCTCCGGCCGGCCGATTCTGCTCAAGCGCGGCATGGTCGCGACGGTGGCTGATTTTCTTCGCTCCGCCCAGTGCATTCTCGACAATGGCAATCCCAACCTGATTCTTTGCGAGCGCGGCATCCGTACTTTCGAGACTGCCACGCGCAATACCTTCGATGTGGCCGCCATCGCGCTGCTCAAGCATGTTTCGCATCTGCCCGTGGTCGCCGACCCCAGCCACGCCTGTGGCCGCCGCGAGCTGGTGCCGGCGCTGGCGCGCATCGCGGTGGCCGCTGAAGCCGATGGCCTGCTGGTTGAAGTGCACCCCAATCCCGATAAGGCCTGGAGCGATGCCGAACAGACGCTGGACTTCGATGCTTTCGACAACATGATGGCCTCACTCGAGCCCTACATCGCGCTGCGCGCGGCACGGCTGCCTATGTGTCAGCCTGCCGACGACGCGTTGTTGGAGGCTGCCGGATGAGGATGTTTTCTGGCGTGCGCGCGGCGGCTTCGCCTCTCATTCTTGTCGCGCTGCTTTGCGGATTCTCAACCAGCACTACAAACGTTCCCGATGTCGCGGTGATCGTGACGTCCGCGCCTGCGTACGATGCACTGGCTGCGTTGCGGGGCGGAGAGAGATTTCCGCAGGGTGCGCACCTTCTGCTGGTGCAAGGCGGAAAGGCCGAGCCGCTGGTTGCCGGCTTTGCTGCCAGCGCCGACGCCAGCGTTTCGTTCGATGCAAAGACGGTTCTGTTCGCGGGAAAGAAGAGCGCCGGCGATCCGTGGCAGATTTGGGAACTGGCAGCTGACGGATCATGCGCTGCGCCAGGTGATAGGCGGCGCTGCCGACGCGGTGCGCCCCCTGTATCTGCCCGGGCGGAGATTGGTCTTCGCGCGCCGGGGTACCCATGGTTATCAATTGATCGCCGCGGATCTCGATGGAAAAAACGAGTTACCTCTGACCTACGTGCCGGGCAGCGCGATTCCCGATGATGTTCTGGCCGATGGGCGCATTCTGTTCGAAGCCGGATTTCCTCTGGGGACGGGGTCCACACCGGAACTGTACCTGGTCTACTCCGATGGTTCGGGCGTGGAGTCGTATCGCTGCGATCACGGCGCGCACCGCTGGGGTGGACATCAACTCGCCTCCGGCGACGTGGTCTTCACGCACGGCGCGACTCTTGCGAGGTTTACGTCGCCGCTCGCGCACGAGGTGCGTGTCGCCGCTACCGGGTGCCGACTATGCGGGGGGAATCGCCGAGACGGTCTCTGGCCAGTGGCTCGTTAGCGCGCGGAATACACACCGCGGCGACTACGCGCTGAAATCGTGGCAGCCGAATCTCTCTTCAGAAACAGCTGGATCGCCTTTGAATACGGTGCTCGCCCTGCCGGGCGAGAATCTGGTCGAACCGGTCCTGCTGACTTCGCGCGAGAGGCCCAAGCAGCATCCATCTGCCCTGCACGATTGGAACTATGCCAACCTCCTGGCGCTCGATGTGCGCCAGTCGCGCGGGGGAGATCTGAAGACAACGCCCGCGAAGGTGCGGCTCGAAACACAAGATGCAACGGGCCACGCAGTGGTGTTGGGCGCTTCGCCTGTCGAGAGCGACGGGTCTTTCTTTGTCAAAGTCCCGGCTGACCGGCCTATTCGCTTCCTGCTTGTTGATGAAAAGGGAACGGTGGTGCGCCAGGAGCATGGATGGTTCTGGATTCGGCGCGGCGAACAGCGTATCTGCGTCGGCTGCCACACCGGCCCGGAGCGCGCCGCGGAAAACAATGTGCCCGCGGTGCTGTTGCGTTCGACGACTCCCGTTGACCTGACGGGCGCCCAGGCGCCCGACACTGCGCGGCAAGCTGAGAAGGGAAGCCGCTGATGAGAATGAATCGCTTTCTTCTTCTTTTTCTCTTTTTCGGCGCTCCGTTAACTCATGCGCAAATGCCTTCTGCGTCGTCCAAGTTGCCAGCACCGCCGACGCCCACGATCAAATTTGAGGACGCGAGCGACAAAGCCGGAATCGACTACACCCACAGCTTCGGCTCGCGGCAACTCGGCTCGCTGCTCGAAGGCACCGGCGCAGGCTGCGTCTGGCTCGACTACAACAATGATGGCCTGCCCGATCTCTATGTGGTCAATGGCCGCCCGCTCGACGACTCGATACATCCCTACCCGCTGAAAGACAAGCCGGTTCCGCCGCCGCACAATCATCTGTACCGCAACGACGGCAACGGCCGCTTCACCGATGTTACTGCGAAGGCCGGCCTCAATCCCGATATGTATTCGGTGGCCGTGACCGCGGCCGACTTTGACAACGATGGCTTCGTCGATCTGCTCGTCACCGGCTATGGCAAGACGATTCTTTACCACAACGATGGCAACGGCCACTTCACCGATGTGACGGCGAAGGCCGGCATCAAGGTCGATGGATGGTCTATCAGTTCAACATGGCTCGACTACGACAAGGACGGCTGCGTCGATTTGTTCGTGGGCCGCTATGTGAAGTTCGACCCGAAATACCGCAACTTCTACGCAGCCGACAACTATCCCGGCCCGCTCGATTACGAAGGCGAAACCAACAAGCTCTTCCACAACAACTGCGACGGTACTTTTACCGATGTGAGCGAGAAGTCGGGCATCGCCGCCTACGTGGGCCGCACCATGGGCGTTACTGCCGCCGACTTCGACGGCGATGGCTGGGACGATATCTACGTCGCCAACGACCGCACGGAAAACTTCCTCTTTCACAACAAGCACGACGGAACGTTTGAGGAAGTCGGAAACGATACCGGCACCGCGTTCGGACAAAATGGCGAATCGACTTCATCGATGGGTCCGGTGTTTACCGACTTCGAAGGCCGCGGCGTGCTCGACCTGTGGGTCACCGATGGCCACTACAATCGCTTGCTGCACAATCTCGGCAAGCAGGGCTTCGAAGATATGGGCGCGTCCAACGGCGTGTCGCAGACCAATGCGCAATACGTGAGCTGGGGGACCGGCGTCTACGACTTCGACAATGACGGATTCCCCGACATCCTCATCTTTCATGGAGGCCTGATTCACCTGATCCCGCAGGAGCACACGCTGTTTCGCGGTGTGGGCGCCGCTCACTTTCAGGATGTCTCGCGCGAGGCCGGCCCGGTGCTCAGCGTGCGTACCACGGCGCGCGGCGCATGCTTTGCCGACTACGACAACGACGGCAAGGTCGATGCGTTCCTGGTGAATCTCGGCGCCAAGGGCACACTCGTTCACAACATCTCGGAGAACACTGGGCACTGGGTCGCCATCAAGCTCAGGGGCACGAAGAGCAATCGCGACGGCATCGGCGCACGGATCGAAATATCCGCGGGAGGAAAGCGCTGGACTGCGGAGCGCGTGGCCAGTTCTGGCTATCTGTCGCAGGATGACGACCGCGTGCATTTCGGCGTGGGCGCTGCGGAATCGATCGACAAGATTCAGATTCGCTGGCCCAGCGGCCGCGAACAGACGCTGGAAAAGCAGGCCGTGGACCGCGTCATCACTATTGAGGAGCCGAAGTGAGTCGGTCCGGCCAACGTTCGCGTGCAAGACGGTTAGCCGCGATGCTGTGTGCGGCCGCCTTCGCAGGCGGGTGCGTGCTGCTGTGGCATGCGGGGCCCGCGCGAGCATCCACCGGGACAGGAAGAGCCCCCGATGTGCTCACGTATGCTTCCCCGGTCGAGCTCCTCTTTTCTCCGGACGGAACGCGCCTGTACGTGCTCTGCCAGGAAAGCCGAGGAAGTACGGGTGCTCGATCGCAGAATCCTACGCGCCCATCAAGAACGTTCCGGTCGGCCGTGTGCCGCGCGGGCTTCTCGCTTTCGCACGATGGCGCCCGGCTCTTTGTCGCCAATACCTGGGACGACACGATCTCCGTCATCGACACCGCGTCGCTCACGGTCGTCGCCACGTGGCAGGTTGGCGCAGAACCATCGAGCGTCGTCGCGGACCGCGAGGGCAAGCACTTGTTTGTGGCCAATCGCATTTCGAATGACGTGGCCGTACTCGATGCGCGGACCGGCGTGGAAGAAAAGCGGCTGGTAGCGGGCCGCGGATCCAGCTACATCACCGCGAGCCCGGATGGAACCCGCCTCTACGCCACGCACGTCTATCCGAATCCACCGCGGGTGCCAACACCGGGGGGCAATCGCGTTCCTCCCAAATCGGAGATCACGGTCATCGATGCGGCCCGCGCGGTGGTTGTCGACCGCATGCCGCTCGATCGTGTCGCACATTCGTTCCACACCGCGTTTTCTGCCGACGGGCGGCTTGGGGTGACGGCGCACCTGCATCCCAAGAACCTCGTTCCTCTCGCGCATATGGAACACGGCGCCGCTTTTGCTGACACGATCACGCTGTTTGGCGCGGATGTGGGCAAGCCGGTCGAACTGCCGCTCGATGAATTGGAACGCTATGCGGTGCGCCCGTTCGGCGTGGCGATTTCGCCGGACAAATCGCGCATCTATGTGAGCTGCGAAGGGTCGGAGAGCGTGACCGTCATCGACGTGCAGCACGCGCTCGGTTTCATTCGCAGCCACAGCGGAGATTTCGTTCAGGATCTTTCCGCCAGCGCCAACTATGTTACCGCGCGCATCGACGTGGGCCGCGACCCGCGCGGCATGTCGCTTACGCCCGATGGCCGCCGGCTTCTGGTGGCCAACCGGCTCGACGATACGCTGAGCGTGATCGATACCCGGACCAACCGTGTTTGCGCAACGGTTCCCCTTGAAGGTCCGAAGGTAGTGTCAGTGCTGCGTCACGGCGAACAGACTTTCTACACCGCACGCTATTCCTTCCAGGGGCAGATCGGCTGCGCCAACTGCCACATCGACTCGACGTTCGACGGGCTGACGTGGGATCTGGAGCCGGACGGCTTTGGGCGCGACATCGTCGACAACCGACTGCTCGAAGACGTGAAAGACACCGAGCCCTACAAGTGGAACGGCGGCAACCCCAACCTGCCCACGGAGTGCGGGCCGCGCACCGAGAAATATTTCTGGCGCTCGGAGAACTACGACGATCTGACGCTCACCGATCTCGTCGTCTACATTCGCAGCATGCCTCCAAGGCCCAATCGCTGGCGCATCGCCGGCCACGAACTCAGTCCGGCGCAGGAGCGCGGCAAGGCCGTGTTCGATCGCGCCAAGGACAAATTTGGCAAACCGATTCCGGAGTCGAATCGCTGCTCGTACTGCCACAGCGGCCCGAAAGGAACCAGCCAGAAGTCGTTCGAGGTGGGCACAAAGAAGAGCACCGACAACTCGGGCCTGCTCGACACGCCGCAACTGATCAATGTCGTCGCTCACGGCGCCTTACCTGCATGACGGGTCGGCGCGCACGCTCGAAGAAATCTGGACCGTCTTCAATCCCGAAGACAAACATGGCCGCACCAACGACCTGACCAAGGATGAGTTGAACGACCTCATCGAGTACCTGAGGACGCGATGAAAAAGTTCTGCGCAGTCGCACTGTTGATCGCTGCCGCGGCATTGGCGTGCGGCGCATCGCAATCGCACACGGGTGCCAAAGTGCATGCCGCGGCATCGCCGGCCATCGCCACGCCGCAGATGCCGATGTTCAGTTTTGAGAACTTCACCACCGCCAACGGCCTGCCCGACAATCACGTCTTTTCTGTGCTCGTGGATGGCGACCGCGTGTGGGCCGGGACCGAAAACGGACTTGCCCTCTATGAGAACCACACGTGGAAGACGTACACGACCTCGGACGGACTGGCGCATCGCGCCGTTCTTTCATTGGCCTTGGACAAGCGTACAGGCGATGTATGGGCGGGAACCATGGGCGGCCTCAGCCGCGTGTCGGGCGGACGCATCGACACCTTCACTCAACTCAACTCGGGCCTGAGCAACGATGTGGTGTACGGCGTTTCCGTCGAGGGCGAAAACGTGTGGGTGGCTACGGCCGCCGGCGCATGCCGCCTCGACCTTCGCACCAACCAGTGGTCGCTCTACAACGAGCGCAACACGCCCATGAACGAAATCTGGGTCTATGCCGTTTCGGCGACGCCCACCAAGGTGTATTACGCCGTGTGGGGCAGCGGCCTGCTCGAGTACGACCAGGCGACCGGCCGCTGGGACAAGTACGACGATCCCGACGGCGAAAACGAAATGGTGCTGTTCAAGGATCAGGGTCTGATCCACGAGATCGTGACATCGGTCAGCTACGTGGACAACATCGTGTGGGCGGCCACCTATTTCGGCGACAGCCGCTATGACGGCCGTTACTGGCACAACTTCCTGACCAAGGACAGCGGGCTGCCTTCGAACTTCACCAACACCATCAAGGGCGTCGACGCCAATCACGCCTGGTTCGGCACCGACAAGGGCCTCGCCTACTACGACGGAGCGAACTGGGCGGTCTACCGACCCTCGCTCACCACCGGCAAACCGGAAATGACCGTTCGCGACGCGGAGGGCAAAGTCACGTCCATCGCCGTCACCACGGCTCCGGCGCACAATTACGTACTCGGCATCGATTTTCAGGGCAGCGACATCTGGGTTGCCACGGCCAAAGGTTTAAGCCACGGGATTCTTCAAAAATAACGATAAAGGGAGCCATCATCATGATTGAATTCGCAGACGTACTTGAGACCATCGCGCACGCGCCCATTCAGAAGCGGGCCATGACCAATCACGGCGTACTCAACGAGGCCTATGCTTACGCCAAGCCCAGCTCGTTCTCGCGCGGGATGCGCATCGACCTGAACGGGCTCACCATCCTGCTGATTTCGGGCACCGCTTCAATCGATGAGTTCGGCAAGAGCGTGCACATCGGGGACTTCCGCGCCCAGATGCGCCGCACCTTGGACAACATCACCGGCCTGCTGGAGAGCGAAGGCTGCACGTGGCACGACATCGTGCGCACCTCGTGCTATCTGCGCGACATCGATCGCGACTACGAAGCGTTCAACGAAGAGCGGACTGCGTTCTTCAAAGCGCAGGGTCTTGACCCGTTGCCCGCTTCCACAGGCATCGAGGCCAAGCTGTGCCGGCCGGAACTGCTGGTGGAAATCGAGGCCATTGCCATGTTCCGCACTGAAAAGTCCGGCAAGGAGTAGTCGCCATGCATAAGGGATGGTTGCTGGCCGCCGCCACGTTGTGGGCAGCGGGCGGCGCAATCGGGGTCGCCGCGCAAAACGCGAGTCCGGCCGCGGGCGCACCGGCGCACAAGTGCGAGTGCGGCGCGCATCCGCCCGGACCACCACGCGATCGCGCGGTCGCGCCTTACGCGGGGGAGCCGGCCGACCTGAGCCCCTACGCGAAGTTCGCCGCGCCCTACGATCTCAACTACACCCATCCCAATATCTACTCGGGTGCGGGGAGGGACCTGCCCGAGCCGAAGGACCTGACCGAGGTTCGCATCGGTTTCTTCGGCCCTATCGAGCATAATCCCGACTCGGTTTTCGGACTACGCATGCTGCACGGGGCGCAACTGGCCATCGACGAGGCCAACGCACGAGGCGGCTACGGCGGCAAGCCGTTCCGGCTGATGCTCCACAACGACTACGACAACTGGCAGGCCAAGGCGGTCTACGGGGACGACCGCCCCACGGATCCGGCCATCTGGGGATCGGCTTCGGATGAAACCGTAAAGATGGTTTACGACGACCAGGACTGGGCGATCTTTGGCTCCATCAGTTCGGAGTCGACGCATATCGCACTGCGCGTGGCTCTGCGCGCCGAGATTCCCATCGTCAATTCGGCTTCGACCGATCCCACTATCCCCGAGACCTACATTCCCTGGTACTTTACCGACCTGCAGGACGATCGCGTGCAGTGCCTCACGCTCGCCCGCCGCATCTTCACAGAACTCGGCCTCAAGCGGGTTGCGATTCTTCGCGTCAACAATCGGTACGGACGATTCGGCGTCATCAAGTTGCGCGATGCGGCGCGGCGTCTGGGCCATCCCATCGTTATCGAGCAGAAGTATTTGCCGGGCGATGCCGATTTCTCACGCCAGCTTCAAGTCATTCAGTCCTCGCGGGCCGACGCGATCGTCCTGTGGGCCGATGAGAAAGAAGTGGCGCTGATTCTCAAGCAGATGCAGACGCTGGGGATGAAGCAGCGCGTCTTCGGCGCCTATCGCACGCTTGGACCCGAGTTGCTTGCCCAGGCCGGCCCGGCCGCCGAGGGATTCGAAGCCGTGTTTCCCTACGATCCGACCCGCAACGATCCGCAATGGGTCGATTTCAACCGCCGTTTCGAAGAGCGCTTTCAAGAGAAGCCCGAACAGTTCGCGTCGCTGGCTTACGATGCGATGAACGCGTTGCTCGATTCCATCTGCAAGGCGGGACTGAATCGTGCCCGCATTCACGATGCGCTCGCCGACATCGAGCACTACGACGGCGTGACCGGGCAGATGGTCTTCGATCCCAACCAGAAGAACGTCGCGCCCATGTACCTGGGCACGGTGCACGATGGGACGATCACCTACCGTGTGGCGTCGATGGAGAAGCCACCTGCGGTGGGTGTGACGCCTTCTTCGCGGGTGGACTCGCCTGACCAACCGGAGCCGTATGCGCGCGTTGGCGAAGATGGCGTTGGTTACGCCGGCGCGCACCTCGCCGATGTGCCCCCGGGAACCATTCACGTTTTGCTGTTTGGCCCGCAGGCCGCGAGTATTGCGCGGTCGGCCGAGGTGCAGGCCGCACTGAGTGCCGCGTCTGCCCAGACATGGGATATTGTCCCTGTGGACAGCAATCAGAACTGGGGTGCGGCATCGACCCAGCTGGTGCATGCGCTCTTCGACGAACATTCGCTGGCGATCATCGCGCTCGATCGAAATGCAGCACATCTGGCGGAGCAACTGGCGCTCAAGGCGCTGGTTCCGGTGCTTGCCGTCAGCGGAGATCGATCCCTGACCGCGACCAATGTGCCGTGGATCTTCCGCATGCCGGCTGAGACGACACCCGCCTCCGCCGTGCGGCTTCTGCGCGCCGCCGAACGACAGAGCGGAGCCAATCCGGAACGCTTGCGGGATGTACTGGCTTCGGGCCATCTGCTGGAAGGATTCGCATTTCTTCCTACCGGCGAGCCCAAAGGACAATAGCTGAACTCACCCCACAACAAAATGGGCAGCCCGGTTTGGGGCTGCCCGTTTCGTTTGGGATTCGGTTTGGCGGTTACGGCAGGTAGTAACGGAACGTGGTCCAGAACATGTTGTCGAGACCCTTGGTGCCGATGCCAGGCGAGCCTGCGACAGGAGGAGCTCCCGACCAGGCGTCGCGGATCGTGTATCCATACTGAACACCCTGCCGCAGGCGGCCACGGTCGCCGCGGTAGATGTCGTACCAGTAGCCCGATCGTCGCTTCCTGAACATTGCGGGTTTGGGCGCCGCAGGCGCCGCCGGGGTAGTAACCCGTCGAACTGCCGTTGAAGCCCGGAAGGGTAGTCGTGTTGCAAGGGCTGTCGTTCAGCAAGCGAGAGCCGTATCCCAGTGCCGAAGCGGAGGGAGTGCCCCAGTGGCCGCCCCAGGTGCCGCCGGCAGCCAGCAGCGCGGCCGAGGGCTTGGCGGTGCATTGCGACGGATCTGTAAAGCCGGTGGGGCAGAAGGTTGCGGTGGGGCCGCCGAGGGTTGTGCTGCCGGGGTTGGCCCAGTCGTTGCGGCCCACATAGTCGATGCCGTAGTTCGCGTAAATGGCAAGGCGCGCGTTGGGGTTGATTTCGAGGGTTACCAATCCAGAGAAGTCGTGCAGCGGTGACAGGCCGCCCCAGTTGTTGACGGTGACGTCGGAGAGAGTGGTGTCGCCGTAGCGGCCCACTCCGGGTCCATACAACGCCTTGGCGCCAAAACTCGCCAACTTCGTGACCGGAACGCGGAAGCTGCCGGCAATGCCGCCGAGCGCGATGCTGTTTGCAAACGCGCCGGCCGAGGTTGCGGAGGCCACTACGGCGGCACCAGTTGTGATGTCCTTCTGGTTCCCGTATTTCAGAGCGTCCGTGGTCACGCCGGGATAAATCGGTTTCGTGGGCGAAGCGACCGATCCCGATGATTTCGTAATGGCCGAAACCGGGATCAAGAGCCACCTTGACGATCACGTCCGGCGCGTAGTTGAAGGAGTAGTTGGCAATGTTGGTGTTGGCTGTGACGGTGTTATAGACGGGAAGGTACGAAAGAGTTCCGGGCTCGGGAACGTAGTTCTGCACATACGTCGTAATCGCCTCGGTGCTGATGGCCGCGTTGTAGTTGCCGCCGTTGTTGCCGGCGCTGCCCAGCACGGCGTAGGGCGTATTTCCGGCCAGCGATGCGGTGTACAGGACCTGCGGGTTTTCGAACGCGATGCCAAAGGCGACCTTGTTCATGGTCTTGGTGACGCGGAAGCCGTACTGGCGGGTCCAAACGAACCCCGTAACGTAGTTCGGGTCGATGGTCTGCGGGGTCATGATGTCGCCCGACAGGTTGGAGAGGCCCTTCTTGTCTTCAGTAGCCAGCGACCACAACTGGCCGCCGGTGAAGGCCCAGTGATTATTGGTTTCGGCCTGGCCCCAGATCACACGCTGGCGAAGCACGTAGCTGTTGGACTGGTTGTTGTTGGACGTGATGCCGGTGCCCAGCCAGTCAGCCTCCCAGTAGCCGCGCAGGGTGCCCCAGTTGACTTTACCTTCGGCCATCAGGCTGACGCGCGACTGCCGGGCGCTGCCGTAAAACTCGCTCAAGGTGTAGGCGTCGGCATGCTCGTAGGGCAAGCCGCTGAATGCCGTGGGAATGTCGCCGCCGGTGGACCGCTGGCGCCAGACTGTTTCGGCCGCCGCGTAGCCTCCGGGCGTCAGGGAGATTCCCTTGTAGTGCAAGACGTTCGGATTGGCGATCGACTTCTTGATCGCGGCCTGCTCGTCCGACAGTGACGAAACCGCCGAAGCGTTGGCAGACTTCATGTCGGTCACAGTTGAATTCAGAGTGCCGACCGCTTCTGTGTTCGCCTGCACCGCCTGGTTTTGGGCATCGGCCGCTGCCTGGGCTTTGGCTGCTGCGGCCTGGGCATCGGCCGCGGCCTGCTGCGCCTGTTTCAGTTGAGCGTCCTTATCCGACAGGTTGGTCTTCAGGCTGTCGATCTGCCCTTGCATCTGCTGACGCAAAGCCTCGATCTGTTCTTCGACGGTTGGACCTTTTTCTTTGGCTTTCCTGGCAGCGGGCTTCTTCGGTGTTCCATCGGCTGCGTAGCCATACGTGCTGACCATGCTGACTGCCAGTATTGCCGCGACAGCCGTTTTGAGTCTCAAGTTCATTGGGCCTCTCTTATCCTCGTGTCTTCGAGGTCGTTCAGTTTTGCGCTCCATGCCGCAAACGCGCTCTTTGGTTCTACACAGGCGAAACCCGACAACCGGTTCCCTTGAATCGTCTTCGCCCTGCAGATGTGGTGGAAAGCTGGAGGAAAATGAGTTCGGATAAGCGGTACTTTCTCCGGCTGCATCCGTAAAAAAGCCTCGCAGACTTTGATGAATATTTGACGAATTCACAGAGTTTTAATACGGCTATACGATTGCTAACCAATGGGGTTATCGGCCAGCGAACTCCGCGGTCCCCCGCTCATTCACATTGCAGTGACAACTCTGGTGCGCGAATACGTCGTTACCAGGACGTCCCGCGGTCGCGCAATGATCGGCGCCCCTGAGTCAGCCCTTCCCGGCGCTGAGCAAGTTGGCCAGCAAGCGATACGCTCCGGGGACTAACTCCGGCAACTGGCGGTAGAGCGCGTAGGCGACGTAGACATAGGTGCCTTTGCCCGGATGGGCCACGACGAGTCCGCCGCGCTGCGGGTCTTGTCCCGCATCCGAGGTCTCGGTCAACGGTGTGTAAGCCGGGTCCCAGGTGTCGAGGAAGGAGTGGCCCCGCTCCTCTACCCAGCCCTCGAAGTCGGCCCCGGTGATTGCATTGGGCTGCCTCAGCAGCGGATCCGTCGGAGCAAGAAGCTTGACGTTCGATTGCTCGTCCACGACGCGCTCCGGCATCCGGCCATTCATCGAGAGCGGAAGCGGGGAGGGGAAGTTCGAACTCTGGTACTGGACAATCAGGGTTCCGCCGTTGCGCACGAATTCGTCGAGCCGTGGCTGCGCGGCGGTCAAAACGGGACGATTGGAGTAGGCCCGAATGCCGATCACAATCACGTTCCACGCCGAGAGGTCACCTGTGCTCAGGTCTGAGTCCGATAGCAGGCGCGGCTCCGCGCCAAGCTCCTCGATGGCCTCGGGAACCAGGTCGCCGGTTCCCATCACGTAACCAATGCGTAAACCGGGCGCCAGTTTTACGTCTATTTTGCGGGTCTTCAACTGGGCGGCCTTGTAAATGTCATAAGGCAATAAGCCCGGGTAGCCCACGCTCTGCCACCCTGATTCATAGGTGTGGCCGTCGGAACGCGCGACCGCCTCCAGGTTGTACGCGCCCGACTGGACCGCGGAAGGAGTCACCGAGAAAAGAATCGGCTCCGTATCGCCCGCGGCGGCGCGCTTGAAATGCGCCTCCGACGGTTCGGCGCGCCATCCTTCAGGAACCTTCAACGATACCGTGCCCTCCGCGGCTCCCTGGGTATGCACCGTTACGTGAACGGGAAGAGTGCTGCCATCGACCGGCAGGATGTGGGCCTCGGGATCCACCCGCACCCCGATCGCGGGCGTGACCACCAGTGGCTCGTAGAATCCGCCGTGCCCGGTCGCCCGCTGCAGCGTTTGCACCACTTCGCCCAGGCGAATCGGGACCCCATCGAAGCTGAACTCCGCCCACGCCGAAAGCGGGTAGGGCGCGAACGAGCGCAAGCGCCACTCCGGCCGGGAAATGTCGTAGTAAGGCTGCTCGATGGAGGGACGAGTAAAGAACGGCTGGGTCGGATGGGCGTCGTCGGGCGCCTTCAGAGCGAAGATGGCGTCGGAAACAGAACCCGAAACCGCTGAACTTTCGTCCGCCGACTTTTTGCCGTCCGCGCCGAGCCGCACGCCGGCCTTCCATCCTTCATTGGGTGGAGTCTCGAACCAGGTCTTGACCAGGTGGACATCGGGGGACAAGCCGGAGACGTGCACGCGCACCTTGAAATCTTCGCCGGGCGAGACGCTGCGCGGAGTCTCGTCGGCGGAGTTGCCCCGGAAGCCGCCGCTCTGAACGGCGGATTCGCTGGTCCTGAATGCTTCCAGCTCGAGGCCCAGCAGGTTCTCGAGGGCGGATTGAAACTCCAGAATCTTGGCGTCGAGTTCGAAAAGCAGGCTGGCTTTGGATTGCGCATCGAGAGTCTCAGCGGACACTTTCTCGCGCAAGGCGAGGGTCTGCCGATAGATGGGCGCGAGGCGGTGGGCTGTTTCCAGATTGGACTTGCACGGGCACTCTTTCGAGAATTCCTCCATCCCGCTCTCAATCTGGGCGAGGTCGTGCGCGAGCCATGCGGCGCCCGGAGCAAGACGGGCGAGTCCCGCGATGCTGGTATCGATTTTCACGCGCCGGTTGTGAAAGAGGTCCGCATCCGGTTGTTTCGTTTTCTCGCTTGCCGCATCCGCTGCCGCCGCACCGGGCCATACCGCAACCAGGTGATACCGGGCCGTGCCCGGTCCGCTCAGGGTGGGATTGGCTCCGCCGTTCTGCGACTTCTGCTCCCCCCAGCCCTGGCGCGCGATTTGCACATAGCCGCGGCCCAGCGCCGGATCCCACGTGCCCACCGGGATCGTCACATCGGTCGAGGGCTCTCCGGTGATCCATTCTCCGGTGACGTAATTGCGGAACTTCGCCGGCGCCCACTTTCCGGTCGCGTAGTCGAACACTCCCTTGTCCGTGACCGGCGCGAACGGAACCATGCTGTAGACGGCCAGCGGCTGCCATGGCTCCAGGCCGTCTTTCAACTGCTCGGGAAACACCTTGGGGTCGCCGGCCGCTTTGAAGACCTCCTGCGCGATCTCTCCCGAGACCTGGTGCTGCCCGTGCCCGTCGCTGACGGCCCCGATAAAGGTGGCGATAATGATCTGCGGCCGCTCGCGGCGCACCGCCAGCACGGCATCGTAGAGCACCCGCTCGTGACCCCAGCGCGCGAAGGATTCTTCCTGGGTCTTGGAGAAACCGAAGTCCGCCTGCGTGCCCCAGAGCTGTTTGGCTCCGTAGTATTCGTCGGCCTTGAGCAGTTCCTGGGTGCGCATCACGCCCAGCGCGTCGTAGGTGTCGGCCGACATGGCGTTCTGTCCGCCCTCGCCCCGCGTGAGCGTGTAGAGAATGGTGCGCACGCCGCGCCCGCGGCTCAGGTAGGTCAGCAGGGCCCCGTCTTCGTCGTCGGGATGAGCCACGATCTCCATCACGCTGGCGGTGGTCGTTAAACGGCGCAGAGCCTGCTCCACGGCAGCGGTGCCGCGGTCTTCGGGCAGGGGAAGCGCATAGGTGCGGGGTTCGCCCGGAGGCAGCGCGGCTTTCTGCGATGCTTCCGCAGCCTGCTGGGCCTGCAGTTGAATTGAAGTCCAACCTGAAAAAAGGACGCCGGTGAGGGCAAGCATGACTGTCGCGGATAGGGATCTCAGGGAAAAGAACATGGCTTCTCGTCAGTGTACAATCCGGTGAGCGCAACAGCCTGATGACCCAGCCGTCGACGACTTCCGGGAGCCCTGCGCATCTTGAACGCCGCATCGGCCTTCGCTCCGCGGTTTTGTTCAACATGCTGGAAATGATCGGCGTTGGTCCGTTCATCACCCTGCCGCTGGTGATTGCCGCCGCGGGATTTCATCTTTCTGTCTGGGCCTGGGTTCTGGGTGCGGCTATCGCCGTCGCCGATGGCCTGGTATGGGCTGAACTGGGCGCGGCCTTTCCGCAAGCCGGCGGCTCCTATGCCTTTCTGCGGGAGATCTACGGCCCCCAGGGCGCGGGCAACTGGCTCAGCTTTCTCTATGTATGGCAACTGAGCTTTTCGGCCCCGCTTTCGATCGCATCGGGGTGCATCGGACTTTCGAGCTTTCTGGCCTGGTTCTGGCCAGGCCTGGTGCAAGCTCCGTTCGCGGGCCTTCCGGGACTGCACTACGCCAATTTTGCCGCCGCCGCCGCGTGCCTGCTGGTCACGGCGCTGCTTTATCGCAATCTAAGCGCGGTCACGCGGCTGGCATGGATCCTGTTCGGCGGCGTGCTCACAGCGATTGCCGGGGTCATCGTGTCGGGGTTTGCGCGGGCATCGGCCATGGGCGGCTGGCACATGCCGGCCGGGCCTTCGGTGTCGATTGCCGTGGCGCTTGGCGGGCTGGCACACGCCACGCTCATCACCACCTACGATTACTGGGGCTACTACAACATCACGTTTCTAGGCAGCGAGGTTCGCCGGCCGGAGCGCACGATTCCGCGCGCCATCCTTCTTTCGGTCCTCTTCGTCTCCGCTTTCTACGTGGCCATGAACATGGCGGCCCTGCCTTCGCTGCGCGATGCCGCGGCTCACACCGCCGAGAGTGTCGTCACGCGCGTGCAACTGGTGGCCAATATTGCGCGCTCCGCGTTCGGGGAGTGGGCCGGGTACGCCATGGCGGCCCTGGTAGTGTGGACCGCATTCTCTTCAGTCTTTTCACTTCAGCTGGGTTATTCGCGGGTTCCGTATGCCGCCGCGCGGAGCGGCAACTACTTCCGGTTTCTCGATGCCGTTCATCCGCGCCACGGCATTCCGCACCGCTCTCTGGTGGCGCTGGGGTTGGTGGCCGCTGCTTTCTGCTTCTTCACGCTTGACCAGGTCATCACCATGCTGGTGGTCACGCGCATCCTGCTGCAGTTCTTTCTGCAGCATGTGGGCGTGATGCTGCTTCGCGTCGACGCAGCCGGAATTGAAACGGCCGTTTCGCATGCCGCTTTATCCGCTTCCGCCGCTGGCGGCCATGGCCGGCTTCACATTCATATTGGTCAACCGCTCCCATGCGATCGGGGG
Source organism: Terriglobales bacterium (assembly GCA_963788475.1). Lineage (GTDB taxonomy): Bacteria > Acidobacteriota > Terriglobia > Terriglobales > Acidobacteriaceae > Telmatobacter. The sequence goes on from CAWBGO010000003.1 coordinate 109,791, forward strand.
ACTGGCGGTGGCGGCGGGCATCGCCGTCTCCGGAACCGTCATCTACATGATTCGCGCCAGGCGGCAAGGCCAGTGGCCGTTTGGGGGTCCGCCGGCGAGAGAGAATTGAGGCTGGTTTAAGCTCGTGCTCTCCCACCCTGGCGCCGTCTGACAACGTCGCTAGAATGGGGCACCCAGCGATTCGGCTCATCCCTGTTCCCTGTCTCCCTGTTTCGTGACACGGTGTCACTTCGCCTCAGACGGCGGCCAGACTACAGTTCCACTCCAGAAAATGCTTCCGCCGGCGCGGACCTTCCGCGCGCGAGATGAGGTGTCTCCAATGCCGCTGAAATTGAATGTGAATAACGAGATGAGGACGGTGGACGTCCCGCCCGACACGCCCCTCCTGTGGGTCCTGCGCGATGAGCTCGACCTGAAAGGCGCCAAATATGGTTGCGGAATCGGCGTCTGCGGCGCGTGCACGGTGCTGGTGGCAGGCAAGGCGGTGCGCTCCTGCACGACCCACGTAGGCAGCGTTGCCGGCCAGGCGATTACCACCATTGAAGGGCTCTCCGCGGACGCGACTCACCCGGTCCAGCAAGCATGGGAGGCGCTCGACGTGCCCCAATGCGGCTACTGCCAGTCCGGACAGATCCTCGCCGCCGCCGCGCTGCTGTCGCACACGCCTCACCCCACCGACGCCGACATCGACTCGGCCATGAGCGGCAATCTCTGCCGCTGCGGAACCTACCCGCGCATCCGCCAGGCCATTCATCAGGCCGCCGACGCGGCCCACGCGGGCGCGCCGGCCCGGAAAGGCTGAAGGAGGGCGACATGACTATGAATGGAAATCTCGACCGCCGGACCTTCCTGAAGATGACCGCCCTTGCCGGCGGCACCGTCGCTCTGGGTCTCTACTGGAAGCCGTGGGCGTTTGCGCAGGAACCCGGGAAACCACCTGCCTTCGTGCCCGTGGCTTTTGTTCGCATCGACCCCAGCGGCGCGGTCACGCTGATGGCCAAGAATCCGGAGATGGGCCAGGGCGTCAAAACCATGCTGCCCATGCTGATTGCCGAGGAACTCGACGTCGAGTGGAAGGATGTGCGCGTCGAACAAGCGATCGTGGACACGAATGTCTACGGCCCGCAGTTCGCCGGCGGCAGCATGTCCACGCCCATCAACTGGGATCCGCTGCGGCGAATCGGCGCAGCCTATCGCCAGATGCTCATCACCGCAGCCGCGCAGACGTGGGGTGTCCCGGAGTCCGAATGCACCACCGACTGCTGCAAAGTTGTCCACGGGGGGTCGAATCGCACGCTGACCTATGGCGAACTGGCTGCCAAAGCCTCGACGCTGACACCGCCGGATCTGAAGTCGGTGAAGCTCAAAGACCCCAAGGACTATCGCATCATCGGCAAGTCGCAGCGGGGCGTGGATACGCACGCCATCGTCACGGGCAAGCCGATCTTCGGAATCGACTTCACAATGCCCGGCATGCTGCATGCGGTGATCCAGAAATGCCCGGTGTTCGGCGGCAAGGTGAAGAGCGCCAACACCGAAGAAGTGTGCAAGCTGCCCGGCGTGCGCAAGGTGCTCATCCTCGAAGGGACTCTGCCGGCCGATGCGGCTCTCAAGTGGGACCCGGGCATGGAGCCGGGCGTGGCGATTGTGGCCGACACCTGGTGGCAGGCCCAAACGGCTCGCAAGAGCCTCAAGGTCGAATGGGATTACGGAAAGGGCGCATCGCAGAACAGCGACGACTTTGCCAGGCGGGCCGCGGAGTTGTTGAAATCGGCTCCCGCAGTCTCGCTTCGCGCCTACGGTGACGCGGATGGTGCGATGAAATCCGCCGCGAAAGTGGTCGAGTCGGTATATGCCTATCCGTTCCTGTCACACGGAACGCTGGAGCCGATGGATACGACTGCGGCCTACAAAGACGGCAAGGTCGAAGTCTGGTCCACCAGCCAGATGCCCGCTGAGGGCCGCGGCATGGTGGCCAAGACGCTGGGAATTGATTCCAGCGCCGTCAAGGTGAACCAGTGCCGGGTGGGCGGCGGTTTTGGCCGCCGCCTGATGAACGAGTACATGGTCGAGGCGGCCTGGCTGGCCAGGGAAGTGGGCAAGCCCGTCAAGCTGCTGTGGTCGCGCGAAGATGACATGGGTCACGACGCGTTCAGGCCCGGCGGCTTCATGGGCCTCAAAGCCGGACTCGATGCGCAAGGCAAGCTGGTGGCGTGGAGCCAGCACTTCGTCACCTACGGCGAGGGCAAGAACACGGTGCCGTGTGGCGACATCAGCCCCGACATATTCCCGTCGGGCCGCGTTCCCAATTTCTCGCTGGGAATGACGGCCATGCCGCTGTGGCTGCGCACCGGCGCCGAGCGCGCCCCGGGCGACAATGCCTTTGCATTTGTGGTGCAGTCGTTCCTCGATGAACTGGCGGCCGCCTGCGGCTGCGATCCGCTCGATCTGCGGGTCCAGATCCTGAGCGCGACGCCAGCAGTGGGGACGAACGTGAACTTCTCCGATCCTGACGTGCTGAACCCGGAAAGGATGAAGGGCGTGCTCGAACTAGTGGCCGAAAAATCCGGTTGGCGCGACCGTAAGAAGGCACCCGGCCGTGGGATGGGGATCGCCTGTCACTTCTGTCATTTTGGCTATTTTGCCGAGGTGGCCGAGGTCAGCGTAGACTCGAGCGGCCGCGTGGCCGTGAACCATGTATGGGCGGCTGGCGATATCGGCAGACAGATCATCAATCCGGATGCGGCTGACAATCAGGCGGTTGGCGGAATCATTGATGGCATCAGCCACATGGGCCAGGAGATTACGCTTACCGACGGCCGCGTGGACCAGACCAACTACCACAATCACCCCATTCTTCACATGCGCCAGGCTCCGGTCGTGGAGGTGTTCTGGCGAAAGACAGACTACGCCCCGACGGGCCTCGGCGAGCCGGTGCTGCCGCCCATCCTGGGCGCGGTCGCCAACGCCATTTTTGCGGCAACCGGCAAGCGTGTGCGGACGCTTCCTCTCAAGCGGAGCGGATTCAGCTGGGCCTGATTCCGCTTCCGCAGTTTTATTCGACCTCAGAAGGGAAACCTTGTAACCCGCTGCGTCCACGGGTGTCTAATGGAGCGGAGGCGCTTTCCCCGCGCGAGGTCAATCCATGCTCATTCGTAAGCCCAGCGATATCCCTTCGTCCCTGATCACTCCCAGGGATCAATACATCAATCGTCGCAAATTTATGCGCGGCGCAGCTTTCGGGGGCAGCGCTTGCGGGCGCCGCGGCGCTCGGTCTCGACCGGCTCGCCGACGTGGTCTCGCCTCACTTGAATGCCTTTGCAGGAACCAAGCTGGAAACCGTCAAGAGCCCGCTCACCACCACCGGCGAAGAACTCACCACCCTCGAGGACATCACCCACTACAACAATTTCTATGAGTTCGGGGTGGACAAAGCCGCCCCCTCCAAGAATGCGGGAGCCTTGCCCACCCGTCCCTGGACGGTCAAAGTCGAGGGCAAGGTCAAGACGCCGAAAACCTTCGACATCGACCAGCTCCTCAAGCTGCGCCCGCTCGAAGATCGGGTTTACCGTCATCGCTGCGTTGAAGCCTGGAGCATGGTCATTCCCTGGGTCGGCTACTCGCTTTCGGAATTCATCAAGGAATGCGACCCGCTGCCGAGCGCGAAGTATGTCCAGTTCCTCTCCTACTACGATAAGCACGTCGAGAAGTGGTCCAGTGAGTCAACGATCTTCTGGCCCTACTCGGAAGGCCTGCGCATGGACGAAGCCATGAACCCGCTCACCCTGCTTACCTTTGGCTTGTACGGCGAGGTTCTTCCCAATCAGGACGGAGCCCCGGTGCGCATTGTCGTTCCGTGGAAGTATGGATTCAAGTCGGCCAAGTCGATCGTCACCGTACGCTTCGTCGACAAGCAGCCTCCCACCACGTGGAACGAACAGGGGCCCAATGAGTACGGTTTCTACTCCAATGTCAATCCCAACGTGGACCATCCCCGCTGGAGCCAGAAGACCGAGCGCCGCATCGGCCAGGCATTCTACAATCAGCGCCGCACGACCCTGATGTTCAACGGCTATGGCGAACAGGTCGCCTCACTGTATAACGGGATGGATTTGAAGAAGTACTACTGAAACAGGGATCACGAAATAGGGGAGAGGGAATAGAACGCACATGGGTGCCCCATTCTAGGCGCGTCTTTTGCGGCCAGGGTGGGGGACAAAGACCTCCGCCAAACCAGAAGGACTATGACCCGATCGAACATCATTCTGCTCAAGACGCTTACCTGGATTGCCTGCCTCTGGCCATTGGGAATCCTTCTATGGGAAGCCGTGACCAATCACCTGGGACCGGATCCCACCGCGACCATCTCCTTCTCCACCGGCTTGACCACGCTGAATCTGCTGACGATTTCGCTGGCGATCACCCCGGTGCGCCGGCTGATCAAGCCGCTCAGCTGGATTGGTCCCTGGCGCAAGCTGATCGGGCTTTTCGCGTTCTTCTACGCCTGCGTTCATCTGCTCGCCTACGTCGCGCTTTATGCCGGGTTCAACGTGCAAACCATGATCGACGACATCGCCAAGCGGCGGTTCATCACCATGGGCATGCTGGCGTGGCTGCTGCTGGTGCCCCTGGCGCTTACGTCCACCAACTGGTCCATCCGCAAGCTGGGCGGCAAGCGCTGGAAGCGCCTGCACCAGCTGGTGTACGTGGCCGCTGTGTGCGGAGTGATTCACTACTGGTGGCAGGTGAAGCCGGGCGTCCTTGCTCCCCTCGGCATCACCGTGATTCTGGCGGTGCTGCTGGCGGCGCGGCCGGTGCTCGACTGGGTGCAGAACCGCAAGATGCGCGCGGCGTATTCGCGGACATAGGCGTCACCGCACTCGGCTTGTAGCGCAGAGCTTGCCTACGGTCGAACCAGAAACACCTTGTCGCTCTTGAGTGTCCCTTTGGCCGTGGTTACGGTAATCAATCCGCTGGTGGCCCCATCGGGCACCACGACTCTCATGTAATTGGGTTCGACCGTGGTAATCTGCGCCGGCACGCCATTGAAGAACACTTCGCTGTCGGCCGTGAAGTACTGCCCGAGAATCTGCACCATCATGCCCACTCTGCCATAACTGGCCAGATAGGTAACAAACGGAAGCTGGCCGATATCGAGGCGATAGAACACGCCGTTCCCACCTTCGCCGCCAGTTTCCGTAAATCCATAGAGAAACCCGTTCGTGTGCTGGATCAGTGCGCCCGGGTTTGCGCCATCGAAGCAGGCAAGGGCATTCATGCAGGATGGATTCGCTGAAAAGTTGTGAAGCACGGTGAACTCTCCGCTCGTACTGATGCGGAAGAGAACGCCCCATCCAAAGCTGCCTCCCCCGAATGTGGTGCCGTACAGATAACCATCCGTCGCCTGGACTAATTGCCACAGTGGGCCCGCCCCGTCGTTTCCTGCCGTCGGGCCCGACGTGTAGCTTCCTCCGGTGAAGTTATGGAGCACCGTGAACTGATGCGCAGGAGTCATCTTGAAGATGACTCCCCCATCGGATGAGCCTCCGCGGGACGTCACGCCGTAGAAATTGCCATCGTTCGCCTGGATCAGACCGGCTACGGGATTCGCGCCATCGGTCCCGTCAAAGTTGTGCAGCACTTCGAACCCACCGCTGGAACTGATCCTGTAGATCGTCCCGGCCCCGTTTGTGCCGCCGCCCGATGCGGTCCCGTAGAACCAGTAGTTGGTCGCCTGCACCAGCGGCCCAATCGGATTCAGGCCATCGGTGCCCAAAAAGAGATGAAGCTCGGTGTAATCGCCGTTCGTGTCGATCTTGTAGAGGGTCCCTCGCGTACCGTCCACAACTCCGGTTGCGGTTCCGTAGAAATCGCCATACAGGCTCTGAATCGGCGGAGCCTGCGGATAACCGTCGGTGTCAAACATAAAGTCGTGCAGGGTTTTGACACTTCCATCCGGGGTCATTTCGAAAATGGTCCCGAAACCATTCGTGCCGCCCCCGTTGGTGGTCCCATAGAATCGCCCGTTCCTGCCCAACGTCACACCTCCCGGGCTGCTGGACTCCCCGCCAAAATCGTGTAGAACCGTCGGGAAATCTCCAGAAACCTTCATTCTGAAGACGTCTCCAATCCGGTCCATACTGAGCAAATACCCGCCTCGACTTTGGGCAATGACCCCAGTGGGGGCATCCGAGTGTGTTTGAGAAGAAAGTGAGCACCTTGTAGCTCTGGGCATGCATGGTTGCGGACAGAGCCCCGATGAGGGCAAGGCCGGTAAGCCGAATCATTTTCATGGGAAGACTCCAGGGGAATGCTGCACAAGGCAGCCAATGCTGATGGGGAAAACGCGAAAGAAATTGGGTATCCTGGTTCGCGGCAAAGTTAGGACGTTGCAGATATCCGGGACCCGGTGCAGGAAAAGCCTTCGACTTCGCAGAACGAGCGGAACGACAGGTATCAGTTATGCATTTTTCCTGCAATCGGTACGGCAAGGGGCCACTCAGATGACAAATACTTGTGATGCAAATCTTAGGCTCATGAGCTAGTGAGGCATCACCCGTTTGCAAATTTGTGCACCGGAGCGCCGAGCGTTATTGCGGAGGAGGCGGGCTTGTTTCCTGGGGACTCGGGGAAGGCTCTGGCGAAGGCTCCGGCTTTGCGACCGGCGGATCGGGCACCGCGATCGTCACTCCCGCCACCTCGCCCGTGACCATGATGGGCATCTCCGCGGCGCCTTCCTCGTTGGCTGTATTCAATGCGCCTGCGCCGCTCGCAATGTCCACGCCTCCATCTGCATTCATGTTCACCGCGGGCAACGGCTCCGAGTTTGCGACGGCGCGAAGAATATAACTACCCTCCGCTACGTACGCGATCGCAAAGTCGCCGCCCGAAGTCAGCGCCACGCGGGCCACTTCGCCTGTATCCGCATACACCAGTTCCAAAACGGCCGCGGGTGGCTCGGCGCCGGTGCTTTTCAAGACCACCCGCCCACGAATGGTGTGGAGGGCGCTCAGCGGAATCGTGATGTTTGCGTCGGTGATCGCTTCACCCGCTCCCAGCCTGATCGGCTTGGCCTTGCTGGCGCGCAGTCCGCCGCCCGCGAAGACCGTCAACGCCCCGCCGCCGGCTGAGGACGCGACAATATCGGCGAGGCTGTGTCCGGCGGTCATCTCGCTGCTCATCGTCGGCACCGACACGCTCACGAAGTATTCTCCGCGTGCTAATCCCACCAGCCGGAAGCGCCCATGATCGTCGGTCGATCGGGAGGACTCTCCCGAATCCGCAGCCAAAGTCGGATAGCCTGGTTCAGCAGCGGATGCGGCATTCTGTTGTGATTTTGATTGGACACTCAGGCGCAATCCGATCGCGGGACTTCCATCGTCGTATTGCACCGTTCCGTCAATTTCGGCGGCGCGCTCAAGCCGAATGGATATCGGCGCGGGCACCCTCGATGAAACGGTCACGCTCGTGAGGCGGGCTTCGAAATGCCTCCGCGCTTCGGCATCCAGCGCATCCATGTCGATCTGGTTCGCACTGCCCAGCGGGTTCAGATAGCCCGCGTAGTTGGCGACCACGAAGTACCGTCCCTCCGGGACCCTCCCGATGGCGAATCGCCCCTCCAGATCGGTCGCGGCGGTCAACTTTGCATTCGCGGATTCTCCGGCTGCGGGAACGAGAAGCACCTCGGCCAGACGCGCCGGAAGGTTGGTATCGGAGCAATAGACGGTGCCGGTTACGGAACCCGGCGGTTCTGGCGTCTCGGGAGTGGTGCTGGGTTCAGTGGTCTGCGCGGGTTCCGGCGCCGCGGGTTCCTGCGCCGAAATGACCCGGCACGAAACGATACTCAGAAGCGTAATCCCGATCGCGAGGCGGGCGCTTAATCGCACATGTCTTCCAGTTCCAGAGCCGATTCAAAGTCCAGCACGGTCTGTGCCACCGGGCTCCAGTTCTTGCGGTGCAATGGCGTGGGCCCGAGGCGCGCCAGGGCTTCGCGGTGCATGGCCGAGCAGTAGCCCTTGTGGCTGGCCAGGCCGTAGCCCGGATACTGGCTGTCGAGTTCCACCAGCAGCCGGTCGCGATACACCTTGGCCAGGATGCTGGCGGCGGCGATCGAAAAGCTTGTCCCGTCGCCCTGGATCACCGCTTGCTGCGGGCAGGGCCAATCGATGGTGTCGATGCCGTCGATCAGGATGTAGTCCGGCGTGAGCGCAAGCTGGGAGATCGCGGTACGCATGGCCAGCAGTGAAGCTTTGCGAATATTGATGCGGTCGATGGTCTCCACATCGATCGCCGCAATCGCCCAGGCTACGGCGTTCTCCCGAATCTGGATGTCCAGCTCGTTGCGCTTTTTCTCGGAGAGCTTCTTGGAGTCGTCCAGGCCTTCCAGCCGGCACTTCGGCGCCAGGATCACGGCCGCGGCGACGACTGGACCGAACATGGGTCCGCGGCCCACCTCATCGCATCCCGCAATGCGCAGGAAGCCAAACTTGCGCGCAGCCCGCTCCAGCCTCCAACCGCATACCGGGGCTTTGGCTTTGGCCATGAACCCAGTATAGAAACGAAAACCCCCGATCCAAACTGGATAGGGGGCATCGGTTGTGCAAAATTGGGTGGAAACCTGGACGCGGTCTTAGGCCTTGGCAGTTTCGCGGTCCACTTCCTTGAGACGGGCGGCCTTGCCCCGCAGTCCGCGGATGTAGAACAGCTTGGCGCGGCGCACCTTGTAGCTGCGAATCTTTTCGATCTTGTCGACGACCTTGGAGTTGAACGGAAAGATGCGCTCGACGCCCTGGCCGAAGCTCATCTTGCGCACGGTAAACGTGCCCTGCGGCCCGCGGTTGATGGCAATGACCAGGCCTTCGAAGGCCTGCAGGCGCTCTTTATCGCCTTCCTTGATCTTGACCTGTACGCGAACCTGGTCGCCGGGCACAAAATCGGGGAGATCGGTGCGCTTCAGCTTGTCGGCCAGGCGCTGCATAACGGGATGGATTGACATGGTTTCTTCCTGCAATTGAACTCAGAACTTCAAGTTTAACAGAGAAGTCGCCCACGTGCCTAATCTCATGCAGTCATTCGAGTTCCCCGTGTTGTATAGTGTCCGCCATGGACGAAAAGCGTGAATTGCTTCGGCACACCGTGGCCAGTCTCGCCTACCGGGCCGCACGGGTTCTCGAGGGCGCGCCCGAAGACTTTGCTCATTTCGAAGGGGCTGGTGGCCGGCAACCGGTTCAAATCCTTGCCCATATGAGCGACTTGCTCGACTGGGCGCTGAGCACCGTCCAGGGCCGGGAGAAGTGGCATACTTCACGGCCGCACACCTGGGCTGTCGAACTGCAGCGGTTTTTCGCCGCGCTCCATGCCTTCGACGCTTACCTGGCATCCGGCGAGCCGATGTACGCGGCCATGGAGCCGTTATTCCAGGGACCGATCGCCGATGCATTCACCCATGTCGGCCAACTGGCTATGCTGCGGCGCCTGGCAGGCTCGCCCACGCGTGGCGAGAATTTCTACGTGGCCGATGTGAGGGTGGGCCAGGTCGGCGCCGAACAGCCGGCCGCGGTGCAGCCCTTCCGGTAAAGTTGACCCTTCGTCGCCGCGTCTGGGCGAATGATACGATCCTCGCCAAGCCATCTTCCCATTCATTCTGGAGAACACATGACCGCAATCAAGAGCTTCCCTGTCCTGGGCGACCAGGTCGACATGTTGGTCACGCAAGAGATGACCGGTGGGCAAGTCGGCAACCCTGGTCGAGATCTCGCCTCCGGGCGGCGGACCTCCTCCTCATCAGCACCAGAACGAAGACGAGACCTTCTTTGTGATCGAGGGGGAGTACGAGTTCCTGGTCGATGGTGAATGGATCAAAGCGTCCGCGGGCGATTCGTTTTATCGCGGCCGCGGAACGATCCACACGTTTCGGAATCTGCGGCACAACCACCGGCAGAATCCTGATCTTTGTTCAGCCCGGCGGCTTTCAAAGTTATCTCGAGGAAATCTCGCCGCTTTCGGTACCCGCGCGATCTCTCGAAATTGATCGAAATCTCCAATCGTTACGGCATTTTCTTCCCCGGGATTTCCCCGGAGTGACGTGCCCCCCGTTATCAACAGCCAGTCTGGGAGTATACCGCCGACTAACGGATGAACGGCAGGTACGCGCGCGTCGATCGTTGGTACTGGGCAAACTCCTCCCCGAATCGCGATGCCAGCAACCCGTCCTCCGCGCGCACCCGTATCTCGGTTCCGACGAGGTAGAAGACGACTCCGGCAACAAGCAGGGGCCACCAAGCCTTGGCCAGGCCGGTTGCGAGGAGCATGCCCAGCATCGAGGCGTAGATCGGATGCCGAAGCCAGCGATAGGGGCCGGTCCGGATCAATTCGTGATCCTCGCTCAGCGCTGCTTCAAAGCGCCACTGTTTATCGAGGTGACGGGTGGCCATCCACACCAGGACGACCGCCAGCGGTCCCACAATCATGGAAGCAATCAGGGATGGAGCGGACTTCCTGAATCCATCCGGCTGAATGAATGCCCATTCGCAGGCAAAACCGAGCCCGAGAACGAGGATTCCCCATCGCGAGGACGCAGCCCGAACGACTTTCTTGTGTCCCGCAGCACTCTTTTGCGGCTTGATGAAAGCCAGCGACCACGCGATCCAGCTGACTCCGAGTACGACGTAAGCGGCGATTTGCAGCATGGCAAGATTATGTCATTTGGCTGCGGTCTTGCGAATCGATTCCAGGATGCGCTGGTCTTCGCCGCTCAGCGCCGCACGCTCCAGCAGATCTGGCCGGTTGGCGAGCGTTTTGCGCAACTGCTGTTCGCGGCGCCAGCGGCGGATCTGCTGATGATCGCCGTTCAACAAGACCTCGGGAGCCCGCAGCCCGCCAAATTCGGCCGGGCGGGTGTAATGCGGGATAGTCGAGCAGCCCGCCAGCACCGTGCTGAGATCGCGGCACGCCTTCCTGGCCGGTCGTGATCGAGGCATCCGACACGCCGAAGCTTTCAAATTCTCCCGACGCTTCGTTGCCCAGCACGCCGGGAATGAGGCGCATGGTGGCGTCGAGCACTACCGCGGCGGCCAGCTCACCGCCGCTCAGCACGTAGTCGCCGATGGAAAGCTCCATGTCGCAGTAGAGCTCGTTGATGCGCTCGTCCACGCCTTCGTAGCGGCCGCAGATCAGCACCACGCGCTCGAGCCGCGCCAGCTCGCGGGCCACCGCCTGGGTGAATGGCCGGCCCTGCGCGGAGAGCAGAATCACCGCGATGCAACGCACGGTCATCCGGGCGGAGTCGCGTCAGCGGGCAGTCAAGGACCCGCGGTTCCGCCATGCGTGCTGGTTGCGGCACGACTGAAGGTCGTGCCGCTGAGTACAGAACGCGACTCGACATCATCCGCGCAAGATCCCCAGCGACTCCAGCGCCTCGGCCAGCGGTTCGGGCTTGAGCACCATGCCCTCGCCGCCGCCGAAGGGCCGGTCGTCCACGGTGCGGTGCCGGTCGTGCGTGAAGTTGCGCAGATCGTGCACGCCCACCGTCACCAGCCCCTCGGCCTGGGCGCGGCGCACAATGCCGTGCTCGAAGAAGCCCGCGAAGAATCCGGGAAAAATGGTGATGATGTCGAAGCGCATCGGCGTTCCGTCATATGATATAGGCACGATCGGCAAGGTGCGCCGTATCTCGCTAACGCCCATCCGGCTACGGCAGACTGTTCGGAATGTGCTCTAATGTTGGCCAACCATCATGGCTGACATTGAAGGATTGCTAAACCGCTGGAAATCGGCGGGCGTCCTTGAAGACGAGACGGCCGAGCGCATCCGTGCCTGGGAGTCGGGCCAGAAACGCCCCTCCGGTTTGCACTGGCAGGGGATTGTCGCACTCATCCTCGGCGGCATTCTGCTGGCAACCGGCGTGATCCTGTTCGTCTCCGCCCACTGGGATGACATCAGCCCCGGAGCGCGGTTCGCACTCGTGGTCGCCATGGTTGCGGTCTTTCACCTCGGCGGCCGCGGTTGCCCGTGAGAAATACCATGGGTTGTCGACCACCCTGCATGCGGTCGGCACGGTTTCGACCGGCGCGGCGATTGCGCTGGTGGGCCAGATCTTCAACATCCAGGAGCACTGGCCGGCGGCGATTCTGCTGTGGGCGATCGCCGCGCTGGCGGGGTGGGCGCTGCTTCACGATGAGGCCCAACAGACTCTCACGCTGCTGCTGTTTCCGGCCTGGATCTTCTGTGAACTCCAGTTCTACACCGAGCGGCACATCGGCCAGGGGGCTTATCTTGGCCGCTTTCTGTTTGTCTGGGCGATCTTCTATCTCACCATGTTCCTGGGTTCGCGGCGCAAGGTGGTGCACGGGATACTGTTCGCGGTGGCAGCCATTTCGGCGGTTGCCGGCACGGTGATGATGACCAGCGGCTGGGCGTCGTGGTCTGCTTCGCAAACCGTCCATCCCGTTTGGAACGCGCTTCTGGGCGTGGACGGCCATTGCCGCCGTGCCGCTGGCGATTGCCGCATTCAGGGGACATTGGGGTCTGATCCCGCCGGCATCGGCGGTCGCACGTTGCCGTCGCTCTGCCCTGGTGCCAGCGCGTCTGGATCGAGCACTACGAATACGGCAACGGGCGGAATGGATCGTTCACCCGGAGCGACCCCAATCTGCTTGCTCACGTGCTGGTCGCTGCTTTTGCTGTTTTCATGATCTGCTGGGGAGTGCGGCAGACGAGCCGCGCGCTGGTCAATCTCGGCATTGTGTATTTCGCGATCGCCGTCACGTGGTTCTACTTCAGCAACATCTTCGACAAGGTCGGCCGTTCGCTCGGCCTCATCGGGTTGGGAATTCTCTTTCTGGCCGGCGGATGGGCCCTCGAAAAAACTCGCCGCCGCTCTGCTGGCCCGCATGAGCCAACCCGGCGCGGCCGTTGAGGAGGCACGATGAAACCTGGACGGATCAGGCTGTCGGGCGCCTCGGTGGCTCTGCTTGTGATTCAGTTGGCGCTGGTGTGCTCGGTTGCCGCGAAATATCTTTACCAGCGCTGGTCGTGCCCGCGGGTGTGGACCCGCACGGTGGCTTACGATCCCGAACTTGTGATGCGCGGCCGTTACCTGAGCCTGCAACTGACGGTCGACGGCTGCCAGAGCACGCTGCCTTCCGCAAAGCGAGCCGACTTTCCGCGCGACGTCAATGGCGCCGCAGTCCAGGGACAGTACGCCATTCGGGGAAAAGGGATACGTGGAGTTTCCGGCCGAATTGAAGGTGTCTGACAACAAGCTGTGGGCGATCGGGATTCGAGACGCCGAAAAGCGCGGCGGGCAGCGAATGGTGATGGCCGTGGCCCGGAACGCCGTGCGACCAGATGCGGCTTGTCGATCCGGTCAATTTCTACATCGCCGAACATGCCCAGAGTCCGCTCCCGCTTGCGCCCGGCGCCGAGTTGTGGATCGAGGTGACGGTGCCGCCGAAGGGTCCGCCTCGGCCTATCCAACTGGCTCTCAAGCAGGATGGACGGTGGGAGCCGCTGGCGTTTCAGTGAGATTTCAGTTCTCAGTTTTCAGCGATGATGCCGAGTCTACGGGGGCTGGCAACTGAAACTGACGATTGAAGACCTGCAAATTCAGGTCTGTCAGCCCTTCGGGAAGCGCCATTTCCAGGCGCCTGGCGTCGAGATCCACTTTGCGCAGATAGATTTTGGCGAAGGGGATCAGGACTTCTCCAGAGGCGCCCTGAACAATGAGTATGGGCGCCGTCCCAACGGCTCGCTCAACGTCCTCGATCTGGCCAACGACAACCGGCGCATCCGGGCGCGCCACGTCGACAAGCGTGCAGCCGATCAGATCGCTGATGTAGACCTCGTCTTCCGCCAAGGCGGCACGTTCGCTGCGCGGAACGGCGACAATCAGGCCGGCCAACTGTTCCGCGTCCGTAATGGAGTCCACGCCCGCGAAATGCAGAACGATGCCGCCTTTGTGCAGCCAGTGATGTTTCAGCTCGACTTCGCGCGGGGAGGGAACGCGGACGGCCGGCGCCGGGTCGCGATTCCTGTGCGTGCTGCCGCGGTGCGGCGGACGCACCCTCGCTCAGCAGCCAGAGCTGCCGCCGCTCGGCAAATTTTTCAGGAAAGTCCGTGAGGATTTCGGCGAAGACCTCGCCTTTGCGTCCCTGCGCGCGTCGGATGCGCGCCAGCCAGACCCATGAGTCCGGCGTCCCGTGCGGCGTCAATCCTGTCTCCAGGGTCTGCTCCTCAACGCGCGCCTCGGCTAGCCCTGTTCGTCCTCTTCGAGGATGTCGAGCGTGTAGCGGTGATGCAACTTCATGCTCACCGCGCCAAGAATGGTGCGCACCGATCGCGCCGTCCGTCCCTGCTTGCCGATCACCTTGCCCACATCCTGAGGCGCAACGCGGAGTTTGAGAACCGTGTTTTCTTCCCGTCCCACGGACTGCACTTCCACGGCTGCCGGCTCATCCACCAAGGCCCGCGCAATCTCGCGGACCAGTTCTTCTACTGCAACCATCTCGTGTTGGGTCATGCACGTGCCCCTGACCGTTTCTGCATCCAAATGTTGGCGACTTGGATCAGTGCGCCGATAGTAACAGCACACAGAGGCCGCCGTCAGCAACTGTGTGCAAACAGTCGGAACTGTTTTTGCACATCTCCAGGGGGAGAGAAGTTTGCTTTACGCTGACGGTTGGTTCAGCAGCCGGAGCGGTGGCCGGGAACTTCTCCACCAGCTTGGCCACTCTGGGCGAAAACTGCGCGCCCACACCGCGCCAGTAGGCGACGCGCTCGTGCTTCAGGTTGACCGTTGCGGGGTTGGTGCGGGGATTGTAGGTGCCGACAACTTCGATGGAACGGCCATTGCGGGCGCGGTCCTTCTCGATGACCACGACACGATAGTAGGGCTGCTTGCGGGCGCCAACGCGCGCCAAACGAATCATCACCACGGCGATACGGTTCCTTTCAAATCCTTTTGTTTCGATTGCCTTGTCCGGTTCGTGTCCCGCGGAATCAGGGGACCCTGGCGGCATCTGCTCGATCCATGTCCGCCAACCCACAGCCAGACACTGACGTCCGGCCTCGCAAGACGCAACATCTAAGTATCGCCGAAAGTGGCCGTTTCGAGCAAATGCCCCCCTCTCGCAAAGGCCGGAAAGAGGTTGTCAGCCTTGGAAAGTCCGCCGCGGCGCCGCAGTCGCAGCATTTGCGGCAGAGCTTTTTGTCGCTGGACGAATCCTCTCGCGGCGCGAGCGGTACGCTGTATGTGTGACTCCGGCCCAGGTAAAGAGTGAGAACGCGCCAACGACCAGCGAGCGCCCGCCGGCGGAACTCTATGCCGCCGAGCTGAATTCATTGTTGGAATTGCAGGCATCCCAGCAGCGGCGCGAACGTCTGCTCGGGTACTCCAAGCTCCTCATTGCCATTGCAACTCTCGCCTCCGCGGCATTCCTGCCGCGGCACGCTCTGGCCTTCGCGCTGTTGGCAGCTCCCGTCGCCGCGTTCCTTGTACTGGCCGTGCTGCAGGAAAAATTGCTGGCGTCGATTCGCTACCGCGCCCGCGCCATCGCGTTTTATGAGCGCGGACTGGCGCGATTGAACGATCAGTGGGCAGGCTCCGGCGAGACCGGAGAACGCTTTCTTGATCCATTACATCCCTATGCGCGCGACCTCGATCTTTTCGGCCCCGCGTCGCTGTTCGAATACCTCTCCAGTGCGCGCACCAGGGCAGGCGAAGAGACACTGGCGCAATGGTTGCTCGGGCCCGCCCATCCGGACGAAGTTCTGGCCCGCCAGGCCGCGGTCCGTGAATTGCGCAAGCGGGTCAAGTTTCGAGAGCGTCTCTTTTCCGCGGGTGAAACGGTGCGCCTTGGCGTACATCCCGAAGCATTGTCGGCATGGGGCGAAGCGAGCCTCATTTTCACGCAAAGGAATGTCCGTTCCCTGGTTTCGGTTCTTGCCATTCTCTGGATACTGAGCCTCGTGGGTTGGGCGCTTTGGGACCTGCCCGTCCTCGCAGTGCTCATGACGGTTCTGAATTTCGCCTACTCTCATCGACTGCACGCGCGGCTCGAGAAGGCAGCCGCCGCGCTCGAGAAGGCCGCGCAGGACCTGCAGCTGCTGGCCGAAGTTCTTCGACTGTTCGAGCAGGAACAGGTTGCGTCGCCCCGGTTGCTCGCCCTTCAGGCTGCCTTGCGGCACGATGGAATCGCTTCGTCGGAGGCCATCGGCAAACTGGCGCGGCTCGTTGATCTGATTCAGTCGCGGCATAGCCTGTTTGCCCGCCCGCTCGACCTGGTGACGTTCTGGAGCGCGCAACTGGTCTTTGTCGCGGAGCATTGGCAGCAGAAGTTTGGTCCCGCAATTCGAGAATGGATCGATGCAGTCGGCGAACTCGAGGCTCTTACTTCGCTTTCAGCATTCGCTTACGAGCATCCGCGGCACGTGTTTCCGGAGTTTGCCGGCGCTGCGCCGCTGTTCGACGCCGAAGGCCTGGCGCATCCACTGCTGCCTGCCGGCAATGCCGTGGAAAATGACGTGAGGCTGGGCGAGCCGATCCACCTCATTCTCCTGAGCGGCCCCAACATGGCCGGCAAGAGCACATTCCTTCGCGCCATCGGCGTCAACGCGGTGCTGGCCCAGTGTGGCGCACCGGTACGTGCGCGGAGGCTGCGCATGTCGCCGCTGAACGTGGCTGCATCCATCTGCATTCTCGACTCGCTCGCCGACGGCATGTCCCGGTTCTACGCGGAGATTCACCGGCTCAAGCTGATCGTCGATCTGGCGCAGGGTCCGCTGCCGGTGCTGTTCCTGCTCGATGAATTGCTCTCCGGCACCAATTCCCACGACCGCTTCATCGGCGCGCAATTTGTACTGGAGCATCTTCTCGAACACGGAGCGATCGGCATGGCCAGCACGCACGACCTTGCCCTTGCCCAGATTCCGCCGAGGTTCGGCGAGACGGGCCGCCAATTTCCATTTCGAGGACCGGCTGGAAGGCGATCGATTGGTTTTCGACTACAAGCTGAAGCCGGGAATTGTGCAGACCAGCAACGCACTCAAGCTGATGCGCGCGATCGGACTGGGAGTTACAAGTTGAGTTAGTAAGTTGAGTTACAGCTCCCACCAGTCGAAGGCCAGCATGCGCGGATAATACAACCCGGCGCGGACGGCCACGCTCTGGCCGTACAGGTTGCGCAGAACCCGGGCGTAGAGCTCAAGCTGCGATGCAAAGAGGGGGCGGAACTTCGACAGCGTTGCCGCCGGATCGGTGCGATCCTCGTGAGCGGTCTTGTAATCGATGATCCACCAGCAATCGTCGCCTTCCGCGCCTGGTTCACCTGCGGCGCGGAAGATGCGGTCGACGCGAACCTCGCGCAGCCCACCAGCGATGATCCCGGCCCAGCGCACCTCGCTGGCCGCGCCCGCGTGCGGCGACAGAATCCATTGAGCATTCGAATCGTGCGTGGCGTTGATGGCAATGTCCATCGCCTGGCCGGCGATTTTTGCGGCCTGCTTCTGCTCCACACCCGCCCCGCGTAACTGGCTTGTGATGCGCGGCCGCATGCGTTCGAGTGCAAGGCGCGCCGAAGGCCAGTCTGAGGTCGCGCGGAGCCGCGCCAGTTCTTCCAGCAGCGCGTGCACTGCGCTTCCCAGCGACCGGGAAAGCACGCCGCCTTCATGGCGCCGGTAGAGCTGGGAGCCGGCCAATGCAGCCGTGTCGGAGTCGCCATTGGAAAAAGCGGGAAACGCGGCGTCAGGCGGCCGGTAATCGGGTGGGAGACGCCGCACGATAGCTGGCCGTCCGGGCCGCGGCATCACAAGCAGGTTGTTCGCGTGTGAGGCGGCGATCGCGGTAATCTGCGCCTCCTGTGGCTTGTTCTTCCAATCCTCGAATCGCTGCCGCACTTCCTCTTCGAGAGCCGGCCAGGCCGTTGCGAGCAGTGTGCCCCGCGGATCGGGCAACGTAAAACTTCCATCGCGCTCAACCTTGTATGCCGGCCTGGCAAATAAGTGCAGTTCTTCCCGCGCGCGTGTTGAGGCCACGTAGAGGATGCGCCGCATTTCCTGCGACTCGCGCTGCCGATATACCCGGTCCACCCACCTCTTCGCCTTGCCGCTCTCCGTGCCTTTCGAGGGCAGCGGAGCTACCAGAAACTCGGTGATGCCCCCCGCATCGTCGGCGTGTTCAAGCCCGCGCTCCAGCCACGAGAGCAGCTTGAAGTCGTTTCGCCCGCACGGTGCCTGCAGGTCCGGCACGATGACGACCTCAAACTCCAGCCCTTTCGATTTGTGAATACTCATCAACTGCACGCCGCAATCGCTCGCCGCTGCGGGGTCGGGCTCAGCCTTGAGTTGTTCAAGCGCACCAGCGATGCCGCGGCCGAGCAGATCCGGCTCGCCATATTGCAGCTGGTCGAGGCATTCCCAGAGCCGGTCGACGTTGGCGCGTCCGGTTGCGTCCACGCAGTCTGCCCCGCCCAGGCGCAGCCATACCTGTTCAAGCCACGTACCAAGGGATGCAACTGGCTGCGCGGCGCGAAGGTCCGCCGCCGCTTCGATCGTCTCGAACACTCGTTTCGCAGCTTCGCGGCCTTCCATGCTGAGCAGGTGGAGGCGGGAAGCAAGCAATTCCGGAATGGGCCGGCGAAGAACTTCCGCGTCGTCCGCACTCGCGAGTTTGTGAAGATCGGACAGCGAGAGCCCGCACCAGGGCGCCCGCAACACGCCCAGCCACGCGACCCGGTCTTCGCGATTGAATACTGCCCGTGCCAGGGCGAGCGCATCGAGGACTTCGGGCCGATCGTTGAGTGATTCGAGATCGACCGCGCGGAAGGGAA
This sequence comes from Terriglobales bacterium, assembly GCA_963788475.1. GTDB lineage: Bacteria > Acidobacteriota > Terriglobia > Terriglobales > Acidobacteriaceae > Telmatobacter. The sequence continues at coordinate 128,615 of CAWBGO010000003.1, forward strand.
TCGACGCTTCGCGCAGCGCCTGCGCGACCGGGGCGAGAGCTTTGTAGGTGCGGCCCAGAACCGCAATCCGATATTTTTCGCCGCGGGCACGCGCAGCTTCGACGCGGTCCATGTGACCGCGGATCAGCGCGACGATCTCATCGGTCTGCGCCTGGTGCTTCATCTCGCGCACCTGCGCAGTTTCCTGCTTGCGCTGCAAGGCGTCGGGGCGCGACGAATTGGATCGCGCCGTCTGCGGCATGAAATCCAGGTGCAGATGAAAGCAGGATTTCGCGATCCGATGCAGCCTCGCGCGCGGGTTGAGCCTCGGAGAGTTGAATTCCGCTTCCGTCCCGGACCGCAAAGATTTGTCTGAATGCCTGATTGAGTTTGTCGACAAGCTTCGGCGTGGTGCGGAAGTTGGACGACAGGGGAACGAAGTCGAGCTTGAGCGCATCGCCAGTCGGCAACTCAAGCCCAACGTGGCGCACGCGCGGGAACAACTCGGCATCCGCGTCGCGGAAGAAGTAGATGGACTGCATGGGATCGCCGACCACGAAGACGGTGCGTCCTTGAGGTTCGGGCCACGCGGCGACGAGAGAGCTGATCAGCTTGTGCTGGCGGCGGCTGGTGTCCTGAAACTCATCCACGAGTAAGTGATGGATGCCGTCGGCGATGTTGATTGCCGCATCGCTGGGCAGTTCGTCTTCGCCTTCGAGTACGCGCTGGGCCATCTGCGACACTTCGGTAAAGTCCACCACGCCGGCTTCGGCAAATTCCACTCTCAGTTCAGCGGCCGCGCGCCGCAGCAGTGTGAAACAGGCACGCACAATCTGCCAATCGTCTTCCGGGTAGCGCGCGGGCGGCAGGTCGCGAACAGCATTCAGTTTTTCTTCAAAGTCCGGAATCGCGTCGAGCCGGTTGACGAGATTCGCGATCCTGAGTTTCTCGTCGAGGGACTCCAATGGAAAGCCTCGGTTCACATTGAATGACCGGGGCTTGCAAAGCGTTCCTTCATTTGTCAGCAGCATTTGCGCCATGCAGAGATAGCCCTGGCGCGCTTCCTCCAACGCATCGGAGCTCCTGAACGGCTGGCACGGGAGGCCCGCAAACTGGAATAGCTTGCACTGCTGCCATTTGTTGCGTTGGCCGCAGGAAAAGCGCGCGAGGTCCATCGCCTCGTCGCGCATGTCCTCGTCGAGAAGCCGATCGAGTTCGCAAACGCCCTCAGCAACGGCGCGCGCAAAGGGCTGCTCCAGGCGGGCGCGCAGCGCGTCCCAGTCGGCCTCGCGCATCTCGGCAAAATCGCGCAGCCAGAATCCCTGCATCCAGCGATCACGCTCGGCGAGCATTTTCACCAGCAGGTCTTCCATTTCCTGCAATCCGTTGTCGCGCCACGAGAGCAGCGCCTCGACTGCTGGACCAAGCGCGACTGTACCAGCGGACAAATCGCCTTCGCCGATCTGCTCCAGCGTTCTGCGCGCGGCACGGCGGTACATCTCCGCCGGCCGCTCCGTGATATCGAGGCCCCCGCCCAGTCCCGAGAGCAATGGCTGTTGCAGCGCCAGCTCATAGCAAAAGGAGTCGATGGTCGAAATGCGAAGCTGCGCCGGCATTTTCAGCAAGTCCCACCCCAGCGCGCGCGAGTGCAGCAATGCGCGGCGGGCCAGGAATTCCATCGAGAACTCGTCGTCGGCGAGCGTGCGCGCATCGCGCGGCGGCTGCCTTTTCCAGCTCCGACAAAATGCGGTTGCGCATCTCGGCTGCCGCCGCCTTGGTGAAGGTGATGGCGACGATGCGGCCCGGCTCGTCCACCTCGCTCAGCAGGCGCAGAAACCGGCGCGTGAGCAGGTCGGTCTTGCCCGATCCTGCGGGCGCCTGGACGAGGATCGAACGGCCGGCGTCGAGTGCCTGTTCGCGCTGGCGCTGATCGGGCGCCGCAGGGCGCGTGATGCTACTCATCGCCCGCCTCCCATCCATTTACGTCGTCTTCGGGTTCCTGTTCGTCGTCGCGTTCTTTCACGCGGCACAGTGTGTAGAGGCCGCAACGTTCACACGTCGCGGGATAATCGCGCGGGTCAACGTCGGCCTGTCCAGCGAGGAAATCGCGCGCCAGTTGCTCGATGGCTTCTTTCCATTCGGACAAGCTGCCCGGGCGTGAGAGGGTTCTTTACCAGGCCTGACTTGCCATCGAGGCCGCTGTCGAGAGTGGCGACTGCATCACGCACCTTGCCCGCGAAACCAAGGTTCCCGGTGCGGACCTTGGCGAAGACCAGACCGCCTGTTTCCTTTTCGCGGTCCAGCCCGAACGCTGCGTATAGCGGAAGTTGAACATCGTCCGGGCGCGGCAAATCCCAGGAACTGATCGCGACATTGCCTGACTTGTAATCGATCACCAGCAGCGAACCATCGTTGAGCCGATCGAGGCGATCGAGCCGCAGCTTCAATGTGAGTCCGGCGATCGTGGGGTTGGCATCCTCCTCGGTGGCGTCCACGGTGAAAGGCACACGCGTCCGTTCATACTCAAGCCATTCAGTCACCAGGCGGACCAGGCGCCTCTCCTCAAGCTCGAGATAGCGCTGCGCCATCTGTTCGCGCGCCGCGACCGGCAACTTGTCAGCCAGCACGTGTTGCACGTGTTCTTTAACGAACGCTCCCAAACCTGGACCCAGTTCCTGGAGCTCCGTAAAAGTTCGAATGCCACGATGCGTTGGTCCGCCCCATACGGCGTGAAGCACGGCGTGCAGAAGCTGGCCGCGCTGGCTCGCCGTGAGTCCTGCTTCAGCCAGGTCCCAATTCTGTGCTCCCAGCCGCGTTGTGGCGAATGCCTTGAATGCGCATTGGGATTGGGCCGTAAGCACATTTGACCCGCCCGGCATCTCGTGAACCTCCATCGCCGCGGGCGGTGCGGGTGCATTCTCAAACAGGCTCAGTTGAGCGGTGCTCTTCTTCAGCCGAACCGCCGGAAGAATTGCGGGAGCCGCTGGAACGGGGACGCGCTCCCGATCCTCAAATGCGACCGTCAGCGGCTCTTTGGTCGCTGTGGGCGCAAGCTCGGAGGGCAGTGCCCGTGGTGTGCCGGCGATCGAAGCCACGAGCCGCGACGGGCGTGTCTCCAGGCCCTCTCTCTGGTGCGCATAGCTGAAAATGACCTCGGGCGCAGTGGCCAGCAACCGGCCAGTAATGGACTCGGCCAGTTCCCAGTCAAGCTGGGGAGAGGCATGTGGCATCCTCGCCGAGCGCTGCACGTCGATGGGAAGCAATGGGTGGGTCCTGCCGCTCCCCGGCCAGGCGCCCTCGTCTGCGCCCAGAAACCAGATCGCATCAGCGCTAAGCCCCGCGGATTCGGCCGGCCCGGCGATCTGGATCGGAGCATCCTCCGATTCCGCCGCGTAGAGCGTTTCCGCAAGTGTGCGTTCAAGCGTGGAACGAAATTCGCCCCACGTCATGGTGCGGCCGTCGAACCCCAGAGATCCGCATGAATCAATCGCCTGTTGCCAGCGGCTGATGGCCTGAAATTCCGCACTCGTCGGCGAGGTGCGTCCCGGCCAGCCAATCGTCTCCAGCAACTGGGGAACGAGCCCGGCCCACTCCAGTGGGCTTTGTGCCTGCGGAGTTGCTTCAAGACGTTTCTGCGCGCGTGCCATGCGCTCGACCCACGCACTCGGAAGAGCGGCAGAGCCGGCCCGCTGGCGGACAAAGGCATTCAGGGTCCAGCGGGTTCGTTGCAAGCCTTTGCGCCGCAAACCGCGCATCACCGACTGCAGGGCCGCGGCTTCCTCCGAGTTCGCCGCGCCGGTTCCGCTGCCCAGCAGCCAGTCGACCTCGTGTTCTTCGAGCGAATCGTCGAGCCAACGCAGGAGAAGACTCGCCGCGCGCGCCAGGCCGACATCGAGGAGTGGCACACCCAATGAAAACTCGAACCGAAGCGGCTGCGCGCCGACGCCGGGTTTCAGGAATGCCCGCTCGATTTCGCCCCGGCGCTGACTCGCATCGTGGGCGACAACCAGCACGCGGGCTGAAGGATTGGCTCCAAGATAACGGCTGCACCAGAGCGCGCAGGCCGTCAGTTCGGACTGCTCGTTCGCTGCGCCATAGAAGCGGATAGCTTCTGCCCGCTCGCCCGGCGCGATCGAGCGCCATTCGCCCCACGCATCGAACAGCTTTTGCTGGATGGGCAAGAGGCGGTCAAATCCAGCCAGCACCAGTGGCGATCGGCCGGCATCTCGATTCTCGAGCCGCGACAGGAGTTCGAAAGGCACGCGGCTCGCGCTGATCAGGCCGCCGGCGCGACAGGCATCATCGAATGCCGACAGCCAGCCGCTGAAGGCTTCGTGGTCCTGCTGCCATGCATTGCGCGCCGCGGGTCGAAGCAGGTGCGGAGCGTGGGCGCACAGGAGTTCGTGCGCTTCCATCGCCAGCTGGGCGAGGCGCCGTCGAGGCGGTTCGGTCCAACCCGTGGTGCGTCCGCTGTCCCGAATGATTCGGCACCAGAGCGACTCCTCCTGCAGCGGGTTGAGCAGCAGGAGTCCATCTCCACCCCGATCGGCCCACGCCGAGCGGGTGAAACTCATCCAGTCCAGAACCTGGGGCGCGGGCCAGGCCGTCAGACCTTCCACGCGGCGGGCACGATGGAACGCCGCCTTGACCGCCCGGGCAGCGCGTTCGCTGGCAGCAACCACGAAGCCGCCACCGCGAAGCCACGCGTCCACTTCAGGCTCAGAAATGAAACCCATGTCAGGGTTATATACCCTGCGGAGCTGTGGAAGGGCAGGATTTTCGCTATTTTTTCGCCAAATAGGCCCACGGGAAACCAGCTCCCGAGGCGCCCGGACACTCGCCCATTACACTCATCTCATGATCAAGCGCATTGGCGTGCACCTGGGCACCGCGGGCGGCGCCTCCAACGCCGTTTTGCGCGCCCGCGCGGTGGGGGCAAACACCTTCCAGATGTTTTCGTCCAGCCCTCGCATGTGGCGTCCCGCGATCGTGGATCCCGAGCAGGCTGCCCGCTTGCGCGAACTGAGGGCCGCGCATAACATCACCCCGCTCGTGATCCACACGAGCTATCTCGTCAACCTGTGCAGCCAGACCGAAGAAGTGCGTACTAAAAGCATCGCCTGCTTTCGCCAGGAAATCGAGCGCGCGCTCACGCTCGGCGCCGATTACCTCGTGCTCCATCCCGGCTCATGGAGAGGCCTCAGCCGCCACGAGGGGCTCAGGCTCGCCGCCGAATCGATCGAACGCGCCCTTGACGGCTTCCCCTGGCAAAGCACCAGCTTTACCATCCTGATTGAAAACACAGCCGGCTCCGAGTTTTCGCTCGGCGGCAGCTTCGACCAGGTCGCCGAACTCGTGTGGCTCCTCCGCACCCACGCGCCGGTGGCGGTCTGTCTCGATACCTGCCACACCCATGTCGCCGGCTACGACATCGTGACCGCCGACGGCTACGAAGACACCATGATTCAGATCGAAGCCACGGTCGGTTTCGACGCGGTCCGCGTCTGGCACTGCAACGACGCGAAATCCGCACGGGGTTCAAAGCTCGATCGCCATCAGCACATCGGGAAGGGAACCATCGGCAAAGAGGCGTTTCGACGCCTGCTCAACGATCCGCGCTTCGCCCACTCCGCCTTCATTGCCGAAACTCCCGTCGACGACGACGGCGACGAGGCCAGCAATGTGAAAGCGCTGAGAGCCTTGTCAAAACCGGCGAAACCGGGAGGCACGGCGGGAAAATCGCGGTAAGATGGTCTCGCTGATTTCGCGGGGGTGCACGATGTCTCGAATCGGCGGTCGTCTCGTCTTCATTCTTTCCTTCGCCCTGCTCGTTTGCGCCGTTCATGCGCAGGTGGGCGTCGCCATTTCAGGCGGACCCGACCATACCTCACCCCCCCACCAACTCCAGCCCTATACCGCCGAATTCAAAATCACCGAGGTGCAGACCCTCGCGGACGGCACCACGATTACCAGCGAGGGCACTGAGATCAGGGCAAGAGATTCGGCAGGCATCACGATGCAGTCAAACACCAATCAGAACTGGCAGCTCGGCCGGATGCTGGGCACATCCGGCGGTGTGCACGATACCGACGGGACAATCCTGGCCAATTGGTACTCCGTTACCAACGATGGGCATATTTTCAAGATGCCGCCAAAGGAACAGCGGCATGGGTGCTGGCAGTCGAGCAGCGTGCGCATGGAGTGGAATCAGGCTCCACGGGCGACGCCGCCGCCGCAGATTGTGTTTAATCCGGTGACTCGGGCCGCCGAACAGGTGCCGTCTCCCGTGCAGCGATCGAGGCCGAACTTCCACGACCTGGGGAGTATTTTGATTCAAGGCGTAGAGGCGCACGGACAGCGGATCACGCGCACCATTGCCGTAGGTGAGGCGGGCAACGATCAATCCATCGTGAGGGTTGAGGATAACTGGATGGCTCTCAGCCTCGGTCTCGAACTGCGCCAGAGTACTGAAGATCCGCGGATCGGTAAGCGGACCCGCGAACTGGTCAACCTCACCCTTGAAGAGCCCGACCCGTCTCTCTTCCAACCCCCTGCGGATTACAAGGTCACGACGGAAGAGCTGCACCCGGTTGCTTGCAAGCAATAGCTCGGTCGCACACCGATTCACTCGGGCCAGGCCCCTGAGGATGGCGTCTTCCGCTTCGGCGGAGCATGAATCCGAACCGCATCAAATCGCTTGGTCCAGGCCCGGTTGCCATGCCAATTTCATGCAACAGGCGTTCATTTGAAGGAGATCATCGCATGCGGACTCTATCGAAGCTTTCAACCTTCGTCACGGCCGGATCTCTGCTGGTCAGCATGGCCGTCGCCCAGGCGCCCACCGGGGATTACACCCCTAAGCCGCCAGGAGGCCCATCGCGGGTTCTGCTTGATAACTGGAACGGAATTGGCCGAAAGCTGATTGCAATGGCCGAGGACTTTCCTGAGGACAAGTACGATTTCAAGCCAACGCCCGCTCAGCGGTCGTTTGCCGAACAACTGCTGCACGCCGCCGGCGCGAATTACTTCTTCATCAACCCGGTGAAGGGTGTCAAGATTCCCGCCGGCGACCCAAAGCGATCTGACTACAAAACCAAAGCAGCCATCGTGGACTTTGTGAAACAGTCCTTCGCGGATGGAGCGGCGCTGATTAAAAGTAAAGGCGACGGCGGTCTCAACGACCTGTGGGTTGATCCGTTCTCCAACCGGCAGGCGCGCTTTTCAGAAGGAGCGTGGGGCCTTATGGAACACTCCGGCGAGCACTACGGGCAACTCGTGGTCTACTACCGCGTCGCCGGCCTGGTTCCACCCGAGTCGCGGCCGAAGAAGTGATCATCCCCCATCGCCGCCCGGGCATTGCGCTCCTGAACGCATCACAGCACCGAAGATGCCCACTGCCGTGGAGCCAGCGGTCGACGGTCCAAATCAACTGAACGGATTGTGCGACTGCAGCGGTGGGGTCCTCGATTCGTTCTCTTGAGGCGTTGCCGGGGCGAAAAACAAGGGCATCACTCTTTAAATCGCGGCAGCCCGTCGAGGACGCCCACCAGCCGGGTGTCGTCCCCCGGGATCCAACCCTCAGCCGCCGCACCAGCGGTAAACTTGGCCAGATAATAGAAAGCTGAGAAGTCCTTCGCGATGGAGTTATCGCTGACGCCATGCCAATGCAGGCAGAGTCTGCGCTTGAATCCAGCAGGCTTGGTGAGAACGCCGTATGCGCCCGACATGGCCGCGGTGTTCAGCGCGCCGTTGTCAAGAAACAGGGGCGGATGATTCTCTCCAATTCCAGGACCTACATTGTTGGGGCGGGGAACATACTTCTGCATAAAGGCGAGCTTTCCGGCAATGCTCACCTGGAGCGCACTCTCGAGTGACTCTCCCTCTGCCGCCCGGCCGAGAGCCAGATCGTCCCATTTCAGGCTGTTGGCATTGCGGTTTGCGGCGAGCACGGTTTGCAAGTCAGAGACGCGCTCGTGGCCGAGGTGACGCGGCTTCGTGTAGTGCTTCTGTGCCTCGTAGTGGAGCTGTTTGAATGCGGCGCCTGCCATGGCCTTCACGCGAATCCAGTTGGCCTCCGGATCGGGATCTCCGCTCTTGCCGTCGCTCTGAATGGCAGCCATTGTCCGACTCTGAACGCCATCAAGCGTCCCCCCTCGCAGGTTGCCGTCTCCGTAGGCTCGCCACTGATTGCCGAACCCATCCGTCACCTGTAAGCCGTAGTACCCGTCCATGTCGTGCATCAGTTTCGACGCCAATGCGCCCTGAATGGCCAACTGTGCCCGCGGCACGCGCATGTGGCCAGCGGAGAAGGCGTCCGTCAGGAAATGCAGGCCGAAAGCCGTGTCCGCAATAGCGTCCGCCGGAATGGGGTGGCGTGCTTTGTCCGAGGCTACATGAACGTCCACCAGCGACAATGCTTCGTTGTGATACCGCTCGAACTGAGACCAGTTGAGGGGATCGAAGTGTGGTGCATTCTCGAGAGCGAGGGCGCCGTATTGGCCGTTCGTCACACCCAGGGCGAGAATGTTGAAATCGAAACCAGCTTCTAGCGCGGTGCGTTCCTCTGCGGTGAGCACGGAAAGATGTGTCCGGGCCGTTTTTGCCCATGGCAGCACCCTCTCCGCCTCGTCGAGTCTGCGGCCCCTTGGATTGGCGATCAATCGCGCCAGTGTATGGATCTCGGAGTACTTGGTCTTGCCGCGAAGCTCTTTTATTGCGTCGACGATGCCTTTGACCTTCGTAAGCTGGATCTTCTTCTTGATCGCGTCCTTGTCTTTGGATACTTCCTCCATAAAGTCCTTTTGGCCTTTTTTGTGTTTTGTGTCGTCATCCGCGAACGGGACCCAGGAGGACTTCGGCAGCGAAACGACGTCCACGATCATGCAAGCAAAGCGGGCCGAGGAATTGACGCCGGCGATGACGTTAACGGCGGGGCGTGGGCTGGGACTCTTCATCTCGTCCAGACTCTGGAAGAAATCGCCCGCCAGCATAATGATCTCTCCCACGGACAAGGCAGTTGCCTCACCGCTCTGGATGGCCCTCTTCAGGCTTTCGGCAGTCCACTGCACGTGGCTTGGCCATAACGTGGAAGGCGTATCGATCTTCTGCGGCTGCGCGCCGGATGCGCTCTTCAAATTAGGCGACCTACTGAATGCGTAGCTCACAGCTGACGTGTAGCCGCCAAAGATGTAATGCCAGTGGAAAGCAAGATCTTCGCCGACGATACCGTACGGCTCGGTGGGATCTCGATGGGGATCGGGCAGCCGGATATCCCAATTGTCGATCGGCTGGTCGGTGTGGCGGATCAGCGCACCGCCGTCGATCAATCCATGCAACGCATAGTAGTCGATGAGACGCTGCACATCATCGCCGATGGACAGGTGCTCGTCGCTCTCGAACACCAGCGGGATGCCGATGGGACGGCTAAGATCGAAGTCCTCGGCGTAATCGAATCCATGAGGATCGCTATCCAAGGGCTGCGCCGGAAAGAGAATGTGGATCCGCTCTGGATTGTCCTCTGGCCGATAGACAAGGACCTCCCAGGGCATGTGCCCGGAGATCAGCTTGGATTCGCCAACGTCATCGAGGGTTAGATAGAAAACGTAAGTGCGATCGCTTGAGAACACGAAATCGGTCAGGCCGTCTGCCTGAATCGAATAGTGTTCCCATTGGACGCCGGGGGCTGAGGCAGGGTCAAACGTGCGGCCGCGCCCCTGGATCGAGGCGGCGTGCAGATGCCAATTTTCTGCAGGGACCACCATGCGAGGCGAAGCCCAATAGACATAAGTTTTCTCGGGGCGTAGTGCCAATACGTTGCGGTTGCTGGTGCCTTCGGCCGAGCGGGCAACATGGGCCACCCGCTTATCGTCTTCTGCATCCGGCCAGGTAATAGGAATTCCTTCGACAGGCAAGGGTCGTTCCGCCTTTCAGCAGCCATGCTCCTGCTTGAGCTTGTTTTGCGTCTTCGGACCCGCAATGCCGTCGATCTCCAGGCCGGCCCATTCCTGGAAGTGTCGGACGGCAGCTTCGGTCCTGGGCCCAGCGACGCCATCTACGTCGCCGCAGTCAAAGCCCAGGTTGTTCAGCCTGGCCTGAACGCCGGATAACTTATCCACGGGGTCGAGATGGCCGAGCCGCAGCGTCCATCGCTGCTGAACGCTCTGCGTCTCGTTCCGGGTGATCTTAACGTCGAGCACCGCTTGCTCGAGGTTGGGCGGAATAGGGCACTCCACCAACCCGTCCGACCCGGTCGTGCCGGAGATCACTTCCCCGTTGCATAGAATCAGGTCATAGGGCGCGGAATCGACGGGTTTCTCTCCATCCTTGATCACCAAGCTCAGAATGACCTTAGGAACGTGAAGCACGAACCCATGATCCTTGTCGGTTCCGCTGTCTTGGGTCCTGGTATTGAGATCCGGGATGTAGACGGAGTCGCCCGGACAGATGATATTGGGATTAGGGCGCAACTGGCGGAAATTGCTGTTGTTCGGATCGTTGTAAATCTTCCGATAGTCGATAAAGCCAAATTGCTTCGCGAGGCTTGCAAGGCATTCGCCCTGCCGGACAGTGTGCCAACCGGCCATGGTCACCCTCCGGAATTTTCGTTGTGTAGACTACCAGGAATCAGCCAAGTATACTCGCCGGAGCGCGCTGCGCAACGGGTACCATCCTCACGGAATCATATTCCGCGCCCATTTACAACTATGCTCAGAAATTACGGCGTTGCACAAGCATCGTCGGGTTTGAAAAACGTGCTTTCCGGGCCGAGCTGAGCCGTCGTTTGGCAAAAGCGGGTCATCCTGCCGAGTAAGTAGAAAGCTCACCGATCATCGAATCAATTTAGGCGGAGTGAGACAGATCCCTGCAGAGATCATGTGCGCCATGACCCAGAGTATCGACATATTGATCAAGTAACCACACGCTTCCCCCCGCACCCGACGTCTCAGCGATCTTGGGGGATGGGGAAAGTATTGCGGCGCCTCCATGTCGCGCCGCCAATCCACCGGCAGATAAGCGGCGCATAAGTCCCGGCTGTACGAATCACCGTTGTCTATGCTGGGTTATTTTGCCCTCCTTGCCACTAACCGCTTTGTTTGCAATCTACTGGTAGACTAGAAGTTTATGGCGGAAGAAAAAGAACAACGCTACGACCCCGCGGTGATCGAGCCGAAATGGCAGCAGCGCTGGGCCGCGGATCCCGCGCTGTACGCGGCTGACCCCATCGACAGCGGCAAGCCCAAGTACTACGTGCTCGAGATGCTGCCCTATCCGAGCGGCCAGCTTCACATGGGCCACGTCCGCAACTACGCTATCGGCGACGCCCTCGCGCGCCACATGTGGATGCGCGGCTACAACGTGCTTCACCCCATGGGCTGGGATGCCTTCGGCCTGCCCGCCGAAAACGCCGCGCTCAAGAACAACACGCCGCCCCGCCAGTGGACCCTCGCCAACATCGCCGGCATGAAGCGCCAGTTCGGCCGCCTGGGCATGGGCTTCGACTGGTCCCGCGAAGTCACCACCTGCTTCCCCGACTACTACCGCTGGAACCAGTGGTTCTTCCTCCGCATGTACGAGCGCGGCCTTGTCTATCGCAAGAAGAGCAAGGTCAACTGGTGCCCCGAGTGCTGCACCGTGCTCGCCAACGAACAGGTCATCGACGGCCGCTGCTGGCGCCACGAAGACACGATTGTCGAGCAGCGCGACCTCGAACAGTGGTTCTTGCGCATCACGGCCTACGCGCGAGGACCTGCTCGACGGCCTCGACAAGCTCGACGGCTGGCCCGAAAAAGTGCGCACCATGCAGCGCAACTGGATCGGCAAGAGCGAAGGCACCGAAGTCGAGTTCGCGGTCGAAAACCGCACTGAAAAAATCCGCGTCTTCACCACCCGCGTCGACACCATCTTCGGCGCCACCAGCATCCAGCTTGCGCCCGAACACCCTCTTGTCGCTGCTCTCGCCGCCATCGACTCCGGCCTGAAGAAGCAGGTGGCCGAACTTCTCGACGAGCAGAAGAAAGCGCGCGAAGCCGGCGACGTCGGCGAGATCGAAAAACACGGCGTGCCCACCGGCCACTTCGCCATCAATCCTTACAACGGCGAGCTGGTGCCCATCTGGGTCGCCAATTATGTGCTTCTCGATTACGGCACCGGGGCCATCATGAGCGTGCCCGCGCACGACGAGCGCGACTTCGAATTTGCGACCAAGTACGCCATTCCCATCCGACGAGTGATCGCTCCGGCAGATCCGAATGCCGAGGAGCCGGAGCTGCCCTTTACAACCAAGGACGGCGTCGTCATCAACTCCGGCGAGTTCAGTGGACTGCCCTACCAACAGGCGATCCGGCGTTTTCAGGTGTCTGCCGTTCGCGGCGAATTCGGGGAGCCGACCATCACGTTCCGCCTCAAGGACTGGGGTGTCAGCCGCCAGCGCTACTGGGGCACGCCCATTCCCATGATTCATTGTGACCGCGACGGCATCGTGCCGGTGCCCGATGATCAGCTGCCCGTGATCCTGCCCGAACAGATCGAGATCACGCAGCAGGGCGGGTCGCCGCTGGGGCGCGTGCCCGAGTTTGTGAACGTCACTTGTCCAAAGTGCGGAGGCCCGGCGCGCCGCGAAACCGACACCATGGACACCTTCGTCGACTCCAGCTGGTACTTCTACCGCTACACCGACGCGCAGAATTCTACTGCGCCGTTCGATCCCGCCACCGCGCAGTACTGGTTCCCCATCGACCAGTACATCGGCGGCGTCGAGCACGCCATCCTGCACCTCATCTACTCGCGCTTCTGGACCAAGGTGATGCGCGACCTCGGCCTCGTCACAAACGATGAACCGATCCGCCGCCTCTTCACCCAGGGCATGGTCCTCAAAGACGGCGCCAAGATGTCCAAGAACAAGGGCAACGTGGTCTCGCCCGACGAGATGGTCGCCCGCTATGGCGCCGACGCCGCCCGCATGTACGCCCTCTTCGCCGCCCCGCCCGACCGCGATCTCGATTGGCAGGAAGACGGCGTCGCCGGAGTGAGCCGCTTTCTCGCGCGCGTCTATCGCATCGTGACGAAATACGCGTCGCAGGCCAGCGGGCGCCCAAACCGGCACTCCCCAGACGCAGACAGGTGCAGCCCTGCTGCGCAAGCTCCACCAGACCATCGCCAAGATCACGCTCGACTTTGAAGGCCGGTGGCACTTCAACACCTGCGTTGCCGCCATCATGGAGTACGTCAACGAACTTCAGGCCGCGGACGCGCAACTCGCCGCCGGCGAAGTCCCCGCTCCCGTGGTGCGCGAGCTTCTGCGCACGCTGGTGCTGCTGCTGGCTCCGTTCGCACCCTACATCGCCGCCGAGTTGTGGGAGGAATTGGGTGAGCAGGGCGCGGTTCTCCGCGCTCCATGGCCGCGCAGCAATCCCGAACTCGCGAAAGAAACCGAGATCGAGATTCCGGTGCAGATCAACGGCAAGCTGGTCACGGTCATACGTGTCGCCGCCGACGCAGACTCTGAAACCATTCAGGCCGCGGCCCTGGCCGATGAAAAAGTGAAAGCGCGCATTGCCGGCAGAACGGTTGTGAAGATCATCGTCGTGGCGCGCAAGACGGTTAACCTTGTCGTCAAGTAGCATGCAACGCGATCCGGTGCGCGCCACGCAATCCGCCGTTGGACAGATGGGCTGGGTGTTCGCGCGCCCTTCGCTGACTGCCCTCGAAGTGGCCTGGCGCTGGATCTTCGGCGCGCCCCTGCTTCTCGTCTGCTGGATACAGGCGCAACGAATTCTGGTCCAGCTTCCGCCGGATTCGACGGGCCTCGACAAGGTCAACCTGCAGGACCCATGGGTTTCCGCCGTCCGCCTGGCCGATGCCTGGGATCTCTACCGTCCTCACGTTGTGCACGTACTGGTGTGGCTTGGCCCGCTGGCGGCGGTGGCCTGGGTCGTCGTCTCCGCCCTGGGCCGCAACCTGGTGATGAAGCGCCTTGAGCCCGGCCTGCCGTTTCGCCCCGTCAGCATGATCGCGCTGCAGGCCGCGTGGCTCGCGGCCCTGGTCCTCACTTGCTGGGCATGGTTTCGTTCTATCGGCTGGGCCGCCGATCAACACATTGGAAATGGAGCCGAGCCTGACCTCGTCGGCTATACCGTCTGGGTCATCGTGTTTACTCTCGGCTTCTTCACCCTGTGGGCGCTGATCAGCTGGGCCGTTGCCATCGCGCCGATGCTCGTGCTTCTCGAAGACAGGTCGGCATTTTCCGCGCTTCGTGCGAGTCCCCGGCTGGGAAAACCCTTCACCAGCAAGCTGGTCGAAATCAACCTGGTGATGGGCATCGTCAAGCTGGCCCTGCTGGTGCTGGCCATGGTGTTCTCGTCGGTGCTCATCCCCTTCGCCGAGCAGGTCGGCGCCGGCACTCTTCATGTCGAATGGATCATCGTCTCGATTTTCTATTTCGTTGCCAGCGACTACTTCCAGGTGGTGCGCCTGAAGGGCTTCATCGAGTTCTGGCGGTCATTTCGCGGGGCGTAGACCGAGTCAGATCTGCGGCCGCTGGCATTGATCGAATGGCGCGAAGCCTCCTTCCGTCGAATGTGCACATTTGCAGAATCTAATTCTGCGGGCTTTTTGTGGAATGTTTAGGGCTCAGCCTTGCTTACAAATCAGCCGGGCGCACAGCGCCGAGAATGGAAGGAGGAGTCAGGGCCATGGAGTGCAGGGATTGTGGTTTGATGCTGGATGCGTTTGGGATTTGTCCGCAAGCGGAACCGGAATTGGCGAGACAGACCTGTTCACCAATCTATTGCGGCAAATCTCTTGAAATGCCTTCAAGAGAGGCATTGGCACAGGCAATTGCTGCGCTCAACCACATGCAGAATACGCGGCAGCCGGCGCTGAACACCCATATGCGCGGTACCGGGGCTGCGCATTAACCGGGTGCCCCAGAGCCTGTCCTGAGCGTAGTCGAAGGATCCGGATTCTCGGACCTGGAATATCGAAGACACTACTTCGCCGCTTCCGGATTCTCTTTCACGAACGCCGCACTCAGAGTGCGCTTCTCCTGCGCCACCGGAAGCAGCGTGGGATAAAACTGGACAAACGTCGTGTCCACCGCGGCATGTTCCGCATGGCACGTGTAGCACGGCGCTCCCTGCGGAATCAGGGTTCCGTTCTTGTCCGGCGCGTCGAAGGAGAAGAACGCCCACTTGCCCGGGAACCGCGCCTCGTCCTTCACGTGGACTTCGAGATCCATCACACCGACAGCCTGGAAATGCCCCCGCTGATTGATCGAGCCCTTGCTCCGAGCCTCCCGGCCCTCGAGGATCATTACCGTCTTGTCCGGCCATGTTCCGGTGGCCAGGAAACTCCGGTAGGCCTCGGGATTGACGAAGACATTGTCGAACATCGACATGCCGTCCATGCCCGTCGCTTTTGGACTGTAGCTCATGTCAATGCCTGAGGTCAGGTAGATCCACTCGCGGTAATGCGACGGAGGCAGCATATCGCCGTTGCTGGTGTAGGAGGGCGCCGTGACCTGTGCCGCCTTCACCTCCCGGGCCGGGCCCTGAGCCATCCGGATCGCAAGTCCTCCGGCAAGCAGAAACGGCCGTGATCGCAGCCAGAACAGGAATACGCATAGGGGACCTCCGAGGACGCGCATTGCCACAGAACCGACGCAATGCAGGTTGGTCAATGATTCCCGGTTAAGCTAGAAGACCTTCAACTGAATGACGAGGTACTTCTTGGGATTTTCGCGAATCGCTTTTACCAATTGCTGCGCCTGGTCCATGGTCTGATCGGCATGATCGTAGAGCGACCGGTTCTGGGCCAACTGGCCCAGCGTGCCTTTGCCCTCGTTGACGCCCTTCAGCAGCGAGTCGAGGTTGGTCACCGTTTCGTCGAGCTTGTTCGCAAACTCCGGGTCCCTGGAGAGCTTGCCCAGGGCTCCCTTGCCGGCATTGATGCTGGCTACTAGTTCGTTCGTCTGGGCAACCGCGGAGTTCAGGTTCTTGTAGAGCGTGTCGTCCTTCAGGAGCTTCCCCGCCGTGCCTTTGCCTTGATCCAGTTCCACAGTGATGTTGTTGAGGCGGTCGATGGCCGACGCGGCGCGCTTGTAGAGCGTATCGTCATGGATCAGCATTCCCAGCGTGCCTTTGCCGCTGGCCATGGTGCGCGTGATTGTTTCCAGATTTGCGGTCACACGGGTCAGCTTCTCATAGAGCGCCGGATCGTTGATCAGCTTGCCGGCAGTGCCTTGCCTGGAATTCAGGGTATCGACCAACGTATCCAACTTGCCCATGAGAGCGGTGAGCGTCTTGATTCCCTGTTCGCTGGAGGCGACGACTTCCTGGATGCTCGGGGCGTCGACCGATTTGAGCTCGGAACGGTCGGCTGGCGGGGGACCGGTCGCGTTCTTCGAGGTGATGTCGACATAGCTGTCGCCCAAAACCCCGGCCTGGGCGATGACCGTGGTGGAATCGGTGTGCAGTTCGCGCGCAAACTCTTGCGCGATGCGCATGGTCACTTCCACCGGGAAGGGGCTGTGCGACGGCACTACCCTGATCTTCATCACGTTGCCGATGGTCACGCCCTCGAGGGTGACGGGCGCCCCGCTTTTCAGTCCGCCTGCATTGTCAAAGTAAGTGCGGAGCACGAGCTTGCGTGCGAACAGGCCGCCGGTCGATCCGGACATGAGAAATATAAGGAAAATCAGGATGGCCACGGCAACCATGACCAGGGCGCCCACCTTTAGTTGCGACCACTGAATCTCTTTGCGGCTTGGCAACGTTGCTCCTTTGGTAAAGCGCTCAGTTCCAATGCGTTGAGGATACCAGACCGTCTCGCCGCGCTCAGCGGCCGTCCTCCAGCACCACGCTGGCCATGGCGAGGGCCGCCGTATGCGTGATCGACAACGCCGAACGATGGGCTCCCAGGCGCCGGGCCACCTCCGCTGCGCGGCCGTGGAACTGGAGCGCAGGCCTTCCGCCCGGCTGGCGAATCACTTCGATCTCCAGCCAGTTCACACCGCGGCTGATCCCCGTTCCCAGGGCCTTTGCGCCTGCTTCCTTGGCCGCGAACCGCGCCGCCAGGCTCTCCGCTGCGTTCCGCTTCCGCAGGCAATAGGCTTGCTCCTCAGGGGTATACACACGATCGAGAAACCGCGACCCGAAGCGATCCAACGAGTGTTGGATGCGACTGATCTCCATCAGATCTATGCCCGACCCGACGATCATGTTGTCTACGAAGCTATCATCCGGCCAGCAGCACGTGCGAAATGCCCGGCAACGGCGGCTGCTGTGTCAAAGACAGGCAGCCGCCGTTCGACTCCGGAACAGCCATAAAGCTCTGCGTTTTGCATCCGATAAAGCGGCCATGAGGGTCACCTGGGCAGAACCCGACGAAAATCGATCTTCCCCCATTCCGTGGGCGTTGGAGATGAAAGCCATCTCCGTCGAAGAACCCTCACGGCTGGTGAAGACCCTCACCGGCGGCATTCTTGGCTGTGGTGGCTGGGTTCTGAGCCGCGGTGCGAGCGACTCCGGGACCGTCAGCATGTTGTTTGAATTCGAGCGCCACGCCTGCCTCGACATCTACAGCGTGCTCATCGCCGCCGGCCTCGAACTCAGCCAGTACGGTCACGTCCGGTTCACCGAACTCTGTCAGTGCACCCGCAGCCGCCAGCACGAATGCGCTTCGGAAATCGCCAGCGTCGATCTCGAAATTCAAACCCTCCGCGCGCAGCCGGTGTCTTCCTCCGCGCGAGCAGGATTGGCATAATCGGGGTGCCCCGTCTTAGCTCCGCTAGGGCGGGATCGGTGTCGCGTATATCACAGACGCTATCCCTGATTTCACGCGAGACTTCCTTCGTGCCGTCGGGATTGCATCGTTACCAGCGGAGTAGAGACCTTCACTTCATCACCTTCAGTTGCTATGGTCGTCAACCCAAGCTGGGCACGCCTTCGGCTCGATCCCAATTCGAACGCTCGCTGGAGCAAACACGCAAGGGTTACCGGTTCTGTGTAATCGGTTATGTTGTAATGCCCGAGCATGTCCACCTGCTCTTGAGCGAACCCGAAGTCGCATCGTTGGCCACTGCTCTGCAGGCATTGAAGCAGTCAGTATCTCGTACGCTCGCCTTGCGCCATGCCGAGCCGTTCTGGCAGGCCCGCTACTATGACTTCAATGTTTGGACTGCCGGCAAACGGATCGAAAAGCTGCGCTATATGCACCGGAATCCCGTGGTGCGCGAACTGGTCGCGAAACCCGAAGATTGGGCATGGAGCAGTTTCCGACATTACGCCACAGGGATCGAAGGTCTTGTGGAAATCGAGTCTGAATGGACCGCCCGCCGCCGCGAACTCATGCTCTTCCAAGTGGGTGCCCCGTCCTAGCTCCGCTAGGGCGGGAGGGATCTTGGAAGCACCACAGACCCCACCCAGGTCTTCCTGCGTGCAAGAACCCAAATTTGACTCCGGAGCACTACCCCGCCCTAGCGGAGCTAGGACGGGGCATCCAATTACACCCCTCACCCCGCCTCCACCAACCCATACCGTCTCTGCCAGGCTTCTTTCAGCCGCGCCCACACCCGCGCCCGCTCGGCTTCGGTCCCTTCGCCTTCGCCGGTTTTGGCATGCGCAAACCGCGCCGCTTCCTGCTTGGCCAGTTCCAGCAATTGCCGGTCGCGCACCAGGTTGGCCACCCGGAAATCCGGCAGTCCGGCCTGCCGCGTCCCGAAGAACTCGCCCGGCCCCCGCATCGCCAGGTCCAGTTCCGCCAGCTCAAACCCGTCCTGCGTCCGCACCATGGCGTTCAGGCGTTCTTCGCCCACCTCGGAAATCCGCCGCCCCGTCATCAGGATGCAATAGCTCTTCGCTCCGCCGCGCCCCACGCGTCCGCGCAACTGGTGCAATTGCGCCAGTCCGAAACGCTCCGCGTGTTCCACCACCATCACCGTGGCATTGGGCACGTCGACGCCCACTTCGATCACCGTGGTCGCGACCAGCACGTCGATCTCGCCGCGCTGGAAGCGCCGCATGATGATTTCCTTCTCGTCGGCATCGAGCCGCCCGTGCAGCAGCCCCAGCCGCAATCCCGCCAGGGGTCCGGTGCGCAGCTTCTCATGCATCTCCACGGCCGATTTCAGCCCCGACTTCGCCTGCGGATTCGCCTCCGGCGCCGCCTTGGGAAAGAGCTCCGCCGCTTTGCTTTTGCGCGCAGCTTTTGGGGGCGCCGCCTCGCTGCCCGGCTCCGGCTCATCGTGCGGGAAATCCAGTTCCGGCTGGTCGTCCTTTGTTCCCTCGATCACGGGATACACGATGTACGCCTGCCGCCCCTGTTTCACCTGCTTGCGGACAAAATCCCACACTTCATCGGCCCGCTCGTCCGCCACGCGCCGGGTCACAATCGGCGTGCGCCCCGGCGGCAGCTCGTCCAGAACGCTCACATCGAGGTCGCCATACAGCGACAGCGCCAGCGTGCGCGGGATCGGCGTCGCCGTCATCACCAGCACGTCGGGCTCGGCCTGGTTGGGCTTCTTCATCAGCCGGAATCGCTGCAGCACCCCAAACCGGTGCTGCTCGTCCACCACCACCAGCCCCAGCCGGTCAAACTCCACTTTTTCTTCGATCAGCGCATGCGTGCCGATCACCAGTTGCGCCTCGCCGCGGTTGATCAGCCCGCGATTGGTGCGCTTGCGATCCTCGTCGAGCGATCCCGTCAGCAGCACGATCCGGTAGCGGCGGCTCGACCGCTCCAGCAGCTTGCGCGCCGCCAGGAAATGCTGCGTCGCCAGGATCTCGGTGGGCGCCATCAGCGCCGCCTGGTAGCCGTTCTCCATGGCCACCAGCATGGCCTGCAGCGCCACAATCGTCTTTCCCGAGCCCACGTCCCCCTGCAGCAGGCGCCGCATCGGGTTCGGCTGCCGCATGTCGGCGACGATCTCGCCCAGCGTCCGCTTCTGCGCCGCCGTGGGATGAAAGGGCAGCACCTCCCGGATCGCCTCGCGCACCTTGTCGGTGGTGGCAAAAGCGATGCCGGGGCGTTCGCGCATGCGCCGCCGCTTCAGCTCCAGCCCCAGCTCCAGAAAGAACAGCTCTTCGAAGATCAGGCGGCGGTGCGCGGAAGTAGCCGCCGCCTGCAGTTGCGTCATGGGCGTGCCTTCAGGAGGGAAGTGCACTTCCCGCAGTGCTGTCTCCCGGTCGGGAAGGCCCAGCCGCGCCAGCATCGCTCCCGGCAGGCACTCCGGAACCGCCCCGCGCATTCCTTCGAGCAGGTCGAAGATCACTCTCCGCTGCCAGCGCGAAGCCAGCCGCGCCCCGCCCAGCGATTCGTACACCGGCGTAATGCGCCCCACTTCCAGCAGGCGCGTCTCGGCGTCGTCCCCCTCGTCGGGCAGAACCTCGAATTGCGGCTGGATCATTTTGAAGTTGCTGGTCGACCGCGACGGCTCCACTTTTCCGAAGACCGCCACCGTCTGCCCGGCATGAAAGCGGTCCTTGAGGTAGGTTCCGTTAAACCATAGGCATTTAAGCGCCAGCCGTCCCTGGCCCAGGGTCATCTCGAAAATCGGCATGCGCCGCGTCCGCAGCAGGGCGGCCCCGCGCACCTCGGCAATCACGCTCGCCATTTCGCCCGGCTTCAACTCGTCCAGGCTGCGCGGATTCTGCCGGTCTTCGTAGCGAAAGGGAAGGTGATAGAGCAGGTCTTCGGCGGTCTGGATGTCCTTGGCGGCGAGCATCTCCGCCACGCGCGGCCCCACGCCGCGCACATACATCACCTGGGTTTCAAGTCCGGGCACAATCTGGATGTTACTAAACAGGGTCAGGGAACAGGGATCAGGGAACAGGATGCTCCGCGCCCAAGGGGGCGACAGGCTTTAGGGCACGTTGCTGATCGTCGGCTTGAAATATCAGGACCGTGCTATGGTATCCCCTAGATCGCAAACGGGAAGGACACGCCTTCATGGGGGAGAGATTCAGTCGCTTCAAAATTGAGATCGAAAAGGAAGTCGCAGACCGTCGCGCCGCGGTGGAGCAGGCACCCGCACAGTTTGAGGCACTGAAACAGAGCTTAGGTCGTTTTGAAGGGGAATCCGTGTTAGGGCAGCCGTTTTGCTACCTGGGACAGAAATTGGCGTTGGGTAGATTTATCGGAACGGCTGCCGCAGCCAGAGGGTCCTTCGCGATTAAGTTCTTGAAAATTGAGAATGATCAGCTCACATACGCCGACTTTCGCGAAGCGGGCGCGTGGTCCCTGGTTCCCGTCATCGAGAACGACCAGTTCAAGTGGAGAGTTGCAGGAAAAAATAATCAAGCCTTCACTAACGATGAACTAGCCGATGAAGTAGCCGTCCATTTGGCAGAGAAAATCAGAGAATCGCCAAATCCGCTGCCACCCTCTTAATCCCCTGACACAACAAACGCCGGAGCGACAAAACAAGGCGCCCCAGCCGAACCTGAATCGGGCGGATTCTAAAAGAATTTCCCCGGGACCAGGGCTAGCGATCACTCCCCGCGGTAAAGTCCCGGCTTGTTTCTACATCTCTACCAACGCCATGCGCGCCGTGCGAACCTCGGCCGCCAATACGCGCAGGATTCCCACTGAAACCGACGGATCCGTGAGCATCAATTGGTGAAAGTCCTCGCGTTTGACGAATGTCACCAGGGATCCCTTCTTCGCTCGGGCCGACAGGCTGTAGGGCACGTTGCCGATGACTCCGGGCAAGCCCAGGAGCGAGCC
The DNA here is from genome assembly GCA_963788475.1 of Terriglobales bacterium. GTDB lineage: Bacteria > Acidobacteriota > Terriglobia > Terriglobales > Acidobacteriaceae > Telmatobacter. The sequence continues at coordinate 150,314 of CAWBGO010000003.1, forward strand.
AACAGCAACGGACAAGCTCATCACCACATCGCCAGTCGACGCCATCAACGTCAGTGTGACTTCCCCGCGGCAAAAGATATACAAACCTTCAGGATCGCCGCCCTGCTTGAAGAGCACGCAATCCTCGCCGCAGTCCACCCGCGCCGCATGTTTCTTGAGCGCCCCGATCAACTCCGGGTCGGCCACGAATGCTGTCGCGTCCATCTTCATAAATGAGTCTCCTGAAGCGTTGTAGGAATGACAGATTTCTTTCGGTTCACTGCGGTGACGGCACGCCGCTCGTTCTTCGGTAAATGCGGCTCTTTCAATTAACCCGAACGGATCCCGAAACGAAAAATGCAAACAGCAGAAATCATGGTCGCATCGAAAAGGTTCACCCGCGTGTGAGCCCCATCACAATTGGCGGGTCGGCTGCGGATGGAAGACAACTCCCCTTGATGAAGTTCAAGTTAACGTTGCTCTCGAAAATAGAGAGTCACCTTTTGCGTGTTCCCCGATTCGCCTTCGCCGCCACAGGCAATCTGGAGGCCGCCCGATGTCTTTTTCTCGATGTGAAGCTCAAGAACCAGGTCGCCGATTTTGAAATCCGTGAATCCCAGGCGGGCGACATTGTTTCGAATGCCAGCCAGCGCAATGATCGAGTCGGCAAGATCGTGAGTCTCCTCCCAGCCCATCCTGGCGATTTCCTTCGTTGGCTCCAGGACCAGGGAGAACACGTGCTTTTGGCTTCGTTCGCGCTTGATCGAAGCTTCCAGCGAAATTCCCAGCTCCAGCTTCACGCCGGCTTTGGCCACGTTTTGCGTGCTGATTTCGATTTCCAGTTCCGCTTTCGTGAGGGTCAAATTGAGCGAGCGTTTGGCTTTGGCTTTCACGATAGCCAAAGCCTCCTGAACATCCTTGACGAGCTCGACCACCGCATCCGCGCCCTCGACGAGGTTCATATTGGTTCCTTTCGATTTGAATCAGGGCCTCGCAGGATGGGTTAAGGCCGGCTTCCGACTCTCTGGCTGTTCAGATCGGCGGCGCGCGACGCCATGGCGGCATTTGTCATTCCTGACAAGGTGCCATTGTAAAAGCAATCCTTCAAGCGCGACCATTCTGCGCGCAGGTTATTGACCACGGTGGCGGCCGGTTTACCGTCGATGAATTCGCGGACGGAGAGGTTCACGGCTTCCTTGAAGTATTTTGCGTTGGAGCGTTCGAAGACGAACTGGTGCTGATAGCCGAGGTATTCGCCGTTGGGGAATTGGGCGATGTAGTTGTTCCCCAGGCCGGAGAGCGACCAGCAACAACCCGCATAGACTTTCTTTCCGTTCAGGACGCTGACCGTGGCTGAGTCAACCAGTGGTATTGCCGCCACTTTCGGCGGGCTGCCCCCGTCGTCGGGCAGCGCGATCCAACTGTCCTGGGTGCCATGACCGTAGAACACCACAAAGTCGGCACGCTCGATAGCTTCGTCAAGCGCCTTGCTGGAGCGGCAGAGATACTGGGCGTTATACAGAAAGCAGCTGATGTTATCCCGCTTGACGAGTTCGGTGTGCAACTCTTGCGCCCACTGGTTCACGTGGGACGACTCGGCGTCGTAACAGGTGGAGATGATGAGTATGCTCTTCATTCGTGTTGATTGGCGTCTACCGCTCTCCTGATGGCATCGCGTGGACGTTCGTCGAACCTTTTTGATTGATCCGACAGGAAACGCAAGAAGGAAATTCCAAAGCTGGTTCTGTCTTCGACTTCATGAAGGAATTTGACCGGCGTGAGCGAATTGCCCATGAAGAACAGAAAAGGCTCGTTGGGGTAGGGATGGGTATTCACCCATTGGTTCAATTCTTCCAGCACTTCCTTCTCTTCTTCCTCATCGAGGTTGGTTGACTCCGGTATCGCATCCTCTTGAACAGGAGATTCCTTGCGTTCTGTCCGATCGTATTCTCCGTTCACCGCCAGGCGACCCAGATCAACCTGGCCTTGAATCGCGCCATCGAGTTCAACGCGGATCAGACCCAGCGCACATTGATGCTGTTCGACCTCCACCGTGGCAAGCTGGATGCGGCCAAAATTGGGAATGGAAATGACGTTTCCGTCCACGCGGCCAGGGCCGGCGAACTCAGCCTCCATCCGGCGAATGAATGTGGTTGTTATCCGACCGTTCTCTCCGTCGCTTTTTCGATCCGGGCGAAGATCAGAGAACTCGTCATATCTCCTGGGTTGCGAGTAAGGCTCCAGATCGAGATCGAAGTGAACCAGGACGCCCGCGACGCGAACATCGCCGAAGATCGGATTTTGAATGGAAAAAGAGGGCAGATCCGCATTGACGGGTTGCGAAGAAACCAGGGTCGCCGACATGCGGCCGATGGTGAGCACTTCGCGTACATTGCAATTCTCAAGGGCGATAAAGGCCGTTGTTTCCCATGCGTTGGCAGTTTGGCTGGGTCGGCCCTGCACTTCGGCATAAGCGTAACCGACTTCGATGGGCCCGGGAAACCTCGACCTCTGCCAGCGGAGATGAGCAAATCCGCCGTCGGGCGGAAGCATACAGCGATCGAGCGAGATGTTTTGACCGAGTACGCTCCCCGAGATCGGTAGGGCCTCCGCTGCGTAGCGGAACCGGTCCTGATCCGGATTTTGTGCGGAGTTCACCATAGCGCGACGGCACCCAGTCTACTGGAAAAGCATTCCCGGGTCGACATGAATGCCGCGTTTCGAATCAAGTCCCAAAGCGAAGAGTGACAACGAGGAATATCGTTTGTGTGCCGGCCCGCTTCGCCCGTGTATCGTTGTAGGCGGCAATCATGATCACTTTGGAGGGCTTTGTGTCCGCTCTAAATCGCAGGAGTTTTTTGCGCGCTGCCGGCGCCGTATCGGCAGCCACCCTGATGCCCGGAGTCCATCTCCTCGGAGCCTCGAAATCCGAACTTGAAGCCGAACTGGCCCAGGCCGGGCAGCCGGTCGCGAGCCAACGATCACATCCAGATCGCGCTCATCGGCGCCGGCGGCCAGGGCATGTTCGACACCAAGCGCGCCGTCGAGGTGCCCGGGGTCAAGCTGGTCGCCGTGGCCGACTGCTACAACGGCCGCCTCGCCCGCAGCAAAGAGCTCTGGGGCGACGACCTCTTCACCACCCGCGACTACAACGAAATCCTCGCCCGCAAGGATATCGATGCCGTCATCATCGGCACCCCGGACCACTGGCACAAGCAGGCCTCTGTCGACGCCATGAAGGCCGGCAAGGATGTCTACTGCGAAAAGCCCATGATCCACCTCTATTCCGACGGGCCCGAAATGATCGAGACCGCGCGCTCCACCAAACGAATCATCCAGATCGGCAGCCAGCGGGTCAGCTCCGTCATTTACATCAAGGCCAAGGAAGTGCTCGCCTCCGGAGCCATCGGTCAGCTCAACATGGTCACGGCGCGCTGGGATCGCAATTCCGCCATGGGCGCGTGGGATTACACCGTTCCTCCCGACGCCTCGCCCGAGACCTGCGACTGGCCGCGCTTTCTCGGCACCGCCCCGAAGATTCCCTTCAACGCCGAACACTTTTTCCAATGGCGCAAGTGGAAGGCCTATGGATCCGGCGTCGCCGGCGACCTGTTCGTCCACCTCTTCTCCGGCACCCATTTCATCACCGGCTCGCACGGTCCCACCCGCGGCATGGCCACCGGCGCCCTGCGCTTCTGGAAAGACGGCCGCGACGCCCTCGATGTCGTGCTTGGCCTGTTCGATTACCGGGAAGGATTCAACCTCAGCCTGCGCGTGAACTTTGTCGATGGAGGCGAAGAAAGCGAAGGACTTATCTTCACCGGCTCCGAGGGCACGATGGAGATCGGCTGGGACGGGCTGACCGTCACCCGCGTCCCCCGAGAGACCGACCCCGGCCTCACGATCGACACGTTTCCCGAGGCCATGCAGAAGCAAATCGAAGAAGAATACAAAAAGAAATATCCGCCCCACTCCGGAAACCCCTCCCTTGGCGGATCGGAAAAGTACCTCACCCCCAAGGGCTACAGCGACAGCTACGACCACTTCAAGAACTTCTTCGCTTCGGTCCGTTCTCGGCAGCCGGTCGTTGAAGACGCGGTCTTCGGCTATCGCGCCGCCGGCGCCGCACTGCTCAGCAATCTCAGCATCGAGCGCGGCCAGGTCATCAACTGGAATCCCGACGAAATGAAGATCGTCTAGGCCGAACCGTACGACCACGATCATGGGTGCCCCATCCTAACCGCGTCTCTGTTTTTGCGGTTAGGGTGGGAAAGCACGAACGGTCGTCAACCGGTTTTCCGGGATCTGAGACGTCACCTCATTGTCAATTCAACCTTGCTCTTCCGCCTTCGGGAACCTCTCTTCACAGCCCTGCGTATCGTGAATCAGAGCAAGGGCCGTCTTCTGCGACCCTTTTGCTACACTGCTCGCAGTCCGCTTCCCCGGATCCTCTGAAAATTCGTGATTCCGCGGCAGGAGAATTCATGCCAGTTGTCGAGCTCGCTGGAGTGACCAAAGCCTACGAGGCAAAGGTTGCGGTCGATAACCTCAGCCTGTCGATCGAAGCCGGCCAGATGTTCGGTCTCCTGGGACCCAACGGAGCCGGGAAGACCAGTTCCATTCGCATGATGATGGGCATCACCCTGCCCGACTCCGGCCAGGTGAACCTCTTCGGCAGGCCCTTTGAGCGCAAGAGCCTCGAGCGCGTCGGCTATCTGCCCGAAGAGCGCGGCCTCTACAAGAAAATGAAAGTCCTCGATCAGCTCGTCTTCTTCGGCGAACTGCACGGGCTCGCCAGGGACGAGTCGCGCAAGCGTGCCGTCGACTGGGCCCAGCGCATGGAAATTGCCGACTCCCTTCCCAAAAAGACCGATGAGCTTTCCAAGGGCATGCAGCAGAAGATCCAGTTCATCGGCTCGGTCCTCCACGATCCCGGACTCATCGTCATGGACGAGCCCTTCTCCGGCCTCGATCCCGTCAATGCCACCCTGCTCGAGCGCACCCTGCTCGAACTCAAGGAGCAGGGCAAGGCGATCCTCTTCTCCACCCATCGCATGGACCAGGTCGAGAAGCTTTGCGACTCCATCTGCCTGGTGAACAAGGGCCGCGCCGTTCTCGAGGGACGAATGCGCGAGATCAAATCCCGGTATGAGCGCAACCGCGTCATCGTCGAGTTCGAAGGCGACGCCTCTTTCCTCAACAGCTCCGAGATCGAGTCGGCCAAAAACTTCTCCGGCCATGCCGAGATTCGCCTCCATCCCCACGGCGACGCGCAGAAACTCCTCCACGAGGCCGCGGCCGTGGCCACCATCTATCGCTTCGAACTGGTTGAGCCCTCGCTCGAAGAAATCTTCATCCAGACCGTAGGAGACAAGGCCGATGCGTAACATCTTCCTGGTCGCAAAGCGCGAGTACCTCGAACAGATTCGCGGCCGCGCTTTCCGCGTCTCCACCATTCTCGTCCCGCTGCTGTTTGCCGTGGTTATCGGCGTGGCCTACTTTTCCGGACGCGGATCCGGCGTGGGCAAGCATGTGATCGTCGCCGCCCCCAGTCGCATCGCTGGCCGAGGCCATTCGCTCCGAAATCGTCAATGACAAGGATGCAAAGACCAGCGTCGATCTCGTCGCTCCCGCCAGCGCTGGCCGATCGTCCCGCCCTGGTCGACAAGGTGATTTCGAAACAGGTCGATGGACTGTTGTGGGTGAATGCATCCAACGGCGCGGTTTCACGCGACCTATACCTCGCAGTCCTCGGGCGACATCGTGGTCACCGGCCGCCTGAGCGGCGCGCTCAACCACGCCGTGGCCATGGAACGCATGACCTCCCGCGGCATGAGTCCGGACGAAGCCGATGCCCTGCTCAAGGATGTCAAGGTCGATACCCTGCAGGTCGACAAGCAGGGAAGAGAAGTGAAGAGTAGCGGTTTCGGCTCTTACTTCAAGGGATACATCATGGCTCTGCTGCTCTCCATGACGACCATGATCTACGGCATGAACGTCGCGCGGTCCGATCATCCAGGAGAAGACCTCGCGCATCTTCGAAGTCATGCTCGCCATTACCAAGCCCAGCGACATGCTGGCCGGCAAACTCATCGGCGTGGGCGCCGTCGGACTGACGCAGATCGCGATCTGGGTGGTCGCTGGGCGCGGTGATCCTTTCCTATCCGGCAGCCCTGCTTACGATCTCCGGAACGCTGTCGATTCACATTTCCTGGGTCGAGGGCATTCTGTTTCCCGTGTACTTCGTGCTCGGCTACCTTCTCTACGCATCGCTGTTCGCGGGACTGGCGGCCTCCTGCGAAACCGAGCAGGAACTGCAGATGTACACCCCGCTGGCCGCGCTCCCCATCTGGCTCAGCTTCTCTCTCATCTGGCTGGTCATCAACGACCCCAATTCGGTGTGGTCCGTTGCCGCATCGCTCTTCCCGGCCACCGCGCCCATCATCATGATGCTGCGCCTGGGTTCGGAAATGCCGCCCTACTGGCAGTTCGCCGCGTCGATCGCGCATCATGATCGCCAGCATCTGGGTCGTCCTCTGGATCTCGTCGCGCCTCTACCGCGTCGGCATCCTGATGTACGGCAAGCGCGCGACCCTGCCCGAGCTGATCCGCTGGCTCCGCTACAGCTAAAACGAGGAAATGGGTGCCCCATTCTAGCGTCGTCGTCAGACGGCGCTAGGGTGGGAGACCACCAACCCATCCGCCCTTGACGAGCTGGAATCTAGAACCCAGCAGCTAAAATCGTCTGAGTGACCACCAATCCCAGTCCACGCTTCACCCTCGCCCAGCGCCTCGTCCTGGCCGTGGTTCCGCGCATTGTCTGGGCGCTGCTCTGGGTTCTCGGTCTCACCTGGCGCTTTCGGGTCATCGCGGAAGAAGGCGTCACGCCGGTGCTCTTTGGCCAGGTACCCGGCCCCGAGATCTACTGCTTCTGGCACCAGTGCGTGCTCCCCTGCACCATCTACTTCCGCCGCTCGCGCGCCGTCATCCTCATCAGCCGCAGCTTCGACGGCGAACTCATCACGCGCATCCTCCGCATGTTCGGCTTCGACGCCGTGCGCGGCTCCAGTTCGCGCAGCGCGCGCGAAGGCCTGCTGGGCCTGGAAGACGTGATCGAGACCGGCCGCACCGCCATCTTCACCGCCGACGGCCCGCTCGGCCCCATCTATCAAACCAAGATGGGCCCCATCAAGCTGGCGCAACTCACCGGCGCGCCCATCGGCGCCTTTCATCTGCAGCCCGAGCGCGCCTGGGTGATGAAATCCTGGGACCGCTTTCTTATTCCCAAGCCATTCACGCGCATCTGCGTAAGCTGGGCGCAGTGGACCGACGTGCCGCGCGACCTCTGCTCCGAGCAATTCGAGCCCAAACGCCAGGAGCTGAATGCGGCCCTCGAACGCGCGCGCCTGCGCGCCCTCGACTACTTCGGCCAGGTACCGCGATGACCGACCGGGAAACCAGCACCGATCTGCGCGTCGCCGATTTCGATTTCGACCTGCCCGAGGAACTGATCGCGCAGCAGCCGCCCGCCGAGCGCGGGCCAGAGCCGCATGCTGGTGATGGATCGCGCCACCGGCGCACTTCGCGACTCCCGATTCGCCGATCTTCCATCGCTGCTGCAAGCCCGGCGACCTGCTGGTCCTCAACGACAGCCGCGTCATTCCCGCGCGCCTCTACGCCCGCCGCACGCTCCGCCGCGAAAGAGAAAAGCCGACCGGCCGCATCGAAGTCATGCTCACCGAGCCGGCCGGCGACAACCGCTGGCACGCCCTCGTCCGCCCGGGCAGAAAAGTCGCCATCGGCGAAATTCTCGTCTTTCCCATCGCCATCGGGCGCCATCGAACTGAAAGCCGAAGTCCTCGAGCGCGGCGAGTTCGGCGACCGCCTCCTTCAGTTCGAGCCGGTGGAAGATTTCTTCGCGGCTCTCGATCGCATCGGCCACATCCCGCTGCCGCCCTACATTCATCGCGACGACTCCGCGGCCGACCGCGAGCGCTATCAGACCGTCTACTCGCGCGAACGCGGCTCAGTGGCGGCGCCCACCGCCGGCTTGCACTTCACTCCGCAAATCCTCGACGAACTCACCGCCGCGGGCGTCGAAATCGCGCGTGTCACGTTGCACGTCGGCCTGGGAACATTTGCGCCGCTGCGTGTCGAGCGTGTTGACGACGTCCACCTCCATCGCGAACGCTACACGCTGCCCGCAGCCACCGCCGACGCCATCAATCGCGCCGTTCGCGAAGGCCGGCGTATCGTCGCCGTCGGCACCACGGTGGTTCGCACCCTCGAACACTGCGCGCTGCCAGGCCGGCGGCGCCGAACTTCTGCAGCCACACCGGCGCGACCGAAATCTTCATCTCGCCCGGCTTTCAATTCCGTCTCGTGTCGCGCGCTGCTCACCAATTTCCATCTGCCGCAATCGAGCCTGCTCATGCTGGTCAGCGCCTTCGCCGGCCGCGAACCCGTCCTCGCCGCCTACCGCCACGCCGTCGAGCAGCGCTACCGCTTCTTCAGCTACGGCGATTGCATGTTCATCAGCCTAGTCCCTGGTCCCTCAGTCCCTGGTCCCTGCCCTGTTAAACTCACTACCGATGCCCGATGCAAGCCAAGCCGCCCATCTATCTCCTCGACGCAATGTCGTTCATCTTTCGCGCCTACCACGCCATGCAGCGCAGCCGGCCCATGTCCACGCGCTCCGGACTGCCCACGGCGGCCACCTATGTCTTCACCAACATGATCAAGAAGCTGCGCCAGGACTTTCGAACCGCAATATTTCGCCGCGGTCTTCGACGTGTCCGGCAAGGTGTTTCGCGACGAGCGCGCCCTGGCCATCGGATCGCTGCGCAAGTGGAATTCCAAGACCCAATGCTTTGAAGAAGTGGGCTACGAAGGCTACAAGGCCAAGCGCGAAGCCATGCCGCCGGACCTGCGCCAGCAGATCCCATTCATCCGCCGCTCCCTCGAAGTCTTTCGCATTCCCATTCTCGAGATGGAAGGCTTCGAAGCCGACGACGTCATCGGCACCCTCGCGCGCCAGGCCGCCGACGCGGGCCACGACAGTCTTCATCGTGTCCAGCGACAAGGACATGATGCAGCTGGTGAACGGCGCAGGTGAAGGTCCTCAACCCGCAAAAGGACAACCTGGTTCTCGATCGCAGCCAGGGTGGAGGAGGTTCTCGGCGTGCCGCCCGAAAAAGTCATCGACGTGATGGCGCTGCGCGGCGACACCATCGACAACATTCCCGGCGCGCCCGGCATCGGCGACAAGGGCAGCGTCGACCTGATCAAGGAATTCGGCAGTCTCGACGCGGTGCTCGATCACGCCTCGGAAGTGAAGCGCAAGACCTATCGCGAATCGCTGGAGCAGAATCGCGAGACGATCCTGCTTTCGAAAGAACTGGTCACCATCGACTGCCATGTGCCCATCGAACTCGACCTGCACGCGATGGAAACGCAGGAGCCGGACCTCGAAGGGTGCCGCGAACTCTTCACCGAGCTCGAATTCACAACGCTGCTCAAGGAACTCGCGCCGGCGCCGGACTCGATCAAGTACGAGCTGATTGAAGAACCCACCGCCGAGCAGACCGCGACCTTCTACGCCGCCGCACGCCGGCACGGTTTTGCCTTCGCGCTCGATGCCACGCCGCCCCCCGTCACTGAAGTCGAAACAGAATCGAAGCCGAGAGCGACCGGCAGGGAACGCTCTCGCTGCTCGACGTTGTCGGAGGCTGTCGAGGAGAAGAAGTCCACCCTCACCGCAGGCGTTTGCGCCGAGGCCGAGATCGCGTTGCGCCTTCCGCTTACGCCCGAACTGCGCGCGCTGCTCGAAGACCCCGCGGTCCCCAAGCGTGTCCACGACCACAAGTTCGCGCTCCACGTACTGCGATGGGCTGGGCATCGAATTGCGCGGCCCCATCGACGACACGATGCTGCTTTCGTACGCGCTGAATCCAACCAATGCATCGCAGACGCTCGCCGATGTGGCAGCGCGCAACGGTCACGCCCCGCCGGCATCGCTGCCCTCCGCTGCGGCCATTACGCAGGCCCTTGCGCCGCGTTCTCCGCCAGCACGCCGACGAAGCCAACGTCACCAGCGTCTACACCGATATCGACTTGCCCCTGGCGCCCCGTTCTCTATCGCATGGAGCAAGCCGGAGTCCGCATCGATAAGAACGTGCTCGCCGGACTCTCGACGCGCTTTGCCGCTGAGACTCGACCGCGTCGGCGAGCGCATCTACGAGCTGGCCGGCGAGCGCTTCAACATCAATTCACCCAAGCAGCTCGGCGTGGTGCTCTTCAACCACATGGGCCTGCCCGCTCCGGTCAAGTACGGCAAGGGCAAAACCATCTCCACCGCGGTAGACGTACTCGAGACTCTGGCCGAAAAGCACGAGGTCCCGCGCCTCGTCCTCGAGTACCGTCATCTCGCCAAGCTCAAGTCGAATTACGTCGACGCTCTGCCTCTGCTGGCCGATTCCGACTCGCGCGTCCACACCACGTTTCAGGCCGCCGCCACCTCCACCGGCCGCCTCTCGTCCATCAATCCCAACCTGCAGAACATTCCCATCAAGACAGAACTGGGCCGCGAAATCCGCGCCGCATTTATCCCCGCCCCCGGCGCGCAACTGCTTTCTGCCGACTACTCGCAGATCGAACTGCGCCTGCTCGCGCACTTCAGCGGCGACCCCTTGCTGATGCGCGCTTACCAGACCGGCGAGGACATCCATACGCTGACGGCCAGCGAAGTCTTCGGAGTGCCCGCCGAAAACATGAGCAAGGAAACGCGCAACCGCGCCAAGGCGGTCAACTTCGGCATCGTCTACGGCATCTCTCCATTCGGGCTCGCCGCCCAGCTCGGCATTCCGCAGACTGAAGCGCGCTCCTATATCGACCGCTACTTCGCGCGTTACCAGGGCGTGCAGGCCTTCATCGAAAAAACCCTCGAGAGCACGCGCCGCGAAGGCAGTGTGCGCACGCTCTTCGGCCGGCTTCGCCCCATTCCCGATATCGAGAGCCGCAACGCCAATGCGCGCGGATTCGCCGAGCGCACCGCGGTCAACACGCCCCTCCAGGGCACCGCCGCCGACCTCATCAAGCTGGCCATGATCGCGCTCGACCGCAAAATCCGGGAGCGCAATCTCAAGACGCGCATGGTTCTCCAGGTGCATGACGAACTGCTCTTCGACGTTCCCACCGACGAGACCGAAGAAATCGACGAGCTGGTCCGCGCCGAAATGGAAGGCGTAGTCAAGCTCAATGTTCCTCTGGTTGCCGACCTGGGCTTCGGCCCCAATTGGCGCGACCTGAAATGACCAGGGCGCAGTCAGGAATTGGGTGCCCCAGGTCTCGAATCTGAGACCTGGGAGAACACCGCAAACTAATCTAATACGACGTTCGCCTCTCGAACCGGGAATATGTAAACGTCGCCCCCGCTACCGCCAGCAGCAGCGGAACCATCAACGTGCTCGCGTTATAGGTCAGCTCGAGCGTGAAAGCCACCGACGAGATCGGCGCCTGTGTCGCCGCGGCCAGCACCGCGCCCGTTCCCAGCAGGGCGCAGCTTCGCTTGTCGGCTCCGGCGAACATGTGGCTCCACGCCTCGCCGAACGTCGCGCCCAGCAGCGCGCCGAATGTCATGGTTGGCGTAAACAGCCCGCCGGGCGTGCCTGAGCGCAGCACTGCGATGGTCGCCAGCGGGCGAAGAAACAGCAGCCACACCAGCAGCCCCACGCCGAGGCGCGCATCAAACGCCAGTTGCACCTCGTTCTTTCCGTTGCCAAGCAACTGCGGAAACCGGACGGCTGCCAACCCCAGCGCGAGAAATACTACAATCGGCATCGCCACGACGGCCCAGCCCTTCGGCCTGTGATCCTTCGCCCAATGCAATCCGCGCACAAACCACACCGCTCCATAGCCCATCAACGGCCCGCAGAGCAGGGCCCACAGCAACAGTGAATTTGTCGGCTGAAAAGAGGGCAGCTGGTATGTCGGTTCATTAGGCAGCATCGACCATGAAACCGCCGTGGCCAGAAACGATGTCGCAAAGGCCGGCAGCGCCGTTGCCATCGAGACGGTGCCCAGCAGCACCTCAAGCGTGAAAAGCGCCCCGCCAAAGGGCACGTTGTAGGCTGCGGCCATGCCCGCTCCCGCACCGCATGCCACCAGCAGCTTGCGCTGCTCCGGCGTCAGGCCCAACCAGCCGGAAAGCTTGTCTCCCGCCAGCCCACCGGCCTGCTTCAATGCCGCTTCGCGCCCGATCGCCGCCCCCATCCCGACAACGATGATCGACAGCACCGCACTCACCGACGTCTTCCACTGCGGAAGTCTTCCGGAGTGATGCCAGACGGCCTCATTCAGATCGGGGCCGTCATGGTCAGGCAGGCGCTGCCGGAGCAGCAGCACAACCCCGGCAAAAACACCCGCACAGGCAAGCACGATCACGCGCCGGGTTCCCGAAACCCCTTCGACACCGGTCAGGAAATCCCCTTCGTGGTAATGGAAGCACAAGTGCTGCACCAGGCGCAGAAACTTCATCAACAGCCCGCTCAACAGCCCGGCACTAACGCCGGTCAGAAGAATCGCCGGCCACAGTCGCAACGGCACAGTCAGTTCCTGCAGATTGGGCTGCGGGTTCTCGCGCGTGATCGCATTTTCGACTACCACCGTCGCCGCGTGCTGGGTCGCAGGCAGCAGTTCGGCTCGGGAATCGCGATCAGGCTCGTTCATATAGGTGCTGTTTGACTCCCGGCGGGGTGCTCCCACAAGAATAGTATTGCGTCAGGACGACGATGGAGTGAATCCCATGAGCACAACTCAACCCATTTCCGCCGCAGCCGCAGGCACCTTCACCGTTGGCGGCGACCTCACCGTCAACCGCCTTGGTTACGGAGCCATGCGCATTACCGGCAAAGGTATCTGGGGTCCGCCGGCCGACAAGCCCGCAGCACTGGCAACCCTGCGCCGCGCCGTCGAACTCGGCGTCAACCTCATCGACACCGCTGACTCCTACGGCCCGGGCACGTCTGAAGAGTTAATCGCCGAGGCCCTGTATCCTTATCCCGCCGGGCTCGTCATCGCGACCAAGGGCGGATGGGAGCGCCCCGGCCCCGGCCAGTGGATCCACAATGCCAGCCCCGAGCACCTCACCAAGGCCCTCGAAGGCAGCCTCAAGCGTTTACGCCTCGAACGCATCGATGTCTATCAGCTCCACATTCCCGACCCCGCCGTCTCTTTCGATGCCTCGATGGAAACGCTCGCGAAACTTCGCGAACAAGGCAAGATCCGCCACGTCGCGCTCTCCAATGTCGCGCAGGAATACATCGAGCGCGCGCGCAAGATCGTGCCCATCGTGACCGTGCAGAACCGCTACAGCTTCGCTGATCGCGAGTGGGATTTCGTAGTCGATTATTGCGAGCGGAACAACATCGGCTTCATGCCCTGGGCTCCCATGGCGCAGGTGCGCTTCGCCAATGAATCCCTCGAGAATGCCGCGAAGCAATTAAACGCGACCCCCCTCCAGGTCGCGCTGGCATGGCTCCTCAAGCGGTCGAAAGTGATCCTGCCGATTCCCGGCACATCGTCCGTCAAGCATGTCGAAGAGAACATCGCCGCCGCAGGCCTCGAATTGCCGCAGAAGCTCTACGACGAACTCTCCGCGGTGAGTCATCCCCCGAAAAGCCTGCGCGGCTGAACCTCGCGGTAAGAGCGGAAGTTCAAATTGGAGTTCTCATCCTGAGCGAAGTCCGCCGCGGCGGACGTAGTCGAAGGACCTGCAGTTGTCTTTTCATGACTTCCCCCATAGGCCGTGAGTCAACAATTACTCGAATTCAATCAAGGCGTGAGAGTTTGTTTGATAATGTCTTGCAAGCAATAGGAACCTCATGAATTTTGCTGTTTATGCTCTTTTTGCGGCGACTGCGGCTTTTTACATCTGGACGGTACGAACAATCTGGCGGCTAGTTGATGAAAGCAAACCGCTCGGTTCAGGCATCCGATTCAACCGTTGGAGATGGACGCCAGCTTGGAAAGTGCACAGAGCCTCGTACCCCGAGAGCCCATTGCGGAAACAGATCATTATCCGCTTTTTGCTGACATGGGCCTTCGGGATTTTAGCCCTGGCCTGCAAGGTCTATGCAGATATCCATTCATCAGGATGGCCCAGACGATGACGGACACCCACTCTGGGAGGATCGTGGTTAACTCGGAACTACTCGCAAACTCCGTGCCGAAAACAATCGCAGATTCTTCGCGGCGCTCAGGACCACCGGCCTCGCCACCAACTCTACACACCAGTTCCACCCGGATCGCCTCCGCAATTCCCTCCTCGTGCCGCCAAACTTCCCCGTTCCGGTAAGTTTGCGCAGGCTGCAAATCCGCATTTCTGATAAGCCTGTTTTCTGGATCCACCCTGCAACATAAGTAACGATTACTCCCCTCGCGTCACCATACTTTGTTCCGCCGCACTTTTTGTCCATCGGAAAAGGGGTAAGGTGAAACCGCGTCGCGCAGTTGCCTGCACCGAATGGGCACACAGTAGCTTGCTGTTACGCTGCACGGTCCGTGAGGAAACGGGAATGACGATCGCTCGTATGAAGCGTAAGGATGTGCTCACAGCCATTCGTGCTGCGGGATATCACGGAGACAGAGAACGCGCCATGCTTTTGTATGTCAAGAACTGGGTGAGTTTTCGGGTCTATGGCCGCGAGTTCGAGGCGGGTGTGGCCATGCGTCAGAATGGGATCCCTTGCGATTGCTTTGAATGCAGGAAGGGCGAGCCGCATGCGCCTCGACAGGCTTTCGGTCGGGAATGTATTTCGCGATCGCAGTCGTGAGCTTTGAGTGTTTTGTGGACCACCGGGCATTTTCAAGTTTGGGAGCAGAACCAGCTTTACACGCCCAGCTCCGCCCGGATCGCCTCCGCAATTGCCTCCGCATGGCGCCGCATGGCCTCTTCGCTTTCGGCTTCGATCATCACCCGCGCCAGCGCCTCGGTTCCCGAGTAGCGAATCACCACCCGCCCTGAATCCCTCAATTCCTCTTCGGCGGCGCGAATCTTCGCGGCCACCGCGGGAATTCCTTCGAGCGGCTTCTTCTCCCGCACCTTGATGTTGATGATCACCTGCGGAAAGACCTTCAAGTCCGCGGTGAGTTCGTCGATGCTCTTGCCGCTTCGAGAAATCAGATCCAGCACCACAAGCGAAGTCAGCAGGCCGTCGCCGGTCGTCGCCAGGTGAGGAAAGAGGATGTGTCCCGACTGTTCGCCGCCCAGCGCTGCCTTTTGCTTCAGCATCATCTCCAGCACGTAGCGATCGCCGACCGAAGCGCGCAACATGCGAATCCCGGAGCGCTTCAGCGCGGCTTCGAGCCCCATGTTCGACATCGTCGTCGCCACCACAAGATCGCCGGTCAAGAGCCCGCGATCCTTCAGGTCGCGCGCCGTCATCAGCAGGATCGTGTCGCCATTGATGACGTTTCCGTGCGGGCCGGCAAGCATGCAGCGATCCGCATCGCCATCGAACGTCAGTCCCAGGTCGGCGCCTCGCGCCACGACTTCGCCGGCGACCCAACTCGGATGCAAGGCTCCGCAGCCGTCGTTGATGTTGCGGCCATTGGGAGCGATGTTCAGCAGCGTCACGTTGCCTCCCAGCCGCCGGAACAATTCCGGTGCAACCGCGGCAGCCGCGCCGTTGGCGCAATCGCAACGATGCGCAGCCCGGCGAGATTCAACTCGGGAACGCAATCGATCAGGAACTGAATGTAGTCGGCCTCCAGTGCGGCGTTGTCTTCCACCGCGGCAGGGCTGCGGGATCCGGAGTCGCCACCCTTGCCGCATGATGAAAGATCTCTTCTTCGATCGCCAGTTCCACCGCGTCGGGAAGCTTGAATCCATCGGCGCCGAACAGCTTGATGCCGTTGTCGCGCCATGGATTGTGCGAGGCGGAAATCACCACGCCCGCATGGAATCCATGCGTGTGCGTCAGGAAGGCAATACCCGGTGTCGTGATCACGCCCGCGCTTTCCACGTGCGCGCCCGCCTCGCGCAATCCGGCAGCCAGCGTGGCTGCTATCCACGGGCTTGACTCGCGTGTATCCCGCCCCAGGATCACGCGCGGTTCCGCGGCGGCCGTCTCGCGCAGCGAGTGTCCCAGCGCCAGGCCGGTCGCGAATACCGTGGTCGCATCCAGCGGAACTTCGCCGGCCACCCCGCGAATGCCGTCCGTGCCAAAAAGTTTGCGTTCAGCTGCTGAAATCATGACTCCTCATTTCTTTCCGAATGCGCCGGGCTTACGGTCTCCACCCGGCTTGCAAATGTTCCGTCACTCAGGCGCGTAACCACGCTGTCTCCGGCTGCCACCTGGCGCGCCGACCGAACCAGCGTCGCCCTTCGCGTCGAGCACCAGCGCATATCCGCGATCGAGCACCGCCAGCGGCGAAAGGGAATTGAGCTGGGCGTCCAGCGCCGTTAGCCGTCCTCGCCTGGCTTCCATCATGCGTTCGATCGTCCTGTCCAGCCGCGTACGGCAAGCGTCGAAGTGTCCCCGCGCATGAGCCAGTTGCCGGCGCGGATCGTGACGCAACACCGCCGCTGTCAGATCGGTCACGTCGCGATGGCCGCGGCGAAGCCGATGCCGAAGGGCTGTCTCCATGCGAAAACCCAGTTCATCGAGCTTCTGTTGCGCCCGGTGCAGCAAATTCGCCATTCTCGATTCCGCGCGGCTCGCCGGTACCCGCGCCAGCCGTTGCCGTGCCTGCAGGATCTGGAACCGCGCCGCGCGCTCCACGCGGTGATTGAGCCGCGCCAGATGTTCGGCGATTTTGTGCTGTGCCTCGGTAATCAGCTCCGCTGCCGCCGAAGGCGTGGGCGCCCGCAGATCGGCCACGAAATCGGCAATGGTGAAGTCGGTTTCGTGTCCCGACGGCCGAAACCACCGGCAGCCGCGACGCCACGATGGCGCGGGCGACTCGCTCGCTGTTAAAGGCAGCCAGGTCCTCCAGCGATCCGCCCCCGCGCGCCAGCACAATCACATCCGCCAGCCCGGACGCATTCAGGCACGCCAGCGCCGCTTCCACCTCGGCGGCGGAAGATTCGCCCTGCACCGATACCGGGCAGAGCAGCACGTTCAGCCCCGAGTGGCGGCGGCCCACGATGTTCAGAAAATCCTGGATGACCGCGCCGGTCGGAGACGTCACGATGCCCACCGTTTTCGGGAACGCGGGCAGCGGCCGTTTGCGCGCCGCGTCGAACAACCCTTCCGCCTTCAGTTTTTCCTTCAGCTGCTCAAACGCCAGCTGCAGCGAACCCGCGCCGACCGGCTCCATGGTCTCGGCCACCAGCTGCATCTGGCCGCGCTGCTCGTACACGCTGACCCGTCCCCGCACCAGTACGTGCAGGCCGTCTTCCGGCCGGAAACGAAGCAGCAGCGCCTGCCGCCGGAACAGCACCACCGGCAACTGCGCGTCCGCGTCCTTCAGCGTGAAATACATGTGGCCCGACGGAGCCGGCCGGAAGTTGGAGATTTCTCCTTCCACCCACACGTCTCCATACTCCCGCTCCACGCGCTCGCGAACCTCTCCCACCAGATCCCGTACCAGCCAGATTCTGCGTGTGGGTTGCGGCTCCTCAAAGTTGAGGTCGAGCTGGGGCGCAAATGGATCGTTCTTGACCACAAAGGATGAGTGTAATTTGTTGGTCCGCCGCCGCGCTCAGGGCCGGTCGGCCACCAGTTCTTTCAAGCGCCTGGCGATCTCGCCGAGTTGCGGCGCAGCCTCTGGATCGGTGTCGCCCGAACACAGCAGCTCCGCCTCTCGCGCCAGGATCGTTCCTTTGGTCAGCCCGAACGTGCCGAGAATTCCCGCCAGCTTGTGCGCCGCTGCATGCGCCGCTTCGCGCTGATCGTGCGACAGCTTGTCCTCAGCCAGAGCCGTTGCGGCACTCTCCAGCGCCGCCACCCGCTCCTCGATCTGAGGCAGAAACTGCTTCCACAGGCGGTCGAGGGCTTCATTCATCGACGGCTGCTGGATTGGCTCAGTCATGCGCCGAAACTAGCTCCAGCCCAGGACCCCGGCAATTTGAGCGGAGAGCGTCATCGGGTCAAATGGCTTGAACAGCACCGCCTCCACCCCCAGGTCTGCGAATCGCCGCTGGTCGTTGCTTTGCACCTTGGCGGTCAGCAGCAACACCGGAATCCGTGCAGTGATCGGGTTCTTGCGCAATTCGCGAAAGGTCGATGGCCCGTCCATCCCCGGCATCATCACGTCCAGCAGAATGGCGTCCGGCCGGTACTCGGCAGCGCGCGCCAATCCCTGGGCCCCGGAGCTGGCCATGGCCACCTCCCAACCCGCCACCGTTTCCAGGCTCAGCGCTGCTACTTCGCGAATATCGTCTTCATCATCGATGATAAGAATGCGGTGAGACATATAGAGGATCCCCCACGACTATCTATGGTTCCCAAATGCGCGGTCTTGCAGTTTCCGCGGACGAGCCGGATGGCGAATAGTGGCCGGCGACTTGATCCAGCAGTCCACGGGCATCCCTTTACGGACGCCGGTCAGCCGAAACGGTTGGAGAAGCTTCCTCCATCTGACGCGAATTGCGCAGTAACGTCAAGACCAAAGCCTCAAGCTGCTGCGGCTGCACCCGCGTCTTGGTAAGAAAATGGGTCGGGCCGAGGATCAACTGGCGCCGTTCAGCCGCCGCGAGCTCGCGGCCAGAGTAGACAACAAGGGGAAGGTTCGACAGCGTTTCGTGCTGCCGCAGCCAGTCCACCACGTTGAATCCGTCGCCGTCCGGCAACCCGATGTCGAGGACCAGCAGGTGGGGCTGAAAATCGGTGCAGGCATCCAGCGCCTCCTGGCGGGTGTGGGCAAGTTGGACCTCGATCGTATCCCGGGAGAAAATCTCCCCGATCACCCGCGCCAGGTCGTGGTCGTCTTCCACGATCAGGATGCGCGCCTTTTCTCCCTGCCCGCAAAGAACCCGCGCCAGTTCGGCAAGCAGCGCGTCTTCCTCGACCGGCTTGGTGACCACTCCCTGCGCGTCGGCCGGCAAATCTCCGCCGCCTTCCGCATCGGCCACGCTCAGCAGCACGATGGGAATATGGCTCTCCGGATCCTTGCGCCGCAGCAGGGGAAGAATCTCCCACCCGTTCATGCCGTCGAGCGATGTATCCAGCAGGATGGCCTCCACGCCGTTCCTGGCCGCAGCCATGGTCTGCTCCACCGACGTGGTTTCCACCACGCGGTACCCGTGCCGGGAGAGCTGCTGCGCCACCAGGGGCCGCGTCGAACTGTTGGCATCGGCCAGCAACACCGTGCCTTGTCCTTCGCCGTCGGGACCGTGCCGAAAGGCTGGTCGGGCTCTGCTGGTAGGGCAGGAACACCCGGAACGTCGAGCCGCGCACCGGGTTGCGTTCCGCCCACACCCGCCCTGCATGTTGCTGCACGATGGTCCGGCAAATGGCCAGGCCCAGTCCGCTGCCGCCCTTCTGGCGCGAGTCGGAAGCGTCCACCTGCTGGAACCGGCCGAAGATGGATTCCAGCTTGTCCGCCGGAATGCCGCGGCCCTGGTCGATGACAGACAGCGTGACCCCGGCCGACCCTGGCCGCATCATCACCGACACCGTCGAATTCGGAGGCGAGAACTTCACCGCGTTCGAAAGCAGGTTCGTCATCACCTGCAGCAGCCGGTCGGGATCGCCAGAAATCTCCACCTGCGTGGTGTCGTGGATCAGCTGCACTCCCGCCGCTTCCGCCACCGGCTGCATGCCGTCGATGGCCTGGTGCACTACCTGCGACAGCTGGATGGGCCGGAACGCGATCGGCGCCCGCCCGCTCTGGATCCGCTCCAGGTCGAGAATGTCGTTGATCAGCCGCACCAGCCGGTCGGAGTTGCTGGTCGCGATGCGCAGCAGGTTGGCGGCCTTTTCGTTCAGCTCCCCGAGAATCCCCGACGACAGCAGCCCCAGCGCTCCGCGAATCGAGGTCAACGGCGTGCGCAGCTCGTGGCTGACGGTGGAAATAAACTCGTCCTTCAGCCGGTCCAGCGCATATCTCTGGCTGATGTCGCGGAAGCTGAGCACCGATCCCGAAAACCGCCCGTGGTCCAGGATCGGCGTAAAAAAGTATTCCGTGGGCAGAGGAGAGCCATCGGTGCGGTAAATCGTGTCTTCGCCGGCGGTCGCGACATGACGTTCGGTGGCAGTGCGCAGCGCGCAGTTCGGTCCGCACTTCAGGCCGGGCCGCGCCGACCCGTGCAGCAGATCATGGACCGGCTTGCCCGTGAGGCCTGCCGTCGGAGCGCCCAGCAGCCGCCCCGCTGCCGGATTGGCAAAGCTGACCATCCCGTGGCGGTCGACCCCGCAGATTCCGTCCGCCACCGAGTCCAGCAGGATTTCCTGCTGGCGGTACAATTCTTCGGCTCTCCCGCGCTCCCGCGAGCGCGCCAGCATCTGGCCCAGCGAGGCGCCCACCGTCTCGATCGCGGCCAGGGCTTCCTGGTCTTCGCGCAACAGGAAGCGGCAATAAAACTCCAGCACCGCCAGCACCTTGTTGCCGACCCGCACCGGCACTGCCCAGCCCGACACCATGGAGTGCCGCAGCGCCATCCGGATCCGTTGGCCCGACGGGCGCCGCCGCCAGGTCGGTCATCCAGATGGGCCGGCCCTCCTGCCATACCTTGCCCGGCAGCCCCACCCCATTGGCCAGCGTCACGCCCATGCTTTCCTGGATCATGGCCTCGGTATCCCGGTCCGGGGCGCCCCACGCGGCGCAGAATTCCAGCAGGTTCTCTTCCGTATTCACTTCCCACTTGAGAGCGAGGTCCCAGCCCTGCGAGACGCAGAGAGCCTCGAGAATGCGCATGGCTGCCACATCGGCGGAGCTGTTCTCTCCCACGATCTGGCTCACCACAAGTTGCAGCGCCAGCCTCTGCTCGCGCTGCCTCTGCTGCGTAACATCGCGCAGCAGGCACCGCACCGCCAGCGGGTTTCCCGCCTTCTGGCGCTGGCTGAGGCTCAGCTCGAACTCCAGCACTCGCCCGTCGCCGTGTAGCTGCGCAGCGGATAGCGGTCCACCATTTCGCCGTTCAGATGCCCGCCGGAACAGGGCCGTCACATCGGACCGGCAGACCGGCCCGAACAGCTCCTCGAACGAGTCCAGCGCCAGCAGGCTGGAATTGTCCAGCCCGAAGCAGCGCTTCCAGGCCGGGTTGGCGTAAAGAAACTGGCCTCCCGTGCTCAGCGTCGCGATCATCTCGCTCGAATTCTCAAACAGATCCCGATAGCGCTCCTGCGATTCCCGCGCCGCCTGCTCCTGGCGCAGCGTTGCGGTGCGGTCGAAGGCCATCACCACCAGCCCTTCCATCGCTCCATCCTGGTTGCGCAGGGCTGAAATGTGCAGCGTCACCGGCAGGACGGTACCGTCCTTGCGGCGGAACTGGGCCTCGAAACTTGGAACCTGGCTGGGAGGAAGCGCCCGCACCGAATTCATCAGGGAAAGCAGTCGTTCCTTGGGCGAGAGCTCTCGCTTGATGTCGATCCCGCTCAGTCTTTGCAACTCGGAGATCAACCGGGGCGCTTCGCCCGCGGCAAGAATGTCGGCGGTTCGTTGCGAGCCCACCAGTTCCGCCGCGTGGTACCCCAGCACCCGTTCCGCGGCTGGATTCATGTGGGTGATCGAACCATCCGTGCTGATCGCGATCAGCATGGTCCCGGCGGAATCGAAAATGCGCTTCAGCGGGTCGTGCTGCGCCGGCTCCGGCGCGCTGGGGGTGCTCTCCCCCCGCGGAATCTGCAGCGCAAGCAGAATCGCCGCCGCTCCTGCCACAACGATCAGGAGTCCGTCATAGCGTGGTCCGGCCACCATGCGCGCAACGACCGTCCCCGCCGCGGCGATAAGAACCACCGTGCTGACCGAGGACCAGGTTCTCGAAACGGCCCTTCGCCCCGACTGTGAGGATGAATCCGTCACAGGTATCACTACTCCCCTTGGCTCGCCCCGCATCCCACTCCTCAAAGCAGCCCCGTCGGGGCCATCGGACTCTTCACCATTGGCCATCCGATCCAGCTGGTAGCCGCGCCCCGGCTCTCCGTTCGGTTGCGTGGCACACATGAGAATGGTTAGTTCTCATAACCTTACACCCGTCGTCAGGCATAGGTCTGCGCCCAAATTCGACAAGTATGTACGCTTCTGACACCCTACGCGTCCCGGCCGCATCTCTTTGGCGGCCAGGCGCCGCCTAAGGCAGAACCCGCGAGATATGGAGAAATAATGCGATGTTCAAGAGAATCGAAATCACAAGAAGCACCAGGAACGAGAGGGCAAACAGGTTGACCCGGCTGCCCATGGCCTTGAGGTCTTCTATCAGTTCCTGTTGCTCGAGAGTGTTGCGGTCCGTAGCCTCCCGCACCATCTCCAAATGGTCTTCGACCCGCTTGAGCGACGCGTTCTGGTCGACAAGCTGGTCTTTGAGGTCATGCTGCTGAAGCTGCAGTTCCGAGAGGCGGTGCTCAATCGGTTCGAGATCCACCCGGGGCGCAGGAGGATGGGGGCGCGAGGCCAGCAGGTTCGCCACCGCTGTGCCGATCTGCCCGTCCAGCAACGGAAGCAGCCGCTGAACAAATGGAACCGCCTGCTTCATCATGCCCATGGCCCATTGCATCCCCGAAGATTGATCGACGTCCGTCTGGCCCGTCATGCTCAGGGCGCGGCCCGGGGGTGGGACCGAAGTGCGGGAGGAAGGACTGTCGCCCAGTCCGATCGGATGCGGCGACCTTCCTGTGGAGCCCATGGGAAGTGGCGATCCAACCGTGCGCGGTGCCACTTCACGCAGAGTCTGCGCAGGCTTCGCATCCGGATGGCCCGCGCCGTTTCTGCCCGACGTGCGCCGATTGTTCTCCTCGAGGCCCACGTCTCTTCCGTCGAATTGTTCCGCCTCACCCATGCGTGTGGTTCCCCATTCAATATATAGGGGATTTCTCTAAAGTGGACAGTTTGCTTTAGTTTGGTGAAATTACGCGGTTGAGATGCGTCTTTTGGAACCCAGGGCGGAGACTGCGGCGCCGGGGCGCATCCAACCGAAGTGCGCATCCGGCCAAGTTTTAGACGGTGAGGGGAAACCGGAATGCGTATCGGGGGAAACTATCGCTATTTTCAGGAGATGTGAGTGAATTCTGATCAGTCCCGTATCGTGCATAGCTTGCAACGGAATATCCTTCGCGGCGTGATTACCGCCGGCCCCCTTTTCATCACCTGGCTGGTCTTTACCTTCATCGTCGGGGTCCTGGCCAACGCGGGATTGCCGCTGGTCAAACTTCTGGCTCTGCCGTTCGCAGCCGACAGCTGGATCAACCAGCGATGGTTCCAGTATGGGCTGGCGGTGGTGCTGACGATTGCCCTCTTCTACCTTGTCGGACGGGCAATGTCCGAGGTCGTGGGGCGCCAGATGTTTGCCCTCTTCGAGACTTCGCTGGAGCGGCTGCCCCTGGTCAACAAGGTCTACGGTTCGGTGCGGCAGCTGCTTGAGACGCTCACCAGCAAAAATCAGACCGGCCATCGGGTGGTCCTCATCGACTTTCCCATCGCCGGGCAGAAGTCGATTGGCTTTCTCACCCACATGATCGCCGATGCCACCACCGGCGCTCCGCTGGGGGCTGTCCTGGTGCCCCAGGCGATCAACCCGTCTTCCGCCTATCTCCAATTTGTTCCCATGCAGATGATCACCGAAACCGATCTGACCATGGAACAGGCGATGAGCATGCTGCTGACCGGCGGGGCGGTGTGTCCCGAGGTGATCCGCTACTCCGCGCCCATACCCTCGTCAGTAAAGCAGGACGGGACCGCCGTGGGGATCACGTATGCCGTGGAGGAAGTCTCCCCGAAAGTCGAAACCATCCACGCCGCCGACGATCCAGAGACATTCTCGTCCGTGGGTCAGATGGGATACACATTGGCTCCCGACGATGGCCACTGACCGTCCTGTCGGAAGCACCGGGTGCCCCACCCTCGCGACGTCTTTGTTTTTGTCGCCAGGGTGGGATAGCGCAGACCCAATCTCAGTGCCGTTCAGTTCACCGCAGCTCCCCGGAACTCCGTTTTCCGCCAGTTCCTCGGCATGTTCGCTCTGGGCGGCAACCTTGCGCAGGCTCACGTTGTCGATCTGCGCCCACACCAGGCCCACCGGCACGATCCCCAGGAACGTGATGAGCAGCAGCGACGCAGCACATGCGGTTGCCGGCTCAAGCGGTACGCCAAAGAACCCCGCGATAGCCGCGGCCACGATTCCTATCTGCGAGAACCAGCCCAGAACCGGCAACTGAATCACACTGGCCCCGCCGCTCACCACCATCAGCAACACGCATTTGCTGAAGCTGAGGGTCGCCAGCAACGGGCTGGCCACGAAAGCGTGCATGATCTCGAGATAGGCCGTCGTGATCAGTCCCCACATCAGGAGGGAAAGGGAAGCGGTGGCAGCGAAGTCTCCGAACGATCGCATGGTATCGAGGCCGATGCGGAAGGCCCGGATCTTGGCACCTACGGCCTGACCGGCCCGCTTCGAGACCAGCCCCAGCACCTGTTCGAAGAAGCGCGCGATGACCTCGCCGCTCCAGCGCACCGCGGCCAGAAACAGGGCCCCGAGCAGTGTGAGAATCAGGCCGCTGTACCGGAAAATAAACAGCGCGAACCATCTCGACTCGTGGCGGACAATGTAGGAAAGCATGGCAGACCGGTCAATCGCCTTGAGAAGTTCGGCTTCGGGCACGCTCAGCAGGGCAATCGAAAAAATCAGCGCCATCGATCCCATATCGAACAGGCGCTCGACAATGTACACGGCGATCTGCGAGGAAAGCGGAAGCCCGGTCTTCTTGGCCACCAGGTAAGGCCGCACCAGGTCCGCCACCCGGCCGATGAGGGCGACTCCGGTGAAGCCGATGACCTGGGTCCCGGTGAGCGAAAGCAGCGGAACCCGCTGGTTGTGGCGAAGCAGCAGCGCCCAGCGAACCGATCGGATCGCGTATCCGGCGTAAATGCAACCCAGCGCAATCGCCATCTTGCGCCAATCCGCAGTCGCGAATTGCGACCAGAAATGCCCGAAATCAAAATGAATGCGCTGCCGGCCCCACAACACCAGCCCGATCAGGGCGGCCAGGACCACCAATCCCACAATCCACCGCTTCTTGCTCAAGAAGTCTCCCGTCCGCGCAGGCGCGACCCCTTTAAGTCTACCGTGCGGTCGGGTCGCAGGAATCGACTCTCCATTTGTCATCAGGCCGCTGGGTGCCCCATCCTGGCTCTGCCAGGGTGGGGTTCCATCTATATAGGGGTCGAGGAACTCATTGTTTGACTGAAAAAGAAACAAACCCTCCGTGCCCCATCCTTTCCGCTTTTTTCTGCGGAAAGGGTGGGAGACCACGAACCCATTCTTTTCATTTACCGCGAGTCGGCAGATCGATTGAACAGGGAAGATCTAGTTTCCTTGCGGAGACGGCCATCGCAACCACGCGCCGTGTCTGCGCTTCGCGCGCCCTCACCCGCCGGTTGAACTCGTGGATCACGCGCGCCACGTACAGCTTGGTCTCGCGATAGGGCGGAATGCCGTGGTACTTGTCCACCGCGGCCGGGCCGGCGTTGTAGGCGGCCAGGGCCAGCGCCAGGTTATCGTGGTAGCGCGTCAGCAGCGCGTCTAGGTAGGTCGACCCGCCGCGCACGTTCTGTTCCGGCTTGAAGCTGTCCGAGACGCCCAGGTCAGCCGCTGTTGCGGGCATCAATTGCATCAGCCCCTGCGCACCGGCCCTGCTCACGGCGCGCGCGTTGCCGCCGCTCTCCGCCTTGACCACGCTGGCCAGCAGGTCCATGTCCACGTTGTGTTCGTGACCCGCCTTCACCAGCATCTCGTTCAGATCCGCAGGGCTCAGCTTGACATCGCTCCGGACAGCGCCAACCGGCGCTGGCGCTTGAAACGCAACCGGGCCCTGAACTTGACTTGTCAGTGGGCGCTCAATGGGATTCTCAACCGGACTGGGAGGCGGGTCGGGAATATGTTCCACCGACGCGATTTCTCCCGGGGCCACTTCGATGTAGTTCGCGTTGCCCTTTTCCATGTACAGCCGCACCCGGCGGTTGGCCGTACCGTGGTGATTGCACGTGATCTCAAATCCGTTGCGCAGCGTGATCTGCTCAGCCGCCTGCAAGGGCAGCCCAGTCGCCATCAAGGTGCCCGCCGCAATTACGAATTGTGCCAGGGGTCGCAATGAATTCTCTTTCAGGCCAATCGATCCCAGTCCATGTTCCCTGTGCACCGAGTGTACAAAAACATGCCCGCATTACTTTGCCAAATCGCAAGCAGACTTCAAAAATTGCCAGGGACGCCGCCGAACCGCCAGCGCTCCAGTCGTCGCCGGGTTACGTGCTGGTCGACGCCGCCAGCCGGGCCACTTCCGCCTCCAGGATCACCGCCACCCCATCCTCGTCATTGGGCGGGGCCTGCTTCCATCCCCGCATCTTCGCCATGGTGCGTAACTCGTGGGCGGCGTTTCTCATAAGGACAGACTGGCCCGCCCACTCCAGCATGTCCACGTCGTTCCAGTTGTCGCCGATGGCCATGGTCTCCTTGCGATCCACGCCCAGCCGTTTTGCCAGCCGCTCCAGCGCCCACCCCTTCGAGACTCCCGGCGGCAGAAGGTCCAGGATCGACAAATCCCGCGCCGGATATTCGGTTCGAATACATTCGCAGTACCCGGGCCACTCGCTCGCCTTGAGGGCCCGTTCTGCCTCCTTCATCCGCTCCACCCCACCCGTGACCATGCCCTGGATCGGGTCTTCTCCATCGCTCAAGGCCAGTTCCAGCGGTCGTACCACCTCGATCGCATTCCGGTTCGCCTCGACCCACACTTCGATGCGCTTGTGAGCCTGTTCCAGGTCCTCCAGCACCAGTTCCCCTCTCCCGGGCCGGTCGAAGGTAAAAACCACGGTGCCAAACGGCCGCAGCAGCCCGCAGATGCCGCGGGCCACCCGTGCCTCCAGCTGGCACCGGTCGATCGGGTCGCCGCCCAGGGTTCGGGTCACTGCTCCATTCGACGTGATGAGGGGCATATCCGCTCGCAGGCCCAGGCCTTCCAGCAGGGGGGCCGTGTACGCCGTGCGGCGGCCTGTCGCCACCGCCACTGTGATGCCGGCTGCCTGCGCCGCCAGAACGGCCTGCACGCTGCGGCGGCTCAGCTTCTGCCCAAACGTCGGCAGAAGGGTTCCGTCCATATCGATCGCCACCAGGCGAACCGGGGGATGCATATTTCAAGTGTACCGGCACGCCAGGAGCGGCGGGCCCGCGGTGAGCTACGGCTGGCGACACGCCGTGGCCGCCCGTCGGCAACGCACACGCTTATGTGACTGCGTGCACAAACCGCGGCGGCATACTCGGCGCACAATGGCGAAACGGGGAGGGTGCACCCATGCTGGCATCCGTGTTCGTTGCTTATGCTTCTCGCAGTGGTTCCACAGCCGAAGTCGCCCTGGCCATCGGCGCCTCGATCCGCAAGTCGGGATTGGCCGTCGACATCGTTCCAGTCACCGAGGTGGCTTCGGTCCCGCGCATGACCGCTGTCGTCCTCGGCGCCCCGTTGTATATGGGCCGGTTTCCAAAGGAGTTTCACCGCTTTCTAGGTCGCTACCGCAGCGCTCTGGAAATCCTGAAGCCGTGGTGCTTTGTTCTCGGACCGACCCAGACAAGGCCCGGCGACTTCGAGGCGGCGCGGGACCAGGCCATCAAGCAGTTCAGCCGTTACAAGTGGTTCTGTCCTGCCGATGTGCATATTTTCGGGGGACGATGGGATCCGAAGACCCTGCCGTTTCCCTTCAGCCTTGCCACGCACCTGCCGGCGAACCCATTGGCAAAGATTCCTGCGGCCGACATTCGAGACTGGGCTGAAATCGACACCTGGGCCACCGGGATCGTGCGCCAGATCAATCCCGCCGCCTGATCTCCGCTCGATTCCGGCCGACCGCTTTCGGACATCCCTGATCCCGTGCGCCTCAGGTAATCTTGCCTCATGGAACGGATTTGCACCCATTGCCATGCTGTCCTCGCCGTCGACCAGGAAGCCGACTGGTGCCCGGCCTGTGGCGGAGCGTTGACTGAGCGCCCCGCCTTGTCCGAACCAAAGATTCCCGGTGTTCCTCCGCCCGAAGTCGACCACCGCGGCATCGTTCTGCCGCGCCGTCATGCCCTGGGCGGAATCATCACCCCCCAATGAGCCTCTGGAAACCCAGGTCTCTGACTGCTTGTTTATGTACCATCTTCCGTGCCCCATCCTTGCGACGTTGTTCTGTCGCAAGGGTGGGATAGCACAAAACCTGAAGGTTTGAAATCACGCGGTCAGCGACCTAGTGGTCCCTCCTGAAGTTTGTCTCCATGACAAACGTGCCGGTGTCATACGTTGCTGAGCTCCACGGAGCCTTGAGAACAAACTCCGCGTTTGGATTGCATCCCACCAGGCTGACGGTGAACGTAGCGCTCGCCGACGCCCCCGGCGCGATATCCCCCAGCACGATCGGGAACGCTCCGGGAGCAGTCACAGTCGGAGTGCACCGCGGCCCCGAATCCTGCTTCAGCGAAAACCCGGTGATCTGCGTCGCATAGGCGGGACCGACAACTCCGTTGGTTGCGGTGATGGTTACGCTGCGCGTGTCGCGTGTTCCCGCGGTCATCGAAGCAGAGAACTTCATTCCGTAGCCGGGCAGCTTTGTCTCATCTACGACGCCCCAGTACGCGGGCTTCGCCTGCAGGCCGTGATCGAACGGCAGCGGGTAATCCGTCCGCACCACCGGGAAGCTGTCCAGCCACGTATCGTCATCCGCCATCCCCCAGAACGTGACCGCGCTGAGCTTGCCCTTCAACCGCCGGAATGCGTCGAAGTAATTTTTATACAGCCATCCCTGTTCGGCCAGCACTGCGGGAGGAATCGCGTCCCCGTAATTCGACGTCGTGTCACCGGCGTTGTACACGCTCATATCCAGCTCGGTGACCTGCTGCTCGATATCCGGGAATTTGTCCGCCACGGTCTCGATCGCATTCACCATCGCCTGTACCGACGGGTAGTTGATCGCGTTGTGCATCTCGTGCCCCACTCCATCGATCGGGATCCCGCGCGAGCGAAGATCGCGGATCACATGGACAAGGCAGGCCAGTCGGTTGGGATCGGTGGTGCTGTAGTCGTTGATGAACAACTTGGTTCCCGTCGGCGCATATTGCCGCGCTGCCTGCAACGCGATGTCGATGTAGCTCTTGCCCAGCACGTTGTAGAACGGCCCGTGCACCAGGCAGTCGGGCTGGCTGGGATCGAGCGGCTCGTTCACCACGTCCCACGCATACACCTTGTTGCCGAAGTGCTGCACCTCGTTCTGAATATGTTCCTGGATGTTGGCGGTCACCACGGCCTGGTTGGCGGCCGAATTGGTTCCGTCGCCCGCGGCGTACGACGGCGTTTGCGCACCCGTCGCCCACACCAGGTTGTGCCCGCGTATGCGCATGCCGTTGCAGACAGCGAGGCCGGCCTGGGCGTCCGCGTTGGTGTAGTTGAAGCTGCCCTTCGTGCTTTCCACCGAGCTCCACTTCATGTCGTTGCCCGACGTGATGCTGTCGAAGTGCTTCGTCAGCAACTGCGCATGCGGGCCGGAGATGTCGGTCATATCCACCGCCGCGCCGATCGGGAAATAATCAGCCAGCGTCTGGAAGATCGACGGGATATCCGTCTGAATCGTGGGCGGCGGAACGTAGGTCAGCTGGAAGTCGTCAATGTAGAACGACACCAGGTCATTGCCCGATGCGGGCACGGTCTGGAAGTAGAGAGTTGCGGCTCCCGGGTCATACGGGCTGGCCATGTTATAGCCAGTCACGCTGACCTGGTGCCAGGCTCCGTCCGCAGGCACGGTCACTCCGGGATACCCTGTCACGCTCGGATAACTCGTGTTGCCGCTCAGTGTCGTCTGCAGGCTCACGTTGATCACGTGGCTCGACCCATCGGCCGGCGTCAGCAGCACCCAGCCGCTGACGTTGTACACCGAGCCCGGGTACATCTTGTTGCTCACGCTGATCGAGGGCCCATCCCAGTTGGCGATGCGCCCCGTGGTCAGCAGGCTCTGCGTGCCGGTGTGCGCCGCCGCGGTGCTGTTGGTGACCGACGAACTGCCGGAACGCGAACTCCAGCCATCCACGCCGCCGTCTTCAAAGTTGGTGCTGATGCCGGTGTTGTCCTGCTGGCTCAGGATCCGGTGGCGGCGGCGCCAGTTCGCCGATCACCACGTCGCTGATGTAGAACGAATCCGTCGCGCTGCTCGACTGGAAATAGAGCGTGAGAGCTGGTAGGCGGCCCGGGCAGATCGCTGAAGCTGAACGTGCCCTGCACCTTGGTCCACGCGGTGTTCGACAGCGGCGCCGACGTCGCGATGTTTGCATACGCTCCGGTGGTAGCGCAGTCGGCTGTCTTGGTCGACATGGTGACAGTCGGATTGGCCGCGTCCGCAGCCGCCAGCAGAACGTATGCGCTCACCTGGTAGGTCGCTCCCGCCACGACGTTGTTCACGCTCAGCAGGTTCAGGCTCGGACCCATGTACGTTGCCGTCCGGTTGGTGGTGAGCAGGCTGCGCGGGTTGCTGCTGGGATCGAGCACCGGCGGCGCCGCGTTGGTCAGCGTTACCGAGCCGAACGGCGCCCAGCCGTCCAGTCCGCCGTCAGCGAACGTGTACGTCGCCACCGGCGTGCCGCCCGGCGGCGGCGCAGTCTCGGTGATCACCACGTCGTCGAGATAAAACGACTGCGCGGTCGTGGCTCCCACCAGCTGCGCATACAGGACCAGGCCCGTCTCCGTCGTGCTCGCCGTGTAGGTCCCCCCGATCTGCGCCCACCCGGTGCTCGAAACCGGCACCTGGTAGGTGCCGATCGTGTCGTAGCACGTTCCACCGGAGCAGCTCGGGTCGCTGCGCTTGATGGTGAAATTCGCATTGGTCGCGGCTTCACCGCTGGTGAGCATCACGTAGCCCGTGATGGTGTATTGGGCGCCCGCCAGCAGCACACCGCTCAGCGCAATCGAAGGGCCGCCCGCGCCGCCGCTGCCCGTTGTGGTCAGAAGGCTGTAGGACCCGGCATACGCCGCGGCAGTCGTGGCCGCCGGCGTCGTGGCGCCGTTGAACGAAGACCACCCGTCCGCCGTTCCGTCTTCAAAACTGTAGGTTGCCACCGTCTGCGCGCTCGCATTCGCGGCACAGAAACACGCCCACACCAACGCCACCGCAAACACCGACGCGACCCGATTTTTAAGCAGGGATCTCCTGCACTCTCTGACCAGGCAAAGCATGGGGACACAACTCCTTTGTTTTGATGGTTACCCGAAGCAGCCTCTCGGTCTTGCTGGATGGCCGCACACTGCTTGGGCAGAACTAATTCGATTTACTCAAGCGCCGGGAGTATAGCCACCGCTTTGAAGCGCTGTCAAGCACATGTTGTCGCGGGTCATTTTCGGAACCGCTTCATCTGCTTTAATCGGTGAAAGTCGAGCCGGAAGAAAAATCCACCAGCGCAGCTCTATTCGGCGCGGAGCGCTTTCATTGGCTCAATCGACGCTGCCCGACGAGCAGGAATAAACCCTGCCGAAAGCGCGCAAATGGTGAGCAATGCGGTTGCTCCGATGAGGCCAACCGGGTCATACCAGCGCACCTCATAGAGCTGGCTCCTCATAAAGTAGCCGGTCAGCAGAGCACAGGGAACTCCCAGTGCGAGGCCCAGCCCGATTTGCCGAATCACGCGGCGGAGGACGAGCAGAATCACACCGAATCGTGTAGAGCCAACCGCCATTCGAATGCCAATCTCGCCGGTGCGTTGCGCCACGACGTAGGAGGTAACGCCATAGAGACCGACCGACGCCAAAATCAAGGCCAGGATGCCGAAACCAATGGCAATCTGGGCGATGAGCCTCTGCTGGCCCAGGTCTCTTGCGATTTGTGAATCCATGGTGCGCAGATCGATGACGGTGAGGTTTGGATCGACCTGTGCCAAGGCATGGCGAAGAAGCGAATCGGCATCCTCGGGTTCGCTTTTGAAGCGAATCACGATCGAGTTGATCGCAAACGCTCCACCTCCGTCTTGCGTCCTTTGGGTGAGCGGACGCAGGTGCACAGGCATCATCGGAGACTCGGGGCGGTAGGTTTTGAAGTCCTTGAACACACCCACAATCTCATAGTTCGTGGAAGTATTGCCCGCGAGAGCGTGTCTGAAACGCTTGCCGATCGGATCTTGGTTGGGATAGTAACTCCGGGCAAAGTCTTCGTTGATGATAGCGACGGGCGTCGAAGTGACTGTGTCCTCCTCCGTAAATTCCCGCCCCCGCACCATCGGAACACCCATGATTTCGAGATAGCGGGGGCTCACCGCGTCCTCTGTGGAGTCGCACTTATCCAGATCATGAGAGGGAGTCTGCCCTTCCTGAACGATGCAAGACCACCAGTTATCGCCTTCAAGAAAGCTGTAACCAGCGAGTCCCACGCCCGTCACTCCACCGAGCGCCCCGAAACGGGATTGAATCTGACTGTAAAGCGCTGCCCGCCGGCCGGGTGTGTATCCGGCCCCGTCCACGTTGAGATGGAGCACATAGCGATTGGCGGTGGCCATCCGCATATCCTGGTGTCCAAGATTGTAGAGCGATCTGGCCGTCAGCGTTGCTCCGACGAGCAGGACGAGCGACAGGGCCGCCTGAAAGACCACGAGCGGCCACTGGGGCAGTAAAGAGAGGCCGCGGGTCGTGCGATTGAGACCCCACAGCACCTCTGCCGGCTGAATCCGGAGTGATAGCCGTGCCGGCGCGGTTCCGAAGAGAATGGCGGAGAGGAGCGAGACCAGAAAGGCGAACCCCAACACGGTCAGAGACGGTCTGGCATGGATGGGCAGATTCTTCGAGTCGGGAAATGCGAGCGCGAGGATCATCCAGGAACTCACGTAAGCAAGGCCGAGGCCACCAAGTCCCCCGAAGCAACTGAGCAGCAAACTTTCGGTGAACATCCGGCGGATGATGCAGCCGCGGGGGGCTCCGAGAGCCATACGGATAGAAACCTCGGCGCGCCTTGCGATTCCTCGTGCGAGGAGCAGATTCGCGATATTGGCACAGGCGATCAGAAGGACAACTGTGGACAGAAGCATCAATGTTCTAAGGCCGGTGCTGTAATTCTCCGCCATCTGCCGAATCCCGCTTCCGGCGGGGATAATCACCACATGCTGCATTGAAATTTTGGCTTTATCTTCAGAATTTGCATGTTCGGGGCGGGCAGCCAGCCACTGCCGCAGCGTTGAGGACAGCCGGGCCTGCAACAGATCGACTTCGGTCCCCTTGCGTAGTCGGCCGATGGCATAGAGCCAATGCGTATAGGGTTCGCGCAGGTACGAGTCCGATCCTGCAATCATCGGCTCGGTCGCGAGGGGTATCCAAAAAGCGGGCGCGTTATCTGTAACTCGATCGCCAAAAAATCCGCGCGCGGCGACCCCGATCACGGTAAACGGGTGTGTCTGAATAAGAACTTTTGACCCGACAACCGACGGATCGCCTGCAAACAGTGCTTTCCACGCGTTATAACTGAGCACCACGACCGGCTCAGACGTGTCCACATCGTCGCTGTCCGAGAAGACCCTGCCAAGATGAGCAGCTACCCCGAGAGTGGCGAAGAAATTGCCGGAAACATATTCACTGCATACGGCCTGGGCTGCAGCATTGCCCTTCCTGATGCTGAAGGTGCGCTGCTGCGAGTCCACCGCTGCAAGCTGCTCGAACTCGGGCGAGGACTTCTTCAGGTGCAGATAAAGATCCGACGAAAACATATCAAAGTCGCCACCAGCAGAGTCGTCGAAACCGGTCATCGCGCAACACCCGGAAGTGTCGCCAACGCGATAAAGCTGCGCGGGGTCCAAAACAGGAAGCGGCTTGAGCATTATGCCGTACAAGAGAGTAAAGGCCGCGGTATTAGCGCCCACGCCGAGGGCCAGCGCGATCACCGCCGTTGCCGTAAAGCCCGGCGACATGCGCAACTGCCGCAAGCCATAGCGGACGTCCCGGTTTAGCTGGCCCATCACTTCGAAGATTCTCAAGTGTTAACCATTTAGCAGGGTCTACATGGTCTTGGGCGGAGTGGCTCGGGGAAACGGGCCACACTGCCACCGGGATTCCACCATACTCCTTCTTGCACCTGGACGGATCACCCCATCGCTAAACATGCCAGCACCAGTCGGGCGACGATTCCGAGGCCGTGACAAATCCTCGTTGGCTCGGAGGAGGGCTTTTTCGTTGGGGTTTGCCGGAAATTACCGCCCCATGCTGCAAGCTGGAGTTGGAGTTCCCAATGCCTTGTCGCCGTGTCAGCCATGTCCCGGTTCAATGTGTCAGCCATCCGCCCGGTTTGTACCCCCCCTCCCCCTGTGAAACTGTGAAACTGTGAAGCTGTGAGGTCAATGCAAAAAACGTGTCATACGCTCACCCTTCGCTTTTTGGGGGTGGAAAGCAGCTTTGTTTAAAGGCGGTCCCATCGTTGTACGAGGCCGTTCCCGACAGGTAAGCCCGTTCCACCAATGGTTGTATTGAATTTTCCACGGCAACCCGTAATAAAAGTGATTCTAGTTACCTAGGTTACCTATCGGTAACGTAAAAGTCCTGCCACGATGGTTACGTCCAGCACTCAACTGAGAGGCAGTCCGGGGAGGTCCGGAAGCAAGGTAAGCAAGATATCCCTGTATCTCTTACTTCCGATTGCGGACATATCGAATAGCGAAAGGATATTTCGACATGGATAATTGGGCTCGGAATACCGTGACAAGTAGATCTATTATTTCCATGGATCAGCACAAACCGACGAGCGGCAATTCGGTTCTCCGCGATCTGTTTGAGTTGCTGGAAGATTACGCCCCCAGCTGGTACACCGAAGAGCTGCACAACCGGGCCGCCGCCGCATTGGGCGACCTCGTTCCCCAGATTCAGTAAGCCCGCAACGCCGTTTTCGACCCGGTCATCTCCCGTCGCTTCCCCGGCGCGCTACTCGTAGCGCAGCGCTTCCGCGGGCAGAATGCGGGCCGCAGCCTGGGAAGGATAGAGCGTGGCCAGCAGGGAAATGCCGATGGCCACGGCGGATACGATGACGCCGTCCAGCACGCGCGGCGCGAACGGCAGCGTATCGATCGAGTAGACGTCGGCTGATAACGGGATGCGGTAATGCCCGCCGGCCCATGCCGCCAGGTAGCCCAGCGCCAGCCCGATCACGGTCCCAACCAGACTGATCAGCAGGCCCTGCAGCAGGAAAATGCGGCGCACCTGGGAAGGTTCCACGCCGTAGCTCATCATCACCGCGATGTCGCGCGTTTTTTCCATCACCATCATGGTGAGCGCGATCAGGATGTTGAGCGCCGCCACGATCACGATCAGGGCGATCACGATGAACGTGACGTACTGCTCCAGCTTGAGCGCCTTGAACAACTCGCGGTTCTCCTCCATCCAGTTGGTGGTCTGAAACCCCTTGCCGGCCGCCTGCTCGATCTCCCGCCCGATCTCCGGAGCCCGGTTGAGATCGTCCACCTTGAAGCTGATCACCGAAAGCAGATCGGGCTCGTGGAAGAGCCGCTGCGAATCGGCCAGCCGCACGAACCCCATCGCCGAGTCGTACTGATAAAAGCCGGAATGGAAGGTGCCCGCCAGCCGGAACGGCGTCCACTTGGGAATCACGCCGTACGGCGTCAATTCCCCCTGCGGACTGATCAAGGTAACCTTGTCGCCGATCACCGCGCCGACCGTTTCGGCCAGGTCTTTCCCAAGAAGAATTGGCGGCAGGTCCGCGCTCGACTCGGAGGCAGGCTGGCGCTGTGGCTGAAGTGCCTCCACTGACCCGGGCGTAGCCGTCTTCAGCAGGTCGCTGACGGTCAGTTCCATGTCGGGAAGAATGCCCTCGATCAGTGCGCCGCCGTCACGCGCCCCTCGCGCCACCAGCACCTGTTCGTAGAGCCCGGGCGAAGCCGCGGTCACATGCGGCAGTTTCCGCAGCCGCTCCAGCAGCGGCCGCCAGTCGCGAATGCCGTCCCTTTCGACCCGCTGCAACTGCACGTGCGCGGTTGAGCCCAGCAGCCGGTCCTGCAGGTCGCGCTGCATGCCGTTGGTGATCGCCAGGGCGATGATCAGCGCCGCGACCCCCGCCGCCACCCCGGCGACCGAGATCGAAGTCACCACGCCCACCACGGCCTGGCGCCGCTTCGCCCTCAGGTAGCGCGCAGCCACGAACAACTCGAAGCGCATGCAGCCTACTTCGCGGCGGAACCGGACGCGGTTCCGAACACCGTTTTGGCCAGCCCCACGTTGTCGTGCCGGTCGTAGGCGCGCACGGTCAGCAAGTGTTCGCCGGCCTTGGCGGTGAGTGCGGACGCGGGGATGTGCACCTCGTAGCGTTCCTGTTTCGAATCGGATAATCCGCCCACCGGCTCGATGTATTGCCACGGACCCGCATCGAGCGAGTATTCGGCGTGCGCGATCGGCGACACTGCATCTTCGGCTTCAAACGTGACCAGCACCGGCTTGGAGCAGGGCGTCTGCGCACACGGCGCATTCTCTTCCACCGCTTTCAGGTTGTTGACCACCGGCGGCGTCGTATCCACCTCGAACCGCTCGCTCTCCTTGGAACTGGTGAGCGCCTCACCCGGGCTATGCGACGGAGCATCCGAAGCCACAACCTTCACCTCGTAGCCGCCATCGGGCAGCAGCGAGGCGTCGAACGTGTACGCCTTCTCGGTGACTCCGTCCTTGAGCAGCCGCCACACGTTCTCATTGTCCCCGCGCAGGTAAAGCGTGAAGGTCAGGTCGTCGCCGTTATCATCGTGCGCCGCCCAGCGCGCGGTGATGGCCGTTTTGTCTTTCATCGCCGGCAGGGGATTGGCGTTGGCCGGAGGTTCAAACGCGGAACCCTGGTTGGCCGAAGGGAACGTGATGTTCACGGTCTGTTGTTGCGGGTTGGCCTGGTTCTGCGGGTTCAGACGCGCGCCCGGCACCACCACGAGCTCGTCGATCACCGGCGCGGAGTTCACCGGCAGATAATTCACGCCCACTCCGCGCAGATCTCCTCCCCGATGCAGCACCGCCTTCCACTGCAGGAACCGCCCCGGGGGAGACGCCACGGCATCGCCTTTGAGCGGCTCCCACTCCGACCAGCCGCGCACCGGTTGTTCCACGTTTCCTGATCGCGTCATGATCTCGAAGCCGCTCGATCCTGGATCGATCTCCACGCGGCCGAAGCGCGCGAATGCGCCTGCGTCCAGCACGTCGCTGGCATACTCGTGCTTGTCCTCGGAGTCAATCGTGTACAGCTTGCCGGTATTGCCGGTGCCCACGAAGATGTCCTTTGCCGCTCCTGGCTTCTCCTCTACCGCCAGGCTCAGGCCCTGTTGCGCATCGAGATGGGCAATGTCGGCGTATGTGCCGTCATCCTCGATGCGGAAGATCCGTCCCCGGTTCCCGGTAAGCGCCAGCAAACCGTCGGAGCGTGACGCCAGCGCGTACACAACTTCGTCCTTGCCGGCCCAGAGCTTGCGCGGCGCCTGTCCTTCCTGGATGGCGTAGATCTCGGTTCCTTCGGGAGCCGAGACGCTCTGGTTGGCGACCTGCAGCGATCCCGGCTGCACCACCGTGAATGTCACCATCCCGGTGCCCTGAACGGGCAGAGGAGGCAGCGGGTTGCGGCTCTTGTCGCCCACGCTCGCGGCGTAGATGGTGCCATTGGCGCCGACGGCCACCGAGGTGATCTCGCGCCGCGGCGCTTCGAACAGCACATATCCCTTGCCCTCCGGGTTGATGCGATACACCAGTCCGCTGCCGTCGGAGCCCGCGATCAGGTTTCCTTTCGCGTCCCAGGCCAGGCAGCGGATATGCTGTTCGTCGCTCTTGAAGAATGGCTCCTGGGCCGTGGCCGGCTTTGCGGGGTCGACGCGATACACAGCCCCCGGGCCGCCCGTAGCGATGTAGAGCCTTCCCTGGGAGTCAAACCTCAGATCCCAGATGTAGTGGGTCTTCGCATCCTTACGGTTGGGGTCCTTGTCATCATCCGGCTTGGGCTCCGTTTTGCTTTCCGCTTCCTTGTCTCCCGCGACTTTAGAAAGATCGAAGATCACCGTGGCATTCGATTCATCCTGCTTCGCGGTGGCGTCGGCCTTCAGCTTGTACACCCGGCCACTGGGCATGGTGGCGGCATACAGAGCCCCATCGGGACCGAACCGCAGCGTCTGCACGGTCAGGTCGCGGGTTTCAAACAGCGTGAATGGCTTGCCGTCGGCGCCGACCCGCTCGATCGTGGCTGGCGATCCGGTTCCAAGGTACGCCACGCCTTTCTTGTCTATCGCCAGGGACCAGACGAAGGTCGAAGGTGTGGTCAAAGTCTCTTTGAGCACGGGTCCTTCGCTCAGATGTCCATCGCTCGAGATCGCGACTCCCTGGGGAGTGCCTTTCTCAAAGTCTTCGAGACGCGTCTGTGTCCAGAGATGGGTTCCCTGCGCGGGCGCCGGCAGAGCGGAGCCAGCCGTCAGCACGGCCGCAAGAGCGGGAAAGGTGAATGCGAAACGGAGGCGGGGAGTCGGGCAGCGGGCTTCTAGCATCCTGCCGTTGA
The DNA here is from genome assembly GCA_963788475.1 of Terriglobales bacterium. Classification (GTDB taxonomy): domain Bacteria; phylum Acidobacteriota; class Terriglobia; order Terriglobales; family Acidobacteriaceae; genus Telmatobacter. The sequence goes on from CAWBGO010000003.1 coordinate 188,948, forward strand.
GTCTACTAAAGTGGGCCGGGAAGGCACACCTGGTCCGAGAATGGAAATGGCCGCCCGGGCTTCGTTTCGTAGAAGTGTCGGCGGGTTTACGATGGCTGCGAATTCCTTTCCTTCGGTGGAAAGGGGTCACTATGCGCCTCCGCCTCAACGACTCGCAGCAGTTGGGAAGAGCCCTCCGTTGGTCGGGTGTGCAGAAAATTGAGAGCTCGTGCCGCAAACTTGAAGCTGGAGTATCTGAATGCGTGACATCGAGGTATCAGCTTGTTTCAAGTTCAAATTCCAGGAATCCGCCTCCAGCCTGGTTCGATCTGTCAGCAATGTCCCCGGTCCGTACCATGGCCCTACCCCCCCTCCCCCTGTGAAACTGTGAAGCTGTGAAACTGTGAAACTGTGAAACTGTGAAATGGTGACGAACACCCAATCCGGCCATGCCCAGAACTGGAAAGTCACCCTTTCTTATGACGGTACCGACTTTCGCGGCTGGCAGGTTCAGCCGGGCCAGCCGACTATCCAAGGAGAACTGCAGGCCGCCCTCGGCCGGGTTACAGGCGAGGCTCCTCTTCCCCAAGGATCAGGGCGCACCGATGCGGGGGTTCACGCCCTGGCCCAGGTTGCCAGCTTTGCCCTCCAGGCAGCCATTCCGGCTGAGAATCTTCGCCGCGCCCTGAACCGGACGCTGCCTGCGTCAATTCGCATCCTGGAAGCGAAGACCGTACCAGGCACATTTCACGCGCGCCACTCCACCGCGGCCAAGACCTACGAGTACCGCGTCTTCCCGGAAAGGCCGGGACGGCTGGGGGACGAAGCGGAAGAAAACCGGGTATGCCCTCCGTTTCTGGCCCGCTATGTTTTTGCTTATCCTTGGCCGCTGGATATGGAGGATTTGCAGGCGTCGGCCCGGGCCTTCGTCGGTACACACGACTTTTTGAGCTTCGCGGCCACCGACCCGGATTCCTCATCGCTCGCACGCAAATCCGACTCGGCGGTCGGCGTTGATGATGAAGAAGAGGCAGGTTCGCCGAACCCCATTCGCACGATCTTCGGTTCGGACTGGCAGCAACAGATGGTCGCCGATGGCGCTCTTTTGGTCTACCGTGTCCGCGGCAGCGGTTTTCTCCATCACATGGTGCGCAACCTGGTGGGAACCATGCTCGACGTGGGCCGCGGCTATCGTCCCGTTGCGGAGATTCCCGCGATGATCGCCGCTCGCTCGCGGGCTGCCGCCGGTCCTACCGCCCCCGCCCGGGGTCTTTTTCTGCACTCTGTGGAGTACCCGCCGGAAAATGAGCGTTGATTTAAATTCCGGGAGGACACCAATCCGGTCTTTATCGCAGCGCCCCTGCTCCCCACCCCTGCTACCCTGAAGTCATCGGCATGCATCTCTCCTCTCGCACGTCCGCATTTGCCCGGGTGACGGCTCTGGCCGGCAAGCGGCCCACGCACGGCGCGTTCGCGTGGCTGCATGGCAATCCGAAGACCATCATGGACTGGCAGGAGGAAATGGTGTCGATCCCGGCGCCGCCGTTTGGTGAAGAGGCACGAGGCCAATGGCTCGCGCTCCGTTTTGCCGAGGCCGGGTTGTCCAGCGTTGAAACTGACAGTGTTGGTAACGTCCTCGGATTTCTCAATCCGACCGGCCTGGACCCCGAAAGCACCGGCCCAATCGTCGTGCTGTCCGCCCATCTTGATACCGTCTTCCCCGCAGGGACGCCCCTCCACCCCTCCCGGGTACAAAACAACGGAGTGGACCGGCTTGAAGCCCCGGGCGCCTCTGATAATGGCGCGGGAGTGGCGGGCATGCTTGCAATTTTGCATGCCCTGGTGCACGCCATGGTGGATGTGCCGGTCCCGCTTTTGTTCCTGGGCAACGTCGGCGAGGAAGGCGAAGGTGACCTGCGCGGGGTTCGCCACCTCTATGGCCAGGGTGCCCTGGCCGGGCGTATCGCGGCCCATATAGTTCTCGACGGCGCGGGGTCCGACTCGGCTGTGTCTCAGGCCCTGGGCAGCCGGCGCTTTCGAGTCACGGTTTCGGGACCCGGAGGTCACAGCTTCACCGATGCGGGCACGCCCAACCCGATCGCCGCCATGGCAGCGGCCCTGGCCACACTGGCCAGAACTCCGTTGCCTGAGGAACCGCGGACGACGCTTAACCTGGGCACGATTCATGGCGGCACGAGCGTGAATTCCATCCCTGAGAGCGCCGTGGCTGCGGTCGACTTCCGCTCCACCAGTTCCGACGAGCTTCTGCGGCTCGAAGTTGCGCTTCACCGTGCCGTGGAAGACGCCGTGGAGTTTTCGAATGCTCAGGCAAAGACTTCAAATGGCGCCAGACGCGGCCGTCTGGATTTCACTATCAGCAAAATTGGCGACCGCCCGGCAGCGCAGTTGCCGGCTGATTCGCCGATTCTCGAAGCCCTGCATGCGGTGGACCGCCGGCTGAATATCAAAACCATGGTTCGACTCGGTTCGACCGACGCCAACATCCCGCTGTCGCTGCATATCCCGTCGCTATCGCTGGGCGCAGGCGGGGACGGCGGTGGCGCGCATACCCAGGCGGAATGGTACTCGGCCAAGGACCGTGAGCTGGGTCTGAAGCGCGTCCTGCTGCTGACCCTGGCCATGCTGGAGTGGGCCGCCGAGCAATAGCTTGGAGGTGGGGTGCTTCGGGCCGTCCCTTGTTCCACTGTAAAATTCGCCCATGCTCAAGTTCCCCGCCTTGCTGGCTGCCGGTCTGGTTTTTTCCTCGTTGTGTAACGCTCAAACGACTTCCAGCCATCAGACCCACGCAGAGCCAGCCCGACGCCCGGCCCCCGACACCATTTTCTTCAACGGCACCATCTACACGGGCGTTGGTTTCTCCGAAGACAAGCCTCAGATCGTCGCGGCCATGGCCATCGGGGGCGGCAAGGTTCTGGCCGTGGGTACAAACAACGAGATTACCCGCCTGGCGGGACCGAATACCCGCCTGCACGACCTGAGTTCCGCCAGCTCCGTCATCTTTCCAGGATTTAACGATGCCCACACCCATCTCGGCGGGGCCGGCCAGACCAAGCTCAATCTCGACCTCGTCGGGGTCAAGTCATTAGCCGAAATGATGACAAGGATCGAGGCTTTCGCGGGAAAATCGGCCCAAGGTCACTGGATCACGGGCGGCCGCTGGGACCACACCCTATGGGAAGACAAGGTCCTGCCCACCCGCCAGGATCTCGACAAGGTCACAGCAGAACACCCGACATTTCTCGACCGCGTCGACGGGCATATCGCCATCGCCAACTCCGCCGCGCTGGCGGCCGCCGGCGTGACTGGCAAAACGGTGCCACCGCAAGGGGGAGCCATCGATCTCGACGCTCACGGCGACCCGACCGGCATCCTGCGCGAATCGGCCATGGACCTGGTTTATAAGGTCATTCCCCCGCCCACCCCCGAAGAACGCCGCAGCGGCGCTGAACTGGCCATCAACGACGCCCTGGCGCACGGTGTCACCAGCGTGCAGGACTTCAGTGATTGGGATTTTTTCCTGGTTTTGGAGCAGATGGAAAAACAAGGAAAGCTGGACCTGCGCGTCTGCGAATGGCTCCCGTTCAAGGCTTCGCTCGCCGAGTTGAAGAAGATGCGCGCACACCACGATCTGAACGACCCGAAGTTGCATACAGGAATGCTCAAGGGCTTCATGGATGGTTCCCTCGGCTCACGTACGGCGGCAATGAAGTCGCCGTTCGCTGACGATTCCGCCAATTCAGGCCTGCCGCAATACACCCCGGTGCAACTCAACCAGATGTCGGTCGAACGCGCCCAGGCGGGATTTCAGCTCGGGTTTCACGCCATTGGCGATAAAGCCACGGAGATGGCGCTCGATGCGTATGCCCAGCCGGGTGTATCCCCAAAGGCCCGCAACCGGATCGAACACGCCCAGGTGGTCGACCCGTCCGATATCCCCCGCTTTGCCAAACTCGGCGTGATCGCCTCCATGCAGCCCAACCACCTGCTCACCGACATGAACTGGGCTGAGGAGCGCCTCGGCCCGCAGCGCGCAGCCTACTCCTATGCATGGAAGGCGTTCCTCGATGCGGGCGTGCATCTGGCTTTCGGCACCGATTACCCAGTCGAGCCCATCACGCCTTTCCGAGGCCTCTATGCCGCCGTGACGCGCAAGAACGAGGCCGGCACACAAGAGTACTTCCCGGCCAACAAACTGACCCGGGGCCAGGCTCTCTACGCCTATACGCAGGGCTCGGCATACGCCGAATTCGCCGAGAAGCACAAGGGCAAACTTGTCGCCGGATATGACGCGGACTTCATTCTCGTCGACCGCGATCTCTACAAGATCGAAGCTTTCGCAATTCTCCAAACACAGGTGAGAGGCACCTACGTCAATGGGAAGGAGGTTTTTCCACCCGCTGAGCCCAACAACTCAACACAATAACGGCAGATTCACCACCGGTACACCGTCAGGTTGTCCAGGTACACGATGGCCGAGCCGGTTCCGCCGATCCCGTCCACCTGAAAGTTGGTCAGAAGAGCGGGTCCCCAGCCGAGCGCAAAGGCCGATGGAACCTTCGCATTGATCACCTGCTCCGCGCCATCAAACCAGACCGAGCGGTAGGTGACGTTGCCCTGGTTGTCTCGTGAGAACTGTATCTGAACGTGGTGCCAGGTGTTGGTAGTCCACGCCCGCGGGTTGCAACTGGAAGTGGAATGAAGCCACAGATCCTTCGGAGTCTGAGGAGTTCCAGCGTTGGTCGTGTAGTCCCAGGTGCCGGACCAGCCGTCGCATTGAAAACCGAAGATCACGGTCTGTCCGTTCGAAATGACCTGGTTTAGATCCATCTCGATGTTGGCGATATCATTCGTGGGGCTAGCGAGGTACATCCAGGTGTCGTAGAGGAAGTTGGTGGCAGTGGAGTCGCTTCCAAACAAAGCGGAGTACCGTTCCCCGCCGAAATTTGTATAGGTCGTCAGAAATTCGCGCGCCGTCCCGCTCACGGAGGGCGAACCGATCAGACCCATCGTTCCGATGGCGCTACCATTGCCTGTGCCGCTATCGAACGCCGCCTGCCAAGTTTTCAATGTGTGAATGCCCGTGACGGCGACCGCATTGGACGGGACGATGGCGCTGGGCGATGGAAGGATGCTGATAGCAATGTTGGCCACGCACGACGCCCCCTGGTTGCCCCACGATTTGACGTGGAGGATATGCGCGCCGGCCACGCCCGTGACGTGGGCGTTGACAGACGTGCCATTCACGATTGTGGTGTTGCTGCTGTTATCGAACGAGTAGCCCATTGCGGCAATCGGTTGGGCGGAGCATGGCGAGGCGGTCGCCGCCAGTGTGAAGGGCGACACGACGAGAGCGCCGTTGACCGGGCTCGACACGGTTACGTTAGCGAAGGCGGGCGCTGCACACACAAGCAGCGCAGGAGCAAGCAGGCAGAGAGCTTTCATATAAATATGCCTTAACGTTGATCCGAGTACATGGGTACGGCGTGCAAGATTCTGCTTTACCGGAGTGTTTTGACACACCACAGCTATCGGCATGCCAAGGCAATCTCGCCATTGATCTACGCGATCCGTAATCTCAGGATTATTTGGTCGAAGAGTAAGCGGAATTGGGACGGGACGTCAACGTTAAGAAGGTAATGATCACGTTGTTGTGTGACATCCATCACCCATCTGAACGGGAGATGAAGGCCGTAAGCCGCCGCGCTTTTCAATATACCGATCGGCCACCCAAGCCCGCCTGCCATACTTTCCCTTACATGAAGCTGCGCGCCTACGTGCTGATGCTGTTCGTCGTGGCCGTCTGGGGCTCCACCTTTGTGCTCATCAAGGGCGCGCTGGTCCATGCCACCCCGGCGGCCTTCAACCTGGCCCGCATGACGCTGGCTTTCGCTGTGATGGCGGGGGGGTATTACCGGTACTGGCGCGGGATTCGGGTCTGGCAATTAGGGGCCGGGGCGGTGGTCGGACTGTGCCTGGCCATCGGGTATCAATTCCAGACCATCGGGCTGGTGCGCACCACGCCCTCGAAGTCGGCGTTCATTACGGGGCTGGTTGTGGTGCTGGTCCCGCTGTTCTCTTCGATTCCGGGGTTGCGGCCAGCCGGAGCGCGTGCTCCACGCTGGAATGCGTTTGTGGGCGCGGCACTGGCCTTCGCTGGAATCATTCTGCTCACTACACCGGCTGTCTCCGGCGGTATGGGTTCTACGTTCTTCACAGGCTGGTTCCCGGATCTGAGCTCCATCAACATCGGCGACGTGCTGACATTTGGCTGCGCGGTCGGATTCGCATTTCACTGCCTCGCGCTCGGCCATGTCTCCCCGCGCATCGGGTTTCAGCCGCTGGCGCTGCTGCAGGTGGGATTCTGCGCGGTCTTCATGGCCGTGAGCCTGCCCTTCATCGAACATCCTCGCATCGAGTGGACGCCCGGCCTGATCGCTGCGCTGAGTATCGCGGCCGTGCTGGCTACGGCGGCGGCGTTCTCGATTCAGAGTTGGGCGCAGTCGATTCTGCCGTCCACGCACACGGCGCTCATCATGACGATGGAGCCGGTGTTCGCGTGGATTACGTCATTCCTGGTGATGGGCGAACGGCTCGGGCTGCGGCCCGCGTGCGGCGCTGTGATCATCCTGGCGGGAATCGCCATCACGGAACTCGTTCCGCAACCGCACGTGCCTACCGCGCACGAAGCGTGAAAGCAGTGGACAGAAAAAGCGCAGGAGTTCTTGCCTAGTCTGCGGCCACTGATTCGGTTTGCCCACATCGCTGCGCCGATCCGATTCCGAATGCCTCCTCGATGATGTCGGCGGCGCGGCTGAGGCCGTCTACTCGCTGAAACGCGGCCTGGAGTTTTCTCGCGGAATCGCGGTAGGTTGGATTCTCGAGAACGGTTTGGACAGCACTGCGAAGTTTGCCGGCGGTCAGCTTTTGTTGCGGGATGACGACCGCGGCGCCATGTGCCCGAACGCGCGCCGCCACCCCGGGCTGGTCGTTGCCCAGCGGAAGAGCCACCAGCGGCACGCCTTCGGCCAGGGACTCGAGAACCGTATTCAGGCCGGCGTGGGTGATCACGGCGGCGGCGCGCTTGACGATTTCCAACTGCGGAGCGTAGCGCACTACCAGCGGATCGCCAGGGAGAGAGCCCAGACGAGCCGGGTCGAGACCGCCGCCGAGCGAGATCACCAACTGCGCGTGGAGCCCCGCGCATGCTTCCGCAATGGTCCTGAAGATCGACTCCGAACCATTCTGGAGCGTGCCCAGCGACGCGTAGACGAGCGGACGGCCATCGAGCCGGTCCCAGGGAAAGTCCACAACAGGACGCTGATGCGCGTCGACGAACGGTCCGGTGTAGTGAAGAACGGCCGGCCTGCCGGGCACGTCGAATTCCAGCGCCGCGGGCAATTGCGCGATCTGCGCCAGCTTTGAGAGCGCGTCCGTCGATCGCTTGAGAGGCGGCAAGCCCCAGGCGCGGCGCTGATCGTTGACCACCTTGAAAATGGGCGCTGCCACTTTCGAGAGCAGGCGGAATCCGAGTTCGTTGCGCAGCCGGCTGATCTTGTCCTGTCCGGCAGTCCATCCAAAACAGAACGGCGGAATGCGATCATCCTGGACAAGCGGAGGAAACATGGCGATCGAAACGAACGGCAGGCCGAGGTACTCGGCGACATTGCCCCCCATGTCCGCTTCGTCCACCAGCAACGCTTCGACCCTGGTATTGCGAACCGCTTCCGGCCCGTCGCGGAGAATCATGCGGGCCGTGTTCTTCACCCGCTCGACAGTGAACTTGAACGTTGCAAGGCCCTTCAATTCTCCGAGGCGCTCGTCGAGTTTGCGCAGCGTTCCGGGCGGATAGTCTTCGGCTCCGATGCGGTAGAACTCGACGCCGGCGGCGCGCACGCGCGCCTCGCAGTCGGCGATCCCGTAGATCACGACCTGGTGGCCGCGGCGCTGCAGAGCCCGCGCCAATGCAGTCATGGGATTGATGTGCCCCGTTCCGGGGAAGCAGAACGCTCCTAACCTTGCCATTGCAGTGTTTCCATCCCGTAAAGAATCGAGTCTGTGGGAAGTACGGCGGAAACAAAAAAGCAGATTGCTGCTGATGGAGATTTTGCGGCTAATCGGCATGGCGCGCAAGAGAATTCAGACGGCACCGGAAACGGTGTCGCGATCGCAGCTTTCCCCTGCATCTCACGGGAAAACCTGGCGAACACCCAATTAGGGGCTCATGTAACAGAAAATGCTGTTCCATCCGGGAATTTGTCTGTAAAGCATTTAGATTCTTCAGCATGACACGTTATGCATTGCCCTCACAGTTTCACAGTTTCACAGTTTCACAGGGGGAGGGGGGGTGGGGGGGTACGGGTATGGTACGGACCGGGTACATCCCTGACATTTTGAACCGGGGACACAATGCAACGAACTGTGCTTGGCGATATCGGGTCGGCATGGGTTCAATTCCATTTTGCGGCAAGACGGGGGAATTTTCGGCAACCTGTCAGCAAAACAGGCGGTGACTCTGGCTCAGTCCCCAGGGCTCCGACTTCGTTCCAAGCGCAGTTTGAAACGGGGTACCGGACGCCGGGGTGGGGTGAGGTCCGGTAGCCGGAGTGGGATATACTCAAGCTTTCTTGATCAATACGACTCGAACGGCTTGCGAAACCGCAGATGGCGGGAACGTTTTGGCGGTTGGACACGTATGGTCGGATGAGCGATAAACGCAATCTGAACCGAGCGCGGTGATCGCCGGGGAGTGACAACGGCAAAACCAGGGAAAACTGCGTCCTGCTTAACGCACACCAAGACTGCCGCTTTTTGCCGGTCGCGGTGACGTCCGGGTGTTACCGCAGTGGGACATAAAGTCTTTGGTTTTGCGTAAATTTTGCGTCCGGAGCCCGGCTCCGGGCGTCTTGTTGACTGGCACCCCACATGCCTCAACCTATCGTGGAGAGGAATCATGCATTTGTACGGTACACGTGTGTTTGAGCGCCAATCCTTTACGGCGCACACAGTACGCGGGCAGGCTGGCAACGGCGGCGGAGCAAAGTTGCGCTCATTTGCGGCGCTGATGCTGGGCCTGATATCGGGGACGGCTGGTTTTGCTCAGCAGCCGGCGGCTGCAGGCGCGCCAGATAACGTGGCTTCTCAAGACCAAAACAAAGATGCATCGCACCTGCCTCCCGCGCCCACGCCCGTCGCCACGGAGCCGATGTCTTTGCGGCAAACGCAGCGGGACTTCAGCCGTCCCTCGGGCCCCTTGCTTGGCAACCCTATCAACATGTACCGGGGTACGACGATTCCGGTTGCCAGTTTCAACAATTCAACCCGGCCTACCGAGCTGTTCAAGGATGGCAAGATTTATCTCAGCCTCTCCGATGCCCTTGCGCTGGCGATCGAAAACAACTACGACATTGCCATCGCCCGCTACAACCTGGACATTGCCGATACCGACGTGCTGCGTTCAAAAGCGGGTGCTACCCTGCGCGGCGTGAACTCCGGTGTCGTGGCCAACACGATCGGAGGAACTTCGTCGACTCTGACCGCGGGCGGCGGTCCGGGAGGCACGTCCGGCGGATCCGGCGGCGCGGCTTCGGGACTTGGGGGCCAGGTGTTCTCGACCGGCAGCGCAGGCCCGCTGCCGGAAAACCGCGATCCTGCGGTGGGCGGCACCATTCAGTTGGAAAGGGCCAAGGCGCCCCAGTCGAACACCTTGTTCTCTGGCGGCAAATCGGCTCTCACTACCAATACCAATGTGTACAACTTCACGTACAACCAGGGCTTTGTTTCTGGCACCGCGCTGCAGGTGGGTTTCAACAACAGCCGTGTCACGAGCGACAACCCGTTCGCGAACTATAGTCCGAGCCTGACGTCCTCATTCAAAGCCACGGTGACGCAGCACCTGCTGCAGGGCTTCGGCGTTTTCATTAATGATCGCTTCTACTACCAGGCGATGAACAACCGCCGGATTACGGATTCGAGCTTCCGCCAACAGATTCTATATACCGTCAACCAGGTAGAGAGCATCTATTGGGGACTGGTGAGCGCCTACGAGGACGTGCAGTCCAAGGAGCGGGCGCTGCAGCAGAGCACGCAGCTGGAGAGCGATACCAGGAAGCAACTGGAAATCGGCACCATGGCGCCGCTGGATGTGGTCCAAGCCCAATCGACCGTGGCCGCCGACAAGCAGGCCCTGATCAGTTCGCAGAGCAATCTGCAATATCAGCAGCTGGTCATGAAACAGGCAGTTGCGCGCAACCTGAACGACCCCGCGTTGGTGGCTGCACCGATTATTCCGACAGACCGCGTCAGTATCGAGGAATTGAGCGAAGAGCGCCAACCGGTCGAAGCGCTGGTACAGACGGCGTTTCAACAGCGGCCGGAACTGGAGCAGGCGGTGCTGGTGCTCAAGAACCAGCAGATCTCGCTGAAAGGCGCGCGTAATGCTCTGCTGCCGACACTGGATGCGTACGCCTTTTATGGTGGAAGCGGCCTGGGTGGAGCGCAGAGTCCGACATGCCTCGACTTCTTTAGCGGTGGTCCGTGCGCTCCGGACAGTTTTCCGACCGTGAGCTATGGCGATGTGCTGCACCAAACGGTCAACAGCACCGGGCCAGACAAGGGCGTGGGCTTCTCGTTGAATATCCCTATCCGCAACCGCCCCGCGCAAGCCGATCAGGCCCGGTCGCTGCTGGAATACCGCCAGGCAGAGTTGCGGCTGGAGCAGCTTTACACGCAAATCCGGATGCAGGTAGTGAACGCGCAGTTTGCTCTGACCAACGACAGGGCGCAGGTGATCTCAGCCCGAGCCGCGCACGACTACGCCCAGCAGAGCCTCGATGCGGAATCGAAGAAGCTGAGCCTGGGGGCGTCCACCGCCTACAACGTTCTGCTGCAACAGAAGAATCTTGCCACAGCGGACGCTACGCTGATCTCGGCCGATGCCACGTATGCTCGCGACCGGGCGGGACTCTACCAGGTCCTGGCAACGACGTTACAACACTACGGCATCAACCTGTCCGGCGCAGCGGCGGGAACCGTAGGCGCATCCCCTGCGATCCCGGGCCTGACTCCGGCCAAGGATACGGGCGCAGCGGTGCCAGGGTCTTCATCGCGGTAGTCCAACCGAAAAGCACGCGAGCCCGGCTCCATGAGCCGGGCTTTTGTGTGTCTGCCGGGCATGGTCTGAATCACTGCCTTTCGAAACCGTCGCAAGCTGCAACTTCGTCGCGGCTAGCTGCAACATGTTAGTACTTCCCTGCAAATTTGTAGTGTTCCCTGCAATGGCGGGAGAACCTTGTCCTAGTCTTACACCGGCGTTGCCGATCCGTGGTGGATGAAACGCGATTCTGACTTTTGCGGTTTCCCACCCTTTCGCCAGAAAAAAGGCGAAAGGATGGGGCACGGAGCATTTGTTTCTTTTCAGCAGGCTGCTGAAAATGGCGTGGTTTCGAGCGAAGTTTCCCAAAAGCATACCTCAGAGGCTAAAGCCCGGGTTGACAGTGCATGACTTATACCGGGGATGAATCCCCGGCCTACGGCGCGAACGACTTTTCCAGCAAGCTGCTAAGGAGTTGAACCATGGCTCAGTTCGCATTGGAAGTAAATGGCCAGAGCCGCACCTTCGAGGCCGATGGCGAAATGCCCTTGTTATGGGCTTTGCGCGATCTGCTGCAGCTGACGGGCACCAAGTACGGCTGCGGCATCGGCATGTGCGGCGCGTGCACGGTTCACCTGGACGGGGCTGCCGTGCGAGCCTGCCAGACCACGTTGGCTGATGCGCGGGGCAAGAGAGTTACCACGATTGAAGGCCTGGGGAAAGATGGACTGCACGTCGTGCAACGCGCATGGATTGCGGAACAGGCGCCGCAGTGCGGCTATTGCCAGTCGGGACAGATCATGTCGGCGGCCGCGCTCCTCGCCAAGAACTCCAAACCCACAGACGCCCAGATTGACGACGCAATGACGGGCAACATCTGCCGCTGCGGAACCTACTTCCGCATTCGCAAGGCCATTCACAGGGCAGCGCAGGAGATGATGTCGTGAAGATAAGCCGGAGGAAATTTCTGGGCACATCGGCGGCCGTTGCCGGTGGAGCGCTGGTGGTGGGATTCAAGTTGTATGGCCAGGATAGTGCCGAAGGCCCCGGAGCCGCGAAGAATCCATTCGATGCATGGATTCACGTTCGACCCGACAGCAGCGCCGAACTGGTATTTGCGCAGTCGGAGATGGGCCAAGGGGTCTACACGTCGCTGCCCATGCTGTTGGCCGAAGAAGCCGACCTGGACTGGCAGCGCGTGACGATCGTGCAATCGGATTTCTCTCGCGGCACCGGCGGCAGCGGCAGCGTGAGGAGCAACTACCTTCCTCTGCGGCAGGCCGGGGCGGTGGTGCGCACGGCAATGGTGGCAGCGGCCGCACGCTCCTGGAACGTGCCCGAATCGGAGTGCACGACCAGCAAGAGTGAAGTGGTGCATGCAGCTTCAGGACGCAGTTTCGCCTATGGAAAACTGGTTCCGGCGGCGCGCACCATGCCGCTTGCCGATCCAAAAACCGTCAAGCTGAAAGATCCGGCGCAGTTCACGCTGGTTGGAAAGGAGACTCCGCACCGCGACATTCCAGACAAGTGTACGGGCGCGGCGCAGTTTGGGATGGATGTACGCGTGCCGGGAATGGTGTTCGCGGTGATTGCGCGCTGCCCTACGTTTGGGGGGAGCCCGGCGAAATTTGACGCCACGCGAGCGCTGGCTGTTCCTGGCGTTCTGCAGGTCTTTGAAATTCCGGCGCGGGGCTATCGCGCCTACACTGCCGGAGGCATTGCGGTGGTTGCGAAGTCCACCTGGGCGGCGATGCAAGGCAGAAAGGCGCTCGAGATCACCTGGAATTCCGGTCCCAACAAGGCGGAGAGTAGCGATGCATTGCGCGCACAGATGAAGCGCGCACTCGAGAATCCGCCCGCATGGACATCAGACCCGGGGGGAGACGACCTTGACAAGATTTCCGCGGCCAAGCGCATTGAGACTACGTATGAGTTTCCATTTCTGGCCCATGCCTGCATGGAGCCGATGAACATCACGCTGCACGTGAACAATGGGAAGTGCGAAGTGTGGGCCCCATCGCAGGCGGCGGACGCCATGCGCAGTACGATCGCCAAGGAACTGGGTTTGGCGGAGACAAGCGTCACCGTGCACACCACCTTCATGGGCGGCGGGTTCGGGCGCCGTTACCAGTACGATTTTCCCACCGAGGCGGCGCAGGTTGCGTGTCGTGTTTCCGCACCGGTGCAGCTGGTGTGGACGCGCGAAGACGACATGACCCACGACTTCTACCGGCCCGCGGGTATGAGGCGCATGCGGGGAGCGCTCGATGCCGACGGGAACGTCGTCGCATGGTCCGATCATCTGGCTGATGTTCCCCTGTATGCGCGATGGAGCGACCCCGACAAGCGCAAGCCCGATGGATCGGAACTCCCGTCGCGACTGGTTTACCCCATTGCGCATATTCGCACGGCGTTTACGCCGATTGAGAGCGCGGTGCCGCGGGCGTGGTGGCGTTCGGTTGAGAATTCATTCAACGGCCTCGCTGTCGAGTCATTCATCGACGAGCTGGCGCATGCGGCTGGGCAGGACCCGTACCTGTTTCGCAAACGCATGTTGCTCCGCCCGCCGGTGAACCAGTCTAATCCGCCGGTAGATGAACGTCCGGTGGAAATAAATCGTCTGATCGCTGTTCTCGATCTTGCCGCGCAGAAGGCCGGCTGGAACAAGCCGCTCGGTCCGCATCGCGGGCGCGGCATCGCGTGCACGACGTAATTATGCCTATCTCGCGCAGGTGGCGGAGGTCACGGTCGAGCGGGACGACATTCGCGTCGATCGCCTCATCACTGTTGTCGATTGCGGCCAGGTGGTGAACCCCAACGGCGCGCGTTCTCAGCTCGAAGGCGGAATGCTGTTTACGTTGAGCTCTATTCTCAAAGAAGCAATCACGATTCGCGACGGGGCAGCGGAGCAGCAGAACTTCGATGACTACAGCGTGCTGCGCATGCCCGAGGCGCCGGTGCTCGAAACGTGGTTCGTCGAAAGCCACGCTGATCCACACGGCCTGGGGGAGGCGGCTGTAGGGCTTACCGGGCCTGCGGTTGCGAACGCCATCTTCGCAGCAACCGGCAAGCGGCTGCGCCGAACGCCGTTCCGCATGGATGAGACAACGGCCTGAGAGGTCTAGGTTTTGAACACTGTTTGTTTCAGCTGGTCATTCCAATCCAGTTCAAAAGAAATGATCGAATCAGAATCTTCCGACTCCATCCAAAACCTGGTGATGGACGAAGCAAACATCTGCTTCAGTTCCTGGTCAGGACACGTGGGAAGATAGACCCGCAGAACTCTCGGGTCGTAGTAACGAAAGAGAAGGTAGCGTCCGGTTTCGTCCTTGACGCGAAGCAGCGTTTGCAGGTGTCGCCGGAGAGCCTGGATGGAATCGTCAGACTGAATAAAGATTCCCCAGGACCGGCCCCATCCGAGTGTCAGCAAGCTATCAGACACACTGTCACGCGGAGAAATCTTTACCAGATGAGGAGCTGCCCGCTCGAGCTCGGGAGATAGCTCTCCAGCGAACAGACAGCACTTATCCAGATAACATCGCGAAACGTGGTTGTAGATTCTCTCGTCTTTGGCGCCGTCGAGAACCGCCCACATATTAACGGGCCGCGTGGAATCCTCGGGCCAAAGGGCAGCTTTCAGTTTGCCGACAAATTCCCGGTTTCGAACGTCTGCGATCAACTTGCGTCCTCAGAACTTACGGGTTTGATTGGCCATTATGTCATAAGTGTGCGCTGATTCGGATGATCCGCAACAACTACGGCTTTCGTCCTGACAATTTGTTTGGTCTGGATGCGGCCCGAGCGGCTCTTCGCCGGTCAGATGCAATTGAGATGGGCTCGAAAGAAGCTGCTCACCATGGTCGGAATGTTCTCTGTCGGATCACAGGACCATAGGACGCGTTCGGTGGGGATGGAAGAACGATATGTGCTCACAACTCCAATGTCTTCCCGGGCGAGATTCGGATTGTTGAAGAACCCATGCCTGAGATTTTGAAAAAGAACCAGAGTGGCATCGCATCCCGCGTCGTTCAGAGCCTCGAAGAGATAACGGCTTTGTTCGGCGGGAATGAGAGTGTCGGTCTGCCCGTGAAGGATCAGAAACGGCGGGCTGCCGGAACGCACGTAGTGAACTGGATCGGCAAGTTCGACGAGCCGCGCAGCGTCGCTGACGGGTGCGCCGAGGAACCGTGACTCGAACGACTCCGGATCACCCGCCGGGAGAACGCCTCCCACCAGAACGCTTTCCGCGTCGTTTCCTGACGGCCGCATCGTAGAACGAAGTTGGTCAATACGCCCCAGGTTGGTCGGTCCATATCCGTCAACGACTGCCTGCACGGCGGATGAATAGCCCGCGTGTTCCTCGCTGAGAAACTCATTTTCGCTGGAGAGAGCCGCGCATGCGGCCAGGTGCGCTCCGGCCGATGATCCCCATAGACCGATGTTGCGCTCATCGAATCCAAACCTGGAGGCGACACTTCGCACCCAGCGCACCGCCGTCTTCACGTCCTCGACCGGAGCGGGGAACTTGACCTCGTCGCTAAGCCGGTAATCGATGCTGACTGCGGCGAGGCCGGAACGCCGAGCAAACAGCGCGAGGTCCGGAGCCAGGCGGCGGTCGCCGAATCGCCAACCCCCGCCATGGAGCCAGATCACTACGGGAAGGGGTGTATTGCCACTCGAGGGCACGAAAACGTCTGCCAGCCGCGCGGTGCGGCCCGCGTAGCTGTAGACCTGGTCGGCGTGGATGCCAACCTCTTTATCTTGTTCTTGAGTTGGTTCAAGCATGTCAGACTTCCATCGCGCTTACATTTGCGCGCCTTGCGGTGGCGGGCCTCCCGGACGTTCGAGAATGGTCAGGTCCAGTTCGGAAAGATGCTGGATGACCCGATCGAACCGGAACGGCGGCGGTACCAGTGGATATCGATAGCCATCGAAGGGAACGCATAAATAGCGGAAGAACGGTTCGAAATCTCCCGGCGTGATAAAGCCTAGAAAGCGTGTATCGTGCTTCTTCAGTTGAAATGAGTGAGGCGTCCTGGGCGGAACGTGAAGGAAGTCTCCCGGACTCAGCGTGATGAAGCCGTCCGATACGAACATCTCCATCTCCCCATTCACACAGTAGAACAGTTCGGTCACTTTCTGGTGTAGATGGCGCGGGATGGGTGTGCCGATGGGGCCTTCTGTAAGCAGGGAGATGAAGACGCCATCGCTGTGAACCTGTTTCCCGAGGATGGTATACACCTGGTCGCCGGCAATCATGCGTTCGCCTTCGCCGGCCGCCAGAACAAACGGGACGTTGCCGTCCGGAGCAGCGATGAGCTTCGGAGTCCAAGGATCGTGAGGAGCGAGCTGATCCGCGACGACCTCGGTATCGACTGAGCTGTCAAGTGAACTCCAGTCGATCGGCTCACCGCTCTCCGGATAAACAGTGCCCGCGTACGGCTTTCCGAGCCTGGCGTATGCGTCTGCCGCGTTTCCTCCGAAGCACCACGACAATAACTTGCCGCGGTGGTCGAGGAACTCATATCCGTGGGCCGTGCCGGGTGGAACGTTTACGTAATCTCCGGGGGTCAGATGGTGAGCTTTGTCGTCGAGGGTAAGGGAGATGGCACCTTCAACCACGAAGAGAGCTTCGTGAGTTGCGGCATGACGGTGTTTCGGAAATCGAGCTCCCCTGGCCCCGGTCAGGATTGTTCCGCAAGCAGCTTGACCAAGTTCTTGCGGCCGGGCAATGAACGTGGCGAGATGACTTCCAAATGCATAGCGAAGTCCCTCGCCCGCGTCGAGCTTGTAAGGAGCTTGCAAGGCGGGCAATTCATTTTTGATCACGATGGTCGACCTCACTTCAGGGCTGGCAGGGAAGTGGTACCAATACGTACCATGCGACTTCAGAATTGATACCAAACGCGCAACAGCGTTGTAAAGGCGAAATGGGAGCCAATCTCGTTGACAAAGGTGCGGTACGCAAAAGTACCATCAAGATCTGCAGATCTCGGTGGAGGTCGGTAGCGCGGCCGCGGCGAAATTCCGGGGAAGTTCCGGCGGGGCACATGCTCATGGAGGGGACTGGGATGAGATTGGCTACCTTCAAGGTCAGGGGAACTGCGACCTGGGGAATGATTGAAGGCGAATCTGCCTTAGATCTGGGGAGCGTGCTGGGCGACCGGTTTCCCGATCTGAGGTCATTGATTGCTCAACGCGGCTACCGTGAAGCGCAGGATGCTGGATTTTCGGCGCCTCGGTATTCTGTTGAAGATGTGGAATGGTTTCCCGTAATTCCTAATCCGGAAAAGATATTCTGCATCGGGCTGAACTACGAGATGCACAGGAAAGAAACAGGAAGGGCCGAGGTGGCTCATCCCACGATCTTCACTCGGTTTGCCAATTCTCAGACCGGACACTTGAGCGACATTGTTCGCCCCCGCGTTTCGACACACCTTGATTTCGAAGGCGAACTTGCGCTGATTATCGGAAAACGCGGACGCTATATCTCGCGGGATCGAGCCTTGGATCATATCGCCGGCTATGCCTGCTACAACGATGGCAGCGTGCGAGACTGGCAGTACCATACGCACCAGTTCACGCCGGGAAAGAACTTTCCGCGGACGGGCGGCTTCGGGCCGTGGATGGTGACTCCGGAAGACCTCCCCGATCTGGGAACACGCACGATCATGACCCGGTTGAATGGAGAGATCGTGCAGCAGGCAACACTGGGGCAGATGATCTTCGATATCCCCACGCTGGTTGAATACTGTTCGTCGTTCAATCCTCTTGAACCGGGAGACGTGATCGTGACCGGAACACCAGGAGGTGTTGGCGTGAAGCGGGTTCCGCCGCTCTGGATGAAGCCCGGCGACATTGTTGAAGTCGAGATCGAGGGAATCGGAATCTTGCGGAACGGCATCGCGGACGAAGAGTCCTCACAAGCCGTGTAGGCTTTCGTCTTCATTGGTCCTGCATCGATTTGGGGCGGCGGCAAGCATACTTCCCAGGGGAGGCCATCGTGGGAGATTTCCCGGTCATCGCCATTCGAAGCGTGGATTTTGGCGTCCCGGACATCGCGCGCGCCGAAGCATTCTATCGCGGGACATGGGGATTAGAAGTGGCGGCCCGGCAGGGCGGGGCAGTTTACCTGCGCGCCACCGGGCCCGATCATCATGTTCTCGCGTTGCACCCTCATCCGTGCGCGGAGATTCTTTCAGTGGGTTTTCGCGTCGGGGCGGAAGAAACACTGGAGCGGATCGCGTCGGCGGTATCTTCAGCACATGGAAGCGTGATTGCCGCGGTTGCACCGAATTGTGATCCCGACGGCGGAGTTGTCCTGAAAGTCGGTTCTCCCGAGGGCTATATCCTGCGCTTCCATCATGGCGATGCGCTGCACGACCAGCCTGATGTGCGGTGCTCGTATCCATTTCGCCTGTCGCACGTCAACCTCAACTGTGCGGACATCGAAGCCACCAGCCGCTTTTTCCAGGGTGTTCTGGGTTTCAAGCTTACCGACCGGTCGAAAGCGATGGCCTTCCTGCGCTGCAACCAGGATCATCATGCGGTGGTGCTGGCAGACTCCGGCATGAACGGATTGAACCACGTGGCGTTCATGATGCCGGATCTGGAATCGGTGATGCGCGGCTCGGGCCGAATGATCGACCATGGCTTTCCCATTGGCTGGGGCGTGGGCCGCCATGGGCCGGGCGACAATGTTTTCGCTTACTTCGTCGATCCGTTTGGATTTGTGATTGAGTACACGGCCGAAGTACTGCAGGTGAATGACGAATATCGATCGCACGGCCCCGATTATTGGGTGTGGCCCGCCGGACGCACTGATCACTGGGGCATCGCGCCACCCAAGCCCGACCATGTGAAACATGCGCAACTCGCGATTCGGTTTCCGGCTCAGCATCGATGAGCGCCGAAATTGAATTCGCGGTTGTGATTGTGGGCTTCGGACCCGCGGGAGCGATTGCGGCATGCTGGCTTGGGCAGGCCGGCGTGAAGACGCTGGTGGTCGAAAAGAGCCGCGCGATATGGGAGATCCCGAGAGCGATCGCCCTCGACCACGAAATCCTGCGCGTCTTCCAGAACATCGGAGTGGTTGACGAGGTTCTTCCGTACACCGCTCCATTCGGTGCATCGGAGCATTACGGCGCAGCCGGTCAACTGATCCGAAGCATCGGCGTTGTTTCGCCGCCGTATCCGCTTGGCTATTTGCCCAACATGGTCTTTACGCAGCCTGCGGTGGAGAGAATCCTGCGCGCCCGCGCGGAATCGCACCCTTCTGTGACGGTGGACCTCGGAAAGGAAGTCACCGGACTCGACCAAAAAGAACAGTATGTTTCAGTGACGATCCAGGATGAGGCCGGGCGAGAACAGGTGGTCAAGGCAAGGTATGTCATCGCATGCGATGGGGCGTCAAGCACGGTTCGACGGCTGGTGAAGATCTCCCTCGACGATCTTGGATTTGATGAACCGTGGCTGGTGGTCGATCTGATCGTGAACGATGACGCTATCGCGAAGTTGCCGGACGTGTGCGCGCAATACTGCGATCCCGCGCGCCCCTATACGTACATCATCGGTCCCGGAAATCACCGCCGCTGGGAAATCATGTTGAATTCCGGAGAGGATCCGCGCGAGATGGAGGGCGAAGAGAACGTTTGGAATCTCCTGTCCCCATGGCTCAACCCGGACGACGGCAAACTATGGCGAGCCGGCAGCTATCGATTTCATGCCCTTGTTGCTCATCGGTGGCGGAATGGGCGGGTGTTTCTTGCCGGCGACGCGGCCCACCAACAGCCTCCATTTATCGGCCAGGGCATGTGCCAGGGTGTTCGCGATGTGACCAACCTTTGCTGGAAGCTGGTGTCGGTTTTGCGGGGCGAAGCTGCAGACGAATTGCTCGACACCTATCAGACGGAACGCAGTCAGCATGTGCGAACCCTGACCGAGCGCATCAAGCACATCGGCGCCGCAATTTGTGAACGCGATCCAGAAGCGGCGGGGGCACGGGATGAGGCACTGCTGAGGCAAGGTGGAGGAAAGGCTCCCATTGTGACCCGGCAGGAGATTGTGCCGCCTCTTCAGGCGGGCTTTCTTGCTCACGAACATGGGTCGGCGGCCGGAACGCTGTTCCCTCAGCCACGGCTTTCGAGGGAAACGGGAACGGCTTTGCTCGATGATTTCGCCGGGCTGCGATGGTGTCTGTTCTGGGATGGGCGGGCCGACGAGGATTGTCCCGATGTGGCGCAATACGGAATTCGGGCTGTGGCGCTGGGAGGCACACATTCTACAGACTCGGATGGATTGGCGGCAGCCTGGTTTGAGCGGCATGATTGCAGGGCGGCCATCGTTCGACCTGATCACTATGTCTATGGCGTGCTGCGCGACCTGAGCCTGGCGGAAGAAGCATGCCGTCAATTGCAAAGTCGGTTGAGCAATTCGCATGCGTGAAGCGTCGCGCTCGGCTGAACTTGAGAAACCGCCCAACCCGGTGCCGGACTACTGATTCACCACCGCGGCCTGAGGATCGCGAAACCTGCCAGGCTGTCAGGGGCGCCGAGATTCATTCGCGCCCGTCGGCGAGGCATAGTAGCCTAGGAACATTTCCACTGCGTGTTTGACATGCTTTCGGGTCAGGGGAACCTCGCGGTTCTGGCCGAGGACAATTGCGGTCAGGTAGCGGGCGCTGATGATCAGGTCGAGAAAATCGTCAGCTGCCTGCAGCGGGTCTGCCTTGCGTAAATCCCCTGATGCCATGCGGCGCCTGAGGAATGCGGCTGTGTTTTCGCGGCCCACTCCTGGCCCAAGCAGATAAAACTTCTCCGCCGACACCGGGTCCCGAAAGGTCTCGGCGGCCACAATCCTGAACAGTTTGCCGAATTTCTCCGAACTGACGAAGTCCAGGATTTCGGTTCCCGCCCTGGTGAGCACTTTGGCCACATCCTCACTCGACGACCAACTCAGGTTGACCTGCGATTGGATCTCCTGTTGCAGGCGCGCGATCACCGCGGCGAGAATGGCGCGCTTGTCGGCAAAGCAGGCATAGAGCTCGCGTTTCGAAACTCTGGCGAGTTTCGCAATGTCCGCTGTGCTGGTGAATTCGAATCCGTTTTCGAGGAAAGCCGCTGAAGCGGCGTCAAGGATACGGGCCTGGTGACCCAGCTTTGCACGTGCCGTCTTGATAGGTCTGGTCAATCGACTCAAGGGATGATGTAGAAAGTGGAGAGCGGCAGGCGCGAGAAAACCGCGTTCATGTCCGTTCACGTCAACAACTCTATATCATCGGCGTCACCTCAGTCTCCGCGAAGTCGAGATGAATAAGAGCCAGAGGCAGCGCAGGTATACTCGACTGTGCCTGGGAACCCGGAGAGGAAATGAATCGTCAATGACGCATGAGATCGCCTTTGAAATGGCCGCGTCCAACGTGCGGTTCGGCGCTGGCGTCACGCGCGAAGTTGGGATGGACCTGGCGGACCTCGGAGTCCGAAACGCGCTCGTCATCACGGATCCGACCGTTCGGCGCATGCGTCCTTTCCAGACGGTGCTCGAATCGCTGGAGGCAGAGGGCATCGCATCCACAATTTATGACCGCGTGCGGGTCGAGCCCAACGACGAATCGTTCCTGGATGCGATCGGGTTCGCCGGACGAAGCGACTACGGCGCGATTGTTGCGGTGGGCGGCGGCTCGACCATTGACACTGCCAAGGCGGTGAATCTTTACACCTGCTATCCGCCGGTGCATTTTCTCGACTACGTGAATCCGCCCATCGGCAGGGGCTTGCCGGTGCCGGGTCCGCTGAAACCGTTGATCGCGATTCCAACCACGGCCGGCACGGGCAGCGAAACCACCGGTGTTTCCATTTTCGATTTGAGCAAGATGCGCGCCAAGACCGGCATCGCCAGCCGGCGGCTCAAGCCTACACTTGGATTGCTCGATCCGGAAAACACCCGCACGATGCCCGCACAGGTGGCCGCGGCGACCGGTCTCGATGTGCTCAGCCATGCCGTCGAATCGTACACCGCATTGCCGTATTCGAATCGTCCCCTGCCGGATCGTCCTTTGCTGCGGCCCGCATACCAGGGATCGAATCCCATCAGCGATGTGTGGTCGCTTCAGGCCATGCGCATGGTGGCGCGCTACCTGGTGCGTGCGGTGGAGGATCCTTCCGACGACGAAGCCCGCGCCAACATGATCCTGGCTTCCTCGTACGCCGGCATCGGATTCGGCAACGCCGGGGTGCACTTGCCGCACGGAATGTCGTATCCCGTGTCGGGTATGGTCAAAGGCTACTTCGCATCCGGATATCCCGGCGATCACGCGATGGTGCCGCATGGATATTCCGTCATCCTGAACGCTCCGGCGGTGTTCCGCTTTACGGCAGGCGCGAACCCACGGCGGCATCTGGAAGCCGCCGAGGCTATCGGCGCCAATATATCGGGCGTGCTTCCAGCCGACGCAGGCAAAGTGCTCGCAGACCGGATCACCTGGTTCATTGAGCGGCTGAAGCTGCCCAATGGATTGCGTGCGCTGGGCTACACCTCATCCGATATTCCCGCGCTTGTTGAAGGCACACTACCGCAACACCGCGTCACCAAGCTCTCGCCGCGCCCGGCAGGAGCTGAGGAACTTGCCAGACTTTTCGAAGAAGCTCTCGTGGCATTTTGATTGGGATGGCTTCTTATGACACCGGTTCGGATGGGCTCGTGCATTCCCACCTTAGCGACAAAACAAAGACGTCGCGAAGGTGGGGCACCCAGCGAGTGTCATCCGGGCCTACCACTTGCGTTCACGAGTCGAAGTGCTCGAAGTGGCAAAACCGGGCGTCTCTTGCAAGGATTCTGGACAAAAAACACCATACCCACATCTAATGGTTTATGAGTTCACGCGATGTTACCGCGATCGCGCCGCCCGGCGACTCCGGACCTGACCGCCATGTTGTTCGTTTTGCCTTCGATAACACCTATGCACGGCTGCCGGAGCGTTTTTACGTCCGACTCGACCCGACACCGGTAGCGGCGCCGCGACTCGTCAGGGTGAATCGAGCATTGGCACTGATCCTGGAACTGGATGCAGACGCGCTGGCAAGCCCGGAAAGCGCGGAGATCCTGGCCGGAAACCGCGTGGCCGAGGGCAGCCAACCTCTGGCACAGGCGTATGCCGGCCACCAGTTCGGCCATTTTGTGCCTCAACTCGGCGATGGGCGCGCCATCCTGCTGGGCGAGGTGATGGGGCGCGACGGGGTGCGCTACGATATTCAGCTCAAAGGATCTGGTCCGACCCCGTTCTCGCGCGGCGGCGATGGCAGGGCGGCGCTCGGCCCTGTCTTGCGCGAGTACATCGTGAGCGAGGCCATGGCCGCACTGGGCGTGCCCACCACCCGAGCGCTGGCCGCGGTGACGACGGGGGAGCACGTATTGCGCGATGCGCCTTTGCCTGGAGCCGTATTGACCCGGGTAGCGGCGAGTCATCTGCGCGTGGGCACGTTCGAGTATTTCGCTGCGCGACGCGACATCGAAGGGACGCGCGTGCTGGCCGACTTTGCGATTGCCCGGCATTATCCTGAAGCGGCTGATGCAAAGCAACCGTATCGGGCGCTCCTCGATGGCGTGATAACCCGGCAGGCGCACCTGGTTGCGCAATGGATGCTCCTCGGATTCATTCACGGCGTGATGAATACCGACAACACTTCCATCTCCGGGGAAACCATCGATTATGGTCCGTGCGCCTTCATGGAGGCATACGATCCGGCCACAGTATTCAGCTCCATCGACCGTCACGGTCGGTACGCATATGGGAACCAGCCTCGCATCGCACTGTGGAACCTGACACGACTCGCTGAGGCGCTGCTACCCGTTCTGGTGCAGGAGGCGGGAAGCGAAGCAGGCCGCAGTTGCCTCGGCTGAGGAAGCCCTTGCAGCTTTTGAGCCGCAGTTCGCGGCGGCTCGAAGCGCTGGTCTCAATCGGAAGCTTGGGCTTTTCACCGAGAGCGCGGGCGATGCTGCCTTGGCAGAAAACCTGTTGGAACGCATGGCCGCCAACCGCGCTGATTTCACGTTGACATTCCGCCAGTTATGCAATGCCGCAGCAAGTCCGGAAGCGGACAGGGGGGTGCGCGCGCTCTTCGCCGACCCGGGCGCATACGACGCGTGGGCTGCTGGATGGCGGCGCCGCCTTGACGAGGAACCAGTTTCGAGAGAGGAGCGCGCTGCAGCCATGCGGAGGGCAAATCCGATCTTCATTCCGCGAAACCACCTGGTGGAGGCAGCGATCAATGCCGCCGTGCGGGATCAGGACTTTCAGCCATTCGAGGAATTGCTGGACGTCGTATCAAATCCATTCGAGGACCGGCCGGACCGTGAGCGATATGTAACCCCGGCCCGCCCGGAGGAGTGCGTTACTCAGACTTTCTGCGGAACGTAAGCGGCGAGTTGGAATCGAACGTGCTCGCGATCCGCGCCGCTACGCTCCGACCCTCGGCCGGTTCATTTCTCGCTATCAAGCGACAGTTGCATGAAGATATTGGCTCGTGTATAGGGCACGGGGGGAAGCGAGTCCGGATGCACGTGACGAAAGCCTACTGATTCATAGAGGTGTATGGCGCTCGGCAGCTTGGTGCTGCTGCCTAGAAATACAGAGCTGGCCCCAAGCATCCTCGCTTGACGAATGGTGTACTCGATCAAGCGGCGGCCGATACCCCGGCCGCGACAATCCGGAGAGACGGCCATTTTAGATAGTTCGAAGACGCCGGCGCCGATGGGAATCAGCGCCACACATCCGATGGGTTTTGCGTTGAGGTGGACCATGAAAATATAACCGCCCTTGCGAAGAATCGCGGTTTCCGGATCCCTGAGCGTCTCAATATCTTTCTCCTCCAGCGCGAAATAGCGGGTGATCCACTCTTCGTTTAATGTGCGGAATGCGGTGGCATCCTCACCGGCAATCAACGCGCGGATCTCAATCTCTGACTGAGTAGCGCCGGACTCATGATCAGCCTTTTCCGCTGGTTTTGTGGTGTGCATCGGAACGACCTCTCAAGACAAGTTCGCTTGCAGGGAACTCTGACGTCCAAATCGATGTTGGGTCCGGTCCGGCCAGACAACGTGCCATGGCTCTCGGATTTACTACGATTTTCGTTCCCAGACCGCGTAATACGGTTGGTTCGAAAGGCTTAAGTTGAAGCCGGGGTGTAGCCAGGCCGCGTCGTTTTCGCGGCGAAGTTCAAAGTAATACTGCAATGGGAAGGGCGAGCCGGTGTATTCACTCGGGATCGCTGCCTGATATGCGCCATCGGCCGATTGCATTTCAACTGATCGCCACCGTTCGCCTTGATTCACGTGGCGGTAATTGAGTCGCGCCATGATATGCGAATCATGCTCGCCCGGGGTGGAAGTGGCAAGCACGAGGGAGAGCGACTGACCCGGCTG
Source organism: Terriglobales bacterium (assembly GCA_963788475.1). Taxonomy (GTDB): domain Bacteria; phylum Acidobacteriota; class Terriglobia; order Terriglobales; family Acidobacteriaceae; genus Telmatobacter. The sequence continues at coordinate 214,455 of CAWBGO010000003.1, forward strand.
AAAGCTGGCTGGCGCTGTGTGCGTGCAATTCAAAGAAGGCCTGTTTTGAATGGAACTGGCTATCTTCAACGCGCTCGCGGCACCCGCTGGCGCTGTGGGACCTGGCGCGGCGTCGATCGCCTTTTGCATCGCTGCGATATCTTTGTCGATCGCAGCAAGGCGGTCGGTCCAATGGCCGCGTCGCATGGGCACATCGCCATATGAAATATCGGCCATGTAAACGATTCGAGCGCGCTCAGCCATTTTCGCCCAAGCCTGACGAGCGGCCTGATATTGAGTCACAGCGAGCCTGCCGGCCTCACGATTACCGCTCTGTTTGAAGATTTCAAAGAACACGCCGCTGCGGAGTTTAGTAGCGAAGAAAAATCCCAGGCCGTTCTGAATGAGGACATCCTCTTCCATGCGGCGGAATGCTGGCGAGGCGGGCACCGTTGCTTTGATCCGGGCATTGGCAAGCGCCTCGCCCGATGCTCCGGCGAAGGCCTCAAGCCACTGCGCCACTTCGATGGGAGAATACTTCGGATTAAGTTTCCCGGCCAGCAGATCCTGCGCGTACTCAGAGATCGTCGAGAATAGTTGCGGATCCAGAGGACTGACGGTTCCGAAGCATTTAGGACTTGGCGTATCGCCATAGGGGGATGGCTCGCTGCCAGACACGATGGGCATGTTGGTGTTGATCTCCGGCCAGAAAGCGTGGTTGGACGCCGAGGGAAGATGGGCAGACGTCAGCAGCGGAAGAAGTCGGCTGGCGTTGGCGAGCGCGGTTTCGACGGCCTCGGCTCCCGGTCCGAATTCGCGGTGCAAGTATCGGCGCCAAACTTCAGGGTTAACATCGGGGTCGTAGAGATGTCGTCCGCAGAGACGATAATAGTATTCGAACTTTTCCCAGTCGGCTTTCGGATTGAGGGATTGATCTGCGTAGGCACAGCGCCCGCCCGGATGTCCGGAGCCCTCGCGCCCCTTGAACGTCAAAGGTTCCATCAAGTCGATTCCGGCGGCTCCGCAAAAGTGCGAGGTGCGCGCATAGGCTGCGCACAGTTCGGGATCTGCCGAAAGCAGGTGCCGCTGCGAACCGGGCCAAAGGCGAAAGAGCACCTGCGATTTGCTGCCTTGCTGAAAGAAGTCGGCGTATCCGTAGCGAGTGAAGAGGCGCGATCCGCCGCTCAGGCTGAAAGGCCCGCTTTCAACGTGATCGGGGTTGGGGATTTCGAGGGCGCGTATGTCGGCCTGGTTGTAGCCCAGGCTCTGATGTTCGGCCGAATACTTTGCGCCCAGCTTTACCGGCATTCCTGTGGCGGATGCGATATCGACCATGGTCTGGTTCACGCCCTTGGCGTGCATGTCGATTTCGATCGTGCGCCCGCACCCGGAAATCGCTTCAAAAAGAGTCGCCCAAAATTGGTAACTCCCTTCGGGAATGCCGCTCTCCCCATGAACGCGCATGGTGAGTCCCCCAATCTGCGGGCACTCTCGCAGCAGAATTGCCAGCGCATCGCGGCAGTATTTGGCATGCGTGTCGGGAGTCAACCCATCAATATGGTGGTAGGCGTTGGGGCTTGCTGTCCATTCGTAGGCGTGGGTCCAGATACCGAGTTGGAAATGCAGGCCGCGCGCTCCGGACTCCGCGGCAACGAAGCGCAACATCTCCATATTCTTTTCCCGTTCACTCGCCGGCAAAGGAAGAGGCGGAGAGAGCCGCGTTCCTTCCGTAGAGGCCAATTGCAACACCTGAACCTGGCTGTACCCCGGGACTTCGACGAGGTAGGGATAGGGAAAGTGCAGATAATCGTCGGTGACGCCCCTGGGAAAATCGTATTCAAGCCCATAGGCAAGCGTGAAGCGATTAAACCGGCTGGCGATGAGAACATCAAGATATTCGCGCCAGAAGTCCTTGTCGTAATACCACGGTTTGTCTTCGAGTTCGCTGCAAAAGTACCGGCTGATGGCCCGCACTTCGTTTGCGGGCTGTTCCGCCACTGTCCCCGCTACATGTAATCCGGCTTCGGGATCGGACGAGAACCGTAAGCGCTCGGCGAGTTCGAGAAGCCCATAGATGTAGCCGCGCGGACCGATGCCCGAGACGAGAAGCGCAGACGTCTGGCCCAGCTGTCCTGATGCGAGAAACGTGCTGTCGGCATTGGACGAGTCAGCAGATGACGCCGGAAACCCATGGGCGAGCGGCGAATTTCGAGGCGCGACAACGATGCACAAATCTGCTCCCGAGGCCTCGTCTGCAGACTGAACCAGCGCGCACGTCAATCCTCTGGCCTGAGACTCCTTGCAAAGTTTTTCCGCGGCGTGACGGACGGGGATTGAGGATGCGGTCGGATCCCGCGCATCGATGACGATCGCCATACGCAGCGGCGAAGCGGCTCCAGCACTTCGCGACAGACCATACACTGAAGCTACGCAGGCAAGTTTCAGGAAGTCGCGGCGCTGCAGGACACCAAGCGAATCAGAGGCCATTGAATTGTTCCAACTCGTTTTTCAATGAGAACGACTTCCAATCGACATCGCAAGAATGGTAACCGACTCTCTTAATTTACAGGCTATTCACGATTTTTTTACGGAAGAACCTGGGACGAACGGAGAGAATGCTGCTCCAAGAGGCTTCTCCATGTGTTTTCACCAGATGTGCCCGGTTCTACCGCTTGTGCGGATATCGCTCGCCGCATTCCTTCCCGCCCGGCAACCTGTTTTCAGCCAAGCCCGTGTGCGATCGGGGCTTCTCCCCGTGGAAACGCTGTGATCGAACAGAGCCGCCAAGGGTTTACGATCTGGCTGACAGGGATGTCAGGAGCGGGGAAAACGACCATTTCTTCCCTTTTGGAAGAATGGCTGCGAGTGCACGGAGCACGCGTCGAACGGCTTGACGGCGATGAAGTGAGGAAACATCTCTCGCAAGGGCTGGGATTCAGTCGGGAAGATCGAGATGAAAACGTCAGGCGGATCGGTTTCGTTGCCCGGTTGTTGTCTCGCAATGGCGTCATTGCCATTGTCGCTGCGATTTCACCTTATCGAGCCGTACGGGAGGAGTTGCGATCGGCGATCGGCGCCTTCGTCGAAGTCCATGTTGATTGCCCTATGGATGTCCTCATCGCGCGTGATGGAAAAGGCCTCTACGCCAGGGCGCTTAGAGGAGAAATCGCGCACTTTACAGGAATCTCCGATCCCTATGAGGCCCCTCTTGCCCCGGAACTGATCATCGATTCCTCAACTGAGAGCCCGGGGGAGAGTGCGACTCGCGTGTGGAACAAACTGATTGACTTGGGCTTGATCGATTTCAAGCCTGAGCTATCGTTTGCCGGTGAACAAACCTTCTCAATGTATAGAGAAAAGCAACAGCCCGGTGGTGGAAACACCGGGCTGCCAGGGTCTTCTGTTCGATCGCGTCAATTACTCCGTCCGTAATGGATGCGCTCCCTGTTTTGGATCAGCCCTTGAGAGTAACAAGTCCCCCCAGAGCGGGATCGGACATGCTGTCCTTTCCGGTTTCGACGTGACCTCCAAGTCGATACTTGAAAGTGGGGTCTCCCGCCACCGTAATTATCAGGTCGTACCAGCCGTAGAACTTGCCCAGCGACGCCTCGAATTCAAAGTCATCGTGATGGTGGAGAGACTCCGCCCGCGACTCACCCGAATAGGCATCAAGTATGGAGACTTCAGCGCGGCTGGCGCCGACGTTGGTGATTTCCAATTCGATCGAGCCGCCATCCTCGCTGTCGTAGCTGGAGTGAACATTGAGAGCCGCGGCACCGGAGCCAATGCTGCCGTTGAAATAGCGCACGAATCCATTGGGACCGTAGACCGACAAGCTGTAGGACGAGACAACGCTCCACGTATCTGTCAGCGTCTTGCGAGGTTCGACCGTGTAAAAGCGCACCGCATCCGCGGCGTTGCCGGAACGCACCTGAAACACCACGGTCTTGCGGCCTGTGTTGAGGAACTTCAGGCCCACGGTGCTGTTCGAAGCATTGACCGATGCGTGAACGTCCAGTTCATAGGGCAGGGCACGCGCGGGGCGAATGCCTTTTTCCTGCGGCCGGCACGCCGATGATCACATCGTTCTGCGTAGGCACGAAGGTGTCGACGTTTCCGCCAGACAGTTCGAGCACCGACGGCAGGTAGCCGTTGGTATCCGGCAGGTTGGCCCGATGTTCATTGGGGTTTGCAAAGTTGAAGACCGAGGTCAGGTCGCCCGTCACTGCACGGCGCCACGGAGAGATATTCTTCTCGAATACTCCGAAGCGCTTCTCGATGAACTGGATCGTCGACGTGTGGTCGAAGACCTGGGAATTGACGTAGCCTCCCTTGCTCCAGGGCGAGATGGCGATAAACGGCACACGCTGGGCGAGGCCGATGGGACCATTCGGGACCGACGTGGTGACGATTTCGTTTTCGATACTGACTGTCGACGCTCCGGCGCCGGGTGCCGCCGGCGGGCTCGGCGGCACGAGGTGGTCGAAGCTTCCGTCGGCCTCGTCGTAGTTGATGATGAACACGGTCTTACTGAACACCTCGGGGTGGGACACGAGAATGTCCAGGATCTCGGAGATGTACCAGGCACCGTAATTGATGGGCCAATCGGAGTGTTCGGTATAGCCGGCCGGCGCGCAGATCCAGGAAACCTGCGGAAGTTTGCCGCCCTTGACGTCGCTGCGAAATTCGTCGAACAGGCTTTCCGCCCATGCCTTCCATGCATCAGCGGACGCCGAGGGACTGGGGATGGTATTAGTGATGTGCGTGCCCGTCGCCGCGCCTTCAAACAGCGGCGAGTTTGGAGCGGAGGTCGCGTACTGATTGAAGTACAGCATCGAATTGTCGGTGAAGTTGCCGGCGAAGGCATTGCCGGTCCCGTCCCCGAAATCCGGCGCAAAGAGTTGTCCCGCGAGGTCCTGGTAGATCTTCCAGCTCACGCCCGCCGCTTGCAGCACTTCGGGGAAGGTCTCCCAGGCAAGGTAGGCACCATTGACGCTGAGGCCGTTATAGGTGATCGGCCCTGCGCCGAGGCCGTCGGTGCCCGCGCTACCCAGGTAGTTCACGTTGCCGATACAACCCGTCCACAGGTAGCAGCGATTCGGATTGGTCGGCCCCATGATCGAGCAGTAGTACGCGTCCCCGACGGTGAAGGCATCCGCCAAAGCGAAGTGGTACGGGATATCTTCGCGGGTCATGTACGACATCGCCATGGGACCCTTCTGGATGGCCCAGTTATCATACTGACCCTGGTTCCACGCGGCATGGCCGCCTGACCAACCGTGATCCGTTCCCGGCAGATAGGTGAGACCCAGGCTTGTCAGACCCGCGCTGACACTGGCGGGATTCACGCGGAAGGGCGGGATCACATCCGCCCCGTCCGACGGACCGCCCAGGTTGTTGGAATCCGGCGGTACTCCGTATCCCGCGGCCACGTTCGCATCGCCGGCCGGCTGCAGCCAGACCGGGACCTGCGTGGTTCCACCGCCCTGGAGGGGGAGATTGATGTTGACCGCGCGCGGATCGTTGAAGCCGCGCACTCCGCGAAGGGTGCCAAAATGATGGTCGAACGGGCGGTTCTCCTGCATCAGGATGACGATGTGTTCAACATCGCGAATCGTTCCCGTGCGGTTGTTCGCCGGGATTTCGAGCGCCTTGGCGATGTTCGCTTGCAGTGTACCCATGGCGGCGGTAGCGCCGATCAATTGCATGAATTCACGCCGGTTGGTGTTGCTCATGAATTGCCTCCTGTTTTGGGGATTGCGGGGTTCGGGGAAGTCTGTGGCGTTAGGAGAAGCCGTTCGTGGATATCGCTGGCCGACGTGCGTCCAGGTAGCGCTGAAACCGGGGATTACCGTCCAGCGAGGAGATTAGGGAGATACTGTGGCTCGCCGATGACGCTACGATGAAATGGCGATGAATCGTGGGAGCCGAGTTACTAGTCTCCGGGTGGCGCCGATATGATGAGCGGGTAGATGCAGAGCCTGACGTTGTCGCCGCCGTTCGAACTCGAGTTGAGCCGCATCCGCGACCTCAGCAAGGGCGGGCGCCACGGCGAAGCGCTCGCCGCGGCCAAAACACTGGCGGCTGAGGCACACCAAAACCGCGATGCCCTTTACCTGGTCGCCGCCAACCAGAGATGCCTGAACCTGATCGAGGAAGCGCTGGCAACTTTGCAGCGGCTCGAGCAACAGCATCCGCGGTTCAGCCTCCTCCACCAGGAGCGCGGTTACTGCTACATGACCCTGCGGGATGCGCCGCGGGCGATCGACGCGTTTGTGCGAGCGGTGGACATCAATCCGGCGCTGGCGACGAGCTGGATCATGCTGGAACGGTTGTATCGCGTCGCGGGGGACGAAGCGAATGCAGGGGCCGCGGCTGAACGCGTCTTCGCACTGAAGCAACTGGCGCCTGAGGTCGTGCGGGCCGGGAGTCTTTTCTCGGACGGCGATCTGTCTGCGGCGGAGAACATCCTCCGGGTATATCTGCTCAAGTGCGGCGACGATGCCGAAGCGTTACGGCTGCTGGGCAGAATCGCGCACCAACGCGACGATTTGGGCGAAGCTGAATCCATGCTCGAAGCTGCTCTGAAGATCAAACCGACTTATCTCGCCGCGCGTTCGGACTATGCTCTAGTGCTGATTGAACGGCAGAAATATATCCGGGCGAGGGAGGAAATCAACGCCCTGCTGGGTCTCGAATCCGGAAACAGTTATTATCATTCGCTAGCGGCAGCCGCGTGCATCGGGCTCGGAGAACACGAGTCCGCGATCGCGGTGTATCGCCGTCTGCTGGAGGCGTCGCCGGGAGATGCCGACCTGCAGGTGTCTCTCGGTCACACACTGCAGACCGCCGGACAGCAGAGGGAAGCGACCGAATGCTACCAACGTGCGACGTCCGCGAGACCGAGCTTCGGCGATGCCTGGTGGAGTCTCGCCAATCTCAAGACCTATCGGTTTGCGGATGGTGAAACGGAACGAATGCGCGCTGAGGAAGCCGCGCCGGGCACAAAGCCTGTCGATCGCTACCATCTGTGCTTTGCGCTCGGAAAGGCGTTCGGGGATCGGGGCGAGTACGCGGAATCATGGCGATACTACGAACGCGGCAACGCACTGAAGCGCGCCGAGAGCCGCTACGATCCGGGCATTACCGAAGCGAATACGCGCGAGCAGATCGAGGTATGCACCTCGCAGTTCTTCGCCGCGCGCGTGGGTGTCGGTGTGCCGGACCAAGATCCGATTTTCGTTGTCGGACTTCCACGCTCCGGATCCACGCTCATCGAGCAGATCCTTGCCTCCCATTGGCAGGTCGAGGGTACGCAGGAACTCTCCGACATCCAACGCATCGTACTGGAAATGGAAAAGAGGCAAACGAATTGCGATGGCCTAGGCGTGCAGACAGAAAAGGATGCTGCATATCCGGGCGTGCTCGCTGAACTCGCGCCTGAAGATTTCCGCAGGCTCGGCGTGCGCTACATGACTGACACCCGCGCCTATCGAAGAGATGAGCACAAGCTGTTCTTCATCGACAAGATGCCCAATAACTTTCGCCACATCGGGCTCATCCATCTCATGATGCCGAACGCCAGGATCATCGACGTGCGGCGCGAGCCGATGGCCTGCTGCTTCAGCAACCTGAAGCAGTTGTTTGCCAGCGGGCAGGAGTTTACTTACAGCATCGAAGATATCGCCCGCTACTACCGGACCTATCTCGAGCTCATGCGACACTGGGACTCGGTGCTTCCAGGGCGAATCCTGCGCGTCTGGTACGAGGACGTCGTGGAGGATCTCGAGGGCAGCGTGCGGTACATTCTCGAATTCTGCGGCCTTGAATACGAACCAGCCTGCGTCGAGTTCTACAAGACAGAACGTATTGTCCAAACTGCAAGCTCAGAGCAAGTTCGTCGGCCGATTTTCCGGGGCGGACTTTTTCAGTGGCGGAACTACGAGCCTTGGCTCGGCCCGCTCAAGAACAGTTTGGGCGACGCGCTGATCCGCTACCGTGAGTAGGCATCGCGGGCAAAAGTAATCAGTCACTGCCATAAACCGGCACGGCTGCGCCGTGAATGGTTTTGGCGAGGTCACTGGATAAAAACAAGACCACCTGTGCGATGTCCTGAGGCTTTGGCCAAGTTGCAAAATCCGCGTCCGGCATGGCGAGGCGATTTGCGGCCGTGTCGATGATGCTGGGAAGAATCGAGTTGACCCGCACTCCGGTTCCCCTGGCATCAGCAGCGAGCGAATCCATGAGCGCCACCGCAGCGGCTTTGGACGCGGCATAAGCTGCCGCGCCTGCACCGTGATCGAGCGCCGCCTTTGCCGCCACGTTGACGATGGAACCATGCCCTGCCTTTAGCATGGCGGGCATCACCGCGCGCGCCAGCACATAGCCTGAACGCAGATTGAGAGCCAGCATCTGGTCGAACACTTTCGTCGTCATATCCCAGAGCTTGACACCGCCTGCATAGGCGCCCACAGTGTTCACGAGTACATCGAGGGCGCCGTGCTTTGCCACGACCCCGTTTATGAATTCAGTCGTTGCAGCTTCGTCGGTAACATCGACATCACGCCCTTCGAGTGAAGACGCATTGGGGCCGGCCGCGTCTTTCAGCGCGCGGAATTCCTCATCCTTGCGATACGTGGCAATCACCTTCGCACCCTCTTCGAGAAATGCGAGGCTGACCGCCCTGCCAAGACCTCCTGTACCACCGGCGACGATGACGACGCGCCTACCAAAGCTGATATTCATGAGCCCTGCCTTTCTCGAGTCCCTGAGCGTGCGGCTGGAACTCATTGTCTGTTCTGAATGAAGAAGGTCCCAACGTGCTGGCGAGCCGCTTCGATTTCGCCGGGGGTGACGGTATGAGGCATCCCTGGATAACGGTGTACAGCCACATCCGCGCCCATCTGTTTCAGTATTTCCGCAGATTGTTGAACACGCTGCCATGGGACGTGCGGATCGGGATCGCCCGAACCAAAGAAGGCCGGGGTCCCAGCAAGATCTCCCGCGTGAGTCAAATCGGAATCTGGAGGACCAATCAGTCCGCCTGTAAACGCAATGAGGCCTGCATACCTGCGAGGGTGCCTGGCAACGAATTCAGTCGCCAGGCACGCACCTTGAGAGAAGCCAGCGATGACTGTCTTGTCCGGAGGGATCCCGGCGGCTACGGCGAGTTGCACAAGGGATTCAACTCTGTCGAGCGCTGAGGAGAGGTAGGGCTCGTTCTGTTCGAGCGGTGCGAGAAACGAATTCGGATACCAGGTGTGGTTTGCCGCCTGCGGAGCGAGGTATGCAAATTCCGGCCCGCCCAGGACCTGACCCAGGGAGATGATGTCGTCGGCTGTGCTACCACGACCGTGCAGCAGGATCATCACCCGCTGGGCTCGGTTCAAGGGCGCGCCAAGCCGCAGGAGCGGTTGATCGCGATGAGGATCGGCCTTCAAATCGAACCCCCTTGCGCGGTCTGCAATTCGATCGGCGGGAGTGATTTATGAAGCTCGATTGGGGAGGAGTCTTTTCTCAATGAGGCTACGCTTTGGCTCGAGCCACGCAGGAAGCTTGAGTTCCTCTCCCAGCGATTCTCGCGGCTCATCCAATGAAAATCCCGGGGGATCGGTCGCCAGCTCAAACAGCACGCCACCAGGTTCGCGGAAATAAATGGAATGGAAATACGTTCTGTCCAGAACCGGAGTCACGTTGAGATGCTTTGCGATTTCGGCGCGCCACTCAAGCTGAGAGGCGTCATCCGCGGCCCGAAATGCGATGTGATGCACCGTACCCGCGCCCGACATTCCATAGTGTGCATTCGCATCGATCAGCAGGTCGATGCGGTTGCCCAGCGCAGTTCCCTCAGCGGCGAAACAGATCCGGCCATTCTCTTCTGCCACCTGGTGGAACCCCATGAGATCAAGAATTCGAGCCGTTGGCTCGACACGATGTTCGAGGAGCGTGACTCCATAAAAGCCGCGAATGACGTGCTCCGGAGGAATCGAAGCAAATCGCGGCGCGTTCACGGGGCCAGCGTCGGGATGACCGACAATCTCGATCTTCATGCCATCCGGATCCGGAAAAGTGAGCACGTCTCGCAGGTTTCCCTTTGCGGACCGTTCTACCAGGACGTTGTTCTCGAGCAGGCGCTGTTCCCAGAAATCAATTGAACTCAGGGGAACACTGAAACCTGTGCGCGAGACCTCGCCAACGCCGGAGTGACCGCGGGAGGCGCCAGGCCAAGGAAAGAAGGTCAGAATTGTGCCGGGAGAGCCGCCGTCATCCCCGAAATAAAAGTGGTAGCTGCCCGGGTCGTCAAAGTTGACCGTGCGTTTCACGAACCGCAGTCCCATCACCCCCGTGTAAAAGTCCAGATTCTGCTGAGGGTCCGAGGCAATTGCTGTGACATGGTGCAGTCCGACGATGGGAGACGGCATGGAAGGCTCCCTCCTGAGTCTAAAGACTAATCCCGCCTGAGGACGATTCAAAAGAATGCGGTTGTCTATCGCCTCGAAGTATGTGATTTTAATCACGGCGAGCTACGGTTCGGAAGTCCATGCTGAGAGCAGAGGCTTCGGTTTACACTGTGCATGTGGGCAAGAAGAGTGCGTGGCTGATGATGGTTGTGGTGGCCTTTTGGGCCGCCATGCCGGCGTTTGCGCACTTAAAGCCCGCCCAGCCGGATGCCTGCTGCCATCAAATGATGCAGGGGTGCGGCTCATGCGAGATGGGCGCGAGCCAGATCCTGCTGCCAGGTTCATGCGCCCGACACGAGCGTTCCTCTCGGCCGGGCTACCTCTGTGGAACGGCTGGTTCCCGTGCTGCACCTGGATACCGGGCGGGTCTTGCCGGTTCCGCTGGTTGGCAGCGTCTCGTCTTGTCAGACCTTTGAAGGCCCTCCCCCCATTCCACGACCCGGCAGTTCCGTTCTCCGCATCTAGCAATCCCTCAAACGCAGATCCTGCTTTCCCGTGTTTCGTGTGCCTGGCGCATACGAGCATGCGACTGGCCGTGCAATTCAACTGCAGTTGAGGGAATCATGAGAGCAATTTCTGTTTTGACATGGGCGCTGGCGTGCCTTTTGCCGGTGCCGGCGGCGCGCGCCCAAACGGCGAATGCGAGCGCGGGGCTGGAAAGCCTGAGCGCTTTGATCGCCGGGCGGCTTGATGCTGGGGAGGCGGGTCCCGCGCTCGGACTCGATGAGGTGGAGCGGATCGCGCTGGATGAGAATCCGGAGATCCACGTCGCGGTCCGGCACGTTGCGTCGGCCCAATCGCATGTACCGGCCGCGGGGACACTCGACGATCCGCAGTTCATGTATCGCGGCTGGGGTGTTCCTCTGAACCAGCCCGTGGAACTACAACGCGGCGCAGAACATGCTGATGGTCGGCCAGGCGTTGCCCGGGCGCGGGAAGCGAAGTTTGCATACCGCGGTTGCGCAGTCGGACGTGGATGTGGCGAAGGCCGAATTGGCCGCAACCCGGCTGCGGGTGCAGGTTGAGGTGCGGAAGGCCTTCTACGACTTGTTGCGGGCCCAGGATGAGATTCGCATCCATGACCAGCACGTGGGGATCGCGCAGCAGGCCATTGGAGCAGCGCGGATCAAATATACGGTCGGCAAAATTCCCCAGGTCGAAATTCTGAAAGCGCAACTTGCTCTGACGCGGCTGGCCGAGCACATGATCCGATTCGAGCGTGACGCCGAGGTGGCGCGTGCACGCCTGAATGCGCTTCTGGGCCGCGATCCGGCCGCGTCGCTTCAAGTGCAGGGCGAGTATGGGTTGGAAAATCCGCTGCCGACGGTCGATGTGCTGGAAAAGATGGCGATGGACGGCAGGCCTGATCTGCTGGAGGCCGAAGCGGCAGCGGAGAAGAGCCGCCGCGAACAGGCTGTTGCGAAGAAGACCTACGTTCCGGACTTCAACGTCGCCGCCGGCTACATGCTTATGCCCGCGGGGTCGACGGTGCGCAACAACTACATGGTTGAGGGATCGGTCAGCCTGCCCTGGCTGAACCGCGGCAAGCATGAAGCCGAGATGGCCGGGGCGGCGGCGGAAATCACGGAGAAGGATGCGGAACTCAATGCGATGCGGAATGCCGCGCGGGGCCAGATTCAGGAGGCGCTCGCAGAGGCGAAGGCGGCGCAGCGGCTGGCGCGGGTCTACCAGGATTCATTGCGGCAGCAATCAGAGGCGGCACTTCATTCCGCGGTCGTCGCCTACGAGAATGATCAGACTTCGTTTCTTGACCTGCTTGACAGCCAGATGACGGTCGTGGATGTCGATCTGGCCTGGATTGATGCTCTGGGCGAATTCAACACACGCATGGCCGACCTGGAGTTGGCCGCTGGCGCGCCGATCGAAGAGAACCAAACCGGCGCAAAGGAGGGACGGCAATGAACAATAAAAGTTTGAAGCGCGCGCTCTTTGTGGCGATAGGATTGTGCACCCTGCTGGCCGCGGCGCTGGCGTACACGGTATCCCATCGGGACGGCCGCGTTCACGCGCAAGACGATTCCGATCCCGTGGTGGCAAGCGGCCCTGCCGATGCGAAACCGGGGGCGAAAGCTCTCCCGCCCGCAAGCACGGACGAGCCCCCGTTGTCTCCGATTCAGTTGTCGCCCCGGCACCTGCAGGAAATCGGCGTCACCACCGCTCTTGTGGAGATGAAGGAGACCAACAGCGAGGTGCAGGCGCCGGGTAGCGTCGCGATAGATGAGCAGCGGCTCTCATCGGTGCAGACGCGCTTTCCGGGCTGGATTCGCACCGTGTTTGCCAATGCGACTTATCAGTATGTGAAGAAGGGGCAGAGCCTTTTCACCATCTACAGTCCCGACCTGGTGAGCACGGAGCAGGAGGTTCTGCTGGCCAAACAGAACCAGGCGACATCGTCTGAACACATGCACGGAACCCCGGCGAACGAAGGAAACTGGCTTCTGCAGGCTGCGGAAGAGCGGCTGCGTCGATTCGACGTGCCGGACGCGGAGATCGCGCGCATCGAGCAAAGTGGTTCTGTCGAACGCGAAATTGCCATCGAGTCGCCGGCCTCCGGCTACATCATCGAGCGCAACGCGCTTCCCAATGCTTATGTGCAGCCGGATACGAAGCTCTACACCATCGCCGACCTTTCCACCGTCTGGGTGTACGCGAATGTGTTCCAGACCGATGTGGGCCGCCTGAAACCCGGCGATCACGCCCAGGTGACGGTCGACGCGTACCCGGGCCACAAATTCAACGGCCGGATCGACCAGATTCTTCCCGATGTTGACCAGGCAACACGCACCGTGCGCGTCCGACTGATCTTCAGCAACCCGGGCATCCTGCTCAAGCCCGGCATGTACGTCGATGTGGACATGAGCGCGCCGTTGGGGCGGCGCCTCCTCATCCCCTCCTCGGGCGTGCTGCAGGCCGGCAACCGCCAGATTGCATTTATCGATCATGGGCAGGGCTCTCTGGAACCGCGGGAGATCGAGACCGGCCCGAGGCTGGACGACTCCATTGTCGTGCTGAAGGGCCTGAAAGCGGGTGACCGCATCGTGAGCTCGGCCAACTTCCTGATCGATTCGGAAGCGCAGCTTCAGGGATCGATGGGCGGATTTGCTCCGCTTCCGACTGCGGCCAGCACCGAACAGAAATCCGCGGAGCAGTTCCAGGTCGCGTTCACGACTCAGCCGTCGCCTCCCCGCAAAGGCCAGAACAGTCTGCGTGTGAACCTGACCGGCGCGGATGGAAAGCCCGTCGCTGGCGCCGAAGTCAGCGTGACCTTCTTCATGCCGGCGATGCCCGCGATGGGGATGAGCGCGATGCACGTCGTATCGACCTTGGCGGACAAGGGGCAGGGCGTGTATGAAGGGTCGGTCCAACTGGGAGCCGGCGGTACCTGGGACGTCACCGTCACGGCGACCAGGAACGGGCAACCAGTGGCAAACAAAAAGCTCAGCATGAACGCCGCGGGAGGCATGTGATGATCTCCCGAACCATTGAATGGTGTTCGCGAAATTTGTTTATCGTGTTCACGGCGGCGATTCTGCTCACCGTGGCGGGGGCGTGGTCGCTGCAGCGCGTTCCCCTGGATGCGCTGCCCGACATCAGCGATGTGCAGGTCATCATCCACACGGAATGGGCCGGCGAGCCACCGAACTTGATTGAGGATCAGGTCTCCTATCCCATCGTCTCGGCGCTGCTCTCAGCGCCGCGGGTCAAGAGTGTGCGCGCGCAAACCATGTTCGGCGATTCGTACGTGTTTGTGGTCTTTCAGGATGGCACTGACCTCTACTGGGCGCGCTCGCGCGTGACCGAATACCTGCAGCAGATTGCGGGCAAGCTGCCGGCCGACGTGCATCCGGCGATCGGGCCCGATGCGACGGGAGCGGGATGGGTATATGAGTATGCCATCGTGGATCGCAGCCACAGCAAAAGCCTTGCCGATCTGCGCGCCCTGCAGGACTGGTACCTGCGCTACCAACTGGAGACCGTTCCCGGTGTCGCGGAGGTTGCCAGCATCGGAGGATTCACACGGCAGTACCAGGTGAACCTCGATCCGAAGAGACTGTTTTCCTATGGCGTCTCCGCCACGATGGTCATCGATCGCGTTCGGCAAAGTACAAACGAAGTTGGCGGCGACGTGCTTGAAATGACTGGCGCCGAGTACATGATTCGCGGCGTTGGATACCTGCGTTCGCTGTCTGACCTCGAAAATGTTCCGGTCGCAACCAAGAACGGCACGCCGGTCCTGGTGCGCGACCTGGGCACAGTCTCGTTTGGTCCTGATGTGCGCCGCGGCGCGGCTGACTGGCAGGGCAAGGGCGAGACCGTCGGCGGCATCGTGGTGATGCGGTACGGAATGAACGCGCTCAACGTCATCAATGGTGTGAAGCAGCGGTTTCGCGAGCTCGCGCCCTCGCTGCCTCCGGGCGTGGAGATCGTTACCGCATACGATCGGTCCTGGCTTATCGACGAGTCGATCCGTACCCTGAAGCGCGACCTGCTGATCGAGGCAATCATCGTCAGCTTCGTCAGCATTGTGTTTCTATTTCACTTCCGATCTGCGCTGGTGCCCATTCTTACGCTGCCGATCGCGGTGCTGGCGGCGTTTATTCCTATGTATTACCTGCAGGTGAGTTCGAACATCATGTCGCTCGGCGGACTGGCGCTGGCCATCGGCGTCCTGGTCGATGCCGCCATTGTGATGGTGGAAAACGGCTACCGGCACTTGGCTGAGCGCAACGACCAACCCACCGGCGAGGAGCGCCGCCGCATTCTTGTAGGAGCGGCGCAACAGGTGGGGCCGGCGCTATTCTATTCGCTCATTATCATCGTGGTCTCGTTTCTTCCTGTGTTCCTTCTTGAAGCGCAGGAAGGGCGCATGTTCCGGCCCCTGGCCTGGACCAAGACTCTGGCTCTCGGCTTTTCGTCGCTGCTCTCGATCACGCTGGTTCCTGCGCTCATGCCGCTTTGCCTGCGCGGCAAGCTTCGCCCCGAGTCAGCCAACCCGGGCGCGCGGCTTACGCAGGCCATTTACCTGCCCATTCTGCGCTGGTGTCTTCGCCATTGGAAGCTGGTCATCGCCCTGAATCTTGTCTTTCTGGCCGCGACCATTCCGCTCTACTTCCGCCTCGGCAGCCAGTTCATGCCGGCTCTCTATGAAGGCTCTGCGCTCTACATGCCGAGCGCGCATGCCAGGCATTTCGATCACGCAGGCAGTCTCGCTGATGAAGGAACAGGATCGAATCATTCACACGTTTCCTGAAGTCGCGACAGTTTTTGGCACCGTGGGCCGCTCCGATAGCGCAACGGACAACGCGCCTCTCGACATGTACGACACCACCATCATGCTCAAGCCTCGTTCTCAATGGCGGCCCGGCATGACCTACGAAAAGCTGATTCACGACATGGACGAGAAGCTGCAATTTCCCGGGCTGACGAATACCTGGACCATGCCTGTGCAGAACCGGCTCGACATGGAGCTTACCGGCATCAAGACTGCAGTGGGCATCAAGATCCAAGGCCCGGACCTTGCGCAGATTCAGGACATCGGCGCGCAGGTTCAGCACGTGCTCTCCGGCATGTCCGACACCAGTTCCGTTTTTGCGGAACGGGTTTCGCAGGGTTTCTACCTGAACGTGGAGGTCAATCGGCCGGCTGCCGCGCGCTATGGCCTGACTGTAGGCGATGTGCAGCGAGTGATCACTTCGGAGATTGGCGGGGCGAACATCGCGCAGAACGTTGAGGGCCGCGAACGCTTTCCCATCGCGGTGCGCTACCAGCGCGACTTCCGCAACAGTCCGCAGTCAATCGCGCAGGCTCTCATCCCCACGCCGTCGGGTGAGCAGATTCCCATTGCCGCTGTTGCGCGCGTGTCGTTCTCGCGCGGTCCGGCGATGATTCGCGACGAAGACGGCTCTCTCACCGGGTATGTCTATCTTGACTTAGCCACGAATGACTATGGCGGATACGTGAACCGCGCCGACCATTTACTCCGGCAGAAGATCGCTTTGCCGCCTGGCTATACATGGCATTGGGCCGGCGAATACGAGTTTGAACTGCGCGCGAAGGAACGCCTGCGTATCATCGTCCCGGTTGTCTTCTTCGTGATCTTCCTGCTGCTCTACCTGGTCTTCAAGTCCGCGACCGAAGCCGCGGTGTTGATCGTCCCGACCTTCTACGCCATGTCGGGTGGACTGTTGTTGCAATGGATGCTGGGTTATAACTTCAGCGTCGCGGTTTGGGTAGGTTACATCGCGCTGTTCGGAATAGCAGTTGAAACGGGCGTGGTCATGGTGGTCTACCTGCACGAAGCGCTCGAGACGCGTCTCGCAGCGGGCAAGCTCCTGAGTGAGGACGACCTGGTGCAGGCCACGATCGACGGGGCTGTTCAACGCCTGCGACCCAAACTCATGACCGTGACGGCGGTGATTCTCAGCCTCGCCCCCATTCTGTGGGAGTCGGGAATCGGCTCGGACGTAATGAAGCCCATCGCCGCGCCCATCATCGGCGGGATGATCACGTCGACAATCCACGTACTGATCCTCGTGCCTGTCTTCTTCCTGCTGATGAAGCGACGCGAACTTCGCCGGGGAAGGGCGTTGAGTTAGAGGGAGCGCAAAGGACAACGGCGACGACGCCTGTCGCATAAGAGCTTTACGCACCCTTACCCCATGGGCTACCATCCAAAATCAATCAGGAGGACGGAGAGCCTATGACGGCCATCATTGACGGCAGAGCAGAAAGAATCCGGCCTGGAGAGCGCCTGATCGATCTGATCAATCGTCGCGGAATCGAAATTCCGCAGGTTTGTTACCATCCCCAGCTCGGACCAATCCAGTCCTGCGATACGTGCATGGTGGAGGTCGACGGCAAGCTGGTCAGAGCCTGCGGCACTGAAGCCGCGGATGGCATGAACGTGGTTACATCCTCCGCGCGTGCTCAAGCAGCGCAGCGCGAAGCCTTTGACCGCATCCTCGGCAATCATCTGCTCTACTGCACGGTTTGCGACAACAATAATGGCAACTGTACCGTGCACAACACCACCCGCCTTCTCCGCGTAGAACACCAGGAGATTCCTTATAAGCCGAAGCCGTACGAAGAGGATATGTCCAACCCCTTCTATCGATACGATCCTGATCAATGCATCCTCTGCGGGCGCTGTGTTCAGGCGTGCCAAACGCTTGAGGTCAATGAAACGCTGAGCATCAATTGGGAGGATCCCCACCCGCGCGTGTTGTGGGACGGTGGAGCGCCGATTGGTGAATCGAGTTGCGTTTCGTGCGGCCACTGTGTGACCGTCTGCCCCTGCAATGCGCTGATGGAAAAGTCGATGCTCGGAGAGGCCGGCTATATGACCTCACTGCCGAAGCAGGCGCTCAACGGCATGATCGATGTAGTCAAGGGCATCGAGCCGGAAATGGGCTATGGGGCAATCCTTCAGGTCTCGGAGATGGAATCACACATGCGCGAATCGCGCATCAAGAAGACCAAGACCGTTTGCACATATTGCGGGGTCGGTTGCAGCTTTGATATCTGGACAAAAGGGCGCCATATTCTGAAAGTGGAACCGGGCGAGGGCGCGGCCAACGGCGTCTCGACATGCATCAAGGGCAAGTTCGGTTGGGAATATGTGAACAGTCAAGACCGGCTGACCAAGCCGCTCATCCGGGAGGGCGAATCTTTCCGCGAAGCGTCCTGGGATGAGGCCCTGTCTTTGGTGGCGCGCAGATTTACAGAGATCAAGGCGGCTACTGGTCCCGATTCATTGGCCTTCATCTCCTCTTCAAAATGCACGAATGAAGAAAGCTATCTGATGCAAAAGCTGGCCCGCGCGGTGATCGGCACCAATAACATGGATAACTGTTCACGTTACTGCCAGGCGCCTGCGACCATGGGGCTGTTCCGTACCGTCGGATACGGCGGCGACTCCGGATCCATATCCGACATCGAGAAGGCGGGCCTGGTGCTGATTATCGGCAGCAACACAGCCGAAAGCCACCCCGTGCTGGCCACGCGGGTCAAACGGGCCCACAAGATGCACGGCCAGAAGCTGATCGTCGCCGACCTTCGAGAACACGAGATGGCGCAGCGCGCGGACCTGTTTTTCCGTCCGCGGCCCGGTACTGACCTTATCTGGCTCTCCGCAGTAACCCGCTACATCCTCGACAACGGACTCGCCGATCAGGAGTTCATCGATCAATGGGTGAACAAAGCCGATGAGTTCAGGGAGAGCCTGGAATCGTTCACGCTCGAAATGGCCAGTGAGAGATGCGGTCTCCCCATGGAGACCCTGACTAAAGTTGCCCGCATGGTTGCGGAGGCCAAAGGCGTCTGCATTCTGTGGGCCATGGGCGTCACGCAGCACAGCATGGGCTCCGACACCTCAACCGCTATCTCAAACCTGCTCCTTGCGACCGGCAATTACATGAAGCCGGGAACAGGAGCATACCCATTGCGCGGGCATAACAACGTGCAGGGAGCCAGCGATCACGGGGCGATGCCGAATTACTTTCCCGGCTACCAGGGAGTTGACGATCCGGCGATCCGGGCGAAGTTTGAAAAAGCATGGAATGTTTCCTTGCCGCCGAAACCCGGGCTCGATAACCACATGATGATCGAGGCCATCCACGAAGGCAAACTGAAGGCGATGTATGTATTCGGCGAAGAGATGAGCCTGGTCGACTCCAACGCAAATTACGTTGGTGACGCTCTGTCGAAGCTCGACTTCTTTGTGATGCAGGAAATATTTTTCAGCGCGACCTGCCGCTTCGCGGACGTGATTCTTCCCGCCAGTCCAAGCCTGGAAAAGGAAGGAACGTTTACAAGCACAGAGAGGCGCATGCAGCGCCTCTACCAGGTTCTCGAGCCCCTCGGAGAAAGCCGTCCCGACTGGATCATCATTCAGGACATCGCCAACCGGCTGGGCGCCGGCTGGAAGTACGAGCATCCCTCTCAGATTTACGACGAGATTGCCTCACTCACACCGTTGGTGGCGGGGGTCACCTACGAGCGCCTCGAAGGGTACAAGACTCTGCAGTGGCCCGTGACTGAGGATGGCAGCGATCAGCCTTTGCTCTACACCAGGGAATTCAACTTTCCTGGCGGCAAGGCGACGTTCTTCCCTGTTCCCTGGTCGGAGCCGACCGATCAGCAAGACGCCGAATATGACCTGCACTTGAACAACGGCCGCTTGCTCGAGCACTTCCACGAAGGCAACATGACCTATCGAACGGAGGGAATCCGGGAAAAGACACCGTGCACGTTTATTGAAGTGTCACCGGAACTTGCCCGAGACAGGGGAATCGAAACCGGCAGCTGGGTGCAGTTGACCTCGCGTTACGGCAAGGTGCGCGCGCAAGCTGTCATTACCTCAAGGGTTCAGGGAAAAGAGCTGTATATGCCCATGAACTCTACCGAAGAGCCTGTGAACCGTCTTACCGGCAGCCACACAGACAAAGCGACCCACACTCCGGCTTATAAGGAGACATCCGTGCAGCTTCGAGTGTTGGGTGAGAGAGGCGATGACCCGCTGCCGCGGACAAATTCCCGCCACGGACACCCGACGCCTCAGACTGGTGTCGAAGTGGAACGGAAGTGGAAGCGGAAGGATTATCGTCAACCCGGCGATCAGCTTGTTCAGATCCAAACCCGTTAGCCCGTTGACAAGGAGAAAGACATGGCTCGACCGATCTCCCTCGAGTTACCGCGCCCCGATCCTCGCGAAGAGTTGCGCAAGCGGTTGGAACAGGCTCCAGTTGAGCACGCCGAGGCCTTGCTCGACTCCTACGAGCTACTGGAGCAGCTGCATCAACATGGCGTCTTTGAACTACTGCGGGGCGCACTGGGAGCAAGCGACAAGCTGATTGAGACCGCAGTCGATGCCGCCAAATCGGATGAATCCGTGCGCGCGATTCGGAACGCCATCATTCTCGGCAAGATCCTCGGCTCCATCAATCCGGACGTGCTGCAGGGGGTTGCAGTCGCAGTAAGCCAGACATTGGGATGTTATGAAAAGCCGATCATTGAGCCTCCCGGACTTTTCGCCCTGTTGGGCCAATTCCGGCACAAGGAGTTGCGCCGGAGCATGGCTCTTCTCAACAAATTTCTGGAGACTCTCGGCAATCAAATCAAGTTGCGTGGGAGTTGCAAATGATCATCTCCAGGTCGGCAGCAGCGAACTATCATCTGTGACAGCTGTCACGTTCAGGTAACTAGAGCGACGTTATTATCGTACTCAATTCACATACATTACTTGAGGTTTTTCATACATTACTGGTCTATTAATAGAAGGGTTAACAAGCCTCGTCCTGCATCAGGTCTTGCAGGGCGAGGCTTTTTTGCCGCATCTTTTGCCAGGTCCCTGGCGGTCTTGTCTCATTTCCTAACCTGTCGGACGGATCGTCTCACGGACACGCGAGAATGCAGGCGTTGTAATGCTCATGATTTGCATTGCGGGAATGCCGTGATGCGCAGCTTGGCGGCCGCATATGGGATGAGGGTGATGGATTCTTCTGCCTGATCGGTGGCCACGGGGCTTTGCGGCGGAGGGCCTGCGGCACCATCTTCCGCACGCCACTGGTTGACTTTCCGCGCCTTGACGCTGAGGCGGATCGGAGTGCCTTCGCGCGTGAAGGGATTCTGCGGAAGGCTTGGATTCGGTAACTGCGATGCTGGTGGCCGGCGAATCGGTGTCGAGCACGAGCGCATAGTTCCAGGGCGTGGTGGGAAACACCTGCCAGTCGGCCGTCATTCCCCGGTCGCGGAGCTTTACCCAATCTTCACCAATGCCGTAGGAGAAGACGATCGGCCCGCGTTCGATGGCGACCGAGTTGTTAAACCATCTGGAGACGCGCGGCACCATCGGAAATTTGATTTCGACCCGGTCACCCGACTTCCAGGTCCGGTCGATACGCGCAAATGAGGCTGGCGAAGGTGCAGGTTCGGATTTGCCATTGACGAGGATCGTGGCGCCCGCGGCCCATCCCGGTATGCGGAGTTGCAAAGGAAAGACAACAGGCGAGGACGGATTCACCGTAATCCGCACGGAACCGTCGAAGGGATAATTTGTCTCCTCGACGACGTGGACCGGGGTGCCGCGAAGGATGGTTCTCACTTCGCACGGGGCGTAGACCGCGGCGACCAGTCCATCCTGGGCGGTTGATTCCTGCGCGCCGGACAACATGAACAGGCTACTGACGAATTTGGGCCAGCCTTGATGGAAGTTGGCCGTGCAGCAGCCGAAGTTTGGCTCCAGACCATAGAGGTTTGATTCGGGTCCATCGGTCGTCCACGGCTTGCGGTGCAGGCTGCACTCCACCTGGTTGGGTTCCTGATTGTATTGATGCGCCCACATGTCATCGGTGAAGGTTCCGGGCAGTGCATTGAAGGCGAGTTGTTCGAGGCGATCTCCCAGCGCAGGATCGCCGGTGATGGGGAGGGACTGCTCGAGTGAAAACATGTATTCGACCACGGTGCACAACTCGGACCCCTGGGAAGGATCAGGACCCGCCAGGTGCTCGTCACAGGAGAACATGCCGTTGGGGAGTCCGTGGTACTTGTTGAGTTCGGAGATCATCGCGGAGGCCGCGGTGCGGTCCGCAGCGGAAGCGGAGACCTGGGACCAGACCGGGCCGGTCTTGACCGCCTGTCCGTTGTTGACGCCGTGGGTTGCGAGCGCGAGGTCCTTGAGTCCTTCGCCTTTTTCCAGCTTGATGTATTCGGCCGTGATGCGCTGGGTGTATTGGAAGTCGGCATATTGCGCCATCCAATCGTAACCCTGCTTGTGCAGCAGCTGAGCCAGGTCCAGCAGATACGCGGAGCCGGTCCGGTTGTAGAGCCAGATGACACTGAGCAGTTCATCCTGCCAGCGGAACTTGCCCCAGTCGCGCAAGGGGCGACGGGGAAGCTCTTGCAGTTGATAACGGAAGTAGCGATCCATTACGGGGATGACACGGTTGTCGCCGGTGAACTCGTAGTATTGCGTCAGCGCCTTCAGCATTACAATGCGAGGCCACCAATCATCATTCGATGTGGGGCCGATCATGCCGCTGGGGGCCTGATGCTCGAGGGTCCAATCGACGTATTTTTGCGCTTTTGACTTGAGGCGCGAATCGTCGAGCAAATAGGCAAGCGGAATAAGCCCATCGAGGAAATACGGGCCCCTTTCCCAGGATTCGCCCTTTCCGCCTTGCCAGCCGTTATTGGGTCCGACATCGGCCCAGGTCTCTTCGAGGTGTCCGCTCAGTCCAGCGGCCTGGATGGCAAGCTGCTCCTTGAGCCATCCCTGGGGACGAACCGAACCCAGAGGAAGGAAGTAGAAAGCATTGGGAGCCAGCGGGGCCCGGTTTCTGACCTTGGGCATCTTGTGCGGATCAGCTTCTGTAGCGGCGGGAACTTGCGCATCGGACAGGAAAAAACGGCCGTTAGAAAATGACGATGCCAGGCCCAAGAGTCCGAGCCCATTGAGAAAACTGCGACGGGTGGAAGCGGGTTTGAAGAAAGGCGACACTACAGACTCCTCAGGCAGCTTGCCGCCATCTTACCTGCCTGGGGATTCTTGCGCATGTTCAGATGTTCTACTTCCTGGCCACTGCCGATGCAACAAGCGCAGAGGAGAATTGTTTGCCAACGTGCACGCGGGCCAGAGCGACCCAATTCTAGCAGCCTTTTTTGCAGCGCGACATGATCGCGGTGTGTAGCCGCTCACGCAGTCCCGCCGGCATCTCGTAGATCTCGTGAGACCGATAAATCTGGATGGTCTTGCGGGTGGTGCTCAGCGTGACCTCGCAGTGCTCGCAGCCGCGCAGATGTTCCTGAAGGTCGGCGCGCATCTCGGTAGTCACCGCGTCATCGATCAGGTCGTCGAGCATGGAGAGGAACTCGGTGCAGGTCACTTGTCAATACCCATTGGCGCAGGTCCCATAGTCGCAGACCCGCTTTTCCGTTTGAAGTAGCGGCTCAGGCGCTCGCGAAGCTGCAGCCGTGCGCGCAACAGGCGCGACTTGACGGCAGGAATGCTGAGGCCGAGCGTTTCCGCCGTTTCTTCGGTGGAGAGTCCTTCCACATCGCGCAGGGCGAACACGACTCGAAAGCCCGGAGGAAGCCCCTGGATGGTCTTGCGCAGAATCTCGGCCAGTTCCGATTGCGTATAATTCTGCTCCGGATCGGGCGCCCAGTCGGCCAGGTCGCGCGGAACGCTGCCTTCCTCGGTCTCGACGTCCTCGTCGATCGAAACCATTCTGCCAGTGCGCCGCCGTCTCAGGCGCATCAGGCTCTCGTTGACTGCGATCCGGACTAACCATGTGTAGAATTTCGAGTTCCCCTGAAACTGGTCGAGCTTTTCGTACGCCTTCAGGAACGCGTCCTGCATCACGTCCTCGGCGTCTTCGCGGTTTTGCGTGATGTGCTGCGCAATCCTGAAGACCTGCCGCTCGTACTTGCGGACCAGCGTATCGAATGCCGAAACATCACCCTGGCGTACCCGTTCGACCAGGGCTACGTCGGGGTGCTGCTCGTTTTCTCCTGCAATCGATTGGATGGTCGCCATGGGAGTTGGATGCGGAATTCCTTGGGAACTTGAACGGATTGGGGTTCCGACCTTTAAGAAACTAGTGTACCGGACGGCCCGCCGGGGGGCCAAACCGCGGCTACCCTTGCGCCATGCCAAAGAGTCTATCGCACGGAAGTCGTAGAGTTCGCACATAACGAGAGAGGTACATCACTGTCCCTCCATCGAAAATCCGCTTACATTGGAAGCATGAAGATTTCCGACACGCCGAAAGGGCAGGCCCGGATTGCTTTCCGGGGAATGGCTGCTCTTTTGGTAGTGCTGGTTTCGGCCAGCCCCATGTACGGGCAGGGAAGTGGCGATCCGGCTGCACCTTCTGCCAAGTCGTCCGGAACTCATACAAAGAAGGCCACTTCCTCCAAAACGCATTCGGCCAAGTCAAGCGCGGCCGGGCACGCAGCTTCGACCCGCCGGAACGCGCGCCGGAGGGGGACTAAAGCGCAGCGAATGGCGCGCACGGCCCGGATCAAACAGGCGTTTGTGGCCTCCACCGAATTGCGCCCGATGGCGCAGCAGTTGACTACGCTCCGCACCCCGGCTGCTTACGCCGGCGTGACCGCGTACGCGCACCGGCACACCGGCGATGCGGCGGCGGCCGCGTACCTGTCGCTGGGACATGCTTACCTGCTGGACAAGCGCTATGCCGACGCGGCCGCCAATTTGCGCCTGGTGCGCCAGAACAGTGAAGTCCTGGCCGACTATGCGGATTTTCTGGCCGCGGAGGCCGAGCATGACCAGGGAAATGAGGCCGCGGCGGCGGCACTTCTGCAAGGCTTCAATGAGCGCCACCCGGACAGCATATTCGACATAGAAGCTCCGGAACTGGAGGCGAATGTGCTTCTGGCCCAGGGAAACCCGACCGCGGCGCAGCATGCACTGGCCAGCGTTGCCGATGTGGCGGCCGAGCTTCCGAATTACGAACTGACTCTGGGCAAGATTGATTTTGCACTCGGGCAACAGGAGGAAGCCGAGCGCGTCTTCAAGAAGCTGTTGTTGTCGCATCCTTTGAGCCCGGAGGCCGGAGTGGCGCGCGCAAAGTTGACGGCCATAGGGGCGGAGAGCAGTTTGACCGCTGTCGAATTGCGCAGTCTGGGCGACGCCTTCTACAACGCCGGCCGCTACGCCGAAGCGGGTGAACAGTACCACGCTCTTGCTCGCAACGCGACGCTGCCCCCGAATGATCGAAACGGGTTCGCCGTGGCCGCCGCGGCATGCGATCTGAAGTTGAAGCGGCTGACCGAGGCACAGGCCCAAGCCCTTGCCGACACGCAGGACGAGAATGGTGCGCGACGCGAGTATCTCCTGATGGAACTGGCGCGGAACCGCAGCGACGAGTCGGAACTGCAACGCATCATCGAACAGATGAAGACGCGTTTTCCGCAGAGTCCGTGGCTGGCGGAGGCGCTATTCTCGGGCGGCAACATGTACCTGCTACGGCGCGATTACGCCGACGCCGCCAGTTACTACAGCTATCTGGCCATGCATTTCCCGGCGCAGAAGAATGCCGCCGCGGCGCACTGGAGAGCGGGCTGGTTGAATTACCGGCAGGGCCTTTACAACGATGCGGCCCGCATCTTCGATGAGCAGATCAAGCTTTTCCCGAACGCGACCGAGACGGCAGCCGCCCTCTACTGGCGCGGACGGCTGTATGAGACGCAGGACAATAATCGCGCTCTCGCGGCAACCAACTATCGCACGGTTTCGCGCGTGTATCAGCACTACTTTTACGCGCAGATGGCCCGGCAGCGATTGCAGGCTCTCGGCGAGCCTCTGCTCGTTTCGCAGGCGCAGGGGGAGTCGATGCAGCCGCTCCCGGTCCCGCATCTGGCAGACACGTTTCCGGCCGATAGCCCGCATATTGCCAAGGCGCGCCTGGTAGCCAACGCCGGGCTGAACGATTATGTTGCGCAGGAAATTGCGGCCGATCCCGATTCGGACAGTTGGAGCGCCCTGGCCGAGGCACAGCTCTACGCTTCGTTTGGCGAGAGCTATCGCGCCATGCGCGCCCTCAAGCGAGCGCTACCCTATGCGACTTCCGCATCGATCAATTCGATCCCATTGGCCTATTGGCGCATCCTGTTTCCGCAGGCCTGGTGGGACACTATCCAGGCAGAGTCGGCAAAGAACGGCCTTGATCCGTACATGGTGGCATCTCTGATCCGCCAGGAGTCGGAATTCAATCCATCTGTCATCTCCTACGCCAATGCGTATGGTTTGATGCAATTGTTGCCGTCGGTAGGCAAGGCGATGGCTCGCGAAGAGGGAATAAGTCACTTCGAGACCTTTCAGCTACTCGATCCTGCGACCAACATTCGCCTGGGGACGCGGTACCTCCGTAAAATGCTGGATCGCTTCGGGGGCGTGCAGGAATATGCACTGGCTGCCTACAATGCGGGCGATGAACGGGTAGCGGATTGGCAGGCAGCCGGGCCCTACCATGGAATCGATGAGTTTGTGGAATCGATTCCGTTTACGCAGACTCGGGATTATGTTCAGGGGATTCTTCGCAACGAGGACATCTATCGATCTATCGACGCAGTCGCTGGTACGCAGAGCAAAACGGGAATCGGAGCATCGCGGTAATTGTAGTCAGTGGTGAATGTTTGCGAAATGCGTACGGGAATCCCGGTCAACACGGGCCGTGCAGGTTTTCAGTTGACGGAACGAACGGTTGCCGGGAACACTGTTTTCAACCCTGAGGAGTCCAATCTCTGGGTTGCCATTCGCAGCCTGCTGTTGTTGCAAGACAGAGCCGAGTGAGCTAGACACAGTCCTGCTCTGTTGCATCTCAACGTTGGGAGGGCAGGATGTCAGCCGACTTACAGTTTCTGGAAGAATGGATCCCCGAACGAATGGACCCCGGAACCGTGTTTGTCCTCCAAAACCAAGGCAAACTGGGGCATGCCCAAAATCCATTCGTTGCCGTAATGTCGTGTCCACGATGCGGCACAATGGGCCTCATCACGCGTCGTCAGCTCTGCTGCGGAGAAATCATGATCTGCGGCGGCGATGTGTGCTCGGCCGAGTACCAACTCGAAGGCGAGAACATTTGTTTCCGCAACCCGCAGTAGAACGGGGCGACCGGATGTCTCCTTCGTTGACTACGATGTGACGCTGCGCGTGCCGAGCCGGCGCCGTGGCCGGGTAGTTGTCGAGAATGAGTTGATTTCCATTTCACGTTCGGTTACCGCCGGTCGGAGGTAATCCGAAAATTTTAGCTAGTTGCACTCTCTTGAGCGCGCAATGCCAGTCCATGCGCAACCGAAGTGAATTCGTGCCCGCCGCGTATCCGTTCCTTCCCAAAACGGTTCGCAAAGATGCGGCGTACAGCGGGAACAAAGGAACTCCCCCCGGTCAAAAACACGCGATCAACATCACGCGGATCGACCCCCGCGTTCCGCAGCAGTGAATCGACGGATTCTTCAATAGCTCTGAGATCGTCGGCGATCCAGGTCTCGAAGTCACGGCGCGTCACCGGGATCCGCAGGTCCAGGCCGCCGTCGTGGAAGCGGAACTCCGTGGATTCGTGCTGCGTAAGGGCGAACTTCACCCGCTGGACCGCCTGATGGAGTTGGAACCCCAGGTCTTGGTCGACAATGGCGATCAGAGCTTCGATCTTCTCCGGCTCCAGGGCGCGGATGCGGGCGCTTTTTAGAATCTCTCGCACGTTGTTTGTGCGCAGGAACGAGAGATAATGCCAGCGCTCGAGATTGGCATAGATCCACGCCGGAACGGCGGGAAGGATCTTGTTGAGCGAGCGCGCCTCGGAATTTGACCCCAGGGCAGGCGAGACAAGCTTGCGGACTATCCGGGCATCGAAAGCATCACCGGCTAAACCAACGCCGCTGTAGCCGAGTATGTCCCTTTTCCCCTGGCCGGGCATCCGCGCACCTGGCCCCACGCGCAGCAGTGAGAAATCACTCGTGCCTCCGCCGAAATCGCCGATCAGGATCAATTCGTCATGATCGAGCGTCGACTCATACGAGCATGCCGCGGCAACCGGTTCCAGTTCGAAATCCACGTGCTCAAATCCGGCCATCTGGAACGCCGTCCGAAGCCGCGAAACGGCGAAGTCGTCATCCTCCATGCTGTCCGAGCCGACGAAGCGAACGGGCCGTCCCACCATGGCACGGCGAATCGGCCGTTCGAACTGTTTTTCGGCGTGTTTGCGAAGGTCGCTCAGCATCCGCGAGATCAGTTCTTCGAGCCCGAGGCGCCGGCCAAACACCTCGGTCCCGCTCAACGAATGGCTCGCAAGGTGCGACTTGAGCGATTGAATCAATCGACCCTTTTCATCTGACTCCAGGTACCGCTCGATGGCCGCCGGTCCTGACAGGCCGTGGGTCCGTTTCATTCCGGCAGGTGACTTTAACTGTTCAAAGTAGAGGACTGACCTGGACGAAAGTGTCTCGCTGCCGGCGAACGTAAACGACGCGAGTTCCACCCGTGAATTCCCAGTAACGAGCGCTACTGAGCTGTTTGTCGTTCCGAAATCGATCCCTGCAACGCTCAAGTGTTCCTCTTTGAACTACGCATTGAACCAGCGGTAGGATCGGAATCGCTATCGCTTAACGGGGTATTTTGCCAAGACTACGCCCTTTATATTTCTGGAGTAACGAGTTGCTTTCGCATGATCAGGCGGTTGATCTTGCCTAAACGAATGTAGGACACTTCATCCATAAGATCATGAATAATCTGCAAACCTCGGCCTCCCTCCGATAGAGATCGCAGGTCCGTGGTTTGGAATTCATTTGCCACTGTGCCATGCAGCAGTCTCTGTTCCTGCTCGACAGGCATGGGCGTGCCGCTATCCGATACTTCGATATTCAATCGATCCGTATCGGCCGCCAAAGCGATCCCGACCGTGTGGCCGGGCTCATCGTGATATGCATGGCGTATCGCATTCGTGGCGGCTTCGACGATACACAACTCTACTTGTCCCGCACCCAGATCGTCGAGGCCCAACTGCACGCATATTCGGTTCACCGCAACAGCGACAAGAGACACGTTTTCAAGATGACTGTCGATGGCAAAGCTGACACCTTTCAAGAGGTTCCTCCTTCGACTATAAAAGCGCGGCGGCAGCCTCCTCAGGCGTGTTGAACATGCGGAAAACCTTGTTCATTCGCGTCAATTTGAACATGCTGGCCACAGCCTCTTGAGCCCCGCACAGAGCTATTTCGCCGTCATCGCCGATGACTTTCAGACTCGCAATCAGGGCACCAAGGCCGCTTGAATCGATGAACGTAATTTCGCTTAGGTCCAGCACGAACTTCCGGTTGCCCTTGGTCACATAGTCAATCAGGTCGGATTTGAAGCGCGCGGCAACATCCGCGGCGATGCGGCTTTCGAGCACCTTGGCAATGAACACATCCCCAATCTTCCGTTCTTCGAACCTCATCAGTTCCTCCATGCAATTAGCATTCGTTCCGCATTTCACTCTGCGTGGCTTGAATTTCTTTCAATGGCCAGGAGAGAAACATCATCTTCCGATTCGGCGCCGTCGCGCCAATTCCTGATCTCCTCTAACAGACCCTCGAGGAGTTTATCGAGGGATTGAGACGCGCCAGCCAGGTAGGCCAGCAGCCGTTGCTCACCGAAAGCTTCACCTTTTCCATTGATGCACTCTGTCACTCCATCGGAATACAGCAACAATCGGTCTCCTTCTCTCACCGGTATCTCAAAGCAGTCGAAATCGATCTCGTTCCACAATCCTACCGGCATGCCGCCCGTACCAAGGATCTCCGTTTGGCCATTCTTTCCAATCAGAACCGGGCCGGGATGCCCAGCCTGGGCCACACGCAACATCGACGAACGGGTATTGAATAATCCGTAAATCATCGTGAAGTAGCGGTCGTCCTTTGATTGGAAGCGGCGATTCAGCTCGCGAATAGCATCGCCCGGGGTCAATATCTCGGACACTTGTGTGGCGCGGTCAAGACGCCTCAGCGGACTGCCGCGGGATGCGTCCGGCGTAAGGATCATGCTCAGAGTCACCGATAGCATCGCAGCGGGGACGCCATGACCAGACACGTCCAGCAGATAGAAACCCACCTCGCTCTCGTCCATGGCAAAGAAGTTAAAGATATCCCCGGCCACATACCCGGAAGGCTCGAAACGCCAGTGGCATCTCAGTCCATTCGCCTCAAGGGCAGGCGCCGGCAGCAGTCTTTGCTGCATCCAGGCTGCGGCTTTGAGATCGTCTTCAAGGAGTTTGTGCGAGGACTGGAGTTGCTGGTTAATGCGGGCAAGTTCATCGTTCTTGTGGGAAAGTCCCTGCTGCAGGGTCAAGACCCGTTCACCGGCACGCACCTTGACCCGCAATTCATCCGGCCCCACTGGCTTTACCAGGAAATCGTCAGCGCCGGCGTCCATGCCTTCAATGAGGTCGGTCTTCGCTCCTTTGGAGGTGCACAGAATGACATAAACATAGCGGTCCAGGGCCGCTGCCCGGATTCTTCGGCAAAGGTCAACACCGGCCAGGTTCGGCATCACCCAATCGCTGACGACAAAACTGATGTCACTTTCTATCACAAATTGCCAGGCCAGCTCGCCATCGGCAGCCTCGACAACCTCGTGACCTTGTGTACGCAGCAGTATGGAGTGGATTCTGCGGGCAACCCGATCGTCGTCAACTAGAAGGATCTTCACCGCCGATCACTTCCCATCCGTTGGATGAACGGGTACCACATTCCAAATGTCCTTTGCGTATTCCCGTATGGTTCGGTCACTGGAAAATTTGCTCATGCGGGCCACATTGAGAATCGCCTTGGAACTCCACAAGGCCGGATCGATGAACGTCTCGGAAACCTTGTTTTGCGCAGCGACATATGGACCAAAATCGACGAGATGAAAATAGTGATCGCCTTCATCAAGCAGGGCTTTTCGAATCGGCTCGAAGATTCCAGTTTCCTTCGCGGAGAACGCATCTGAAGCGAGGCTATCTAAGATGCGTTTAATGTGTGAGTCGCGGTGATACCAGTCCCAGGGAGAATATCCATCCGTCCGCAGTTGTTGCACTTCCGCAGCATGCAGACCGAAGATAAAAATGTTGTCTGCTCCGACCTCTTCCAGCATCTCAATGTTCGCGCCGTCCAGCGTTCCTACCGTGAGTGCTCCATTCATCGCAAATTTCATATTGCTCGTTCCCGAGGCTTCCATTCCGGCGGTCGAAATCTGCTCGCTCAGATCGGCGGCGGGAATGATGACTTCGGCGAGCGAAACTTTGTAGTCAGGAAGAAAGACGACCTTGAGAAAATCGCGGACTTTCGGATCGCTGTTCACAACTTTGGCAAGGTTGTTCACGAGCTTGATGATCAGTTTTGCGCGAATGTAACCAGGCGCAGCCTTGCCGGAAAAGATATGGACCCGCGGAACGGCTGGGAGGACACCGTCTTCAATGATTCGAAAGTATTCATGCATCACCCCGAGAGCATGCAGCAACTGGCGCTTGTATTCATGGATGCGCTTTACCTGCACATCGAACATCGACTGCGGATCAACGCGCACGCCCGATCGATCGAAGATGGTCTGAGCGAGCCTTTGCTTATTGGCGTGCTTGACATCGAGAAAGTCAGCCTGCGCAGCAGAATCCCTGCTGGCGGGTTCAAGATCGCACAGGCGGTCGAGATCAACGCGCCATGCCTTGCCGATTTGCTTGTCGATCCACGACGACAACGCGGGGTTTGCCTGCATCAGCCACCGGCGAGGCGTAACCCCATTAGTCTTGTTGCTGAATCGGCCGGGAAAGAATTCATTGAAGTCGGGAACCAGGTGCGACCGCACCAGGTCGGAGTGAAGTTTTGCCACCCCGTTCACCGCATGGCTGCCGACGATAGCCAGATTCGCCATGCGAACCATTTTCGGGCTGCCCTCCTCTATAAGCGACATCTTCTGCTGCCGAGACAATTGACCGGGCCAGCGCGTTTCAACCTGCTTGAGGAAGCGATGATTAATTTCATAAAGGATCTGTAGATGACGGGGCAGAACTCGCTCAAACATATCGATGGGCCAGCGTTCCAGAGCTTCGGGCATCAGCGTGTGGTTTGTATAACCACAGGAGGCCTGCGTGATCTCCCATGCTTCTTCCCAACCCATTTCGTGCTCGTCGACAAGGACTCTCATTAACTCAGTCACGGCAAGAGCGGGATGCGTGTCGTTCATCTGAATTGCGACGCGACCGGCGAATTCGCGCGGATGCTCGTGGAGAGCCAGAAAGCGACGGAAGATATCCCGGACCGCACACGCAACGAGGAAGTATTCCTGGGTAAACCGGAGATAGCGGCCGGAATCCACCGCGTCTGAGGGATAGAGAACCTTGCTCACCGTTTCGGATTGGATCTTTTGCTCAACAGCATTCAGGTAATCGCCCGCATTAAAGATCCCAATATCGAAATCATCCGAGGCCCGGGCGGAAAACAACCGGAGCGTGTTCACCGTTCGGGCCCCCTGGCCGAGGATCGGAAAATCGTGCGGAACCCCGATCAACACTTTCCAGTCCATCCACATCGGATTGTAGTTTCCCGACCGGTCTCGACCGTGCTCGATATGGCCGTAGATGGGGACCGTCACAGACTGATCGAGGTGCTCGATAAGCCAGGGAGACTGTTCGCTGGCCCAGTAGTCGGGCTTCTCCTTTTGCCGGCCGTCGTCGATTTCCTGCCGAAACAATCCAAATTCGTAATTGATTCCGTATCCGTAACCAGGCATGTGAAGGGAAGCCAGCGAATCGAGAAAACATGCGGCCAATCGGCCGAGGCCACCGTTGCCCAGTGCTGCGTCCGGCTCGATCTCAAGCACATCGGAGAGACGCTGCCCGAGGTCCCCCAAAGCGTCGTCAAGTGCGCCATACAAATTCAGACTTTGCAGGTTGTTCCTCAGGGAACGCCCCAGCAGGAATTCCATCGACAAATAGTAGATAGACTTCGCGTGGGCGGACCGAAACCTGGACTCGGTCTCCAGCATTGCGTCGATAATATGCGGGCGTAAAGCCGCCGAGGTGGCGCGAAACAGTTCGCCAGGAGTCGCATTGGATATCCCCTTGGCGAACTGGTGTTTGAGGATTTGCTGGATCGAGGCCGACCAATCATTCAAAATGAGTGGCGAAGGGGGAGATACGACTTGACCTTGAGAGCTCATTGATAGACCACCAATCCTCAGTTGAGATCGTTGCTCCTCCGGGGCACTCGAGCAACTCACGGGATTTAGATCCGGCCCGCTACACGTTCAGGTGTCGACGAAAGGCCGCCTTCCATATTCTTCGCCGTCTAATCTGTACAGTTCGATATTGCCAAGAAGGATAGATGTACTCCGCCCCTGCAGGCAAGGCCCAACTCATGGGGTTTGAAACGGAACAGGAACTGGCATTTTTTTACAACCGGCGTAGACTAAAGTACCGGAAGGCGCCAGGTATTGGCCTTGCGGATAAATCCTGAAGAATGGGAAGATGAGCGCGGCAAGGCCATCGATTTCGTTCCCGTTATTTTGGTTACTCTGAATTTCGCAACAAAGGTTGGTTCCCGTGAGTCAAACGACGCAGCCACTGTGGAAACTGCTTGGCGTCTTGTTTAAGGCGCATCCCTGGCATGGAGTCTCTCCCGGGGAACATGTGCCTGAAATACTCCATTGTTTCATTGAGGTAGTACCCTCAGACACGCTTAAATATGAGATCGACAAAGTGTCGGGATACCTCAAAATCGATCGTCCCCAGAAGTACTCGAACATCTGTCCGGCGTTGTACGGATTTATCCCGCAGACCTTTTGTGGCGAGAGCGTGGCGGCGTACTCGTCGGCAAAGTCCGGCCGACAACTCGACGGAGACGGCGACCCGCTCGACATCTGTGTTTTGACCGACCGGCCGGTGCAACACGGATACATGTTAGTCGACTGCGTTCCCATCGGGGGATTTCGCATGATCGACCACAATGAAGCGGACGACAAAATCATCGCAGTCCTCAAGGAAGATGCGACTTATGGCTCGTGGACCGATATCAGCGATGTACCTGGGACGATGCTCAACCGCTTGAGCCACTATTTCCTAACTTATAAGCAGGCGCCCGGCGCATCGACGAGTGGATGTGAGATCACCGCCACGTACGGTTGCGAAGAAGCGAAGGAAGTGATTCGCCGGAGTCTTGATGACTACCACGCGCGATTCGGCGATTTGGAAGAGATCCTTGGCGCCGCGCTCAGTCTAATGAAATAAGTCTTTTGCATTGGGATGGATCTGAATTTCGTGATGCGGACGCCGAGATACGAATGGCTGTTTCCTCGCTCAGGCACGCTTCGGCCGGCGGACGACTCTCACTTTCCCGCTCTTTTGTCCTCCGCAGAAGAATCGATCGCTTCCATCGGATTCAAGTCCTGAAACGTTGAAATCGCGCGGCATCCCGATTATCTCTTGCACTTCTCCGGTTTGAACATCGATTCGCCTCAACTCGCTCTCTTCACCTTCTGAGGTGGCATGCCATAGCTCTCCGTCAACCCAGGTGACCCCAGTGACAAAGCGATTTGACTCGATGGTACGAAGAATTGCCCCAGTATCGGGATCGATTTGATGGATCTTGCGGTCCCGGTACTGTCCTACCCAAAGCGTTCCCTCGGCCCACGCGAGGCCCGAGTCTCCACCACCGCCGGGCGCGGGAATTGTGCCAAGCACGCTTCCGCTCGCGGGATCGATCTTCTGGATACGATCCTCTGCGATCTGAAATATATGCCGGCCGTCGAATGCGGTTCCAGCATGCGCAGCGACATCGAGCGAACGAACTGCTTTTCCGCTTCCAGGATCGAAGGCGTTCAGCTTGTCTCCGGACGCAAACCAGACGTGCTGGCCGTCATAGGTGACTCCATCCACTCTGCCGGTACCTGGAAAGGGACCGTACTCTCGAACAATTTCGGCGCTTGATCGTTTCATACGTCCACTTTAATCAATTGGCAGCGGAGCTGGGAGTAACAACGTAGTCGTGAATCCGGGCACCGGTGGGCTGATCCAACGACGAGCTCGCGCCTGGCCGAACGACTGCACCTTGCCCGCTGCGGCTAGAGAGTCGAGGGCCCGCTGAACGGAGCGCTGGCTCGTTCCCAGCGCAAGCGCAAGGGCCGAGCTTGACCACGACTCACCGTCGGCAAGGAATGCAAGCACTGACCCATGTTCGTCTTCGACAGGGCGCGCCAGAACGACCACCTCGCGTGCGCCATGTGGCGCCAGCGCAAAGCCACGCTGCGTCGCTTTTAAGTCGACCAGTTCCCGAACCAACCTGCGAAGCCGGCCGATTTCAACCCGTAGCCGCACGCGATGAGATTCATCGACGAATTTCGATCCAAAGGCGCGAGCGACGAGCACATCCCTCGGCACGTCGCCGGGGAATGCTTCGCCCAGCGTCCGCGCAAGCGCGAACAAGACCGGGCGCGTTGTAAGCGAAATTACCGCGTGTGCGTCGCGCACAACATTTCGACACGCGTCGATGACGAGCGAGCTTGACGCCAGGAACGCCTCGACCTCTTCCAGCAGAAGCGGTCGTTCCTCGCCGCGTGCAATCAGGCGAGCCGCTGGCGTTTGCAGAATTTGAAATACGCTTTCCACCTCTGCCGTCAAGGCAGCGATCCCTGCTTGCCGCGCCGAGCATTCGGCCCGGGCAAGCGCGGCGCGCGCGTCTTTTGCGCGCAAGCGGCGGATCGCGATCCCGCTAACAACGAGTTCGTGAACGGCCCGTAATGCAGGCGGGAAGGGTGTCGGGTCGAAATCGGCAAGCATGTGCTCCGCTTCGTCCAGACGCCCGATCAACACGAGGCGCCGGACCTCAAGATAGCGCGCATGCGCGGCGTTGATGCGATCGCCGTGAGCTTCCAGAGTGGCTCGCGCCGTGGAAAGCGCCTTCGCGGGCCATCCCAGATCGCGCGAGGCAAGCGCGATCTCGGCTTCGGCGACGACGCACCTCGCACGTGCCACGAATTCCTTCGGGCTGAACGAGTGTGATGCCTTTCGAAGAAGTTCCTTCGCCCTTGCGAACTCTCCGAGCTGTGCCATTGCGATCCCGCGAAGCGCAAGCGCGGGCGCATCGTCACGCAGCGCGACTCGACTCAATGCGCCGAGGGGATCACCCGCAGCGAGGGCCCGTGCCGCGGCTGTGATCAGAGAATCCATCAGAATCCCGCCAAACTTGTAACTCCCTGGTTGCTCGATCCCTGCATCAATATTTGTACATGACCGCCAGACACGTGGTCATGTCCAGGCCGGAGTTCCAGGACGAAAGACCAAAATCTCACGATGGGAGAAAAAGATGATGACCACACCGATGACAACAAACAATGAGAAAGATAAAGAACAAAAGAACGGACCTCTCGCGATGAATACGCCCCCGATCGTGTCGCAACAGGAGTGGGAGGCTGCGCGCCAACAACTCCTCGTGAAAGAGAAGGCCTTCACTCGGTCCCGTGACGCGCTGGCGGCGGAACGCCGGCGGATGCCATGGGTGACGGTGGAGAAGAAGTACGAGTTCGATGGACCCAATGGCAAGGTGAGCATTCTCAATTTGTTCGAGGACCGCCCTCAGCTGATTGTCTATCGCGCCTTCTTCGAGCCCGGGGTGTTTGGCTGGCCCGAGCACGCCTGCCGCGGCTGCTCCATGGTCGCCGATCAGGTCTCCCACCTAGCCCATTTGAACGCCCGCGACACCACCCTCGCCTTTGCCTCACGTGCGCCGCAGCCGGACATCGCGAGCTTGAAGATGCGGATGGGCTGGGAGATGCCCTGGTACACCATCACCGATGGCTTCGACGCAGACTTTGGCGTCGATGAATGGCACGGCCACAACGTGTTCTTCAGCGATGGCGAGCAGGTATTCCGCACCTACTTCATCAACAGCCGCGGCGACGAAGCGATGGGGACCCTCTGGAGCTATCTCGATGTCACGCCCCTTGGCCGTCAGGAGCTTTGGGAGGACTCGCCGGAGGGTTATCCGCGGACCCCGCCGTACAAGTGGTGGAACTGGCACGATAACTACGAAGCCGAGGCCGCGCCTGACCAGAAGTGGGTCAAGGTGTCCGACGCCGGAGTAGCCGCCTTCCGCAAAAAGGACGCAGAGGGGAAAGCGAGCTAAAGAAGGGCCCCACTGCCGGGGGCAAAGGGAGACTGAGAGAGTACCATGACGAACCCAACATTTGTCGCCAACAATTTTGAGCCTGGCATCTCTATAACCGCCGTTGTTCGCCTGGTTTCGGAGAAAGCTTCCCGGCGAACTTTCTTTGGCACCTTAGCGATGGTGTTCGTCGTCTGCCTGGCGGTTACGACAGTCTGGTGCAGCTCCATGTCGGCTGGCCCCGAGATGCCGATGGCTGGCGACTGGACGATGTCGATGGCGTGGATGCTGATGCCCGGACAGACGTGGGCCGGCGCCACAGCCTCGTTCGCCCTTATGTGGGTTGTCATGATGGCAGCGATGATGCTGCCATCGTTGACGCCCGTGTTGTGGCGCTATCGCCAGTCCTCTGGGAGGGCACACGAGGCGTGCCGAGGCCGGCTCACGCTGGTCGTCCTCGGCTACTTCTTCGTCTGGATGCTCTTCGGATTGGCCGTTTTTCCAGTGGGCGCGGCGATGTCAACCATCGTGATGGAACAGCCGACGCTCGCGCGCGCTGTTCCCATTGCTACCGGATTGGTCGTTCTCATCGCCGGCGCACTCCAGTTCACTAAGTGGAAAGTACATCACCTTACCTGCTGCCGGGAAGCTCCGCGACAGGACTACGTGCTAGCGTCTCACCCTGGGGCGGCGTGGAGGCTGGGCCTGCATTTCGGATTTCATTGCGGCCTCAGTTGTGCCAACCTGACGGCGATCCTTTTGGTTGTCGGCGTGATGGACTTGCGCGCAATGGCCGCCATTACGACCGCGATCACCGCTGAGCGTCTCGCACCCGCCGGTAGGCAAACGGTGCGAGCCATTGGCTTCGTCGTCGTTGGGGCAGGATTGATATTGATCGCGCGAGCTGCCGGGTTCCGATGATGCAATGAGTCCGTGGATTCACTTCCGGTGGCGCCCGGGCACGCCATCACGCTCGCCAATGTCGACGGGATCAAAGGAATGTTATGAAGCGGCGACTACGTTGGGTAAGCCGGATTGAGCGGAAATATTCTGTTCACTACAATCGCCCTTAATGAGTCATGCCTCGCTCAGCCCTGTCATTGTGGTGGACCGCGACGAGGATAAGCCCCTGCACCGCCAGGTCTATGACGGATATAGAGAGGCCATCCTGCGAGGGGATCTGGTCCCTGGACAAAAAATTCCTTCCAGTCGCGAACTCGCTTGCGAGATCCAGGTTTCGCGCTTTCCTGTTTTGCATGCATATGCTCAACTCCTGGCGGAAGGGTATTTCGAGAGCCAGATCGGCTCCGGCACCTTTGTTTCGTCAACGCTGCCTGAGCAGATGATGTCTGCGGAGCACCGTACGGCGTATCCGGAACAGGGGCCATCGGGCAACAGGCCAGTCGCGAAACGCAATCTCCTCTATCCAAAGTTTCCAAGGGATTCGCACCTGCGGGCCTGGGGAGCCTTCGGACTCCATCAGCCTGCATTCGATCAGTTTCCATTTCAAATTTGGTCCGGACTTGTGAACCGTCACAGCCGAAATCCGTGTTCGAACTCGCTACAAAGAATTGATCCGATGGGTTCGCCACGATTTCGACAGGAGATTTGTCGTTATCTGCGCACCGCCCGTTCAGCCAAATGCGACCCGGACCAGATCATGATTGTGTCAGGCTCCCAGCAGGCGCTCGATATTACGGCGCGCGTTCTTCTTAATCCGGGAGACTCGGTGCTGGTTGAAGAGCCTGGATACCATCTGGAAAGGACATTGCTCCAGGCGGCAGGATGCCGCTTGAAACTGGTACCGGTGGATGAGCAGGGAATGGACATAGCCAAGGCGATCCGGTGCGATGCAGCCAAAGCGGCTTTCGTCACTCCATCTCATCAGTTTCCGCTTGGGTCGACGATGAGTGCGACCCGCCGCCTTCTCTTGCTCAACTGGGCGCAGACTGCGGGAGCCTGGATTATCGAGGACGACTACGATAGTGAATACCGCTTTGATACCAGGCCGATCGCGTCGTTGCAGGGACTTGATGTGAACGCGCGCGTCATCTATATCGGAACATTCAGCAAGATGCTTCTGCCCTCTCTACGGATGGGGTACATAGTCATTCCGCGAGACCTGGTGAAGCTCTTCGAGGCTGTTCGATTTGCCACTGATATCTTTCCTCCCTATCTGCTTCAGGAAGTCCTCGCCGATTTTATGGAGCTTGGCCACCTTGGAAGATACATTCGCAGAATGCGGCAGATTTACGGCGAGCGAAGGAATGTACTGATCGAATCCATTCAGGCAGAGTTTGGAGACTTCCTTGAAGTGCACGGCTCCGCCGCAGGAATGCATGTTTCTGTAACCCTGCCGGAAGGATTCAATGACCACGACATCTCCATTCGCGCGGCAAAGGAGAGACTCGTGCTTTTCCCGCTCTCACGGTACTACGCCGGGAAAGAGCCGCGCCATGGTTTCGTACTTGGCTTTGGCAGTACGACGACAGAGCAAATCCCCAGTGCCGTAACGCGAATGCGGGCCTTGGTCCGTGGCTAGCTGGCCGGCGCCTGACTCTTCTATCCGGCGAGACCAGTTGCGGTGGCAACATTAGAGCCGAATCCTTGTTCCGGCGATCGACAGCGTCCAGAAATCTACTCGGTTCACGGCTCCTCACGGAGAATCTGGATTTCCGCTTTGAGCGGAAGCGGGAACGCCGGGTTGTTTCTACGGGCCCTCTCTATTTCGTTCCAATTGCTGCTAGCGGCACAACGATTCGCGGCAAGGTTGTGCCCGTAGATAGCGGAGGCGCTTGGGCTTGGCGGTGGTTATGACGAAAACGCGGGAAGCGGCTATGGCCAGCGACCAGTAACGATTGCACTCTGAGAATTGCGACAACGGCGCCATCGCCGGGGTCCAATCGGATACTGGAGAAAAAAGAATGACAAGGAATTCAGTTTTGGCCGTGATGCGTGGAGTTAACCTCCGTACTTCCATTCGAAAACAGACTATCTTGCGTTTCACACTCCTTCTGCTGGCGCCCCTGTTTGGTTTCTCGGGTTATGCGGGCGCGCAACAGGCAACCGTGGTTGGCACCGTCACCGATCCTGCCGGTGCAGCCCTACCGAATGTGACCATCACCATCACCAATGTCGAGTCAGGAGTGACGAGAAGTATTGAAACCAACACTGCCGGTCAATACGTTGTTCCCGACCTGAACATCGGCCATTACCGCGTAAAAGCTCAAGCCGCGGGCTTCAAAGCTGCGGAACAGCAGAACGTTGAACTTCAAGTCGGCGATCGCGATCGACTTGACTTCCAGTTGCAGGTCGGCGAAGTTCAGGAAACCATCACCGTGGAGGCAAACACAGTGCGGGTTCAGACTGACTCCGGCGAACAGAGCAGCGTGATCACCGGACAACAGATATCCCAGATCTCGGTGAGCGGGCGAAGCATGTACCAGCTTGCCGCGCTCGTGCCCGGCGCCTCCAGCCAGATCGGGGCCGGGGGCATGAGCGCCGGCGAGGTCAATACTCCAGTCGGCGGAGATGCCAGCGTAGAATTCAACGGCTTGCGTCAGAATCACAACATCTACCTGCTGGATGGCGGAGAAGATGACGATCGCGGCGGCGCCGGCGGGATGAGCATCGCTCCCTCAAGCGATGCCATCGCGGAGTTCCGGACTCTCACGTCAAACTACAGCGCCGACTATGGGCTCTCATCGGCCGGGACGATGTCCATGGTTCTTAAATCCGGAACCAGGTCGTTCCACGCCTCGGCGTGGGAGTTTAATCGCAATGACGCCTTTGATGCGCGCAACTACTTCAACCCAGCACCGCAAAAGGTGGCGGAACTGCGACTCAATGTGTTCGGATTCAATGTCGGCGGGCCGGTTACGCTGGGAAAGCTCTACAATCCGGACCGGAAGCGCACTTTCTTTTTCTACAACCAGGAATGGCGCCGCCTGATTCAAGGTGGATTGACGAATCAGCCAGTACCGGATACGTCGACCTATGGCGGCAACTTTGGCGCCCAGGCTATCAAGGTTCCAGGCGCGGTCTCTGATGCGGTCCTTGCACGAAATTGTCCCGGAGGTGTTCTGCCTGCGGGCGTCGTAAAGGGAGCGCCATTTCCCGACAACACGATTCCAGCGTGCATGATTTCACCGAATGCGACCGCGCTGTTGACCGCCGGAATTTTCCCGGCACCGAACACTATTACCGCAGACGGCAAACCGACGTTTATCGGGGGAAACAATTCTCCGACTAACCTTACCGAAGAAGTTGTGCGCATGGACCACAATTTCAACGACAAACTGTCGATCTTTGGACATTTCATTGCGGAGCAGGTCTCACAGGGTTTCGGCATAAGTCAATGGAGCGGCGCCAACGTGCCGACTGTGGGCGACACCTTCGGTAATCCTTCCTACAGCGCGGTCCTGCACGCAACTTACACAATCAGTCCGAACCTTCTCAACGAGACCGCCGTCAACTACAACGGCAACAGGATCAACATTGTTCCCTATGCAGGATCGGGTTTGAAGAGCCTTTCGATTCCCGACGGCTACGACTCCTCCAATTCCCGACTCTTCACGGGTCCCAATAACCTCAATCGCATCCCTAACATCGACCTGAACGGATCGATTGGCAGTCACTTCGAAATTTCAAACTGGCCGTGGAACAACAAGGCCGACGACTACCAGGTGCGGGACGATGTTTCCTGGACTAAGGGACCCCATCAGCTCAAGATCGGCGGCAGCTGGGCGCTTTATAAGAAGGTGCAGGATCTCTTCGGAACGACCCAGGGCGCTTTCAATTTTGACGGCACGTTCACAGGAAGCGACTTCGCCGACTTCCTTCTCGGCACAGCGAAGAGCTACAACGAATTGGCCGTGCAGGATCAGGGCCTCTGGAACAACGTTTCATGGGCTGCATACATTCAGGACAACTGGCGCGTGAATCGGAACCTGACTCTCAACCTCGGACTGCGCTGGGACGGCGTCCCGCACACATACGAGGCCAACAATCGTATGGGAAACTTTTACCCTTCTCTCTATAACCCGGCGGACGCGGCTGTTCTTCTTCCTGACGGAACAATCAGTCCCGGAAGTCCTGGGCTCGGCACGAGCCCGAACCCCATTCTGGCGGGCGTTCCGCTTTACCTGAACGGCATTGGGATCCCCGGGCAGAATGGCGTTCCGAAGGGACTGGTCAACAACAACTGGGCGACCTTCGGTCCGCGTCTTGGTTTTGCTTACGACATCGCGGGCAACGGCAAGACGGTGCTCCGGGGTGGATTCGGGATCATGTATGAGCGCATTCAAGGCAACGACATGTACAACGCCGGACCCAACATTCCCTTCAGTCTCAGCGTGAATAACAGCAGCGTCACTCTGGAAAACCCGAG
Source organism: Terriglobales bacterium (assembly GCA_963788475.1). Taxonomy (GTDB): domain Bacteria; phylum Acidobacteriota; class Terriglobia; order Terriglobales; family Acidobacteriaceae; genus Telmatobacter. The sequence goes on from CAWBGO010000003.1 coordinate 256,935, forward strand.
CATCTTGCTCGCTACCGGCAACGTTGCCGCCAAACCGATCAATCCCGCCAGCATTACGGGCCTGGATATCGACAAATACAAACAGCCGGCCAGTTATCAATACAGCGCCGGCCTGCAGCGGCAGTTGAACGCCCGAACGGTCCTGGCGATTTCTTACGTTGGGAACCAGAATCGATATCAGAACAACTACCGCCAAATCAACCTGCCCGACGAGAGCTATCTGCCGAAGCTCATCGCCGGCGCCCAGTACAACACCGCACCAGGCTTGCCTTATCCTGGTTTCCAGTCAATCAATATGTCCAAAAATGAAGCCAACTCGCACTATAACTCGCTGCAGGTTGACTTAAACTCCCAGATCCGGAGTCTGACAATGCGGGCGTATTACACTCTGTCGCATAGCGTCGATCCTACGCTCGGCGGCAACGGGGGCGGTGATCTCGGCAATGTATCCAATCCATATATTGGATGGAAGTACGACGATGGACCGAGTGGCTACGACAGAACCCACAATGCCGCTGTGAACTTCATTTACGACATTCCTTTCCTGCAAAAGAGTCCAAACCGCCTTTTGAGAACAACCCTCGGAGGATGGGAGATCTCCGGTATCGTAACGATGACATCCGGCTTGCCGATCAACCCTCAACTGACGGGCGGTCAAAGCGGGAACGGTCTGCCCAACGCAACGAACCGCCCGGACAAGGTCAGCGGCGTTTCCTATCCCCACAAGGTAGGTGAGTGGTTCGATACCGCGGCATTTGCTTCCCCGGCAGCAGGTGCGTGGGGCAATGCCGGGTTCAATTCTCTGCGCGGTCCCGGACGTGATAACTGGAATCTTTCGCTGTTCAAGAGCTTCCCGTTCAGTGAGGATCGGGGCAGGAGGCTGGAGCTTCGAGCGGAGAGCTTTAACGTCTGGAACCACACCCAGTTCGACCAGGTCAGCAATGCGCTCGGCGCGAGCAATTTCGGCCAGGTGACCTCAGCCTTTGACCCACGCGTCTTCCAGTTCGGCGCGAAACTCTACTTCTGATGCCACGGAATTCGCGCTCTTTGTCCCGTTCACATCGAATGTGGTGAGAACGGGACACTTTTTTTCCCGAACAACCTCAGGCGATCGGATCTTTCCCTGCGACCGAGCTAAGCGATCAAAAATCTCTTCGCGGCCTTGAGACTCTTCACTTAAGCGGGGTGTGCCGGCTCAGGTCGTTTGGCCGGTTTGAAACGCAGCTGGAATCAAGTCGGCCGCCCTGAAATCAACTTTGCAACGGTTAGTATTGGCGGATTCCGATTCTCGCGCATCCCACCCTCGTGCCTGTAAGCTCGTAGCCGGGGGTGACAGCTACTATGGTCGCGTTCAATCGGCGAGAGGATGGTTCACGGATCGCCATTCACGTGTCTGCTTTGCTTGCCTGCTTTTGCTTCACTATTCCGGTCTTTGCGCAGCAACCTCTGCAGACCTTGCTTGTGGGTATCGACCATCGAACCGTAACCAGTCTCAATGGAGACTGGCACTACCTCGTGGACCAGTCGCCGGGCAGAGCTCTCTACACCTCAAGTGGAGATATCAATGACAAGTCCTATGCCCTGAACGAACATCCCAATATCGTCGGCCAGCATAACCAGGAATATGATTTTTCCACCGCGCCCACTCTGCGGGTTCCCGGTGACTGGAACACGCAAGTTCCCGAGCTCTTCAACTATGAAGGTGTTCTCTGGTACCAGCGAGACTTTGAGGCGCAGCCCAAAGCGAACACCCGCACGTTTCTCCACGTCGGCGCGGCCAACTACCGGTCGCACGTCTGGGTCAATCAGAAACGCGTCTGCGATCACGAGGGCGGCTACACGCCTTTCGACTGTGAAGTCACAGCCGTGCTGCATCAAGGGTCAAACTTCGTTGTGATTGCCGTCGATGCCACGCGCATTGTCGATGGCATTCCTTCCGTCGGGATCGATTGGTGCAACTATGGAGGCCTTACCCGCGATGTATCGCTTGTTACTCTTCCCTCCGCCTTCATTGACGATTACGATTTGCACCTTGCGCACGGCGCCAGTTTCGATCCTCACAACACTGACATCACCGGCTACGTTCACGTTCTCAACGCCCCTGCTGGAACCGTTGTTACGATTGATGTACCAGAAGCAGCTGTCAACGGGACAGCAACTACCGATGCCGAAGGCAACGCCCGTTTAACGGTCAAAGCCGCCCAACTTACTTTTTGGTCGCCTGACGATCCAAAACTATACAAGGTCACACTTGCCTCGGGAGACGACAGATTGACCGATGATATCGGCTTCCGAGATATCCGTGTCGACGGCACCCGTATACTCCTTAACGGCAAGCCAATCTTTCTGCAGGGCGCAAATATGCATGCAGAAGCTCCGATCCGAGGGGGCCGAGCGAACACAGACAGCGACGTCAACGCCATCTTTGCCTATCTGAAAGAAATGCACGCCAATTTCGTTCGCCTCGCCCATTATCCTCACGATGAGCGTATGGAGCGAGCTGCCGATCGGAATGGCATCCTGGTATGGTCCGAGATACCGAATTGGCAGCACATCTCATTTGACAAGCCCGAGGTTTATGCCAAGGACGTCTTGATGCTCAAGGAGATGATCCGGCGTGATCGCAACAAAGCCTCCGTCATTCTGTGGTCCGTCTCCAACGAAACTCCCAACAATCCGGCCCGCACCAGATTTCTCACCGACCTCGCCAACGAAGCCAGGAACCTTGATTCGACCCGGCTCATCACCTCTGCGATCATCGGGCCCAGGCCCAACGGCACGGAGATGATCAACAATGATCCGCTTTGCGATGCACTCGATGTCATCGGACAAAATGAGTATATCGGGTGGTACGAAATGACTCCGGAAGACGCTGACAACATTCATTGGACATTTCCGCAGAAGCCCGTGATCATGAGCGAATTTGGTGCCGAGGCCAAATCCGGCAACCACGGCGCTGTGAATCAGCGTTGGACAGAAGAACAACAGGTTTATGTCTTTCAGCACCAGTTCGTGATGTTAAGCAAGGTTCCCCAGCTGCGCGGTGTCGCTCCGTGGATCCTTATGGACTTCCGCTCACCGACCCGCAACATTCCGAAGCTGCAGGACGGCTACAACCGCAAAGGGCTGATCTCAGAGGACGGCAAGAAAAAGCAGGCTTTTGCATTATTTGAAAAGGTCTATGCAGAACATTCAGTCGGAAAGGCCGAGTGAACCCGTTTCAAGGTGGGAGTTTAGTGAGATGATGAGTCGACTAATAACTTTGTGAGTCGGGGGTTATATGGCAAAGGAGACGGTAGCGCGCGCGACGATCGTCCTCTACGACGGCGCTGAACAGCCGGTTGCCGAGGAACTTGAAGTCCTCCTTGAAGTCAGAAACAATTCTGGAGTGAATCAGACCAACTGGGTGAAAGGGCCGGTTATTCAACTCAACCTGCAGTTCTTCGACGGCCCGGGTGACAATTACACGGTGACCGTTTGGGTCAAGGGGCATCGCGGGACGGGGGACTTCGTCAAGGCAGATCCAAAGGTTCATCAGGTGCTGAAGTTCATGCTGATTCCCGTGCCTACCAAAATTTCATTTCGGCCGTGGGTCGAGTTCAAAGCGAGATATCCCAAAGTGGCAGAGTGTCTGGGGCTGGGCCTGGCAGACGATGCGGCAGCACAGCAGCGGTATACAGATCTGCAGGCGGTCAATAAGCGGGCGTCTCTGGCGTGCTTCATGAACCTGATCACCGCCATGGATGGAATTGGAATCGGGACAGGGAAGACCCCGCTCGATTATCTGAAGGAGATCAGGTGGGATGACACGTTCGCCCAGGATCGATTTTTCGGCTATATCGATCCCGCAATGATACCGGCCGTCGAAGCGACTGCAAGGGATGGGGGATTCGCAGTGGAAAACGACCCCGGCGCCTTACACCCCGGCGCTACGCTTAGCTATAAACAGACCGAGTATAAGTACTCCAATGTCCAGCTCACCTTTCACCAGAACGCCGCGGATTTGAAGATGATCGATGGTCTCGAATGCGTCTTGTTTGAGCCTGACATGGACCTGTACAGAGATTTTCTCGATCACGGAGTGTTAGAAGTCCTTCCCAATCTGTTGACTCACGGATTAACGGACCCCGTAGACATTCTTTCCCTGCGATGGCTTGACACAACGGACGCTCATGAACCGCCTTTCGACCCGGGCTACACACTGGCATGAAGAGTGGGTGAACCGACGACAGTCGAGAAGCAAACTGCGTACGCGCGCTGTTACCAGCATCTATTTCGATGGAGGTGCCGGCGGCGGGTTGGCAGCCTTTGCCCTGGCGACGAGCTTATCGAAGCGGGGGTCGTTTCGCAGCGGCTTCAAGTCCGTGTCAGTTCGCATGAATAGAGCATTTGCGAAGCCGGCATCGACGGCGTGGTCGAGATAGGTAAAGGCTTCGTCTCGGCGGCCGGCCTGCGCGGCCAGATCGGCAAGGTCATACCAAAGTCCGAACACAATTTCGCGTGCGTCTTGGCTCTTATCAGCGCCTATCTTTTCAATACTGTCCAGGTACAGTTTTTTCGCATCTTCGTATCGGCCCGTTTGAACCAAAGCCGTTCCGAGGGCTCCGAGACTTTCAAGAGTGTCGCGGTGTAGCAGACCGAGGGTTCGCGACTGGTCGTTGAAGGCTTGCCTGGCGAATTCCTCCGCCTCCTTCGGCTTCTTCTGTGCCAGCAAAACGTCGGCAAGAAGCGACCTGGAGGCCAGCGTATCAGGGTCGTTCGCGTCCAGTACCCGGGTTTGCGTTTCCAAAGTCTCCCGGATCAGCGTCTCGGCTTCGCCGTTTCTCCCTTCGTGCTTGAGGACGCTCGCCAGGTTGTATTGCGACAAGAGAGTGTCGGTATGGTCGGCGCCGAGAACACGCTGGCGTTCATTCAGGATTTGCCGCAGGAGTACTTCCGCTTCGACATAACGGCCCTCCGCGGCCAGCACGTTGGCCAGACCCTCCTGCGCACCCGTCGTATACGGGTGGTCCGGACCCACAACGCGCAACTCGATCTCCAGTGCCTTTCGATACAAGTTTTCGGCTTCACCACGGCGCTCTGGGTCGAACCTTACCGTATTTGCGAGTGTCGTCATCTCGTTCGCCGTATCAGGATGGTCACCCCCGAGAACACGCTGGTCGATCTGAAGTGTCTCCCGGTATAACTTCTCTGCCTCCTCGTCATTTCCTTGATCGAGGTACATGCTGGCAAGGCTGTGCATTGTCGCAAGAGTGTCGGGATGGTCTGTGCCCAGGTTGCTCCGCTGAGTGTCCAGCACCTGGCGATACTCGGCCTCCGCTTCAGCAAAACGGCTTTGGCGGGCGAGGGCGACGGCGAGGCTCTCCATGAAGCGCAGCGTCTGTGGATTCTCAGGCCCCTGGCTGTTGCTGCTGATGGCGATCAACTCGCGTTCCAGCTTCTCCACCTCCGCGTAGTGCGCCTGTCTTAGAAGGATGCGTGCAAGATGATCTCTGGACTCAAGCGTCGAGGAATTGTCCGGTCCAAGGACGCGGCTCTGAGCGTCGATCGTCGTCCGGATCAGGCGCTCAGCCTCTGTGTCGCGTCCCTCCCGATGCAGTATCCAGCCCATCTCGGACATGGCTTCCAGGGTTTTTGGATTGTCTACACCTAGTGTTTTGCGCCGGTCCTGCAGAACACGCTCCACTAAAGCGTGCGCACGAGAGAACAGCCCGAGGTTTTCGTAGGTCCTGGCCATGACCAGCATCAACTGTGTCCGGGCCTCGACATCCTTTCCTAATTCGCTCTCGATCTCATTCGATGATTTGTCCAGGATCTCCCGCGCCGTAACGGTGTTGCCCCTCGCCTCGCTGGGAGCAGAGACCTTGAACATGTTAATCAGGAAGTCGGTAATTCGATCCGCGCGGTCGCGCTCGCGCCGGATGCGCCGCAGCTCAACGGTCTGGGCAACTGCGAAAATCAGTGTCAGAAGCGTTAGCAGGCTCACGAGTGTTACAGCAAGCCGGTGTCGCCGGGCAAATTTGCCTGCGCGGTAGACCACACTGGGCGCTCGCGCCAGAACCGGCTCGTTGCGCAGGTGACGGCCGATGTCGGCGGCCAACTCTGATGGCGTGGAATATCGCCGTGCCCGGCTCTTTTCAAGAGCCCTCAGGGTGATGGCATCGGGGTCCCCTTGAAGCAGACCTACCAGCGTTGGCAGGTCGGCGCCCCGATTCTTTGCAGCCGGCGCAGAATCTTCGCCTCGTGTGCGCAGACGAGTGCTCGGACTCGGAGCATCCTGCTCGCGCAGGCAGCGCAACGCCTCGTCGTATGCAAGGCGTCGAAAGTCGAACGGCAACGCGCCGCTGAGCAACTCATAGAGCACCACGCCGAGCGAATACACGTCGCTTCGGGTATCGATGTCCTCGCCTCCGGAATCAGCCTGCTCGGGGCTGATATAGCCGAGCGTGCCAATCAGCGCGCCGACTTGGGTATGCAGAGTTTCATCACTTAAACGGTGCGATGTTGCCTTGGCGATCCCAAAATCGATGATGCGCGGAACCGGTTTTCCGTCCACTTCCATGACCAGGATGTTCGACGGCTTCAGATCGCGGTGAATGATGGCTTTCTGATGGGCGTGCTGCACGCCTTCGCAGACCGAAATGAAAAGCTCAAACCGCTGGCGCATGTTGAGCTTGTGTCGGTCGCAATAAAGGGTAATGGGGAGGCCAGGTACATATTCCATTACGAAATAAGGCCGTCCCTCGGTGGTTGAGCCCGCGTCAAACACCTTGGCGATTGCTGGATGATCCATGAGTGCCAGTGCCTGCCGCTCCGACTCGAATCGGGCAACCACCTCCCGGGTATCCATGCCGGCCTTGATGAGCTTGATGGCGACGCGGCGGCGGACTGGCTCCTTCTGCTCCGCGAGCCAGACTTCCCCCATGCCCCCCTCGCCGATCAATTCCAACAATTGATAAGAGTCAATCACCGCACTCTGACCAGGCCGGCCGGGAACAGGATCAGGCCCCAGCGACCCGGTCACTGTTTCGGAGGCGCCACGCGTTGCCTTCGGTTGCGGCTTGGGGTTTGTCGCGGCTTCATCTGCCACCATTTGGGTGTGTCTCCTTGCGATCGGAATGCAGCGACAGCCGTCAAAACGGACCTAAGTTGGTGATGCTTGAAACAAGCGCTGAGATTCATACATCCCGTGCCGATTTGGGCTGTTCGACACTAGTGGGGACTGATTTTGTAAGTTCAGACGTCAGCTTACTTATAACCGATGACAGTCGGCTCGCCCTACTTACAAAAATGCCGGATTGGCGGCTCAGGTCAGGGGGCCAAGGTCCACGACGGCGGAGGCGTGCTTGACCGTGGCAACTACAGTGACAGAGCAATGACAAGCCTCTAACAAGTAGAAAGCATCTCCGGTGATTTAATCGGGACGAATGCACTAACGAGTTCCGAACTCACTCCTGCAACTCTAATCAGACTTGAACGAATGCTCATCAACCCCAGACCGACGCGATATGCATCTTTATCGTTGAAGGATGTCGTAGGTCTTTGCGCCGGCCCCCGTGACGATGAAGCCTGGATCGAATTCGTATCCCGAGTTGGCAAGCCGCTCAGCCTCACGATTCTGCGCACTGCATCCATGTGGGGAAGCCCTTCAAGGGCCCTCGTTGAGGACCTGACGCAGGCAATCTATCTCAAACTCTGGCAAGGCGGCCGAACCCTGTTGCAGCAGTTCGCGATCGAACGCCCAGAAGCCCTGTTGGGATATCTGAAGAGAATCGCCGCCAATGCTACTCACGACTATTTCAAGCATAGCCATAGTCAATCATCGGGAGGGGAGAACTGGCACGTGTCCACCATCGATATCGATCCCGAGGCTGGGCATGGCGCCCATGGCGGCCCGGAGAATCTGGCGCTGGGGGTCTTTTTGCGGGAGATCGATCAGCATTTGACACGTTGCCTTACGGGACCTGACCAGGAACGAGATCGCATGATCTTCTGGCTCTATTTCCGGCAAGGGATGAGCACCAGGGAAATTGCCTCCCTACCCGGAATCGGATTGGGCGCCAAGGGAGTTGGGAGCGTTATCGAGCGCCTGAAGCGTGGCATCAGGGAGCGGATTCTGGCCGCCGGTGGCTGAATGCCGGGGATCCCAAAAGCAAAACCACGGCAGAACTCGTATGAGACATAAGGGAGCGAACAACTTGGCCCGTTCAACGGATCAGCATATCAACAACCAGGAGCTGAACGCCCTTGTGCCCTCCTGTCTCGAGGCCGGGTGTGATCTTGAAGCAGATCCATCACCGGACGCGGTCGAGGCTCAGCGACATGTTGCTTCATGCCTGGATTGCAGAAGCAAGGTCCAGAAATACTCGCTGCTTGTGAATCGGCTTCGAATGGTGCCGCCGAAATCGGCACCCGCCAGAGTTGATTGTCCTCAGCATGTCGAATGGAACGAAGTGGCGGCCGGGCTGTGGCCGGAGCGGAAGGCAAAGCAGGCGATGATGCACGCTGCGCTCTGCGAACACTGCGGTCCTTTGCTTCGCGCAGCCATACAAAAGACCTGCGCAGCGAGCTCTCGGGAATATGGGCTCAGGGCGGAAGTGAAGGCGCACTTGCGGCGTCGACGCAACCAACCTGGAGGTTGGCGGCTACCTCTCTGGCAACCCCTAAAGTGGTGGGCTCCTGTTGCTGCGATTCTCGTGATCGCTGCGGCGTTGAGTACACGGACAACGGCGCCGCGGACATCCATTTCCGGAGCGCAGTTTGCAGAACTGGCCGTCCGTACTCACCGACAGCACGTTCGAGGAGAACTTGCCCTCGACATCCGCACGGAGTCGCCGCAGGCGGTTAATGATTGGCTCAGGAAGAGGTCGCCGTTTTCCCTGGTGTTACCGGCTTCTCCGGGAGTCCCTGAAGAAGAAAGGTCTTTCCGCCCCGAAGGTGCGCGATTGGTGCGAGTGGGCGGCCAATCGGCTGATTTCATCGCCTATCACATGAAAGTTCTGGAAATGGCGAAGACCCGATCGCAACCTTCAATTGCGAGCCTGATGGTTATCCCGGCCTCCGTTGTGGAAGCGTCTGGAGGAATCGAGGCTCGGTTTACGAAAGTAAGTTTTCACTATTTAACCGTTGACGATTACAAAGTTGTTACCTGGTCGGTGCACGGCCTTACGTACGCCCTTGTTTCCGACGAAGGAAACAATACGCAGCGATCATGCATGGTGTGCCATTCCGCCATGCGCGACCGCGACCTAAGTCACACGCCGAGTCCCTTGTTTATTCCGGATCATGCCCCAAAGCCAGTCTCGCAATAACCTGAATATGGGATCGGCATTTCCGTAGCTGCCGGCCGGAGGTCGCTCTCAATTGGGGGCAATGTACATCTTGTATTAACCCGCCTTACTGGTATAGCCGAGAGACTCATAGAGGTCACGCGAACCCGTCGTCGCGAGCGATACCAGTACAGAATCTTGACTCACAGCCCAGGCCTCGAACGCACCGATCAATTTCCGGCCGATCCCATGGCTGCGATACTCCCGGCTGACTAAGACCTCATCGATCCATGCGGTGTTCCCACCGGAGTAGAAGGCTGGATGGCAATAGCCCGAAGTCAAGAGAGCTGAAAATCTCTGATATTGATCTTACTTTTAATCTTAGCGTTTCCATTCAAGAAAAAAGCAAAGCGGCGCCGGATTTCGTTATATCAAATAGAACCGACTAATACTTCCGAGATCGTGCGGGAGAACACGGGTGGCCGATTGTAAGTCACACCATCGTAGTGTAAGTGCGTTAAGTCGATGGATGTCTCCATGAGGATTGCTTGTGTTCACAGTCGGAACTTCGGGTAACAAATGAACTTACTTCGATGAACTGGAGAATCTCGCGAAATGATCAGCAAAGTATTTCAGTTAGCAAAGAATATTGGATGCGGGCGGAGCCTGTTCGTGGCCGGCCTCGCGTTTGCGTCTGCCTTGGGCACGATCACCGTCGTCTCTGCGCAGACAGTTACACCCCCAACCACTCCGACCGATATTACACCGCCTGAAGGAAACGTCGCATTCCTGGTGGGACACGCCGTCGGTTCTCAAGGATATACGTGCCTGCCTTCGAGCACGGGCGCCCCCTCCTGGACCGTTAACCCCCCTCGTCCCGAAGCGACTCTGTTTACCAAGATCTTCGGGCAGCCGCTTGAGATCATCACCCACTTCGCCAGCATCAATGAAAACCCCAAGGACGGGGTTGTGCCCCCTGTGAGTGGTAACGCAACCTGGCAGAGCTCCTTCGACAGCAGCAGGGTGTGGGCAAAAGCGACCGGAACTGTGATCGCTGGCACGGACCGCGATAGCTGCCCCAACACTGGCTCGATCCCGTGCCTCAGGTTGGAATCCATTGGAAACGACAAGGGCCCGGCTGGCGGTCGACTGCTGGCCGACACCACGTTCGTCCTGCGGCTCAACACCAACGGCGGTGCCGCGCCAGTGTCGAGCTGCTCAGTGGGCCAAACCCAGCTCGTGCCTTACACAGCCGACTACTACTTCTTCCACCAGCAGCAGTAATACTTCACTGCCTGTGGTCGAAGACCTGGACTGAGCACGCGAAGGCGAATATGGGTGTCCTTCGCGTGCCCGCCTGCTAAGCTGAAAAAATTCTTTCTTCCCGATCGCGGAGGAATTTTGTGTCTGAGAAAAAGAACGATCCCCTGTTGATCCTGATTGCCGGGCCCTACCGGTCTGGTACGAACGATGATCCTGCCCCGATCAGGAAGAATGTCGAGGAGATGGAGTCGTATGCCTTGCCGATCTTTCGTGCTGGGCACATTCCAATTCTCGGCGAGTGGCTGGCACTCCCGCTCGTAGCTTTGGCGGGGTCAACGACCATAGGCGATGAAGCTTTCAATGAAATCTTTCACCCGATCGCTGTTCGGATCCTGGAAAAATGCGACGCCGTGCTTCGAGTTGGGGGAGAATCAGCCGGGGCAGATGAGATGGTGAGGGTCGCCCGGAGTCTTGGGCTGACCCTCTATAACAATCTCGCGGAAATCCCGAGGTTGAATGACTGAGGTAGGCTTGACCTTGAAGAGACGACTAACCCGCGTATGGCTGGATATTCTGATTAACCCGGAAGAAGTTATCCGGATCGTACTTCGCCTTGATCCGGGCCAACCTCTCGTAGTTATCGCGGTAAGTTGCTCGAATGCGGTCGTCGCCTTCTCCTTCCATCATGAAGTTTACGTACGCCCCGCCCGCTCCATAGGGATGCAGCGCCTCCCAGTAGTTTCGGGCCCAGGCGGTAATATGATCGGTATTGGCCGGATCCGGGTCGACCCCAACGATCACTTCACTCCAGGTAGCATCCCGAAAGCTCCACGGCGTGTCCTCGTTCTTCAGCCTGTGGGCGGCGCCGTTGATCGGGTAAAGATGCATCGTGGAGTGCAACGAGGGCAGTTCCGAACCATGCTTGATATGAAGCGCGATCGCTTCGTCGCTCAGTTCGTTGACGAAGTCCGCCTTCCAGTACCACTGCAAACCCTTCGGATAGAGCCCGTCGAACATGCCTTGCAACATGGGGAACGGCATCGGCGCGAAGAACTCGAAGGCCGGGGGCCGGAAGGTGCGCAGTGGTTTGAGTATTTCATTCGCCTGCTCCAGCGTCCCGGTATGGCACCAAACGATGCCGCACATCTTTTTGAAGTGCAGATCCTCCGGGAACGGCGGTCCCGGCGGGACGGTGAGAAATGCAAAGAAACCATTCATCTCTTCCGGCACCTGAACGATAAATTCGCGATACCACTTCATGATGTCGGCTGCCTGCTCCAAAGGCCACAACATGGGACCGGCGCACACCATTTGAACCGGATGGGCCTGGAACAGAAACGAAGTCACCACGCCGAAATTCCCTCCGCCCCCGCGGATAGCCCAGAACAGGTCGGGATTCTCATTGGCGCTTGCGACTGCGAATGTTCCATCCGCGAGGACCACGTCGGCGGCCAGCAGACTATCGATGGTCAAGCCGTATTTTCTCGTCAGGTATCCCATGCCGCCCCCGAGGGTCAAGCCTCCTACGCCGGTGGTGGAGATGATGCCGGACGGCACGGCGAGCCCGAATGTGTGCATCGCGTGATCAACATCGCCCCAGGTGCAACCACCTCCAACGCGCACCGTCCGCGCGGTTGGGTCGACATGGACGTACTTGATAAGTGATAGATCGATAACCAGGCAGTCGTCGCACACTCCCAACCCACCGGCGTTGTGTCCACCGCCTCGAATTGAAACCCGCAGGCCGTGTTTGCGGCCGAACTGGAGCGCAGCAACCACGTCGGAGACGTCGGCGCACTTTGCGATCAAACGCGGTTTGCGATCGATCATGGCGTTATAGACTTCGCGCTCCTTGTCGTAACGCGCGTCCGTCGGTTCGATCAGATCGCCGCGGAGCTGGCCTTTGAATTCAGTGATATCTTGCTGTTGCATTTGGTTCCTCCCTTGGCGGTCACAGGCACGTGCCGCGATGATCCTTATTCCGAGCACCACTTGGGCGAAAAGGCCGGGCGCGGCTTCTTCGGTCCTGAAAGCGGACCGGGAAGCCGCATCCAGTCGGCACCCATAATTAGCGGGCCTGGCCCGAGAAATGCTGGCAATTGACATTGGGGTGCCAGTTTACGAATGCACCGTTCGGATTGTCTTTCCATGCCCAGACGTGCAGCGTGTAGAACGCGGGAAGACCGAAGCGATTGGGGCTCTCGAAGTAATGAAAAAGCTGCCCCATGAGCTCCGGCGGCCCCTGGTTCTTCTTGTCCCAGGCGTCGGCGAATAGCAGAAAGTCCGCACCGATCAGTTTCAGGCCCCCGTTTGCTGTGGGCTCGTAAATCACGATCTGGGGATGGGTGGGGTCTAGTTCACCGCGGCCGACCAGGGCACCGTTAACATAGTGAAGACCCATCGCCCCCGAGTCAGGCCCGCTTACGCAGCCGAATTGAAGTGCATAACCCTCCGCCTCAGCTACCGACACATCTTTGAAGCGCTCGGTGGATTCCCTGACAATCTTGATAAGTGCGCTCGCTTGGCTCTTTTGTTCAGACGTTTGATCTTTTTGTAATGCCGATGGCTGCGAATGGCCATCCTGGGCCACGGCGCACAGTACACAAGCACCCAGAAGAGCCAGACCGATCATTGATTGCCGTGCGATTCGTCTGACTTTCGTGACCAAAGCGGGAAAGCGTGATGTATTCATTGAGTCTCCTTAGGCTGTTCGGTGCTCAGGTCCCGCAACTCTTTGCGAATTCCAGGCCGATGACATTTGCTAGAATCCGCTCTGAAGCGCATCTTGTCTGTTGTGGTTCGCGAGGACTCCGTGCTGCGGGGATTGAGCCTCTCCGATTAAGTTCAAGCTAACCTTCATCAAAACGAGAAGTAACGAAACAACGCCGAAGAAACGCCGAATCCTGCTGTCCTGCTGCCACCTTCTTCGTCACCGGGAGCACCCGTGGAAGCCAATCCTCTGAGCTATCACTTCGGCGAGTTCACGCTGGACACCGGCAGGGGATGTGTGCTCAAGGCGGGGTCGGAAATCAAGCTTCGCCCAAAAGTTTATGAAACTCTTAAATACTTGGTGGAACACGCCGGACGGCTGGTCGGCAAGAAGGAACTGCTGCAGGCGGTTTGGCCTGACACCTTTGTCACCGATGATTCGCTGGTGCAGTGTACGCTCGAACTGCGACGGGCTCTGGATGATGGCGCTCAGCAGTTCCTTAAGACTGTACCTCGGCGCGGGTATGTGTTCGCTGCCGCGGTAATTCAGAACCCGCGTGATGATCACCCTCCAAACTCCATCTTTGGGTTGTCTGAAGGTCGAGAATTGTCCTCGGGGATGATCGCCGCGAAACGTCACGAGCTGCCGGTGCCGCGCACGACGCTGATTGGTCGAGAACAACAAGTCGCTGAAGCCACCACATTGCTGTTAAGGCAGGACGTCCGGCTATTGAGCCTCACGGGTCCCGGTGGCTCCGGAAAAACGCGCCTGGCCATCGCTGTAGGCGCCGCCATTGCGGAGCGTTTCACCGCGGGCATTCAATTTGTCAGCCTGGCATCGATCACACAACCCGACCTGGTGGTAACGGCTCTTGCCGACGCATTCGAAATCCAGCAAGTGGGCAACCGCACCATCCCCCAACTCATCGGCGATCAACTGAAGAATTCCGGTCCCTTCCTGCTTCTGCTGGACAACTTCGAACAAGTCCTTCCGGCCGCAATCGTAGTGGCCGAAATCCTGGAAGCATGCCCATTGCTCAAAATACTCGTGACCAGCCAGTCCAGGCTGCACATTTACGGAGAACAGGAATTTCACGTAACCCCGTTGGCGCAGAATTCCGCCATGGAACTGTTTGCGCAGCGTGCCGCGGCCGTGTGGCCCGATTTTGCCATTACTTCAGAGAACGCTCCGGCGGTGCAGGAAATCTGTTCTCGCCTGGATGGTCTGCCTCTGGCGATTGAACTGGCGGCCGCGCGGGCCAAGGTGCTCTCTCCCCGGGCCATCCTGGATCGCCTGCAACGGCCTCTGCAATTGCTTACCGGCGGCCCGCTCGACCTGCCCGAACGGCAACAGACACTTCAGAACGCGATCGCCTGGAGTCATAGCCTGTTGAATGACGCCGAACAAAAACTATTCCGGCGGCTCTCAGTGTTTGCCGGAGGATGCACGCTGGAAGCGGCCGAGGCAGTGTGCAATACGAGGCGTGATCTGGCTATCGATCTATTTGAGGGGTTGTCTTCCCTGGTAGATAAGAGCTTGATTCAACGGCTAGATCAGGCCCAGGCCGAGTCGCGTTTCGCGATGCTGGAAACCATTCGAGAATTTGCCCTCGACCAGCTCGCGGAAAGCGGCGAAGAGCCTGGGACGCGACGTGCGCACGCGGCGTACTGCTTGGTCCTGGCGGAGGAAGGCAATCCGGAACTGGGTCCGGCGGATCGAGCGCGCTGGCTTACGAATTGCGATGCCGAGATTGATAACCTTCGGGCTGCTCTGGACTGGCTTTTTGAATCCCTGGATCTGGATTGGGCCTTGCGTCTCTGCGTAGCTTTGTTTCGATTCTGGGACATGCGGGAACACCTTAGCGAGGGGCGTGCCCGGCTCGAGACGGTTCTGCGCCTGGCTGGTTCGGAACGTACCCAGGAAAGGGCGAGGGTGGCGCATTTTGCGGGAGCCCTGGCGGCCGCTCAGAGCGATTACACCGCTGCGGCGTATTTTCTGGAGCAGGGACTCACTCTGTATGAAGAATTGGACCATGCGCCGGGAATTGCCGCGTCTTTAAACGCTTTGGCGATCGCAGCGCGCGATCGCGCTGACTACGCATCGGCTCAGAGCTATTTCGAGCGCAGCCTTGCATGCTGGCGTTTATTGTCGGACCGGCTGGCGATCGCGCGTTGTCTCCATAATCTCGCCAATGTAGTCAAGGTTCGAGGCGACTATCCACGCGCGCGCTGGGCGTTGGGAGAAGCAGCCGGCATTTTTGAGGAGCTGGGCGATTCCAGTGGAGCCGCCTGGTCGATCAATCAGCAGGGTGACATCGCGCGGGCCACGGGGGACATCGAAGCAGCCCGTACATTTTACCGGCGGGCCCTTGCCGCGTTCAGGGAAGCCGGAGATCCATGGGGCTCCGCGCGTTCCCTGGCCGATTTGGGCTACATCGACCTTGAGCAGGGGAACCATTTGTCCGGACGCGCGGCGTTCCGCGAAGCCATGGAAATATTCGCGGGGCTGGGCCATCGGAGGGGTATCGCCCGAACGTTGGAGGG
Source organism: Terriglobales bacterium (assembly GCA_963788475.1). GTDB lineage: Bacteria > Acidobacteriota > Terriglobia > Terriglobales > Acidobacteriaceae > Telmatobacter. Next base: position 272,720 of record CAWBGO010000003.1, read on the forward strand.
TTGCGCTTGCCTGGCTCTTGCTCAAGGACACGCCGCCCGGGCGCTGACCCTGGCCGCCGCCGCGCGGCAATTACGGCGAGTCATCGGGTCTCATCTGTCGCAAGCGGAGCAATCCAGCCTCGATCGAATGCTGGCTCCTGCGTGGCGAATGCTGAGTGATTCGGAAGGCAAAGTGGCCTGGGAAAAGGGTTCCGCGATGAGCCTGGAGAACGCCACGCAATATTCGGGCGAGGAGCCGGACTCGGTCAGCTCAGGTGGTCCGGGCCAATAAGTCGGCGGACCGCAGAGATGCGATCTGCCGGGAGACCCGCTTTGCGAGCGTGCTCTCGGATGTTGTCCTCATCGGGCGCCAGGTAAACGCAGTAGACCTTATCCTCAGTGACGTAACTATGAAGCCATTGAATCTGCGGCCCCAAGTCCTTCAACGCCTGCAATGAGCGCAGGGAAACCTCCCGGATTTCACCCTCTGATAGGGTTCCGGCACCAGGTATCTCGCGTTCGATCACGAATTGCGCCATAACCCCAGAGTCTAACACCTGACCTGCCGGTTGTTCTTCCCAAACAGACTAACTCAGGAGGGAACTCAGCGTCCGCTGCTCGCCATCTTTCAAGCAGCGCTTCATGTCAACGTTATGGCCAGCTGCCTGACGCGGCCTTGCTCCCAACTTCAGCCGCGCGTACGATAGCCAAACACAATGCAATTCTCAGACCTGGCACTCTCACAGCGTTTGGAACGAGCGGAGGGGCACGCGTGTTGCCAGTTCGCGGATGCCCGGCGCCGTCTATTTCCTGACAGCGGTTCGGAATGGATGCGGGTTTCAGGAGCCTACGCCATCTTCGACGGCATCGACTCTCCCGTAACTCAGACTTTTGGACTCGGCGTTTTCGAGGAACCAACCGCCGCATCGTTGGATGTGATCGAGCGTTTCTTCTTCGACCGCGGGGCGCCGGTGGATCACGAGGTGAGCCCGCACGCGGGCGTGGCCGCGCTGAGCATGCTCTGCTCTCGTGGCTATCACCCGATCGAGATAAGCGACGTCCTGTATTGCCCTCTCGAGAAACCGGCGGCAGAAGACCACACCGGCATAAGAGTGCGTGTGGCAGCTCCGGAAGAAGCGCAGCTATGGACCGACACATGCGCAAAGGGTTGGACCCATGATCATCCGGAACTCCTCGGCTTCTTTCTGGAGACCACCGCCGTTTCCCTGGCTCGCTATCAGAGTCCGTGCTTCTTCGCCGAGATCGATGGCCAACCCGGGGCCGCGGGCTCGCTTTGCATTGATGAGGGAGTTGCTCTGTTGGCGGGTGCGTCCACAGTTCCAGAGATGAGGCGCCGTGGATTGCAGGGTGCGCTTCTCCGGGAGCGCATGCGGTATGCCTTCAACCACGGCTGTGATCTAGCCATGATGGTTGCAGCGGTCGGCACTAACTCGCAGCGCAATGCAGAGCGGAATGGCTTCCGGATAGCTTACACCCGCATAAAATGGCGCCTGTCGTCTAACGGCAAGTGATGTGACAGCGGGCCCTCTCGCGGAATTGAACTTTTTCCTGCCTCGACACAGACTCCGTCACCGGCTGATCCGGATAGCCAACTGCAACACGCGAGGATCGGTGGCTGTGCTTGTGATGCTGCCGAACGCGGCGGAGCCGAAGCTTCCATTAGGCTGGGAAAAGGCCGGCGTATTCGTGACGTTGAATAATTCTGCCCGGAATTCCATCCCGGTCTCTCGAAACAGGGTGGTGTGTTTGACTAGCGCAAGGTCCCAATCCCGATACGCGGGGCCACGCACAGGATTTCTCGATGCGGTGCCAATGGTGAACTGAGGAGCGGTTGCGAATGCGTTGGTGTTGAAGAACTGCGCCGGAGTTCTCTCCCCAGGGGAGAAAGCCGGTTTGCCAACCAGGTTCGGACGCTGAAGAACAAAGCCGGCGAATGCGTTGAAATTTGTCGCCTGGGTCACCGTGACAGGCATTCCGGACTGCAGCAAAACGATGGCGTTCAGCGACCAGCCTCCTAACAAATAATCCAATGCTCCACCTGAGGCAAAGCGGTGGCCGTGGCCCGCCGGAAGGTCATAAATTCCGCTAAAGGAGGTCACATTCGGCATGTCTCCGTTCGACGAATCGCGTTCCAGGTATGGCCGATAGGTATCGGCCGCGATCAGGCTGCTCGAATTCGGCGACGACAAGACTGTCGTCGAAAATACGGAGGACGCATCATCGATGAGCTTCGAATGGGTATATGCGAACAGGAACGAGAGACCGTGGGAGAGTCTTTCCTGGACGTCAACCTCAACGCCGTTGTAGTTTGTCGTTCCGCTGTTGTTTCGGTAAGTTGCTACATTCAGAAACTGGGGGTATGGCTTCATAAGTTGCGCTTGCGTGATCGTTTTGCCCCCGATTGAACTGGAAGGCGGAATCTGTCCGTAGTAGGGATTAGGCACCGTTTTGAGAAGAGGCGCTCCTTCCGCGAGTTCTTGGGATGTAAGCTGATTCAAATTCGAATCGGGTATACCGACGTGCACGACATGCGAGCCCACATAGGCAATCTCCGCGGAAAGATTTCTGGTGATGGCTCGCTGTACTGCGAGGTTCCACTGTTCAACATATCCCGACCCTGCCGTCCGGTTGACGGTGTAGACGCTTTGTCCGAGTCCGGCATCGGGGGTCAGTGGGATGGGAGCGACGGACGGCCCTTGGGACAGCACAAATGCCGGCCTCAGACTGTCCTGCGTTTTTTGTTGAACATTCTGGATGAAAGGGAATTGTGGAGTGGTAAAGGGTGTCGTGATCCCCGACTGATCGAAGAACACCATTCCGAATCCGGACCGGACCACCGTCTTCGGTGTCATCAGAAATGCGAGGCCGAATCGCGGAGCCACGTTGTCAAAGTGCAGTTCGCGCGCACTGCGCGGGTAACCGTTCTTTCCCAGGTAATCGAGTTGCTGCGTCGCCAGATTGAATACGGCGCCCTGATCGGTCTTTTCCGTGGAAGGGAAGTGAAGCGTCCACCGCGCCCCGATGTTGAGCGTCAACCGATTGGTTGCCTTCCAGTCATCCTGCACGAAGTACTCTTCGATGTGATCCCGTGGCCGAATCTTGCTCTGCTGCAGGTCGATTTGAAAAGTGTCAACCTGGCCAATCAGGAAGCTGGCAATCGCGTTTCCGCTGTTTGTGACACCTTGCTGATTTGTGCCCGTGGTTGTAAATGCAAAGGCCCCGGTTGGATTCGCCGGCGCGATGGTATTTAGCTGATACCACCGAAAGTCCACACCCGCTCTCACGGCGTGGCGCCCTCGCGTGTAGACCACAGAATCAACCGCCTGCCAAACGGCAGTCTGATATTGGGAGAAGGTGCTTGCCGAAGGCCCAAGCTGTTGAAACCCAGTGAACGTGAACAATGGCAGGGCGTTGTTGAAGGCTGCATTGGTCGGAATGCCAGGGATGCCCAAAGCAGCCGAAGCTGTATCGGCGAGTGTTGCGCCTTCGATGGTGTTCCCCCTGCGGGTGTAGCCCAAACGCAAGTCATTCAGAAGCCGTGCGGAGAAGACATGTGTTTCATTGGCAACGGCCTGCTGGCCCAGCACATTCGAGAGTCCCGCCACCCCGCCTGTGCCGAGGACTGATCCCGTGATGGCGCCGCTGCCGTCGGGCAATGGGGTGACCGGCGATTCCACATCGCTGAAATAGGAATATCTGCCGAACGCCATGTCATGGGTTCCTTTTGCGCCATCGACCCGGAAGTCGAATTGATTTTGATGGTCGGAATCATTTGCGGTACGGGTGTAGTTATTTGCTTTCGCGCTCAGGTTGGTTGGGGTTGGAAACCGTGCGAGCAATTCCTCGGCAGCCGGGTCAAACGGAATATTGATGACATCCTGCGGAAATTCCTGACGGACTGTCACACCGTTGACCACGGTCGTCGTGGTCGGGTCGAAGATGTGCGACACCCCGGTGAAAATCCCCTGCCGCTCCGCAATTGTCGGAATGGTTGAGATCCTTGTTACTCCGATGAGCTGTTTCACACCCTGGTAGTCGCCAAAGAAGAACAGGTGATTGGGAACAATGGGACCACCGATGGTCCCTCCATACAGGTTCCTTCTGTACTCCGGCTTCGGTGCCGCAGGCGGCGCAAAGTAGTTCCTCGCGTTCAGATCTTCGTTGCGAAAGAATTCGAACAGGCTCCCATGAAATACATTCGAACCCGAACGCGTGGCCACGTTCACTACTCCGCCATTGAAGCGCCCAAACTCGGCCGGTACGTTATTGGTTTCGACTGTGAACTCCTGGATGTCATCAAGAATCGGAAAGAAGACGACTTGTCCCGGCTCGGGCTGGAGCGCCGAAATTCCGTCGTAGAGGTATTCATTGGTCCTCGGGCGTCCTCCGTTGATCCGCGGCAGGAGTGTACCCGGAGGCAATTCGACCCCTGGCGCGAGTGTCGCGAGTTGAACAAAGTTACGGGTGTTGAGGGGCATTGCGACTACGGTCGGTCCAGCAACGTTGGTTTGCACATTGCTGGTTTCGGACTGCAACAAAGGGGCATCGCCGCTGACCTTCACCGTCTGCTGGTTGCCGCCGATAGTCAGCGTTAGATCGGCTGCCACGGTCTGACCAACAATGGCGGTAATGCCGGTTCGAGTAAGATGTTCGAAACCGTTCGCGGTCACGTCCAACTGGTAAGAGCCCGGATTCAAATTCGTAAAAACGTAATCTCCGAAAGCTGAGCTCCTGGTGATCAGATGTGTGTTGGTATCGGAATTTGTTAATTCCACGGTCGCATTGGCGACCACAGCGCCGGAAGCATCAACGACGCGACCCCGAAGACCTGCGGTAATTTGCGCTGACGCAGATGAACTATTGAGGAAAAGGAAAACGACAGCACACACAATCAGGCACTGCTTCATGGGTGGGTCTCCCGGAGCAGGGTAGATTTCAGTTTTCCGCCGGCGGTGATGCTCAAAACGGATCTGCAGGCCAGGGAAAGCGAACGGGTTGATAAAGCCTGCAATTGCCTAGGTATAACGACTTTATACGACTAAAATCGTATCGTCAAGATGAGGACGGCTTGGGTCGTATCAGGATAGTTCAATCAGTTTCATCATCCAGTCGCTCAATCATCACATCCGTAGACTTGATGAGAGCCGCTGCGGTTACGCCCTTCTTCAGCCGCAGTTCTCGAACTGCATTTGCCGTGATGATCGCTGTGATGTGCGCTTCGCCGACGGACAGAATGACTTCTGCAAGAAGGCCCTCGATCCGCACGCTGACGACCTTGCCGGCCAGCTGGTTTCTGCCGCTTACCCGGCGGTAGCGTTCCCTGGATTCCGTCGAAGGCTTCAAAGTATCCGCTGCTATAAATGGCCGTAGGCTGGCTTCGGAGAGGCGATGGTGGCCGCCGGGAGTGCGCACCGTCTTCAGCTTTCCGTCCAGGATCCATTTTTTGATGGTTGGGTAGCTGATCCCCATCATTCTTGATGCTTCGCGAGGCGTCATTAAAATGTTGCGAGTTCCCATGCGTTCCTATCTCCCGCATCCGTTCGCCGGGTTCCATCTTCGTCGGAAGGTGACCGCCCGGCATGATCAATCCTCGTCCGCACTCCATTCGGACGACATTGTGGAAATGGATTTCACTGCCTGATGGCTCCAATAATCAACTCTGTCTTCGCAATTGTCCACGCTAGAATGTCACCATGAAGAATGACTTCCGCCGTCGTTTCCAGGCAGGGGCAGTTGCTCTGCTGCTCCTGGCCGGCTTGGGCAGGCAGTCCGTTGTGTTCGCCCAGGGGATGGATCATCACCAGGCGTCCGAACCTTCCACACAATTGACGCTTCGCGGGCTTGATGGGAAGACTGTTAGCCTCACACCCGAGGAGATTGCTGCGCTTCCGCACAAAACGGTCTCAGTCTTCAATTCGCATACGAAGGCGAACGAGCACTATTCGGGGGTTGCTCTTGCGGACGTTCTTGCCAAGATCGGCGTGCCCCGTGGTGAAGAGGTCAAAGGCAAGCTGTTCATGACGGCCGTGATTGCGGAAGGGACGGACAAGTATAGCGTCATTTATGCGCTGGCAGAAGTCGACCCGTCCATCCACACCGGGGACGTGATCGTAGCTGATTCCGTCGATGGGCAGAAGCTGGGAAAGGAAGGAGCTTTCAAAATGATTGGCACCGAGGAGCGTCGGCCGGCACGCTGGGTTCGAAATCTGACTGAAATCTCGGTGATCGAGGTGAAGCCGTAGCCCCTTTGATGACGCTCTTGACTGTGCCTGCGAGTACATTTCTGGCGCTGATTCTCATGCCAATTCCTCCATCCCGATTTAGAGAATATCCGTTTTACCGCGACGATGGCGGCATTGAGTTGGATAACATGATCGCCACCCCGACCTCTTTTTGCTTAGATCCTAAATTCAGATAGGGTGAAAACGCGCATTTCCACGATGTCGCTCGGGCAAGCCAACGCAAGATTTACTCACGATTCGTACTCCAAATTGACGTGCGCAAATGCGATACGACACATTTCCCGCACGGATTTGGTGGTGCCGGTGGCGATCACGTAGGTGTCCGACTCTGGCTGTTGAAGCACACCCCACATTGCCTCCACATAGTCCCCCGCAACCCCCCAATCCCTCTGAGCATCGAACACGACGACTGTTTCCCATCGCCGATTTCAACATTCCCGCTCCACGGCTACTGCGATGAGATGAATACAGTCTCAAAACTGCAGGGCTAAGAGAGACACATTCTGAGGGCAACGTCAGAGGTCTTGCCTCAAAAGGTAGTCACAGTTAAAGGAAGTCGTGATTAATGTAACATTGGGTGAGAGACTGTCGAATCCGGCGCGCAAATCAAAGCGCGTCAAGCTTCGCAGTCAATTAAGCATTTCGTTTTACTCTTACAAGACTACGTCAGGACTGGGCGATTCGGCTGGATTTGAGCGACGCTGTTTCCCCTTTTTGGGGTGCTCGGGTAGAGCGAAACTGACTTTGAATGCCTTCTAACTGCTTAGGAGAGCTGGATTTGCAGTCGGATCCGACGGTCAGGAAAGTACTCATTTATCGTCTCGGCAGTTTGGGAGACATGGTCGTAAGTCTGCCATGCTTTCACCTAATTGAACGGGCTTTTCCCAATTCCGAAAGAGTCCTTCTTACCAACTTTCCGGTCCAGGCAAAAGCGCCTGCGGCCGCAGACGTGCTCGGCCCATCCGGACTTGTCCACGGCTACCTGCGCTACACCGTCGGCATGCGCAACCCGCGTGCGCTTTTACGTTTGGCTCTTGAGATACGCCGCTTCAAACCTGATGTTCTTGTCTATCTGACGCGCTCCGCACACCGAAAGACGTCAGACGGGACAAGTTGTTTTTCAAGTGGGCAGGTGGCGTCCGGCGCATCGTCGGCGCCCCTGCCGGTGACGAGTCCTCCAGGGAAGTCAATCCGGTCACAGGCTTCTACGAACCCGAAGCCGCGCGCCTGGCGCGAACTCTTGCTGTAGTGGGTAATGCCGGAACCGCCGATCTCACCAACTGGAGCCTTCGCCTCACCCCATCAGAAAGACAATTCGCCTTGAAGGCTCTCGGCGATTTGGCCGGCAAACCACTCCTTGTCTGTGGGCCGGGCACAAAGATGCAGGCCAAAGACTGGGGTCAGGAGAATTGGCGTGATCTGCTGAGTCGAATCGCGACAAGCTACCCCGAATATGCCCTGATGACTAGTCATCGTTGGCGCCAAGGCAGACTCGGCAGTGGGCGACTATGTTTGCAGTGACTGGAATGGGCCAAAACTGAATCTCTGCGGACGTCTGAATCCGCGCCAGTCGGCCGCTCTCCTTGAGCATGCTTCGCTCTTCCTGGGGCCGGATTCCGGACCGATGCATCTTGCAGCATGCGCCGGCGTGCCGTGCGTGATCGCCTTTTCCGCACGAGGGCTACCCGGCATCTGGTACCCGACGGGCGACAAGCATCGTATCCTTTATCGCCGGGTCAGCTGCTTTGGCTGCAATCTCGAATCCTGCATCGTCGAAGCACGCCGATGCCTAACCTCGATCACGGTCGACGAAATGGCACAGGCGGTAGATTCGGTGCTTTCTCCGAGAACCGAAGATATCTCAAAGGCCGCAAATGCCGGATTTCAACTTTGAATCGGAGCGGAAGCCGGCGTCGCGGCGGGTCCTAGCAGGCCGTCAACGGCATCGATTAACGTATCAAACCGCAGGTCTGCGAGTTCCGCGGCTCTCTGCGCCCCGGGTTTTCGGTCCTCTCTGGCCTTGGTGTCGCCTTCGATGAAGATGGTGGTCATCCCGAGGTTGCGGCCAAACTCGATATCCGAGAGCGAGTCGCCAATCATCAGGCTTGTTTCCGGTTCAATGTCAGGAAACTGAGACCGAGCCTGCTCGAAGAGGCCCGGCAGCGGCTTGCGACAATTGCATGCCCCTTTGTCATGGGGACAGAAATAGAACCCGTCGATTTCGGCGCCCCGGGGCGCGAGCTCTTTTTGCAGTTCGGCATGGATGCGATCCACGTCTTCACGGCGATACAAGCCGAGCGCGACGCCACGTTGGTTGGAGACTACCAGTACGCGCAGCCCTGCCACCTTGAGTTTCCCGATCGCTTCCGCCGCACCGGGCAGCAAATGGAAATGCTCCCAGGCGCTTACGTATTCGCCTTCTGGCAGCTTGCGGTTCAGAACTCCGTCGCGGTCAAGGAAGACGGTATGCAGGGCAGAAGAACTGAATGACCTACGACTCACGCGGCCATCATACCAGCAGGACGCGGATACGGCCACGATTGACGCAGCAATTTTAAGGGTTATCGACGCACAGCGCAGACTCGACACGGTCGCACAGCGCGTGACCGAACAGGATATGGCATTCCTGAATACGCGCTGTATCGTGTGAGGCGACTCGCAGGCAGGCGTCGGCCAGCGAAGCCAGTTTGCCTCCGCCTTCTCCGGTCATGCCCACCGTGAAGGCACCCAGCGCGCGCGCACACTGAACGGCGTTGCAGACGTTCTGGCTGTTGCCCGAAGTGGTAAGCCCGACAACTATATCGCCGGCCCGACAGAGGGCTTCAATCTGGCGCGCGAATATTGCCTCGTACCCGTAGTCATTGCCAACGGCCGTAAGAATGGAAGTGTCCGTGGTAAGGGCGATCGACGCCCAGCCGCGTCGTTCGCGGCGGAAACGTCCCACAATCTCGGCGGCAAGATGCTGCGAATCGGCGGCGCTGCCGCCGTTGCCGCACCAGAGAATCTTGTTTCCAGCGCGGAGGGTGCGGATCATGCGATCCGCGATCTGCTCAAACAATTCCTGTTGATTCTCGAGTTGCTCAACTACCGTCACGTGGTCCCGAATGGCTTGCAGGAAAGGACTCACCGACTGAGTGCGATTTACCATAGATATCTCTCAAGAACCATGCTGTTCACAGGCAACGTTAGTGATTATATAGTGAGCGGCGTCCTGCCGAGCGCCACCAGAGATTCACGGTGATGAGCGTGTTTTGACACTAGAGCGACAGACGGGTGGAACTGTCGATTTGCTAAATTGAATAGAAGCACTTTATGCGCGGGTGGGTCCCGGGTAGAAGCGCCTCAGAGCTGCACGGAGAAATATGATTATCGTTACAGGCGGGGCCGGATTCATTGGCAGCAATTTGGTGCATGAGCTCAATTCTCAGGGGGAAGATGCAATCCTGATTATTGACAATCTTTCCGACGCAGCGAATCCCCACAAGAAATTTATGAACCTCGCCGGCGCCCGTTTCGTCGACTACCTGGACAAAACAGAGTTTCGCCGGGCGCTCGCAGACGGTCAATTCTCGAAGAGCGGGATCCGCGCCATTCTGCACCAGGGCGCCTGTTCGAACACGCTGGAAGACGATGGGCGGTACATGATGGACAACAACTTCACGTACTCGAAAGAACTGCTGCATTTCGCACTGCGCCATGCTATCCCGTTCGTGTATGCGTCGACCGCAGCCATTTACGGATCGTCCACGGAGTTCAAGGAGTCGCCTGCCAATGAATGTCCCTTGAACATCTACGGTTTCTCAAAGCTGGCCTTTGATAACTACGTACGTCATCACCAGCATACGTTTGCAAGCACAGTTGTCGGCCTGCGCTATTTCAACGTCTTTGGGCCACGCGAGATGCATAAAGGCCGCATGGCGTCGGTGATCCATCATTTCACCAAGCAGCTGAAAGACACTGGCTCGATCCGCATATTCGAGGGCTCGGGCGGTTACGGCAACGGAGAGCAGAGGCGGGATTTTGTTTTTGTGCGGGACCTGGCGAAGATCAACCTGTTTTTCGCATTCGGCGACACGCGCACGGCCATTGTGAACGCGGGCACTGGCAAGAGCCGCAGTTTTAATGACGTGGCGAAGGCATTGATGCAGGTCCACGGGCCGGGAAACATCGAGTACATCCCATTTCCTACGGATCTGAAGGAGCGCTATCAGCACTTCACCGAGGCCGATGTGAGCGGATTGCGGGCTGCCGGCTACACCGCGCCCTTCACCGAACTGGAAGCTGGAATCACAGAGACTTTCGCGGCATGAGAACGATCCGGGATGGAACCGGAACAAAGAAATGCTAGTTGGAGGGACCTCGGGTGAAGGACTTGTCTCGCGTTTTGCCACTAATCGAAAGCGGATTCGGATCCATCCATATCCTTGTGATCGGCGATGTCATGCTCGACCGATACGTGTGGGGCAGCGTGGATCGGATCTCGCCGGAAGCCCCGGTGCCGGTCTTGCGCTCGGTACACACGACGCGGGTTCCGGGAGGCGCCGCCAATGTCTGCATGAACGTAGTAGGCCTGGGAGCGCGGGCCACGCAGGCCGGTTTCTGGGGCAACGATCTGGAGCAGCGCGAACTGGGCGAACTGTTAAGCGACGCCGGCGTTGACACCTCGGGGATGACGGTCTCGTCTCACCCCACAATTTCGAAAACCCGAGTGATGGCGCGCCGGCAGCAGCTATTACGAATGGACGTCGAAGACCTGGGCACGCGGCCGCGGAGCGAACATGAGGCCCTCCTAGAACGGGCCCTGCACTTGGTATCGGAGGCGGATGCGGTCATCTTGTCTGATTACGCAAAGGGAACTCTTAGCCCGGCGCTTTGCCAGGGGGTGATCGAGGCCGCGCGCGGGCGCGGCATCCCAGTGCTGGTAGATCCCAAAGAGAAGGCCTTTGGCAAGTATGCTGGCGCCACCACGATCTGCCCGAACCTCTCGGAGTTGTCGCTCGCAACGGGAATTGACCGCGACCGTCTTGACGAGTTGATTGCCGCCGGCCAGAGGCTGGTGGGAGAGGCTCGCATCGACTTCCTGACTGTGACGATGAGTGAGAAGGGTATTTTGCTTCTCTTTCCGGACTCGTCGGTCCATTCCCCTGCGCGGGCTCGCGAAGTCTTCGATGTGTCGGGTGCGGGGGACACGGTAATCGCGACCATGGCGGCCTGCCTGGCGAGCGGCCTTGACGCGGAGTCCGCAGTGAACCTGTCGAATCTGGCGGCCGGCATCGTGGTGGGCAAGACCGGGACGGCACCGATCTCCCGAAATGAATTGGTGGCCGAATTGACCATTTCGACGACCATGACCAGTCCCGAGAAGGTTCTCGACAATGAGCAGTTGCTGGTGCGAATCGCTGAGTGGCGAGCGACAGGGCACCGTATTGTCTTCACCAATGGCTGCTTCGATATTCTGCACGTCGGGCATATCACCCTGCTCGAGCAGTGCCGCCAGTTTGGTGACAAGCTGATCGTCGCGATCAATAGCGACGCTTCGGTGCAGAGTCTGAAGGGGCCAACACGACCGGTAGTCGGAGAGAGCGAACGGGCGCGTGTGCTGGCCGCATTGGCGGCGACCGATGCTGTAACCATCTTCAATGAACAAACGCCTCTGAACCTGATTCGACGGATTCGTCCGGACGTTCTAGTAAAGGGCGGAGACTACACTACCGCCACGGTGGTCGGAGCCGAAGATGTGATCAGTTGTGGAGGCCGGGTTGAAATCGTAGCGACGGTCCCCGGATACAGCACGAGCAATACCATCGCACGGATGAAAACACCGGACGGGCAGGAGCAGGCCACAGCCAACCGATGATCGGCGTCATCACCAATCGTCAGATTTCAACGGCAAAGGACTTGTAAATCCTTGGCGGATTGCCTCGTCAGGATATTCTCCCCGGGGACTGGACAGGCCTGAGACGCGGCTTATAATTAACACATTGCATTAGATATGACCAGACTATCGTCTCTTCCGATTGGCCGGTAAAACAGCAACCGATAACCAGCCTCTGCAGTGCAGAGCGCAGGAGAAAACGCCAGCGCATGCCGAAATCAGTCTCCATCTGTGTGATCGGCTCCGGATATGTTGGACTTGTTGCGGCGGTTTGCTTCGCCGAGATGGGCCATCATGTTACCTGCGTCGATAACGATGAAGCGAAGGTAAAGACCCTGCGCGAGGGCGGCGTTCCAATTTACGAGACGCACTTGCCAGAACTGCTCGGCAAACACCTGGGGCGAGGCGTCGATTTCACTGCCAATCTGAGCGAGGCAGTGGAGCGGAGTGAGGCCATCTTTATCGCTGTTGGTACGCCCCAGGGCGAGACAGGCGCGGCCGATCTTTCCTACGTCGAGGCCGTGGTCTCAGAGATCGCGCGCGGGATCACCACTTACAAGGTCATCGTCGAGAAGAGCACTGTTCCGGTCTACACCAACGAATGGATCCGGCGCGTGCTGCATCGGCGCGGCGTGGAGCCCGAACACTTCGATGTGGTGTCGAATCCCGAATTCCTGCGCGAGGGAACGGCGGTAATTGACTTCCTTCATCCGGACCGGATCGTGATTGGCGTTGGGACGGAGCGGGCTGCCGATTTACTCAGGCGCATCTACGCCCCTCTCTTCGAGGGCAGTTATTATGAGCGGCCGGATGCGCTGGCGGGGGCGTGCAGCGCGGCCCGTCCCGCGAAACTGCTGGTTACGTCGCCGCAGAGCGCGGAAATCATCAAGCACGCGTCGAACGCGTTCCTGGCCTTGAAGATTTCGTTCATCAATGCGGTGGCCAACCTTGCCGAAAGCGTGGATGCCGACGTCGAAGATATCGCCGCGGGGATCGGACTCGACAGCCGCATCGGCCCGAAATTCCTGCGCGCGGGCCTCGGCTATGGTGGTTCCTGCTTCCCCAAAGACGTGGCTGCATTCCACTGGGTTGCCCAACAACAAGGGCTCAATTTTCAACTTCTCGAAGAAGTTCGCCGCATCAACGACGCACAGCGCGACGTGTTCTTCAACAAGGTGCGCGCGGCCCTATGGACGCTTCGCGGCAAAAAGCTCGCTGCCCTCGGCCTGGCCTTCAAAGGCGATACCGACGATATACGCGAGTCGCCCGCCCTCGATGTAATACAGAGGCTGCTCGACGCCGGCGCGTACGTCACGGCCTACGATCCCGCCGCTACTGAACGCGCCCGTGCTGTGCTGCCTCCCTCCGACAAGATGCACTATGCGTCCAACCTGTACGAAGCCGCTCGCGACGCGGACGCAGTGCTAATTCTCACTGACTGGAAGGAATTCGCGGAGATCGATTTGCCGGAGTTGAACCGTGCCGTGCACTTTCCCATCGTGATCGACGGACGCAATCTCTATAAGCCGCAGCAGATGGCTGACCATGGCTTTACCTATGTCAGCATCGGCCGCCCCGCCAATTACAACGCGCAGCAAGGAAAGCCGAGGAAGATACTGCTTTGAGAACTGGACTGGGGATAGTCGAAGTGACCACCCGAGTTTCAATTACCATGCCGTATTCGCCGGCTGTGGAAGTGACCCGCCGCGCAAGAGCCGAGTCTTTGTAGCTTGGGACCACCATGAGACTCTTGCATGTGATTCAATCGGCTAACCCCGTCCACGGCGGTCCCATTGAGGGTGTGCGGCAAATTGCCCGCATTTATGGGACTCGCAACATTGAGGCGGAGCTTGTTACACACGACCTACCCGATGCTCCCTACATCGCCGATTTTCCGCTTAAGGTACACGCCCTCGGCCCCTGTTCACTGGGCAGGTACGGTTATTCGCGACGCCTGCTTCCCTGGCTTGGGCGGAACCATCAGAAATACGATTGTGTGATTGTCCATGGCCTCTGGCAGTATCACGGTTACGCATGCTGGCGGACCCTGCGCATGACCAACACCCCTTACGTGGTGTTCAGCCATGGAATGCTCGACCCCTGGTTCAAGCGTCAGTATCCGCTGAAACATCTCAAGAAGTGGTTCTACTGGAGGTGGAGGGAATATCGTGTTTTGCGTGACGCCAAGGCAGTTCTGTTTACCAGCGAGGAGGAGCGCATCCTTGCGGCCGAGTCATTCTCGGCTTACCGAGTCAATCCCTTCGTTGTCGGCTACGGCGTCCATATCCCGAGCTTTGATCTCGAAGCAATTCGTCGCGATTTTTTCGCAAAATATCCTCTGTTGCGCGGCAAACGCCTGGCCATCTTTGTCGGCCGAATCCATCCTAAAAAGGGATGCGAGCTGCTGATCGAAGCTTTCCACCAAACCCTCGCTCACGACCCGGATTGGCATCTGCTGATGGTGGGGCCCGACCAAGTCGGCTGGCAGGCCGATCTGCAGTTTCAGAGCAGCAGGCTCGGCATTGCCGATCGCATCACGTGGACTGGCATGCTCAAAGGGGAACCCAAGTGGGGCGCAATGGCCGCGAGCGAGATCTTCGTCCTGCCTTCGCACCAGGAAAATTTCGGCATCGTTGTAGCCGAAGCTCTCGCCTGTGGGTTACCGGCCTTGATCTCTTCCCAGGTAAATATCTGGCGAGAGGTACAGAACGGAGGCGCCGGCTTTGTGGAACAGGACACCCTCGCCGGCACGATCAAGCTTTTCCGAGCCTGGAGCCGTCTCGATGAATCCCAACGCGCTGCCATGAGAGCCAACAGCCGCCAATGTTTTGAGAAACACTTCAATCTGGAACACAGTTCGACCCGCTTCCTGCAATTGATGCAGAGCCTCGCTCAACAGGATCGGCATCTCGAGGCCCTTACCGGCTTCTCGAAAACCGGCGCCACTTTGTAGGCGAGCCGTCTGCATCGCGGAGTCGACATTGTGCGCGAAAGCCTATGGTGATCGAGGAACTTTCTTCAGAACAAGTCTGGGACTTGTGTGTTGTAGGCACCGGTCCAGTTGGCATGGCAACGGCCCTGGAGTTGGAACGCCTTGGTCGCGATGTCCTGATGATTGAATCAGGCGGGCAAGAGCCGAACAGTGAATCTGGCGCGGCTTCAAAAGCCCACATAGTAGATCCAGAGCGTCACGTGCCCATGGAAATCGCCGTCTGCCGCGCCCTTGGAGGCACATCGTGGACGTGGGGAGGCCGATGTGTGGCGTACGACGACATTGACTGGATGGACCGGGACTTTGTTGCCGATGGACGTTGGCCGCTGAAGCACGACGAGCTTCGGCCTTGGTACGAACGGGCAACAGAGTATCTGCTTTGCGGCGGCGGTCAATTCCTGATTCCTTACCATCGCCACTTGGCTCAAGGCTTGACGTTGGATTTCGTCGAACGCTGGTCCCGCGAGTCAAGAGTGATTCTGGAGCATCGGGAGCGCCTTGTTCAATCAACACAAATCAGGCTCAGTCTCACGTCCACCGTGACGGCTCTGAATTTGAACTCGGCCGGGGACCGCGTTGAGAGTCTCACGGTCGCCACGTCTCGTGGTTCGGTTCGTGTGAAGGCAAAGAGGATCATCCTGGCAATGGGTGGTGTCGAGACGACACGGCTTCTTTTGCATACGCAACGAAACTGGCCGCACCACTTTGGGGGAGTCAATGGCCCACTGGGTCGTTACTACATGGGGCACATCTCGGGTAAGATTGCAAGTATCGCTTTTGACGATCCAAAAACATTTCGCGATCTTGATTTCAAATTGGATGTCCCGAACGGGACTTACTATCGAAGACGGTTCATGCTCACGGCGAAAGCGCAACTGGAGGGCAAGGTGCTCAATACTGCCTTCTGGCCGGATAATCCTCCATTCTATGATCCCGGCCATCGCAGTGGAGTGCTTTCTTCGGTATTTCTGACGCTTGCCTTTCCGCCCACAGGCCGCAAACTGCTCCCTGAAGGGATCAGATTGGCACATACCGGCCCCCGTCCCTACCAACTATCTGCCCACTTCAAAAATGTCGTTTTAGGTGCCCCGGCGGGAGCCAGGGACATCGTTGACATTCTTCGGGATCGCTTCATAAAAAAGCCGAAGAAGCCTGGATTCTTAGTCCCCAACAAGGGGGGCAGGTACGCATTGCACTATCATGCCGAGCAGATCCCAAATCCTGAAAGCAGGATCACCCTTGGAAGGGAGACAGATAGCTTCGGCATGCCCCGGGCGGTGATCGATTTGCGCTTCGTGGATCAGGATGTGCTAAGTGTGATTGAGTCGCATCGACTTCTGGATGAGTCTCTTCGGGCTAACAAGCTTGGCAACTTAGAGTATTGGTATTCTGGTGAGCGCCTTGGGGAACGAGTGTACGAACAGGCAGCGGATGGATTTCATCAGGTCGGAACCACACGGATGGGACTGGATCCGCGCGTGAGTGTTGTTGACCCTGACCTTAAAGTACATGGAGTTGAGAATCTGTTTGTCGTCTCTTCGAGTGTATTTCCTACATCCGGACAGGCAAACTCGACGCTTCTCACGGTGGCGTTTGCAATGAGGCTGGCGCATGGTCCGCTGCTGACATGAACTCCGCAAGTGAATCGAGGAAGTCACAATGAATGAAATCGAACTGGGAAGTTCGGGAATGCGAACTCCTCAAATAGGGTTCGGTTGTTCGGCGCTGCTGGGCAGGTCGGGGAGGTCTGACTCGCTAAAATTGCCGCTCCGTGCGAGTAGAAGAATGCACTGATGAAGCAACTCAGGTTAAGCCGGGCGATAAGCTAGTAGGTGATTCGAATCAACCCATTTTAGCCGAAAACCCTTGCTCTCGAGGAGCTTCTCTATGCAGATCGGAGCGGATTCCTGCCCTCTCAGCCGTAATATCATGAAGTGCACTTCGATCAATAGGGCACGAAGGGCCGGAGAAAGAGCGTATGGTCGAATCCTTCGAGAACCTCTTCTTCGAAGCCCTCGACATCGATTTTTATCAAATTGGGACTTTTCCCAATTTGCCCGCAAGCTTTATCGCCGGTAGTCAACTGGATAGGAACCAGGTACTTTCCTGGGTGGCCGGTCTCAAATTCATTGCAAACATGACCACTTGAAAGGTCGCCCTCTACAATGCGCGTGGACGGCTCCTCCCGGGACCCTAGTGCACGGTCCTCCAGAGGCAACCACGGACAAGCCAAAAGCCGATGTTTGAGCGTGGCCATCGCTCCCGGATTGGGCTCGAATGCAGCCACGCCGCCCTCAGGGCCGACCCATTTACAGAACAGTTCAGTGTAGAAGCCGACATTCGCTCCTATGTCCCAAACGACATCTCCGGGTCTTACGGTCTGTTCAAGAACTCTCTTAAGATCCGCCTCATATTCCCGGTTCAGCTTCAAAGCTGCGCGGACTTGGTAAACAAAACGGTGCAATCCGATTTTTCGCCCGATTGACCGTAGATTTATTGTGAGAGTATTCATAAATAAACGCCGACGGGGATCGATGATATCAGACTTTCCAACGAGCCCCATAACCTAGTCGTTGGCACTGGTAGCCCTCAAGTGAGTGCTCGGGAAAACCATTCGGAGTCGTTGCCGGCGGAGCCGCGCAGAGGTGGCAGAACTTGTGGCATCGTTTGAGCGGAGCGAGCTGAACCGAACGGAGATGCATGGGGAGTGTATGCTGGTGTTCCGGCGGTAAAAATTAAAGAGAGCAAACACCCCGACTTCAAGACGCAACTGCTTCGCGAATCTTTGCATTCTCCACAGAATTGAAACGGGACTGAGTGATCGCCTTTAAATTGGTTCGAACGCGCTCGACTCGCATCTTGGCGGGTATTACGACGTAGCGCAGACCGAACTGGCTCCCCTAGTTGGGAACTAAGAATCCCGGCCTCTTGGGTTTTTGGATCTGTTAATTAATGGTGGAAAAAGGAATGTGCATTGCCCCATATTAGACGCATTCTGACTATCGATTCGAGCAGCGACCTCGCAGCCCGAATTCCACTGAAGGAGACCCTTCATGTTCCGGAAAAATCCGGTCATCTCGAACTGGTGATTCCTGACTGGTTTGGTTGACTAATGTTGGAGACGATCGAGTCTATGGGAAATACAAACGCCAAGGCCATCTGGTTCCGCCGGGATTTCATCAAGACCGCGGCCTCTCTTGCGCTGGGTCACTTTGCCTCAGCACGAGTGCTTGCGCAAACTCGTGGGAACCGCAGAGTGCTCGCGTATGTGGGCTCCTATACGACCGCGATCGATGGCGGGAGCAACGGGAAGGGAATCTATTCTTTTGAAATGGATTCTCGCACGGGTGCGTTCACCCGACAGAAATTAGTTGCCGAGACTCCCAATCCTTCATGGATCGTTATTCATCCTTCCAAGAAGTATCTTTATTCAGTTAATGAAGTGATCAACGAGGAAAGCGGTTCGGTCAGCGCGTTTGCCATCGATCTGGCAAGCGGTGACTTGACTCCTCTGAATACGGTCAGTTCCGAGGGCAGAGGGCCGGCCCACATGAGCCTCGATGCCTCGGGCAGGTACGCTTTTGTCGCGAATTATGCGGGCGGAACCATCGCCGTGCTGCCGATTATTGAAGGAGGGAGACTCGGAACAGCCGTTGATGTCCACCGGGACTCCGGTTCAGTGGGTGCTACTTCGGCAACAGACGCGCCACCGGGGAGTTTTGCGATCAGCGGCCATGATGCACCTCATGCGCACATGATCGCGGCCGATCCCGGCAATCGGTTTGTGCTTGCCGTTGACCTCGGACAGGACAGGATCTATGTCTACCGCTTCGACGCCAGCAACGGGAAGTTGAGTCTGGCTGAGCGCGCGTCATCTGTTTCCTTCCCACCAGGAGATGGACCGCGTCACTTTGTCTTTCATCCGAACGGTCGCTGGATCTACGCGCTGGGTGAAGAGTCTTCAACAATTGCATTCTTCCACTACGACGCCACAAACGGGAAGTTGGCATTGCAACAGACTATTTCCTCCCTTCCGGAAGGATTTGCCGGCACCAATTTCACATCGGAAGTGGTTATCTCGCCGGACGGTCGGTTCCTCTACGCCGCCAATCGCCTTCATGACACGATTGCCATCTGCTCAATCAGCCCCAGCGGGAAACTCAAACTGCTTGGAGAAGTCTCAACCATGGGAGATTATCCGCGGCACTGCACATTCGATCCAAGCGGCGGTTTCTTCTATGTGTGCAATCAGCGAAGCGACAGCATCACATGCTTCACGGCGAATCGCAAGACCGGGCAACTTTCGTTTACGGAGCAGTACACGCCGGTTGGAACGCCGTCGATCGTGACCTTCCTTTCTTGAGAAAGCCATATCTGCCCAAGGCCCAGCCTTCAGGCAAGCTCGCCTGCCATCTGGCAGGCCACAGGGTCTCAAGACAGGCATGGAGGCTCACTCAGTCAGGGCACAAGGACAAGTATTATGAAAGTGGTGACAGGGTGGTAACGCAGGTTGACAGAATCGATGGCCATTTTTAGGCTGACTTGCGCCCGGAGAGATTCGAACTCCCGGCCTACTGATTCGTAGTTCTAATCCAATGTAGAATCAATAACTTGGATGGGCTTATCCGGAATTGCATGTGCTTCGATTCATTGGGGAATTGCCAAGGGCGGCTTGGCCAAATCTAATTGGATGCAAGCAGCCACTAGCACAGTTTTGGGCACGGTCAGCTAGGGCGAACTCCTCTGTTGAGACAAATTCGAATTGGCACACTCGCCGTTTGATGGATTTTGCTACTCAATCCACGTGATCTCCGTCAGGATGGGCCTCGGCTGGTGAAGCGGAGGCGGGCTCTGGTGGAGACCAACCCGCCAAGGAATAGCCAGCCGGAGACTCATCCGTACCGATGAGTGCTGGGGGCGGGCACGAACCGCTCCCGGCCCTAGATTGCACATCGGGTGGATAGATTTCCTCATGCCTGAAAAAACTCATTCTTGCGCCTGTCGAAACTGCGCCCTCGTCAATGGATGCTTCGAACTCTTCCGGTGGCCTATAGCCTAAGGCCGAATGCAGCCGTTGGCGGTTATGGTACTCTTCGATGAACGCCTCGATATTGCGGCGCAGCTCATCGAGATCCTGGTACTGGCCAGCGTAGATTTCTTCACGCTTTAGGGTCTTCATAAAACTCTCGCACCTGGCGTTATCGTAAGGATTCGCCGGCCGACTCATGCTCGGAATCATCCCGCGCCCGTTGAGGATCCGCACGTACTCGTCGCAGGCGTACTGCACTCCGCGGTCCGAGTGAGGCCCGGTCAACTTCATCCGCCCGGCCAGATTCAAGTACACCTCCAGCTCGTGTCGAGGAGCTTGGCGCGCTCTTCATTCGCACAATCCTTCGCGTCGTACCAATACTTATCGAGCAGGGGGCCGATCTCCGTCTCGTCCTTGGCTCGAAACCACTTTGCTCCATCGGCGACCATCTCGTCACTGGCTGGAGTGAACGGATTCGGGGCATTTCCGGTGTTTACTGTTCTATACCGTAACTCACCATCCCTGTTTAGGGGACTAAAACATCCTGCACACAGGGCTCTATTGGCGCCGCTTACCGCCGTTTTCCATTAAGGTCCCCACAAAATCACCTACAAATTTTCTTGCGGCGGGAATTTGTCCCGCGACCAGGTGTAGCGCGGCCGAAATAACGGTGACCAGATTGAGCCCGACGCCGTGGAGCCATATAAGCGAGGTGCTTGCCGCCAATGTCAGCCACCACGCCCAGCCCGAGGTAAAACCGGCCATGCGACTGGAATCCTGCGCCTGCAACAGAAGCTCGCGCTGCCGACAGTCGAGCCGCACCCGGTATCCCAGGAAGGCGGCATCGAGCCGGGACTGGTGGTGTGGCTGCACTGTCTGCGTAGCCGTGCCGTTGCCTGCCATCGCCGTTTCCAGAAGGAGCACCGTACTGATTCGAACGCGTATCGATGCTCCCTACTTCTTTATTCCACGTCGACCGTCACGGTCGTCGTATGGGTCACGGTGCCTGCCGTGGCGGTGATCGTCACGGTGTAACTCCGCGGTGTCTGAGAAGAGTGGCCATTGGGGGAGCCGCATCCGCTGAGCCCGGCTGTGACTGCGATGCCGCCGAGCATGAGCGCGACCAGGAGCGCCAACCGGCTCAGGCTTCGGCCGCGCCGTCGCAGGCTGCCCGCGAACGGCAGCAGCAGAATCGCCAGCGCCACGGGCAAGAGCCGGCTGCCGGCCGAAGGCGGATGATTCACAGCCTTCGTTGCCGGCATGCTGATGGTCACGCTAATCGTCTGGGGGCCGCCGTTGGCGGCGATTGACGACGGCGAGAAAGTCGCCGTGGCCCCGGGGGGCAAACCCACCACGGTGAAGTTCACCGTGCCCGCATAGCTGCCGTAGTCCGGGCTTACCTTCACCTGGTAAGTGACGGAACCGCTCGGCGCCAGGGTCGCGCTGCCCGCCCCGGCGATCGTCATGGTGAAGTCCAGTGCCGCCACGGCGACGCTGACGGTCGTGGCCGAGCTGCTGCCTGCAAAGTTGGTGTCACCGCTGTATGTGGCCGTGAGCGTGTGCGTCACGCCGGGAGCAAGCAATGCGGTTGGGCAGGTGGCGACTCCGGCATTAAGCGTTGCCGGAGTTGTGTTCAGCTGCGTGCCATTGTCGTAGAAGCTCACCGTGCCGGTGGGCGTGCCGGTCGTTGCGGAGACGACGGTCGCCGTTAGAGTGACGCTCTGCCCCGGCGTGATCGATGTGCTGCTAGCCCCCAGCGTGGTCGTAGTTGCGGCCTGCGTGATCGTCAGCGTGCCTTCGGTGATCGACTGAACATAATCGACGAGACCGTCGCCAGCGACCGAGGGCACGATGGGGTAGGTCCCCACCGGCGACGAGACCGTCGCCGTGGTCGAGAAACTCTCCTTGAAAGTGTCGCCGTTTCGCTCGCCAGTCACCTTACCTGTGAACGGCGGGTTGGCGGTGCCGTAGGTTTTGCCGGCGTTGTCTGCCGTGATCGTCAGCGTGGCCGAACTCACCGTCAGCGAAGCTGTGGCGGAGATGCTCTGATAATCGGTCGAGTCCGTCGCAGCGAAGGCGGCCGTAAGCGTGTAGGTGCCCCTCCCCAGCACCGTCGATGCCGTCACGGAGACCGCCACGCTGCCGGCGGTCTGCGCCGCGAAGCTGAACACCCCGGGCAGGCTGCTGTTGTTGTAGCTGGCAGTCGCGACCATCACTTCCGCCAGGCTGGTGCCGAAGCCGATGGTCGCAGCCGGAGTCCAGGCGATGACCGGCGTCGCCTTGTTGATGGTCTGTGTGTGTGTGTTATCGCTGCTGCCGCCAAACTTTGCCGTGCCGTTGTAGACGGCGAGAATGGTGTAAGTACCCGCGGCCGCGCCGCCAGGCAGTGTATAGCTCACGCTGGCTGCGCCCGCCGTCACCGGGTTGCTGGTGACTGCATTGCCAACCGGCGTGGCGCCTCGAAGTATCGTGAAGGTCACCGTGCCTGCATTGACGTTGCCGAAGGGGTTGGATACCGTGGCCGTAAGCGTCACGCTCTGCGCGCTGGGGCTGAACATTGCCGTCGCGTTGCTGGCTGCGGTTGTGGTTGGCGCCTGCAAAGGAGTCACGTTAAATGCGTTGCTGGTCTGAGCCAGTGATTCCTGCACAGCGCCACTGGACGCAGTCAGCAGCAGGTTTGCCGTCAGTGTGTCGCCCATGCCCGCTGCGCTCACCTGCAGCGTCGGGTAGGTTGCCACGCCGTTCGTTGTGGCGCCGGATCCGCCGCTCAGCGTGCCCGACGTCGCATTCAATGTGAGCGGAATGACAACGGAGCCCCCCGAGAATGGGGTGCCACTCTCATCCAGCGTCACGGCGGCGGAGAAATCCGCGCCCACGAGCACGGTTACGGGCGGCTCGGTGCTGAAGCTCAGAGAGTAGTTCGTCTCGACCGCGCCCGCGTCCTGACAAGTCGTTGAGCCGTAGGTTGTCGTGCGCGGGAAGCCGCGCTGGTCAGTCCCGGTGGCGCTCGATGGGCTGATCGCGCAGATCGCAGGGCTTCCAGGCAGTGGCACGAGAGTCTGCGTCGGCCCGCCGTAGTTCCCCAACGGAGAGAGCGTCGCAGACTCGGCGCCCAACACGTTGCCGTTGCTGCCGTTTGTGGGGCATCCGCTGCCGAAGCACCCCCCGTCCGTGTCACCAGTCAGGAGGCTGTCGCTCACCACGAGCGTCCCGCCGTTCTGGTAGATGGCGTCGCCATAGCCATAGGCAAGAGCGTTGTAGCCGGAGAAGGTGCTGCTGTTCACCGTCAGGGTGCCGGATTGCTGATAAATGGCGCCGCCGTGGCTCACTGGCACGCCTTCGGTCGCGGAATTGCCCGAGAAGGTGCTGCTGCTCACTGTCAGCGTGCCCGCGTTGTAGATGGCGCCGCCGCCGCCCTCCGATGTGCCGAGGATGGCGAGATTGCCCGAGAAGGTGCTGCCGCTCACCGTGAGCGTGCCCGCGTTGTAGATGGCGCCGCCGTCCGCTACAGAGTAGATGCCGAACTGGCTCACGTCGGGGTAGTCAGGGTTTCCGGTGTTGCCGGAAAAGGTGCTGTCGCTCACCATCAGCGTGCCACCGTTCCAAATGGCGCCGCCGTAAGACGCCACATCGCCGGAGAAGGTGCTGGCGCTCACCTTCAGTGTGCCGCCGTTCAAGATGGCGCCGCCAGAATAGCTGGAGGCGTTGACAATGTTGAGGTTCGCAATGGCCGTGCCCGTTTCGCCGGAACCCACTGTGAACACGGTGCCCAACCAGTTCGTGAACACGGTGCCCAACCAGTTCGTGGTGCCGCCGCCGTCCACCGTCACCAGGTTGGTTAGAGTGGCCCCGCTGCCCGTGGTCAGTCCGGTAATGGTCGTGTTGGCCGGAATGTTCAACCAGGGGTAGGTCAGCGTGATGGTGTTCTCTGCCGCGGTGTTCGACTGCGTGAAGACCGTCGGCGAGAACGTAATGCTCGCTCCGCCCGTGGTGGCTGCGGCCGCCAGGGCATCGCGCAGCGTGCAGATCCCTTCAGGGGTGCTGGTGCAGGTCGACGCATCGGCGGTCCAGTCATCCGTTGCCGTGTTGACCACAAGGGACGGCCCGATTACGGTCAGCGATATCGTCGTGCTGCTGGGCTGGTAGCCTGTCGCGCCCAGAAAGTTGACTTCGATGCTGTGCGGGCCCGCCGTCAACGGCGTCGCGGGCAGCCCGATATTGAAGACGTTGCCGCCTTCGGCCGTGATCGTCAGCACGGCGCTTGAATCCAGCGTAGCCGTAAAGTCAGTCGTGGGCACGGCCGGCACAGTCGGCGGGCCCAACGCCACGGAGAGTATCGGTTGCTGCCCATAGGCGAAGTTGGAGCCAGGCGTCACCGTCGCGGTCAGCGAGGTGGCCGTGGCCGCCGCCAGATCGAAGCCGGCGGTCGCGGTCATCGGCGGCGGAGACTGCGGGGTTGCTGTCAGCGTCAAACCCGAGAGCGGGGTCGCACTCGTCACCGTCAGCGAATAGCTGGCTACCCCGTTGGAGCCGGTGGTGCTCGAAACCGGCGATCCGGCCAGAGTGCCTCCACCGCTGAGCGTGATCGGAATCGACACACCGCCGAAGCCCATCCCGCTTTCGGTCAGCGTCACGGCCACCGGAAAGGCAAATCCGGAGTTCTCCGTTGCCCCCGGCGGAGTCGAAAAGCTCAGCGCGTAATTCGTCTGCACCGCGCCCGCGTCCTGACAAGTCGTTGAGCCGTAGGTTGTCGTGCGCGGGAAGCCGCGCTGGTCGGTCCCCGTGGCGCTCGATGGGCTGATCAGGCAGATCGCGGGATTGCCGGGCAGCGGGACGAGAGTCTGCGTCGGCCCGCCATAGTTGCCCAGCGCGCTGAGATTGGCAGGCGCAGTACCCACCACGTTGCCGTTGCTGCCGTTGGTGGGGCACCCGCTGCCGATGCATTCTCCGCCCGAATCGCCGGTCAGGACGCTATTGCTCACCACCACCGTGCCGCCGGCCCCGATGGCGCCGCCGACCGCGTCCGCGGAGTTACCCGTGAAGAGACTGTTCGTCACCGTCAACGTGCCCGATTGCAGAAAAATGGCACCTCCGGTGCCCTGACCGGGCGCGCACAGTTTGCAGTCGACGCTATTGTCCGAGAAGGTGCTGTCGCTCACGATTACCGCGCCGGCGCCGTAGATGGCGCCCCCGGCACTCTGAGTGGTGGAGTCACCGCAAAGTACGCATTGGGCACGGGCGGAATTGCCCGAGAAGGTGCTCTTGGTTATCGTCAGCGTACCGACACTGTAGATCGCGCCGCCAAAGGCTTGAAGGACCAAACCATCGCAACTAAGGTTTGTGCCTCCTACGCAAAATGCGTAGGCGGAATTGCCCGAGAAGGTACTGCCGCTCACCGTCAGCGTGCCGGTGTTGCCGATGGCGGTCGAAATGCCCGAGAAAGTGCTGCCACTCACCGTTAACGTGCCGGTGTTGGAGATGGCGGAATTGCCGGAGAAGGTGCTGTCCTTGACCGCCAGCGTGCCGGCGTTGCTGGACGAGCCGTTGACGATGGTCAGGCTTGCGATGGTCGCGCCCGTCACCCACGAGTTCACGTTGACTACGCCTGCGCCCCCGCTCACCGTTACAAGGTTGGCCAGCGTGGCCCCGCTGCCCGTGGTCAGCCCGGTAATCGTCGTGTTCGACGGGATATTCAGCGTTCCTCCCGCGGTCAGGGTGATTGTGTTCTCGGCCGCGGTGTTCGAGGCCGTGAAGACCGTCGATGAAAACGTAATATTACCCGCGCCTGCGTTCGAAGCCGCCGCCAGCGCATCCCGCAGCGTGCAGGCAGCCGTACCGCCGCCCGCCGGACAGTTGCCGGGCGTCCCGCTCGCATCATCCGCCGTGGAGTTCACCAGAAATGACGGCGGAACGGTGCCGGTCAGAACAACCGTCAGCCTATGCGTACTGTCGCTGCTGGCGGCAAAACCCTCCGCGCCGTCGCTGTAGTCGGCCTGGATGGTATACACGCCCGCGGGGGTTCCCGCCGGCAAAATCCAGGCGGCGACCGCCTGGCCGTTGGAAACGCTGGCGGTTGCCGGAGATCCGACCGGCGAGCTGCCCTGAAGCACCGTGAATGTGACCTTGCCCAGGTTGACGGTGGCCACGGGGCTGGTCACGGTCGCGGTGAACGTCACGTTTTGCGCGCTGGCGCCGGATACCGCTCTCGCGCCGGCTGCCAAGGTCGTGGTGGGTGCCGCATTCACCGTCAACGTATGCGTGCCGTCGCTGCTGGGGGCGAATCTGCTGCTCCCGCTGTAGACGACTTGGATGGTATACACGCCCGGAGGAGTTCCCGTCAGCAAAACCCAATCGACGACAGCCTGGCCGTTGGAAACGCTGGCGGTTGCCGCGGATCCGACTGGCGTGCCGCTCTGCAACACGGTGAAGGTCACGCTGCCCGCGTTGACGGCGCCCGCGCTGCTGGTCACCGTCGCGGTGAGCGCCACGCCCGGCCCGCCGGGGCTGTACGTAACCACCACACTGCTGGCCGTGGTCGTGGTGCTGTTGGGGCCGGCCATAGCGGTGCCGCGCATCGAGATGGTCTGCGTGGCGCTCGGGCTGGCATTGAGCGCGTTGTCGGTCAGGATCACGCTGCCTGTGATGGTGCCCGCGGACACCGGGATAAAGTCGACGCCGACCGTGCAGCTTGCGCCCGGCGCCAGCGTGAAAGCCGTCGAAGAACTCGCGTCGGTCTGGACACAGGTCGAAGAGTTATCCCAGGCGAAGTTCGCTGAGACACTGGGATTGGAGCCCGTCGAGGGCACCGGGAAGGTCAGGGGTGCATTCCCGTTATTGGCGATGGTGAAGGACTGCGGGCCGTCGGCCGTATCCGTCGTGCCTTTCGGGGTGGCCGTCGGGAAGCTCAGGCTGGGCGGCGTGGCCAGAGTAACCTCGCGCACCCCCCCAGCGCGATAGCCAAGGGCTTCGGCAACAAAGAGGTCTCCGTTGCCGTTCAAGGCCACGCCATAGGTAAAGTGGGAGTTGCTGACCAGCGTGTTCATGCAACTAGGCGAGGCACAGCCGGCAGGTAACTCGTACACTCTTCCGTTTTGGACGTCCGCAAGATAGACGTTTCCACCGGTATCCACCGCCAGGCCACCAAAGATGGTGATGCCGCTGATTAGTGTCTTCACACAACTGGATGAGGTGCAGGAGGCCGGCATTTCCATTACCGCATCATGATCGTTGACATAGACGTTTCCGCTGCCGTCCAGGGCCACGCCCATGGGAGCAACGAAGCCGCCGCCTACCGTCTTCACCGTCGAGTTGGACGAGACCGCGCCGTCGATTGCGACGATCTCATAGAGCGCACCTTGACCACACCGTTGCCGGCGTCCGCGACAAAGACATCCCCGCTGCCATCTACCGCCATGCCGAGCGGATCAACGAAGCCGCCGACTACCGTCTTCACCGTCGAGGTGGACGAGACCGCGCCGTCAACTGCAACGATCTCCTTCACCGTGCCGGGCCGTCCGCGACAAAGACGTCTCCGCGAGCGTCCACCGCTACGCCCCGGGGTCCGTTGAATCCGGTGCCGACCGTGTTTACTGTTGAGCCGGACGACACCTGCCCGTTGGTTGCTACGATCTCTTCGACCGTACTGCCGTTCACGACAAAGACATCCCCGCTGGCATCCACCGCAACGGCATACGACGTGGCGATGCCGCTGCCGACCGTTCTCACTGTTGGGTTGCCGGGGAAAACCACCTGCGGCGCCGAGCCGATGCCCCGCAGCAGCGCTGTGGCGATCGTGTCGCCGCCTGCATCCAGCAATTGCACCGCGCCCATGCGCAGCCCGGCGTATCTCGGCGAAAACCGGATGGCCACCGAGCAGGTGTCGCCCGCCGCGTAGTTGGTCGACGTGGAGCAGGTGGTGCCCGCCGCGACCTCCGTAAAGTCGAGGCCTTTGGCGCCCTGCGTGTAGACGTTCCAGCCGCGTGGCGTTCCTGTGGTGTCGAACGTAAACGAGACCAGAACGGTGGAGCTGGAACTGCCCACCGGGACGGGCCCGAAGTCCGCAAGCACCGACTCCTTCAGGACGTTGCTTCCGCCGCTATTGGCGATATAGACATTGGCGCCGGTAGCCACTGCCACACCCACGGGACCGTTGAGGCCGCTGATGGCCGTACTCTGCGTGTAGCCGTTCCCGGACGGCGTCTCCTTCAGGACCAGGTTCGCGGTGCTGTTGGCGACATAGACATTGCCGTTGTCATCCACCGCCAGGCCATAGAGCCCGCTTGGCGCGTTGCCGATCGTGCTCTGCGTGTAGGTGCTTCCGGACAGTGTCTCCTTCAGCACGACGCCGCCGCCGTTTGCGGCATTCGTCACCGTGATGTAGACGTTGCCGCTCCAATCCACCGCCACGCCCGCGGGCGCATTCAGGCCGCCTGCGACCGTGCTCTGCGTGTAGCCGCTCCCCGTCGCCGTCTCCTTCAGCACCAGGCTCGCGCCGGAATCGGCGACATAGACGTTGCCGCTGCCATCCACCGCCACGCCCCTGGGAGACACCAGGCCGCTGACGATCGTGCTCTCCGTGTAGCTGCTGTCGGACGGAGTCTCCTCCAGCACGCCGCCGCCGTTGCTGCCCTGGAGATAAGTGATATAGACGTTGCCGCTGCCGTCAACCGCTACGCCCTGGAAGACGTCAACCGTGCTGCTTGCGACCGTGCTCTGCGTGTAGCTGCCCCCCGCAGAGAGCGTCTCCTTCAGCACCGTGCCGTTATCAACGACATAGACGTTGCCGCTGCCATCCACGGCCACGCCGGCAGCATTTCCAACGCCGCTGGCGACCGTACTCTGCGTGTAGCTGACGTGCGCGGTCTGCGCAAACGCCGGCGAAGCCGCCAAAATCGTCGATACGGCCAGAGCGATACTGAATGCGGGCAGGGCGTGCGAATGGACAACCGACGGAAGAGAGAACCGTAGCGACATAACCGCCTCCGGACAGATTCAAGCAGTCCAAAGTCGGGCGGGGGAAGTTTGCCGCACCGGACAGTCCGGCCATGGTTGCTGCGCTAACGACAATCCCCACAATCGAGGCAGTGAGGGGCTTTAGTCATCGCGGACGAGGAAAACGAAGTGCAATAAATCGCGAGCAGGCGAGACGCGATCCCACGAGCGGAATATTGAGCGCCCGGCGCTCAAAAACACTGCAAGGGATATCTGGCGAGTATCATACTCGCTTTTCTTGTCGGCGGCAGATGTATTTATTTATCTGCCGGCGTAACGGTGCCGCCAGGCAGAACAATGTCCGGGAACTGCGTTTCGTGGATAGAGCTGGCGATGGAGAGCTGTCGGTCGTGGCCCGAACGCACAGGACGGTTCGGCCGCGGAAGATGTTCTCCAGGATTCGTGGATGAAGGCCTTTATCAACATAAACACATTTGAGGGGCAAATCGACCTTCTCTACGTGGCTGACAAGGATCGCAATGAATTCTGCCTTGATGATACTCAGGAAGCGATGTTGGAATATTGAAGCTTCACTGAACGATCCGGGCGATTCGAATGATTCGAGGTGTCTGGAAGTTGCAGAACCAATGCTGATTCAAGTCTCTGATGAGCAATTGTTAAAACCGGTAAGCAGCATCTTCATCAACCCGCTTCGAGGAATTCGATCGATCATGGAATTTGAATCGCCGGGACTCAAGATTCGGATTCGCACCCCGCGAGAAGAGTGGATGAAGGCGGAGTTACGCCGACATGATGACCGCCAAGAACGAGGGAATCGATAACACCGCGTCGCGCACGCCGGTGCCCAGGCCACCGCAACCTTCCGCCGGTGGAGTGAAACTGTGTTGAAGCCGGCAGTTCTGTGCTAATAGATAGCCACCCGTCCTCTTTGGCCGGGTGGCTACACTGTCCGGCATTGCGATCAATCTTCCTTGCTTCGCTTGAGCGGCTCAACGCCGAACGCTCAGCTGATGGCAATGCCGCTCGGTACTCTAAGGCCCCGGAACGCCTCCAGTCAGGGTGCGTATGGATAGTGATAAATCTCCAACGCACTCGTCCCCTCGTCCAGCGATGCAGCCAAATCACACTCCCGGTTTGGATCGCGGTGGTATTACCGTCCACCCTTCCCGAACCGGGTAACGAGGCTGCCGCCCCAACCGGGCGGACAGGCGAAAAAAAACGGCATAGCGACGACCACGACTCAGTTGTTCAGATGCGAGACAACCTGCGCTGGCCTCAGCGGAGATGAATCTGTGAAAGGTCAATCTTCGCCGGCGGATATTGCAGCTTCATCTCCTTCAGCGTTTCATTGACGATCGCGCCGATCGCGAAATTGCGGAACCATTTGTGATCCGACGGAATAATGTGCCATGGGGCGTGCTTCGTGCTGCATTTCGTCAGGGCATCTTCGTAGGCCGCCATGTATTCATCCCAGTACTCGCGTTCGCGAAAATCGGGGAGCGACAACTTCCAGTTTCTCGTGGAATCGGTCAGCCGCGCCTGAAGACGCCGGAGCTGCTCTTCCTTACTGATATGCAAATAGAACTTCAGGATCCTGACGCTGTTCGCATCCTGCTCTTTTTCAAAGTCGTTGATCTGGTCGTAGCGTTTTGACCAGACTCTTTTCGGCACGAGTTCGTGAACGCGCGCAACCAGCACGTCTTCGTAGTGCGATCGATTGAAGATGCCGATGAAGCCGCGGCCCGGAACTGCGCGATGCACTCGCCACAGAAAATCGTGGTCCAGCTCTTCGGGCGTTGGCTCCTTGAACGCAGTTACCTGGCAACCCTGCGGATTGACGCCCGAGAAGATGTGGCGAATCGTCCCGTCCTTGCCGCCGGCATCCAGGCCCTGCAGCACCACCAGCAAGGCATAGCGCTTGTCGGCGTACAACACGTCCTGCTGCTCACGCAGTTTTTCGATGTGGGGTTCGGTATCCGCCGCGGCCTTGTTGATTCCGAGCGTGTCGGCGGGATCACGTTTGATGAGGTGCGCGTTTTTGCCTGGTACTACCACGAATTTCTTCGCCAATTTCATGGCTTCATCGTAAACACAGGCGCACAGCGGAAACCATACGACGGATTTCTCCTACCAATGGAGGATAACCGGTTCGATCATCCGTTGTAGGCGGCAGTTCGCCTTCCGGCTCTCTAGACGGGGCTGCTGATGACGGCCGAGGATCGTGGTTGGCGCTTTGCCATTCTCGCGGGATCAGTCGCCCATATATCCGCCCCTGTGTGCGCAAGGCATGTTGGGCGGTCACGAAGGAGACACGGTATGACGATCAGAGTTCCGCAAGTGATGCGCGCGGCGGCGATCGATCGTTTTGGCGGTCCGGAGGTGTTAACGATCCATTCCCTGCCGGTACCCAGGCCGGATCCCGATGAAGTGCTGATCGCCGTGCACACGGCGGGTGTGGGCAGTTGGGACGCGGATATGCGGGGAGGCTGGTGGCCCGAGGGACGCCCGAAATTCCCAGTAGTTCTGGGTACCGACGGCGCGGGGAGGGTGGCGGCGGTAGGGTCTCGAGTGCGGCGGCTGCAGGTGGGTGACAAGGTCTACGCATACAGCTTCAACAACCCGAAAGGCGGATTCTACGCGGAGTATGTCGCGGTTCCGGCGGCAAACGTGGCGCCCGTGCCGGAGACGCTTGACCTTAGGCGCGCGGGGGCCATTGCGACGACGGGGCTAACGGCGCTACAGGGAATCGACGACGCGCTGCGGATCAGGGCCGGTGAGGCGCTCATTATTCATGGGGCGTCGGGCGGAGTGGGTACGCTCGCGGTGCAGTTTGCCAAGGCGCGCGGCGCGCGGGTGCTGGCGACGGCTTCCGGGCAAGACGGAGTGAAGCTGGTGCGGCGGCTGGGCGCAGACATGGCGATCGACGGACACAGGGAGAGCTTGCCAGCGGCTGCTCGCGCGTTCGCGCCTGACGGAGTGGATGCGGTGCTTGCCTTTGCCGGCGGAGGGCTGCTCACTGAGTGTCTCCATGCGCTGCGCAGGGGCGGCAAGGTAGCGTATCCCAACGGGGTCGAGCCAAAGCCTCGAAAGCGCAGTGGAATCGAGGTGATCGCATATGACGCGGAGCCCGGGGTGCAGGAGTTCAGGCGGCTGAATCGCGCGGTCAAGGCTGCAGCGCTCAAGGTTCCGATTACCGCAGTCCACAAACTGGATGAGGCGCGCAAGGCGCACGAACGTCTGGCGGCAGAACATGTGCTGGGGAAGATCGTTTTGAAGATTCGGTAAGCTGGCGCTCGTGCGGGAGGCCACTACCGATCGTGACCGAACTCAGCTGACCGCAAAACGCCAAATCACTCTTGAGGCCCCTGTATTGTCGCTGAGCCGGTTCCCGCACCACCGCCCACAATCTCCATGTTGGTCGAAGTTTCGAGGAATCGGAAGCGCTTGCCAATCGGATCCTGATTGGGATAGTAGCGTTTGGCAAAGGTCTCATTGACGATCGCAACAGGCGTCGATGTGGCTGTATCCTGCTCCGTGAATTCCCGCCCCTGCGCCATGGGCACGCCCATGATTTCTAGATAGCGAGGGCTCACCACGTCCGCTGTGGTATAGCATTTCTCCCGGTCGTGAGGAGGCGTATGTCCTTCCTGGACGATGCAATCCCACCAGTTATAGCCTTCAAGAAAGCTGTAACGCGCAAGTCCCACACCGTTACTCCACCCAGCGCCCCAAAGCGGGACTGAATCTTGCTATAGAGAGCGGCTCGTCGATCAGAGGTGTATCCGGCACTGTCCAAATCGAGGTCGAGCACATAGCGATTGGCGGTGGTTATCACCATGTCCTGGTGCCCGAGGTTGTAGAGCGACCTGGCCGTCAACGCTGCTCCCACAAGCAGCACCAGTGAGAGTGCCGCCTGAAAGACGACGAGTATCCACTGGGGCACGAAAGAGAGGCCGCGCGTCGATTGATTGAGGCCCCGCAGCACCTCTGCCGGCTGAATACGGAGTGACAGACGCGCCGGCGCGGTTCCGAAGAGGATGGCGGAGACAAGCGAGACCAGAAAGGCAAACCCCAACACGGCCAGAGACGGACTGGCGTGGATGGGCAGATCCTTCGAGTCCGGAAATGCGAGCGCGAGGATTACCCAGGAACTCAGTATGCAAGCCCGAGGCCAACAATTCCCCCGATTAAACTCAGCAGTAGACTCTCGGTGAGCAAGTGGCGGATGATGGGCCCCGCGGGGGGCTCCGAGTGCCACACGGATCGAAACCTCGGCGCGCCTTGCGATTCCCCGCGCCAGAAGCAGATTCGCAATATTGGCACAGGCGATGAAAAGGACGACTGTGGAGAGAATCATCAGTGTTCTAAGGCCGGAGCTGTAATCCTCCGCCATCTCCCGAATCCCGCTTCTGGCGGGGATGATCACCACATGCTGCATTGGAATTCTGGCTTTATCTTCCGCATTTGCATGTTCGGGGAAAGCAGCCAGCCACTGCCGCAAGGTTGCAGAGGGCCGGGCCTGCAATAGTTCGACATCGGCCCCCCGGCGCAATCGGCCGATGGTGTAAAGCCAATGCAGATCGGATTGGTGCAGGACTGTGTTGGTCCTATAATCAGCGGCTCGGATGCGAGGGGTATCCAAAATGCGGGCGCGTTATCTGTAACTCGTTCGCCAAAAAATCCGCGCGCCGCGACCCCGATCACAGTAAACGGATGTGTCTGAATTAGAACTTTTGACCCGACAACCGACGGATCACCGGCAGACAGCGCTTTCCACGCGTTATAGCTGAGCACAACCACCGGCACAGACCAGCACATCAATCGAAACTAGCCGCACATCCTGGCGCAGCGTCAGGATCGGCGCATTCGTGGCTTCTTGTCCGCAAGCAATGCCCGCAATCAACAGCAACGAACCACTACTCAGTGCCAGGGTGGGTCTCGAATGGGCTCGCACAGCCAACGCCTTCTCCCTGCCAGCATCCTACACCGCGTGGCAAGCGAAAAAGCAAGATGGTCAATCACGTAAACAAGTGCTCGACCGCGCTCCACAACTACTGCTCTACGGAGGTTGACGCTCCGGTCGTATCACCGCCGACTCGCACCTTTGCTGGAATTTCGCCGGCGCTACACCGCCCACACCCCGGGCGAAGTCTCCATCCGCGGCATCCACGACGAAGACGCTCCCGGAACAACGATGATCGCGGATGGTTAAACATTCATGCCGGCGGTCGATGGGCAGTTTGATGTGCAGCCCCTGACCGCGCGGGAAGGCTGCGTACGGAACCGATGGAATTCTTGCGATCAATGATGTATGATGTTTGATGCGTGATGCGTGAAGCAAAGATAGAAAGGATGACAGCATGAGGACGACTCTTGCTATTGACGACGATGTGCTGGCGGCCGCAAGGGAGCTAGCCACTACCCAGCAAAAGAGCGTTGGCGAGGTGATCTCTGCTCTTGCGCGGCGAGCACTGCGTCCAGCGGAAACGAGCAGAAAGACCCGAAATGGAGTGCCTCTCATCCACTCGGGTTCGGATTCGCAAAGGGTGACATCAGAGCTGGTGCGTCAACTGGATGAGGAATTGCGATGACACGTTTTCTGCTCGACGTCAACGTTCTGATTGCCCTGATTGATCCGGCACATATTCAACATGACCGTGCGCACGACTGGTTCGCCAAATCCGGAAAGAAGGCGTGGGCCAGCTGCCCACTGACTGAAAATGGGGTGCTTCGGATCGTCGCACATTCCCGGTACCCGAACTCATTGGGAACTCCCGCGGCAGTTGCCGCATTGATGACTAGTTTCCTCGCCCTTCCCGGGCACGAATTCTGGCCTGACGATGTGTCTTTGTTTGACAGCGGGCGGGTTCACACCGATCGACTTCTAAATTCCGGACAAGTGACCGATACCTATCTTCTGGCTCTTTCTGCTGCACATGAAGGGCAACTAGCCACTTTCGATCGGAACTTGGTGACGGACGCGGTAGTCAACGGTTCCAAATCTTTACGTCTGATCGCATAATATCTTCTCACCCGAGCCGCGCGCGGGCGGCCGGAGTTCGAAATTTCTCTATCGTCCACAACACACCCGAACCCAAACCTGCCAGCATAGGTGGAGTCTCACCCTCGTCAATTCGGTGCTTTGAGCTGATCCATAGCAAAATAGTTATGCGGGTCTAGTTGAAAGCGCTTTCTTAGAATTCTCAATCGCTAACGCTTTTTTCCCCGCTCTGTTGTACGCGTCCGCGAGGCTTGCGTAGCCGGTTGAAGAATTCGGGTACATCGAGATGACCAGCTTGAAAACTTCGGTCGCTTCGGTCAGCTTCCCTCGAACCGACCGCAGTCAGCCAGGTCGTGGACCTGTTCTCTGTGACTGCAACCAGCTGATTGTCCCAGTCTGCCAGCGTAGATTCGACGACGAGCCCGCTTAGGCACAGGTTCGCTGAATTCAGCCACTCGTGCCCGCAACCAGAAAAGGAGACATCCCTTGCTAGTTCGGACACGGCCGTACGTCGATCAGGCAGCCTGGACGCTCCCGCGCAGAAATGTTGGTAGGCATTTTGGCCTCGATTTTGTCGCCCGAGACAACGTATGCTCTTCCCACTGCAAGCGTGCCAGAGCGCCGACAGGATCGGAGGCGATGGTGCGCGCCTCGCGTTCGAAACGGCTCGAGAAGGGTTCATGGCAGAACTTGATCGCGACGAGACGGTCGAGGCGGGTGTTTAGCGCCTTCCACACCTCGCCCATTCCGCCGCTTCCTAACTTGCGGGCAAGCTCACAAGGACTAACGTTCGACCCGGGCGTTCGTCGGTGCCGTTCACGTTCCCTTCGGGAAGTAGGGGCTATCCCTGGACTTGCTCGCGGAGGCAGGCGCGAGCCGTCCCTTCCGGAACCGCCAGCAGTTTGCAGCGCATGGCCGCGTTGGAGCCGCGCACCATGCCGGCGTGCGGTTTTCCCAACCACATGACCTCGCTCATGGGGTGCGCGTCGTACTCGCCGCCGATGCCCGCGGAGGTGAACCAGCCGGTCTGGTTATAGCCGGCGATGGAGTGGTTCATCATCGCCACGCAGGAGTGGCGAGGCACGCCGTTCTCCACGAACACCAGCACCGTTCCCGGAATGACGGCGTTTAACTCCACCGGGTTCTTCAATTGCCTGCCGAATTTCAGCATGGATGCGATGGCCGGATCCGGAGGCGACAGCTTGTCGCCGGTGAACTCCTCGAGCGCAGGCGGCCGCGAGAATTCCGCGTTGAACAGCCAGTAGACGCAAGCGCCGTGGCACATGACGTTCTGGCCTGCAAGGGGGCCCGCGTTAGTGAAACGCCCTACCGCTTGGACCAATAGCATCCCTGCAGCATAGCAGACGCCCTGCCCGCGTTCCATCATTACGGCGGCGCGGTTACTTGGCGCGGACAAGTTCAAAATCACCACGGATGACGTCATCTGGGCAGGCGCGTGTGCCTCCAGCGTTCGTCACTGCATTTGCCAGCATTCGTCGCTTTTCTTCTGTCTCCGAGTCATCCCAACTTCGGAAGGCTTTAACATCACAGTCTCAACCCACAGACGATCTCATGCGGTCGGTCGTCAATGCGTGCATAATCCGCCGAGTCACTCAAAGAGCCTTAACCTTCTTTGCCGAGTGCGACCTATATGCGACCAATAAAAAATCTTCGCGTTTGCGAAGATTTTGTCGGTGCCTGCAAATCTTTGATTTTAATTGATTTAAATGGTGCGCCCGGAGAGATTCGAACTCCCGGCCTACTGATTCGTAGTCTGTCATCCTAGCCAGAAACCGTGACAGCAGAATCAGCACTTGCACATAAAATGCTCATTTTACAATACTTATAAGGTGTAGTACACTGACACTAGTGGTCAGTAGCGACACTCAGGGACACTTAACCTGACAGATTGCTGACAGGGAAAGGGGCACATGACAGGGATCAGTGACAGGAAACCGGCTGCTGACAAAGAAGCCTGAAAACTGGGAGTCATCACAGACAGCAGTTGGCGCGGTGAAAACCGAACCAGTGAACCGGAATCATCTGGGATACGGGTCCAGGATCTAAGGGCAACTGAAGAACCTGCGTGGCTTCGGCGTGCGGACTGACCGAGGCTGGCACCATCACCTTTGTTTTGGACTACTACTTTACGGCGGCAAGAAGCGCCGCTACTCCATCGGCAGGCATCCTGAGTTCACCGCCGACGCCGCGCGCAAGGAGGCAATGGCGCTGAAGGTCGATATTGCAAACGGCCATGATCCGCTCGCGGAGCGTCAGAGTGGAAGGAGCGCGCCGACATTCGGCGTTCTGGCGGCTGCGTACCTGAAGGACGCGAAGACGCGAAAGCGCGAGAGCAGCCTGCGTGACGACTGCCGGATGCTGGGCATGAATGACGACGGTGAGCCGAAGGCTGACAAAGACGAGGCGCAGCGAAAGAAGCGCATTCTCACAGTCCTGGGTGAGCAGCGCCTGGCTGAGATCAAGCAGAGCGACATTGTCCGGTTTCACGAATCGCTCAGGGAGACGCCGTATCAGGCCAACCGGGTGCTGGCTCTGTTGTCGTCGATCTTCAACTACGGGATCGCGCACAAATGGATCGAGTCGAACCCGGCCAAGGGCATTAAGAAATTCGAAGAGGCCAAACGCGAGCGATGGCTCACCGTTGAAGAGCTTCAGAAATTCCGCGAGGCTCTGGACAAATACAAAGATCAGTCAGCAGCGAACGTGCTGCGCCTGCTGCTGCTCACCGGCAGCCGCGCGAGCGAGGCGTTGAAGGCAACATGGGAGGAGTTCGACCTGGGGCGCGGCGTCTGGACGAAGCCAAGCCATCACACAAAGCAGAAGAAGACCGAGCATGTTCCACTGAGCGCCCCTGCATTGCGGCTGCTTGAGGGCATGGCCCCTGCGAATCCAACCGGCCCGCTGTTCCTTGGCAGAGCCCGCAAGGGAGCGCGTGTCTCGCTCAAGCGCCCGTGGATCGCTGCATGTCGCGCTGCTGGGCTGGTGGAGGAATACCTGATAGACAGCAAGCGCAAGAGCGAGGACGGGGAACCTCTGAAGCTCAAGCGGTACAGGCCCACCGTGCGGGTGCATGATCTGCGGCACAACTTCGCATCGCATCTGGCCTCAAACGGGGTCTCGCTTCAGGTTGTCGGCAAGCTGCTCGGACACACGCAGGCCGCGACGACGATGCGTTATGCGCACCTGCAAGACGCCCCGTTGCGCGATGCGGCCAATCAGTTCGGGCGCATCTTCGAGCAAGCGCCGAAGGCAGGGAAGCGCCGCGCTTAGGGGAGAGCGACAGATGGAATTGCCTGTGTTGGAAGAGTTCACGCTGCCAGAATGGCTGTCCGATCCGCACGCATTGGACTTCATCGACATTACAGCGGGCGGGCTGAGCGCAGAAGAGGTGCGCAAGCTGGCTGCTGATCCTGATTTGATCGTAGATGAGAACGAAGATCAGGACGGCGAGACCGAAGAGATTTACGAGGAGCCTGACCGAGCGTAGGCGACAAAAAAGAGCGTGGGACCTATATCTATTTCCCAGCGCACAAAGCGGGACTCCGTGTGCAGTCTGAAACGGTCACGTTCAGGTTCTGGGTTTGCGGCCGGTTCATGTTCTGCAGCATCAGCCAACTCTGAATCATCCGTTGGCGCTGAGTAGCTTTTTCTGCCTGGATTTGCGCGCGCTGTTGAGCCTCAAATTCAGCTTGGGATGGTGTGGAAGAGGTTGGTGCGGCACCAACCTGTTTTGCCCGTTCGCTCTGTTGTAAGCGAGTATTCTCGGCAGCGAGCCGGGCATTTTCTTCCTTTAGGGAGCTGATCAACTCGCCGAGTTCGGCCGCGCGTACCGCGAGATAGCCAGCCGAGAGCGCCTTTTGCGTATTGTTCACCTCTACAAATTCCAATTCATTATTCGGATTGTGCATGAGAACAACAGCGGTACCGCCGGGCGGGCCTACCAGCATGATTGAGTAGTTTGCGTAGCTCGGCGGCTGTTGGGCTTGCGCAGCAGCGGGCTGCACTTGAGGGGTACCCGACGTTTGTGAGAAAGCGATCGGAGAAAGCAGGAGGCCCAGAGCAACTGCGCTAGCGGTACCCATAAAATTCTCCAGTGATTTTGGGACTATCTTATCATTCTATTTGCCGTCTTGAGATAAAAGATAGCCCTTTTGAGTGACCTGCTAATTTAGGCGGTGGGATCGGCGAGGTGGACAATATTACTGAGAGGTCTCTCGATGAAAACCAAATCGGAAAGTTTGTTTGAAGAATTTCTCGCCGCCAACAATCTACCTTTCGAAAAGATCGAGGAGGAGATCTCAACGCCTAGGCCGGATTACCGCGTCTCCGTCGGCGACAGCGAGATCATTTTCGAGGTAAAGCAGTTGGAGGAGGACGGGAATTTCGACGTGGTCAAAGACCCGACCTATCCCCACATCAAAAGCAGTTCACGCGCCGTGGGCCGCCATATCCGACGTAGGATTCGAAAATCAACGGAGCAGATCCAATTCGGGGCCGACCAGGGAGTTCCCTCGATTCTCTTGATCTACAACAAGCTCGATCCCGCCTTTCAGTACTTCGGCACCGAGCCTACGGATTTCATGGCCGCTATGTATGGCGCGTATACGGTCGTCGTAAACGAGGAGACCGGAACCGCATCGGATTGGTTCAACGGAAAAGACCGGGAGTTTGATGAGAGCCAGAACACGTGGTTCAGCGCCGTTGGCCATTTGTGCGACCGCGAAGGAAAAGTGACGGTCACGCTTTACGAGAACGTCTTCGCTAAAATCAAAATTCCCTACAGCCAGTTGCCCGCGTGCTTCGACGTGAGGCGCATCGAAAGTCTCAAGGAATCCCTCGATCGTTCCTAGGGACACTGATCCTTAATCAGTGACCCGGCAAGGCATAAAATGGAAGACTCCCCAGTATTAATGAGGCTTTTTCCATTCTAACTTTGGTAGATACTGCTCACCTGTCACTGTACTGTCACTGTAAGGTTGGAATTTGACCCTCTGAGCCTGCCTGAGCCCTGGGAGCCTCTGAGCCCTGGGAAGAGCCTCCTGGGGAGCCTAGGAACCATCCTGGGAGCCTCCTGGGAGGCTAGGGAACCCCCTGGGAACCACCTGGGAGCCTCCCTGGGAAGCCTCATGGGGCAGGGTGGGAGCCTCTATAACCCTTGCTGCAGGATGGCCCGTCCCGTCAGATTCTACGAAGACAATTTCGAACAGCGGAGGAGGTTCGTTAAATCCCTCTGGCGTTCCGAAGCCGTACACGCCGAGCGTGCCGTGCAAGCCTTCAGTTGCCTCCCTGATTTCACGCATCGCGGTCAAGTCGCCTCGTACTGCTAGATGAATGAGACGGCGAGCCAAGACCTGCGCCCAACTGGCGCCCTTCGCCAGATTCACTGCTTCAGTTGCAGCATCTGGCGCGCGGTCCGCAAGCGCCACCCGCAACGCTCTTGATATGAGATGGTCCGTCTTTGGCTTGCAGCCGCCGGGATTGCCTGACTCCCCTGGCTGGAATGCGTGGGGGTTCGGCCCTCCCTTTTTGAATGCAGTTCGCGGCGGATTTTTCTTGCGTTTCTTCTTCACATCCACGCCCACAACGATTGGCGCTGGCTTCGCCTTCGCCGTTTTCTTCGCAGCCGCTTTACTCTTTGCAGTCGGCATATCACTTCCCCCAGCGACATCTGCGCGATCGCTCTTCTATAAACGCATTCTCTGTGGAATCCCAAACCCGCCAGTAACCTAGGTCATCGGGATCACTCAGCCCCGCTTCTTCGTGAAGATGGAATCGCGTAACAACATCGTCCAGCAACCTCAAACGCTTCTGGGCTTCACTCTCGTGCGGCGGAGGCGGAGTAATTTCCTTATCGAGTGACTCTACGAATGTGATGAGTGCTTCAGTTTCAGATCGCTCAATCATGTGTGTTCTCCCGCGCTGGTTTTGAAAAAGACCACGGTGGGCCTAGCTCGGCCGCAGTGCCCACCGTGGGCGAGTGCACAGAAGAGAGAGGTGTCCTGCGCACTGCGCGACTACCGGCGGAGAAAGGAGTTAAGCCGCCGGTCGATTGGACCGTTGGAATCCCACAACGATCCAAACGTCACAACACCCCGAAGATGCCTCCCGGTGGCACCTGTGCGAAGGATGATCCCCGTAGCTGGTTGAGAATGTTTGATTCAGCGAACACCAGTTCCTGAACGCGGCGGTGGAGATTGACGCCTTCGATGCGCATCAACTCTACCGGTGGGAGAGCAGCACGCTGTGCGCGCAATTCGTCGAACTGCGATTGCAGCGCGGTGCGCTCACTGTTCCATGCCACACACTCTGGATCATCGGGAAGGTACACGTACATTTCCGGCCGGTTGCGCTCAAGCGTGGAGATAGCATCGGATACTGCAAGAATGTGGTTGCGGGTGTTATTGAGATCGTTCTGCGCCTCCGCTATCTTCTGCGGCAGCGCATTAAGAACGGTTTGCTTTTCGCGCAACTCGGTGCGGATTGCTGCGAGATTCGCGATGCGCTCAGCGCGGCGCAGTTCCCGCTGTTCTGCTTCATGCTGCTCGATCACG
The DNA here is from genome assembly GCA_963788475.1 of Terriglobales bacterium. Lineage (GTDB taxonomy): Bacteria > Acidobacteriota > Terriglobia > Terriglobales > Acidobacteriaceae > Telmatobacter. The sequence continues at coordinate 314,383 of CAWBGO010000003.1, forward strand.
GCGCGGGCCTCGGCGGCCGCGAATGATGTTGTGCTCATTTGGAATCTCCCTTCTTGTAGCAACGCGATTGGTCGTACTCCCTCGTCTGGATGTCGTTGTAGATTTGGTAGTCGTTCGTAGGAACGGGGTCGGTTGTGCGTTGGGGTTGGAACTCAGGCGGGGCTTGCGCGCCCGTGGGTTGTGGTGTAGGCATGGGTATGTTCATCTGTCTCTCCTCACTGGTAGTGCTGCGCCGTAGCGATCCCAGCGGAGCAGCGCTGTTGTTGGCGCGGCTATGGGCCTCGCCTGCGCGTCGTACGTAACGCTCGACCAGAATGCAGCGTTCGATTGGTTCACCTCTTTGGGGTCAACAACCTGAGCCCCCAAAAATAATTCACTTGACAGCCTCATCTGTGCGCCCTCCGTGGTTGTCGCTGAAGAACAGCGATGTGTTGAAAGAGACCAGCGCAGGCCGACGCGGTTGTGTGGAACGGCGGTCTGCGCTGGTACGAGAGCGACCCAGGGACAGGCTGTTGGCGCACTCGCAAGAACCTTTGAGGTGGGAGGGGCTTCCGGTTATCGGCTTGTGAATTCATTTACCACCTCGGATGGTCAGGGTCGCATAGGGTCAGAGCCACCCATTTATCGCCTAAGAGCGAATTTTGGAGTCTTAATGAGACTAAGGTGGGGAATGGTTCGATCCGCCTTATCCGACCCTGCCACCTGCAACCGTAGGCCGACAACCTGCCGCACACCATTCGACTTTTTAATCGAAAAGCCGCGTTCCATCAGTTTCTGAATGAACTCTCGATGGCCGTGCACATACTCGCCCTTCGCTTCAGTCCATCCTTTGTAAGCTCTGTAAAGATCGCCCGAAGATGTGTTGTACGCTTTGCTCTGTTCGATCTGTTCTTCAAGCCAAACACCAAGCACATCCTGCGTCTCGAAATAATCCGTGGTAGCATTCAACACGGCCTCCGGTGCGCACAGCCCTCCGCGCTGCCAAGCAAGACAACCTTCGACAGCCCAACTCAAAATCCCGCCCAACTCTGGTTGTAGCTTCTCGGTCAGTTTCGGGTCTCGTTTGCCTTCTGGAAAATACGCGCTGAACGGAATCAGGTGCAGTCTTCGGCGCATGGCCTCATCGACATTACGGAGCCGGGGCTTGTGATTGCCAGAGATGACAAGCTTTAGTTGTGGCGTAAAGGTAAACTCATCCTGCCTCATGAACCGCGCTGTGATTGGCGTTCCTCCGGTCAACTCCTTCACCTTCGACTCAGCCCACCTACTGCCGTCTTCGGTCTCGCTCGCCGCCACAAGGCGCGCACCGCGTAGCGCCGCGATCGATGTTGCGTGCTGCGGGTGGTGCGTCGTCATGAACGCTTCCATTGGCGCTGTTCTTGCGTACTCGCCGAGAATGGCGAGCAGCGCGTTCACGAAAACAGATTTTCCATTCGCGCCCAAACCGTAGAGGAAAAATAGAGCGTGTTCAATCGTGGCTCCGGTGAGACAGTAGCCAGCCACGCGCTGCAGATACGATTGCAGCGCACGGTCTCCTAGTGTTACTTCATTCAAGAACGCGAGAAAGCGCTTAGGCTTCTTTGTAGTTGGCGCTGCTCCGCTCGTCTTCGTAATGTGATCCTCACATCGTGGAGGGCGCAGCTTGCCGGTGCGTAGATCCACGGTGCCAGCCGGTGTGTTGAGCAGCATTTCGTCTCTATCCAACTCGCTGGTGGTGACGCTGATGTGTGCCTGTGCTTCGCGTAACACGGCCTCGCGAGTTCGGCGACTGCGAAGCCTGTTTTGCTCGTGCAGCTTGGCGCGCTCGCTAGCCGCAGTCTGGCATAGTTTCTGCACCAGAAGCTGTACACTGCCTTGCTCGTCGAGCTTCCGACGCTGGCCGTCCCAACAATGCCAACCGACATTGGAACGTACATCAGTTCCTTGTGCGCCGCTGCGAGGCGTTCCGCCAGGGCGTGCTCGCTATAAGGTGCGATCGTGGTATTTCGAGGTTGGGTGAACACACCCGCCAGCAGCGCGTCACCGTCTGGTTGAGCAAGCAGGTCGTCGGGACCAGTCACTCCTTCCATCTTCGGCAGGTCGCCGAAATGTAACTTCGCACTGCCGGGAGCGAAGCCTCGGCGACTAGGGCGACCTGGGCTTCGCCCACCAGTGTGTTAGTTTTCACATTCGCATCGAGCAGAACAATCACGCGACTGCCGTTGCACACATCGAGGTCAGGCAGCACGCCAAGCTTCTGTCGCGCCAGCCTTGGCAGCCTCCCATGCCGAAGCGCCACAATGTCTCGGCGTTTCATGCGGCGTCCCACGCTTCGATTGCCAGTACCGACTTCTCCGCTTCGACAGCACAATGATCGTTCTCTTGTGCTTCAGACGCTCCACCGTGGTGAGGAGGCAATACAAGACGCGCTGACTGCTGGCGCTGTCCAAGCCGTGATCTGGCGCTCGCCCTCGCGCGGCGCGTCACGGCGTAGTCGGCAGTAAACCATGTTTCCTGTGTCGCGCTTCAGGTATGGAAACACATTTCCAGTAAGGTTCGGGCCGCGTGATTGTAGACATTTCGTGCCTGAGTGTTGGTGATGTGCTCTACGCCTGCTTCATCGAGCAGTTCATCGGGGATGCGGCACTTTTGATTCCACGCGGCGGGTGTGAGTTGTTGTTTGGAATGCTGCTGTGGTTTACAGTTTCCATTGGTGGCCTGTCCTTTCATGTTTGCGCTCTGGTGGCGCGCTCTTCGATTCAGGCCGCGCGGCGCGCACGGCGAGGGTTGCGGTGGACAGGCTTCGCCGCTGCACACGCCCTTCTAATCTTTCTACGTGCAAGCCATTGCTGCACTGCGTATGTGTCTGTACAACGTGTTTGTTGAGAAGCACCTGGGCAGGTGCCGGGTGTCGTGATGGCGCTGAGGGGTGCGGAGGCGACACCCCCAGCTCTGCGGCAAGCTCTGGCGAGCGCGATCAAGTCCGGGCTGACTGGTCGGATGCCGGTCTCGATTGTGGCTGGGGTTTTGGAGAGCTCCTGACGGCATAGCGCACCTCATTCAAAGGCAATGTCGCTTTGAGGTAGCGCACGGTTGGACCGGTCATCGGTGCCGCGTCAGTGTGGCATTGCCGGGGCCAACCGGCTCTGACATCCGATGCACAGCGGGCTTGCCGCTCTCGGTCATCGACCCTCTGCTATAGCTGTGAGCCTTGATCTGCTCACCCACTACAGAGTCATCTAGGCTGTATAAAGCAAGTATCCCATACAACGACACGTTACGTCAAGCGTAAGTGACTCATTCTAAAACAGTTACACAACAATCTAATTGTATTGGAGTGATTTATACAATTGTGCCAGAGTGACATCCCCGGACGGGGGCGTAGAACAGTGGGGAAA
>CAWBGO010000004.1:0-984099 GCA_963788475.1 Terriglobales bacterium
TTCCATCTCGCGCCATTGCGCATCGAGGAAAACTTCGACTAGTAGCGCAGCGATCCGCTTCGGAAGGGCAATACGCCAAGACGGGCTACGCATAGAAAAGGAGAATCCCTATGGGATACCACTCTGAACCCAAGACGCCGGAAGAGATCAGGGAGATTTTCCGGGAAGTCCTAGCCGCTAAGGTGGCGCGCGCCGAGTCTTCCGACCGAGCAAGCAGGCTAGATCGGGAGCTACATATCATGATATCCCGCAACGATCCATTCAAGTTCTGGACCGGACGTTATTTCGACGAGGCCCAGGCTGCATAAAGGAGCATTCATGCTGCAGTTCAGATCCAAAAGCGCCACGGAGGAGGGGACTATGGCCGCGAATGTAGCTTTCACAGACCCCGGAGGTTTCATGAAAGCACGCTTCCCGAAAGTGAGTGGCTTCGAAGAGGAGCAGCTCTGCCCCGGATCAGAAATCAGATCTGATTATGGGTTTGAAGACATCGTCGGCAACAGTTCCGCTTTGCGCAGAGTGCTCGATCAGGTGGCGATCGTTGCTCCCACCAACGCCACCGTCCTGCTTCACGGAGAAACGGGGACGGGGAAGGAACTGATTGCACGTGCGATTCACAAGCTCAGCCGCCGGCGCCACCGTAATTTCGTTTGCATGAACTGCGCTTCAGTTCCGTCGGGACTTCTGGAAAGCGACGTCTTCGGGCACGAGAAGGGTGCGTTCACCGGGGCACTGATTCAAAAGAAGGGCAGATTGGAACTGGCGGACGGGGGCACGCTGTTTCTTGATGAGATAGGCGACATCAGCCTGGAGGTGCAGCCGAAATTGTTACGCGCAGTGCAGGAGCAGGAGTTTGAACGTCTGGGAAGCACCAGAACGATTCGGGTAGATGTGCGAATGATCGCCGCGACACACCGAAGCCTCCCTGAGATGGTCCACGAAGGAAGTTTTCGCGAAGATCTGTTTTACCGGCTCAACGTGTTTCCGATTGAGATCCCGCCTCTTCGCGAACGACGCGAAGACATTCCACTCCTGGTGAATTATTTCGTCTCCAAGATATCCAGGCGGATGGGTAAACAGATCAATACAATACCCGAACAGGCCATGCAATCGCTGATCAGGAATCCCTGGCGGGGGAACATTCGGGAATTGGCAAACTTCATCGAACGTGCCGTCATTCTTACTCGCAGAGATGAGTTAGAGGTCCCGATTGCGGAACTCGCGACGTCGGCTGAGAGCTATGTCGACAGCGGCTCAACCTTTCATCAGGCGGAATCCAACGCAATCATCGCGGCTTTGAAGGAAGCTTCCGGACGCGTAGCGGGTCGGGGCGGGGCCGCGGAGCGACTGGGATTAAAGCGCACGACTCTGCAGACCAAGATGCGCAAACTGAAGATCGGCCGCGCCGATTACGGTTGCTAGCCGACGCGGGCAAGGGCGAGTGCTGACGGGCCTGATGAACTTCGGCGTAAACAGGAAAAAGCCGCCGGATGAGGAGTATCGATGAGGTTAATAAAAACACCACGTTGTTCCGAGAAACGCGACCGAGGACAACTTTCAGACCAAGGGAGTTCTTCTGCCGATGGTAGCGTTGCTCCTGATCTGCTCGGACGGGTCCTCGTGTGCCTAAATCGATTCTACGCAATTCATAGATCGAGACTCATGGAGATCGCAAACAGTGTCGAAGAACCAGTTGCTAGCCTCAGTCAAGGCTCTGCGCGCGATGGAGCGAGCACAAAAAAAGCCGCGTGGAGGCGGAGTGTCACTCATACAATGAGCCAGTTTGCGCTCCTAACTATCCTTGTGCTTTTTCCTGGGGCCCTGTGCGCCGAGACGGGATGCCCTGCGAACATCAAGGCGATTCCGCTTCAGAGGGTCAGTCATCATCAGATTGTGGTGAGTGTGTCGCTCAACCGCTGGGGGCCGTATGACTTTCTTCTGGACACAGGAACGCAGATGACGGTCATCGATCTGTCGCTGGCAGTAGATCTCCATCTGACGTCTATGGGAAATGCCAGAGTGGCTGGTATGAGTTTCCAGGGACCGGCATTGTTCGCGCGGCTCGATCGGCTGAAATTAGGGGATCACGTGGCAACCAGGCAGAGCGTATTGCTCTATGACATGAAGAACGTGCAGGGATCTGGTTTTGCGATCCGAGGTCTTCTGGGTGAGGATTTCCTCTCGCGGTATGATGTGCTGATCGACAAGGCGCACAATGTGCTTTGCATCGACGACACCGGCGAGATGCTTAAAGGGATGAACGGGCAGCGCGTTCGGCTGACCTCAGCCACCGGCCCCGTCGCCTCAGCATCGCTTAGAATTGCCGCGCGCTGACCAGAGGTGTGTCGCCGTTCTGTCCGGCTGAGTGTCGCTGAGCTGATGCTCTGTCGCCTGCCAGAAGCCGGGGACTATGAGGGAGCTACACATCGTTCCAACCGACATATCTCGGGCGCTCCGGTCGCCCAGAAATCAGGCCAAATGAAGGAATCCCGTTTCTGTTATCAGGCTGCCTGCGAAGCTCAGTTGGTTTCCGCAGCAAAAAATGGCGATCAACCCGCATTCGTAGAGTTGTGCCGCCGTTGCGGTCCATCGCTGAAGTGGAAGATACGCCGGATCGTCCGACATCGTGAAGATACGGAAGACATCCTTCAAGACACGCTCATAAGCGCATACAGGAATCTCGCAAGTTTCCATTCCAAGAGCAGCTTTCATACTTGGATTACGGCCATTGCAATTAACAATTCGTTGATGCTCTTGCGTAAGCGAAGAAACCGTTCGGAAATCTGTTTTGGACTCATCACAAATGACGGGAAGGAACTCGAGACCTTGGAATTGTCTGACCCGTGGCCCAACCCTGAACAACTTTATGCAAAGCGGCAAGCCAGCCGCAGGTTAGCCCAAGCCGTGAGGACCCTGCCTCCGGGTTTCCGTTCACTCGTGGAGCGCTATCACCGCGACGAGGACAAACTGGTGGATGCCGCCGACGCGATTGGCATCACGCTGGCTGCCGCGAAGTCCCGCCTTTTGCGTGCACGAAACGCACTTCGTCGTCATCTAAAGAACGACAAGATTCGATGATCTTTCAATAATGGTAGCAGCGTCATGAGCGTCCTCAGCCATTCCGATTGCATGCAAATGGATTTCGAGGCGTCAACTCGACCCTAGCCCGGCCTGAGACGCGCTTCTCGCCGGTCGTTCTGTAAGACTGAACGTTCGCGCGAAGGAAGCACTACTGCCCCGATTGCGGCATTGCCACGATAGCGGCAGTTACGCGCTAAGCCACTTACAGAAAGCAAAGGAGATATTTGCATTTTCTTTGGCATGGATATTGCCACGGTATTGATGAGACACCGAATTGTATCGGCACCGAGCGGCGAGCGAATGAACCAGGATAGGCGCCGCATCGGCGGACGAAGCGATTGCGGCCGATCTCGAAGGGGCTACCAACGGGAGAGAAAGCCATGAACGTCCTGGTTTGGATCAACCTTGCATTTGGGGTGCTTGCCGTGGTTTATGGAGCGATCGTGCTCCATGGTGTTCTGAAGGGGGCCCTCCGCTGGAAGTGGCCAACCAGGTTCCTGGCGTGCAGCCTCCTGGCCTGTCTTACCAGCCTCCTGCCTTTCACCCTCCACCTCGCACCGATCCAGCAGATCTGCATGGTCTCAGTGTATTGCTCGGCAGTAGCCATGGCAGCCTGGCTCAAGTTTCATCTCTTCGGAATCTGGCGCCCGGTTTTCGCATTCTCTGTTACGGCCGTCCTGTATCTGGACGTATTGTCCGGATCCGTGCAGTTGTTCAGGAGGTCGCGCCTCTTTGCTACGGCGCTCGCGAGACCCTTCTCTGCGATTCACGTCATACAGGTCGTTTTCACGGTGCTCTTCGTTGTGCTGGGAGTGCTGGTCGTCAGGAAATGCCACGCTGAGCCAACCCGCTCGTTCTGATGGATGAGCCTTCTGGCAAGCGGCTGGAGGATAAGCCTTGGGGGCTCATCTGGATCCCGTTAAGGCACGGAAGTATGAGTAGATCTGAACTCAGAATTATCGGCGATGCGGGTTCCCGGCAGGACGCCCACTGTGACTGCTACTGCGCGGGACTACATCCCGCTCCGCAGCCGTTCCAGGCATCAACGAATATCGCGATTGATTCATGTTTGTGTCCACAGGAGCTTCCCTTTCTGGCCGAGGAGGGCGCCGACGTAACCATCCTATTCGGCGGGCTTACCTGGAAGCACGAGCGCCTCATAGAAGGACTTCTGGCGGGCGCCGGCCATCGATGCCAGGCTCTTCCCGAAACCGATCGTGCTGCCCATGAACTTGGAAAGGAATTCTGCGCAAGCGGACTGTGCAACCCAGTCTACTTCACAGCCGGCAATCTCATCCGCTATCTGCGTCAGCTTGAAACTGCAGGACTCAGTCGTTCAGATATCGAGATGCAGTACGTATATCTCACGGCAGCTTGCGGTGGACCATGCCGGTTCGGCATGTATGAGAATGAGTTTCGCGTGGCGTTGCGGGCGGCGGGATACAAGGGGTTCCGCGTCCTCTCGTTCTCGCAGGATCAGGGGATCAAGGCGTCCACCGGACATACTGGCTTGAAATTCTCGGTCGATTTCGGGATGAACGGGCTGCACGCATTCATCCTGGGCGATTTATTGAACGTGGTGCAGCGCCGGCTGAAGCCCTATGAATTGCGGGCCGGGGCTGCCGTTCGGGCGGTCGCAAGAGCGGCGGACACCATCGCCGAGCATTTCAGAAGCGGCCATGGCTTTGAATTGGATGGTTTGGTTCCTTCTCTCCTGCTTCCCAAAAGCGAATCGGCGTGGTACCGCGTGTCCAACACGATGGGAAAAGTCTGGTTCCATCTCTACGGCGATGGGGTCATGACTGTTCTTCCCTGCGCTGCGAAGGAACTCGAGAAGGTGGAAGTGGACTGGCAGCAGGTCAAACCGGTGGTAAAGGTCATCGGAGAGTTCTGGGCGCAAATGACCGAGAGCGATGGCAACTTCGAGATGTTCGAATTCCTCGAAAGCGAAGGCGCCGAGGCTTCGATCGAGCCAATCAGCACATGGGTGTTGTACCTCATGCACCAGAAGAAGGAGAGGGCGGCGTGTCGGCGGAAGGTCCATGCTCATTCGACCGGGTGGCGTGAGCCGAAGAAGACTCTTTTTGCCCGGATGTCATGCTTCGGCTAGTTGCTCGGGTTCGATTTGGGATCGAAGATGTACCTTCACCTTGCACAAGTCAACTAACATCCGTTTCGCCATTTTCCAACCGCGTTAGTAACGCATTTTAAGGAGATCTCAATGAAAAGATTACTTGGATTAGCTTTGATGTCCGTTTTATTTGTCACCCCGCTGTTTGCCTTCCCGCTGTTTGGCTCTAAAACCACAACCATTAACATTCCGGAGAAGGTTACGGTGGCGTCCACGCAGATCACGGCAGGCGAGTACAAATTGTCGTACGAAGGCTCAGGCCCGGCTGTGAAGGTCACTTTGACGCGGTCTGGCTCGTCCCCCATCGTTCTCGACGCCAAGCTGGTGCCAGGCAAAAAGGATAACGTCTCGGTGACGCTCGGTACCACAGACGGCGTCCGCATCCTCCAGCGAATTGATCTAAAGAGCGGCACCCTAATCTTCGAGACCGGGCCGACGCCAAATCAGTTGGACTGGCTGTTAAGGTAGAAAATCCTTGGGGATTACGCACGACCTCTTCACAAACCAATGCAAGGAAGGTGGACGTAATCCCTTATTTGAGCAACAAGGACCGCACGCGCGCCAACTCTGACAACGGCCTGCGGGATTGGCCATCATCCAGGTTTGCCGCGGCTCAACCTTTACAGGTGAAATGAAGATGCGCCTTCAGCTTTTCGATATTCGGCTCACGGTGGGCGAGTTCACCCATTGCAGAGCAATGTACGACGCGGACCTGCCACCGTATTCGCCTCGCCAGCTTTGCACCCGCGCTCACTCGCCGCGCTGGCGGCAGATGACACAATAGCGGCAGTTATCGTCATAAATTTGACACTATTTCCAGAGCATCGCGATCGCGTGAATTGAGCAAAGAATGTGTCCTCAATGATCTACGTGGAGGGGAACTCACAGCTCGCTGTTGGCAACGCGCGTGCACATTGTTAGGCATTCGGCATAGATACGCCGGCGTGAGCACAGGATGAGGAATGCGTGTCCTGGCGCGGCGAACTCGATGGAGCGCGTTTTGAAAATCAGCTTCAATTCACTCATGCAGCGCCTGGCGTGTTACATCGTCCAAGCGGTAAGGGTGGCGACTGCTGGCCGCCTGGTGTTGCAGTTGTCGCGCATTTCACTCCTTCTGTCGCTTCTCATCGTCGCGGTGAATGCGGCAGCGGAAATCGATCTCATTCGGCGACCGGAAGTTCGGGAACGCCGAACGGATTTGGTTTATGAAGGGATGGTGTCGTACGGAAACTACCGTGTGTTCGGAGCCGCTGAAAACGCAAAACTGTACACGGGTGGCGTTGAGCTTGACCGCGAACTGTGGCCCAACATCTTTCACACTCGCATCGATGGAGTGGTGGAATTTCTGCCTTTCGTCCTGTTGACTCAACCGGAGAAGGCAGACATCTGGGGTTGCCCCTTGAGTCGAAGGCGGAATGCTGTCCCAGGCGCAGGGATCACCCCGGTTGGTTTCCGGCTGCTTTGGCGTGATGGAAAGCGCATCATGCCCTACTTCGAGGCCAAAGGAAGTGTCTTTGGGTTCACTCAAAAGGCGCTCTCTCCTCAAGCGACATATGAGAACTGGAGTTTTCACTTGACTCAAGGCCTGCAAGTGAAACTTCGAGGCCGATTTGACCTGCGCTTGGGCGTGCTCAGTGATCTTCATATCTCAAATGCCTTCGTCGTCCGTTCGAATCCCGCGCTCGATGTAATGAACGCCGACGTAGGGCTTGTTTATCACCTGAGTAGGCCAAAATGGCCGTTTTCCGCTGGCAGGTGAGTGCGGCGACATGCACCCTGAGGCGAGGACTCGCCTTCGGTTTTGCAGTGCTTGCCCCACAACCAATGCGATATTGTTTGCTGCTCCTGTGCCGATGAGTCCTTGGCGTAAGATGCAGCCCACTTTCTGGCCTGATAGGAGGCCCGAGGATGTCTGAGGAACTGAATCCTAGCCTGGCAATCAAAAACATCGCGATTGCAACCGACTTCTCGCCGTGGTCGGACCGGGCCATGCAGCACGCCTTGGTGATAGCTCGATGGTACGGCGCGGCACTCCATATTCTTCACGCCGTTCGTCAATCGGAGTTCTCCCTCGTGCCCGATCTGATGGTGCAACTGGACGAATTGGCGGTGCGGGATTGCGAGGATTTGATGGGCCGTCTTCGCGCTGCCCGCAGCTTGGACAACATCCAACATCGGCTCTGGAACCTCTCCAGCGAGGTTTCGGCCTTCGGCGATTTCGTCCAGGATCAGAAAGTCGATCTGCTGGTACTGGGAACGCGTGGGCGGACCGGCATCTCAAAGCTTCTCCTGGGTTCTGTTGCAGAGCAAATCTTCCATTGCGTATCTTGCCCGGTGCTCACTGTAGGACCATCGTCGCGTGGGGCCGCCAGCCAGCTTGCATTGAAAAACGTGCTCTTTGCAACCGATCTTTCCCCTCAGTCCACCGCCGCATTGCCTTATGTTCTGGCCGCGGCAAAAGGGTGGCATGCAGCCATCGATGTCCTGCACGTCTGCGCGCCGGATCACTCCGATAGTGAGCATCGAATGGAAGCTTACCGCCGCCGTGTCGAGGCTCTCACCGCTGGCGAGCCCCGGTTTTCCATCTGCTATCACGTGGTGCCTGGAGAGCCTTCGGCGGCCGTTCTGGATTTCGCCGGCCAGAACAACGAGGACCTAATCGTCCTGGGTCTCGACAACCATCGTTCTCTCTACGATGGTCCGCCTCTGTCGCACGCCTATGAGATTGTGCGGCAAGCACCGTGCCCGGTCTTGAGTGTGCCATCCGCTCCCGCTTCTCCCCTTGGCCAGTAGAGCCGAAAGCTTCGAATATCGCCCAACGATGCCGTGCCGGAAACTTGGGGGCGATTCCGCACGCTTGCGGATCGGAAGTGCAGGCACAAACTTTGTGTATCCCTCTTGAGACAAAAGAATGGGGATCACGCCTTCTCTCTTCGGCCGATTGCGAGAGGAAATCCGGCGTAATCCCCAACGTGGGTGCAGTTTGCTCCTACCTCGATCGCCTCAGCCTAGGCGTGAAGCGGGGAATAATAAACTCCTGCGCGATCGCGGCAAATATGCGTTCGGCTGTGTTGATGCCGAATTGGGTGAATACCATCCCAGTGCCGCGATTGGAATCAGGAAGATACGTCATCGACAGCGCGGTCGCTCCGATATCTCCTCCCATGCTTGAGAAATTGATCTGTCGATGGCCGTTGTCGCCTCGGCAGATGAAGGGTGTGGCGAACGCGTGCGCAAGCCGCGACCGTGTTCCTCCGGTTCCCTGGTAAAAATAGCGAGGGTCTTGGTGCAATAAAGACGGCAGGATCGCCCCGCCGATGAGAATGTCGCTGAACGCACCGGCTGCAGTCGATCCAAAGCGTTGCCCATATCCCTTGGCGCCCTGGCCGTAGTCCGGCCTGTTGGCGGCCTGGTCGATGCCCGACATGAACCCCACCCCCAATATCGTGATGGGATCGGTTGAAACCTTCATGGCCAGCTTGAACTTGAGCTTTGTCGTCAGGGGCACCGCGTTCGCAGAATCGTAGATCACATAGAAGTTGGGAATTATCCCAAGCACGCGCTGCTGTTCTGCCAGCCGCACCTGCTCGACTGCGATCTGTTCGGTTGACCCATAGACCGTGACGGATGTCGACTCGCCTTCCATCTTCAGGCGGATGTCTTCGAGAAAGAATTGCGATGGCTGGAGAACAATGGATGGAGACATCCAGTCGGAGAAACCTTTTACATGAACGCTGACTTCATACGGAATACCGGGAGTAACGGAATCGAATTTGAACGCCGCGTTATCATCCGACACTACCTCGCGTCGATTGTCGGAAGACTCGGCTTTCAACACGACCGTTGCTCCGGGAACCATATCTCCGTTCACATCCAGAACCGTTCCGCTAATAGTGGCCGCAGGAGAAGGAAGAGGCGCGGCAGCGGAGCCGGTCGTGGGTGCCGGTTCCGACGCGGAGGTGGATGTAGCGCGCGCACCTGGCCCCGAGGCCTCTGGTTGTGTCGAGGGGAGCATGGTCGTGAGCATAGTCCCAGCATGGATTGCCTGGGCAAAAGCGAGTTGACAAGGATCGAATAGGAGAAGTGAGATTCCTATCGCCAGAACGCCTCGAACACATCTCGGCGGCAGCACGTATAGGTGTTTGAGCCGTTGCGACAGACTCGGACTGGGAATCTCTTCCCGGACTCTTGCAGTGGAGAGGCCGTCTGTTCTGAATTGGAGTGTATGAAGTAGGGACATAGATGCTCTGTATTCTTGAGGCGCTTCGATCAGCGCGCCTCTAGGCTTGGGAGATTGCGTCTCTTGACAATCCCGCGTTTGAGGAATGAGTCGAACACTCGGCGTCGAGCACGGTAGAGACTCGATTTGGCTGAACCAATGGTGAGTCCGAGAGAGGAAGCAACTTCGCCAATTCGGGCTTCGTTGAAGACGCACTGCTCCAGGATGGTCTGGTGCATCCGGGATTGCCGTAGAAGTACTGCCTGCAGGATTGCGAGCAGTTCCTGCCGCACGATCTCCTGTTCTGGATTGAAGCGGCCATCGGGAACGTCCCAACCGCTCGGGCCGCTCGACTCGTCCTTTCGGCTATCGAGAGACAACCAGTAGACGCCCTTGCCCTTCCGCTTCATCGACAGGCCGGCGTTATTCACGATCGCAATCAGCCACGTGGCGAAGTGAGATTCATGGCGGAACTTCCCGACGTTAACAAAGGCCCGCAACATCGCGTCCTGCACCAGGTCTTCCGCCTCTTCATGGGTTTGCGTGAATCGTCGGGCAGCTCGATACAAGCACCTTCTGTACCGAACGAGGAGTTCGTCCATGGCATCGCCGATTCCGGCTTGAGCGGCCGCAATCAGGGCCTGCTCACTGGATGCATCCTGAAGACTCTTGTGCCCATCTTTGCCGAGGCGATATTCGTTGTTAGCGGTCGATTCATTCGTAGTCATGGCTCTTCCTTGGCATGTCAATCACAATGGCTCCTGTGTGCAGAACACCAGCAGCGCAAGCGCGAGTAGGAGGGACCAGAGCAAGGCCTCGCCGGCCAGCTTCGTTCTATACGTCACGATGCCGCCCTACAAGCATGGCGGCTGCTGGATGGCTGTTTCTGCCCGCTCGTCTCTTCGGTTCCCGCCAGTCGCTCTATGACTGCAGCCAACTCCTCGGGGTTGATTCCAGCGGGTATGGGTTCGTCATACAGCGGATCGTCAAGACGATCGCGGTCATCACGGACCAGGAGAATGGCAGCGCCAGCCCATCTCCGCCGGATGTATTCGGCTCGCCTCCGCAACTCGCGGTCCGAAAACGAAACATCCAATATTGCTATCTGGAATTGCGCCGCATCGCGGAGCGAGAGCGAGCAAAGCTCCCAATAGTTCGCGGCCACTGCCAGACGGGAGCGGCCACACAGCACCAGCGCGTCGCGGACCACATTGGTCAGTTCCATGGATCCGATCACTAGAACACTCAATCTGCCTGGCATCCCATTACTCCTGGCGAAACCAAATCAATCCCTCGCAACTGATCCTTCGCGGATAGGGCAACGTCGAGAATCTTCGTGAATGCCCGTTCGCAGGTCGGTTCGATCCAATCGCGCGGAACCCCGAGGAGCAAAGCGCAGTCGAGAAGCGAATACCGCAGATACGCAGACAGAACGAAACAAGCCCGTTCCAGCGCATCGCACGACGCGATGATCTCCTGGGGCGAAATTGCACGGACCTTCCGCCGCTCGGATTCACTCAAGCCGAGTTTGACCAGTTGCGCGGGTAAACGAGAACTGGGGGACGGCAACCACTCGCGGATTTCGGCACTTATCTTTGCCAGGGCGACCTGGACCAGCAACCGCTTGACCCAGGAAAGGATCCACTCTTCACCTACGTACTGTGCCACCGCCGCAAGCTCGATGGCCGCGGCAAGGCTTTTTTCACCTATCTGCCTGCTGCCTGCCATTACCTCTGCAATCCAGAGCAGTTCTTCCGCGTTGTTATTCAATATCCGCTGCAATGCTTTGGCATTGTTCTGCACCACCGATTCCAGAAGTGTCGCCTTTACATTTCCGCCGGAGTGGTCGCCTTTTCTGCTCATCGTGCTACCTTTCCAAGTTCGACACCAGTGCGCTCAAAGCGCCCGGAGAATTCCTGCTTTACACCCGGGGCGGCCTCGATCGAGAATGAACGTACCCGGCCATGGCTCGAGCGCAATGTGATCCGCAACTGCCTCCTTCATTTGCACGAACTTTGCCATTTCGGCAGGACTCCCAAGCGCCTGAGGACGAACGACATAGGATTCGCGCGGAGCGCAGCGCGGACGAAGTTACTGCCGCGATTGCGGCGTTTTGCTGCGATAGTGGCAAAAACGGCGGGATCGTCCGGGCGCATTGCGGCTAACGGCCGGCGGGCAGCTCAGCGCTTACCGCGGTGACAGCAGGCGGAGTTCGAGAGAAAGCGGGAAATGGTCTGAGGCAGTCACCGAGTCGTGGATCTCGGGGTCTCTCGCGAAGAGTGCCCCTCGGGTTAGAATCCAGTCGATCGCGGCCGCCTTCGCATGATTGGGTACCGTCCTCCGTCCTCCGAAGGATGCGAATCGGTTATCGATTCGCATGCCGGCGATGAGCGTAGTCGCGGGTCCGCGGGACAGGTCGAAATTGAAGTCGCCTGCTACCAGGACTGGTGTCTCTGAAGGGTTCTTCCGGATCTCGGTGAGCATCTCGGAGAGTTGGGCGATCCGAAGTTCGTCATTGCCTCGGCTCTCAAGATGCAGGTTATAGAGCACGAACGTCCTGCTCTGGAGTGTAATGTCGCACGTCAGTGCCATTCTGCCACCCAGGCGTCTCTGGAACGACTGCAGTGGCGGAACAAACCAGCGCGGGCGCCAGAATGTCGATTGGTCGCGGAACCTGAGGATACGGGGATTTGACAGCGGCAGGCGGGACAGCGTGGTCTGGCCATGATAAGCGGGAGATGCTTCGGTCCCTTGTGCTAATTCCTCAAACTCGCGTCCGAAGATGTAATTGAGTCGCAGAGCTTGCGCGATTTCCCGGGGAATGTTGCGATGCCGGGTGCGGCGGGCATTGACATCAGTCTCCTGCAGGAGGATCAGATCCGCTGACGAGCTCTGGAGGAAATCAATAATCCCGTTCAATTGAAGACCGCGATTGACATTCCAACTGACAACCCGGAGCGTCTCGGGCCACTCGCGCGCAAACGGCGAGGTCGCAAATGAACCTATTTCTAGCTCCTTGATCAAACGGGCGCCCGGCATCATTGGGTTGTAGACGCTCAGGCTAGGGCGAACGGAGGTATCCTTTCCGATCGTCATGCACCTGCTTCCGCAGCCGCGGAATTGCTCCTCATAGGAAAACTAATAACAGAGCACAGAGAGATAATCCATGCCACGTTGGCGCCGATCGCAGCCATGTAGATCAGCGTGGGCGTCAAGTTCACCAAGGCGAGCGCCAGGATCCAGTAGGGCAGAAAGCAGCGGCGGACGATGAACTCCGTATGGCGGGCCATCCTGACAAGCAGACCCGCAGAGCGTCTCTCCGCGTTCTCTTGCCACCTCTGAAGATACTGCTCGGGGCGATCGCCCGCAAGCCGCTTGCGGCCGATCCCGGCCACGATGAACGTGAGGATCGCACCGGCGAACATGGCGATGCTCCATCCGGCCAAGCTCGGATCTCCTTTGGTGCGCAGCACTCCGATGGTTACGCCGGCGAAGGTTACGAAGTAGTAGAGATAATCACAGATGGTGTCCAGCCAGCAGCCGAAAGCCGACACCTGCAGCTTAAGCCGAGCCACTTCTCCATCGCATCCATCCAGGATGCTGCCCCACACACCAAGTACGGCGCCTATCAGGCAGTTCCAGTATCCTCCAAATGCGAAGCATGCGCCCGCCACAAGGCTGAGAGCAAGCGTGAACAGGCTCACCATATTTGGCGTGATGGGAGTTTTTATCAGTTGCCGGCTGATGGGGATGGATACTCGCCGATTCATACGAGCAAAAACGCCGTCGGTGGACTTGACTAGCCAGCGGTCTAGTTTCCGTTCCGCGGCAACGCAATCCTCGGGGCACGTAATGGTTTGCCAGGAGTCTTCGTCCACTTCTCTGTTCGCGCAGTCATCTACCTTCCCGGTGATCCAACGATGCAGGTTCATCGCGTTGACAAATCTTGATTCTGAATCAGCGGCCAGGTTTGCGGCCAATTCGTGCCCGAGAGCGACCAGCCCGATTGGCTTGCCGGAGTTTATGAGCGCGAGGGCGCCAGCTTCTCCATTCCACTCGAGAAGCATACGGAGGAGATTGGGATGAAAGGTAGAACCTCCCATGATGAATGCGACTCGGCCGCCGTTCAACCCGGCGGTCCTCAGCATCGAGGAGAGTGTTGAACCAACAGGAATTTCCATCCATTCAGTGCTGCCTGGCAACCTTCCAGTCGCGGAAAGCTCCGCCCGGACACCGCGAGCAGTGCCAGGCCTCACGACGACGATGATGCGGAGACGTTCTTTGCCCCGAACGCCGAGAATCGTGCGCAAGAGAACGGGAAGAGTTGCCACCTTAACCAATGCCGGCTCGAATCGTCCCTGACGAGGAAGATCATGGGCAAGAATGTACACGGTTTGGCACAAGGAAAGCGATTGTGGGGAGACTTCGATGGGCATAGTTGTTGTACTCGTTTCAGTTTCGAATCCTTCTTCCACGCCTGCAGCACGCAATTTCTTCGAAAACCACACCAGGCAGATTCCGCCAACGATTGCCCAGAAAATACCCCGGACCCGGCGACATAGCGCAAGCAGCAGGCCCTGCGCTCCGGTCAGCCGGACGAGGCGGCCGATCACCATGTTTCCGCCCTCATATGTGCCCACATTACCTGGATTAAGAGCTCCGGCGACATTGATAAGCTTTGTCAACGATTCCAGGATCAGCGCGCCGAGCAGAGTCGCCGGAGCTCCGAGCATCTTGAGGATGAGGTAGACTTCGACGATCGCAAGGAAGTGGCAGAGAAGGTTAAGAAGTACACTGAGCCAGAAAACTCCCGGGGCCTTGTGGTAAAACTCGATAATCCGCTGCTCCGAGGCTCTGATGGTGGATTCCTTTGTCAGCAGCCGGGTTCGGAACCATGGAATGCGTGCGGCGCCGCGGGCCAATCCCGAGAGCACGGGCCATTTTCGGTGGATTGCAATGGCTCCCGCAATCAAGAGGCACACTAATGCGAGCACGAGGACGCTGGCGTAGAGATAAAGCGTATGCGACACGGAGACCACGAACAGGAGGCAGAGAATACCTGCAATTGTGACTACCGCCCCTGCGAGAATGAAAAGGCCGCGATCCAGAGTTACAGAGCTAATCGCGCCCGCAACAGAAATGCCGGGGCCGAGTAGTGATACTCGTGTTGCCTCCCCTCCCACCATTCCGATGACGCCGAGCTGACCGATGGCCTCGGACATAAGCCGCAAGCCCAGGGTTCGTCGGAACGAGACGTTGATCGCCTCGCCCTGCATGGTGACCCGCCACGCCCATGTCTTGACGAGATGTGAAAACCCGCCCAGCGCAATGACGGCAAGCATCCCCCATCCAATTGCCTTCGCATTGCCGGCCAGGGCGCTGAACTTGACAGTGGTCAGCAAGTAACCAAGCAACGCAATGCCGAGCAGTGGAGTGAAGCGGAGAAAGCTTCTCGAACTTGGCGAGCGGTCAGGCATACGCAGGCCCCGTGTTACCGCTGGAATTGTGAAACGCCGAAGAGAAGATCTGCGTCACGTAATCCAATGCCGCCGGCGTATCCACATCCTGCCAGTGTGCATCTCCGATGTCCGACCCTTTGAACTTTCCCTCTGCGGCCATGAGCCGTAGTCCATCCGACAGCGAACAATTCCCGTTCACTGCCGCCTTTTCAAGCCAGCCAAAGAGAGCCTCGCTGCACAGAAACATACCGGTATCCAGGGCGTTGTAGTTTCTGAGCATTTTCCCAATCTCAACGATGCGGTCCTGTTCGAGCCTGACTTTCGTCGCATCATCTATATCGAATATGGCTCCTATGTTGCGGTCGACCGCCAGGATCACCTCTTCCTTCCCAAGAGGCTGACGCAGCAACGACCTGGCGGTCTCCGTTTCGAAGACGTGATCGGCCATGAGAAGCAGGAAGTTCTCGTGAATCACTCCCCGTGCGCACAACACCGAAAGACCGTTGTCCTTGCGATAGTCGGGGTTCTCTATCCAGGTCACCTGGACGCCGGGAAGAGGATGATTCGCATACCACTCCTTGATGGCCTGGCCGCGATATCCCACGACAATAACGAATCTCTCGATGCCTGCCTCCCGGGCGCCGCTCATCACGTGCTCGAGAAGAGCTTTGCCATTCAGAGCTACAAGCGGCTTGGGTCCCTCTCCTGATCGAGCGGCAATGCGGCTTCCGTTACCAGCAGCGAGAATAAGAGCAAGCTTAGCGGTTTGCATTGTGCGCCTCCATCATCGAGTAATCGGGAGCAACGGTTGGTGTGTTGGAACCCGGCATGTAGTCGAAATAGCGGATGTTCACGTCAGTGGTCCCGAAGAGATGTGCATCGGTTACGCTCGTGGTCTGCATCGGAAACCAGAAAGCTCCGGACTTGTAGTACTGCTGGACAAAATGCACCTTGCGTGTCCAGAAGGAGGGATTCTTTGCCGGTTCTCCTTCCACGCGAGCCAGAGCGAAGTCTTCCCCATCCACCCAGATCCGGCCGCGAAACAGCGACTTGTCCTCCCGCTTCGGGCTTGCTTCGATGACATAGGCCGATCGACCGTCAAGCCGAGTGGTCTCAATCATCCGAAATGTGTAATTGTCGGAGGTGATGCGGTTCCGGGGGCGCGTGTCGGGACGGGAGCTGTCCGATTCCGTCACAAGCATTTGCCGAAGAACCCGCTTGTTCGCCGATTTCCATCCATCCTCGGACATCACTTCAAAGTGCTTCGTTCCGTTCCGCTCACAGGTCACTCTGACCAACATCTGCGCGCGCTTCTGGAATTTATGGTTCTCAAGAACGTATTCGCGGTTTCCGGCATAGCCGCCGCTGGTCAACTCCCGCGCGCCGTCGCGCGCAAGCATGGTTGTCACAACTTCGTCAGCAGTTGGCGCCGGTTGCTCGGCCTGCAGGACGCGCAGGGACGCAATTGCAAGAATCAGCATTGAAGGAAGAATCAGATGAGCTCTCATTGTCAAAACTCGAATACCATCTTTCCGCGATATTCTCTCCAGGCATCGTTGTAGAAAGAGCCGAACGTGGAGCTGTCGAGATTGTTTTGCACATCGCGTGGATTGTCATGGTTGAAGACGTTGAAGACGGATCCGCCGGCGCGCAGGTGCAGGTGCTTCTTGCCAATGTGCGCCGTGAATGGTCGTGTGATCTGAAGGTCAGCCGATTCGAAGCGGGGAAACCGTTCCGAACTGCGCGGCCCTACGTAGTCTCGATACTGGTTCTGGACGGAGTAAGGAAACCCGGTGTGCACGTCATAAACGGGCAGGATAGTTAGCTTCCACGGACCCTGAACGTCCGACCAGAAAAGAACCCGGTTAGGTGCGTCGAAAGACAGACGGCCTTTCTGATCGGGTTGAATGACCGCCTGCGGGTAGTTCCCATAGAAGAGAAACGGATCGTTTAGATCGCCGTACGCCCGGGAACGCACATACGAACCATTTAGAGTGGCACGCGGGAATTGATACCTGCCCGATACCTGGAATTCGCGGTAGGAGTCGCTGCCCCCATTGGTCAAGGCGATTACGCCGGATTGCGACTCGCTGGTCGCGGAGACGACGAAATCTCTTGCCGTGACGCGGTTCTCGTATCCGGCGCGGACGGCCAGCCGCTCTGTAACCTGCCGCTCAATCTCGACATTCCACGTTGTGCTTCGCGGGTTTTCGAGAGAGCCGGCAACGTGGTTGACGAATGCCGTCGAACTCGAAACCTGGCCATCCGGGCCGATGAGCGTCACGGTGCGGCCAGGAAACTCCGCGAATGGGGGCAGCATCAGCGGGACGCGATCGTAAAAGATGCCCGCGCCCCCCTTGAGGAGGGTCTTGCCGTCGCCGGTTAGCGACAGCAAGACGCCGCCTCGGGGTTCAAAGTGGGTTGAACTTGTGATGGTGTCGCTGTCAAATCGAACACCGTAGTCGAACGATAGCCGGTTGGAAATCGTCCATTGATCCGCCCAGTAGAACGCGGTTTCGTTCTGGTTGGCTTCGAACGCAGCAGGCTTCGAGAAATCGATTCGCTCAATAACATCGCCCGAAGTCCCGACCAGTTCGGCAGGAAGAAACTTCTCAACCCCGGCCAATTCAGAGTGCGCGTAGTCCAACCCGGCCTTCATTTGGTGCGAGCCAAGGAACTGTCGCGGAGCGAATTGATAGCTTTCTACCGACTCGTAGCGCTCTGTCCTGCGGCGTTGCTGGTTGAAGAATCCGCCTTCCGTGGTATCAATGAGCAGGCGGTAAGGGTCCTCGCTCTGAGGGTTGAGATCGACATCGTAGGTCTTGTAGCTGAACTGCGATATCAGCGCGGTGTTCTCGCCAGCGAAGTATCGGTCCTGCACGTACACCTGGTACCCGCGCTGCTTGAAGTCCGTGGTGGATGGTTGCGGGGTGAACGTGTTCAGCCCCATGTAATCCAGCTTCTGCGGATATACAGCCAGGGAGAGCGTTGCCGTTTGTCTGGGGCTTGGAGTGACGTCTGCCTGGGTATAGGAATTGAAGCTTTCCAGCTTGGTGTCTCGTTCGAGGGGCGGAAGGCTGTTTACCGGTGTTCGCAGGAACCGATACTCAAACGACTGAATATAGGCGGCTCGGTTTCTGACGAGGGGGCCGGTGAATGTGAATCGCGGCGTAGCTGCCCCCAAGCCGGCGATAGTGCCGGCGCGCTCACGCCATCGTGGAAGAACATTTTGAATCGAGAAATGGGCCTTTTCGTAATTCCCGGTCTTTGTCTCCACCGTAGAGAGAGCCCCGGTAAATCTGCCGTACTGCGGATCGAAGGGATTGGAGACCACCTGCACGGAGGAGACGACGTCGATGGGCAGGTTGATTGCCGGGCCACCCGAAGCCGGATCGGTGACGTTTGCGCTATTGACCAGCGCTCCGCTCTGCGTGTTGCGAGCGCCCTTCATATTGATTTTTCCATCCGGGCCGCGAACTACGCCCGGAACCAGGGGAAGGAGTGTCTCGAATTTCTGGTCTGAATTGGGAGCATTATCAATGGTCTTCTGTTCAACGGTCTGGTTGGTTGTGGTGATGCCGGCGTCAGTAGAGTTGGCGGTCACCGTGACATCGGTGGTGGTCTTGACGAGTTGTAGTTGCAGCGAAACCACGATGGTCTCGCCGGGATTGATAGTGACCGACTGCCGTACCTCGAGCCCGGGAGCCGCAGCTTGAATCGTGTAAGTGCCTGGGATGACGGATGGAAAGTTATATTGACCGTTGGCGTCTGATTCTGTCTGCAGGTTTACGGGACCGTTCAAAAGAAGCTGCGCTCCGGGAACGACGGAATCCCCCCTGGAATCGGCCACCAGCACTTGCCCCTTGATAGCGCCGGTATTGGCGGTGCTCTGTGCCACGACACCACCCGAGTGTAAGAGCCATGACGCACTGAACAGGATTGCCAGGAGAGTTCCGCGGCAGTTCTGAGTGCCCGGACATCTTCCTTTCGCTTGTCTGAGTTTCGTCATGCCCTTTTCACCCGGGCGATGTAGCTTCGAACGCCTGCCTCGGCCCCTTCGTTATGCTGTTCTGCTTTGCGGACGACACGGGTCGATTGGAGATCGGTATGAGCCGCTATGTATTCGTCGTATTCCTGGACCTTACCGAGCGGAATAGTGGAATAACCATCATCCCAGCGGATCCAACGGGCCCCACCCTCGCTCGACGCGATAACCCCGGGCACCATGGTGGGAACTGCAATCTCTCCGAACACGCGTGTACCAACGGGAAGAGCGAGAAGATCTTCTAAGAGCACCGTCCGCCTCACTTTCCACTGCTCGACCGCTCAGCGGCCAATGCATCAAGCCTTCCGGCACACGCGATTCGGCGCTGTCTGGGCTTGCAAGAACCTTCCTGCCTCTTCGCGTTGTTGTTGTCCACCTCCGAACCAACTACCCGACGCAACTTCAAGCGATGGCAGAGATCCTTGCCGTATGCCGACTCGGTGATGAACCTCGCTCCGCGTCTGCCGAGCAATCGCAGAGCCTCTTCGCCGGCGGAATCGACGTAAAAAACTTCCTGCAGATTGAAGATGTTGCCGTATCCCTGATTTGCCCCTCGAGCGACGCGAAGGAGTTCCTGGGCCCACAAGCCGGTCAATCTGCCCTCGAGGATGAAGGCCTCAGAGCTATTCGCCGGCGGCAATGTAATTCGCAACATGCCCACCCTAAGTGCACGCTGTCTGCCAAACGCGAATAACCAGGAAATTCGTTGAATCGGAAACAGATTGCGAATATCTTCCCGCGTCTGCCGGCGACTAGCTGCTGCCGCGCTTGCGGCAATGCCGCCACAGCGGCACCTCGAGAGGTTGATAAATGATGGTCGCGACGGAAGTCGGGACCAAATCACTGCGGGATAGTTACCCGGGGCAGGCGACGTAATCGAGCCCACCATACTGTTGCAAACTCCGGAAGATATACCCGGGACACATCTTATAAGTAGAGCGACCGCCGTTTTGATTCACACTCTTGCACCGCCGCTATTGTGGCAGTGCCACGATCGCGGCAACAGGACGTAAGCGCGTCCGCTGAAAGCGAAGGAGATAGTTAGATCGAAGTTTGGCACGTTTGTTGCAAGATACGTGATTGAAAACGGTCCGAGCGTTGGCCGGCGGCGCGGCAAAGTTCGCAGCGTGTTAGTGGCGAGGAGAAAGAGAAATGAGCAAAGCCCAAGTATCTAAAGATCGGATGAAGTACTCCTCAGTCGTCGAATATGCGACAGCGGAAGACTTCCAGAGACTGCTCGCTTCCGAGATGGTGGACCTGTTTCGTCTGGCCTTTCTCCTCACCGCCGACGCTGAGAAAGCCGAGCGTTGCGTAATTGTCACCATGCGCGAGTGCCTGGCGACTGTCGACGTTTTCAAAACATGGCTGCCAGTCTGGACCCGGAATGCCCTTATTCGGAATGGGATAAGAATCGTGACAGGCATTCCCCGCTGTTCTCCCGGCAGGACCCGACGGCCTGGGCCGCGTCCGGCGATCCATTACTCGAGAGATGTCGGCGCATCGGATGACTCGGCCGGACTTCTGCAACTGAGCGATTTCGATCGGCTCGTCTATGTGATTTGCGTCCTTGAGTGTTACCCGAGCCGGGATTGCGCGGCGCTTCTCGGCAGATCGCGGCAAGAGGTCCGGGATGCGCAGAATCGGGCCCTGAGACAGATCGTTGCATTCGAGCGCGAATGGCGCCGCACGTCCGATGGGGGATCCAGAGATCTTTGCCCACCATCCCACGAGAAGCGAAGCGACTTGGATGGCTCATGCGGGAATCTTCTCGTATGAGTATCGACAAGACGCGGTTCTCGAATCCGACAGAATTGGAATGAATACCATGAATTCGCTGATGAAGACTTCCGTGATTCCTCTCGTCCACGCCGTACTTTGCCTGGACTGCAATTGTGTAACTGACGCCAACCGGGAGTGCCCGGTGTGTTCGTCAAGGGCACTGATGAACCTGGCCTCGGTGCTGGACCGCCGAAGCACGTTCGGCCATTCCCTGAAGCGGGTAGCTGCCTGACATGAAGGGATTTGCTGCAACTGTCTCGCTCGATTCGCATCGATAACCTGTGAGACGAAACGAAAGTACCTGTGAACTATTCCACGCTGGGCATTGAAACGCGTATGAGACCAAATATCAAACTGATGTTGTTCGTTCCCCTTATCACCTTTCTATGCGGAGCCACTCCTCATGTCAGAGCTGAGGTGTCGTTCAGCGGACAGAAGGATGTCCCTGCAACAAAGTCCTCCGCAACTCCGGTTTGCGAGAACGAAGATGTAAACGCGCAGGTCAAAGCAGCCCTGCGACTCGTCTGTGCGCAGAGAAGTTCTAACCAGGTGCCTGTATCCGCGCAAGGGTTGATTGTTATTGGATTTCTTGGAGGGTTTGCGAAGAACGACGACAAACACCCCGAGGTATGGTTTGGCACCTATCTTCGAGAGCTTTATTCGCCGGCGGCGGAAGTTTCGGTTATCTCCAATCACCGGCGAAGAAGGGCAATAAAAGACGTTCTGCGGCTCGTTGATACCGATCATGACGGTATGCTTACGGACGCCGAAAAGAGGCACGCAAAGATTATCGTGTATGGGCATAGCTGGGGAGCATCGGAAGCCGTGGCATTTGCCAAGGAACTGGAACGGCTTGGAATTCCCGTGCTGCTTACGATTCAAATTGACATCGTGCCCAAACCTGGCCAAAAGCCGATCCTCATACCTTCGAATGTTGAAGCGGCAGTCAATTTCTTCCAAGCGGAAGGGGATGGGCTGCTGCATGGGCGATCAGAGGTTTCCGCCGAAGATCCGGGACGGACAGAGATCATTGGAAATCTTCACATGACTTATGAAGGTCAGCACGTCGATTGTCGAAACTACCCTTGGTTCGCGCGCACATTTAACAAGCCTCATCATGAGATCGAGAACGATGCCCGCGTATGGAAACAAATTGCATTCATCATCGATTCCCGCCTCTCCTCGCGGATGAGCCCAATGGATCAGGCGGCAATGCATTGACGGCGTGAGTAAATTGCGTGACTGACGCCTACGCGAGACCCGGCGCGTTCATCAAGTGTACGGATGAGTTTGCGCCGGGGCGCTCATCCTGGAAACGAAGTTCTGCGTGCTTGGACGAGGACAATGAAAATGCTGGACCGGATCTTGGCTGCGGTCGATAACTCGACGGAGGGTGCCAGAGCACTCCGGCTGGCGATCGAACTTGCGCGGGAGATCGGCGCGGACCTAAGAGTGATCATCGTTCTCAAACCCCTTCCCGCCTGCTTCTCATTTGCAGTGTCTGCCATTTTCGCCCACACTTGGAAGCGCGCACAGTTGCAGAAATGCACCGCGCTTCATAGCCAGGCAAAACAGCAGATGGCCAAAGCCGGCCTATATCCGGATGCCGAGCTGGTCACGGGTAGCGAAGTGCAGACCATCCTGAGATGCGCAAAACAATACCAGGCCAATCTGCTTGTCATGGGGATGAGAAACCGTACGATCGTGACCGATCGTACCACTCAGGATGTGGCTGAGCGGTCTTCCTGCGCTGTGCTCGGCGTGCCATAACGGTTCATCCCGGGCATGGCGTCCAGGATCTGTGCTGACTCGCGCGGCCTCCACCTCTTGGTCAGAAGCGCACACTACCAGGTTCGGGATTGTAATCGGAACGCGAGATATCCAGCCGGCTCATTTTCCGCTGCAGAGTGGTGCGCTTCAGGCCAAGACGCTCAGCCGCGCCGCCACGACCCGCGATTCTTCCCGAACTGCCCCGCAGCGCCTCGATGATTGTCCGCCTCTCGGCCTCGTGGAATGTCGAGGCAGGTATCGGGTGCACTGTCGCCGGTCGCGCCAGTTCATCCACAGGAACGAATAGCTGGTCGCCTCGCGTCAGGATCGCACAGCGCTCGATGAAGTTTTCGAGTTCCCGGATGTTACCTGGCCATCGGGCGTTCGTCAGAGCGTCCATAGCGCGCGCCGGAATCGACGCAATTCGCTTCTCCATCAGGCGCGCGAACTGTGCGACAAAGTGGTGGACGAGCAGCGGTATGTCCTCGCGGCGCTCACGAAGGGGCGGAACTTCGATCGGGAAAACGTTCAAGCGATAGAAGAGATCTTCGCGGAATTTCCCCGCGCGGATCATCGCCCCAAGATCGCGATGGGTAGCAGCGATCAGGCGCACGTCGACGCGGACGGTTCGCGTGCTGCCAAGGCGTTCGAATTCTTGCTCCTGCAATGCGCGCAGGAGCTTGGGTTGCAGGTCGAGGCCGATATCGCCAATCTCGTCGAGAAACAGCGTGCCGTGATCCGCGAGTTCGAAACGTCCGCGCTTCTGGATCAACGCGCCGGTAAACGCTCCTTTCTCGTGCCCGAACAGTTCACTCTCGACCAGCCCTGCAGGAATGGCTGCGCAATTAAGCCGCACCAGGTTGCGATCCTTGCGCGGACTAAGACTATGAAGGGCGCGAGCAACCAGTTCCTTACCCGTGCCGGTCTCGCCGTGCAGAAGCACCGTGGAGTCTGTCGGCGCCACAATGGCGACCTCTTCCAGCACTTTGCGCAGGGCCTTGCTCCTGCCCACAATGTCTTCGAAGCTGTGCTCACACGGCGTCTCCGAGTCGAGATGGAAGGGTGCCTCGTCATAGTCTGCGGTGCTCTGCTGAATGGCGTTTAGAAGCTCTTCATCGTCAAATGGCTTGGTCAGAAAATTGACGGCACCCGCTTTGACCGCGCGCACTGTCATGGGGATGTCGCCGTGGCCGGTGAGGAAGATGATGGGTACGTTGACAGCGGCTTTCGCCAGCTCCTGCTGGACGTCAAACCCGCTCACCCCGGGAAGATTCACGTCGAGCAGCAGGCAGCTCGGGGTCCTGGGTGGCGGGGCGGCAAGGAATTCCTCCCCTGACGCAAAAGTCTTCGCTTTCAGTCCGGCGGAGCGGAGCAGACCGGCGACTCCTTCTCGGGCGGACGCATCGTCATCCACTACGTAAACCAAAGTCCCTGTGTCACTCATAGGTCCTCGTTGGTTTCCCCATTTTGGGTTAGCTGCTCGGTGGCCACTTCAGGGCCGCCTGCAAGGCTTCAAACAACTCATCCTCACTGAATGGTTTTGTTAAACATGCAACCGTCCAGTCAGAATAGGTTTGCGATCTTGTGTGGTCGTCGTACCCATGTGCCGTGATGAAAATGGCGGGCACTTTACAACTGCCGGCCACCAGCCGACGGTGAAGGTCGATGCCACTCATGCCCGGCAGGCGAATGTCCAGAATGAGACAGTCCGCCCTGCGAGGATGGGCCGCGTCCAAGAACTCCTCTGCGGAGGCGAACACTCTCACCTCCAGGCCCGCAGACCTGAACAGGCTCTCGAGCGATTCACGCACCGAGATATCATCGTCAACCACTGCTGCAAGAGGTGCCATAGCGCGCTTCCAACTAAATGGATATTACAGCCATGGCAGAAATAATCTATTACACCTTGGCACTATATTTACGTATTTCAGCCCGTCGGCACGACGCTCTCCGGACCAGGGCAGCATTTGCTGTTGTCGATTCTTCTGACGGGCTTAACGCTTATGCGAGCGGATTCCAAGACTCTCCGCCATCCTCACCAGATCCGCTAGTGAATCAGCACGCATCTTGCGCATCACCTTCCCGCGATGAATCTTGACCGTGAATTCGGTGATGTTCATCTCTGCTGCGACCTGCTTGTTCAGCAGTCCAGAGATCACCTGCTGCATCACTTCCCGCTCGCGCGCGGTCAGCGAGTCGTGACGACTCCGCAGATCATGGATTTCGGCGTGCTGCTGCCGGGTGCGACGGTCTCGTTCTATTGCTTCCTGGATGGCCCGCACAAGGTCCGCTTCTTCCACCGGCTTAGTCAGAAACTCAATGGCTCCCGCTTTCATTGCCTGCACCGAAGCTGGGATATCGCCATGGCCCGTGAGAAAGACGATGGGAATCTCCAGGTCGATAGCGGCCATACGCTTCTGCAGGTCGAGGCCGCTCAGATCGGGGAGTTGCAAGTCCAGGATCAAGCAACTGGGCGCCTCGGCCCGAGTACGGGCCAGAAATTCCTGCGCGGAGCAAAAGGTCTCGGCTCTCCACCCTGCGGACCGGACGAGACTATGGAGACCCTCGCGAACTGAGGGGTCATCGTCCACGATCGCAATCACTGGTCTAGATTCGCGCCGGTTCTGCATTTGCCTCTTCTTGTTTCTTCGGAAGTGTGAAGTGGAACGTTGTGCCCGGCCCGTGGTTTGCCGTAGCCCATAGCCGCCCGTCGTGGGCCTGAAGAATGGAACGGCAGATCGACAGTCCCATTCCCATGCCGGCGGGCTTCGTGGTGTAGAACGCATCAAAAATCCTCGCGCTCGCGTCCGGATCGAGACCCGTTCCCCCGTCTTCGACTGTGACCTCCACCTGGTCCGGGTCAGTGTTTCGGCTGGTGATCACAATTTCTCGGTCCCGGTCAGTTACGGTGTTCATCGCTTCGATCCCGTTCATAATCAGATTAAGCATCACCTGCTGCAACTGCACGCGGTCGCCGAGAACGGGAAAAACATCATCCGCAAAACTCGTTCGGATCATCACGCTCTTTTTCTTCGCTTCGTCGCCCACCAGCGGGAGAATTTCCCGGATGGTTTCATTGAGGTCGAGCTTTTCTCTCGGCGTCGCGGTCCTCTTGGTCAGCGCTCGAATGCGGCCAATAATTTCAGCGGCTCGTTTTCCATCGCGGACGATGCGGCGGGCGGTCTCCCGGGCCTCCTCGATGTTCGGGGTATCTCCGGCCAGCCAACGCAGGCAAGCGCTCCCATTGCTCACCACGCCCGAAAGCGGCTGGTTGACTTCATGCGCGATCGAGGCGGTCAGTTCCCCCATGATGCTCACCCGGTTGATGTGCGCGAGATCGGTTTCGAGCCGGTGTAACCGCACCCGCTCTTCCTCAGCGCGTTTGCGTTCCGTGATATCGACTGTCGTGCCGATCACTTCAACAAACTCCCCTTTGGCGTTCAAAACGGGATGGCCTATGCCTTGGACCCATTTGACAGCGCCGTCCGGCAGGACGAGTCTGAATTCCACTTCGGAATCGACTCTCTCATCGATCACACGAGAGAAGGCCTGGAGGAGCTTATCGAGGTCTTCCGGGTGTACTCGCTCCAGCGGTTGCTCCCGCGTAGGTAGACCCTGCTGCGGATCGAACCCAAAAATCCGGTACAGTTCCTCGGACCAGTACAAGGGCTGGGTCGTGGAATCGCCGGCGTAACTGCCCGTATGGGTCAGCCTTTCCGCTTCCGCCAGGTACGACTGGCTACGGCGTAGGCTTTCCTCGGCGCGCTTGCGCTCCGTGACATCAACCGTCGTGCCTACCAGTTCAGCGATTTCCCCATCCGCATTCAAAACCGGATGGCTTATGGTATGGACGGATTTGACGCTTCGATCCGGTAACACGATTCTGTATTCGACTTCGGCATCTACTTTCTGTTGGATCCCCTTTTCGAAGGTTTGGAGGAACCTGTCCAGGTCTTCCGGGTGTATTCGCTCGAGAGGTTGTTCCCGCGTAGGCAAACCCTGGCGCGGATCGAATCCAAAGATCCGGTAAAGCTCCTCGGACCAGTACAACGGGCGTCCGGTGCCATCGTCGGCCCAGCTGCCCGTATGTGTCAGCCTCTGGGCCTCGACCAGGTAAGCTTCACTGCGGCGCAGAGCTTCGGCCGTGGCCCGTAACCGGTCTTCCCCGTCCTTGCGCTGAACCAGCCGCCACATGCCGAGCATGAGCAGCATCAGTTGCCGCACATCGTTCTCGTCATAAGGCGTTTCTTTGTTTCCCATGCCAGCCACGGCAACAATCCGTTCGCCTTCGAATACAGGCACGTCCATTTGGTGCACCAGCTCCGCGCCGTGGGGCGCGCCCTTTTCAGAGCAATTGGCCGGGGTGTCCTGATCGGCGATCACGGGCCGGCGCTGGCGGATCGCTTCTGCCCATCGGCCGGCTTCCGCCAGCGGATAAATCTGCGGCGGGAGTTCGGCAGCGCGTTGCCCCTTCGGCCACGAATGCATCGTTAGCAGCGTTTCATCCGGATTGACGAAAGCCAGGTAGCCGATTTTGCTCCTCGTCAGCTCAATGGCCTTCTCCAACGCAAAATCAATAATCATCTGCATTGGCTGCTCGGCCATCTCATGGAGCTGCAGCAACGCGTGCACCTGCAATTCGTTCAGGGACAGGGCTTCTTCAACTCGCTGGCGCTCGGTGATGTCCTTGGCGGTCTCCATGATCGGTGGGTGGCCTATCATTCAAACAGGGTAAGCGAACCAATGTCGCGATCCGATTCAATCGGTGAATAGGGCCTGCAGTCGAACTGGCGCGAGCAGAGCCGCCTCGAACCGCGGTAAGCAATTTCGGCGCAGCTCACCCTAAAACCCTTGCCAGATGCTCGATACTTCGAGCAGCGACAGTATAACTGCAAGGGACCGCCGCACAGGATTCAGGCGATGGTGGCCCTTAGCGCGCGAGGGAGGTTTGCGTCCATTACGGACTCGCGCCGCGCCTCCAAACCAGTGCTTTCAAAAACCCGGTCCGTTTGCCCGAGCGCGCGGGGCTCCCGGGCTTTCACCATTACAGGCTGCGATTGAGAGCAATCCCAAAGAAGAAGGAAGCGACAGAAAGGCGCGCAAATCGGTTCACACAAGTCCTTCTTGCTTTGGATCAGGTCGACGGGTGGTTCTGCTCGTGCCGCCTCATCACGGAATAAGGTCTGCTTCCAGCGGACCAAGGATCACTGTCCCTTTGTATTCGCGGCCGGTGATGATTCCTTTCCGGGCGCCCTCGATGGGAATCCTTTTCTCCTGCCCAGTGGTGTTCACAAAGAGCGTTCGGCCGTCGACGATCCTGCCATACACTCCATCGGGAGTGTCAGGGCCCGGTTGAATGCCTACAAGCTTGTAGACATGATTCAAGACGGGTCCGATCGAAGAGGCCTTCGACTCCGTTGCCAGGTAGATCGCGTTCCCCTTACCGAACCTGTTGATGGTTATGGCTGGCGAGCGGTCTGCCGTGTTTGTGAAGCGCGACAGGACGGTCGCGGTAGAAGGCTCGAGCATTTCATAACGATGCGCGCCCGCGTCAATGGAAGTTCCGTCCAGTTCGAACTGCAGGGGAGACTGAACATCATAGAATGCGTTCGTCTTCAACCCAAATACGTCGCTCAAATGCCCTGGCAGCGGGGTTTCAAACCATCGGCCATGCTCGTCAACCTTGGCTGAAAACGCCGTCATTACGACGGTACCTCCGTCGCTCACATATTCCCGAATTGCCTTTGCGCTTGCGGCATCCATGACGTAATCCGCGGCCACAATCACCAGCTTGTAGCGCGAAAGGGAGTCGTGCCCGATGTTGATGATGGCGGTGTCGATGTTCGCGCGAAACAGTGGCTCGAAGGCGCCTTGTACCTGCTCGGTATACGAAGGCTTGAAGTATTGAAGTGTCGTATTGGACGGTCCGTTGGGGTGCGAATCGATGAAGGAATCGAAAGAGTAGGCGATGGCGACTTCAGGATGGGTATATCGCGGAAATCCGAATTTCGAAAGCTGCCTGAATTCCGAGGCGATGCGCGAGAACTCGTCAACTTTCCACGACGGTGTGCCGTCATGGTCGACAAGACCGAAGAGCGCCTGCTCCTCGCCGCCACGATGGCTGTTGAACGTCCATGCCAGAATCCCTTGCGCGCCCATCATGAGTGCGAGATAGGCGTACATGCGGCTTCGGCCGGGCGTTCCGTAGTAGCCGCCCCCACCCGCGGTGAACTCGTTGAACCAAATGGGTGTGGCCAGAGCCCCTTTGGTCATCAGGGCGCCCAGCGCTCCGCTGATCGGCTCGCTCGGATAAAAACCTTCAGCACCGTAGGAAACATAGGACTTGTATGTGGCGAGATAGTCAAATCCTCGCCTCGATGCGGTGTCCCACAAATTCGAGATCGATGGAATATCCGGCATATTGCGGTGGCGGATCGCTTCGAGTTCCTTTAACCGCTCTACAGTCACCTCAGACCAATAGCGATGCAGATCCAGGTAGCGTTCGGACGGCCCGGGCCCGTCGGCGAGCGGCAGAGTCGACGTCTTCGAAGCTGTTCAGCCGGCGCGACCACCTCTGTGTTGCCCAGGCCTTGTTCAGTTCCTCAATCGTTCCATACTTCCTTTTGAGCCACGCGATGAACCTCTGCCGGTCGGCTTCCGAATATGACATGAAGCCGTTTCCGATCTCATTGTCGTAGCCGACGGCAATCACTGCGGGATGGTGAGCATACCGTTTGGTCAGCACGTCGGCGAGAATCCCAGCCTCTCGCACATAGTCCGGGTCGCTGATGTTATCCATGTAGCGTTCCGCGGGCGGCAGACGCGTGCCATTCTGGGCCACGATGTCCACGCCCGGGTATGCGCGGTGCAGCCAGATGGGGGCCGGCATACCCGGAATGTCCAGGATCACCCTTATTCCGGCGGCCTGCATCTTGTCCATGATCCTGTCGAACCACTCGAATTCGAACTTGCCTTGCGAGGGCTCAAAGGAATCCCAGGACAGGTCGCCCATGCGCACCACGTTGAAGCCGGCGCGCTTCATGATTGCGATATCGCCATCGATTTGTTCTCGGGAACGATCGATGGGCTGATAACAGGCGCCCACGAAGAGCTGTCCGGGACCAGGCCAATTCCGATGGGCGGTTGCGTCCTCTGCGCCTTGTGCAGTTCTCGCGAGCCCAGGATGGGCAGAGGCCGCCAGTAGCAGGGCAAAGAAGTAAGAGCACCCTCTCAAGTGAGTTGTTTGGCGGACCCTTTCGATCATCGGCTCCTCTCGGAGAATGAATTCGGAAACTCGATCACTTGCCTGCCTGGTTGCGCACCAGCCTCACCAGGTGATTTCTACCAGCTGAATCGCCGAGGCCAGGTAAGCCCCGATGAAAAGCAACACCATCGCCAATGGAAACTCAGTGAAAAGTCACATAGTAGGATGTCCCGCTTTTGAGGTGCATCACCCCGTCCGCACCCACAGGAATGGTTTGGCCTGTCGCAGTCGCACCCGCAATGACCTGTCCCGCAGGCGGAACGAGCCGGATCGCTCCATCGGCCGCCGAGTGCAGTTCCAGAGATACTACCTTCCCGTCCTTCCAGCGCATGTCCGCTGCAGCGCCGCCCCGCAAACGCAGTCCTTTCAACCAGCCTTCCGCCCACTCCACGGGCACAGCCGGCAGCAACTCGACCTGCACCGCTTCCGGCGTCCACCGCGATTGCATCAGAGCTTCAAGCATGCCGTTTGCCGCGCCCAGGTTGCCGTCAATCTGGAACACGCCCGGCGGATGGGTATCCATCAGGTTGGGAAAGGTCGATTGCCGGATCATCACCTGCAGGCTGTCATATGCCTGTTTTCCGTCGTGCAGGCGATCCCAGAAATTCACCACCCACGCTCGAGACCACCCAGTTTGGCCGCCGCCAGAGGAAAGCCTTCGTTCGAGCAACACGCGCGCGGCCTTCGCGAGTTCCGGGGTCTGCTCCGGGGAGATCTGCGTTCCTGGAAACAACGCCCACAGAGGGGAGATATGCCGATGACCCGGTTCTGGCTCGTCATAGTCGTGCTGCCATTCCTGCAGCTGCCCATGCTTGCCGACAGCAAATGACGGCAGCTTGTCTGTTGCTTCCATCACCTGCTTGAGAAAGCCCGGGTCTTCGCCCAGAATCCGTCCTGCGTCGAGCGTTCGCGTAAACAACTCGCGCACAATCTCGATGTCCATCGTGGGTCCCATTGTCAGCGAGTGGTCGCTTCCGTCCGGCAGACGATAGCGGTTCTCCGGCGAAATTGACGGTCCTGTCACGAGATGTCCCGCGCCGTCATCGACGAGATAATCGAGGAAGAACAGCGAAGCATCATGGAGGATGGGCCATGCTCTCGTGCGCAGAAACTCTTTGTCGAGGGTGAATGCATAGTGATCCCACGCCTGCAGCGACAGCCATGCGCCACCCATCGGCCAGATGCCCCACTGATACCCGTCAATTGGATCGGCATCTCCCCACAAATCGGTATTGTGATGAATCACGAAGCCGCCTGCACCGTAATAGGTACGGGCAACCTGCGTTCCAGTGCCGGTGGCGGGCGTGCGCACCATGTCGATCAGGTTGATGAGAGGCAGCATCGTATTGCCCAGTCCCGCCGGCTCCGCCAGCCAGTAATTCATCTCGGTATTGATGTTGATTGTCCACTTCGATCCCCAGGGATTGTCGATGCCCGCCGCCCAGATGCCCTGTAGATTTGCCGGCAGCCCGTCGGGCCGCGACGAGCTGATCAACAGATATCGTGCAAACTGAAAGTACATCTCCTGCAGACCAAGATCGTCGGAGCCTTCACTCACCCGCTTCACACGCTCGTCCGTGGGCAGGTCATCGCTGGCGCCCTGCGTGGGACCCAGGTGCAGAACCATGTCACGGAATATCGGCCCGTAAACCGCTTCCTGTCGCTCAAGAATCTCCTCCGCGCTCTGCTTCCGCGCGGCACTCAAGGCGCGTTTACACTGCGCCTCGGGGTCGCCGCCGGTAAACGGTCCGCCCTTGAAATCGGTAGCCGCGGCAATCAGAATCGTTACCGAATCCGCGTCAGCAACCACGATCTCCGATCCTTCCGCACGCACGGAGCCACCCGCGGGTACGAAGAGCGCCTCTCCGGCAAAGTGAATCTGGTCCTTGTGATCTGCTCCCTCACGCAGAATCAGGGTGTCCCGGCCGCGCGCAGTCACAGTGAAGTCGGCGGGACGATCCATGCTTGCCCGGAAAGCGATGGCCCCCTTTCGGTCCGCCGTCAGCCGCGCCACGATGACTTCATCCGGTACCGAAGCAAACACCTCTCGCGTGTAGCGAACGCCGTCCATCGCGTAGGTCACTCGCACAACTCCGCTGCCAAGATCCAGTTGCCGGCGATAGCCGCTGATCGCTCCGTGTTTCAACGAACGCAGATACAGATCGCCCAGGGTGCTGTACCCCGGCATCCCCGGCGGGATGCCGATCATGTCCTCCTGCGCCATCTTCTCGGCGGCCGAGATCTTGGTCCCGTCCAGCCCCTTGGATTCGAGCAGCAGCTTTCGGATTTGGGGAACGGCTTCGTGTGCGCGCGGATTGCGCCGATCTGCGCGGCTGCCTTTCCAGAGCGATGACTCGTTCAATTGCAAGTGTTCATCTGCGCCCGAGGACTGGGAGCCGTCCATCAAAGGCGCGTTCTTCGGCGAGACCTGCAGGTCTCCATTGTTCGCACCTGCATTCGCGCCCCCGAAAACCATTGCGCCCAGCCTGCCGTTGCCGACCGGCAGCGCATGGTCCCAGATCGGGGCCGGTGTCCGGTACCAAAGAACCTCGCGTGGGTTGGCATTCTGTGCCCGCGTGACCTGGCAGGTGACTCCCGCCCAAACAGAAAGTCCTGCAATCGCAAACAGCTTCGTAATTCGGATCATCGTATCGGATGCACCGGAACGAACAGCGTTGAATAATCTACCTTCCATGGGCTGAGACTTGCTATTGAACGGCCGGCTGGAACAGTCGCGGCGCAAAATCTTTCAAGTCGCGGCGCCACGTCTGCCATTCATGATTCGTACCCGGTGGCTCGTAAAAGACGTGCTTGATGCTGAACCGGATCTGCACCCGCGAGTTGTCGTCGACCTTGGGATACTGCGCATCCAGAACGTTCGACGTTGCCGGCTTAAAATCACCATTGTCTTGTGCGTAACAGAAACTCGCTGCCAACAACGCCAAAATTCCAATCAGCCTCATCGCATCCCTCTGTGCCCGCCCTGTTCTCAAGGCAAAGCCGCCACGGAGCCGCGTCGCCCGGCTCTCTTCAATCAGAGGCATGGTAGCCCATCGGCAAGCAATAATAAAGCGATTTATTCTTCAGCTCAGATTGCCTTCCCCAGATGGATAGTGACTGCATGGCCATCGTATTTCACCGTGCGATCGATGCCGTTATTCGATCCGATTCCGATGCCGCGGCCAGGCAAAACGACAACCACGCGAAAGGTATGCTCGCCTTTCATGCCCGGGAAGGTGCCCAATCGATCTCCGATCGAGAGTGTCCTGCGGCGATCATCCCAACGAAGGGGGATCGTGGCTCTGGCACCCGTTTCATATCCATAGCCATCGCCAGCATCTTCATAGAAGAGTAGATTTGCGTCTTTCCCTGCATAGACACGGAGATCCAGCGGCTCTGCGAGTTCAGATGCCGATTGCACCACCGGCCCCATGGGAACGATGCTGCCCTGACGCACGAATATAGGAATCCGATCCAACGGCGCACTGGAGACAATCGATTGGCCTCCCCGGTATGTTTCCCCTGTCCAAAAATCAACCCAGCCGGTACCGGCCGGAAGTGCAAGCTTGCGCGTCGTGGCGTGCGATTCTGTGACTGGATTCACCAGAAGGGAATCGCCGAAGAGGAATTGATCGCCGATCGTCTTTAGCGAATCGTCATTGGGGTAGACGAAAGGTAGAGCCTTCATCAGGATTTCGCCGCGGTTGGTAACACCCCAGGCCGCGGAATATATGTAGGGCAGAAGACGATAGCGAAGCTCATCGTACAGTGTGAGAATCTTCTGCACTTCAGGACCGTACTTCCACATTTCTGTTTCGGATCGAAATCCGTGGATGCGAAAGATGGGGCAGAACGCGCCGAACTGGAACCATCGAATGAGCAGTTCCTGGTAGTCCGTCGAAGTGTACTGGTCGACAGGACGGAAGAAACCACCAATGTCGGTTGTCCAATAGGGAAAGCCGGACATGCCGAAGCTGAGGCCGGCCGGGATCTGCCGCCGGAGTGTTTCCCAGTTGGCGGAAATGTCGCCAGACCAGGAAATCGAACCGTTGCGTTGCTGTCCCGTGTACGCTGACCGCGACAGAATGACGACTCGCTTGCTCACGGTGGTGGCTCGTTGCCCCTGATAGACCGCCGAAGTTTCAAATAACGGATACGCGTTGCGAACCTCCTTTCCGGGTCCCAGAAAAGTTTGGTCGGTTTTGAGAGGGTCGCCTTCCGGTTCTGAGGCGTCGAGCCACCAGCCATCCAGTCCCTTTGCGAACAGATTGCGATCAATATCGGACCAGAAGGCCTTTTGCGCTTTGGGATTGAAAAGATCGGCCCAGTTCTCGCGCTCTTTGGCTTCGCCGGGCTCTGCGGTGCTGGCGGCACTGGTCAGAACCAGATGAGCTTCTTCCATCTCACGATTTACGGTGGTTTCGGCGCCGAATTTTGCCCAGACCGAGATGACCATATGAAAGTCCTGGCGATGCAAAGCGGACATCATCTCCGATGGGTCGGGGTACGCGCTTTCGTCGAAACGCATCGCATTCCAGCCATACTTTCCCCAGTACTGCCAGTCCTGTACCAGGACATCTACCGGGATCTCCCGATTGCGAAATTCAACGGCTGTGTCGAGAATTTGTTGCTGGCTCGAGTAGCGTTCGCGGCACTGCCAGAACCCGTAGGCCCAAGTGGCAGCAGTGGCGCCTCACCAGTGAAATTCGTGTACTCTGAGAGGACCTGGCTTGGCTCGGGACCATACATGAAGTAGTAATCGACCGAGCCTCCGACTTCAGACCCAAAGCCCATTGTGTTCGAGGGAGTACGGAGAAACAGCCTGGAGTTGCCTCCCGTCTCGGCTGTCACTTTGTAGATTGTATTCGCCGTGAAGTGTATTTTTCCGCCTGCTGACCATGGTAGCCACATATTCTTTAGATCAACGACCTTCTCTCCATTGACTGTGAGGCACAGCTTGTCCCTTCCATTGCCGCCCAGCAGGAATCCTATTCTCCCTCCCCGCCGGTTTGAAACGTCCCCGAGCCATTTTCGTCCAGGTGAATCTCTTCCGTCGCCGGATTAAAATCCGTGAGCGACGGGTTATTCCACGGCAAACCGTATCCCTTGCTCGAACGGGATCGCGATGTCCGAGTTCGCCTGCAGCAACCGAACCGGTATGTCGCGCAGGTTCAGAAATCCTGTTTGATGTTGCCCCAGTCCGTAGAGTGCTTCTCCGGGAGATAGCAGGAACTCCTGGTGGTTTCCACTGTCCGATCCCTCCTGGTCGGGAGCCTCGATGGTGCGTTCCTTTCGTGGTTCCTCGCCCAGGATTGTCTCTCCATCAGGCTTTGAAAAGCGGACAGTGCCGGTCTCTTTGTTGATATCGATTTTCAGCTTGCCAGTCTGAAGATAGAGATGCGAATCATCTGACGCGGTCGTAAACGCCCCTTCGGCACATGGGCGAACGATAGTCGGCACAACCGGTTTTGCCGCCAAAGCCATTGTGCCGGCAAGAACGTGGATGACGCCCTCGCAGCAGACCTTGATACGAGTCACTCCCGTTGCCGCGCGAACAATTGCACCATTCGCCGTCTTCTCGACCGTTTGGGCATCGCTGCGGACTGAAGCAGCCGCGAGCATCGGAATGATGCTGATCGTGTGAACAGAGACGAGCTTCTTAAAGGTGATCGCAAACATGAATAAAGCTCTCCTAATGTGAGCTACTTGTGGCTTATGTCTGTGGAACCTTGTTCAAGGGCAATGCGGGCACGATCGTCCCATTGGCGCCGCAGGCGTTGCGACTCTGCAAAGGCTTGTTGTGCCGCGTTCCTGTCGCCTTGCTTCTGATACGGCCGGCCCAGTTGATAGTGAAGACTGCCATCTTCATCTGTAGACAGCCCTGACTTATACTCCTCAATTGCGGCCGGAATCCGGTTCGTCTCTGCATAAACTTGTCCCAGGAGCGCATGCACGCGAGGCATGAATTCCGATTTCAGATGGGTGCATTTCAACAGGTAGGGCTCCGCCTCGGCGAAGAGGTTTCGCTGCACGAGAATTTCGCCCGCGAGCAGGTTTGCCTCAGGATCATTCGCTTCGTCTCTCAGAAGGAAACGGTCGATCTCAAATGCCTCATCAGTTTTCAACTCGGAGAAAAGTACGATGGCGAGGCTCAGCCGCGCAACCCGGCTTTCGGGATCGAGACTGACTGCTTTGCGGTACTCCGCTTCAGCGTTGTCCCACTTCCGTTTTTGACGGAAGACGTCCCCAATCAATACATGCATGCGCGGCGAATTGGCATCAATTTCACTGGCGCGGGCCAGCGCGGCAATGGCGAGTGCTTGATCGGCCTTGGTCTCCCAGTACAGTCCTTGCACTCGAGATACAGGATTCCCCTTCAGACGCCTTGCTGCCATCGACGAGGTTTGGAAATCACCTGCAAAAAAAGAGCACGAAGCAAGCAGATGCAAGGGACCGCTCCCCATGGTTGGGAGTGCCGGCTTGAGCGTTTCACTACAATCTGCATATTGACCGGCCGCATCATACCGTTCCGCGTTTGCAGGGGAGAGCACTTCGGTAGTTGAAGGTCGCGGTTGATCCGATGTGCTCATCGAGACCTGCGTGTCTTCCGAGAGGAATGCTTCTTCGACCAAGGGCCCAAGGTTGACCGAAGTCGCCCCTTTATCCATCGAAACCGCATCACGAAACAAAGAGAGGTTTGAACGAACAAAATTCGGGTCGGCCCCTGCAATTGACAAGAGCGCCTTCAGCGCACGATCCGGATGCCCTTCAGCCAGATCGGCGACTGCCAATCCGAGCCCCGTCAACGCACAATGAGCGCCAGTCCGATTCTCAATATCGAACTGCTCTCGCGCTTCGGCGACCTTCTTTTTGCGAAGCACGATGCCGAATTCTGCGTGGCGGCAAGGCGCAGCGGTCGGCGAAGCGATTGCGCTTCTAAAGGCATCTTCCGCCTGCACCAGTTTGCCCTGTTCAGAAAACACTTCGGCCGCTCGTAACTTGAAGTATGTAGAGTCTCCATAGGTGGAGGTCATGACGCGTGCGTCTTCCTCCACCTGTTGCAGGTATGCAGTCCCGAGCGCGAGCCAGGCATTGCCGTCGTTGGGTGTCACTGCGATCGCGCGAAGGTAAGATTCGGCAGCGCGATCACCGCGACCCTGCATCGCATAGGCCCTTCCCAGAGAGAGCGTCGCTTGCGCATCATTAGGGTTCAGCCGCGCGGCATCCTCGAGGTGAGGCACCGCCAACTCTGCGTGTTTGGATTCGAGGAACTCGATACCTAGAAACAGTTGAGGAACAAACAAGGAAGATTTCAGACGTATGGCCTGCTAAAAGCTTTCTATGGCTTCAGAGGACTCTCCCGACTCGTGATACATCAGACCGAGGTTCGTCCACAATTCCGGAGTCGATGGATCGAGCCGGACGGCTTTTTTATAGGATTCCGCTGCGCCGTGAAAATCCTTCCTCGACTGCGCCTCGCGTGCCTCAACCAGGAAGGATTGCACGGTCTGGGTGTGATCCTCTGCAGCGCGAACCGCATTCACGTGCAGCTGTGTGAATGCGATCGCGACGCAAATGGCAAATATCGTCCGGGGCATAGGCTCCCTACCGATAGAGTGCTAATTGCACCTGTCGGGCACCCTGGGTATTGGTAACCTGACCAAATGTCGTATCGCCTATGTTGGGATCGGGAGCGGTGAAATTTGCGTGGTTTGCGACGTTGAACATCTCTGCCCGGAACCGAAGCCGAAAATCCTCCTTGAAGGTGAACCATTTCTGGATCGCCAAATCAGTATTCACGTAACCGGGAGCACGAAGATTGGAGAAATAGCGGGGCGCGTTCGGATCCCGGCAAAGCCCGTCTCAAGGAACCTGTCGCAACTGAGATACTTCCGGTTGGCCCCAGGCCCAACAAGAGCGTATTCCCCATCCTGAATCATCAGTGGACCTCCCTCATTCCGTGCCTGACATTTCAGGTTTCCGGCGTTTCCGATTAGGATTCTAAGCATCGCCCTGGTGCTCGCCGCCTCAGGAATAATGGCCTTCATCCTCAGGCCAGGGAACCCTCTCGAAAAGTTCTGGTCCCCACTTCTGGGAACATCGAAATCCATTCTGATTTATACCGGCGCGAACCCCGTCTACATGCCCAGCGATCAGCTGATTGAGCGCTACAAGGCTACGCACCACCTCAGCGACCTGGACACGGCGGGACACGAGTTTCTAATTCCGATCTCCGACGATCAAAAACTGGGAGCGGGTGATCTGCTGGAGATGAAAAACGAGTTTGCGACGCGCTGGGTGATGTGTCAACCAATGTCAGCGTCGCCTCTCTCCTCACCCATTTCAACCACGCCTTCGATCTCCGCTCGGGTGAGGACGTAGCTTTTGGCGATCTGCGGCAGTCTCCCTCCGTCCTGATCGGCGCCTTCAACAATCCATGGACACTGCAGATGACCGGCGACCTTCCGTTCGTGTTCGGAAGTGGGCTGACGATCAAGGACCAATCGGACCCGAAACGCCAATGGCACCCCGTCTATTCTTCCGAAATGGGATCCAGGTGGATTACGCGCTGATCGCTCGTCTACCTCACTCAAAGACTGGAGAGCCTCTCATCACAATCGCCGGGATCACACAATCCGACACTCGCGCAGCCGCCGAGTTCATCACTTCTCCCCAAGGAATCCGCGACTTGATTAGTTCAGCGCCGGCCGGATGGTCGAACAAAAAACGTCGAATTCGTATTACAAACAAAGGTCGTCAACGATATTCCGACGAGTCCGACGGTGGTCGCGGTTCGCGCCTGGTAGGCCAGGCAAGAACAATGGGCTTGGTGGCCCTGAACCTCGTCGCGTTTCATTCGGGGAATCTGACAACGGGCAATGCTCGGCCCATTTGTTTCCTGTTGACGGTCCGCTGGCGCCGTACCGTCAAAGCGACGAGTCTCCCTGAGGCTCATAAAGCGGACTCTGCTATTGGCATCGGAAGTTCTTTGCGTCCTGGGTGTCGCCGCCTCCCGTGTATTGCGCGTGCTTGGGATAGGGGCAGAGCGGGCGGCTGCGGCGCGGGAACGCTTGTCCCGTCGCGATTACCAAATCCGGGGCTGTCCCCTTTTCGACCCAGTTCACCACCGCGCTCAGCATGTCGAAATGGTCGAGAGCCGGGCCACCGCCGCAGTGCGCCATCCCCGGCACCAGAAACATCCGGCTCCATTGGGCCACTTTGTCCGCGCCGCCATTGCTGACCGCCAGCGATTTGTAGTACTCGAGCGTGTCGAGAGGCGAGAACCATGGATCGCTGTCTCCGTGGAAGAAGATGAGCCTGCCGCCATTACCAGCGAAAGTGGACAGATTGGTCGAAGCCGGCTCGACGAGCGGGTCGGAGGCGTGCAACGCTTCCTTGTCCACGTCGATTTCAGTCGCAGTTGTGTAGGGGCCGAAGAGGCCATTGGAACCCAGCGCCAACAGTCCCGGAGCGAACCCCGTGTTGGTAATGCCCGCGTCAAACAGGAAGCCCGGATAAATCTGTGTGCCATAGGCGTTCTTCGGACCCGCAAAAGCCTTCTTGATGGCCGAAACCTTCTCCGGTGCGATGCACCCCTCGCTTTGGCCGGTCTTGCATGACAACATCGCGGGATCGAAATCACAGCCGAGCGGATCGAAGATCATCCCGTCCGCCACTCCATCCTTGGCGTCGCATGCTTTCATCAGCTCCTTCATGAAGATCTGGCGGTCGGCTTCGGTGAGGAATTTCTCGATCTGGGGCTTGCCCGATGTGTCTTTTGGGGCCGCCTCGTTATACGCGACCGGAATCCACTTGGCGATAGCCAGGTTGGAGAGCCCCGTACGCATGGCCGGGTCACCGGAGACGATGCCATTGAATACCGTGGGATAGCGCTGCGACAGGATCATGCCTTCGCGTCCGCCGGTCGAACAGCCCACGAAATACGAGTACGCCGCGGGTTTTGCATAGTAGCGCGCGATGACCTGCGTGGCGACTCCGGCTACTTCAGCGTTGGCCATATAGGCGAAGTCGAGATACGCCTGCTGGTCGCGCATGAAGGAAAAATCAAACGGGCCCGTCTTCGCCTTGTGTCCCGTATCGGTGCTGGAGACAGCAAATCCGCGGGCCAGTGCGGGAGTGTCTCCGGAGTAGGAGGCACCGGCTGGATAGGCGACTACGCCATTGCCGCCGCCCCCGCCCTGCATCATGAAGTCGCCGTTCCACGCGTCTTTGTCGGGCAGCGCCACAGCGAATCCAATTCCGAATTCCTCGCCACCAGCGCCCTTGCGGCGGTGCATGACACCATCGACGCGGCAGTGTGGAGGCAAAGGACCAATCGTGGGAGCGCCGGGATACGGCGGCGGCACGGTGGCGCCGGCGGGAACGGCGATGGCCTTGGTAATCTCGACGCCATCGATTTTGAGATTGGCGAGATCGGCGCAGGAGTTTGCCGGCTGAGCCTTCGAGACCGCGAATACAAGACAAAACGCCACGACAACAATCAGGGATCTTGACTTCAGCATGACCGTGCACTTCTTTCTCTCGAGCAGAGTCGTCTTCATTGCGCCGTTTCAGCAACCGGAAAACGGT
Source organism: Terriglobales bacterium (assembly GCA_963788475.1). Taxonomy (GTDB): domain Bacteria; phylum Acidobacteriota; class Terriglobia; order Terriglobales; family Acidobacteriaceae; genus Telmatobacter. The sequence goes on from CAWBGO010000004.1 coordinate 40,339, forward strand.
AAATGTTGACGCTGATGGGCGCAACCGTGAACGAACGCGGAACGTTGCCGATGGCAGTTTGCTTGATTTCGACCTGCGGCGGCTGGCCGACACGGTCAGACGCATCGAGGTCAGCTCCGGTCAACTGCGAGACCGTGGAAGGTTCTGCGAGCCGAATGCCGCTGACATTGAGATCGAAGCTCTGCTCCGACTCAGTGGCATTCACCACGGCAAGAGTCAGGAACCTGCGGTCCGGGCTGAGCGCTGCGAACATGTCGAGCGGATAGGTCGGACTGCCCGAGTTTGTCTTCGGCTGATCAGGGCTGGGAGGATACTTCGGTTCCGGTTGCGGCGAGTTGCCAGAGAGCCCGACGGGAATGGAACCTGGGAAGGCGTTGCTATACATCTTGAACACGAGTCCGAGTGTGTTCAACGTAGAGGCAGTGCGGTTAAAGTCCAGGGTCGAAGTCCCCATCGTATGCGCCGCCATCGTAAGGAAATCGGTATGGCGGAGCATCTCATTGAAGATCATTCCGTAGGCGAGAGCCTGCTTGAGACTGGGAGCACGGCCGAAGCCGCCCCCAAAATAGGCATACTCGTCGATGGACAAAAAGATTTTCTTGTCGAGTATTGCCGGGAAGCGCTGCTGGTAGCCCTGCCATTCCTCTGCTTTTGAGCGCACGAAATTCGCGGGGTAGCGCGCATATTCGAGCGTCGTCTGATCCACCTTGTCGAAGGCTTCGTCGTTAGGCGCATCGGGCGGCAGCGTCTTTGCTTTCTCAACGTTGTAGCGCACACCGGGCCGCGCGTACCAGTGCTCGGCCATGCCCTCGAAGTTGCCCCAACTGCTCTTCAGGAAGCCGCCGGTCCAGTCAAAGTCGCTTCCATAGGCGCCGGCGAGGTTGCCTACGTACTTGGCGCGCAGCGGCCCCGGAACCTGCCCATCCTCCAGCATCTCCCCCGAGGCAATCAAAACGATCGACGGGTCCGCCTTGCGCATCGCCTTGGCAAAATCGTTGTGCTTGAGAACGAAGTACTTCAGATCGGTGCGCCCCAGTTGCCATGCGCCCCACGGTTCGTTGCCGATATTCCAGAACTTGATGTGGTACGGCTGCGGATGACCGTTTTGCGCGCGCAATGCTCCCATATGCGTGCTGGCTGGCCCATTCATGTATTCCACTTCCTCAGCTGCCGAATGAGCGTCGCCGAACCCCGCGTTCACGCTGATGTAGGGTTCCACGCCGATCAGCGTACAGAACTCCGCGAATTCGTCTGGACCGAGATCGTTGGGCTGCATCTGGTTCCACGCAAAATCCCAATCGGGAGGACGCTTGTCAGGATCGCCGATCGCGTCATACCAGGTGTAGTTGGACGTGTAGTTGCCGCCGAACCGCCAGAATCCTGACTTGATCTGGCGCAGCAGAGCAATCGCGTCCGGCCGGAAGCCATGGACGTTGTCTGCCGCCATGAGGGAAATCGCGCCGATATGAAAGTTGCCGCCGCCTGTACCCCTGATTTCGAGAGAGGCATCTTCGGAATCGGTTTTCGCTGTGAAGCTGAGCGGGAATTTCTTATACGACCCGCTGATCGGCGTCAGGGAGATGGCCTGCCGCTCACTCTCGCCTGCTCCCCAAACCAGCTCGACTGTTACTTTGCTCCCGGGCGTGCCGCGCACCCAGATCCGGCCGGTGTATTGCTTCCCGCGGACGAGCGCAAGACCCGATTGCCGGATGCCGTGCGGCATTGAAGCATCCAGGGCGATGCGTGGGCTCTGATCGCCCACAAACGGGTGGTCTTTATCCATCACCACGACGTCGTCGGGACCAACCGGGCGCCATCGGCGAAGGACGTTGCGGGGCGGGCCGCCCTGCGGCCGCGGAGCAGCTTCGGTTTCCTTCGAGGAGATGGGGAAGTAGAACTTACGGTCGTCCAGCATTTCGGCCCAGAGGGGGCCGTACATGGTTTTGCCGATGTGCTCGATAAACATCCCGAAGACGTAGTTCGAGACCGGTTCCGCGGACTGTTTGGCATCGATGTTCGCCACAATCGGCTGCGCAGCGGACAGCGTGTTTGTCTGACCAGTGGCCGCGAACACGCAACCGATCCACAGTGCCACGCAGAAGAGTACAATTCGCCTTCTCATCGGCCGTCCCCTTTTTTCTCTCCGAGCGCCCTAGGCGCGTCGTGCGTGCGATCGCGGAGTCCGGGCTTGACATCGGCGCCCTTGAACCATCCCACTATACAGCCGCGATTTCCAGGCGACAAATAGAATAAATCGGTTTATTCCTAGCCCATAGGTCGATATAGGATTGGTTCCGACTCTCAAAAGATTGGGCACTACGATGGACTTGAGGTTTCTCCCCAAGAGAAGAGGGTTGACCTGGAAGTCAATCTTCAAGTGACAGACCACAGCCCGTTTTGGCCGCGCCAACGTCGTAACTCCCCGGCCTAGTGAATCCTATAAAGTGGAACCATGAAGAGCCGACTCAGCTTCACTGTGCTTTTTGTAGCCTCGATCTCACTCGCGCAGGCGCCTGACGTGCTCAAACTGGTCGACCCTCTGATTGGCACTGGACCTGAAGGGCACACGTTTCCGGGAGCGACGGCGCCGTTCGGTATGGTGCAATTGTCGCCCGATACACAGATTCGTCCGTTCAAGCAAAGCTACAAATGGGCAGCCGGCTATCGATACGAAGACACGACGATCCTTGGGTTTTCGCATACACATTTTTCCGGCGCGGGTCACAGCGATCTCGGCGACGTACTGTTGATGCCAATGAGCGGGGAGAACGTGCCGCTGGAGCCAGGAGACCCGGAGAAAACACGGCCAGGGTATCGCTCGCGTTTCTCTCACGATAAAGAACACACCGAACCCGGCTACTACAGCGTCGACCTCCCGGACTCTGCGGTACACGCAGAATTGACCGCCAGCGATCGCGTCGGTGTGCATCGCTATACGTTCTCCGACGGAGCCAGGCGGCACATTCTTCTTGACCTGCGGAGCAGTATCTATAACTACCCGGGCAAAGTCCTATGGTCCCGGATCAGGGTGCGCAAGGACGGCGCCGTCACTGGTATGCGGGAGACTCGTGGGTGGGCTCCGGGAAGGCAGCTCTTCTTTGCGATTCGCTTCTCCTCGGCTATGTCTGGCCACGCGCTCTATAACAAGGAAGAAGATCCGCCGCCATACCACGGCTTCAAGACTCCAGGAACTTCGCCGGAGGATACGCAGAGCGTGGAAGGACGTGGACTCGAGGCAGTCTTCGATTTCGCGCCTTCGTCGCAGCCGCTCATTGTCAAGGTTGCGCTCTCCTCTGTGAGCGAAGACAATGCGATGGCGAACATGGAAGCAGAGGCGCCCGGCTTCGACTTTGACGCCGTGCGTGCCAGGACGCAACAACTGTGGCGGGAAGAGTTATCCCGACTAGAGATCGATGGATCCCCCGCAATAGAGAAGTCCCTCTACACGGCGCTCTATCACGCTCTGATGGCGCCGAGCACGAGCATGGACGTCAACGGCGACTACCGCGGACCTGACAATCAGGTACATCGCGCCGAGGGGTTCCGCTTCGTTTCTTCATTGTCTTTGTGGGACATCTATCGTGCTGAGCAACCATTGATGACATTGTTGGAGCCGGAACAACGCACGAATGACCTGGTTCGATCGTTGATTGCATCTCAGCAAGAAAGTCCATTCGGGATTCTGCCAGTCTGGCAGTTCCAGGGACTGGAGACCTGGTGCATGATCGGCTATCACTCTGTGCCGATTATTGCGGACGCCTACATGAAGGGAATTCGCGGCTACGATACGACAGCTGCGATGGACGCGATGGTGGCCAGCGCAACCTACGGACCTTACGGAAGCCTTGCGGACTACATGAAGCTTGGCTTCGTCCCCGTCGACCGCGACAATGAAGCCGCATCCAAGACGGTCGAATACGCCTATGACGACTGGGCAATCGCGCGTATGGCCAAAGCTACAGGCAACCATGAAGTAGCGGCTGGGTTCGAGAAGCGCGCAGACAATTGGCGGAACAACTTTAACGAGGCGGACGGCTTTATCGAGCCGCGATTGGCAAACGGCGAATATCGCAAGCCATTTGATCCGGCGAAGGCAGGCGCCGGCAGCGGATTCACGGAGGGAAATGCCTGGCAGTATTCCTGGTACCAGCCCCAGGACGAACAAGGACTAATCAACCTGCTGGGCGGTAATGACAAGCTAGTTGCCCGGCTCGACGCCATGTTTGATCAGAAGGTGGATCCGACTATGTATGCCGATGTTGAAGATATTTCGGGAATGATCGGTCAGTATATTCACGGCAATGAGCCGAGCCATCACCTGCCATACCTTTACATGTACGCAGGTGCACCAATCAAGACTCAGTCCCGGCTGAAACAGATAGTAGACTCGCAATACAAACCCGCACCAGATGGCCTTGTGGGCAACGATGATCTGGGTCAGATGTCTGCGTGGCTCATCTTTACGTCGCTTGGCTTCTATCCGGTCGCGCCAGGTTCAAATGAATATGTGTTAGGCAGGCCCTTTGTAGATCGAGCGGTAGTCCATTTGCCAAATGGAAGATCCCTCACCATCCATAGTGTGAATATGACGGAAGACGCAAGATTCCTCAAGGATGTGCTCCTGGATGGGATATCACTCGATCGGAGCTACGTGACGCACGAGGAATTAATGAAAGGCGGCGAATTGAGGTTCGTATTTAGCAGCGAGAACGATGCAACATGGTCGCATCGCAGGTTGCGAGCGCCCTATTCAATCTCATCATCGAAATAGGGCCGGGCGCCCCGAACAACCCTGATCTCGCGCATGCAAAGACTCGGCATTCAAAAGCCGGCCAAAAGGGAAGTGGTACAGGTCGACTTGACCGCGTCCGGATGCGCATCAGGGTTGACGCAACAATCCTTCGCGATAGGATGATTAACATGGAACACTCAGTATCTTTGCGCTTCCGTCTTGTTCGTGCTCCATTTTCTCGAGACGCAAGTTCACGGTATGTGCTGTTCGTATCCATTGTCGCCTGTCTCATCTTGAGCCATCAGTACGTAGAAGTTCAGAACCGTGAGGTTGCGATAAGATCGCCGCTGCCGCTCGAACCTGAGACTCGTTCACCTGTGCTGTTGGAGGCGTCATCGAACCTGGATACGAGTCGAACAGTTTTTTATTCGAAGGGCGTCCGATCCCTCCCGTCATACGCAGCGCTCCCGGATCCAAGATAAGGATCAAGTTCGTAAACAAGATGTCATCCCACTCGAAAGAACTCTGCGATGGTCCTTGCACCAACATGAGTAACCTCCACTTCCATGGACTGCATGTATCGCCGCACGCACCACAGGATGACGTAATCTCGATGATGGCCATGCCTGGGGAAGCTCTCGACTATATCGTCGATGTGCCGCGCGACCAGCCGCCGGGGCTTTATTGGTACCACACTCATCCTCATGGCGAGAGCTATCAGCAATCTCTTGATGGCATGTCCGGAGCGATTGTGATCGACGGGATTGAACGGTACGCGCCTGAAGTGGCACACCTGGGTGAGAAGATCCTGGTTCTGCGTGACTTCGACTTAACCCGGTCGCCGTCTGCAGCCAAGGCTGTCGCGGACACGGTTGAAAGTTCCAGGAAGGCCTGGGACAGGCTGCAGGGCAACCTCAGCGGGTGTTCACCGTCAATGGAACGATTCGTCCCAAAATTGCGATCGCTCCAGGCGAGTCGCAATTCTGGCGAATTGTGAATGCCTCCCCGGATCTCTATGCACACCTGGAGATCGACTCGAGCACGATCAAGTTGATCTCGATCGATGGAATGCCCCTGGGTTTTCACGACCCAATACGGCACAGCGAGGATCTCCAACATGTCCTCGTGGCTCCTGCAGGGCGGGTCGAGGCGATAATCACCGGGCCGAGACAACGACCCGATGCTTCTCTTCGCACCAGATGCGTCGACACAGGACCGGACGGGGACCCTAACCCGGCAATGGTAATAGCCGATTTGGATCTGAACGCACCCCCCGCTGCGCCAAAGGCGAAGCATTCGCCCTTGCCATCGGGAATTGCCTCGCGTCCGATTTCCGAAATCCAGCTTCGTGGAGTGGAAAATGAAAGGCCGGGTTTTGTCGTCAAGTTCACTGAGGACAAGCAAGGTTTCTATATCAACGGCAAGAAATACGGTCCGAACGATCCGCCGATGACCGTCGTCTCTATCGGAAGGTACGTACGCTGGACGGTATTGAACGAAACCGACGAGATTCATCCCTTCCACATTCACCAGGTCCACTTTCTGGTTTATGCGAACAACGGCCAACGATCCGATGACACCATCTGGATGGATACGGTGAACGTCCCATCACACGGTAGTGTCGATCTCGTTATGGACTTTACCGATCACATCATCAAGGGTATGTCCCTCTTTCATTGCCATCTCCTCAAACATGAAGACAAGGGGATGATGGCGAAAATACTGTTCCAGTAGAACTCGCCGAGCGGCGGTGTCGGTTCCATTACGTTGGACAGATCCACGCTCATGGTTCAATGCTGCACCTAATCAGGTTCGAGTCCGACTTTGTCGGGGTGTGGCACGAATTTTCGGAACGCCCAAAATCGTTCCGCGGCTCAGCCGGGAAAACGCTACTTGAGGGTGCAAGAGAACCGGCGACCTGGCTATTCCTCGCGCAGGGCAACCATGGGATCGACGTTGCTGGCCCGCCACGCGGGGATGACCGTAGCTGCGAATGCGACTGCGGCTAACAAAGCGGGAACCGCCATGAATGTCTTGGTGTCCGTTGGGGTAACACGGAACAACATGCTGGCGATGACGCGCGTGAGAGCGAACGCGCCTAACACTCCTGCGAGGATGCCGATCAATGTCAGTTGCATCCCTTGGCGGACGACGAGACTGAGAATATTTTCGCGCCGCGCACCCAAGGCGACAAGAATGCCGATGTCGCGGGTGCTCTGCGTGACCAGATACGACAGGACACCATAGAGGCCCACTGCGGCAAGCAGCAAAGCCAACGCCGCAAATGCACCGAGCATGGTGCCGGCAAAGCGCTGGCGTGAAAGTGAATTATGCAGGCGGTCCTGCATGGTCCTTATTCCATAAACGACAACAGCAGGATCGACCGTGTGGATCTCGCTCACGATGGCGGTCGCGAGTCCCGCTTCATGAGAGGTGGCGCGAACTACCAGGAACGTTCCCCGGTCCAGCGCCTGCTGCAAGGGGAAGTATGTCGCGATTTTGCCGTCGGTGTCGAGGCCGTATTGTTTGACCGCGGCGACGACGCCGACGATGGTGATGGGCTTTTTGGGATCGAACCAGAGGTGCTTCCCGATGGCATCGTTGTGCGGCCAGAAGCGCTTTGCGAAGTTCTCATCGATGATGACGACCTGCGGCGTGTCAAGGCGGTCGTCGTCGGAGAAGAAGCGGCCCGCGGCCAGTGAGATCTGCATGGTGCGAAAATAGTCCGTGGTCGCCGTGCGAATATCGACCTGCAACTCCTGGCCTGGCGGCGGTGTGTATCCCTCGACGTGAATTCCCCCCCAACCCACGGTTCCAGTAAGTGGGAGCGCCGATACGTCACCTTCGGCGACGACGCCCGGCAAGTGAGCCACGCGGGTTTCAATATCACGGTAGAAGGCGCCGAGCACTTTCTCGTCGTGGTACCTGGGATCGTTGGCGAGGATCTGCATGGTGAGGACGTGGTCTGCGGTAAATCCTGGAGGTACGCTCTGCAGGCGGATGAAGCTGCGGATCAGCAGCCCTGCACCGACGAGCAGAACGAGCTGAAATGGCGAGTTCGGAGACGATGAGCAAGCCACGCAGACGGTGGCGCCTTAGATAAAGACCGCCATCGGCCTGCCCGCTTCGGCCGCCGCCCTTGAGGGAAGAGTTTGGATCGAGCTTGATGGCGCGCCATGCCGGAGCGAGGCCGAACAGCACTCCCGTGGCGAGTGAAAGGCCGAATGTGAAGGCCAGAACTGTACCGTTGATGCCGATTTCATCCAGGCGGGGAATATTTCCGGGATTCATGGTGCGCACGACCACAAGGCTGAGGCGCGCAACGAGAAGTCCGGCAGCACCGCCAAGGAGGCCGAGAAGAAGGCTCTCCGTCAATAGCTGGCGCGCCAGGCGATGCCAACCCGCTCCCAGCGCGGTACGGATCGGCGACTTCCTTCTCGCGTCCCGCCGCTCGGGCAAGCAGAAGGTTTGCCACGTTGGCGCAGGCGATTAACAAGACGAGTGCGACCGAGCCCAGCAGTACGAGTAAAGAGCGGCGCACGTCGCCGACGACCTGCTTCTGCAAACCAATGACATCCATACCATAGCTGGCGTCGCGCTTGTCCTTGATGCGGATGCCGCTGGCGATGACGTCGATGTCCGCCTGGGCTTGTTGCACGGAGACGCCGGGCTTGAGGCGGACAACGATGTTGTAGTTTTCGTCGCCCCGGCGCTGTGCGGCGTCGGGCCCCAGGGGCAAGGGTAGGAAGATATCCACCTTGTCCATGGGTCCTTCGGAGGGCATGATTTCAGCGTTGAGCACAAAGCCACGCTGCAGCACGCCGGCGACAACATATGGCTTTCCATTGAGCGTGATGGTGCGGCCGACGATGGCGGGGTCGGCGTTGAACAGGCGCACCCAGGCGCCGTTGCTGAGAATGGCGACAGGCGGTTTGCCAGGCTTGTCCTCTTCCGGCGAAAACGTACGGCCTAGCAGAGGCTTCGCGCCGAACATGGCGAAGAGGCTCGACTGCATACTGAGCACATCAACCCGTTCGGGCTGCTCGCGGCCGGTGAGCGTGAAGGTACGGCTCTGCGCGAGGGCCATTTGGTCGAACGAGTGGTTCTGGTTCTGGATGTCGACGTACTGCCCGGGAGAGGGCCAATCGCGCAGAATGCCGATGCCGGGAGAATGCAGCCAGACGGCCGCAAGCCGGTCGGGGTGCGGATATGGAAGAGGACGCAACAGCAGTGCGTCGACCACACTGAAGACGGCGGAATTGGCGCCGATGCCGATGGCCAGAGAGGCCACGATCACCAGGGTCAGCACACCGTTTTTGCGAAGCATGCGAAAGGCGTAGCGCAAATCCTGGAACCAGAGACTCATAAATCCCTCCCGCGCCGGAGAATCGATGATATGACGAGAGGTGGAGGCGCGGCCAACAATACCTGTCTCAAGTGGGATTATTGGTACCGGAATGTCGGCAGCTCTGGGAATGATGTTCCGCCATCCGTCGATGCAGCTTGCTGAACCATCGCGTGGGCTGGAGGACGTTGTATCATTTCCGGAAATGATGGCGAGCCTTTCCCGGCTCTTTCCAGCCGCTCTCCATCCATTCCCGAGCGCGAGGAATTTCGTTTGCCGGTCGAACCCACCATCGTGAAACAATTTCGAGCTGAGAGGATGAAAATTGAAGTTCATCCCTCTCGCGACGCAGCTGGGCAGGCCGCTGCCCACGCCGCGGCCGCGGCTATTGCGGAGATTGCGGCCGCCCGCGAGGCGATCACCGTCATCTTCGCCACCGGCGCATCCCAGTTCGCGACTCTCGCCGCGCTCACAGCCCTCGAGAATCTCCCCTGGGAACGAGTGACCGGCTTCCACATGGACGAATATGTCGGCCTGCCCGCCGATCACCCCGGCTCCTTCCGCCGATACCTGCGCGAGCGGCTGACCGGCAAGGTGAGGATGGGGGCGTTTCACGAGGTGGACGGGAACACATCCGATCCCGGGCGCACTGCGCGCGAATATGGCCAGGCGCTTCGCGCCGCCCATCCTCAGCTCTGCCTGCTCGGCATCGGCGAAAACGGGCATCTCGCCTTCAACGATCCGCCGGTAGCGGATTTCAATGACCCGCAGGATGCAAAGGTGGTGCAACTCGACGCGCAATGCCGGCAGCAGCAACTCGCGGAAGGATGGTTCCCGACCATCGACGATGTTCCGGAGGCGGCAATCTCGCTTACCATTCCCACGCTGATGCGCGTACCGAAGCTGATCGCGTCCGTGCCTGGCGCCCGCAAGGCCGCCATTGTTCGCCGCACCATCGAAGACCGCATCTCAACCGCATGCCCAGCGACGATTCTGCGTATGCACCCCGATGTAACCGTCTTTCTCGATCCCGATTCAGCCGGGCTGATCGACCCAGGAGCTATTGGCTAGAAGCCGACTAACGAGGAAACATGATGGACTTCGCGAATCCCGACCGACGCACATTCCTCAAGCAGGCCACCGGCACCATGATTGGCGCGGGACTCACCGCGCGCTCCTATGGCCGAGTGCTGGGCGCCAACGACCGCATCGCTGTTGCCCAGCTCGGATGCGGAAGCCGCAGCCAGGGCCACGTGCACATGGTGCAAATGGCCTCGAAACAAACGCCGGTAGAGACCATCGCGGTATGCGACCTGTGGAAACTGGCCCGCGAGCGCCGCGCCGCGCAAGTCAAAAGCCTCTTCAATCTCGATCCGAAATGCTACCAGTACTCCGAAGAAATGCTGGCCAACAGGGACATTGACGGCGTCATGATTGCCACCGGCGATTTCCAGCATGCCAAGCTTTGCATTGACGTGGTGAAGGCGGGCAAGGACTGCTACGTGGAGAAGCCTTTCGCCAATGTGCTCTCCGAGGTGAAAGAGGCGCGCGCTGCCGTGAAGGCCTCCAAGCAGGTGGTGCAGGTGGGATCGCAGCATCGCAGCGAGCCCTATCAGCTTGCGGTACGCGATATCGTTCAATCAGGCCGCATCGGATCCATCGTGCACGTCGAGCAGGAATGGAATGTCAACCAGGAGCGCTGGCGCTTTGTGGGGTATGACACGGGGGAAAGCGATGAGATGCTCCAGGACCGCAACATGCATTGGAAGGAGTGGCTCGCCCGCCCTTCCCAGCTCAAAGAAGAAGACACCGACTGGAAGCGCTGGCTGCTGGGCAAGCCCTGGCGCCCGTTCGATCCGCATGTCTATCTTGAATTCCGGCTCTACAAAGATTTCTCTTCGGGCATCTTCGACCAGTGGATGAGCCATGGCTGCGATCTCGTTCACCTCTGGACCGGGGAGACGTGTCCAGAGAGCGTCGTCGCCAATGGCGGGGTGTTCACGTGGAAGGACGGGCGCGAGAATCCCGACACTGTCGTCGCCGCCATCACCTATCCGAAGGGCTTTCTCTACACGTTCAAGGTGAACTTCGGGAACAGCTTCCGCAGCTTCTCCCGCATCATGGGGCGCGACGGCACCATCGCAAATTATGGAGGTGAAGGCGCGACTCTCTTCACGGTCAGCAAGGAGGGCGGCCGCGACGAATTCGAGGGCTCCGCGAATTCAAAGGGAGTGCCCATCGCGGCTCCCGAGAAAGACCATGAAGAAGTAGTCGCCGCTCCCGGCGCTCAGCCGCCCGAGGCGCGCGAGCCGAACGATGACAGCCTGGTCCACATGATGAACTGGCTGAACGCCATGCGGACGCGCACTCAGCCCAATGCAAACGTGGATCACGGATTTTCGCATTCGATTGTATGCATCATGGCCGCGCAGTCCTACTGGAGCGGAAAACGGCTCTACTGGAATCCGGCTACCGAAGAGATTGTGGATGAAACCGTGAAGCGCGGTTAAGAGCGCCTCATGACGAAACCTGATGCTCCGCCCGAAGCTGTCCCGCAATCATCACGCACGCCAGGCGGAGGCCTGCGCTGGTGGATCGTGTGGACGCTGTTCGGTTCCACGGTCATCAACTACATCAGCAGGCAAACATTCTCCGTGCTTGCGCCGGTGCTCACGGCGCAGTTTCATTTGAGCCACACCGACCTGGCGCGCATCTTCGGCGCCTTCCAGATCTCGTATGCGGTCACCTGGTTTCTGGGCGGCATTCTTCTCGATGTCGTGGGCACGCGCATCGGGCTCGCCATCGCGGTGGTGTTCTGGTCCGTTGTGAGCGCTGCAACGGGCCTTGTGAACTCTGTTGCCGGTTTCGCCACATGCCGGTTCCTGCTCGGCATCGGCGAAGGTTTCAACTGGCCGGGCGCAAGCAAGACCGTGGCGGAGTGGTTCCCTGCCGACGAGCGCAGCATCGCCGTGGCCATCTTCGACAGCGGTTCGAGCGTGGGCGGCGCTCTGGCCGCGCTTGCCATTCCCTGGGTCACGCTGGTTTTCGGCTGGCGGTGGTCGTTTGCCTTCTCCGGCGCGCTCGGCTTTGTCTGGCTGATCGCGTGGCTGCGCATCTACTACCCAGTCTCGAAGCACCCCCGGCTCACAGCGGCAGAACTCGCCGTGATTCGCGGCCAGGAAGTTCCTCCGGCTTCGGCGGGGCGAGGCTGGGCGCGGTGGCTTGGCCTGGCCAGAGACCGCAACGTGTGGGGTACGGTGCTGGGCCGCGCGCTCACCGATCCGATTTGGTGGTTCTACGTTTTCTGGCTGCCGCAGTATCTGAGTGACGCCCGCGGGTTCAGCCTGAAGCGCATCGCTGTCTTCGTTTGGATCCCATTTGTCGCCGCGGATATCGGCAACTTCACCGGCGGCTTTCTTTCCCGTTCCCGCATCCGGCGCGGCGCGTCCGTTCTTCAAGCCCGGCGCTGGGTATGCGCGGTGAGTTGCGTGCCCATGCTGATGGGGATTCCGGCCGCCCGGGTGCACAGTCCCTACCTGGCGCTTATGCTCATCAGCGTCGCTGTCTGGGGTTATGCCGCGTGGTCGACGATGGGGCTGACGCTGCCTTCCGATCTGTTTCCGCAGGAAGTGGTGGCAACGGTCACCGGCCTGAGTGGACTGGCGGCAGGCCTGGTGGGCACCCTCTTCACCATCGCGGTGGGAGTCACGGTGGACCGGTTCTCCTATGGGCCGGCTTTTCTGGTAGCCGGTTGCATGCCCCTGGTCGCAACCGCATGCGTATTGCTGCTCATACGAGAGAGTTCTGGGAGAGGCAGGCCGGAACGCGACGTGTACGCCGCCAAAAGCGCAACGCTCCCTTATGATGACCCCACATGATGACAGGCTCTCGAAACCGCCGCCAATTCCTCCAAGCCGCAGGCGCCCTTACCGCAATGACCGCGGGTCGAAGGCTCTGGGCCCTCTCACCCGAAACTATCACCACCAGGGAAAAGATACGCGGCGTTATGGTTGACGCGGCCCGGGTCCCTGAAGACCTCGCCTACTATCGGCGCGTCATCGACTTCTGCTCCGATTGGGAGCTCAACACTCTACAGTTCCGCCTTACAGACGACCAGGGCTCGGCGCTTCGATTCTCTTCTGTGCGCCACCTCATCACGCACCCGCACGCATTCACGCCGGACGAAATGCACGAACTGGCCGGGTATGGTCGCGCGCGGGGAGTCGACCTCCTTCCGGAGGTGGAGGCTTTCGGACATACCGGCTACATCACCCGCTCGCCTGTTTACGCCCACTTGCTGGATCGCGATCCACACGGCTCCGCCGAGTTCACCGGCATCATTCCCGTCCATCCGGAGTCCCCCCAGCTCTTCGATAAACTCTTTCGCGAGATCGCCGCCATCTTTCCCTCCCAATACCTTCACGGTGGATGTGACGAGGTGAACTGGGGCGGCTCTGCCCTGTCGCGCAAGGCTCTCCAGACCCGGACCCGAGCCGACATCTGGGCCGCCTGGCTGAATCAGCTCAACCGGCTGGCGCAATCCCTCGGCAAGACCTTCATCGTGTGGGGCGACCTCGTCCTCGGCAAGGAACCCGGTGTCCTTCCGTCCCTCGACAAATCGATCGTCATCATGGACTGGAATTACTGGGACACCGATCCGGTTCCTTTCCGCAATTCGCTTGAGAAGGTTCGCGTTCACGGGTCGCGCGGGATCGGCGCTCCCGGCCTTATCAGCTACCGCTGGGGGCCACGCCCAGGCAAATCGCAGTTGGGCAACATCGACGCATTCGCAGACGTGTATCTCGCCTCACAAAATCCGGCATCGCTGGGCGTCGTCCTCACCAACTGGGTTCCCAGCCGGTACATCCAAAACTCCCTCTGGGATGGCTTCGCCTACGCCTCGGTGGCCTTTAATCGCGGCACGGCCGCTGCGCGAAGCGAGGCGTTCCGCAACTTCGTACAACGCCACTGGGCCGCGCCATGGAGCGACAAGTGGAGCGAGTCCTTTACCCTCCTGTACGACGCTGCGCCCATCTACGGCGACTCAAAACACACACCGCCAAGCCTTCGCCTGCCGGTCCCGTTCAGTACCGGAGCCGAGTTGAGCGCCGCCCTGAAAGTCACGGCAAATCCCACAAACCCGTTCGCTCGCCTGCGCGCATTGCTGGGCGCCGTACAGCCTTCCGTTACCAAAAACCTGGGCGACTTCGAAGCGCTTCAACTGAGCGTGCGCTACCTCGAAGCCCTCTTCTGGCGCCAGGATACGATACGGGAACGCACCGCCTCAAAGCGCCTTGACCGCGCGGCAGCCCGGGATCTGATCCAGACTGTCGCCGCCCGCGATCGCTCACTCCTCGATGAGTTGAATCAAGACTGGGACTCCGGCCGCCCCGGCGACTCCCCGGCCAAACTCTTGCCGCTGTATGGAATGGAACCCAAGGACCAACTTGTTTTTCAGTGGAGCCGCGCGGCTGTTTTCTCCGCCGAACTCGCCGCGTACCCGGACCGTTTTTGCGGCATCCTCGAATCCGCCGGCCTGCTCCAGTGAGCAAAAAGAATTGGACAGTGTGAGACTTGGCATCGAAATTTAACGGATTTCGTCTACGACCATAAGCGTCGTGGTCGAATGGCGCGCACTGTATAGGAGAGTGCGTCCATCGCGCGAGACGCTGATTCCAGTGCCCCACTCCATTGCCTGTCCTTCAGGCTCGAGGACGGTTGTGGTCTGGCGCGTATTGAAGTCGTAAAACTTGATCGCGGGACGCGGCGTAGCCGCAATATCGTAGAAATATATCCCTCTCTCCGCTAAATCCCAATATCTGGAATACCAGGGCTCCGGCAGTTTCATGATTTGCTCTTCCTCGCCGCCGTCGATCGGCAGACGCCAGATACCGGAGCAGAAGTACTTTACGAAGTAGAGATAACGTCCATCGTAGGACTCCACCCCCGAAAAACCGCCGCGCTTCGTGATTTTAGTCGAAACGCCACTCGCAAGATCCTGCTTCCACAATTCATAATTTCCTGTGCGATTCGACGCAAAATAAACAGCCTTTCCATTCCGCGACCAGATCGGCACAATGTTCTCGTGGTCTCCGTCTGTGAGCGCATGCATGTTCCGGCCTTCGGCATCGATCATGAAGATCTGCGCATGATCGCCGGGTCTGCGATCGAAGACAAGCCACTTGCCGTCCGGTGACCATCCCGGCGAGCCAGCCAGTTCGCCTGACAAAGATGTCAACTGGAGGGTACTGTGGCCATCCGCATCGCTGGTCCATATATTGTCCGCACCCGAGAGCCTGGACGAGAATGCAATGTGCCTGCCGTCCGGTGAGAGTCCGGGCCCCTCCATCTCTGGCGATTGCAGAACCTTTTCCTGCGATAGAACTCTTCCGCCCGCGCTTGCAAGACGAATCCTCAGGATCCAACTATTATCTGCATGTTCATCCACGTAGGCCATACGCCGCCCGTCGCGAGACAACGCTGAACGAGGCTGTTGTCCCGGGTAGATGCTGGCGAGCAAGGCATTGTTCTCGGGCTCGATAGGGCCCCCATTGATCGATACCTTCCATATCTTTCTTCCGCCGACGCCCTCGCGGTCCGATGCAAAAATGATGCTTTTTCCATCCTGCGCCCAAACATATTGGCCTATCCGTCTTCCCTCGGACGTCAGACGACGGGGAGTTCCCCCTTCAAACGGAACGACGAAGAAGTCCATCACCCGCGCGGTCGTTTCTCTTTCGAACACCACGTTTTTACCGTCGGGGGACACCATGGGGGAATAGAAGTTGACAGAATTGGAATCCGGCGCGGCCACGCACCGCTTCTTTCCTGTCGCAAATGTGAACGCCACGATACCCAGTGTGCCCCCCTCTACGCAGGCGTCCGAAAAGAGAAGGGACTGGCCATCCGGTGTCCAGAGCGCTCCCGTAGCTCCCCAATCGCAAGCGACATCGGTCTCTTTATGTTCCGGACCGCCCAACACCGGAATTGTGTAAAGCGATCCGTGATTGTCGTCTCCACACCGGCCAAAAACAAGAAGCCGCCCGTCTGGAGACCAATCGACCCAAGGGATCATTGCGCCCTGTGTATGGGTGACCTGAAATGGCCTGTCGCCACCGACTCGCTGGACATAGATGTTCCACTTGCCAAAGTCCGGACCGTTCCAGGTGAACGCGATATGACTCGCATCCGGTGATAACGCGATACCGAAGATCTCTCCAGGAAAAGTCATTAGCGGGTACGTCCTCACGGACGTTGCAACCGTGCTCGCCTGATCGGAGCCGGCCCCCGAATGCCACGGTCGAAAAGCAACCAGCACAATCACGATTGCCGCGAGCAACACAAGGCCGCCAACCAGGGTTTTCCTGCTCGCCAAAGACGGAGGCAACGGCGGATCCTCGCCCTTATCGTCTTTGTCGTCAGCGTAGCGCAGCGTTCCGGGAGTTATTGAACCGGAGAAGTCTGGTTCAACTTTCCCATTTCCGTCAATGGTCGCGATGAAACGATAACCGCGCCGAGGAATCGTCTCGATGTATTGCGGTCGATCTGCATCGTCGCCGAGCGCCGCCCGTATCTGATTGATAGAGAAGTTAATGCCCCGATCGAAGTCGACGAACGTGCCGTCTCCCCACACGCGCTGTTGAATTTCCTGGCGGCTTACGATTTCTCCCGCGTGCCGTGCAAGCATCATCAGTACGACAAACTGCTGTGGCTGGAGTTTGAGAGGGACACCCCGCTTTCGCAACTGCTGCTCATCTGGATCCAGTTCGAAGGGTCCAAAGTGAATCTGGCCGTTCTTACCCGCTGGCGAGCCCATGCGAAACGTCCTCAACCGGTGTGTGCCGAATGATATGCCAAAGACTGCGCTCCTGTTAAGCACTAGTTTTCAAAGCATTTCCCCGCTAACACACTGCTAAGACAGAACTAACTCGACCTGCGGCGAAATCCGACGTACGTTTCCCCTGATTGGACTTGGAAAGCGAACGCGGGAGGGTCGATGGACAAGACGAATCTACTCTTTGCTTTCGCCAACTGCCTCGTCTTCTTGGCGTTCAGCACTGCGTCCGCATCGCCGCCGGATGCAGATCCAAGACTCCTTTCTCTGGTACCGCCCGGAGCCGCGATTGTAGCGGGCCTGACACCGGGAACCCCAGCCAGCTATCTTGCGCTTACTCGAAACGACAGCGCAGATTTGGGGGATTTTCTATCGATTGCCGGAGTGGATCCGACCCGAAGGATCTGGCGTATCACCCTCGTTGCCTCTGCCGGCGACCATGGTTTCATCAGTGAACACAGCCTTCTGGCGAGCGGCCAATTCGATTCGCGTCACATTTTAAAATCCGCAGAACAGAATGGCGCAGTTGAAAGCGAGTATCGTGGAATTCCCGTTCTGATCGTTCCGCCTCTGGGCAGAGACAAGAACATTTCGCATCACATTCGCTGGCTCACATTCCCTGATTCGCAGATCGCTGTCTTCGGGACAGTTCCAATGGTTCAGGAAGAACTCAGCCGGTATGTGGCGCGCAGCCCTGCAGACTTGTCATTGGTAGATAAGCTCTCCCATCTGCGTTCGGCCGATCAGTCCTGGTGTGTTTTGAATCCGACCGTCTACAACCAAGAGATTGTTCGCCGGACACTGGCGGCGTTGGACCCAAATCTCGGACACCCTAATCATGCCAATGACGGCCTGATTTTGGGAATTCACTTTGGCAGGCGGGTCGAAATCGAGTACGAAATCGTTCCGGGTTCCCGCGATTCAGAAGGGAGCCAGCCTGAGACCCAACCTGGATTCCAGCAGGCGCCATCACCGGAAGCCGCGCAGCCGTATTCCTATTTCCTCAGCAACAGCCAACCCATTCTGCACAGAGTGATCCGGCTTTCTAAAAAAGTGTATGACGATTTCATCGCGCAAGAAGAGGCGGGAGAACGTGCGCACGTTGCGCATAGGTCGAGCCCGGCAACGAGTAAATAGGTACGACTCACCCCAACAACCATTCGCTCCGGACCGCGGCGATGTGCTCTGCAGGATACATCGTGACGTGCAAATCACATCAATGCGCATTGACTTCGCCGTATCCGGACCTAACCAACCGTGCCAGGAGGAATCTCGATGTTTCGCATTTTCAAATCAGCAACGCGAGTGCCTGCTGTTAGTGCCGCAGTTCTCGCAGGTCTCGTCTTCACCGGGGTCGGACGAGCGGCCCCGAACCCGACATGCACCGTTCAGGTGGTGGCCGGGCAATCCATTCAGGACGCGATTGATGGGGCGGCGACCGGCGCGACGGTGTGTGTCGGTCCGGGCACCTACCCGGAGAACCTGCTCATCAATAAGGATGGCATCACCCTCAAAGGCGCAGGACCGGAGAATACGGTCCTTGTCCCGCCAGCCCAGCCCAGGCCGTTCTGCCCTGTGCTGGAAATCCCGCCGATTGGCTATGAGCCCCTAGGCGTTAATGGCATCTGTGTGGCTGACCTCGACGCCGAAGGTGAGGTGCAGCGGACAGTAAACGGCGTGCGCGTAACGGGCTTCACGGTGCGGGATTTCTCGGGAGTTGGCATTATGTTCGGCGGCACAAACCGATCCCGCGCGGACCACAACGTGGCGGCGAGCAATAAGGGCTACGGCATCACTGCCTTCCTCTCTACACATGTCCAATTCGAGTACAACACGAGCTACGGCAGCGGTGACGCCGGCTTCTATGTGGGCAACTCGCCGAACGCCGACTTCACGGTGCGATACAACACGGCTTTTGCCGACCTGTGGGGGATCCTCGTGCGGGATGCCTCCACGGGCAGTGTGACGGACAACCTGGTACACGACAGCTGCTCGGGCCTGGTCTTCCTGAACACGGGCACGACTACGGGGGTGCACGACTGGCTGGTCTCCAACAACATCGTGACGCACAACGACGAATTCTGCTCGGCAGAGAAGGCGGAGCTGCCGTTTTCACTAACCGGCGTGGGTATCCTGATCGGCGGCGGCGACCACATCGTGCTTCGTGCGAACAGAGTACTCAAGAACCATCCGGGTGGTGAGCCTGGTGTGATCGGTAACGTCCAGCTGGCCGGGGGTATCGTCGTCGTCTCCACGGCCGATGTCTCCGTATTCCAAGGATTCTACGGAGGCGTGGCGGAACATAACATCATCAAGCAGAACGTGGTACTTGACAATCAACCCTTCGACCTCGTCGACGACGGCCTGGGCACGGGCAACCACTTCATTGCGAACCGGTGTCAAACATCGCTTCCCGCCAGGTTGTGCCGATGAATGGGAGGAATCTCGGGGCCTTAGCGCAATTTCAGTCAGGAATCTTCATCCCCGTCAATCATGATGAGGGCACACTGAAAGCGACATGATTCAGGGTTGATTCAACGAGAAGCCCGGACGAGATTGCAAGACCGAAGCTTCGTCCGAATATGGATTCCATCTTACACGCGACCCAAGAAAAAGGAGGAGGTTCACGAGAACTACAAAGCTTAGAATTTGGGGCTGGTTAGCCTGGTCCTGGTAGTGCTGTCGATCGTTGTGGCTCCGATTGCGAAAGCAGTATGCGGGGCTCATAGTAGCGATGGATTGTCTCCGGCGTTGAGGAGCCTTCAGGAACCGGCTATGCCGGGGGACGAATCCGCTCCATCGCAGGCTGTTCCACCCGATTCGCAAGCTGGGACAAGGAATGCTTTCAGCGGCTAGTATCCTCGGTATGTGGAAGATGGTTCTATACGCTGGAGGCGAGCTGAATGATGTAGGTTTCGAACAGTTTAGCGCCGGAGGTACCGAGCTCGTGAACGACGTGGGCGCGCTCAATGGGGGCAACAACTTTTGTATAGGCGCGTGGACGCAGGTTGGGCCGCGGACTTACGACGTCGTGCATCCATTTTTTCTCTTCGACGGAAAAAATGCGACCGGCGTTTCCGTTGAAAGGGCGCGTATTTGGGGCAGCCAAGACGGGAACAGGTTTACGGGGACCTGGACTCAGGATAACTATGATCTTTACGGGAATCTGGTTCCGGGATTCCATTTTGATGGCACGATGGTCGGTACGCGAATTGCTCCTGGTCGCGAATATCCCTATCCTTTGCCGCTCTGAAACTGGGTGTGAGATCTCCCTCGCCCGCCGTTCCGTGGTTTCAGGCATTTCTTGCGTGGTCACCCGGTTGAAAGAAACCTCAGGGCTCATGGCATGACATCCTGGCTGAGGCAGGAGCGGTGTGACGCTGAGTTGAAGCGTCATATCGCTCCTCGTTGGCCGGGGCCTGTGCTCGGACTGTCAATCGAATTGCCGACCTCCTATGCTCAATTTACCCATCCGCCAATGCGCTGCCACGCGGTAGCTATCGCTCGAGTCCGATACCGTCATTTATGGCGATCTGAAAGCGCTGCTTGCAGCCGAGATACCATTCACTGGTTTCGATGGAAACGTGTCCAGGAGGAATTTGTCGACTATGCACTAACGAATACGATCGGGTAAGCTCGGATAACGGTCGGCCAAATGACGAGGTCAATCGCAGGGAGAAATTGACATGGCTGAATATGTGCGTGTCTGTGCGCAATCCGAATTGCCCCAGCGCGGGCTCGTTCTCGAAATTGCCGTGGAAGGTCGCGCGCTGTGTGTCGCCAATGTTGACGGGGCGATTTGCGTGCTTGATGGAACTTGTCCACATGAAGGCGGGCCACTCGGAGAAGGAACAATTGAAAACGGGCGGGTGGTTTGTCCATGGCATGGCTATTCCTTTGATGTACACACCGGCGAGGCGGAGGACGATCCAGCCGTCAAAGCGGAAATTCTCGAGGCAAAGGTGGAGAACGGCGAATTGCGAGTCAGGATGTAACAGAGAGGTCCAAGCAGAAACCGAATTCTTCTGGAAGAGACATAATTTTTGTCGTGTGACAAACAATCCAAAAGCAACTCACAGTGTGACTGACAGCGGATCACCCATGAACGTAACCGTCCTGGCTTGATTGGAATCAACCACCTTGATCGATAACGTCATGGGGTTTGCGCGCAGCATGCGCGCGCCGGATGCGAGGCGGATCGCCAGCCTTCGCGATGTATCCTCCCACTGCATCTCGATTCGCATGAAGTCTCCATTTCGAAAATCGAAACTTTCGCCGTCATCTTGATACAGGGAACTCAGGCCGTCGGCTCCGGGAAAAACCGTCATAGTCAGCGGGCCATCGGCCGGTTCGGTCGTATATTGCCTGGACGGACCGATCGGCAGCACCGCTCCCGCGCGCACATAAAGGGGCAACTTGCCGAGATCGACTTTCTGTACAAGCTCGCGTCCTCCTTCTTGCCGCTCGTGTGTCCAAAAGTCGAACCATGTGCCGCGAGGCAAGTAGAGCGAGCGGCTTGTGGCGTCTTTCTCCACCACCGGTGCCACCAGCAGATCGCGGCCGAATAGATATTCGTCGCCGCGCGCGACCGCCAGCGGATCATCAGGATAATGCAGCCAAAGGCCGCGGATCATCGGCAGTCCTGTCTCGCACGTCTCCTTGGCCGCGGTATAGATGTACGGCATGAGACGGTAGCGCAGTTCCAGATATTTTCTGCAAATTGGTTCGATGGCGGGGTTATGTAGTTCCTCTTGCGCGGGATGGTAATTCGGCGTTTCAGGATATCCGATTTCGCCTGTGTTCCAACCCCAGGGGCGATGCAATTTCCAGTCGCGGCCATGAGAACGAAACAACGGGCAGAACGCCGCAAACTGAAACCACCGCGCGTACAATTCGCCAGTGAATTCGTCGGTCGGGATGAACCCGCCAATGTCTGTTCCCCAGAACGGGATCCCGCTCAAACCGGTATTGATTCCCAGCGGCACATGCGTCTTGAGGGTTTCCCACCTGGAAAGAACATCTCCCGACCAGAGAAATGCCGCATAGCGCTGCATGCCTGCATAACCATTGCGATGGAGCGCGTAGACACGCTTGTTGGGCCGATACATCTGCTGACCTTCAAAGTACATACGAACACGCGCCAGCCGCGATGGTGCGTCCAGGTCATCGCCCTGGTCAGGCCACCAGCCGTCGATGCCAAGGGCGGCAAGCGGCTTGTGAAAGGGCCAGTAGCAGCCAACCTGGCGATCGGGCGGCCATTTCCCATCCGGAGTTCTGCCCGATGGCAAAGGCGTGGCGGAACATGCATCGGTCACAGTACCCGTCAGGCGCTGGCCCTCAAGCATGACGTGCAAAACGACTTTGAAGTGATCTCGGTGCAGCTGATCAAGAGCCTTCGGCGGGTCGGGAAATGTACTCGGGTTCCACGTGAATTCGCCGTTGTCGGTATTCCACCCGTTGGGACAAAAGCCCGTGCCCAGGTAGATCATGGCATCGCATGGCAATTTCTTTTCGCGGAACAGTTGTGCCTCCGCCAGGATCTCCGCGGGACTATCCAGAGTGCGATGCGATTGCTGATATCCGAATGACCACAGTGGAGGCATCTCGGGAAGGCCAGTGATTTTTGCGTATTCAGAGAGGATCTGAGGCGGCTGATCGGTTGCGATGATGAACACATCAACAGGAAGTGCGGCATGCTCGTCAAAAGCGCGTACCCTCCCCCTGGTTCCGCTTAAATCAAAAGTTCCCAAGGGAGCATGAACGAACATACCCCAGCCGCCGGTTCCAATCAAAAACTGAATGGGAACCCGCGCACCATGGGTTCCGAGCTGGTAGCCGCCTTGGCCGCTGGACATCGAGTCAATGTGACCGCGGCGGTCGAATTGCGGACCGCCTTGTCCCAATCCGAAGAGGCTGCCGCCGGCGATGTTGAACCACAGGTCGGAACTTTGATCGAGAGTAAGTTCCTGTACGACCCGGCCCGCCTCGTTTTCGATGCGCATACTCAGAGGGCGCGGCGATACGGAAATGGTCAGATTTCCCGATCTGAGCTTCCGCACGCCGGACAAGGATCGGATCTGTGCCAGGGCCGGACTCCGCTCGCTCTCGAAAAGCGCGCCGTCGGATATCACCTGTTGTGCCGCACCATCATATACAGGCCGAATGGTCAGCCGGACGGTATGCGCGCTGACTGTTGTGATGTTCAACTCGACCGGCGTGGACGCAATCGAGAGCGACAAGTCAGGCGCCTCGGAGCATGCGGGCTTAATAATCGCCGTTGCCCCGGCGACGAGCCCTGCTTTCACAACATCTCTGCGAGTGAATTGATCCTTCATGTCAGCGGGTGTTAGATCCAGACCTTGGATTCGACCGAAGGCCCCCGGTTACGCTGATCGGTCGATGATGGCGGCTTTCCTCCAGCGGCGACGGCTGAGCCGGCATTGGCGTCGTGCTCGCCGGGGTAGCCCGGAGGCGGGCCCACGCGATTCATGCGCGCATAGTTGGGAATGGCTACGAAGTTGGCGCCATCGGCCCATTTGCCAGAAATCACCATGACTCCGCCGAGCAGGTCCGGACGCCACTCGGTTCCGCAAGGGAGCAACACCGAGTTTCCGATGGATGTTCTGGTTGTCCGCCGCTTCTACGTTGTAGATAAGCGGACCGTACTTGAGCGCGACCAGGCCGTCATCCGCCTTAATGCGAGCATCGGCGACAACGCGCTGGGGCTCCATCGGCAACTCCAGGTCGATGCGGTCGCCGGCTTTCCATTCGCGTGTTACCACCGCATAGCCCTTCTGGATCGTGGGCGTCACCTTTTCACCATTCACAGCAAATCGCTTCACGCCGCGCACTGCGGGAGAGTCCGTGTAGAGCTTGCTCGTTGTCCGGTCCGGAATCCGGACGTACATCGAAAACGTCTTTGCCTCTTCGGGATTGACCGTGATCGATACGGCCCCGCTCCAGGGATAGTCGGTTTTCTGGACCACTTCGACACCGGTGCCGGCGACCTGGCCCACATGAATCCTGCTGCCGACAAACATGTTCACGTACAGACCTGTACTGTCCTTGACGTAGGACCAGGTCGGAATCATGAGCAGCGTGCGCGAGAGGTTTCCGACGCAGCATGGGCATACGTGCCACAGGCAACGCTCTGTGTTGATCAGCGGATTGGTATAGCAGTAGCTCTTGCCGTCAAGCGCCACGCCACCGAGCAACGCGTTGTACATCGTCTGTTCGTACAGGTCGGCGTACTTCGCGTCGTGGTATGCGAGGTTCAGCTTGTACTGGAAGAAGACCAGCCCGCAGCTTGAGCAGGTCTCGCAGTATGCTTCGTTGCGCAGCGAGTAGTTGGGTCCGAAGCCCTCGGAAGTTTCGCCGCTTCCGATGCCGCCGGTCAGGTAGTACTTCTTGTTGACCATGTTGTCCCAGAGCGACATCACGGCGCTCTGGTAATCGGGGTCGTGCGTCTCGGCTGCGATATCCGCCATTCCCGAGTAGAAGTAGGTGGCGCGCACCGCGTGGCCTACCGCCTCGTACTGCTGTCCGGGCGGCAGGTGGCTCTGGTCGTACTCCGACCCGCCGCGGCGCGAATCGAGAAGGAATTTCGCCAGTACGATGTACGCGTCGCCGCGATGGTTCCCTTCCTGGTCGTTGACAAAACGCCCGAACCGCACCAGTGCCTGTTCCATCTCCTGGTGGCCGTCGAACCAGTCCTTCTTGCCGGGACCGATGTTGGCAACCCAGCAATCGGCCAGCTTCTTGGCCCCGTTGTACAGGCGAAGATCCTTGCCGTCGGTGAGCGTGTAATGGTTGATGGCCGACTCGATGAAGTATCCGGAGACATATCCTTCGTGATTGCCGCGATGATCGGGCGACCATCTCTCCGGCCAGGTGCTGCGGTCGGCCAGGATATAGGCCGTTTGCAGGTAGCCGTCCGGCATCTGCGCGGCCAGGATGATTGGGATCCAGCGATCCAGGGTCGAACGCATCAGTTCCTGCGCCTGCTCGATTTCGCGATCTCCCTGCGCGTCGACCATGAGCGCGATGCACATCGATTCGACGGTCTGATGGACCCAGGCGTTGGAGAAGACGTAGCCCTTGTGCTTGCCGTGCGGTTCGCCGCGATTGGCTTTGCCGGCTTCGATGAAGTTGTCGATTCCGCCGTCGCCACGCATGGGGGCGATATCGGTTCGTTCGCACATGCGGATGCAGTGAGGAATCCAGTTCACGATGATGACCTTGGCGCGCTGATTCCAGAAGGGGCTGTCAATGGAGTATTTCCGGGTGTAGACCACGTCCAGGCGATCCTTTGGCGGTTCCGCTTCCACGTGCACAGCGATGGAGTGCGAGCGGTCAGCGGAGCCCGACGCTGTCAGCGTAAGGACGTACTCGCCTGGCGCGGAGAATTTCGCCTTCGTGACCGGCGCAGTCGCATCCTCGAAAGCCACCGTTCCCGGTCCCGACGTCTTGAGCCAGCGGGCAGAGTTCTTTTGTGAATCCTCGAGCCAAGTCACCTTGCCTGCCAGGTACGTTCTGGCGTCGAGCATTACGGAACGATCGACCCCCGCATCGATCACCGGGGGAAGAGCCGGAACGGCGCCAACGTTATAGACCCTCCATTCGAGAATCCCGGCCGGCGTCTCTTTCTCAACAGCGACTTCAAGGCGTAGCTTGCTGGTTTTCACCGCTTCGAAGGTAGTCGCATTGAACGCGTCGGCAGCAACTCCCAATCCCTGCGGGTGGTTCACAGGAACGAAATCACTTCCGTTCCAGTAAAGAATGCGGTAGCTTTGCGGAACGTGAATCGTCGGCCAATGGCTCCCTGGCAGCGCACCCGGACGGGGATGATCCACGGCCCAGTAGACTTCCATTTTGTCGATTTTGACGGGCTCGCTCCAGTCATATTGCACCCAGGGCGACGCTTCGTTCTCATTGTCCCAATCCCGATGCACGCCATAAACCCCGTGAGAACGGTCAAACGAGTTCTCCGGAGTGAAGCCGTCGTTCAGAGAGGAGATCTTGTTTTCGCTGCTCACGATGAAGCTCGAGGGAACAGCGACCCGCGCGATGTTAATGGCGCGATCCGACGATTGCGCGACGCCCTTTGGACCGGTGACGGCGGCCACAACCGCGGCCCCGGTCAATCCCGCCAAGAACTCGCGGCGATCGGGTTGAAGCTGTAAACCCGGTCCCGTTGATTCAACGGTCGGCGCCGGTTCAGTAGAGTTGTAATTCGTATTCATCGGAGACGCTCCGGTTTCTGCGCTGGGCAACGCTGTATCAAATGAAATTGTGTACCTGCCGTTGTGTTACTCGTCATTCCTGCTGTGCGATTTGAATCGATGCAGTCTGAGAGTTCGTTGCGAATGGACACCATGAACCCACGATTCGCCACTGCCGAGGTTGCACTTTCAAAGCAATGCAATTCTAGGGTGAAGATCCGGTTCTGAATATGGTGCACAGGTACTGCATTGAATTCGCTCCTATCTTGTCTGATTTTCGCCCTCGACCAGCTTATAGCGATACTGTTCCCGTTCGTCTTTAGTGGCCTGCTGACGCAGCAAGGCAAGCTGTTTCAACAACGGAGGAATCTGGGCTTGCTGGTTGCTTTTTCGCAGCGCCTGGATCAGGTGGTAGACCGCCGCCTGGTCGTTGGGATCAATGTCGAGCGCCTTTCTGCACTGGACCGCGGCCTCCGCGTTCGATCCCGCCTTCAGGTAGAGCTTGGCGAGCACGCCGTGAGCGGGCCCGAGAGATGGCCGCAGCACGACAGCCCTCTTCGCCGAACGCATGGCCATCTCAAAATCGGCCGAGCCCGGTTCGGCGCCCTGCTCCAGCAGGATGTCGGCCTGCATATAAAGCAGAAGGGGATC
The DNA here is from genome assembly GCA_963788475.1 of Terriglobales bacterium. GTDB lineage: Bacteria > Acidobacteriota > Terriglobia > Terriglobales > Acidobacteriaceae > Telmatobacter. The sequence goes on from CAWBGO010000004.1 coordinate 67,122, forward strand.
GTCCGGCCTTTGCCCCAGCTTTTTTTGTATCCCGGCGAGCGCGCCGCCAAGATCATTTTGCTGTGCAGCGGCCAGCCCCTGCGCGGCCACGCTCAAAGACTGGCTGGGGTCCAGTTCGTACGCTTTTTCAAAATCTGCCTGGGCGGCTTCATATTGGGCGAGTTGCACGTTGAGAACGCCGCGCGCGAAGTACAAGGGAGCCGCGGTCGGTTGAAGATCGATCCCTTCGTTGACCGCGTTGATTCCCACCTGGAACGACTGGTGCGACGCGGAAAGCGCGGCAAAATCGACATACAGGCTCACGTTTTGTGGATCGAGCAAGATCGCCTGCCGCAATGCCTCGACAGCCTTCTCCGTATCATGAAGATCCTCGTAGGCGGCGGACGCGAGTTCGAGCGCCTGCACGTTGTGGCCCGCCCGCAGCAACGGATCGAGCGTGGCAATGGCCCGCTCCGGCTGATGGGCCAACAGTTGAACCGACGCCGCGACCTGGCGCTCCTGCGAATCGCCGGCGTTTAACGCCAGTCCGCGATCAAACACATCCGCGGCCTGATCGAACCGCTTCAGCTTCACCAGGCACGTGCCGTAGGCATGAAGAGCGGGCAATTGCGCATCGAACAGGGGTGCTGCTCTCTCAAAATGATCGACAGCTCCGGCGCAATTTCCCTGCTGGTATTGAAGCACTGCGAGCATCCCGTGGCTGGTGCGATCGTCGGGACGCAACCGGAGAAGGTGTTCGAGCAGCGGAATCCCCTCCGGATCGCCTGCGTCGTATTCGATCTGGGCGGCCTTCTCAAGCGCAGGAATGGCGTCGGGCGATATTTTCAGTGCATGCCGGAATGAAACCAGAGCTTCTTTCTTCCTGCCCTGTCCCTCGTAAGCAACACCCTGCATCGTCCACAACTGCGCATTGAGAGGTGACTCCTTCAGTGCGGCATCGAGCAGATGGAGGGCTTGGTCGTATTGCTGGTCGCGTAGCGCGGCCACGATCATGGTGCCCCGATCGCCGGCGGTTTGAGCGCGTGTGCCCGAAAAGGCAAGAAGGGCAGCAGCGAGGCAGGCCAGTTTTCGTAAGGTCGGCATCCGGAATAGATTGGCGGGCTCAGTCGCATTGAGGGGTCGCGCCATTTTAATCTGCGAGTCCACCGGGCGATAGTAACGGAAAGTGCGCCGGGGCGGACCGGAGGTGAATGAAGAATTGGCCGGCATCCCGATTGAGGATGCCGGCCGTTGCTGGCTGATGCGGTAGTCAATCCTAGAATGAAACAACGCCGCCGATCTGCCAGAATCGCGCCTCATGCGATCCGGTAGCGGCACCGAAGCTTCCGTCCGGAATGTTGGTGTCCACGTTGGCGTAATTCGCCCGGTTGAACAGGTTGAAGATCTCAAACCGGAACTGGAAGTTGACCCGTTCGGTGATGTGAAAATCCTTGTAGATGTTGGCATTCGTCTCAAAGAAATTCGGTCCCCGGAATTGCATTGACTTCTCGTTGCCCCCGCTGCCGAATGCGGGAATTGCGAAGTTGCTCTTGGGGACCGCTCCCTTGAGCCAGGCGCTGTTGTCAGTCGACTGCTTGTAGCTGTTCGCGTCGGGGTAGTCGTTGTTGTTGCCGTCCGCGTTGTAGTCGCCGCTTCCGGTGGCATAGCCGACAGCGGGATTTGCCATCGAAGGACATGGGGCAGCACCCGCCGAAGTGTCCTGGCAAACCGGGATATAGCCGTTAAAGTTTGAGGCGGTAAACGGATAACCCGACTGGAAGATGGTTGTGCCGCTCAAGCCCCATCCCCCGGTGATGATCCCTACCGCTCCTTTGCCGTCGTTCAGTCCTTTGATGGAGTAGTTCCAACTGAGCGAGAAGCGGTTGGGCACATCGAAGATGGAAGGGCCGTAGTACTGACTGGGATTGTCCGGCGTGGGGTAGGCCAACGCGTCATCCTTGGAACTGGAGTGGGCGTACGAAGTATCAAAGTATCCGCGCGAGAATCGGCCCCGCACGCCAAAAAAGATGCCGTTGTAGTTGCCATAGCGATCGTTAGCGGCGTAGGTGATGGAACCGAAGCTCGGATTCAGACGAGTCGGCGACCGGCTCTCGTGGATGATCAGGTCTTGGGGCAAGACGTTGATGTCCACGCCGTAGGAGACGAGGCCGATTGCGTTACCATTGCTGGCCATGTCGTAGGAGTGTGATCCGTTGTAACCCACCGTGGCGGCAATCGCACGAGTAAGTCTTCGTTCCACGCTCACCGACCAGATATTCGATTTCGGCGACCTCAGCAACGGGTTGATGCCGCCGATCGCAAAGTTGGCGCCGGTGACTCCGCCCTGCGCATTCAGGCCGCCGGGGAACGTCGGGAAGGTGAAGCCGAAGGGAGGCTTGCTGCTGTTGCCGAGGCCGAAGATGGGTGGATTACTGGTGTTCGGGAAGAATACGGGCAAGACGAGTCCGGGCGGGCTTCCCCGAAACTCCTCCTGCACGTTGGCCGAGGTCAGCCAATTGTTGTAAATGCCGAAGCCGCCCTTGACGGCCCAGTCGCCTTTGCCGGTGGGATCCCAGGCCGCGCCGACTCTCGGGCTCCACAGGTTGTCGACGGAATGCAGCAGTGCGTTATGCGTCTGTTTCGCGTAGCCGTTGGCAGTCTGCTGCTGGATTGTGTCGCCCGTTCCGTAGTAGAAATTGCCGAACACCGTGGCCGCGCTCTTTGACCACGGGTTGCCACTGTCGTCGTACCGGAGGCCCAATGTCAAGGTGAGATTCTTGCGAGCCTTCCATGTGTCTTCGACGAACAGGCCAAAGGTCCTCGAGGCCGCATCCCAATTCCACAACTGCTGCTTGCCGGTCGCGGGGTTGTACATCACGCCGTTTTCGTTGGTGGGCGCATCTTGCGCGAGTTTCAACAGATCGTCGAAGGCAAATTTGGGTTGCGACCACGGGCCCTCGAACGGCTCCACGTCGTCACCGTACCAGCCTTCGTAACCGAACTTCAGGGTATGCGTGCCGCGCACATGGGTGAGCACGTCGCGCCAGTGATAGTTGTGCTGGATGAAATCGCCCTGGGCGAAGCCAACGCCGTAGGCCTGGCCGCCATCGGCATTGATGCCGTTTACCGAGATGGAGGGAACCGTGTAATCCTTGGCGCCGCTGCCTAGCACGCCTTCTACCCGGCTCGCTCCGGCGGTGGCCTCATTCAAGGTATTCACCGAGAAGGTATGGGTCCATGAACCCTGCAGGGCCCATTGCCACGTGTGGTTCAGGGCCGAGAATTGAGGCATGGGCGAGGCTGCGCCGGTGTCCAGAAGAGTCCGAAACAGACTGCCGTAAACGCGGTCTTTCTTGAACCCCACGTCGCCGCGGACGAAGTATTGCGTGCCGTTTCTGATCTGCGTGCTGCCGAACGAGCCTATGTCGATCATGGGCAAATCGCAAGGCACTCCGTTCTGTCCCTCGCCGGTGCCACAGGCAGAGCCGAATACTTGCGCAGCTGTCTGCTGGACGGTGATTCCGGACACGCCGGAAGGCAAATAGGTGGCCATGACGTGGGTCCCGGTCGTGGCGGGGTAATTGGTGTTCGCAAACTGGATGAACTCCGGAGACGCAAACGTCACCGATCCGCCTGCGCTGGCCGAAGAACGCAGCGGTTCCACGGCGAAATAGAAAAAGCTGTTGTGGTGCGGAACGATCGGACCGCCGATCGAAAAAGCCATGTTGTTGGAGTGGAATGGCTGGTACGGATAACCCACGAAATGCTGGCTCGCGTACATCGCCTGGTAGTTGAACCAATCCGCTGCCGATCCGTGGAACTGATCCGTGCCAGAGCGCGTGGTGAAGATGGTCTGCAGGCCGGCGGCGCGGCTGTGCTCCACCGAGAACGTGTTTACCTGCACGCTGGTTTCCTGGATGGAGTCCGGTTGCGGAGTCAGGTTCAACACGCCCTGGCGGATTCCACTGGTGACGTCCAGTCCATCCACAACGTACTGGTTGTTGTTCTGCCCCTGGCCGTTGGCGCTGGCGTCCACCTGCTCTTCCGTGGAGTAGTTGTCCACCCCCGAGGCGGGACTTCCCGATGTGCTGGTGCCGAGGCCCGAGGCGCCTGGCGCCATGGTCACGAGGGTGACCAGGTTGCGGCCAATGATGGGCAGTTGCGCCACGGACTCATTGTCCAGCGTCAGCTGGGTCCGGCTGTCTGCCGTGTCGACGATCGGGGCTTCCGAAGTGACAATCACGGATTCCGACGTTGATCCTACCCTGAGTGATATCGGAATGTTCAGATTCTGTTCGGTGAGTACAGTGACGCTCGTTTCGGTCTTGGCGAACCCGGCGGCCTCGACGTTGATCTTGTAGTCGCCGGGTGCAATGCTCACGAAGCGATAGTTGCCCGACGCGTCTGTATTCGTCTCTTTTTTACCGCCGGTGCCAACGTTGACCAATTGAATCGATGCTTTGGCCACCCCTGCGCCGCTTTGGTCCTGGACCACTCCCTGAATGTTGGCCGTGAATTGACCAAACAGGGGAGCAGTGAGAAGGACGAGCGCACACAAAGAGGCGGTAGCGCGAAATCTCCTGAATCGTGCCATAGGTACCTCCGCGGAATGACTTGTGTGGGCCTTGGATCGTGTTGTACCTGCGGACCTTGTATTTTGTTTTTGGATCAACGGTACGCAGGCCAGAAAACGTTTGCTGGGGTTCTCTTATAGGCGGCTGCAAAGCCCGTTGTCAAGCAATATTTTTCAGGGAATTACACCCGGAACCCCTTGCTTCAGCGCTTCCAGCCCCGATTCGAAACGATGCCGGTTCCTTCGCGAATCGTCACTAACTGGTTGATCGGCAGCTTCTTGTAAACTTCGTGAAGCCCGCTGGGCCAGAAAACGTCTACGGCAGGGTCTGTGGAGGTCCCCAACCCGAAATGGAGGCGGGGATCGTTACAAGAGTAATAGCTGGACTGGCTCAGGACCGCCTGCGCCTGCACCCGGGTCCCGTAGTGAACCACAACCCGGGCCCCGATCGCACTGCGATTCGACTTCACCCCTTCCAGATTTGATCTTCAGCCAGTTCTGCTCCGGCTTCACATCGTTGCGCAGTAGCGACGGCGGCTCGTTCATATTCACAATCAGCACATCCAGGTCGCCGTCGTTGTCGAAGTCGCCGAATGCACAGCCGCGGCTGCTGTGAGATGTCGTGATTCCTTCACCCGCCTGCTCGATTTCCTCAAACGCCCCATTGCCCAGGTTCCGGAACACGAACACGCGGCGTCTTATACGGATACTGCGGAAGCTTTCGCTCGACCTCGGGATACACACTGCCCGTCACGAAAAAAAGATCCGGGCTCCCGTCGTTGTCCAGATCCACCATCCCGGCGCCCCAACTTGTGAAGCGGGTTTCAACGCCCACCTTGGCCGCACGGGTTAACTCATCGAAATTTCCCTTGCCATCATTCCTATACAAGCCGCAGGTGTCGCCGATGAAGTGAGTCTTGAAGAGGTCAAGGTGGCCGTCGAGGTTGTAGTCGCCGATCCCGACCCCCATCCCAGCCTGCTCCATGCCGTCGTCGCTTAAGGCAACGCCCCGCGTGACACCTTCCTCGCGGAAAGTCCCGTCGTGGTTGTTCATGAACAGCAGACTTGGCGTCGAGTCGCATGCCACGAAGATGTCGGGCCAGCCGTCTTCGTCGAAGTCGGCAGTGACTACGGTCATGCCGTAGCTCTCGGTGGCCGCGGCGATCCCCGCCTGTTGGGTTACGTCGGCAAACGTTCCGTCTCCGTTGTTGCGGTAAAGAAGATGGCGTCCAGTAGGAAGCCCGCGGGGTCCGCAGTTGACCGGAACCCCTTTCCAGTTGCAGGTGGAGTTCTGGCCGGGAATGGGAGCGTGTTCGAAAGAAAAGCGGATGTAGTTGGAGACGAAAAGATCGAGATGGCCGTCGCGGTTGTAGTCGATGAACGCGCATCCGGCGCCCCATCGCGGAGGACCGGATTGCGACAGGCCCACCTGTTTGGTGACATCGGTAAATGTTCCATTACCGTTGTTTCTAAAGAGCCGATTCTGCCCGAAATATGTACAGAAGATGTCGTCGAAGCCGTCGTTGTTGTAGTCGCCGACACACACGCCATTCGCCCAGCCGGCCGCCTTTAGTCCTGCTTTCTCCGTCACGTCGGTGAATGTGCCGTCGCGATTGTTTTTGTAGAGCCGGTTGGTCGCTTCCGGCGGATCGCCCTCGAGCCGTGTGCCCGAAAGCAGAAAGATATCCATCCAGCCGTCATTGTCGTAAGTCAATGAATGCGCAGCCGCATCCGTTGGCCTCGACGATGTACTTCTTTGCGTCCACTCCGCCGTAAATGACGGGCGCCTGCAGGCCTGCCTCATGAGCAACGTCGGTAAAATGGGCGTTGAACGGCCGTCCGGAAGCCGGCGGCTTTGGCTGGGTTTTCACGTCGCGACTGGCGATACCCTGAGTCTGCCCGAAGAGCCGATGGGCAGCCGCACACAGAGAGAACAAGATGAGAGACCGGCGAGTGATGGTCATCAGGATTGGCTGCGTAAACGCTTTCCATTATCGTCAGTGTTGTGAGCCCCGTAAAGCTCCAGGGCCAGGATGGGCGGGAAGCGTGCTTACCTGGACTCCGCATCATCGGTAACGATCAGCTTATAGCGGTTTCGCTCGGCTTCCTGCCGGGTCGCATCCTGACGCGCTTTGGCTAGTCTCTTGAGAAGTTCGGGGATTTCCGCCTGCTCTCCCGTTTTGCGCAGCGCGATCACGAGGTGGTACAGGGCAGTCTGATCGGAGGGGCTCTGCTCCAGCACCAGCCGGCACTCCTTGACAGCAAGAGCATTCTGCCCCGAGTCCAGGTAAAACTTTGCCAGCACGTTGTGGGCAGCGGTAAGAGAGGGATCCAGCGTCACTGCCTTTTGCGCGGACGTCAATCCCTGGTGGAACTCGGCGGAGCCGGGATCAGGCGCCTTCTGCGACAGGATGGCAGCCTGCAGATACCAGAGAAATGCGTCGCCTGGCTTCTTCGCCAGCTTGGCCCGCACAGTCGCAAGTGCCTGGTCGGGGTCGTTGTGATTCCTCTCCTCTGCAACCATCCCCTGGGCCGCGGCACTGAGCCCCTGGCGCGGATCCAATTGCTCCGCCTTTTCGAAGTCGGCCTCGGCCCTGTCGAACTCCGCCAACTGGACGTAAAGAACGCCCCGGGCCAAGTACAATTCCGCAGCGGCGGGCTGAAATTTGAGGCCGGCGTTGATCATCTCAATGCCAGTCTGGAAAGACTGGTGGTTCATCGCGATGTCCGCAAAGTCGACATACAGCCCGGTGTTGCGTGGATCCTTGACGATCGCCTGCCGCAGAATGTTAACCGCATTGGGAGTATCGTGATCCGCCTCGTAAATGGCCGCGGCCAGCTGCATGGTTCTGACATCCGGGTTCGTATCGAGCAAGGGCTGCAGGGTCGCGAGCGCATTCTGGGTTTGTCCTGCGGTAAGCTGTGCGGCCGCAAGGCCCTGCCTGGCGCGCGGATCGTCGCCCTGCAATTTCAATAGCTCTTGAAAGATTTCGACAGCCTTGTCGGTTTGCTTCAGCTTTAACAAACAAGCCCCGTATTCCTGAAGAGCGCCCGGCTGCGAGTTGAGGATCGGCCCGCTCTCGGCAAAATGCGCCGCCGCCTTGTCGCAGTCGCCGCTCTTGTAGGCCAGAACTGCCAGCATCGCATGGCTGGTTTCGTCATGGGGACGCAACCTGAGGATATGTTCCAGCAAGGGCACGGCATCGGGGCGACCCGCGTCATACTCCAGCTCCGCTGCGCCTTTCAGAGCGGGAAGGTAATCCGGAGCAATCTTCAGGGCAGCCTGGTACGACTCCAGTGCCGCGGTCGCATTACCCTCTCCCGAATATGCCAGGCCCTGGAACACCAAGAATTGAGGGTTACGGGGAGAAGTCTCAAGTGCCGGCTGCAACAACTGCAGTGCCTTGCCGAAGTCTCGGCTTTGCAGCGCGGAGGTGATCGACGCAACGCGCTCGTTTACCGTCTGCCCAACCACGCCGAATTGGAATACGGCCAAAACCAGGACCAGATAGATGGGGTTGGAGACGGAACAAGACTTCATGATTTCTCGCGGATCTCTCGGCTCAAGGAGGAGTAACGGTCGACTGCCTCCAGTGTACCGCCGCAGTTTCTCCTCGTTCTTTTGGTCAAGAGCGCAAGGCACGATTTGATGGATGGATTTAGTATGCAATTCATCGTCATCAATTGTGCCCGTGCCTCCTCAAGGGAGGAGAGTCCATGAAGGCGGGACGTGAATATGCCGATCGCACAATAACATACTCGGCATCTTCGGGTTAAGGCGATGCAAGACTTTTGGCTTGACATCGGCTGACGTGTGGGAGTTAGATATCGGGTGCTGTGTTACATTGCTCTCCCTGAGCCGCCCAAGAAAATCGTTTAAGTTCCCCGATTCGACAGTAGAGATTTCAGATCGGCTTTCCCCGATCCGGTTTGCAAGACCAAATCTGAGCTTACTTCGGAGGCATTTGTGATGCTACGAAGGTTGGTGTGTCCTGCGATATTCCTGGGCGCGCTTCTGGTCAGTGCTTATCCATCTCTTGCGCAAGGAATCTTTGGAACTCTCACCGGAGTTGTCTCCGACCCCTCGGGCGGAGTGGTTCCGAACGCGAAGATTACGCTGCGAGATTCGACCTCGGGTTCCAGTCGAGATACCACCACGAACGGGGAAGGCTACTACACCTTTGCCTCGATGCCGGTGGGCACATATGAACTCACGGTCGAAGCGCCTAATTTTCGCCAGTACAAGGCCGTTGACATCGCTCTGGGCGGGGGCGAAAAACGCAACGTGAATGTGCAGCTCCAGGTGGGGGCGGCCGGGGAAACGGTCCAGGTGAGCGCGGAGAATGCGTCCCTTGCCGTAACCGACTCTGGCGAAAAGTCCTTCTCTCTGCAAACCGAAGAGCTGGAGAACTTTACGCAGGTGGGGAGCAACGCCGCGGAATACATCAAGATCGTTCCCGGATTCGGCATTCAGAATGGAACCCAGAACAAATCCAATTACAACGGCCAGACCATCGGGATCAATGCCAACGGCGATTCGGGCAGCCAGAGCCCGCTCAATGCCGCCTACTCGTATAACGGCCTGCCCACGAACTCGCTCGACATCACCGCCGACGGCGCCCACGTCTCTGATCCGGGCTGCAATTGTGACACGCCTGTGAATCCCAACTCCGACTTCGTTCAGGAATTCAAGGTTCTGACTTCGAACTTCAGCGCCGAGGAGCAGAAAGGACCGATCGTCATTTCCTCGGTTACGAAGGCCGGGGGCTCCTACTACCACGGCAGCGGATTCTTCTCCGCACGGAACCACGCTCTCAATGCGAATGACTGGCTGAATAACTTCAGTGGCGTCCCGCAGCCCTCGAATGCCTATTACTATCCCGGTGGCACCATCGGCGGGCCGGTTCTGATTCCCGGAACCGGATTCAACAAGAATCGCGACAAGCTGTTTTTCTGGACAGGATTTCAGTACTATTACCAGACCCTCGACACCGGATTGCTGCGGGCCACCGTGCCCACTTCCTCGTTGCTGGGCGGCGACTTCTCGCCGTCTTCTATTGCCCAGGAAGGAAACATTACCGCGTCGGGAAAGGCGCCCGGTCAGCTCAACTCATCCGCGATTGCGGCATTTGGTGGAACAACCATTCCGATGTGCACCGGGACTCCCAACGGCAAGTGCATCGATCCCAACATGCTTGCCCTGGCTAAGTTGTTCCCGGCTCCCAATGCCGACCCCAACGCCACCGGCGGATATAACTACGTCCAGGCCGAAATCTTCAATCAGAACAATCGCCAGTGGGCAGTTCGCGGGGACTGGAACCTCAGCGACGCCACCAAGGTGTTTGTCCGCTACAACTACCAGAGAGAGGTCCAGCAGTTCCCGGTCGGCTTGTGGTGGCGTAACAGCGACCAGGTGCCGTACCCCACCCCCATCCAGGGCCGAAACCGTTCGGACTCCGTCTCCGGCACGCTCACTCATGTCTTCAGTCCAAGCATGACGAACGAGACGGTGGTTGCCTATACGTTTGTCGGCTTCCCCAATGTGTTCGAGGATCCATCGAAGGTAGACCGCAGCAAGGTCGGATATGGATACGCCGGGCTGTTCCAGAACGGGGTCTCGCAGATTCCGTCGTTCGGCAATTACGGGCCCAGCGAAGCGGCCTTCGTTTTCAATCCCGGCGGTTTCGAGGCCGGCGGAGCCTCCGCGGGCTTGTACGCGAATAAGTACATGCCCAGCGCCAGCGACACGCTCACCAAGGTCCTCGGCAATCACACCCTGAAGGTCGGCGGCTTCTACGAGTGGATTCGCAATGCACAGCCGGCGAACAACAATACCAACGGCTTCCTTCAGGTCTCTGTTGGCAATTCGTTCAGTTATGGAAATGAATACGCCGACCTGCTCACCGGCAACCTGTCCAATTACAACGAGACCAACAAGAACCGCATCAATGACATCGACTACACGACCTGGGAATTTTTCGGACAGGACTCCTTCAAAGCTGACCCGCAAGCTGACTCTGGAATACGGGTTGCGTTTCAGCCACTTTACGCCCTGGATCGATCGCCTCAACTACGGATACTCGATCTTCGACGTGACCCAATATCAATCCAGCTGCGCCGGAGCTGCCGACATTTCTGCGGCTTTGAATGGCACGCTAAGAACTCGTCAGTGCCCGTCGGAGGATTTCCTACCCGAGCCTTGTTCTATCCAGCCGCGCCTGGGCGCCGCCTACGATGTGTACGGCGGTGGCAGGACCGTTCTGCGCGGCGGATGGGGCCGCTTCTACTATCACTCCGGCCAGTTCACAAACGGGCTCGACGCATCCGCGGGCGTTGCCACCGCCAACCTGTCGCCCAGCAACTGGGTCGGAGGCACAGGTTGCCCGACCAATCCGTCGAGCGGGTCTTCCTTGTTTGCCGCAAACCTGTCGTGCCTTAACCTTTCCGCAACTCCTGCATCGCCCGCTGCGGTCGATTCCAAGGATGACGACCAGCCGTACACCGACAGCTGGAGCGCAACCATCGACCAGGCAACGCCGTGGCAAGGTCTGTTGGAGATGGCCTACGTCGGCAACCGCAGCCGCGAATTGCAGAATACCGAGGGCGGCCAAGGCAGCAACATCAACCTGGTTCCGGCAGGGTCGATGTTCTCGGCCACCAATCCGGGCAATGCCAACGCGAACAATTACCGTCCTCTGCAGGGCTACGGCGATATTAACCTCGCCACCAACAACCTTTACAGCAACTACAACGCCATGCAGGTAGCGTGGGCCCGCCATGGCGGCCTCTACACCATCCAGACGAACTACACGTGGCAGAAGGCCCTTGGCATTGTCAATCCTGCGATCAACCCGTTCAATCTCCAGGCCAATTATGGTGCCCTGCAATCCGATCGCCGCAACTTGTTCAATGCGGCCTACTCGATTGATCTGGGAAATCGTGTCCATGTGAATGCCTTCGTGAACGGAGCACTGAACGGCTGGCAGTTCTCCGGAATCACGCAGATGCAAAGCGGCGCCAATCTCACCTTTGGCGGAAACTATACGCCGAACAATCCCCCGAACAGCAACTTCAACATGTCCCTGACCTGCGTGGCGACAGCCGCGGAAACCGCCGCCGGTATCACCTGTCCGCAGTCCGCAGCCATTATTCCAGGCTCGATCAGTGCGGCAAATCCGACCGGAATTCCCATCAACAATCAATCCATCCTGGGGACAAACGCGCAACAGCTTAACCCGCTCGTCACCTGCAATCCAAGCAACCACAAAGGTGCGCATCAATACGTGAATGGCGGTTGCTTTGTTGCTCCCACCGTACCCGGGCAGAACGGGCCGAGCCTGCTGCCTGTCTCCTACGGTCCGGCTTTCTTCAATTCGGATCTGGCTGTCTTCAAGAACTTTGATATCAAAGAAAGCCGGAAGCTCCAGTTCCGCGTCCAGGCCTACAATTTCCTGAACCACCCGCTGTACTCGTTCCCGAGCGGCAGCAACCTGACTCTCCAGTTCACGCAGGATCCTGGGACGCAACAGATCACACAGGCTAACACACAACTTCGGGATCACCACTCAGAAGCAGGGTGCGCGAATCGTGGAATTCGCTGCAAAGTTCTACTTCTAGGTCGGTATCGGTGTCTTCTTGTCGCAACGCAGGCTCTCCTGCACCTGTGGCGCGTCTGCAATAGGGACAGGGAGCAGGGCAATCCAGCGACGTGATTGTCTCAAGTCGCGGTATTCCTCTCGGTGCTGCCCTCGGCACGGGGTTCCTGCTTCATGCCCAAAACCCTCAGGAACTCGTGCAGGATGCGCAGCAAAAGCAGCGATCCGGTGATCTCGCGGGCGCGGCGACGGAGTACGAGCAGTTTCTCCAGATGCATCCCGAAGCAACGGCCATCCATTCGAACCTGGGCGCCGCGCTTGCCGGTCTGGGCCGTTTTGAAGAGGCCATTGCCGAATACAAGATCGCCCTCGAACAGTCGCCTGGCCTGGCTGAAGCCCGGCTCAATCTCGCGCTTTGCTACTACAAAATGGGACGAATCGAGGACTCGGCAAAGGAAGTCGAGAGAGTCCACAAAGAAAAGCCCGCCAACCGCCAGGCTCTGCTCCTGCTGGCCGACTGTTACATGCAACTAGGCCGGGAGAGTGATGTCATCCGCGTTCTCGAGCCTGAAGCGCCGAAAGCTCCTGACGATCTCGCCATCGCTTATCTGCTGGGAACAGCTTTGATCCGGCAGAAGCGCGTGGCTGAAGGCCAGGTCCTGGTCGATCGCATTCTGCGCAACGGAGACTCGGCCGAGGCCCACCTGATGCTCGGCACCGCGAAAATGGGCGTGCAGGACTACGCCGGCGCGCGCGACGAATTCGCCAAGGCGATTGCTTTGAATCCCAACCTCCCGGAAGTGCATGTTCTCTATGCCAATGCGTTGATGTTTACCGGCGACGCCGATCTCTCGGCAAAGGAGTTCCAAGACGGGTTTGCAGGAGGATCCTTACAACTTCGAGGCCAATCTGCAATTGGGCGCCATAGCTAAGCAGGAACAGAATTACGCGCTGGCGCGGAAGTACTTCGAACGCGCCGGCGAGACGAGGCCCGGAGATCCGGGAGTGCGGTACCAACTGGCGCTGCTGGCGGTGGAAGATGGCACGCTCGACAAGGCGCGTGACATGCTGGAAGCGCTGGTGAAGGAGTCGCCGCAGTTTCTTGAGGCGCACGTCTCTCTCGCCCAGGTCTATTTCCGCCTGAAGCAGACGGACGACGGCAAACGGGAGCGCGCCATCGTGCTGAGATTGACGGCGGAAGCACAGGCCAGGCAGCCCGGTGTCAAGCAGAACGAGGACAAGGTGCAGTGATCCTTGTCCGATATTTCACAACGACACTCACTCGGAATGTCGCGATCATCAGGTTGGCGAGTTATGCTCGTTGTGCCCCTCCTGTATGTAGCTGCTTCGATGGCTGGAGCTCAAGGACAGCGCTTCCTGCGCGAAGTGCCACGCCGAAGCCCGATCGCAGCCGTCCACGAACATGGCGCGCGCACTTGAAACTGTCGAGGAATGCCGCATCCTCATCGACCATCCTCTTCTTACCGGATCATTCGGAAAGTACTCCTATCGTATCGAGCGAAAAGGCGACCAAAGCATCTACTCCGTCACCGATGGGGCGGACACGATCACCATGCCCATTCGCTGGGCGATGGGCGCCAGCTCCGCCATGGGACAGACTTACATCCTGGAGAAGGATGGGCAGTTGTACGAGAGTCGCATGAGCTGGTTTCGCGAATTGAATGGCCTTGGTCCCACGCTGGGCGGCGGTAACTCGCTTCCTGCCGACCTGGGCGAAGCCGCCGGACGGTTGATGAGTCACGACGACAAGTTGAGCTGTTTTGGTTGTCACGCGACGAATGCGGCGGCAGGGAGAGAACTCACGCTGGACAGAATGACTCCCGGAGTGCAATGCGAACATTGTCATCAGGCCACGGCGGCCCACCTGGCCGCAATGGCGCGTAACAGCGCCCTGCCCGCCGTCCCGCCCGGCTTGACCAGCCTGCAAAATCTGTCTGCCGAGCAGGTGTCCAACTTCTGCGGCCAGTGTCACCGTACCTGGGCCGAAATCGCCATGCAAGCGAGGCCAGGCATTGCCAATGTGCGGTTCCAGCCGTATCGTCTCACGGAGAGCAAATGCTACGACCCGGACGATGCGCGCATCAGTTGTCTCGCCTGTCACGACCCGCATACGGAGGCAAGTGCGAAACCGGTGGACTACGATGCAAAGTGCCAGGCCTGCCATGCAGGCGGAAAAGTGAAAGCAAAGGCCTGCCCCGTGTCAAAGAACCGATGCGTCTCCTGTCATATGCCTAAAATTGATTTACCCGGTGCGCACTACAGGTTCTCGGACCATCGCATCCGGATCGTGAAACCCAATGAACCCTACCCAGGTTAGACCAAGCTGCAAGGTTGTACAGAATGAATCTCGGCGGAGCGAAAATGGCTGTCATCGGCCAAAATGGCGGGATCGCGCATGAATCATTCCAGGCGTCGCTTTATGCGACTCGGCATGGCTGGGGCGGCGGCGAAGCTCATGAACGTGCCGGCATGGCCCCAGGCGTCGCAACACAACCCGCTCTTCACTGAAGTGCCCCCGTCCGTTTCCGGCATTCATTGGATCCATGAAAACGCGATCTCAGAGAGCCACTTCCTGCCGGAAGCGCTTGGGCCGGGCTGCGCTTTTCTCGATTACGACAACGACGGCTGGATGGATATTTTTCTTGTCAACAGCGGTCCCAGCGATTTCTGGAAGCCGTCCAAACCGGTTCGCAACGCTCTATACAAGAACAATCGCGATGGATCGTTTACCGACGTCACCGAGAAGGCCGGGGTCTGCGGATCGCAGTTCGGAATGGGGGTTGCGGTTGGAGACTACGACAACGACGGCTGGCCCGATCTCTTCGTGACAGCTTATGGCCGTTGCACTTTGTACAAGAACAACCACGACGGCACGTTCACGGATGTGACCGATCATGCCGGCTTGGCCACTCCTGGATGGACGACGAGCGCAGTCTGGTTCGATTACGACAATGACGGACGGCTCGATTTATTTGTTTGCAGTTTCGTGGACTACTCGGGAGTACGCAAGTTGCAATGCGGGAACAATCAGCTCGGAAAGAATTACTACTGTGTCCCGCGGGTTTTCAGCCCTTCCGCAAGTTTTCTGTACCACAATAACGGCGACGGCACGTTTACCGAAGTGAGCAAGGGTACCGATATTGCGACCGCTCTGGGCAAGGGGCTTGGCGTGGTGGCTACGGACATCAATAATGACGGTCGCATGGACCTCTTCGTCGCCAACGACACGGTGCAGAATTTCCTCTTTGTGAATCGCGGTCCCGGACCCGACGGCCGCTGGAAATGGGATGAGATCGCGTTGCAGGCCGGAGTCGGCTTCAGCGCCAACGGACGAACTCGTTCAGGCATGGGTGTGGATGCGGCCGACCTCGATGGAGACGGATGGCAGGACCTGTTCGTATCCAACGTGGATCACGAGATGTATTCGACCTACATCAACAACAAGGACGAATCGTTTCACGATGTGTCGGAGAAACTGGGCATAGCACGGGATACAAGGCTGATGAGCGGCTGGGGGGTGAAGTATTTCGATTACGACAACGACGGTGTTGTCGATCTGCTGCTTGCGAATGGCCATCCTGACGACATGATCGATGCCTACTCCATGCAGGTAAAGCACAGCGAACCGTTTCTGCTCTACCGTCAGGATGAAACTGGCAAGTTGCAAAACGTGAGCCAGACAGCCGGGCCCGCATTTCAGAAGGAATTCTCGGCTCGAGGGCTCGCGGTGGGCGACTACAACAACGACGGGTCACTGGATGTGGTGATCGGTATTAACGGCGGTCCTCCTGTTCTTCTCAAAAACAACGCCGCACGCGGGAACAACTGGCTGGGATTGAAGCTTGAGGGTGTCACCTGCAATCGCGATGCGATCGGCGCCCGCATAGTCTGGAAAGCCGGGGGCAAGACGAGATCGCGTTTGAAGAACAACGGCGGGAGTTACCTGTCATCCCATGACCCGCGCGAAATCCTCGGCATCGGACCGGCCGGACGCATCGACGAACTGGAGATTCACTGGCCTGCGCCGAGCAACCACATCGAGAAGCTCACCAACCTCGCTCCCAATCACTATGTGCGCATCGTTGAGGGCAAGGGGATGATTTGATTTCGCCCTCGTATTTAGCATTGCGTCCGCCGCTGTGAGGCCCCTGCGAAGCTGTCTGGCACGTCCCTCTAAGCGGAACGCAGATCCTTCACCTTTCTGACAAGGCCTTCTTCGCCCACAGCCTCGAGCCGGACGGGGCCGCCGTTGACTCCGCCGAAGTCTACTTCTTGATGAAAGCCAGCAAGTCCGCATTGATCCGCTCGGCATTCGTAGTTGGCATGCCATGCGGGAAGCCAGGATAGAACCTGGTCTCGGCGTTCTTGAGAAGCTTCGCTGACAGGGGGCCGGCATCGGCGAAGGGCACGATTTGGTCGTCTTCACCATGCATCACCAGGACTGGCACTGTGATCTTCTTGAGGTCGTCGGTGAAATCGGTCTGTGAAAAGGCGACGATGCCGTCGTAATGCGCCTTCGCTCCGCCCATCATGCCCTGGCGCCACCAGTTGTGGATGGTCGCCTCGCTGGATTTCGCGCCCGGCCGATTGAAGCCGTAGAAGGGGCCCGCTGCGACGTCGCGATAGAACTGCGAGCGATCGGCTGCTAACTGCGCCTGAAGTCCATCGAAGACTTCCTTGGGAAGGCCACCCGGATTGGCCGCCGTCTGCACCATCAGGGGCGGCACCGCGCTGATAATCGCGGCCTTCGCCACACGGCTCTCACCATGCCGTCCCAGGTAGTGCACGACTTCGCCGCCGCCGGTGGAATGGCCAACGTGGATGGCATCCTTCAGATCGAGATGAGCCGTCAATGCCGCAAGATCGTCGGCATAATGATCCATGTCATGCCCATCCGATACCTGAGTGGAACGTCCATGGCCGCGACGGTCATGGGCTATAACTCGATAGCCATGATTGAGGAAGAACATCATCTGCGTGTCCCAGTCATCGGCCGAAAGCGGCCATCCATGACTGAAAACGATGGGTTGACCCTTGCCCCAGTCTTTGTAGTAAATCTGCGTACCGTCTTTGACAGTGATCATGTCCATGGAATTCTCCTTTGAGGGTTGTTGCGTGGATGCTACGCCGAGAGCTATCGCAGTGGCGGAGTGCGACAGCGTTTCGATGTCATACGCGCACCGGTTTCTTTGAAATCCTTTGTCCCTAGGAGAAAGCAGCACCGCAAAAGATGCACCACTCATTCGGGTTGTACAAAGCCCACGAGATCGAGTGCTCTCGAACGCAACTTACTGTCGTTAGGAAAGAGGAAACATGTTGTGGTTTGGAACAAGGAAATAGAGGCCAGAGAGGTAGATCACAGTCGTGAAGAGACTACCCGGAAATGCGAGCGGATCCGATACGCTGACAAGCAATGAATTCGAGCGGAGAGTGATTATCGGGGTGTGAGCTATACGCTAAGTCAAATCGACCGGCACTCCGCAGCGTCTGGACCGCTATCGCCGGAATGTTGCTCTCTGGATCATGCTGCCCCTCTCGCGCAAGTCCACGGTTTTCGGCAATCTTATCTGCGACAGCATCCAACAAGGCGGTACATTCAGGACCCATGTCAGGGTGAAGGTCGCGCTCCAGGCGAGCAATTCGGGAAATGAGCTGCAGCGTAATTGCACAAAGTTCTCTCGCAGTCTCTATGGAACCCTCATATTCGAAGCTACCGGTCTGGTTTGATGGGTTGAGCCTCAGATGCCAATGGGTTTTCTCAATTTCGAGGTACAGCATCAAAGATTGGTTCAGGAGATTCGCGAGCTCGCATCCTGAATTTCTCTCTTCCGACTGCGAAGCGTGCTCCGAATGCTCCGCCAGTATAGACTTGCCGACCTGTGTGGATAAAGCCATCTCAACTCCTTCCTCCACGGAGGTCGTCCCAATAATGGAAGTTCCGTTGGCGTCGAATCTGCGTTACCGCCGAGCTTAGCTTGCCCTTTGATCAAACGCTGGCATGGACCGCGAATCCAGCCGGAGAGAGAGCTCGACTTCTGTGCCGGAACCCGGCTTGCTCCATATTTGCAGGCGTGCACCCATTGATCTTGCCCGTTCGAGCATGCCTCGAAGCCCGCATGGCGAGTCATGCGCCGACTTCAGCATCTCCTGTTCGATCCCGCATCCATTGTCACGTATCACCACTCGGAGCCAACGCGGCAAATACTCCACCTCCGCTTCAATGCATGTTGCTTCCGAGTGGCGCAGCGCATTGACAAGGGCTTCGCGCCCGATCAGGTAGATTTGCTCATGGATTGCCGATCTTACCGACTTTGGCTGCCCAGTCACCACGATTCGAAGCCGCGGGCTTGCAACGGCGGCGATTTCGTCCAGAAGTTCAGAAAGCGCATGTTCCAACTCCGTTGGTGGACGAGAAGGCGATCTAAACCCTTGCAGAACGTGGCGACCTTGATCCATAACACGTTGCATCTGAGTCAACACGCGACTCAGCGAGTGTTTGCTCAGCGAATCAGCCGGTCCTCTATGCCATTTCTCAGCGTCAAGTTCCTTTTTCCTGTGGTGTTGCTCTTGTTCGTGGTGGAGGAAGACCCTTTTGGGGCCGCCCGTCACCCGGGGAATCGAAGTACGGGCAGGCCGGGTCTCGTCAATCACGGCATTCGAGGATCGCTTACCGTCACGATTCATGGCTCATCTCGCTCCCTTGTTCTATCCATCTGCGGATATACGACGGGCAGTCCTTCAGCCCAATTCCCCGAGATTCACAGGCGGCAAGAAACCTTATGGCCTCCCGGTCCACCAGCTTTACTTCGGTCAAGTCAAGCGTCACATCTGCGGCGTTTGCTTCCGCGTCGAGGAGTTCCTGCAACTCGGCCACGTCTTTCTCCTCAATTCGGCCGCTGAGGGTAAAGGTCGCTCGTCCCTGCGCTTCGGATCTGCGGATCTTTAGCATCTCGCCCATGATCGTGCAATTGAGTAGCCACAACCAACCGTTGATGGTAAGTGACTTAGATGGCAGGTGCGTTCACGAAGTTCGTCAATTCACGAACTTCGGGAGATCGGCATTCAAGTGTCTTTAGAGACTTTTGAAGCGTTGCTTATTGATTTTGAGCGCTTTGATCTTGGAATCGAGCGTCGAGGCGGGAATGCCAAGCCTTGTGGCTGCGCCAGTGGGTCCTGACACTTGACCATCAGCTTCTCTCAGCGCAGCCTCAATGACTTTCTTCTCTTGGGACGTAGGAACCTTCGAGAGCAGCCGGCGGGCCTGGTCAGTCTGACCGGCGGCCCGGGATAGCCAACTTTCATCCACCGTGAAGCACTCGGAATCACAAACGATGATTGAGCGCTCGACGACATTCTGCAATTAGCGAATGTTGCCTGGCCACGCGTAGGACGTTAGCCTGGCGAGAGTTTCCTTGTTAATGCTCCGGATTCTCTTTCCCGCTCGGCTGGCGTATCGGTCGATGAAATACTCGACCAGAAGCGGGATGTCCTCCTTTCGTTCTCGAAGCGAGGGCATCTCGATCGGAAACACATTGAGCCGATAATATAGATCGCTGCGGAAACTTCCGATTCCAATTGAATCCTGCAAGTCGCGATTGGTGGCGGCAATCACGCGGACATTGGATCGAATTGGTTTCGTGCCCCCCAGCCGCTCAAACTCACGCTCTTGGAGTACGCGAAGCAGGGCAATCTGGGTCTCTGCCGGGAGTTCCCCGACTTCGTCAAGGAAGAGTGTGCCTCCTTCTGCCAATTCGAAACGGCCGAGGCGGCGTTGCGTCGCACCCGTGAATGCTCCCTTCTCGTGGCCGAACAATTCCGAGGTGATCAAGGAGGATGGGATTGCGGCGCAATTGACACTCACGAAGGCTCGTGCGGCTCGCTGGGAGCGTTTGTGTATCGCCCTGGCAATCAATTCCTTGCCGGTTCCGGTCTCGCCGGTGATCAAGACGGTAGACTCGGTTGGAGCGACCTTCGCCAGTCGGGCAAGAATAGTTCGCAAAGCGGGCGACTCACCCACGATCTCCTCGAACATCGACGCCTTGTCGACTTCTTCCTTGAGCAAAACGTTCTCTTCGTAAAGCCGGTCCTTTAGCGTTTTGATCTCGGCAAACGCGCACTCCAGCGCAGCCCTCGATTCCCGCTGTTCGGTGACGTCTATGGTCGTACCGACATATTCGAGGAGATCACCCGATGAGTCGAAAACAGGATGGCCCACCGACCGGACATGCTTAATCTCCCCGTCCGGGAGGGAAATCTTGTAATGTACGTCGAAGTCGCTTTTATTTCGGACGATGGCCGTGGAGAAGCTTTCAATGACCCTCTCTCGGTCCTCCCAATGAATACGATCGTAAACGGTTTCATCAGTGGGGAGACCCCCATGCGGGTCGAAGCCGAATATGCGGTAGTTTTCCAGTGACCAGTGAACAGCCCCCTTCGCGGCGACGTTCCAAGCCCAACTGCCGGCGCGCGTCAACCCCTGAGCTTCAGCCAGGTAGCGCTCGCTTCGCAGCAAGGCCTCTTCGGCGCGCTTGCGGTCCTCGATGTCGATTCCGGTCCCATACCACCTGACGATTTCTCCCTGGTGGTTGCGCAGCGGAACGCCACGGTGAAGGAACCAGCGGTATTCACCGTCGCTGGCCCGCCGCAGGCGCGCCTCATTCTCGAATGGAGTTCCGGTGGCTATCGAAGCGCTCCACTTCTCCAGATGGGTCTCAGCGTCGTCGGGGTGGAGGGCTTTCCTCCAGCCGCTGCCGGACGTGTCCTGCAAAGACAGGCCCGTATACTCCTGCCAGCGCTGATTGACGAACTCGTTGGTCCCATCGGGCCGCGCGGTCCACGCTGTCGCGGGAATCGTCTCGATTACGTCGCGAAGGTGCTGCTCGCTTTGCCGGAGCGCTTCCTCCGCCCTCTTTCTCTCGGTGATGTCGCGGATGGCGCTCGAGACCAGGGTGCCATCTTCGGTCTCCAGCGGACTGAGGCTGATCTCCACTGGAAACTCATGACCGTCCTTGTGCAAGCCGAATAATTCCAGACCGGCTCCCATGGGCCGGACCCGAGGTTCGTCGAAGAATCCTCGTCGGTGACCCTCGTGCCTGGTTCTGAATCGATCGGGAACGAGCATCTCAATCCGTTGGTCCAGGAGCTCGTATCGCCGGTATCCGAACAATCTCTCAACTTGAGCGTTCACGAGCACGATCGCGCCCGTACGATTTACTACTACCATCGCGTCAGGAGCGGCCTCGAGCAGACTTCGGAATTTTACTTCCGCCCGCTTGCGTGCCGTGATGTCGGTGGAACTCCCAACGAATTGGACCAGTTCTCCTGAGGCGCTCAGAATGGGATGGCCGACAACATATACAAATTTGACAGTGCCATCGGAAAGAAGAATGCGGTATTCGGTTTCGTAATCGGACCGTTGGGCGATGGCTCGCTCGATGACGCCCTGCCACTTATTGCGGTCCTCAGGATGAACCCGCTCCAGGCGTTGTTCCCAACCCGGCATACCGTCTTCAGAATTGAAACCATGGATCCGGTACCATTCGTCGGATAGATGCAGGGCGTTCCTGTCCGCGACTCGCCAAACCCAGCTTCCCGTGTGGGTGAGCCTTTGCACTTCCGCCAGATGACTTTCACTTCGCGCAAGCGCCTCCTGAGCCCGTTTGCGCGCGGATCGCTCATCGGCTTCACGCAAGGCGCGGCGGACGGAAGGCGTCAGTCGCGAGAGGCGCGTCTTAAGAACGTAATCCGTGGCCCCGATTTTGAGAGCTTCAATGGCAACCTCTTCGCCGAGCGTTCCCGAGACGAAGATGAAAGGCACATCCGGGCAGGCATCGATGGCCAGCCTCAATGCTGACAGGCCATCGAATGAGGGGAGAGTGTAGTCGGCCAGAATCAGATCAATGCTTCCATCAAGCGAATCAACAAAAGCCGGCTCAGTATCCACGCGTATCAGTTGCAGACAACTCCATCGGATTCAAGCGCCTCCTGAATGAGCCCCGTGTCGTTAGGGTCATCTTCCAATGAGAGAATCCGCAGCGGCTGGCGCATGTCTACTTCCTTACGCTCCCGGGCGGAGCCACATTGATGACTGCCCAGAAGACGCCCAGTTCTTTGATGGCATTGACAAACTCGTGGAAATCCACCGGCTTGACCACGTAGGCGTTCACGCCAAGTTTGTAGCTGGCCACCATGTCTTTCTCTTCGTGTGAGGAGGTCAGCACAACCACTGGGATCATCTTGAGGTTTTCGTCGGCCTTGACCTGGCGCAGGACTTCGAGCCCATCCACTTTGGGAAGTTTCAAGTCGAGCAACAGGACCGCTGGATTGTCCGTGGAGCGCGACTCGTATTTTCCGCGGCAATACAGGTAATCGAGGGCCTCCTCGCCGTCGCGTGTAACGACAACCTCATTGGCGAGGTTATATTCCTCCAAAGCGGTCATGGTCATGTCGACGTCGTTGCTTTCGTCCTCGACCATCAGAATGCGTCCAAGTTTGTCCATAATCTCCTTTTGCGGGTTCACCGGTTCGGTACTGAAAAATAGAACGTCGCGCCTTGATTCACCGCGCCTTCAGCGCGGACCCTTCCACCATGGCGATGAATAATTCGCTGAACGGTCGCCAGCCCTATTCCCGTTCCCTCAAACTCGTTGGCATGATGCAGGCGTTGAAACACGCCAAACAATTTGTGGGCATACTTCATATCAAACCCTGTTCCATTATCCCTGACAAAGACGACCACTTCGTCGAGGTTTTCATCGGCGCACCCTATGGCAATTTCGGCCCGTTGCCGTTGCCGAGTGAACTTGATCGCATTGGAAATGAGATTGACGAGGACGAGCCGCAGCATGGAACGGTCAGCATAACAAGACGGAAGGGGGTCGATTTTCCACGCGATATCGCGGCCGCCGGTATCCTGCCGTGCTTCGCTGAGGACCTCCTTCACAAGTTGATCGAGATTCACGGACGACCTTCGGGCTTCAGCCCGCCCCATTCTTGAAAACGCGAGGAGATCGTCAATCAGGGTGCCCATCTTCTTGGCCGATTCAAGGATCACGGACAAGTACTTTTGGCCTTTGTCGCTCAGCGCAGCAGACGCGTTCTTCTGAAGCATCTCCGCATACCCGGCTATATGACGAAGCGGAGCCCGCAAGTCATGGGAAACCGAATAGGCAAAAGCCTCCAATTCTTTATTGGTCGTTTCGAGTTCCGTGGACCGATGGAGGAGTTGATGATTGAGGCTGCGAATTTCATCCTCGCGGTGCTTGCGCTCCGTGATGTCATTGTTGGTCTCCAGTACGCCTGCCGGCCGCTTCTGTTCGTCACGGCGCAGAGACCATCGGCTCGCAACCACCACCTCGCTTCCATCGGCCTTCGTATGTCTAAGTTCGCCTTCCCACCGATCCGTCCGAAGCAACTCCGCGCTGATATCCTCGAGGGGATTGGGAAAACGGTGTGCAACAGTTCGTGGGAGCGCTTTCCGATCGCCTGCTCTGCGGTCCATCCATATAACTCGTACGCGCCGCGATTCCAGTAAGTGATGGTATCGCTGGTGTCGCGTACGAAGATTGTGTCATGCGTGAGGTCGAGAAGGCTGGCCTGTTGGGTTCGCACTGCAACTTCCTTCTCGAGTTCGTCGCGGGATTGGCGGAGGTCTCGCTCGACACGGCGGCGAACTGCACTAAACCAGGTGATCAACAGCGCAAACACGATGAACACGGCATAGTACGGGAGATCCTCGACGGTGACGTAAAAGCTGTAACGAGGATCGGTAAAGAAGAAATTAAATGCCAGACTTGAAACCACGAGCGCAAAAACAGCGGGCCCGGTCCCCTCGCGCCAGACAGTGATGGCAATCGCCATCAGAAAGAATGGGAATTCTACGCCCTGGAAGTTATAGCGCGCCGTCAGTAGGCCGACCGCGAGAGCACATGCGACGGACAACAATGCGAGACCATAGCTTCGAATCGCTGAGACAAGGGTCCGGGGAGGGGTGTTCGCAAGGGCCATGGTTTGCTGCATCTCAACTCCGGGAGGTCAACTTCGGCGCCAAGTATATGCGATTGGAATGGACTTCGCGATCAAGCTGTTCGGGGCTGGTGGATCATGCCACCACCCAACATTGTCCAACTCATCTGCCGGGGAACTCGATACGCTTCCTCCCGAATAGCCGCCCATCGATAGACCAGGCACCGGGGCCGAGCATGGCAAGGCTGGCGGTCATGCCTGCCAGCAGGATAGGGGCTTCTTCATAGCCCGTTCGCGAAAACGCAAGCCAAATTTCCAGGAAGCTCCCCAACACCGATGCGAATGGAGTCCACAGGCCAACCACAAGAAGGATTCCGATCAGCGCCGCCACACCCGACAATAGAACCGCCGCGGACGTTGGTGTTCCTCGAATTTCTGATATTCCCCGAATGACCAGTGGTAAACCCGCAGTAAGGCGGAGCAGCAGCAGTCCAGCACCCGGCCAATCGCTAGGAAACGTCGAAAATAAACGTTGCAAGGAACGCCCCCGAAGTATTGTAAAAAACAGCAACCCAAAGAGAACCCCCCAGAAGGAGGCCATCGCTTCCCCTCGAATGAGGGGTTCCACAACCGGATTGACACGGGCCGTCATAACCAGCGCAAAGCGCTCGGATATTAGTGGAATCTATGGAACTTTGTATTGTTACTCGGTATACTGGTTCGCTAAGACGACTTGTCAGGTGCTTCCGACCTATTGGGCTTGTTTCAGAGACTCATCTTCCCTTGAAGAACAGCATGAGTTGGAGCCCCAAAGTCCCCATGCTGCAGCGTGGTTCGACCATGGCCCATTTGGACCTCGCCTTCAACACTTCCCGAGGGCTGTTCGGTACGGACTGGTGCCGGTTCGTAGAGGTCAACTTGAGGTTGAGTTCAGATTTCTTCCCGCGCCGAAGCTGCGTATACGTGTTTGCCGTGTTTCTCTCGCTCAGCGGGTGCCGCTCGTGGTCGCCCGGTTCGCCTCCGGCAATCTCGTTCAGCAAGGTCCCCAGGGCGGACGCGGGCGGTCCAGAAAAGACCGACACCATTGAAGGCCGTGCATCGGGTGTTCGGCCAGGTCAACAGATCGTCTTGTACGCCAGGAGCCAGGGAGTGTGGTGGGTTCAGCCATTCACCAATCATCCGTATACAAAAATTCAGGGCGATTCCAAATGGAAAAGCGAAACTCATCTTGGTTCTGAATATGCCGCTCTACTTGTTGAGCCGGGATACACACCTTCGGACACGGCCGACACACTGCCTGCAATGGGCGCCGGAGTGGTTGCCGTGGCAGTTGTCAAGGGTGTGGGTCCTGTACCTCCGCCCCCTCCAATCAAGACCATTCGTTTCAGTGGCTACGATTGGACGGTGACTCATGCGGCGAGCTTCCGCGGTGGCACCGGATTTGAATATATTCCTGAGAATGCGTGGACGGATGAAAAGGGCGCGTTACATCTCCGCATCGCCAAGGGACAGACACCGGGTCGATGGACGTGCGCGGAAGTCAAACTGACCCGGAACCTCGGATATGGAACCTATCTATTCGTTGTTCGCGATGCCACCCACATCGAGCCTTCTGCGGTTCTTACCTTTTTCGCCTGGGACGATCTGGGGACCGAACAGAAGCGCCGCGAACTTGATATTGAAATCAGCCGCTGGGGTTTCAACCAGAACCAAAACGCCCAATACGTCATCCAGCCGTACTATATCCCAGCAAACGTGGATCGATTTGTTGCACCAGGAGGGACTCTGACCCACTCGTTCCATTGGGAACCCGGGCAGGTCACTTTCTCGACGATGGCGGGTCCTCCCGGTGCACCGAATACTCACCTCGTGAACAAGCACGTGTTCACGTCGGGAGTACCTTCCGTAACCGGCGAGCTGGTCCACATGAATTTTACGTGTTCGGCGTGGGCAAAGTCCCCTTGAAAGACAACAACGAAATCGTGATTGAGAAGTTCGAGTATTTACCGTGAGACGCTATCCAAGTCAATCGGGCTGGCTGCTGGTGCTGCTGTTGCTGGGGTGCTTCGTCAACGCTGCCTATGGGCTCGACCCGAATCGGATGATGTCGCAGTACGCCAGAGAACAGTGGTCCATCGAGGGCGGAGCTTCCGGCGGAATTGTTCGTGCGATTGCGCAGACCGCGGATGGATATCTGTGGATAGGTACCGACGGCGGACTGGTACGTTTTGACGGATCTAATTTCCGCGCAGCTCCATTTTCATCAACGGGATTGTTTTCGAATGCGGGAGTCCTGGGCCTGACCAAGGACAGCGACGGCAACCTTCTGGTGCGGCTGCAAGGCGCGGGTATCCTGCGCCAAAGCAAGGGACAGTTTGAAAATGTCGCTTCCGACCCTGGACCGACTGCCTCGTACGTCACAGCCATGTGGAGCGAGACCAATGGAGGTGTTCTGCTATCGGATTTGATGGGCGGCATGCTTCGTTATCGAGGAGGGAGACTTGAAGTTCTGGCGCGGCGCGATTCTTTGCCATGGTTTTCGCTGGTGGTCTCGCTGGCGGAAACTTCCGATGGAAAAATCTGGATGGGCACGCTGGGAACGGGTCTCTTCTATTTGGCGCAGGGAGCAATGAAGAGCATTTCCGAGGGCATGCCGTATAAGAAAATAAATTGCCTCTTGCGTGCCGGAAGTAATGAATTATGGGTCGGTACAGACCACGGGTTATTTCGCTGGAACGGGACAACAATGAGTCGAGTCGGGTTGTCCCCCTTGCCGGACAACGTCCAGGTTCTGACATTGCTTCAGGATCGAGATTCGAACGTCTGGGTGGGAACAGCGCGAGGACTTTTGCGCATCAACGATAAAGGCAATTCGTTCTTGAGTGAGAGAGAGCTTCGGGGAGACGGGGGCATCAATACTTTATTCGAAGACCGCGAAGGCGATATCTGGGTCGGAGGCGCGCGCGGCGTCGAACGGATTCGAGATAGTGCCTTTGTAACGTATTCTCCGGTGAGTGGTTTTCCCTCAGATCAAACCGGTGCCATTTATCCGAGTGCGGAGAATGGGATATTGTTCGCGCCGACCAAGGGTGGGTTGTATCGCTTCAAGAGCGGACGGGCGGAGCCTCTCAAAGAAGCAGGGCTCGGGAAGGATGTGATCTATTCAATTACCGGGCAGAACAATGATATTTGGGTTGGGAGGCGAACCGGTGGCCTGACGCACTTACGATTGGAGAGCGGGCATCTAACATCGAGGACTTATACGGAGGCGGATGGACTCGCACAGAACAGCGTTTTTGCCGCGTATGAGAGTCGCGATGGAGCGGTTTGGGCTGGAACCCTGAATCAGGGAGCAAGCCGGTTCAAAGACGGACGATTCGTTACATACACAATCGCGAACGGCCTTTCGTCCAATACGGTGAACTCGATCCTTGAAGCACGCGACGGCACAACCTGGATTGCAACACCGAATGGCCTGAGCGCATTTTCGGCAGGCCAATGGAAGACCTATTCCCAAAGAGACGGATTGCATTCAGACAATGTGAATTGCCTTTTCGAAGATTCGTCCGGTGTGCTCTGGGTCGGAACATCCGATGGTCTCGTCTATATGCGTCCGGAACACGTGGGGATTTTCCACGCAGGACCTGACGTCCTGCCAAAACAAATTCTCGGGATGGCTGAGGACAAGCATGGATGGCTTTGGATCGCTGCGGCGAATCATGTATCCCGTGTGCGGCGCGACAAACTCATGGGTGGGGAACTGGCGGAGGGCGATGTGCGCGAGTATGGGCCCGTCGACGGTCTCCAGAGCACCGAGGGAGTGGGGCGCAGCCGTTCGGTAGTTGCCGATTCTGTTGGCAGGATCTGGTTCTCGACGGCACATGGACTTTCGGTTGTCGATCCATCCCACCTGGTTGGCGACGGCCTCGCGGCCGTTGTTCATGTGGATGGGATATCATCCGACGGCAATTCGATCGACCTCGGAGACTCGATCCAGGCTCCATCTCCTCACAAGCGAATCACCTTTCGCTACACCGGTGTGAGCCTTGCCGTGCCTGAGCGCATCCGGTTTCGATACATTCTCGATAATTTCGATCGCAACTGGAGTGAGCCGACCGCCGCGCGAGAGGCCGTCTACACAAACCTTACACCGGGCGCGTATCGTTTCCGAGTCATCGCATCGAACAGTGATGGAACATGGAATGGCTCGGAAACTGACATTTCCCTGGTGGTCGCCCCGGCGTATTGGCAGACATGGTGGTTCCGGCTTGCTTGCGTGCTGATCATAGGACTTGCTACTTTGACCTTCTTCAGGCTGCGAATGCTGAACCTGACGAAGCAGATGAATATACGCATGGAGGAGCGAGTCAACGAGCGCACCCGCATCGCTCGCGAACTTCATGATTCACTCTTGCAGGGTTTTCAGGGGTTGATGTTCCGCCTCCAGGCTGTTCAAGATCTCCTCCCCGACCGTCCAATCGATGCAATGCGCGCTCTTGAAACCGCCCTCAATCGCGGCGATGATGTGATTGCCGAAGGCCGTGGCACAGTCGAAGACCTGCGCAATTCGAAGGTCATTCACAACGACCTGGTGCAGGCTTTGAGTGCCCTGCGCGAGGAACTTGGCCCTGACGAACGCAGCGTCAGTCCGACAACCTTCCGAGTATTTGTTGAAGGCCAGCCATGTGGGCTTGATCCAATGTTCCGTGACGAGGCATATAGTATTGCGCGAGAAGCTCTACGAAATGCGTTCCGGCACTCACAGGCGCAGAAGATCGAAGCGGAAATTACATACGGCGAGTCTCATTTTGTACTTCGCATTCGAGACGATGGGAACGGCATTGACCCAAAGTATCTCGACAATGGGGAACGTGCTGGACATTGGGGATTACCTGGAATGCGCGAGCGGGCCAAGAGACTCGGCGGGCAACTTGAAGTGTGGAGTGAACAACGAGCGGGGACCGAGGTCGAATTGACAGTGCCCGCATCTATAGCCTATGTAACATCGTTGGTGCGCAGCAGATTCTGGTTCTTGCGAAAGTTGAAAGGCATCGGAAATAATGGCAACCAATCTTGATCCCATTCGAATTCTCTCCGTTGACGACCATCCATTGCTTCGCGAAGGAATCGCGGCTCTTATTGCAAATCAAGTGGATATAAAGCTAGTCGCTGAAGCGTGCAACGGAAGGGAGGCAATCGAGAAATACCGTTCACACCGCCCCGACGTGACCTTGATGGATTTGCAGATGCCCGAAATGAGCGGAATTGACAGCATCATCGCTATCCGAAGCGAGTTTCCTGAAGCGCGAATCATTGTGCTGACGACCTACGCAGGGGACGTACTTGCAAAACGTGCCTTGAAAGCCGGCGCCCAGGGTTATGTATTAAAGGGTTCTGTGCGAAAAGATCTGCTGGACACGATCCGATCCGTTCATGGCGGGAAAAAGCGAATTCATACCGACATTGCCACACAACTCGCCGACCATTCAATAGATGACGCGTTGACTTCAAGGGAAATCGAGGTCCTCTCGCTAATCGCGGCCGGCAATTCAAACAAGATAATCGCGGACCGCCTTTCGATTTCAGAAGAAACTGTCAAAGGTCACGTAAAAAGCATCCTGTCCAAGCTTGGCGCCAACGATCGTACCCACGCCGTTACCCTAGGTCTCAGGCGCGGAATTTTTGAATTATAGGAACCCCATGCCGTGAAGGAGGATGTGCGACTAGGATGAAAACGCGTTTCGGTGGATGGTCCACACAGCTGAACTCCATGAAGGAGACGGTCCACGGAACGACGACCATCGGGCACAATATCCCAACTTACTTCGCCGGCCAGGGGGTCATGCCTCCGCGATGGTACGCCAGGTTTCCAATATGTCCCGCCCTCGCCGCGGCGATTCCTGCCTCGACGGGAGCGTTTGGCTCTTTGCGCGTCTTGATGCAGTCGAAGAAGTTTCTCATGTGCGGCGTTGTCCCGTCCTCGAAACTCTCCTCTTTCATTACGGGATTTCGGTCAGCCTTTACATTCTCGTGAAAGATACTCATACCCGATCGGTTGATCTTCAGCGTTGCCTCCGTACCCCGGAACTCGAGTCCGCCATCGTCGATCGACGAACTCATCATACCCTCGTAGACCACATCAAAACCCGGATAGCGGAAGGCCGCCTGAATGGTGTCCGGGCACTCCCAGTCTTTGAATACATATTTGTCACCCATCATCAGCGCCATGGTCGGCTGGTCCGCTTTCATCGCCCACTGCGCGACGTCGATCCAGTGTGTGAACAAGTCCGTCATCGCCCCGCCGCCGAAGTTCCAGAACCACCGCCAGCGGTTGTACTTTTCAAGGGTGAAAGGCTGGTCTGGCGCTCCGCCGAGCCACTGTTTCCAGTCGAGCTGCGCCACATCCACCGGCTTGGGCACCCAGTTCGAGCCGTAGTTCTGCCACCAATATGTCCGCACTTGTGTTACCTGCCCGAGCGACCCGCCCTGGATGAGGTCCACCGCGTTGCGGAAGTGGGTCCAGCTCCTCTGCTGCATTCCGCACTGCAGAATCTGCCGGCTTGATCGAACGCTCTTCTGCGAGCGTCTCGCCCTCTTCGAGAGTATGCGTCACCGGCTTCTCCAGGTACACATCTTTGCCCGCGGCCAGCGCCGCCGTCGCAATCCGAACATGCCAGTGATCCGGGGTCGCGATGATCACTGCGTCGATGGTCTTGTCGTCCAGCACGTTGCTGTAATCTCCACACGTTGTTGCGGTCGTCGCGCTCGGCCGCGTCTTCACCTCCTCACGCCGCGGCACGTACACATCGCACACCGACGTGATCTCGAAGGACACGCCCGAATTCTCGGCCGAGTTGAGCAGTTGCCGCATGCGGCCCCCAGCGCCGATCACACCAATCCGAAGTCTGTCATTGGCTCCGAAGGCTCGTGTGGCGGCGAGGGCGGTGAGTCCTCCTGCGATGAGAAAGCTGCGACGATTGGGCATGTAGGTCATGGCACTCCTGTGGGTCTTGCAGCCCCGGGGCTGGTAACAAAGGCTGGTCGCGGTTTGGTCCGGAAGACTGAAACCGGACATTCTACTTCTTCGGCTCATGATCCTGCTTCACGACGGGTCCTTCGCCGGGGAACGGCCAGTTCATGTCCAGCAAGATCTCCTTTTCGCGCTCAGCCTTCGGAACATTATCAATCCTCAGGTTCTCAAAGAAGTGGACGCCCGTCTTGCCCGCTGTCGCAATATCCAGGTCGCCGTCCCCATCGAGATCCTCCACCACGAATTGCGTTCCGGCAGCCGCGGTCCCATTTACTGAGATCGGATAGCGCGTGAAGGTTCCCGTCTTGCGATCGATCTTGTAGTAGTACACAACCAGGGGATCGTAGGAGCCGGGATCGTCGCCCGCATGCCCGCGGTAGCGTTTGCCCGCAATCAACTCCGGCTCGCCGTCGCCATCGATGTCGGCCATCCTGAGCGCATGCACCTGCGAGAACGATTCGTCGATCGTGTGTTTGACCCATGTGCGGCTCGTTCCGCTGCCCCGCTGTTCAAGCCAGTAGATTCCGTAGCTGTGTCCCTGGCCGTAAATCACATCCATCTTGCCGTCGTCGTTCACGTCGTAGCCGATAATCGGAAAGCCCGCGTCCTCCATCTTCCAGTCGCCATGCCACTCCCACTGGTCCTTGTCGGAGTCGACCTGCCTGAACCAGCCGTTCGGCGTAAGAATATCCGCCTTGCCGTCGCCGTCGATGTCGGCCACGCCAATCCCGTGCCCATCCTCCGCGCGCCCGCCTACGTGGTGCACTTTGGGCTCCCCCCCGGCGAAATCGATCCACAGGACACCCATATGCCCGTAATGCCCGAAGATCAAATCGGGCTTGCCGTCGCCGTTGATGTCGGCCATCCAGCCGCCTTCGGTGTCGTAGCTATCGGTAATGAAGTGCTTCTTCCAGTCCGCGCCCGGTTTACCTGGATTTTCCCACCAGAAGATGCCGTTGGTCATCCAGCCGGCGGTCACCACGTCGGGCAGCCCATCGTGATTCACGTCGACCGTCCATTCGCCGCAGTCAGAGACGAACTCGTTCATCACGCCGACTTCGCGATACTGATGTCGCGTCCATTCGCCGCCCTGAGGACCCGGGTTTTCATACCAATACGCGCCGCTCACAATGTCAGGGCGCCCGTCGTTGTTCATGTCAAGCGTAGTAATGCCTTCGGCATGATCGGTGCCCAGACGATGAATAAAGAACGTCGCCTGCTCCACGCCGCCCGGAGCAGGTCCACGCTTGAGGTTGTGCTGGTAGTGGGCTTGCGAAGGCGGTTGCGCCGCGCCGGTGTACCTGAGGATCGCAGCCGTAAAAGCGCAGATCGCTGCCGTGCGGCCCATCTGAAACAGAGAATCGCGCATAGAAATCAATTTCATCCGATAGATTCCTCGCCGCGCCATTCTCAAACACCGGGGTCGGCGCCCACAAGACAAATCACGGGCCGTGACCGACCGGTGGCGTTAGAAGCTTTTAAAGGAGACGCGGGGACGACTTCGATTGTGCTCACGGACGAAGTTGTGTTTCAAATGCCCGCTGTCATGGAAGAATGATGAAATCGTTGGTTATCGTGGAAATGAAGAGGAACGGTGAACGACTCAGCTACTCGAAAAATCGCCCTCGTTACCGGCGCCGGCAGCGGGATAGGCCGCGCGGTCGCACTGAGCCTGCAGTCGACCGGCTACTTTGTGGCAGCAGCGGGACGCCGCGCGGTGGAACTCGAGCGGACCGCGGCCTTGGCCGTCCCGGGTACCGGCCGCATCGTTTCCATCCCCACCGATGTCAGCAATCCTGATTCAGTTCGAGCTTTGTTCGCGGAGATACGGCGCTTGTTCGGCCGGTTGGATGTTCTCTTCAACAATGCGGGCATTTCCGCCCCCGGGATTCCCTTCGAGGACATCTCCTTCGAGCAGTGGAGCGCGGTCGTGAATGTCAACCTGACCGGGGCATTTCTCTGCGCCCAGGAGGCTTTCCGATTGATGAAGGAACAGTCCCCTCGCGGCGGGCGGATCATCAACAACGGGTCGATCTCGGCGCACGCTCCGCGTCCGAACTCGGCGCCGTACACCGCGACCAAGCACGCCATCACCGGTCTGACCAAGAGCCTGTCGCTCGACGGGCGAAACTACGAGATTGCCTGCGGTCAGATCGACATTGGCAACGCCGTGACGGAGATGAGCGAACCGATGGCATCCGGCGTGCTCCAGGCGAACGGGGCCATAATACCGGAACCGCGCATGGATGTGCAGCACGTCGCCGACGCGGTGTTGTACATGGCCGGGTTGCCGCTCGAAGCAAATGTTCAATTCATGACGTTGATGGCCACGAAGATGCCGTTCGTGGGACGCGGCTGAAAGGGACCGCCCGGCGAAATAACAAATTGCTTGCGTTAAATATATCCCCCCCGCGTTCGGCGGGATCCCTTTTGACGCAGTTAGCCGCCCAAATTGTCGCTGGCACGCACCGCTTACATCCGGAATCATTCACAACGCAGTGCGCTCATGGGATCGACCGCGGAGGCGCGCCGGGCAGGAAGCAGGCAGGCCAGGGCAGCCACCATGAGCAGCAGAAGAGAGACCGCGAGGAGAATGAGCGGGCTCGCCGAAGCATTCTCAACCCAGCGTCCGATGAGACGATTGAGGGCGAAGCTCAGCCCGAGGCCCACGACGACACCGGCGCCGACACTGATTCCCGCGGACGCGAAGACGATTTTGAGCACATGCCCGCTCCGTGCCCCGAGCGCCATGCGGATACCGAATTCATTGGTGCGCTGGGCCACCGAATAGGAAACAACGCTGTACAGGCCGACAGCGGCCAGGATCAGCGCGAGTGCAGAGAAAGCGCCGAACAGGACGGAGACAAACCGACCTCGAGCGTATACCGTTTGACTCCTGATCCAGGTTTCGAGCAGGCCATCGTTCCACATATTCGCCTGCTGGTCAGGATTGATGGCGACAATCTGCTGCCTGACGCTGTGGGCGATATCGCGCGGATCGACGCGGCTGCGCACGAGAATCTGCGTCCACACCCACATATTGACCGTATAAGGCAGATAAATCGCCGGTTTTACGGGCTTGTCCAGGCCATCATCGAGAGCGTCTTTGGTCACGCCAATGATCTGCACCCAACCGTCGCTGCCGGGCACGACGAGAGTCTGCGGAGAATCGCTCTTCATCGCGGGGATCTTTAAGGAGTGGCCCAGGACCTCGCCATTGGGGTAGTAATGCTTCACGAATGACTCATTCACCACCGCCATCAAGGCGCCGCGGTTGAGTTCCGTCTGGTCCCATAACCTGCCCGTCCTGAGCGGGATGCCGAGCGTGCTGAAATAGCGCGTATCGACGAAGTTGACGCTCGCTTTCTGATCTTCGGTCACGGTCTTCCCCTGGAGTTCAAAGGGCTGATTCCAGCCGCTGTCGGGCGGCGTGGCATTTGTTGAAATTCCGGTAGAAACGACATCGGGCAGGGTCGCGATCTTGTCTCGAAGCTGAGTGAAGTAGGTCGCTCGCTCGCTCCACGTCTTGAAGGTATTCTCATGAACTGGAATGCCAACGGACATGACGTTGTGCGGGTCGTATCCCAGATCCACGTGCATGATGCGCACGAATCGTTCAATCGTCGCTCCCGCAGCGGTCAGCAAGAGAAGCGTCAGCGCGATTTGCCCGGCGATCAGGACACGGTGGAGTTGTTTTCCGCGGACGCTGCCGGCGACTTTCCGCGTACCGGATTGCATGACCTGGCTGATTTCCGGGCGCGCACATTGCAGCGCCGGAAACAGTCCGAAGAGTATTCCGGTGAATACGGCAATGCCGACACTGAACAAGAGCACGGGCACATGGAGGTGAAAGTCGGCCTCGTTAGGGAATGAGTCTTCAGGCAAGCGGGCCACGATAAATCCAAGGCTCTGGTAGGCGAGAAGCACGCCGAGCCCAGCGCCTGTGAGCGCCAGGATCAGCGATTCGGTAAGAAGCTGGCGGACAATGCGAACCGCACTGGCTCCCACTGCGGAGCGGACCGCAAATTCATGCTGGCGGGCGGTGCCACGCGCCAGCAGCAGGATGGAGACATTGCCGCATCCGATCGCCAACAGCAAACCCACGGCGCCAAAGAGCAGATAGAGAGTCGACCTGATGCTGTGCAGAACCCAGTAGCTGAGGTTCTGAATGGCGAGCTCCTTGTATTCCTTTGGAAAGTGGTCAGGCGTTTGTTTGGCGAATTCCTTGAAGTATGGTTGCAGTTCGGCTGCAGCGGCTTCCGGCTTGACTCCGGGCTTGAGCTTGATGAACGTACCGTATTGTTCGCTGGCAACGCCCGACATTTTCAGCGGGAGATAGACGTCAGGGCCCAGAAATCCGAAATGAGGCGGCATGACACCGATTACGGTATAGGTCTTGTGCACCAACTGAATGGTCTTGCCGACAATCGACTTGTCACCGTGATAGTGGCGCATCCAGAACTTGAAGCTCAACACGACCACCGGCTGGGGATCCTGGCCGTCGGGCGCGTCCGATGGCAGAAAGTACCGGCCCAGCATGGCGGGGACACCCAGCATCTGAAACACGTTACCGGTGAAAGAATAGCTCTCGACATTTTCGGGCACGTCGCTTCCGGTTACGGTCAGCGACCAGCCGTTAAAACCCACAACGTATTCGAGTGATTGGGCCTTGGCCAGTTCACGCGTTTGGGGGCCATTGAGCCCGTAGCCCTGGCCGTTTCCAGACTTGTCGAGCAGCGCGACATTGGCGATGCGATCAGCTCCCTGGTACGGCCACGGGTTCATGAGCACGGCGTAAATAATGCTGAAGACAGAAACCGTGGCACCGATGCCTAGTGCCAGCGAGAGCACAGCCGTGACAGAGACTCCAGGGTTCTTGTAGATCTGCCGCCATGCGTATCTGAAATCCTGAAGAAATGTGGACATGATCAATCCTCGCGGGGATACGGGATCCAGTCATGATCGAACGGATTGATACTCCGCCCAGGTGGACAGGGAACATCCCGAGCGAGCGTCATGGGGTCTCGTACAGCAATTCCAGTTCCCATTAACCCGCCGGCAAATGGCCTCATAATCAATGGTTTGGCAAATCATGCATCTTCAGACATTGCTCGGAATTGAGGACAGGCGTTCGAAACCGGACGCTGCGCCAACCGAATCGCACGCGATCGCGAACGCACGTTTTCCCCGATTCTCAGAGGTTGGGAGCGACCATCTTACCTGGATTTCAATGCAGACACCAGTTCAGCCTTCCACCCTGGCACGTCGATCTTCCAGCAGATCTCGGCCTTCTGGCCGCCGCGCAAGATGTCGCTCCAGACAATGGAGTTCCGTGGATCGGCCGTCACATCGAGACGGTCCACTACTGTCATTCCCCTAGTCAGGGCGCTGTTGCACTCAATCGCCACGCGGTGCCGGCTCACGTTCAGCTTCAGCTTCGGCTCGAGCAGTACCGCCATGGCGACCGGGTCCGGAAGGGAAATGCCCTTTTCGCTCGTCTGCTTATGGTAGGCGGCCGCCGCGGTGCTGTTGGCACGGATGGCGAACTCTGCCAATGGAGTTTCGAGCGCCAGTATCTCCTGGATCTCCCTCTCATTCAGGACCGCGTCGAAGCGCGATAGATGCCAGCCGATCATTTCAATTGGTGCGCCGGATGCGAAGACCGCCCTCGCAGCCTCTGGATCGACCCAGATGTTGAATTCCGCGGCGGGGGTCACGTTGCCCTCACAGCAGGGCGCTCCGCCCATCACGACGCACCGGCCAACGGAGCGGGCGAGCGCGGGCCAACGCTCCAGCGCCAATGCCAGGTTGGTGAGTGGCCCGAGCGTGATGATCTCGATTCCAGGCGTCGACTGAACGGTTGCGATCAGAGCGTCAACGGCGTCACCTGAGGAAGCGGCGCGGACGGAGGGCGCGTACCCATGATCGCCAAGCCCATCCCGTCCATGGAACCAGACTGCCGTCTGAAGTTCACGTGCCAGCGGCTTCGCAGCACCGCCGAAGACCGATGTATCCGCGCCGCATAGCTCGACAGTGAAGAGTGCGTTTCGCGTCGCCTGTTCAACTGGAACGTTTCCGGCGACGGTGGTGATTGCCTTGACCTCGACCCTCGGCGAGCGCAGCGCCATAATCAACGCAACCGCGTCGTCGGACGCCGTGTCCGTGTCGATGAGAATAGGGCGGCGATGAGGGCTCATTTCACCAATTCACCTATGATAGTTGGCCTGTGAGGCTTGCTACCGCTCCGCCGACTCACATTGCATGTGGCTGGCAGCAGAGTCCTTGCTATACAATCCCATGCCATCGGACGGGAAGGCATAGTTTCGAATCCCTCCGGCATGGAGGGACTTGTGTCAGCTCCCGACATCGTCTGGAAAGACGGCAAGTTTGGTCAAACATCGCGGCGCGACGCCTGGTGGCTTTCCCCAGCAGCAATCTTCCTGGGTTTCGGTGCGTTTCTGGTCTACGCGAACTGGGCGGCATTCCAGAACAGCCATTACACCTATGGTCCCTATATCTCGCCGTTCTATTCGCCCGAGCTTTTCGGCAGCTCTCCCCACGCACTGTTTGGCCCGAAGCCGAGCTGGTACCCGAATTTTCTGCCCTTCTCTCCAGCTCTTCTGATTCTTTGGATCCCAGGATTGTTCCGCCTGACCTGTTACTACTACCGCGGCGCCTATTACAAATCGTTCTGGGCCGATCCTCCGGCGTGTGCAGTGAGCGAGCCACGCAAGAGTTACCTGGGGGAACGAACTTTTCCGCTCATTATGCAGAATTTTCATCGCTACTTTCTGAGGTTCTCGTACATTGTCTGGGGTTTTCTGGTCTACGACGCGGTAAGGTCGTTCTTTTTTCCGGACGGATTCGGGATCGGGATTGGAAGCCTGGTCCTGGTCGTGAATGTCGTGCTTATCGGTGGGTATGTCTTCGGGTGTCACGCCTTCCGGCACATGATCGGGGGGACGTTCGACCAGATTTCCCAGCACCCCGTACGGCACAAGATATACAACTTTGTAAGTCGCCTCAACGCGGGACACAAGAAGTGGGCCTGGGCTAGCCTGCTCTGGGTTGCGTTTTCCGATATCTATGTTCGGCTTTGTTCGATGGGAATCTGGCACGACTGGAGAATTCTCTAGATGCCGGAATTCCAACGGTTCTCCTACGATGTACTGGTGATTGGAGCAGGCGGGGCCGGTCTGCGCGCCGCTATTGAAGCCGGGGCCGCCGGTGCCAAGGTGGGGGTCGTTTGCAAATCCCTTCTCGGCAAGGCTCATACCGTCATGGCTGAAGGCGGCATTGCGGCGGCACTTGCCAATGTCGATGATCGCGATAGTTGGCGCGTCCATTTTGCCGACACGATGCGCGGCGGCCAGTATCTCAACAACTGGCGCATGGCCGAATTGCATGCGAAGGAAGCTCCCGACTGCGTGCGCGAACTCGAGGCGTGGGGCGCGCTTTTCGATCGCACCAACGACGGCAAAATTCTGCAACGAAACTTCGGGGGCCACAGGTATCCGCGGCTTGCTCACGTCGGCGATCGCACTGGCCTTGAGATGATCCGGACCCTTCAGGACCACGGCATTCACACGGGAATGGAAGTGCACATGGAGTGCACTGTGCTGAGCCTGCTGCTCGACGGAAACCGCATTGCCGGAGCTTGCGGATACGATCGCGAGAGGGGCCGGTTCCAGCTATGGGAGGCAAAGGCGGTGGTACTGGCCACCGGCGGTATCGGGCGTGCCTTCAAGATCACGAGCAACAGTTGGGAGTACACCGGTGACGGCCTGGCGTTGGCGTATCGTGCCGGAGCCGAACTCCAGGACATGGAATTCGTTCAGTTCCATCCTACCGGGATGGTGTGGCCGATCAGTGTACGCGGCATCCTGGTCACCGAGGGCGTGCGCGGCGAAGGCGGTGTTCTGCGCAATAAGGAAGGCCGGCGGTTCATGTTTGACGACATTCCTGACTTGTACAAAGAGCAAACCGCGGACTCGGAAGAAGAGGGCTGGCGGTATACGCAGGGCGACAAGAATGCCCGGCGTCCTCCCGAACTGCTCACCAGGGATCATGTCGCGCGGTGCATCAATCGTGAAGTGAAAGCGGGCCGCGGCTCGCCACACGGCGGCGTCTTTCTCGATATTTCCTGGATCAAGGACCGCCTTCCGAAGGCGGGGGAACACATCAAGCGCAAGTTGCCCAGCATGTACCATCAATTCAAACAGCTTGCCGATCTGGACATCACCAAAGAGCCGATGGAGGTTGGTCCCACCACTCATTACATGATGGGCGGAATCCGCGTCGATGGGGATTCCCAGATGTCGAATGTGCCGGGCCTTTTCGCTGCCGGGGAAGTGGCGGCGGGATTGCATGGCGCCAATCGGCTGGGCGGAAATTCACTGTCGGACTTGGTTGTGTTCGGACGGCGCGCTGGACGCTTTGCCGCCGACTTCGCCAAAGCCAACGGCCCGGTGAGGGTCGACGAGGCGCAGATTCAGGCCACGGCTTCAGCCGCCCTCGCTCCCTTCGACCGCGGCCCATCCGGCGAGAACCCCTATCAGGTTCAGTACGATCTGCAGGACACCATGCAGGACCTTGTCGGGATCGTACGCCTCGAAAGCGAAATGCAACAGGCGCTCGACGCGATCGGTCAACTGCGCGCGCGCGCAGAACGGGCTGGGATTGCCGGGAATCGCGAGTACAACAACGGCTGGCACACAACGATTGATCTTGGGAACATGATGATCGTTTCTGAAGCCGTTACCCGTGCTGCGCTGCTGCGAAAAGAAAGCCGCGGTGCGCAGTTCCGCGAAGACTTCCCCGGCAAAGACGCGGAGTGGGGAAAGTTCAACATCGTCATCCGGCGCGGTGCAGAAGGTGAAATGCAGGTCGAGAAGCGCGCCGTCACGCCGATGCCGGATGAGTTGAAGAAGGTGATTGAGGAAATGAAATAGCAGTAGATGAAATAGCCGGGAGACGAAAGCGATGGCCACATCAGCGACATTTCGAATCTGGCGCGGAGACAAGACGGGCGGCGGATTCCAGGACTACACCACACCCGTTGAGGAAGGAATGGTCGTTCTCGACGCCGTGCACCGCGTCCAGGCCCAGCAAGCTCCCGACATGGCGGTGAGATGGAACTGCAAGGCCGGCAAATGTGGATCGTGCTCCGCCGAGATCAACGGCATGCCCAAACTCATGTGCATGACCCGGTTGAGTGACATCAACTTGAACATGCCGGTCATCCTGGAGCCGATGCACGCGTTTCCGGTTATACGCGATCTGGTCACGGATGTTTCGTGGAATTTCCGGGCCAAGAAGACTATCAAGCAATTCAAGCCCCGCCCACCCGACGCTGCCGATGGCACATGGCGCATTCAGCAGGCCGACGTTGAGCGGGTGCAGGAATTCCGCAAGTGCATCGAGTGTTTTCTCTGCCAGGACGTATGCCACGTCCTGCGCGAACACCACAAGCACGAGGAGTTTATCGGTCCGCGTCTGCTCGTCTATGCGGCGGCACTCGAAATGCATCCGCTAGACACCGAAGACAGGGTCAGCGATTTGCGGCACAACCACAACATTGGTTACTGCAACATCACCACATGTTGCCGGCAGGTTTGTCCCGAGTCGATTACCATCACGGAGAACGCGATTATCCCGCTCAAGGAGCGCGTAGTTGACCGTTACTTCGATCCTCTGAAGCGTCTGTTTCGCATTCTATGACTCGAATGCGTCACGCTCAGAATTTGTTGAAGCTTGCTTATCTTGGCGGAGCGTCTTGAGCATCGAACGGAACGAGTTCCGGTTCGAGCTCATCCCATCCATAGGCTGGGTTTTGGAGCAGGCGCACGCAGCGATTCCAGCGCAGGATGGCGTCATCGTTTCCTGCGGGACGAATGTCTTCGGCCTCTGCGAATGATTGCAAAGCCTGTTCGAA
The DNA here is from genome assembly GCA_963788475.1 of Terriglobales bacterium. GTDB lineage: Bacteria > Acidobacteriota > Terriglobia > Terriglobales > Acidobacteriaceae > Telmatobacter. The sequence goes on from CAWBGO010000004.1 coordinate 108,218, forward strand.
AAGCGCTAAGACTGAAACAGGCGGGTGCCCGGCATTGAGCTGTGCTTTCGCGCGGCGCTCGCACAGGATCCCGGTATAGTAGAGCCGCTCGTAGGGGTTCTGGAGCTGCTGAAAGATCTGTTCCGTCTCCCGGTAACGATCAGACCCCCGGCCGGTGAACTGATCTGTAAGGGCGAGCCCGAGTAGACGCAATGCGAACTGATGCTCTGGCTCGATGGCCAGAATATCGCGGCAGATCGACTCTGCCTCCTCCGGTTCATTGAGAGAGCGATAGAGTTCAGCCTTGGAGATGGCTTCATCGATCCCGGCTGTCGAAATGCGCTTGATTCTGTATCCCATATGGCTATATCCCTCCACGCGGCCGGCCTGCCTGACCACGCCATTATGCTGCTTTCGCCGGGCATAGTCCAGACTTGCATCGCATACAGATCGAGGAAGCACGATGATGACGTTTACATCGTGGCGACATTCGTATCGTCCGGCCATCCCCGCGCCAAAGATCAGTTAGATCAGATGAATCCAATAGGCCAATACCAGCACCTCGAGCCCGACGAGGGTGGCGAGGATGATGCTGTGCTTCAGGGTGAATCGCATCAGTTGCGATTGCTGCGCGACTGTAATTCCGGTAGCAGCTGCCGCTACCGCGATGGATTGAAGACTGATCATTTTGCCCAGCACGCCGCCGGACGAGTTGGAAGCGGCAATGAGCACTGGACTGAATCCAAGGCGCTCGGCGGTGATCGCTTGCAGGCTGCCAAACAACGCGTTCGACGAAGTGTCGGAGCCGGTGAGGAATACGCCGAGCCAGCCAAGGAACGGGCTGAAGAAAGGAAACGCTGCACCGGTCGCAGCGAAGGCGAGGCCCAGGGTTCCCGTGGCCCCGGAGTAATTCATGACGAATGCCATCGAAAGTACGGCTGTAATCGTGAGGATGGTAAGGGCTAATAGACGCGCCGAGGCGAAGATGATCCTGATAAACTCCGCAATCCGCATGCGCAGAAATATGGCGGAGAAGATGCTGGCAAACATGCACGCTGTCCCCCCTGCGGAAATCAGGTTCAGGTTAAACACCGCCGGGTAGGGAGAGGCCTTCAACAAAACCGGCGGCGTTCGAACGATCAAATTGTGAAGCGCAGGCCAGTGAACCACGATGGTTGCCAGGTTCAGGATGTTCTGAAATGGCTTATAACCCCAAAGAAGAACGAGGACGACCACAAAGATATAGGGCATCCATGCCGCGGCAATCTGCCCGGCGGTGTGCCTCGGCGTCGAGGATTGCGTTGGAAATCCACTTGCGAGTTCGAACGGACCCGGTCCCGTGGCTCCTCTCGTATACGCACCCGCGGCCACGTTTCGTGAGTGCGGGCGCCAAAACCTTAACAACACAACCACCGCGGCTATTGATGACGTGGAGCTCAGAATGTCGCTGAGTTGAGCGCCGAGGTAATTCGACACCAGGTACTCAACCGTTCCAAAGGTCAGCCCGGCCGTCAGGAGCGCAGGCCACACTTCCAATGCTGCGCTCAAGCCTCCCATGACGAAGATCATGTACGCGGGAAGGATAACCGCGATTGGTGCGCAGAGGGTTCCCACGGCGCCGCTCAACTTATCGAGAGGAAGCCCGGTAATCTGCGCCAGCGTGATGACAGGCACGCCAATCGCGCCGAACGCGACGGGGGCTGTATTCGCCAGTAAGCACAGGGCAGACGCATAGTATGGCGAGAATCCCAACCCCACCATCATGGCTCCCGCGACGGCGACGGGCGTGCCAAAGCCGGCGGCGCCCTCGAGAAATCCGCCAAAGCCGAAAGCGATGATAATCGCCTGAATCCGCAGATCGGGAGTCAAAGATCCGACCGAATCCTTGATGATCGCAAACTTCCCCGTCGCCACCGTCACGTTGTAGAGCACGATCGCCCAGAACACGATCCATGAGATAGGAAACAGTCCGAAAGCAGCCCCGTATGCCGCCGAACTGAGAGTGAGCGAAACCGGCATGCGGTAACCCGCCAGCGCGACCAGCAGGGCGGAGCCGAGGCCAAACAAAGCCGCCACCCATGCGGGTTTTCGCCTCACTCCGAGGAGAAAGAGCAGAACGGCGATCGGAAGTGCCGCGAAAATTGCCGAAATAGCGAGGCCCTGCCCCCAGATAGAATAGCCCTGGGTCCAGACGGGGTTCATGCGTGGTTCCTTCCTCGATTGTTTTTGGGACTCACCGACGTTCGCATAGCACTAACTGTGCCGGGAAACCCTGACTTGGATCGCACTCAATTCGCTCAAATGACGGACAATTTGCGGCCCATGCAAGCGCCTACTACCATAGCTGAAGAGTTACGCCTTGCGCCACCGCCAACCTGGACGCGGGGACACAGATTGGCGAGCCAACTCCTGCATCCTTCAAGTAAGCTGTTTCGAGAGTGCTGACCGCCATCCAAATCGCCGGATTGCGCGCCGCCGTTGGTGACGACGGGCTGATCACCGGGCCAAGCCAGTTGCAGACTTACGAATGCGACGGGCTGACAAATTTCCGCGTGATGCCTGAAGCCGTAGTGCTGCCGCGCTCTGCCGAGCAAGTGCAGGCCGTGGTCCGCCTCTGTGCCCGGGACAAAATTCCCTTTGTCAGTCGCGGCGCAGGTACGGGCCTGAGCGGAGGCGCGCTGCCTGCAGCGGGCGGCATCGTTATCAGCCTGGCGCGCATGAACCGCATTCTCAATGTCGACCTCGCCAACCGGCAGGTCGTCGTCGAGCCTGGAGTGATCAATGCCCATGTAACCCAGCGTGTCTCGGCGCAGGGGTATTTCTACGCCCCCGATCCTTCGTCGCAATCGGTCTGCACCATCGGCGGCAACGTGGCGGAAAACTCCGGCGGCGCGCACTGCCTGAAATACGGCTTCACCGTCACGCACGTGCTTGCCATCGACGTCGTGCTTCCCTCCGGCGAACTCGTCCAACTCGGCTCCCCCACCCTGGACACGCCCGGCTACGACCTGCCAGGCGTGTTCGTCGGCTCAGAAGGCACGCTCGGTGTGGCGACGAAGATCACTCTCCGCATCGTTAAGCGTCCTGAAGTCGTGCAAACGCTTTTAGCCGCATTTGATTCGATCCAGGCAGCGGGCCAAACGGTCAGCGATATCATCGCCGCCCGAATGCTGCCTTCGGCCATGGAGATCATGGACGCGCTCGCCATCCAGGCCGCCGAAGCCGCTGTGCACGCCCACTATCCCGCTTGCAAAGGCTTGCTGTTGGTCGAACTCGATGGCCCCCGCAGCGAGGTGGATGCACTCATGCTAGCTGTGCAGAGACTGTGCCGCAACAATGGCGCATGGGAAATTCGCGTAGCGCAATCGGAGCAGGAACGCGCCCTGGTCTGGAAGGGGCGCAAGGCGGCCTTCGCGGCGGTCGGACGCATCTCGCCCAACTACATCGTGCAGGACGGCGTCATTCCGCGCACCGCGCTTCCGCACCTTTTGGATGAGATCGACCGCCTGGCCTCTGCGGCTGGCCTGCGTGTAGCCAACGTCTTCCATGCCGGCGACGGCAACCTGCATCCACTGGTGCTTTACGATCAGGCCATGCCCGGCCAGGAGGAGAAAGCGCTCGAACTCTCCTATCGTATCCTCCGCCTCTGCGTCGACAATGGCGGTTCCATCACCGGTGAGCACGGCGTGGGCAAGGAGAAGCAGGAGGCGCTCGGCTACATGTTCTCCGAGCCTGACCTGGCCACCATGCAACTGGTTCGCTGTGCCTTCGATCCGGAGAACATCGCCAACCCCGATAAGGTCTTCCCGCGCCCGCGCCTGTGCGCCGAAAAGCCCGGACCCTACACACCCCACCCGCTCGAGACAGCGGGCATCGCGGAGATCTTCTGATGAGCACATCCGCCGCATTGACGCTGCAGCAGGGCGCAGCTCATCTCGGCGCAATCGTAGGAGCGGAACACTCGATCATGCGCGGGGAAACAATTGTCGCGGCTCCCGCTGACGTGCCGCAGGTGGCCGAGGTGCTGCGATTCGCGAACGCCAACGGGTTGACGGTGATGCCCATCGGCAGTGGCACCAAGCTCGGCTGGGGGAACCCGGTCGTGCCGGACATCGAGTTGAGCATGAAGCGCATTTGCCAACTCCGCGAACATGCCTGGCAGGACATGACCTGTACCGTTGAGGCTGGATGCTCGTGGGAGTCGATGCAGGCGCACCTGAAAGAGCACGGACAGATGGTCGCGCTCGATCCGTTGTGGCCGGATCGGGCCACGATTGGCGGCATCGTGGCCTCGAATGACAGTGGCGCGTTGCGGCTGAAGTATGGCGGCTTGCGCGATCTCATCATCGGCATGACGGTTGTGCTCGCGGACGGCACGGTGGCAAAAAGCGGCGGCAAAGTCGTTAAGAATGTTGCTGGCTATGACATTCACAAATTGATGACAGGCAGTTTCGGCACGCTGGGCGTGATTGTCGAGGTGAATTTCCGCCTCCACCCGGCGGAGGAACACTCACGGACGTGGACCGCGGTCGCTCCGAACGGAGCAGGCAACGCAAAGCGATTTTCGGAACCGCTGCGTACGTTGATGGACTCGCTCATGGTTCCGTCATCGGTGCAGTTGCGCATCTCAAAGAACGAATTTGCGCTCGACGTCCGTATCGCGGGGTTGGCGGAATGCCTCGACGAATATGGGGCTAGTCTTCAGGCAATACTCGGGGGTTTTCCTATTGTTGGGCGAGCCCCGAACGTTTGGAGTGCACGGCAGCAAATGTTCGACAACAAGAATGCTGTCGTGTTGAAGATCTCGACGCTCCCTGCCGAAATCTGCTCGATTAGCGCGGAATTGCATAAGTGGAGTTTCGGGGAGGGACGCGACGTCAAAGTTCTTGCGCAGGCCACCGGCTTGATGACGGTTGCTCTTGAAGCCGCGCCGGAATTGGTGCTTGCGCTCATTGATAAACAACGCACCCGCGTGCAAGAGTTCGGCGGGAGCGTAGTTGTGCTGCAGGTTCCGGACACAATGCGCGGCACGATTGACGTGTGGGGTCCGGACCGGGGAGGCGGGACATTAATGAATGAGATCAAGCGCCGCTTCGATTCCCGCCGCATTCTCAACCCCGGCCGCTTTGTGGGAAACATCTGATCCTATGCCGCCGACCACCACTCCGCAGCAACAACATCCTTCCAGCTTCGATGCGCATCATCCACCGGAGAAGAAGTACCTCGATGACTGTGTGCACTGCGGATTCTGCCTGCCGGCGTGTCCCACGTATGTCCTCTGGGGCGAAGAGATGGATTCGCCGCGAGGCCGCATCTACATGATCAAGAAAGCCGCGGAAGGCCAGGCGCCTCTCGATGCGCGTTTTCGGCTGCACATGGATAACTGCCTCGGTTGCATGGCTTGCATTACGGCTTGCCCATCCGGTGTCCAATACAACAAGCTCATCGAACCGGTGCGAGCACAGATCGAGCGAAACCTTCCGCGCGGCCTCGGCGAGCGTCTCTTTCGCCGCTTGCTCTTCGCAACGTTCCCCTATCCAGCACGGATGCGACTGCTCGCGCTGCCCTTGCGCGTTTATCAAAAATGCGGCTTACGTTCCCTCGTCCGGTCGACTGGAATGACCAGGCTGCTTCCGAAACGGCTGGCGGCCATGGAGGCCTTGCTGCCCGATGTGCCGGCCCGCCTGTTTGAGCGGCTGGATTCGACCATTCAGCCCAGGACAACTCCGCGCCGTCGCGTTGGAATGTTAAGCGGATGCGTGCAACAAGTCTTCTTCTCTCATGTAAACGCAGCCACGATGCGCGTGCTGGCCGCAGAAGGCTGCGAAGTGATCATTCCCCGCGAACAATCATGCTGCGGGGCTCTCATGCTTCACTCCGGAATGGAGGCCGAGGCAATCGCCCTCGCCCGGAAGATGATCGCCGTCTTCGAGGCCGCCAAAGTAGACACGATTGTCATCAACTCCGCCGGTTGCGGGTCCACGATGAAGGAGTACGGTCATCTGCTGCGCGACGACCGGGTATGGGCCGCACGCGCCGCGGCCTTCTCTGCCAAGTGCAAAGACATCTCTGAATTCCTCTGCGAAATCCCAGCCCAGGCGCCGCGCCATCCCCTGAAACTGCGCGTCGCCTATCATGATGCCTGCCATCTGCAGCATGCGCAGGGCGTGCGCGATCAGCCGCGCCGCCTCCTGGCGGGAATCCCTTCACTTGAAGTCGCCGAAATACCGGAAGCCAGTCTCTGTTGTGGTTCGGCGGGCGTGTTCAACTTATTGCAGCCTGAAACGGCCAGCCAACTCGGCGACCGCAAAGTTGATAACCTTCTGTCCACGGGCGCGCAGGCGGTGGCTTCGGCCAATCCCGGCTGTCTCCTGCAACTTACAAGCGGCCTTCGCCGACGAGGGTTGAAGACAATGCCTGCTTTTCATATGGTTGAGTTACTCGATGCATCGATGAGGGGCATGTCCAGCGAAGCTTTGTTGCACGGAAAGAGCGGCGGCCAATCCCGCGTCGCTCATCCAAGAGAGTGAATCATGCACCTTCGACCCGCCCGCAGAATGATTTTGAAAAGGGAGAACCGCAATGTCGACAACGATTCATCTATCAGGCGTTGAGATTCTCGCGCCAGTGTCCGAGAGTTACGCTGCAATCCTCACTCCGGAAGCCATTGCTTTCATCGTGGACCTGCAACGCACCTTCAACACCCGCCGCAAAGAGTTGCTCGACGCACGCCAGGAGCGGCAGAAAAGACTCGACGCCGGTGAGCGTCCGAATTTCCTTGAAGAGACGCGCCCGATTCGGGAATCGGCATGGACCGTGGCGCCCCTGCCTGCGGATATCCTGGACCGTCGCGTGGAGATTACGGGACCCGTCGACCGCAAAATGATCATCAACGCGCTCAATTCCGGTGCAAAGGTCTTTATGGCCGATTTTGAGGACTCCAGCACGCCGACGTGGAACAACCTGCTCGACGGCCACATCAATTTGCGCGATGCCATCCGGCGAACGATCACCTACGCCGACCCCGCCACGGGCAAGCAGTACAAGCTCAATGACAAAGTCGCGGTGCTGTTTGTGCGCCCCCGCGGCTGGCACCTGGAGGAGCGCCACGTGCTCGTCGATGGCGAACCAATGTCGGGTTCCATCTTCGATTTTGGTCTCTACTTCTTCCATAACGCGACCGAATTGCTCACCCGTGGCAGCGGCCCGTATTTCTACTTACCCAAGATGGAGAGCCACCTGGAAGCGCGGCTGTGGAACGATGTCTTCATCCGCGCTGAAAAGGAAATCGGCATTGCCCAGGGATCCATCAAAGGCACCGTGCTCATCGAAACCATACTCGCCAGCTTCGAGATGGACGAGATTCTCTACGAACTGCGCGACCACTCCGCCGGGCTCAACTGCGGCCGCTGGGATTACATCTTCAGCTTCATCAAGAAATTCTCCAATGATGCTCGTGCCATACTCCCCGATCGCGCCCGGGTCACCATGACCACCCACTTCATGCGCAGCTATTCGAAGCTGGCCATCAAGACCTGCCATAAGCGCAATGTGCATGCGATGGGAGGTATGTCGGCCTTCATACCCATCAAGTCCGACCCGGTAGCCAATGAAAACGCGATCGCCCAGGTGCGTGCTGACAAGGAACGCGAGGCCGGCGACGGCCATGACGGTACCTGGGTTGCGCATCCGGGCCTGGTGCCTGTGGCGCTGGAGATCTTCGACCGCCTGATGCCCGAACCCAACCAAATTTCGAAGCAGTTGCCCGACTACAATCCCACCGCCGAAGATCTGCTCCGGGTTCCGGAAGGGGAGATCACCGAGACCGGAGTGAAACAGAATGTGGCCATTGGCCTGGGATATCTCGAAGCCTGGTTGCGCGGCATCGGCTGCGTCCCGCTCTTCAACCTGATGGAGGACGCCGCCACCGCGGAGATTAGCCGCGCGCAGCTATGGCAATGGGTGCATCATAAGGCGAAACTCTCTGATGGAAGAGTCGCGGACCTTGCACTGGTGGAAGGCATGATTGCCAGCGAATTAGAGCGGCAAAAGTTCGCTGTGGATGCCGCGCGCTATGCCGCTTATGAAGCGGCCGCGGATCTGATGCTTGAGTTGGTCCGGGCGCCAAAGTTCATTGACTTCCTGACGCTGTCGGCCTATCAGCGCGTTTTGAAGGACGAAGGATTCCCCCTTTGACAAACAAAAAGGTCGTGGCCGGCCCCAAATTTCCTGTTTGAGTTGGATGCCGGCAGCCGTATAGTGGCGTCGTGATCCAGGATGGCAAACGAAGAAGGGAAGAATGGACCGAGCGGCGTGTCTGAAGCGATGGCAAGCGAGCAGCGCAGCGGGAACCCCCATCATCGGCGCTGGCGCGGGCACCGGAATTTCCGCCAAGTGCGCGGAAGCGGCGGGAGCGGATCTCATCATCATCTACAATTCGGGCCGCTACCGTATGGCTGGGCGAGGATCGTTGGCTGGTCTCATGCCGTACGGGGATGCGAACGCTATCGTCGTGGAAATGGCCCGCGAAGTACTGCCCATCGTGCGCAACATACCGGTGTTGGCAGGCGTCTGTGGGACCGATCCGTTTCGGGTCATGGATCTGTTTCTGCGCGACCTGAAACAACTCGGCTTCTCCGGAGTGCAGAACTTCCCAACGGTAGGTCTGATCGATGGCCGCTTCCGCGAGAGTCTTGAGGAAACCGGCATGGGATACGAACAGGAAGTTGAGATGATTGCCCGGGCGCATGATCTTGACCTGCTCACCTGCCCGTATGTCTTCAATGAAGACGAAGCGAAGGCCATGGCAGAAGCAGGTGCAGACCTCTTGATTGCGCACATGGGATTGACTACGAAAGGTACCATCGGCGCCAGGACTGCCCTCAGCCTCGATCAATCGGTCGAGCGAATTCAAGCCATCCGCGAAGCAGCCATCTCCATCCGTCCCGGGATTCTAGTGCTTTGTCATGGCGGCCCGATTGCCGAACCCGACGATGTGCAGTACGTCCTCACCCGGACCAACGGCGTTTGTGGATTCTTTGGCGCCTCGAGCATCGAGCGCCTGCCTACCGAACGCGCCATCACCGAGCAGGTGAGGAACTTCAAAAATCTGAACATCAATATGGACCACAACTAAAGGAGCAGCCATGTCCAGGTTCGCCGGTCGCCGTTTCGTATCACCCGCCGCTGTCGAAACGCAGGTCTTTGATTGGGGAACGATCAAGTGGCTCAGCGAACCGCGTGTCACCGGCACGGAGCGCTTCACCATGGGTGTCGTGCTACTGCAACCCGGGAGAGGCCATGCTCGGCATAATCATCCGGGAACCGAAGAGGTTCTCTACGTAGTCTCCGGTCAAGGAAGGCAGATGATCGATATCGACGGCGAAGAGTGGGAACCCATTGGCGCCGGGGATATGATTCACATTCCTGCCGACGTCTACCATTCCACGGTGAACACAGGGTGGGAGCCGTTGAAATTGATTGCGATTTATTCGCCGCCGGGCCCCGAGGCGCTTCTACGCGCCATGCCGGAATGTCGGGTGCTGTCCCCGAGTGAGCTGCTCTGAAGTTGACACGATGATGACGAAAACCGTCGCGTTGATCGGCACGTTCGATACCAAGGGGGAAGAGTTCTCCTTCCTGCGGGAGCGGATCGAGAGTGCGGGCCTGCGAACGCTGATGATCGATGTCGGCGTGCTTGGCAGTCCTCCCTTTGCGGCCGACATTTCCCGGGAGGAGGTTGCCGCGGCGGCAAACGAGAATCTTGCCGCGCTCAGAACGGAGAGAGACCGAGGTGGAAGCGTCGCCGCCATGGCGGTAGGGGCGAGGGCGATTCTTGGCCGGCTTTTTGAACAAGGGGCCATTCATGGGGTGGCTTCCCTGGGCGGTTCTGCCGGAACGACCATTGCGACCGCGGCCATGCGTGCACTCCCCTATGGCTTCCCAAAAGTGATGGTTTCCACGCTGGCCTCCGGCGATGTCAGGCCCTACGTCGGAATCACAGACATTTGCATGATGCCTTCGGTGCTCGACATCGCGGGTTTAAATCACGTCTCCCGCCGGATCATCAGCAATGCTGCAGGGGCGATTTGCGGCATGGTGGCATCGGAGTCGGCCGCCGCCCTCGACGAGAAACCCGCGATTGCGGCGACGATGTTTGGCGTCACGACACCTTGCGTGACGGCCGCACGCCGCATCCTGGAGGAGAGAGGCTACGAAGTTCTGGTCTTTCACGCGACAGGAACCGGCGGACTGGCGATGGAAAAGTTGATCGAGGACGGCGCATTTCGAGCTGTTCTCGACATCACGACCACCGAACTGGCAGACGAACTGGTGGGCGGTGTGATGAGCGCGGGACCGCACCGGCTGGAAGCGGCGGGCCGCAAGAGCATTCCCCAGCTTGTCTGCCCGGGCGCGATCGACATGGTGAATTTCGGGCCTCAGGAAACGGTGCCTGGCCAGTTTCGGGGCCGCAACCTGTACGTCCATAACCCCACCGTAACTCTGATGCGGACGACGCCCGAAGAGTGTGCGGAGATCGGACGCATCACCGCCGCCAGGCTCAACCGCGCTAACGGGCCTGTGACCATGCTGATCCCTCTTAGAGGTGTTTCCGCCATCGACAAGATTGGTGGGCCGTTCTACTCGCCAGAGGCGCTCGACGCCTATCGAAATGCCTTAAAAGCGTCACTCAGCCCAACTGTCCGCCTGGTTGAGCTTGACGCCCACATCAATGACGAACCATTTGCGCTTGCCGCGGCCGATCTGCTGATGGAATCGCTCGGCGCCTTGGAAACGAAGCCGGCGCGTTTCCCGAAGTGAGTGCCCGACAACGTCGAGTCTCTTTCAGGTAGAAGGGCTCGGTCCACTGGCCGAGACCTAGGAACGCGAGCTAAATGTCTAAGAATGATGTATCTTGGACTAAACTAATTCGGACTGTCTGCGCGCTCCTTGAAATGCGCCTCAAAAATGCCTGACCCAAAGCGGACCTTGCGCATCGTGATCCCAATAGCACTCCTCGTGCTGTTGATCGGATCTACCCTCGGAGCCGTGTGGCATCACCATGCGAATACTTCCTCCGACACCTGTGTGTTATGCCATCTGGTCATAGCACCGTCGAAGGCGGGGATAGGCGCATGCGTTCTGGTCCCGAAAGGTGCCAGGCCTGAGCCTCAATACGTCAGCTTCATCGCCCTCTCTGACGCACGGCAGATTTCCGCGCGAGCCCCTCCCGCATAGCTTCTGCAAACTTCCGTGCCGTGATCGTACTTCCAGACCAGTGCATGTCTCTCGTGAAGGGGCTGATTGCCTATGCATTTGCTAGGATTCTGCGTTCCATTGTTGCTTGTAACCGGGTCGCTTTTCGAAGCCGCGAGCTCCCAGGCGCCGCCTGATCAAAGCCAGTCGCCGCCGCCTCCACAGGCAAGCAAGCTTGCCCAAAAGCCTGGCGCTGTGACCATTTCGCTCGACGATGCCATTCAATTGGCGCTTCAGCATAATCACAATCTGCTGGCCGCGCGCACCACGATTCAGCAGAACCAGGCGGAAGAGACGACGGCGAACCTCCGACCCAACCCGGTGCTTTTAGGGGACTCGCAGTTCCTGCCGATTTTCGAACCAAGCCTGTTCAGCGCCGATTATATCGACAACATTGCTCAATTTGACGTCGGCGTCAGCTACCTGTTTGAACGAGGGCGGAAGCGGCAACATCGTTTGCAGGCCGCCCGGGACCAAACGGCCGTCACGCGTTCGCAGGTGGCCGACAATGAGCGAAGTCTTACCTTCAGCGTGGCTACGCAGTTTATCAACGTTGAGCTTGCCGAATCGACGATGGAACTGGCGACCCAGGATCTCAAGAGTTTTCAAGCCACGGTAGATATCGCGGAAGCCCGTTATAAAGCGGGGGATATAGGCGAGAACGATCTGCTCAAGATCAAGCTTCAGATGCTTCAGTTCCAGACCGACCTCTCCGCGGCACAACTCGCCAGAACGCAGGGACTATCGGACTTGCGGCAACTCCTCGGCTACGACTCAATAGGGGCTGACTATGACGTCGCTGGGGCGTTCGAGTTTCAGCCTGTCCCGGGCAATCTCGAAGACTTTCAATCGAAAGCCCTGCTGAACAGGCCGGATTTACGGGCGGCACATTTGGGGGTAGCCGCCGCGGATAGCCAGCACGCGTTGCAAAAAGCCATCGGCAAGAGGGACGTTACAGGGCAGGTGAGCTACACCCACCTGGGATCCAACGACATTTCACTCTTCGGACAAATGCAGTTGCCGATATTCGACCGCAATCAGGGCGAGATTGCGCGTGCCAGCTTTCGCCGTCACGCAAGCACAGGAGCAGGAGAAGTTCGCGAGCGGGCAGGTGATGACGGATGTGCGGGATGCCTTTGAGAGTCTGCGCAGCAATGACCAGATCGTGGGCCTCTATCGTTCGGGGTACCTCAACCAGGCTCAGGATTCCCGCGATATCAGCGAATTCGCCTACAAGCACGGCGCTGCGAGCCTGTTGGACTTTCTCGATGCGGAGCGCAGCTATCGGGCTATCCAACTCGGCTACCGGCAGGCGCTCGCATCGTATTTGCTCGCGCTGGAACAGCTTCGCGAAGCGGTAGGAACCAGGAGCTTACCATGAACATCGCATCCATCGCCGGCCGCAGGAACCAACGCGTGCTGACGCTTGCTTTTATCGTCATGGCCACGGCCTGCCACTCCAACGATGGCGATCAGGCAAGTCAGATGACGTCGTTCTCCGCGAGCGCCTCCAAGTCCGCGACCCCGCAGCTCTTCACCATTCCCCAGGACCAGATGTCACACGTGCAGGTGGTGACGGTCGCGCCGACTAGTTTGAAGCGCACGCTGCGGCTCACGGGTACGGTGGCATATAACGCTTTCAATACCACGCCGGTGATAACTCAAGTGGGCGGCCCTGTGAGCCGGATTCTGGTCGTGCCTGGCGAACATGTCAAAACAGGCCAACCAATGCTCGACGTAAGCAGTCCCGACTATTCGCAGTTGCTGGACGCCTATTTGAAAGCGGCAGACTCTTTCCGCCTGACGCAAAAGAATTATTCCCGCGCACAGGAGCTCTATCAGCACCACGCCATCGCTGAGCGCGATCTGGAACAGGCCGAGTCCGACCGCAACCAGGCGGAGGCGGATCTGAATGCGGCGGAACAGGGAATGAAAATTCTCGGGATCAAGAACCCGGCCGACCTGGCGAAGGCTCCTTCGTCCGCGCAAATTCCGGTGCTCGCGCCCATCAGCGGCGAGGTGGTGGAGCGAATGGTCGCGCCCGGACAGGTTGTGCAGGCGGGGCAAACGCAGGCTTTTACCATCTCCGATTTGAGCACGGTGTGGGTTCTTGCCAATGTCTACCAGACGGACCTTGCTTTTGTTCGCGGCGGAGAAGATGTGGTTGTGCAAACGGACGCCTATCCCGGCAGCTTCCATGGAAGGATTTCTTATGTCTCGCCGGCACTCGACCCAAACACCAGGACGCTGCAAGCGCGCATCGTCGTGGAGAACCCAGGCGAAAAACTGAAAAGAGACATGTATTGCACCGTCAGCGTAGCGGCCGGCTCATTCTCAAATGTCATCGCTGTCCCTGACTCATCGATTCTGCGCGATGACAATAATCAGCCGTTCGTGTATGTCGCCAATGGCGCAAACCAGTTTGGCAGGCGCGACGTGGAACTGGGTGCTAACCAGAATGGCCTGAGGCAAATCCTGAAGGGCATTTCCGTTGGAGACAGGGTAGTCAGCGATGGCAGCTTGTTTCTCCAGTTTGCTAATTCGCTGCAGCACTGAGGGGGCGGCTTCGAATGATTCATCGTATCGTTCAGTTTGCGCTGCGGCAACGGGTACTGATCCTGCTTCTGGTCGCATTCATCTGTGTCGGCGGCGTTATCTCTTTTCACCACATGCCCGTGGATGCATATCCAGATCTCTCGCCGCCGATGGTAGAGATCATCTCGCAGTGGCCGGGTCACGCGTCAGAAGAGATCGAACGCCTGGTCACCGTGCCAACAGAAGTGGAGATGAACGGCGTTCCCAAGATGTCGGTCATGCGTTCTATTTCGTTGTATGGACTTTCAGTCGTCATCCTTACGTTTGAAGAAGGCACCGACGACTACTTTGCGCGCCAGGTCGTGTTCCAAAGGTTGAGTGAGGTCACCTATCCTCAGGGTGTAACTCCGACCCTTTCTCCGCTTGCAAGTCCATCCGGGCTGGTCTATCGATACGTATTGGAGAGTCCCGACCGTACCCCGCAGGAACTGAAAACGTATGAAGACTGGGTGATCCAACGCGAATATAAACAGGTGCCCGGCGTCGCCGACGATTCCGGTTTCGGCGGCACGGTGATGCAGTATCAGGTACTCCTCGACCCGGCAAAACTCTACGCTTACCACCTCACCGTCCCTGCCGTGATTCAGCAGCTCTCAGTGAATAACTCCAATGCGGGAGGTGGATTCTACGCGCAGGGCGGTCAAATCTACTATGTTCGCGGTCTCGGTCTCATTCGCGATACCGCCGACATTGGCAACGTGGTCGTGGGCTCGCAGAACGGCGTTCCGTTGCGCATCCGCGATATAGGCGAGGTGGTCATAGGAAACGCACCTCGCCTCGGCCAATTTGGCTTTAACCAAACCGATGATGCCGTCGAAGGCGTCATCATGATGAGGCGCGGCGAACAGACACAGAATGTACTGAAAGGCGTCGCGGCGAAAACCCGGCAGCTGAACGAAGAAATCCTGCCCTCGGACGTAAAAGTGCGTCCCTACTACGACCGGAGCGACCTTGTTCAGCTCACCATTGATACGGTCGGACGCAACATGTTGATGGGAATGGTTCTCGTCTTTCTCGTCTTGATGGTCTTTCTGGTCAGCTTCCGCGCAGCAGTGATCGTGGCGCTCACTATTCCCGTGTCCTTACTCTTCTCGTTCATCTTTTTGCACGCGCGGGGAATCCCGGCAAATCTGCTTTCAATCGGCGCCATCGATTTCGGCATTCTTATTGATGGAACCCTGGTGATGGTGGAGAACATTTTCCGCGAACTGGGCGAGCGCGAAGGCCAGAAATATGACCTTCAGGAAGTAATCCGGTCGGCGGCCAAGGACGTCGATCGTCCAATTTTCTACTCTGTCGCGGTCATTATTGCGGGTTACTTGCCGATCTATGCTCTCAGCGGTCCGTCAGGAAAACTATTCAAGCCGATGGCCGACACTGTGGCTATCGCACTCGTCGGTGCGCTGATCCTGACCCTCACGCTTGTTCCTGTCTTGTGCGCTTACTGGTTCAAGAAAGGAGTCCATGAGCGCGAGAACAAGCCCTTCAACTGGGTTCGCGATAGATATGAGGGGCAACTCGAGTGGTGCCTCAATCACCCCAAAACGACCGTGATTGGGGCGACCCTGATCTTCGCCGCCACGCTCCTGCTCATTCCTTTTATTGGCGGAGAGTTCATGCCGCATCTGGATGAAGGCGCGCTGTGGGTTCGTGCGACGATGCCTTACACAGTGTCGTTCGAAACCGCGAGCAATTTCTCGCCGCAGGTTCGCAATATTCTTTTGAATTATCCAATGGTTACCGAAGTCGGGTCGGAGCTTGGACGTCCCGACGACGGTACAGATCCCACCGGATTCTTCAACGATGAGTTTTACGTT
This sequence comes from Terriglobales bacterium, assembly GCA_963788475.1. Lineage (GTDB taxonomy): Bacteria > Acidobacteriota > Terriglobia > Terriglobales > Acidobacteriaceae > Telmatobacter. Next base: position 123,865 of record CAWBGO010000004.1, read on the forward strand.
GGCTTGAAACCTTATAGCGACCCTTCATGGAAGACGGGCTCGGTCCATAACAAGAAAGAATTGACCGAGGATATTCAAAAGCAGCTCAGTGCGTTTCCCGGAGTCATCTTCAACTACACTCAGCCGGCCGAAGACGCTGTCGACGAAGCCCTCACGGGCCTGAAGAGCGCCCTTGCTGTAAAGATTTATGGCCCCGATCTGACTGTTCTCCAGACCCAGGCGCTCGAAATCAAGCGCAGGCTTTCGCAGGTGCCTGGATTCGAGGAATTGACAGTGGTGCGCGAACTTGGCCAGCCCAGCCTCTTGATCGACGTCGATCGAGAAAAGATTGCGCGATACGGCATCAACGTGGCGGATGTGGAGGCGATCGTTCAGGCAGCCGTTGGAGGCCAGGCGGCTACCCAGGTGATCCAGGGTGAGAAACTCTTCGATCTCGTGGTACGGATGAAACCGGAATTTCGTGAGAATGCGCAACAAATCGGCAACCTGCTTGTCGGGACACCGTCGGGCCAGCAGATTCCTTTGAGCGAGGTTTCGTATATTCACGAGGCCGGCGGCGCTTCATTCATTTACCGCGAAAACAACTCACGCTATATCGGCGTGCAGTTCAGCATTGAAGGCCGCGATCTTCAATCCGCTGTGCGCAATGGCCAGCGTTCTATCAGGGATATCGCGAAATCATTGCCCGCCGGTTATCGGCTCGAATGGGGCGGGGAGTACGGTGAATTGCTTCAGGCACAGCACCAGATGGAATACATTGGCCCCATGGCAGTGCTGATCATTTTTATGATTCTGTTTGCTCTTTACGGGAATTTCAAATTTCCGTTAGTGATTGCACTTGGGGTTGTATTGACTGTTCCTGTCGGGGCCCTGATCGCTCTTAAGATGACCAACACGCCATTTAGTGCATCGTCAGGACTCGGCCTGCTCGCTTTGATGGGCGTTTCGGTTGAGACAGCCGTTATTCTTTTTTCATATATCAACAAGCTGCGCCTCGAAAACAAAGACATTCGCACGGCAACGCGCGAAGCTTCGCTACTTCGTCTGCGACCCATCATGATGACCGCGCTTGTCGCTTGTCTGGGGCTTTTGCCTGCGGCGCTCTCCACCGGCATAGGCTCTGACACTCAAAAGCCTTTTGCGATCGTCATCGTCGCGGGCCTGGTTTCGAGGCTCTTTCTCGGCTTCTTCGTTAACCCTGTGCTCTATGAAATGGTTGCCCGTGATGGGGATGTTCTGCAGGTGTGAACCTTGCTGGGCACGGAGCGTTGGCGGAAGGAATTGTAGAGAATACCGAAATCCCTTTTCGCGATCGTGCGTGTCAACAGGAATTGTGAGCCACTCTCGCCAATTCGCCTTCCAGCGCTATTGAGAGTTCTCGAATCCCGCGTCGAATTTCCTTTGAATCGACGGCGGCGAATCCCAGTTGGAGCCCCTCGCGCGCGAGTGCACCCAAGGTGTATCGACTCAACGGCGTCACTTCTACACCGCGCCTGGCGGCTGCGGATGCGACCGCTTCGCTATCGAGCCCGCCGCGAAGCCATCCGGCTGTCTGTAGCCCCGCCTCCACCTCCGAGATCTCCACTAATCCCGTCAGAGTCCGCTGCGCACACTCGATCAGGACCGAGAGACGTTCTGCATACACCTCCCGCATGCGCCGAAGATGGCGTCCGAAGTGACCCTCGTTCATGAAATCGCAAAGCACGGCCTGTTCAAGCAGCGGCGCATGACGGCTGGTTATAGAGAGTGTGGCGGATACGCAATCAACCAGATCGGGTGGGACAACCAGGTATCCCAGGCGCAATGAGGGAAAGAGAACTTTGCTGAAACTGCCCGTAAACAGCACCAATTCGTGGCGGTCGAGTCCCTGGAGTGACGGCACCGGACGTCCAGTGTACCGATATTCGCCGTCGTAGTCGTCTTCGAGGATGAGCGCACCGGCTTTTCCGGCCCATTCCAGCAACTGCAGGCGACGCGCGAGGCTCATGGTGACTCCGAGCGGAAACTGATGGCCCGGGGTCACGTAAACCAACCGTGCTCCGCGCGCGTTTGCGCGGGGTACCTGCATGCCCTCGTCATCGACGCGTATGCCGTGCACCTTGGCGCCGCGGGATTTGAAAGCGAGAGACGCGCCAGGATACCCCGGATCTTCCATGCACACGCGATCTCCGGGGTTGACGAATAGGCGCGCGATCAGGTCAAGTGCCTCCTGCACGCCCGAGATGACGGCCACCTGGCCGGGGAGGCACTTCACGCCACGAGACGCCGCCAGGTAGTCTGCCACCGCTTCTCGAAGGGGCGGGTATCCCATTGGATCGCAGCCCAGAAGAAGATGAGCCGATGCACGCCGGAGGCGCCGCGCCGAAACCTGCGCCCAAAGTGTCGTCGGGAACAAGTCCAGCGCGGGCAGATTGGGACGGAAGGCACGACTGGGCCGGAGTTCGAAATTCGAAAACGGCCGGGTGTGCCTGGCGTAATCGGAGAAGCGGCGCGGCCTGCGTGCCGCGGCCGGTTCCGGGCTTTGTTCCCGCGGAATCTTTAGTAAATCGTCGGGCAGAATTCTGCTCACGTGCGTGCCAGATCCGACATTGCCCTCTAAGTATCCCTCTGACTTGAGCTGCTCGAATGCGTTGACGATCGTTCCCCGCGCTAAGCTGTATTGCCGGGCCAGATCGCGTGTAGCCGGAACGCGCGCTCCCGGCCGCAACCTGCCTTCCAGAATCTGCGTACGGAGAGCCTCATACAGCCAGTGGCTGGGAGATATCCGCGCCTGCCGCGCCGGAAGCACCAATTCGAAAGCTGTGACTCGCTTCATCGTCAAAATGGTACATCAAAAATATCATAAGTGGTCCTTGTTATTGGTCCACTAATCGCTTAACGTGGCAATAGGGGAGGTCGCGGATGGGTGCCTCAAACTTGCGCGCACGGGTAGTGAGGGTTCTGTCATTTGCAATGTTGGCGAGTACATTGGCCAGGCCACAGGCCGCCGAGACTACGTCGCAAACTGAAGCCCGAGAGCGGGTACGGCTGGTACTCTCGCACGCTCTGCCTGAATTGAAGGGCGATCATTTGCAATTGAGCGTTGTTGAGGTGCGCTATGGCCCGGGCCAATCATCGCCGCGACACAGTCATCCTTGCCCCGTGGTCGGTTATGTCGTCGAAGGAGCGTATCGTACGCAGGTGAAGGGCGAGCCGGAGATGATCTACAAAGCCGGAGAGAGTTTTTACGAAGCACCCAATGGTGTCCATCTCGTCTCGGCCAACGCCAGTTCCACCGAACCGGTGAAGTTCATCGCGTACTTCGTCTGCGATCACGACACGCCGCTCAGCGTGCCGGAGCCCGGCTCCAAAACCGAAGGAGACAAGTAGCTATGAGTGAAGCACCGATAACATCATTACCCTTCGCATCGCAGCGCACCGTGACTTCGGAACGCTCGCAATGGCTGGACCGAGCGGTGATTTTCTACGTGCGCTTCGCGCTCGGTGCAGCCTTTCTGTCCGCCGTTGCCGACCGATTCGGTCTGTGGGGCAAGTATGGCGGCTGGGGAAACTTCGGAAACTTCATCAAGTACACAGCCCAGGTCAACTCTTTCATGCCTGCATCGATCGTTCCTTTCCTGGCATGGGCTGCTACCGTAGCCGAGATCTTTTTTGGCGTCGCTCTGATTGTCGGCCTCTGGCCGCGCTGGGTGGCACTGGGCTCAGCGCTATTGCTGGCGATGTTCGGAATCGCCATGGCGATTTCCTTCGGCATCAAGTCCCCGATGGACTACTCGGTATTTTCCGCGTCCGCGGGGGCGCTCTTGCTGGCGTCGTGCGAGAGCCGCAGACCTCACGTAACTTAGTAAACACCCGGTGCAGCAGCGAATGAGGAAATGATGCCGGTGACATTCGACGGCATCCAAGTGTGTTGCCCCGATATGGTGAGGGCTGAATGAGATGAAACGTAAATCGAATTGGAGCCGATTCGTATCCGCAGATTGGATGCTCGTCGCCACCCCCGGACTCATCTGGGGAGCATCCTTTCTTTTCATCGCCGAGGGATTGAAATCGACCGGACCCAACGGCATCGCCTTCGTCCGCCTGTTCATCGGATGGGCAACACTGGCATTGTTTCCTGCCGCGCGCAAACCAGTCGACCGCACAGCGTGGCCATCCATCGCGCTGTTGGGTATCTTGTGGTTCGCTTTCCCTCTCAGCATGTTCCCGTTCGCGGAGCAGAGAGTCTCATCAGCGCTCACCGGTATGTTGAATGCCGCGGTTCCACTGTTTACCGCAGTCGTTGCGACCGGGATAGCGGGTCGACTTCCGGAGCGCAGCGTGCTCGTGGGCTTGACCATCGGACTAACCGGTGCCGGGCTGATGGCGTGGCCGACGATTCACGTGGGCCACAGCAGCGTCATCGGCGTCCTGCTGATCCTGGCGGCGGTGATCTCGTATGGATTCGCCGTAAACGTCGCCCGGCCCTTGCAGCAACGCTACGGAGCGCTTCCGATCATTCTCCGCGCGCAGATGGTTGCGGTGATTTTGACCGCGCCCCTCGGAGTGCGGGACGTCTTTGCCGCGCACTGGAGGCCAGCGCCCCTTATGTCGCTCCTGGCATTAGGAACATTCGGGACCGGTGCTGCATTCGTGTTGCTGGCGACCGCCGCTGGAAGGGTGGGAGCCACGCGCGCATCTTCCACAGCGTTTCTCATCCCTCCGGTCGCGCTCTTGCTCGGAGTAACAGTGCGGGGAGAGCATGTGGCCGTGCTCTCAATCTGCGGCAGCGCGGTGTGCGTAGCAGGCGCATGGTTCATGCGGCGGAACCAGGTCGACCGCGAACGCGACCGTGAACCGTCCCAGCCTCTTGTCCCCCAAAGGTGTGAATCATGAAGATAGCCTTACGGAAGAAGTTCCTCCGCATTCTTCCCGCTGCCCCCGCCATTCTCCTTCTGCCGGCGTTCCTGTTTTCACAGGCAGGATCATCCGCGTCCAACGATGAGTTGCTCAAGGTCCGCGAGCGGGTCTGGCGCGCCTGGTTCCAGGGCGACACAAAGACACTTGAGAAGCTAGTGCCGCCTGGTAGCGTCGTCATAAGCGATGGCGAGGAGAAGTGGAAGAATCAGGACGATATGATTCGAACCTCAATTGAATTCCATGACAAGGGCGGAAAGCTCATTCGGCTTGAATTCCCCCACACCGATGTGCAGCACTTTGGCGATGTTGCCGTTGTCTGGAGCAGTTTCGTGCTGGAGACAGAGTCGGATGGAACGCGATCATCCAGCGCGGGCCGGGCGACGGAGATCTTTGTGTGGCGCGACGGTCATTGGACCAATCCTGGCTGGCATACGAGTTCCACGAAGTAAGCGATCACTCGGTGGCCGTTGAAGGATATTCGTAGAAGCAGAATCGGCTTTTCGAAATTCCCGGTTCGACATTTAACATCACTCTTACAAGTGATGCTCATGAGAATCCGCGTTCCTTTCGCAATTATTTTGCATGTACTTCTCGCAGCCACCTGCCTCACCGCGGGCGCGCAATCGACCGGCGCAGCCACCATTGCAGCGGGTGCCCCCAGTGACGACGCGCGCGGCCAGGCGTGGTGGACCCACATCCGCACGCTCGCCGATGACTCCATGAAAGGCCGCCTGACCGGAAGCGACGAGTATCTCAAGGCGGCCGCATATGTGGTGGATAAGTTGAAGTCCTGGGGACTGCAGCCTGCCGGGGTGAATGGAACCTACTACCAGCCGGTTCGCTTCGATGTGCAGCGCGTCCTTGCGCAGAAATCCGCGCTAGCCCTGGAATCCAATGGGACACGTATCCCGCTTCAACTCGGCGACGACGCAATTCTGGGTACGCGGATGCAGCAGCCCGCCTCTGTCGATGCGCCCCTCGTCTTCATCGGATATGGCTTGCACCTTCCCGAAGCCGGATATAACGATTTCGATTCCCCCGAACTCCCCGTCGCCTCGCTCAAGGGCAAAATTGTTGTGGTGGTCAATGGAGGCCCCGCTGATGTGCCCGGCCCGCTTAAATCCTTCGCGCGAACGTCCCCGCTTATCAAGGCAATCCGCGAGGCTGGCGCCGTTGGCCTTGTATCCATTCCCACACCCAAATCCATGGACTTTGGCTGGCAGCGTATCGCCTCAAGCGCTTCGCAATCGGGAATGCGCCTGGCGTCCGCACCTGGGGACGACAAGGTGGCGGATCGGCATCCAGCCCTGGCGGACGATCACGAACCTCTGTTTACCGCAACCTTCAACCCTGCCCAGGCCGAGAAGCTGTTTCAAGGCAGCGGCCACAGCTTCGCCGAGATACTCGCGCTCGCCGATGCGCAAAAACCGCTACCTCGCTTCGTCCTTGGCAAGAGCCTCCACGCCACCATCGCGACGGAGAATTCTCAGGTCGTCTCGCCCAACATTGCTGCGGTACTGCCCGGTTCCGATCCCTCCCTCAAGATGCAATACGTCGTCATCTCCGCCCATCTCGATCATCTTGGCGCGGGCGAACCGATCCATGGCAAGACTATTTATCCAGGAGCCATGGACGACGCCTCTGGCGTGGCCACCGTTCTCGAAACCGCCCGTGTGTTCAGCCAGGGGGAACGCCCCAAGCGCTCTTTGCTTGTCCTTATCTTCACCGCGGAAGAAAAAGGCCTGCTCGGCTCGCGCTATTTCGCCGGGCATCCCACAGTGCCTGAAGACAAGATCGTTGCCGATCTGAACCTGGACATGTTCATGCCCATCTTTGCCCTTAAAAAGCTGCATGTGCAGGGATTGGAGCAATCCACTCTAGCCGATCAGGCGCGTTCCGTCGGAGCGTCGCATCACATTGAGATCGCTGGCGACCCGGAGCCCGATCGCAACTCCTTCACCCGCACCGATCAATACAGCTTTGTGCAGGCCGGGATTCCGGCGCTGGCCATGAAGTTTGGGTGGACGCAAGGCTCGCCTGAGTACAAAGCGTGGCGCGCATGGCTTGGAGAGCGATACCACTCCACCGACGACGACCTCAGCCAGCCGGTCGATCTTGCCGCCGCTGCGCAGTTCAACAGTTTTTTCGCGGACCTGGTCGGTGCCGTGGCAAACGAATCGAGCACGCCGCATTATTTAGCCACGAGCTTCTTCAAGAGATTCGAGACCCATCCTTGAGACGGTGCGTCTAGCACTTTCGTCCTGATCCGAGGTCATTCGACAGATAATGCAGTAAGAGGGCGTGGATGGAATCGATTCTCAACAAAACGACCGCGAAACTGGCACTCTTTCTGTGTTTCGCTCATTCATTTAGCCTCGCGAAAATTGTGGCGCAAACAGGCGGGCAGACCGCCGGACGACTGCCGGCGCCAATGACAACGCAGGCAGAGAGGCCGACGAGCGCGCCGTATGCGGGAGACCTTTCAATCTTCGAATATCCCGACCGGGACAAGAAGTTGCAAGTGGACCGGATAATGGATCTCCTTGGTGTGGCGCCAGGAAAAGTAGTCGCAGACATCGGCGCCGGATCAGGATGGTTTACAGTGCGAGCTGCGACCCGCGTCGGACCCAGCGGCGCCGTGTACGCAGAAGACATCAATCCAAAGGCCATCGACTACATCACGGCCAGGGCATCCAGGGAAAAACTGGAGAATGTGAGGCCGACACTGGGATCAGTCGATGATCCAAAGCTTCCGGCAAATAGCGTAGATGCTGTTTTGATTTTGAAGACCTACCACGAATTTGCGCGTCCCATCCCCCTTATGGAGAAGCTGAAGCTCTCGCTGCGACCCGGGGCGAAGATTGGCATAATCGATCGTAACGGCAATGGAGCCGACCACGGAATCATGCCCGGGACGGTAGAAAGCGAGATGGCGCGCGCGGGGTTCAAGCGCGTCGGCAAATACGACTTCACCAAGAGCGACGGCCAGGACTACTTTCTAATCTTCGCAGCGAAGTAAGTCGTTCAGCGAGTCACTCTGAGACTTCGAAGATGACTTCGAGTTCGACCGGCATTCCAAGTGGAAGACTGGCAACGCCGATGACCAGCCGAACTCCTGTCTTTTCGCTTCCAAAAATGTCGCGGAACAGGTCCGAGACAGCGTCCGCTACCCTGGGCTGGTCAAAGAAATCGCCGGAGGTCGCAATGAAAACTCCGAGTCGTACCAATCGAGTCACTCGATCGAGCGAGCCCAAAAGTTGTTTAGCCGCAGCGAGTGCGCTCAAAGCCGCGGTATAGGCGGCATCTCGTCCCGCGTCGGTATCGAGTTCTTTCCCAAGCCGGCCCACATACTTTGGTTTGTGATCCACAACCGGGAGCATACCGCTAAGGAACAGCAAGTTGCCCGTCTGCAGCGCCTCTACGTATGTGCCGAAAGGCGTTGGCGCGGGCGGAAGCTGAATGCCAAGGTCCCGCAGCCTGCTCTCGGCAGTCCGCGGCTGAAGCCCCTTCTCGCTCACCATCGGCCTGCGTGCGCACCGCCGTCCACGTGCAGCACCTCCCCAGTCACAGTTCGAGCTTCGGTCAGATATACGACGGCATCCGCAATTTCTTCGGGTTCAGAAATCGTGCCCATGGGAGAAAGAGTTGTCATGAAGTCTCTGGGAGTGTTTTTGTGAAGCGGAGTGTCAACAACACCTGGCGCGACTGCGTTGAAACGGATATTGTTCTTGGCGTATTCGCTCGCCAGGCTAAGTGTGACCGCGTCAAGGCCGCCCTTGGTAATCATCGGAATCGATGCCGGCACCCCCGCGATGGGATTGTCCGCCAATGATGCGGTTATAGTTGTTACGCTGCCGCCGGTGCCCTGCGACAGCATCTGCTTCACTGCCAGCTGGGTAATAAACACGAACCCCCCCAGGTTGGTGGAAACCAGGCTCTGAAAATCCTCGGTGGTGTAGTCGGTAAAGGGCTTGACCGAGAAGATGCCGGCATTGTTGACAACATGGTCAATCGAGCCGAACCTGCTCATTGCAGTCTGTGCGATCCTCTCTGCCGTTGCCGCCTGGCCTATGTCTCCGTCAACCAGTGCGAGGTTTGGAGACGGCGCAAGGCCGGCCGTGGAAACGTTCCGCGAGGTTGCAACTACGTTATAGCCGCGATCCAGAAATGCCCGTATAACGGCTGCACCGATGCCTTGCGAGGCACCGGTGACGAGGACTGTCTTCTTACCCGCCATATTTGACTCCTGTTTCTCGCAGCACCGCCACTGAGTGCTGCCTCTGCGCTCCTGTAACCGACAGCGGAGACGTTTATCCGTTACGCATTAGGAGATTCTCTTGGACAGGTCGCGGATTCCTAAAACTATTCATACTTAGGTATCGACTGTGCACAATACCGATTCCACGATGAACGCTGCTATGCCTCACCGATCCTCGATGCTCTTGTTTGCCATCTTCAGCGGCGACCAATGAAGATAATAAAATGAGACTCGGTCGCACATCGGAACTGTAATATATTTCTCACTGGAATTTGCGGGACAGTCTTCGAGAAGTCGCCCGATCGGCGATTTCACGTCCACAAAGGAGGACAAATGAGCAAAGGCTATTGGGTTGTCGCATACCGTTCGATCTCAGACGAGGCTGCGCTCAAACACTATGGCGAACTCGCGGTTCCGGCTATCGCAGCCGGAGGCGGCAAGACGTTGATTCGGACCGCCGACTCGATCGAACCGCGCGAATCAGGATTGAAACAGCGGACCGTTGTGACGGAATTCGAAAGCTTTGAAAAAGCTCTGGCGACTTACAATAGCGCTGCTTACGAAGCGGCCAGGAAGGTACTCGGTTCTGCAGCAGAGCGGGACTTTCGCATCGTCGAGGGCATCGCATGAGGTCCCGGCAGCTGTCGTCTGCGGTCGATATGCAGGCTTGGAGTGAACGTTCTATCCCGCGTTCACCCCGGTATCCGGGCCCGTCAGCTTGACTGCCATATCCGAAAAGCGAGTCCAGAATCTATGTGTGATCCATGGACTGGCATATCTGATGGAACGACGCGTACAGGCTCAGGTCCGGGGGGGAAGCTCTGTGACATAACTTGGATTAGCCGAGGCGGTGACCTCAGTTCAAGGGCTCAAAGCGTATAGTCACCGCGTTTCTGAATGAAACACTTCACCCATTGCGTGCGGCGTCACCCCTGGCTTGGAAGGCTCTGACCTTTGCCCATGCTCATCACAAGCCGCTCGAGATGGCGCTCGCCAAGCATTTCAGCGGTGAATGCTCCGTTTGCCTGAATGATCCGAGCAATGCACCCCGTCCATCCAGTCTGGTGGCTGGCGCCGATGCCAGCGCCGTTGTCGCCATGGAAATACTCGTAAAAAAGGATGTTGTCTCGCCAGTGCGGGTCGGTCTGGAATTTCTCCGTTCCGCCAAACACCGGCCTGCGCCCCGAGCCGTCCTTGACGAATGTACTAATGAGGCGCTCTGCCAGCTCCTGCCCAACCTCAAACAAAGTCAGCTGTTTCCCCGAACCGGTAGGGCACTCCACCTTGAACGTATCGCCATAGTAAGCGCCCAGGCGCATGAGGGATAAGTAGAGCAGGAAGTTAACCGGCATCCAGACCGGTCCCCGCCAGTTGGAGTTCCCGCCGAACATTCCACTGTCAGAATCGCCCGGCAGATAGGAAACGCGATACTCCTGACCGCTGAGGCCGAAAACAAAAGGATGATCAAGGTGGTAGCGCGACAGCGCGCGGATGCCGTGCGGACCCAGGAACTCGTTCTCGTCGAGCATTTTCGCCAGGATGCGGCGTAGCTTCTCCTCATTCACGGTGGCGAGCATGCGTCTGCCCGCCAAACCAGGCGTCCCCGGCATGTGGAGATTCGCTCGCAGTTCGGGATGGCGTTGCATAAACTCACGAATCTTTTTCGCGGCTGTCGGCAATTTTTCGAGTGTGTGTTCCTCGAAGATAGCCACCGCCGCCAGCGGCAAAAGGCCGACCATGGATCGCACCTTCAAACGGACAGCCTGGCCGTTGGGCAGACGAAGCACGTCGTAAAAGAAACCGTCCTCTTCGTCCCACATCTGGTCTTGATGATCGCCCATCCGGTCCATCGCCCCTGCGATCCACATGGTGTGCTCGAAAAACTTGACGACGAATTCCTCGAAGGACGGGTAATGCTGCGCGAGTTCCACCGCAATTCGCAGCATCTGCTGGCTGAAAAACACCATCCACGCGGTGCCGTCAGCCTGTTCCAGATACCCACCGGTTGGCAGCGGCGAGCTGCGGTCGAACACGCCTATGTTGTCCAGACCCAGAAAGCCGCCCTCGAATACGTTGTTTCCCGAGCGGTCTTTGCGGTTGAGCCACCAGGTGAAGTTAACCAGGAGCTTGGAGAATGCGTAGACCAGAAATTCCAAGTCTCCCTTGCCGTTGTTCCGCTCCTTGTCTGTCAGGTAAATCTGCATGGTGGCATATGCATGGACTGGCGGATTAACGTCGCTGAAGTTCCATTCATATGCCGGCATCTGCCCGTTGGGGTGAAGATAATCGTTGCGCAGTATCAGGTCGAGTTGCGACTTCGCAAAATCCGAGTCCACCTGCTGGAACGCCAGCATATGAAACGCCAGGTCCCACGCCGCATACCACGGATATTCCCATTTGTCCGGCATCGATATGATGTCGTCGTTGTCCATGTGGAACCATCCGCTGTTGCGCACCTTTGAGCGCACCTCGGGCGAAGACCACGGCCCGACATCGTGCTCCTTCAGCCACTTGTTAAGGTCGTAGTAGAAATACTGCTTGCTCCAGAGCATGCCGGCCAGCGCCTGCCGCATCACCAGCGCGCGATCCGGGTCGGTCCTGACTGCGGGCGGCGTGATGTCGTTGTAGAATTCGTCCGCCTCTTGAATGCGCTGGGCGAAGAGCTGGTCAAAATCCTTGAAAGGGTTTTCAGGCGCGCCGGGAATGTCTTGCGCCAGCTTCAGACGCACCACCCGGGTTTTGCCTGGACCGATGTTCAGGATGTAGTGCGGGCACGCCTTGGTCCCGCGATTGGAGGCGTTCACTGCCTGGGCGTTGCCGCTCACGATGAAATCGTTGATGCCGTCCTTGACATAGGCCGAAGCGTTCGTGCTGCCGAAGAGCCTCGCGTTATTCGTCTCGTTCTCGGTGAAGAGCAGCGGTGGCTCCCCCTCGCAGTAGAAGTTGTAGTTAACGAACGATGCCGCGGCGACGGGGTCAGTAAGACGAGCCGAGACGACGCTCAGGCCCTTCTCCTGCCGGCCTTCCATTACCGGCTTGGCGGCGCCTTCCTCCCACGACCAGGTATTGCGGAACCAGAGCGTCGGCAGCAGATGCAGGGTAGCCGTTTCGGGCCCGCGGTTTGCCACGCTGATTCGAATGCCGAGGTCGTCAGGGCCGGCCTTCGCGTATTCCACAAAAACGTCGAAGTAACGGTCCTCATTGAAGACGCCCGTGTCGAGCAACTCGTACTCCAGCGCCTGGCGGCCGCGCTCCTGGTTTGTCCGGATGAGGTCCTCGTACGGATACGCCGCCTGCGGGTACTTATAGAGATATTTCATGTAGGAGTGGGTCGGCGTGCTGTCGAGATAGAAGTAGTACTCCTTGACGTCCTCGCCATGATTGCCTTCGCTGTTCGTCAGCCCAAACAGCCGCTCCTTCAGAATCGGGTCCTTCCCGTTCCAGAGAGCCAGCGCAAAGCAGAGTATCTGGTGGTCATCGGAAATGCCCGCCAGGCCGTCCTCACCCCAGCGGTAGGCCCGCGACCGCGCCTGATCGTGGGTGAAATAGTTCCAGGCGTTCCCGTCCTGGCTATAATCTTCCCGCACGGTCCCCCATTGCCGCTCGCTGAGATAGGGACCCCATTTCTTCCACGGGGTTTCCGACGTTCGGGCTTCATCCAGTCTGCGCTGCTCGTTGGTCATCGATCCTCCATCGCGCTCACCGAAATTAAGGCTGCGCGGTCGCGCAGGCAAGGCAGGAGCCATTATCCAACGATCCTGCCCCGGACCGCAACAACAGCAATAAATGTGGTCGTAGGTGACATAACTCGCAGTCTCGCCAGCTAAGAGGCTCCTGCGAAGATTGCTAGCTGGAATTCACAGAGTGCCTGAGGGGAATTGGCGCATGCGCAGAACCGCTCGCTGAGCGATCGCAGGCCGCTCCAAATGTTCTCCCTGTCATCAGCGCCAACCACGACCGCGATCTCCGTAGCGGCCCTCGCTGCCAGGTCCCCGAAACCCCTCTGTCAGCGAACCCACTCTGAATTCAACTAGTAGTTCTGACAGTTTCAGGGCCGCCGGCGTCCAAGATATCCTTCGCGAGTGAGTACAACGAAAGGGCTTGCGTCGTCGCCCTATGAACGTAGGACGAGTGGACAGAGCTGACGGAATCATGTATTTCAACATCAAGAGGAGGAGCATCGCTTTATGATCAAAAAAATAGGTGTAGTGGCAATGGTCCTTGCCACCACGCTGCCGTTGATTGCCCAGGATAAAGCAACGAAGCGTTTGGAAGAATCCACGGCCGTTCTCAAAACGATTGTGAGTGACAAGGGGATCCCCAAAAGCCTTTTGGGGAAGGCAGTATGCGTACTTGTGTATCCCGGCGTCCGGAAGGTTGGTGTCGGCATTGGCGTGACCTACGGTCGAGGCGTGATTTCCTGCCGCACGGGTGCGGGGATGAGCGGCAAGTGGAGTGCTCCGGCGATGTATACCCTGGACACGGGGAGCCTGGGGGCGCAATTGGGCACCACCTCCACCGACTATGTCCTGCTTGTGATGACCCAGAGAGCTGCAGATAAAATCCTGTCGGGCAAGTTGAAGCTGGGGGCGGGTGCCTCTGCCACCGCGGGCCCGGCGGGCGCGCAGGCAGTTGGCTTCAATGATCCAAACGTGGACATCCTGACTTATGCCCAGTCGAAAGGACTCTTTGCCGGAGCTTCTTTAGCTAGCGCTTCGATGGCTACGGACGACGACATGAACAAGGAACTTTATGGAAAACCCATCGATGCCGCTCAGATTATCCGCGACGGAGCCGCTCCCGTACCCGCCTCCGCGAAAGACCTTGTGGAGTTTCTGGACAAGATTTCGCCGAAACACCTCTGAGAGTTTCCTTGTGAATGCGGCGACGTGGACCGCCCGATGTTTGTCCACTCCTGGACCAAACAACAGCATTGCCGGGGCACGGTCATAGCGGCGAGGTTGACCGCTGCCCCAGCACATCGGGTAGGCAAGCCTCGCCGAGGCAACAATATCGTTGCCACACGAGAGGATCGGTCCTTTATCGAAAATGTTCGTAGCGCCGGCAAAGGCTGGCGATAGCGATCGCAATCTGCCACGTGCCATGGCGTTTCCAGCTCAGTCGAATTGCTGTGAGTGAACTGCCTGCCGCCCGCAGCGTTTGGGTCGCGAAACGGCGAGCGTCTCTCAGTTTCCCCGGCGCTTCCAAGCTGCTTTGGTCGTGAACCTCTTCCCCCCTGCGTGCCGAATAGCCTGAGGCCGCCCAATGGATAATCAGGAAGCTGAAAACGGGGCTTTGTCCGAAAAAGACGATTTAGCCAACCACGTGGCGCGCCAGTATTCACGGGTGCTCGTCAAGGAAGGGCCCTGCCGCGACTTTCCCATTTTTGCGCCCATGCCGGCCACGGGACGCTGTGCCTACTGCAGAATTTCAACGGCGGCCGAGCCATCGCGACCCCGCCGACGCGTCGTCGGAATCACTAGAAGTTGTGAGTCACGCATAGCGTCAGTTCGCCGATGATGAATATGCTGAGTCAATCCAGGCCGCATCTGAAAAATCGGACGGTTCTGCTGCTCACGCTGAGCGCCCTCGGGGCTGTGCTCTTTGTCTGCGCCGCTGCGCTCATCTTCTATCGGAATTCACAGCACCTTCTGAGTTCTCACCGCGCGGAAGAGCATTCGCAGCAAGTGCTCAATTCCATGCAGGCTGCTGCCCAACGGCTTGAACGGATCGAATACCGAACCCGCCTCTATCTCATCGAGAAAGACAAGGCCGACCTGAATGCCGTTCAGTCCGGCGCAGTCCAGTTAGACAGCGGCCTGGCACAGTTGGAGGAAGCAGTCTGGGACAATGGCCAGAGGAGGCGCGCGGGTAACGCCCATCTCTGCGCGCAGCAACTGGTGCAACAGATCGAGGATCTGATTGTGCTCCCAAGGACTACAGCAGCCGACAGAACAAGCCTATCCGGGAAAGTGCTCGAATGCCGCGATATTCTCAGCCGGATGCAGGTAGAGGAAGCAGTGCTGCTCAACCAGCGTGGCAGTGAAGAACGCCAGAATCTTTCTCGCAGTCTCATCGCCGGCAGCGTCTTTCTGACCGTTTCCCTTGCCGTAGCGCTCTCCCTGTTTGGTTTCCTGATCCGCGACGCCCGCAGACAGATGAGAACAGAAGAAGAGATATCCCATACCAACGTTCGGCTTCATTCGATGGTCCAGACCCTCGAGAAGCGGGCGCAGGACGAAAGGCTTTTGACGTCTCTCCGTCAGGAATTGCAGCTATGCACCACCCCCGCGGAAGTCCAGCGGACGGCCGTGCGCCATATCGCGCAGGTCTTGCCCTCCGCGAGGATTTCCGTGTTCGCTTCCATCGAATCGCGTCAGGCGCTGGAAATGGCCGCAACATCAGCCAATCAGGTCATGGTGCACAATGAATTCCCGTTCAGCGCCTGCTGCGCCTTGCGCGCCTCTCGATCTCGCCGCCACAAGACCGGCGTGTCCGAAATCGAGTGCGCCCATTTTCTGGACGTTCCCCCAAAGGACTATCTTTGCGTCCCCCTGGCAGCCCACGGACGCACCCTGGGAGTTCTCTCCGTCAGCTGTGACGAAACAAGCGACGCGGCGCAACTTGATATTCACACAGCGATTTTGGAGCGCCTTTCGGAGATGAGTTCCATGTGGCTGGCGGGACTCAACTTGCTCCAGCATCTCGAAAACGAATCCATCCGTGACGCACTGACCAATCTCTTCAACCGCCGATACATGGAAATCTCGCTGGACCGTGAACTGCGTCTCGCCACCAGAAACGTGAATCCTCTTTCACTGCTCATGCTCGACATCGATCACTTCAAGCGTTTGAACGATACCTTCGGCCACGAGGCCGGGGATGAGGTGCTGCGCGGCGTCAGTGAAATCCTGACGGAGTCGGTGCGCTCGGAGGACACTGCCTGCCGGTATGGAGGCGAGGAATTCCTTGTAATTCTGCCCGCCACTGAAGCTGAAACGGCCTTGCTGCGCGCCGAAGACATCCGCCGGCGTGTAGGTTCCATGCGCCGCGCCTCCCAGGGGAAAACGCTGAAAGATATAAC
Organism: Terriglobales bacterium; assembly: GCA_963788475.1. Lineage (GTDB taxonomy): Bacteria > Acidobacteriota > Terriglobia > Terriglobales > Acidobacteriaceae > Telmatobacter. Next base: position 140,106 of record CAWBGO010000004.1, read on the forward strand.
CGTCTCGATCGGCGTGTCCAGCTTCCCGCAAGCCGGCAGAACGGTGGAAGACCTGGTGGGCGCCGCCGATCGCGCCCTCTATGCGGCAAAGATCGGCGGACGGAATCGCGTAAACTTGGCGGAATCGGTTATTCCTGTTTGAAGCGACTTCGCAGTGTGGCTGCGAATCGCTGGTGGCCGGAATCCTTTGAACACCCCCCCAGATTTAGTCCACCTTTACTGCTCGCGGATTGCGGCCACGGGATCCACGTGGATTGCCTTCAGAGCCGGCAGCAGGCAGGCAACAACCGAAATCGCCAGCAGCAGTAATGTTACACAAACAACGGTCAACGGATCGGTCGCCGACACTCCATAGAGCATCCCGCGCACAAAGCGTGTCAAAAGCATCGAGAACAGCAACCCGAGCCCGAGTCCAACCGCCGTCATTCGCAAGCCCTGCGTCAGCACCAGCCGCAGCACATCCGAGCGCGAGGCGCCCAGTGCTACGCGAATCCCGATTTCGTGGGTCCGCAATTGCGTGCGATAGGCTACCAGACCGTAGATTCCTGTGGATGCGAGCGCCAGCGCAAGCAACCCGAATACCGCCGCGAACAGCGCTTGAATTCGAGCAAGCGCGGAGACATGCGTCGTGTCGTAGAGCGCACGTACGTCTGTGAGCGGTACCTTGGCGTTGATCTGACGCACCACTCCTTCCACGGCCGGTGCCAGCATGTGCGGATCGCCCCGAGTTCTCACCTGGATAATGGTTTCGCTGTCGCTGACCTGGAAGTAGGCAAGATAGAGCATCGGCTCGGGAGTCTCATTCACGAACTGGTGCTTTGAAGCCCTGGCCACGCCGACCACCGTGTACGGGCGATGCCAGACCATCAGCTTCCTGCCCAGCGGATTCTGGCCCGGCCAATAGCGGCGGGCTGCCGTTTCGTCGAGGATTGCTACCAGGGGCGCGGTCTCGTTGTCATCCGCGGTAAAGGCGCGCCCCTGCAGGATGGGAATGCTAAGCGTTTCGAAGTATCCCGGGCTGGCCGACGCGCGCCGCACCTCGGTGGACTCGTGGGGCTGCGGGACGTAGCCTTCCGGGTAAGCCTCGGCCGTCTTACGCATGAAGCTCATGGGCGCCCAATCAGCGATCGAGGCCGACGTAATCCGCGGAATGGCTTGCAGCTTGTCGTACAGCTTGTGCACCAGGACGCGGGTCTCCTGGTCCGAGTAACCGGCCGCTCGAAGGTCGATGGTAGCGGTCAACACGTGAGCTTGTTCAAATCCCGGATCAGCGTCGCTTTCAGCACGCAGCGTGCGCAGGAACAATCCCGACGTGACCAGCAGCGCCATGGACATGGCAATCTGCGTCACCACCAGGCCGCTCAGCAGGCGGCGGTTCCGCCCTCCTCCCGACACGTTCGACGACTCTTCCTTCAGCGCTTCGACGGCCGCGACGTGCGATGACCGCCACGCCGGCAGTGCGCCGCAAATCATGCTCGTCGCTACCGCGAGGAAAAGGATTGCCGCAATCACATTCCCATCGACATATCCATTCAAGGCAGTGGGGTTTGCATTGGGCGGGATAAGGCCTGCCAGCGACTTCGAAGTCAACAACGTGAGCAGCACTGCCAGGCCTCCGCCACCGAGCGAAACAATCAACCCCTCAAGAACCATCTGGCGCATCAGTTCCGCACGGCGCGCGCCAAGAGACAGGCGGATAGCGAGCTCCCGCCGCCGCGCAACAAAGCGGACCAGTGTCATGGTGGCGATATTGGTGCCGGTGAGCAGCAGCAGAACACCCGCGACGGCGAGCAGCAACGGCATCGTGGCGGACATGTAAATATTGGCGCCAAATGGCGACCGCCACAGCGGATCGAGGGTGATGGTGTTTGTACCTAGATGGTCGTTGGGATATCTGGCCACAAGTTGGCGCATGATCACTTCAAGGTCCTGGGTAGCTTGGGTCCGGCCGACGCCGGGGCGTAGCCGGCCCATCACATTGAGCCAATATTGCCCGCGGCGCTCGATCCACGCGTTGCTGCCCGGATCGGTGTTGGCCGCGAGAGGCAGCCATGCATCGCTGCGGATGCTGGGCATGCAGCCGATAAACCCCCGAGGCGCAATGCCAATCACGGTCGCATGATGCCGGGCGATTTCAATCGACTTGCCCACGATGGCCGGATCGGATGCGAATTGCTTCTGCCACAGCGAATAACTCAGCACCACGAACGGCACGCCACCGGGCCGAGCTTCCTCATCGAGGCGGAAGAACCGCCCCAGGAAGGGCTTGATCCCCAGCACGTCAAAGTAATTCCCCGACGCGTTGGTCACATAGATTCTCTCGGGTGTGTCTCCGCCCGTCAGCGCCAGCCAGTCGTGGTGATAGGCGAGCATCCCGCTCAGGGTGTGGTTCATCGCGCGCAGATCGCGGTAATCGGGCAGCGACATCGGTGGCGAAGGAGAAATGTTCCACGCGCCGCGCATCACCGTGACCAATTCCCCGGTGTTTTGTGCGCCGGGAATCGGATGCAGCATGGTCGCGTTGATCCAGCTGAAGACCGTGCTATTGGCGCAGATTCCCAGGCCCAGCATCACCACCGCTACGGCGGTGAATCCAGGATTCTTGCCCAGCTGCCTCAATGCATTCCGGAAGTCCTTGCCAGTTCCCGCCATACAAGCCTCAAAGAGTTCTTTCGATCAAAAGCTCATCGGCAATCCAGCGAATTACGTGCATCGGGCCCATGGAGAAGAAGTGGATCATCGCATGTGAACCCTTGATCCGGATTGGTTTTAAGCCGGCGGGGTCTTTGTCCGGGGACCGATTACACTCCTTGGCGTAACCGCTGGACGGACGCCAAGCAGGCGCGTCCGGCGAGTCGCGCCGCTTGAGTGCATAATTGGCAAAGGAATACCACGGATGGTACGGATGCCTCTGTGATCATTCGCACAAAGGTATCTCTAGTAAGACACAGGAAGAAGCGTTTACTCGTTTACCTGCTTCAGCATCCGCCTGAGATTGTCGATGCCGGCTGGGTCGGCGTCGCTCACCAGGACAAACTGGAGCTGCTGCGACTTCCACGTTTCGATCCCGAAAGAAGTGCCACGGTCCAGGATCGCGGCTGGGGAAAACGATGGGCCCAGATCTACCGTTCGCTGAAAGATCAACACAGAGATTTTGTGCTGATGCATCGACACGATAAGCTGAGCTCCCGGCTGTTGATGGAAATAAACCATGCGTCCGCCGACCAGTGTGTAATCCGTGCCATTGAATTCCGGCAAATTGAAAGAAAAAGGGATTCTGCCCTGGAACCAGGGCTTCACCGTATGCCTGTCGGTTGAAACCACATCAACCAGGTTGGTGCTGGACAACGCATTGACGTGCAGGTCCGCCAACTCCGCAAATGCAGCGGCACGGTGCGCATGCCCGATCCAAACGACAGCGGTCAGCAGTACAGTCGCAAACGCAATTCCAATAGGAGCCGACCATGCCAGCCAGTTATGGCGCCTGGGCCTCGATATCTGCTTCTGCATCTTCCGCCGAAACTCTGCGCTTGGCGCGAAATGGCCGCGCGCACCACGGAGGCTTCGTTGCAGCCTGGCCATCTCCGCAATTTCCGACGAGCAGCTCATGCAGCTTCTTAGATGTTCCTGGACCTCGACCAACTGATCCGCACGAAGCTCACCATCCATATAGGCTCCGAGCAGGGCGCCAGCGGAACTACATTGCATGGGTGGACCTCCCCGCCGAAACTGCGCGCAATGCCTCGCGAAGCATCCTGCGGCCGCGCGACAGGCGCGACATCACCGTCCCGATCGGTACGGACAGAACTTCCGCAATCTCCTTGTACGAGAGCTCTTCCATATCGCTGAGCAGAATCATTTCGCGATAAGGAACAGGCAACTCCGCGAGGGCATTCATGACTGACTGCGAGTCCTCCAACTGCAGCAGGAGAGACTCGGGTGTGATGTTATGAGCCGCGAGGTCGACTCCCTCGGATTCGTCTTCCATCAACACCGTGTTCTGGACCTTCAATCCCGTTCGAGACGTGAGGAACGTATTTCTTAGAATTCTGAACATCCATGCCCGCAAATTGGTGCCTTCCTCGAACGACTTGAATCCCTTGAGCGCCTTCGCATAGGTTTCCTGCACCAGGTCTTCGGCATCCGCACGATCGCCGGTGAGCCAGTGGGCCAGGTTGTACAGTTGGTCGAAAAGTGGCATGGCCAGCATTTCGAAGAACTCGCGGTTCATCTTAGCCTTCCCGATTTGAACTCAGACGGGACTGGTTCCTATTTGCCTGACGAGACTCGAAGGAACTGAATGATATCGACCCTCTCATCCGCTTTGGGCACGTGAAAATCCATATCGTTGTCGGGCACCACTGATTCAGTATTGACGAGCCACTTATCGAGAGAGGCCTCGTTCCAGACGACCTGTGCCGACCTGAGCGAATCGGAGTACTTGAAGGTTGAGATCGCGCCTGCCTTTCGCCCAAAGACATTGCCAAGCCGCGGGCCCTCCTTGTCCTTGTCGAGCGCGTGGCATCCGCCACACCGCTTTTCGAATAACTCCTTGCCTCGCTCCACATCACCGGTCGTTGCCCCACTCTGTGAAAACCCGCCATGGGGTGCGGAAATGGCCAACAGGAAGATCATAGACGAGAAGCATGTGGTGGCAATGGTAAAGGCCTGTCTCGTTCGTCGAGGACCTGCGCGCAATCCGATTTTGTGATTCATGGTTTCTCTATCCTTGATTGGAGTCCAGGCTTGTCAGGACCCCCGCCTGGCTGCCGCCGGATGCGCTTTCGCTCGGCTTTGGCCCAGTCGTAAATGAGTTCCTGCTCCCCGGCCGTGAGCCGGTAGCCGGGATGCAAAAGCAGGTACGGTTTGAGCGGCATCTCGCCGCTCCGCGATTCCGACCCGATCCGGGTCAGCAGACTGATTTGGTTATCGGCGCTGTAGTCCTGCCAGCGCGACATGTCGAACGCGCTGCGGCCCTCATGCACATCGCGTTCAATCATCCACGACACCGGCGCCAGCCTTGTGTATGCCGGGTAATGCGTATTCGCGGAGTGGCAATCCCCGCACTTCTTTTCGAGCACGCGCCGCACATCTTCCGGAACGTTGCTGCCCTGAAGAATCGGTGCGCCGCGTTCGGAGCCGGAATGCGGGTCTCCCCACGGGTGAACTGTCGCCAGGGCAATACTCGCTGCAAACAGACATCCACACGCCAATTCAATCTTTGCCCGATTCATAGCAACAACCGAGCCTCGTGCGTCTCGATCGGGGCGCCCGAGAGGGATAAGTCGATAACCGCGAGGTCGTGCTTTTGTGCAACGAAATTGGCATGCGTGATCCCGAGGACATTGCGGAGCTTGTCTGCGGGAACCTTCATCGGTCCCGGCGACGGCGCAGATCCGGGGGCGGGCTGAGGAAACGCGGTCGACATCGCCGTATGGAAGGTGAGGTTTCCTTCCACCTTCTGCATGATCTGGTGAATGTGGCCGTTGAGCACCGAGACCGAACCGAAGCGGCGCAGCATGGCCAGCGCCTGCTCGCTGTCGGAAGTTCCCCATCCCCACGTGGGATAAATTGCCCAGAGCGGAATGTGCGCGAAGACCACAATGGGGGTGCTGCTCTTGAGTCCGGCGAGATCCTGCTTCAGCCATTCCAACTGCGGCTGGCCCAGTTTGCCCATGCCCTCAAGTTGAACCACGTTGACCAGGCCGATGAAGTGGACGCCTTTGTGATCGAAGCTGTACCAGCCGTTTCCCCTGGTCCCCTTGCCGTAGCGATCCAGATACAGTCTCCCGTCATCGACCGAGGTGTCATGCTCTCCCGGCACGTAGAAGACCTGTCTTTTGGTTGCTATCAAAACCTGGTCGAGCGTATCGAATTCAGCAGGCTTCGAACCGTGGGTCAAGTCGCCGGTATGAATGAGGAAATCGGGCGTGACTGGTTCCGCGCTGATTCTGTCCAGGGCGGCCTGCAGTGTTGCGGTGACATCGGTATTGGCGGGCTTATTGAAGCCGATATGACTGTCGCTGATCTGCACAAAATTGAAGTCCGCCTGTCGACCTCCATGCTTGGGTCCGCCGAACGCATGCGAAACCGGAACGCCTCCGGCGAAGCTCCATACCAGTCCCGTACCCGCCCAGGCCATGCACTTCAAAAAGCCGCGGCGATCCACCCCGTCTGCGCTGACCGATTCCTTTCCTGATGCGGCGGTATTGTCAGCCGCGTCATTCCACTCCCCAACTCTATCTTTCATGGTTGCTCCTTGTGCTCGTTTCACCAGCGTTTAAGCCGATGTACCGATGTAAACTGCGTGGCCTCGCCTTTATTCCCGGCTTGCAAAAAAACCTGGCGAAGAATCATGGCACACGGAACCATCCACCCTTATACGCACGAAAGCCGCACCCGTGGGTGCGGCTTTCATGAGAGACTGCCCAGATTACGCGGTCGTCAGCACGAGCACAGTCGCGATCGGATCCAGCGGCTGTCCGGGCAACGAAACGTCGATTCCTCCGCCCTGTTTGGTCACTTTCAAGGGGGAATGCCCCGTGTCGGCCAGCAGATAGGCCCCAGTCACCTGGCGCGGCATCTTGTCCAGGTGAAACGTGGCGCCCGGCCATTCAAAGAGATGGATGTACACCTTGTTTGATTTCGTAGTCGATCGCCACTTCCAGGTCGGCACAAACTTCGGTTTACCGTCTTCGTCTTTTTCAGTGGTCGAGAACGCGCCCGCCTCGGCGCCGAACAAAGTGGGTTGCGTGGCATAGATCGATTCCCCATTGACGGCGAGCCACTTGCCCATCGCACGCAGCCGTTCCACTTCCGCCGCGGGCACTTCTCCTGTAGCCATCGGTCCGATATTGAGGAGGTAGTTTCCACCTTTGCTGGCAATATCGATCAGATTCCGAAGCAGTGTCTCGGTGCTCTTGAAGTTCGTATCATCCTGCTTGTATCCCCAGGTATCGTTCATCGTCATGCAGGATTCCCAGTCACGCCCGGGATATCCGCGAGCGGGTATGTACTGCTCCGGCGTTTCGGTGTCGCCGCTGTACCCGCCGCCCAGGCGATTATTCCAAATCAGTTTCGGATGCTTGTTCAAGACAGTCACGATCTTCCCCGCCAGTTCCGGCGTCATGTCTGGCGATGGAGTATCGAACCACACGATGGCCGGAAACTCGCCATAGTTCGCCAGCAATTCCTCTATCTGCGGAATGGCTTTCTTCTCCAGGTATTCAGAAAAGCTGCCGTCCTGCGCGGGGTCCCAGTGGAAAGTGGGCGGCTTGTGATCGCCGGTCTTGTAGGCGGCGCCGCCGGGCGCGGTCCAGTCCTGGTCCTGCGAATAATAAAAGCCGAACTTGATGCCTTGTTTGCGGCACTCGGCAGCCAGTTCCTTCAGGGGATCGCGTTTGAATGGCGTAGCCTGAACAATGTTGAAGGGGTTCGCCTTCGAATCGAACATCGCGAAACCGTCGTGGTGCTTCGACGTGATCACGATGTACTTCATGCCCGCGGACTTCGCCAGGCCCACAATCTCCGCGGCGCTGAATTGAGTGGGATTGAACTGCGGCGCCAGGGCCTTGTACTGCGCAACAGGAATGGAGGCGCGGTTCATAATCCACTCCCCGATTCCCGGCACTTCCTTGCCGTCCCAGCGCCCCGCAGGGATAGCGTACAGACCCCAGTGAATGAACATCCCGAACCGCGCTTCGCGGAACCACTTCATGCGCTCATTCTTTTGAGCGGGCGTTTCCGTGTCCTGAATCGAAGGCACAGGGTGGCTTGTCGCTTTGTGATAGTGTTCGCCCTCCACTTGGGCCAGAACCGGCAGTGAATCTCCGATCGCAAAACCCGTTGCCGCCAATGCGCAGCCTTTCGAAAATGCTCGCCTCGACACCTTCATCAATCATTCTCCTTGTCATTCACAGCATTGAGCTAATGTACGACTCCGGGCTTCCGGCCGTCCCCTCTCCATTCGAAATCCACCGTTATACCAGCAACTGGTAGTGTTCGTTTTCGGAAACAACAAGTAGGAGTGAACAGAGACTTCCGGTGAATCACATCACGCCTCTGCCTGTAGAATACTGAAATAATTTCACTTATACCGCTAATGGGCGTGGCAATCAAATTGCCTCTATTCAATTGAGCGGGATGTGTCGAGGTCCGCATGCCATTTCAGATTTCGGATCGCGGAATCCATTTCCACCAAGTCTTTTCAATCAAGGTTGATTAGCTCATTCGCCGCGGTGGCGCTCATTCTGGCTTCGGTGGGCCTTTATGGAATCCTGGCCTTAACGTCGGCGTCGGTCCCGCGAGATCGGTATCCGCATGGCCCTCGTCGCCCGGCGTGCAGCCAGGGTTGACCCCATGGTTGCGTTGCGAGGACGAGTAGGAGACGTCGCCAAAGAGGCAGACCTGTGAAACCCGGTCTCAGCGAGTGCCGGGATACATCGCTCTTCTATTGACATCCCGCGGGGCAGCAGGGCACATTCATTGAGTCATTCGATAGGACGGGCCGATGAGCGTCGGGTCTCGGGCGGGCTCGCAGATAGAGCCCTTTTGGCGGGATGTACTTTTGGGATTGCGCCAGCTGCGGCGAAGTCCGGGATTCACGATTGCCGCGGTCGCCGCACTGGCACTCGGCATTGGAGCCAACACGGCGATCTTCACCGTAGTCAACGCGGTCCTGCTGAAGCCTCTGACCTATCCCGACGCCGATCGCATGGTGAATTTTCTGGCGCCTTCGACCATCATTGCCAATAGCCTTCACTGCATCCCGGAGTTTCACTTCTTTCAGCGTCAGACGAACATATTCAAAGAGGTTGCGGCATACGACAACGCCGGCCCCGGCTTTAACTTTACCGGCGGCCGTCCGGAGCAACTCCACGGGATTCACGTAACCGAGGGTTATTTCCGGGTGTATGGCGCGCCCGTGGTGCTGGGACGTACCTTCACGCCGCAAGAGGATTCGCCCCATGGCGGCAAGGCGGTGGTGCTGAGCTACGGCCTGTGGCGGCGAAAGTTCGGCGGCGACCCAGCAATCGTCGGGAAATCGCTTTCGCTGGGCAATGAGCCGTACACCATCGTCGGCGTGATCGGAAAGGATTTTGTCGCCGACCCGCAGGCCGACCTTTGGCTACCATTTCAGTTTGAGCCGGTCAGCAACGACATGAACCACTTTTTTGAGGTGACCGGACTGCTCCAGCCGGGCGTGACGGTGGCGCAGGCCAATGCCCAATTGCAGGAGGCCGGGCCGCAGTACCACCGTGAGTTCCCTGACACCGATCCTCGACCGCATTTTACGGTTGGCCCCTTGCGCGACAGCATTATCGGCGACGCGAGGAATTCGTTGCTGATGATGCTGGGCGCGGTAGGACTGGTGCTGCTGATCTCCTGCGCCAATGTCGCCAACCTGCTGCTGGTGCGCGCCACAGTCCGCAAACGTGAATTCGCTATCCGCTCAGCGCTGGGAGCGGGCCGCGCGCGCATCGTGCGGCAGTTACTGACTGAAAGTGTATTGCTCTCCCTTGCCGGCGGCATTCTCGGCACGGCTTTCGGCTTTGCAGGAGTAAGAGCACTGCTGGCGGTCAGCCCTGCCGGCCTGCCCCGAATCGGCGAGGACGGCTCTGCGATCAGCCTCGATTGGCACGTGCTGGGTTTTACGCTCGCCGTGTCGCTGCTTACCGGCATCCTTTTTGGACTGTTCCCCGCATTCAGCGCCTCGCGCTCCGACTTGAACTCCACGCTCAAAGAGAGCGGCAACCGCTCCGGCACTGGGTTCCGTCAGGCAAAAGCCCGCTCACTGCTGGTCGTCAGCGAGGTCTCCTTGGCCCTGGTGCTACTCATCGGCTCGGCGCTCCTCATCCGGACATTCATTGCACTGCACGGCGTCGGTCCTGGCTTCGATTATCACAACGTGCTGACCATGGAGATGTCGCTCAATGGCGAGCGGTACCAGAAGTCGGCCGGCGTGACTCAGTTGTTGCGAGATGGACGAGAACGGCTCAATACTCTCCCGGGAGTGGAACTCGCGGCCGCCGCTTACTGGCTGCCCATCGATGTCGAAGATGCGATGCCGTTCCAGGTCATGGGGCGTCCGGTGAAGAAAGACTGTTGCGGAAGCAAATGGATGAGCGTCTCGCCGGGTTACCTGAAGCTGTTCAGGATTCCCATCGTGCGTGGACGCGACTTTACTGAAAACGACAAGGCTGGCGCTCCCGGCGTAGCTCTTATCAACGAGGCCCTCGCCAGGCAACTCTGGCCCAACGACGATCCGGTAGGGCAACACGTCAGGTGTGGGCAGGGTATAGGACCGGAACTGGAGGGAGAACCGGAGCGCGAAATCATCGGCATCGTTGCCGATTCCCACAACAGTGGCCTCAGCCAGCCTGCCGACCCCATGATGATGGTTCCCATTTCCCAGGTCCCAGACGGGTATGCCGCCGCCTACTCCAATATCCAGCCGCTATTCTGGCTGGTGCGAACCCGTGGCGACCCGCACCTGTCGATTCCTGCCATCACCGAGCAGTTGCGCATCGCGAGCGCCGGATTCCCGGTGGCCCACATACGCATCATGGACGAAGTGATGGGGCGGTCCACGGCGCGGCAAAGCTTCAACATGCTGCTGCTTACCATCTTCGGCGCAGTCGCGCTGGTGCTGGCGGCGATTGGCATCTATGGCCTGATGGCCTACTCCGTGGAGCAGCGCAAGCAGGAGATGGGCATTCGCATGGCGCTCGGGGCGGACCGCCATGCCATTCGCAAAATGGTCGTTTGGCATGGCATGCGGCTGGCTCTCATGGGTGTTGGCGTGGGCATGATTGCTTCCTTCGGGCTGACCAGGCTGATTGCGAGCTTTCTGTTTAGCGTAAAGCCCTGGGATCCGGCGGTGTTTGTCGCGGCGCCATTCATTCTATCGGCGGTGGCGCTGCTTGCGGTGTGGTACCCGGCCGCGCGCGCGTCCAGGGTCGATCCGATACAGGCCCTGCGTACGGAATGATGCGGCCGTAACCTGTGCGGTCCCGCAAACAACATCAGGGATTGGAAGACCGAGCACGCATTCGACACCCCGTATTCGACGGAAGATTTCATTTGAATCGGACTGCGGCGCGGAATAGGATGAGAGGCCATTATGCTATCCATCGATCTTCCTGATCCTGACTTCCAACGCATGGAACTGGTTGCCGAGCCCCGCGTCGAAAAGGGAAGCGCCCCCTCTCTTCTCCAGGTAAGCAGCTGGATTGAATTGGCCGATCCGCAGCATATTCAGCTTTCCACCACGCCAGTAGGCGACGACAAGGAACTGGAACAATTCCTGGCCGCGAACAAGGGACAGTATCGCTACGATTATGTTCGCCTGGGTTGCAGTTTCTGCCCCCAGAACGGCGAGCGGTTCGAGAAGGCGTCCCTGGCCATTACGCTCAAGCCGGATGGCGGTCCGCCCCCGGAAGTTCCGATTTCGTGGTCCATTTTTCCGCTGAACGATTTCAAAAGTGCGAAAGAGACGACCAGCGCGAAAATCGGGGCCTCGGGAAAGATCGTCACAGCCGAGATCGGCGGATCTTCGGAAGTCGAGAAACGGCTCTACAGCCTGCGCGGGTTTCGCGAGGGTAAGCCAAACCCGTTCTGGGAACTCTACAGCAATCAAACCGAAGCCCTGGAAGGCAGCCTTCGTTTTCACATGGTCGTGCGATCCGCGGCGGCGTCGCCCACCATCGGCGAGGTTCGCCTGGAAGCCGTGATCAGCAACCGGTCGTTTGTTGTATTTCGCACCAAGCGGACATTCGATCAGACACCCAGCTCTCAGTTCGTCCTCCCTTCCGCATAGCCGGTTCGAAAACAGCTCGTCCCGTCCCAGGCACGCAAGCCGCCCGGCCGAGACAGTTTCGATCTTTGGCGGGCTCTCGAATGCCATTCTCGGCGTCAGGCAGGCGCCCTCCGATGGAACATCCGATCATTACGCTTTTCAAGCCGGTTCTGGCCACCGCGAACAGCGACGAAGCCATGGCATACATGCGCCAGCACCCGGTCCTGATGTCCCCGTACTACACCGATCTGCTCCAGAAATTTGTGGGCACACTGGCCGAGCCCGACCGGTCGAAAGTCCTTCCCGTTATGAATGCCCGGGCCGCCGCATTCTCAGATTTGCGCGCGGGCCAAATGAAATTGCCCCTCACCTCGCAGATTCTCGAACTGGCTCTAAAGGTATTCGAGGGCAAGTACACCATTGAGTACGCGCAGACGGTGGCCGCGAAACCGGATTTTTTTGCGGAATTGCTGTACCCGGTCGTCACAGCCGCTTGCGAGACTGCCGAGGAGGCGGTGCGGCGGAACTGGCGGCCCGCCGTGAGTATTTTGCGCATTCTCATGGGGGCGCTAGACGCCCGCGGAAAAGTCATTCCCGAGAATCAGCAGGCTATGGAATTGACAACGATCGAGACATGGCTGGTGGTTGCGTGCGTAGCCTGTTCCGATGTCCCCGATGGCCGTATCTTCCGCGATGCGGTCGCGCGCGGCGATGCGCTGGCCGACATCGACGATAAGGGCGATCCGCCCGCCAACATACTCCACCGGCTGGGCGTGCTGCACCTCGATCCGTACGTGGCGGGACGCTCGAGCAAGAATCTCGACCAGCAGTTGCGCGACTGGCACACGCGCCTGTTCGAAGAATATGGAGACAAACTCGCCGGAGTCACGAATGAAGAATTGGATATGCCCCGCATCGAGGAGGCTTTGCCGAGGGCGGTGGAATACTTCCGCCGCGCCGCAGCGCGAAGATCGGGCGAGGCTCGGGGAAAGACCCTGAAGGCCATGGCACAGGCCTTTCTCTGGCAAGATGTCGCCCAGATTCCTTTCGATCGCGCCGAATGCGTTGCGGTGGCACGCGAATCACTTTCGTTGCTGCCGCCAGATCGCTTCCGCACCGAACACGCGGAACTGAACCAGATCATCGAACGATTTGAGGAAGGCGCCTCCGCTTCATCCGCCGCACTGATTGCACGCGCCCAGGAACTTCTCGATGTTCCCGTCGAAGAATGGATACAGCGCGAAGGCGAATTATCCACCCTGAACATCTTCAGCGCGAATGCCAGGGCAATTGCTGATGAGGACCCCGGGCTCGCGGTAAGGCTGTTAATGGCGATCGACGACCTGGAGCGGTCTCAACCCGAAGCCCGGCGCCGGGTCCATGATGAGGCGCTGCTCCAGTTGGTGACTCGCGCCCACAAAAAGTTGGCCCCCGGGTTGGATGGCACGCCGCTCGGTCTAAAGCTGCAGGCGCTCTTTGAAACCGCCCAGCGCGAAGCTTGGCCGCCTCAAAAAGCGGCATACGTCTTGCTCAGCCTGGCCGCCCTCACCACGACCACCGACCAGGAGGGGGAAGGGTTGGAGGCGCTGGAGTTTTGTTCGGACATTGTCAGCCGTGCCGGTTCCGACGCCCTGCTGGACCGGATGATTCCGTTTCTGCGGGCGGTCCTGCAAACGGGCGCCGCCGTCAATTCGTACAATGCCGGCGAGTTCGGACAGGCCGCCCAACTCTATGCAAACGCGCTCGGCGGGAACCTCGAAGCCAACCAGCCGCTTGGCGCTCTCGACATCCTGCGCCGCCTTCTCGATCTCGCTGCACCTGGAAAGCCGGAAGCGGGCGCCGCGCTTGAGGCGCTTGTCGCCGCCCTGGCAACGCGCTCCCTGGAACTTGAGTTCAAAGGTGGTGATGCGGCCATCGCCCTCGTCCAATCCGCCGCGCTCCAGGCGATGTCGATGCTGATGGCTGGACCGGCGAAATTGACAGTCATCCTCTTCGTCCTCGATTTTGCCAAGGGGCGCCGGTTTCGGGCCGCGCTCGCCGAGCCAGGAGCCGCGCTGGATTGGATGAACGATCCGCACACCGCGCAAATTGAAGAGGAGATCCAGCGCCTGCGCTCCCAGGCAGGGGTCTTCAGCACGGGCAACGCGGCGGTTCTCGACCAGAACACGCTGTTGACTTCCTACGTCACGCCGTCAGAAATGCGCGGCGGCGCAACGGCCGGGGAACAGCTGCGCAATTTACAGATCCAGTTTGACACCGGCCTCGATCGCCACCTTGGAAGCGCGCGAAACGATGACTGGATTCCGACCCTGGAGAAAGTACAGTCGATTCTGGACGACAAGACCGTGCTCATGATCCAGTTCATCGGGCGGAATCTTGAAGGCGCGTTCACCATACCCATCTTTCTGGTCACGAAGGACGAGGTCGCCGCTGCCGCGGCTTTATTCTCCGACTTGCCTGCGGCCACGGTGCTCCTCAGTTCCGAAGAGGAAACCGCACGGGCAAACTACCTCAGCCTTCCAGTGGGCGACCTCCGCACCCAGCTGGTCAGCCCGCCGGGTCAGCGCGCGGCGGACTCACGCGCTCTCGATACTCTCGAAACGGACTGCGGTCTCTTCTTTGGCGGCCCACTGAAGGGCAAACTCGATCAATTCCGGGCCGCCGGCAAGGATCACTTGTGCATCGCGCCTCATGGGCCACTCCACTTTTATCCGTTTCATCTGCTCGGGCCGGAAGACGAGCCGTTGGCCGCCGAATGGTGCGTGACCTATCTGCCTCATCCGCGCCTTCTCGACCGTGAGCCGCTCGTCGAGGACGGCAGGATGGAACTTACAGCGGTGGGCGTGAATTTTGCCGCGGGGAATGCGTTCGGCCTGAATCCGCTGGAGGACTGCGAAGACGAGGCCCGTTCGATAGCCCAGGTCTATGGCGCGCAGGCCAGACTGCTCGTCGGTCCTGATGCTACGGAGGCTGCGGCAGTCGAAGCGCTCCAGGGAAGCCGCCGCGTGCACATTTCTACTCATGGCTTGCACAACGTCAGCGCGCCTTCTTTCCAGTGCATTTTCTTCAACCCCGACGCAAAAGACGATGGCATCCTCAATGCCTACGAACTTCTCCGTCTTGATTTGCGCGGGCTCGAACTGGTGACGTTCAGCGCCTGCGAGACCGCGCTGGGCCGCTTCGATGTATCCGACAACATTCGCGGCATTCCCGCTGCCTTGCTGATTGCCGGTGTGAGGACCATTGTCGGAACTCTGTGGAACGTCGAGTCAAACACATCCAAGCACTTTTTCACAACGTTTTACCGCTTGCTCAAAGAAAACGGCAGCACCAAGAGGGCATTCCTCGAAGCTCAGGCAGACACGCGAAGCGCCTTCCCGAAATATCGGGATTGGGGTGCCTTCCAGCTGATCGGCGCCTGGACATAAGAGTGGCCTTACCAGAATTCCGAAGCGACAATGTGGGCATGGCTCGCCTTGCCGTCGACGATCGGAACCTCGAGCACGAGTTCAAGGTTTTTATCGCGCCAACTGGCGGGGGCAACGGTGTTGATTTGTTGCAAATATTCGGGCGAGGACACGAATTCGCCGGCGCTCTCGGTAGCGCTTGCGCCGAGCCCCGCGATCACGGCAACGGGGCCTTCCGTCAGGTCGCTGTGGAGGCGAGCCACGATGGCGTAGTCTTTCGAATTCACGGTGACCGGCTTGGCAAAATCGAAGTTCCACATGGATCCCGGATGGCGCCGGTCCACGATGCTGCCAAGAATCGTCGACCCGTCGGCGGCCACCTGCTGCCGAAGCAAGGAGAACCGCAGCGGAGCGAGAATGCGGCCCGACCATGGATTCCCAAATGCCGCAATGAGAACGACTGGCCGCTTGCGCAAGTCGTCGAGCGAAGTGGCGGCCGCCGCCTCCACGCGATAGGAGCGATGATGGACTTCGAACAGACTGGCGACATCGGCCAGCGCCAGCGCGTCGTTCAAGGAAAGATGTACGTGACTGTGACTGTCCGGTGGCGCGTTCCCCACCGGTCCCGCCAGGGCCCCAAGTGGGCTTCCCACCACGATCAAGGCCTGATCGGGCGAGTCGAAGAAGGGTCGCCACATCGATTGGACTGGCGAAGACCTCCAGGCCCGGAACCAGGCCGTTGAAACTGCAATGCCCAGGGCCACGACGAGGGTTGCGGTCAAGACCCAGAACCGCAATGGCCAACCCTGTCGCGGTAATTCCTGATCCTGGGTCGGTGCAGTCCCGACACGAATCGGTTCGTCGGCCGATTCCGGAAGCGGGAGCGGGAGATCCGGCGGGGCGATAGACGCAGGGAAGGGGAAGAACATGGGTACATAGGATCCGGCCGGCAACTCAATCCGGAGTTCCTGATCGGTTCCTTCATCGTGGTAGTAGAGGGCGATGCGTTTGCGCACTTCGCCCGCGGTGATCCGCACAACGGGGTCGGCCCCGGTATCGTAGTCGTGGGGCCGTTTGAAAACCTCAATGCCCAGGATTCTCTCTTTGAGACTATCGAGATCGCCCTCCAGACGGCGGCGCACAATATGGGCAAGGAAGACGGGATATCGTCTGCTGTTTCGAAAATGGCGGCTCTTCAGCATTCTGTCCAGCTGCTGAAGAACGGCTTTGTTGTCGATCGCGAGTGGGGCCTCGCGGACCCAGCCCTCCGATTGATCCGCCATCCGGGGAAAACCTCTGATCCTGGCTTCAGGATAGCTGATCGTTATCCAAGCTGTACAACACTCTAAGTTTGGACGAGGGAGTGCCGGCAGGAGCGTTTAACGCACGCGCAGGCGCGTGGGCTGAGCAAGCTCGAAGGTCGAAAAGCGCTTGTTCTGGCCGGTGATTTCAGACCGCAGTTCGTGCCACAGCTCATTGGGGATCTTCAGGAAGACCTCGACCACCGACGGATCGAACTGGGTGCCCGAGCAGCGCAATATTTCCTGCCGCGCTGCGTCGAAGCTGCTCGCTTTTCGATAGGGCCGGTCGCTGGTGATGGCGTCCAGGGTGTCGGCAACGGCGAAGATACGGGCGCCGATGGGAATTTCGCCGCCCCGCAACCCGGTCGGGTAGCCGCTGCCGTCGTAATGCTCCTGGTGGGAAAAGACGATCTCCGCCGCCTCGCTGAGAAACGGGATCTTGCGCAGGATATTGAAGCCGCGCGTGCAATGCTCGCGCATGACCTTCTGCTCATCCGAACTGAGGGCGGCAGGTTTGCGGAGAATGTCGTCGGGAATGGCCATCTTGCCGATGTCGTGCAGGAATGCGCCGCGGGCGATCACCTTGATCTCCGCCGGCGAAATGCCCATGGCGCGAGCCAGGGCAATGGTGTAGGCCGTTACCCGTTTGGAATGGCCCTCGGTTTCAGAGTCCTTGAGGTCCAGGGCGTCTCCCAGCGCCTCCAGGGTGATGTCGTAGGAGTGCTCCAGGTCTTCCATCGCCTGGCGAAGCATTTCGGTGCGTGCCCGGACCACCTGCTCCAGGTTCTGCTGGTAGTTGTGGCTTTCCTGCAATGCCTGGCGATACTCGAGAGCACGATCCACGGTGGCCACCAGGTGCTCGCGTTCGAACGGCTTCAAAAGGTAGTCGTAGGCCCCGCGGCGCATCGAATCAATGGCCACGCTGATGTCGTGAATGGCGCTGACCATCACCACCGGAACGTTGGGAAGTTTGCCGCGGATGCGGTCGAGAAGAAAGATCCCGTTTCCGTCCTGCATGACGATGTCGGTGAGCACCAGGTCGAAGGTGTTGTGTTCGAGGATCTCCAGTGCCTCGCGGCCGCTCGACGAAAGCTGCACATCATACCCGCGACGCTCGAGCGTGGCGCCGATCATCGAGCGTACGTGATTCTCGTCGTCAACGACCAGGATGCGGGCGGGTCTGCGTGAACGAGCAAGGACGCCGGCATTCTGGTCCGCAGGGACTTGCATGGCGGCACTCCGCGCTTCCACTCCTGTGAGCTCAAGACCCAAGATCAATCTCCCAAGCACAAGTTGAAGATCAGGAGGACTTACACACCCGGGCTCAGACAGTTCCCGCGGGCGATACAGCCCCACCCTTCAATCAAAAAGCAACCTTAACGCCTTCATCATCTCAATACGATGAATGGCGGAACTTGTTCCGAAGCCAACGCGGATGTCCAACCCTGCGTGAACTGCCGTTTCTCTAATCGGCAGAAAAGTGCGGAGTTTTAATCGACCCAGGAAAATCGAAGCAATTCTTTCCGTTTTCAATGCGGAACGGTTAACCGCCGTCCCGTCCACTTTTGATTTTTCCGGCCCAATCACAGCCAATATTGCCGGAATCTTTATGTTAAGCCAAATAAAGCCAAAGAGTTTGACCTGAGTCATTCTCCCTTAAGCTTTCCAGCCTGAGAAATTATAAGTCGACCGAGAATCGTGGCCCAATACAACTTTCAGGTGGAGTTATTCGTTCCGCTTCTGACGGGCGCGGCGTTCAGTCGCCCAGCCTTCCTTGTTGATCTGACGGGCGCGGCCCACCGCCAGGGCTCCTGCCGGCACATCTTTGGTGATGCACGATGCAGCCCCGATGTAGGCTCCGTCCTCTATGGAAACCGGCGCTACCAGGGTGGAATCGCTGCCCACGAAAACCCCTTTGCCGATCCGGGTAGGATGCTTCTGTACCCCGTCGTAGTTACAGGTGATCACGCCGGCCCCGACATTGGTGCCTTCCCCGACCTCTGCATCTCCCAGGTACGTGAGATGGCTGGCTTTGACGCCCTTGCCCAGGCGAGCTTTCTTGGTTTCGACGAAATTGCCGACATGAGCTTCTTCGCCGATTTCGCTTCCCGGCCGCAAATGCGAAAAAGGGCCGATCTTCGCTCCGGTGGCGACCGTGCTTTCAGCCAGAATGCAGCTCTGGCGAATCAGGACATGGTCGCCGATGGTACAGTCTTCGATTACAGAAAAGGACCGGATATGGCATCCCGCGCCGATCCGGGTGCTCCCCAGCAGTTGCACGAAAGGCTCGATGACTGTATCGGCCCCCACCTCGACATCAGGATCGATGACGGTCGTGTCGGGCCGGAAGATCATTACTCCGGCGTCCATCAGCCGGGCCGCTGCCGCTGCCCGCGCCTGAGCATCGAGCGCCGCAAGTTCAGCGATATTTTTGGAGCCCTTAGATCCGGCAGATCCTGCCTTCGCGCTTTCTTTCGTCGCATCCGTCATGGCTTTACTGCTCTTTCTCCGCTGCCCCCGGAGTGCCGCCGGGGCCCTGGGATTGCGGAATCGTAATGTCGACAGGGTGAACCGGTCCCCAGTTCAGCGCGTCCAGCCCCGGCTTGATCTCCGGCTCGTTGCCCACCACAAGCACCGCCAATTCGTTGGGGTGAATGTACTTCTTGGCTACCGTTCCCAGGTCGGCCAGCGTGACTTTCTTGAGTGCCGCTTCATAGGTTTGCAGATAGTCGGCAGGATAGCCGTAAAATTCCAGCCGTTCGCTCTCCGCGAGCACCTTTTCCTTGGTGTCGTATCGGAAAAGAAACGAGTTCAGGATGTTGTCCTTGGCTCGTTTCAGTTCCTCCTCGGTGAACGGCTTCTCTGTCAATCCCGCAATTTCCGCCAGGGCGGCCTTGGTGGCTTCCACAGTGGACGAGCTCTGGGTCAGCACTTCAACCCGGAACTGGGCGGGATGGTCATAGGCAAACCCGTAGCCTCCCCCCACCGCATAGGCCAGGCCCAGCTCGGTTCGGACCTTCTGAAACAGCCGGCTGGCAAACCCTCCGCCCAGGATGTCGTTCATCAACGCCAGGGCCGGCACGTCGGGGTTGCGGCGATCGGTTCCAAGCCCGACGATCTGCACATTCGACTGGTTCACGTCTTCCTTGTTGATGAAGTAGACGGCTTGCTTGGGAGGCTGGAATGAGTCGTGGCGAGGTGGAAGGGGCTTGACCGGCGGCAGGCCCTCGAAAGCGGCGCGAAGCCGCGCCTCCATCTGTGCCGGGTCGAAATCGCCGCTGACGCCCACGATCAGTTTGCCCCCAATGGTGCGTTCGTGCCACGCCTCGAAATCGGCCACGGTGACCGCCCCGATGGTGGCCAGTTCCGGCTGCCGCGTGTACGGGCTGTTGGGCCCATACACCAGCTTGGCTGCCTCGCGGTCGGCAATCCCGGCTTCATCGTCGTTGCGCCGGACAATGGCCGTGGCCGCCTGCTGCTGGGCCAGCTGCAGTTTCTCGGGGTTGAACTTCGGGTGCAGAAGCAAGTCCAAAGCCAGCGAAAAAACCTGGTCGGCATCGCCTTTCAGCGAATCCCACCCCAGGGAGGTCGAACTCTCGCCTCCGCCGGTTTCAATGTGCGCCGCCTTCGACTCGAGCAGGTCGTCCATGGCATCCCCGCTCATCTTGGCCGTGCCGCTGGTGCGCCACGCCTGCCCATAGAGTTCCACCAGGCCGGTTTTGGCCGCGGGTTCGTCGCGCGATCCGCCCGGAATCAGCACCGAACCATACACGAATGGCAGTTCGTGGTCCTCCTGCAGAAAGAGCACAATCCCGTTCTTGAGCTCGATGCGCTTGGGCTGCTGCGGCTTGAACTCCCGCAGCGGCGGAATGGGGATCTTCTCCCATGGCTTCTCCTGCTGGGCGGGCGCACTCAGCGGTGCCGATGCCTACCAGGGCCGTGCCCGCCAGAACCACACCGGCGACTCTTTTGAGTGTGAATCCTGTCATCGCGTGCCTCCATTCTTGCCCGCGGCCGCTCGCTGGAGGAGGCACGGTCTCGATCCACGCACTCGTTCGATTACTGTCCACGAACACCTTGTTCGCGACGCGCCGAATATCGGCCTTCGTCACCTTGTCCACCCGGTCGAGCTGGCGAAAGAGCTCGCGCCAGTCTCCATAGCGGGTCTGGTACTCAGCCAGGGCGTTCGCCAGGCCCTGGTTGTCCGCCAAGCCCGCGCAGCAGGTCGGCACGCGTGCGCGTCTTGTACATCTGCAACTCGTCGTCGGTCACGTCGCTGGTCTTCAGCTTGTCAATCTCCTTGTGAATCGCGTCCCGCATCTGGGCCGGCGTATGTCCGGGTAATGGGGCGGCAAAATACACGAACAGCCCAGGGTATTTCTGGCCCGGAAATCCGCTCACACCCTCGGCGACCGCCGCTATCTGCTGGTCGCGTACCAGGCTGCGGTAAAGCCGCGATACGCGCCCGTTCGAAAGGATGTCGCTGATCGCGTCGTACACCGCATCATCCGGATCGCGATAGCTTGGACGGTGGTAGCCCTCGATGTAAATGGGTTGTGTTGCTTCATGCAGCACCACCGTCTTCTCGGCAAATTGCTTCGGCTCGACCGTGGTCATCTCCTCAGGCTTGGGTCCGCCCGGCACTTTGCCGAAATACTTCTCCAGCAATGGGCATCGTGTCGGCGGCTTTGACGTCACCCACCACCGCAACAACGATGTTCGATCCCACGTAATACTTGCGATGGAAAGCCATCGCCTCGGTGGCATTGATCTGGCTCAGTTCGCTGGCCCACCCGACATTGGGGCGATGGTAAGGATGGGCTACATAGGCGGTGGCCACAAACTGCTCGAATAACCGTCCCTCCGGGTCGGAATCCACGCGCATGCGCCTCTCTTCCATCACCACGCTGCGCTCCTTGTAAAACTCGCGGGGGACCACGTCATACAGACGGCTGCTTTCCAGCCACGCCCAAAGCTCCAGGCGGTTCTCCGGCATCGACCAGAAATACATCGTTTCATCGAGCCCGGTCTGGGCATTCAGGTCGTGCGCTCCGTTGCGCTCGGCGATTTCCGTGAACTGGTTAGGGATGACGTATTTGTGCGCTTCGTCCTGGACTTCCTGAAACTTCTTTTTCAACTCGGCAAGCTTGGTATCATCGCGGCCCACCGGCTTCAGGTATTCGGCTTCATAGGCCTGGTTGGCCTCTTCCACTTTTTCCAGGGCCACCTTTTCGGCGGGCCAGTTATTGGTTCCGATCTCGGTCGTCCCCTTGAAGGCCAGGTGCTCGAACATGTGCGCGAGTCCGCTGTCGCCCGAAGGATCGTTGACGTCCCCGGCATCCACGAAGGTGATGTAGCTGAAGACCGGGGCTTCTGGCCGCTCGCAGATAAGTATGGTCAGGCCGTTGGGCAGGACCTTGGTCGTGATCTTCTGTTCGAAGCTCTTCACATCCTGGGCTTCGATTCCGGCGTACACCATGGCCCCGGCCAGCACACATGCGGCAATCCGCGCAAAGCGGTGAAAAGTGCTCATCCACGCTCCTGGTTGCGGGCGGAAACTTGCCTGCCCCGCACCTTCAAAGCTATTGCGCGCGACTCGGCCCGTCAAACCACCCCGGTCACAAATGTACGTTGAACGCGAAGACAGCCGGTTGCGTATTCCCCATGGGTGGTGGCGTAATCATGCGCAAATGGGTCTCGCGTCTTCTTCTTCTGGTTCTGTTTGTCTTGCTGCTGGGTGGCGGCGCTGTCTGGTTATTGGAGTTCTATCCGCGCCACGATTCCCATCCTCCCTTGCGCCTCGCCCGGCGAACGTTGGCCATCGAGCACGCACGCATCTTTATTTCTCCCACCGATCCGCCCATTGAAGATGGAACCGTCCTGGTGCGCGACGGAGTGATCTCTGCCGTGGGCACTCAGGTTACGGTGCCGGGTGATGCGCAGATCGTTCCCTGTGACCACTGCGTCGTGACAGCCGGCTTCTGGAACACGCACGTTCACTTCACGGAGCCCAAGTGGACCATGGCGCAGTGGAAATCCGCAGCCACCCTGAACCCGCAGCTTGCGGACATGTTCCTGAGCCGCGGTTTCACGACTGTGATCGATCTAGGATCCAACCCTGCCGACACGTTCTCCATTCGCCGCCGCATCGAAAAAGGCGAACTGACTGGACCCTATATCTACACCGCCGGCACGGCGCTTTATCCGCCTCATGGTGTGCCGTTCTACATACGCGAAACGGCGCCCGGCTGGATGGTGAGAATGTTGCCCCAGCCCGGCACGCCAGCTGAGGCGCAGCGCATCGTGCGCGACAATCTCAACTCCGGCGCAGATGTGACCAAGCTCTTCACCGGGTCCTGGGTTGCGCGCGGCCATGTCTTGCCGATGCCGCTCGACATCGCCCGGGCCGCCGTAACAACCAGCCACTTGAACGGCAGGATTGTGTTTGCGCACCCCAGCAATCTCGCCGGCACGGAGGTCGCGATCCAGGCTGGCGTTGATGTGCTGGCCCACGTCCCCGACGATACGCACGGCATCACGCCCGACTTGTTTGCTTCGATGATCCGCCAGAATATGGCCATTACGCCCACTCTCAAGATGTTCTCGACAACCGTGACCACCGACCTCCATTACATGGATCCGTTGTACGAAGAAGTGCGCACGTTTCATGGCCTCGGCGGTACGCTGCTGTTCGGCACCGACGTCGGCTATATGACCGACTACACCACCGAAGGCGAATTCGATGCGCTTGGCAAAAGCGGACTGAACTGGCAAGACGTACTCGCGATGCTGACCACCAACCCCGCAACCCGCATGGGTGTTCAAGACCGCAAGGGCACAGTGACCGCCGGTAAACTGGCCGACCTGGTGATTCTCGATGCCGATCCGGCCGACGGCCTGAAGAATTTCTCCCGGGTGCGAGCAGTGGTGCGGTCAGGGGCCGTGGTGTGGCAGCGCTAATGTATTTCTCCTGAAGTCTGAGTAAATAAGTTCTCATCCAGAGCGAAGTTCGAGAGACTCGCGGGACAGGAGTCGCTTCAACGCGCGGCCGAATGCCATGCGATCGCCACGGCGTAGCAGCCGTTACCTCACAAGATCTTGAACGGCCGGTTTCGACCTTGGACGTTTATGTGTTCTCGCGATCGGGTGGAGGGAATCGCGACTTGCGGTCACGACCTCTTCTGTCTTCAGCCGCCCAGTCCAGCCTCCCAGTTGAAGAGCGACTGCCATGCAGGAATTGCGCAACTCGTCCGCGAGGGTGCGATCGGCAATGGTGCGAGCAACGATCATGCCGCCGATCGACAGGGCCGCGACGGCCTGCGCCGTGCTGCGGCGACGCCGGCCGTTTTGAACCATGCTTCGTTCGAGGACGTTCACCATCGCCTTGAACACGGTTTCAAACGCCCGCCTCGCACTAACACCGCTGCGACCAACGTCCGTCGGCAGCGCAACCATCGGGCAGGAATTTTCCACGTCCTCAAAATGCTGGCGAGACAGGTACGCACGGACGACCTGTGCGCCCACATCGGTGCCTGACAAATCAACGTGCACGCCTTCCCAGCAATTCTTCCACTCCGGGTCGGTGAAGAAGCATCCCAGCACCTCGGCATAAAGGTCGCTCTTGCTCTTGAAATAACTGTAGAAGCCGCCATGCGTGAGTCCGGCGCCCGCCATGATCTGGTTGAGCGAGACATTTTCAAAGCCATGCCGATTGAAAAGCCTCCGTGCGCTGTCGACGATCTTTTTCTTGACCGCTGTGCGATGACCTGCAGGATAAGGCATGATTTCTCCTTCGTTGCCCGGGAGCTTCAGTATGTCCCTAAGCGAGTTCGCCAGCCCAGGAAAATATGTTCTTGAACATATTTCCGTCCGCTGTTCTTCTCGGAAGAGGAATCAATCCGTGAACGAAAAGTGGGAGGGCGATCATGGGGGATGAAACGAGTAAGGAAATACTGGCCAGGCGGCTCACCAGGCGGGGCGCAATCACCGCCGTTGCCATGGGATGGGCCGGGATGGTCTTGAACCCCATTGGGGCGAGTGCGGAATCCGAAGATGAGATTTCCCACACAGCGGAAGCCATTCACCAGGAGAATACGTTCAAAGCCAGCAGGAAGCGGGTTTACGAGGCGCTTACCGAGACCGCGCAATTCGACAAGGTGATCGAAATCAGCGGCGCGAAGAAGTCCATGGCCCTGGGTACCAAGCCCACGCAAATAAGCGGCGAGCCGGGAGGCGCCTTCGCAATTTTTGGCGGACACATTGTTGGCCGCCAGATCGACCTGGTGCCGAACCAGCGAATCATCCAGGCCTGGCGCGTGGTCGACTGGGAGCCGGGAGTGTATTCCATCGCCCGGTTTGAGTTGAAGGAGCAGGGAGACGGAACCAAAATCGTGTTCGATCACACCGGCTTTCCCAAGGGATTAGGTTCGCACCTGGCGGAAGGGTGGAGACTGCACTATTGGGAACCGCTGCAGAAGTTTCTGGCTTGAAAATGCGAGCGCCGCATCCAGTTACAGGCGCTCGAAGATTCCCGCAGCCCCCATGCCTCCGCCCACGCACATGGTCACCATCCCATATCGCACCTGGCGGCGCTGCATCTCGCTTAGAAGGGTAGCGGTCAGCTTGGCTCCGGTGCAACCCAGCGGATGGCCCAGGGCAATGGCCCCGCCGTTGACGTTGACCTTGCCGGGATCGAGTCCGAGCGCGCGGATTACCGCCAGCGCCTGGGCAGCGAAAGCCTCGTTCAACTCGATAAGCGCAATGTCATCCAGCGTGAGCCCGGCCATCTTCAGCGCTTTGGGAATGGCGTGGATGGGCCCGATTCCCATCTCCTCCGGCAGGCAGCCTGTGGCGGTGTAGGCCACGAGGCGCGCCAGCGGACGAAGTCCGAGTTCTTGTGCCCGGCCAGCCTCCATCAGAACCGCCGCCGCGGCTCCGTCGGAGGTTTGCGAGGCATTGCCCGCCGTGACTGTGCCCTGCGCGTGAAAGGCCGGCTTGAGCCGGGCCAGGGCTTCCGCGGAAGTGTCAGCGCGCGGCCCTTCGTCGGCGCCGAAAACCGTCTCCGCCACGTGAGGTTTGCCGGCCTTCGCCCCTGGCGTGGCGGTTGTCACCGTTACAGCGATAAGTTCGTCGTCAAAACGCCCGGCGGCTTGGGCAGCCAATGCCTTCTGGTGGCTGCCGAGCGCGAAGGCGTCCTGGTCTTCGCGCGAGACGTTGTAATGACGGGCCACCCGCTCCGCGGTAAGGCCCATCGTCAGCAGCGACGCAGGATAGTTTTCAGCCAGCCACGGATTAGGGCTGGGTTTCGAGCCGCCCATGGGAATCATGCTCATCGACTCCGCACCGCCTGCAACAACCACACGGTCGGTCCCGGTGCGAATACGCATGTCGGCCTGGGCAATGGCTTCCAGACCCGAGGCGCAGAGCCGGTTCACCGTCACACCCGGAACCCCGACCGGGAACCCCGCTCGCAGCGCTGCGAACCGGGCCATGTTGAATCCGGCTTCGCCCTCCGGCTGTGCACAGCCCAGGATCACGTCGTCGATTTCGGTTTTGTCCAGGGCAGGAACCCTCTCCAATGCCCCGCCGAACGCAGTTGCGGCAAGGTCATCGGGGCGGGTGGTGGCGAGAGAGCCCTTGGGCGCTCGGCCCACCGGCGTGCGAACGGCGCTAACAATGACGGCTTCGGGCATCGAGAATACTCCTGCGTTCTGACGTTAGATGTTTGGAGCAAGTTCCAGGTTCCATCGGACCCTAGTCCTTCGTCTCCACCAGCGTCCATGCATGCTGACTATAAACGCGATAAACCGTGCCATGTTCCACAACGGAATCGGCCACAGCGTCGTGATCGAGCGGCGGAGGCTTCCGCTGCATGCTGCGTTGCGCCTTGTGCACGGTGTCCGGCGAGGCCGGATCAATAGCCCAGTTGAATCCCAGCACCCCGGTGGAATCGTGGCGCTGCAGGCGCTTCGTCTCCGGCGCGGAGGACAACACGATGGGTCGTCCCGAAGCGCTTCCGAAGAAAACCAGCAGCGAAACCGTCCCTTGAGCCGAACACAACACCGCCCAATCGGACGATCCGGAGCGTTCCAGGCTGGCATGAACCACATTTTCCGGGTGATGTGCGGCGTAGGTCTGCGGGACCAGGCATTCGCGCTGACTCAGGAGATCTGCAACACCCGCCGGCAAATCCGGGAATGAACTGACCGGCAGTCTTCGGATCAGGTAAGCGGATCTCTGGCCATCGACGAACACCTGGCCGGATTCGACCAGTCGCTGCGTTTCCGCGTCGGGCTGCTGAATTGGTACCGCGAGCCCCGGCCACAAAAGGCCGCACAGCGCAAATCCCGTTCTGACCCAGCCATGCAGCATTGCGCACTCCGCGGGTGACGCAAGAACTGCATCGGCCCGCCCACTCCCCGCAGTTCATCCTACGCGCGTGCGCTTAATTCCGCAGTGGCTTGCCCGTCTTGAGCGTGAACGCGATGCGCTCGTGTGTCTTGCGCTCGCCGCAAAGGGAGAGGAAGGCCTCGCGTTCCAGGTCGAGCAGGTATTGTTCGCTCACCAGGGATCCAGCCGTCACCCGGCCGCCCGCCAGGATGTACGCTACCCAGCGCGCGACCTTCTGGTCATGTTCCGAGGCATAACCCGCTTCTCCCATGAGGAAGATGCCGGTTTCGAGCGCCCCCAGGGCCGCCAGGCCCGGGACGGGAATCTGGGTACGCGGCTGTGGAGCGGCGTAACCCGCTTCCGCCAGCGCAGCGGCCTGGGCTTTGGCGTCCAGCAGCAGCCGTTCTCGGTTGAGGGTTATGCGGTCGGAGGAGCCTAAAAGCCCAAGCGCGCGCGCCTCCCCGGCCGACGTGGCGACTTTGGCCATGGCGATGGTTTCGAGCGTGCGCCGAAGCGCGGCCAGCATCTCCGCCGATTGGGCAAAGCGCGAAGGAGGGTCTTTGGGGTCTGGCGGCGTCAGCGCGGCAGCCGCATCAACGGCGCGAAGCAGCATTTCCTTCGTTCCGCCGCCGCCGGGAATCAGGCCAACGCCGGCCTCGACCAGACCGATGTATGTTTCGGCGTAAGGCTGGCGGCGCGTCCCATGCAAACATATTTCGGCGCCTCCGCCAAGCGTCATGCCGAAGGGAGCCACCACCACCGGGCGCGGGCAGAACTTGATGGCCGCTGTCATTTGCTGGAAAGCGCGAATGGCCGCTCCGATTTCGTCCCACTCGCCCTCCTGTGCCGACAGCAGGAGTTGCAGCAGGTTGGCGCCGACACTGAAGTTGTCGCGGTCGCCGGAGATAACGAAACCCGCGAAATCGCGCACCGCGTCCGAGCCGGGCTGCAACACCGACGAGATCACCGACACCACGTCGCCGCCGATGGCGTTCTTGAGCGAATGCAACTCGATGCAGCCAATGCCATCGCCCAGATCGACGAGCGAAGCGCCAGAGTTGCCGCGGACGACCCCGTTGGAGCGGCGAAAATCCGCAACCCGGGCGTGGCCGGGAACCTGCGGCAGCGGTTCCATTTGTTCCGTGAGCGGCTGAAAACATTCCTGCCCGGCTTCGGCGCCCGCGGCATACCAGGACTCCCGCCCCGCGGCCAGCAGAGCCTCCGCGTTGGGGCTGACGGGAATTGAAAGGCTCTTCATCCGCGAAACCGTCTCGCGCACCCCGGCCGCATCCCACATCTCGAACGGGCCCATTTCCCAGTTGAAGCCGGCGCGCGTGGCGCGATCGATCGAGGGGGCATCGTGGGCGGCTTCGCCTATGCGATTTGCGGAGAAATTCCACAGCGTGGAGAGGAGCGGCCACAGAAACCTGGCGGCCTTGTCTTTGGCGGGGTCATTGGCCAGCAGCAGCTTCAGCCGTTCCTTCAGCGTAGGCGCATTTTTGGCCATATCCAACGAGGGCAGAGCCGCCTTAGCGAGGGGGCGATACTCAAATGTCCTGACGTCGAGAACAAAGCGTTCGTCCTTGCCGTCCGCGCCGCGTATCTTTTTGTAGAATCCCTGCCCGGTTTTATCTCCGAGCCATCCTCGTTTGACGATCTCCTGCAGTACGGCCGAGAAACTGCCCTGAGTCGCGCCCTGGGGGAAGTTGGCGGCGACGTGGGCCAGGATATCGATGCCCACCATGTCGGCCAGCCGGAACGTCCCGGTGCGCGGCCACCCGATGGCGTGCCCGGTCAACGCGTCGGCCTCCTCGATGGTGAGGCCCTGGTCCAGCATCAGCGTCGCCGCGGTGAAGGTGACCGCGACACCGATCCGGTTGGCAATAAAATTGGGCGTGTCGTTCGCGAACACGACTTGCTTGCCGAGCTGGCGGTCGGCAAAGGCGGCAAACGCGGCCACGACCGCGGGGTCGCTCGCGGGAGCTGGAATAATCTCCAGCAGTTTCATGTAGCGCGGTGGATTGAAAAAGTGGGTGCCGAAGAATCGTTTCTCAATCGTGCCGGACGCCTGTCCGAACCCTGCCGCAATCTGCTTTACCGGCAGACCGGAGGTATTGGTAGTAAGCACGGCTCGGGGCGCCAGGTGGGGTATTACACGCTCGAGCAGCGCCCGCTTGATTTCGAGATTCTCGGCCACGGCTTCGATCACCCAATCGCATTGGCCCAGTTTCGCCAGATCGTCTTCGAAGTTGCCCGGGGTGATCAACGCGGCCAGGCCCGGCTCATAGAACGCAGCGGGCCTAGCCTTGCCCAACGCGTCGAGTGCTTTCATGGCCAACGTATTGCGCTGCGTGCCTGCCCCCTCGGGAACGAGATCGAGCAGGAATGAAGGAATTCCAGCATTGGCCAGGTGCGCGGCGATGCGCGAGCCCATGGTACCGGCGCCAAGCACGGCGGCGCGGCGAACCAGAAAAGGCTGAGTGGTCGTCTCCTGCGCGGCGACCGGAGCCGGTGCGGCAATGCTCATGCGCGTCTCCCTGTGCGGCTGCGAAGTTGCATTCGCCGCGCGAAGTGTCCCGAGCATACGGAACGGCCCGAGGGCGGGTCAAGAAACCGGACCGGCCGCGCGCTTTAGCCGATACAACACGTGCCGGCGCAGGGGATGCCCCGTGGGCATCATGGGATGATCGAAGTCCTCGACCGGATCGTGCGTCATGCCCAGCTTCTCCATCACGCGGCGGGAGCGCACATTGGCGGGCACAGTGAGCGACACGAGTTCATCGAGGTGCAACACGTTGAAGGCGTGGTGCGCCACGGCTCGCGCGCCTTCCGTGGCCAGTCCTTTGCCCCAGAACGCCACGTCGAGCCGCCAGCCGATCTCGACGCAGGGAGTGAAGGCAGCCTCAAAGCGGGGCACGGCGAGACCGACGTACCCGATGAAGTCGCCTGTCTCACGCAGTTCCGCTGCCCACAGCCCGAACCCATGCTGTTCGAAGTGCGACTCGATACGATCAAACAGGGCACTGCTTTCCTGCGCCGACAGAAGAGCCGGGAAAAACTCCATGACCACCGGATCAAGATTGATGCGGGCAAAGGGCTTGCGGTCCGAATCGCGCCAGCCGCGGAGAAGTAATCGATCCGTCTGGATGTCCCTCACGCCGACCATCGTAGAGGAACAGAGGTCCGGCGGGTAGATGTCATGTGCGGCCGCCGATTGCGGAAACACTCATTCCGAAACCGGGCCATGGGCGGTTCATTCCGCACACCGAAATCAAAACAGCCGGGGCTCAGCCCGGCTGCTTCAGGTTTCAAAAAGGGGGGAAAGCTAGACTTTGGCGGTCGCCAGGGCCTTCAGCCGTGCGTTAAGGCGGCTCTTGTAGCGAGAAACGGTGTTGGAGTGAAGAACGCCCTTCTGAACGCTCTTGTCGAGGGTGGAGACGGTCTCGCGGAACTGCGCCTGGGCGGCCTTCACATCGCCCTTGGCCAGCGCCTCGCGAAGCAGGCGAAGGCTGCCGCGTACACGGCTGCGATTGGCGCGGTTGACGGCGGTGCGGGTTTCAGTCTGACGGGCGCGCTTCAGCGACGATACGTGATTTGCCATTCTTGTTGTTCCTTAATGTCTTTGGGATCAATAAGCCGGAATGCAAACACGGCCGCATCCCACGCAATTTCTTAGTTTACGGGAAAGCCGGCGGGTGGTCAATGTGAGGGAGAGCGAAGTCCTCACGGCCAGTTCAGGCCTGGGTTCGCCATCTCGGTCGGAACCGGCTCCGCGCGTTGGAAGGCCCGTGTCCCAGAGGGTATCTTCCGAGTCATATTTTCATGAAAATCTTTGACGTGGCGCATTGACGGCGCTGCCCGGCGGCGCTACTCTCAGCCCAGATACCGGATTTGGTCGCTCACGCCATCCCGTCGGTTCTTGAGGCACTTCCGAGCAACTGCTCAGATTTGCCTTCCATCTCCTGGACCCCAATCCAATCGAAATTACGCCTTAATCATCAGAGGGTAGCGCAGCGATGCGCCGCCGCGCCTTCGGTCGCATCCAATTTATCAGGTGTTGTCTTCTCTTCGACTTCAGCCGATGAAGACAAGGTACCGGAGGCCCATCACTCTTTCAACGTCAGTCGCTGCCACGGAGGATATTGAAAACATTGAAGATCGCTCTGGAGATCACGCCAAACCTTGAGCCCCTGTTCGGGACCCGCGATGAAAACCTCAGGTTGATGGAAGATTCACTCGGTGTTCGGATCGATCTTCGCTCGGATGCCGTGCACGTGGAGGGGCCCGAAGACGGCGTGGCCCGGGTCCAGCGCGTTTTTCAGGATTTCGAGGCTCTGCGCCGCCAGGGCGTCAATCCCCACAATGGGGAACTGAACGGGATGCTCCGCCTGGTGGTGGCTGATCCCGCGACCACGCTGCGGTCCCTTGTGGATTCGGGTAAGCAGCGCTCTGCAGGCATCAAGCGTTGCGTGCAGCCACGCTCCATCAATCAGCGCAAGTACGTCGAGGCCATCGAACAGAACGACATGGTGTTTGGTGTAGGTCCGGCGGGCACCGGGAAGACCTACCTGGCCGTGGCCATGGCTGTCTCGGCCATGAATGCGAAGAAGGTGAACCGCATCGTGCTCGTCCGCCCGGCGGTCGAAGCCGGCGAAAAACTGGGCTTCCTGCCCGGGTCGCTGCAGGAAAAGGTGGATCCGTATCTTCGCCCGCTCTACGACGCGCTTTACGACCTGCTCGATCCCGAGAAGGTCGATAAGATGCTGGAAAAGAACGTCATCGAGGTTGCGCCGTTGGCCTTCATGCGCGGCCGTACTCTCAGTGATGCTTTCATCATCATGGACGAGGCGCAGAACACGACTATCGAGCAGATGAAGATGTTCCTGACCCGCATGGGCAACAACTCCAAAGCGGTGATTACGGGCGACATTACGCAGATCGATCTGCCCAATCCGCGTAAATCCGGCTTGATCGATGCGATTAACGTCCTTGAAGGAGTGGAGGGCATTCGCTTCTGCCACTTCGAGGATTCCGACGTGGTCCGGCACGCTTTGGTCCAGCGTATTGTGCGCGCCTACGAATCGGCCAAGCCGCAGCAGCAGGAACTGCCGCTGGGAATCGGCGAAGGTATGCCGGAATCGATTCAGGTCCGGCCCGAGCGGCGGGAAGCGCGGGCCGCCGGCCCGGCGATGCACCCGGCCAAGCCACAGTAAAGGCCCGGTTCGCGTAAAATCGAAAGTGACCGGGGGCTTCGCTGCGGCGGAGCCCCCCGCACGATGATTCTCGTTGACCCAGATTTGGACTCAGACCCTCCCAGCTTCGCCTTGCAGACGAAGAGGCCGTCCTCGGCTGATCCCCAACTGACTGACCGCGATCGCCGTCTGCCATCGGCACGGACGCTCACCCGCTTTCTTTCCGAGGCGCAGGTCGCAGTGCGGCTGCGCGGCGAGGTTTCGGTGCTGCTGACCACCGACCAGGCAATTCGCCGACTCAACCGTCAGTTCCGCCGCGTGAACAAAGCCACGGATGTTCTGTCGTTTCCCGCCCCGGTCGTAGCGGCTCGCGAAGTGGCCGGCGATCTCGCCATCAGTGTGCCGACGGCGCTTCGCCAGGCGCGCGAACAGGGACATGCGCTCGCCGTCGAAATCAAGGTGCTGATCCTGCACGGGCTACTTCACCTGGCTGGATTCGATCACGAGGCAGACAATGGCCAGATGGCGCGGCGCGAACGGCTGCTGCGCGGGCGGTTGGGACTGCCCCAGGGCTTGATCGAACGCACCAAAGCAGGAGTGACACGATGAGCTGGCTGGCCATTGCGCTGGTGGCACTGGTGGCGCTCGTGGAGACGCTGGCCGCGTACATCAGTCGTGTCTATGCCGAGTTTGGCAAGATCCTCTCCCGCGAAGTTCAGGACAATCTGGACGAATGGGAGGAGAAGATCGAGCCGCACCTTGGACTGACGCGGGAGCACGCCGCTATCTGCGCCGCGGTCCTGCAACAGGTGGCCCTGGGCGCCATCGCGCTGGAGTTCGGCGCGGTGCTGTTCGATCGGGCCCCTCACATGGGGCGGCCGACATTCGGCGAGATCGCGCAGGCCGTGCTGGGCGTGGTGCTGGTGGTGGTCTTCTGCAACCAGGTCCTCCCCTGGCTGCTCTTCGAGCGCACTCGGGGGCGCTGGGCGGTCAAGTTATTGTGGCCGATCCGGCTGCTGCTTTGGATGATGACGCCGATCACGGTGTTGATCCGATTCTTCTTCTCGGTGGTGACCCTGGCGGAAGAGCCTGCAACTCCCGAAGAAGAAGCTGCCGTGGATGTGGAAGCGCTCCTCGAAGCAGGAGAGGAAGAAGGCATTCTGGAAGAGACCGATCGCGACCTGGTTCGTTCGGCGGTCGAGTTTGGCGACAAACTGGTGCGCGAAGTGATGACCCCGCGGCCCCGCATGTTTGTCGTGCGCGATTCCACCACCCTGGAGCACTTTTTAGCCATGCTGCAGGAGAATAACTATTCGCGTGTACCGGTGTTCCAGGGAACGATCGACAACATTACAGGCATCGCATTCGCGCACGATCTGCTGCAGATTACCGATGAAGAGGCGCGCACGCGCACGGTGGCAAGTATCCAGCGCCCTGCGGTATTTGTTCCCGAAACCAAGCGCGGGTATGAGTTGTTGCGCGAGATGCAGCGCGAGAAGCAGCACATGCGCATTGTTATCGACGAGTACGGCGGCGTGGCCGGGCTGGTGACGATTGAAGATCTGCTGGAGCAGATCGTGGGCGAGATTCGCGACGAGCACGAGGAAGATGCTCAGGTCGAGGATCTGCAACATGAGCCCAATGGCGCATGGGTGGTGCCCGGCAGCTTCGCTGTCGATCAGTTGGGAAGCCTTTTCGACACCCCGCTCGATATCGGCAACGGATACGAGGCCACGACGATCGGCGGCCTGGTCAGCGAACTGGAGGGCCGCATTCCTCTGGTGGGCGAGGTGGTGACGCTTGAGAATGCCGGCTTGCGCATGGAAGTGGTGGCTTCGACGGACCGAAGAGTGGACCGCGTGCGCGTATTTCCCCCGGCGCTCGCAACTGCCGGGCAGGCGGCGGGATAGATATACTCAGTTCTGTCGGTAGCTCTCATCAACTGAACCAATCCTATGAAATATGACGTTCTCATCGTCGGCGGAGGACCGGCCGGTTCCATGGCTGCAATCCAGCTGATGGGGAGCGGTTTGCGCGTCGCAATCCTCGATCGGGCGCAATTCCCGCGCATCAAGCCGTGCGGCGGCGGTATCAGCTGCCGCGCATACAGGCGATTTGCGAAGCTTGAACATGTGTTGAAGAGTGTCCCGACCAACCTGGTGCACAAGCTGGTCTTCGAGTCTCCGGCCGGAGATGCGGTCGAATTCAGCTCCGATGGTCCGCTCTACGCGATGATTCGCCGCCTGGAATTTGACAACGCGCTGCTCAACCACTGTAAAGCCGGAGGCATTGAAGTCAGGGAAGACGTGACTGTCTCTCACGTCGAAGTGGGTGCGGATGGCGTTCGTTTGACCTCATCTTCAAACGAGGAATTTTTTGCCGACCTGGTAATCGGCACCGATGGGGTCAACAGCACCGTTGCAGTTCAAACCGGCATGCGCGGTCCGTGGAGACACAACCAGATCGCGATTGATGGCACAGAAGAGAGTCCGCGCACGAATCTCAGTGTCAGCCAGGACACGATGTATGTCTATTACGGCTATGGCGGCGGGTACGGATACGGATACCTGTTTCCCAAGGCATCGCATGTAAATGTCGGCGTGGGTTATTTTCTGGAGTATTACAAGCGGGATGTTTCGCAGAAACCCTACGTCCAGCATCTCGAGTTTCTCGACCATTTGAAAATGACAGGTGTGTTATCGGGCCAGTCGCAGCGCGAGAACTTTCACGCATATGTGCTGCCGGTTGGAGGGCCACTGGAACGCATCTCGCGGGATCGCATCCTGCTGGCCGGCGATGCGGCGGGGTTTGTGAACGGATTTACGGCCGAGGGAATCTTTTATGCGATGGTCAGCGGAGAACACGCTGGCCAGACGGCTCTCGATGCCATCAGGAACCGTAACACTACGGCGGAGTTTCTTCGCCGCCACGATCGCGCGTGCGAGGCGGAGATCGGTCATGAATTGCGAAAGTCGGTAAGGCTCCAAAAGCGGCTCTTCGCGAATCCGGCTCTCATCGACAGCGTCGTCCGGTTTGCCAAGCGTAATGCCACGGCGCGCAACCTGCTCGCTCGGTTCGGGGTGGGCGAGATATCGTATGAAGAGCTCAAGTGGCGTACGGTCACG
Organism: Terriglobales bacterium; assembly: GCA_963788475.1. Classification (GTDB taxonomy): domain Bacteria; phylum Acidobacteriota; class Terriglobia; order Terriglobales; family Acidobacteriaceae; genus Telmatobacter. Next base: position 175,317 of record CAWBGO010000004.1, read on the forward strand.
GAAGCTCTGCCAGGATATCTGCGGTATCAGTTCGAGAAGGCGTGGCAGAAAGCCGCCCGCCCTGCCGCGACTGCACTCAGGACGCGTGGGTCGTGAGCGGACCGGTGAAAGAGCGGGGTTCGTCTATGGTGTCGGGAAGTCGCAGAACTCCCATGCGATCGGGATTTGTTGCCATTCTGGGACGGCCCAATGTGGGCAAGAGCACCCTGCTCAACGCATTGACCGGCGAAAAGGTCGCCATCGTCACCGCCAAGCCGCAGACCACGCGCAACCGCATCGCCGGAGTGGTCGAAGTCCCTGCGCGCAAGGGAAAACATCCGGCGGCCCAGGTTGTTTTCGTCGACACGCCTGGCGTCCACAAGCCGGGATCGCAACTGGACCGGCGCATGCTGCAGGAAGTGTACGAGGCGTTGGAGACGCGCGATGTCGTGCTGGTTCTGGCGGACGCGACGCGGCGCATAGGTTTGGATAGGCCCGCGCCAGAAGACTCCCAGGCCTCAGATGCAGGCCCCGTGTCCCTCGTTTCTCCCCAGGAGAATCTCTCCGCCGTCTCAAAAACAAGGCGTGGAACATCCAGATCAACGTGGGCAAGCGAAGACGAGTTTCTGTTCAGCCTGGTGCGCAAGCTCGATTGCCCGGTGTTCCTCGTGCTGACCAAGATCGATCTTGTGGCCAAGGACCAGCTCTTGCCGCTGATCGATTCCTTAACTAAGCAATACAACTTCGCGGAAGTGATTCCGGTGAGCGCGCGCAAGCGCGACGGGCTCGATCTGCTGCTGAGCAAAATCGTGGACAAGCTTCCCGCCGGGGAGCGTTATTACCCACCGGACCAGTACACCGATCAGCCGCAACGTTTCATGGTGGCAGAATTGATTCGTGAACGTATTCTCGTGGACACCGGCGAAGAAGTGCCGTATGCGTCGGCGGTGGTGATTGAGCGTTTTGAAGAGCCCGAGCCTTCGCCATTGAACAAGAAGGGGCAGCCAGTGCGATCGCCGTTGACCCGCATATCCGCAGCCATCTACTGCGAGCGCGATGGACAAAAAGCAATCCTGATTGGCAAGGGCGGGGCCAAACTGAAGGAGATCGGGACCGGCGCACGCAAGCAGATCGAGTCGCTACTGGGAACTCGGGTGTTTCTGGAACTCCACGTGATCGTCGAGCCGGGCTGGCGAGATTCGAATAGCTTTGTTCAGTCGCTTGACTGGCGCCATCAGTTGGAGAAACTCGCGGAGAATCCGGGCGGGGACGACAACGAATAGAGGTTTGCGCCTTCCCAGGCCTCAAAATCGAGACGTGGGGCACCCATTTTGAGGGACGACGGGGTATATCAGATTCCCCGGACGTGGCCTCGGCCATTGGTTTTCACCGCGTACATGCGGGTGTCGGCGGCGCCGATGATGGCATGGACCGTGGAGCCGTCGTAGGGGGCGGTGGAGAGGCCGATGCTGGCGCTGACGGCCAATTCAAGGCCGTTCTTCATGCGGAATCGAGTCGTCATCAACGTGCGATGGAGTTGCGTCGCCTGGGTAAGAGCGGCATTCGCCCCGGTATCTGGCATCATGATCACAAACTCGTCCCCGCCGTAGCGGAAACAGTAGTCCTGTTTGCGGCTCAGTTCCTGGAGGCGCTGGCCGGCGCGCGCGAGAAGTTCACTGCCCACCAGGTGGCCATGCACATCATTCACGAGCTTGAACTGGTCGAGATCGATGAAGGCCAGGCTCACCGAAGATCCGGACCGCTGCCCGCGCTCCAACGCCCGGCCAAGTATGTCGTAGAGGTGTCGGACATTGAAGAGGCCAGTGGTGTCATCGGTAATCGTGAGCTGCTGAATGCGCGCCACGTCGTGCGCATTCTCGATCGCAATGGCGGCGTGGTCGGCGAGAATATGCAGGAATGCGATAGTGTAGTCGGTAAGCTGACCGGCGCGCGGATTGAGGATTTCGATCACGCCATGGGTGCCTTTGCGGCCGCGCAGGGGAAGCGCAATCACCGACCGCACCTTGCGCAGGTGATCCAGGTGCGGCGTGTGCAGGCGGGGATCGTCGAGGGCTTCCGGTACGATGAGCGTCTCTCCGTGCTGCGCCACCCAGCCGGCCACTCCTTCGCCGACCTTCACGCGAAGGTCCTTGAGAGCCGCTTCCTCGCCTCCGGCAGCGAGGGCGTAATAGAGCTCCTGGGTTGCCGGGTCGAGCATCAGAAGCGTCCACAACTCGGCATCGATGAAGCGCTCCATGTGTTCCAGGATGGTGCGCAGGATCGTGTCGAGATCGAAGCTCTCGGTCAGCGAGCGCGCCAGGCGGTGGAAGACAAGCAGGTCATCGAGCGGGATGCGGTTTTCCGTCTCGTTCGTCATCGTGCAACCATGAGTCAGCCAAATTCCTAGCAATTCTGTCACAGAAAGGTTCAATCCGCGTAGCAGAAATCACGTTTGTGACAGACTGCGACAGCGGTGCGCAACACAAGCACGAGAGCAGGAAGACTCCGAACGTCCCGGGTCATCCCCCGATGTGCACCATCGAGCGGGATGGCTTGAGAAAGGCGGGCTCACCGATATGGTGGCGCGCTTCCTTCTGCTCTACCGTACGGAAGATGTACTGACGCAGTTCCGCATCATCGGCTCCAGCGCGCATCCGTCCATAAAGATCGTGTTCCACTTGCGAGAACAGGCAAGTGCGTATCTTGCCGTCCGACGTCATCCGCACGCGGCTGCATGCGCCGCAGAAAGCCTGGGTCACGGGCGCGATGATGCCGATTTCGCCTACGCCGTCGGCGAAAGTGTAACGGCGGGCGGTCTCGCTGATCTCGTTGGGTGGCAACTCGACCAGCGGAAGCACGCGGCTGATGCGGGCAACGATCTCGCGAAGCGGCACGACAATCTCCGGGGTCCACAACCGTCCCTCTTCGAGGGGCATGAACTCGATGAAGCGGACGATGACGTCTTCGTTGCGGGCAAAATGCGCGAAGCCCTCCACCTGGTCGTCATTGAATCCGCGCAGCAGGACGCAATTGACCTTGATAGGGGTAAGACCAGCGGCGCGTGCCGCGCGAATTCCACCCAGCACCGTCTTGAAGCTTCCGGGCACGCGGGTGATGCGTTCAAAGATCGACTCGTCGACGGCGTCCATGCTGACCGTCACGCGATCGAGTCCGGCGGCCTTGAGCGGCGCGGCCAGCGAGTCAAGCAGATGCCCGTTGGTCGTGAGTGCCAGGTCGAGCGGTTCTCCGGCAGGCGTGCGCAGGGCGGCAAGTTCGCGGATAAGATCGATCAATCCGCGGCGAAGCAGCGGTTCGCCGCCGGTGAGGCGCACCTTGGTGATCCCGAGATCGACGAACAGCCGGATCATGCGCAGATATTCAGAGATCGCAAGTTCCGGGTACTGGGGTCCGTCTTCGCCAGTGCGGCAATAGACGCATTTGTAATTGCACCGATCGGTTACCGAAACGCGCAAGTCGTGGATGACCCGCCCGTGGCTGTCGGTGAGCCGGGCGGCGCGCATGTCCGAAAGCGAAGAAGTGAGGGAAGCTGCCATCGCCATTTTCAGGCTATACCCTTTTGCCGCGCAGTGCACCGCGCATGCAGCCGCTGCCTGCTTCGCAGCAGGGAAGCACTATTTCGACTACTTGAACAGATTGAAAGTTGCAGCTAATCGAGTCGCGGAGTTCCCCGGCGCAGGATAAACCCGGTAATCCCGAAGACGGCAATGATGCCGCACGCAAGGATGAAGTAATACGCGATGGGGTGCGCCCATCCGGGAGAATAGGTAAGATCCTGGCCCACCCAGAGCAGAAGCACGGTGGCGATAACGGAAAACTGGCCTGCGATGACCAGGAACGTGTGTCCCAGGTCGCGCCTCTTGTCCAGCGCCTCCACCTGATCGGGGGTCAAGTTGCGTTCTTCCGGGGGAAGCAGGGGATTTGCCATGCGAGTCTCCTTGCGCGGGCCTGCCGCGACCTCCAGACAGGCGCCTTACAGTTTCGATTCAATCACATCCGGGTCGGAAGCGGCTACACCCGCAGTTTCCGGATCGAGCCATTCCAGTGTATGAGACGGCTCACTGCTGAACGTCAAATACCAGCAGACGGGATTCGTTCGCCCCATGGCGCGGAGCGGCGACGATAAGCTTGTTCCACTCTGGAATGTAAAGGCCGGTCCGCGCTCCCGGACCGGTCGGTACCCGGGCGCGCGATACCATCGCGTCGTGTTCCCTGACGTACAGGACATCGACAAATCCGTCTCCGCCGATGACGTAGACCGTCCGGAGTGCTTCATCGACGAAGATGTCGTCGGCATCGGCTACGGTTGCGGTCCAGGCCGTGATCCGACCGGCGTCAGAGCTCACGGCCTGCAGCCGGGCCGGCTGGCGACACGGGATAAACAGGCGGTGAATGGTCTTGTCCAGAGCCATCGAAAAATTCCCCGATGCGCTGGGATGACCCCAGGTTGGGTTGACCGATTGATTGCCGAGGTCGATGGAGGCGATGCTGCGGGTGTCAGGAAGATTAACAAACACCTGCTGTCCATCCTCGGAGAGTTGGAATGATTCGGGGTGAGCAGGAAGCGCGAAGGTGGCCCGCCGCGCAAGGTCCAGGCCCAGCGCGGCGATGGCTCCGCTTCCATAGCCCACCAGCAACTGGTCGTGGACCTTGTCATAACGGATATTGTCGGCATTTTCGCCGAGGCTCACGTCGTGGAGTGGCTTAAGGGTGACGCCGTCGAAGCTGCGCACGGTCCCGTCCCCGCCGCTGGCCGCGTAGATGGTCCCGTTCGAAGCCACATAGGCCACGCCCTGCGGGCTTTTGAGGCCCTTGATCTCGGCGGCGCGCCGCCCCTGGGCGACGTCGACGACCTCGATAGTTCCGTTGCCGAGTGCGGCGACAAAGACCCGCTGGCCCTTGACGTCGGCGGAAAGATGGTCGATACGGCCCTCCACGCCGGGAAGTGGAATCTCGCGTTCGAGTTTGAGCGACCCCGGGGGAAGTTGTGCCACGGAGAGCGCGCAGGCAGGAATCATGCAGGTCAATGCAAGAGCAAAGCTTCGCAGCATGGTTATTTTTCGCCTCGCGTGGTTTGGCTTTTGTTCCGGACTATTCGTTGATAAATGCCAGGGACTGAAGTCCGACGATTTCGAACGGCTTGCGGCAGCGGACGTTGGAGCAGCCCAGCTTGTCGTCGCGGCGGACCATGTAGGACTGCGCCTTGGCGAAGCGGGCGCGGTCGCGTTCGTCCGCATGGCGGGGCAGTTGAGCACGCTTGCGGCGGACGACCCAGGTGACCCTGTATTCGTTGGCCTGGCCGCATTTCGGGCAGGTCAGCGTGTGTGTGCGCTGTTCCGTAGTCTCTGTAAAAAACTCCCGTTCTTCCATTTTTCCCGGTCTCCACCGTTCAACGTGTCAGGAATACCGCATCCCCGCAGCACCGATCCAAGGTCAGTGCAAACCAGCGGGAGCGGTGACGTCGTACCCTCATCGGCATGCCTCTCTTCCTGAAACGCCGGAGAGGCTCGACTCCTGCCTGCTCTTCCCCTCGGGCAGAATCTATTCCATACTCATCTTTGCCACCGGGAAACGCAAGAGGCCAAGAAAAGCGAAACCGGTGCGGGGGATGGAGTGCCGAAACGCAAGCCAGGGCGGTTTTCCGCAGCCAAGGCGGTGAAAGCCAACGCGCGCGATCGTGTAGGCCAACCCAAGCCCGCGCGTGTGGTCGAAGACGCGCCGCGCACCGGCCGCCAGGCCAAGCACAAGCCAAAGATGGACGAATTGATTCAGCAGGGAGAATGATCCGGGAGGACAATCGTGGCCAAAGCAGTCGGCGTTGGAGGAATATTCCTGAAAGCCAGTGACCCAAAGGCCCTGAGCGCCTGGTATGAGACGCACCTCGGTATCGGGCGAGTCCACGACCAGGCCCTGAACTTCGACGGTCCGGAATCGACGGGGATGACCGTCTTCGCCCATTTTCCCGGCGATACTTCGTATTTTGGAGAAGGGCCGCAGCAGGCGATGCTGAACTTCCGGGTCGACGATCTCGATGCGCTGCTGGCCCAGCTGGGAACTGCAGGGGTGCGCATCGATCCCAAGCGGGAGGACTATTCCTACGGACGCTTTGCCTGGATCTGGGACCCGGAAGGGAACCGGGTGGAGTTATGGCAGCCGACGGAGTCCTAGGCCGAACCGCAGCACCAGAGTTACCTGTCGCCCCATGGCCAGACTCGTGCAGACCCTCCAAAGACTCCGATGGCGCCGAAAAACAAAAACGCCGCCACGGCGAAGACCACCAAATGCCACGGCTGAATCAGACCAAAGAGATCACGCATTCAGATACCCCGCGACGCCATTGTCGCACTAAACTCGCATGCCGCGCCGGGCGCTGGGCTGGCTGCAGGGTTTCGATTTCGATGTACACATTCCTTCAGCCGGCTAAAGTCGTGCCCTTTCAAACCGTCAAATTAAGGCATTCAGGCGGGTGAATATATGGGCCCGATTTCGTCTTACCGCTGTCCGACGGAATCGTGACTGTGTCAGACGGCGTAAGACGCGGTCCTGCAGGCGTAACACGGGTTCTCAACCGACGACGAAAGATGCTGAAGGCTAAGCCGGCTGCGCGTCGAGCCAGTCGGCTAACTCTATATGGCCGCGCTCGCGGGCGAAATCCGCTGCGGTTTTGTCGAGATCGCAACGATGATGGGCCCTCGCCCCGTTCTCGATCAGCATTTCGGCCAGGTCGGGGCGGTTGGCGGTCGCCGCCGAAAACAAAGGCGTAAAGCCGCCCACCTGGATTGCATTGGGGTCCGCTCCGTGGGCGAGCAGCAGCTTGACCGTTTCCGCATTGCGCGAGAGTGCGACGGCGGCGTGCAAGGGCTGGTTGCGCTGCGCGTTGCGGGAGATCGCGTCGACCTGCGCGCCATGCTGGAGAAGCAAATCGGCGGCCTCGGGGGTGCCGAACCCCGCGCCAAGATGGAGCGCGGTCCAGCCATCTCCGGTGAAGGCATGGCTGGCGCCGGGATCGGCAGTCAGAATGTCCTCGATGCGGAGAACATCCCCCACCGCAGCGGCTTCGAATAGATCGAGAAGGATTCCGCGTGCGGCCAACTGCGCCAGCAGGTAATCGCGAACCATGGGCTGCCCGGCGTAGACCGACCACAGCAGTGCCGAGACACCCTGCAGGTCGCGGACCTCGACAAGTGCCGGATCGGCTTCCACCGCGGAAGCGATTTCAGAGGTTGCGCCGGTCTGGATCAGTTTGACGAAATGCTGGCTCATGCTTCTTTCCGAAAAAACCTACGGTTGCTTGGCTGCGGGTTGGTTTGCGGAATATGGGCCGGGCAGCGGGGCAGCCTCCGGTTCAGTCAGACTGGCGGCTGACTGAGGGCTGCTCGATACGCCGGTTGTCTTGGAGAAAATGCGAAACTGCACGATCAGGTCAACCACCACCGGAACCGGTTTGCCAGCTTTCATCGCCGGCTCAAACGATGCCTTCCGGATGGAAGCCACGGCGTTCTCATCCAGGCCAAACCCGATGGGGCGGCCGACAGCAACTTGTGCCGGCTTGCCGTCGGGTGCGACCACAACTCGATACTGAGCTATACCCGCCACCCCGGCGTTCTGCGCGAAGTCGTTCGACGGCGGCTCGAAGGTAGTCAGCAGCCGCGCCTTCTGGTCGACATCGCTCTGGCGCAGAATCGAAGCATCGCTCGGGAGGTAATTGGTTTTTTTGGCTGCAGCCTGGTAATAGAGCTGCCAGAAGTCGGGAAGAGAAGCGATCATGCGCTCGTCCATTCCCTTTGAGAAGACGCGATCCAGGGCCTGTTCAAGTAACTTGTTCGCCTGGGCCTTGGTCAGCGAAGTCGTCGCTCCAGGGTTCACGGCGGAAGCGGATTCTGCCGGTGGCGGCGCTCCCTCCTTCGCATCGGATTTGGACTTCTTTTTTTTCGGTGCGGTCACGACCGCGCGATCGATCGCGATTTTGACGAACTTCTTTTTTGGAGTGATCCGGACCTTGTCCGAGGCCTGCATGGGATCTTCGGTTGGCGCCGCGCCCAGGAAGTGCAAACCATAACGGATGCCCTCGAACTCGAGCCTGCGCTTGGCCAGGTGGACCTTGTCGATCTCGATCAGGCTCAGTGTGTACGAGGCCTTGGGCGAACTGCCCGCGTATTGGCCGTGCACATCGAAGTGGAGCTCGTTACCGAAATATCCGCCGCGCAGGAACAACGTCTTGCCGGCGAACTGCTGCTTGAGTTCGTCTTCGGTGATGGTGTGAATCTCGGGCGTCTTTTTGTTGCCTGCGGGTTGTTGGGCGCGGACAGGACTAAGCGCCAGACCAAGAGTCGCAATGGCAGCCAGCGACATAAATGAGGGGAATGGACAACCGCGATGATGAAAACGAGGTGAATGCATGGGGAAGCTCCCTCGACCGCACTGTAACAGGAGACGGGTGGGGGGTTGAAGTTTTCTCGCGTAACGTACGGCACCCGAGAAATCTGGTCTTGATCGTCAGCGGTCGCGGACATCGCCGGAACCATTCAGGCGATAGAGGATGCGCCGAAAAAGCCCCATCATGCGCCGCGTGTCGAGCGCAGAGGGCGCAAGGCGGCGGAGAAGCAGGCGAAGGTCGTGGCGATTGGCGGGCTGCATCATACGAGGCGAGTAGCCGGCGGCAGCCATGGCCTCTTCAATGAGGCCCGCGAGGCGATCGACCGACGCGGAACTTGAAGCAGGCTCAACCTCCAACTCTTCGTGCCCCATCCTTTCCACTTGTTTCTGCGGAAAGGGTGGGAGGCCACGAACCCCGCCGGTGTTGCGTTCCTCGTCGCCGTTTGCGGCTCGCCGCGAAAGTTCGTAAAGGCAGACCGCCACCGCCTGGCCGAGATTCATGGAAGGCTGGCGCGCGTCGGTAGGAATTTCGACGAGGACATGGCAGTACGAAAGATCCTCACGAGTAAGGCCATGCTTCTCGGGGCCGAAGACCAGGGCTATGCGGCCTCCGGACGCGAGTTTTGGCAAGAGATCGCGCCGCCAGGTCAGGCAGGGAAATGGACGGTTGTTCCGGCTTGCGATGCGTTAGCGTACCGGTGCCGGCCACGAAGGTGCAATCCGCAACTGCTTCGGCAAGATTGCCAGTCTCTTTCGCGTTAAGGAGCAGTTCGGGCGCGCCAACTGCCGACCGGGCCTCGCGCCAGTGCGGCGCGTAAGGAGCAACCACACTAAGCCGCGAGAAGCCGAAGTTGGCCATGGCGCGCGCCACCGCGCCAATGTTCAGCGGATTGCGCGGGGAGACAAGAACGACGTCGATGCGGTCGCGTTGGGCCTGGGTGAGCAAGAACTGATTGTAGAGCGATGCGCGAGCCTGAAGCTTTATTGAAATTGCTACACTCGGAGCACGTATGGTTCCCGATACACGCTCGAACCAATCCGAAGCGGACGCACTTGTGCGCGACGGCGCGCTGGTGCTATGCGCGCGGGTGGGTTCCGGCGACGAGCGGCAACTTCAGCGTGCGCGATCCGGCGGCGGAGCGCATGCTGATTTCGCCCAGCGGGCTCGACAAGGGCCTCATGACCACGGCTGATCTGCTCGAGACCGACATGGAGGGCCGCGCAGAAGACAATGCAAAGAAGCCTTCAGCGGAGACCGCGCTCCATGTGGTGATTTATCGCGTACGCCCGGACGCCGGGGCGATTCTGCATGTGCACTCAATCTGGAACACGCTGCTGTCCGGTCAGTTTGCAGAGTTGGGCTATGTGGCGCTCAAAGGGTACGAACTGCTGAAGGGGCTTAGCGGCGTGAGCACGCATGAGCACGAGGAGCGCGTGCCCATTCTCGAAAATTCGCAGGATTACGAAGAACTGGCCGCGAATCTGGACGAGGTGCTGCGCATATCGGCGACGCGCATGGAGTTTTGCTGAGCCGGCATGGGCTATATACTTGGGGCAAATCGGTGGCCGAGGCGCGCCGCCACCTGGAGGCCCTCGAGTTTCTGTTCGAGGTGGAGGGGCGCCGGTTGACGAGTTGGCCACACGATTGAGGAGCACGCCATGGCTGTTCTTCGCTTCCCCGATAACTCACGAGATGATCGAGACCGAGTCCGGCATTCGGTCTGCTCTGGCTGGAATGGGCATCGACTACGAGCGCTGGAGCCTCGATCGCGTGCCGCCCGATAGCTCCGCCGATGCGGTGCTTGCCGCATACTCGGACGAGATCGACGACATGAAACGCCGCGGCGGCTATGTGACCGCCGATGTGATCGATGTGAATCCGTCCACGCCGAATCTTGAAGCCATGCTGGCGCGCTTCGACAAGGAGCACACCCACGACGAGGACGAAGTTCGATTCATCCTTGCCGGGCGCGGGATTTTCTTTCTGCATTTGGGAGAGAGGGTGGTCTCGGTTGAAGTGGGCCCCGGCGACATGCTGCGCGTTCCGCGCGGCACCACGCACTGGTTCACGCTGTGCGAAGACCGCCGCATCCGCGCCATTCGCTGGTTTCAGCAAACGTCCGGCTGGACGCCGCACTATACCGACTCCGGAGTGGACAAGGGTTATCAGCCGTTGTGCTTTGGGCCGGCATACTTGGGGGCGCGCGCTGAGAAGCGGTTGTCACTCGACCAAAACGCATGAGCGCGAAGCGCCTCTACCTGCTTGACGTCGAAGGCACGGTTGCGCCGATTTCGCTGGTTTCCGAGCAGCTGTTTCCCTATGCGCGGGCGCATTTTGAGGCATTCCTGAGGCTGAGTGTAGCCACGGTCGAGCGGAAGGGGGAGGCTGTTGAGCCGCGCGATGTCGGCGAAGGCAGCGTGCTCTGGGACCTCGCGATGCTTAGACTTGAAAACCGCGCTGAGCAGGATCCTGAGGCTCCGCAGATTCTGCCTGACTCTTTGGCCGAGCTCGGGGTCAAAGCCGAACCGGGGTCGATGAGTCCGGCGCAGGGGATCCCGCGCATTCTGAAGTATATTTATTGGCTCATGGATCGCGATCGCAAATCGACTGCGCTGAAAAGCCTTCAAGGCAAGATATGGAAGGCCGGGTTCGAGAGCGGGGAGTTGAAGGGCACATTGTTCGACGATGTGCCGGAAGCCCTCCAGCGATGGTCAAGGTCTGCCAGGGTAGCGATCTACTCGTCGGGTTCCGTCGAGGCCCAGCAACTGCTGTTTCGCCACTCGATTTTCGGCGATTTGACGGCTTTCATTGCAGGCTATTTCGATACCAGGACAGGTGTGAAGACGGCCAGAGCCAGCTATGCGGCCATTGCGGCGGCAATGGATGTCCGCCCGGATGAAGCTCTGTTCCTTTCCGACGTGGTCCGAGAACTGGACGCGGCGCGCGAGGCGGGATGCGAGACAGGCCTGGTGATACGGCCCGGGAATGCGCCGGTGGATGATGCGCACGGCCACAGCGTTGTTGAATCATTTCGAGGGTTTGTAGGCTCTAAATGATGGTGAGTTGGACGAACCCCGCAGAAGCTGCGCTGACCGAGTTGACCCGCGCGCCCATTGTGCGCTTCTCGCTGCTGGCCTTGAGTTCCATCTTTTTTCTGGTCGATCCGTTCGCGGCGATCGGGTCGTTTCTCGCCATCACCGCGGGAGCCGATGCCGCGCGGCGCAAGCGCATGGCACGCAAAGCTGCGTTGACGTGCTTCATCGTGCTGACGTCGTTTGCGCTTGCGGGGCAATTCATCTTTCGCATGTTCGGCATCACGCTGCCGGCGTTTGAGATTGCCGGCGGCCTGATCCTGCTGCTGATCGGAATCGACATGCTGCAGGCCAAGCGCTCGCCCACGCAGGAGGCCTCCGGCGACAAGGAAGAGGCTGCGGAGAAGGAAGATGCAGGTATCGTGCCGCTGGGCATTCCCATGCTGGCGGGCCCGGGCGCGATCTCGTCGGTGATGGTGCTGGTGGGCCAGGTGCGTGCACATCTGGCAATGGCAGATGTTCGCGATTCTGGGCTCGATTGCCGTGACCGCACTGGCCAGCTATTGGGTGCTGGCCGGCGCGGACCGGGTGCGCAGCGTGATGGGCGAGACCGGCATTCGCATCCTGGTGCGCATCATGGGGCTGTTGCTGGTGGCGCTGGCCATGCAGTTCTTTGTGAACGGACTGACGGACCTGGGGGTCATTGCGAAGCAGGGGTGAGCTCGTGCCTGAATACCCTTCCGTAAGAGCGGAAAGATCCGGCGAGGACGGGAACGGTACGGGATTGAACCTCGTGGCAATAGACGATTCCCACAGAAGGACGGGCTTTCCCACAAGGGCTGTGGCTTGCGTTAAAGCCGGGTGATTGCTATTCTCGGAAAGTTGCAGCGAGGCGGGTTAACGCAAGGTGAACCGCAGGTTGCAAGAAGGGGTAGCTGTGCTACTCTTAAAAAGTTGCAGATGAGCAATGGAGCCTCCCGGTGGCCGTGTGGCCTGCCCGATGAGGGAAGTGGGAAGCTGGTTCGTAGGGTCAGGTGAGGCGAACGATGCCCCTGAACCCCTGTAGGGAATCCCGCAGAGAACAAGCCATTGCATGACCCGAGAGTTTATCTCTCGCGAGCCCTAGTGGCTCGGGCAATTTGCTGGTCGCTCTTTGATATTTTGCGCTGTGCGAAGTTGCTGATCCAGACGGACTTGCAAGTCTACCGTTTTGGGCTCACCGCATTCGGGAACAACCGCCAACAACGAGTTTGGACGGCCCTGGAATATACACGATGAGCACGAAAATGAGGTTGACATGGAACAAGAAGTTCGATAGGTTTAGAAAGTTCGCGCAAAAACGCCGGTAGTCGCAATCAGATGCGGTTTTCGGTGAGCGCAACAAGTTCGAGGACACCTTGGCGTAACAGCCCGGGCCTCGATCCAAAAGGGCACCGCTCAGGCGGAGGCTCTCACGGATCTTTGACAATTAGGTTGAACATGCCAGTCGTGAGAACAGATCAGGTTTGGCTTGATCATTCTCACAAGTAAGGTTCCCTGCGCCCCAGTCGAGAGACTGAGAGCGCGGGAACAGTCGACCCCGATCTGACCTCCGTCAGAGACGGGTTGACATCAGGTTTCAAACGAGAGTTTGATCCTGGCTCAGAATCAACGCTGGCGGCGTGCCTAACACATGCAAGTCGAACGAGAAAGTGGTAGCAATACCATGAGTAAAGTGGCGCACGGGTGAGTAACACGTGACTAACCTACCCTGGAGTGGGGGATAACTGAGGGAAACCTTAGCTAATACCGCATAATACCCACGGGTCAAAGGAGCAATTCGCTCTGAGGAGGGGGTCGCGGCCGATTAGTTAGTTGGCGGGGTAATGGCCCACCAAGACGATGATCGGTATCCGGCCTGAGAGGGCGCACGGACACACTGGAACTGAAACACGGTCCAGACTCCTACGGGAGGCAGCAGTGGGGAATTTTGCGCAATGGGGGAAACCCTGACGCAGCAACGCCGCGTGGAGGATGAAGTCCTTCGGGACGTAAACTCCTTTCGATCGGGACGATTATGACGGTACCGGAAGAAGAAGCCCCGGCTAACTTCGTGCCAGCAGCCGCGGTAATACGAGGGGGGCGAGCGTTGTTCGGAATTATTGGGCGTAAAGGGTGCGTAGGCGGTTTGGTAAGTCTGATGTGAAATCTATGGGCTCAACTCATAGTCTGCATCGAGAAACTGCCGGGCTTGAGTGTGGGAGAGGTGAGTGGAATTTCCGGTGTAGCGGTGAAATGCGTAGATATCGGAAGGAACACCTGTGGCGAAAGCGGCTCACTGGACCACAACTGACGCTGATGCACGAAAGCTAGGGGAGCAAACAGGATTAGATACCCTGGTAGTCCTAGCCCTAAACGATGACTGCTTGGTGTGACGGGTACCCAATCCCGCCGTGCCGTAGCTAACGCGTTAAGCAGTCCGCCTGGGGAGTACGGTCGCAAGGCTGAAACTCAAAGGAATTGACGGGGGCCCGCACAAGCGGTGGAGCATGTGGTTTAATTCGACGCAACGCGAAGAACCTTACCTGGGCTCGAAATGTTATGGACCGGGGTGGAAATATCCCTTCCCCGCAAGGGGCCGTAATATAGGTGCTGCATGGCTGTCGTCAGCTCGTGTCGTGAGATGTTGGGTTAAGTCCCGCAACGAGCGCAACCCTTACCCCCAGTTGCCATCATTTAGTTGGGCACTCTGGTGGAACCGCCTCGGATAACGGGGAGGAAGGTGGGGATGACGTCAAGTCCTCATGGCCTTTATGTCCAGGGCTACACACGTGCTACAATGGCCGGTACAAACCGTCGCAAACCCGTGAGGGGGAGCTAATCGGAAAAAGCCGGCCTCAGTTCGGATCGTAGTCTGCAACTCGACTACGTGAAGCTGGAATCGCTAGTAATCGCGGATCAGAACGCCGCGGTGAATACGTTCCCGGGCCTTGTACACACCGCCCGTCACATCACGAAAGTGGGTTGCACTAGAAGTCGGTGAGCCAACCGCAAGGGGGCAGCCGCCCAAGGTGTAATTCATGATTGGGGTGAAGTCGTAACAAGGTAGCCGTAGGAGAACCTGCGGCTGGATCACCTCCTTTCTAAAAGAGAACCTGATGGCATCGCATTCCTTCCGCGATAGCGGACTATACCCCTGATGCGAATCGGGTCAGCGTAGCGAGTGCGATGTCCATCTACCCCGCAAGCGCCGTCCCTGACGGCAGGCGCGGGAGTCCTGATACAAGCCTTCTTTGCTTGATCTGGATCTGCACGATGGTCACGGGCGGCGTAGCTGCCCAGCATGTTCAACCTTGTCCTCGAAACCCTTTAGCAATGAATGAGAGTATCTGAGAGCCGCCGGGTTCATCCTCGGCGGGGGAGCCGGCCAGCTTAGTTCAAGCCTTGGGCCTGTAGCTCAGTTGGTTAGAGCGCACCCCTGATAAGGGTGAGGTCGGTAGTTCGACTCTACCCAGGCCCACCATCTCAGCCGCAGGCACCCAAGACGTGGGGCTGTAGCTCAGCTGGGAGAGCACCTGCTTTGCAAGCAGGGGGTCACCGGTTCGATCCCGGTCAGCTCCACCAGAACTCATTCACTGCTTCCAGATTGGCGTCTCACTTCATTCAGGACGAGGCTTCAATCTGGAAGCAGGCTGTTTCCGTCTTTCGAGACGGATTTCGGCAGGTTTCACAGCCTCAGGGCTGGTCCTCTTCGGCGAAAGAAGAGGATTTGATGTTTGACAACGAAATTGATTGGGTAACGCGTTTAGAGCGTTGCTGCTGCTTTGAACCGCCGTGAGGCGCGATGAATGCGGCGCCAGCGAAATCTAAACACGTTTACATACAAGGCCGAGCACATGCAATCGAGTTAGTGCAAGTTACTGACTCAGGCAAGTGTTCAAGTAAGAAGAGTGTCTTTAGGAGTTGTAACTCGGTAGCGCGTGAGCGCGAGCGAGTTACTCTCAAGGCGGATAATTTAGGTTATCTCTGATCAGGACCGAAGTGATTCGGCTCCCTGCGCTGGAGTTAATTCTATGGTCAAGCTACTAAGGGCGCACGGTGGATGCCTTGGCAGAGACAGGCGATGAAGGACGTGGCAAGCTGCGATAAGCTTCGGTAAGCCGCACACAGGCGTTATAACCGGAGATCTCCGAATGGGGCAACCCTCCTAGGCAAACCCTAGGAACTACCCGCTGAATACATAGGCGGGATAGAGCGAACTCAGGGAAGTGAACCATCTCAGTACCTGAAGGAAAAGAAAGAAACCTCGATTCCGATAGTAGTGGCGAGCGAACTCGGAAGAGCCCAAACCCGTAGCATTTCGGTGTTTCGGGGGTTGTAGGGTCCGCAACAGTAGAGTTACCAATCTGGCTGTTAGCCGAATCTTCTGGAAAGGGAGATCCATAGAGCGTGACAGACGCGTAGGCGAAAGTAGTCCAGACTCGAAGCGGATACCTGAGTAAGGCGGGGCACGTGAAACCCTGCTTGAATCCACGGGGACCATCCCGTAAGGCTAAATACTAGTCTCTGACCGATAGTGAACCAGTACCGTGAGGGAAAGGCGAAAAGAACCCCGTCGAGGGGAGTGCAAAGTACCTGAAACCGTGTGCCTACAAGCAGTGGGAGGGCTATGCTCCGCAAGGAGAATGCCTGACCGCGTGCCTATTGCATAATGAGCCGGCTAGTTATTCTTGTCAGCAAGGTTAAGCGTAAGCGAGCCGAAGCGAAAGCGAGTCTGAACAGGGCGTTCAGTTGGCAGGAATAGACGCGAAGCGGGATGATCTACCCATGGCCAGGTTGAAGGTGGGGTAACACCCACTGGAGGACCGAACCGGTGTTTGTTGAAAAAAGCTCGGATGAGCTGTGGGTAGGGGTGAAAGGCTAATCAAATTCCGTGATAGCTCGTTCTCTCCGAAATAGCTTTAGGGCTAGCCTCGGACGAATTGCACTGGTGGTAGAGAGATGGATGGACTAGGGGGCTTTCCGGCTTACTGAATCCAACCAAACTGCGAATGCCAGTGACAACATATCCGGGAGTCAGACGGTGGGGGCTAAGCCTCATCGTCGAGAGGGAAACAGCCCAGACCGCCTGCTAAGGTCCCCAAGTTACAGTTAAGTGGGAAAGGAAGTCGGAACGCTCAGACAGCCAGGAGGTTGGCTTAGAAGCAGCCATCCTTTAAAGAAAGCGTAATAGCTCACTGGTCAAGCGGTCCGGTGCCGACAATACAACGGGGCTAAAACTGTACACCGAAGCAGCGGATGCACACCTTTTAGGTGTGCGTGGTAGGAGAGCATTCTCAACAGCATTGAAGCCAGACTGAGAAGACTGGTGGAGCGTTGCGAAGAGACCCTGCCGGCATAAGTAGCGATAACGGAGGTGAGAACCCTCCGCGCCGAAAGTCTAAGGTTTCCTGAGGAAGGTTAATCCGCTCAGGGTTAGGCGGTCCCTAAGGTCGAGGCCGAAAGGCGTAGACGATGGACAGACGGTTAATATTCCGTTCCTCCCAAGGTTCGTTTGACGATGGGGTGACGCAGAAGGATAAGCATGCCGCACTATGGCTATGGCGGTTGCTGCACGTAAGCTGGATCCGATAGGCAAATCCGTCGGGTCTTAACAGTGAGGTGCAACGCAGTCCCGTATGGGGCTTACGATGCTGATTCCACGCTGCCGAGAAAAACCTCTAAGGAGAACAAAGGGAACCGTACCCCAAACCGACACAGGTAGACGAGGAGAATATCCAAAGGCGCTCGAGTGAAAGCTCGTTAAGGAACTCGGCAAATTGGCTCCGTAACTTCGGGAGAAGGAGCGCCCACGCAAGTGGGCCGCAGTGAAGCGCGTACGGCGACTGTTTAACAAAAACACAGGTCTCTGCTAAGTCGAAAACGACGTATAGGGGCTGACGCCTGCCCGGTGCCGGAAGGTTAAAAGGAGAGGTTAGCGCAAGCGAAGCTTTGAATTGAAGCCCCGGTGAACGGCGGCCGTAACTATAACGGTCCTAAGGTAGCGAAATTCCTTGTCGGGTAAGTTCCGACCTGCACGAATGGCGTAACGATCGTACGACTGTCTTAACGAGTTGCTCGGCGAACTTGTAGTACCGGTGAAGATGCCGGTTACCCGCAGCTAGACGGAAAGACCCCGTGCACCTTTACTACACCTTAACTATGAGTTATGGTTCTTGCTGCGCAGGATAGGTGGGAGGCTTTGATACCAGGTTCTCGGACTTGGTGGAGCCAATGGTGAGATACCACCCTGCGAGTGCTGTGATTCTAACCTCCTCCCGTGATCCGGGAGAGGGACATAGTTAGGCGGGTAGTTTGACTGGGGCGGTCGCCTCCTAAATTGTAACGGAGGCGCGCGAAGCTACTCTCAGACTGTTTGGAAATCAGTCGTCGAGTGCAAAGGCATAAGAGTGGTTAACTGTGAGACCTACAAGTCGAGCAGGTGCGAAAGCAGGCCTTAGTGATCCGGTGGTTCTGTATGGAAGGGCCATCGCTCAACGGATAAAAGGTACGCCGGGGATAACAGGCTGATCAATGCCAAGAGTTCATATCGACGCATTGGTTTGGCACCTCGATGTCGGCTCATCGCATCCTGGAGCTGTAGAAGGTTCCAAGGGTTAGGCTGTTCGCCTATTAAAGCGGTACGTGAGCTGGGTTCAGAACGTCGCGAGACAGTTCGGTCCCTATCTGCTGTGGGCGTAGGAGATTTGAGGAGGGCTGTCCTTAGTACGAGAGGACCGGGATGGACGAACCTCTTGTGTTCCAGTTGTCCTGCCAAGGGCACGGCTGGGTAGCGAAGTTCGGTTGTGATAACCGCTGAATGCATATAAGCGGGAAGCACGCTCCAAGATGAGATCTCCCTGAAGGGCCCAGGAAGACGACCTGGTTGATAGGCTGGAGGTAGAAGCGCAGTGATGCGTGTAGCTTACCAGTACTAATCGCCCGTTCGGCTTGTCCATAGAATTAACTCCGCGCAGTAATTAGCGGATTTTCTTCTTACAAGCCTTGTACTACCCCAATCAATTTCGTTTCAATCAGCTCTGAACTGAGCAAATTTTTGGCGCCAGATTGCAGTCCGCGTTCCTGCTGGGCCTCCGGGAGAAACAATCCGGAACAAAGCAGACGCCGCGGCAGGCTGCGGGCAACCACCCGCCAAGCGCCATCAAAGTTAGGCGCAGGCTGCTTGAGCCGGATCCTGAGCTCAACGCTCAACCCTCAATTTGCCGGTGACCATACCGCGAGGGATCACCCGTTCCCATCCCGAACACGGAAGTTAAGCCTCGCTGGGCCGATGGTACTGCACGGGCAACTGTGTGGGAGATTAGGTGATCGCCGGCAATAATATTCAAGCAGAAAAGGCCATGCCATCGGGCATGGCCTTTTTTGCGT
This sequence comes from Terriglobales bacterium, assembly GCA_963788475.1. GTDB lineage: Bacteria > Acidobacteriota > Terriglobia > Terriglobales > Acidobacteriaceae > Telmatobacter. The sequence continues at coordinate 194,130 of CAWBGO010000004.1, forward strand.
CTTGAGCTAACGGTTCGGGTCTTTCAAAACCCAAAACTCCGTTTGCCGGGCGATGTGTGTGATCAGGCCATCCATTCTCTCGGCGTCAAGCTTCCCCTGGAAGCCAAGGCCGCGCAATTGGCTCATCAGAGCATTCGCGGTCGCTTGTGGATCGAGGTCGGTGCGAAACAAACCCTCGAGAATTCCTGCCTCAAAAATTGAAATAAGATGGCCTCTCCAGCCGTCGTCGAGGTAGCAAAGCGTCCGGGCGATGACCGGATCCCGCCACGCGCGCATGGCCAGCTCTGAAAGCACCACCAGCTGGTCGGGAGACTCCTTCAAGCGCAGGCGGATGTCGGTAAACTCGGCGCGGAGGAGGTCCAACGCCGATTGAGGATGAGCGGGGCTCGCCCTGGAGGCTCTTAGCTCCTGCATGAGATGCTCAACTACACCCCGGATCAAGGCCTCCTTGGTTGGGAAGTAATAGTGAAGAGTGGCGCTGTTGATACCGACTCTCTCCGCCACCTCCCTGGTGCGAAGACCTTCCATTCCCTTTTCGGCGATGAGCGCGAAGGCAGCGCGAATTACTTCTGACGATCGTTCGTTCCGGGGCGGCCCGGTTGAACCATGCATGCCATCCCGGCCTGCAAAGTCACGCGCGGAGTCTGATGGCGTATCTTCCTTTCTCAAAGTTATGCTCCTTTCATCTCTATGTATCCACTTGCAAACGTCGAGAGACGAAGCGTGCGACTAACCAGATCATAAGGCCCGCATAAGCCCAAAAGAACGCAACCCTCAGCCAATGCGTGCTCATCAGCTCTTGATATTTCACCATCGACATGCCCTCCGGCGTGGACATTGACGCCTGAATCGGCGCCCAGAAGAAGGCGGTGAGCGCATGGACCGTCAGTTGCAACAAGACACCGATCCACAGCAACAGCCGGGAGATTCCCTCGGGCCTCCACCACAAGAGCAGGATGGAACAGAGGAGCATGAGTCCGACCGGTGCGAACGCCGGCCACATCCCGTGCCACCAGGCCAGGTGATAATCGTGAAACCCGACCGGACCCACCAATGGCCAGAGAGGATAGACCGCGATGTGGGTGAACCAGATAATTCCCGCATTCCACACGCTCAGCAATGCGGTTGCGAAGAGTAACCACCAGGATCTTGTCATCGGATTCTCCATAACTTGCTTGGTTCATTTAAGCAAGCAGTTGATTGACAGCCTAGCAGGAGGTTATCTCTTCCGTCAATCAGTTGATGGAGACCTGACTAGGCAGCCTGCTCTGATTAATTGACTTTGGGTGGGATTTGGGTGTCGCCGAGAATACTCATTAGGGAAAAAGGCCTGCGCAGCGGGCACGGTCATTTGGCGTCCAAGTCTGGCCGTCGTCAGTCGGCAACCACCGGAGCTGGCCGCGAATCGACAGGGCCAGCGACGGCAGATGGGTCCGTGCCGGGCTTTTGAAGAAGAACTGATATTACTGTGTCCGAGCGCCATGGAGCGGTTTCAGGCGATGTACGTTACTTTCCCGTTCCCTTAGTCAGGGTTACAATCCGGTCCACCCCGGGCACTGTGAAATTCTCCACCTTACCGTCCGGCCAGTGCACTTCGATCGCATCCACACTCGTCGCCTGGCCGAGGCCGAAGTGCGGCCGGGGATCATTCGAGGACAGGTAACTCCCCCCGCTGATAACGTCCGCGCGCTGCTTCATGCCATTCGCAGTAAGGTACACAGTGGCGCCCACTGCATCACGCGGTCCTTTGTCATCGTGCACACCTGGGACCGAGGACGATCCTATGAGCTTCAGCTCCAGCCAGTGATTTTTGTCGGGGTTCACATTGCGAAGCAGAACCGGATGCCCATCCATCACGTTGATCACCGCATCGAGCTTGCCGTCATTGAACAAGTCGCCTACCGCCATGCCCCGTCCCGCAATGACCACGGCCAGACCGGTTCCCTCGACGGCGGGCACGGTTTCGAACCGCTTGCCCGCGATGTTCCGGAACAACATCGGCCGCTGCTTCCAACTCGTGCCCCACGGGTATTTGTCGGCCTCGGGATAGACGTGCCCATCCGACATCAGCAGGTCTTTCCAGCCGTCGTTGTCGAAGTCGATAAAGGCGTCACCCCAGCTGAGGAAGGGAACTGAGATCTCGGCAATCCCCACGTGATAGCTGATATCGGTCAGATTGGCGTCACCCTCGTTGTGGTAGAGCGGCTTGTAATCGTCGGAGAAGGTGGTGTCGAAAACATCGAGCATGCCGTTGTTCTCGTAGTCGCCGACCGCAATGCCCATCGAAGCCGTCTCGCGGCCTGCCTCGTTGAGCGCGAATCCCGAAGCGTAGCTCACATCTTCGAACGTGCCGTCGCCCTTGTTGAGATAGAGATAATTGGGCGTGGAATCGTTGCCCACCAGCAGGTCGGGCTTGCCGTCGTTGTTGATGTCCGCGAACACCGCGCCCAGGCCATAGTATCCAGGCTTGTCGGCCACGCCGGCTTTCTCGCTCACGTCTGTGAAACGTGCCATCGCCGTTGTTGTGAAACAGGTGGTCGCCCTCGCCCTTCAGGCCGCGCGGGCCGCAACTCACTTTCTCGCCGCGGAAGGTGCAGAAGGCATTCGGAACGCCGCTTTCTCCAGCAGTCGGAAGGTGGTTCCGGTCGTAGTGCAGATACCCGGCAACAAACAAGTCGAGACGCCCATCGCCGTCATAGTCGCCCCAGGTGGCGCCGGTGTGCCATCCAGCAGGATCGTCCAGGGCCACGCCCGCCTTGTCGGCCACATCGGTAAATGTCCCATTGTGATTGTTGTGAAAGAGGCGGTTCTTTCCCCAGTTGGAGACGAAGATATCGGGCCAGCCGTCGTTGTCATAATCTGCGATGGCTACGCCGAAGCCCCAGCGATCGTTGGTGACGCCGGCCTTGGCCGCCACGTCCGTAAACGTTCCGTCATGGTTGTTATGAAACAGCGCGGCATGCGGAGGGGTCTCCTTGCCGTCGAGCGCGTTGAAGGTCGAGCCGTTCACGATATAGATATCGAGCCATCCGTCGTTGTCATAGTCGATCAGCCCCACGCCCGAGCCCTTTGTTTCCACGATGTAGGTTTTCGCGGGCGTGCCCATTTTGTGGGTCCATTTGGTCAGCCCGGCTTTCTCAGAGACATCTTCAAAGACGATCGGTCCGCTCTTCACAAATCCCCCCGCGGTGATGGGGCGGTGCTGCTCGTCCAGTTGCACGGGATGGGGCGAGCCGGTTTCCTTGCCTCCCGGTTGCCTGCGCACCCTCGCGCGATTTCGCCGCCTCTGGCGACGAAGTTGCTTGCCCCACTCCGTTTTGTTCAATGGAGATTGCTGGAATTGCCGCCGCAAGAATTCCCCACGCGGCAACGGTAAGAATGGCCTTGAACATGGTTGCCAGTATACGGGGCGGCCCGCAGCCAAGTCTCGACCGAAGGATGGAGAACTCTGCGCCCGTTACCGGCCGATCTGCCAGTGCAGCACTGCGGCGACTCCCACGGGATGCTGCCCGTAAATCAGCGTCAGGCTCGCGGGTACGCCGTATGTTGTCGCCTGCGCACCGATCTCGGCCGCACTCCATCGATTGCTCCAGATGCGATGCGCATACCCTCCTGTGTAGGCCTGCACGCGGCCCACGACACTCTCAACGGCCGGAGCAGCCGCGCCCAGCAGATCCGTGGTTCGATCCGCATTTTCAATCCGTGTCCATACCGTCTGGGCGCGCAGCCGCAGCGCTCCCTCAAAGAGATAACCATTAGCGTCTTCCGTCGAAGCGATGGTGTGATTTCGTCCCCAGACCCCGATCGCGTCGATCGAGGCGCTGGCCGCGGCGTGATGAAAGGCGATTGAAGCGGTCTGGCGCAACACGTCCTCTTCAGGATGCTGCGCTTCGGGCGAGTGCAAATGGCCCACCGAGTACTGCGCTGTCCAATCCCGCCCCGGGGACGCGGTGAGTCGGGCAGCCCATGAGTCCAGTGGACCACCTTCGATAGTCCAGCGGTTTTCATCCGGTTCGCGGCCGTGGAAACCGCTCGCCTCGACACGCGCTCCGCGTTGGCCCCGGCCCAATGCGACCGCGCCGGTGATCACGTCGTAGGCGATGTGCGTCGAGTCCTGAAGATGGTGGCCGAGCGGCGCAAGCGGATTGTCGCCAGCCGAAGGGCGGTGCGGGAATGCCTCCGGTCCCAGCGAAGGGTCGCCCACCGGCGCGACGTAGAGGCTGAGCAATCCGTGCGCGCCCGCGGTGTGATCATAGAGTCCGGCCAGTTCCATAAAAAAATTGTGCGGATGCTGCCCGTCCACAATCGGTTCGCCAAAGGCCGTTTCCCCCTGCTGAAAAAGTTCCGGGTAATACCGTCCCGTGATCGTGGCCGGCTCCAGGCTGAACATCCCGCGCAGAGTGATCTGCCCATGCTCGAAGCTCCGTTGCGTCATTGGCATGACCCAGTTCACGCTGAAGAACTTGTCATGGCCTCGCGGGCCGGTCTGTTGCTGTTCCACGAGCAGCACTTCGCCGTGCAGCATGTCCATCCAGCCTTTGCGCATGACCATCATCATCGGCGGCGCGCCTGACGCTGGTTCCAGGCTGGTCCCGGAGCCGGTATGTCGCAGGATGTTTTCGGTGAATGAGGACGCGGGGCCGCCCATGTTCATACTCATCTGGCCACGAACCTGCGGCAACGCCAGAACAATTCCGGCGGCCAATATCCAACGCAAAACTGATACCTCCGAGGATTGCACCAAGGAATGCACGGCGGGCTCTGCCCGAAGGCCCGTCGGCGTGAATAGCGAGGAATCAGGTTTGAAAGATAATTTGGCTCACTCCAACTTGACCAATGGAGCCGGGAGGGCGCGATTCCTCTTGGTCATGAACGAATCTATCACCCTTGGCGGTGAAACTAAATCGCCGGTGCGGAGACAAACAAGGCTCGCGCTGCTATGAAGCCGGATTCGGCGCCGTTGAACCCTGCGCGCTCTGCACCTGCCATCCATTGCTGGTCTTAATCAGGGTGGCCGTTGCCAGCTGCTGCCCCGATGTGTCTTGCGCCAGTTTCGGGAAGGCGGTCTTCATCTCGGTGGAATTCGCCCACGGCTGAGGCGTGCTCGCGCCCAGGCGATAGGTCACATTGTAGCGCGTCTCGCTTTCGTCGATGGGTGTGTAGCCGTCTATCGAAGTCACCTCGGGATGTCCATAACAGAAGTTGCCATAGCCGGGCTGCGAGGCGTCGGCGGTCCACACCGAGCGACCCTGGGCGGACAAGTCATAATCATTTACCTGCTTCGACCCGATGAGGAATCGCTTCTTCTCTTCCGCTTTGCGCGTCAGAAGTCCAGCATCGGTCAAGGCATCGTACGATTTTGTCTGCTCGTCGTTCGACGTATCGGCCTGCACCGGGAACTTCACCGGCGTGGGCCACAAGCAGTCCTGGCGGCCGCTGTAATAGTTGTCCAATGCGGATTTGAAGGCCATCTTGTCGACCGTGTTCTTCTTGCACCCGATCGTAAGCAGGAACATCCATGTCATGACCAACGCCAGGATCCGGGTTGCGCGCATTCTAATTCTCCTCCTGCACTTGGATGCAAAGACGAAGCGCGGCGCGAAGCCAAAGTTTGCGGATGAAGGTCGCGTTGAAGACTCGCTAATGCAGAGTCTCTGCCGAAGGATGATCCTGGTTAGTCCCCAGTACCGGTTTTGCTTCCCCCGGGTACGGGGAACCGCACATGGTTTCCATTGGCAACATCTGTAATCCGAGCTTCGTTTAGAACCTCGAGCAACGCCTCCTGGGCTTTGACCCAAACCGGGTGCGCGGGACACCACAGTCGTCGCGCGCACGCCGGGTTGCTTCCCAGGCACACGTTGAGGTTCATGGGTCCATCGATGGCTTCAATCACTTCGCGCATCGATGCCTGGCGGCCGGGCGCGGACATTTGAAAGCCCCCGGCTGGCCCTCGCTGCGACGTAACGAGGCGGGCGCGTGTCAAACTCTGCAGGACCTTGGACAGAAAGCTGTCCGGTGCTCCGGTTGCCGCAGCGAGCACGGGGAGTGACACGCGCGTGCCGCGCGGCGTTTTAGCCAGATGGATCATTACCCGGACGGCGTAATCAGCCGCACGCGTGAGTTGCATCGACGAATGGCATCTTTCCATCGTTTGCCTCGCAAAATCGAAGGCCTTGCGGACACGCGCGGTGCGCGTACAGGAGGATCGAATGCCGAGTGTAGCGGGAGGGCATCACCGATTTACGTGTCGGCCATCACAGACCCTGAATCGCCTCCAGCGATAATCTTCGCTTTCAAAATGAATACTGGAGAGAAACAGTCCAAATTGTTCCGCGATTGCTGCGCTTCCCACGGCCATCTCCGGTGCGCTCCGGCCTAGCCGAATCGCACCGGTGTGCCCCGTACGGCGCACGCATTGCGCGGATCTGTCGAACTCCGCAGCCGCAGAGCGAAAGGAAATCAGTCCATCGTTATGCAAGCATTTCCCGCTGTCGATCCCATTCCCTTGCCGGCCCCGATATGGCTGTTCAAGCTTCTCCATATCGTCACGCTGTCGCTCCACTTTGTTGCCGTTGAGATGCTGCTCGGCGGCCTGTTGCTGGCGGTCCTGTTCAGCCTCTTCCGCGGTTCGCCGGGGTCGCTCGTAGTCGCGCGCGCACTGGCCCGGCGGTTGACCGTTGTGATGACCTACGTGATCAACCTTGGCGTTCCGCCGCTCCTGTTCGCGCAGGTGCTCTACGGGCGCGCGCTGTACACCAGCAGCGTGTTGATCGGAGCGTACTGGATCTCGATCATTCTCCTGCTTACGGTTACCTACTGGCTGCTTTACCAGTTCAGCGGTCGCCTTGAGGCGGGCCGTTCTGCATGGTGGGTGGGCTTGAGCGCGTGGGTATTGGCCGGTTTCATTGCCCGCCTGCTCTCCACCAACATGACGCTCATGCTTCGGCCGGAGATCTGGCGGCAGATGTACTCGGCCTCGGGGGCCGGTGTGTATCTGCCCACAGGCGATCCGACGCTCACGCCGCGCTGGTTGCTGATGATGACAGGCGGCCTGTTCATCGCCGGCTTGTGGCTGGTCTACCTGGCGGGACGCAGCACTTTCACCGCTGAAGAAAAGAGATTCGCCGGCCGTGTGGGCGGCATCATTGCTGCGATCTCCGGCGCGGCCTATCTGCTTGACCGGCATCTGGGCCGTCAATGTGCAGCCTGCTGCAGTCAAGGCCGGGCTGCCTTTCACATCCCCTTTATAAATTCGCAGGGTTCGCCGGCTACGGCTGGCTGGCTCTGGTCGTGGTCGCCGTGCTGCTCGGCGCGATCGCTGGCTTCGGCAGAATTACGGCCGGCTGGCTGGGATGGTCAGGCGCTTTGGTTGCGCTCCTGGTGGAGATCACCCTCACCGTCTATCGCGACGGCGTCCGCGACCTGACTCTCCTCAGCAAAGGGTTCGATGTATGGGATCGGACCGTGGTCACCAACTGGAGCGTGGTCGGTCTCTTCCTGGTCCTCTTTGTTGCCGGCCTGGGAGTCGTCGGCTGGCTCATATCGGTCGTCGCTCGCGCGCAGAAACCCATGGAGGGAGCCGTTCAATGACACCCAACATCGTCCTCGAAGAAGCGAAAGTCGCGCCCGGCCTCGAAGAGCCCGGCGAAACCAGGACGCGGCGCGCTTTCCTGGTGGCTGCCGGCGCGGCGGGCCTGTGCTACACCGCCGCTCTTGGCTATCCGATCTATCGCTATCTTGCGTCGCCGGCGGAGATGGCTTCGAACGCTACGGCCATCACCGAAGTCACTCTGAAGGATGCGCAGAAACTTCCTGTCGGCTCGGTGCTCATGTTCAAGTTCGGCACCGCTCCGGCGATGTTGATTCATCACCAGGACGGCTCATGGGTGGCGCTCAGCGCGGTGTGCACCCACCTCGGCTGTACGGTGCAATATGAGCCGCAGGCCAACCGCATTCACTGCGCCTGCCACGGCGGTGTCTACGATCCCCGCACCGGAGCCAATGTCAGCGGACCGCCGCCAAAACCGCTCAAGCTCTTCAAAGTGGCTGTCGGCGACACCGGTGTTGAAGTCTCGCGCGCCTGAGCAACTGTTCACTCGTGCACTTTCCACTGTTCACTATTTAAGGATCGCTTCATGACGACTAAATCCCTCACGAACTCGGTTTACGGTTGGGTCGATGAGCGGCTGGGCCTCTCGGAAATGGCCGCATTCGCGCGACACAAGACGGTGCCCGCCCACGCCCAGTCTTTCTGGTACTACTGGGGCGGCATCTCGCTGTTCCTTTTCATCGTCCAGTGCTTCACCGGCATCCTGCTGCTGGTTTACTACCGGCCTGGCGCCGACGCGTATGAGTCAGTCCGCCAGATCACCTTCGTGATGCACTTCGGCTGGCTCATCCGTTCCGCGCACTCCTGGTCGGCCAACCTGATGTTGTTCGCCATCTTCGTGCACATGTTCTCGGTCTTCTTCATGAAGGCCTATCGCAAGCCGCGCGAGTTCGGCTGGCTGAGCGGCATGGCGCTCCTGGCTCTGGCGACAGTCTTCGGCTTCTCCGGCTACCTGCTGCCGATGGATGAGCTCAGCTATTTCGCGACCAAGGTGGGTCTTCAGATTCCGGCGGCGGTTCCGTTTATCGGTCCCGCGATTGCCAGCATGCTGCGCGGCGGACCCGACGTCAGCGAGTTCACAGTGCAGCGTTTCTTCGCCCTGCATGTGGTGGTTCTTCCCGCGATTTTTCTGCCGCTCCTCGGCTTCCACCTGTGGCTCGTCCAGCGGCACGGCAACGCGGTTCCACCCAGCGAAGAAGCCAGGCCCGCGAGCGAGCGCAAGAGCATCCCATTCATGCCGGGCTTCCTGCGCAAGGACCTGGCCATGTGGCTTATCTCGCTCAACATTCTTGCCCTGCTGGCTTCGGTGTTTCCGTGGACGCTGGGCAGACAGGCCGACTCCCTCACGCCAGCCCCTGTGGGCATTCATCCCGAGTGGTACTTCATGAGCCCCTTCGAGATGCTCAAGATCCTCGGCAACTGGCTGCCCGGCGAAGCCGGCGAAATCGCCGGCCTGCTCTTGTTCACAATCGGCATCGTTCTCTGGATTCTGATTCCCTTTTATGACGTCAAGAACGACGGGGGCCGACGTGCCCGCGCCGCTCACTACTTCGGCCTGGTAGCCGTCATTCTGCTCCTGGCCACGACTGCGATTGGTTATTGGACGATTCGGTGAGAGCAGTGAAGAAGTGAACGGGTGAAGAAGTAAAGAGTGAAGAAGTGAAAGAGTGAAAGCTGAGAGTAAGCGAACAACCGAAACAAAGGAATCTGAGAGTGTTAGTCGATAGGCCAAAGACACGAACCGCCATGCAGTCTTTTCGCGACCTTCAGGTTTGGCAAAGGTCAATGCAACTGACGCTTGCCGTTTATCGACTCACGGAGCAATTTCCTCGAGCGGAGGTCTTTGGACTCTCGTCTCAGCTGCGACGTTCCGCAGTGTCAATTTCCAGCAACATAGCTGAAGGTCACGGCCGCATGAGTTCACGCGAGTTTAAACGCTTTCTCTTGATTGCACGCGGATCAAATTGTGAATTGCAGACACAATTGGAAGTCTCCTGCGCACTCGGATTCGGAACTCCTGAATTTCTTTCTTCAGCCAAAGACCTTTCGTACGAAGTGGAGAAGATGCTGATGGCTTTCTTGATCAAGCTTAGGGAAAAGAGCGGTTGAGTGCCTTTCCCCTTTCTTCACTTGTTCACTTCATCACTCTCTTCACTTTTCACTTGTTCACTGTCCACTGGAGTCATCAATGAACTATCCGTTCTGGGACATTCCGCATATCGGCTCGGGCTGGGTGATCGGCATGATCGCCATCTTCCACGTCATGATCTCGCAGTTCGCCGTGGGAGGCGGGCTCTATCTCCCGCTCGCCGAGCGCAAGGCCATGCGCATGGCCGACAAGGAAACCGGGGCCGCGTGGCTCAAGCAGCTAGCCAGCCACGCGAAATTCTTTTTGATTCTCACCGGCGTCTTTGGCACCGTTTCGGGCGTCGGCATCTGGTTTGCCATCGGCCTCACCCACCCCGAGGCCACCAGCACGCTCATCCATAACTTCGTTTTCGGCTGGGCCATCGAGTGGGTCTTCTTCATGGTCGAACTCTCCACGATCGCCGTCTACTACTACACGTGGAACCGCATCGACCCCAAGCTGCACTTGAAGGTTGGATGGGTGTACGCGATCGCTTCGGTGTGCACGCTCATCATCATCAACGGCATTCTTACCTTTATGCTCACGCCGGGCGACACCTGGATCTCCGTCGCCGGCACGGGCCACGAAGCCAGCAAATTCTGGAACGCCTTCTTTAATCCCACCTACTGGCCCAGCCTGCTGTTGCGTACCGGCGTTTGCACTTCGCTGGCCGGCATCTGGGCATTGATCACCTCCAGCCGCATCAACGGCGACAAGCAGCCCGCTCTCAAGACCAGCCTGGTGAAGTGGAGCGTCAAGTGGCTCGTTCCGTCGTTCGTCGCAACGCCATTCCTGCTGGTGTGGTATCTCTTCATGGTCCCGCAGTCGCAGCGGGCTTTGCTCACCCTGGGAATCGACACCATCGGGGCCGGGACATTCTCCACGGTCACGCGCATCGCGCTCGTCATCATCGTCACGTCGGCCACCATCATCGGCGTGGCCTACTTTCTCGCCTTTCGCAACCCCGTTGATTTCAATCTCTCCCACGCAGTCAGCGTTCTTCTGCTGGCGCTGATCGCAACCGGGTCCGGCGAATATGCGCGCGAAATGCTGCGCAAGCCGTATGTCATTGGACGCTGGATGTACTCCAACGGAACAAGGGTGACATACGTCAACCGGATCAATACAGAAGGTTATCTGGCCCATTCGCAGTGGACCTGGAACGGCGATGGCACCGCCGCTCCTTCAAGCTACTCGCGCGGCGAAGCTATCTTCCGCGGAGAGTGCGGCTCGTGCCACACCCTTTCCGGCTACCGTCCGCTCAATCAGCTCCTTGAAGGCCGCGACCGCGCCAATATCCACAGCTTTATCGTCATGCTTCACGAGTACAAGGCGGACTCGCCCTACCACAAATTCATGCCGCCCATGGCAGGTACGGCACAGGATATCGACGATCTCACCGATTACCTGAATGCGCAGGTCAATCCGCCCGCGCCGGACCAGAAGAAACCGGTCCTCGCCGCAATGAAATAGACCGCGTCCGAACCTCTCCGTGTTTACGATCCTGCAGGTGCGGCCTCGCCGGCATTTGGCTCCGCACCCTTTGCAATCGAAGGCTCGGCGGTGATGCCGGCACTGGAAGTCCCAGGCTCGTCCCTCCACAGGCACACGATCCACCACAGCGCAACCACGACGAACATGGCGCTGTTGGCGTTGAAGAGCTTGTCCCGGAGGCCCATGAGGTGCTGGTACTCGGCCATTGATTTCGGCGATGCACTATGGGCAATCCGCTCCCATATGATCCCGATCGCAAGCTGGGTGAGGGAAGCGGTGGAGAGCCCGATGGCGATCTGTTGGGTATGGCTGCGCCATCCGGCTTTGTACCGGCTGCCAAAAAGCACAATCAGCAAGCCGACCGCGATGTTTTCGATGTCGACAAACAGACTGGTCTTCTGCGCCAGCAACTGCACCAGTTGCAGCGCCGACGTTGTGGATCGGGCTGTCAATGTCTTCCACGCGGGCCACGGACCCCAGAACGTGAGGACCACCGCTCCCAACGCGAGGAGCGCCACCGCCCCGATCAACCACGTTGACCGCCGTACCGACCCGAAGGCCCGGCGCGCGACCTCCAGCACCACCAGCAGCCCAAGCAGCGCGCCAATTTCCGCCATCACGATGAAGACGGCTGCCATCGTCATCTGGGGCAAGCGGCCGTTGAGAAGCTTGGCCGTCAGCAGCCGCAGTGCCATCATCACGGCGGCGGCGGTAAACCAGGGAAACCGGGCGATGCGATCGCGGCCCATCAGGACCACGAGCAGAACTAGCTCTGACGCGAACGCGAGCGTCCACAGAATATCTTGCGCGGAAAAATGGAAATGCATTCTGGCTTGTATCCTGGCGCGTCAATTCTCGCCCGCGCCTGTCACCAGTCTAAATGGCCCAGTTCCGGGCGGGAACTACTCTCCCATTCGACATTCACGTTATTGGTTCGCTCGCCTCGTCCAGCCCGCGAGAGACTGTGCGGCTCCGGGCTTTTTGGCGGCCACGTCCTGGTAGTAGGCGAGCCGCTGGGCCTTGAAGGCGGTCACCAGCGCTTCGGGATCCGCGGCGTTGACTGCGGCAACCGTGGCTGGCCCCCAGTGGCCGTCTTCGTCGATTGAAGAGCTGTTGGTCGCCACGCCGTTGACTGCCTCTTGCAGGCACTTGACCGCGGTTCCCGGGCCGCCGTTGACCGCGAAGTCGAATACCCGTTTGCACACTTCATCCGATTCAATCCGCTCGAACCAGGAGTTCCAGAAATTATCGCGATAGAACTGCTGGACCAGCGGTTCTCGCTGCCCTTGCGCCACAGCGACGATCGCGGCAAACTGGCCAGGGTGCGAACCCGAGTTGATGCCACTGATCGCGTAGCACGGCCCGGCAGAGCCGGAGGGGGCCGCGTCTGGAACCTGACTGCACGCGCGGTTGGAATCCTCGTTGTCCATCATCCAGTTGTAAGCAGTATTCCAGTCGGCCATTTCACTTCTCTCCCCCGGCAAGGCACATTCCAATGCCCCTGCAGTATGAACCTTAGGGTCGAGGGAGGGAAGAATGATCCCCGCGGGGTAGGAGGTCCTCGAAATGAGTTATCCTGATAGAGCGCGCCCGTAGCTCAGCTGGATAGAGCGAACGCCTCCGGAGCGTTAGGTCGGGAGTTCGAATCTCTCCGGGCGCACCAGTCCCTTCCTCACCCACTCTTGAGACCCCCGCTCAGTTGGAGTTTCTCTCTGCCTCCCGCTGGGCCCTGAGTTCTTCCATTACCGATTGAATCAGCGCCTTCGCGCCTTCCAGCCCGCTCAGAACCGCCTGCAGATCGAGCGCCGGCTTGGAGGGGTTGCGGCTCGATGCGCAATAAACTCCGTGCTGGCCGACCATGATCAATGAATCGGTCAGCAGGTCCAGGGCCACCGCCAGGCGACCCCGCTCCGGCCCCATCATGAATTCGTGCCGCTCCAGTTCCGCCCGTTTCTCGTCGAAAACACTCATATGCCCAGCCTAACGCAAGGCGGCGGGTGCCTGGGCCGGCGGGCCGTCTCATCCCGTCAGTTTGCGCATGTACTCCACGTCTTCTTTCAGCTCCGTCATCGGGTTGCCCTGGAACTCTTCCTGCTCGATGAAGTAGTGCTTTAGCCCGGTCGCCGCCTCAAGAATGGGCTTGTAGTCGATGGATCCATGCCCCAGGACCACGTTGCGATACTTTCCGTCTGGCTGCTTGACCATGTCTTTCACATGCAGCAACGGAAATCGTCCCCGGCGTCTTGCTGAGGTAGTCCACCGGGTTGTGGCCGCCGGCAAACACCCATCCGCAATCCATTTCGAAGACAACGTACCTGGGATCGGTGCGCTTGAGCAACTCGTCGAAGAAAATCACGCCGTTCTCGGTTCCGAATTCGACCGTGTGGTTGTGGTAGCCGAAGCTCATTCCCGCGCCCCTGATCTTTTCGCCAATCTTGTTGAACTCATCGGCCGCATAGCGCCAGTCGTCCAGAGTCATGTCGCCCTTGCGCGCCGGGTCGCGATGGACCCCCGCCCAGGAGCAGATCATGTATTCAAGGCCGAGGGTATGCGCATACTCGATCCACTGGTCCAGCTGCGGTTTCAACTGCGCAAGGGGATGATGCGTGCTGACGCAGCGGAGCCCGGCCTGGTCCAGAGAGTGCTTGAACTCGGTTGCTGATTTATTGAAGTATCCCGCCGCTTCGACTTCCTTGATACCGATCGTGCTCAACTGGTGCAGTGTTCCGTCGAAGTCCTTCGGCAATTGCTCGCGCACCGAATAGAGCTGGAGCCCCGGAGGCAGGTGAGGGATTTCGGCGGTCCCGCGTTTACCCGCACAGGCAGCGGCGGCCAAAGCCCCCGCGGCCTTCAAAAAAGTTCGGCGCGAAGAATGGTTCATCAATATGTTCTCCTCAGTTTTAGACACCCTTGATGCTTTGTGCCGATGAATCCCAAGTGGCCACGTTGCGGTGAAAATAGGAGTGATTCGCCATGTGACAGGCGATCGCGGCATTATTTCCAAATACCTCGTCTTCGACCACATGTTCGCGGCTTTCGATAGCCTTGAAGAAGTTCGCGATGTGATCGGCCGTATCGTCGTAGCCATGAGGAGAGGAGTAGCTTTCCACCTCGCCGAGTTTCGCCGCGGGCTGGGGATGCGTGGCCCGCCATTCCTCCAGGTACTGCTTTTTGGCTGCGGCGGTCCATCCGTTCAGCGAATAGCCCTCGGGTTGCGGACTGGTGTCCTGCGGACTGACGGTCACTGTATCGCCGGCCAGGGTCATTGTGCCTTCTCTGCCGTAGAAGACAATCGATTCACCCGAAGCGTTGTTCTGGTTGCAATGCATGTTCACGGCGACGCCTGGATAATCGTAGAGCGTTGCCAGCAGGTCGGGAAAATCGCGCCCATCCTTGAAGTGGGTCAGGCTCCCCGTAGAATAGGCGCGCACGGGAGCGGAATTGATTCCGCTGATGCATTGAATGCCGGAAAGCAGGTGTACATAGAGGTCGCCCCCCACTCCTTCTCCATAATCGGCGAAGCAGCGCCAGCGAAAAAAACGAGCCGCATCAAAAGGCCGCGTCGGCGCATCGCGGATCCAGGTTTCCCAGTCGATGGTTTCCGGGCTCGCGTCCGGAGGGATGGGATAGACCCAGGCGCCGGAGGGCGAATTTCGATCGGTGTGGGCTTCGATGTAAGTCACCTCTCCGAGCCGGCCGGACTTGTAGATCTCGGCGGCCTTCTGGTAGACGATGTTGCTTACGCGCTGGCTGCCCGCCTGGAAAATACGCTTGCCCTTCTGCACCGCATCGACCATCGCCAGCCCATCGGCCACGTTGTGCGACATCGGCTTCTCGCAGTACACATCTTTGCCCGCCGCGACGCAGTCCAGCACCACGCGACGATGCTGGAAATCGGCAACGGCCACGATCACGGCATCCACGTCCTTGCGATCCAGCAGGGAACGATAATCGCGCGTGGTGGGGACGTCGGCTCCGTAGGCCTCCTGCCCCGCCTTCTGATGCATGGTGTAGAGATCTGCGATGCCCACACATTCCCCGGTCGTAACCTGGCGCGCCGACCGCAGCAGATCGCACCCGCGGATCCCGGTCCCGATGGAGACAAAGCGAGTTTTGCGGCCGGAAGCACCGCTGGTGCTCTGCGCCCGGAGCGTCGGAGGCTCCAGCAATGTCGTTTTCACGGCCGCTCCCGCCGCCACGGCCCCTGCGCCGAGCCGCACGAAATCTCTGCGTGTGATCGATGTGCTCATTCCTCGCCTCTCCACATGCAGCGCAATTCTCTCTCCTGAAGCCGCGCGATGTAAAGAAACTGTCCCTCGCGAGAGTCATCACCGAAACGTCATTAGATTCCAGTTTGTCGAAGTGTGCGCTCGACCTTTACCATACCCAACAATCATTCGAGCAACAGGACGGCGTTGCCAATTCGGAGATCAGCATGAATGCGCTTCAGGATGCGCGCGGCATATGGAATTCTTTGTTCTATCGCATGGGCATGGCCTTGACCATACCCGCTTGCGCAGTCTGCGCATTCTCCCAAGCCGGTGCGCCGTTGAAGCATGCTCAAACTCCCGACCTCGGTCCCAACGTTCTTCTCGTCAAGCCGTCGATGCCCGCTACTGCGGTGCAGGCACAGATCGACAGGATTTACGCCGTTCAGCAGCACAATGAATTTGGTTCCGAGCGCAATGCCATCCTCTTCCTGCCCGGCGAGTATCACGTTGACGTACCGGTCGGCTTTTACACGGAAGTCGTCGGCCTGGGCCATGTTCCTGAAGCGGTTCACATCGTCGGCAATCTGCATGCCGACGCCAGCCTCCCCAACAACAACGCCACCTGCACCTTCTGGCGCGCCGCCGAAGGTCTCGCGGTCACGCCCACGGGAGGCACGATGCAATGGGCGGTGTCGCAGGCCGTGTCTTTCCGGCGCATGCACGTACTCGGCAATCTTGTCCTTCATCAGAATCATGGCTGGGCCAGCGGCGGCTGGATGTCCGATTCCCTGATCGACGGCAACACCGACTCGGGCTCGCAGCAGCAGTGGATCTCGCGCAACAGCGAATGGCGCAGTTGGACCGGCTCCAATTGGAACATGGTCTTCGTCGGCATGGTGCACGCGCCGGAAGGCGACTGGCCCACTCCGCCGTTCACCAAGATCGCCGAGACCCCCATCGTCCGCGAGAAGCCTTTCCTCCTGGTCGATTCGCACGGAAACTGGTTTGTGCGCGTTCCCTCGCTGCGCACCGACAGCGTTGGCATCACCTGGCGCAACGGCACCACGCCGGGACGCTCGATCCTCCTCTCGAAGTTCTACATCGCACATGCCGGTACGGACACAGCCGCAACCATCAATGCCCAACTCGCCCAGGGCAAGCACCTGTTGCTCACGCCCGGCATTTATGAGCTCACCGAACCGATCCGCGTGACACAACCCGATACGATTGTCCTGGGCCTGGGCTTCGCCACGCTCAAGCCCATCAACGGCACCGCCGCAATGACGACCGCGGATGCCGACGGCATCATCGTCGCCGGCCTGCTTATTCGACGCCGGCGAGAAAAAATCTCCGCTACTGCTCGAGGTCGGTCCTGAGGGCAGCAAAGCCAGTCACGCGCAGGATCCCATTTCGCTCCACGACGTGTTCTTTCGCGTGGGCGGAGCCGGGCGTCGGCCGGACCGTCGTCAACCTGCGCATCAACAGCAACGACACCATCATCGATCACACCTGGATCTGGCGCGCCGACCATGGCGCCGGAGTCGGCTGGGATTCCAACCTCAGCGCCAACGGCCTGGTTGTGAACGGCAACAACGTCACTGCCTACGGATTGTTCGTCGAGCATCATCAGGAGTTCCAGGTGGTGTGGAACGGCGAGAACGGGCGGACGTACTTCTATCAATCCGAGATTCCCTACGACCCTCCGGACCAGGCGAGCTATACCAGCGCCCCAGGCGTCAACGGCTGGGCCTCGTACAAAGTGGCCGACCATGTCGCTCATCACGAAGCCTGGGGACTGGGCGTCTACAGCGTCTTTCGCCACCCCAATGTAGTGCTGACGCGAGCGATCGAGGTGCCCAAGAAGCCGACTGTCCGGTTTCACAGCATGATCACGGTTGCGCTCGACGACAAAGGGCGAGATCTCAAACATCGTCGACGACGCGGGCGGCGCGACATCGATCCAACCGCGCGTGACGCCGAAGCTCACCAGCTTTCCGTAGAAACACTGCTTCCGATGGAGGCCACAATCGCCGGCGACAGGCCACGTCCCCCGCGACCGTGAAACAATGGATGCGTAACCGCCATGACGAACGAGACCACTCCGGAAACCCAGCCTACGCCCGAAGCTCCCACCACCTCCAGCGAGCCCGTCATCACGCCCGCCGCGGAACCATCTGAAAACTTCGGCGAGCTTCTTGCCCAGTTCGAGAAGAGCCACAAACACACCAGCGAAAGCGGGCAGAAACAATTGCAGGGCACAGTCATTTCCGTGTCCGCCGACGAGGTGTTTCTCGACATCGGATATAAGACCGAAGGCGTACTCCCGCGCTCAGCATTCGAAAACAACGCCGACTCCGTGAAGCCCGGCGATACGGTTCCTGTCTCCGTGACCGGCCGCAACGAAGAGGGGTATTACACCCTCACGCGCTTCAAAGTGGCGCAACCGCGCGACTGGTCGGCGCTCGAAGAAGCCTTTGCCCAGAAACTC
Organism: Terriglobales bacterium; assembly: GCA_963788475.1. Classification (GTDB taxonomy): domain Bacteria; phylum Acidobacteriota; class Terriglobia; order Terriglobales; family Acidobacteriaceae; genus Telmatobacter. The sequence continues at coordinate 212,060 of CAWBGO010000004.1, forward strand.
GCCGTAGTGGGCACCGTCACCGGCGTTGTCAAGGGCGGCCTGAACGTCGATGTCGGCGTGCGCGCGTTTATGCCCGCCAGCCGCAGCGGCGCCCGCGATGCCGCCGAGATCGAGGCACTGGTCGGCCAGCAGATCAACTGCCGCATCACCAAGCTTGACGTCACCGATGAAGACGTAGTCGTCGATCGCCGCGTGGTTCTCGAGGAGCAGGCGCGCGCCGCCGCCGAGGGCCGTTTTGGAGCCATGAAAGAAGGCGACACCCACACCGGCACCGTGCGCAGCCTGATGAGCTATGGCGCCTTTGTTGACGTGGGCGGAGTGGACGGCCTGTTGCACGTGAGCGACATGGCCTGGAATCGTGTCAATAAGCCTGAAGACGTCGTGGCAGTCGGACAGCAATTGCAAGTAAAGATTCTCAAAATCGATCCCGACACGAAGAAGATTTCCCTCGGCCTCAAACAATTGCAGCCGGAGCCGTGGGAGACAGTGCCGGGGCGCTTCCAGGCCGGTCAGCGCGTCAGTGGAAGAGTCACGCGCGTGGCGGAGTTCGGCGCGTTTGTCGAACTCGAGCCCGGAGTCGAGGGCCTTATCCACGTCTCTGAGATGTCGTGGGGCAAAAAGGTTCGCATCGCCAGCGATGTCATCAAGCAAGGCGAGGTCGTCGATGCAGTCATTCTCTCCATCAAGCCGGAGGAGCGTCGCATCTCCCTTGGCTTGAAACAGACCCTCACCGACCCGTGGTCTGAAGTCACCCGCAACTTCCCGGTCGGCTCGCAGGTCGAGGGTCCGGTCTCGAAGCTGATGAACTTTGGCGCATTCGTGCAGGTTGCCGAGGGCATCGAAGGCCTGGTGCATGTCAGCGAAATCGTCGCCGATCGCCGCATCAATCACCCCTCCGACGTGCTGCGCGCGGGCCAGGTGGTCAAGGCCCAGGTACTGGCCATCGATACCGAAAAGCGCCAGATGAAACTCAGCATCAAGCAGCTTGTGCCCACCAGCATCGATGAATATATCGCCGAGCACAAAGTGGGCGATCAAGTTTCCGGCCGCGTTGTAGACGAAACACTGGTGGAACTGGGCGAAGGAATTCGCGCCGCCTGCCGCGCCGTTGCGGGCCCCCTTGCCGCGCCCCTGGCAAAGCCGGAGGGCAGCGTCGATCTGTCCTCGCTGTCTTCCATGCTCAAAGCGCGCTGGAAGGGCAACACCCCCGCTCCTTCCGCCAGGCCGGAACCCCTGCAGGTGGGCCAGATCCGCAGCTTCAAGATCGTGAAGCTTGAACCCGCCTCAAAGAAGATCGAAGTCGAACTGGCCTGAGTAGCGCTATATATACGTGTCGTCCACGTAGCACCATTTCCAGTCTTCGCCGCGCTCTGCCGATTGAATGATCGGATGCTGGGTGGAGTGGAAGTGCGCCCGCGCGTGGCGATTCTTCGACGAATCGCAACAGCCCACTTGACCGCACTCCAGGCACATGCGCAAGTGGACCCACGTGTCACCGGTCTTCAGGCATTCTTCGCAGCCCTTGGTGTGAGGCTTCACTTTCTTGATGTGATCCTTCATGTGTGTGCACGTAGCCGGCATGAGAAACCTCCGCGGGAATAGTCGTTTGATGCCGCTGCCGGTTTTTTGACGCGCCCATTTCTGGCAGCGGACTGGCTCGTTCTAAGTTACCCGATACTGCCGGGTGCCCCATCCTTGCGACGTCTTTGTATTTGTCGCAAGGGTGGGAAAGCAACCATCTGCGTCTGCGTTCTATACCACCCGATACTGCTCGGCAAGCTGCCGGAACTCCGTCACCTGCGCATCAACCCAGGCCTGATCGCGCCCCAGTTCGTTCGCAAGCAGCCTGGCAACCGCGGGCGCCATGGCGATTGCCGACCCGGCGTTAAGAAAGAGGGCGCGAGTCCGGCGGGCCAGCGCATCCTCGACGGTTCGCGCCATCTCGGCCCGCGCAGCCCACGCGACTTCCGCAGCCAGGTAGGGGAGTTCGGGATCGAGTTGGGCGGCAAGCGTTGAATCTGCCGCCGCCAGGGCGCGTATGGCCTCGGCATCCGTGCCATAGACGCCAAGCGCGTCGAAGCCATTGACCTCGCTCCCATCGCGATCGGCGCCTGCCTCCATATAGCCGTGGATGCGCAGATTGCGCGTCCGGCACGGTTCGTCGCGCAGCCGGCCCAGCGTGATGCAATGGTCCACGCAGTCCTCGGCCATGTGGCGATAGGTCGTCCACTTACCGCCCGTGATGGTGAGCAGCCCCGATGGATCGACATGAATGATGTGATCGCGCGAAAGCGCCGAGGTCTTCCCGTCGCCCTTCACCAGCGGCCGCAGGCCCACGTACACGCTGAGCACATCGGCGCGGGTCGGCGGCCGGGTCAGATAACGTCCCGCCGTTTCCAGGATGAATTCAATCTCTTCCTCGAGCGGCCTGGGCTCCAGGCTGGGAGCGTCGACGGGCGTATCGGTGGTGCCGGCCACGGCGTGTCCATGCCAGGGAATCACGAACAACACGCGCCCATCGCTGGTGCGCGGAACCATCAACGCCGTATCGCCCTTCAGAAACGATCGATCGAAGACCAGGTGAATTCCCTGGCTGGTCACGACCAGCGGCTCGGTCGATGGATCGGCCATGCGGCGGATGGTGTCGGTGAAGACGCCGGTGGCGTTCACCACGATGCGCGCCGGAAGCCGGAACTCTTCACCGCTCTCCGCGTCCCGCGCGGTCAGGCCGTTCACATAGCCCTCCGCGTCGCGCAGCAGGCCGGTCGCGGGGCAATAATTCACCAGCGTTCCGCCGTGATCGGCCGCCGTCATCGCGAGGTGGATCAGCAGGCGCGCGTCGTCGAATTGGCCATCGTAATACACCACTCCGCCGCGCAATTCCTCCGGCTCCAGGGCGGGAAGGCGAGCCAGCGTTTCCTCCTTGCTGAGCACCTTCGATGCGCCGAATCCGTACTTGCCCGCCAGCAGGTCATAGAGCTTCAAGTCCGATGCCGTAGAACGGCGCCTCCCACCACGAATAATTGGGCACGACAAAGGCAAGGTCATGGACCAGGTGAGGCGCGTTCTGGCGCAGCAGGCCGCGCTCCTTCAGAGCCGACATCACCAGCGGCACGTTGCCCTGCTCGAGGTATCGCACCCCGCCATGCACCAGCTTGGTGCTGCGGCTGCTGGTGCCCTTGCCGAAGTCGTGCGCCTCCACCAGCACTACGTCCAGACCGCGGGAAGCCGCGTCGACCGCCACGCCCACACCGGTGGCTCCTCCACCGATCACGGCAATGTCCCAGGGCTCGCTGCGTTCGCGGATCTTGCGCAGCATCTCATCGCGCTGCATCACTGGCTTCCTTTCTTCTATTCCACCCAACCCTTGGACCGCTCCACCGCGCGATGCCAGAGCCGGCGGCGCTCGGCCATGTCTTCCTGGGCCATGGTTGGCTCAAAACGGACATCGTTCTTCCGGCTGGACCGCAATTCGTCGGGGCCGGCCCAGAATCCCACGGCCAGGCCGGCAAGGTACGCCGCGCCCAGCGCGGTTGTCTCCGTCACCCGCGGACGCACCACCGGCACGCCCAGCACATCCGCCTGGAACTGCATCAGCAGGTGGTTGACCGAAGCCCCGCCGTCCACGCGCAGCGCGTTCAGCGGCGCATTGGTCTCGCTGTGCACCGCCTCGAGCACGTCGGCTACCTGGAACGCGATGCTCTCGAGGGCCGCGCGCGCAATGTGGCCCGGCCTCGTGTCGCGGCGCAAGCCGATCAGAAGGCCGCCGGCATGCGGATCCCAGTGCGGCGCTCCCAGGCCCACGAAGGCCGGCACAAAGACCACGCCGCCCGAGTCGGGAACGCCCGAAGCCAATGCTTCGACATCGGCCGACGAGCCGATCAGGCGAAGGTTGTCGCGCAGCCACTGCACCACGGCTCCCCCGATAAAGATGCTGCCTTCAAGCGCGTACTCGAGGCGCCGCTGCCGCGCTGGCGGCGAGCGTGGTGATCAGCCTGTGCTTCGATCGCATGAATTGCGTGCCGATGCTCTGCAGCAGGAAGCAGCCGGTGCCGTACGTGTTCTTGGCCTCGCCCGGCTTCCAGCACATCTGGCCGAAGAGCGCGGCCTGCTGGTCCCCGGCGATGCCTGCAATGGCCGTACCAGCCAGTCCCAGCGTGGTCGTCACTTCGCCTACCTTCTCGCTCGACCACACCACCTGCGGCAACACGCTCTCCGGGATGTCGAAGATCCTCAGCAGTTCCGGATCCCACTCGCCCTTGACGATGTTGAAGAGCAGTGTGCGCGACGCGTTGGTCATATCGGTGACGTGCCGCTTTCCGCTGGTCAGGTGCCAGATGAGCCAGGTGTCCACGGTGCCGAACGCCAGTTCGCCGCGCTCTGCGCGCTGCGCGCGCACCGGCCACGTGGTCCAGGATCCACTTGAGCTTGGTCGCGGAGAAATAGGGATCGATGACCAGGCCGGTGCGGTTGCTGATATCGTCGCCGGCGCCGCTCTTTTCCAGGGCCTCGCACTGCGCAGCCGTGCGGCGGTCCTGCCAGACAATGGCCGGATGAATGGGCCGCCCCGTCTCCCGTTCCCAGACAATCACGGTCTCGCGCTGGTTGGTGATGCCGATGGCTGCCACGTCGCGGGGGCGTGCGCCGGCCTTGGCCAGGGCCTCCACCGCGCAGGACAACTGGCTGGTCAGGATCTCCATGGGGTCATGTTCGACCCAGCCTGGCTGCGGATAGAACTGTTGGAACTCGTGCTGCGCCACCGCCGCAATCGCACCCGCTTCATCGAACAGGATGGCGCGGGAACTCGTGGTTCCCTGGTCAAGGGACAGGATGTAGCTCATGCGTGCCGCCTGCCTTCGGGAACCAGTCAAACACGGAGGGGCGGGATGCCGCAAGGCGAGCGTAGCGGGGCCATGCAGGACGATCTATCCGGTTGATCGGGCGATCAAAACAAACCTTTTTCTCACCCCCAAGCAGCACCAGAGACCTGTTTGGCGTCTCATCACATGGCCGGAGACGCCGACTTTGGCAATCCCGGACTCGAGCCAACGTACCTGCATCCCCTCCTATGACCAAAGCCAACCACGAACCAATCGATATCTCCGGGGCTACGATGAAGCCCAAAGAATCTCCACTCGACCGCCCCAATATTTCTCTGCGCGTCGACGTCTTTTCAACCGCCGATGAGAAACGCGATGCCGTACTGCGCCGCGTCGAGTATGCCGACAAACCCGGCATCGTGTACGTTGCGACGCATCGGAACGCAGAGACGATCGCAGCAGACCTGCAACAGATCGGCGTCGAAGCGGTGTTCTATCATGGCGGCCTGAAGGCCAAAGAGCGCGAAGAAATCCAGAACCGCTTCATGGGCGGCGAGGTGCCGGTGATCGTGGCAACCAACGCGTTCGGCGTCGCTGTCGACAAACCTGACATTCGCTTTGTCTATCACGCCGACGTTAGCGAATCGCTCGATAGCTATTACCAGGAGATCGGGCTCGCCGGGCGCGATAACAAATCGGCTGAGGCGGTGCTGTTTTACCGTCCCCAGGACATCTCCTCGCAGCAGTACAAGACCGCGGCAGGGAACGTGGATACGCGGGCCCTCGAGTCCGTCGCCCAGGCGCTGACGCATCACAGGCATGCGGCCTCCCGCGGACGACCTGGCTCGCGAAACCTCTCTCTCGGCCCGCAAGCTTTCCATCATCGTCCACAAACTAAAAGAAGTGGGCGCCGCATGGCAGCTTGATTCGGGAAAAATCAAGGTCGCGCCCGGCCACTCCATGACGGAGATTACAGAGGCGGCAGTGTTGCAGCAGAAGCAGCTGCAGGACGTGCGCAAGCGGAGGCTGGAGCAGATGAGGGCCTATGCCGAATGCCGCACCTGCCGCCGCGCATGTCTGCTGCGCTACTTGGGCGCCGATTTCTCCGGGCCCTGTGGCAACTGCGACTGCTGCGAGCGGGTCGGCGCCAGGCCAGCCAAAGTCGCGTAGCGGGTTCGCGGTTATCGCAGGCACGGATTCGTTGAACCTCTTGACGTTGCGAACAGGTCTATTGCACCTGTCCGATGTACACACCGAATGCCCCCAGATCGATATGGTCGAGTGACGCCGGATCGCTGCCGCCCGGGGACTTGAACAGAGTCCTTACCGGTCCCGCCTTCAGTCCCGCGCTGCCGCCGGTCAGGTTCACGGTCTGCGCTTCGGCCGTGAAGTTGACCGACACCACGATGGGGGCAGCTCCCGGCGCCTGCCGCATCCAGCTCAGGACCTTCGGATTTTCGTTATCCAGCATCACTTGGGCGCCTTGGGCAAGCACGGGATTGTTCTTTTTCAGCTGGATCAGGCTTTCGTACCAGGCAAGCAGCGAGTGGGGATCGGACTCCTCGGCCTTCACGTTGACCGTGATGTACGTCGGCGGAACCGGCAGCCACGGCGTACCGTTGCTGAATCCCGGAGTTGGTCGTTGCATCCCATTGCATCGGGGTTCGCTCGCCGTCGCGACCTTTGTCCGTCGGCCATCCCGTCAGTCCCACCGGATCCTTCACATCTTCCTTGCGCGTGGGCGGCGTGGTCTTCATCCCGATCTCGTCGCCGTAGTAGAACAGCGAAGCCGCCCGGCTGGTGAAGAGAATGGTGGAGATCACGCGCTGAATGTCCGTCGTTGTGCAAAGAATCGCCGTAGCGCGCATCCAGGCGTGGATTGTCGTGATTGTCGAACACCAGCAGCGGGTGTTGTCGCCGATCTTCGTCTCCACGTCGTTCAGCTTTTCGCGGAACGCCGCCACGTCCAGCTTGTTGATGAACCCGACCTGCGTATCCATCGGCAAATGGAACTCGGGATGATCCGCAGTCCCATACTGCTTGGCCAGTTCCGCGATGTTGGGCAGGTATGTCTCGCCGATGAACACCCGCGTCCCCGGAAACACGTCGGGCTTATACTGATCGGCCACTGCGCCGCATCTCCTGCATCACCGGATGCACGCCGGGAAGATTGTTGGTCATCGTATCGTTCAGCGCGACATCGCCGTAGGCATTCTTGAACGAGCTTCCCGTCCTTGTCTTTCAGAACTTCTTCGTCTCGCATCTGCGGATCTTCAAACAGCGTGGTGATGGCGTCGAACCGGAACCCTGCCACGCCTCGATCCAGCCAGAACTTGAGGATGTCCTTGAATGCCTCGTGCACCTTGGGATTGTTCCAGTTCAGATCGGGCTGCTGGATGTAAAACTTGTGGTACCAGTACTGGCGCGTCTTCGGATCCCACTCCCAGGCCGAGTGTCCGAAAGTCCGACTGCCAGTTGTTGGGCGGCTCGCCCTGGCTCTTGGCCGTTTGCCCCTTGCCGTCGTGCCACACGTACCAGTCGCGATACGGATTGTCTTTCGATGAGCGCGACTCGATGAACCACTTGTGCTTGTCGGAGCTGTGGTTCATCACCATGTCCATGATGATGCGGATATTTCTCTGTTTCGCTTCGGCCACCAGCCGGTCGAAATCGGCCAATGTGCCGTACTGCGGATCGATGTTCTCGTAGTCGGAGATGTCGTAGCCGAAATCAACCTGCGGCGAAGGATAGATCGGCGAAAGCCAGATAGCATCCACGCCCAGGGTCTTCAGGTAATCGAGCCGCTGGGTGATGCCGTTCAGGTCACCGATGCCATCGCCGTTCGAGTCCTGGAAACTGCGCGGATAGATCTCATAGAGGACAGCGTTCTTCCACCAGTTTTCCAGATCGTTCGAATTCGTTGGGGCGGATTGCCCCCGGGCGCCCAGCGCCGAAGTCCCCAGGATCAGGGCCAGTGCGCAGGCTGCGATGTGTTTGGTCCAGTACATTGCGGTCTCCTTTGAAATGTGTCCGTTGCTCGTGGATTCGGCAGCGGTGCGACGCATGAAAAACTAACACATTCGCCTGGATTTCTGGAGACCCCTTGTCACACGTGTTCGATCAAAACGGCCGGTCGAGAAGATTACCGGCCTCTTCATGGCTGCTTTTGTCCGGGCGTTTCCGGCGCGGTCTTCTTCAAGCGGCCTAAGTCGACCGAAAACTCGGGCGAATCGTGCGCCCCCCGGATCTGGATCGGAACCAGGGTTCCGGCTCCGTCCTTCTTGAAAAAGCGATCGGCAGGCTTAAGCAGAAACTCCCTTCCATCCTCCCACCATTTGCGATACCGTGGCCTGCATGCGGGCGGTTCCCGTCAAAATGCATGAGGCCCTCCAGCGCATAATGACCCTTCAGCTGAATTGCGGCGCCCGGCACATCGTAGTGAATCTCCGGCAGCTTAATCACCGCGTCGGCCATGTGAAACTCTCCGTCCATCTGCGAGCTGACCTGGTCTGGATCGGTCTTCTTGATATCTCCCGGGTGTCCTTGTCCGCGCAGACTCAGCTCTTCAATGCGGCCCTGGATCTTGTCGCTTGTAAACTTCGCGTCGTCGAGCTTGAATTTCCCATCGATCATGATGCGCTGATACACCGGCGTCTTCCCGGGCGGAATGTGCAGTGAAGCCTTGACCAAAAGGCTGCCAGTGAGAATGGGATTGGGAGAGCGACTGGCGAGGCGAAGAAAGTCCTCGATGCGGCCGCGATCCACATCCACTGTCAGCTGGATATCGTGCCCCTGGTCCGCCAGCGGCGGCAGGTTCGCGTTGCTCACTTCCTGAAGCCCTTGCACGCGCGCCTGCTTTACGCGGACAACCTGCCCTCGCGTCGTGAAGTGGGAATGTCCCAGCGTTGCGTCCACCGGGTCGAGCCACGTGTCCCCGTTGGTCCCATCCACCTTGGCGTGAAACTCGGTGTGCAGCGCCACGGGATTGCCGAAGTGGGTAAGCCGGAAGTCGGGTACGTCGGCTTTGCCGTCCGCCTGGATGTCTCGCAGGGTGCCGGTATAACTGCCGTTCGAAGAGAGAATGCCGGCAATTCCTTTAAAGGTGGACAGGTCGGCATGGTCGAAGGTGTACGTTCCGCTGACCGGTGTTTCCCCCGGATCAATGGTCTGCCAGGGACCAAGCCTGCCGGTGCTGTGAATCAAGCCTCGAGGCTTCGGATTCGTCAATTCTGCTTTGAATGCCATCGGTTCGCCGGGCACCACGTGGGTCAATTGCATGTTCGCGATCGCAAATTCCAGCGGCAGCTTGTCCGGCTTGTCGGTTTCAAGGATCAGTTGCGCGTTTTCGCAGTCAATGCGTTCCACGATCACCCTGCGCAACATGGCGGAGGACTTGGATTGCTGCGGCTCAGTGCCGTTCGTGCTGCCCGGCGCGGGGACGTTTGGCGCGGGCTTCTGCGGGTTGCCGTTCTCGCGCCCGGAATTCGTCGAGGAAGGGCTCTGCCGGGTGACCGCGGATTCGATGCTCTTCAACTTGTCCCGCTCCGACCGCGGAGGCACCACGATCCTCAATCCGGCCAGGCGCACCCGCGAAATCTTGATGGTCTGGCCGGGCCGTAGTGCAGTGGAACGTGAAATCGGAAGTCGTCCAGCGTAATCAGCGGGATGGATTGCACGGCGGTCTCCAGGGGACGGTCGCCACCAGTGCGTTGGGGTGGCCAGATGCGCAAGCCTTGGCCCGTCGCCCAGATGCCCCATTCGCCCTCCAGGCCGTTCCCGAGAGCCACGTGGAAATGGTCCAGCTCCACCCGGGTGTGAAACCGTCCCTGGAGGCCCTCCACCAGTCCCGCGCGCAGAAGGGGCTCAATTCGGCGCGCGAGGATGGCCAGTGCAACGCCGATTACCACGAACACGGCGATTGCCGTTGCTCCAAGGATCGTGAGCCACTTGTGCCTGCGCCAGAATGATGGCCGGCTGTCTGCCATTGTTCCCCTTTACTGATCAATCCGGACCGGAAAGCGTCCTTCGATTGCCGGTGCCCACCCCGGCCTCTGTCACTAACTCAGGCAACCGACGGATTTTGACGCTCTACCCAGTTGGATGCGCCGCGCACCACCCTTCGCGCCGGTTTGTGGTTACGGTCACGATGCCCCGCCATAATTCTCGTGCCACGCCTTCGGTTCAAGGCGGCCAAGTCTCCGTACGTTACCGGCGCCCGGGCACCCCCTCTGGATGTTAGACTTCATTCCACGGATGCAGGCTCAGATTGAACACCTCGTAAAGCTGCAGAACCTGGACCTGGAGCGCGCCCGCCTCGCCCAGGCGCTGCGTGCCTTGCCGGCCGAAGTGGCCCAGGCCGACGCTGCCATGAAGGCTGCACAGAAAGATGCGACCGGCGCCAACGATGCGCTTAGCCGCGAAGAAGCGTTGCGGGGCCGCCTGGAGCGGGAGATCGCTGGCCACAGGCAGAAAGCGGCACGTCTGAAGGCCCAGCGAGACACTGTAACCACCACGGCGCAGGCCGAAGCCATCGAGCACGAGATCGGATTCGCCGAGAGCGAAATCGAGCGGCTCGAAAATGAGGAGTTTGCCAGCCTGGAGCGGACAGAAGCTCAGGAAACCGCGCTGGCGGCCGCGCGCGCCCAGGTGGAAGACCGCGCCGGAGCTCTCGACAAAACACGCGAGAACGTTGCACGGCGCCAGAAGCAGTTGAACAGCGAGTTGGCCGGGCTGCAGACGGAACGGGAAATCCTGCGCCAGGCCATCGAACCCGATCTTCTGGTGCGGTTTGACCGCCTTGCCGGCAGTCGCGGCACGGGACTGGCACGCGCCGAAAACCAGCAATGCACCGGATGCCGCATGGGCATCCGCCCGCAGACGTGGAACCAGCTGCGCGAGGGCGAGCTTCTCACCTGCGACAGTTGCTCCCGGCTGCTTTACTGGGATCCGGCCATTGTGGCCCCGCCCAAGGCTCCACAGCCGGAATCGATCAATGGCACCCCTCCCGCGGTCCCGAAACCGCGCCGGGTCGGCGGCTAGCGCGCCGTCCGCTTTTCACCTGGAACAAGCATCGCTTGGTATCCTCAGGACAACGACCGAAAATATATGCTTTTTTCCGGGAGCAGCTGTGCAGCGCGTTTGTGTAGACATGGATGAGGTCATGGCGGACACGCTCTACGAGCACCTCCGCCGCTATAACGAGGAATTCGACGAGGCGTTGACGGTCGACCATCTGGTCGGCAAAGGAATATGGGAGGTGGCGCCGCTCGATCGCCAGAAACAGGTGCGTGCATTTCTCGATGCCGAAGACTTTTTCGAAGACCTGCCCCTGATGCCGGGTTCACAGGAAGTGCTCAAGGACCTTTGCGGACGTTTCGAGATCTTCATCGCCACCCAGGCCATGACGGTCCCTAACTCACTGGGCCCGAAGTACCGCTGGCTGCAGCGCCACTTTCCCTTCATCCCGCCCACGCACTATGTCTTCTGCGGGAACAAATCCATCCTGAAAGCCGACTACCTCATCGACGATCTGCCGCGCAACCTGGAGCGTTTCGACGGCAAGGGCTTGCTCTATACCGCGCCCCACAACCTGACCGCCTCCGGCTTTACGCGGGTAAACAACTGGCACGAAGTAGCCGAATATTTTGCCGGAATCGGCGGTTAGGATTGCTGTCGAACTGCCTCAGCGCTTCTCACCAGTAGGAACAGTCGAAGCAGGAACTGTGGTAATGGGCAGGGGGCGCGGCATGGGAGCGCCCGGGACATGACGCGGCGGCGCTGCGGAGGGTGCGGGCGGCTGATGCATCGTCACGATCAGCGCGCTGGCAGGCTTGGGACCGGCGCAGAAGTAGGAGTGAGCGGTGCTCGAATCGAAGTAGACCGCATCCCCCGGACCCAGCGTCGACTGATGCTCGCCGTGCTGTAGTCCTAGTTCGCCTTCCAGCACATAGAGGAACTCGAACCCCGGATGCATGTGCGGCTTCAGTTCCTGATGTTGAGCCAGGGGTATGAATTCGGCGAAATAGGGATCCATGTGCCGGTCAGGCACCATGTAGCCCAGGCTCTCAAAAAAGTAGCTGGGCGATTCCACACCCGTCTGCGGCAGCCGTACGCGGTCCTTCCGCCGGTGGATACGGAAGATCGAATGCGGTTCCGTCTCGAAGAAATAAGAAAGGTCCTTCGAGAAGACCATGGCGACGCGCGCCAGGTTGCGCAGCGTCGGCACGACGCGGCCGGTCTCCAGCTGGGATAGGAAACTCGCCGACAGCCCGGTGTGGCGGCCTAGTTCGACCAGTCCCATCGACTTCTTCAACCGCAGCCGCTTGATCCGTTCCCCGATGTGCTTTTCGGCGATAAAGCGTTCTGTGGTCTCATCGTCGACCTGCGACTTTTGCGTTTCCTCACTTCGAACCGTTGCCGGGTCGGTCATCGGCTACTCCAGGACTACGAGTCGGGCAAATTGTTGCCCGAATCAAAATCTGTTCTCATGCTACTAAAGGCACGCGAATGCGGCAATCCCGGCTGCGTTCAGCAAAGGATCGCAAATGAGTTTCGTTCATGGCGAGGATACGGGCAGGTTTCTTCTCAGCGGCGCATCCGGCATGGTGGGCTCCGCCTTGCGTGACGAACTGGGTGCGCGACACGCCAGGGTTATCCAATTGGTTCGCCGTGTTCCTAAGACCGCCGCCGAGTTCCAGTGGGATCCAGCCGCTGCCATCCCCATCGCCGACACCGGGCCGATCGAAGGTCTTGACGCCGCCATCCATCTATCGGGCGCTAACCTCTCCGCGCGTCGCTGGACTCCCTCATACCGCCGCGAAATGGCCTCCAGCCGTCTCGATTCCACCCGTGCCCTTGCCACATTGCTGGCCGGTCTTCGCCGGCCTCCGCGTGCGCTCCTGGTCGCCTCGGCCATCGGGATCTATGGAGATCGCGGCGACGAGGTCCTGGATGAGAACTCTGCTCCAGGTACTGGTTTTCTCGCCGATCTGTGTCGGGAATGGGAAGCCGCGGCCGCGCCTGCCGCGGCTGCCGGCATCCGTGTCATGCACTTACGCTTCGGGGTGGTGCTTGCACCCGGCGACGGAGCACTGAAGATGATGCTGCCGATCTTCCGCCTTGGACTCGGCGGCCGCCTTGGCTCGGGAAAACAGTGGATGAGCTGGATCTCGCTCACCGACCTCGTGGCTGGGGTGCTGTTTCTGCTTGAGTCGCCATCGCTTCACGGCGCCGTAAACCTGACCGCGCCTCACTCGGTCACGAATTCCATATTCACGCGAACACTCGCTCGATTGCTGCACCGGCCCGCGGTTCTGCCCGCGCCGGCCTTTGCATTGCGCCTGGCGCTGGGTCAGATGGCCGATGAAGCGCTGTTGTCGAGTGCGCGCGTTCTGCCACGAAAGCTCCTCGATGCCGGCTTTCGCTTCAATCATCCGACGATCGGGGACGCGCTCAACTCGGTGTTGCCGCCGCAGGCGTAGGCTCTGCGACTACCGCCGTCCGGCGATGGTGGGCGGTTTGCCGCCGCCAATTTTCTTGGCGGCGCGCTTGGCGGCAATGGCGTGCATCTCCTTGCCAATGTGCGACTGGTTGATGGCCAGCTGCATGGCGAGATTGATCAGGTTGCCTGTGCCCCAGTAAAGCGCCAGGCCCGACGCGTAGTGCCACAAGGTAAACCCGAAGATGATGGGCATCATGATGGCCATCATGCGGCGCTGGTTGGGATCCATGCCCGGCGACGGGGTGATGAACTGGGTCAGGAACATGGTGACGATAATGATGATGGGCAGAATGTGCAGGGGATCGGGCGCCGAGAGATCGTGCAGCCAGAACCAGTGAGCCTGGCGCAGCTCAACCGTGTTCTGCAGCACTCGGAAGTAGGCGAAGAACAGCGGCATCTGCAACAGCATGGGCAGGCAGCCGCCGTACATGTTGACGCCCTCGGTCTTGTAGAGCGCCATCATCTCCGTGTTCATCTCGGCCCGCTTGGGGTCGTTCATCTTCAGATGGGCATAACGCTTCTTCAGCGCCTCGACCTTGGGCTGAATGCGCATCATTTTCAGTGACGACTTCATCATCATGATGCGCGTGGGCAGCAGGATCAGGTTGAAGAGAACGGTGACGATGATGATCGCCCATCCCCAGTTGGGAATGCCATGGCTCGTAAAGGAAACGCAGAGCCAGGAAGAGCGGCTTGGCGATCACCGTAAGCCATCCGAACTGGATGAGCGACTCGAGCGAGGGGCCGTCCGGCTTGCCGCTCGGGGCCGATGGCGTGAATCCCGGAGAGGATATCCATCTGCTTCGGGCCCGCGTAGAGGCGAAGGCGCGTGTAACCGCTGGTGTCGCCCACGGCAATGCCGATGAGATCGGCAGGCTTCTTCTCGCTGTCGGGATTGGATGGATCGCTGGGCAGATCGATGGTGTGATGCAGCGTGACCACCGTGGTGCGCGCAGGCACGTCAGGCAGAAATGCCGCCGCAAAGTAAAGATCGGCGGTCGCGACGTACTCGTAATTGCCTTCGAGCGTGGCGTCGTTGCTGACCTTGCCGGCCGCCAGCGTGTCCTGCTTGCCGTCGATGGACCAGGCCAGATGCGCGGGCGTGCGCGTCAGGCCCGGAACTCCGCCGCTGCGCCCCTGAAACTCCTCCATGTCGCCCAGGCCGGCGGGCCATTGCAACAGCGCGCGCACTGGCTCTCCGTTGCGCTTGACCTGGACTTCCGCGGTGATGACGTAGCTGGTGTCGAAGTGAAACGTCTTCACCACGTCGACGCCATTCTGCGCGTAGTGGAACGTGAGGGTGTTGGGAGCCGTCAGCGTTTCCGGTAGCGGAAGCCTGATAGAGCGACTCATTCAGCTGGGTCGTGAGGGCCTGTTCGTAGGTGAAGAGCGAGAGCGGCAATCCGAACCGCTGCGAAGCCTGCACCTGCACCATGTCCAGCGGCTTGCCCGCGGTGTCGAAATAATGCTTCAGGATCCAGTGCAGCACCTGGCCGCCGCGATTGGTGAAGACGATCCGATAGTTGGCGTTCTCGATCGTGGTTTCAGTCTCAGCTGCGGCGGTGATTGCGGGGCCGAGCGGATTGTCCCTGCCCCGCTGCCGGCGTGGCAGAAGAGGGCTGCCCGGAGACTGCCTGCGGCTCCTGCGAGGAAGTCTGGGTCTGGGTCGCAGGCGCGGGCGCAGTGGGCTTGGGCTTGACGAAATACTGAAATCCGAAAAAGACGACGATGGCCAGAAGACCGAAGGTCAGCAGCGAGCGCATGTCGCCGCCGCCACCGCCACTGGGGCCGCCTCCCTGCGATTGAAGATTGGGATTCTGAAATTCGGGCAAAGGAAACTTCCTGTCGTTTCGCGAGCGGTCCGCTTTGGAGCGGTCCCGGTTCTATGGTAACGGTTCGTGAGAGGCGTGGCGCGGAATCGCAGGCGGAGGCACTTGATCCAGGCCTCCGCGGCTGAAGGGATGGCAGCGCAACAGCCGCCAGAGCGCCAGGGCAGATCCGCGCCAGGGTCCGTGTATGGCGATGGCTACCGCGGCGTAGTCAGAGCAGGTGGGTTGAAACCGGCATCCGCCCGCGCTCAGCGAGTGCACCGCCGGCGAAAGCCAGCGGCGATAAAAGACGAGCACGGCGAGCAGAATGCGAGTCATCATGCGGGCCCGACCATGGCAGGGCGCGAAACCGTTCGCGCTGCATCGGCCTTTGCCTGTGTAAGGATACGCACGATCTCCGCTTCAAGTTTCGTGAATTCCATGGTGAGCACGCCGCGCCGCGGATGAAGGATCAGGTCCGACCCCTGGGGCAGCAGATCGATATGGCGGCGCAGCGCTTCGCGCATGCGGCGCTTGATGCGATTGCGTTCGTGGGCCTTGCCCAGCACCTTGCCCACGGTCAGCCCAACCCGCGGGCCGAAGCGGGCCTGGGGCGAGAAAAGCGGCGTACTCTCCGATGGACCCTGCACATGCGTACGCGGAGCCAGGAACCAGCTCATGGATGCGGATTGACGCTTGCGGGCCGCCGCGTACGCGCGTTGAAAATCGGCGTGCTTGCGCAGACGCACCTCCGCCAGGGATTGGCTGTGGAGATGAACAGGTTTGCTTGGGGCGCTCATGGGATTGCCGGGAAGGGTTCGGCCGGAATTCGAGAGGGTGCAACATACTCCGGCCTGCAACAACACGGCGGGAGCTTAGTCGCGGTGACCGGCGCTCACGGAGACACGCTTGCGGCCAGCGGCGCGGCGGCGGCTCAATACGGCGGCTCCGCTCTTGGTCTTCATGCGGGCGCGGAAGCCGTGCGTCTTCACGCGGCGATGGCGGTTGGGTTGAAATGTGCGCTTGGGCATTGGAAATGCGCTCCTGTTTCCTAGTAGATTTCCTAGTAGAAATTTCGCCTTGACGGCAAGTATTAAGTTTACAGGAAGCTGCGCCAGGAATCCAGTGCGCTCCCGGACGCTCTCCTGTGATGCCCTGCTTTTTGCTAAAGAGTCCAATCGTCCGGACTTGTCCCCAAAATGAAAAAAACGTGCGGCAACCCGGCGCGAATGCCGCGTTTCAAAGGCATAGATTGACATTCATCTGCGCGTACCACGAGTGACTCCGGCACCTCTCGTAATCAGTTTCACCACCATTGGTGCAACCCTCTTCGCATCGGCCAAAGTTATGTGAAAGAGAGGTTGCAAGAACCCTCAAATGTGCTACCATCGGGACCGTTCAACAAAAGTTTTCCAGCGTCCCACAGACCGAAATTTATCCACGCCCCGAGGCTTAAATCCAGCAGGGCAGATCAACGGCAGCAGGCGATTTCGAGTAAAGCATAGACGGGAAAGTCATGCTTCCCGCCTAGGGAAAGCCATTGCCAAAATCAAGCGGATGAACAGGCCAGTGGTAGCAGGCAAGGACTAGTTCGATGGCATTCGCAATGACGCCGGCAACGGCACTTAATCCCTGGCTTCAGATACTCGCTGCCCTAGAAAAAAAGGTCATACGCCAGTCCTTTGAGACGTGGTTCAAACCCACCCGCTATAGTCACGCCGCTGGCCGCACGCTCTATGTTCGCGTGCCCTCGGCTGAATTCCAGCACATTGGCGACAAGTACGGCGATCTCATTCAGGAAGCGATCGATCTGCAGTCGCTCGAATTTGACGACGTCTGTTTTGTCACCGTGGAAGATGATCCATCGGTTCCGCCGGTTCGCAAGGACGGAGGCTTCGGTCCGGTTGCGGCGCATGCTCCAACGGCTCCGCGCACCGCCCACGCGGACGCCGGAGCAGGCGAAATTCGACTGGTCGACCGCGGCACAGTTGAATTCACGCTACACGTTCGACAACTTCGTGATCGGCAACGGCAACCAGTTTGCGCGCGCCGCGGCTCTGGCCGTCGCGGAGCGCCCTTCGCGCGCCTACAATCCGCTCTTCCTCTATGGCGGCGTGGGCATGGGCAAAACCCACCTCATGCACGCCATCGGTCATGACGTGAAGCGGCGCCAGCCCTCTTCAAGCATCTGCTACGTTTCCGCCGAGAAGTTCACCAACGAGATGATCACCTCGTTGCGCAACGATCGCATGACCAGTTTCCGCGACCGTTTTCGCACCGTCGACGTTCTGCTCATCGACGACATTCAGTTCATCGCCCAGAAGGAACGCACGCAGGAAGAGTTCTTTCACACCTTCAACGCACTGCATGAAAGCATGAAGCAGATCGTGATCGCCTCCGATCGTCCGCCCAAGGAACTGGCGGAGATCGAGGATCGTCTCCGCTCCCGCTTCGAATGGGGCTTGATCGCCGACATCCAGCCCCCCGATCTCGAAACCAAGGTGGCCATCCTGCAAAAGAAGGCGGAGACCGATTCGGTTACCTTGCCGACGGACGTTGCGCTCTTTATCGCGTCCAACGTGCGCACCAACGTCCGCGAACTCGAGGGCGCGCTGTGCCGGTTGACGGCGTGGTGCCAGATGAACCACGTGGACATCACCCTGGCCGCCGCGCAGCAGTGCCTGAAGCAGTTCATCGACATGCAGGTGCGCAAGGTTACGATCGAGGCCATTCAGCGTGCCGTTGCCGAGCAGTTCGGCATGCGCGTGGCTGACCTCAAGCAGAAGAACAATTCGCGCAACGTGGTCGTGCCGCGCCAGATCGCGATGTACCTGGCCAAGCAGATGACCGAAGCCAGCCTGCCCGAGATTGGCCGCCAGTTCGGCAACAAGCACCACACCACGGTCATGCACTCCATCGCCAAGATCGACGAGCATCGCCGCGCCGACAAGGATCTCCATCGCACGCTCAACAAACTCCAGGAGCAGTTGAACGGCTGATCGAGCCAGGGAAAAGGGAATAGGGAACAGGGAAAATAAAGAGGGCCGCGGATGCGGCCCTCTTTATTCGCGAACAATGCGCTTGTTCTCGCCTCCGCATTCAGTCAGGCAAATAACACGCAGCCCGTCCTGTTCCCTGTTCCCTTCTTCCTGTTCCCTGCCTATCGATAACCCTTGGTCCGGAACCGCGACACCGCCACATAAAACGTATTGGCATCCGTCCCCGGATTGTGATGACTGATATTGGCATTCGACAGGTGCTGGTAGCGATAGCCGATGCTGATACTTTGGCGTTGCTTGCGAATGAACTGCACACCTCCGCCAAAGTCGATGGTGTACATGAACTGCGAACCCTGGGGCGAAAGCACGCGGTCCAGAAAGTAGATAAAGCCGCCATCTGTCGATAGAAACGGCTGAACCCGGCTCTCCGGATAAAAGCTTGCACGGAAGCCCACCGGACTGATGCCGCTTCCATAGGTGCGTTTGCGCTTGTCCAGAAAACTCGGGTTGCTGGGAGTGGGTTCGTCGAGCATGGCGATCGCGGTTATCTCCGGCGCATAGCGGAAATTCCATTTTGCGCCGGGATTGAACAGGTAGGAGTAAGTAATGTCGACGGGCATGTACTTGATGTCGTCTGCATACCCCCAGATATGCCCGCTGAACCCGGAGAATCCCCACCACGTTCCAACTTCATGGACGCCCCCGGGATGCGGCCACACCGGCAGCACTCCGCCGGAGGGTACCGGATGCACGCTGGTAGCGAAACGGTTTCCCACATTTGGGGCGACGGATTTCTCGGGCGGATCTCCGTTCGGAGCATTTTCCGTCCCGCCGGCTACCGTCTCCGGGGCTGGTGGAAAGCTCCAGAACGAATTCGCCTTCACCTGGCGCCCGTCGCGATACCACGGCGGCCGGAAGCGGAAGATGTTCGCCGTGGCGCGGGCGGGAGTCAGGAAGCTGAGGAGAAGTAGTGTCACCGGCCGGCGCTGTTTCTCCTCTATCCGTTTCACCACGTATTTGTCGAGCGCATCTTCGGCTATGGTCCATCCCAGACCGCCCACAGGTGTGGTGACCAGTTCGACCCAGCCCGTCTCGTTGGTGAGTGAATTCTGATCATGGAAGTATTGGTCGCCGTTGTGCCCGATGCCCGCCTCTCCGAAGGGTCCGAGCTTCCACTGGAAACTGTAGACAGTGGAGAATGCAAGGGCGCGAAGGCGGCTGCGCCAATACGGCCACGTATTGCTCAACTCAAGGGTCATGCCCTTGGGATCATTCTGGATCCAGAGATAGTTGGTGATCCCGCCCATCATGGGATGGCCGATGTAGTCGTCCAAGAATGGGTTGTTGTCGTTCCAAACGTTCCAACGCCAACGCTCATCGCTGTTGATCCAGCGATCAAACCACTTCCCCGTACCGGTTTCGTAGCGATACCAGTAGCCGGTATAAAGATTTCCCATGTTCTGGAAGGTTAGAAACGCGGCGGTACTGATCAGAAGCGGCTTCCAGTGGACGCGACACTCCCTGGCATGCGTGGTGTCGTATGGGCACTGGTCCAGCGGAACGTGCTGGGATGAATTGGATATCACTCCAAAGCCTGACGAATCGAGCATGCCGCCGTGAACGAAATCAAAATTCGGGGGAAGGGAACTGGAGCCCTCCGCGGGCGAATCGGTCGCGTTGAATTCAGGCGTCGGCGCATCCGGCAAATCGGCCTCTCGGGGCGGAGGCGCTCCGGTCATCGCCGGAATCAACGGCACGGCAGCCTCCCTTGCGGCCAGCTCTTCACCCTGGCCGGCAGTCTGCGCCCATGCGGATCCGGTGCTGCCTGTAAATCCAAATAGGAAAATGATGATCAAAACAAGAACGCAACTGCGCGTGGGTCGCGCAAGGTTGTTACTCATTCGCCTTCATCCTCTCGTTGGGCTGCCATGGCTCCCTAAACTCCCGATATTGTTCGACCCGCCAGGTCTGAAATGCTTCCGGCTGTCGGCGATCTGAAAACGCACTACTTACTCACAACGTTCAGGGAACAGTCGGTATGGGGCAGAGATCGAAAAGGCGCAGGTCTTGTTTTTCTATGGATAGAAACCGTGCTTGCATAGCAAGTTTAGCCGAACGGGTTGCAGCTATGGTACGGCATTTGCACCTCGGCTTCCAATTGAAGGGGATGTAAAGACAGTAAAATGCCGCGACGCTAGAATTCTGTCACGCTCAAAACGTTCCCGTCGGGATCACGGAACCACGCGACGCGCGCACCGCTCGGTGCAGTCCAAACGCCGTGGGGCTTGTCTTCGTTAAGTCCAGGATAGCGCAGGAACTCGACGCCGCCAGCAGCGAGCCGCTCAACGGTCCTCTCAATCGATACAACGTCCCAACCCAGGACAGTAAACGGCGCAGCCACATGCTCGCGTACGCTCGTGATGCGAAGCATCGTCCCGTTGGCGTCGAACACCAACGAGAACGGCGCCTCATCGGCCACAAGCCGCAAGCCCAACACCTCTTCATAGAATGTTCGAGCTCTAATCGGATCAGTTGTGGGAACAAACGCTACTAGCTTGCTCTGCCCAAGAGCACTCTCTTGCTCCATCCTGTGCCTCCGCTCGAATATTCACAGCATCGCTGCCCGGTTAGCAAGAGTTTATCTCGTCATCAGCTCCACAAACATTTTCTGAAATCGCGGCAGATCGAGATCGATTTGCGCATGGACCATGCGCACGCCCGTGGCCGGTTTCACTTTGTCGGTCCACGTGAGCGTGTCGCCATAAAATGGCCCATGGCTCAGATCGACGTCCATGTAAATCTGCTTTTCCTGTGTGATCAGAGTCCGATCCAGCCAGGCGCATGCCGTCAGTTCGTCCCACAGGTAGTACCGGTCCTGGCTCCATGCTGCGATGTAGCGTGCCGTCAGGCTTTGCGATCGGGCAATCTCATCCAGCATGGCTTGCGTGAACGGCGCCTTGATTGAAACATCTACCGTGGTTACATCCACCCGCGGCCAGGGCGCGCGCAGCACGATGTGAGCGGCCTCGGGATCGAACCAGAAATTGAATTCATGACGGGGATCGGTAGCGAACTCCGGATCGTCGGTCTGCGGGTTCAGGCTGCCGCCCATCAGCACAATCCCCTGGGTGAGCCCGGCGAACTCCGGATCGATGGAGACAGCCAGGGCAATATTGGTCAGCGGCCCCCCGGCATAGATCGTCACCTGGTGCGGATGCGCTCGCACTTGCGAAATGAGAAAATGAGCCGCGTCTTCACCGATCGGTTTGAGCGCGGGCATCCCCTCTGGCAAGGTCGGAATGTCATATGACCCATGGACGTGCAGCTCCGCCGGGGTGATGGGGGTAACCGCTCCGCCATGTTCCTCCAGTGTGGTCGGGCCCTGGCCCCAGGCGCCCAGCCAGGTCACCTTCCCAACCAGTTCCGCCGCCAGCCGTGTCTCTTCCTGAGTGCGAACCAGCGGGAACACCGCGCCGCGCGCCACCGGCACATTGCCATGCCCGGTTAGCTCCAGCATGCGCAGCGTGTGCAGGGTCTCTTCATCGCGCCACGCATTTCCTGTAACCATGGTGATGCCCAGGACCTCGACCTGTGGCGCCTGCAGGAGGGTGAGCATGGCCATCTGGTTTGATCCCCCGGGGCCGGAACCGTCCTGATCGATCAGCACCATCCGCTTCTGGGCCGGACTCACGGCAACAGACAGCGCCAGCAAAAGGCAAAAAATTGCAATTCTCATTGCTGGGTATTGTGGCACACCGGGACGGGCACTCCCATGCCTGACGCGGGCTTTCGTTACCGCCGGCCGTAGGCTCGGGGACGAACCGGCGCCGCCACCGGAAGATGCGTCTTGCCCGCCGGATATACGGCCAGGAATCGGTCCTGTCCTTCACCCGAACTGGCAGTCTCCACGCCTTCAAGCGATCGGAAGGCCAGGTGCAGCAGGCGGCGCTCGCGGCTGTTCATGGGAGGAAATGCAAAGGGAACACCGGACTTGCGCACCTTTTCGGCCGCTGTCTCCGCCGCCATGCGCAGTTCTTCGGCGCGCAAGGCTTTGAAATTCGCGGCATCGAAACTGATCAGGTCATGCTCGCGCTGATCCAGTCGCAGCATTTGAGCGGCGACCGTTTCCAGGGCGCGCAGCAATTCGCCATTGTGCTGGGTCACCAGGGGAACATCGGGGCCGCCCAGTTCCACGTAGATCAACCGGCCCTCGAGGCCCTGAGGGTCACGGGCGCCGTCGCCGGCCGTGATCCGGTATTTCAGGCGGAACCCGCCCAATTTGTTGAGATTGGCAAGGAAACCGGCCAGCTTTTGTGCTGCCTCTTGGAGATTGGCGATGGGCATGACAAATAAGTATCGCAGAGCCAGGCCGGGAAAGGTACGGTTTCCCTCCCCGGGCGGCTCGTTTTCCCATTAGAAGACAACCGCGCCGTCCGGGATTTCTGACAGGTGGATGAACTCGTACTTCTGTAGATCGCATCGGGCCCCGCTTAAGGCAACCTTCAGCTTCGCCGTCGTATCCTGAATGAGAATATGCAGCGGATATTTCGTTCGGGTCGCACAAGTCGACTAATCTTTTGGTTGACCTGCACAAGCATCTCCCTTGTCCTCTTAGTTCCAGCCCGCGCGCAATCCGCTGCCACAACCTCTGTTCCCGCCCAGCCGGCTACAACTCAACCGGTTTCGATCACGCTTGAAGAAGCCATCCATCGCGCGGAGTCGAGCGAGCCGGCCATGGCGGCGGCCAGGGCCGCTAGTCAATCCGCAGCCCTCGACCGTTCCATTGCCCGCGCCGGCCTGCTCCCCAATGCGCGCGCTTTCACCCAGGGCATCTACACCCAACCCAACGGACTCTACTCTGAGAGCGATGAAGGTGTGTCTACGCCCAATCCCAAATTCGTCGCCAACGACTCGAGACCGCACGAGTACTTCGCCCAGGGCATCGTAGATGAAACGCTCAGCGTGGCTGGCGTGGCGGCCATGCGCCGGGCCGATGCTGCGGCGGCCGTGGGACGGGCGCAACTGGAGATTGCCCGCCGCGGGCTGGTGGCCACCGTGACAGGGCTTTTCTATGGCTTGCTCGCCGCAGATCAAAAGGTGGCAATTGCGCAGCGAGCCTCCAACGATGCAGACGAATTTACGAAGATTACCGAGGAGCGGGAGAACGCACGCGAAGCAGCGCATGCCGACGTGCTCAAGGCGCAACTGACCAAGCAGCAGCAATGGCGTTCTCTGCAGGACGCGATACTGGCCGCGCAATCCGCCCGGCTGGATCTGGGGGTGTTGCTATTTCCCGACCCGCGGACCCCATACACGCTCAAAGAGTCCCAGGCAGAGCCTCCGCTGGCGCCGCTCGCAGACGTGGAAGCGGCGGCGGCCAAAAACAATCCCCAGTTGAAGAGCGCTCTGGCCAACCTCGCGGGGACCAATGCCGATGTGCTCGGCGCCCGCGCGGCGTATCTGCCCTCCCTGGGAGTCAACTTCACCTACGGCATTGACGCCAACGAATTTGCCGTCAATGGTCCCCTGACTCCAAGCGGCCAGAAGGCGCGTAACCTGGGCTACTCGACCACCTGGACGGTGAATTTGCCCATTTGGGACTGGCTTTCGACCGAGCACAAAGTGAAGCAGAGCGAGATACTCCGCGATGAGGCACAGGTGGCCCTCACCGCCACGCAGAGACAGTTGATTGCGAATCTGCAGGAATATTACGCGGCCGCGCAGACGGCGCGCCAAGAACTGGAATCGCTCGACACAAGCGTGGCGACCGCGGCCGAAAGTCTGCGCCTGAGCGAGTTGCGCTACAAAGGCGGCGAGGCGTTGGTGATCGAGGTAGTCGATGCTCAAAACGCGTATGTAGCCGCGGAAAACGCGCGCGAGGATGGACGCGTCCGATACCAGACTGCCCTCGCCGATCTGCAAACACTGACGGGAACGATGTAAACCGATGATGGACGTGCATACGATGACGAAAGCACAACACCACGAAGCAGCGGCGCGCAAAGCGAAGCTCTATATGTTAGCCGCTGCCGTAACGGTTCTACTGCTGTTCCTGCCTGGTTGCAAGAAGGAAGCCACGCCGCCGGTCGAAGTCACAGTGCAGGCGGAGCATCCGGAGCAAGCGTCGATGTCGGAACACATCAACGTCGATGCCATCCTGGCCCCGCTGGCGCAGGCGGCCATCGAGCCCAAGATCACCGCGCCGGTGCGCCATTTCTATGTGCAGCGCGGTGACAAGGTCAAGGAAGGCGAGTTGCTGGTCACGCTTGAAAACACCGACCTCACCGCGGCCGCGCTCGATAACACAGGCTCCTACATGGCTGCCGAGGCAGCGTACGCCACCGCCACCAAGGCCCAGGTTCCCGAGGATACTCAGAAAGCCGAGCTCGATTTCGCACAGGCCAAGGCCAATCTCGATCTGAACCAGAGCATCGTCAACAGCCGCAAACAGCTCTTTGCCGAGGGCGCCATTCCTGGCCGCGATCTCGACACCGCCCAGGCCGCACTGGTGCAGGCGCAGGCCGCTTACGACTCAGCCGCCAAGCATCTCGACTCGGTGAAGAATGTCAGCCGCGAGGCCGCCCTGAAAGCCGCGCAGGGGCAGCTCTCTTCCGCCGAAGGCAAGTTAAAGGGCGCCCAGGCCCAGGTCAGCTACTCCGAAATTCACAGCCCCATCAACGGCGTGGTCACCGACCGCCCGCTCTACGCCGGTGAAACCGCGACCGCCGGCGCGCCGCTGCTCACGGTGATGGACACTTCCTCGCTGCTGGCCAAGACGCACGTCGCCGCAGAGCGTGGTGCAGCAGATGAAAGTGGGCGACGAAGCCGAGGTGCAGCGTGCCTGGCATCGCCGATCCGGTCCCCGCCAAAGTCTCGCTCATCAGTCCCGCTCTCGACCCGGGCAGCACCACCATCGAAGTCTGGCTCAAGATCGACAACAAGGCCGGCAAGTTGAAAGTCGGCACGCCTGTCAAGGCCTCTGTCACCGGAAAGACCGTCGACAAGGCATGGAAGATCCCCGCCTCCGCCGTCCTCACCGCGCAGGACGGCAGCAAGTCCGTGATGCTGGTCGGTTCCGACGGATCGCGCTCACAAGAAATCCGTCACACTCGGCATTGTCCGATGGCGACGATGTGCAGGTCATCGAGCGGCCTTTCCGCCTCCGATATGGTCATCACTGGCGGAGCCTATGGCCTGGATGAAGGCACGAAGGTCAAAGTCGGACCGGCCGAAGCGGATGACGAAGCCAAACCGGCAGCAGGCAAGGGCGGGCTGATTAATGGCCATTGCTTCTACTCCTCAGGTCGTTGAGGCGCCGTCGTTCTGGCTGGCGCGCTCCACGCGCACGATCTTCTTCTTCGCCACGATCTTCACCTTGATCGGCATCTATCTCTCCTTCAAGGTGCCGATCTCGGTGTTCCCTGAAACGAGCTTTCCCCGCGTCGTGATCGGCGTCGACAACGGCGTGATGCCGGTCGAGCAGATGGAAGTGACCATCACCCGGCCCATCGAGAACGCGGTCAACTCCGTCCCTGGCCTGCAGACGGTGCGTTCCACCACCAGCCGCGGTTCGGCCGAAGTGAGCCTGTTCTTCGACTGGAACCAGAACATGGTTCTGCAACTCCAGCTTGTCGACGCCGCGCTCAGCAAGGTCGCAACAGACTCTGCCGTCAACCGCTCGTATCACCACCAACCGGCTGACATTCGCGACCTTTCCCATCCTCGGCTACAGCCTGACCTCCGACACCGTTCCGCAGACCCGGCTGTGGGAGATCGCCACCTACGATCTGAAGCCGCCGTTGAACCGCGTCTCCGGAGTCAGCACTGTCGTGGTGCAGGGCGGCCAGGTGCCCGAGTTCCACGTGGTCCCGAACCTGGCCCAGCTCGCATCGACCGGCGTGACCATCACTGACCTGGTCAACGCCATCCAGGCTTCGAACATCATCGACTCGCCCGGCCTTTACGAAGCCAATCACCAGCTCATTCTCGGGCTGGTCGGCGCCCAGGTTCATGACGCCGATCAACTGCGCCAGCTGGTCGTCAAGACCACCACCGCCGGCGCTCCGGTGCGCATTGCCGACGTGGCCACGGTGGAGCAGGCCACCATGCCCGTCTACACCACGGTGACGGCCAACGGCAAGCCATCGGTCCTGATCAATATTGCGCGCCAGCCCTCGAGCAACACCGTCGCCGTGGCGGACGCCGTGGCCGCGCAAGTCACCGAACTCCGCCGCAGCCTGCCGCCGGGCGTGCACCTCGAGCCGTTCTATGACCAGTCGCAACTGGTGCGCGACAGCATCTCCAGCGTGCGCGATGCCATCTTCATCGGCCTGATCCTGGCCTGCATCATCCTGTTCCTCTTCCTGCGCGACTGGACCTCTTCGCTCATCGCCGGCCTCGTCATTCCTGTTACGGTCGCGGTGACCATCCTGGCGCTCTGGCTCATCGGGCAGAGTTTCAACCTGATGACGCTCGGCGGCCTTGCCGCCGCCATCGGCCTGGTGATCGACGACGCCATCGTGGTGGTCGAAAACATCGTGATGCATCGCGACAACGGCGAGCCCCGCGTCGAAGCCGTGCGCAAGGCACTGGCAGAAATCACGATTCCGCTGATCGGGTCGACCATCACGCCGGTGGTCGTGTTTCTGCCCCTGGTCGCAGTCACCGGCGTCACCGGCAGCTTCTTCCGCGCGCTGGCGATCACC
This sequence comes from Terriglobales bacterium, assembly GCA_963788475.1. Lineage (GTDB taxonomy): Bacteria > Acidobacteriota > Terriglobia > Terriglobales > Acidobacteriaceae > Telmatobacter. Next base: position 238,892 of record CAWBGO010000004.1, read on the forward strand.
ATGGCTGCCTCGCTGCTGACGTCGCTGGTGCTGGCGCTCACCTGGACACCCGGCCTGAGCCTCGTGCTGCTGCGCGACCGGCGAGCCGACTCGGTCAAGCCACGACCACACGGCTGGCCGGCTTCTCAGCCGTGTTCTCGAATTCCATCGCCGCGCGCTCGACTGGGCCCTGGCCAAGCCGCTGTGGCTCGGCCTGGCCTGCGTGCTGCTCGTGATCGGCACGTATGCCGGCTACCGCGCCCTGGGCTCCGATCTGCTGCCCTGAAATGGACGAGGGCGGATTCATTCTCGACTACATCATGCCCGCCGGCAGCTCGCTGACTGAGACCAATCGCGTTCTGGACCACGTCGAGCGCATCCTCCGCGACCAGCCCGAAGTGGAGAGCACGTCGCGCCGCACCGGTCTGCAGATGGGCCTGGCCGCAGTCACCGAGGCCAACACCGGCGACTTCACCGTCAAGCTCAAATCCAAACGCAGCCGCGCCATCGACGACGTCATGGCCGACGTGCGCGCCGAGATCAAGCGCACCGAACCGGAACTGGACGTCGAATTCATCCAGGTTCTTCAGGACATGATCGGCGATCTGTCCAACTGCGCCCGAGCCGATCCAGATCAAGATCTTCTCGCCCGACGAGGCGCTGCTGACACAACTCGGCCCGCGCGTCGGCGATGCCATCGGCAAGATCCCCGGCGTGGTCGATGTGGAGAACGGGATCGACAACACCATCAGCGGCCCGGCCACCAGCTTCCAGGTCAATCCCGTCTTCGCCGCCCGCTTCGGCTTCACGCCCACCGAAGTCTCAGAAGATGCGACCGCCATTCTCGACGGGCATCCCTGCGGCCAGATCCGCTGATCGCCAACAGTCGCCCCTACACCATCCGCGTGCGCCTCGGCGACGAGCATCGCGCCTCTCTCGACGCCATCCAGAACACCGTGTTCAACAGCGCCTCCGGCCACACGGCAACTCTGGGTTCGCTCGCCGCCATCGAGCAATTGCCGCCGCAAAACGAAATCCGCCGCGAAAACCTGCAGCGGCTGGTGAGCGTGACCGGCCGGCTCGAGGGTTCCGATCTTGGCACCGCCATGAACAAGGTCCGCCAGACCGTAGCCGGTATGCATCTTCCTCCCTCGGTGCGCGTGACCTACGGCGGCACCTACGAGGAACAGCAGAAATCCTTCCGCGACCTTCTGCAGGTGCTCGTCCTGGCGCTGGCCCTGGTCTTCGGCGTTCTGCTGACGGAATTCCGCAACTTCCCCGCGCCCATCGCGATTCTCACGTCCTCGGTGCTTTCCATTTCGGGAGTGATCCTGGCGCTGCTCATCACGCGCACCACGTTCAATGTCGCGTCCTTCATGGGCCTCATCATGGTGATCGGCATCGTGGCCAAAAACGGAATTCTTCTGCTCGACGCCGACGAGCGCTTCCGCGCCGAAGGAGCCAGCCCCGCCGACGCGATGATCCACGCCGCGCAGCGCCGTCTCCGCCCCATCGTCATGACCGCCATCGCCGCGGTCTGTGGAATGCTGCCCCTGGCCTTTGCCCTCGGCGCCGGATCGCAGATGCTGCAGCCGCTGGCCATCGCAGTCATCGGCGGCCTGACCATTTCGATGGTGCTGAGCCTGATCGTCACCCCGGTGGTGTACTTTCTGCTCACCCGCAACCGCGTTGACTCCCGGTAACAACCCTGGGTGCCAGGAACTAACCTGGGCGCCAGTAATCCAATTGGGTGCCCCATCCTAACCGCGTCTTTGTCTTTGCGGTTAGGGTGGGAAACCACGAATCTAATCCGTCCCCATACGATCCATCAGTTCCTGACAGAACCTAGATGCCCCAAGTCTGGATTCTCAGACCTGGGATAGCAGCCACGTGTCCGGTCTTTGCGCAAAATCTGCCATCGCCCACCCGAGCAGTGGCACAATGTTTCCATGCCGCCAACTCAGCCGATTCGCCTCACCCCACCCGAAGCCCGCGTCCTCGGCGCCCTCATCGAAAAGGAAGTAACGACGCCCGAGTATTACCCGCTCTCGCTCAACGCGCTGATCAATGCCTGCAATCAGCGCTCCAACCGCGAGCCGGTGATGGACCTCGATGAAGAGGCGGTGCGCCTGGCGCTGCATGGACTCGAAGACGACGGCCTGGCCGGCCGAGCGCGCTCCGCCGATGGTCGGGTCACCAAGTATGAGCACTGGCTCGGCGAAGCCTTCAACTTCAGCCGTGCGGAAACGGCGCTGGTCTGCGTATTGCTGCTGCGCGGGCCGCAGACTCCCGGCGAACTGCGCGGCCGCACCGAACGCATGCACCGCTTTGAAGAGATTGGAGACGTGCTGGCGGGCCTGCAAAAGCTCATGGAGCGCGAGCCGTCGCTGGCGGTCATGCTTCCGCGCCAGCCAGGCACCAAGGAGTCCCGCTACGCCCATCTGCTTTCCGGGCCGGTCGAGGCAGCCGTGGCGGCGACGCCCGTGCCCGCGGCAGCGACGCACCGATATTCACCAGGAGAGGCCGGCGACCAGGACGGCCGGCTCGCACAACTCGAAGCGACCGTCGCCCAACTCAAGATTGATTTAGAGAATCTGCGTAAGCGCTTCGACGACCTGTTCGCGTAGCCGCCGTCCTTGCAAACTGATCACTGACCACTGGTCACTGTTCAACTGTCTTTAAATCAGCTCATACCCCGCAAACCAGTACCCAATCTCGAAAGCCGCAGTCTCTTCGGCGTCCGAGCCGTGAATCGCATTCTTCTCGATCGATTCGGCGAACTTCTTGCGGATCGTCCCTTCATCGGCGTTGGCCGGATTGGTGGCGCCCATCAGCTTGCGAAGGTCGGCAATCGCACTGTCCTTTTCCAAAACCAATAAAACCAGCGGCCCCGACGACATGAACTCGCACAATCCGGCCAAAAAACGGCCGCGCCTTGTGGACGTAATAAAAGCCCTCGGCTTGTTCTTTTGAAATCGACTGCTTTTTGATGCCGACGATCTGAAATCCGGCTTTCTCGATCTCCGCCAGGATCGCCCCCGTGTAGCCCTTGCGGACCGCGTCCGGCTTGATGATGCTGAACGTGCGTTGTGCCACTCGCATCTGCTCCTTCGAAACGATCGCTCTTCCCGATTTCATTGTACCGGTCACATCCCGGGCACCCGCCAGTCCGTATCTGGTACATTGGCGTCATGTTTTCCTTTGAGTCTTCCTGCATTCGCCACTCGTTTGCCGTGGCCGCCGTGTTTTCCGCGTTGATCTTCCTGGCGCCGGGAGCCGTGGGGCAGGACTCTTCCAACCACGCGTCCGGCCCCCAGAGCCCGTCCGAACTGCGGGTCTTCGACCCCTCCCTGATCGACAAGGCGATCGATCCCTGCGAGAACTTTTATCTCTATAGCTGCAATGGCTGGTTCAAGCGCAATCCGCTGCCGCCCGACCAGACAGTCTACGGACGCTTTACCGAGCTTCACGAGTTCAATCGCCTTCATCTCAAGCAGATTCTCGAAGCCGCCGCCTCGGCACAGCCCGATTCCCGCAGCCCCAACGAGCAGAAGATCGGCGACGAATACGCCAGTTGCATGGACACCGCGACCATCAACGAGCTGGGCCTCAAGCCCCTACAGCCAGAGCTCGATCGAATCGCTGCAGTTAAGTCCGTCGGCGACCTCCCCGCTGAACTCGCCCATCTTCACCAGATCGGCGTGAATGCATTCTTCGGCATGGGCTCGGACCAGGACTTTGCCGATGCCAGCAAGGTGATCGCGTTTTATAGCGCCGGCGGACTCGGCCTTCCCGAGCGCGACTACTACACGCGCTCCGATCCCAAGTCGGTCGAGCAGCGCAAGCAGTATGTCGATCACGTCCACAAGATCTTTGTCCTCGCCGGTGAGTCCGATGCGCAGTCCGCAGAGGACGCCGACACGGTGCTGACCCTTGAAACCCGCCTGGCGAAGGCCTCTCTCACCGTGACCGAGCAGCGCGACCCGCAGAACCTGAATCATCCCGGCAATGTGGCGACCTTCGCCAAAGAACTCACCCATTTTTCGCTGCCGGAATACACTGCCGCAGCCAGGGCCCCCGAGGCCGGCAAGATCAACGATACGGAGCCGAAGTTCTTTGCCGAGTTTAACGCCGTGCTGGCCGATACGCCGCTCGACAAGCTCAAGACATATCTCCGCTGGCACCTTATCCATTCCTATGCCGGTATCAGCCTGCCCGAAGCTTTCGATAAGGAAAACTGGAATTTCTACTCCCACGTCCTGAACGGCGCCGAGCAGCAGCAGGAGCGCTGGAAGCGCTGCACCAGCCGCATCGATTACGAATTGATGGATGCTCTCGGCCAGGCGTACGTAGCCAAATACTTCCCGCCTGAAGACAAGCAGAGCGCGCTCAATATGACAGTGGCCATCGAGCAGGCCATGGGCAAAGACATTGACGGTCTCGATTGGATGAGCGCGGAAACGAAGGCCAAGGCCAAGGAAAAACTGCACACGGTGATGAACAAGATCGGCTACCCGGACAAGTGGCGCGACTATTCAAAGCTCGAAATCGTGCGCGGCGATTTTCAGGGCAACCAGGAGCGCGCGCATGAATTCGAGTTTGCCCGCGACCTCGCCAAGATCGGCAAGCCGGTCGACAAGGGCGAGTGGGTCATCTCGCCGCCCACCGTCGACGCATACTACGATCCGCAGCAGAACAATATCAACTTTCCCGCCGGAATTCTGCAGCCTCCTTTTTACAACGACAAGGAAGACGCGGCGGCCAACTACGGCGACATGGGCTCGACCATCGGCCACGAACTGACTCACGGCTTCGATGACCAGGGCCGTCAATTCGATAAGGACGGCAACCTGAAGGACTGGTGGACGAAGGACGACGGGAAGAAGTTCAACGACCGCGCCCAATGCATGGTCAAGCAGTACGACGCCATCGAAGCCGTTCCCGGCGTTCACCTGAACGGCAAACTGACGCTGGGCGAGAATCTGGCCGATCTTGGCGGGTTGTGGCTGGCGTGGCTGGCATGGCTCGACAAGGCCGAGGCCGCGCATCTTGACATGAATGCGAAGACCGACGGTTACACACCCGAACAGCGGTTCTGGGTAGCCTACGCGCAGCAGTGGTGCACGCAGACGCGGCCTGAACAACTCCGTACCCAGGCGCAGACCAATGAGCACGCTCCCGACGAATATCGCGCCAACTCTGTTTTGCAGGACCTGCCGGAGTTCGCCAGGAGCTTCAGTTGCAAGAAGACGGCGAAGATGGTGAGCGCAAACCCCTGCCGGGTGTGGTGATGAGACAGTTACCAGCTCTCAGACCCGCCTTCATCGTGGAAAGCCAACCAGAAACAAAATCTCCGTGCCCCATCCTTTCCGCTTTTTTCTGCGGAAAGGGTGGGAAACCACAAAGCCATATCCAGTTGCTGATAGCTGAAAGCTGCTTCTAAGCCTTCCCAATCGCCTTCGCCATGGTCTCGCCAATCTCCGCCGGCGACACCACGACATGAATGCCTGCAGCCGTCATGGCCTTCATCTTGTCGGCCGCTGTACCCTGACCGCCCGAGATGATTGCGCCGGCGTGGCCCATGCGTCGGCCGGGAGGGGCCGTCTGTCCGGCAATAAAGCCCACCACTGGCTTCTTCACGTGCTGTTTCACAAACTCCGCGGCAGCCTCTTCCGCCGCCCCGCCGATCTCGCCGATCATGATGATCGCTTCCGTGCCGGGATCGTCGTTCAGCAGGCGCAGAGCATCGATGTGCGTCGTTCCGATGATGGGATCCCCGCCGATGCCGATAGCGGTCGACTGGCCGATCCCGCGCTGCGTCAACTGGTGAACCGCCTCGTAGGTCAGCGTGCCTGAGCGCGAGACGATGCCCACCGAACCCTGCTTGTGAATGCGTCCGGGCATGATGCCGATCTTCGCCATGCCCGGCGAAATCACGCCCGGGCAGTTGGGGCCGATCAGACGCGATTTCGACGTCCTGATCTTGGCCCACACCTTCACCATGTCCAGCGTGGGAATTCCCTCGGTGATGCACACGATCAGCGGAATGCCCGCATCCTCAGCCTCGAGAATGGCGTCGGCGGCAAACGGCGGCGGCACGAAAATCATGGTTGCGTTGGCGCCGGTCTCTTTCACCGCGTCCGCCACGGTGTTGAACACCGGCCAACCCTCGTGCGTGGTTCCGCCTTTACCCGGCGTGACACCGCCAACGACCTTGGTGCCGTATTCGGCACAGCCCTTGGCGTGAAAGGTTCCTTCCTTGCCCGTGATGCCCTGAACAATCAGCCGCGTGTTGTTGTCGACCAGAACCGCCATCTTATGCTCCCACTCCCGCCGCGGCCTTTACAACTAACTCAGCGGCATCTTTCATCGTTGCGCCCACCTGGAAATTCAAACCCGAGTCTTTCAGAATCTGCCGGCCCTCTTCCACGTTTGTCCCTTCCAGCCGAAGCACGATCGGCACCTTCACATCCAGCTTGCGCGCCGCCGCTACTACGCCCGTTGCCAGCCGGTCCACGCGCAGAATTCCACCGAAGATGTTGATGAAGATGGCCTTCACATTGGCGTCGGACAAAAGAATCTCGAATGCATGCTCGATCTGCTCCTGGGTCGCGCCGCCGCCCACGTCGAGGAAGTTCGCCGGGCTGCCGCCGGCATATTGAATGATGTCCATGGTGGCCATCGCCAGGCCCGCGCCGTTCACCATGCAGGCGATCGATCCGTCGAGCTTGATGTAGTTGAGCGCGTATTTGCTGGCCTCCACTTCGAGCGGGTCTTCTTCGGCCGTATCGCGCAGCGCCTTGATGTCCGCGTGCCGGAACAGCGCGTTGTCGTCGAAGTTGATCTTCGCGTCGAGAGCAAAGAGCTTGTCGTCCTTGGTGGTAATGAAGGGATTGATCTCGAGGAGCGAGGAGTCGGTATCGACGAAAGCTCGATAGAGGCTCTGGAAGAACGCGACAGCCTGGTTGATCTGGGTCGGCTTCAATCCCAGCGCGAACGCCAGCTTGCGCGCCTGCCAGGCGCCAAAGCCCACGGCCGGGTCGATGCTCTCCTTGTAAATGGCTGTTGGATCCTTGGCGGCCACTTCCTCGATCTCCATGCCGCCGGCCTGCGAAGCCATGAACACCAGCTTGCCCGTCGCGCGGTCGAGGACAATGCCCAGGTAAAGCTCGCGGTCGATGTTCGCGGTCTCCTCGATCAGCAGCCGCTGCACCTTTTGTCCCTGAGGGCCCGTCTGGTGCGTGATCAATTGCATGCCCAGGATGTTCTTGGCGTGCAGTTCGGCGTCTTCGCGGGTGCGCGCAACCTTTACGCCACCGCCCTTGCCGCGGCCGCCGGCATGAATCTGCGCTTTCACCACCACGCCGCTTGCGCCCTCGGCGAACAAGGTGCGCGCCACGGCATTGGCCTCTTCCAGCGTGTTGGCCACTTCGCCTTTGGGCACAGCCACGCCGTACTTGGCCAGGATTTCTTTCGCCTGATACTCGTGAATCTTCAAGGTATCGTCCACTCCATCCGTTTCACAGCATAACAGGATGAGATTGGGAGCCTTCTCACGTGCACAACAGTGCACGCGGGTCGCCCGACGGAAGATAAGAACTCGCCCTCCGTTCGAGCCCAGAGACAAAAAACCGCGCGGCTTCCCTGGTCCGCGCGGCCTTTGTGTTGGCCCATAATGTGTCGTTCTTATTCCGGGCAACTTCTCATGGAACGCGCTGCCTTCGAGGGATGCGCACGGAGCCGGCTTCTCTTGGAACGAAGCGCGCCTCCTGGTTCCATAATTGCCGTTTCATTCTTGCAATGAGGACCCAGAATCGGCAACCTGGGAAAAACCCTAGTTTCCGGGTGGCCACGCCATCGGCCGGAAGAGCGATGGTCTGGCCCCACCCCATCCGCCTCGCGGCGGTGGGAGGCGATCGCTCTCACGGGCTCTCATAAACACGCGGAGACGGCACCGCCGCAACGCGCCGTTACCATAAGGAAAGATATGGGACTGGTGAAACAGCTTTTGAAGCCGCTGGCCGAAGACGGCGCAGCGCTCACGCGCGAACAAGCGTCCGACGTTCTGCGCGAGATCCTGAGCGGCGAAGCGCCGGACGTGGAAATCGCCGCTTTCCTGGCTGTCCTCGCCACGCGCGGCGAACAGGCCGCAGAACTGGCCGGGTTCGTCGATACAATGCGCGCGCAGGCCACGCCGGTTCCCCTGACCGACGAAGAACGCGAAGAACTCGTCGACACCTGCGGCACCGGGGGCGGCGGCCCGCTGACCTTCAACATCTCCTCCGGTGCGGCGCTGGTGGCCGCGGCTGCCGGAGCTAAGGTTGCCAAGCACGGCAACCGGGCTGTCACCTCGCAGTGCGGTTCGGCCGACGTGCTCGAAGCCCTGGGCGTGCCGGTCATGCTCAGCCCCGAACTGGCTGTCGAATGTCTCCGCGCTACCGGCTTCATGTTCCTGTTTGCGCCCTACTATCACCCCGCGATGAAGGCCGTCAGCCCGCTGCGCCGCGCACTCGGGTTTCGAACCATCTTCAATCTCTGCGGACCGCTCACCAATCCGGCCGGAGCCCGTGCGCAGGTGATCGGCGTACTCGCGCCCAGCCGCGTGCTGCTGGTGGGCCGGACATTGGTAACGCTCGGGGCGCGTCGCGCATTCGTGGTGCACGGATCCGACGGGATCGATGAATTGACCACCACGGCCGAATCGGTCGTGGCGCGCATCGAGGAGTCCGAGCCCGGCGCTACGCCCGAGATGAAAGCCGCGCGCATCACTCCCGAGATGGCCGGCCTGCCCCGCGCCACGCTGGACGACTTTACCGGCGGCGATATCGCGACCAATGCCTCGCTGCTCTACGACGTGCTCACCGGCATCCCCGGTGCACGCCGCGATATCGTCCTTCTCAATGCCGCGGCGGCACTCGTGGCCGCGGGCCTCGCCTTTGATCTGAAGGAAGGGGTCGCCCTCGGAGCCGATGCCATCGACTCCGGCCAGGCCGCAGCAACGCTGGCCAAACTGCGCCAGTTTGGCGAGAAGCACGTCCATTGAATCTCCCGGCGCCGCCCGGCTCTTTTATCCTGTGTGCAGTTCCAGAGGATCCAGCCATGTTCGCCACCCGCATTCTCCCGGCAGCACTGATGCTCTCCGCCCTTGCCGTCGCAGCCCAGCAACCCGGTCAGCCCGCACTGCGAATCGAACCAACCAACCGGACACTCACCGTGAGCGCCGAGGACGAAGTGTCGGTCGAACCAGAGATCGCCATCCTGCACATTGGTTTCGACACCCAGCTGGGGGACGCTCAATCGGTCTACGCGGATGGAGCACGCACCTCGAACGCCATCATTGCGGCGCTCAAACAGGCGGGCATCCCGGAAGGCTCCATCCGCAGCGAGACACAGCATCTTGACCGGGACTACGAAAAGCCGCACAAGTTCAAGCTGGTTCAACGGTGGAGCGTGCGAGCCCCATCGGATCGCGCCGCCGAGATTCTGGATTCAGCAATCACCGCGGGAGCCACCAGCAGCGGCGACATCGAATGGACCGTGAAAGATGAAAAGGCGCTGGAAGAGCAGGCGCTGGACAAGGCTGCTACGCGGGTAAAAGAAAGTGCCGCCGTGCTGGCCAAAGGCATGGATGTGCGCCTGGGAGCGCTCATCTACGTCAGCAATCAGTTTGCAGCCGGGCCCCGGCCCATGATGCGTGCGGCGGTCGCTTCATTCGCCCAAAAGGCCGACACCGCCCCTCCGCTTTCAATTGAACCCCAGAAAGTGAGTCGCTCAGCCAGCGTCTACGCTGTCTACGCGATCGAGTAATCGCACGCTTGGCGGCATTTCGTTCAGCCCGCGACTCGCCGCGCTAGCATCCACGTAATCAGCGAGACTGCCAGGGCGGCAACCACCCAGCCGGCCTGCTCCAGCGGCTTAACCATCGCGGCGGTCACTGCCACAGGAACTGGCGTGTGTCTCAAATCAACCAGCGCATGACCTGCAAAACGCACCAACTCCACCGCGCCCCAGCCCAGCACACCGCCAGCAATCACAAAGCCCGGCACAGCCCGCTTCCAGGGAAAGGGAATCGGCGGAGGCGCCGCAGCTTCCTCGCGCACGCGTTCCATCACCGAAGCCGCAAAGCCCGACGAAGGAACTAACGCCGGCTCGCTTCCCAAAATCTGATCGATCCGTTCGTCCGTCATCTCAGGCCTCCCTTCCGTCACCGAACTTGGATATCTCCATCCCCGCATGTTCCTGTTCCAGTCGCGGAAACCGTCGTCGCAGCAAGGCTCTGGCCCGCGCCAGCCGGGCCTTTACCGTGCCCTCGGGTAAGCGCATCGTTCGCGCCGCCGCGGCCACATCCATTTCATGAAAATAGAACAGAACGACGGGCTCGCGATAGCGCGGCGGAAGCGCCAGCACCGCGCGGCGCACCACTTCGTGCCGGGAATTCTCTTCAAGTTCCTTGAGCTGGCCGGCTGGTCGCGAAGGTTCGACGATCTCTTCCATCGGCACGTTCACCGTGGGAAACCGCTTCAACTCGCTGCGAAAGACATTCGCCGCCACTGCAAACAGCCAGGTCGAGAAACTCGACTCGCGCCGCCACGCTGCCAGTCCACGCCACGCCCGGACAAACGCCTCCTGCGCCATCTCCTCGGCTCGTCCCCGGTCGCGGCAATACCGCCAGGCCATGTTCACGAGGGGCCCCTGCCAACGTCGCACGATCCCATCAAACGCGGCCACGTCCCCGGCGAGCACCCGGGCCACATCCGCAAGATCGGGGTCGGCCAGGTCCTGAAACATCGACTTCTGGCTCGCGCCTGGCGCAGTCACACTCATCCTCCGTTCATGGGGTGGGACAGAAGCTTCGGAGAGTCGGTTGCATTTTATGCCCAAAGCTGCCGGCAGTGCGGTGAACCATCGGTTGCGGCCCCTGACGCTTCATGCCATGATGGCCCCCGATGCCGGATCGCCTTCCACTCGCCACCCTCCTGTCCTTCGCGGTGGTCGCCTTTACGATCGAGTTCGACAATGAGGCCGAACACCGTCTCCCTCACTGCACGACGAGTCATGGCGCTACGCCTGGATCGCTTCCCAAGCCCTGGCTGGTTTCGCTGGTCATGTGGGAAAACTGCCTGCGCCATCTGCCCGATCAGGGCCTGTCGGTTCGCGAACTTGAACGCCGGGCCCGCACACCCACTAATCTCGCCGGCATGGAACGCTGGCGTTACGTCACCGTTGTCCCCGACCCCGCCGACCCGCGTCCCAAGCCACCGCGCTCCGCATGCATCGTACGCCCGACGATCAGCGGCCGCATGGCCCAGGAGATCTGGCGGCCCCTGGCTGCCGAAATCGAGACTCGCTGGCAACAGCGATTCGGCGCCACAGCCCTTAACGGCCTGTGTGAATCACTTTTGGCTCTCGATGAGAAGCTCGATCCCCGCCTTCCCGAATGCCTTCCGATCCTTGGGTACGGCTTGTTCAGTGCGCCTCCCGACCCGAAGCTGCCGCCACTCGATCCGATCAAAGGGGCACTCCGTCCTTTGTACGCGCTGCTTTCCCGTACGCTGCTCTCGTTAGCGATTGAATTTGAAACAGGCTTCGCACCCTCCCTGGCAATCTGCGCCAACCTGCTTCGGGTTCTCGATGAGAAGGGAGTTCGCGTCCGCGATCTTCCCGTTCTTTCGGGCGTCTCGAAAGAAGCGCTGCAAATGGCGATGGGAATCGTGCGCAAATCGCGCGTGGCAGTCCTCGAAGACAACCCCGGCGGCGGTCCATACAAGGTGGCAAGGCTTACAGCCAAAGGCCTTGAAGTCCGGCAGGCGTACCATCACCGCATTGCCGCCATCGAAGAGCGCTGGAATACGCGTTTCGGCGCGGCGCCGATTAGCCGTCTGCGCGCATCTCTCGAGGAACTCGCAGGCCAGGGAACGGCCGAGTCTTCGCCCCTTTTCAAGGGACTCGAACCCCACCCCGACGGTTGGAGGGCTTCGACCCGGAAGCCGCCAACGCTGCCGCATTTTCCCATGGTCCTTCATCGCGGCGGGTATCCCGACGGAAGCTAGATCCTGGCGCCGCCAAATTACCCCGGCTTCAACCCGCTCCTTCGAAATGCCCCTCGAAAGAAATTGCAACCGCGCCGGCCTCCCTCCGGTCCCACCGCTCGTAAGGGGAACAAAACCCCCGAAGGGAGAATGAAATGATGCACCTGGTGTTGCACTACTTCAGTGGTCCAAGCGATGTGGTCTTCAGCAATGCGGGTCTGTGGCTGTTTCTTTCCATCGGGGCGGTGTCTCTTTTTGTAGTCTTCATCCCGCTCACCAGTTGGATCGACGGCCAGCGAAAGGAGCGCGAGGCTTTTTACAAGGCAGAGACAATGCGCCGCCTGGTAGAAGCCTCCGGCGAAGGAGCCAAGGCAGCCCTGGAATTGATGCGGGCGGATAATCGGCTCAAACGCATCAAGACGATGGAGGGTTTAAAGATCGGCGGCATCATCAATATTTGTGTAGGCGCTGCCCTGATAATCTTCCTGCGCGGCCTGCTTGGCGGCGGATCTGGAACTCCCGTCCTCGTCGGTCTGATTCCCGGATTCGTCGGCATCGGTATGCTGATCTACGTGTTTCTCCTGGCGGGTCCCGTGGAATAGGGTTTGGACGAATCCTTGGATATGAGGCGCGGCTCAGAATATTTGATTGAACGACTAATTTGCCCGAAGCAGAATCCCCACCACCGCACCGCCCACGATCAGCCAGGTGGCATTCAACCTGAATCGCACCAGCGCCACGACGCTCAACAACGCCAGGGCCCAGGTCCAGCCATCCACGAGCGTTGCGCGTCCCAGAGCCAGGGCGACGGTTGCCATCAGTGCCACCGCGGCCGCATTCACTCCATCAAGGAACGCCGCTGCCAGTTTCGATTGCCGGATCCGTCCGGCGAATGCTCCCACGGCGCCAGCCATCAGAAAGGACGGCGCAAAAATGGCAGTTGTGGCCGCAGCCGCTCCCGCGTATCCGTGCAGTAAATAGCCAAGAAATGTGGCGGTAGCGAACACCGGCCCTGGCGTCACCTGCCCCGCCGTCACCGCATCGAGCAGTTGCGCCTGGGTGACCCAGTGCAAGCGGTCCACGAGGTCGCGCTGCAAGAAGGCCAGCAGCACGTAACCCGATCCGAAGACCACCACTCCCAGCTTAAGAAAGGTGAGGACCAGCGGCAGGAGCGCCACTGTCCCGGTCGTCGCAGTCGCAACAGCGGCCGCCGGCAAAACCGCAAAGCCCTGCACCCCGCGAAGGCTGACTTGCCCTCGATTGGCCACCAGCGCCGCCACCCCGCCCGCGGTCAACAGCAAGGCTATCGGAGGAATGCCCGCCAGTGCCGCGGCGAAACACGCAAGGCCGGCCAGGAGAAGAAACCAGCCCCGAAGCGCCAGCCGTCCCAGACGCCAGATGGCCTGCACCACGATGGCCACCATGACGGGCTTGGTCCCGTACAGAAGACCCAGTGCCTGCGGCATGTGCCCATAGTGGACGTAGGCCCAGGCCAGGCCGAGCGTGGCCATCGAAGCCGGCAAGATGAAGCAGGCTCCGGCGATGGCCAGTCCCACCCAGCCCCCGCGCGCGAATCCCAGCGCCATTGCCACCTGGGTGGAACTCGGCCCCGGGAGAAGGTTGCAGGCGCCGACCAGGTCGAGGAAGTGTTCCCGGCTCATCCAGCCGCGCTGTTCGACGGCCTCCCGTTCCATCAGCGCGATGTGTGCTGCTGGACCTCCAAACGCAGTCAGCCCGAGGCGAATAAAAAATCGAAACAACTCTCCGAGGCTGCCGGGGGTCGTTTGGTGCATACGCGACCTATCCCTGGTATCCACGCGGCTTGCGGCGACCGGCACGTATCAGAATCATGGGAAGGCTTCGACGCATATCGGTTCTGTTCCTCCTTGCGCGGAACTCGGATCCGCATTGCGGCATTCAGTTATTCAAAAGGGTTTCGATCCGCGCAGCGAGATCTCTGGGCTTCGTAGCGGGGGCAAAGCGGGCCACAACCTTGCCTCTTCGATCGATGAGAAATTTCGTGAAGTTCCACTTGATCCGCCGCGTGCCAAGCAAACCCGGCCTGCTCTGTTTCAACATGCGATAAAGCGGGTGGGTGGTTGGCCCGTTCACATCGATTTTGGAAAACATGGGAAAGCTGACATCATACTTCCGCTCGCAGAAGCTGGCGATCTCGTCATTGGAGCCGGGCTCCTGCGCGCCGAATTGATTGCAGGGGAACCCGAGCACGGCGAAGCCCCGGTCTTTGTTCGCCCGATACAGTTCCTCGAGCGCGGCGTACTGCGGAGTGAATCCACATTGGCTGGCGGTGTTTACGATCAGGAGCACTGTGCCTTTGAAATCGGCCAGGGGGATCGTCCGACCGTCGAGCAGGTCCGCGGACAAATCATAGAGGGCGCCGCCATTTTGTTGCATTCAAGGACAACCTCTCTTCCTGAAGGATGTCATGTTGCGGGATCTTGCGTCTAAAGCTCATGCGTTCCATAGCAACATGGAGGGTCTACTGCCGTGCCAACCGGGATTCCCCACGACAGGGCTTTGTCGCTGGGGTGGAAGCCACCCCGGTTCGTTCCGGTAGACTGGGGCAGGGTCGATTTCGAGACCCGGTCCCGACTCCGGCCATCGTCAGAAGGCGGCTTCGCGGGCGTCTCAACGATGGAAAATCGCAATCTGCAGGCGGCTGATTTCTTCCCAACCGTGAACCGTGCGGGTGCGCAATGGTTTCATGTCCGGACGAATCCGCATGAGGGCGGCAGGAAGTTTTTTGAGGAAGGCACGATTTCCCGGCAACCAGCAGCCGCCCGCGTTTGGGCAGGGTGGGCGCGGTCCAATATAATCAGACTTTCCTCGAGGGGCAGAACGACTTTCTTAGCAATGAGGGTGTGCATATTTCTCGCGTGAAACGGAACCATGGATTGCACCTGTTTTTTTTGTGCTCGCCGCGGGGTCACTGCCCGGTGAAGATCAAGCACACTTCCATTGAAAGCTCCCGGACCGGGGTTGCCGGGATGATGTGCCGGTTGGCTCGCACGCTCGTGCTACTGGCGGTCGCCTTCACGGCGGTCGCGGCGCTTGCGCAACACGCTCAGACCATCGAACAGATCCGCGTCATCGGAAACCGCCGCATTCCCAGGGAGACGATTCTCGCACGGCTTTTCACTCACGTCGGCGATACTTACGATCCGGTTTCCATCGAACGCGATTTCAATTCGCTGTGGAACACGGGCTATTTCGAAAACCTGCGAATCGAGCGCGAGGATTCCGAAAAGGGAGTCATCCTCAACGTTTTCGTTACGGAAAAGCCGACCATCCGCGAAATCAACTATCCCGGGCTCAACTCCGTATCCCAGTCCGATCTCCTTGACCGCTTCAAAAAGGAGAAGGTCGGGCTGACCCAGGAAGGGCAATATGACGCCACCAAGGTCAAGCACGCCGAGGCCGTCATCCGCCAGGTACTCGCCGAGCACGGGCACCAGTTTGCCACCATCAAGACGGTGATCAAAACCATCCCGCCGGCCTCCGTCCAGGTGAACTTCAATATCAAGGAAGGGCCGACGGTCAAAGTCGGTCAGATCAAGTTCGCGGGAAACCAGCACGTGAGTGCCCTCATCCTGCGGCGCTCCATGGCCAATCTGAAGCCCATCGGCATCCCCTATTCCATCATCTTCGAAGACCTGTTTGCCAAGACGTTCGACTCCTCCAAGCTCGAGGAGGACTCCGAACGGGTTCGCCAGGCGTATCGCGACCGGGGCTACGCCAACGCAGCCGTCGAGGAGCCCAGGACGCAGATTCGCGATCAGGGCGGATTGAATTGGTTTACCTTTCGCCCTAACAAGGGCAAGCGCATCGATATCCTGATGCCGATCGAAGAGGGCGGCCGCTATCGCCTGGGAACCATCACCTTCTCCGGCAACAAGGCGGTCTCCAACGAAAAGGCGCTGCGGGCCACATTTGCTCTGAAAGACGGCGACTGGTTCAATGCCACTATGGTCAACAAGGGGCTTGAGGCCCTGAAGAAGGCTTACGGGCAATTGGGATATATCAACTTCGGCGCCATCCCCAAACTGAGTTACGACGATCAGAAAAAGACGGTCTCGATGCAGATCGACATCGACGAAGGCAAGCCGTTCTACGTCTCGCGCATCGAGTTCCAGGGCAATACCATCACCCGCGACCGGGTCATCCGCCGCGAACTGTTGCTCGAAGAAGGCCAGGTGTACAACTCGCAATTGTGGGAATACAGCCTGCTCCGCCTCAACCAGCTTGAGTATTTCGAGGCGCTGAAAGTGGACCAGGATTCAGAAGCCCATCAGGATCAGGAAGCGGGAACGGTAGACCTCCTCCTCAAGGTGAAGGAGAAGGGCAAGAACTCCATCGGTCTGAACGGCGGCGTCAGCGGGCTTTCCGGCGCCTTCCTCGGCATCAACTATCAGACCAATAACTTTCTGGGCCTGGGCGAAACTCTCAGCGTGCAAGGCAACCTGGGCAACGTCAGCCGCCAGTTCCTGTTCGGCTTCTCTCAGCCTTACGTGCGCAATCGTCCTCTGAACGTCGGCTTCCAGATTTTCGACAACAAGCAGGATTACAACGCGGCCAAAAACTATCAGGCCACGACGGGCCAGTCCGTGAACCTCACTGCTGCGCAGCAGAACCTGACCCAAAACTACAACCAGGCCTCAACGGGTCTCAATTTCTCTGTCAGCTACCCCCTCCGGCGTCACGCATTCCAGCGCGTGGGCTTTACCTATTCGCTCAGCAAGTCGTCGATTCAGGCCTTCAGCACGGCCTCGCAGACATTCTTCCAGACCATCAGCTTCCGGTCAGGTATTGAGGGATCGAATGCCCTGCAGGGGATCGTGAACAGCGAGGCCTCGTTCACTTACACCTACAACACGATCAACAATCCACTGCGGCCTCGTTCGGGTAAAGAGTACAGCGCGGTCTTCCAGTTTGCGGGCATCGGCGGCAACCTGCGCTATTTCTCTCCGTTCGTCGCCTACAAGAGCTTTCGGTCCATGCACTACCTGAAGCCGTCGCCCAACGGCCACAATGTACTCGGGCTGCGCGCCCAGCTGGGTTACATTCAGGGCTTCGGTGGCGACGTGGCGCCTCCGCAGAACCGCTTTTACGCCGGTGGCGAAGGCGAACTCCGCGGTTTCGACGTGCGCGGGGCGACCCCTTACGGCTACGTCCCCAATCGTGTTACCGTACAGCTTACCAATCCTGACGGAACCTGCGTCCCGCGCGATCCGAACAATCCGCAGTTGAACCAGTGCATCCTGGTGCCTCTGCCGGTTTACGGCATCGCCTCCATCGGCGGCGACACCCAGTTGACCACCAACATGGAGTACCGCATCCCCATTGCCGGGCCGGTCATGTTCTCCTTCTTTGACGATTTCGGCATCACGACAGCACTGAACAAGGGCCAGCTGAAGCAGAGTCCCCAGGGATTCGATTCACTCACCGCCCCGCTCTATGGCTGCCCGGTTTATAACAATGGCTCGTGCCAGGGCGGAATTTCCGGATCCCAGGTCGGTTTCCTCCGCGACATCCGGCCCGTCTCGGGTACGAACTTTGTTCCCCGCATGTCGCTGGGCGCCGAAATTTCAGTCATCATGCCGGTCGTCAATGCGCCCTTCCGGCTTTACTACGCCTATAACCCCCTGCGCCTTTATGAACGTCCATTCTGCAACAATGTACTCGAGCCGGGAATCAACCAGAGTTGTTCGGCGCAGCTCATCACGCGAGACCTCTTCCCGCCCGGTGGCGCGGGCGATTATACCTACGCGGAAGCCTTGCAGGGCTATGGCGCACGTAACTTGTTCCGTGAACCTCGCAAGACCTTTCGGTTGACAGTCTCCACTACGTTCTAGAAACGCGATGAAAAGGGCCGCCGGAGCGCGGCTCAAAGAGAGAAAGGACTCTTCACCGACATGCAGCGTTCAATGCTGTTGATTGGAGCCTTGGCCGCGGGCATGGTTCCGAGCCTGTACCCCCAGACAGCGGCTGCCCCGCCGGCTGGCCCCCCCAGGATTGCCGTGGTCAGCTTCCAGGATGCGGTGACCCAGACCAATGAATTCCAAGGCAATTTCGCTGGTTTGCAAAAGAAGTACGATCCCAAACGTCAACAGCTCAAGGCGTTGGGGGACGAAATTGAGACTCTCACCAAACAATTGGAAACCCAGGGCGCGAGCCTGAGCGATGCCGAACGTGGCACCCGAACCAGGACCATCGAGGAAAAAAAGAAACAAGCGCAGCGGCTGGGCGAAGACGCGCAAAAGGACTTTCAGGAAGAGATGCAGCAGCTATTCAACAGCACGGCTTCGAAGTTGGGGGATGTTCTGATCGACTATGCGAAGCAGCAGGGCTATACGCTGGTCCTCGATGGCGGTGAACTGCAGCAGGGTCCGTTCGTCCTCTATACCATTCCCTCGACAGACATCAGCAAGGCGATCGTTGACGCTTACAACGTGAAATCGGGAGTGCCCGCTCCAGCTTCACCACCAGCAGCCCCGGTGCCAAATCCCGCCGTCAAGCCGCCCGGCGTAAAGTGATCTCCGGGACGTCAAATGAAAAAGGGCCGGGCGATGCACCCGGGTTCAGTGAGGGTCGGATGTGGGCCTTGAGGGCCTCGCCAATGCAGTCCGAATTAGCAATTCGCCGGTTTGACGCTCCCCCTTGGCCCTCCTATAATCCATACAGTTCCTGCTGACGTCTCCGTCCGCGTCTTCTTTCCGCTCCGGCCCGGAGTGGAGCCTCCCTTAAGGATGACGAGAGGTTTCTCAGGAGGCACCGGCTCGTCTTTTGAGCCACGCAGGGATTTCGAAGGAGTTTCTGATTCAGATGAAGCACTCGCTTGCACTAGCTGTACTCTTGGCCTCGGGCGTCGCCCTGGGTGCCGCCGCCCAAACGCCCGCTGAAGCACCCGCCGCGGCGCCTGCCAACACTCCGACCACCACAGCCCCCGCTGGCCCCCCAAAGATCGCCGTGATTGCTTTCCAGGTCGCGGTCGGCCAAACCAATGAATTTCAGCGTAATTTCGCCGACCTCCAGAAAAAGTACGATCCCAAACGGCAGCAACTGAAGGCCTTGAGTGACGAAGTCGACAACCTGACCAAGCAGTTGCAAACCCAGGGCGACAAGCTCAGCGACAGCGAGCGTGCCAGTCGGGCCAAGGCCATCGACGACAAGAAGAAGGTGCTGCAGCGGGACGGCGAGGATGCGTCCAACGATTTCCAGAACGAGATGCAGGAGATGTACACCGGCCTGGCCTCCAAGGTATACGACGTTTTGTCGGGCTATGCCCAACAGCATGGGTACACACTGGTACTCGATGTAGCTCAACAGCAGACCCCTGTCCTTTACGCCGTGGACTCCACCAACATCACCAAGCCGATTATTGACGCCTATAACACGAAGTCGGGTGTGCCCGCGCCTCCAGCACCGGCTGCCGGAACTGCGCCGACTCCGAGCCCCAACAAGGCGCCCGCTCCGGCTCCCAGAACGCCGCCAACAAGCCACTAAATCGAGGCAGCAGAGAATGAAGCCCCGCGCGAGCGGGGCTTCATTCTTTGCGTCCCGCAACTCCTGGGGGGACATCCAAATCGTAGTTACCAGAAAGGGTTGTCTATATCTGTTGATTAATTCCATCAGGGGCATGCACCTGTGGAAAAAATTGTGGATTACGCGGGGCATCCACAAAGAAAAAAGCGTTTCTGGCCTCTTGTCAACTCGATAGGAATTCTGGTAGGCCGTCTAATCCCTTATTTTTCAATAGTTAAACCGCCCGAGAAACGAACGCGTAGGGTAACCCTCTGAATCGGCGCCCGGACCGCCTCAATGTGAGGTTTCCACAGTTGACGATGAATGGGGGGTTACTGAGTCGGTGCGCTCGGTCACAAGTCTCCGGTTACTTCCCCTGGTCTTCGCCTACTCGGAGCACCGCGAGGAAGGCTTCCTGTGGAATATCCACCTTGCCAATTCGCTTCATCCGCTTCTTGCCTTCCTTCTGTTTTTCCAGCAACTTCCGCTTCCGCGAGATGTCGCCTCCGTAGCACTTGGCAAGCACGTTTTTGCGCAGCGGGCTGACTGTCTCGCGGGCCACAATTTTGGCTCCGATCGCGGCCTGGATTGCTACCTCGAACTGCTGCCGGGGGATCAGTTCGCGCATCTTCGAAACCAGCAGTTTCCCGCGCTCGTAGGCGAAATCCTTGTGCACGATGATTGAAAGCGCATCCACCGGCTCCCCCGACACCAGGATGTCGAGCTTGACCATGGGCGATTCCCACTCCCCCGCCAGTTGGTAGTCCAGCGAGGCATAGCCGCGCGAAATCGACTTGAGCCGATCGTAGAAATCGAGCACGATTTCGTTCAGTGGTAACTCGTAGGTGAGCATCACGCGCGTCGGCGTAACGTACTCGAAATTGATCTGGCGTCCGCGCTTCTCCTCGACCAGTTTGAATATTCCTCCGACGTATTCTTCGTTGGTGAGGATCTTGGCGGTGATGATCGGCTCGCGGATGCTGTCGATGTTGGTTGGCTCGGGCCAGCGCGAGGGATTATCGACCTCCACCACCGTCCCATCCGTAAGCGTGATGTGGTAGCGCACGCCGGGCGCCGTGGTAATCAGATCCAGCTCATATTCCCGTTCCAGGCGCTCCTGGATGATCTCCATGTGCAGCAGTCCAAGGAAACCGCAGCGAAACCCGAATCCCAATGCCACCGAGCTTTCGGGCTCAAAGAAGAACGAAGAATCGTTGAGGCGGAGCTTTTCCAGGGCATCGCGCAACAATGTGTGCTCGTGCGAATCGACGGTATAGAGCCCGGAAAACACCATCGGCTTGATATCTTCGAAGCCGGGCAGGGCAGCCGCGGCCGGCCGAACCTCGTCGGTGACCGTATCGCCGATCTTGGTGTCGCCCACGTTCTTGATGGTGGCGGCAAAGAAGCCCACTTCGCCGGCGCGCAATTCGGCGATCTCCACCGGCTTGGGCATCAGCACGCCCATGGATTCAACTTCGAACGACTTGCCGTTCGACATCAGCCGGATGCGCTGCCCTTTGCGCATCACACCCTGCATCACGCGCACCAGCACAATGACTCCGCGATAGGCATCGAACCACGAGTCGAAGATCAGCGCCTGCAGCGGTGCCTCAGGATCGCCCGTCGGCGGAGGAAGGCGAAGCACGATAGCCTCCAGCACGTCCTCGACGCCCTGGCCGGTCTTGGCGCTCACCGGGATGGCGTCGGTCGCATCCAGTCCCACTGCCTTTTCAATGGCTTCTTGCGTGCGCAGGATATCGGCCGACGGCAGATCGATCTTGTTGATCACCGGAATCACTTCCAGGCCGTGATGAATCGCCAGGTAGGCATTGGCGAGGGTCTGCGCTTCCACTCCCTGGCTGGCGTCCACCACCAGCAGCGCGCCCTCGCAGGAGGACAGCGCGCGCGAGACTTCGTAGCTGAAGTCCACATGCCCGGGCGTATCGATCAGGTTCAGCTGGTAGGTGATGCCGTCCCTGGCCTTGTACATCATGCGCACCGCGTGCGCTTTGATGGTGATGCCGCGCTCGCGCTCCAGGTCCATATCGTCCAGGATCTGGGCCTGCATCTCGCGTCCTGTTACCGATCCGGTCAATTCCAGAAGGCGGTCGCTGAGCGTCGACTTTCCATGGTCGATGTGGGCAATGATGGCGAAATTGCGTAGAAAACGAGCGTCCATTCAGGGTCGACGAGATGGGGTTTTGAGTCTGGCTCAAGCGCATCGCCGTGGCGAGCCCCCATGGCATAGCTTATCATCGGCATAGGGTCTTACATTTCAATCAGCGGGGGCGTCCCTGCCGCCTGGTCGATCGCGGTTTGTATACGCATGAGCTTTACTCGAAACTGTAGTATCGGCTGTGCTGCGCTTGCGATTTTGCTGGCCGGGTGCGGCCCCTCCAAAACCGCCAGTATTCCTCCCGACGCGGTGCCCGAAGACACCGCGCCCGCCCTACCCGCTCCTCCTCCCACACCGGCCCCCGAGCAGCCGGCGCAGCAGACATTTCATCAGCAGCGCGTGCAACAAATCATCGACGAGGTCGAGAAGGCCTACGCCAACGGTGAAGCTGCCTACCGCAAGGGGCGCCTGCCTGAAGCCAAGGCGGAGTTCGACCATGCCGTTGATCTGATGCTCACGGGCGGCCTCGATATCAAGAGCGAGCCCAGGTTGCAGGACGAGTTCGACCGCATTGTGGACCAGGTGAACGACCTCGAAATGGAGGCCTTGAAACAGGGCAACGGTTTCACGCCGAACGTGGAGCCCTCCCCCGCGGATGTTGCCAGTGATGTGACCTTCAAGGTCGATCCCAACGTCGTGGCCAAGGCTCAGACCGAGCTCGCGACGACCAAGTCCGACCTGCCCTTGATGGTGAACGACTATGTGGCCGCATTCATCAACTTCTTCGCCAACTCGCAGAAGGGCCATAACACCTTGCTCCACTCCTTCCAGCGCTACGGGCGCTACAAGGCAATGATCGAGCGGGTGATGGCGGAAGAGGGTGTGCCCCACGATCTGATCTACCTTGCCGTGGCCGAGTCCAGCTTTCAACCCCGCGCCCTCAATCACAGATCGCATGCCGGCGGCATGTGGCAATTCATGCCCTATGGCGACTATGGCCTGGCCCGCAACGGGTATGTCGATGAGCGCTTCGATCCCGAAAAGTCCACCCGCGCCTACGCCCGGTACATGAAGTACCTCTATGAGCAGTTGGGAGACTGGTACCTTGCGATGGCGGCCTATGATTGGGGCGCCGGCAACGTGCAGCGGGCCGTTCAGAAGACCGGTTATGCCGACTTCTGGGAGCTCTACAGGCGGCACAACCTTCCCGGCGAGACCCAGAATTACGTGCCCGAAATCCTTGCCGCCATCATCATTGCCAATCACCCCACGCAATACGGCTTCGATGAAATCACCCTCGATCCTCCCGTCCTTACCGATACGGTCACGATCAACTACGCCGTCGATCTGCGCCTGATCTCCGACCTTGTCGACGCTCCGGTTGACGAACTGATGGCCTTGAATCCGAGTCTTCTGCGAATGGCGACCCCGCCCGAGACTGCGTTTGATCTGCATCTGCCCGCGGGCACGGCCACGCTGTACCAACAGCGGATCGCCGCAATTCCGGAAAGCAGGCGCACGGCCTGGCGCTATCACCGCGTGACCCCCGATGACTCCCTTGCCTCGGTGGCGCACACCTATCACGTCACGGTCCCCGAACTGGCGGCCGCCAATCAATTGCATGCGGACCAGAGCATAGCGGGCATTGAAGCTCTCGTCGTACCGGTCGCGCCGGTTGCCGCCCCGTCCCTGCATACGTTGCTCTACACGACCCGCCGCGGGGACACATTGGTCTCCATCGCCGATCGCTTCGGTGTCTCCCTCGACCAGCTGCGGCGCTGGAACAAGATTCCCAGCGGCATCAAGGTGGAACCAGGACGACGCCTGCACGTGGCCGAGCCGGCGGGATTGCAGCGCACCAGCGCCAATCACCATCGCGGATCAACATCGTCACACGGTGCGAAGCATGAAAGCGCGAGCTCTGCGACTGCTCGCGGCGGCGATCCGCCATCGCAGAAGGAAAGCGCACCACATAAGTCGCAGCCCCCGGTAGCGAAGAGCTACGCTAAGAAGCAAAAATAGTCAGGGGAGCCTGACTACATACTTGTGTTTTGTTGGCCACGCGTGCAAGCTATTGCTACAATGGCTTCCGCATGCGGAGTTCAATCACCGCAGCGCCAAGCAATCAAGCACAGCGCAAGCCGCTGGAGGCAATGTGATGGATGATGTGTACAAGATGTACGCGATGAGTGATGGCGAAGGCGATGCTGAGCCCGCCGAAGTGGATCACGATGAAGACATGGACGACGAGGACGAAGAAGTAGAAACCTCCAGCGTGCTGACCTCTTCCGACGACGACGAGGGAGTGCCTGATGAGACCTCGGTGGTCATCTCCGAGTCTCCCCAACCGAAGCCTGCCAAAAAGGCTCCCGCCAAAAAAGCAGCAGCCAAAAAGGCAGCGACCCCGGCCAAGGCCGCCAAAAAGGCCGCCAAGAAGTCCGCCACCAAGAAGAGAAGCGGCGGAGCAACCAAGAAGGCCGCAACGAAGAAGACCGCTAGCAAAACCGCGAAACGAGGCAAACCTGTGGCAACAAAAAAGGCAGCAAAGAAGGCAGTAAAGAAAGCAGCCAAGAAGGCGCCCGCCAAGAAGGCCGCATCGAAAAAGACCGCGGCAAAGAAGTCGGTAGCCAAAAAGGCTGCAGCAAGAAAGGCCATCATCAGGAGGGCGCCGGCAAAGAAATCCGCCGCCAAGAAGAAGAAAAAGTAACCCGGCAACTCTTAAGTCAAAGGCAAGCAAAAAAGCCCGGCCTCACGTCGGGCTTTTTTGCGCTTATACCAAGTGGTAAGTCTGAGATAGGAACTGACATGTTCGCGATTGAAAAGCTGGCAGACGTTTCCGATCAGCTAAGCACCGTTTACACCCGGCGCCTGCAAACCGGTACGTTGCCGCCGGGACACGCCACCTTGCGCGGCCCGGTCGGCTTATTTCTCGTCCGCAAGGATGGAGCGAACGGTTCAAAGTTGGCCGAAGAGGTCGCCGGGAGTTATCGGTATTGGGATGCTCGCTCCAGGCACTTTTTCGATGGCGTCTTTCTTGGATGGGGGTTTGACGGCGACTCGAACGACCCTCGCGCCCACGGTGTTTTCTGCGCTCCCGGATTTGAACAGTGCGTTACAAATCTCGAATCTGAACTGGATTGGCATTACCGAGGTGGAGCGCACCTGTTTCTCACGGATTTTGTCTACGATGCGGCCAGCGCCGAAGGCTATCTGGACTTCTCCAAGACAATTTCGCTCGACATTTCAGCACTTCTCGAAACGAAGAACTTTCCGCAATTGGGTTCCCTGATCGAAGAGTTGATTGCGCCTGTTCGGGATAATCGAAGCGGGAAGGCTGAGACCTCAGTGTGGGAGATCTCCGATTACATTCTGCTGCTACGCACCCGAGAGTTCTGGTGGCGAGAGCTTGTCAAAAAAATCGGTACTGTCCTGGGATGGGCAGACACGGTAGCACCGTACGCCGTGCGCGACTTGAGGAAGAATCCCAAAGCTGCCCCATCCGCGTGAAATCGGGCGCTCGATACGAAATCAACTGCCCGACAGCGGCGCGTTGATCTGCTCGAAATGGTGGAACTGGTGGCGCGTGTAATCCTCGATCAGGTAGCGCAGCGTCACAGGCGCATCCGTGCCGACCGTGCACAGGGCCTTCATTCGCTCCTCCGGAATTCGCTCGACGACAGCGATGAGAATGTCGTGTTCTACCTTCCACCACTCCACCAGCGTCTTCCACGACAGGTGAGCATACCCGTGTGCCGCTACCCAGGCGTCCTGGGCATACGAGGGTCCAGCGTACGAGCCGTCGATCCCTGCCCGCACAAATCGCTGCCGATTGTTGGCGGCCGAGTCCAGAAGATGCCCCAGGATCTGCTTGCGCGTCCAGCCGCCCTGGCGCCATGCCACATTGGCCAGATCGGCCGGCGCCTCATCCAAAAGTCCGCGCAATTCACGAATGTCAGCGCAAAACGCCTTCGCCACCGCTGTCGACATCGGCTTCTCCCTCGTCTGTGAACGGCCTTGTTCACCGCTCGCAACTGCGGCCCCGTCACCGGGGCCGCGTCGCTTCCACCGTGCTCTTCCGGCTATTTCTTCAGTTCCGCCAACTCCGCCAATACTTCTTCGGAATGGTGGGAGGGGTCGACCTTGGTCCAGACCTTGACGATCTTCCCCTGTGGATCGATCAGGAACGTGTTGCGCTGGGCAATAGTCATGGTTCCAAAGTGGCCCAGCGAGCCGTACTCGTCCACAACCTTGTGGTCGGGGTCGGCCAGCAGCCTGAAGGTCAGCCCTTCCTTGGTGCAGAACTGCTTGTGGCTGTCGGGCGTGTCGACGCTCACGCCCACCACCACCGCGTTGGCGGCCTCGAATTTCGAGATGTCGCGCTGGAAGTTGTGAGCCTCGATCGTGCAGCCCTGGGTCATGTCCTTGGGATAGAAGTACAGCACCACCCACTTGCCGCGGAAGCTATCCAGGGAGATCTGGGAGCCGTCCTGCGAGGGGAGGGTAAAGGTGGGCGCCACTTGTCCAGCGCCAGGCATGGTCTGATCGGCCGCCTGCACTGTAACCAACGCCTGCACCATAACGAATCCGACCGCGATCACCAGAACCGCGGCAATGAGTAAGAATACGGACCTCTTCACGCAAGACCTCCTCTTGGTATTTGGTACACCGAACCAACGGAAGCGGGAATTTCTTCCATCCTCAGTATCGGCGTCGGACCATAACCATGGCAATCACGCAGTTGTCTCTGTTTTGTCATTTTGGGGAGTCCGACTCGCGCAGCGAGTCGCAGGTGGGATACCTCGAGCCCAAATCAGTCCTGGTTATGAGGAGCTGCGAAGGGCGCTAATTTCCGGTTTATCCTCGCTACAAGGTTCCGTGCCCCATCCTTTCCGCTTTTTTCTGCGGAAAGGGTGGGAGGCCACATACTCCAACCAACTCGGGTTCATCTCGCCGCAGCCACGATGGCAATCCCCGCCTCGCTGGCGCGTTCCAGCAGTGCTTCCCGGTCAAACAGCAGCGTCCTGCCTGCCTCGACAGAAAGGCAGCTTGCCCCAGCCGAAATCATCGTCTCGATGGTTCGTATTCCGATCACCGGCACATCAAAGCGCATGTCCTGTTGCGGTTTGGCTACCTTGACGACGGTCAGTCTGCGCTCGAGAGTTGTGGTCCCTGGTGACAGGCCTTCGTCTCCGGGTTGAAGAGCCGAGTCATCCCCTTCCAACGACCGCATCAGCGCCCCGGCCCGCTCGATGGCCGCGTCGGTGCCTTCCATGGCTTCCACGGCGACACAAGCCTGGGCTGCCACGACCACCGTCTGCCCGATGTCGAATCCGGCCACCGACCGCGCCACGCTCAACCCGTATTCAATGTTTTTGCGTTCCTCGTCGTCAGGAGCGCGTTTGGTCAGCACGCCCTCCTGTGCCAGCAGGGGCTCAAGAAACGTCGTGGAACTGATCAACTCGATGCCCTCGTCCCCCAGAACCTTGGCCACTGCGCCGAGCAGCATGTCGGTATTCCTCGTGCGCAGGTTCAGCAGCAGCTTGGCCAGCCGCCAGTCGGGCCGGATGCTGGAAAAGATCTGCTTGTGCTTCACCTGTCCAGCCATCACCGCCATCGACACGCCTTCCTTGTGGAAGATGTCGATGAGCCGCGACAGTTCGCCCAGCGAGAGCCAGTGAACGCTGATCTTCTCATCGACAGCCCCGCGATCGTTGATCTCCGGGTCGGTCTCCTGGCGGATCGCGGCGACGGTCACCGCAAATCCCTGCGCCCGCGCCGCGTCGAGCAGCAGAAAAGGGAACCGTCCATTGCCCGCAATGAGGCCGAGTTTCATGGTTACCGGATCACCCCGCGCTGGCTCCGCTCAATGAAATCGGCCACGATCTTCGCGTCTTCGCCCTCTAATTCCCGTATCTTCTCCACCGCCTGGGAGGTGTTCAATCGCGACGCCAGCAAGAGCCGGAACGCCTTCTGCAGTCGGTTCAGCCGCTCCGGGGTAAACCCGCGCCGCACCAGGCCAATCTTGTTTATACCGAATGCCTTGTTCTCCCGCCGCGACGATGTCAGCGAAAACGGCAGCACGTCCTGGGTCACAATCGTCCCGCCGCCGATGAAGGCGTACTGGCCCACAGTGCAGAACTGGTGCACAGGACTGAACGCCCCGACGCTGGCGTAGTCCTCGATGGTTACGTGTCCGGCCAGTGTGGCGGCGTTCGCCAGGATGCAGTGGCTCCCCACCAGGCTGTCGTGGCCGACGTGCACATAGGCCATCAGCAAATTGCCCGAGCCGACGCGCGTAATGCCGCCGCCCTTGGCGGTGCCGCGGCTGATCGTCACACATTCGCGAATCGTATTGTCGTCGCCGATCTCGGTCTCAGTCGGTTCTCCGCCATACTTCAGATCCTGCGGCGCCACGCCGATCGACGTGAATGGAAAGATTTGGTTGCGGGCCCCCAGGCGGGTGCGCCCGTCCAGGACCACGTGGGAAACCAGTGTGCACTCTTCCCCCAGCACTACCTCGGGGCCGATGGTGGAGAAGGGGCCGATCGTGCAGGAATCCGGAACGACTGCGCCCGGCGCAACGATCGCGCTGGCGTGAACGCTCACTCCGGCGTCCCCACCGGCTGCGTTTCGGCGCTGCGCCGGCGCGTTTCGGCGGCAGGCCGGGGGGATTCCGCGGCACCACCTGGCAGGTGAGCGTGGCCTCGCACGCCACCTTGCCGTCCACGTACGCTTTTCCCTCGATGCGCCCGGCCCGCGTCCGGAACGACAAAACGCTCACCTCGATCCGCAGTTGATCGCCGGGCGTGACCGGCCGGCGAAACTTGGCTCGCTCGATGCCGGTGAAGACCACCAGCTTTTCGGCCCGATCGGGCAGCTCATGCATCATGATGATGCCGCCGGCCTGCGCCATCGCTTCCACCACCAGGACTCCGGGCATGATCGGGTAGCCGGGAAAGTGACCCTGAAAAAAAGGCTCGTTGATGGTCACGTTCTTGATCGCCACAAGCCGCTTGGTCGGCTCGAACTCGACGATCCTGTCGATCAGCAAAAACGGATATCGGTGCGGAAGAAAACCCAGCATCTCCCGGATGTCGAACGTCATTCTCTGGCTCCCGAAAAGCGTGTCCGCACGCGGTGCATCGCTCGTCAGGATTATAGCGAACGCAAGCCCGGCCCTCGGGTAAGTGGCTATTTAGATGCCGTTGGTCAGATCAGCCAGCGGCAGGTCGCCTTTGGCACCGAATCCAAGCTTCAGGCTTTGCAACGGCCATGTGCGTAGGAAGGCGATAAAGTCTTCGGGGGTGGCGGGCCGCTGGAACAGGTAGCCCTGCCCGGCGTCGCAGCCAATCTGCTGCATTACGTCCAGTTCTTCCGGTTCTTCGATGCCTTCCGCCACGGTGCGCAATTTCATGTGCCGCGCCATGGCGATGATGGTGCTGCACAAGGTGCGCATGTCGAAGGACTGGTGAATCCCACGGATAAAACAGCGATCGATCTTCATCGAATCCAGCGGCAGCCTCTTGAGGATGTTGAATCCGGTATAGCGGGTCCCGAAATCGTCGATGGCCAGCCGGACACCGATCGTCTTCAACTGCCGCATGCGGGCGCTGAACAGCTCCTCGTCGTCGAGCAGCAAAGTCTCGGTAACTTCGAGCTCAAGCTCGATCGGATCGATCGGGAACTCCGCCATCAGCCTGCGCACCCGCCGTGCAAAGTCATCCCGGCGCAGGTTGGCCGCCGATACGTTTACCGAAATAATGCCGGGCGCAATGCCCAGGTCGATCCAGCGTCGGGCATTTTCGAGAGCGGTTCTTAAACTGAAATCAAATACCCGCTGAATGAGGCTCGACCGCTCCGCGATTGGAATGAATTCCGACGGCGGCACAGCCCCCCACTCGGGATGCTGCCAGCGCATCAGAGCCTCGGCGCCAAGCACCTGGCCGGTCGTGAGGTCGATCTTGGGCTGATAAAGCATCGAGAACTCATTCCGCTCCAGCGATTTCCCGATCTCCACCTCGAGCTGATGACTGCGCTGAAGAAGCTTGTTCATGCCCGGTTGAAAACTGAGCACTGAACTACTGCGGGTGTAGCGCGCCCGGGCTGATGCCAGGCTGGCGTATCGAAGCAGATCTTCAGCCCGGTTGGCGTCCGAAGGAAAAAATGCCACCCCGGCTGCCACTTCGGGACTGGCCTCGAGGCCGCCCGCTCCCAGCTGCTGCAAAGTATTCAGAACATTTTGAAAACCGTGGCGGGCGATGGGATCGGCTTTGGCAGCCGGCATGGCCAGGACAAAGCAACGCGCCCCCAGGCGACCCAGGAGCGCGCTCTTGTCAGCGGTGCTTCGCAGGCCCTCTGCGACGTTGCGCACCAGCAACTCGGCGGCATCCATGCCCCACAGGGCAAATTCCCGGCGCACGTTCAGAAGATCGATCCAGACCGTTGCCACTTCCTGGTCTGGAGGCAGATTCCGCAGCAGCGAATCAAGCTCCGACTGGAAAGCATGAAAATTCAACAGCCCCGTCTGCACGTCATACCGATTTGCATACGCGATGAGTTCCCGCCGCAGGCTGTAGTCGACACTCTCAAGCAGGCTCAGTACGGCCTGGTGTCCCTGCGCGGCAGTCCGGGCGCTTGCGCCGTCGCCTGCCGTCTCCGCGCCTGCGGGCGCCACGCACGGCGGCGGCAACGCACCATTCCACTTGCGATCAATGTCAACGTTGGGCATGTCTCGTCTGTCGGAGAGAAACCAAGGCAACCTGGCGTGAAATTACAAAGAGAGCAGGACTTTCTTCGCCCTCAAAAGAAATACTCTATGTTTGTACCCTGCGCCCTGATTCCCGACAAGACGGAACCGAGTCATTACCCACTACCACCTCCGTGGTAGGAGTGCCGTCCGAAAATTGCATCGGACGCCCCGGCTCGTGCGGCCTGGGAGTTACGCTCGGGGAGTTACTTCTTGATGCGGCGCTCGGCGGCGTCCACGCTCCAGAAGTCGGGTGGCAGATCCTGGTTATAGGTCACTTTGTCCAGGAAGAACTGGCGGACCATGTCGTCGTTCTTCAGCCGGGTGATTGTGTACGGTGTCGCAATTCCATTTACATCGTGATACCCGTCGTACTCTTCGGTGTCGGTATTTTTGTCGTGGTAGACCGGGTCGCGCCACTGAAAGCTGCGATTGCGAGGCAGGTGGGTTTGCGCGTCCATCTGGATGGTGATGGCCTCGTTCGATGCCGAGATCAACGTCACTTGCTCGGCCAGGTGCCGCCCGGCCAGCTTTTGTCCCTCATACATCAGGATGGTGTTCGGGTCCTTCATCCACACCTTCACCGCTGTTTCCACCGAGTGGTCGCGGCGGCGCAGGTATTCTTCCACTTGGTCTGCCGGTAGCGCCTTCTTGCCGCGATAGGTGACCTCCCAGCCCTCGCGGCCGAGAAAAAATTCCACCACGTCGCGATGCGTAGTGAACTCGATGCGATCGTGATCCGGCCACGAATGATACTCGTACACTTTTGTGGTTCCGGGATCGGGATTGCCCTTGTAGAAGCCGGCAATGTGACCCTCCCGCTCCGTGTTCTTCAGATTCAGCCACGCATCTCCTCCCATGGCTTTGATCATGGCCTCGAGAGCCGAGCGCGCATGCGCGGTGTTCATGGCGGCATCATCGATCGCCGGGCTGCCGGGCTGGGGGGTCTGCGTATGCACGGCGAATGGAGCGGCCAACACGGTCGTGCCGAGCAACGCCACCAGAATCCTTCGCATCAACTTCCTTCTCCTCATGGTCCGATACCTGGGTGATTATCAAAACCTTGGGTGCCCCATTCTTGGCGCGTATTTGTTTTTGCGCCAAGAGTGGGAGAGCACGAACCCAAACAAGCCCCATCACCGATCAACCTACTCCGCTCGGGTGCCCCATTCTTGGCGCGTCTTTGTTTTTGCGCCAAGAGTGGGAGAGCACGAACCCAAACCAACCCATCACCGATCAAACCCATCACCCCACCAGCACGGCTCCCCCGTTCACATTCAGAACCTCTCCTGAAATAAATCCGGCAAGCGAAGTGCACAGAAACAGCACCGGCCCGGCAATCTCGCGTGGGGTTGCCGGACGCGCCAATGGAATTCCCGCGGCAATCTTGGGCCCCCCTTCGGGGTGACCGAGCGCAGCCGCCGACATCTCCGTGGTTACCCAACCCGGCGCTACGCAGTTTACCCGAATCCCCTTGGGAGCCAACTCACTCGACAAGCTCTTTGTCAGACTGATCAACGCTCCTTTCGTAACAGCATAGTCGGCGTGATTGGCCTCTCCGCGCTGACCGGCTGTGGAACTGATCAGGACGATATGCCCCCGCGAATCCCCGCTGTCTCCCGATGCCGGCGCCTGCGTTTCCATCTGCCCCACGGCCGCTTGCACCAGCCCGAAAACCGAGTCGAGATTGACCGCCAGTGTGCGCCGCCACTGCGCTTCAGACATGGTCGCAATGGGCGCATCCTCGGCCGGCCAGATGCCGTGATTGACTACCAGCACATCAAGGCGGCCGAAGGCCCGGACGCCTTCAGCGACCAGCGCAAGGCCATCCGCTGGCGTGCTCAGGTCCTGTTCGAGAGGCAGGCATCGGGTGGGGCCGCCGCACTCGGCTGCGACCGCTTCGGCCCGGTCGCGCGCCTGGCGGTAGCTGAAGACCACCCGGGCGCCGGCCTCGGCAAAGATCCGCACGATCTCCGCGCCAATTCCGCGCGAGCCGCCGGTGATCAGCGCAACCCTCTTATCCAAAGACAGGGAAACAGGCATGGGGCCACCCTAAAGCATGGCCGACGTCTGTGTCGAGACGACAAGGCATGGATTCAACGCTACAAGGCCTGAACGATGCCGGGGGACGGAGGAATCAGCGAATGGGGCGGGAATTCAGATCGCCCGGAGCACCCTCGCCGGCAGGAAGATGATCGCGCGTACTAATTCCAGAACTCCGCCGACCGCGATGCCCACGATGCGAAAGGGCAGAAGGAGCAGCCACACGAACGGAAACAGCACCAGCGCCACCAGGGCCAGCGGCCAGCACAGCACCAGCAGAATGCAAAACAACAGAAACTTGGCCATCGTCTCACCCTGCCCGCGCGTCTTACATCCGCGCCGGCTCCTCTCTAGTTACGAATGACCGGCGGAAATGGTTCCCTTCTTTGGGTGCCCCAGGCTCCGCTTATGGGACCTGGGTGAAGCCGGGCTCAACTGGCCTTCTCCCTCTTCCTCTTTTCCCGCGCCGCCAACACCTTCTTCCGTTCCCTGATCAACTTGACCCGCTCCTTTTCCGGCATCTCCAGCAAAGTCCTCGTCCGTTTGGGCAGTTTCGCGAGAATGAGCTCGTGCGCCAGCCGCAGCTCCTCCTCGATCTGGCGCGGCTTCAGGGCATTCCACCGCTCCAGCGTCACCCAATGCGCCTTGGCCAGGTAAGGCGATGCGGAGATCCCCTCGATTTCCAGCAGTTCGTGAAAGCGCTCCGCCCCGCAATGAAACCAGAGCACTCCAAACCCCGTTCCATCCAGGTCGGTCATCGCGAACATCTTGCCGCCAATGTCGCGGTCGCCTGCCCAATACACCAGGTGATGGCCCCAGTTCACCGTCTCGGCAACATGCGGCAGAGCCATGCAGATGGCGCGAATGCGCTCGTTGTCCATGAAGAAAGTGTATGCCGGACCGGGCTATTGATTTGACGCTCTAGGGACGCGGACACAAGCCCGTCCGGGATTGCATAAAGGCTACAAAAATTCCGTGCCCATCCTTTCCGCTTTTTTCTGCGGAAAGGGTGGGAAACCACGAACCCCATGTGGTTCCTTTTCATCCACCGCGGTTCGGCAACGCCGGTGGGAGACTGGAGCCGGATTGCATCGACAATCCAAAAATCCGCTGGGAGGACCAATCGCGCGCCCCAGACGCACGACATGGTCCCCGCCGTCACACCGGGCCTGTAGCCTCCGTCACAAGGTCAGTTGTTACAGTGGGAGTATATTGCTCCTCGGCCAATCCTATGACGAACCCGGTTTTGCTCACTCCCACCCTCCTGCCGATTCAAGACATAGCCGGCAAGCTTGCACTTCTACCGGAAGAATACGAATGTATCGGCCCTTACGGCGCCAAGCTCCGGCTTGACCTGCTCGAGAAGGGCGCATTTCCCGTGCACGGCAAACTGATCCTGGTCACCGCCACCACGCCGACCACCTCCGGCGAGGGCAAGACGGTGGTTTCCATCGGCCTGGCCCAGGGACTGGAGCGCATCGGGCAGAAGTCCATCCTCACTTCGCGCGAGCCGTCGCTCGGCCCGGTGTTCGGCATGAAGGGCGGCGCGGCCGGCGGCGGCCTCTCGCAGGTCGAACCGAGCCACAAGATCAATCTTCATTTTCACGGCGACTTCCACGCCATCACCGCGGCGCACAACCTGCTGGCCGCCATGCTCGATTCGCACCTCTTTTTCGGCAATACGCTCGATCTCGACCCGGACCGGATCACATGGCCCCGGGCGATGGACATGAACGACCGCGCCCTGCGCCGGATCACGGTCTCTGTGGGCGCGAAGGGTGAAGGCGTGACCCGGGATACGAGTTTTGTCATCACCGCGGCGTCGGAAATCATGGCCATCGTCGCCCTGGCCTCCAGCTCGGACGATCTGCGGCGCCGCCTCGACTCGATCGTGGTGGGAGCGTCCCGTGCCGGGCGGCCGGTTACGGCTGCCGATCTGGGCGCAACCGGGGCCATGATGGCCTTACTTGCCGATGCGCTTCTGCCCAACTTGGTACAGACCACCGAGGGAACGCCGGCGCTGGTGCACACCGGCCCGTTCGGCAACATCGCCCATGGCACCAGCAGCATTCTTTCCCAGAAGATGGGAGTGCGGCTGGCCGATTACGTGGTCAACGAATGCGGATTCGCCGCCGACCTCGGCGCGGAGAAGTACTTCGACATCGTGATGCGGATCTCGGGCATTCGGCCTTCCGCCGCGGTTCTGGTGACGACGGTCCAGAGCCTGCGTGCCCAGGGCGAAGGGCACCTCGACGCAGGGCTCGGAAATCTGGCTCATCACATACGGACGCTGCGTGCGTTCGGAGTACCGATTGTCGTCGCGATCAACTGGTTCCCGAACGACACATCCGCCGAACTTGAATTGATTGCGGCCGAATGTAATCGGCAAGAGACCCCGTGGTCCCGCGTCGAAGCCTTCTCCAAAGGCGGCGCAGGCTCTGTCGACCTCGCCCAAAAGGTGGTCGACCTCATTGAAGCCAAACCGGTCCCCGACGTTCAGCCGGCCTATACGCTCGACGATTCGCTTGAAGACAAGATCGTCAAGGTTGCGACGCAGGTTTATGGCGCTGAAGGGGTAAATTTCAGCGACAAGGCACGCACCAGGCTTGAGGAATACTCCAGGTGGGGCTATGCCCGGCTGCCGGTCTGCGTCGCCAAGACACAGTATTCGCTTACCGACAATCCCAAAATGATGGGCGCGCCCACAGGCTGGACGCTGCAAGTCAACGACGCCTCGCTGTCGGCCGGCGCCGGCTTCGTGGTCGCGATTTCCGGAAGCATGATGCTGATGCCAGGCCTGCCCAGCCATCCCCGAGCCATGGACATCGATGTCGATCCCGATGGAAATATTGTCGGAGTTTGATCAGCTTGCTTCAGCCGTCAATGCACTTCGGCCTTTTGCAGCAGCAGGTCGACATAGTCCTCTATGGACATGCGGTGTTGGCTGCGATCGAGAAGATATAACTGGTAGCGCATCTGTTGCGCGGCAGCCTGCCGCTCTGCGGTCTGGGCGGCCGTGGCTGCGCCGCTGCAAGGCATCATAATTTCGCCGCCCACCTTTTCCTCGATCGCGGCCTTTTGACTGGCCAACACCTCAACCGTCTGCAGGATCATCGTGCGAACCCTCCGCTGATATGAGAAAGGATTCGAGAGCATTCCTCTCTGAATCCGGCGCATGCCTTGTCATAGCAGGGAGAGCCTGCCCATTCAATGAGGATGGCATAAGGAAACAAAAGAAATTCCGATCGAACGGCTAGTTCGCGTAGCTTCGCACCCACTCCAGTATCGATCGAACGCCCACCCCGCTTGGCCCCTTCGCGATGTACGGACGCGAGTCTTCCACCCACGCCAGGCCCGCGATGTCGAGGTGAATCCAGGGCGTGTCTTCGGCAAAGACGCGCAGGAACTCCGCCGCCGTGACCGCCCCGCCCCAGCGGCCGCCGGTGTTCTTGATGTCGGCGATGTCGCTCTTGATCAGGTCTGCGTACTCTTCGCCGAGCGGCATCCGCCAGAACTTTTCGCCCGAAATCTCCAGCGCCGCATCGAATTTCTCAAACGTTTCATCGTTGTTCGAGAACGCTCCGGCATTGATCATGCCCAGCGCGACACCGATCGCTCCCGTCAGCGTAGCCGCATCGATCAGGTGAGTCGCTCCCAGCTGGCGCGCGTAGGTCAGGCCATCGGCCAGCACCAGCCGGCCTTCAGCGTCGGTGTTGATGATCTCGATGGTCTTGCCCGGCTTGTCGGGGGTGATAGGCATCGCCGTCTGCACATCGCCGGGCTTCTGCGCCTTGCCGTCAGGCATATTCTCCGAGGCGCACACGATGCCGATCACGCGCACCTTCGGCTTGAGCAGGGCAATGGCGCGCATGGCGCCAACCATGGCCGCGCCGCCCGCCATGTCGTACTTCATCTTCTCCATGTTCTCTGAGGGCTTGATGGAGATGCCGCCAGTATCGAACGTGATGCCCTTGCCGACGAGCCCAAGCACCGGGCCATCCGTCACCCCTTCCGGCTCATAGCGAAGCACGATCAGTGCCGGCGGCTCCTCCGAGCCCTGCGACACGCTCCAGAAGGCGCCCATCTTCAGCTCGTGCAGCTTCTCGGTGGAGTGCACTTCGCACCCGAGTCCGACTTCCTTTGCCATCGCCGCGGCGCGCTGCCCGAACACCGTCGGCGTCAGCACATTGCCCGGCTCATTGACCAGCGCCCGGGTAAAGTTCTGGCTCTCACCAATGACCACGCCCTCGGCAAAGGCGGCTTTTGCTTCCGCCTCATTCACGCCCGCCGGCGCGGCAACCGTAAACGACTCCACGCTCAGGTCCTTGCGATCGCTGCGATAGGTGTCGGGGTCGAAATCGCCCACGAACGCGCCCTCGACAGCCGCCCGCACCGCTGCGGGGAGCAGACCTTCGGATGAGGGTACTGCTACAACCAGCTCCCGGATTCCGCGGGGCTTGGTAAACCGTACCGCGGTGCCGGCTGCATTGCGAATGCCATGCACCGTAGCCTTGGCCTGTTTGCCCAGGCCCACCAGCAGCAGCCGCCTGGCCTTGAGGCCCGCGGGCGCATGAAGCAGCAGCGTCTCGTTCGGACCGGCTTTGTATTCGCCGCTGGCCAGCACGGTCGCCGCCGCGGCCTTTACGGCTTCATCAGACGTAAGAAGCACGGGCTGCGGCCTCACATCCGCGCCTTTGGCGGTCTGCGTATCGGCGGCCAGCACGGCCAGCAATTCAGTTTCAATCTGGGCAAGGGGAGCAAAAGAGAGGTCGGTCTTCATGAAGCAATTATAGGGACCGGAAGCAGGGCCGAAGACCGCCGCGAGGAACAACAGACCCCAGCGGCCCTACCGCCCCATGCGATGCTTGTTGGCGTTGATCGCCGTTCGCGCCTCGCGGTCGGCCTCCCGCCGCCGCTCGGTTTCCCGCTTGTCCCAGTCCTGCTTGCCCTTGGCGACCGCGATTTCGCATTTCACCCGTCCCATTGCGAAAGTAAAGCCGGGTGGGGATGAGCGTGTGACCCTTCACCTGCGTCTTCGAGAATAGCTTGCGAACCTCTTCGCGGTGCAGCAGCAGTTTGCGCGTCCGGGTTTCGTCGTGATTGGCTATGTTTCCGTGCGAATAGGGACCAATATGCAGGTTGAGCAGGAATGCCTCGCCGTCTTTGATCAGGCCGTAGGCGTCCTTGAGGTTCGCTTTGCCCTCGCGGATCGATTTCACTTCGGTGCCGCGCAGGGCCACGCCCGCTTCGAACCTCTCGATCAGGAAATAATTGTGGCATGGCGGCCCGGTTGAATGCCGCGTCGCGTTCGCCCGAGGCCACCGGATCGCGCGGACGCGCCGCCTTCGGCCGGTCCAGGCCGGTCGGCCGGTGCGATCACGTGACTGGTTTGGCGGGCCATCGGATGTCCTCAGTTCTTCATCGTAGCATTGGGCCAACTTTGCCATCTGTCCCGTCCCCGTCCCGCAACGCAACTGCGCCGGGATATGATCTGTGTACCACCAAAGAGTCCCCCATAAGGCTTTGCTAAAATGAGGCTTCGTACGTTGAGCAAGACCGCCAAAAATCAATGCGTCCTGGGCGGCCACGGCAATCCGCAACAGTTCCATACAACCGGCACGTCCAGCCAGACGCCAGGGAGTACGATGAACCGCGTTCGTTTTGCGGCTGCCCCCAGATCCGCTTTCTCCCCATTCTGGATTGCGCTCGTTCTCGTGATGGCAATCCTGAGCCTTGCGAGCATTTCGCTCTTCGCCGAATCAGCCAACACCTATTACAAGCGCGGAGAGGCCGCCGAAGCCAGCGAGAACTATGACGCCGCCTTTGACAACTACCAGAAGGCGACGCAAATGGCTCCGAAGGATCTCCGTTATCGCACCGCGCTCGTTCGCGTGCAGCTATCCGCTTCCACCCTCCACGTGACCAAAGGCCACAAGCTGCTCCAGGCCGGCGACGTGCAGGGCGCCCTCGGCCGAGTTCCTCCATGCCATGGAGATCGATCCCGGCAACGAGGCCGCCCAGCAGGAGATTGCCAAAATCCGCGCTCGCGAGAACCAGGCGCCACCCACTCCCGAGAACCCGCCGGAGATCGGCCGGCACGCAGCAGGAAATCGATTCCATCGGCTCGCCCGTTCGCCTGCGGCCGGTCTCCACTGAGCCCCTGACCCTTCATATGGCTGAAGACGCCAAGGTCGTCTACCAGGCGGTCGGCCGGGCCGCCGGCATCAATGTCCTCTTCGAC
Organism: Terriglobales bacterium; assembly: GCA_963788475.1. Taxonomy (GTDB): domain Bacteria; phylum Acidobacteriota; class Terriglobia; order Terriglobales; family Acidobacteriaceae; genus Telmatobacter. The sequence continues at coordinate 277,588 of CAWBGO010000004.1, forward strand.
CCGGATTTCAACTCCAAGCGCATCCAGGTGGACCTGACCAACGTTTCTCTGCTCGATGCCCTGCGCATCGTCGGGACCATGTCCAACACCTTCTGGCGCCCGGTCACGGCGAATACCATCTTCGTCGCCCAGAACACCCGTGCCAAGCGAACCGAGTTGGATGAGCAGGCCGTACAGACGTTTTACCTGGCCAATGCCTGGCAGCAGAACGACCTCAACGACGTCCAGACCGCCCTGCGCAATGTCCTCACCCAGATCAAGGTCTATGGCGTGCAGAGCCAGAGTGCCCTGGTGGTGCGCGGCACGCCCGACGAACTTGCTCCTCGCCCAGAAGCTGATTAACGACCTCGACAAGGCGCGGCCCGAAGTGGTGGTCGACATCGCGGTCATGGAAGTGAGCAAGAACTGGGAGCGCAACCTCGGCATCTCGTGGCCGGCCAGCGCCAGCGTCGCCATGCAGCAACGCGACGACCAGTCACTACCGGAACGGGCACAGGCACCGGAACCGGCACCGGCACGGGCACAGGCTCAACCAGCAATCTGACCATCTACAACCTGGCTCACCTGAATTCCAACAACTTCGCGGTCACCGTGGGCACGGCAACCGCCAACCTGCTGCTCTCCGATGCAAATACCAAGATTCTGCAGAATCCGCGCCTGCGCGCCACCGATTCGCAGAAAGCCACCATGAAGATCGGCGAGCGCATTCCGATCGCCACCGGCTCATACCAGACCGGCGCAGCCACCGCGCTGGTCAGTTCGCTGGTCAACACCCAGTTCCAGTACCTCGACGTCGGCGTCAATATCGAGATCACGCCCACCGTCCACTACGACCGCGATGTCACGCTCAAGATGAAGATTGAAGTCACCGCCCAGAGCGGCTCCGTCACCATCAGCGGCGTCACCGAGCCGATCATCGCCCAGAAGAGCACCGAAGAGGTGGTGCGCCTGCGCGAAGGCGAGGCCAACATCCTCAGCGGAATTCTCAACCAGCAGGACCAGGTAAGCTGGAGCGGCATCCCCGGCCTCAGTTCCATTCCCATCCTCAAATACCTCTTCGGCTCCAAGGATCACACCATCACCGACGACGAAGTGGTGTTCCTCATGGTGCCGCACATCGTCCGCTCGCAGGATTTGCGCCCCGCCAACCTGCGCAGCGTCGACACCGGCGTGGGCCAGTCGATTGAATTGCGCCATATCGCCGTCGAAGGTCCGGGCGCTAACACCCCGGCCGCAGGTCCAGCCCGTCACCTCCAATTCCAGCATTGGCAGGGTGCCGGGCACCTCCGCCTCGGGCGCGGCCTCGGCCGCCATGGCTCAGATGAAGGCCGCAGCCGAGGGAAACCCCGCTGCAGCCCCGGTCCCGCAGACCAATCTCGGGATCCCTTCTGAGACCGCCTCCCCGTCCGCCGATTGGGACCACTCCCGCGGCTCAACCGCCTCCGGCCCCCGGCTCAAAGGTGAGTTTCCTCATGAATTCCCCGGGACCGGTGCCTGTGAATTCATCGTTCCAGGTGCCCATCGTGATCAGCGGCGCCAGCGATATCGCGTCCATACCCCTGCAGCTTCAGTACGATGCGACGAAGCTCTCCCTGGTGAACGTGGATTCGGGCGACTTCCTCAGCCGCGACGGCCAGGCGGTCAGCCTCGCCCACCGCGACGATGGCCCGGGCGAGCATCACCATCAATGCGTCGCGTCCCCCCGGGGCTGCCGGGGTTGATGGCGCCGGCGTGGTCTGTCGTGCTCACGTTTCAGGCCAAAACCGCCGGGGACAGCAAGATCACGATCACCCGCTCGGGAGCCACCACCAGCAAGCAGCAACCTGTCCTAGCGCAAGGAACCGAATTGACCGTCAGTGTTAAATAACGAAGTGTCGAACTAAAAAGCAAATGATCAGGAAACGGCCAACGCGGAGGAAAGGCGAGCGAGGACTCACGCTCGTCGAACTGATCGTGACCGTCGCCATCCTGGCCATTCTCGCCGCCGGTGCCGCTCCCATCGCCCGCTACAAGGTCAAGCGGGACAAGGAGCGCGAACTGCGCTACGACCTCTGGACGATGCGCGATGCCATCGACAAGTACAAGGACGCAGCCGACAAAGGCGCTTTCCAGACCAAGGTGGACAGCCAGAACTATCCGCCGGACCTGGAAACGCTGGTCGAAGGGGTCGATGTTCAGGGCAAGAAGGTCAAGTTTCTGCGCCGCATTCCGATCGATCCCATGACCGGCAAGCAGGAATGGGGTCTGCGGTCGATGCAGGACGATCCCACGTCCGACTCCTACGGCGGCCAGAGCGTGTTCGACATCCACAGCAAATCCCAGGGCACGGCTCTGGACGGCACAAAGTACTCTGACTGGTAGGGCAATCATGCGCACGAATCGCAAAAACGAAGCAGGCTTCACCCTGGTCGAACTGATGATCGTCATGGCCATCATCGGGGTGCTGGCCGTGGTGGCCATTCCCAGCTACGTGGGCGCGGTCCGGCAGGCCCGCGAAGCGGTGCTCAAAGAAGATCTGCACGTGTTGCGCGCCGCCATCGACTCCTACACCGCCGACAAGCAGAAGGCGCCGCAATCTCTGCAGGATCTGGTGACCGACGGCTATATTCGGAGCATTCCGGTTGATCCCATGACCCGCAGCGCCGAAACCTGGGAGACCAGCACCAGTGACGCGCTTCACTCCCTGGACCAGACCGACCCCGGGATCGACGACGTCCACTCGAATTCGCAGGAACAGGGCTCCGACGGCCAGCCTTACAACGCGTGGTAAGTTGAATCAAGGCAAGAAATGGCCAGAGCCAAGACTTGGATTCTCCCGGTTCTATTCCTGATCGTGGTTGGCCAGACTGTTTCCGCACAAGCCACCACGGCGATCACGCTTCGCATTCTTGATGGAAAGTCCGGGCAGCGCATCACGCCCACCGGTTTCCTGGTCCGCATCGACCATCAGTCCTCCGCGCATAACGAGTGGGTTCGTCCGAATGAAGACGGGACGGCACAACTGACCCTTCCCAGCGAAGCTTCTGTCTTCATGATCCGCGCAACCTACGACAGCTCGACCGAGATCTATCTCAACTGCGACGGAGTGAAGCGCTATCAGTCCGCAAGTCCCAGATGGTATTCGGTTTCCGAGATTGCTGCGAAGGGTCTGGTCACGCAGAACGGATGCATCGACCAAACCCATGAAGACAAGCTCAAAACCACGGCGAATCCGGGCGAATTCGTTCTCTATGTAAGAAAAGACTGGATGAGAGAGGCGACGCACTAAACTGCACTGTTCGCAATACCACTACGGCTGAAAAGAAACAAATGCTCCGTGCCCCATCCTTTCGCCTTTTTTCTGGCGAAAGGGTGGGAAACCGCAAAAGTCAGAATCGCGTTTCATCCACCGCGGGTCGGCAACGCCGGTGGGACCAGGAGGAATCCTCCTTGCGGCGGATGTTGCAGAAAATTGGGGACTCGTGTCGCAAACTTGAAGTCGGGAGATATCGAAATGTCTTTTCGTAGCGGTGTGCCCCAAATGTGCCGAGTTCAAAATCTCCGGCGTGCGCCCGGTTTGTACCCCCCCCACCCCCCCTCCCCCTGTGAAACTGTGAAGCTGTGAAACTGTGAAACTGTGAGGGCCATGCAAAAACGTGTCTTACTGGCTGAATCTAAATTATTTACGAGCCAAGTGTCCGGATGAAACAGCATTTTCTGTTACATTAGCTCCTTTTTTGGCTCTTCGTTAATGATTGATCCATGGCAACGAGCTCCATCCCGCATAACTTCCCGGAATCAGAGGTAGCGGCCATCTGCCGGCTCTATACCGCCCTTTCTATTGAATTTGACGGGGAGTTCGGCCTGGGTGGCAAGCTTCTCTTCGCCGGAGAACTGGACCATCAAGGCTGCCGCCTCGTGCGGGCCGCGAACATCGCGGGATGCGCATCGCTAAGCGCGGCGGCGGACGTCACAGTGCAAAAGCAGGCTATCCGCGACGGAGTCGTCGATTTTCTTGTCACCTCTCTCGATGAGGCCGTGCGTATCCTCAAAAACGAAATTCGTAAGCGCCAGCCGGTCGCGGTGTGCGTAGCCGCGAAGCCCGATACCGTTGCCGCCGAAATGGCCGAACGTGGCATCCTGCCCGACCTGCACCGCCCGCCCAGCCCGACATCAGCCACCCTCACCCCGGCCGATCCGGCCGAAGACCCAGTTCTGGTGGCTTGGTGCGTCTCGTCCGGGGGCGCGCGATGGCTGCCTCGGCTCGATGAGTTGGCGCTGGAGTGTCTGGATTACGATGCCGGTGCGGCCCGCCGCTGGATTCGGCAGGCCCCGCGTTATTTAGGGCGTCTGGGACGCGAATTTCGACTTGTCTCGGCAAGCCGCGCGTTCGCCGAACGGTTTGTGGAGCGCGTGCAGGAGCGATCTTTGGCTGGAGAAATCGGCGCTTCAGGTCAGATTCAGGTGAGCTTCCGCGGGGGATCCGATGGATTCAACTTTGGGACAGAAAGCTCCCATTGACCTCCGTCAAACCTGTTCAATCCGCGACCACAGTTCCTTGATCCCGGTTCCCGTCTTCGCCGATACCGGAAGAATCTCTTCGGTTTCGAGACCCTTCCTGAGTGCCGCCAGGTTGCGGGTGCGTTCATTGCCGCTGAGCCGGTCGATCTTGGTTGCGACCACCACGAAGGACCGCCCTGCGTGCCGCAGCCAGTCAAGCAGCTGCGCGTCCCTCGGCTGCGGCGGCACGTTCGAGTCCACCAGGCAGACGCATAGCCCGAGCGTCTCCCGCTCGGCCAGATAGGGCTCGATAAACTTGGGCCACTCGGCCGAAATCGACTTCGAAATCTTGGCGTAGCCATACCCGGGCAGGTCGGCGAACTGCATTCCCGGCCTCCCGTTCTCGTCCAAAATCAGAAAGAAATTAATGGCGCGGGTGCGGCCGGGCGTGGACGAGACCTTCGCAGCCTTCTCACCCACCAGCGCATTCAGCAAGCTCGATTTACCAACATTCGACCGGCCCAGAAAAGCGATCTCCCGCACGGTCGGAGCAGGGAACTGCGCTGCCGCCAGGGCTGACAGCAGAAATTGGGTGGTATAGCGCATAGGGACCCCTTCGAGAATACAGGACCAAGGCCATGCCACCGGCACGGGCGGATGATGAAGGACGGCCACTCTAGAAAAACATTCAACCAAGTAGTTGACTAGCGGCCTGAGCTCGGGTTACGATTCAACTAGATGGTTAAATCATCGGCAGCAACGCTCGATTCCATTTTTCACGCTCTGGCGGACCCCACTCGGCGCGCCATCCTGCGTGATGTGTCGAGCGGGGAAAAGACAGTGACCGAAGTTGCCCAACCCTATGCACTTACGCTCGCGGCTGTGTCCAAACATCTGAACGTGCTTGAGGCGGCAGATCTCATCGCCCGAAAACGCCGCGGGAGCTTTCAAATCGTCAGCCTGAATGCGCCGGCACTTCGCCAAGCCGATCAATGGCTGGCCTATTACCGTCAATTCTGGAGCAGCCGTCTTGACGCGTTGGCCAAACACCTTGAAGGAGAACATCGATGAGCGAGAACCTGACACTGCAGTTAAGCAAGGTTATCCGAACCACGCGCCGCCGGGCCTTCGAAGCCTGGACCAAACCCGATGAACTCATGCGCTGGTTTGCGCCGGGGCCGCTGCAGCCGGGCACAGCGACCGTGGATTTGCGCGAAGGCGGCAGATTCCGGCTGGCGCTGCGTGGACCGTCGCCCCGCACCGGCGAGGAGATGAGCCTCGCTTTTATCGGTACATATGACCTGATCGTGCGCGATGAGCAACTGCGTTTCACCTGGGAAGTCGAAGGAGATCCAGGAGAGCCAACGCTGGTCACGGTGGGCTTCAAGGACGTGGAAGGCGGCACGGAAGTCTCTCTGTTCCAGGAACGCATTCCAAACACCGATCTGCTGAACCGCAATCGCGGGGGCTGGTCGGATATGTTGGACAAGCTGGCTCGGCTTGGTGAGGCGGAAGTTGCCCATGCAACGTAAATCCGCGAAGCGTCGTTGAAGAAGTGATGCACACCCGCCTCAGGCGCATAAACCTGCGTCTAAGGCGGGGTAATTCATTTCCAACTCTACTGGTGCGCGACCTGGCCGGTGGTCAAGTCTGCGTTCGGGGGTACCGTCGCAAGTACTTCGGCCTCGGCGGGGACCGATGTCGGAAGCGGGCTTTCGAGCGCCAGCGCCAGCACTTCATCCATCTGGTCGACGAAGTGGAGCTTCATCGAGTTCTTGATGTTGTCGGGGAGCTCGGAGAGATCCTTTTCGTTGCCGCGGGGCAGAATGGCTTCGAAGATGCCGGCCCGCAGTGCAGCCAGCAGTTTCTCTTTCAGCCCGCCGATCGGCAGCACCTTGCCGCGCAGCGTGATCTCGCCGGTCATGGCGATATCGCGGCGCACCGGGATCTTGGCCAGGGCGCTGGCCAGTGCCGTCGCCATCGTGATGCCGGCCGAGGGGCCGTCCTTGGGGATCGCGCCCTCGGGAACGTGAAGGTGAAGGTCGATGTTGCGGTAAAACTCGCGCGAAAGCCCCAGCGCCTGCGCCTTGCCGCGGATGTAACTGAGGGCGGCCTGCGCGGATTCCTGCATCACATCGCCCAGCTGGCCGGTGATGGTGAGCTTGCCCTTGCCGTCGAGCACCTGCACTTCGGTGGTAAGGATCGAGCCGCCCACTTCGGTCCAGGCAAGGCCGGTGACCAGCCCGACTTCACTCTTCTCGTGCGCCTCGGAATCGCGGAACTTCGCGACGCCCAGAAATTCGTGGATGTTGGCGCCGGTAAGCTCTTCCTTGTGCTTGGCGCCGGTTTTCACGACTTTGCGAGCCACCTTGCGGCACACGTTGCCGATCTCGCGCTCCAGGTTACGGACGCCGGCTTCGCGGGTGTAATAGCGGATGATCTCGAGGATCGCATCGTCCTTGAAGGTGATGTTTTTTTCGCTCAGGCCAGTCTGCTCGCGTTGTTTCTTCACCAGGTATTGCTTGGCGATTTCGAGTTTTTCGTGCTCGGTATAGCCCTGCAGGCGGAGGATCTCCATGCGGTCCTGCAGCGCCGCGGGAATGGTGTGGGTCACATTCGCCGTGGCGATAAACAAGACCTGCGAAAGGTCGTAATCGACGTCGAGATAGTGATCCTGGAAGGTGGTGTTCTGCTCCGGATCGAGAACTTCAAGCAGCGCCGAAGCCGGATCGCCGCGGAAATCGGAAGCCATCTTGTCTACTTCGTCGAGCAGAAAGACGGGATTCTTGGTCCCCGCGCGCTTCATGTGCTGGATGATCTGTCCGGGCAGGGCGCCGATGTAGGTGCGGCGGTGGCCGCGAATCTCGGCTTCATCGCGCACGCCCCCGAGCGAGAGGCGGACGAACTTGCGGCCCGTCGCTTTTGCGATCGACATGCCAAGCGAGGTTTTGCCCACGCCTGGAGGGCCGGCGAAACAGAGAATGGAGCCCCTCGGATTCTTCACAAGCTGGCGGACGGCCAGGAATTCGAGGATCCGGTCTTTGATCTTCTCCAGACCGTAGTGGTCTTCGTTTAGGACTTTCTCGGCGTATTCGATCGACCGGGTTTCCTTGGACCGCTTCTTCCACGGCACGGCCAGCAGCCAGTCGATGTAATTGCGGCTCACGGTGGACTCAGCCGACATGGGCGGCATGGCTTCGAGTTTCTTGAGCTCCTGGACTGCCTTCTCGAGGACTTCCTTGGGCATGCCGGCGGCTTCGATCTTCTTGCGCAGCTCGTCGAACTCGCTCTTCTCGCCGCGGCCCAGTTCCTTCTGGATGGCCTTGATCTTTTCGTTGAGGTAGTACTCTTTCTGGGCCCGCTCCATCTGGCGCTTCACGCGCGACTGGATGTTGCGGTCGAGGTCGAGCTTTTCGATTTCGACATCGAGAACATCGGCAATGCGGGCAAGGCGCGCGGCGGGATCGAAGATGCCGAGCAGTTCCTGCTTTTCCTCTATGCCCAGCTGAAGATTGGCGGCGATGATGTCGGAAAGCTTGGCCGGCTCGTCCATCCGCACGGTGGCGATGATGGTCTCGTAGTTGAGCGACTGCTGGAGCTTGACGTACTGCTCAAAGAGGCTGGTGACGCGCTGCATGAGCTGCTCGACGGCAGGCGTCATCTCGAACTGGGTTTTGCCGGTGCGCACCGTGGCGACGAAGAAGCCGTCGCGGTCGCTGACGTCGGTGGACTTGGCGCGCTCCACGCCTTCGACCAGAACCTTGATGTTGCCATCGGGCATCTTGACGCTCTGCACGATGTTGCAGATGGAGCCGACCTGGTAGATTTCCTTGGCCTTGGGCTCGTCGATGGAGGCGTCATGCTGGGTGGCGAGAAAGATCTTGCGGTCGCCGTTGAGAGCCTCTTCGAGGGCGCGCACGCTCGACTCGCGGCCCACCACGAACGGGGTCATCATGTAGGGGAAGATCACCATGTCCCGGATGGGCATCATGGGCAATTTACGCGGCTCGGACTTATCGCGGGATGTAGTCATAAGGACACCAAACGTTTTAGACGCGCGAGACAAGCTCCGGCTGCGGGTCGAATTAGACGGCTCATGTTGGGATTGTACAGCGGATTGGCTTGGGGAGCGGCGGCCCGGCCAGGGTTTCAGGGGGCGCAGAGCGGGAAGACCCGCTCGGTCGTTGCAACATAAAGCAGCCGGCCGGCGAGCCGGAACCCAGATCGACCCAGCGGGCGAACTCCGGCTGTGTTTGCTTGGGTTTCACACCAGTTTCTATGGGATGGATCTTTGCCAGACCCGGTGGATCCCTGCCCGCAGTGAGAAAGCTACCTTGCAAATGAAAAGACCTGCCTCGTTCCGGGCAGGTCTTTTTGTCTGGATTGCAAAGTTTTGGAAAACCCCGGCGTCGCTGCCGCGGGCTTCTTGGATCAGCCGGCCTTTTCAAGCAGGCAAAGCGACAGGTCGCGTCGCTCCACCATTTCTTTGGTGATTTCGAGATCGCGGACCCGCTTGCTGTTGGGCAGGTGGTACATCAGGTCGAGCATCAGTTCCTCGAGGATCATGCGCAGGCCGCGTGCGCCCACCTTGCGAGCCAGCGCCTCGCGGGCAACGGCGGCGGAGGCGTCTTGCGTGAAGTGCAGGCGGACGTTTTCAAACTCGAACAGGCGCTGATACTGCTTGAGGATGGCGTTGCGCGGCTTGGTGAGAATCTCGACCAGGGCGGCTTCGTCCAACTCGTCCAGAATCCCCATCACCGGCAGGCGGCCGACGAATTCAGGAATCAGCCCATATTTGATCAGGTCCTGCGGCTCGGTCTTGCGCAGCAGTTCGGTATCGCGGTGGTTCCGGGTGGTTGCCGCATCCGCCTCGGCGTCTACAGCTTTGAAACCAAGCGCCTTCTTGCCGACGCGGCGGCCGACCACGCGCTCCAGGCCGACGAAAGCGCCGCCGCAAATGAAGAGAATATTCGTGGTATCGACAGCGGTAAATTCCTGGTGGGGATGCTTGCGGCCGCCCTGCGGCGGAACGTTCGCCACCGTGCCTTCGAGAATCTTGAGCAGCGCCTGCTGCACGCCCTCGCCGGAGACGTCGCGGGTGATCGACGGGTTCTCGTCCTTGCGGCCGATCTTGTCGATTTCGTCGATGTAAATGATGCCCTGCTGGGCACGGGTCACGTCGCCATCGGCGGACTGCAACAGCTTGAGGATGATGTTCTCTACGTCTTCGCCGACGTAGCCCGCCTCGGTGAGCGTGGTGGCGTCCACAATGGCAAAGGGAACATCGAGCATCTTGGCCAGGGTGTGGGCCAGCAGAGTCTTGCCCGAGCCGGTGGGGCCAATGAGCAGAATGTTGGACTTGGCCAGCTCCACTTCGTTGTTGCGCATGCGGTTCATCTGGATGCGCTTGTAGTGGTTATAGACGGCAACGGCGAGTTTCTTTTTGGTCTGGTCCTGGCCGATGACGTAGTCGTCGAGAAAGTTCTTCACTTCCTGGGGCTTGGGCAGGTGTCCGGCGGTGGTCGAGGGATGGGAATCACCGCGGTCGTCCTCGAGAATCGAGTTGCATACCGCGACGCATTCATCGCAGATGTAGGCCCGTGGATAATCGCTGGGCGACGAGATCAATTTGGCCACAGCGTCCTGTGACTTGTGACAGAACGAGCAGCGCAATGCTTCTTCAGGTCCCGTGCGCGTTTTCATGGTTGGACTACTCCTCGATGCCTCTTTTTGAATTCCGCCCGTTGGGGCTGTCCCTACGTGCGGGGCCGATCAATGATTTCGTCGATGATTCCGTAATCCTTGGCTTGCTGCGAATTCATGATGAAGTCCCGCTCGACGTCTCGTTCGATGCGGTCCAGCGGCTGACCGGTGTGTCGCGCCATCAGGTTGTTGGTGATTTCCCGGATGCGCAGAATTTCGCGGGCATGAATGTCGATGTCGGTGGCCTGGCCGCTGAGCCCCCCCATCGACGGCTGATGGATGAGAATGCGCGAGTTGGGCAATGCAAATCGCTTGCCCTTGGTGCCCGCCAATAATAAGAATGCACCCATACTGGCCGCTTGCCCTATGCAATACGTCACAACATTATTGCGGATGAACTGCATCGTGTCGTAAATGGCCAGACCCGCGGTGATGGAACCGCCGGGCGAGTTGATGTAAAGCTGAACGTCCTTTTCCGGATCTTCCCCGGAAAGAAAGAGCATCTGGGCAACGATCAGATTTGCTACCTGGTCATCAATGGGAGTACCCAGGAAGATGATGTTGTCGCGAAGCAGACGGGAGTAAATGTCGTAGGCGCGCTCGCCCCGGCTCGTCTGCTCAACCACCATTGGAACCAATGCCATTTTGTCTCTTCTTCTCGCTCGTCCTTGTGGGAGATCGCTTCCCCCGTTAGTGGCATCCGCACAACCCGATGTTCAACTCTAGCCGGAATGCGCGGCAACTGCTGCTGGCCTGCGATCAGGCAGGCAGTCGTTCATACAGGAGATGTGCGGTTTTTTCTTTTTTCAGTTGTTCACGGATTCTAGCCATACCGCCGTCCTGCGTCAATCGCACTTTCAGGCTATCGACCGGTTCGCGCGATTGGATTGCGGCCAGGTGAATCTCGCGATCCAGTTCCTCTTCGCTAACCGTTACATTCTCTTCGTGAGCGATTCGCTCCAGCAGCAGCGAGGTTTTCACCTCGGCAACCGCGCTGTCGCGCTGGGCGGCGCGCAATCGGCTAAAGTCCAGCTTGCGCATCTGCTCGGTATCCATACCCTGGGCAGCGAGGGCCCGCAATCCGCGCTCCAGGCGCGCATCAACCTGCTCCTGCACCAGATGACTCCGGAACGGGAAACGGGAAACGCTCGATGAGGGCCGCAAAAAGCTTGTCTTTGGTTTCAGCTTCCACCGCGCGGCTTTTACGGCTGGTCAGATTTTCGCGAACTCGATTTTCCAGATCGCCAAGGCTCTCGAATGCGCCAACCTCTTTGGCGAATTCGTCGTTCAGCTCGGGAAGGATGCGCTTCTTGATTCCCTTTACGTCAATGGTGTAATCCACGGTTTTGCCGGTCAGCTTCCCTTCCGGATAATCGGCCGGATACTCCGCCGCGACGTTGATAGTCTGGCCCGGAGCTGCGCCGCGCAGGGCCGTGGTGAATGCCTCCACTGTGTCCTTGCCGCCGATTTCGACCAGCGTGTCTTCGCCGACCACCGGAGCCGCTTCGGGCTCGCCTTCGATCGTTCCAGTGTAGGAAATCTGCGCCCAATCGCCGTCCACAAGGGGGCGGTCTTCTTCCACAGGTTCGATGGTCGCGCGCGATTCGCGTAACTGGGAGAGTTCCTGTCGAACTTCCTCTTCCGTAATGTCAGTGGCCGGCTTAGGAACGGTAACGTTCTGGTAGCCTTCGATGGAGAAAGCAGGGATGAACTCAAACACCGCTCTTACGTGGAGCGGGGTCCCGTCTTCGACCGTCAGCTCCGTCACCTGGGGCTGGCCCACAGGGGTCACGCCGAGGTCGCGCACCGCCTGGTTGAAGCGCTCAGGCAACAGGCCGTCGATTACATCCTTGCGAATCTCGTTTGAGAAGCGCCGCTTGATGACGGCTTCGGGAACTTTGCCGGGGCGGAAACCGGGAATCTTGGCATGCTTCTGATAATTGCGCGTGACCCTGCTGAACGATTTTGATACCTCTTCGGCCGGGACGTCGAGGACCAGTTCGCGGGTGCAATCGGGGTTCAGTACGGGTCCATGGGTATGTTCGTGCGGATGTTCGTGGGCATGCTCGTGGTCAGCGCCTTCGTGTGTGTGCGCGGCATCGGCGGGGGTGGGTTCGGAATTGTTTTCGACGGTATCGACAGAACTCAAGGGCATTGCCTTCCAGGCGCACTGGCGCCATTCATTTCCACATCCGGACACCGCGGCTCGAGCGCCGGGCCACTCAGGGTCCGCGTGGCTGGGAAAATCACCTATCACATGGTAAGAGGGTTTACTATGCAGGGTCAAACCAGGCAGGTGGCGTGGAAGGTACAGCGCCCCTCCGCCTTCAGAATCGGAAGACCAGGCCGGTGTTGAAGCGGGCGTGGTCCCCTTCGCTGGGAGACTGGGAGGGCGCGTCGATGCGGTCGGCGGAAAATCTCCAGGCAAAGAAGGGAAGAACGGGGAGATCGACGCCGCCGCCCAGATCGTAGGCGAACGCCCCTCCAGAGATGGAGCCGTCCCCGTTGGCCGAGTGCTCCCCGCCCACCATCCCGTGCGCGAACAGGTTGATGCCAAGAGCCTTGATGCTGAGTCTCGGTCCGACCAGCACCGTAGTAGTCCGCGGAACCGCAGAGATTGCTCCGAGACCGTAGTGGGCGACGTCGCCCTCGACCCCCAGGAATGGGTGCAGGTGAATCTGGAGGGCGGCCTCCCAGCCATTGAGCCCCCCGGTGTGGGGATAGAACGCGTTGGACCCGGTGCGGCTGTATCCGAAGAAGGCGTCGTGATTACGCAGGGACGCGGCCGATGACGGAATGGCCGCTATGAGAGCGCAGGAAATGACCACGGTCAGCAGGAAAGAACGCATACGTATGGATGTCTCCGTTCCAGCAGCAACGCCGAAGCTGTGTATACGCAAGGATGGGACAGGAAACCCGTCGGTTGCTTAGGTCCGGCGGGGCAGGCGTCGTCAAAACGACCGCGGCCGGCAGGAGTAGAATCGGGGTCCAGGGAGAAATCCGGGTGACCATGCCGCAGGTTCTGGTTCGCAGCGCTCTTCGATTGAGACGTTGGTTGATGATAGGTGTCATGACAGCTGCAGCGTCTTCTTGTCTGGCTCAGGAGCAACAGCCTCCGCTGCGGGTGGCGATCGTAGGCCTGGTGCACGATCACGTGGCCGGGTTTCTTGCCCAATTGCCCCAGCACCACGAGGTGCAGCTTGTCGGTATTGCGGAAGCAAATGCCGCCCTGGTGGCCAAGTACGAAAAGAAGAACTCACTGGCGCACGATCTGTTCTTTCCCACGACCGAGGCCATGATTGAGGCCCGCCATCCGCAGGCGCTGCTGGTCTATACCTCAATTGCCGGCCATCGCAAGGCGATCGAGACCGCGGGCAAGTATGGCCTGGCGGTAATGGTGGAGAAGCCACTCACGATCTCAGTCGACGATGCATTGGCCATTCGCCGCGTGGCGCGCGACCGGCACATTCAGGTCCTGGTGAATTACGAGACGACCTGGTACCCGAGCAACCGCGCCGCGTATAACGAAGTCGAGAACGGGCATCTGGGCCCGATTCGACGTGTCGTGGTGCATGACGGCCACGAGGGCCCGAAGGAGATTGGCGTCAGTCCGGAGTTTCTAAGCTGGCTCACTGATCCGGACGAAGAACGGCGCGGGCGCGCTTTACGACTTCGGTTGCTATGGGGTCGATCTTATGACCTGGCTCATGCACGGAGAAACGCCGGAGTCGGTCACGGCCGTGGTGAACCACGACAAGCCCGAGATCTATCCCAAGGTGGACGACGACTCGACGATCGTTCTCAAATACCCCAAGGCGCAAGCAGTCATCCAGGGCTCGTGGGTATGGCCGTTCAGCCGCAAGGACATGGAAGTGTACGGCGCGACCGGTTATGTGATCACGGTTGCGTCCGATGGCCTGCGCACGCGGCTGGCGCACGAAAAGACGGAGCAGAACTCGACAGCCGCTCCGCTGCCGGTGGATGAAAGCACGTCACTCGGGTACCTTGTCGCTGTGATGCGCGGCCAGATCACGGCCAAGGGAGACCTGAGCGCGCTCGACACCAACGTGATCGTGATGCAGATCCTCGATGCGGCCCGCGAATCGGCACGCACCGGAAAGACGGTGCGTCTCACCAAGCTGCCGGATTGAGATCCCGTAGGCGATGCTCTCTCAACTACGGAACAAACACGTGCAGCCGCACGCGCCACTTTGTGCTCTCCCCCGGCTTCAGCGTCACCATGCCGGTGTCCATTCCGTTCCACTCCTTCCCGAACGGGTCGGCAAAGTTGTACTGGTGTTCGACGGCGACAAATTTCTGCGTGGGGGGCGCGTAGGCCTGGATGGTCTTGATCTCCTTTGACAGGCCTTCGATGTCGACACCGTAGTGCGCGGCGGGATCGATTACCTTCACGGTGACCGCGCCGTTCTTCCACTCCAGCTTGCTCCAGTTGTCGTCGAAGAAGTTGCTGCCCAGGGCCACACCGTCGGGGGCGCGCAGGTCATAGCGCGTGCCGTCCACCGGCGTCAGCTTTCCACTCGGGAATACATTGTCGTAGCCGTCGACTTCGGCGAGTTGCGATCCGGGGATGTGCAGACGTGCCTGGGTTCGGTCGCCGGATGGAAACGCAAAATAAGGATGCCAGCCAATAGCGATCGGCTCGTCTTCTTTCCCGACATTGCGGGCAACGACGGTGGCCTCCACCGCCTCGGCAGTCAGAGTGATGGTGAAGTCGAGGTCGGTCTTCGACAGCCAATGGCCTCCAAAGTCGCCGGCATGGATGACGCCCGTTACTTCTTCTCCGTCGTGGGTCTTCTTCACGCTGACATTGTCGGTCTTGGCCTTGAGGATCAGCCCGTGCATGGCATGGCGCTCGGCTCCCGGATTCTTGCCGATGTTATTTGCCGGCAGCGTGATGGTGTGGCCTTTCCATTCGGTCGTGAGCGTCTTGCCGTCCGCCGACAACTGGCCGCGAATTCGATTGGGGTAGGGAACCAGGAATGCCGAGCCGAGGCGATAGCCCAGATCGCCATTGGCATTGTCGTCCTGGTCCAGCATCTTGGCCGACGCGGCGAGGTCAGGCGAGGCGAGCACATCGATATTGCCCTTGCCTGGAAAGTTCGCCGTGATCTGCTGGATTTCCATTCCGCGGCCGGGCAGGATGGTCACGCTGGTGAACTCGGGTTTTGTGCTGCTTGTGGCCTTGCGGGTCAGGGTGACGATCTTCTGGCCGCCGATTTCAGTAACAGCCTGGGCGCCGGCCTGCGGAATCGACATGCAGGCGATTATAGGCAGCCACGCAAGGGTGCGAACGAAAACCTTCATCTGGGCTCCATCCCTGGAAGTGCAGGTTGAATTCTCCGGTCGTGGACGTTCCTGGGCCGGGATTTTGACCGGTCCGGGAAACGTATTCCGAAGGCGCTGCCATTGTACGACAATGCTCAAGGGCGGTCAGGAGGGCCCGGGAGTTACCATAATTACCAGTCAGCGGGTCCGTTCGTTTCCTCTCAGGTAAACCACCCGCGCTTTCCCGCGTCAATGTAGAAGCAAGCTTGCAGTTTTGGAGGTAGCCTTGGCGAACGTACAAGAAAAGCTTGCCTGGCTAGATGCGATCAGGCAGCGAGTGCAACAATTTGTAAATGAGGGCGGCGATCTGAAATCAGCGGACGCAGCTCCGCTGGCGATGGCCTTGTTTCATGCGATCAATGATCTGACCAACGAATTCGGGGTTCAGCCCGCGAAACCGGTCCCCAATAGTCCGAAATCTATCAAGCCAGATATTACTGCCCCCTACAACTAAGCGGATTTGCGCCGTGCCGTGGTCTTGGCCGGTGACTTGATCAGGCCAATACCCTTGGCTGGAGCGTCGTTCTCGCTCTGCGGCGGCTTCTTTCCGGACCGCGGCGCGGTAGCCTCTGTGCCGATGCTCTTGCGAAGCGCGTCCATCAAGTTGACGACATTGCTGGGCCGCGGCTTGGGGGCTTCGTCGACCGGAATGGGCAGATGTTTGATCTTGGCTTCGACCAGTTCGCGGACCGCTACCTCGTATCCGTCCTCGAATTTGCTCAGATCGAATTTGGCTGATTTCTTGGCAATCAACGCTTCGGCCATTTCCAGGGCATCCTCGTTGATGGCCGTCTCCTTGATGTCGCGGAAGTATTCCGCCGCATTGCGCAACTCGTTCGGAAAGCGCAGCGTGTAGGCCATCATGCCGCGGTTGTTGCCGCTCGCCGGCGCCACGGCGACGATATGTTCGCGGCCGGAGAAGGCGACTTTGCCGATGGCGGCCTTGCCGGATTTAGCCAGCGCCTCCCGGACCACAGCAAACGCCTCGGCCTGGGCATCGTTTTCGGGAACAACGAAGTAGGGCTTCTCCACGTATTCGGGGTTCAACTCGGCCATGTCGATGAATTGCGAAACCGCAACGATATGCTTCGACGGCACACGCAGGTTTTCCAGTTCGCTAGGCTCGACAATGACGTACTGGCCCTTGCTGTACTCGTAGCCCTTCACGATGTCGTCCTTGCCAACAGCTGAGACCGACTCGTCGCTTTCAGCAGCGCTCTGCAACACCTTCTGGTGGCGGATCCGCTCGCCGGTGCTGCGGCTGATCTGGTGAAAGCTGATCTGGCTCTTGCTCTCCGTGGCCGTGTAGAGGCTCACCCCGAACTGCACAAGGGAAATCTGGATCTGCCCCGACCAATAAGGACGCGCCATCTGTTGACTCCTCCAGCGCCCGGTCTTGAGTTCAAGACGGTCTCAAGCCGCGCACCACCATAGAATCAGGAGTTTACCGTATTTCTTAACTCCGCGGAAGAATATTCTTTGAAAGGCATGCGCGCAGGAATGTCTGCTATAACCCCGAGGGACGCCGTTCAGGCGGCAGCATCGTGATCCGCTATCATGTTGGGCGGGGCGAGACGGCGTGATTGCATCACCCCAAAGGAAAGAAGAGTCCAAGATGAAAAATGAAATGTTCGAATCGATGGGTCAGCCTTCCCGCCGGGATTTTCTCCGCATTGGCGCCGCCACTGCGCTCGGCGTGGGCATCACGCAACTGCAGGCAGAATCGTCCGGCGACGATGGGCCGGAGCCGCACGCAGCCAGTGTGATCGATATGCCGTTCGCGGCGGCGAATCCGCGCATCGGCCTCATTGGTACGGGAGGGCGGGGTACGAACCTGCTCGAAAACCTGCTTGGAGCCGACGCGAAGGTACTGGCGCTTTGCGACGTCGTTCGCGAGAAGGCCGAGCACGCGCAGTCGCTGGTCGTAAAGGCCGGGCAGAGCTCTCCCGAACTCTATACCAACGGAACGCATCATTTTGAAGCGCTCGTAGCCCGGGACGATCTCGACCTGGTCATCATCGCAACGCCATGGGATTGGCACGTGGAGATGGCCGTCGCGGCCATGAAGCATGGCAAGCACGCTGCCGTCGAAGTCCCCGCCGCCACCACCATAGAAGATTGCTGGAAGCTCGTCGATACATCGGAGCAGACCCGCCGCCACTGCATCATGCTTGAGAACTGCTGCTATGGCGCCAACGAAACCACCGTGCTCCGCATGGTCCATGCCGGTTTATTTGGCGATCTCCTATACGGAGAGGGCGCGTACCTCCATGATCTGCGCGACGAGCTCTTTTCCGCCAAGGGCGAGGGGCTGTGGCGCCGTGACTTCCATACCCGCTTCAATGGCAATCTCTATCCCACGCATGGCCTCGGTCCAGTGGCTAACTACATGAGCATCCAGCGCGGTGATCGCTTCGATTACATGGTTTCCATGAGTACACCGCAGCGCGGACTCGACGAGTACCGGAAGGCCCATGTTGCCGATTCAGACCCGCGCTGGGCCGAGCGTTACATTACCGGCGACCTGAATACCTCACTTATCAAAACCGCCAACGGGCTCAACATCACCCTCAAGCACGACACCTCCAATCCGCGCCCCTACGATCGTCTGAATGTGATCGGCGGAACCAAGGGAGTTTTCGCTGACTATCCGGCCCGCATTTACTTCGATGGACAGGGCGGCGAAGAGGCGTGGGGATCGCTCGACAAGTTCAAGCAGTACCAGCATCCGCTGTGGGCACAGGAAGGCGAGATTGCCAAAAAGATCGGCGGCCACGGCGGGATGGATTACATCATGCTGTACCGGCTGCTCCAGTGCATGCGCGAGGGCATCGTTCCCGATATGGATGTCTACGATGCGGCGGCCTGGTCGGCTCCGGGGCCGTTGAGCCGGGCGTCGGTGGAGAACGGGAGCGCCCCGATGAAATTTCCCGATTTCACGCGCGGCCATTGGCGCGACCGGGCAGGCTCCCAAATCGCAAAATGATCGCGCAAATGAAAACCTCGCTGGCACTCGCTTCCCGGGAATTCGTGATTGACGAATCCGCCCGGCAACCTAAAACACTGCTTTCGGCGAGGAAGCGACATTGGATCTCCACGCCCAACCATGAGTATGCGCGAGGGTTGAAGGTACTACAAGACCTTGTCTCAAGGGTTTTGTCCCAAGGCGGCTATGGCGCGATCATGGGTCTCCTGTGTATACCAGATGGGACTATAGTCTTCTAGTAACTCGAAGAGCTCCTGCAACACCGCCACGGGAGTTATCGGTTTATGGTTATCATTGTTGGGGGCCAAACCGCCGTCACTTACGACTTTTAGAAGATGAGAATTCACATTCTCC
Source organism: Terriglobales bacterium (assembly GCA_963788475.1). Taxonomy (GTDB): domain Bacteria; phylum Acidobacteriota; class Terriglobia; order Terriglobales; family Acidobacteriaceae; genus Telmatobacter. The sequence goes on from CAWBGO010000004.1 coordinate 296,456, forward strand.
CCCCGAATGATAATTAGTTTTTGCCGGCGCACCCGCTCCGACAGTAGCTCAGATAGCTGCGATAAGATGTCGTTCTTGCAGATCGTCAGGGATGGTCTTTCATTGGACCGCTCGATTGGCTTCTGAGATTCAGACTGATCCGGTCGTTCGCAACTCATTTTCACCACCTTTTATTTGAAGAGCTGTTGAGTTCTTGAATTGGATGCGCATTAACTGACGCAACTCTAATCCTGTGGTTTGCCTTGTGAGCATCCGGGGGGAATCCTTTTCAAATGGCATCCGACCGAACCCATACCGGACGTAGGCTAGTCAGTAAACTTGTTCGGGGAATTATCCATTTCCTATTTGAAATTGAAACATGGGGTAGCCTGAAGAGATTCTGAATTCCTTCTGAACTTCCCTGATGGCGTGCTACAGTTTATCGGAGTCCGGATCGCACGATGCGTATATTGATCATCGAGGATGAGCGAAAACTGGCAGATGCAATTGGAGAGGGACTGAGAGGAAACGGATATGAAGTGGCGCTCGCTCATACTGGAGAATCCGGGGTCAGACATCTCTACGACAATTCGGTCGACCTGATTCTCCTTGATGTCATGTTGCCTCGAGTGGGCGGCTTGGAGGTCTTGCGGGAGATCCGGAGAAACGGCTTCAAGGTTCCTGTACTCATCCTGACATCCAAGGGATCTGTCGAAGATCGTGTACGTGGGCTCGACTCCGGCGCCGATGATTACCTGGTGAAGCCCTTCGCATTTCCAGAACTACTCGCGCGACTACGTGCTCTGCATCGCAGAGCGAATCCCGAATCGCCCTCGATGATTCAAATCGCCGATCTCAAAATGGATACTCGAGGGCATACGGTGGTTCGGGGTGCTATCCAGATCGACCTCACAGGACGGGAATTTGAATTGCTAGAGTACCTACTTGTCAATCGCGGTACCGTCGTTTCTCGCGAAATGGTTGCACGGGATGTGTGGAAGACAACGGTTCGCTATACATCTCTCGATAATGTTATCGACGTTCATATCGCGCGAATTCGCCGCAAGATCGACGATCCCTTTCCAACTAAGCTCTTGCATACAGTCCGCGGTGTCGGTTTCATACTGAGGACCGTTGAGGAGAGTTAGGTGCACATACGCCCCACTAACATCCGAAGCCGCTTGACGCTTTGGTATGTCGGTATCTTCAGCCTGGTGATTGTCCTTTATGTATGCGCCGCATGCTCCATTGAATACTGGGTATTGAATGACCAGCTCTATCACGCCGAAGTCCAGGATATGGAAACGGTTGAAGGCCTCCTGTATTTCACATCGGATGGTCGGCTTCTACTGAACGAGGACTATCACAGCCATCCCCAGTCAAGACTCTTGCTTGAGCGCTTCATGGAGGTTCTTGATCCGCAGGGTAACGTTCTTTTCCGAAACAATAAGTTGAAGGAACTTGCCCTCGGCGGTCCTCCGTTGCCTCAAGAATCCTTGGTCAGCCATTTCGCTCAAAGATTGAAACTCGCCGACGGAACTCATGTTCTTTCCGTGAGCCATTTTCATCCTGTTCAGGGAAAGCGGGTTCTCATCAGGATCGCGTATAGCACTGAGCCGCTCAGGCGACGCTCGATCGAGTTATTAGCCGCGTTGACCCTGGTGCTTCCAATTGCGTTGATCGGCGCCGGATTCGCGGGATATCGCGTTGCCGGAAAGGCGCTGAACCCGCTTACGGCAATGGCCACGCTCACCGAGCAGATCACGGCGAGTCGATTGAGCAGTCGCATTCCCGTCGAAAATCCCAACGATGAATTCGGTCACATGGCGCGCGTTCTCAATGGCTTGCTGGAGCGACTCGGGGAGTCGTTTCAAAAGCTGCAACGATTCACTTCGGACGTCTCCCACGAGCTGCGAACGCCTTTAGCATCGATTCGCAGCGTCGGAGAGGTCGGATTGCAGCGAAGCCAGAGCAGTGAGGAATACCGGGACATAATTGGCAGCATGCTTGAGGAAGTTGCTCGGGTGACGTCAATCATCGATACCCTCTTGACCATAGCCCAGGCGGATTCCGGAGTAATCAAATTGAATCGGACGGTGTTTTCGCTCATGGACGTTGTGGAGGAATCCGTCGGGGTTGTAGGAGTCCTTGCAGAAGAAAAGAAACAAACCATACGCGTAGTGGGAGACTCGACATTATCCGTTTCGGCGGATCGTGGATTTCTGAGGATGGCAATCATTAACCTTCTGGATAACGCAGTCAAATACTCGCCTACCGGCAGTCCGATTGACGTGGAGGTGAATTTCCTAAAAAGGGAAGGCCAGACTCCGCGTTATGCGAAGCTCCTAATCAAAGACGACGGACCCGGTATTCCGGCGTCTGAGGCGAGTCGCGTGTTCGATCGTTTCTACCGGCTCGATGAAGGCCGCACGCGCGATGCAGGGGGGGCTGGTCTGGGACTCGCGATTGCGAAATGGTCAGTCGAGGCGCACGGCGGTCAAATTTTCGTAGATTGTTCTGCCAGGAGAGGGGCCGTCTTTGCGATTCAATTGCCGTTGGCCTGATTCAAGTCAGATCGGAAGGCCGTGAGATGTGTCAGCAAGTCTGAACTCGAAGTTTACGAGACCCGTCCGACGCTGTATCGTAGTAGCGAGCAATGGGAAATGGTGAGATTGCGAGATTCTGCGCATAATTGCCATGCCATAAGTGGCTCACGATTGACTTTCGTCATGCCACCCTCCGGTGTCGAAGATGTAATTATCGTGAGGCGTTGGCACTTCAGATATTGAGGAAGTAGTTGATTATAAAAAAGAAGCGGGAGTAGTTCAGTGGCAGAACGTCAGCTTCCCAAGCTGAATGTCGCCGGTTCGATCCCGGTCTCCCGCTCCAATTAAACAGAAGCCAGGAATAACGAACAAAAAGAGACCCCCCTCCCCGTTTATCGGAGAGAGGGGTTTTGGGTCGGGGCCTGCTTAGTCGTCCTGGTCGACGGTGGTGGGTGCAGGGTTGCGGAAGTCGCTGGGTGGGCGAACCGTTTTCTCTCCTGGATAGGGACGTTTGAATCCCGTCGCCATGTACCAGTTGAAATGGTTGACGGTGTCCGGGTCTTCCGAGTCGGGCTTGGTTAGTTTGCCGGCGAAGACCTGCGCCTTCTTCTTGAGCCATGCCGCCCTCAGCGCCTTGACGCCAACGCTGTCGTTCGTGTTGGCTGCGACCGTTGTAACGCCCTGATCGAGTGGGATCTGGTTCGGCACGTGGGTCCAGGGCTTGAAGTTGTCCTCGGGCGGTTGGTTCTCGACGAAAGCAGGTTCTCATCGGCGACGCGACGAGGTCGAACTGGTTCATCGGCGGCAGACCCAGAATTTGCTCGATTGTCCGGGTCATGTTGACCTGCGTGTAGTAGGTGTGGTCGGTGGGTCCGTTCTGCTTGACGTATGGGCTCACGATATAGCCAGGGCTGCGATGACCGTCGACGTGGTCGACGCCGTTCTGCGCGTCGTCTTCCTCGATGAAGATCGCCGACTTCGACCACACCTTGCTGTGGCTGATGTAGTCGATAATCCGGCCAACGGCCAGGTCGTTATCCGCCTGTTGGGCTTGCGGCGTGGGCGGCCCGCCGGTGTGGTCGTCGATGACCCAGAGGATCGACAGTGCGGGGACGGTACCGGCATCCAGGTCCTTCTTGAAGTCCTGTATCCAGAGATCGACGCGGAATTGGTCAGGGATGCCCAAATCGAACGGCGGGAAGTTCGTGACCAGGTGATCAGACACGGCCGGGACTGAGGCTTCGGAGTGGATCGTGTTCTGATAGTAAAGCGTCTTCTCCGCGCCGGACTCGAAGTTCTTTGCGTCCGTATAAAACTGGCTCCAGCTTGGCTCGCTGGTCGACCCGTCTGGCTGCGTGAACGTCTCGTTCTCGACGTATTCGCCGTAAATCTTCACCGATAGACCGGCCGCCGACGCCTCTGAGAACAGAAAGCCCTTGCCCTGGTACGCGAGCGAATCGCCAGCGTTCCCGCCGGGATAGCTGCGGACCCAGTCAGGCGATTGGATGTCATCGGCGTAGGGCGCCATGGCCTCGACGATCCACTGATGACCGTCAGCCGACTGGCGGCTCGGGTCGTAGAAGTTGTCGAAGAGCGGGAAGCGCGTCACCAGCTGGTGCGCGTTCGGGGTGACGTTGCTGCCGAACACCGCCAGCGAGGGGTCGCCATTGCCGGCGGCCACGTCGCCCAGGACCTGATCATAGGTGCGGTTTTCACGGATGATCAGGAACACGTGCTTGATCGTCGACGGATCGCCGATCTTCTCCGGAAGTGCCACAGGCCTGGCGTCATGGCTGCCGCCGGAGGCAGATCTGATGTTTTCCGTCAGATCCCAGTGGTTGTTTTCGAAGACCTGCTTCGTCATCGCCTCCAGGGTCTTGTGACTGGGCACCGGGATGATGCTGACGGTTCCATTGTCCTGGTGGGTGTTGTAGCTGCTGACGCCGTAGTCCGTTTCGAACGAATTACGTGCGCCGATGCCCTTGTCGTTGGCAACGATGAGCTCGTTATTCGCCTCATCGAGGACGACTGAGCTCGGCGCATAGGCTACCGGGATCATCCCCACGAGGGAATGCTTCCTGTCGTCGTCGCCCTTCTCCCCGTCGCTGAGGTCGACCACCCCGATCGCATTGGCATTGTAAAGCGCGACGTAGGCAATACCCTTCTTGGCGTCGACGGCGATCGAGTTCGGCGCGGCGCCATAGGCTGCTTTGTGTTCGCCTGGCACTCCGATCGGCAGCCCAAGGCCGATTGTCCTCACCACTTTGTTGGTGTTCGTGTCGATAACCGAGATAGTGTCGCTATAGGTGTTGGCGACCAGCAGGTTATGTCCGTAGAACGCCATCCCGGTCGGGTGCAGACCCGTCTTGATGGTATCCGTGACCTTCATCGAGGCCAGATCAACGACAGATACAGTGCCGGTGACCGCGGAGCCCACTACCTTGTCGGCGACGATTTCAGTGCCGGCGGAGTAGATCTGAAAGTCTTTCTCTGTCGCGGCCCGGCCACCTTCGTTGCTGACGTAGGCGGTCGTGCCGTCGCTGGCGATCACAATGCTGTTCGGCGCATTTCCGACGCGGATCTGCGCACCCTGAGTCGGCGTCGTCGCGGTCAGGTCGATCTTGGTGAGCGTATCGTTCTGGTTCAGCAGGGCGTAGGCGCTTTTTCCATCCTTTGAGAGCGCGACGCCGCCGGGATAGGAAGTGCTCGGACTATAGAAAGTGCCGCAGGGTCTGCCATAGGCGCCGATAGGGCTGTTCGGAAAGCATTTGATGAACGAATTGTCCGGTGGCACGCTGACTTGGGCGTTATCTTCCAGCAAGCCCTGGTTGGTGACCTTGGCGACGGTGACGTTGCTGCTGTCCTGGCTGAACACCAGGTACTTGCCGTCCGCCGAATAGGTTATGCCGCTATAGCTGCCGCTCGAATCCTTTCCGAATGCGACGTAATTCTGCAGGACATCGCCGGTCCTGGTGTCGAAGATCTCGACGGCCTGCGACGCGCCCAGGGTGAGGACGGCGGCGGTGTGATGATGGACATTGGGGTCCAGCGCGATGGCCTTCGCGCGAACCCGGATGCCGAGGTCGACCTGGGTTCCGGCAGGGGTGATGATCTGGCCATCGCCGACGACCCAGGAGCCGTTCGGCTGCGGGCCGGTGACGTAAGTCGGAAACGGCACGGACTGAGCCAGTGCCGGAACGCTCAGTCCCGTCGCCAGCAGGCCGGCGAGGGGACTTACACGGTTAAACCGAAATTTGTTTCGAGCGTTTCTTCGAGACGTCTTTCGCGACATATATTCACTCCTTCTTGGGTTTCATCACGCAATCCGGAATGCGCCACACGACATGAGGTCGCTTCAGGAAACGGAAATTTAGGTACGGAAAAGGGAAAGCGGCAAAGCAGACAACGGGCCAAGTGTAGAGGCGCGAAAAGGACGCCAGCATGACGCGAAGATTACAGTTTTGTCATCCGTTGCCCGTGCTGGTACATGGGATTTAGACAGCTCCCCGGCCGGGCGATCCGAGAGAAGCGGCTGCGTTCCGACCGCTGAATACGCCTGCATTCTTGTGGAGAAAACAGTGGTCTTCTCGCGCGATCGCACGCAACTCCGCGTTCGGCAGGGTCTCTTTCGTGGACGTTGTCTTCGTTTTTCTTCGATGGGAGTTGCTTCAGCCGATCACGAGCGGGCGATACCCGCGTCCGGCTCCGCCCCCTCGTCAACGAGCGCGCGCAGGGGACCCAGCCAGGGCTCATAGCGTCGCCAACGCGCGACGGAGGTGCGATAGATCGGCTGCCGGGTCTGCCACTTGCTTGGTGTGTTCACTGCCCGCGGATTGGATTCGGGGCGCAAGCACGCGTCGTGCCATGACAGGCCGCAGGCCGCGATGATCCGCCGGATTACCGGTTCGGGCGCGCGCGTCAGCTCCTCGTACTCGACCTCGATGAAGCGATCCGCCGGCAGCACGCTTCTCCAATGGGCGGTGAGCCGCTGGTAGCTGCGGAAATACGCAACCAGTTCGGCACCTCCGGTCGGAAACGCCAGACTGGGATGGAAAAAAGTTTGATGGATCGACAGCGCCGTGTCGACTGCTGCGCGGCGGCAATGGATGAAGATTGCGCGTGGGAATGCCGCGTGAATCAGTCCTGCCCAGAGGAAGTTGAACGGCATCTTGTCGGTCACTCGAGCCGCCGTCGGCGCGATCGAGTGCAGCAGGCCGAGATAGTCTGCCGCCGCCTTGGCGATGAAAGGCGACTCGCTCCCGGCCGCGCCGGAGCGGTGCCAGGCCGCCCCGCGTTCGTTCCAGAAATTCAACTCGTCGCCGGCCCCGGCCTCTGGATGCATCGAGACGATCTGCTCGACGAGAGTTGTGCCGGAGCGCGGCATGCCGATAATCAGCACCGGTGTCGCATCGCCACTGCCGAGATCGGGCGCCCGGGCGATCCATTCGGGGGTGCAGCGTGCAATCAGGCGGTCGATCTCAACGGAGAACTCGTCTGAGTCGAACGTCGCAAAGCCCCGGCGCACGGCGTCTGCAGCGTCGAAATGCTGCATCGCCAGGGCGTAGTCGCCAAGATCATCGGCCGCCTTGCCGAGCGCGAGGTGAACACGCAGGCGCTGCGGCGCTTCCAGCCCGGGCGTGGCAAGGGCGGCTTCCATCTCATGAAGCAGACCGTTGTCATCGCTGGTGACGGGCCGACACCGCACCAGCTCGTAATAGCTTCCCGCCAGCTGCGGAGCGATCGCGATCGCGCGTTGGAAGCATTCGCGGGCCTCGTCGAAGCGGCCGTACTCTGAGAGCAGATTGCCCAGTAGATCATGTGCCATGGCGTTTTCCGGATCGAGCTTCAGCGTCCGCCGCAGCACCTGTTCGGCCTCCTGATTGCGACCCTCGACCAGCAGCGCCCGTGCCTTGCCGAGGCGGCCGAAGCCGGTCTTTCCTCCAGTTGTTGCTGCGCGGCGGAAGCATCCGATCGCCTCGTCGCGATGGCCCAGCGTGTAGACAAGGGCGCCGGCGCGAAACCAGGCCTCGGTCAGGGATGGGAGCAGGTTGGTGGCGCGGTCGTACGCAACGATTGCGCCGCCGATGTCGCCCACCTTCTCCAGTGCGATTCCAAGGCGGAAATAGGCGTCAGTGTAGCGCGGATCGCTGGCGACAGCCCGCTGGAATGCCGCGATGGCATCCGCCAGGCGGCCGACCTCGAGGCAGGCGAGGCCGAGATCGTGCTGGATGACGGCACTCGACGGCTGCAGCAGCGCCGCATCGTTCAGCGGCGCAATGGCATCGGCTGGCCGCCCGGCCCTGAGTAAATCAGTGGCCCGCGCCAGCAGTGGCGTCACCTGCTCGGCGGCGCCTGGGTTCGGAGACTGGGACATGGCGCGATTCTAGCGCGGAAGGTGTAGCCTAGTCACCGCCAGCACAGGGTCACCCGATCATCACTTGCCGATCGGCAAGAATTTTGGGAACTCAGACGTGCTGCACCCAATCCACCTGCATTCCCGCTTCGACAAGCAGTGCCGTTTTCTTTTTGCAAAAAGTTAATACGGATGTCACACGGCGCTAATGGCGTGACATTACGAATTTGTAATCTGAACTTCGAGCTGTTACTCCTCGATAGCCGGCGAATTACTTCGATGAAAACGATGGAAGCTTCCCCTCGACGATTCTTGCCAGTTCCTCGGGGCAGACGTTGCCGCCTCCTCTTCTAACCTCTTAAACAGAGTCAGAATTTTCAACCCCTGCAGCTACAACTTCGCGATTGCGGGTCGGGGCGTGCGATGCACCCGGAAGGCCCGGCGCCGGAAGAGCCATAGCACGCAGGATGCTTATGTCCGCTCAAGACTAATTCCCCGTGGAGGACCTATGCATCGCGATTTAAAGTGGAATCGCCAATTCGCCGGCAGGCCTGTTGTGCCTCGGAGCCTTCGTGCTTCGATCGGACTCAGTGCAATTCTTTTGTTCGCAAGTGTTTCTTACGCGCAGGTGGACCGCAGCGGATTATCCGGCAAGGTGACCGATTCTTCTGGCCGTCTCCTGCCGCAGGCGCATGTCACGGTGGTTCAAAACGCGACCGGACTGTCGCGGCAGACGATTTCGAATGCCAGCGGAGACTACAGCGTTCCCGAATTGCCTGTGGGAACTTACACAGTCACCATCGAGCACCAGGGCTTCAAAAAGGTGGAGTTTGTCGATGTTCAGCAGGTCATCGGCAGGACGCGTACCCTGGATGCGGCGTTGCCGGTCGCGGGCGGCGAGGAGCGCGTGGAAGTTTCTCCCATTTCGGCGCTGATGGACCGCAACACCAGCGCGATGACGGGCCTGATCGAAAGAACGCAGGCCGACGAAGTGCCGCTCAACGGCCGAAACTGGGCATCGCTGACGGCCTTCGTGCCCGGCGCTGTGGATATCGGCGGCAGCAATCAGCGGTCGGTCCGTTTCGCCGGACGTGGTACTGATGATGACAATTTCACCTACGACGGTGTCGACTCCACCAACATCGTGAATCAGGCTCAGCGCGCTTACGTGCGGTTGGCTATTCCGCTCGACGCGATCCAGGAGTTCCGCGTCGATTCGCTGCTATCGCCCGCCGAGTCCGGCGGCACGGCCGGGCCGCAGCTCAATGTCACCTCGTCTTTCGGCACAAACCGCTTCCATGGGCGCCTCTTTGAGTATTTGCGCAACAACGTCTTCGATGCCACCGAGCCTTCCTGGGCCTCCGGCGGCGAAGCCCAGCAGCCCCTCCGCTTGAATCAGTTCGGTGGATCGCTCGGCGGCCCCATCGTACGCGACAAGACCTTCTTCTTCATCGCGTCCGAAGTCTACCGGCAGAACTGGGGATACCCGGTGATCGGCTGGGTGCCGTCCCCGGCCTACCGCGCCACCGTTCCAGATTCTTCTCCGATCTACCCGATCATGAACGCCTATCCGGTCGACGGCCCGCGAACGACTTTGATCCCTGGGCTGAACGAAGACCCGAACATTGACCAACTCCTGTGCGCCTGCGAACAGGTGGTCAACGAAGGCTCGGCGATGATGCGGTTAGACCAACATTTTTCCGCCACGACCACGGCCTTCATGCGCTTCAACTACGATCGCTCGGTTAATACCCAGCCTTTTGCGGTGACCGCGTCAGACCTCGTGCAGTCGGTCTCGAATCCAATCAACGGTGCTATCGAGTTGCTCCATATCTTCAAGTCCAACCTGGTAAACGAAACCGAATTCGGATTCAATCGATCCACATCCAACTCCTACAATTCCAGCGAAACCGACAATATCTATCAGATGGTCGTTACCGGTCTCAGCACCCAGAATTACAACCGCGTCAGCATCGGCGTCGGCAACTCATATTCCTACCTCGACAATCTGACCTGGGTTCATGGCCGCCATACGGTGAAGGCGGGTGTCGAGTTCCGCCGCATCCAGATGAACCAGGGGAGAACAATCAACGGAAAGATCACCTTCTCCTCGGTGGAGAGCCTGGCCGCGAACGAGGTTAAGAAATCAAGTCTGAGCGAGGCTTTGCCCACCAATGGATTGCGCAAATGGTGGGATATTGGCTACATCCAGGACGAGTTCCGGTGGACGCCCAATCTTACCCTGAACCTGGGAGCGCGCTATACCTTCCTGGAACTCTTCCACGAGGTAAATGGCAAGCCCAATCCCTTCGACTTTGCCACCTGCGGGCCCCAGGGATTCTGCGGCGTCGGCGCCAGCTTTGGGCAACAGAACTACGGCGATTTCGATCCCCGCGTTGCTGTATCGTGGTCACCCTACAATCACGGCCAGACCGTGCTGCGCGCCGGATTCGGCATGTACCACGAGGACGGGCAACTGGATGACCAGAACCTGCCCGAAAGCAACGAGGTTGGGTCGTATTCGCTCACGAAGTGCCTGGGCGCACCGCTCACCTATCCGATCGATTCGTCATGCCATACCGGCCCGGGAACCATCTCCCCGCAGGCGCAAGACCGCAGGCGCAAGGACTCCTACACGGAACAATGGGGCGTCTCCGTGCAGCAGGCTCTGCCGGCCAACTTCGTGAGCACCTTTGCATATCTGGGTAGCCACGGCGTGCACCTTCTGACCCTCTCTCTGGTGAACATGATCGATCCGGCTACCGGACTTGTCCCTTATCCGGCATTCGCGCCGGCAATCAATTGGCGCGGCACCGCTCTGAGCAGCGTCTACGACGGCTTTTCGGTGTCGCTACGGCGTACCTTCTACAACGGGTTCCTGCTGGCGGCGAACTATATGTGGTCGCATGGGATCGATGCCAACTCCTCCGGCAGCGGCGACGGCGACTCGCAGGTGGCGCAGAACGTTGCCTGTTCGGCCTGCGATCGTGCCAGCGCCAACTGGGATGCGCGTCACGTCTTCAACGCCAACGCTGTCTATCAACTCCCGTTCGGCCACGGCAAGCCGATGCTGAACCAGGGTGGCATCGCCAGCGCCATCGCGGGCGGCTGGGAAATGACCGCCACGGCGCTGGCTCGCACGGGATTCCCGGTCAATGTGGTTTTGCCCAGCAGTTACACCGCGCCCGACGGCAATAACGCCGGCACGCAGCGACCGGACTTGGTGCCGGGGGTCTCGCTTATTCCACCGGGCGGCAGAAGTGTAGCGCAATGGATCAATCCAGCGGCCTTTACTACTCCGGCTGGAGAATTCGGCAATGCGCCTCGCAACCTCCTTCGCGGGCCGGGCACCTGGCAGATCGACCTCGGCGCCGCCAAACGGATTCAATTGTGGGAGAGTGGATGGCTGGAGTTCCGCTCGGAGTTTTACAACATCTTCAATCACCCACAATTAGGTCAACCGCAGGCCACCTTCGACCCGTCCAATACCACCGAATTCGGCAGCATCATTAATACGGTGAATACAAGCATCGTATCGCCGATCACCCCCGTGGGCTCCGGAACACCGCGCGAAATCCAGTTCGCGCTGCGGCTGGAGTTCTGATGCCTGACCCTCATGTTCTCAATCGAGGAACACATGGTCGCTCATCGAGAACGGCGCAACACTCCAGAGGATTCGGGAGCGCTCCAATGGAGAGAAGCAGACTCTTTTCTATCAGCGCCATTAACGCACGTCCAAACAAGCTCACGCTCGGCGAGTCCGAGCGGTTGACCTGGGTGGGCAATGAAGATACTGATTATTGAAGACGAGACAAAGACCGCCAAGTTCCTCAAAAAAGGACTCAGCGAGGCCGGCTACGTCGTCGATGTTGCCGCAGATGGCCAGCAAGGTCTGCATCTGGCTCTGGAGTTCTGCGTTGACCTCATCATTCTTGACGTAATGATTCCCGCCCTGGACGGCTGGGAGGTGCTCGCCCGTATGCGCCAGGCAGGCAGACAGACACTTGTTCTGGTTCTTACCGCCCGTGATACTGTGCACGAACGGGTGCGTGGCTTCGAGTTGGGCGCTGACGATTATCTCGTAAAGCCCTTCGCATTTTCCGAACTCCTCGCGCGGGTTCGCTCGTTGCTCCGCCGATCAGCCCACCGATCCGAGGAGACCATCCGGATGGCCGATCTTGAAATTGACCTGTTGCGTCACCGCGCCACCCGCGCAGGCCACAGACTTGACCTGACTGCAAAGGAGTTTCTGTTGCTCACCCTGTTGACGCGTCGCGCCGGCGAAGTGCTGTCGCGGACGCTCATCTCGGAACTGGTTTGGGATATGAACTTCGACAGCGACACCAACGTGGTGGATGTGAATGTCCGCAGATTGCGCAGCAAGGTGGACGATCCCTTCCCCGTCAAGTTGATTCGCACAATTCGCGGCGCCGGTTATGTCCTTGAAGCCGGACAGTAGCGCATCGGCCGCGCCGCCTCTGCAGAGGACCCTTGCCTTTCGCCTGACGGCGGCCTATTCGCTGGGAGGCCTGTTGCTGGTGCTCCTGGCCACAGCCGGTCTCTATGTTGTCCTGCGAGCAGAACTGGACAAAAGCACGGAACAGTTCCTCGCCGACAAGCTCCAGGTGTTACGCACGATGCTGCGGGAACGCCCGGACGACGGCGATGGGCTGCGAGAAGAGATTGAACTGGAATCAGCAGCCCGTCAATATCAGCGATTCTACATTCGCCTTCTCGACGAACATGGCGTGCCAATCCTTACGACGCCCGGTATGGCCGAGCAATTGGACCTTGCGAAACTCGCCGGCCAAGCCCGGAGCCGCCCCGAACGCTCGCTCTCCATGGTAGGGAGACACGGACAGGGGTTCCGAGTCACCAGTGCTGCCGCACCGGTCGGCGAACCGCCAACGAGCACCGATACGATTCAAATCGCCATCGATATTTCGCAAGAAGAAGAATTGCTGAGGCGCTATCGATTGTGGTTCTGGGCCATCCTGCTGGTGACTTCGGTCCTCTTCCCCCTCGTGGGATACCGGATCGCGCGCCACGGCATCCGCCCGGTCGAAGAGATCGCCGCAACCGCCCGAAGGATTACATCGACCAACCTGCGCGAGCGGATCGGGGCGGAAGGGTACCCTTCAGAGCTCGCGTCGTTAGCGGGAACGTTCAATGAAATGCTTGACCGTCTAGAGGAATCCTTCGAGCAGATCTCACGATTCTCCGCCGACATCGCACACGACCTGCGGACGCCGGTCAATAATATTCGCGGCGAAGCCGAAGTGGCTCTCGCGCGGGCTCGGACCGTCGACGAGTACCGCGATGTGCTGGAGTCTTCGTTGGAAGAGACCGTCCGGCTTTCAGAACTGATAGGAGACCTGTTGTTTCTCGCCCGCGCAGAAAGCCCGCTGACACATCTGCACCGGCAAAGAGTCGACGTGCATGAACTGCTCGGCATTGTGCGCGATTATTACGAGGCTACAGCGTCGGACGGCGGGGTATCCCTCGTCTCTGCCGCCGGCGCCGAGCCCATAACCGCCGACTTGGATCGTTCTCTGATGCTGCGAGCTGTAAGCAACCTGGTTTCAAACGCCATCGCCCATACGCCCAGCGGAGGCTCGGTGACTCTGGCGGCCTCCGCCACGGATGCCGAGTTACGTATCAAGGTCTCCGACACCGGCATCGGCATTCCGGCCGAAGCTCTGCCCAGAGTATTTGACCGCTTCTTCCGCGTGGACCCCTCACGCTCCAAGACTTCGGGCGGGACAGGACTTGGGCTGGCAATCGTGCAGAGCATCATGACTCTCCACGGCGGCAGTGCAGAGATCGCCAGTCAGCTCGGCAGGGGAACCTGCGTCACTTTGCGCGTGCTCGCCCCGGCAACCAGATGAGAATGTAATCTCCGTCGTCACCAGACGTTCTCTGTTGGCGCAAACGACCTCGACTATACGACGGGCGTCACCCCTTTTTTCAAAAGCAGGTTGCCGTACTTTCGCAGTTCACCCGTCATTACGATGGCAAATGCTCCCCTGGCGCGGGCGTAAAAGGCGTTTCGCTCAATGCGTTCGGGAGTGGGTGCGGCAGCCGCGTGCCTCCGGATGGTATCCATGTAATCTCTTTCGACCGCAGAATCAAGCGTGTCGCCCGAAACAACTTCCATCATGACAAGAGGACGCGCGTAGGAGTCCAGCTCAAAGAGGGGCAAGATGCCATCGAGAAGGTTTTGGATAGGAATGCCGTCCGCGCGAATCACTCTGGGACCAATGGAATGGCCCGGGAAATGGGCGTCGGCCAGGATGATCTCGTCACCGTGGCCCATCTCGTGTAGCACGGCCAACAACTCCGGGCTGATGTATTTCGAGATTCCCTTCAGCATTCTTTGTCTCCTTGGGTCAAGCCGGACGCGATCTCAATGTCAGGACGTGGGGCATACGGCGACTTTACCGCATCGGCCGGAAGCCATCAGCGCATAGGCCTCGGCTGCCTGCTCCAGGGTAAATCGATGAGTAATGATGTCGTCCGGATGCAGCCCCCAGCGGACCAGCCGTTCCACAAGCTCTTCCATCAACCATGTCGATGTCACCCAGGATCCGAAGATGGTTTTCTGATCATGAATGATGTCGGGCGAAGGGTTGAAGGTTACGGTTCCTCCTTCGCCTACCATCACCATTTTGCCCCATTTGCGCGTGCTGCGAATTGCGGTTGCGCGTGCGTCCGCATTGGCAGAGCAATCGACGGCTCGCTCAACTCCGTTTCCTCCCGTAAGTTCGCGCACCTGGGAAACATTGTCCGGGCCGGCCGCAAGGACGTGGTCGCAAACCCCGAGTTGCATGGCCAGTTCGAGCCTCTCCCTGGCAATGTCGATTCCGATGATCTGCTGCGCGCCGAGCTTCCGGCAGAGGGCCCCGGCGGCAAGGCCGACCGGGCCAAGACCCGTGATCAATACCGCATCGTTCCCGCAAATGCCGATCTTCTCGAGAGCTTCGTAAACTGTCCCGAAGCCGCAGGCTACCTGGGCTCCGTCCGCATATGTGAGTTCGTGTGGAAGAAGGATAAGGTCCTTCTCCTCGGCGATCATGTACTCCGCCATCCCGCCGTCGCGCTGCCAACCGTAGGCGCGTCGATAGGTCGGGTCGGTGCAGGAGATCATGTATCCACGCCGGCAGTCATTGCAAACTCCGCAGCCCGAGATGTGGTAGACGATCACGCGATCGCCGACTTTGAACCGGCGACACCCGGGTCCCAACTCCACGATGATGCCCGCAGGTTCATGGCCGGCGATGACGCCCTGATAGCCTTCGGGCCCTTTTCCAAGATGCTCGCGGTAGATGCAGCGAATATCGGAGCCGCAGATGGTCGAGGCCTTGACCTGCACCAGCACTTCACCGTATGCCGGCGTTGGAACCGGCACAGTCCTCATCTCGACGGTGCTGTTCCCGGGCAGGTAGGCAGCCCTCATCGTTTGATTCATTGCACTTTTCTCCACTGTTCAGGCCGGCGTAATCTCACCGTCGATGTCCCAGAGATCTTCCCAGGACTGGTGATCTTTCCAGAGAAATACCTGTCCCTTGATCAGGCGGCAATTCCGGTCCACCGCGCGGATCGCCTCCATGTCTGCGGTGTTCAGCGGCTCTCCGACCACGGCTTCGAGGTTCCTCACGATATTGCCGGGGTTGGCGGAAAATGGAATTGGAACCTGCCCGCGCTGAACCGCCCACTTGATGCAGACGACGGCCGGATGTACCCCCAGGCGCTGTGCGATGTTGAGAATGACGGGATCCTCGACCGGCGACGTATCTTCCGGTGTTCGATCACGCTCGGGGCGCCCCGGTGAGCCGATCGGAGAGTAGCCGATGGGCTGAATTCCGCTTTCGAGCAAGTAGCGGAAGAACTCCGGCTGCTGGAAATGCGGGTGCAGTTCCATTTCGTTCACCGCCGGTTTGATGCGTGCGTCGCGAAGCAACAGCTTCATCTTGGGGATGGTCATGTTGGATGTGCCGATGTGCCGAACCAGGCCTCGATCCACCAGTTCTTCCATCTTCCGCCAGGTTCGCATGTAGTTCTCGTGAATGTAGGGAACCGCGTGCGGATTGCGCGCGCTCACATCGCATCCGGGAGGATGGTGATTCGGAAACGGCCAGTGAACCAGGTAAAGATCCAGGTACTCGAGCTGCAGGTCGAGGAGTGATTTCTCGCAGGACGCGATGACATCCCGTTCCGCATGCTTGTCGTTCCAGAGCTTCGATGTGATCCAGACCTCCTCCCGTTTGAGGCCGCCCTGGAAGAGCTTTTTAAACGCCAGGCCGATCTTGTCCTCATTGCCATACACCGAAGCGCAATCGAAATGGCGATAGCCAATTTGCGCGGCGAATGTGACGGCATCGGCCACGGCCTGGTGAGAAACGTGGTCGGATCCAAACGTTCCCAAACCAATGGCGGGTATGGTTGCGCCCGTGCTCAAAATTCGTTGAGGCACTCGCGCCGGATCGATCGCATCGGCGTTGCGCCGAGTGGCTTCAGAAGTGGAACTCATCTTGGTTAGCTCCGTTAATCAGCCATGCCGACAGGGAATTGCCCGGCCGCGATCTTCCGCTGCCGGGCGTTATTGCAAAGCTCTGGAACAAAGTTTCCTCAGACACCGCAGAGATGGACAATGACGCCAAGTTCGGCGAACATGGCTGCCTTCGCCGCCAGCGCTTTGTCTGCAATTTGCGAAGTCGGCGCATAGGCAACATTGACGTGATTGGCATGATGCCGGGCCATGAACTGATACTGCGAAACGCCATGCAGCACCGTGTGCATGATGGGCCATTGAGAAGTTGTAGCCTGCCAGCGCCGCTCAGTCTCTTCAGCCGGCAGTTCAACGGCAGTGGCTCGTCCCATGTCCAGGTGAACCTTTCCGCCTTCCACAAACACCCGGCTCCACACTACGTGTCCCGGCTTGCAGATGCCCTTCAGAGTTCCACCCCCGAGGCGGAAGTACATGGGAGGCTGGCGCTCGCTTATCGCCTTGGAATATCCACCGGCGATGTGGGATGCAGGCACCGCTCCGGAAATTTGGAACACCCACACGAAGTCGTCAATGCCGTTGCCAGTGAAGTGTTCGCCCCAGCGAACATCATGCAGCGTAGTGGCCGGATCGAGGTTCATCGCGGTCCACACGCGGTTTGTCACTAATGCGTCCAGACCGGCGCACTCGTCTACCTCGTTGAAGTGGGGGAGGGGTTTCCCTGCGTAGAGTTCCTGACCTTCTTTCGAGAACACAGGCGGCCGTTCCACGTTGTTCAGCAGGGCTTCAGCAAGATCCGAAGCCGGCGCCATGTCCTTCAGGCCCTGCTGGTATTGGATGCCGATGGCATCGCAGCCAAATTCCGCGGCGATTCGCATCGCGGCGATATACATCTTGCACTGGCCGAGAATCTGGGCATCGGTCAGGTCCAGCTCTTCGTTGGGACCGGTCCTGAAGGTGACACCGCGTTGATCGAGCCACTCCCGGACTTTCTGCGCCTCCGTGTCAGAAACTTCGCGCATGGCGGCTACCAGGGAAGACTGGCTCAGTCGCTCCTTGTAAACGCCAAGCTTGTTCAACAGGTTGTCTTCGATGATGGCGTTGTACATGCCCATGCATCCCTCGTCGAAGACACCCATGATGGCCCCGTGCGATTGAAGATTCCTTGCGAGTGAGAAGCCCAACTCCTGCTCTGCGGGGTTGATAGCATCCAGGTCGAGGTCCCGCACGTGGTTGGAGTCGGTCACGACACGATGCTCGCGAAGCCACTCACGCAGCCCCTCACGGAAGATTGCATCGTCGAAGTCCTTGCTCCAGAGTGTGGAGAACTTCACTCCCGCCTTGTGCAGGCAGCCGTTCAGGTTCAGCATGCCGACCAGTCCCGGCCATTCTCCTGACCAGTTTGCGACGGTGAGAATCGGTCCGCGATGGCCAAGCAGGCCGGCAAGAATGTGATAGCTGTATTGCCAGACGGCTTCAGCAATTACGATCGGTGCATCCGGATGGATGTGCTCAAAGATATCCATCCCCATGCGCTGGCTATAGATAAATCCATGCTCGAGGCGCTCATCGTAAGGATGAGCGCGGCGCAGGGTGTATCCCTCAGCCCGGAACGCCTGGATGAGCTTTGCTTCCATTTTCTCTTGCGCCGGCCAGCATACCTGGTTGGCGGACTGGCGAAGATCTCCACTGGCGACCAGCAATACTTCGTTGGCTGCGATAGGTGTGGGTGTCTCTAATTCGGGAACGGCATAGGTAGCCATTGAAATTCTCCTGAGGTTCTCCTCACCGTTAAGCAAGCCGGTTTCGGACCACCGCAGTCAGTGATGGGGAGCACGATTGTGCGCTGAATTCAGACGTGCGACTACCCGTGGCTATGCGGGGCACGCCGTCCCCCCGGGCTGAATAACCAAAAAGAAGCGAAATCCAGCCTTAGTCATCGCCTTGAATTGAATTCCTTTATGCGGAGCAGTATGATGCTCGCATAATCCGAGTTCAATCAGACCTTTGAAGGGCTAGCATGCAGAATGGCGCTCGCTTTCTTTCCGTGGACCTTGGTGCTTCCAGCGGTCGAGTCATGGCGGCGCATTGGGATGGACGGCGCTTCGAATTAGAGGAGATGCACCGCTTCGCCAATGGCGGAGTCCGCGTCGCCGACCGCCTGTTCTGGGATGTGCTGCATATCTGGTCGCAGATGCAGATAGGATTCTCCAGGTTCAAAGCCCGTTACGGGGAGAGCCCGGCTTCGGTAGGCGTCGATGCCTGGGGAGTTGACTTCGCATTGCTCGATGCGGCGGGCAGGCTGATCGGCAACCCTGTTCACTATCGCGACGAGAGGACCAGGGGCGTACCGGAATTGTTGTTCTCGAAGGTGAATGCCGAGGCGCTATTCGAGGAGACCGGGGTTCAGACGTGGCAGATCAATACCATTTTTCAGCTCTATAGCATGGTTCTCGCCAATGACCCGCAGCTAGCCGGCGCGGCCACCCTGCTTACGATTCCGGATCTGTTCTCGTATTTTTTGTGCGGCGCCAGGCACGTCGAATACACCGAAGCTACAACTACACAAATGTTCTCCCATCGCTTGACGGGCTGGGCGACCGGGACGTTGGAGAGATTGTCGATTCCCGCGCAAATCCTTCCCGAGATTGTGCGGCCGGGAACCATCGTCGGCCACATCCACAAAAGTATTCTGTGAGGACTGCGGATTCGACCGGGAGGTGCCGGTGGTTGCGGTTGCCTCTCACGACACCGCTTCCGCCGTGGCCGCCATTCCCGACATGGGTCCCGACAGCGTATTCATCAGCAGCGGCACGTGGAGCCTGATGGGTACCGAGGTTCCGCAGCCGAATGTCTCTGCATGCGCACGCAGGTTGCAATTTACCAACGAAGGCGCCGCCAATGGAGGCTACCTCCTGATGAAGAACCTCTCCGGCCTTTGGATCCTCCAGGAGTGCCAGCGCCACTGGGAAAGGGCAGGACAGCATCTTGATTGGAACGATCTCCTGGAGGCCGCGTCATGCGCCGCTCCCTTCCAGACGTTGCTTGAGCCAAACGAATCACGGTTTGAAGCGCCCACCTCGATGCCGCTCGCGATCCAGGACTATTGTCAGTCGACGGGCCAGCCCATTCCGGAAACTCCAGGCGCTGTTGCGCGAGCCGTCTTTGAGGGCCTGGCCTTGAAATACCGCTCGGTGCTCGCTTCTCTCGAAGCGCTCACGTGCAAAACCTTCTCTACCATCCGCATTGTCGGCGGCGGCTCTCTCAACGCTCTGCTCTGCCAGATGGTCGCCGACGCATGCGACCGAAGAGTCGTCGCCGGGCCAGCCGAGGCAACTTCGCTTGGGAATGTCATGGTGCAGGCAATTGCAACAGGATATGTCTCAAGTTTTGAAACCGGCAGAGCCCGTATCAAGGAGTCAATTCAATGCGTCGAGTATGAGCCGCATGCGACCGAATCGTGGAACGACGCGTATGCCCGTTTCCGTGCCCTGGAACTACCTTAGGCACCTCGAAGGCGCACAGCTTCAGCGAGTCTCTTCGACCTTCACCACAAAATAAGTAACAGTCTCGCCCTCGGGCACCAGCATCTGGTGAGGCATGCCGGCGGGGATGTGGACCACGTCTCCCGCCTTCACCGCCTGTTGCGAGCCACCTTTTACCGATGTGCCAAGGGTTTCACCGGGGCCCGTCGATTTAGGGTCGACCACTTCGCCACCCGTGACCACCGCGGCATGCCCATCGAGAATGTAGAACACGTCAGCGAAATTCTGGTGCACTTCGCCGCCGCCATTGCGGCTTCTGAACGCAAGCATGGTGTAGTGATGCGGGTACTTTTCCAGAATCTCGCTTGCGGACCCTTTTTCCGCGGCCAGTTGCTGCAAGTGTTTTGCGCGTTCAAGCAGTTCGGGTGGCGACCAGTGATCGGATTTCATGGTTTGCGCACAGGCTCCTCTCCAGGATGCGAAACAGCACAGCAGCAATACCGCTGCCGGAAAAATGTGATACCCAATCTTGGCCATGCTCTCCCTCACGATTTACTGGTGCCCGAATCCATGCCCGCGAGATGCCGCGCACGGTTGAAGACGGCGAGGAACATCGGCCGCGTCAGCTTGCCTGTGTTCGTGTTCTGCAACGACGGATGATAACTGGCGATGACGATCAAGCCGCTTGGAAGAGTGTACTCGGCGCCGTGAGCAAACCGGTAGTTTGAGCGCGAAGTTAAGTGGCCCTCTCGTTTAGCCCAGGCGAGCAACCCGTCAAAGGCGATGCGTCCCAGGCAGACCACGACGCGCAGGTTCTTTAACAAGCGCAACTCCTCGTCGAGCCAGGGTGCGCAATTGCGTTGCTCCTCAGGCGTGGGTTTGTTCCCCGGAGGCGCGCACCGGACGACAGCGGTAATCCACAGCCCGCTGAGTTTCATCGTGTCGTCGCGCGACACAGCTTTGGGCTGCGATGCGAATCCTGCCTCATAGAGAACGGGATAGAGAAAATCGCCGGAGCCGTCGCCGGTAAAAGGACGCCCTGTGCGATTCGATCCGTGGGCTCCGGGCGCCAGGCCCAGAATCAGAACTCGCGCGCGAGGGTCGCCGAACGAAGGGACAGGCCGGCCCCAATACTCCCAATCAGCGTAGGCGCGGCGACGGACGCTCGCTACCTGCGCGCAGTGGGCGCGCAGCCGCGAACAGCGCTCGCACGCGATGATGCGCGCATTGAGTTCGTCCAGAGTAGAAGGGGAAGAGCCCATGGCCAATTCTAGGTTACAAGGGCTGTCCAGGAATCTTATTCCGGCCCTGACTCCGGGGTGGCAGCATTGTCCGGGGCCGGTTCATTTCGTGGCGGTAACAGAAAGCGGCCCGGTGACCTGAAGAAGCTTTTCACCGTGTACCACGTCAGTTGCAGACGGTCAGCCCTCGAAACGCCGTAGGCCCGCATGGCGACCGACGCGGCGATCGAAAAGCTGACTCCAAGGTTGAGCACAAAGGTGACCGCAATGCCGTACACCATCTGCACGAACCAGCCGCGGTACAGCCAGTTGCGCCCAAAGCTGGCAGCGGCCAGGGCGAGAGTGCCGGTTGAGAGAGTGACATGGCGCACGTCAAGCGGGATCCCGAAAAACCCTCCCACCGCCGGGATGAAACCGAGCAGGTAGCCGAGAACAATGCACGTAACCCACCCCGAGAGATTCGCGTCGACAATCTCGGCAAGTCGCTTCATGCGGTCGTGCCCGATCTTTCGACCGAGGGGATGCTGGGCAATGGCAGCGGGAATGCGATTGAATGTGGCGAAGTTTTCGAACCAGCCGCCAGCCAGTGCGGAGATCCAAAGGATGAAACCGGTGATGGTGGCGTAAATCACGGTCCCGGACGCGAGTGGATCAAGCGAGTCATAGACATGCTCCGCGCTGGAGAGGGTCAGAAAATGTCTGGAGAATAAAAGCTGCCAGATTTTGGCAAAAGCCACGCAACCGAGGCAGACGGCGATCAGGTTACCAGCCACCGACGCCAGCTGGCTTCGGCAAATGCGGCTGATAAACTCGGCGAGTCTGGCCAGGCGTTCCTGGCCGTGGGTTGTCCGGACGATTCCGGCAAACGTGGCGGCGGTAACGGATGGCTGCTTGGTGGCAAGAGCGAGATGAAGGTGCTGCAGCAGGATGAAGGTGGCGGCATAGTTTGTACCCGCGGCAATGCCCTCGATAAAGGGGGGAAGATGGGCCTCCACAACGCGCATCTTTACTGCGGCTGTCAGTACGGTCATTAAGCCGCCGCCGAGAGATGCTCTCCAAATCAACCAGTATTCCTTGCGTGTATTGGCGATGTAGTGTTCGCCTGTCTTCCCTGTGCGCTCGACGATTTTGCGCGCCAGTAACGAAGTGTTGTCGCGAAACAGGGCAGTCAGGCTGAGATCGTCGCGAGTGGACTTCATCACATCGTCGAGCAGGCGCTTCACAGCATATATGTGCTCGTGAGGCTCCGCCACGAAAAGAACCTCGGTGATGAACTCCATGCGGCTGAGTGCGTGTTCGATTGTACGTATGTCGAAGATCAGCGCAGTGCTGACGCCCGTGTCCTCCATTCGCACGTGAACATACTGGAGTTCGCTGCGAACGCTCTGGACATGAGTGCGCCATGAATCGAGGGTGAGGGAAGTGCCATTCTGACGAACCAGTTCGACGGACGATTGATGAACAAGGTAAAAGGGCGAGTCTTCGATGTGGAACGCGTGGCTCCGGGCGCGCAGCCCTGGAGAGAGCCCCAACCCTGCGACGTGGACCCCGAGCAGGAGAAAAGCCTGCCGAAGGTCGTCACCTTGGCGCATCCAGGCGGATGTTTCTTCCACGGGGGACAGCAAGCGGGCGATGCGCTCGAAATTATGGTTCGGTTGCTCGATCAAGCGGTCAATGGACTTCGCAGTGGGATAAAGCCGGAAGACCAGCCGGGAAAGGTCGGAATCGTCGCGAGCTGAAGGAAGGATGCGTTGGGTGAGACGGCGTACCGCATCGGACCACAAACCTTCCCGGGGGTGAAGCCCCGCCTCGGCGAACAACTCGACGGAGTGCATCTCGGCGAGTATCTGCCCGATGGTTTGCTGCAAACGGAGGCGGATCTCAGTTTGGGATTCGACCAGCGTGAGGAGAACTTCGAGGCGGTCAAGACGGTCGTCGGGCTGCCAGCGATGCCCGCCTGTCGCCCATGCTTTTAGCTCGACGAATCCGTCCAGGCGTGCCGCCAGATCCTCGGCCGCAAGGAAATCTTCGAGGAGAAAAGCGAGGGACTGAACATCTGGGTTATGACGGTCCTTGGCAGGGAAGGAGCTTAGAACCAGATCGCGTGTTTGGACCGCCTGCGAGACAAGCATGGAAGCTGGTTCCTTTTCCCACGAAGTGCCGGTATTGTACACTTTTTGGGGAATGATCAAGCTTGCGCATTCCCCGGAACGGGGCACATTCTGCGGTGTACAAGAGGGCAGAATTGAGCTGTTGCATTCGTGTCATCCAGTTTGCTGACAGTCTTTGCGAACTGGTAGTTTCTTGAACCTAAATCGGCGGCCGGGCGCATGGGTTCAGGCGCGTCGGGCGCCGTCACAAGAACCTTCCAGATGGAGAAAACTCAATGAGACCTGCAAAGCTGTTGCTGCTCGCCGGCGATTTTGTCGAAGACTACGAGATCATGGTGCCCTTCCAGGCCTTGCAAATGGTGGGCCACACCGTCGATGCAATTTGCCCCGGAAAAAAGAAGGGTGAACAAGTGCGCACGGCCATCCATGACTTCGAGGGTGATCAAACCTACTCTGAAAAGCGCGGCCACAACTTCACTCTGAATGCCACCTTCGACGACATCAAGGCAGCCGATTACGATGCGCTTGTGGTTCCGGGCGGGCGCGCTCCGGAATACCTGCGTCTGAACGAGAAAGTGCTCGACATCGTGCGGTATTTCGATAAAGCGGGGAAGCCGATTGCTGCTTTATGCCATGGGCCGCAACTCCTCGCAGCGGCTGGAGTGCTGAAGGGGCGCAAGGTGAATGCCTACCCGGCTTGCGCGCCTGAAGTTGAGCTCGCGGGTGGAACCTTCGTGAAGGTCGACATCACCGGCGCGGTCGTGGACGGCAATCTTGTCACCGGGCCGGCATGGCCGGCGCATCCGGCGTGGCTGGCAAAATTCCTCGAGGTCCTGGAAGCGCACTTGGCCGCAAAGGCGGCGTAACAGCCGGGGACCTTGAGGAGATCGGGCGCAAGTAGCGCCGCTGCGCCTGCGTGCAAGCATCCCACTGGGAATGGGTGCCCCACCCTCGCCGCGTCTTTGTTTTTGCGGCTAGGGTGGGCGTCCCGGCAGAGCAGGACGCTTGAGTGAACAGCAATGCCTTAGCCTCCTTTTCTCACGACTCTGCCACAAAGCCCGCTCGCCGTTGATCTTGGAGCTGCGCATCATGCGAGTTTGGCTCGAACGAATTCTGGTCCTCGGACTTGCCGAAGATTAAGGCCTCTTATCGCAAACTTGGAGTCGGAGATACTCAAATGCCCTTCGACGTGGTGTTATTCCAAAGTGTCCGGAATTTTGCCAGATTTATTCCGTTCCGTGGCCTCTCTCGCGGGTTCATTCACCCTTTATTCTCCTTTTAACCATACGACCCCCCACCCCCCCCTCCCCCTGTGAAACTGTGAAGCTGTGAAACTGTGAAGCTGTGAGGGCAATGCCAAAACGTTTCATACTGGCTGAATCTAAATGCTTTAGAGACAAATTTCCGGATGTAACAGCCATATGCCCGCACGACCAGGGAACCGAGTAAAAGGCAGGAAAACGCGACAGAGCCGTCGAACAGTGAGAATCCGGATTAGTAGATTTCCACCTTGGTCGCGCGCACCTGGCGCAGGGGAAGCGCCGTGGCCGCATTCAGGGTCTGCTGAATCTCGGCCAGGATGGAGAGCGCGATGGAAGCCGAGGTATCGGCACCGAGGTCGATGCCGGTGGGCGCATGTAGTTGCGCGAGCCAGCCGTCAATGCGATCGGCCGCCGGCGTTATGTGCCGGAGCCGTGCCGCCTCTGCCAATGCTTCGCGCGTGCGCCGTTGCGGACCCAGCACACCGACATAGGCATAGGGAAATTCATTCTCGTCATTCAGCAGCGCGGCCAGGATATGAGAGTCCTGTTCGAAGCTGTGGGTCATCAGCACCGCGGCGTCGGTGGGCAACACCGGAAGACTGTCCTTTGCGGAGCCGGGCAATTCACTGACGGTCAATGTCCGTACTTCGTCTGTGGCCGGGAACCGGCTTTGTGTCGCGAGGTGTGAACGCCCGTCGGCGACAGCGACAAACCAGCCCAGCTCGCGAGCCAGGCGAACCAGCGGCCTTGCATCGTCCCCGGCGCCGAAGATCCAGAGGCCCGGGCGCGCGGCACGATAATCCACCCAGACGCGAGTCGCCTTTCCATCGATCTGTATTTTTTGTTCGAAAGACGTCCGGCGTTCCAGCGCATCTTCGGCCAACTCCTGAAGCAATAGCGCGCTGGTCAGATCAAGCG
This sequence comes from Terriglobales bacterium, assembly GCA_963788475.1. Lineage (GTDB taxonomy): Bacteria > Acidobacteriota > Terriglobia > Terriglobales > Acidobacteriaceae > Telmatobacter. The sequence goes on from CAWBGO010000004.1 coordinate 321,857, forward strand.
TGGGAATTCCAATTGTTGGCCGCGGCCTTGCAAAGGCTCGTTTCCCTATGTGCGGGCCTTCCAGAACGACCGCGATGGCCAGCGGCCACCGTACGTCGAAGGCGGACTTCAGGGCATGGATCAGCGGGCTGGCGGTTTTGCGTCGTTCCAGCAGAATGTAGACCACGCCGCCGCAGCCGGAACCGTAGGGAAGATCGCCGTCGTCTTCGAGCGTGGAGTAGCGCTCGACGACGGGCCCATCGCTCGTGAGCCACCAGGCCCGTTTGGCCACTTCCGCTTCAAGGCATCCGCCGCTGACGGTGCCGGCGCGGCGTCCATCCTGGGCCAGCAGCATACGCGCGCCCGGCCGGCGATAGCTTGAGCCCTCGACGGCCACGACGGTAGCCAGCACGTAGTCAGCCCCTGATGCTTCCAGTTCGTTCCACAGGGGCAGAATGTGCTCGAGATCGGTCATTCTTCGGTGTGCCGGCTATGCTTCCAGTATTTTAGACGGCAACAGGTCTTCGATGCGCACCGGGAGTTCGCGCACGCGGATGCCGGTGGCGTGATAGACCGCGGCCGTGATGGCGGCAGCCACCCCGGCCAGGCCGATTTCGCCCACACCCCGGGCCCCATATTCGCCCATGGCCGGGTCGGGATAGTTGAGGAAGGTCACGTCGATCTCGGGCGCATCGGCGCAGGTGGCAACCATGTAGTCGGCCAGGTTGCCATTGATGGGCTGACCGGTGCGCTGATCGTAAATGGTCTCTTCGAGAAGCCCCATGCCCACTCCCATCACGACCGCTCCGGAGACCTGGTTGGCAGCGGCCTTGGGATTGATGATGCGGCCGCCGTCAATCACGGTGACGACGCGGCTTACCCGCAGCCGCGCGATCTCGGGTTCCCACTCCACTTCGACGAACTGCGCGCCATAGGAATGAAGCGAAACGTCTTTGGCCTTCGGATCTTCCCAGGTGGGGACGGTTTTACCCTCGGCGCTTATGCCGTTGAGTTTTGCCATCTGGAGTATGTCTGCGAAATGCGTGCCATCTGCCGCCGGCTGGTCCTTCTTGTGAAGACGGCCGTCCGTGAATGCAATCGTGTCCACCGCAGCGTCATGGTAAGGCGAACCGGTGGTCGATGCCGCTACCTGTTGCAGCCGCTTGATGGCGCCGTCTGCACCCGCAGCGATCGCATTCAGCACCGACCCCGTCACGAGCGAACCACCCGACATGGGTCCACTCGGAAGCCCGCTATCGCCGAGGATCACGTCGATGCGATCGAGCGGCACGCCGGTCTTTTCGTTCAGTACCTGCGCGAAGATCGTGTAAGTGCCGGTCCCGATGTCCTGGGTGCCGCAGCGCACGCATAGGCGTCCGTTGGCGCAGAACTCGACGGTCGCCGTGCACGGCAGGCGCATCGCTACCCAGCTTGCGCCGGCAAGTCCCCAGCCCAGTATCTTGCCCTCGCGCCGCATCGATCCGATGCCGGCCGTACGCTTCTCCCACCCGAACTTCTTCGCACCGGTTTCGTAGCACTCTTTCAAGTGGCGCGACGAGAACGGTTTATTCTTGTCGCTCTCGTCCTTGTCGGCGTCGTTGAGCAGGCGCAGCTGCAGCGGGTCCATGTTCAGCGCGTCGGCCAGCTCATTCATTCCCGATTCGAGCGCATACAGGCCGGGAACCGCGCCGGGCCCGCGCATCCACATGGGCGCTCCGAAGTTACGGCGCGGCTGGGCGCCGGTCACTTCGAGGTTGGCAACGCTGTAGAGGTACGGCGTGGCTTCGCCGCAGCCTTCGTCGAAGTCGTCGAGCAGCGAGGTGACGTTCAGATAGTCGTGCCGCAGCGCAAGCAGCTTGCCATCCTTGGTTGCGCCCAGCTTGATGTGCTGCTCAGTGCGGGGACGATAGCCGACATTGGAGAACATCATGCGGCGGTTGAGACTCAGCTTGACCGGGCGGTCGAGCTTGCGCGCAGCAACCGCGGCCATGGCAGCGTGCGGCCAGGGAAAGAGCTTGCCGCCGAAGCCGGACCCGAGATAACGCGTCACGACGCGGACGTTCTCGACCGGCAAACCCAGCACCTGCGCCATGACTACGCGGTGATTCACAACGCCCTGCGAGGTCTCGTAGAGCGTTACGTGATCGCCATCCCACACGACCACCGAGGCGTGCAACTCGATCGGGATTGTGCGTCTCGATGGGCGTGATGTAAGTCTGGTCGACTTTGACCGGCGCAGAGGCAAACGCCGCATCGGGATCGCCGCGCTTCGAGACCGATTTGCGCTTGCCGTCGTAATCGCCAAGGGCAGGGTGCACGTGGGCGGGTTCCTTCTCGTACTCCACCTTGACCGCTGCGGCCGCCGCCGTAGCCTGCTCCAGAGTTTCTGCGATCACAACCGCGACATACTGGCCCCAGTGGCGGATGACTTCGTCTTCAAAGGGGGAACGGACTTCGCTGTTGGTCGCGTTGTCGTCTCCGGGAACGGTGCGATACAACGGCCCGATGTTGCCGTGATGAAGGACGAGCAGAACGCCGGGCATCTTTTCCGCAGCCGATGTATCCAGGCCTGGCGATGCGTCCGCTCGCGATCGATGCACAAACAGGCACGGCGTGCGCCATGCGGTCAAAATGAAAATCGGCCGCGTATTCAGCGCCGCCGGTGGTCTTGAGCGGTCCGTCGATGCGCGGGGTTGGATTTGCCGATGATTGAAGCCGAAGCTGAAACCGATGTCGTGCTCATACGTTCCCTTTCTGACTCTGCTTCAAGCTGAAAGCACCGTTGACTTCAGCAGGTCTTCAATGCGGATCGGCAGTTCACGCACGCGGACGCCGGTGGCGTGATACACGGCCTCTGTGATCGCCGGAGCCACGCCCGCCATGCCGATTTCGCCGATGCCGCGCGCGCCATACTCGTTCACGATCAGGTCGGGATAATCGAGGAACGTCACATCCAGATCGGGCAGGTCGGCGCAGGTGGGCACAATGTAGTCGGCAAAGTTGCTGTTGATCGGCTGCCCGGTCCGCGGATCGTGGATGGTCTCCTCAAACAGGCTCATGCCCACGCCCATCACCGCCGCGCCCAGGATCTGATTGGTTCCGGCTCCCTTGTTGATGATGCGTCCGCAATCGAAGATGGAGAAGATGCGGCTCACGCGCAGGCGCGCAATCTCCGGCTCCCACTCCACCTCGGCGAAGTGCGCACCGAAGGAGTGCAGTGAGTACTCCTTCGCCTTCGGATCTTCAAACGAAGGAAACGTCTTGCCCATGGCGGTGATGCCGCTCAGGTTGGCCAGGCGCAGGACTTCTTCGAAGGGCAGGCCGTTGGCGGTGAGGTCTCCGCCGGAATGGTAGGCTGCGCCAATCACCTTCGCCTGCTGCGTCCCATTTTTGGTTTGAATGCGCCCCTGCGCGAGGGTCAGCGAATCCGGATGCGCGCCGTGGAAAGGCGAACTGGGCAGCAGAGTGGCAATGTTGAGGAGCCGCGAAACCGCCTGGTTCACAGCACCGGTGGCGGCGGGCAGAATCGCACTGGTCACCATGGATCCGCCGGACGTAGGGCCGTCGGGCAAGGATGTGTCGCCGAGAAAGACATCGATGCGATCGAGCGGAACGCCGGTCTTCGCATGCGCGACCTGCGCAAAGAGGGTGTAGGTGCCCGTGCCGATATCCTGCGTAGCGCAGCGAACGCAGACACGGCCATTCTGGCAAAGCTCGACGCTCGCGGTGCAGGGGATGCGCGCCGCCGCCCAGGATGCGCCGCCCACGCCCCAGCCAATCACTTTGCCGTCGCGCTTCATCGAGCCCACCGCGGGCGTGCGGTTCTTCCAGCCGATCTTTTCGGCGCCGGTCTGGTAGCACTCCTTCAAGTGGCGCGATGAGAAGGGAAGATTCTTTCCCTCGTCTCGCTCGGCGTCATTCTTGAAGCGCAATTCGAGCGGGTCCATCTTGAGCTTGATCGCCAGTTCGTCCATCGCCGACTCGAGCGCAAACAGCCCGGGCACGGCGCCGGGACCGCGCATCGGCGCCGGCGCGCCCACATTGCGGCGCACCATGCCGGTGGTGACTTCAAGATTGGGGCAGCTGTAAAGGAATGGCGTCTGTTCGCCGCAGTGCTCGACAAAATCATCGAGCTGCGAGGTCTCGGTCAGAAAGTCGTGGCGGATCGCGGTGAGCTTGCCGTCCTGCGTCGCTCCCAGGCGGATGCGCTGCTGGGTCCGCGGGCGATGGCCGATATTGGAAAACATCATGCGCCGGTCGACGCTGAGCTTGACGGGGCGATTCAGCTTGGCGCGCCGCCGCCGCCGCCAGGGTCGCCTGCGGCCACGGGGAAAGCTTGCCACCGAATCCCGAGCCGATAAAGCGCGAAATCGTGCGCACGTTTTCGCGCGGAATGCCCAGCACCTCCGACATCACGGTGCGATGACTCACCACGCCCTGCGAGGAGTCATAGAGCGTCAGGTTCTCGCCGTCCCACACGGCAACGGTGCCGTGCATCTCCATGGGATTGTGAGTTTCGACCGGAGTCACATAGGTCTCATCCACCACAACCGGAGCCGAACCAAGCGCCTGGTCGGGGTCGCCACGCTTCCAACTGCTTTCGCGCGGTCCCGTGAAAGCAGCGCTCAGATCGGGACGCACATCCGGCGCTTCTGCCTCGTACTCCACGCGCACCGCGTTGGCCGCGGCCTTGGCCTGCTCCAGCGTTTCTGCCACAACCGTTGCGACGTATTGACCCCAGTAGTAGATCTTGTCGTCTTCAAACGGGGGCCGCGTCTCGGCCATGCTGCCGTCCTGCTGGTGCGGAAAGGTGCGATAGACGTTCTCGAGATTGCCGTGATGAAGAACGAGCAGCACGCCGGGCATTTTTTCGGCAGTGCTCGCATCGAGCGAACGAATGCGTCCTTTGCCGATGGTGCTCTGCACCGCCACCGCGTGCGCCAGATTCGGGAAATCGTGATCGACTGAGTAGCGCGCGGTCCCGGTCGTCTTCAGAGGTCCGTCGATGCGCGGGACTGCCGCGCCGATAATGTCGGCGCCTTGGGGAAGATTGTCCGTCGCCATGGATTAACTCCTTCAGTTTCGATCTACAGTCGAAGTGACATCCCACGTTTCAAACGAGATGTGGGGCACCCAGGTTTCGATCTATGCCGTTGCGAGCTTCAACGTGCGAACGAGGCAACGCCTGGCCAGTTCAACCTTGAATGCGTTATCGGTGCGGGGTTTGGCGTCTTTCAGCGCCGCCTCGGCCGCGGTGCGGAAATGCGCTGCATCGACAGCCTTGCCCATCAGTGCGGCTTCGGCTTCGTGCGAGCGCCAGGGCTTCGTTCCGACGCCGCCCATGGCCACGCGAACGTAGCGGATGTGCCCGCCTTCGACCTTCGCCACCACGGCAGCCGAAGCCAGCGCAAACTCGTAGCTGGCGCGGTCGCGCAGCTTCAGATAAACGCTCTTCGCGCCTTCCGATCGGCTTGGGCAGATCGACATAAGTGATCAGTTCGCCGGGCTCGAGCGCATTCTCGATATGCGGCGTGTCGCCGGGCAGCTTGTGGAAGTCTGCAAACGGAATCGTGCGCTTGCCCTTCGGCCCTTCGACCAGGATCGTCGCTTCGAGCGCCGCCATGGCCACGCACATGTCCGAAGGATGCGTCGCAATGCACTGATCGCTGGTGCCGAGAATGGCATGCGTGCGATGGAAGCCCTCGAGCGCCGCGCAGCCCGTGCCCGGCGTGCGCTTGTTGCAGCCGTAGCCGCCGGGCGTGCCCGCGCTGGGTTCGCGGAAGTAGACGCAGCGCGTGCGCTGCAGCAGGTTGCCGCCGGTCGTGGCCATGTTGCGCAACTGCGGCGAAGCGCCGGACAAGATCGCCTGCGACAGTACGGCGTAGTTCTTCTGCACTTCGGCGTTCCAGGCCAGGTCGGAGTTGCGCACCATGGCGCCGATGCGCAGGCCTCCGTTGGGCAGCGGTTCGATCTTGTCCAGCGGCAGGATATTGATGTCGACCAATCCGGACGGGGTCTCGACACTCAGCTTCATCAGGTCGACCAGCGTGGTGCCGCCGGCGATGAACTTCGCTCCATTGGCCGCGCCCAGCGCCTTGTCGATGCTGGCGGCCTTGACGTAGTTAAAGGTCTGCATGGGTTCCTCCGTTCAGGCCTGCGCCTGCCTCAGGCCCGCGCTGCCCGCACTTGGCGGACGGCGGCAACAATGTTGGTGTAGGCGCCGCAGCGGCAGATGTTGCCGGCCATGGCGTGCTTGATGTCTTCGTCGCTGGGGCCGATCGGCTCCTTGAGCAGGGCCACCGCGCTCATGATCTGGCCGCTGGTGCAGTAGCCGCACTGGTAGCCGTCGTGCTCCACAAATGCCGCCTGCATCGGGTGCAGGTTGTCGGGCTGGCCGAGACCCTCGATGGTGGTGATCTCGTCGCCCTCGTGCATCACGGCAAAGGAGAGGCAGCTGTTTACGCGGCGGCCATTGACGTGGACTGTGCAGGCGCCGCACTGGCCGTGATCGCAGCCCTTCTTGGTGCCGGTGAGGTGGATGCGCTCGCGCAGCGTGTCGAGCAGCGTGGCGCGGGGGTCGAGTGGGCCGCAGGTTATATTCCTTGCCGTTCACCCGCAGACTGACTGCGTCCGATCCGTCGACCGCGGCTGCGTCAGCGGGCGCCGGCGCGACGGAAGGGGCTGCCTGGACCAGCGGGGCCGCTCCGGCCAGAAAGCCGGTCGCTCCCAATCCGGAAAGAAAGGAGCGGCGGCTGAAACGGCCTTTGGGCTCCTCGGGAGTCAGCGGCTCCAGATCAAGCTGCTGTTGATCCGGGGCGAGCTCCCTGTTCGAATGTTGACTTGGGGGTCGCAGATGCTTGAAGCGCAGGTCGGATGAGTCTGCCACAGGGGACCTCCTCGGGCCGGTTCGTTCTCACGTGATTCGATCTTTCAGGCCGGAGCAAAGCGGTTAGTCTTTTGTTTCCCTGCGAATGGTACGGGGAAGCAGGGAGAAAAGCATCCTCGAGCGGCGGCGGCTCCAAGCCGCTGCATAATTGCCGTCGTGCCTATCCTAGCGGAAATTGTTCATGGATAGGAACGGGTTGCAAGCGCAAAGGTTTCATGTGGTCAATCGATTACGGATCGATGCGGAATTAACGGCCGAATCGACTTGGATCGATGCCACAAAGTTTCAAACGTTGACCAGAGACATTCCTCCCTGGCGCGTACCGCTCGCCCAGCGGCCGCATCCGGTGGAAATTCTTTTTCTAAGTCCTGGACGAGTTCAGGGGCAAGCACAACGTTGGCCGCTCCGGCGTTCTCCTCCAGGTACTTGCGCCGCTTGGTTCCTGGGATGGGCACAACGTCATCGCCTTGCGCCATTACCCATGCCAGGGCGAGTTGGCCGGGGGTCACGCCGGCCTCGGCGGCCAGCTTTTTCACCTTGTCCACAAGCGCCAGATTGCGGTCGAAGTTCTCACCCTGAAATCGGGGACTGTTACGGCGGAAATCGCCGGGCTCAAAATCGGCAGGCGTCTTGAAGGCACCGGTCAAGAAGCCGCGGCCCAGGGGACTGTAGGCCACAAAGCCGATACCAAGACGGCGGCAGGTAGGCAGGATCTCGGCTTCGGGATCACGGCTCCAGAGTGAGTATTCCGTTTGCAAAGCCGTAATGGGATGGACCCGAGAGGCGCGCTCGATGGTGTCCGGGGCCGCTTCTGAAAGCCCCAGATAGCGAACTTTGCCTTCTTCCACCAGCCGCGACATCGCCCCCACGGTTTCTTCGATGGGCGTTTTGGGATCGACGCGGTGCTGATAGTAGAGATCGATCGTCTCGATGCCCAGCCGGCGCAGGCTGCCTTCGACCGACTGACGCACGTAGGCGGGGCTTCCGTCGACTCCTCGTTTGGAGGGGTCGGCCGGGTCGCGAACGATGCCGAACTTGGTGGCCACAAAGAACCGTTTTCGCCGGCCCTTGAGGGCCTTTCCGACCAGCACTTCGTTGGTGTGCGGGCCGTAAACATCGGACGTGTCGAGAAAATCGATGCCAAGTTCCAGGGCACGATCGATTGTAGCCAGCGACTCCTGTTCGTCGCCGGCACCATAGAACTCGCTCATGCCCATGCAGCCCAGGCCCATGGCCGAAACCTGCGGACCGTTCTGGCCCAATCGGCGTGTCTTCATCTGGCTTTCCTTGTTCCACCTGTTTCCGGCGGACTTGTGTTAACTGGCGGCCGCCAGCGAATGATCGACTTCCGGCTCCGTCGGTACCGGGTTTGGAATGCGGGTGCGGTCCTCGATCTTGCGATAGTTGGAGATTTTGTGGGTCAGCAGAGCATGTGCCCGTTCCAGCGCGGATATTTTTCCCGCAATGACCGCCTGGTGATCTTCGAGCAGTTGGCGCCGCTGCTCCAGGGTGGCCTGCCCCATCGCGCGCATCGCGGCATAACGCTGCATCTCGCGAATGGGCATGTTGGTGGCGCGCATGCAATGCAAAAAGTGGAGCCAGGCCGCGTCGGCCTCGGAATAGCGACGGTGACCGTTGCGTGCCCGGCCTACCGGTTGAATCAGCCCCACACGCTCATAGTAGCGCAGCGTGTGCGCGGTCATACCGCATCGTTCTGCCATGGTGCGAATGGTGAATCCTGCATCCTGCATACATCCACCGTAGACTTGCAAGTGCGCTCAAAGTCAACGTTCATTGCCGTAGCGCACGTATGTTACAAATCCGTATTTTCAGCCAGCACAATAAGTTGCGCCCAACTCTTCGTCCGGACCTTTAGTCTTGCGGAGCGGTGATTTCCTTTATGCTTGTCAGGGAAAGGCATTGATCGAAAGATGGACCTTTACGAACACATGCTGACAGAGGCACTCGAGGAGGCGCGGCTGGGCTTCTCCGAGGGGGGCATACCCATCGGGGCGGCCCTGTTTTCGACGGCGGGGGAACTGATAAGCCGGGGGCGCAACCGGCGAGTGCAGCAGGGCGACCCCAGCATCCACGGCGAGACGGACGCGTTTCGCCGGGCCGGCCGGCAGCGCAGCTATCGTGACAAGGTGATGGTCACCACCCTCGCTCCGTGCTGGTATTGCAGCGGGCTGGTCCGTCAGTTTCGTATCGGGACGCTTGTGGTCGGCGAGAGCCGGACGTTTGCCGGGGGCCTCGACTGGCTGCGCGAAAATGGGGTGAAGGTGGTCGACCTCGACAATCGCGATTGCCGGGAACTGCTCGAGTCCTATATCGCGAAGTTTCCCGAAGTGTGGAACGAAGACATTGGGGAAGAGTAGCCGCGCCGGTTAGGATGGACCGGCTTCGTCAAGTGGCCTGAGGGCCACTTCAACCACTTTGGAGGACCCATGCACCGCCGCCAGTTTCTCGCCGCTTCACTCGCCAGTTCAGCTCTCGCTGCTACCCGAACTGCCCAGGCCCAGGCGGCTGCCGCGCGTGGGCGGGAGTTCTACCAGATCCGGCGCTATACGCTCCAGAGCGAGGTAGCGCCCGCGCCCCAGACCGGGCTCACCGAGCACTACATCGGCGAGGCTCTTATTCCGGCGCTCACCCGGCGCGGCATGGGCCCGATCGGCGCGTTTCGCCTGGAATTCGGGCCGGAGACGCCGCAGCTGTACGTGCTGATTCCCGGCCCCTCAGTCGAAGCTCTGGCAACGCTCGATCTCGACCTGGCGAAGGATTCCGAGTTCCTCAAGACGGCGGACCCGTTCTGGAGCGCGCCCGCCGCCAACCCGGCGTTTCTGCGCGCGGAGTATTCGCTGCTGGCCGCGTTTGAGGGCTGGCCCAAGGTGACGCCGCCCCCGGCCGCCGCGACCAAGGCAAAGCGCATCTACCAGATGCGTACCTACGAAAGCCCCAGCTACCGCGACCACGTGCGCAAGGTGGAGATGTTCAACAACGGCGAATTCGATATCTTCAAGGCCGCCGGCTTTAACCTCGTGTTCTTCGGCGACACCATTGTGGGACCGCGTATGCCCAACCTTACATATATGTTGAGCGTTCCCGACGCCGCGGCCATGGACGTGCACTGGGATTCTTTCCGCAATAACCCGGACTGGAAGAAGCTTTCCTCAGATCCGAAGTATGCCTACGAGGCCATCGTCAGCAATATCAGCAATTATGTTCTAAGCCCGCTGTCCGTTTCGCAGGTCTAGATGGCTGATGAAAAAGGCATGGTTTCGACCGAAGTTCCCCAAAAGCATACCTCAGGGGCTTAAAGCCCCGTTGATATTGCATTGCTTATACCGGGGATAACTCCCCGGCCTACCGCCCGAACGACTTTTTCAGCACCAGCCAGGTGGCAAAGTGCCGTTCACAGTTGCACAGCTTTCACGGATTACGTGAGAGTTGGCGACATAAATGATTGCTGCGGCATTATTTATGCCTGGCTTTCCTGTTCCGCAGCCGCGCGGAATCTGTGAGCCCGTGAGTGGACTATTGCAAGCCATTGATTACTAATTAAGTGTCCTTCACAGCTTCACAGCTTCACAGCTTCACAGTTTCACAGCTTCACAGTTTCACAGGGGGAGGGGGGTGGGGGGAGGGTGGGGCACCCATTTCCGACACCCATTCCAACTCGACTCCCACCCTAGCCGCAAAAACAACGACGCGGCGAGGGTGGGGCACCCATTCCGTATGAAGTGTTTCAGACGGAAATCGCTTAACTGAATGGTGTTGCGGGCTAGTTCACTATGTCCAACTCCTTCAGCAGGAACGCGTAATCAAACGCGATCTCCTTCAGGTAGTCATAGCGCCCGCTGACGCCCCGCCGTGGCCGGCCTTCATATTCGTTACCAGCAGCAGGGGACGGTTATCGGTCTTCAGCGTGCGCAGCCTGGCCACGTACTTGGCCGGCTCCCAATACATTACCTGGCTGTCGTGCAGGCTGGTCTTGACTAACATAGCCGGATAACTTGCCTGCCTTCAAGTTATCGTAGGGCGAGTAAGTCAGCATGTATCTGAAGTAGTTCTCCAGATTCGGATTACCCCACTCCTCGTACTCCGGCACGGTCAGCGGCAGCGTCGCATCCAGCATGGTATTCATCACGTCGACGAACGGGCACGTGAGAAATGACCGCGCGAAACAGGTCGGGCCTCATGTTGACCACCGCGCCCATCAGGAGTCCGCCCGCCGATCCGCCCTCGATGGCCACGCGCGCCGGGTCGCCGTAGCCGGCCGCCGTCAGATGCTCGACCGACGCGATGAAGTCGGTAAAGGTGTTCTGCTTTACCAGCATCTTGCCCGCATCGTGCCAGGGCTTGCCCAGGTCGCCTCCACCGCGGATGTGCGCGTAGGCCATCACGATGCCGCGATCGAGCAGGCTCAGGCGGTTGGAGTTGAAGCCCATGGGCAGCGAGTATCCATACGAACCGTAGCCGTAGACGTAGAGCGGATTCTTTCCCGGCTGCCGCTGATCCTTGCGATAAACAAGCGATACCGGCACCTCGACGCCATCCGGGGCCTTGGCATGCACGCGCTCGCTGGCGTAGAGGTCGCGGTCGAATCCGCCGGGGATTTCCAACTGCTTCAGCAGGGCGGATTCGCCGGTCCGCAAGTCGTACTCATACACCGAACTGGGCGACACCAGCGACTGATACGCATACCGGAATGCGGTGGACTCGAAGATGCGGTTGATGTGGGGGTAAGCACTGTAGGCCGGCTCGGGAAATGCAATTTCGCCCATCGATTCGGCCACCGCCGTGTCCCCGACAAATCTCCACACGCGCAAGCGCGGCAGCCCGTCTTCCCGCTCGCAAGCCACATAGAACGCGCTGAAGATGTCCACCTCTTCGAGCATCACATCGGCGACGATGGGGAATGCGCTCGATCCAATTCTCGCGCGCCGGATCGGCAACCGGCGCCGTCACCAGGCGGAAGTTGCGGCCCTTGTCATTGGTGCGGATGTACCACTGGTCATTGCGATGATCGACGGAGTACTCGTGTTCATCTTCGCGCGGGCAGATGACCTTGAATTCGCCTTCCGGTTCGTCGGCGGGAAGCACCCAGGATTCGCTGGTGGTGTGGCTGGCCGACTCCATGACGACGAACTTGCCGTCGCGGGTGCGCCCGGCGCCCACATTGAAGCGCTCATCGTCATCCTGGTAGACGAGCACGTCGGCCGCATAGGGTGTTCCGCGCATGTGGCGGTAAAACTGGTACTGGCGCTTCTGCTCGTCGTCTTCCACGGTGTAGAACAGCGTGAAATTGTCCGCCGCCCACACCACCGAGCCGACGCGCTCCACCGTGCCCGGCAGCAACTCGCCGGTCTCGAGGTCCTTGATGTAGAGGTTGTACTGGCGGAAACCCGTGAAGTCGACCGTGTAGGCCAGCCATCGCCCGTCGTCGCTGATATCGATGGCGCCGATGGCAAAGAAGGCGTGTCCCGCGGCGAGTTCGTTGCCGTCCAGGAGGACTTGTTCCTCGGCATCCTCTTTCGGGCCCGAAAAGGTGCCGCTCTTTCGGCAGTGGATGGCGTACTGCAGCCCCTCTTCGGTGCGGGTGTAGTACCAGTACAGGCCGTCGCGATAGGGAACCGAGACGTCGGTCTGCTTCACGTGGCTCAGCATCTCGTCGTACAGCTGGTCGCGCAGTCCGGCGAGGGGCGCCATGACCGACTCGGCGTAGGCGTTTTCAGCCTCCAGGTAGGCCGTGACGTCGGGATTTTCCTTGTCCCGCAGCCAGCCGTAGTCGTCCGAAAGGGTGACGCCATGGATTGTGGTTTCTTTGTGTTCCTTGCGGGCGACGGGAGGCTGAAGCGTCTGAGTTTCGATCATGTCGTATCCATTCTAGCTGTTAGCTTTTAGCTCTTAGTTATTAGCGCGACAGAGCCGGTTGGGCAGCCGTCTCACGCGGGTAAAAGCAGCAAGGGCGTAGCGAGCCTCCATCGCTGGCCTTGCTAGCACTGGTCGTGTCAGAAATAGTTAAGAGCTATCAGCCAAGAGCTCGTACCTGGGAACTTTTCGCTTCGCCCTCCACGTACAATTGAAAGCGATGGAAGTGCGCAATCGCTCGTTTATGACTCCTTTCCGGCTGCTGGTGGCCGTAGTTTTAGTTGTTTCTGCCTCGGTTCTCCCCGCCGAACGGGTAGAGGACCTGCCCAAGCCCACCGATTATGTCAGTGATTTCGCCCACGTGCTGTCGCCGGCAGCGATCGCGCGCCTCGACCAGATCTGCACCCAGCTCGATCACACCGCGGCGAACGCGCAGGTCGCCATCGTTACCGTTCACACGCTGGATGGTGAAGATGCCGCGGACTATGCCAGCCAACTCGAAGACAAGTGGAAGATCGGCGAAGAAGGGGTCGGACCGGGGCGTGCTGGTGCTGCTCGCCGTCCAGGACCGCAAGCGGCGCATCGATGTCGGCTATGGCCTCGAAGGCATCCTACCCGATGGCAAGGTCGGGCGACATCGGCCGGGAAATGGTTCCGTACCTGCGCGCCAACGATTTCGATGGCGCGGTGCTCACGGCCGTGACCGCAGATCGCGCAGGTGATCGCGGCCGATGCCAATGTCGCGCTCCAGGATGAGGATCGCGGGCCGCCGCCGGCGCACTATGGCCAGCGGCCGGTGCAGCGTGGCTTTCCGCTCGGCGGGCTCATCTTTCTGATCATCATCCTGGGGTTCTTCGGCGGTTTCCGGCTGCTCGCTTTTCTTTTTGGATGGAACCTGCTGACCGGCGGCATTTCGCGGTGGCGGCGGCGGTGGCGGGGGCGGCATGGGCGGAGGAGGCTTCGGCGGAGGTGGCGGCGGGGTGGCGGTGGCGGTTTTGGAGGCTTCGGCGGCGGCGGTTTCGGCGGCGGCGGAGCCGGAGGCGACTGGTAGGCGTTCCCGATAAGGTTTGAAGGGGTCCGCCGCGGCGGACCGGAGGAGAAAGCACTGTATGCGTCGTGGGGTTTTGATTTTGCTCGTCGTGGTAGCGGTCTTCGTGTTTGCCGGTCTTTTCGTATACGGCAGCTTTGTGAGTGCGCAGCATCAACTGGTGGCAAAAGATGAGAACGTGAAGGCGGCGTGGTCGCAGGTCGATATCCAGTTGCAGCGGCGTGCCGACCTGATCCCCAACCTGGTGGAAACGGTGAAGGGCTTCACCAAGGAAGAAAGCACGGTCTTTGGCGATATTGCCAATGCCCGGGCCGGCCTGCTGAACGCGCATACGCCCAGCGAGAAGATCCAGGCGAACGGGACGCTGGACTCGGCCTTCGGGCGGCTGCTCGCCCTGACCGAAAACTACCCGCAACTGCGCTCCAGCGACCAGTTCATGCGGCTGCAGGATGAGCTCTCGGGGACGGAAAATCGCATCAGCGTGGCGCGCCGGCACTATAACGAGACCCTGCGCGACTACAACACCTTTGTGCGCCAGTTCCCCAACAGCATCTGGGCGGGAATGCTGGGCTTCCACCAGAACGACGCGTATTTCGAGGCCAGCGCGGCGTCGCGAACAGCGCCAGCCGTGAAGTTCTGATCCCGTGAAGTTTTGATCAAGGAGATCACCGCACGCATAAAGGCCATCCCGTCGGGATGGCCTTTGTGCGCAGGTTGAAGGTGGCGTGAGCGCTACTTGAACGAGGCGATGGCACTCGCCTCATCGTCGTAGATGTCGAAGACGGTGTAGAGCTTGGTCAGCTGCAACACGTCTTTGACTTTCTTGGTCAGGCTGAGCAGCTTGACACTGGCGCCCTGGTTTTTGGCCGTGGTATAGGCGCTCACCAGTTCACCCAGGCCGGAGCTGTCGATGTAGTTGACGTCGCCCATGTTCAGCAGGATCGTTCTCGATCCCTTGCTGATCAGGTCGCGAATGGCCTCGCGCAACTGCACACTGCCCTCGCCCAGGGTAATCCGCCCGTTAAGGTCCAGAACGGTCACACCGTCCACTTCACGGGAAGCAATAGTAAGTGCCACGGAAATTCCTCCTTTTCGAGTCGTTACGGTTATAGCACCTTTGGGGGGCAGCCATGAAAGGAATCTGCAATTTGCCCGGACCATGGCTCGGAAATGAGCCACGTCCGCCTCCGTCGTGCCTAGGTTTTTTCGCCCGCCGGCGGCAGATGCTTCACCAGCGTCAATTCGGTTCCGGGATGCAGTTGTCGAAAGTTTACCTCATCCATAAACGACCGGATGATGAAGATGCCGCGGCCGGTGCCGCGGAGCAGGTTCTCCGGCGCAAGGGGGTCGGGAAGGGTGTCCGGATCCAGGCCCTTGCCCTGGTCGGTAATGATAAACACCAGGTCCGAGCCGGTGTTTTCGAATGTAGCCGTGATCTGCTTGGAGGGGTCGTATTCGTTGCCGTGCAGCACCGCGTTGACGGTGGCTTCGCGCACCGCCATGGTTACGTGGAAGCGCGTGTCCTCGTCGAGGCCGGCCTCCTCCGCCAATTTGTCGGCGATGGCCTCAACCTCGTTGACACTGTCCATCGTCGACTTCAGAGCAATTGTCTGCCGTCCTGCCTTCGGTCCGCTCAAAATGGTTCTGAACCCGCCTCTTCCGGAGCGGAGAATGGTTCTACGCCCCTGTTGCGCCCCTCAGCCACCTTGCACGAAGTTTCATGGCTGGACCCGATTGTGTCAAGACGCGTTCTGAATCAGGCCGGCATCGTGTACTGAATCGCGAGAGAAAGTCTGAATTGGTGAGCGAGCGGCGTCGCCGAATCGCGGTCCGAACCGGCTACACTCTCCTCATGCACCAGCCTCGCACCACAGCCCGCGTGAGCCTGACCGCGCTGCTCGGCACGCCGGTGACCGACTCGCAGGGTCATTTGCGGGGCACGGCTAAAGGACATCGCAGTGGCCACCGGCCCGGATGCGGGCAAGGTTGCAGGCCTGGTGCTCAAGACGCGTACCGGCCTGGCGATCGTGCCGTCGCAGGAAGTGATGGAGACGCCGGCGGGCACGCTGGAACTGCGCTCCGCCGGCACCCTCGTACCGCTCAAAGACGAGGGGAACTATATCTACCTGCAGCAGGACCTGGTCGACCGCCAGATTATCGACATACACGGCCGAAAAGTTGTCCGGGTCAACGACGTCGATCTCGAATGGCTGGGCCATGGAGCGGCTCACCTGCTGCGCGTGGCTGAAGTTGAGGTCGGGCTGCGCGGCGCAATGCGGCGCGTCTTCAAGGGCGTGCTGCCGCGCGCAACGCTGGAGGCCTTCTCGCGCCGCTTCGCCGCGCATGGCATTCCGTGGCAGTTTGTCGACGTCATCGAGGTCGATCCGGCGCGGCGAGTCAAGCTGCGCATCGAGTACGAACGCCTCGCGGAGATGCATCCGTCGGACCTGGCGGAAATTCTCGAAGACCTGGCTCCTGCCGAGCGCGAAGCCGTCTTCACCTCGCTCGACGAGGAAGTGGCTGCCGAGGCGCTGGAAGAGGTCGATCCCAAGCTGCAGAAGGCCCTGCTCGAAAAACTCGACGAAGAAAGGATCGCCGACATCGTGGAGGAGATGGACCCAGGCGCCGCCGCGGACCTGCTGGCCGAACTGTCCGAAGAGCAGTCCGACGCCATTCTCGAGGAGATGGAACCGGAGGAGCGGCATGAAGTAGAAGAACTCCTCGAGTTCGACGAGAAGTCGGCTGCCGGCGCCATGACTACCGACTTCGTTTATGTCGGCGTGGGAGGCAACCGTCGCGCAGGCGGTGCAGGCGCTGCGCAATTTCGATGGCGATCCGGAAAGCGTGACCGAGGTGTATCTGCTCGATGAGAAGCGGGTGCTGCGCGGCTCGGTCGCCCTGGCGCGAGTCGTGATGGCTCAGCCCGAGGCCCGTCTCGCCGTGCTTGCCGAATCCCGGACGCTCTCCTGCCCCGCCGACATGAGCCAGGACGAGTTGGCAGAAATGTTCGACAAGTACAATCTTCATTCCTTGCCGGTGGTCGACGCCCAGGGCCGCATGGTCGGAGTGGTGCAGGCCGACCACGTCATCAGCTTCCTGCGCGAGAAGCTGTAGAAGTGCCTGTGTGTTCCAAATCACACCTCCTCGCAGAAAACTTAGAATTACGTTCGACATAGGACAGATTGTGAAACAATTCATAGATGGTCCAGTTTCCCAAAATTATTCAGGGCGGCATGGGCGTCGGTGTGTCCAATTGGCGCCTGGCGCAGGCCGTCTCCAAGCTCGGGCAGCTCGGTGTCGTCTCCGGCACCGCGCTCGATCAGGTGTTTGTGCGCCGGCTTGCCGACGGGGACTGGGGCGGCCATATGCGCCGCGGATTGGACGCTTTTCCATTTCCGGAGATGGCGCGCCGGCTCTGGCAGGAATACTTCATTCCCGGAGGTAAGGCCAAGGACGCGCCCTATCCCACGACTCCCATGCACCAGCGGCGGGATCCGCGCAAGCTCATTGAACTCTGCATGGTAGCCAATTTTGTTGAAGTGTTTCTTGCACGCGAGGGACACAAGAATCCGGTCGGTATCAACTTTCTCGAGAAGGTCCAGCTGCCCCACCTTTCCTCGATCTATGGAGCCATGCTGGCCGGCGTGGGCTACGTGCTGATGGGGGCAGGCATTCCACTGCATATTCCCGGCGTGCTCGACGCCTACGCCGCTGACCGTCCCGCCGATTACAAACTCGCCGTCACGGGCGCCGTCCAGGGCCAGGGCGAAGACACGATGATGCGCTTCGATCCCGTCGAATTTGCGGAGGGCCCGCTTCCCACGCTTTCCCGGCCAAGATTTCTTGCCATCGTGTCGTCCAATACGCTGGCCACAACCATGCTTCGGCGCGCCAGCGGCCGGGTCGACGGCTTTGTCATTGAAAGCCCCACCGCGGGCGGCCACAACGCTCCCCCGCGCGGCAAACTCCAGCTCAGCCCGGCCGGCGAACCCGTATATGGCGAGCGGGACCGCGTGAACCTCGCCGAACTGCGCGAGCTTGGTGTCCCTTTCTGGCTTGCCGGCGGATTTGGAAATGCGGAGAAGCTTCGCGACGCTCTCGACCAGGGCGCGGCCGGCATCCAGGTTGGCACCGCGTTTGCGTTCAGCGAAGAATCGGGCCTGCGGCCGGACTTGAAGAAGCAACTGCTGTCCCAAGCCGTGTCTGGCTCAGGCGAAGTCTTTACGGATCCGCTGGCCTCACCCACCGGGTTTCCGTTCAAGGTGGCGCAACTTGAAGGAACCTCGTCCGCGCTGAACGTCTACCAGGAACGCAAGCGCGTTTGCGATCTGGGCTACCTCCGGGAGCCCTATGCGGCCCCTGATGACAAGATCGGTTATCGCTGTTCGGCGGAGCCGGTGGCCAACTATCTTGCCAAAGGCGGCAAGATCGAAGACACGGTCGGACGAAAGTGTCTTTGCAACGCGCTTCTTGCCAACATTGGCCACGCGCAAACCCGTCAGGGATGATACGGTGGAGCCGGCTCTGGTCACCGTGGGTGACGACCTGAACACCATCGCCGGCTTTCTCGTTCCCGGCCGCGATACTTATAGCGCCGCCGACGTAGTCAGGTCCCTTCTCAGCCTGATCCCTGCCGTCTTCTCGCAGGCGGAGACGTCAGAGCCCGTACTTGCGGCTACGGCATAGTCTCCTGCGCTTTGCAGATTGATTCGATCCGAAAGACGCATCCTGGAGCCATCATGACGAACCGCTCTGTCGGCGAACCCTGTGTTTGACTAAGCCTGGTCCTCTTCTTCGAGCAATGTCCCCAGCCTGTCGAGTTTCCGTTCCCATACAGTGCGATGATTGCGGATCCACTGCTCCAGGGCGTTGAACCCGGCCGACTCGATCCGGCAGGTGCGTACCCGGCCCAGCTTTTCAGTCCGGGCCAAGCCGCATTCTTCGAGGATCTGAAGGTGCTGCGCCACCGCTGTCAGGGTAATGCCAAGCGGCCCGGCCAGCGCCGAGACCGATACGGGTCCCTGGCTCAGCCGGTCCAGAATCGCCCGCCGAGTGGGGTCGCCCAGGGCGTGGAACAGGCGGTCGATATTGACTTTGGGGTTGCGCATTGAGAGCTATTGGCCGAGTTCGGTAGCCAGCTTTTCCATGAGGCCCCTCCATCCGGCCTCGAGCATTTCCGGCGTGAGGCCGCCCTCAAAGAACGCACCCTGATGGGTCAGGATAAGGTCCGTCCCGCTTCCGTCGGGCAGCAACTCAATCGTCACCTGGGATGCCAGGATGCGTTTCGCCTCCAGGTCCATGGTCGAGGCGGTCACGATGCGCTGGTTGGGGACTATCTCCTGGAAGCGACCTTGGTTGTTGATGGTCATGCCTGCGACCGGCGTTCCTTCCTGGAGCTTGTAGCGCAGGGTTTGTGTTCCGCCCACACGGAAATCCGATGTGAACTCGTCCAGCTTGTGACCTTCTCCCTCGGCATACCACCGCCGCGCCTTGGCGGGGTCAGAGAAAGCGGCAAACACGGTCTCAGGGGGCTTGGGAAAGCTGCGCTCGACGACGAAAGTGCTGTGAACTGTTTTGGGGTGTTCCATGGGGAAAGCTCCTTTGCTTGATAAACTGAAGTAACAACTTCAGTATTGATCGCTTGGGGAAAATAGTCAAGTGGATACTTCAGTATTTTGTTCGGAACGTCCTGCCGCAATAAGACTCACAGACAAGAGAACTGCCTCACCAGGAGACAAGGACCCGATCGCCTATACTCGTGCCCATGAAAGCCGCAAGTGTCCGAAGTCTGTTTCTGTGTTTGTGGATCCTGAGCGTTGCCCTCCTGCCTGCGCGCGGACAGCGTACAACGATCGTGCCGCCATTGCACACCGACGGGCACGAGATCGTGGATTCCGCAGGTCATGCCCTGCGACTCACCTCGGTGAACTGGTACGGATTCGACCAAAAGGAATATGTGGTTGGGGGTCTCGATCACGCTCCACTGGATGTCATCATCGAGCAGATCCGGCAGATCGGCGTGAACTCGGTCCGGCTGCCCTGGGCCAACGAAACCCTCGAACATAATCCGGCGGTGCCTGACTATGCTGTCGCAGCCAACCCTCGGTTCAAGGGTAAGCACGCGATGGAAGTGATGGACGCAGTGATCATGGCACTGGCACGGGCGCACGTCCTCGTCATTCTCGACAATCACATGAGCAACGCGGATTGGTGTTGCAGCGAAACCGACAACAACGGGCTCTGGTACAACCGGGAGTATCCGGAAACCAGTTGGCTTGCCGACTGGCAAACTATCGCGCGCCGCTACCGTAAGCAGCCCTGGGTAGTTGGCGCGGATCTGAGAAATGAACTGCGCAGTTCCGCCGCTTGGGGTGGCCCTGATCCGAAGCTCGATTGGCATGCTGCAGCCGAGCGCGGTGGCAAAGCCGTTCTCGCGGCGAACCCGCAACTTCTCATCATGGTTGAGAGTCCCGAGTACTCCACCAACTTCACCGGGTTTGACAATCTGCCGGTGACGCTGCCGATGGCCCACCGGCTGGTCTATTCGCCCCACGCCTATTCTGTCGAAGGCCAGAATCCCAGTTTCGACGAATTGAAGCAGGCATACGAGGCTCGCGCAACGTTTCTGCTGCATACAGAGCCGGCAACTCCCATGTGGGTCGGTGAGTTCGGCACCTGCCAGACCCTCGACTGCGGCGGCAATTCGGAGTGGTTCAAGCTCTTCATCCGCCTGCTCAAAGAGAATCCGCAGATTTCGTGGAGCTATTGGCCTCTCAACGGAACACAATCCACCGGGACAGGCCGCAAGTACGACACACTCGAGAGCTATGGGCTCTTGTCGACTGACTATCGTCGCATTGCTGCGCCTAAGGTGGTCGAGCTTCTGCGCACGGTAGAAGGCCAGCCGTAGCTGCCTTCGAGTTCAGCGACATCAAGCAAGGAAGCGAATCAACAGCATTGTCTGGTCGTCAGACTGTTGATGCGACCGGTTGAGCTCGTCGAGAATCGTTCGAGACAACAATGGCAGCGGGGAAGTGAGATTGTCGCGCAGCACCTGCATCAGAGCCTCATGGCCGAAGGCCTGCCCGGCTTTGTCCTCTGCTTCAAGAATGCCGTCGGTGGCAACCAGCAGGACGTCGTTGGGCTGCACCTGCACACGGTGACTCCGATAGGAATTGGCTCCAGGCAGTAGCCCCAGCGGCAGTTGCTCGTCTGAGAGCAAGGACACCGATTGCCTGGCCGCCGATCCATGCAGCATTGCGGGCTGCCCAGCGATGGCATATTCGACTTGGAAACCTCCAATGGCGGAATCTAGGCCTATACGCAGGGCCGTGCAGGTTGCGTACATGTGAGCCTCCTTGACCTGGGGAAGAACCATGTCGAGCCGCTCAAAGACAGTGGCTGGACCGGACCGATCAAGCAACTGTGTTCGAACGGAGGTCTTCAACATGCCCATGAGAATTCCAGCGGACAAGCCGTGGCCAGCCACGTCGGCCACGTAAGCAAAGACGGAGCCATCCTCGACGGGTACAACGTCAACAATGTCGCCACCGACGTCCTCGCTGGGGACTGAAATTCCATAGATTTCGAATCGCGGAAATTGCTTTTGGATCACGGGCACGAGCGTTTGTTGAATGCCCTGGGCCAGTGATAATTCAGTCTGAATGCGGACCGCGTGACGGCCTTCGCCCTGGACAAACAGCAGGAAGAAAATGCATGCCGCCGCGCTAAGAATGAGCACGGCCAGAGCGGAGGCCCTGACCCCTGAATCGATCGATGGACGGACCATCAGGGCGCTCAAGGCATGGTTGAGTGCGGCGACCGCGCGTGAGCCCAGAAGATGAATAGCGATCGGAACAAGAATATAGCGCGGTCTTCGCGTGAGAATGAGTAGATACAGAATCCCCATTAACCCTGTGAAGGCGGTCCAGAGGATAACCGACAGCAGCGGCTTCTGACCAAGTGCAAACAGGTCAACAATGAAACCGACCATGCCAAACAAACAGAAGATTGCCAGGAGAAGAAAAGCAAGCCGGCGCAGGGGCAGAGTCTGCCAATAGATGAATCGTTGCCTGCTGACAGGAGTGCGGAACAGCTTTTCAAACAAGGTCGTACGACGCATCAAGCTCACTTGCTCCAACTGTAGCAAAGTCCTGATTGGTGGCCCTGTTCCTGAACTCCCAATCAGCTCTTCGGCACTTCTGCAGCGCCGGCTCCCCCAACGTGGAAGATGCGCGGAATGCGAGTCTCCGGGGCCGGCAGGGCAGGAAACTGCGCATGAGGCTCCGTCTGGTACCAGTACGCAACGGAGTAGAAGTTGTCAGCGCGGTGGTTGGCGTGGCCGTGCTCAATGGTGACCTTGATCGATTTCTCAAACGTGATCGGACTCTCGGTGTGCCAGCGATAGAGGCAGTATCGTCCGCCGATTCGTTCCGCATCCACGATGTACGGTGCGCCGTTGTGCATGTACGCAAAGGGCTGACCGTTGAAGTCCCACGCGCCATTGAAGTAGTCCTCGGTGCCGGTGCCGTTGATGGTCGGCAGGGCGTCGCCATCGATGAAGATCATGTCGTCGCCTTCGCCGAACCAGAACTCCTGGTTCTGCTCCACCGCATGCGTGACGCCGACGAAGTGACCGCGCCCAGTGGCTTCGAGGTAAATGTAGTTTCCTTCGCCGTTGAGGTTCTTCTTGCCGTTGACGTCGTCGCCGTACTCGTTGCCCCAGTTATCAGTCCAGCCCTTTCCGGGCGCTGCCTGCCGGTATTGCGCATGGAACCGCGCCACATCCCCGGGAATTGAATCGAGGGTGACATAGTCCGCGGCGAAGTAGAGGGCATCGGTCTTCTTCTTGCCTTCGTTGGTCACCGTAATCTTGGCGGCGCTCGCGAACGGCATTGCGAAATACGAATTCAGCGCCTTGACAGGCGCCACGGCCACCAGCGCCGACTGGTAAGTGAAATACTCTCCCAGCCCAAGCCCGAAGAAATCGCCGATGGGGGATTCAATCGACGGCGAACTCTCGCCATCCCACCACGCTCGCAGCACAAGGTTTTTGAGATGATGCGGGTCGTCTGAAGCGATCGTGAACCACAGGTGAGTGACCACTCCGGCCCCCTTCACATCCAGGATGGTCGCGGTCTGCCCGACCGCCACCGGCACCGAATCGCTGTTGCCCCCGCTGCGATCCCAACTCGATGACCGGCGCGCCTTGTAATTGCGCAGGCGTGCCGGGGCCAGCAGTCTCTCCGCGGTTTCGGTTGGTGTTTCCGCCGCGCTTGCCTGCGCACCACCGGCTGCACCCAGTCCCAACAACGCTCCCGCCGACGCCATTCCGCCCAGCAGTCTCCGCCGTGTTGCCGCACCTGCGCTCAAATCCTTTGCATTCATCGCGTCATCCTTGGCTTGAATTCGTGAAAGCGTGTTTTAGCTGTGTGGCCCGGGATCTGTCAACCCCGCCCTCCCCTGATCCTCGCGCCCCCCCGGCTTGCTATAGTCGTTGAGGTTGAAAATCACTGCAAACGACGGTAACCCAATGATGTTTCCGAAATTGATCCGCGGCCTTCTCCTCGCCTTTCTGGGCCTTTCGTCGACGTTCGCCTGTATCCCGGCGCCGGCCCAGAAGCCTGCGGCGGCAACCGCCGCGCAATCCACCGAGCGCCAGATCAACGGCTACGAACCAAAGTGGTGGAAAGAAGCGGTCGTGTACCAGATCTATCCACGTTCGTTTCAGGATTCGAACGGCGACGGCATCGGCGACCTGAAGGGCATCACTTCCCGGCTCGACTACCTCCAAAAACTTGGCGTCAACGTCATTTGGCTATCGCCACACTACGATTCGCCCAACGCCGACAACGGCTACGACATTCGCGACTACCGCAAGGTGATGAAAGAGTTCGGCACCATGGCCGACTTCGACCAGATGCTGGCCGCGATCAAGGCGCGTCACATGCGGTTGATCATCGATCTGGTCGTCAACCACACTTCAGACGAGCACCACTGGTTTGTGGAGTCGCGTTCGTCCCGGGACAATCCTTATCGCGATTACTACTTCTGGCGTGATGGCCGTCCCAACCCGGCTGACCCTGATCATCCGCTGCCCCCCAACAACTACCCCAGCTACTTCTCGGGCTCGGCGTGGCAATATGACCCGGCGACGAAGCAGTTCTACCTGCACTTGTTTGCAGTCAAGCAGCCGGACCTGAACTGGGACAATGCAAAGGTGCGCGAAGATGTCTTCTCACTAATGCGCTTCTGGCTCGACAAAGGGGTCGACGGGTTCCGCATGGACGTGATTCCGCTGATCTCCAAGCAACCCGGCCTGCCCGACTTGACGCCTGAACAGTTGAAGGATCCTTCACGCCTCTGGGCCAACGGCCCGCATCGCGATGAATACCTGCAACAGATGAATCGCGAGGTTTTGTCGAAGTACGACGTGATGACGGTGGGTGAAGCGATCGGCATCACGCTCCAGGAGGAGCCGCGGATCGTCAACAGCGAGCGCCATGAGCTTATTATGGTCTTCAACTTCGACGCGATTCGCATCAACCGTGGTGCGCACTACAGCGAGCGAAAGTGGACGCTCCCTGATTTCAAGGCTATCTATGCCAGTCACGCGCGCGATCTGGGAAAGACGGACTGGGACACGGTATTTCTCTCCAATCATGACAATCCGCGGCTGGTGTCGAACTTCGGCGATACTTCTACGGCTGAGGCCCGTGTGCATTCGGCCGAGTTGTTGGAAACAATGCTGCTCACGTTGCGCGGCACGGCCTTCCTCTACCAAGGTGATGAGTTGGGCATGACCAACTACCCCTTTAGGCGACGCGATGAGTTCAACGATATCGAGGTAAAGAATTTATACAAAGAGAAGGTGGTCCCGGGCCTCATGTCGGAGACGGAGTTCATTGCGGAATGTGCACGTTTCGGCCGCGACAACTCCCGCACACCCATGCAGTGGAGCAGCGCGGCCAACGCCGGCTTCACGACGGCGGCCGCCAAGCCATGGCTTGCGGTGAATCCGAACTACAAGAGCATCAATGCCGCGCAGGAAGTGGCCGATCCAGACTCTGTCTACAACTACACGGCGCGGTTGATTGCGCTGCGCAGCAAAACGCACGCGTTTATCTACGGAGACTACAAAGACATCGACCCGCAGCATCCGCATGTCTTCGCCTATTTGCGCACGCTCGATAGCGAGCAGTACCTGGTGGTGCACAACTTCTCGCCTGACCCGATCGAGTACACACTGCCAGAGGGCATTAAGTCCGGCAAATCTTTAGTGGACAACTACAAAGGCGATGAGAGCGGGACTGCAACGCTGCATCTGAAAGGCTGGGAATCGCGGATCTACAAACAGTGAAGGCCGGCCCTGGCACCGTGGGTGCGACTTGTTACAGCTACGGGCTCACGGAGCTTTCGTGTTCACCGGCTCGCGAAAACTGCGCTCCACCTTGTCGTTGGGGTCGGTTGACACCGGACCGTCGCGCCACAACCAGCGCATCATGTCGGGCAGAATTGCGCCTCCGAATTTCTGCCCATGCAGATTCATGCCCCAGGTGTAATTCACGTCGTAGCCCTTCTCGGTGAGCGCCTTCATGAGCCGTACATTCTGGTAAAACCAGTCGAGCCGCTGATCGTAGACGGGGTTATCGGGGCGGACGCCGCGATTGTCATTGCGCCCATCGCAGAGAAAGATCCGGATTGGCTTCTTCTCGCTGGCCAGCACGCGCTCCGGATACACATCGCCACCGCGCAGATTCACGAAGCTGCCCACGTTGCTCAACACCTTGCGGAATTCGTTGGGCCGTTCCCATGCGACTATGAATGCCGCGATCGCGCCTGAACTCGAGCCGCCGATGCCGTGCTGGTCAGGGTCTTTCGATATGTTGTAGCTCTTTTCGAGTGCCGGCATCAGTTCTTCGGTAATCACACGTGCATACTTGTCGTCGGGCGTGTTGTATTCGGTGGGGCGATTGGTGGTGTGGTCGCCCCACTCTTGCGGTGTCGGTTCGGGCTGTTCCGGCGTGCGCCCTGGATTGATGAACACCGCCAGCATGACCGGAATCTCACGCCGGTAGATCAGGTTGTCCATCACGTTCTGCGCGCGCATATCGCCGTCGGGATTCTTGAATGCCTGTCCGTCGTTGAAGACCATGAGGCTGGCCGGAACAGCGGGGTCGTATTGCGCGGGAACATAGACCCAGTACGTGTGCTGCGTTCCCGGGTAGACCTTGCTCGGGAACGTAAATGGCCCGCGGATCTCCCCCTTCGGCACACCCTCCTGCGGCAATGAGTCCGGTCCGAGCCGATACTGCGAGTCGGGCGATGGAGTTACTGGGGGCGGAGATTGCGCGGCTGATAGCGTTTTGATTGCGAGAATCAACGCACAGAGCAATCTGACAAAGGCTGGTTTCATGCGGGAATTTCCTCATGAGTGAGAGCGGTTTGGGTTCGTGTTGTCCCACCCTTTCGCCAGGAAAAAGGCGAAAGGATGGGGCACGGGATTCGTGGTGGCGCGTCGAAAGTCAATCGAGGAGTACTCGCTCTTGCGAGTCGTGCCGATCCTCATGAACCGCAGCGGCCGGGCATCTATCTCCAGCGGAAAATCTTCATCGTTACCGCGAATGGAATCACCAGCCACGCAAGCAGAATTACCATCGGCATTACCAGGTGATCTAGCCCGATTCCCTGCAGCATGTTGCTGCGCAGCGCATCAATGGCAGCAGTCAGGGGTAGTGCGCGTACGAAAGGCTGGATGACAGCAGGGAACCGCGTTGCAGAGAAGAATACCCCGGACAGAATCCACATGGGCAGCATCACCAGGTTCATCAATCCCGAAGCGGCTTCCATGGTCCGCGCGCGCGAGGCGATCAGCAGTCCCAGAGCGGAGAACGCCAGCGACGTGATCAGGCAGATGATTCCCAGGTCGAGCAGCGATCCGCGCAACGGCACCCCGAAGGCCAGACGCGCAAAGCCCACGAACACCGCCACCTCGATGACAAGCATTGCCAGGCGGGACAGGATGAACGACGCCATGTATTGCCAGCGTGGCATCGGCGAAGCGACCAGCCGCTTCAGCAGTTTTTTCTGTCGCGATTCGACGATGGAGAAGCCCATGCCCCAGATCGCCGAGCCCATGAGGTTCATCCCCAGCAGGCCGGGTATCACAAAGTCGATGTAACGCGCGCCGGTCTCATGGATGAATTCGTTTTGCGATGCGACTGGATCCTTCCGACCCGCCGCGGTCTGAATGGCGCGCTCGGCAAGGAGCCGCGCGCTGCGCCCATCGGGATTGGTCGGGTCGTATTTGTAAGTCACGCCCTGTGGAGTCTCGATCGCAAGCAGATTGATGGTGCCGATCGCCAGCGCGTGGGTACCCGCTGCTTCGTCCATCGTGGTTGCAGACAGGCCGTTGTCCGTCGCCAGTGCCTGCGT
Source organism: Terriglobales bacterium (assembly GCA_963788475.1). Classification (GTDB taxonomy): domain Bacteria; phylum Acidobacteriota; class Terriglobia; order Terriglobales; family Acidobacteriaceae; genus Telmatobacter. The sequence continues at coordinate 349,075 of CAWBGO010000004.1, forward strand.
CAACTGTGAAGTGGTGGCGCCCACCGGCAGCACATCCGCGGGCCGGTTGCGGAACGCGATCCCCAGGCCCACGGCGAGCAGTATGGGAAAGATGAATACCCAGAAAATTGCCTCCGGCTCGCGCAGGAACAGGCGGAACCGCGTCGATGTTAGTTGGTAGAGAGAGCTTTCCTCGAGCTTACTCATCGCGCAGATTCCTCCCTGTGAGTCCCACGAACACGTCTTCGAGCGAAGCGGAATGGGTGCGGAATTCGCTCAAGTGAAGTCCCATCCGCGTGAGCGTCGAAAAGATGCGCGGCACAGTCGTGTGCAGATCCCTGACCGATAGCTGGTGCACTCCGGCATCCACGCGGTGCGATTCCACGCCGGGTATTTCCTTGAGCGCCTCTGGATCGATCTGTCCCCTGCGTCGCGTCGGCGTTTGTGACTGCAAACTCCACAATGTGGTCTCCCCCAGTGGAGGCGATCAGCTGCTGCGGCGTGCCCAATGCGATGATGCGCCCGTGGTCCATGATGGCGACACGGTCGCACAACCGTTCTGCCTCATCCATGTAGTGCGTCGTCAGAATGATAGTTCGCCCGGCGCTTTTCAACTCGTCGACAAGGTCCCAAAGATGGCGCCGCGCCTGCGGATCGAGGCCGGTGGTGGGCTCATCGAGAAACAGGAGTTCGGGATCGCCCACCAGCGCGCAGGCCATTGCCAGCCTTTGCTTCTGCCCGCCCGATAATCCGCCCACCCGCGCAGAGCGCTTCTCCTCCAGTTGCGCGATGCGGATCGCCTCGTCCTCTGAAATGCCCTGCTTGAAGAAACTGCGAAACAGGCGCAGTGTTTCCTCAACGGTCAACTTGTCAGGGAACTGGGTCTCCTGCAGTTGAATGCCGATGCGCTGGCGGAGCTCCTTGGCCGCGGTTTTCCAGCTCAACCCCAGCAGGGTCACGATTCCGGCATCGGAGGGCGTCAATCCTTCGCAGATTTCGATGGTGGTGGTTTTGCCGGCGCCATTCGGTCCCAGCAATCCGAAACATTCCCCGCGCATCACCTCGAGGTCAAGATGATCCACGGCGACCACGTCGCCGAAGGTCTTGCGCAAGCCGCTCAGCGACAGGGACGGTCCGGTGTAATCTCTCCCGTTCGGATGCTTTGTAAGCCAAGATGAATTCCTCGCAGAAAGAGTATCGTTTGCCTTCCCATCGATCAACCGGCAAATTTCCGTGCAGCGCCGTTCACACGGCATTCACACGGATCACGGGCAGCAGCGTCCTGTATCATGTCCCGATGCACCACAAAGCGTGAACGGTGACGCCATGACCATTCCTGCGCCCTCTTCTCCGATTCGAAATCGCAATTGCGCAAAACCATGGGCTTCTGGGATGTGCTGCTGTTCAATATTGCGACTGTTCTTGGTCCGCGGTGGATTGCGGCCGCCGGCCACAACGGCACGTCGTCGATCAGCTTGTGGGCCATTGCCGCCATCTTCTTTTTTGTTCCGGGCGCCCTGGTCATCAACGAACTTTCTTCGCGATTTCCCGAAGAGGGCGGACTGTACGTGTGGTCGCGCGAGGCGTTCGGTCCGTTTCATGGATTCGTTGCCGGATGGACCTATTGGACCTACACCGTGTTTTATTTTCCCGGGCTGCTGCTTGCCAGTGCTTCCATGTCCGCCTACATCATTGGCGGGCGCGGAGCAGCTCTCGCAGAGGACCGTACCTTTCAGCTCACCGTGTCGCTGGCCCTGCTCCTGGTTGCCGTAATTCTGAATATCATCGGGCTCAATATCGGCAAGTGGCTTCAGAATGCGGGCGGCGTAGGAACCTATGTGCCGCTTGTAATGCTGGTGGGCATCGCAGCGCTGTTCGCATTTCGCCACGGCTCCGCGACCCATTTCACGTTTCACAATATGCTCCCGGCGTGGAACTGGGACACGGTGAACTTCTGGTCGCAGATTGCGTTTGCATTTACGGGTCTCGAACTTGTGTCGGCCATGAGCGAGGAAGTGCGCGACCCGCGCCGCACTCTGCCCCGCGCCGTGTTTGGTGCCGGGGCGCTGATTGCGCTTATGTACATCGCCGGCACGTTCGCCATTCTCGCGCTTGTGCCCGCGGCCGACCTCGATCCGCAGAGCGGTGTGTTTCACGCCATTACCCTGGGATCGATCGCGCTGGGCGTCGGCTTTCTCGGAATAGTGGCGGCCGTCCTTGTTACCGTCGGCAATGCCGGCGGCGTGGGCAGCACTGTGGCCGGTATCGCGCGCGTGCCATTTGTGGTGGGTATCGATCGCTATCTGCCCGCGGCGTTCGGAAAGATTCATCCCCGCTGGAAGACGCCTTACGTGGCGATACTTGTGCAGGCCATCGCCTCCGGAATCATCCTGCTTGCCAGCCAGATCAAGAGCGCGACGGTCGCCGAGGCCTATCAACTGGTTGTCGACGCCGCCATCATTCTCTACTTCATTCCCTTCCTGTATATGTTCGCGGCAGTGATCAAGCTGGCGTACCGCAAGGATCGAGCCAATAATCCTCACGCCGTGCTGGTCCCCGGAGGTATTGCAGGCGTATGGATCTCGGGCGGTCTTGGGTTCGTCGTGATCCTGATCGGCATTCTGTTCTCGCTGGTTCCGCCCGGCGATGCTTCCAACAAAATTGTTTTCGAACTCAAGCTTGTCGGCGGCACACTGGCGTCCATCCTGCTGGGCCTGTTCCTCTACTGGCGTGGCGCGCGATCGAAACAGGCTGGCATATAACCACAAGTCAGGGTTTTCCCTCCGGCTTTCGCGCGGCGACATATTGGTCAATCGATTCCTGCCAGTCCTTGCCCGAGCCTTTGTCGCCTTCCGTCATGGCCGCCACGTGTTCGTTGCCCGCCGGCGTCACCGCGGTGCGTGTGTACACAACGTTCACGCGGGTCGTGGCCGCATCGAGGGGCGCGAAGCGCACATCGATCGTGGTCACCATCAGGTCCGCGACGAAGTACGCATACTGGAAGTGTCGGGCCGCAACATCGAACTCGGTGATCACCCAGATCGCGCTGAACGGTCCGTGGTTCACCGTGAATACGGCGCCCGCTTCATCGTGTGCCGGCTGCGGATGAATGAACTGCGGGTTCCAGTGCTTGCCCGCCCAGGGACGCTCACCTTCCGGGCCAAACAGTGGCGCGGTGTCGGCAAGAGAAGCGTGAACTGTAAGTTCGAAGTGAGTGCTGGAGTGCATGAGAGTCTCCGGAGCGGATGGTGCTGACTGCGCCCAGACCGGGCCGGCCAGTCCCGCTACTCCAATGACGACCAATGTCAAAAGAATGTGGCGATGGCCTGGCGGCATGGCTCGGATCATGGCTCGATTTCCTCGAAGGTGTGGCTCTGGTCCGCGGTGAGAGTCAGGCCGTACAGCTCCTTGAACTTCTCAATCGCCTTGAGAGTCTCCGGCGAAAAGGGTGTCTTGTTTTCGAAGGCATGCAGCACGATTCCTTCGAGCAGATCCCCGAGCGTCATGTCCTTCAATTCGGCGACCGCTTTGAGGACTTTCAACAATCGCTTTTCGATGCGGACACCGGTCTGGACGCGCTCGATTCGAATAGGCTCGGTGGAGGATTCCTTCGGCTTCATTGGTACCAATGTACCAATCTACCAGCACGCTGTCAATTACATTCATACTGCGTCGATTGGGACTTAGAGCACTGCTGCAACGATTAGATATGTCGCTAATCCACCCTGTGTCGCGGTGCGTCGTGTGGTTGAATTCTCGGGTGGATCCCGGTTTCGCATAACCGCGTTTGTCCTGTTATGGTCAGTGAGGAATTTCTGATTGAATCCCCCAAGGAAAGCTCAGGCATGCTCAGGCGCTGGCGAACTCGGATACTGCTCTTTCTGGCTGTGCTCGGGCCGGGATTCATCACCGCCAACGTCGATAACGATTCGGGTGGAATTCTCACCTACTCCCAGGCCGGGGCACAGTTCGGGTACTCGCTGCTCTGGACGATCATTCCCATCACCATCGCCCTGATCGTGGTGCAGGAGATGTGCGCCCGCATGGGCGTGGTCACGGGCAAGGGCCTGAGCGACTTGATCCGCGAAGAATTCGGTCTGCGGCTCACGGTTGTGCTGATGCTGCTGCTGGTGGTGGTCAACTACACCAACGTGGTCACAGAGTTTATCGGGATTGCTGGTTCGCTCCATTTGTTCCACGTCCACAAATTCATCTCCGTGCCGCTTTGCGCGCTGCTGGTGTGGTTCATGGTGGTGCGCGGCAACTACAAGAGCACGGAAAAGATCTTTCTGATCGCATCGACTGTCTATATCGCTTACATCTTCACTGGCGTGCTGTCGCAGCCGAGCTGGCACGATGCTCTCCTGGCCACTGTCAAGTTGCCCGCGGAGAGGGTGTGGCGGGACAAGTCTTACATCTACATGGCCATCGGAATCGTAGGCACCACGATCGCCCCCTGGATGCAGTTCTACCTCCAGTCCTCGGTGGTGGAGAAGGGAGTGCGCGTCAAGGACTACGCCGCTTCGCGTCTGGATGTCATCGTGGGCAGTTTCTTCACCGATCTCGTGGCCTGGTTCATCATCGTTGCCTGCGCGGCCACCTTATGGGTACATGGCATGGGCGCCATTCAGGTCGCCTCTGATGCGGCCGACGCCATGCGCCCGCTGGCCGGCGATTATGCATTTGTCCTTTTCGCCTTCGGACTCTTCAATGCCTCGCTTTTCGCGGCGTCCATTCTCCCGCTCTCGACGGCGTATACCGTTTGCGAGGGCCTGGGCCTGGAGTCGGGCGTGGACAAGAATTTCAAGGAAGCGCCGATCTTCTATTGGCTCTATACGGCGCTGATCGCCGGAGGGTCGCTCACCGTGCTGGTGCTTCCCGATGCGCAATTAATCAACTTTGCCATTCTCTCCCAGGTGTTGAATGGGGTGCTCCTGCCGGTTGTCATCATTCTCATGCTCCTGCTGATCAACCGCCGAGACCTGATGGGCGAGTATAAGAATTCGCGCCTGTGGAACGTGATTGCCTGGGGGACCAGCCTCATCGTTATCGGAATGACTATGGTGATGCTGTGGGGGTTGATGCCGGGGCACTGAGAAACAGCTTCCAGCTTCTAGTCCTTCGAATGACAAACCGGCTCATCTGGATTTCTCGCGGGCTGCGAAGGTTTGATCGAAATGATCGACTCACAGTTTCACAGTTTCACAGCTTCACAGTTTCACAGCTTCACAGTGGGAGGGGGGGTGGGGGTAGCGGTGGTGGTACAAACCGGGCGGATGTCCGACTCCGAAAAGGGCCGTATTGGGTTCCAAAAAAGCGTTCAGAACGAAACCGAATTGCTTTCGGTGCCGGGCTCTCCTTCAGGTCGCACTTCGACCCCTCTCTTCCACCTCTATTGTGGCAAAACCGTTGGAAAAAAGATGCAAAAGCGCGCGCATATTGTCCAATGGCGAGACGAGGGTTGCGGGCTGCGAGTGATCCCTGCCTTTGAAGAAGCTAGTAGCTAGTTGGCTGAAGGGGCTTTAGAGCAGCTTGCCGCTGGCAAGGTCCCGGATCAGGCCGCGATCAGCGGCCAGGAAATCGAATTCCGGCAGTTCCTCGAGCCGGGTCCAGCGTACCTGGGCGAAAATGCGGTTTTCCAGGTCGCCCGAAAATTCGCGCACGGCGAAGAATTGCAGGTCGACAGCGCCGCCGTGGCGATAGTTGTGGCGAACATGTGTGACCCGCGGTCCAATCGTGGCCTGGATGCCCAGTTCCTCGTGCAGTTCCCGCGCCAGGGCCTGCTCGGGAGTTTCGCCGGGCTCGATCTTTCCCCCTGGAAATTCCCACTGCAGGGCCATCGGCTGATCGGCGCGCCGCTGGCAAATCAGGACTTCTCCGCCGCGGATGATAAGCGCTGCGGCTACAAAACGGAGAGCCGGCCCGGGCGTCCGTGGCCCTGCGAGCTGCTGGGGTCCTTCCACATGGATAGTTTACAGGGTCCGCAAGCTTAGCAGAATGTGTGCGTTGCCTTGCACATTGTCCAGAAGGATACCCCGCGCCTGCGATCCCTCGATCGAAGAGACGCTATTCCCCGTCAACCGCAGCCTCGATGCCCTCGGCCGCCGCAGGCCGGAAGTATCCCCAGCCCTTGCGCGCCGCGGCTTCGAGCAGCGCGGGGGAGGGGTTGACCGGGAATGCGTGGGCCGCGAGGTCGAGCATAGCAAGGTCGTGCACGGAGTTGCCGAATACGGCATCGGGCCTGGTCAGACCTACACGAGCGAGCGCGGCTGCCTTGCCTTCGTCGGTGGGCACGTCCACGATTTCGCTGCCAATGGTGCCGGCGGCCGCTTTGACCTCAGCGGCAAGAACCCGCTCCTCGGGAATGTCGAATGGCCGAACTCCTTCCGCCACCACCCATTTGTTGGTGGAACTGACGGCCCACAACTGGGCGCCCTGGCGCTGCAACGCCGCGACCAGGTCTGCCATTTCTTCAAACACCCGCCCGCGAACGAATTCGTCGACGTACTGAGCCGCGGCCGCCCGCAACTCCTGTTCGCGCAGACCGGCATAGATCTGCACCATCTCGCCGCAAATCTGCAGTTCACTTACCTTGCCTGCCCGGTAAGCCCGGTGCCTGCTGTCGATCCAGTCACTGGTGGAGCGGGAAACAAGTCCCTGCTCGATCGACCACACCATGAATCCGTATCCTGAGTCGCCGCTCCACAAGGTGCCGTCACAGTCAAAGACGGCGATCTTGGGTTTGAGATCCAGTACCTGCTTCTTGAATTCCTTTGCTGACCATTTGGGGACTGCAATCTGTGCCGATGCCAATCGTTTCTCTCAATCTTTCTCGAAAAGTCCGTTCACCTCTATCTTCTGTCAATTAGCCCGGTTTTGCACGTGAACCTTCGGAGAACTCCGCGTGCCGCAGTAAATCAAACCGCGTCTTATTTGCATGGTCAGAGTTTCCCCTGCTATACCTCAAAAAGAATTCCGTGATCAGATTTGGAGACCATCCGATGCGCTGGAAACACGCTTGCCCGTGGACGCTGCTGTTGACTCTTTATCTAGCCATGGTTGCTGTTCCCATGCTTCTGGCTCAGGAATCGGCGGGGGCTTCATCGAGCGCGACGTCCATACCGGAGTCCAGCCTGATCCAGCCTGAGGCGCTGGTTCAGCTGCTGAAGGCCGGAGAGAAAGAGAAGCCTCTGATCCTTCAAGTGGGTTCCCGCGTGATGTTCTCGCAGGCTCACATTCCCGGGTCTGATTATGCAGGGCCGGGCTCGCAGGCGTCGGGTATCCAGTCTCTCGAGAACACGGTGGCAACGCTGCCCAAGGACAGGCAGATCATCCTCTATTGCGGTTGCTGCCCGTGGAATCGCTGCCCCAATGTCGGTCCCGCTTACAAGCGGCTGCACGATCTCGGATTCACCAATGTCAAGGTACTCTACATTGCCAACAACTTCGGCGACGATTGGGTGGGCAAAGGCTACCCTTCGGTCAAAGGCAAGTAAGTATGGCTGTATGCTTACACCGGCGTGGATGACCCGCGGTGGATGAAAAAATAATGGTTCAGGTTCGTGGTCTCCCACCCTTGCGACAGAAGGAAATCGCAAGGATGGGGCACGGAGCTTTTGTTTTTTTATCAGTCCAGCACCACTGCCACTGCGAACCCGTCATATCCACGCGCGCCCACGGTCGGGATCGCCGTAGCACTCAGCCGTGGGTTCGACGCCATCATTTCCGTCATGCGGCGAACGCCCTGGATGTCGGGATCGGTGGAATCGGCATCGAGCACTTTGCCGTCCCGCACGACGTTGTCGGCAACAATCACTGAGCCCGGCCGAGAGAGCTTCAACGACCATTCAAGGTACTCCGGCAGGCTCTTCTTGTCCGCGTCGATGAAGACGACATCGAATGGCCCGTCTCGGCGCTCATGCATCGCGCGCAGGCTTTCGTTCGCCGGGCCGACCCGCACTTCAACCCGCTCCAGCACGCCGGCAGTCTTGAGGTTTGCGCGTGCAATGTCGGCATGGTGGGGATCGATCTCGAGCGTCACAACCTGGCCGCCGGCGGGCAGCGCGCGGGCCAACCAGATGGTTGAGTAGCCTCCCAGGGTTCCGATCTCCAGCACGCGCCGCGCGCCCGAAATCCGCACCATCAATTCGAGGAATTTGCCCAAGAGCGCGGGCACATCGATCGAAGGCAGACCGGCGTCGCGATTTGTCTCCATGCTCGCCGACAGGGCTTTATCCTCCGGGGCGAGCAACTCGCCGAAGTAGCGGTCCACGTCCGCCCACAGTCCTTGCATGATGACCCCCGGGAAAGATTATTTATCGCGCGCTACCACGAAATCGGGCACCCACAACAGGGCGCGCTTGAAATCCGAATCAGGCAGGGAAGCGAGAGCCTCCCGCGACTGTTCAGCATAGCGATCGGCCACGCTCATGGCGTAGGCCACCGACCCGTTCCGGGCCAGGATTTCCTGGATCTGCTCGCGGCACACATTGTCGAAGCTACGGTCGTCAAGCACACGCTGGATCGATTGCCGGTCTGCGGCGGTGCCGTGGTCGATGGAATGGATCACGGCCAGGGTAGCCTTGCCCTCGCGCAGATCGCTGGCCACAGGCTTGCCCAGCACTTCTTCTGTGGCGGTCAGGTCGAGCACGTCGTCGACAATCTGAAAGGCCAGGCCCACCGCGCGCCCATAGGCAGCCATGCTGTTTTCCTGCGCCTCGGTGGCCCCGGCGAGCACCGACCCCAGGCGCATCGAAACGGAGAACAGGCAGGCCGTCTTGCGGAAGATCAGGTCGTAGTATTCGGCCTCTGATACCGCTTTGCCCAGCTTCTGGATCTGCAGCAGCTCGCCTTCGACCATCTGCTGGGTCAGGCCGATCAGTAGTTCAAGCACGCGAAGGTTTTTCTCTTCAAGGGCCACGCGAAAGGCCTGCATGTAGAGCCAGTCGCCCGCCAGCACGCACTTCTCATTGCCCCACCGGGTATTGGCAGAGGGCCGGCCTCGACGCGTGTCGGCGCCGTCAATGATGTCGTCGTGGACAAGGGTGGCGGTGTGCACCATTTCGACGACCGTGCCCAGCCGGATGGCGCTGGGGCCGCTATAACCCAGCATGTGCGCGGCCAGCAGCAGCAGTGATGGCCGGATGCGTTTGCCCCCGCCCTCGCGCAGATACTCGGCAATTTCGGTAATGGTGCTGACGCTGGAGGCAGCGTCCCGGCCCAACTCCTGTTCGATTGCCACGAGGTCGTCTCGCAGAAGATCGAAGACCTCTCTCGCCGTCGCTATCGCCAGTGTGCTCAAATTTTCTTCCTGGTTCGGACTGCTTTGGCCGGCACGAAGCACGCCCCTCGCCACTGCTTGCCCTAGTTCGTTCGGTAATTCGTAAACTGCAAATCCAGGCCCAGGTCTTTGCCACGCAACATGGCGATGATGGCCTGCAACTCGTCGCGATCTTTGCTTGATATCCGGACAGTATCACCCTGGATGCTGGCTTGCGCCTTCTTTTTTGAGTCCTTTACAAGCTTGACAATCTCCTTCGCCTTCTCAGTCGGGATGCCTTGCTGCAGGCTGATCTTCTGCCGCACGCTCTGGCCGGCAGCCTGTTCCAGCTTGCCATAGGTCAGATTCTTAAGCGAAACGCCGCGTTTTACAAGCTTCTGTCCCAGGATCTCCTTGACCGCTTCCAGCTTGTACTCGCCGGCCGAGGCCAACTCGATCGAGTCTTGACCCTCGAGGGTGATGTCGGAGTGGGAGTCCTTGAGGTCAAAACGCTGGCGAATCTCTTTCATCGCCTGGTCAATGGCATTCCGGACTTCCTGAATGTCGACCTTGCTTACAATGTCGAACGAATTATCCTGGGCCATACTTCCCTCGTTTGTCAGGGCCGGCCTCCCGAGTTACCGGGACCGACCAAACTCTAGTTTCCCACGTCAGGGGTGGTGTCTAACCCTTAATTCGAGAAAGGCTTCGCCGGGATCGAAAAACCGCGAGCAGTTTTGAGTCAAACACGTATATTACCTATCGGGCGCCGTCTGGGGAAATGGCGGCGAACAAGCGATAAAAGTTTTTGGTAGTTGTGGAGGCGACTTCTTCGGCGTTAACGCCGAGCAGCCCGGCCAACACATGGGCCGTTTCGCCGACCATGGCGGGTTCGTTGCGCTTGCCGCGGTGGGGCGCCGGGGCCAGCCACGGTGCGTCTGTTTCGACCAGGACGCTATCCAGGGGAACGCGGGCTGCGACGTCGCGCAGAGGCTGAGCCTTGGGATACGTCAGGTTCCCGGCGAACGAGATGAGAAAGCCAAGATCTAGCGACCGCCGCGCTTGTTCCCACTCCCCGCCGAAGCAGTGCATGATGCCGCCGAGGCCTGTTTCCTCCCAAAACTCCTCCAGAACCAGAAAGAGATCGTCCCAGGCGTCGGTGGCACCATCCTTCGGCCGGCAATGGATCAGGATGGGGCGCTTGCGCGATGCGGCGATCTCCAGTTGCTTCCTCAGCCCGTCCAACTGTACGGAGCGCGGAGCACCCTCATGGTAATAATCGAGGCCGATCTCCCCGCACGCGATCACTTCGGGTTCGGCAAGCAAGCTATCGAGCTTAGCAAGGGCCGCGTCGTCGGCTTCGGGTGTGTTGTGCGGGTAAATACCCGCGCTTGCATACAGGTGCGGCAGACCGGGCTTTCCGTTGAATTGGCGGCAAAGATCGCGGGCCTGGTGCATCTCGGCCGGCCCCTCGCCGATGCCGATCGAGAGCACCGCGCCTACGCCCGCTTCATGCGCGCGTCTCAGCATCGACTCTCGGTCGTTGGTGTATCGCGGGCTGTCCAGGTGGGCGTGGGAATCTACAAGCATCTTCGGGAAAGGAGCGGCCTTGTTAACTCATTGTAAATGTGACTCGGCGTTCCCCACTGCTGCAATTCGCCTCAACTCTCCATGATCCAGCCAGTCGAGTGAGCAGTTTTCGCAGTCGTCGATGACGACGTTCCCGCCGCCACCGTAAAAATGAGTCTCCATTGGTCGTTTGCATTGCGGACAGCAGATCTTGCGCGTCAACTCGGCCGGGTCTGAAAACGGCAGAGGCGCCGCGGCCCCATTCTCAGACCGAAGCGCGTCGATGAGCGTTTCAAACCGGCCCATGGCCACCAGAGTGCCCCGGCAGCGCTGACAATAGCGAATCCCCACCCCCGCCAGCGTGGCATTCATCAACCGAACCGCGCAGACCGGACATGAGATTCCCTCAACTTCGTCGAGAATCCGCACTCCGTCATCCTCGGGGTCAGGGAAGTACACACTCTTGCAGTAGTCGCAGACCAGCGAGGCCTGCCCTGCTGTCAACCGCATCGGCGCGCCGCATGAGGGACAGTTCATTGGGCCTTTCCGCACTCCGGGCAAAACCTGGCGCGTTCCGGCACGGGCTTTCCGCATTGCGGACAGAATCCCACTGCCGCCGCACCAGCCACCGTGCGCATCATCGTCTGAGCCATGACCGCACCTGCCCCCAGGCCTACACCCATCGACGCAGCGCCCCCGGTGTTGGCCGCGGCAAGTTTCAGTGCCTGCGCCGCCTCGAACTGCGTGTACTGATTCAGGTCTCCCGCCAGGTTCACACCGATGCGCTGATCCAACACATCCTGCAACGCGTCGGGCAGCGAGATGTTTTCAATCACGAACTGATTCAACTCCAGTCCCAGAGTCGTAAACGCCGGCTTCACATCTTCTGCAATCAACTGCGCCATTTCCGTCTGTCGTGACGCCATGTCCAGGAACGAGACTTTGCTATTTGCCAGAGAACTTGTCATGCGGGCGACAATGGTGTCCCGCAATTGCCCTTCCAGTTCCGACGCGTAGTAACTCTCCCGGGTTCCCGTTACCTGGGTGAAAGAGGCGCGGGGATCCACGATGCGGTAGGAGTAGATTCCGTACGCGCGAAGCCGCACTGCGCCAAATTCCGTGTCGCGGATCGTGATCGGGGTCGATGTTCCCCACTTTTGAGCGATTTGCAGGCGTGTTGAGAAAAAGTAAACGTCCGATTTGAATGGCGACTCGAAATCCTTGTCCCAGTTCTTCAGATCAGTCAGCAGCGGCAGGTTGCGAGTGGTTAGCGTGTGCAGACCCGGCTCCAAGAACGTCCGCGATCTTCCCTTCATCGACGAAGAGCGCCAACTGTGACTCTCTCACAGTGAGTTGACCGCCGGTCTGAATCTCCATGTCCTGCATCGGGTAGCGGTATGCGAGCATGCCGTCTCCCGGTTCATTCCATTGAATGACGTCGATGAACTGCTTGGCGAGAAACCGTCCCAGAGTCACTTACTCCTCCAAAGCCAGCATTGAAATGCACTTTTTGGGCTCGAGAAGAGAATCTCTAAATAGGAGGAGGTTTGGAAATGCCGGCTATCACATGACTTTGTATGCTTTGGGGCAGGTCTCGCCTTTCAGACATGGGGACCTCGCCCTCGACCGGCCACGTGCCGAATCTGGGCGTCCACCGTTCTGGCTATTTCAGCCGCGCCCCCAGGGGAACTTCTTCGAGGAATCCGGCCAGCACCGGCGCGCCGTCGGGCAGCGAAGCCGCCAGCAGCATACCGTTTGATTCCAGGCCGCGCATCTTGCGCGGGGCGAGGTTGGCCACAATCACGATCTTTCGGCCAATGAGTTTCTCCGGTTCGTAGTGCTCGGCAATGCCGGCCAGGATCTGGCGCTTCTCGTACCCCAGATCCACCTCCAGCCGCAATAGCTTGTCGGCTTTCGGAATGCGCTCCGCCACCAGCACCTGGGCTACCCGCAGCTCCACCTTGGCGAAGTCATCGATGGTTATATGCGCCGGCTGCGGCGGCGCTTCAGGAGGGTCCGGCGTTTTCTCCTTTGGATGCAGCGGGGCACCCTCCGGAGCTTCAGCCGGTATGGAGCTTAGCCTGCTGCTGGCCAATTCGGCCGGCACCTGGTGTACCTTCGCTGTTTCCACCGGCTGTTCGGAACTCACGGGAGCTGTTGTGGTGGGAGTCATCTGGTCATCACCCGGTTCCCCGGCAGCGCCCGCTTCTCCGGGCGCCGTCGCGGGGCCATCCACCGATCCGACCGACGGTGAAGCAGTGGCTTTCGAGGGCGCGGCGTCCTTGCCCGTCCCGGCTGCGGCCTCTACTGCGCTCGAGTTGTTCTGGTCCTCAAGGTTCTGCATACGTTCGATCGCGTCCTTTTCTGCGCGGGGAAACAGGGGCGCCGGATCGGTCAAGCGGGTTCCAGCCTTCAATCCGCCCCAACCGAGCTCGGTGAGAAATGCATGCCTGGCAGCGTCTTCGAGCGAGCCCAGGCCCAACTGCAGCCAGACTTTTGCTGCCGAAACCGGCAGGATGGGGTAGACCAGCGCCGTTATGATGCGGATTGCCTCTGCCGCGCTGACGAGCACGCGCGCCTGCTCGGCTGCATGATCTCCGTCGGAACGATCTGCCGGCTTCTTCCAGGGCGCATTGGCGGTGAGATACCCATCGGTCTCGGCCACCAGCTGCCACAGGCTTTTCAACGCTTCAGAGAAGTTGAGCTCATCGAAGGCCGGCCCGAATTCGGCGATGGCCCGCTCGGCAGACTGGCGCAATGCGGTCTCGGCCGGCGTTTCCGGACCCGCCTCCGGCAACACGCCGCCGAAGTACTTGTGCACCATGTTGACGACGCGGCTGACGAGATTGCCATAGCCGTTGGCGAGATCGCCGTTGTAGCGACGGACCAGCGCATCGAAGCTGAAGCTGCCATCCTGCCCGAAGGGGATCTCGCGCAGCAGGAAATAGCGCAGCGCATCGGCGCCCAGCACGGTGTCCACTGTCTCCGCGCGCACGATGTTGCCTATCGACTTCGACATCTTGGTGTCGTCGAAGAGGAGCCATCCGTTGGCTCTTCACCGAGCGTGGGGGCGCAATTCCCGCGGCCATCAGAAATGCCGGCCAGTAGACGCAGTGAAACCGGCTGATCTCTTTGCCGATCAGATGGATGTCGGCCGGCCAGAATTTCTTGAAATTTTCGTCGTCATCCGAGCCGTAGCCAAGGGCCGTGATGTAGTTGGCCAGCGCGTCAAGCCACACATACACGACGTGCTTCTCGTCCCAGGGCACGGGAATGCCCCAGGAAAAGCTGGTGCGGCTCACGGACAGATCCTTTAGCCCGCTTCGCACAAATGAAATCACTTCGCGCCGCGTGGATTCGGGCTGCATGAAGCCGGGATTGGCGTCATAGAACTCCAGCAGCTTGCGTTCGAAGGCCGAGAGCTTGAAGAAGTAGTTCTCTTCGCTGACAGTTTCGGTGATGCGGCCGCAGTCGGGACAGGGTGCGCCGGGGGGCACATCTACCCAGGCTTCATCCGAGACGCAGTACTGGCCGGTGTAGGTGCTCTTGTAGATGTAGCCCCGGTCACGGAGCGTCTCGAACAGCTTCTGCACGCCGCGTTTGTGGCGCGGTTCGGTGGTGCGGATAAAGTCGTTGTAACTCAGCCCGAGCCGGTCCCACAGCGAGCGAAACTCGCCCGAAATGGCGGTCGCAAACTCCATCGGCGTGCGCCCGGCCAGCTTCGCCGAACGCTCGATCTTCTGCCCGTGCTCATCGGTGCCGGTCAGAAACCAGGTGTCGATCCCCAGCGCCCGCTTGCGCCGCGCGATGGCATCGCACACGATGGTCGAGTAGGCATGCCCCAGGTGCGGCCGCGCATTCACGTAGTAAATCGGCGTGGTGAGATAAAAATGCGATGAGTCGGGCTTGGACATGAGCAAGAATCGCAGCGCCGCTCCGCCTGAACGCTGCGAATCAAGCGCTATCTTCTCTCCCATCTTAAGGCATTAAGGCCGGACGAGCCCGAATGAGTCAGACCTGCGGATGGCTCAAGGTGCATGAGGATATAGTCCATGCCCAGGCCCGAGGCGATGCCGTGTTTCCGAACCAGCGTGGCAAGCTGGGCGTAGTGCCGGACAGAGTGTGTGAGCAAGTGCACCAGCACGGTGCGGCGCGATGCGCGCATGGTGCCGGCACTGCGGGTTTTTAACTCGAGCACGGTTTCCCAGAATGGCTCGTCGCGATCCATGAGCGGCCGCAACAAATCCATGGCGCGGCCGTGAGTCGCGTAGATAGCGTCGACCGAGTCATACGGAATCGATTCGTACTGGGTTTGCGGAAGCTCGTTCAAGCGCTCGGCATAGCGCAGTTCCACCGCCACAATGTGCTGCAGGAGTTGCGCAACTGTCGTCGTTTCCCGTATGTCGCAGGGGAACGACAATATTTCCGGATGCGACTCAAGCAGTTTTTTCCAGCCGCGCGACATGTGCTCGACCCACTCCTGCAACTCAGTCCCAGTGATCGCAACCATGCTTTAGTCTCCGATGTGCCTTCAAGAGTGCCGAAACGGCGCATTCTGAGGATACGAGCCTGGCCGACGGGGAGAAAAGCGAACGAATCGCCGCGCAGGGCTCTGTTAGAATCGCCCTTGAAAATCAAGCATTTCTGAGGTCCCGACGTGTATCTGGAATTGCAGAAAAGGCTGGCGGAACACATACGCATTGCCCTGCGAGCGAAGTATGAGTTAGAAGTCGACAACATTCCCCTGGAGATTCCGCCTGACCAGAAGTTCGGCGAGCTGGCCACGCCGATCGCGTTGCAACTGGCGCGGAGCCTGCGCAAGGCGCCGAAGATCATCGCGCAGGAGATCGTTGCCGCGCTCGGTCAGGTGGAGGGGTTCGCGGGATTCGATGTGGCAGGGGCGGGGTATATCAATGCGAAATTCGATCGGGCGCGCCGTGCGGGCGCAGCATCGCCTCTGGGGCACTAAGAATCGGGACCGCGGGGCACCCGATGCGGTCACGTGCATTCGCTGGTGGAGCACACCGCATCAATCCGAATAAGGCTGCGCACATCGGGCATCTGCGCAACGCGATTCTTGGGCGACACGCTTTGTGCGGCTGCTGCGCGCGGCCGGTCAAAAGGTCGATGTGCAGAACTACATCGACAACACCGGCGTGCAGGTGGCCGATGTGGTGGTGGGCTTTTTGCATCTGGAAGGCAAATCGCTGGCCGCCGTGCGGGTGCTGCTTGAACACCTCCACCACACAGGGGAAAGAATCGATTTCTATTGCTGGGACCTCTACGCGCGAACTTCACAGTGGTACGAGCAGGGAAGTGAAGAAGAAAAGGCCGCGCGCAAGAAATTTCGCTACGAGACTCTGCACGAAATCGAGCACGGGGGAAACGAGACCGCCGAAGTTGCCGAGCTGATTTCGACTGCCGTGCTGCGGCGCCATCTCGAAACCATGCTGAGGCTGGACATCGAGTACGACTTCCTTCCCCGCGAAAGCGAGATTCTCCACCTCAAGTTCTGGGACGCGGCCTTCGAGCAGTTGAAGCAGACGGGCGTGCTTTACTTCGAGACCGAGGGCAAGAACAAGGGATGCTGGGTGATGCGCCGCCCGGGCGCACAGGCGGCCGAAGGCGAGATTGATGAAGA
The DNA here is from genome assembly GCA_963788475.1 of Terriglobales bacterium. GTDB lineage: Bacteria > Acidobacteriota > Terriglobia > Terriglobales > Acidobacteriaceae > Telmatobacter. The sequence continues at coordinate 365,523 of CAWBGO010000004.1, forward strand.
CGCCAAGGTCATCGTTCGATCCAACGGCACCGTCACCTATGTCGGCAAGGACATCGCGTATCACCTCTGGAAGTTCGGTCTACTGGGCCGCGACTTCGGCTACAAGCCGTTCTTCCAGTACCCCGATCGCGAGTGCTGGATCTCGACTACGCAGGGAGTCGAGCCGCATCCGCACTTTGGTGGCGCGACAGCGATTTACAACGTGATCGACTCGCGGCAGACCGATCCGCAGGCAAATGTGTTCTATGCTCTGGTCGGCATGGGCTAGCGATCAGGCCGATCGCTTCACCCACTTCGGCTACGAGATGGTGGCGCTGACGCCGTCGTACGCGGCGCAGCTTGGATACGAACTGACGGAGGAGGATCGCGCGCGGCCTTACATCGAGATTAGCGGCCGCAAGGGCTTCGGGGTGAAGGCCGATGACCTGATGGACCTGATGATCAAGGCGGCCAAGGCCGAGGTGGTAAAGCGCCACGTGGATTGGAGCGAGGGACAGGTGACGGGCGTTGCCGAGAAGATCGCCTACGGGGCGCTGCGCTACTACATGCTGCGCTTCAGCCGCTATTCTGTGATTGCGTTCGACCAGGACATGGCGCTCTCTCCCGAGGGAGAGACTGGGCCGTACCTGATGTATGCGGCGGCGCGTATCCGCAGCATCTTCCGCAAGGCGGAAACGACGCCGGAAGAGGTGCTAACGGGGTTAGCGGAGTTGGCGGAGCTAGAGCGCCATCTCGCGGGCGAAAGCGATGAAGACATCTGGGCGCTGTGGCTGCGCGCCGGGCAGCGGACTCTGGTGCTCGACCAGTCCATCACCACGTCCGAGCCGATGCACCTGGCCAAGCATGCGTTCCAGCTGGCGCAGGAGTTCAGCAACTTTTATCACAACCACCACATCCTCACGGAAGACGATCCGGCGCGCCGAATTTTTCTGCTGGCTACCGCCGCTGTGGCTCTGCGCGAACTGGTGACGGTGCTGAGCTGGCTGGGCATCGAGAGCCCCCAGGCGATGTAGGCCGTGGTCAGCGGTCAATAATATCCATAACATTTTCTGTGCTTTACGCCAGATGGCGACTCGAAATGGGGTTGCCGTTCCCTTGCTGAATCCTGGGCGTGTCGACCTTCCATTGCGTTTTTTTCGCTTTCGGAAGAGAAACTACTTGACGCCATACACTGTATGCAATACAGTATGTGAAGTACAGTGTACGAGGAACAGTATGACGTTGCCCGAAAGTACATTCGAGAACCTCCGCCTCGAACTCCGACGCGGCTGTCTCACGCTGGCTGTCCTGGTTCAACTGCGCCGCGAGCATTACGGATACACGCTGCGCAAGGACCTGGCCGACCGTGGGCTGGTCATCGACGAAAGCACGCTTTACCCATTGCTCCGGCGCCTCGAGACCCAGGGCCTGCTGGTCAGTGAGTGGCGCGAGGAAGACAAGCGCAACAAGCGGTTCTACCGCCTGTCGAGCGACGGCGAGGAGACACTCGGCCAGTTGTTACAGGAGTGGCAGGCCATCAACACTTCCATCTCGAGCATGTTGTAACCACGCAAGCTCACCCCAGCGACGAAGACCAGTCGCTGGGGACCCCGAAAAGGACGATGCCATGGAACTTCTTGATCGTTACCTCCAAGCCGTAAAGAAGCACCTGCCCTGGCAGCGGCAGGACGACATCATCGCCGAGCTCCGGGCCAATCTGGAGTCGCAACTCGATGAAAAGGAGGCAGAAATGGGCCGTCCGCTTACCCCCGCAGAAGCCGAAGCATGGCTCCGGCAGCTGGGCTCTCCGGTCCAGATGGCCTCTCACTACCAGCCCCAGCAATACCTCATTGGCCCGGCGATTTACCCGGTGTACCTCTATGTCCTGCGCCTGGCGTCGATGTGGGCCATCGTCGTCTACACCATCGTGAGCACCATTACCATTGCCCTGGGAGCAGCGAGTGGAGCCGCCGTGGCTGAGGCAGCCATGCGCCTGCCGTTTGTTCGTCATCCAGGCGGCTGCGTGGGTCACGCTCGTGTTCGCGGCCCTCGAATTTGTCGCTGTTCGCTATCCGGACAAGGTGCCCGCCGACCGTCGGTCTTTACGCGAAATGGTCGCCTGCCGATCTTCCTCCGCTCGAGCCGGCCGCTGCGCCGGGGCAGAAGCGCCGCAGCTACGCGCAGGCGGTCACCGAAGTCATTTTGGGATTCGTGTTCCTGGCCTGGCTGTTGCTGGTTCCCAAGTTTCCGTTCCTGATGTTCGGCCCTGGCGCGGCGATTCTGCACGCCTCGCCTTTCCGCCTCAACCCCCAGTTGTTGACCTTCTATTGGTGGATCGTAGGACTCAACGCACTCCAGCTGGTATGGCGGTGCATTGACCTTGTCCGCGGAGCATGGCAGCACCCCGGGCCTCTGCCGCATCTTGTTACAAAGCTCTTTGGCGTTATCCCTCTGCTGTTCGTGGCCTACTTGCCCGGCGCCGCATACGTTCTTCTCCGGCATCCTGAAACCGACATGTCCCGATACGCAGAGACCGCCGACTCCATTAACCGTGGAGTCCACATCGGGCTGCAGGTACTGTGCGCGATCGTCATCCTGCAACTGGCATGGGACATCGCACAGGCTCTGATGAAAGTTTTGCGTGGGCCCCAGGAGCCGCGGTAGTCAGAACTTCGCTTCGAATTCCCGGAAGCGTCGTTCCAGTTCCCACTGCGCCGCCGCCTTCTCGTTGCCCTCGAGAAATGCCTTGCAACTCGCAGCCGGCTTCTCCGCTCCGGGAGGCTGCCCCTTGCAGGCAGCGGTCGAGATCGTGAATTCATCGGGTTTGGCCCACAGGCTCTCACCGGAAAGGAAGTTGTGCTCCATGCCCGTGCGCGCCAGTTGCTTCAGGTCCTGGTAGCTCAGGTGGTATTCAAGCGCGGCGCGAACGTACTCGTGGGTAATGTCGATGCGGCTCACGCCCTGGTCGTCGGTCGAAAGCGCGACCGGCACGTGCGCCGCCCGATAGGACTGGAAAGGATGCTCGGCACCCTTGATGCCCAGGATGCCGTCGTTCGACGTGAGATTGATCTCGATCATCACGTGCTTGCCGGCCAGCTCTTTCAACAGCGCGGGGGCGTCGTCTTCGTACATCACGTCCACGCCATGTCCGATCCGTTCCGCGTGGCCCATCTCCACCGCCTGCCGGATGTGAAATCGCATCCCATCGGGCGGAACCATCCCCGGAGCCAGCTCACCGGCGTGCAGCGAGATGTGCACCTTCGGATAGAGAGTATGCAGGTAGTCGATCATCTTCATGTGCAGCGTGTAGTCGCGCATGGCGACCATGTAGTCTTCCGGCTGCACGAAGTTGATTCCCACCCAGTCGTCCGAGTGCTGCTCGATGCTCTGTTCCACGGTCTCGAACCCAAGCAGCGTCTGCGCGAAAACCTGCTGCGGCGAAAAGGCCCTGCAGGACTTGATAAACGAACCGCACTTGCACCTGGCAGGCAGGCAACGCCTCCGGGGTTCCGCAATGCTGAAGGCGATTGCGTAACTCGATCGCGGTATGGATTTCCTCCCGGTCGGCCGCTACCTCGTCGCGCAGCCCGTGATCGAGCAGTGCCTGGCGCATTTGCGCGAGGTCCGGATTCCATCCCAGCTCATGGGCAGTCCTGGCCGCGTGGCCGAACGACGGCGTCTCCAGCAGTTCGAGATACTGCTGGTTCTGTGCGGACGCGCGGCGGGTCACATCGTCGATCCAATCGCCCGTATGCCGCTTGTCGAGGCCGCCGAATCGATCGAATGTGGAGAAGAACTGATCGTGCCCGCTGTAGCCCAGTCGTGGGCACAAAGTTACGCATCGAAAAGGCGTCGATCAGGTGATCGTACAGAGTCCTGCTGCGCCTGGGTCAGGTTCCCTGAAAGCTCGCTCGCCGCAACCAGAGGCGCTGGGCAAGGCTCCTTCACCATGCCACCGTGCTCGTCGCGGGCAAACTTGGACTGCGCCGGGTCGATGCAGAGCTTATCTTCGCCGGCTTCGTGAATCAAAGTCTCTGCGTAGACGCCTGCCTGTAGATGGAAATGGAGGTCGGCGCCCTTGGGAAACTGGGCCAGAAACGATTGCACAGCCAGAGGTCCGCTGCGGAACGCGGTTTCAAACGAGCGGGCTGTGCGAACCTCAGAAGGTTGCGACCCCGGTCTTGCGACCTTGGGCGACTTGGCTGGAACCGCCTGCGCCATCGCCGAAATGGAAACGCAAGGGTAAAGCGCCGCAGAGGTGAAAACGGCCAGGCAAGCTGAGTGGAAGAATCGCCTAAGCATAAGTGCTTTCCAGTGTAAGGTCTTAGAGCGGAGAAGCAATGCCATTTTGAAGCCGCCGAGGGTTCAACGGTTGCGACCGAAATGCTCGAAGCAGGGAGTTTGGCGTGGTGGGAACTGAGTTGATATACTGGCAAAAGTTGTTGCAGCGCACTGTCCGTGGACACCCCCGTCCGAGCCGGCTCCGCCGGCATCCCGCACAGGAAATTGCAACTTTGAAGTCTGCAACTGAGGCCAGGTAGCTCAGTGGTAGAGCGCGGCCCTGAAAAGGCCGGCGTCGGCGGTTCAATCCCGTCCCTGGCCACCACACTCCAGTTTCACCCCATTTCAGGGCGTGCCACTTCCCAGCTAAATCCTCTGTTTCCGCCAAACCAAAGTACCGTCCCGTCCCACCCGGAACCTTGGCACCCCAGCGTGAAGTGGGTATCTTTCAGGATTCGAGAACGTCATACCGCAATGTCGTTGACCGATTTCCAGGAAAAGAACGCGAAACCGGATATGCGACCACTCATTCAACTAAAAGGTCTTCGCAACGGCTCTTATCAATCCTCGCCCTCAAAGAAGGCTGCCAAGAAGAATAGTGTCAGAGCATCGCGCTGACGGGTTACCGGGAAACGCGTTGCCCGGCGCCTCAGGCGGCCACCTACTCAGTTCGGATGAGATACCGATTCTTCTAGCCGCCGAACCGCGGCGAGCTCTAAGACTCAACCAATGAATGGAGTGTGGTCATGAATGGCGTGTGGTCAACAATGTACGTTTCGCGATCCTTCTCCGCAATGGCCGGGAAGGCTTGCGGCTCTCCAAGACTCGCACCTCCGCCGCGAATTGCGGCTTTCACTTTGGATTCTCATCCGTCCTGAAGGCTTCTCCAACATCGAATCCCATCTCAGTGAGAGTTATCTGTGTTCCGTTGTGAATAGCTATCCTTGTCGGCCATCAGCACAGTTCCGTGGCATGCACCTTCGATAGGATTCACACCGGTTGAGCCGAATCCAGACTTGTATCGCGATCGGATAGCGCGGCGTACTGATACGGCGAATGCTGTTGCGAACACACCGCTTCTCCCCCTTCAGTTACTGGCAATCACTCTCGAGGATAGGATATCGTGTACCTCATTGGCACCGCGGAAGCACTTACGCTCAGGAGGATTAATTAGTTCGACGTTCATTAAGATTGTATAAGGAATAAGTCAAGTTGTGGCGGTGCACCATTGGAATATACAACGTCAGAGCAAAGACGTGGGACTCGCGGTGTGGCGCATGTTCATGCCTTCTTTATGCCCGGCATATCATGATGCATCTATCAGGGTATTATGTCCCATCAACATCGTAACTTCCCTCGAGGGAGGAGTGTATTCCCCGTCGCCTGTCTAATTGGCTCCCTCCTGCGAAAACGGTCGAACCTGATGCGCGGATTGGGAGAGCCGAATCAACTCCTAGTGAGCTGGGTATCTTCACGCGCATAGTTCCTATGCGTTCTGAAGGAGCTCACATGCATTTTGATTTACGAAGTCCGCACGACCGTTTTACGAATTCTTTACGCAGTGCAGCATGGAATAGCAGTTAGTACGGAATAATGCCTAACTGATGCGCTCGTGCAGATCTATCACCGACACGTTCAGGGCAATCATGCATTCACGACAGCCTCTGTCCTCCTACAGCAGGATTCGTGGCGTTGTGGCCTGCCAAAGTTACTCGTTGTTCCGATGATTCTGATTCGCATACACGGCTGAGGTGAAAATGAGAAATACCTTTCGGAGTGTCGTAACGCTTACGGTTCTCACAGTTGGCACGCCTTTGTTCAACATGGCGCAAGATCGTGCGAGCAGCCAGGCTTTCCAGGAGCAGCGGTCGACGTTGGATCCGCCAGGCGCCGCGGATAAAGGCAACCCGCCTGCTATCATTCCGCCTGCGACAAAGGACGAATTGAAGCCTACTGTCGAACAGGAAATCGAGGCCCTTAAGAATCGGATAGGGGAGCTCGAAAATGAAGTGCGACAAGCGCGGGCGACCTCTCTTGGAGATAGCAACGATGCGGCGACTCTGAAATCAGCAGAGAAGGAGTTGCTGGGGGGAGCCGGTGCGCCTGGTGTTAGCCATGGCTCACCTTCCGCGCAGAGCGGAACTTCGACCACGTCGACGACTGGACCGCCAGTTACGCAGATAACCGCGACCTCGACAAGCCCGGAAATCAGCGCACAAAGGACGACCAAGGGTGAGCCCTTTCCGAGCGATTGGACCTGGCTGAACAGCAATGGACATCAGGTTGACAGCCCCATGGCCACCAAATACTTCACCCCTGAGTTTCGCGCCGACGCTCACTACATGCTCGATTACAACCATCCCAAGGACGACAGCATGGGCGGCGCAACAGAGAGCTTCCGTTCAGATGAATGGCAGCTTGAGCAGGTCAGCATTGGGGGCGATATCCACATTGACAACGTCCGCGGGCGCATCCTGACGATGGCAGGCTTGTTCGCCACAACAACCCCGCGCAACGACGCGACCCCGGCCCGCGGCCAATGAGATCTGGCCAATGCATACAGATATGTCTCTGAAGCATGGGGCGGCTACCACTGGGACGTACAGCACGACATCAATCTCGACGCCGGAATTTTCGTTTCCTACATCGGCCTCTTCAGCTATTACAACTTTGATAACTGGACCTATCAGCCGTCCTTCGTGTCCTCGAATACGCCATGGTTCTTTAATGGTATCCGTGGCCAGTGGTTCCCAACGAAGACGCTGAAGATCGAACCCTGGTTCGTCAACGGCTGGCAGTCCTACGCCCGCGCTAACGGCAAGCCTGGGCTCGGCGGCCAGATCCTCTGGCGTCCCAAACCGTACCTGGATTTTGTCTGGAACAACTACGGTCTCGGTGAGGACGTAACCGGACAACCCGGGCGTTCGCGTATCCATGCAGACTACAGCGCGCAGGTCAAGGTGTATGACAAGCCGTCGAACCTCCTGGACAAGATAGCTTTCACGGTCACGGGCGATCTTGGGTGCGAATACGGTGGGGGACCCGCGGGTGGATCCTACGATCCCAAGGGCAGTTCTCCGGAGATGGGATCGAATTCCACCTACACCGGCGGAGTGAATTGCCACAACGCGAAGAATGGCAGACCCAAGCAGGCGTTCATGGGCTGGATGATGTACAACCGCTACTGGTTCAAGCACGACCTGTTTGCGGTGACATTGGGCGGCGGGCAGATGAATAACCCGGGCAGGTATCTCACCCTGTTGCCTCCGATCAATGGCGCTACTGCCTTCAGCGGTACGCCGTACTTTACCGAAAACCCAGGGGACCGCTCACAAATGCACGATGGAACCATCACCTTCGATTACATGCCCAGCCAGTTCATTACCTTCCGCTTGGAACAAGGCTATCGCTATTCAGACGTGCCCTACTGGACAGGCCGTGGCGGCATCACGCCTCCCGGCGGCAACAACGGCTCTCCGTCACAGTATGCGTGCGCAAGCGGTTCTCCGTCTGGCTTCGGATACGGGAGCCTGGCGCTGGCGGAGGTGGCGTGCGGCGCCGGGGACGGTGCAGGAACGCCTGCCGGACTTAGCACCATCTGGTGGCCCGACCTGCGCACCAACCAGACTGTGACCACGTTCGCAATTATGGTGCGGTTCTAGTTTCGATCCGGTTCGGCAGGATTCCTGAATGTTGGCAGGATGAAACTAGTTCTGAGAGCGGCGCTGGAGTCGATCTTGACTCTGCGTCGCTCTCAATCGGAGCTTTGATCGGTGTTGCCTCTCTTATCGACTTGCGCGGACTGCGACGCGAGTCGCGGAAGTGAGCGGACACGCAAGAAAAAAGGCCCAGAATCCTTCGGAAGTTCACCTGGGAATGGAAGAGAAACATGAATCGCATCGCAGTCAGAGTTCTGGTCTTTGCGGCGCTTGCAGCTTCGTTGTCGGGATTGATGGGATGTAAGGTCAAGGCTGATGCGGCAGCGGAAGCGCCTCCGCCAGCGAAGGTTGTAGGCGATGTTGACGTGTCCAGTTGGGCCGTGAGCGATCCCTCCAAGTATCCGCTCTTTACGGCGCAGACACTCGAAACCGCTTCGAGGCTCATGGTCACAGGTACGGTAAACCCTGACATTGCGCGAACCGTGCCTGTCATTTCACTCGCTACTGGTCGTGTTGTTGAAATCAAGGCCCGTCTTGGAGATGAGGTCAAGAAAGGGCAGGTGTTGCTGCAAGTACGAAGTGATGACGTTTCCGGGAGTTTCGCTACGTACCAAAGCGCCGTGGCCGACGAGGTCCTGGCGAAAGCGCAATGGGACTGGGCGCAGGAACTCTACAAGCACGGCGCCATTGCACTCAACGACCTGCAAATTGCCGACGACACAGAACAAAAAGCCAAGATTGCCGCCGATGCAGCTGCCGCACACCTCAGGTTGCTGGGGAACACCGTGGAACATCCCTCTGGAATTGTGGACATTCAGGCTCCCATCTCCGGCGTCATCACCGATCAGCAGGTAACCAATGCCGCCGGGGTACAGAGCCTGGGCACGAATCCGTTTACGATATCCGACCTGAGCTACGTTTGGGTTGTCTGCGACGTATATGAAAATGACATTCCAAACGTAAGGCTCGGCGATATTGCAGAGGTTCCCCTCAACGCAATGTCCGACCTCGTTCTCAAAGGAACAGTCAGTAACATCGGTCCGATTCTCGATCCAAGTATCCGCACCGCAAAGGTGAGAATAGAGGTTCGAAATCCGGGCCCGCTGCGCATCGGGATGTTTGCGACGGCAACCTTCGAAGGCCGCAAGAAGGAGATTCATACGATCATCCCCGCCGCCTCAATCTTGCACTTACATGATCGCGACTGGGTCTATATTCCCGCGCCCGACAACAGGTTCCGGCGTATCGAAATAACGGGCGGCGATTACCTCGCAAATGGGATGCAGGAGGTAAAGTCGGGTCTCAAGCCTGGCCAGCAGGTGGTCCTCAATACACTGGCGCTTCAGAACCAGGTCGACAATCAGTGAGGGAGCAGAGAACGAACCGATGATACGCACTCTTGTCGATTTTGCACTGAACAACAGGTTCGTGGTGCTGGCGCTCGCGGTCCTGGCAGTGGGATGGGGAGTGGTTTCGTTCCACAACTTGCCGGTGGAGGCCTATCCGGACATTGCGGATAATTACGCGACGATCATTACCCAGTGGCCGGGCAGAGCGGCCGAGGAGGTTGAGCAACAGGTTACGATCCCGATCGAAATCCAAATGAACGGAATTCCGCATCTCACGCATCTTCGATCGGAATCGATCTTAGGCTTGTCGTTTGTGATGATGATCTTCGACGACAGCTCGAACAATGATTGGAACCGGCAGAAGGTTCTGGAGCGAATGGCCCAAGCTGAGCTGCCGCCAGGCCTTGAGCCCTCGATGGGCACGGACTGGAGTACGACCGGACAGATCTATTGGTACGTGCTGAAGAGTACCAACCCGCAGATTGACGTCATGGATCTGAGGTCGATTCAGGACTGGGTGGTGGTCAAGGAACTCAAGTCCGTCCCGGACATTGTTGACGTGAGCACCTTCGGAGGCGCGACCCGGGAATACCAGGTGCGGGTGGATCCCAACAAGCTGGTTTCATACGGCCTGAGCATCGGCCAGGTCGAACAGCAACTGGCGAATAACAACGTCAACGCCGGTGGCAACTTTATCGAGACCGGCCTGCAGCAGATGAACGTCCGAACCCTCGGGCTGTTCAGGAATGTGGACGACATCCAGCAGACCGTTCTAACGACCAAGTCGGGGACGCCACTTCGCATCAAGGACATTGCGGAAGTGAGCCAAGGGGCGAAAGTCCGCCTGGGTCATGAAGGAAGGGCCATTCGCCGGTCAGACGGCGCAATCGTGGACAACGGCGACGTCATCTTCGCCCAGGTAATGATGCGCAAAGGAGCTGACTCGGGGCCGACGCTCGAAAAACTTCACGCCAAGGTCGACCAGCTCAACCACAGCGGCATCTTGCCTCCGGGCGTGAAGATGGAGCCGATGATCGACCGCAGTGATCTGCTCGGTTTCACGCTCGACACGGTCCTGCACAACCTCGGGGAGGGAATGATTCTGGTGACCATCATCCTCTTTCTCTTCCTGCCCAATGTTCGCGCCGCGTTCATCGTTGCATTGACGATACCGTTTGCTCTCTTCTTTGCTTCGATTTTGCTGGACGTAACCAAAGTTCCGGTCAACCTGCTCTCGCTGGGCGCGTTGGACTTCGGAATGGTCGTGGACGGCGCGGTTGTGATGGTGGAGAACATTGTTCGCCACATGAGCCGGGGATTGGGTCCCGTTACCGTAAACGGGTCAACAACCAACGGCCAGCCCAGCATTCCCAACCTCACTCTCCCCATAACTCCCGCTGCTGTGATCCGCGAAGCCTGTCACGAGGTGCAACGGCCTGTCTTTTATGCGATTGCCATCATTATTACCGCATATCTGCCGATTTTCACACTGCAGCGTATCGAAGGAAGGCTGTTCAAGCCCATGGCCTGGACCGTCGCGTTTGCCCTCCTTGGCGCCATGACCTTCTCCATCCTGATCGTGCCCGTGCTGGCCAGCGTGTTGTTCCGCAACGGCGTGAATGAGCCGCGGAATCCGGTCATGATGTTTCTCACGAGACACTATCGGAAGCGGCTGCGCTGGTGTGTGGAACATCGGGCGATTACTGTCGGGATGGGTGTGGTTTGTCTGGGGATCACCGTATTCCTGGGATTCAGCGGAATCATCGGTGGGGAATTCCTGCCCCACCTCGATGAAGGCTCGATCTGGGCGCGCGGCACCTTGGCTCAGAGCACTAGCCTGACGGAAGGAACGCGCTTTATGAACCAGGCGCGTTTGGTTTTTGCGTCTTTCCCGGAAGCCAAGCAGGTCATCTCGCAAATCGGCCGGCCGGATGACGGAACCGACACCGGTGGATTCGGAAATACGGAATATTTCATCGACCTCAAGCCCAAGGCGCAATGGCGACCGATATTCGGAGAAAACAAGGAAAGACTCATCGCTGCCATAAACCGAGAGATCGTGAAGATACCGGGAGCGACCTGGAACTTCTCTCAGCCAATTGAAGACAACGTTGGAGAGACGCTCACCGGAACCAAGGGCCAGCTTGCCTTGAAGGTATACGGAAACGACCTGAGAATACTTGAGCAGACGGGAGACGACATCGCCGGAATTATGCAACGGATTGCTGGCATCACTGATGTCAAGGTGTATCGCGACACCGGCCAGCCGAATCTCAACTTCACAATCAATCGCCAGCAAGCGGCGCGTTTTGGAATCAACGTTACCGATATTCAGGACGTCATCGAAACCGCGGTGGGCGGCAAAGCCGTGAGCCAGGTACTGCCCGCGGGCACCCCGGAGCGTTACGACGTGGTGGTCCGATATCAGGAGCCTTACAGAAGCGATCCCCAGGCGATCGGCAACATTCGTCTGCTGTCTCCCTCCGGGGAGCGAGTCTCGCTGGCGCAACTCACCAGCATGGAGGTTCGGGATGGTGCTTACGACATCTATCGGGAAGGAAACAGCCGCTACATCAGCGTGACCTTCAACGTGCGTGGACGAGACCTGAACGGTTCGGTCGAAGAGGCCATGGCTAAGATCGGCCAAAAGGTTAAACTTCCATCGGGCTATCATTACGAGTGGTCGGGAGAGTACGAGAGTTCAAAGCGGGCCTCGGCGCGGCTGGCCGTGATCGTCCCTCTGACTGTCCTTGTCATTTTCATTCTGCTCTACACCATGTTTCGCTCGGCAAAATGGGCTCTGCTGATTCTTACGGTAGTGGCCATGGCCCCGCTCGGCGGATTACTGGCACTGTTGCTGACCGGAACGCATTTCAGCGTGTCGTCCGGGATCGGTTTCCTGGCCTTGTTCGGCGTATCGGTGCAAACCGGAGTGATCATGCTCGAGTACATCAATCAATTGCGTACAAAGGGCTTTACGATCGAGGACTCAGCCGTGGAAGGCGCCGTGCTAAGGCTGCGGCCGGTCATGATGACGATGCTGGTTGCCACTTTCGGCCTGGTGCCTGCTGCGCTATCCCATGCCATCGGCTCCGATTCACAGCGGCCGTTTGCGATCGTGATCGTCGGCGGGCTGATGGCGGCTCTCTTAATGAGCCTTGTTCTGTTGCCCACGCTATACGTGTCAGTAGCTCGTGACGGAGACATATTGCCGGCGCCGGAAGAGGGGGTGTCGCTTGAGCACTGAGAATGGCGCCTCTCGTTTGATTTCGAAGACCATTCGACGCTGCATCATGGTTGTGGCGATCAACGGTTTCTGCCTGGCATTCGTCAGTGCTCAAGGCGCACCCACGCCGGCTGGATTGTCGTGGGACGAGGTCAAGGCCAAATTCCAGGCAGCCAATCCTACGCTTAAAGCCGACGCCATCAACGTGGACGAAATGAAAGCGCAGGAGATTACAGCCTTCCTGCGTCCAAATCCGCAATTCACGCTCGCGTCCGATGGGACTCAGATCGCGCCTCACAACGGTGTATGGCAGCCGACCAAGGGCACGCAAATTCAGACGAATTTCAGTTATCTGCATGAAAGACAACACAAACGGGAGCTGCGCCTTGAGAGCGCCAAGGAAGGGACCCAGATAGCGGCTTCCCAGCACTCCGATGTGTATCGCAATTTGCTTTTTAATCTGCGCATTGCCTTCATCGGAGTCCTGCAGGCAAAAGAGCTTCTCGATCTCACCAGGCAGGAACTGGAGTACTACGATCACATCATCGACATCAGCCAGGAGAAATTCAAGGCGGGCGGCATGGCGCAGGTCGACTTGGACAGGGTCGAGCTTCAGCGTGTTCAATATGAGTCCGATTGGCAGTCTGCGGAGGTGAGTCTGCAAACCGCAAAGCTCCTGCTACTGCAATTGCTGGACGATAAGACTCCCGTAGCGCAGTTCGATGTTCAGGGACCGTTCGATTTCACCGATCAGCTCAAGGCGCTTGTGGACTTCCGCCAACTGGCACTCGACAATAGACCTGACCTGAGGGCGGCAATCGAGTCGATCCAGCAGGCAAACACGAACTACAAGCTTGCGGAGTCGAATGGCTCCACCGATCCGACTTTCAGCGCCTGGTATACAACAATCCCTCGTTTAACAATCCCAATGCACTGCAGACGCTTGGTTTGAGCATCAGCATCCCGATGCGCATCTTCGACCGCAACCAGGGAGAAAAAGCGCGTACGCAGTTGGACATCGGACGCAACGAGCAACTCGAGGACGCCACCCGGGCCCAGGTGTTTAACGACGTCGATTCCTCCTATGCTCAAGTGAAGAGTAACCTGGTCCTGTTACGGCCGTAAAAGGAGAAATACCTCGCACAAGCGTCGCGGGTCAGGGACACGGTAACGTTCTCATGGCAACGAGGAGCAGCCTCTTTAATGGACTTTTTGAATGCGCAGAGCGATTACCGCCAAGTGCAGCTTGCTTATGTACAGCTTGTCGGGTCCTATCTCACCGCGGCCAGTGAGTTAAATCTTGCCGTTGGGAGTGAGGTCATTCAATAAATGAAGATGGGCCAAACTGACTAAGAACGGCGAGGAAGATCTCAGGAATTACACCGAAACTGGCACACAAGGACGGAAGGAAGGCATGACTCGGGAAGAAGTCGCGGCGAAGATTGAAGAGGTTGGCATCTTTCCGGCCCTCCGCGTGCAATCCGGGAATCATGCTCTGTACCGCGCGGAGATCCTTTGGAGCGGGGGGATTCCCGTTGCCGAGATCACCATGACCGCCCCCGGTGGAATCGACGTGATCCGCACGCTCGCCGATGGTTTTCCCGAATTGGTTGTAGGCGCGGGAACGGTTCTGGATACGGAGACTGCTAAAGCCTGCCTGGATGCCGGTGCCAGGTTCATCACCAGCACCGGTATGGTTGATTCCGTAATCGAAACAACGCTTCAAGCCAATGTCGTGTGTATCCCTGGAGCCCTCACTCCAACGGAAGTGATTGCCTGCCATAAGGCTGGTGCCGACTACGTTAAGATATTTCCCGTGGCTTCGATAGGCGGCGATCTTTACCTACGATCTTTAAAGCTTCCTTTGCCTCACGTGAAGTTGATCGCAGCCGGCGGTGTAAACCAGAAAAATGTGGTGAGTTTCATCCGGGCAGGCGCCTCAGCCCTCGGCGTTGGAATGGAATTACTTCCCAAGGAAGCCATCCTGAAACGGCAGAGCCATCGCATCCACGAACTGGCACGGAGGTTTCTGGCACTCGTAAAGCAGGCGCGTTTCCCTCATGAGTGGAATACCGTCCTCTATAGATCGCCGATTGACATAACGAGACGTTAGGCGAAACGGAAGCTAAAGGCGAGAAAACAATCGCGTAGATATTTCTGACCTATATTCCTTCCTTGTGAATCCTTTACGCTTCGTTGATGATTCAGCTCTTAACCTAGGGAACCTCTGAAAATACTCCTCAAGCACCGCAATCACGGTTAGTTTTGGGTTGAGGGAGATGATCGCGGCATGCGGCAGATGACATTGGCCCAACAGGCAGAATTCCAGCGGTACTCGAAGAAGACGCGGCGTGAGCGGTTTTTGGAAGAGATGGACGCGGTGGTGCCGTGTGCAGAACTGATGGCGCTGGTGGAGCCGCATTATGCAAAGGGCGAAACGGGCCGCAAGCCGGTGGGGCTTGAGATCATGCTTCGGGTCTATTTCCTGCAGCAGTGGTTCGCGCTGTCGGACCCCGGGGTGGAAGATGCGTTGTACGAATCGCCGGTGCTGCGTCGCTTCGCGGGCATCGATCTGGGCCGCGCCCCGGCTCCGGACGAGACGACGATTCTTAACTTCCGTCATTTGCTGGAAGAGCACGAACTGTGCGGCCAGATGCTGGACACGGTGAACCATTATCTGGGGAGCAAGGGCATCCGTATCACCACGGGCACAATCGTGGATGCAACGATTATTCACGCGCCTTCGTCGACCAAGAACGAAAAGAAGGAGCGCGATCCGGAGATGCATCAGACGAAGAAAGGCAACCAGTGGTACTTCGGAATGAAGGCGCATATCGGGATCGATTCCAAGGAAGGCGTTGTGCACTCGGTCTGCTCGACCGCGGCCTCGGTCTCCGATGTACACATGTTGCCGGATTTGCTGCATGGCGATGAAAAGAAGGTCTGGGGTGATGCCGGCTATCAGGGGCAGAGTGAGGCCATTCATGCAGTCGCGCCTGAGGCCCAGGACATGACCTCGCGACGCGTGAAGACCAAGGCGGGCGTCGATGAAGCGGAGAAGCGCAGAAACCGCACCAAAGCCCGCGTGCGCGCCAAGGTGGAGTGGTCCTTCCGGATCATCAAGCGTGTATTCGGTTTCACCAAGGTGCGCTATCGCGGCTTGAAGAAGAATCACGAGTGGCTGTGCGGGAGCTTTGCCTTGGCCAACCTCTACCAGCACCGCAAGCGGCTGGCTCGGATCAATCTCCGGACGGCCCCTCTGGGGGCATAGTGTGCCTGCGGAGGGGCACCCCCCTTCCGGCGGACAAACACTCACGAAACACTGCCGCAAGAACCTTGATCCTGAACAGATACGAGCAAAACCAGGCTCCGAGTCCTTATAAGTCGCTGTTGTTCAGAGGTTCCTTAGATATTCTTCATGCCTTAATCAGGACCAGCATGTCTTACTTGACTTATGGCGTAACGCGTCTTCACGTGTCTCTTCTGCGGACGCCATGAGGAGCATCCTTGAAAGCCCCATCTATCTTGCTATTGTTGTGTGCGATTCAAATCTGTGCGTTGGGCCAGGCATCAAGCATGATTTCAATTTCCGCGCTGTGGCAGGAATCAGAAGTCGCGTCGGCGTAGAGTCGAGCAGACGTGAAGCGTCTAATGGCAAGCGTGCAGACCCCAGTAGAATTCGAACAACTCGCGGCCTATTTCGATCACCAGGCGGAGATGTATGCGGCGAGAGATGAAGCAGAAGAAAAGGAACTGTATCGTCTTCGTGCTCTCCCCTACCATGCGCGCTCGTATCCTGCGCAGGTAGAAGGTACTCGGAATCGCATCGATCGTTTCAAGAGTCTCTCCCACAAATGCTCCGAACAGGCGGCACTGTTTCGTGCGCTCGCGAAAGACGGTGGTATGGCAGGCGCGGTCACTGCCTCACCCAGGTAGAGCTTATCGAGGCGTTCATCGCGTGTTCGGTGCGTGTTCGGTGGGCCGCTCAATTATGCACGTTCCTTGCTCTCGGCCAATTTGCACTTGCTGTTCTGGCTCTCATTGTTTCCATTTACCACCGGATGGACGGGAGAGAGGCGTATCACCGCCGTGCGCACCTCGCTGTACGCGGGTGTTCTACTAATGGCCACGATCGCGCATTATTTGCTCCAGCAGTCGATCATCCGTGCGCAGGCACCGAACTCGATTCTGAAGAAGGCCGTCGGACGCGACTGGAAGGGCAAACTATCGCCGGCGTTGTTCATCGTCGCGATCCTGGCGGCGCGGCGTTCCTCCCGATCGCCCCGGCTGGTCTTGTCATAGCTGCATTGATCTGGCTGATTCCGGAACCCGCGCATCGAAAACCGTCTTGCGACATCTCATTACCAGACACCCGACCTCGGTGACGAGACGGTGTGACGTGTGCGGGGAAGTTCTGAACCATGGATCAGTTTAGAAGTCAATACGCTGCATCCCAGCGAAATCACTGTTTATCACCGTCGAGAGCCAGAGTGCCAATCGACGCCCCTACCGGTCCAGCAAACTATGCACGGATGTTTCCCGACCTGCCATCCTTTCGGGCTGATGAGCAGTTCCTCCACGCGCTCGGGCGTGCGAGAGGCATTTGCGATTGCGGGAACTCCGATGACACTTTGGAGTCCCTCGGCGATACCGCGGCCGGCTGGCCCATCTTCGGCCAATTTGTTGCTCACGACATTACGGCGGATCGCTCAACGTTGCGATCCCTCACCAAGATTGAAGAATTGCGTAATGTCAGGAGCCCAAAACTCGATCTGGAATGCCTCTACGGCGACGGGCCGACGGGCCATCCTTTCCTTTATCAGCGGGACGATCCGGCCAAATTCCTTCTGGGTCTGGACGAAGTGGATCTCCAACGAAATGTGGATGGCATCGCCATCATCGGCGATCCGCGGGACGATTCTCATATGCTCATCTCGCAATTTCATCTCGCGATGCTCAAGGCTCACAATGCCTTTGTCGATGAAGCCCGGCTAGCAGGAGTGACGAACGACCTGGTCTTCGAATGGGCCGCCAGACAGCTGCGATGGCACTATCAATGGATCGTTTTAAATGAGTTTCTGCCTGCGCTGGTGGGAGAAACTTTTGCCGAAGACGTACTTCGCGAAGGCCCGCGATGGTTTCATCCGCTTCATGGCGGGTATATCCCGCTCGAGTTTGCCGACGCAGCATATCGATATGGACACTCTCAGATTCGCCATCGTTACCAATTGAACCTAAATACTCATCCTGTGCCGCTCTTTCCCGATCTTCTTGGATTTCGCGCGGTATCCCGCGAGCATGTGGTCGATTGGAGTTTATTTTTTGACGGGCTCGGATCGTCTTCCGCGCAGCGGTCCAAGAAGATCGACGGGAAGCTTGTGCGTGCCCTCATCGATTTACCGGTGGCCGTCACGGGCGAGTGCGAGATTGAAGACTACCACTCGCTCGCTGTTCGGGACCTTCAGCGAGGCCAGGGCATTGGTCTTCCGTCGGGCGAGGCCGTAGCCCGTCACCTCGGTGTCGCGCCACTTACTGCCGAGCAGATTGGCATTGCTTCAACGGGTTGGCACGATGAGACTCCGTTGTGGTACTACATACTTCGCGAAGCCGATGTATGCGCGGCAGGGAATCGTCTCGGTCCCGTTGGTGGCAGGATTGTTGCCGAAGTCCTCGTGGGACTCATAGATGCCGATGAAACATCCTATCGCCGGAGCGCACACGACTGGCATCCCCTTGGAGGAATCAGTGAGTTAGTGGGGAGCCTGCGGCGAAGATAACCTCATGGGCTCCCGTATCAGCGCATCGCAAGTTCTATGCGCATTCCCTTAGTGAGTGAGTTACAGGACAAGTCCTGGGCGTTGACGGTGGACTCGGGTTGATTTAGCCAAGTTTCAGGGCTGTCGGGGCCTGCCATTATTGTTTATCGCCTCCTTGGGAGTCGCAAATTGCATCCATTGTTCTGATGAGAACTCCTTGTGAGACCACAAATCGGCTGCAGGCAGGAAATGTCCGTTGTGAGGCACAGGCCAGGCCCTGGATCCTCGCTTCAACCATTCTTGCGTCCAGCATGGCGTTCATCGACAGCACTGCGATCAACGTCGCTCTGCCGTCGCTGCAGAAGAGCCTTCACGCCACAGTGGTCGACGTGCAATGGGTGGTCGAATCTTATGGGCTCTTCCTGGCAGCGCTGATTCTGGCTGGGGGCTCGCTGGGCGACTTGTACGGTCGCCGCAAGATATTTCTCCTGGGCACCGTCATCTTCGCTGTTGCGTCCATCGCTTGCGGAGTTGCACCGACAACTCAGCTTTTGATCATTGCTCGGAGCATACAGGGTATCGGTGCCGCCCTCCTGGTACCCGGTAGCCTTGCGATAATCAGCTCATCGTTTGACGAAAAAGGCCGAGGACGGGCCATAGGCACCTGGTCAGGGTTTACATCGATTACCACTGCGGTCGGGCCAGTTTTGGGAGGATGGCTCGTTGAGCATGCTTCCTGGCGTTGGGTATTCTTCATCAATCTCCCCATAGCCGCTACTGTGATTGGCATTTCGGCCTGGAGAATCCCCGAGAGCCGTATCGCGGTGGAGGAATCTCGATTGGATTGGCCCGGAGCAATCCTGGCGACCCTCGGATTGGCGGGTATGGTGTTCGGTCTAATCGAGTCGAACAGCTTGGGTTGGATGAACCCCTTTGTGTATGGAAGTCTGATCGCTGCGATGGCATGCCTGGTGGCATTTGCGAAGCTCGAGTTTCACACCGCTTTCCCCATGGTCCCGCTCGCGCTCTTTAAGAATTCGAGCTTTAGTGGCGCCAACCTGCTGACCTTGCTCCTTTACGCGGCTGTTGGCGTTTTCTTCTTCTTACTACCGATGAACCTGATCCAAGTTCAGGGATATTCGGCAACTGCGGCCGGAGCGGCTATCCTGCCCTTCATTCTTTTGATGTCTCTTCTATCGCGGTGGTCGGGTGGACTTATTGAGCGCTATGGCCCGAGAAAGCCCTTGATCGTCGGCCCGCTCGTGGCCGCACTGGGCTTCACGTTGTTGGTAGTCCCATCGGCGAGAGCCGACTACTGGAAGACTTTCCTCCCCGCTTTGATCATGCTGGGGCTCGGGATGGCGATTACGGTGGCTCCACTCACGACTAACGTGATGAACTCGGTCGAGCAGGAGCGCGTGGGAACGGCATCCGGTATCAACAATGCCATCGCGCGCGTTGCTGGGGTGCTTGGGATCGCACTTCTCGGAATTGTAGTGGTCGTCGCTTTTCGCGCGCGGTTCGAACATAGCCTGAATCATCTCTCGTTATCGGCGGCCGACCTGGAGGAGATTCACGCTCAGGAAAACAGGCTCGCCGGTCTGCAGCCGCCCGGCAATCTCGATCCAGAAAAGAAAGCCACCATCACCGCCTTCGCTCAGCAGGGATTCGTATTTGGGTTCCGAATCGTCATGTCGATCTGTGCCGTCTTGTCCGTGGCTAGTGCCGCGATAGCGGCGCTCATGGTTCCGGACACCAGGAGTCGCTGAATTTCGCCCCATTGTTCATACAATGCCCCTCATTCGAGCCGACGCAAGCTAACCCAGGCACTGTCTCGCGTGCCTCGGGATCCAGCGGTTCCCGGTCGATCTCTTACGCGGCCACGCGGCTTCTGATTAAACGGTAGATCCATAGAATCAGCACCGCACCGAGAACCGACATGATGAAACCGGCTGATTGTCCTTGCTTGTACAAACCGATCAGCTGCCCGAGAAAGGTCGCCCCAATCGAGCCTGCGATACCAATGATGATCGTAACGAAAATCCCGCCGGGGTCTTTACCAGGCATGACCAGCTTGGCTAAAGCCCCTACCACCAACCCAATGAGTATCTCCCATAGAAGCGCAAACATAGACTCTCCTCTTTCGTAATCAGAATGTTTGAAGAACCGATACGATGGCAATTATCGGCGTGTATTCGATCGCAATTTGCAGTGCTGTTTACGATCTCTGTCGCTCGGCAACTTTGGCCAGGGTAATCGACAGAGCCACCCCGCCCAGCGTCTTCACAAGCGTTGAGTGTTGAGCATAGAAGGCGCTCGCCTTATCCACGATCGAAGGGTCTGTCTTCTCCGCGTGTGCCGCGATCTGCTGTACGAGTTCCGGCGAAACGTTCTGAGCCTGTTGCGGAGTAATCTGGCTCGCACCCCCTCCCAGCAAACTCGCCAGCGCTCCACCCCCTGCCATCTGTGCAACTGTGCCTGGGCCGATAGATACAACTGAATCGAGCAAGGTCATAAGCGATCTCCTTAAGGGCAGCTCCGCTGCCGGTCGGTTGGTTGGTGCTGGGGATTCGGTACGGCGCTTCACTGTCTTTCGCACACCTTGGGACGGCGTTAAAGGAACAGGCGGCGGACTGACCCACCGCCCAGAAAGCCTACGGGGCGGGAATGACAAGTTCTTGTCCAACTAGACCTTGTCAGGATCGTGCTTGAGATCCTGACAGTTGGGATAAATACCTTGATTGAAATCTTAGATGCGGTTCTTGCAGGCTCTGGAGACAGCCATGACCTTCAAAAGAGGCTGATTGCCAGCGAGACTGAGACCTTGAACTTTTGCGCCCTCGCGCTGAACTGTATCCAGCACTGACTGTTGTTTTTGTTTGAGTTGATCGAATAGATCAGGCCTGTGTTCTCCTTGAGTGCTGTTATGCAGTCCGTTGAACAGAAAGGCAGGCAGACATTATTTCAGTGCGTGTTCTCTTTTCGGGAGGAAAGCCACCGACACTGAATGGCGGTTTGGAGAGGGGGTTGCTGCCCCCTGGTTATCACCGGGAAGCACTGTTCAGAAACCCTTCTCGAAGATAATTTCGCAGATGCCCGAAGCATAGTCGTAAAACTACTCACCGCGGATACCGAAAAACTTCTATAACATCGCTTGGCGATGCAGCCCGCTCGTGTGTGAGCGGCTGTGTTCTCATCAAATCCATGAGATCGCGCCGAACCGAACGCCCATCCGTTGGCCTTTCTCCGGCCGCGGGGCTGTTGCTGCTCTCTGCGTTATGGGCCGCTGCTTCGCTGCGCACGGACCTGATTCCACAGTTCGGTGCGGAAACCCTGCCAACTGCGCAGGTTCAAGCGGCGCTCTTTTCCGTTTTCGCCGCCGTGGCTGCGTCTATCGCTGTCGCGCAGCACGTAGAATTCCCACGCGGGCGCCGCGCTTGGGCGTGCGCCGGAATCGGTGTCGGCCTTTTCGTGGTTCCGGCCGGGCTGACTGCCTGCGCTCAGGGTTGGGTTTCCAAGCTGGAGCAGGTTGCCGTCTTCTCACTTACGCCCGTCCTCGCTGTCGTTCTGGAGCCGTACCTGCATGACAGTGCAACGCGACAGGGAAAGGCCGCTCTGGCCGGCACCCTGGCCGCAGTTGTCGGCGTCCTCTTGCTCTTTCCTCTCGACATTCCTGGCTCATTCCGTGCGGGAGCGGCGCTGTGCGCCCTCCTTGCGGCAGCCTTCGTCGTCGCTGCCACAAACTGTCTCGCAGTAAGGCTTGCACACGATATTGCGGGCCGCTCGACCCTTCCGATGGCCGCTCTGGCCGGCGGCGCCAGTGCCATCTGTTTTGCTGTGGCGGCTGCCGTCAGACCGCATACTGCATGGGGCTGGAATGCGTTGCCGACTCAACTTCTCGGGCGGCTCTTAATCGACCTTCCAGCCCTGTTCTTGCTCTTTTGGCTGATGCGCCGCCTCGGCGCCTCGCGCATGACGGCTCGCTTTCTCCTCGCGCCGCTGTTCGCCATCCTCGCGGGAATGGCGTTGGAACCAGCGTCTCCGCCTGTGCGTGGCTGGCTCGGGATGGTGTTCCTGGCGGGCGGCGCAGGATGGCTCCTCTTCGCCCCTCCGGAAAGAACCGAAGTGGATGAATTGAGCTTGGTGAATGAGCGCACCGCTGACTTGCCAAGACGGCCGCCAACTGGCAATTGAGTTGGCGGCATTTCCGCGGCATGCACAGCCAGTAAGGTCAAATGCGACCCCGAAGGAGGCAGCGACCACATTGCACAGGCCGGGGTTGAGTATTAACGGCAATCGAGCACCCGAAAATCCGGCTCATTTACCACAGGTGCGAGGGTCCAAACCCAGCTGGTTTCATGCTTCCAGACTGGATCGTACACTTTTGCCACGAGGTACTGAATTCCGTATTTGCGGCACACCGTTCGAGCCTGTTCAGCCGGTGCATCTTGATAGAGGGGGTCGATAGCTGTAATCATCGGCTCGCAACCTGCGGGGTTCCCACCCAGCTCAGATCCGCACCACGGTTCATCGTAGGCGAGAGCTATAGGATGCTTGACGTTTACCTGGTCAAAACTGGTCCAGACCGAGCGGCCATATGCGGGGTTGAACTGCACGACCGCGCCTTTTGGAATCCTGTCATCCAGGAGCTTGTATCCGAGATACGAAATATATGCGTTGTGAGAAATGATACCCGGCTGGGAACTCTTCGTTTCCCGGAACGCGTTCTCCAAAAGCGGGTAATCGAAGCGCAGCAAGAGCGCTTGCGAGATTGTACTGATGACACCAACCACAAGAGCCAACGAGGCTAACGCGGCCATCCTTCGCCGGCTTGCCTGATGGTCAAGTCGTGCGCTCCCCGGCTCTTCGGATTTCAGATTCATCAGCCAGTCTGATGCGAGTAACAACAATGGAAATTGAAGGATCAGTGCTGCCCTCCATCCGAAGTCGTTTGTCTGAAGAACTGCCGATCGCAGAAAGGAGATGACCGGCACAGTTGCAATCGCGATAAATACAAGAGAACGCTCCGCGCCCGTGAGCTGTCGCCCATTTCGAAACTTGGGAACTAGATATACCAGGAAAATGATAAAGAAGAACCCAAGTTCGATGGCATACCCAGGCAATAACAAAAGCAGCTTCGCACCTGCCTGCGCCAGTGGCGGGTAAGCGACGCCTGGGGAATGGAATGAACCAAGCCGCAGAAGCGGAGCCGACGGGATCATTTCTCTTATGCTTAGCGTGAAGAGCCGTCCTCCCTGCATCTTGGATGTGCCCTGAGTGAGCTCAAGAACGAAAGGGAAAACGAGAAGCAACGCGAGTGCCCCGCCAGTGGCGAGCAACAGCGCAGGGCCATGTGTCCTGGTGAATATAACCTGCCATGTACCCCATGCCAGCATCACCAAAAAGAAGGCGACCGGCACGAAAATGGAAAGTCCAAAAGCGCTGGCAAGTGCAA
The DNA here is from genome assembly GCA_963788475.1 of Terriglobales bacterium. Classification (GTDB taxonomy): domain Bacteria; phylum Acidobacteriota; class Terriglobia; order Terriglobales; family Acidobacteriaceae; genus Telmatobacter. The sequence continues at coordinate 389,228 of CAWBGO010000004.1, forward strand.
GGGCGATAAAGACCGTGCTGACAATGCGAACGCGCCATGGTTCGGACGCCGATAGCCACGCTAACAAGAACGCAAACATGCAGCACACGAGAGCCGTGACATGATGAGGAACCCATATCACGGATCCGTACCAGCTGTAGATCTCGTCGCGAGACCACCATTCCAGATCGAGCGGCAAGGGGTGATGCAGGAAAAACAGTTCAAACACATTGACGCAGATATCGAGGCCAGTCACGCATAGCAAGCCGACTGCAATCAGAAACTGATGACGCAAGCGTGCTCCGGCAGCGAGAAAATGTTTCAGGAACAAACCTATGATCGCGGCCAGAGCAAACCCGGCCCACACACAACTGGCAGTCAGCGCAGCTCGGGCCGGGAGATGGAAGATCTTAACAACAGCCGCGCAAAGAACATACCAAAAGTAGTAGTTCCTCATGGGCGCAGGATGTTGGTAAAAGTAGAGCGAATTGTCGGGTGGGATGCCGGTGCGAAGAATACTTTCGGTCCAATTGACTCGGGAAGCGTGATCCCACAGAAAGAGACTGGAGTAGAGATTTTCCCCTTTTTGAAAATCGAGGAGCGAGACGAGAACCACGGCAATCCATATCAGGGCGAACGCTAGCCCTGTGGTACCAAATGGATTCCATCCAAACGACCAAGGTTCGCGTCTTTTCCGGATGCGGCTTATTTCGGTCACGGAAATGATTAAGAAGGCTACGCCGATGACTACAAAGAGAAACGCTACTGCCGCTAACGTAAAGTACTTGCCGATCAGCATGGCGGTAATAGCGGAAATTGCAAAAGACAGTGGGACACTCCAGAAAAGTCGAGCGACCCAAGATCTCTGTCGGAAGCCGAGGAAGTTCGTGATCCACGCCGCTACGTACCCTGTACAAACGCTGATGGGTGCGAACGCGGGAATGGCTAAAAGAGCCGCTACGAGTTGCTCGATCTGCACATCTGCTGTCGTAGAAATGGCTCCGTCCAATCATGGAGCTTTGTGCTTCGCTTCATAAAAGCAAATTTTAGGGTACGATCTGGAGCGTAAGTTCCCTGAGTTCGAAGTTTAGCAGTTTCGCTCCAGGGTCCAGGGAGCCTGGTTACCAATGTAAGTGCAGGGCCAAAACGCTAAGGCAATGATCCACCCGACAGCACGGATGATGTCGACCCGGGCGAGCATTGCAATTCAGCGCAAGGTGATGTCTCTCACGCTATGATTGCTGATCCTCTAAAGCAGCATGCCGCCTGACACTTCAATTCTCTGACCATTGACCCAACGATTCTCGTCTGAGAGAAGCGCCGCGATCATGGGTCCGATATCGTCCGGTACACCCGCGCGTCCCAGCGCAGTCATTTCTGCAATGCGCTTATTGACCTCGGGGTTGTCGCGTACCATGCCACCGCTGAAGTCGGTTTGAATCGCGCCCGGAGCAACAACATTCGCGGTAATCCCGCGTGGACCGAGTTCCTTGGCCAGGTAGCGAGTTAGAACCTCGACCGCTCCCTTTGTGGCTCCATATGCGGAGCTGCCGGGCAGAGCAACGCGCGCGAGCCCAGAGGAAACGTTCACGATGCGGCCGCCGTCATTCATCAGGGGCAGGAGCTTCTGCGTCAAGAAGTAAATGCCTTTGAAGTGCACATTCACGATTTCGTCGAATTGGGCTTCCGTTGTTTGCTCAAAGCCGGCGTGCAGCGAATTGCCCGCATTGTTCACGAGATAATCAAACCGTTTCCGTCCCCAGTCGTCCAACGTCTTGCGGATTTCAGTGACAAATCCGTCAAAGGCGCGAATGTCACCGGTATCGAGGCGAAATCCAGCCGCCTTCCGCCCCATGGTTTCGGCTTCGCGAATAAAGCTCTCGGCTTCGTTCTGATTGGCGCGATAGGTAAAGAGGATATCGACGCCGCGCCGCGCAAGATTGACGGCAGTGTTGCGGCCAAGGCCGCGGCCTCCACCTGTGATGATGGCGATCTTATTCGTCATTGCTTGAGCTCCTTTTCTGAGACGCGTTTCCTTGATTCAGGGTCAGGAATAACGCATGTTTTCGAGATCGCTGAGGAGAGTGGGCCCGGTTGGGTTCCATCCCAGCTTGTGCCGTGTCTGGGCGCTCGAGGCTGGGACGTCCCATCCAACAAACGCCCCGAGCCAGCCAAAATGCGCGGCGGCTTCTTCGGGCGCGATGGAGGCGACGGGCACTTTCAAGCCTCGACCGATAACCTCAGCGATGGCCCGAACAGGCACTCCCTCTTCGCCAACCGCATGATACCGGATGCCTCCCTCTCCTTTTTCGAGAGCCAACTGATACAGCCGGCCTGTATCAAGGCGGTGAGCCGCGGGCCAGCGGTTACGCCCATCGCCGACGTACGCCGAAACGCCCTTTTCGCGGGCGAGATGGATCGCATACGTCACAAGCCCCTGCTTCACCGTGTCATGGACCTGGGGAAGCCGCACGACAGCGACACGGACGCCGCGAGCTGCAACCGAAGCGGCCGCCTCTTCCGAAGCTGCACGGGGAACCACCTTCGAACTGGCCGGCAGATCGTCTTCTGTGGCGAGAAGCCCTGGCCCTGAGCTTGCCATCCCCGTCCCGGAGGTAACAATCAGGAGTCTGTCCGTGCCGAGAAACACAGAGCCCACGGCCTCAATGGCCTTCCTGTCGATCTCGCAGTTCTCCTGGTATTTCGAAAAGTCGTGATTGAAGGCCGTATGAATGACGGCATCCGCACTGGCTGCTCCGCTACGCAGGCTTTCCAGGTCTTCAACATCACCTCGATGCACCTGGGCACCAGCGGTGATAAGAGATTTCGCGCCCGCATCGCTGCGAGCAAGGCCGAGCACCTGATGGCCCGCATTAATGAGCTCTCTCACGACAGTCGAACCTATAAAGCCTGTGGCTCCTGTGACGAAAACGCGCATATGCCTTTCCTCCTTTAACGGTTGGGTTAGCCACGGACGCTCCTCGCCTGGGGATTGACGGCCCTCGGCGGAAACGAATAAAACGGAGACAATCTCCGAATGAAGAGATAATCGGAGACGGCCTCCGGTTGCACTATTTTTTTCACATGGCGAAGAAGCTTTCTCAAACCGTCGCTAGAAAACCACGCACGGATGCGTTGCGGAACCGCGAGCGCATCCTGGAGGTGGCGAAGGACGCGTTTACCCGTTCGGGGGCGGACGCAAGCCTGGACGATATCGCGAAGCAGGCGGGCGTAGGGCCTGGAACTTTGTATCGTCACTTTCCCACCCGGGACGCTCTGATCGAAGCCGTCTATCGGAGTGAAGTGGAAAAACTGGCTGCAGCCGGACGCGCATTCGCGAACACCATGGACCCACTTGGCGCGTTGCGAGCCTGGATGCTTTTGTTCGTCGACCACGTTGCCGCAAAGCAAATCATTGCTCCCGCGCTGAATAGTGTCGCTGGCGGCCCGTCCAAGCTATATGAGGGGTCTCGCAGCCTAATGCAGGGCGCGGTTGCTGCGCTGGTGAAACGCGCGATCAAGAGCGGAGACATCCGTAGCGACCTCGAACCCTTCGACCTGCTTCGAGCTCTTATCGGCGTATCTCATGTAGCCTCCGGTCCTGACTGGCAGCAGAGCGCCCGCAGGCTGGTGGACATCCTCATCACAGGCTCACGCCCGGTCGAATAAACTTCGTTACGGCTGGTCTATCGCGGGTACCAATCAGGCCACGTCCGAAGGAATTTCAAAACTGACCAGCTCTGCGCGGAAACCCCGGGTGCGGATTGCACCATAGATAATCCCCGCCGTCATCCAGCAAAAGCCCAGTACCAACGCCGGCCTGCTCAGGTGAATCCAGATGAACCCGCAGATAGAAAACCCCAGCACCGGAATGATGAAACCCGCAAGATCCGTTCTTGCTCCCACCCGCAGATGGTGGACGAAAGACGCCGCATTCACGCCCATGAATGCGATGAAGGCACCGAAATTAAGTGCCTCGGCGCCGATTTGGTATGCGCCGCCGCCAAGGTTGGTGGCAAAGAACTCAAGGAGACCGGCACCGGCAACCACGACGGCTCCCAGGGCGAGAATATTGTTGCGCGGAACGCGATGCTTTGGATCGATCACGCCGAAGAACGACCTGGGAAGGGCATTTCCACGCCCCATGCCGTAGAGGAGCCTGCCGGCGGCGAGCTGCGACGCCATGCCCGATCCCATGTTCGCTACCAGCAATGTGAAATTGATGATCTGGAAGAGAAGAGCCCCGCCCGCCTGGCGCGACAAGATGGCAAAGGCCGATTCCACCTGATCGCTTGGAAATGGCTTCGATCCCCAGACAAGCTGGGCCGCGTACACTTCCAATCCCGACAGGAGACCCGTAATCAGGCAGACCAGAACCGTGGCCAGAAGAATGTTGCGCCGCGGATTCTCGACTTCTTCTGAGAGCGTGGACACCGCATCGAATCCGATATAGGTGAGTACTGCGACAGACGTGCCGGCGAAAATGCTCGAGGGATGAAATGTGGCCGGATCATAAAACGGCTGCAGAAAGAAGCCTGGCTCGTGATGCATATGCCATACGGCCCGAGCCACGCTGGCAAGGAAGATGAGAACCACGATGACCATGCCCGCACAAAGGGCTTCATTCAGCCGAGCCGAGGTCCTGATGCCTCGCAGGTTCACCCAGGTGAAGAATGCCGCAAAAAAGATGATCCATATGTAGTACGAGATGCCAGGCAGAATGTTCATCGCGGCCTTGGCGCAAAATGCTGTACATATGAGCGGATTGAGCAGGTAATCCATCACCATTCCCCAGCCCACCACATAGCCGAGAGAGGCATGCATTTCCTGGCCAACATAGGTATAGGCGGAGCCCGCGCTGGGATAGACCCTGGCCATCCTGCCATAGCTGATGGCGGTGAACAACATCGCGATCATGGCGATGAGAATGGTCGTGACGACGTGGCCCTGGGCCTTGTTGCTGATGACGCCGTAAATCCCCATGGGCGCCGTTGGCTGAATAATGACCATGCCGATGATGATGAGATTCCAGAGGCCAAGAGTCCGATTAAGGCGCACGCCGCTCGTGGTACCAGGCTCGGATGGGACAACGGTTTGGCTCCGCGGCTGAGTCAAGATGGTCTACCCCTGTGTCGATCGTATTGAAACGGCGTTATCGAATTATCGCCGGGCCAACTGCATTGTGGCTGCGACCGTCCCCCAAAACATCGATGGGAATGGACATTCTACAGAAGCGCGGGGATATACTGTCATGCGATCGGCAAATATGTTCCCCAATGAATTTGCCGATTGAAAACGAGTTCACACGTTCCTGATACACGAGGTCATCCATGGGTTTCACGCCTGGTATCCGAAGCATTGCCCTTCGGGCGATCCTTCCACTCATCATCGTTGCATCGATCGTTGGCGTGACCCTGAGGGTGGGCCGGTCTGTCCACGCCGATCAGGCCGCGACGAATTCCGCGCGGACCGTCCACTTGGGAGAAGGGCAGCCGGGAAACTTCTACGCGATCACCGTGGCGGTGAAAGACCCCGCACAGGTCCAGGGCGATGATGCCGTGCGCGTCACGATCAATGACGCCCAGGGGGAAGTCCAATCGAAATGGCTCCATGCCTCGGACCTTGATTTCTACATGACCCTCAGGCCCCGGTCCGCGGGAAACGTGTCGGTCAATCTTTCCGGGGCCGGGGACGCCCGCATTCCTGAGATCGCGGCGACCATGAAAAAGGTTCCTGAGCCCTCGCCCGCATCGTCCCCCGCCGGCAAGCTGGACCGCGGCGTCATTGCGGCCGGTCCGAATGGCACCTGGCAAGTCGCACAGCCCTTCGAACTGGGCCAGACCGTCTTTGGCAGCGACGACGAGAGGCCCTATGCCCCCGCAAAAAACGAAGATGGTTATGCGGCCATGGTGAAGGGCTTTCAGTGGTTCCGATTCACCTTCCGCGAAAACCAGCCCCGGCTGGTCTACTTCGCATTGAACGTGACCGATCGCGACGTCCCGTTGGACGTCGACATTTTCCAGTTGGGCAAAGACTCCGACGGGAAACCCGATGTGGTCCCCTTCACCGACGGTGAGTTCGTCTACAAGGTCGAAGCGACCCAGAATTATCCGGGCCTGTACAAGTTTCGCACTCGCATTCTTCAACCCGGTCGCGAGTACTACGTGCGGGTGGCCGCGAATCACCCCGCCTACCAGCTGCATACGTATCTCTATGGTGTCCCGCCGACAAAGGATCCGCACGAGGCGGTGCGCGCCGGCATGGACTTCCTGGTCAACATGGGCGACAGCTGGCTCTCAAACACTCCGCGCCGCGGCGCCATCGCACTGCGCACCACCATGCAGCACTCCGAGACGCAGCTCTGCATCGCCTGCCACCCAACCCAATTCACTACGCGCGGCTACTTGAAAGCCGTCGAAAAGGGCTATGCCCCCACCCAGCGCGCCGGCCTTGAGTTTCTCACCGATCGTATTTACAACAACGCCCGGCCGCTCTATGGCGAGCCCAATACCAACTGGGTACGCATCATCTACACCGCACGCACAGAGGCCAGCCGCTTGCCGACGATCACGCATGCCTTCGAGCAGAACGTGACTCATGATCCGCCACGCCGGAAATTCGATCTGCCCTATGCGGAGTTCCTCAAGATCCACTACAAGGGCGTCACAGAGTTGCCCGGCGATGAGGCCGACGGCTGCGAACCGGACGTAAGCCCCTTCGAGATTGCGACCCAGAGTTGGCACACCTTCGACCTGGCTTATAACGAGAGCCACGATCAGCAGTGGTTGGCTGAGCGTGACCATGTGGAGCAACTAACGGTGCCCGCGGAACCAAAAAATGTAATCGATCTCAACTGGAAGATCATGTTTTTTTCCGAGATTAACCGCGAGAAATACTCCACGCAGATCAACACGCTGATCGAGAAGCTCTATGAATATGAGACGCCCGAAGGAAGCTGGCCCTATCCCTTTGACAAGAAAGCCAAGCCGGCGGACTTTATTTCATACAACGCAGTCCTGGCCCTGGCGGAGGCCGGCCGCCGGCCTGAAACCGATGAGCACCTAGCCGTTGCCGTGAAGGCCCTGCTTGCGGCGCAACGTCCCGAAGGCAGTTGGGAAGGCGATCCCGTCTACCAGGGCTTCAACACGCCGTTCCGTGCAACGCAGTTTGCGGTGATGGCCCTGTCGACGTTGTACCCGGGGACTACCAAAGCGAAAAACTGGGATGCGGCCTATCCCGCGCCCGCTGCGACTCTCGCCGTCAACGATCTGCCGCTGCTTCTTCAACAACTCGACCAGTTCTGGGACCTGGCTTCTGAGCCACAACTGGGTCAGATACGAAAAGTACTCTCCGACAGCGATCAACCTCTCGCGCGCGAAGCCGCGGCACGCGCGCTGGGACACATGGCCGATCCTGACGCGGTACCGGTTCTCATCAAGGGGCTCGGCGATCAAACCAAGATGGTGCAGACCGCGTCTGCATACGCGCTACGCATGGTTCTGTCGCGCCGCCAGGATGCTTCGGCGCAAGGTCGCAACTTGCTGGCCGTGGCGCTTGCATCGCCGGACGCCCGCACCCGCTGGGGGGCCGCCCGGGTCTTCAATCAGCATTTCCGCGACCTCACCGACGACCCGCAACTGCTGGCCGCGCTGGAGAGCGACCTCAACGATCCGGTCCCGTCGGTTCGCTTTGAGGCTGCCGGGGGAGTCTGGCGCTGGTACTACTGGCAGGTCGACAAACCCGACGTGCGCCGCGGCACCCTGGAGGCGCTCGCCGTGCGCCTGAACACGGAACAGGACGCGATGGTCCGGCGCGGACTCGAGGAGAGCGTCTACAACCTGCTCGACGAAAACACCGGATACCTGTCGGCGTGGGTCCGGGCCAGCGCGCAGGACGCGGACAAAGACCGCATCAATGCCGGCTATGAAGCGGTGGCGCGCGACCAGGCGCAGGTGCTGGCCAAGGTGCTGCGCGAAGGAACTCCGCGAGGTCGCGAGGGCATTCTGAACGCCTTATGGGATTTCCATATCCGCCACTACGCGCTGCCGACGCTCAAGGCCGACACCGTTTCGATTGGCCTGCCCGCGGTTCTCACCAAGTATGTGGAGGGCGTGCCCGACCTGCATCGCCCGGGCTATGAATACACGCCCTATCGCGAAGCCGTCGACTTCAAATACGACGTGCACAATGGCTTCTTCCAGACACGCATCGGCAACGACAGCGACCTGATCCATTTTTTTAGAAGTTCCGGACCAGAATTGGAGGAAGCGCTCCTGGCATGCCTCAAGGGCGCCGACGACTCCATGAAAATTGAAGTGCTGAAGGCGGGCAGCACGCTGAGTGAAGCCGGTGACGCGCGCTTTACGCTTGCGGCCCTCGATCTCTCGCAGGACGCGAACTCTGACGTGCGCCAGACGGTGCGCTATGTATACGAGGGCGGACAGCGCGGCATCCTCAACCTCGACACGCCTGCCCAACCCGATCCGAAACTTGTAGGAGTGATCGTCGAGATCCTGAATCACGGCAACCCTGATAGCCAGGCGGTGGTTCTGCCTCTGCTCGCCGCGCTGCCTGAGAAATCCGCATGGCAGCAGCAGACAACTGTCCAGGATGCCTTGCGAGCCGGACTCGAACAGAATCCGCGGCCGGCGAACTATGCGCAAGTGCTCGACGCCGCTTCTTCGTTTACCAGCCTCATGCAGGAGCCGAAGCTTCAGGGCCAGGTCCTTGCCGGTTTGAATTCCCCGGACACGGAGGTGCAACGTGCCGCCGTCCGCATCTGTTTCGAACATTTCCTGAAGGATCCTCAATCGGCTGCGGCGGTCAAGACCGCGTTCGCTAACCTGAACGACTCCGCGCTCGGTGTTTTCATGGAGGAAGCAGGGAACCCGCAATTTCTGAAACGGCGATTGGGCGTGGCGGGCGGCGCTGTCTCGCAGGACCAGGATTATCTCAACCGGCACACGGCAGCGCTCGAAATCAAGAAACCGCTCGAGTATCCTCTCGTGGTCGATACGGTGATGGCGGCCTTGCTCAACTCCGATGCCAACATAAGCGCTGCTGCGATGGACACCTTGCGGAAGGTCCCCGGCGTGGAACAGCGGCCGGATTTCCGCGCAGCGATGAGTCAGCTGAAGAACTCAAGCAACCCACGCCTCAAGCTCATCTCGACGAGCGTGCTCGAAGGAAAGAACCTTACCGACGCACTGCGCGACGTGCAGCCCGGCTCGGTGCTCGATTTTCGTTACTTTGTCACAAGAGTCGAGCCGATTCTCGCCAAGCCCGGCCGCGACGGAAAGGCCTGCGTGTTCTGCCATGCCAGTCACGTGATCTTCAAGCTCGAACCGCCCAACGCCGAGGGAAATTTTTCTGATCAGGACAGTGAGCAGAACTACAAGTACGCCATGCGCGTGGTCAACATCGCCGAACCGGACAAGAGTCTCATCCTGGTCAAACCCACGCGGCCTTTTGACAGCGCCGGCAATGTAGGCGATTACCTGGCCACGCACAACGGCGGCCAGCGCTGGCATGGAAATGAATCGAGCGATCAGTACCGGGCGATTCTGGAGTGGATCCGCGGCGCTCGCCTGGAAGCTTCCAATGTTCAGAAATAGGGCGCTGGCGAAAAGTGGGAGAAGGTCCAAAACGGGCCTCATGTAACAAAAAATGCTGTTACATCCGAAAGTTTGGCTCGTAACATATTTAGATTCAATGTGATGTTTTTAGAAAGCGAAATAAAAGCAAATCTACATAGGGGGAGGGTGGGGGTGCCCCCTTTTGGCGAATAGAGGACGAATAAACCCACCCGAGTAGGGCATCAATCGGGCAGATCCCGGGATTTTTAACCGGGACATTCTGACGTCAAGAGAAAGGGTCATTCAGGTATCTCCGATTCCAAGTTTGCTACGCGAGGCCTCGGTGGTCACCTTAAAACCGGCCATATGTGGTCACTTCAAAACCGGCCATAGAGATTGGCCGAAGACGTGATTGTTTTACCTTGACTCGGTGTATCTGAGCAAGGCGTTGTTGGTGGGCAGTGATGATCAACTGCCGAGCTGCGTGTTAAGGTGGTATTCGCTCCGCCGGGGTCGCGCCTTGCGGAGTGATCCAGGGCCGAGGACACGGGGCTGGCTCCGAAGGAATCGGCGATCGAGACCCTCTGCAGATTGGCTTGCGAGCTGGCAGTCAGAGGGTTTCGTCTTTATACCAGCATTCCTATGGTGAAGCTCCGTCGTGAGAGGCCTCTGGATCCGAGATTGCGACGCCGCCGGGCGTTCTTTGCCCGGCATCCTTATTGCTTTTGCTTTTTTCATTGTTGATCTCCCGAGTTGCTGACGTGAGTCCGCCAACTTCGTGGACCGCACTTGAGCACATGGCCATGGTGTAGCAGCCGGTCGAGCATGGCGGAGACTGCGGCGCTATCACCCAGCAGCTTGCCCCAGTCATCGACGGGCCGGTTCGAGGTGATGAGCGTGCTGGCTCGCTCGTAGCGGCGCATGATGATTTCCAGCAACTCCTCGGCGGCGGTAAGCGGCAGTTTTCTCATGCCGAGGTCATCGATGATCAGCAACGGTACCGTCGAGAGCAGTTCCATGTGCTCCTTGCGTTGACCGTCGAGTGTGGCGTCGGCCAGTTCTTCGAGCAAGATGTGCGCTTCGCGATACAGCACGCGATAGCCTTGTTGGATCACGGCATGTCCGATGGCCTGGGCTAAGTGACTCTTCCCGGTTCCTGGTGGACCTTGGAACAGCGAGTCCTCACGTCGCCCGACCCATGCTGCAGTGGCAAGATCGAAGATCAGATTGCGATTCATCTTGGGATTGAACTGGAAGTCGAAGTTGTCCAGGCGCTTGTCAGGGTCGCGGAACTGGGCCTGCTTATGGCGCCGCTCCAATAGCCGCTTGCTGCGGCATTCGAGTTCGTCCGATACCAACATGGAGACCAGATCGATGTGTGCCATGGCATCGGTCTGAGCCTGCAGCAGACGTGTTTCCAAGGTGTTGGCCATGCCGCTCATGCGCAACTGCCGCAAGGCGCGATCAAGTTCGATAAGATTCATGGATTCGGTTCCTCGAAGTCGAGACGTTGTTGAATCAGGTCGCGATACTGGATCAGTTCACGGATGAGCGGATCGACCTGGCGCAGGGTCAGCGGCGCTTGCGGGCTGCGCTCCAGATAGCGGCGCACGAAGCGATATTCGCTCACACCCAGCTCCAGCGCAGCGGCGCAGGCCTGATCGACAGCCGAACAACCGTACTTCTTCGCCAGCGAGAGCACTCCCATGATGCGGCGCACTCCAGCCTCGGCCTGACGATGATGGATGGCATCGCACAGAACTCCGATGCTGGGCCCGGCCTTGTGAGCGCGGGCCAGCAGGCGATGCGTATGAAGCGGAGTACGCCGCGGACGATCCTCGTCGCGGATGCGGTGGCCGCCGCGCTTCTGTCCCAGATGTTCGCGCAGCAACATGCCGGTGCGCGGATCGAGTAGACGCACGAACATCGCGTCCCACTGCACATCGACCTGCCGGCCGATCCAACCGGGCGGCGCACCATAGTAAGCTGCTTCGACTTCAACGCAACCATCGAGATGGACGGTTCGCTTCCCGTACTGGTAATAACGGAACGGCTCGAGCGGAAGCACTTGCAGGGATGGCTTTTCTTCGGCGAACATCGCCGCCACCTGCCGTTTGGTCCGGCCGTGGATGCGCGTGTCAGCCCAGTGTTCTTCCCAGCGATCCAGATAGGCCTGTGCCTCTTCCAGGCTCTCGAACCGCTTGCCCTTCAGTGGTGTCTTTTGTGTATGGCCCACTCCGGATTCGACTTTTCCTTTTCGATCCGGATCTCGCACTTTGCATGGAAGCGCGGTCACACCATAGTGCGCCAGCACGTCGCGATAGAGAGGATTCAAACGGGGATCGTGGATATCGGGCGACACTACGCCTTCGCGCAGATTATCCAGCACCACCAACCGCGTGGTGCCGCCCAGGCGGCGAAACGCCTTCTCATGAAGCTCGGCCCAGATCCGCGCACTGGAACGGAACGTCAACAGCCGCACCGATTTGCGACTATAGCCAAGTGTCAGCACGAACAAGCGTGTGCGGCGGTACTTGCCTGTGTCGGGATCGGGCACCATCGGACCAGTCCCGTAGTCCACCTGGCACTCTTCACCTGGCTGAGTCCGGATGATGGCACGTGCTTCGGTAGATCCGGTTCCGCGCAGCTTGCGTACATAGCGCTTCACGCTCTGATAGCCGCCCGGGAACCCGTGCACATCGACCAGGTCCTGCCAGATACCCATGGCGTTGCGGCCGCGTCCGAGCTCCAGTTCGATCAGTTCGCGATAGGGATCGCAGGCGCTGAACGATCGCTCCGCATCCTGAGCGGAACTCGTCTTCTCCAGTAAAAAGCCGGTGGTCACCCCGATGGCCGGTTTTGAATCCGGCGCCTCAGAGTCGGCGGTGACCCTTATGGCCGGTTTTGGTGCAGATCTCTGATCGGAGTCGGTGGTCACCTCTATGGCTGGTTTTGCCGGACCATGGTGTCCCCAACCACCGGGTGATCGCAGTGGTATGCCGGCGGAGCAAAGATACTCACTCGCCGTCTCCCGACGCACTCCGGTTGATTGCTCGATCCGACGCAGAGACCAACCAAGACGGCCCAGCGCAATTACTTGTTCCCGCTTCTCTCTACTCAAGACATTACCCATGCCCACAGAGGCTATTTGCCTCCGCCCTGGCTAATGTCTCGGCTTTTCCCTATGGCCGGTTTTGAGGTGACCCTCTATGGCCGCTTTTGGGTGACCCCCGAGGCGCGAGGCCTTAATTCTCTGCGAGGTCTACACAAGCAGAGTTCCGAGCCGATGGGGATTCTGTAAGTCACAAGTGGTGAATACACTCGATTCTGCCAGTCGATACAATCCGATCCTGCTGGGGAATACAGTGCAATGCTGCCACTCTTTATAATCAAATCCTGCTACCAGCGCCCTGGAGTATTGAAGCAGGATCATCCCCGCCGGGAGGCGGGACCGGCGTTTACGAATACCGTTACTTAGGAGCAGGCGGTGATACTCCCGGAACTCGAATCTAGCTCAACGACTGGTTGGCGGTTATGCATCAAATGACGCCGACCGGGCCCGGTACCCACTCTGCCGAAGGTTCAATCACAATACATTCACGCGACGGTTTGTTTCGGTGCGCACGGCTGGCAAGGTGAAGTGGAACGTCGCGCCGCTCCCGCCGTAGTCATTGACCCAAATCCGGCCGCCTTGCGATTCGATGATTGACTTGCTGATTGCCAGGCCCATGCCGCTGCCTTGCGGCTTCGTCGTAAAGAAAGCATCGAATATCCGGTCGGCGGCACCCACGGGCAACCCGGGCCCTGTGTCGTGAATAGTAATTTGGATCTGGCCGTCCTCATGTAATTGCGATCGCACCATAAGCGCACCACCCGAATCCTTCATCGCCTCGATGCCATTCAGCATCAGGTTCATGAGCACCTGCTGAAGTTGCACCCGATCTGCCACGGTCTTGGGAAGATCGTCCTTCAGATCGGTACGGATCGATATGCCATGCACTCTGGCCTCATCTCCCATCATCCCGGCAATCTCTCCGATGACCTCGTTTATCGCGAGTAACTCCAGCTTGAGAGGGGCCTTCTTGTACAACGATCGCATACGATCGATGATTTCCGTCGCAAGCGCGCCCGCTTCGATGATTTTTTCCGTTCCCTTGCGAGCTTCAGCCACATTGGGCGGGTCACGCTGAAGCCATCGCAAAGATGCCTTGGCATGGGCGGTAGTAATGGTAATGGGCTGTGCGAGTTCGTGCGAGATAGAGGCAAGCATTTCTCCCATGGTGCTGACCCGGCTCGCATGGGTGAGATCGGCGTGAAGCTGTTCGGCTTGTTTGCGGTCTTCAATGTCGTTTCCGGTAACAAACCAACACATAATCTGTCCCTTTTCGTCGCGCAATGCATTGTTACGGACCAGAAACCAGCGATACTTTCCGTCGTGCCTTAGTATCCGCGCTTCGTACTGGTCCGGGGGACCGCCGTCTGGCCCCCACCGGATTTGTTCCAAATCTCCCGGATGAAACCACGTCTGGGCGTCTTGACTCTGCCACTCCTCAAGGCGAAGGCCGAAAAACTCCAGCAAGGCTCTGTTGGCATAAATGCGCTCTTCCCTGGGCCCCAGGACAGCGGCGCACAGCGGCGTGAAGTCCAAAATCTGCTGGAGCATCATCTCCTGCTCCCGGTTCTTTTGTTCGGCGCGCTTTTGTTCGCTCAGATCGAGAATGAATGCGACCCCCTCGTTTCCACTGTCTTCGGAGAGTGCACCGCCGGACAGTATAGGCACGCGGCTGCCATCTTTCCGGAAGTACTCCTTTTCGTAAGGTTGAAAGACCCCGTTCGCCTTTAACTCAGCCAATGCCCGTTCGTCGCGATCGTGCCATTCGGCCGGCGTAAGGTCCGTCCAGCGTACCCGACCGGAAGCGAGATCTTCACGGTCGTATTTCACCATACGGAGAAATGCCTCATTGGCCCCCGTGATCGCCCCCTCGAGATTCCACATGAAAATACCTACAACATTGGCTTCGACCAGGCGACTCGATATTGATTTGGACGTTCTGTCCACTGACATGCGGCAAGGTTAAAGTCTTTGCCTCACTTGGAGCAATCAGATCGAGCCTCGCAGCGGGGAATGGATATACCCACTGCTTTCCCATCATTCTGTTAGCCCCAGATTCTAGCCTTTTTGCACCGACTGTGTGGCATTCTCGGCTCCATCCGCCGGCTGATATCCGTCGAGCCAAGCACCGCCAGAGCAAATATTGCCAAGTGGTAAACATCTCTGAGACGGATGGTGAAACGAAGAGTGTGCCTCAGGGGCTAAAGCCCGCGATCATTCTGCAGCTTTTGCGGCCCGACTAAAGTCGGGCCCTGCCACAAGGCACCCGAGTTTTCCAGCAGGTGTTACTGCCGCTCGACCAATCCGGAGTTACGCAGGATGCGTCTCACTTTTTTGGGCGAGATCGATAGAGAGGTTGCGACGCGGGAGACCTTCCGGTCCTCGCGGATCCAGACTTTTGGAATGACGATTTCCGCGAATTCCTCGGTGATCTGCTGGAACGTCTTATTCCCGACGATCCCTTCCGACCAGCCGCGAAGAGTGTCATTGATCCCCGAAGCCTGGACAACTCTCGATTTCAACTGGGTGAGGTCTTCGACGAGGTGATCGTTCTCGCCAGGGCCAATCAGTCCGGTGGCTTCGGTGGCATAACGCCGGGCCGTCTCCCACTCCTGGAAGAAATCGTTGGCGGCGGTCATGCCGCGCGCGATGCACGCACCCGCCAGCAGGCGACGGTTCTGAGTGCCGTGCGCGAGGCTCAGAGCTTCTTCGCTATATTGCAAAGCCCGATTGGCATGGACGGCGTTATCGACGTCTTCTCCAGTCTGCTCCTCCACATGCGCATTTTCGATGGCGGCCTGCAGGATGCGCGCACGCGCCATGAGAATGTGGTCGTTCTGCTCGAGTCCGACGCGGTAGGCCTCGATCGCTTCCTCCCACGCGCGCTCGACATCTCCCCTGTCCAGGTGCAGGTAGCCGAGATTCAGAACCACTTTTCCGATACCGTCAAAGTGCGCATGAAGAGCGTAAATTTTCCGCGCCCGGGTGAGATCTTCGAGCGCCTCCTGCCAGACGCACTGGTACCGGTTGAGCGGGTTTTCTCGCGTGCCCGCGGACTGTTTTGGTGAAGAGCGGGAACGAAGCCGCCCGGATTGAACGCGCGTATCGATGCGCTTTCGAAGTTGCAGGGCAAGCAGGCGCCTGACATATGCCGCATTCACGAGGGTGCGTGCGAGATTGACGTGGTTCGGATCTTGCCGCGCGTACATTCCGATAGCCCGGGCAAAATGTTCGAGGGCTTTGGTGTATTCCCCCGATCGCCGGATGATGCGGCCGCGCGCCGACTCGATGTTCCCCAGGGCTACGTAGTGATCGGTTGATTTCAAGACCGACTCGGCGCGATCCAGAATCTGCAACGCGTCTCGCGACATGCCCTTCTGGAAGAGAAGCCAGCTTTCCTGAATCTGAATCACGGAAGTGAACATATCGTCGTGGTCCGCCTGAGCCATTTCACGGGCCTGGACGATGTCCTTTAGCGAGGCTTCGTACTCTCCCTTTTTTCGGTGTGCGCGCCCTTTCCAGAAATGCGCCCAGGCCGCGAGAGAGGTGTCGGGAATGTCGCAGCAGGTCTTGAGGACCAGGTCCAGGGTATCGATGGCCGCATCCAATTCGCCGGTCGTGAAATGGCGAAAGCCATCCACCATGCGCATGCGCAGATAGTCGTCGACCGGAAGCTTTTTTCGGCAGCCGGCAGGGAAGCGGCTGAGCAATGCATCGAGGAGGCGGTGATCGCGATATCCCACATCGACCCACTGTGCGATCAGAAGCAACAGGCTGGCTGCGTTCGGTGATTCGGCACGAATCCTCTCGATTTCGGCTGCGGCGCTGGTGAGCATCTGTACGCCCACCTTCATGCTCCGAAGGCGGAGGGCTGAGCTCAACTCCTCCGCAAATTGCCTTCCGAGAGGCATCCGATACCCTCCTTATCAGTTGACCGGATCGGTCGGGCAGGCAAATCAGGCGTCCCGCTTCCTGGCACGACCCGGCAGCATATAAGTTACTCCAAAACAAGCGGCTATCGCGGCTGCTGCCGATTATGATCGGGCCCGGGAGGTTCCGTCCACTCGTCCGAATCGGACTAGTGGCTGTTGCCAGCGCCTTCAGCCATGTTCTCTACTCGTCCCCATGCGGCGCTGCGGCACGCCATCGACAAGGAAAATTCGCCGCGATGATCACTTTCGTAGAGGAGCTCAATGACCGCTACCATTACCGTCCCGCACATTCCCGGACCTTTTTATGAATCCGGACCGGAGATACTGACCGCGGAAGCTGTTGAATTTCTCCATGCGCTCGATGCGCGCTTCGGGGCCGCCCGGCTGGGACTGCTCGAGGCACGGCGCCACCGCCAGCGTGCATTCGATCGCGGCGAGTTCCCCGCATTTCTTCCTGAGACGGAGGAGATCCGGAACACCGCCTGGACCGTGGCGGCAGTTCCCTCAGAACTGCTCGACCGCCGCGTCGAGATCACCGGACCACCGGAACGCAGGACGATGATCAACGCTCTCAACTCCGGGGCCGCCGTGTTCGTGGCTGATTTCGAAAACGCAAATGCACCTACGTGGAACAACTGCATCGACGGCCAACGAAATTTGATTGATGCCAATCGGCGCTCGATCAGCTGGAGTTCGAGCGACGGCCGCATGTATGGTTTGCGGCCGAATCCCGCTGTGCTGTTTGTGTGTCCGCGGGGCTGGCATATGGCGGAGAAGCATTTCCTGGCCGCCGGCGCGCCAATCTCCGCATCGTTATTCGATTTCGGGCTTTATTTCTTTCACAACTACCGGACCCTGCTCGACCGCGACTCAGCCCCCTACTTTTACCTTCCCAAACTGGAGAGCCATCGCGAAGCCCGGTTATGGAACGAGGTCTTCATTTTCGCCCAGCAGTACGTCGGCATACCCATCGGAACTATTCGCGCGACAGTGCTGATCGAAACCATCCCCGCAGCCTTCGAGATGGATGAGATCCTTTACGAACTCCGCGACCATTCCGCCGGGCTGGCCTGGAGCCGCTGGGGTTACCTGTTCAGCTTTATCAAGAAGTTCAGGAATCGCCGCCAATGCGTGCTGCCGCAACACTGTGACCTGACTATGGAACAGCCGTTCCTCCGCTCCTTTGCCGAACTGCTCATCCAGACGTGCCATCGGCGCGGCATTCATGCCATCGGTGGAATGGCTGCGCAGATGCCGATCCGGAACGATGCAGCGGCGAATGAAGAAGCCATGCAGCGGGTCAGAGATGAGAAAATGCGCGAAGTGTTGGCGGGATATGACGGCACCCGGATTGCTCATCCCGGGATGGTTCCCGTTGTCCGCGCGGTTTTCGATGAGAATATGCCCCACGACAACCAGATCGGGAACAACCAGGCCGGCATGCCTGAGGAAGCGCGGGCGCAAGTCACGGCGAGCACGCTCCTGGAAATACCCCGCGGACGAATCACCGAATCCGCCTTACGGCGCAACCTGGAAGTTGCGCTCCGTTATGCGGAATCGTGGCTCAGGGGCAGCGGGCATGTGCCTATTTGCAACCTCATGGAAGATGCCGGCGCGGCAGAGATATGTCGAGCCCAGCTCTGGCAATGGATCCGCCACGGCGCCCGGCTCGACGATGGCCGGATGATCACTCCTGAACTGCATGAGCGGGTGCTTGCGGAGACCCTCGAAGACATCTGCGCATCCATGGGAGCCCAGGCGTACGCCGCGTCGAATTTCGATCGTGCCTGTGAGCTGGTGATGGAACTGAGCACGGGCGAGTTCCACGAGTTTCTGACCAGCACGGCTTACGGCGATCTGGCGTAACTCAATCCTCGCGCAGAAGCACCAGCGGATTCACTGTCAGGGCGCGTTGTGCGGGAATCCATGTAGCCAGCAACCCCAGCAACAACATCGCCGCCACGACCCCTGCCAGCACCAGCGGGTCGCGCGGCGTTGCCTGGTACACGATCGCCGCCAGAACCCGGCTGGCCAGAACTCCGAGCACCAATCCTGCTGCCGACCCGGCGGCCAGTAACTTTAATGCGCGGCCCAGCGCGGGGCCGAGCACCTCCCTGCGCTGCGCACCGAGGGCCACGCGAATTCCCAGTTCCTTGAGGCGCTTGCTTACGGAGTACGCCGCCATTCCGAAAATGCCGGTGATGGACAGGATCGCGCCCATGAGGCCCAAAATCCCCAGCGCCATGGTGGCCACGCGCGCCGGGAACATGACGACTTCGAGCATGTTGTTCCAGGTTTCGATATCGGCAGGCAGCCCGGAGTCCAGGTCGCGGATTTTATTTCTTATCGCCGACGACAGTTGTTCAGGATCGCGGCGCGAACGCACCAGGACCTGCGTCTGACTTGCAGGCGACAGCAGGAATGGAAGAAACATCGCCGCGTTCTGGGTCTCGGTGAGGCTCATGTATTTCCCGTCTTCAACAACGCCGACAATCTGCACCCGGGTTCCATCCTGCAACCGGTAATACTTGCCGAGAGCCTGAGAAACGGAGCCAAAGATCCGGCGGGCGAACTCCCGATTCACCACCGCGACAGGAGGTGCGCTCTTGTCATCGTGCCAGGTGATGTCGCGTCCCTCGAGCAAGGTGGTGCCGGCGGCATCAAAATATTCGGGCGACACTTCAAACCGGAACGACATGGAAGCCACATGCGATTGACTCCGATCGCGGGTTTCATCCTTGAACACATTTTCCGTGTTTCCGGCGGCATAGATCAGCGGAGCGAAATTATTCACCAAGGCCACTCGCTCGACGCCGGGAATGGTCCGCAGCGAATCGATTATGCGCCGTTGCGTGGGAATCCAACTGTCGTTGCGGTAGCCGGACATGGCCAGGTTTGTGCCGGCCAGCATGGTGTTGCGCGGCTCGAAACCGAAGTTGCTGTGCAGCCCGCGCTCTAACCCGCGGACGGCCACAAACGACGCTGTAACGAGAACTGCACAGATGGCGATCTGTACGACAAGCAGGACATCCCGCACCGTCAGTTTCCGGCCGAACTGGCCGCTCGGGCCTGCCTTGACGATTTCATACGGGTTGGTTCTCAACACCTGGCGCACCGGGACAATGCCGAACAGGAATCCGCTCACGAGGGCCAATATCAGGGCCACCACGTAAAGCCTTGCATCCGGACTGATCGGCAAATGGATCGGAGCGCCCGGGAACGGCTGCCATCCGGCTAACTTGCGCAAGAGCGCGACGCTGCCCGCGAGGCCGAGCGCGCCGCCGGCAAGTGAGATCACGACCGCTTCGGTCAGGAGTTGGCGCAAAATACGCTCGCGGCTCGATCCCAGCGCGAGCCGCAGCGCCACTTCGCGCGAACGATCCGCGGCATGGGCCGCAAACAGGCTGCCAAGATTGGCGCAGGCGGCCAGCAGAATCAAGCCTGCCAGCAGCATCAATCCTCCAACGAAAGCCTGCGCCGGGCGGGAAAACACAAACAGCCCCGGACGTCCCAGCGTGTAATTCTTGTGGTCCACCTCTTTGGGGTACGTCTTTTCGAGATACGCGCCGATGGAGTTCAGATCGGCGGTGGCCTGGGCCGGTGTCACGCCCGGCTTCAGATGTCCGAGGATCTCAAATACTTCGCGGTTGTTGATGCTGCGCGTATTCAGGATGTTCTCCCCATCCACGTCCTCGACGATGGGAATGAAGAAATCCGGAGCAATAAACGCCAGAGTGCCGCGGAATTCCTGCGGCGCCACGCCAATAATCGTGAAGGGATGCTTGTTCACAAGGATGGTGCGGCCCACGATGCGTCGATCGTCCTGGAAGCGGGTGTGCCAATAGGCGTAGCTCAGCACCAGGTAAGGGGCGCTGTTGGCGCCCTTTTCATCCTGGGAGTGAAAGAAGCGTCCCAGAAACGGCTGAATCCGGAGTTCATCGAAGTAATTTCCGCTGGCCGCCCAGCCCGTAGCCTGGGCTGGATCGTTGCCCATATCAAGCCCCGCAAATTCCATTCGAATCGCGGCCAGATCGTCGAAGGTGTGGTTGCGTTCGCGAAAGTCACGATAGTTGGGATAGGATTGCCAGCCCGAACCGTCTCCGTTCTCGAGTCCCCAGAGGCTCTCGGCCTGGGGCACACGCAGCGGACGGAGAATGAGCGCATCCATCACGCCGTAGACCACGGCGTTGGCGCCGATGGCCAGAGCCAGCGTCACGATCGCCGCAAAGGCGAACCCTCTGGATTTGCGCAATACTCGAAGCGCAAACCGCACATCGCGCCAGAGCGTATCGAGGATGTTGCCGCCCAGGGCTTCGAAGCTTTCTTCCTTGAATCGTTCGCGCGCGCCGAACTCGATCCGCGCCTGGCGCTCGGCCGCGGTGCGAGTCATGCCGTCTCGTTCGAGGTCGTCAGCGCGATGCTCGATATGCGAACGCAGTTCCTCATCCAGGTCGTCGGCAACGGCGGAGCGACGGAAGAACTTGCCAGCCAGGGAGCGAAGATAGCCAGGAAGATTCATACTTCCTCCGGTCGTGCGGCGAGGACCGACGTCATGGCGACGGCCAGGCGGTTCCAGCCCTCGGTTTCCTCCTGCAGACGCTTGCGTCCTTCGGGTGTGAGTTCGTAGAACTTGGCGCGACGATTGTTTTCCGATGTGCCCCAATCGGACGTCAACAGACCCTGGCGCACCAGCCGGAACAAGGCGGGATAGAGCGCCCCTTGCTCGATGAGCAATGCGCTGCCGGAAATCTGCCCGATCCGGAGGAGAATTCCGTAACCGTGAAGCGGGCCCAACGAGACGGCTTTCAGGATGAGAAGGTCGAGGGTTCCGGGAAGAAGCTGGGCCTGATCATTCATTGACCCTCCTAAGATGCTTAGGAGATTAAAGCCATCTCTCCTAAGCTGTCAAGGAGAAACTGATGCACCCGCCTCGGGAAAAGATGTAAATTAAAAATAATCAAATTCATTAACTATGATTAAGTGACCTGTGTCATACTCGATTTCAAGGCGCGGGCAGGCCTTCCCCACTATTCATGGCTACTGAGATCACCAGTCTCGTCGGAGTCCACGAGCCCTCCCTCCCCGAGGTGCACTCCAGCGTGCGGATTTCGCGGTCGCCGTTCTATTGGAGGCGGCTGGCGGGGTTCCTGGGGCCGGGATTTCTGATTGCCGTCGGTTACATGGATCCGGGCAACTGGGCCACCGACATCGCGGGCGGATCGCGCTACGGTTATACGCTGCTGTCGGTCATCATGGTTTCAAACCTGATGGCCATCCTGCTGCAAAGCCTGTCGCTCAAGCTGGGTGTGGCCACGGAGCGCGACCTGGCGCAGCTTTGCCGTGAGAGCACCGGCCGGGTCGGGAGTTTCATCCTGTGGCTGATGGCGGAAATCGCGATCGCCGCCTGCGACATGGCCGAAGTTATCGGCTCGGCGATCGCGCTCCAGCTGCTGTTCCACATCCCGCTGTTCTATGGCGTGCTGATCACCGGGCTTGACGTGCTGCTGATCCTGCTGCTGCAGCGCTGGGGATTCCGCCTTGTGGAAGCGCTGGTGATCGCCCTGATCGGCACCATCTTTGTGCTGTTCGCCATCCAGATGGTGCTTTCGAAGCCGGAATACTTGCCGGCGCTGCATAGCCTCTTCATCCCGTCGAAGTCGATCATTACGGATCCCGGCATGCTATTCATCGCGATCGGCATGCTGGGCGCCACCGTGATGCCGCACAACCTCTATCTGCACTCGTCGATTGTGCAGAGCCGGCGCTACAAGCGCACCCCGGAGGGAAAGCGCGAAGCCATTCGCATGGCCAACATCGATTCGGCCCTTGCACTCACGGTGGCCCTGTTTGTGAATGCCGCGATCCTGATCGTTGCCTCCGCCGTGTTCCATCGCAGCGGGCACTTCGAAGTGGCGGCCATCGAGGATGCCTACAAGCTGCTGAGCCCCCTGGTCGGGGCCGCGGGCGCGAGCACTTTGTTTGCGGTCGCCCTGCTGGCCTCAGGACAAAACTCGTCGATCACCGGGACGCTTGCCGGACAGGTCGTGATGGAAGGCTTCATTCATCTCCGTGTCGCCCCGTGGCTGCGGCGGCTCATTACCCGTTCTATCGCCATCATTCCCACCATCGTGGTGGTCGCGTTGTGGGGCGAACATGGGACGGAGAAGCTGCTCCTTCTCAGCCAGGTCATTCTGTCCCTGCAACTCAGCTTCGCGGTAATCCCGCTGGTAATTTTCACCGGGAACAGGAAAAAGATGGGCGAATTCGCCAATGCACCCTGGCTCAAAGCGCTTTCATGGACGACAGCGCTCGTGATCGCGGGCCTGAACGGGTGGTTCCTGCTTCTGATGGTGAAGCAGTGAAGCAGTGAAAAAGTGAAAAGTGAAGCAGTGAAACAGTGAACAGTGATCAGGTACCTCTAGCCCTGTCATCATGAGCAAGCGTCGCCACGGAGACTGCAGTCGAAGGGTCTGTGCTTACTACGTTCGATTCCGGCAATCAACTAATAAGCCTGGATCGTCCGGATGAAGCTGGTTGCCGTGCCGTCGGCGGGATTGACGAAGTGAACGTCAGCCGGATCGCGGCGCGGCGTGTCAACTGAAAACACCACCAGCGGACCTTCGACAACTTCCGGAATGCTATGCACGACGTTGCGCCGGAAGAAGAGCAATTGGCCCGGGCCAAGCTCAACAGGCTCGCCTCCCGCGACTACGAATACGCCGCGGCCGGAGATCACCTGCAGATATTCATCGCAGGTCTTGTGAAAGTGCGCCGGCACCGAACGGTAAATCCGGAACAGGCGGGAACTGGCCGCCGCTTCGTCGGTGAGGCGCATGTCGAGCAACATGGTTTCGGCGCTGTCAGGAAACTTGGCGGCTAATGCAAGAAGATCGAATGTCGATGTTTCCCTTGCCGTTCCCGTGCCTTTGTTCTCCATTGTCGATTCATCCTTTCCTACCGTTCAGTTAAACATCAGGTTCTTCGACGCTGATGGATGGAATCCCACCCTGGTCTTACACCGGCGTAGCCGACCCGCGGTGGATGAAAGGAATGCTCTGGGTTCGTGGTTTCCCACCCTTTCGACAGAAAAAAGTCGAAAGGATGGGGCACGGAGTCTTTGTTTTTTTTCAGCAGAGCCAGGCGGGGCACGGAGTCAGTCTCGGTTTGTCTTTGAGGCGTACCTGGCAACCATCTCTGCCGTACCCGCTACCATTAAGCCATGCACGTTCTTTCCGCTGAGGAAATGCAGGCCTGCGACCGCGCCACCACCGAGCGTTTCGGAATTACCTCCGTCGATTTGATGCGCCATGCAGCCGCGTCGATTGCGGCAATGGTGCGGCAACAGTTTCCCGGTGCAAAACGCATCACCGTTCTTTGCGGGCGCGGCAATAACGGCGGGGACGGCATGATGGCAGCGCGGTTGCTGGCCGACAACGGCGCGGCGGTCCGGGTTGTATTGCTGGGTTCGCCCTCTGAGATCAAAGGCGATGCGGCGGTAGCCTGGCGTGAACTCGAAGCGTCTGGGGCCTGCCAGATTCGAATCGTTGGCGTGGCGGGGGATCTGGCAGCGCACCACCACGCGCTTCAAACCGACTTGATTCTCGACGCTGTGCTGGGCACGGGTTTCAAGCCCCCTTTGAAGGGACTCGCCCTGGCTGCACTGCACTGGTTGAGGGAAAGCGCGCCGGCAGGGGTCCCGATACTCGCGGTCGATTTGCCATCCGGCTGGCCGGCTGATGAGACGCAAGCCGCGGTCGATTATCCGGTGTTTCCCGCCGATGCTGTCGTCACATTCACGGCGCCCAAGCTTGCCCACGTTTTCGGCCAGTTGACGCGGTTGTGGGATCAGCCCGTGGTGGTTGCGCCGATTGGCTCGCCCGACGAGGCGATTGTCTCAGCGCTGAACATCGAGTGGGCCGGATCCGCGCAGGCGCTCACGCTCGCGCCTCGCCCCACCGATGCGAACAAGGGCAAGTTCGGACATGTGCTGGTCGTCGGCGGCTCTTTTGGTTCGGAGGGCGGCAAGGCGGGTGCTCCCGCGATGGCGTCGCTCGCGGCTATGCGTGTGGGAGCAGGCCTGGTGACGGCGGCCGTGCCGTCGCCCGCACTGGCGGTCGTTTCGAACCAGGCGCCCGAATTGATGACCTGGCCCTTGATCGCAAGTGAGGCCGGACAAGCTTCGCCGGCCAATCTCGCAGCCGAGCTTGTGGCGGCCTTGACCGAGGGCATCTCAGTCCTGGCCATCGGTCCAGGACTTGGCCAGAGTGAGGACACTTCTCAATTCTGCGTAGGACTGCTGGAAGCCACGACGATGCCCGCGGTCATCGATGCAGACGCGCTCAATATCCTGGCGAAGCAGCCGGATGTTCTGACGCGGCTGGCGCGCGACGGGCGAACGGTTGTTCTCACGCCTCATCCGGGAGAGATGGCGCGGCTGGCGGGCATGACTACGTCTGAGGTTCAGGCCCGGCGCCTCGAGGTGGCGCGGGGTTTTGCGCAGAAGCACAATGTGACAGTCGTGTTAAAAGGAGCACGCACCCTGATTGCCCATCCCAGCGGCCGCGTGGCCGTGAACACGACGGGTAATCCGGGCATGGCGAAAGGCGGGAGCGGCGATCTGCTTACCGGTATGGTGGCGGGACTCCTGGCGCAGTACAAGGATGAACCCGAGCGGGCCGTCGAGGCGGCGGTCTTTCTTCACGGGCTGGCCGCTGACTTTGCGGTTCGCGAACAGAACGAGCACACCTTGCTCGCTACGGACAGTCTTCCTCAACTTTCTCGGGCTTTTCGCTTTCACTCCCGCACCGGGAACGGTTATGTTTGGTTGCAGGGGCTGCCGGGGGGCTCGAGCCCTCATGAACAGGTCATCGTTCGTGAGGTGACTGGAGAGGATAACCGGGAAGGGCTCCCGCGAGGCAGCTAATGAGCAAGGATGCCCCTGTGGCCGAAGGCCGGACACACCAGTTCACTACCCGTAGCGGTGCGGACACCATCGAGGTTGGCCGCAAACTGGCCAGTCTTCTGAAGCCGCCGCAGCTTCTGCTGTTGCGGGGCGAACTGGGTGCCGGCAAGACGACCCTGGTGAAGGGCATTGCCCAGGCCCTTGATGCAGCCGAGCCCGAGGAAGTGACCAGTCCCACCTTCACTCTGGTTCATGAGTACGATGGAACGCGTGATGGAAAGCCGGTCAAGCTCTTCCACATCGATGTGTACCGCCTGGAGGGCGAGCGTCAACTGGATACCCTGGGGCTTGATGAACTGCTGACGCCCGATGCCCTTGTGCTGGTGGAGTGGGGCGACAAGTTCAAGAGCATCAAGAAACTTGCTACCGGCGAAATCGTGATCAGCTCCGAGGGCGGCGACGCGCGCAAGATCACGGTAACGCTGAAGGAATAGTGGAGTTCGCGGATCGACGGCTGTGGTTCGATCGGTGCAGGGTCCGGAACTTCGCGAAACGCTGAGTTCTGAAGATATGAACACGCCGTTGAATGTCGAACCCGAGGCCGTTTGCTGCGGATCCTGCGCCGGGCCTTCGACTGCGCCATCAGCGGGTCTTTCACGTCAGGTCGCCTGGCTGCAGTATGTGACCATCGCCTGGATGCTGGTGGAATGCGCCCTGTCGCTTGCCGCTGCTGCCCAGGCCCACAGCGTGGCGCTTCTCGCATTTGGTTCCGACAGCCTGATCGAGTTGTTGTCGGCCTCCGTGGTGCTTCTGCAGTTTCTGCCTCGATTTCCTCTCAAGACGATGCACGCGGAGCGGGCCGCCGCAGTGCTGTTGTTCCTGCTGGCCGGGGTGGTGCTGATCATTGCGGCGCTTGCCTACCGCACTCCGATGGAAACGAGTTGTCTTGGAATCGGCGTTACCGCCGCGGCCCTGATCGCGATGCCGGTGCTGGCCTGGCTGAAGCGCAAGCATGCGCGCGCAGTAAATGATCGAGCCCTGGCCGCGGATGCGGTCCAGTCGGCCACGTGCGCTTACCTGGCGGCAGTCACGCTGGCCGGCCTGGTGATCTACGCGCTGTGGCACGTTCGGTGGGTGGATTCTGTTGCCGCCTGCGCCGCCGTGCCCGTTCTCATCATCGAGGGTCGGCGGGCATGGCGCGGCGAAGGATGCGGCTGCACCGTGTAGCCGATCGGTTTTGGCTAAAACCAGCCTTCCGAACGACGACTCGATCAAGTCGCAGCGCTGGGATTATGCCAGCCCCCGTCGGCTGCGATGAGCGCATCCGCCTGTTTCGGCCCCCAGGTGCCGCGCTTGTACGGGCGAACCCGGGGATGGTGTTTGATTACCTGATCGACCACCATCCATGCGGCTTCCACAGCGTCCTCGCGAGTAAACAGTCCCCCATCGCCCTTCATCGCATCGCCCAATAGCCGCTCGTAGGGCGATTCTTCTCCCGCCTGCTGTTCCAGCAAATAAAGCTCTCTCTGCTCTCCGATAAACTCCTCACCGGCAAGCTTGACGCGGGCGGCGAGTGCGATAGCCGCATCGGGAGAGGCTCGGAAGCGAAAATAGTTCCCCCTCCCCGGGGCTGTCGCTGCGTCCGCAAAGAGCTTCTGCGGCGGCGGCTTCAGCTCAACAAGGATCTCGCTCACTGTCTCGGGCAGATACTTGCCTGAGCGCAGGTACCACGGCACACCGTCCCAACGCCATGAGTCGATCATGAGCCGAATCGCACAATAGGTCTCGACATCGGAGTTCCTCGCTACGTCCTTCTCCTGGCGGTAACCCGCGTATTGACCGCGCACCATATCTTCGGACTTCAAGGGACGCATCGCCTTGAACACGGTTGCCTTCTCGGTTTGCACCGCTGCAAAATTCCGTCCTGCGGGCGGTTCCATGGCAAGCAGCGCGACAATCTGAAAAAGATGATTCTGGATGACGTCGCGCAAGCAGCCGGCGGATTCATAAAATGCGCCGCGCGTTCCGACGCCGAAGCTTTCAGAGAGGGTGATCTGGACACTGGAGATGTAGTTGCGGTTCCATATTGGTTCGAGGAAGGAGTTGGCGAAGCGGAAGTAAAGGATATTCATGATCGCTTCTTTCCCAAGGAAGTGATCGATGCGAAAGATCGAATCTTCAGGGAAAACCGATCGCGCCACGCGATTGAGCGCACGAGCCGAAGCCAGGTCGCGTCCAAATGGCTTCTCCACGATGACTCGGGCGTTCTCAGCCAACCCCGACGAGCCGAGCCCTTTGATTACGGTTTCGAAGAGAGAAGGCGGGATGGCGAGGTAATGTGCCGGCCGGCGTGCCTTCCCGAGCGCTGCCTTGATCGCCGCGAACGTTTTGCTGTCGTTATAATCCCCACTTACATATTTGAGCAGCGATAGAAGCTGACGGAGCGCCTGCTTGTTGTCGAGCCCGCCCGATTGCTTGATGCTGCGCGTCACTCGTCTGTGCAGACGCTCCAGAGTCCACTTGGGAAACGCGACGCCGATGACGGGGACGTTGAGGGTTCCGCGTTTCACCATGGCGTAGAGTGCGGGGAAGATCTGCTTGTGGGCGAGATCGCCGGTGGCGCCATACACGACAAGAGCGTCTGACTGAGAGGTGCGCATCGGGCCGTCCTTCTTCGCGGCGCCCATTTCCGGGCGGCTGACGAATTTGTATCTCAACCTCGATGATAGCTGTTGGTGATGGTTGCAGAGACCTACTGTTCCGACACCGAGCCAGGAAAGCCCGTACGGTTCTCGCGAATATATTCCGAGAAGTCGGGGTCCTTATCGGCAGCCCTGGCAGCGGGGTTGATGTAGGCACGATTCTTGAGTTCCAGGAATGGCAGGCGAGGGGCGGAAGGCGGTTGACCGACCGGTTGCGCTGCAAGCGAGCCTCGATCGTAGAGCATTTCATCGGCTTTGCCATTCAACAGGATTCGCCAATCAAACGGGCGCCCCTTCAATGCTTGCATCTCAAATATTTCTGTCGTGCAGTTGTGTGTGAGTGCGTTGTACCAGGTAGGGTGATCGTGAAGTTGGTTGGTGAAGGCCGCGTAGTTGAGCAAGAGTGCGCGCGCAGACTGGGGCGTTGCCTTTGTGTGGTAAAGATAAAGATCCTCGCCATGACGATAGTTGGTGCGAAGACGCACGATATCTCGTTCGCTGCTCACGACCGAAATCAGAGTGAATTGGCGGAAGAATCCGAGAACGCTGGAGTATTGCTGTCCCACGTGCTTCCGGGCTTCGATAGAAAAGGCGATTGGATCGGCCTTCAAATCCGGATGCGCGGGGTCGGGACCAAGATCGAAGCTGACGATTGTGTGGGCGATCCAGGGCGATCCCCAATAATTCATAAAGAGATCGATGCCCCGGACCCGGTCGAGGTCGACTGTGCGAGTCAACCATTGGCAGGTGTAATCAAATTCGGCTCGATAGTCGCAGCTGCGAACGTTGTGAAAAGTCAAATGGGTTGGCTCGATGTCAGCGTAGGCGATGCGGGAGACGTCGGCCTGCCAGTTGCCTTCATTGGATGGCGCAATGCTCAGCCACCAGGCAAGAACGATGGCAAAGCAAAACATCGAAGCCAGGAGCCGAATCAACGGGCGCTTGAAGAAGACCAGCCCGGCCACGACCGCCACCAGATACGCGATTGCGGCAGGCACACGCAGACCAGGTACCCGGCAATCGACGAAGATCGCCAGAACTGCCCACGCTGAAAGCAGGACCATGCAGAGATAACAGAAGAAGCCACCAACTCGCTGCAGGAGGGAGGCGCATCTGCGTGCTATCGGGACGTGCGGCACTCCCATAGACAACGGCCCCCCATTCTCGCGCGTGAATGTCATGAAGCGAAGTCGCCGAAAAGAATATCAGGTGTCGTTCAAAGCCGGATATTGGTACGAGCGCCAGAAAACCGACGGAGACGGCTCTCCTAACGCAGTATGCCTGCTGATTCAGTGTCCGAAGGCATGTCGTGCCATCCCCGGATTCATCCATCTCGTGAACACAGCGACTCAGCCCTCCAAACACCCGGGCGTCACGAACTGCTTGCCTCTTTGCCGCCTCTACTCTAGCCTCGGGGCGATTACAAGAACTTCGATTCCAGCGGAGACCGCAATGAAAATGCCGATTCTCTCTTTGATCTGCTTCACATGCATCCTGAGTGCCAGTGGTATCGTAATGCACGCGCAAACTCCCACCAACTCCACTGACAGCACTGCACCCAGCTATGACTTGAAAGCCCAGGCGCTTCTTGACCTGCAGGCCGTGAATAAGAAGTGTGTCGATCTCGCCGAGGCACTCCCGAGCGACAAGCTCACCTGGCGCCCTTCACCCGACACCCGGTCCTTTGCTGAAGTGTTTCTGCATGTTGCTGGAGAGCGCTACGGAATCCTCAGCATGATGGGTGCGAATCCTCCGGCAGGGCTTAAGGCGCCCGAATTCGAAAAATCCACGACCGAAAAGGATCGCATCGTCGAGGATCTGAATCAGTCGTGGGACTTCGCGAATAAAACGATCAATGGCATGAGCAACGCGGATTTTGCGAAGCTGCTGCCAAAGCTCGGCCCGCAGGCTAACGAGGGCGACGTCATTTACATTCTCGTTGCCGACGCGCACGAACATCTCGGCCAGCTCATCGCCTACGCGCGGCAGAACGGTATCGTGCCCCCCTGGACCGTGCAGATGGAGAAAAAGAAGGCGGCCGCCGCGGCCAACAAATAAACTCGTGTGACCACACCTTCGGTCAGACTCAATGCCCGTGACGACTACCACCGGTAGACCTGTCCAAACGGGTTTTGGGCAAGCAGGATTTTTTTGGGAAAGCAGACGAGATCGTGGGCAGGAACAAGCTTTTGGGGCAGCGCTGTCCGCAAGCATCGCCTGGATCCATCTGTCTACCTGAGAGAATCTCAACATGAATCGAATCCCCTTTGAGGAAGTCCGGGAGCGCCTCGCGGCGGTACTGCGGAGGATGGGCTTTGCGGCGGGCCGTGCGGACAAGTGCGCGCAGCTCTTTGCCGAGACAACGTGCGACGGCGTTTACACGCATGGCATCAACCGTTTTTCGCGATTTGCGGCCATGGTGCACAACGGCAGCATCGACGTGAACGCGGAGCCTGTGGTTGTGGCGCAATTTGGCGGGCTGGAGCGCTGGGACGGGCGCCTGGGCCCAGGCAATCTGAACGCATCCGCGGCCATGGAACGCGCGATCTCTATGAGCCGCGAGCATGGGCTGGGATGCGTGGCGATCGGCAACACCAATCACTGGATGCGCGGCGGGAGTTATGGCTGGCAGGCAGCGGAGGCGGGGCTGATCGGGATCTGCTGGACCAACACCATGCCGAACCTGCCTCCCTGGGGCGGGACGGACCCGTGCGTTGGCAACAATCCGCTGGTGATTGCCGTGCCGCGCGCCAAGGGCCCAGTGGTATTGGATATGGCGATGTCGCAGTTCTCGTATGGCGCGCTCGAAAGCTATAGGAAACGCGGCGAAATGCTGCCCGTGGATGGCGGGTTTGATGCTTCGGGAAGGTTGACGCGGGACCCGGGCGCGATCGAGGCTTCGCAGCGCGCATTGCCGATTGGCTATTGGAAGGGCTCAGGGCTTTCGGTGGTGCTGGACATGGCGGCCGCCATCATGGCGTTGGGCAAAGCGACGCACCAGATTGCGCCCGATTCGCTAAGGGAGACGGCGGTGTCGCAGATGTTTCTGGCGATGAATCCCGATGCGCTGGGCGGCGGCGGAGATGTTGCCGATGCGATTGTCGAGTCGCTGCACAAGTGCCGTCCGGCGGAGGAAGGTAAGCCGGTGCGTTATCCGGGAGAGCAGACGCTGCGGATACGAGAGGAAAACCGGAGATTGGGGTTGCCGGTGGAGGAAGCCGTGTGGGCGGAGATTCTCGCGATGTGAGGAGTCAGAGTGCCGAGTTGGGGGTTGTTGGTCTCCCACCCTTGCGACAGAAACAAGTCGCAAGGATGGGGCACGGCGCATTTGTTTTTTTCCAGCCACGTCTGACAGTATCGCGAGGGTGGGGCACCCGGCCTCATTTGGTGCAAGGCAAACAAAATGATGGCCCGGTCTGTCGGAGTGGGGGTAATCTGCAAGGGATCGACTTGCCTTTGGGAGCCCGTGATGAAACGAATTGTTTCTCTTTCCCTATTGCTGTTGAGCCTGGTCGTGCCAGCCGTACTCGGCGGCCAGCAGCCACCTATCATTGACCGCGCGCTTTTTTTCGGGGAGATACAGATTGCCGGCGCGCAGATTTCCCCCAACGGGCAATATCTCTCCTTTCTCAAGCCTTACAAAGGCACGCGCAATATCTGGGTGAAGAAGGCGAGTGAGCCGTTCAGCGCCGCCCGCCCGGTCAGCGTCGAAGCGTCTCGACCCATTCGCAATTACTTCTGGAGCCGCGATTCGAAATACATCCTGTATGTGCAGGATGCGGGCGGGGACGAGAACTTCAACGTGTACGCGATCGACCCGACCAAACCCGCCGATCCGGCGACCGGAGTCCCTCCCACCCGCGCGTTGACCAATCTGAAAGGCGTGCGGACGGAGATTTTTGCCGTTCCCCGGTCGAAGCCGGACACGCTGTATATCGGGCTGAACGATCGTGATGCGCAGTGGCACGACCTGTATGAACTCACCATCTCGACCGGCGAGAAGAAACTGCTGCGCAAGAATACGGAGAGAGTCGCCGGGTGGGATTTCGATCATGACGGCAACCTGCGCGTGGCGGAGCGCACCAACCAGGCGGGCGACACGGAAATCATGCGCGTGGATGCGGACGGCTTCAAGCAGATCTACAGCTGTTCGGTGCTGGAGAACTGCGGCGTTGTCGACTTTGACGCGGCCAACAAGCAGGTTTACCTGACCACGAACAAAGGATCTCTGGACCTGACCGAATTGGAGCTTCTGGATCCGGCCGCCGGCACGACTTCGAAAATGGAGAGCGACCCGGAGGGGCATGTCGATTTCGAGGGCGTGGAGATGTCGGACGTGGACCACCACATCTTCTTCACCGAATATCGCGACGACCGAACTCGACGGTACTTCAAAGACAAGGACTTCGAGAAGGAGTTCGAATGGCTGGAATCGAAACTGCCGGGCAAGGAAATCCATTTCGGGGCGCGATCAAATGACGAGAACATCTGGATCGTGATTGCCGGGAGCGACACCGAGCCCGGTGAGACGTATGTCTGGGACCGGAAGGCAAAGACGCTCACTCTGCAGTACCGCATTCGCGAGGAACTGCCCCGCGAATCGCTGTCCAAGTGCCAGCCCTATCATTTCAAGTCGTCCGACGGACTGGACATCCCGGCGTATCTCACCCTGCCCAAAGGTCTGCCGGGGAAGAACCTCGCACTCATCGTTCTTCCGCATGGCGGCCCGTGGGGGCGCGATTACTGGGGGTACGACACGTTTGCCCAGTTTCTTTCCAATCGCGGCTACGCGGTTCTGCAGCCGAATTTCCGTGCGTCGACCGGATACGGCAAGAAGTTCCTCAACGCCGGGAATGGCGAATGGGGACGGAAGATGCAGGACGACCTGACGTGGGGCGTGAAGGCGCTGATCGCCGATGGGACGGTGGATCCCAAGCGGGTGGGTATCTTTGGCGGGTCGTATGGCGGCTACGCCACCCTCGCGGGAGTGGCGTTCACTCCGGATGTCTATGCGGCAGCAGTTGCCTATGTTGCGCCCTCGAATCTGATCACGCTGCTCGATGCCATTCCACCGTACTGGGAGGCGGCCCGCAAGCAGATGTACGCGCGCATGGCTGATCCGACGACACCGGACGGCAAAGCATTGCTGGTCGCCGAGTCACCCCTGACGCAGGCAAAGGCCATCGTGACGCCGCTGCTGGTGGTGCAGGGCAAGAACGATCCACGCGTGAATATTCGCGAGAGCAACCAGATTGTGGCGGCGGTGCGCGACAACGGCAAGCCGATCGAATATCTTGTGGCGCCCGACGAGGGGCACGGATTTGCGCGCCCCATCAACAACCTCGCCATGGTCACGGCAATGGAGGCGTTCTTTGCGCAGTATCTGAACGGGAGGGCCCAGAAGGATGTTCCCGCCGACGTGGAAGCGAAGCTGAAGGAGATCACTGTTGATCCCAAGACCGTGAGCGGAGCGGTCACTCTGAAAGGGGAGTCGGCACAGCCAGCGGCGAAGTGATGCGGGCTCGGATGCAGCCGTGGTTTCCCACTCTAGCGGCAAAAGCGCCGCTAGAATGGGGCACCCGACTTCACTGCTCAGCCGTCGACTAAAACCCCATGATGTTGTAGCCGCAGTCGACGTAGATGGTTTCGCCGGTGATGGCGCTGGAGAGGTCGCTGGCCAGGAAGAGCGCCAGGCCGCCGACTTCGAGCTGGTCGACGTTGCGGTGCAGCGGCGCGCGCTCGGCGTGGGCCCTCATCATTTCGCTCAGGTCGCCGATGCCGCGGGCGGCGAGGGTCTTGATCGGGCCGGCGGAGATGGCGTTGACGCGGATATTTTTGGAGCCCAGGTTGGCCGGCAAGGTAGCGAGTGGCGGACTCGAGGCCGGCCTTGGCCACGGCCATCACGTTGTAGTTGGGCACGACTTTTTCGGCGGCGTAGTAGGTGAGGGTCATGATGCTGCCGCCATCGGTCATCAGCGGCGCGGCGCCGCGGCTGACGGCAATCAGCGAGTAGACGCTGACTTCCATGCGCGATGCGGAAGCCGTCGCGGCTGGTGTTGATGAATTCACCCTTGAGATCGGCGGCGGGAGCGAAGGCAACGGCGTGCACAAGAATGTCGAGCTTGCCGTACTTCTCTTTGAGAGCGGCGAACAGGGAGTCGATCTCGGCGTCGATGGAAACGTCGCACTGAAAGCCGGCGGCCCCGGGCAGGTCGGCGATGAGGCCTTCGGCTTCGAGCTTCATGCGCTCGTTCTGATAACAGATGGCCAGCGTGGCGCCGGCCGCGTGCAGCTTCTGGGCGATGCCCCAGGCGATGGAACGCTTGTTGGCCAGCCCGAAGACCACGGCCGTCTTACCTGCCAGATCGATCATTCTTTCTTCATCCTCCGTTGTCGGTGTCTCAGGGCAGGGAAGTGCCGGGCCAACCGTTTTTAAGAATATCAGTCGACAATCATCCGCCCAGGTCGACCAGTTCGACCTCGCCGACGGGCTGTTCGAGAAACTTTGACCCGAGGCGCTGGAATTTCTCCACCGAATCGGTGGCGAAACAACGGATCTGCGGCGTGGAGGCGATGGGTGCGTTGACTTCTGGGCTTTCCCACCCTAGATCCGGCTTTGAAGCCGGATCTAGAATGGGGCACCCAGGGTCGTGGTTGGCGAAGAGGCGAACGGCGGCTTCGGCGGCGGATTCTGCGGAGTCGATGACCCGCATGCCGGCGGGCACGGCATTTTCGATGAGCCGGCGCAGCAGCGGATAGTGCGTGCAGCCCAGGACCAGGGCATCGGGGTTCAGATTCTGCGCGGCGGCTTCGGCCAGCAGTTCGTCGAGGTAAATGCGAAAGACCTCGGCGGTGACGGGATGGTCGATCCAGCCCTCTTCGACCAGGGGCACGAGCAGCGGGCAGGCCTTCTCCAGAGCGCGCAGGCCCTGGGCGCGGCAGGCGGCGGCGTAGGCGTGGCTCTGCACCGTGGCGTCGGTCGCGATCACCAGCACGTCGCCGCTGTGGGAGGCAGCGCGGGCCGCGGCCGCTCCGGGCTCGATGACTCCCAGCACTGGGACGGGCACGGCTGCCTCGATGGCATCGAGGGCCAGGGCGCTGGCGGTGTTGCAGGCAATGACCAGGAACTCGGCGCCCTGTTCGCGGACCAGGAACTGCGCGCTTTCGGCCGCATAGCGGGCGATGGTGCGGCGCGACTTGGAGCCGTAGGGCAGGCGGGCCGTGTCGCCGAGAAAAGCGAAGCGGGCATGAGGAAAGCGGCCCATGAGGGCGCGCAGCACGGTGAGGCCGCCAAAGCCGGAGTCGAAGACGCCGATGGTGGGTGACGCGAGCGAGACGTCCGGTTGGTTCACGGGTGCGCGGCCTCCGCGGTTTCGGCTTCGGAGACGAGGTAAGTCCGAGTCAGGTCGGCGTGGCCGGCCAGCGTGGGCCGCTCCTGGCCGTCCACCAGGAAGCGGACCTCGGTGACGCGGGGCAGGTTGGCGTGGATGGTTCCGCAGATGGAGAGCACGGTGAGGGTTTCCGTCTCGAAGCCCGAAGGATGACTGGCGGCGAAGTTGCTCGTCAGATTGACGACCGCCATTTGCGGTCCCGAATGGAAGGTTCCTGCGCCTGCACCGGGGTCAGCCGGCTCTGACAAGGAATCAATTTTCTTGCGCGCTTCCAACCCGGGTCCGTTCCGCACCACCGGGAGCAGAAAGACCTGTGAGACGGACGTGGCGCCGCCGGGCACCGGATGGGCGGCATTCGGTGCGGCATAAATCTCGAGCAGGCGGCCCAGCACGGCACGAGCACGTGCGCCGGGGTCGGCGGGCAGGGGAAGGGAGTGAACCTGGGGCAGGACGGAATTATCGTCGTCGTTGGCGACCATGAGCGTGGCTTTCTCGGCTGGCGCGACTTCAGGCGCCTTGGTGGGCGCGGAGTCGAGGCCCGCCACGAGCCGCTCATGAGCCCGCTGGCGAAGGTGCCAGAGCATGCCGCCCATCCCCAGCGAGGCGAGCAGGAGAATGGAAAAAATCACGATCTGGTAGCGGGGGATCACGGTTGATGCCCCTCCGCCCGCCATTCCAGGATCGCCGCCGCCAGTGTGCCCGCAATACGGGCCTGATAGTCAGGGTCGTCCGGCTCGGCTGTGATCTTATGCTCCGAATCGCGTTCCGGGGCGATTTCGATGGTCACGGCCGGGCAGGTCATGTTTTCGACGGCCGGCAAAGGCGCGCGGCCCAGGGTGACGCTCATTCCGGCGTGGAGCAGTGCGGAGTTGAGCACACCGGCCAGGACCAGGCTGCGCGTCACCCAGCCAGCCTGGGCGGTATTCCAGGCAACAAATCGGCCCGGAGCGGCGGGTGTGAGTGAGGAGACGAACAGGTGCACGCCGGCGCCGGTGTCAGCGCTGTGGAGGCTGATGCAGGCGCCCGCGCCGGCATGGTTGGCGATAGCGGCACGGCGGTCCAGGGCCACGGACTGGTCCGACTCCCGGGTCGTGATCACCTGGATACCGCGCGCCCCGAGCAGCGAGCGCAGGCGGACGCTGAGAGCGAGGTTGGCGTTCTTTTCGTACTGGCCGCTGGATAGATGGCCGCCGAGGTCGTCTCCTCCGTGAGCGGCGTCCAGGATGACGAGGAAGCGGGGCGGTGCAGGAGGGGCCGGCGGAGCGGGCGCTGACTGCTCTTGTGGTCGTGGAGCGGGCGGAGGAGTGGGCGCTGGGGCCGGCGATTGCTGGGCTGCCGCCTTTAGTGCAACGGCTGCAGCTTTCGCGGCGGCAGCCGGGGTCGCGAACAATGGGGCGAAAAGCAGCAGTGCAGCGAGTCCGCACCTACTCCAGGGCATAGATGGCGAGACCACTCAAGAGCTTGGGAAAGAAGTCGGTCGATTTCTGCGGCATCACTTCGCCGGCAAAAGCCACTTCTTTCAGTTGTTCCATCGAAACGGGATTGGTGAGGAACGCGACATTCGCTTCGCCGCGCCGCACCAGATCGACGGCCTCTCCGGCGTCGCGGAGATAGCGAAGGTTGGTTTGTTCGCGCACTTTTTCCGCATCGAGTGCCAGCAACCGCTCCAGAATGATGGAATGCAAATGGCTCAGGTCGAGCTGACGCTGGCGCTTCGGCAGTGCTTTCAGCGCGGCTTCGATGGCGTCGGGCCGCGAACGCAGGAGAAACGCGCCGGTGCGGGTTACGGCGACGAAGGCTGTGCCTGGCTGTTTCTTCAGAGTTTCGATGTAATCGGCATAATCGCCTTCGGGCAAAGTCTCGACCGAAAAGAATTCTTCGGCGCGCTCGGCGAAGCCGGATGGATCGAAGGCAGGCAGGCTGTGGACCACGCGGTGGGTCGGCAGAATCACAAGCCCGTCGGAATCCATGTTGACGAAGGTCATCATCACGGCCGCTTCAGGGTAGGGCGGATGGGGCAGCTGGGTGACGTTGGATTCGGTCCTGGCCTGGGCGGCGTGGGGGTGTTCCTTGGAGTACGCGAGAGCTGTCTCGTAGCGGTGGTGCCCGTCGGCGATGATGAGCTTCTTGTCGGCCATGGCGGTGGTGAGAAGGCGGATGACCGCGGGATCGTTCACACGCCAGATGCGATGCAGGACGCCGTACTCGTCGGTGACCTCGGCGTCGGCAGCTCCGTTGCCGTCGAAGAGGATCTGCTCCACGCTGGCGGCGGGATCTGAATAGAGCATGAAGATCTGGCCGAAGTGCGCCCGGGTGGCTTTGAGCAGATTCAGCCGGTCACTCTTGGGCTTGGAGAGCGTCTGTTCGTGGCGAAAGACCACCTGGTCGGCGTAGTCGTGCAACTTGCCCAGGGCGATGAAACCGCGCCGCTCTTTGACCGCGTTCGATCCCGGCACCTGGAATCGCTGCGAGTACGCGAAGATGCAGGGTGTTTTCTCCTGAATCAAAACGCCTTGCTCGCGCCAGGCGCGGAAGTCCCGCGCCGCCCGGGTGTAGACACTTTCGTTTCGCTCGGCATCGAAGAGTTCAGGCAGACCAAGGATGATCCGGACCAGGTTGAAGGGGCTGCGCTGGTAATAAGCCTGCTGCATGGCCGGCGAGATTTTGTCATACGGTTGGGTAACCACATCGTCTAAGCGAACAGATGCGGGATTGTAGCGCCAGGCGCGAAATGGATAGATATGAGCCATGCGGAAGGTCTTGCTCCAGATTGAAAAGGCGGGGCTTGCACCCCATGGTTGGGTCTGACGAAAGAGAAAATCGCGACAGGTTCCAGGCTCGATTGTATCGCGCGGACCGGCGAAGGCCAGGGTGTGCATCACCACGTAGTGAAACCGTGCGGCGGGTCGCGCGGTCAAGGAGTCGCCTCGCCGTGCTAAGATCACGTTCTATCCCGTTCGGTGCTGCGTCATGACGACACTCTATTCCAAACTGCGTTCTGACCACACCGGGCGCATCCGTGCAGACCGACCCCGTCGTTGTGATCATTTTGTACGCGTCTTCGTGTATGCTGCTGCGGCTGTTTGCCTGGTGACGTGCGCACGGGGGCAGGACGACCCGCTGAACAAGGTGCATGTCCCACCGCCGTCATCGACAACCGGGACACCTGCGACGGGGGCTCCCGCCGGGGCCGAGGCGCCCGCGGTGACTGGTCCGGCCGCAAACAAGGCCCGGCCGGGCGCGCTGATCCGGATGAACGTGGACATGGTCCTGGTGCCGGTAACGGTGACCGATCCCATGAACCGGCTCGTCACCGGGCTCGAACGCGACGATTTTCAAGTGTACGAGAACAACGGCCAGCAGCCCATTCGCACGTTTGCGAGCGAAGACGCCCCGGTCTCGATCGGCATCATCTTCGACCTTTCCGGCTCCATGACGTCAAAACTTATCCGGGCGCGCGAGTCGATTCTGCAGTTCATCAAGACGGCCAATCCGGAGGACGAGTTTTTTGTGATCGGTTTCAACGACCGACCGGAACTGATCGAGGACTTTACCAGCTCGGTTGAAGATATCCAGGCGCGGCTGGCCACGGTGCGCAGCGGCCACCGTACGGCGCTGCTGGATGCCATCTATTACGGCGTGGCCAAGATGAAGGACGCACGCCATGAGCGCAAGGCGCTGCTGGTGGTTTCTGACGGCGGCGATAACCGCTCCCGCTACACCGAGGGCGAGGTTCGCTCGCAGGTGCGGGAGTCCGACGTGGAGATTTATTCGATCGGGATCTTCGATCCCTACGCCGCCACCCCCGAAGAGCGCAGCGGTCCTCTGCTGCTGAATGAGTTATGCGAAGAAACCGGCGGGCGCATGTTCCGGGTGGACGACCTGTCGGAGATGAGCGACATTGCGGAGAAAATATCGACGGAGTTGCGCAACCAGTACGTGATCGGGTACACGCCCAAGGAAATGCACCGCGATGGCAAGTGGCGTAAAGTAAAGGTAAAGCTGAATCCACCCCAGGGCCTGCCTCCACTTACTGTTCATGCTCGCACGGGCTACTATGCTCCATTGCAATAACGCGCTTTTAGCGGTGCTTCTAGCCGGAGCCGCTCTTTCGCTGTCAGCGCAAAAAACGCCCAATCAGACTGCGCCAACTTCACCGCTCGCAGTGGACCACGATCCTGTGCGCTCGCCCGACAGCGCCAGCGCTGCTCCCTATTCAGGCGAAAGCGTGCACAAGGAGGGCGGCGGTTTCGTTCTGCACACCGATGTCGAAGAGGTGGTGCTCAACGCGACGGTCCTGGACGGCAACAAGCTGGTGCAGGATCTGACCAAAGAGAACTTCACGGTTTTCGAAGACGGCGTGAAGCAGACCATCATCAGCTTCCAGCACACGGATCTTCCCGTCTCGATCGCGCTGGTGGTGGATAACTCCGGCTCCATGACGAAGAAACGTCCGGCCGTCAACAAGAGCGCCGTCGATCTGATCGAAGCATCGAATCCCCAGGACGAAGCCTTTGTCGTGAACTTTTCCGACGAAGCGTTCATCGATCAGGAATTTACCTCGGAAGTGAAAAAGTTGCGCGATGGGTTGTCTCACATCGAGTCGCGCGGCGGCACCGCGCTCTACGATGCGGTGGTCGCTTCGGCCGACAAACTGGCGGCCGACGCCAAGCGGCCGAAGCAGGTGCTGGTGCTCATTACCGACGGCGAAGACAACGCCTCGACCCTCAATCTCGAGCAGACGATCCGCCGCGTGCAGCAACTCTCCGGGCCGGTTATCTATTCCATCGGGCTTCTCTTCGGCGACGAGATGAGCCATTCCGAAGTGCGGCACGCGCACCGGGCATTGGAAATGCTCTCCGCCGAAACCGGCGGCATCGCCTTCTTCCCGAAATCCCTGGAACAGGTGGATGAGATCGCGGCCGAAGTGGCCCGCGACATCCGCAGCCAGTACACGCTGG
This sequence comes from Terriglobales bacterium, assembly GCA_963788475.1. Taxonomy (GTDB): domain Bacteria; phylum Acidobacteriota; class Terriglobia; order Terriglobales; family Acidobacteriaceae; genus Telmatobacter. The sequence continues at coordinate 429,782 of CAWBGO010000004.1, forward strand.
GGTATCACTCCACGAAACCGACCACGGATCCCGGCTTCCGGCGCGTCCAGGTCACAGCAGAGGGCAAGGGCTCGGGCAAGCTCAACGTCCGCACCCGCACCGGTTATTTCCCGGTGGTGCGGGGCACGAAGAAACAGCGCACGGCAACCGGGCAGTAGTTTCCGGCGAGCCTCGGCGACGGATCGGCTCACTGCTACGCCGCGATAAGCTAGATGCTGGGAGCTAACCAGCTAAAAATGTCCGACCTGAAATTCTCGACCCTTGCTGTGCACGCGGGGCAGGAGCCCGACCCGCTGACGGGCGCTGTGAATGTGCCCGTGTATCTTTCCTCCACATTTGAACTCACCGGCATCGGCACCGACAGGGGTTGGGACTATTCGCGGGCCGGCAACCCCACGCGCGACCGCGTCGAGACGGCTCTGGCAAGGCTGGAAGGCGGCCACAGCGGGCATGCTTTTTCAAGCGGGATGGCAGCGATCTATGCGCTGGTGGCAACTCTGCACGCGGGCGACCACGTGATCTGCTCGCATAACGTGTACGGGGGAACGGCGCGGCTGTTTAACCTGATCGTGCGGCACTACGGAATCGACATTCAGTATGTCGATATGAGCAATGTCGACGTGGTCGCGGCGGCGATCCAGCCGAATACGAAGCTGATCCATGTAGAAACGCCGACCAATCCGCTGATGTCGATTACCGATATTGCGGCTGTTTGCGAAATCGCCCATGCGCGCGGTGTCGAAGTCAGCGTGGACAATACATTCATGTCGCCGGTGTTGCAGAGCCCTCTGAAGCTGGGCGCCGACATCGTGATGCACTCGACGACCAAGTTTCTCAACGGACACTCGGATGGATTGGGCGGTGCGTTGATCGGCTCCAGACCCGAGCACAAGGAGCGCTTCTGGCTGGTGCAGAAAGCCGCCGGCGGCATCATGTCCCCCTTCGAATGTTTCCTGGTGCTGCGCGGCATAAGGACGCTGGCGCTGCGCATGAAACAGCACGAGGAGAATGGCCGCGCGGTGGCGGAGTTCCTCTCCACGCAGCCCAAGGTGAAGCGACTGGCTTACCCCGGACTGAAAAGCCATCCTCAATACGAGTTGGCGGCTCGCCAGCAGCGCGGTTTCGGGTCGATGCTGAGCTTCGACCTGGGGACGCGCGAGGCGGCGGGGCGATTTCTGGGCGCCATCAAGCTGTTTCTCAACGCGGAATCGCTGGGCGGGGTCGAGTCGCTGGCATCGCACTCGGCCACTACGACCCATGCATCGCTGACGGACGCGGAGCGCGATGCCATCGGCATTACCGAGGGACTGGTACGGCTGTCGGTGGGCATCGAGGACAAGGATGATTTAATCGCCGACCTGGAGCAGGCGCTGGCGGCGGTTTAGAGGACGGAGGGTGTTCGCCGGGCCGGATTCATGATCGTGGCTGGAGGTCTGGAAGAATGATAGATTCTGACTCGGCTCTCAGGCAGCTTGTAAACGCAATCGCGAAAGGCGATTCTGCCGCAGCGTTACGGATGCTTGACCCATGGCCGGAACTTGCGAGGGCGAGTTTCCAGGCCGGAGCGACCCGGCGGGCGGTGCACGAATACTTCCTTGATTCGATCAGGCGCTATGTAGTCGCCGGCGATACGGCGCTGCACATAGCAGCGGCAGCGTATCAGACTGAGATCGCGCATGCGCTCATCCGTGCGGGCGCAGACGTTCGCGCCAGGAACCGGTTCGGCGATGAGCCTCTGCACGGCGCCGCGGTCGGTGGTCCAGGTTCATCGCGGTGGGATCCGCCGGCGCAGGCGGCCACGATTCTGTGCCTCGTTGAATCGGGCGCAGATCCCAATACTGCAGACAAACGCGGTGTTACGCCCTTGCACCGGGCTGTCAGGACGCGCTGTGCCGAAGCTGTGAAGACCCTGCTCAAACTCGGCGCTGATCCCTTGCGCAAGAACAAGAGCGGGTCAACGGCCATGGTACTCGCCAAGCACAACACTGGCCGCGGCGGCACCGGGTCGCCGGAAGCCAAAGAGCAGCAACGGGAGATTGTGCGGCTGCTTGAGGAACAAAGCGCCGCTACGTTGGGTTAATCCGAGTGGCAGCCCGGTCCTAACCGGAAGTCTACTTTGCGGCTGGCGCAGGTTGGGTTTCGCTGGTCGGCGGCACAAGTCCCTTCAGGCGCAAATAAGTCACCATGTTTCCATAGTGCTCATCCGTGTGCGCCGTATTCAGCGAAAAAACGGTGAGCCTGGCCAAATTCATGCTGCCGAAGATCTTCACCATCTCACTGCCCTTTGCATCCGTCATACCATCGAACGCCTTGCTGCAGTAAGCCACCGCGTCCTTCAACGCCGCAACCAGGTCCGCCTTTGAGGTCTTGGTTTTCTCGATGCCCTTCGATGGATTTGCCTCCCCGACAGCCATCGAGCAAAACATGTGGTTCGCGTCGGCTTCGTGGCCAACAAGCTGACCAAAACTGCGAACCTCAGGCGTGGGCTTGAAGGAGTAATTCTCTTCGGGCATCTTCTCCGCGGCACGGATCACCGCGTTGCTGATAAACGTGTAGAGACCTCTTTCGCTTGCAGTGATCGGATTGGCTGGCGCAGCGGCTGCCCCCGCGGGCGCCTGTTGTGCGAGCAGGGTGAGGGGAATCGTCATTAACCCGGCAAAGACAGCACAGAATTTCTTCTGCACGCGAACCTCCCAATAGGGAAAATCAAGAGACGCCTCAGCATATCAAACCCAGCGCATCGCCCTGATAGGAAGGAAGAATCTGAACTATGGCTTAAGCTCGGAGCCTCTTCCGGGCCGCACGGAATCATCTCAGTGCACCACCATCGCCGCGACCTTTTTTGGCCGGCGCATCAGGAACGGCAGCGGGATCAGGATGGCCGTCAGCGCGACCATCACCCAGAGCACATCGACATACGAGAGGAGGCGCGCCTGGAGCTGCGCCATACCATAAATCTGCGCGCCGGCGTGTTGCATCGCATCGGGCATGGCGCCGCCGGAGCGTTGATGCAAGGCAGCCGCCATCCCGGAGCGCAAGGCTTCAAACGGACCGTTGCCGTTAATGGTGTGTGCTGAGAGCATGGCCAGATGTTTTTGCGTGAGGCGCGCCAGCAGGGTTGTGACAAAGCTGATGCCTACGCTCCCGCCCAGATTGCGCATGAGCGCGGAGAGGCCGCTGACCTCGTTGTACTTCTCCTGGGGAATGCCGGCGTAGCAAAGGGTATTGATAGGGATGAACAGGAACGGCAGGCCCAGCGCGATGACGACGCGCCAACTCACGGCCATGCCAAAGCTGACGTTGAGATTGAGCCCGGTCATGCGATACAGGCCGAAGGTGGTGATGGTGAAACCCATGGCAACCAGCTTGCGGGGATCGAATTTGGGCGCGAGGGCGCCGGCCACCGGGAAGAGAACCATGAGCGCGATACCGCCCGACGAGACCGCCATGCCGGCCTGTTCGGCGGAGTAGCCCATGATCTCCTGGAGAAACTGCGGAATGAGCACCGTGGAGGAGTAGAGCGAGACGCCGACCATGAACATGACGAACATGGTGGTGCCTACGTTGCGCTGGGCCAGCAGGCGCAGATCCAGGATGGGGTGCTCGATCCTTAGCTGGCGCCAAACGAAAACCACGAGGCCGATCGCCGCAATGACGAACAGAGTGGTGATAAAGCGGGAGCTGAACCAGTCGTCTTCCTGGCCCTTGTCGAGAAAGGTCTGCAATGCGCCGATGGTGATTACGAGCAGGCCCAATCCCCAGTAGTCCACACCTTCGCGGCGTTTGCGAATCTCGGCCAGGTAGGGTGGATCTTCGACGACCCTGTTGGTGAGATAGAGCGAGAGGATCCCAACCGGGATGTTGATGAAGAAGATCCATCGCCAGCTGTAGTTGTCGACGATCCATCCACCGAATGTTGGCCCCAGCACCGGCGCCATTACCACCGCCATTCCATATACGGCAAAGGCCATGCTCCGTTTCTGGGGTGGGAAGGTGTCGGCGAGGATGGATTGTTCGCTGGGTTGCAGGCCGCCGCCGGCTGCCCCCTGAAGAACGCGAAAGAAGACCAGCAAGCCCAGCGTCGGCGCCAGACCGCAGAGCAGGGACGCAGTAGTGAACAGAAAGACGCAGCTCATGTAGAAGCGCTTGCGCCCGATCCGGTTGGCGATCCAACCGCTTATGGGGAGCACTACCGCGTTGGCAACCAGGTAGCTGGTGAGCACCCAGGTGGCCTCGTCGCGGCTGGCCGAGAGTGACCCGCCGATGTGTCCCATGGCCACGTTGGCAATGGAGGTGTCGAGGGCTTCCATGAATGTGGCCAGTGTCACCGTCAGGGCGATGACCCACGGGTTGGCGCGCGGGCGCCACGTGTCATGGAATGTGAGTGTTGCCGCGGCGGCCAAGGTGCTCCTGCTTGCTTTACATGGACCTGGATTCGGGAAGATGCTTTTTACTAGAGTAACGGATAAGTGGCCCCGCGACGGACGAGGGAACGGATCAAGGTCGATTACGGGAGTGGTCCGGGGATATTGGGTGCGGAAACTGGTGTGTCATGCTGTTCAGGCCGGCAGGTGCGTACCCAGCCGGTGCTGAGGAATGAAAGATGTACTTGCTGGGAATCGATACGTGCGGGCCGTTGGGATCGGTGGCGCTGGGCCGGCTCACCGGGATGCACTCGGCGGAAACCGTCGCCCGGAAGGAACTGGAAGGCCGTACCTATTCGGCCACGCTGGTGGCGGCAGTAGAAGGCTTGCTGGAGAGGCAGCGGATCCGGCTTGTGGATGTCGGCTGTATCGTCGTGGTCCGCGGGCCGGGGAGCTTTACCGGGGTGCGGGTTGGGCTCAGCGCAGCCAAGGGGTTCGCGGAAGGGTCCGGGGTCCCGGTCGTCGCAGTCTCCCGGCTCGAGGTTCTGGCGCGCAAGGCGGGGGTGCTGTCCTCCGCGCTCGACGCCCACCGTCACGAGGTTTTTCTGCGAGTTGCGGATTGCGACCTGAAAATCACCGAGCTTCTCGCCGGAAGTGCGGACCTGGCCCGGATCTCTCCATGTTCGAGAATTGCGGTTTGCGATGAGTCTGCCGCGGATCTTTTGCAGTCAGCCTGGCCGCAGGTGGGACTCATTTGCGTTGAGGCTCCGACCGCGGGCGATGCGCTCCTGGTGGCTGCGCCCGAAGTCGCTTCGGGTGAATTCGCCGACCTGGCGTTGCTGGACGGGCACTACCTGCGTCGATCCGATGCTGAGATCTTCGGTCCTTCCCCAGTTGCGGACCTCAGTTCCTGATGACCCGCCCGAAAGAGGCCGTGCGTATCCGGGCGATGGTCCCGGCGGACATCTCGCCGGTGATGGCCATCGCCGACAGTCTGCCGGACGCTCCGCACTGGCGCCATGAGATTTACCAGGACATGGTGGACCCGGCCCGGAGGCCAGCCCGCATTTGCCTGGTTGCGGAAGACTCCGACCAGCGGCTGACGGGCTTCGGGGTGATGGCTCTGATTCCTCCCCAGGCCGAGCTCGAGGTGATCGCCGTAACGGGAGAACGGCAACGCCGAGGAATCGCTGGCAATCTTTTGGCAGATTTATTGACCGTGCTAAAGAGACCTGACATTACCGAAGTCATACTCGAGGTAAGGGAATCGAACCGTGCTGCCCAGGCCTTTTATCGAGCGTCCGGCTTTGTCGAAGCCGGACGGAGGCGAGGTTATTATGCTGATCCTCCAGAAGATGCACTTCTGATGAAGAAAGGCGTTTCCTGAAGCCGAGAGGATCGCTCAATCGGCGGTAACACCCCCGGCGCGACCTGTTTCCAGCGCGGAGTGCCGAAATGTGCATTAGAATTCCACAGCCTTCGCCCTTCTTCCTCCTTTCACACTTGCCGTTTGTTGTCGCGCGGAGCTATATGTGTAAATGTTCGATAAAACCAAGGAGGCGCCTATGGAAGAAATATTCGATTCCACGCTGAGCGAAGAGATTAACCGCCTGCACTCCGAACACCGTCGCTACGCTCAGCGGTTGGAAGAGTTGGTTCAGAAACCGTACCTCTCCGTGGAAGAGCAACTCGAAGAAGTTCGGCTGAAGAAGCTGAAGCTTCATGCCAAGGATCTGATTTATGCCCTGGAGCGCCGCGTAGCTGTCGCGGTATAGCCGGGAAAATCGGATCGCCGGCGCGGACCGGCAAAGGACGGAACGGCGGGTGCGTTGAACGCTTTCCCGGTGCGTGTGCCGGAGCGCAACGCAGTAAGCATGCCTCCCGCGCAAACCGTATAATCGTTAGGGACAATGGTTCGTGACGGTTACATCTACGGTTTGAGCCTGTTGGCTGTGGCATGTGCGCTGGTGTGGGCCACGGGCAGCTGGTTCTGGGGGATTCCCCCTCTACTGCTGGCGGCCTTTTTCCTCTGGTTCTTTCGCGATCCCCAGCGGACCATCCCTTCCGGTCCCGGCTTGATCGTGTCTCCCGGCGACGGCCTTGTCACAGAATGCGTCACCATCTCCACCCCCGACGGTCCACGTCAGCGTATCTCCATCTTTCTAAGCGTTTTCGACGTGCATGTGAACCGTTCGCCCATCGCCGGCGTTTTGAGCGGCGTGCGCTACCAAAAAGGCCAATATCTCAATGCCATGAACCGAGCCAGCGCGGAAAGCAACGAACAGAACATCGTGACCGTCTATGGCGAGGGAATGGAAGTGACGTTCAAGCAGATAGCCGGGCTTCTGGCGCGGCGCATCGTGTTCCAGCCGCAGAAGGGCGACCGGGTGGAGCGGGGGCAGCGCGTCGGTCTGATCAAGTTCGGCTCTCGCGTCGATGTCATTTTTCCTGCGGAGGCTGAGCCGAAGGTGAAGGTCGGAAACCGGGTCAAAGGCGGGGAGACTGTTCTGGCCGTAATGCCGGAATCCACCCTGACAGCCGGCAGCGCGACGGCCACGGCGGCCGCCGGTGCCTCAGCCGGGGCTGGCTCGCGCGGCGGAGTTCTCTGATGGCCATTCACGACCCGGCCGCAGACCGCGCCAGGGCTCAGGCGCGTTTGCGTCGCGGCATGTACCTGCTGCCGTCGCTGTTCACGGTCGGCAACATCGCCGCGGGCTACTTCGCCATCACCCAGACCTTCGCCGCCATCGCATCGAACAGCGATGCGCGCCTCCACCTGGACTGGGCGGCCATCGCCATTCTTTTTGCCATCCCGTTCGACGCCCTCGACGGGCGCATCGCGCGCATGACAAACACCACCAGCGAATTCGGCAAGGAACTGGATTCGCTGGCGGATGTGATCACCTTCGGCGTCGCTCCCAGTCTGCTGGCTTACATCTGGGGTTTCCATTTCCTTCCTGAATCCGTCAACCATCAGTTACGGCAGGACCTGATCCACGCCGGTTCCTTTATCTGCTTCCTTTTTCTCATCGGAGGCGCGTCTCGACTGGCCCGCTTCAACATCAGCCACGATGCCCAGCCGCGCAATCCCGGGCGGCCGGGGCGAAAGTACTTCGTCGGCATGCCGATTCCGGCCGCGGCCGGATTGCTGGCCGCTTCAGTGCATTTCTTCGCAGCCTTTCCCAACCAGGCCTGGTGGGTGGCGATCATCTGGCTGGTCATCGTTGGCATGTGCGCCTTCCTCATGGTGAGCACCTGGCGGTTCTGGTCGGGGAAAGAAATCAATTTCTCCCGCAGCCACCCCTTCCAGATCCTGCTGCTCCTGGCCATCATCCTGTTCGTAATCATTCGCTTCTCGCAGGGGGTGTTGTTCGGGGCCGCTCTGCTCTATATGTTCTCCGGAATCTGGGCGCGCGCGGCGTATTCCTGGTCCCGCCGGCGGCGCCGGCGTCCCCAGGTTACGACGGAGACTCAAACCCCCGGGCCCGACGCGTTGCGTCACTCTTAACCCTCTAAAAAAAAGGGAAACTCGTGTACAAGATCGCTATCGCAGGAGCCTCCACCCTTCTGGGCAAGGAGCTGAAGGACGCCATTTCGGAGTCGCCGCTCGCCGCCGCCACCTTCCTGCTGCTCGACGAGGATAATGCCCTGGGCCAGCTCGACCAGGTGGGCGACGAGATCACCTTCGTTCAGCCCATCGTTTCCGACTCGTTCGAACATGCGGATTTTTCGTTTTTCTGTGGTTCTGAAGGTCTGACCCACAAGCATTGGCGCCAGGCGCTCAAGGCCGGCTCCACGGTGATCGATCTTTCGGGAGCACTGGATCAGGAACCGGGCGTGCTGGTGCGTTCGCCCTGGATCGGCGTCGATTCCGGCAGCCGCGGACCTTTTCACGCCCGCGGTCGTTCCTGCGCATCCCGCGGCGGTGGCGCTGGGGCTTCTGCTGGAGCGCCTGCAAGAGGCTGCCCCGTTGCGTTCGGCTGCGGCAACACTTGCTTATCCCCGCCAGCGAGCTGGGCCGCGCCGCGATGGACGAGCTGCACCAGCAGACTGTCAACCTGCTCAGCTTTCAGTCCTTGCCGCGGGCCATCTACGATGCGCAGGCGGCCTACAATCTGCTCTCCGGATTTGGGGAAGCCGCCAAGGTCAGTCTCGGACGCACTGGAAGCCCGCATCCGGCGCCACTATGAAGCTCTCGGCGGCAGGACGCTGGCCCTTCCTCGCATTGCAGGCGATCGCCGCGCCCGTGTTTCACGGCCACACCTTTTCGATCGCCGATCGAACTCGAGCGGCCCCTCGATATTCCACTGATCGAGGACGCGTTGAGCGGCGATCACGTCGACCTGGTTTTCGAAGACACGGACTCTCCCTCGAACCTCGCAGCCACCGGCCAGAACGATGTACTGGTCCGCATGCGCACAGTGCGGGACGGCCGCAATCCCGCGCAGGCGTCCCGCTTGTGGCTCTGGGCGGCTTCAGACAATCTGCGCCTCTATGCCCAGAATGCGCTGGAGTGTGCGCTTGAATTGCGCAAGCTGCGGCCGCAGGGGAAGGTGCAGTAAGACGATCTCGGCTGTAAGGTATTCATGTTTTGGCTTACTTATCGTATAATGTAAGCCATGGAAGACCTTTACGTCACCGTCAGCAGCAAGGGTCAACTCGTGATTCCGTCGGAGTTGCGCGAATCCATGGGCATTGAGCCGGGCACGCGAGTTGCGATTCGTCAACAGGGCGACGAGTTGATCCTCAGGCCGGCCACGAAGGCCGCTGCTCGACGTCTGATCTCAGAACTGGTTGGGATGACGGCCGGCGGCCCTTCCATGACCGACCAGCTGATTGCCGATCGTCGCGCTGAAGACGAGAAGGACGGTTGGTGAGTTTGCCGTGACCACTTATGTGTTGGATTCGTCCGCAGTGCTGCGCATGCTCGATAAAGAAGCGGGATGGGAGCGGGTTGCCGCGATTCTAGATTCTTATTGGAACCGAATGTGTGAGGTCGAAATATCCGCTGTTCAGTGGGGTGAGATTGCCGGCAGCGTGCGTAAGCGAGCTGGCGTAACCGAACAGAATCGGGCCATGCGAAAGCTTGGAGAGTTACAGCCACGCATCGCGGCGGCAACGGATGATCGTGCGGTGCGCGCAGCGGAGCTTAAAGTAGACAGGAAAGTTTCGTATGCTGACGCGTTCGCCCTCGAACTTGCGATGGGATCTACCGAACGTGTGTTGGTAACCGCTGATTACGACTTCCAGAAAGTCGGGGATCTTGCCAATATTGAGTTTCTTCCCCTCAAGTAGGCCTCATTATTTCGCGCCTACCCGTGCCCAGATCTGGTCGATGAAGTTGTCCGTCATGCCGGCGATGTAGTCGGCGACGGTGCGCGCCAGGCCTTCGGTGGAAATCTGGGCGCGATGATCCGCGGGCAGCAGGCCGGGATCGGCCATCAGAGCAGCGAACAGGCCTTCAACCACCTTGGCCGCATGGACGTGGTCCTCTTCCATGTCAGGGGAGTTGTACATGTTGGCGTAGAGGAACGCCTTGGCGGCGGCACGATCGGACTCCATCGCGGGGCTGAAAGCCGCCAGGCGATCGGGCGCCTGACGCACTTGCTCGAGGCTGATGATGTTGCCGGCGGCGACTCGTCTTCGCACTTCTCTGATCAGGTCAGTGACCAGCGCGTTCATCATCCGCTTGAGGGCCTCGCTGGCACTGAGGCGGGGCGGCGGCATCGGGATACTCGCGCACGCACCGCGTCGTGACAGTCTCGAAACAGACTGACGCCCGCGCGTACCTGCTCCAGCGTGAGAACCCCGGAATCCAGGCCGTCGTCGAGATCGGCGGTCAGATAGGCGATTTCGTCTGCCAGATCGATCAGTTGGGCCTCGAGGGGCGGCCGCAGGCCGAGGAAATATTCCGCCAGTTCCGGATGTTGCCGCGGGTCGTAGTCGCGGGAGTGCTTGATGATGCCTTCGCGCACGCCGAGCGTCAGGTTGAGCCCGCGAAACGCGGCATAGCGTTCCTCAAACCAGGAGACGATGCGAAGCGCGTGCAGATTGTGATCGAAGCCGAGGCCACAGGCGCGCAGGGCGTGGTCGAGCGCCTTTTCGCCGGCGTGACCGAACGGCGGATGGCCTATGTCGTGGACCAGGGCGAGCGCCTCGGTGAGATCGGTGTTCAGGCCCAGGGCTGTGGCCACGGTTCGCGCGATCTGTGTCACTTCAAGCGTGTGTGTGAGGCGGCTGCGGAAGTGGTCTCCCGAGTGATCGCCGGGAAGCCGCGTGAACACCTGCGTTTTGCCCGCCAGGCGACGGAAAGCGCGCGCGTGCAGAACGCGCGCGCCGTCCCGGGCAAATGGTGTACGGTAAGCATGCGGCCGCTCGGTATGAGCGCGTTGCGTGAGATGACTGTCCGGGCCGCCGTCCACAGCGATACCCGGCGGCAACGAAGTACCCGATTGAAGCTCCTTGTTCATCATTGTCTGCCGCAACCTGCGGCTCTCGTCTGGTTATATCGCAGTCGGCGGCGGTTGATGCTACGTGCGCAGGAAACGCGCCTATCAAAAAAGAAAAGCGTGTCGGCTATCACCGTTGCAGGCCGCGGTGCTATAAGATGCTCCATGCAGCGGCGGATTGGACAATGCCCGGTATCCGGGAGTACCATCCTGCCGGAATTGGCAAGGTTCCTGTTCGAGGTATTTTGGATTCGCTTCAACCTATTCACGTAGGGACCGGAGGCAAGTATGAAAGCAATGAAGCAAGCTGGATTTGCGGTACTGGCGTTGGGAGTCGGTTTGATTTCCGGGTGCGAACGGCATTCGAACAAAGAAGTGTTCTACATGGTCATCACCAACACGGCTTTGCCGTATTGGCAAACCGCGGCCTCGGGCTTCAATCACGCGGCTGCCGGGTACAAGGTGACGGCCAAGGTGGTGGGACCGGAGGGCTACGATGCACAGGCCGAACTGGCTGAGATGAACAAGGCGGTTGCGGCCAAGCCTGCCGGGATTCTCATCTCCGTCGCCGACGCGGCGGTCCTGCAGCCGGGAATCGATGCAGCCATCGCCGCCGAACATTCCGGTGTTGACTATCGACTCCGACGCGGCGGGCAGCAAGCGCCTGTACTTTATCGGCACCAACAACCTCGAGGCCGGGCAACTGGGGGGCAAGCGGCTCATCGAGAAGATGAACGGGAAGGGAAATCTCATGGTGTTCACGATTCCCGGCCAGCCCAACACGGAAGAACGCCTGAAGGGATTGAAGGACGCCTTGTCCGCGAAGCCCGACATCAAGATTGTCGAAACAGTCGATATCGGCGGTGACGCGCGCAGGGCCTTTGACAAGACGCAGGAGACCCTGGCCCTGACCGGACCGAAGAAGGTGGATGCCTTCATCTGCCTCGAGTCGGCATCCGGCAAAATGGTTTCCGACGCCATCAAGCGCGCCAACGCGACCGACCGCGTGCTGGTGGCCTTCGATGTCAACCAGGACACCCTGGATGGCATCAAGGGCGGCACCATCGATTCGACCATTGCGCAGAAGCCCTACACCATGGGTTATGTCGGGCTGAAAGCACTGGATGAGATCTTCCACAACCCGCCCACAGCGCTTGCCAAGGACTACAGTGTCGACTCATTCTCTCCCTACCCGGTATTTGTCGACACCGGCACTTCGCTGGTCGACAAGAACAACGTCGATCTTTACCTGGCTTCGGCGGCTGAGGGAAGCAAATAATTTCGTCGAATTCGAACGAGCCCTCGGGTAAGATCACGGCAGTTTTCTACGGCGTCGTCGCACTTGCGAAGGCGCCGTGTTGTTCGCACGGGCTGCTTCCGGCTGTACACTGGTTTGTGATTCGCAGACTTCTGGCTTCATCTTTGCTTGCGCTCCTGGCACTCGCGGGTTGCCACGGTGCTTCCGAATCAGGTTCTCAATCCTCTGCTGAGTCCTCAGTCAAGACTTACAAACTGCGCGGCAAAGTGGTTTCGACCAAGGCTGCCACGGGCGAAGTCACGCTCGACCACGAAGCGATTCCCGGTTTCATGGAAGCCATGACCATGCCCTACAAGTTGAAGGACGACAACGTCCTCAGCGAACTGCATCCCGGGGACGTGATCACGGCCGATCTCGTGGTATCGCAGCAAGGGGGCGACTCGCTGCTGGATCATATCGTCGTCGTAGGCCAGGCCAAACCCGACTACAAGCCGAAGGTCGCTTACCATGTGCCGGCTCCCGGCGACGCGGTGCCTGACTTCAGGCTTCGCAACCAGGATGGCCGCACCATCCATCTGGATCAGTTTCGCGGAAAAGAGCTGCTGATCACGTTCATCTACACGCGCTGCCCGTTGCCTGACTTCTGCCCGCGGGTTACGCACAACTTTGCCGACATCAACCGGCAACTGGCGTCGAATCCCGCGTTGCAACAGAAGACTCACTTGCTGTGTGTCAGTTTCGATCCCGACAACGATACTCCCGAACGGCTGCGCGCCTACGGAGCAACCTACATCGGCAGCGATGCGAACAGCGCTTTTTCCCATTGGGATTTCGCCGTGCCCGCGAAGCCGGAACTCGCTAAAATGGCCCAGTATTTCGATGTCGGCATCACCCGTGCAGCCGATCAATCCATCACCCATACGCTCTCCACGACTTTGATCGGAGCGGACGGCAAGGTGGTGCGCTTCTATCCGGGCAATGACTGGACTGTCGGCGAGGTTTTGGCCGATGTGAAGAAGACTGCGGGCTAGGGACCGAGACGGAACGGGAACAGGGAACAGGGAACAGGGAGAGACGCTCTCAGGGATTTCGGAGGTAGTCAAAAAGAACGATGACTGGCCTGAATATTCGCAAGGATGGAGATCTGGATTTTCTTTCGCTGGGCGCGCTGGTGCATCGGCTCGATACCGGCATCATCCCGTTCCGTAAAGCGACCGAGTGCAAGATTCATGTCAGCGGCGGCGAATTCAACGTGGCCGCCAACCTCGCGGACTGCTTCGGACTCAAAACGGCCATCGCCAGCGCCATGTCCGATTATCCCATCGGCGATCTGATCGCAGAACGCGTGCGCGCCATGGGCGTCAAGCCGTTCTACAAGCATTTCAAGCACGACGGCGTCACCGGTCCCAACATGGCCACGGTCTATAGCGACCGTGGGTATGGCGTGCGCGCGCCGGTGGTGTTCTACAACCGATGCAACGAAGCGGCGGCGCACCTGAAGCCGGGCGACTTCGACTGGAAGGCCATTTTTTCCGGCGGAGTCCGGTGGGTGCACAGCGGCGGGATCTTTGCGGCACTGTCGCCGACCACGGCAGAGCTGGCCGCGGAAATGATGCAGGCGGCCAGGGAAGCCGGCGCCGTTACCTCTTTCGATCTCAACTTCCGCGAGAAGCTGTGGAAGATTCATGGCGGCGACGCGCGCGCCGTGGAAACCATCCACCGGATCGTCGAGAACGTCGATGTGCTGGTGGGCAACGAGGAAGATTTGCAGAAAGGGCTGGGCATTGCCGGGCCCGGAGGTGGCCGCCAAATCCAAGCTCGACCCCAGCGTGTTTTTCGGCATGATGGACAACGTGGTGAAGAAACTGCCCCACGTGAAAGCCGTGGCCACTACGCTGCGCGAGGTGCACTCGACCAATCGCCACAGTTGGAGCGCCGTCGCCTGGATCGATGGCCGGACCTACACCGCGCCGACCGCCGAGCTTGACGTGTATGACCGCGTGGGCGGGGGAGACGGTTTCGCGTCGGGCTTCATTTACGGTCTGCTCACGGGTGAGTCGCCGGAGGAATCGGTCAGGCTGGGGTGGGCCCACGGAGCGCTGCTCACCACGTTTCCCGGCGACACCACGATGGCCACCGCCGGCCAGGTGCGGGCGTTCGCCAAAGGCGGCTCGGCCCGCATTCAGCGGTAGTTCGGCCCGCGGCGGTCTGGATTTATGCATCGCGCGAAGATGGGGCGAATCCAACACAACTGATATACCCTTGGATTAAACCGGAAGAGGATTTTCGAATGGCGAAAGTAACGTTGGTGTTTGCGGTTTTGTTGGCCGTCCTGGGCGTGGGCTTCTACCTGGGAACCGGGAGCAAAGCTCCAACCGCCTTGATCCCCACCTGGTTTGGCCTGGCCCTCGGGGTATTCGGGATTCTCGCCAATAGTCCCGACGCAAGCCGCCGCAAGCTATTTATGCATATCAACGTGACCATCGGCCTGCTCGGCTTCCTGGGCGCGGCCGGCAGGGCGTTCTACGCCCTCACTTCCGGCCATTCCCCCGACCAGCTTGCCATCACCGCTCAGCTCTTGATGGCGGGCCTTCTGCTCATCTATGTCATTCTCTGCGTGCGCTCTTTCATTGCGGCGCGCCGCGCGAGGCTGGTCTGATCGATGGGGACGATGCGTGGTGGAGGGATGGGGATGCGCGCCGAGCGCTCCTCCGCTGGACGCTCACGGGCCGGTCAAGCAGATCTTCCCAAGCGTAAGCCAGACCTGAAAAAGCTTTGGCCCCAGATCAAGGCCCTGGTTGCGCCGCGAAAAGGGCTTCTGGTGGCTGGTCTGTGCCTGATGGCTGTCAACCGCATAGCCGGCCTCGTCCTTCCCTATACATCCAAGCCGCTTCTGGATAAGGTGCTTTCGCCCACCGGCGATGCGCGGCTGCTGCCCAAAATCATCGCCCTGGTTTTCTCGGCCATGATCGTCCAGGCCATCACGTCGTTCTCGCTCACCCAGTTGTTGTCCAAGGCCGGCCAACGCCTGATCGCCGAGATGCGCCGCCAGGTGCAGCGCCATGTGGGGCTGCTTTCGGTTGCCTACTACGACGAGAATCGAACCGGCACCCTTGTCTCGCGGATCATGACCGACGTCGAAGGCGTACGCAACCTGGTCGGCACTGGCCTGGTGGAGTTTGTCGGAGGCGTGGTCACGGCGGTTCTTGCATTCTTCTACCTGCTCCACCGCAGCGTCGTCGTTACTCTCACTGTGTTCTCCGTGGTCGGCGTCTTCGTATTCGTGCTTCAATACGCGTTCCAGAAGATCCGCCCCATCTTCCGCGAGCGCGGCAAGATCAACGCCGAGGTCACTGGGCGCCTCACGGAGTCGCTTGGCGGCGTCCGCGTCATCAAGGGATACCACGCCGAGGAGCGCGAGGCCTCGGTGTTCTCCGGGGGCGTCGACCGTCTCCTCGCCAACGTGATGAAGTCGTTGACCATGACCAGTATCCTTGGTTCCGCGTCGACCACGGTGCTGGGGGTGGTGTCGGCGCTGGTGATGTGGCTGGGAGGCAACAGCGTCCTCCACCATACGTGGACGGTCGGCGACTACTTCAGCTACAACATGTTTCTCGCTTTCATGATCGCGCCATTGTTTCAAATGGTGAATATTGGAACCCAGCTCACCGAGGCTTTTGCCGGGCTTGACCGTACGGCCGAAATCATGGCCGAACTGGAAGAAAACCGGGTGCCCGGCCGCAGCCTGGCCATGCCGCCCATCCAGGGCACGGTGCGCTTTGAAGACGTGGAGTTTGCCTACGAGCCGGACAAGCCGGTCCTCCACGGCATCAGCTTTCTGGCTAAACCCGGGACGGTCACGGCCCTGGTCGGCTCGTCCGGATCCGGCAAGTCCACGATCATCAGCCTGCTTTGCGCTTTTCACACACCTTCTACCGGCCGCGTGCTGGTCGACGACATTGACCTGGCGCATGTGGACCTGAACACGTTTCGGTCCCAACTCGGCGTGGTTTTGCAGGATTCATTCCTCTTCGATGGGACCATCCGCGAGAACATCATGTTTTCGCGCCCCGACGCGACAAAAGAACAGTTTCTTGCCGCCTGCCGCACCGCCCGCGTCGACGAATTCGCCGAGCGCTTTCCCGATGAATACGACACCATCGTGGGCGAGCGCGGGGTGAAGCTCTCAGGCGGGCAGCGGCAACGCCTGTCAATCGCGCGGGCCCTTCTGGCCGCGCCACGCATCCTTATCCTCGATGAGGCCACCAGCTCTCTCGATTCGGAATCGGAAGCGATGATCCAGGCAGGACTGAATCAGCTCATGCAGGGACGCACGACTTTTGTCATCGCTCATCGCCTTTCCACGATCCGCCGGGCCGACCAGATTCTCGTCGTCGAAGGGGGCATGATCGTGGAGCGCGGCAACCATGCCGAACTGTTTGCGATGGGCGGCCGCTACTACGACCTGTACACCCGCCAGCACGGCGTTGAGGCCAATCTCTTTCTGGCCCCGGGAGAGGGAGACGTGGTTCCCGAAACGACGGTTTAGGCATCGTACCGTCCATGAACGCGCTGTGCGGGGGGCGTGGGGCCGACCGAGCGTCGTTCGAGGACACTCCAAGATGAGACACTGGCCCGCTTCTTGACGTCCATCTCATATGTTGAGAGACTTGATAGGTAACCATTTGGCGAAACAAAGGACCACTATGCGAGATGCTTCCCCCCAAGGCACATACAAGGTTCAGGCTCTGGACCGCGCGTTCGCGGTCCTCGACCTGCTCGGCGAGAGCGAAACCCCGCTTGGCCTGGCGCAGGTTGCCTCGTCTCTCCAGCTTCACAAAAGTACCGCGCATCGTTTCCTGATGGTGCTGGAACGCCACCACATGGTGGAACGGACCACCAACGGCAAGTTCCGGCTGGGGTTACGCCTATTCGATTTCGGGAATCGCGCGATCGAACAATACGACCTGCGTGAACGAGCCCAACCCCACCTCCGCCGCCTCGTGGCTGAAACCGAGGAGACTGCGCACCTGTGCATACTGGAGCAGGCACGCGTCATTTATATCGACAAGATTGAGCCTGGCCGCTCGGTGCGCATGATTACTCGTATTGGCGCCAGCAATCCCGTGCATTGCACGTCGGTCGGCAAGGCGATCCTGGCGTTCCTGCCCGAGGAGCGCATCAACGACATCATCCGCAGGTCGCGCTTCGAACGCTTTACGCATCGGACCATTGGCACGGCCGAGGCATTGCGCACCGAGATCGAGAAGACCCGCCGGCGGGGATACGCCGTCGATGACGAAGAGTTGGAAGAAGGCCTGCGCTGTATTGCCGTGCCGGTGCTGGACGCACAGCGTTTGCCGGTGGCGGCTGTCAGCGTGTCGGGGCCCTCGTTCCGAGTCACGGCGCAAAAGCTGCCTTCAATTGCCAATCACCTGCTTCAATGCGTGCGCGGCATCTCGCTCGATATGGGGTTCATCTCGGCGAACCGTGCTAATCGCGTGGCCTGGACGGCCTAACCTGACGGCCTAAGGCGTCCAGTTCGGCCCAATCAGCGCGTGTAAATTTCCGGGCGTCGCCCACGGGGCGGCGCCTGTGTAGCTCTTGACCCAGTCTGCTCCTGCTCCAATGCGAACCCGGTCAGGTGTGAACTCGGGTGAAAGCGCGTTGGCCATCAGCGCATAGTTTGCCCCTGCATGCAGCCGCAGCGCCTTCCAGCAGCCTCCTGGCACCGCAATCAGCGGTTGCTGCCCTGCGGCGACATCCGTGCCCAGCGTGCGCATTTCGGCGCGCCCGTCGGGATGAAAGATGAAGTAGTCCACGGGTCCGCCTTCGATCAGAATGTGGGTGTCATCCGAGGCGAGCCAGTGCAGGTAATTCACCGGTCTCTCGCGCGTGAGCATGTAATACACCTGGCTCTGCACGGCCAGTTGCCGTCCGTTCACATCCACCTTCTGCGCCGACTCACCGATCAATCCAAGGTAGCCTGACTCCTTGGGGAGAATCGACAGCTTCAGAACCCTGATCAGCTCGCGCGCGCGCTCATCGCTCCCCACGGGCGCGGCTGCCTGAACGGAATTGAAACCCAAGGCCAGCGCCACAAGGCCGGCAGCAAGAACGGGGAATCGCCTCATGCATGCCAGACTACAGCCACGCGGCGGTCACGCATACACACAGGATCCATTTGAAGAAGTGCGTTCGGATAGACTGTCAGAACCTGCGTCCGGAGACGCTCGGCGCGCAATCTTGAAGGGGCGAGGAAGCATGTTTTGGCCAAGGATAACCGGTCTTTTTTGCTTCGTTCTGATGGCTTCATCGCTCTACGGACAAATCGCCGGCGGATCGGTTCGTGGACTGGTTCAGGACGCCACGGGAGCTCGCATCGCCGGGGCTTCGATCGAAGTGCGGCTGCCCGAGTCCGCCCTGGTTCGTCGCGCCTCTTCCGATGGGCATGGAGAATTTCTGCTCGAGGGCCTCACTCCGGGCAGGTACGAGATCACTGTTTCCGCGCGGGATTTCGCGACCGCCTCGGCGGAGATCGTGATTGCCGTGAGCACCGTCCGAGACATCGCGGTAAGCCTCGCGCCGGCTGCGGACTTGCAATCAGTTCAAGTGAAATCGGAGGGGTCTTCAATTACATCGCAACCGATCGATCTGGCCGGCGATGTTCACCAGAGTGTGATCACCAGCCGCGATCTTTCGACACTGCCCCTGCCAGCTCGCAGTTTCGCCAATATCGCTTACCTCGCGCCGGGAACTGAGCCGGTGGAACCGTCCGACCCCACCAAAGCCCGGATCACTGCCGTGTCAACGGGAGGAAGCTCGGGACTGAACAACGAACTGTCCGTGGATGGAGGAGATAACTCCGATGACTATATCGGAGGCTTCCTGCAGAATTACTCCCCTGACGCCATTCGGGAGTTTGCGGTCCGGACAGCGCAGGAGAATGCGGATACAGGCGGCACCACGGCTGGATCTATCGTAATCACAACCAGGAGCGGAACGAACGCGTTCCATGGCGAGGCGGCATTTTACGAACGCTCGGCCGCGCTGAATGCGCGATTTCCCATCGAGAATCCGGCTCCGAATCCCAAGCAGCCGTTTTCGCGGCAGAATTACGTCGCCACGCTGGGCGGCCCGGTCAGGAAGGATCGTCTGTGGTTCTTTGCCGCATTCGAACATGTCCATGAGAATGCGAGCATTGTTTACAGCCCGGCCAGCACGGCCCAGTTCGATGCGCTGGCGATGCTGGCCTCGGACGGGTTGATTCCACAGGTACCGGCGATCGCAGTGCCGGCGAGTGTGCCGATCCCGTTTCGCGACACCCTGGCTATGTTGCGCCTGGACTGGGCCCAGACGCCACAATCAGCGTGGAGGCTGCGCAGTTCGATCGATACGTACACGACGCACAACAATCTGGTTGCACAGGGTGCGCTGCCGTCAACGGGACTGCTTACCCATAACAACTACCTCAGCGTGTTGATCGGCAACCAATATGAGTTCTCAGACAAGGTGATAGGGAATTTCGTGTTCGATGCCGGGGGATTGCATCTTACGCAGACGCGCGCGTCGAACCTTGGCTTTGCTCTGGCCTTTCCCTTCAGTTCCACTGCGCTCACGGTTTCCGGCTTCGAAACATTTGGCGACAACCAGTTTGCTACGCCGATCACGTTCTTTCCCTCTGAACGCAACCAGGAGAAGTATCAGCTCCGCTACGACATCAGCCGTGCGCAGAAGAACCACTCGCTGCAACTTGGCGTCAATTTTATTCATGAACCAGTGCTCGGCGGCGCGTTTCCGGGAAATACCGAGACCCTGTACCAATTCCCTGAAAATCCTTCGGACTACATCGACGATCCGTCTCAGTTCACGTCCGACATGGAGGCTGGAGCTTCCACGTCGAACCTTGGAGGAGCATTCTCGCAGAATGTACAGCGACTGGCGGTCTATGGACAGGACTCATGGCGGATCAAGCGGCGATTGACCTTCAACTACGGGCTTCGCTATTCCACAACCTGGGGACTCTTTCTGGGATCGGGTCATACGCAGGCTGAAAATCCGGGATACGTCACGCTCACGGCGCTCCACATCCCTTTGGTTTCGGGTGTGCCGCACAACGATCGTACTCAAGTTGCACCCCGGCTGGGCTTTGCCTATGCGCCCGGCAACAGCGGCACAACCGTCGCCCGGGCCGGATTCGGATTGTATTTCGATGACCTTGCGCAGACGGGATGGGCCACCGCATTTCAGGCGGTCGATCAGCCGCCTGGCCCGTGTGTCGATCCGGTGCAGGATCCCGATGGCCCGGAAAATTCTGGCTGCGTCGCGGGAAACGCGTCGGGAGGGACGGCGAACCTTATCGATCCGAATTACAAAACGCCCTATGCCATCCATGTCTCCGGCGGAGTCGAACATGCGTTCAGTCCCAATTGGGCAGTGAGCGCAGACTATATTCACGAGCAGGGAAATCACGCCTACCGGGCTTACAATTACACCGGCGGAACGAACCTCTTCACGCCTTTGTTGCCCAGAGACGATCCTGGGCAGGCAACATTCGTTCCGGATGTCAACGTCTCCCATTCAGATAACCGGTCGAGCTACAACGCGCTCCTCGTGCATCTGCAGGGAAACGTCAACACGCGCCTGACCCTGGTCGCCAATTACACATTCGCGAAGGCGCAAACGTGGGGCTGCGTGCTGGGAGAACTCTTCGACTATGTGAACGGCGTTTGCAATCCACTCAACCCGTTTGGCCCGGGCGACTATGGACCGTCGGGCGAGGATGTACGCCACCGGTTTGTACTCGCTGGAACGGGGCGCATCCCTGGAGGTGTTGAGCTGAGTGCGCTGCTCCAGGCCGAAAGCGCGAGGCCGTTCACCATTACTACAGCGGACAACAGCGGCCGCATCGCGGTCAATGATAAGGTGACTTCTCTCGATCAGTTCCGGGGAACTCCATACATTCAGGCAGACATGCGGGTAAGCCGCCCCATTGCATTCGGTGATCACTGGTCGTTGATCCCCTTCGTTGAGTTCTTCAATCTCTTCAACCGGAATAATCCAGGCGAGAACTATGTAACGAATATTGCATCACTCCCGGTTCCGGGGCTTGAGGCGCAAGCGGGAA
The DNA here is from genome assembly GCA_963788475.1 of Terriglobales bacterium. GTDB lineage: Bacteria > Acidobacteriota > Terriglobia > Terriglobales > Acidobacteriaceae > Telmatobacter. Next base: position 450,980 of record CAWBGO010000004.1, read on the forward strand.
ATGTGACCGACATCTGCACGAACGCGGATTGTACGGCGACGGCACCGATCAGAAGCCTGAATCAACTGCGAGTGGCCGCAGGCGCATTGGGAGACTTTTTCGGACCTGGAACCACGGTCGGCATTCCGTTCGCGGCCCAGGTCGGTGCACGTCTGACATTCTAGGCCGGACCTGACCAGCGCGTTCGATGCAGCTCGAAGGTGATTGAAGGAAATTAAAGGGCAGCCGGTCCCGCAATTGGATCATCTGATGATTCGAGAGGCAACGTGCACAATACAATCCGGTAAAAGGAGGCAGTCCCATGGCGACGAAATCCGTGGCGGACTTGTTTGTGCAAGTCCTTGCGTCCGCAGGCGTAGAAAGGGTCTACGGAGTCTCGGGCGACTCCCTCAACGGAATCACTGATTCAATCCGAAGACAGAACAAGATTCAATGGATTCACATGCGGCACGAAGAGGCGGCCGCGTTTGCGGCCGGTGCGGACGCACATCTTACGGGAGGATTGGCGGTGTGCGCCGGCAGCTGCGGGCCCGGCAATCTGCACCTGATCAACGGGCTGTATGATTGCCACCGCAGCCGTGTTCCAGTGCTCGCCATCGCCGCGCAGATTCCCAGCAACGAAATTGGCAGCGGCTATTTTCAGGAGACACATCCGGAACATCTCTTCGCGCAATGCAGTCACTACTGCGAATCGATCTCTCGGCCCGAGCACATGCCCCGGATCCTTGAGATTGCGATACAAACAGCGATCTCGCGTCGCGGCGTGTCGGTGGTTGCGATCCCGGGAGACGTAGCCTTACTTGAGGCGCTCGAGGACGAGCCGCGGCTGCATTTTCCTCCGCCCAAACCAACCGTGTCTCCCACTGAGGAAGAAATCGAGTCGTTGGCTAAGCTTCTCAATAAGTCCAAAAACATAACGATTCTGGCTGGGGCGGGCTGTGCGGGGGCCCACGCGGAGCTGGTTCAGCTCGCGGCAAGACTGAATGCCCCCATCGTGCACGCGATGCGCGGAAAAGAGTTCATCGAATACGACAACCCATACGACGTGGGCATGACCGGCCTGCTTGGGTTCTCGTCCGGTTATCGCGCCATGATGACCTGCGACCTGCTGCTCATGATCGGAACCGACTTTCCTTACCAGCAGTTCTATCCAAAAGACGCCACGATCGTGCAAATCGACATTCGCGGAGAGCAGCTAGGCAGACGCACCAAAGTCGACTATGGCTTTGTCGGAGATACGAAGACGACGCTCTCGGCTCTCCTGCCGAAACTCAAGCAAAACAAAGAGGAGAAACATCTGAAAGCCTCGCTCGAGGATTACAAGAAGGCGAGAAAAGGGCTTGAAGAGCTTGCGACAGATGGCGGCGGCAAAAAACCGATTCATCCGCAATACGTAGTTCGCGTGCTCGACGAGCTGGCCGCCGACGATGCAATTTTTACCTGCGACGTTGGCACGCCGACGATTTGGGCTGCGCGCTACCTGACCATGAACGGCAAACGACGCCTGCTCGGCTCTTTCAACCACGGTTCGATGGCGAACGCATTGCCCCAGGCGATCGGAGTCCAGGTGAGTCATCCCGGGCGCCAGGTCGTATCGCTGTCCGGAGATGGCGGGCTCGCCATGATGCTTGGAGATCTGCTCTCTCTGCGCCAATTGAGTGCGCCCGTCAAGATCATCGTTTTCAAGAATGAGTCGTTGGCTTTTGTCGAGCTGGAAATGAAGGCCGCCGGTATTGTCGATTTCGGAACCAACCTGCAGAACCCGAATTTCGCGAAGCTGGCCGAGGCCGCGGGTTTGCTCGGTCTGACCGCTGAAACGCCGGATCAAGTTCGCCCCATGATCAAGCAGGCTCTCGAGCACGATGGATCCGCACTGATCGAAGTTCCGGTGAGTCGGCTGGAACTCTCGATGCCTCCGACCATCACCTTCGAGCAGGCAAAGGGCTTTGGCCTGTTCGCTCTCAAAGCTGTTCTCAGCGGACATGGCGATGAGATTGTCGATCTCGCAAAAATCAATCTCCTCCGCTAGACGGGAGATGGCCGCGTGCTGGGATGGTTTACGTTGGGGTCGAGATCAGCTGTTCAGCGGTGCGTCTATCGGTGATGAGGACGTTGATCCATTTGGCCGCCAGGGACGCGAGGATCGCGGGGACCTTCGATCCGCCGCCGGCAATTCCGACGACGCGCGGCGCGGACTTCAGCGTCGCAAGATCGATGCCGATGACGCGTTTCATGAGCGGCGACGCGACGATCGAGCCCTGCTTGTCAATGAACTGGAAGCAGATGTCTCCAACGGCGCCGGAGCGGCGCAACTGCCGCCGTTCCTCGACCGAAAAGATATTTCCGCTGCTTGCCAGAAGAGATGACGGTTCAAGAGATCCGATTCCAACCAGCGCAAGATCGAGTTTGGAAAAGAGCCTGGATGCCTCTTCCACGGCAGCATCCTTTACCAGCACAGCTTTGGCTTCAGGGGATCCTACGACGCCAGGCGCTTGCAACAGCACGGGCGATGCACCTATCAGCGCGGCCAAGCGTTGCGCCAAGAGCATCGCCTGGTATTGAGTGCTGGCGTTGCCCACACCCCCAAGGATTTGGACAACCCGCCCGCCCGCGCCCGCGGTGGACGGGTGCAGCGTGTCCACCATCGAAAAAAGCGATCGGCTCCATGAGGAAATGCCGATGACCATCCGCGGCTTTATCGTTGTTTCGACGTAGAAGGCGGCTGCGGCGCCGAGATCGCGAACCACCCGCTCTTCGTCTCCGTCGGAATCGATGACGATCGCCTCTTTCAGGTCAAACCGGTTCTCGAGCGCGTCTTCCAAACCAGGAAAGAAGCCTGCCGGCGTAGCTACGCTGATTCGCACGATGTTCGCTTCCCGCGCCCGTTTGAGCATGCGAGACACCTTGGACTGATGGATATTGAGCCGCTCCGTGATCTGCTGCTGGCGAATACCCTGGTCGTAGTACATGCGCGCGACCTTGGCCATCAGGCGGATTTCATCCAGTCGTGACATCAGGCCGGCCTACTGTGGGGCTGAGATGTGACGATACACATCCCACCCCAGGTATTTGCCGAGTGCCTCCGCAGCCGGTGCCGCGCTGTGGCTTGCGGTCATTGCGGCGTGATGCTCGAAACCATTCAGGCAGATGAACTGCATCAGTTCCTGCAACCTCGGAATCTGAACCACAGCGCGGGTTCCGAACGTGTCAAGTGCATCGTCGGTAAAGTATCCATCACCGAAATATGCGCGGATCTTGCCCGAGGAATCATCTGTGCTGACTCGGCCAAAACTCATCGGACCCGCCGGAGTGCGGCCAGCCAGTGCACCAACGGTGTTTTCTTCGCCCAGCATGGTGCCGAGGATGGGAGCGGTGCCGATGCGAATGTCGGGAAGAAAATCCCTGGCCCAGTTGCCGCAGTGAAAAAGGACACACTTGTCAGGGTCGCTGCCGTAGTTGTTGTTCCAGTCGACAAGAGCGCTGGGTCGGCCGCTGGCCAGTTGCAGAGCATACATGCTGACCACACCCGCGATGTCTACTTCGCACGCCGAGGGCATCATCTGTTCTGACATCATGCTCATGATGGTGCAGACGTTAACGCCATAATTCTTTTGCATGGAACTCCAGCATTGAATCGCGGTCGCGGTGATGCTGAGCGAGGCCATCCAGTCGTCGATGACGATTGCAAATTTCGCCATCTTGTTCAACGACTCAATCGGAGCGGATGGAACTGTCGGCATAAGCACGAATCTGGTCAACGCGCTGTTTGACCCTGGTGTCCTCATTGGCGATTAGAGAGGCACTGCCGAAAACTTCGGAGAGGTCGATTGTGTTTACGGAAATTCCAGAAGCCTCGAGCAGCTTTTCGCTATACCGCGTGGTGTTGAACGCGTTGGGCCGCGCACCAACGGCGCCGATGCGCACGCGGCGCATCCCTCGGACTACGCGACATACGGCGAAGAAGTTTTTCAACTCCTCTTTGAAGAGTTCGGAAGACGGGGAGGTCGTGTGGTTTCGCGTCAGTGAGAACTTGTATCCATATTGGCGCAGATTGTTGCAAACAGAAATCTTCCCGCAATAGGCATCGCGGCGTCGCGCCAGCCCGAACTGGTCGAGATCATCGGGACATGCCTGGACCAGGATCGGAACATTCAGTTCCGAGAGACGAATCGCATCCGCCACTCCCTTCTCGTCTCCGAAGTTCGGCAGGCACACGAGAATGCCGTCGATGCGATGGCGATTTGATCGAAACAGATCGCCGCACTTGACAGCATCTGCCCAGGTTTCAACCGCACCAAGTTTCGATTCTGCATCCGTCAGCCAGACCGGTTCGACGGACAGTTCTTTGAAGACCTTGAGAAGATCGCGACGAGCCTCAGAAATGAGCGCATCTGGAAAGAAATCGCGATTTCCCAGGATCACTGCCAGCGTAACGGACATCCGCGTTTACCTCACCTTCTCAAAGTTGCTATAGTCGTCGGCGTTTTGCCGGGTGACGAGATCGCATGGAATGATTTGCCGTTCCGGCTTGCCCGTGCTGCCCGTGTGAAGAAACCGATGTGCCTCGTCAACCGCGAGGCGGGCGATCAGGACTGCCGGCTGAAGCGATGTGGCACGCAGAGTGCCAGAGCGAATGGCTGCGATCGCATCCGGGCTTCCGTCAAGGCCAGTAATCACAATGCCGTTCAGCCCTGATGACTTCACGGCGGCGACTGCGCCGAGAGCCATCGTGTCGTTACCGGCGATGATGCCGCGAATCGTTGCGTGCGCCTGCAGCATCGTTTCCGTCTTCTGGAAGGCCTCAGACTGGGACCAGTTGGCGGACTGCGCGGCCACGCGATGCAGGTTGGGCTGCGCGTCAAGGACGCCGTGAAAGGCGCGCGTGCGTACCTGCGCGTTGGTGTCGGATTCGCGGCCCAGCAGTTCGGCGTAGTCGCCCGCTTGTGGTCCAATGCCACGGGAAAACTCCTCTGCGACGATTCGGGCGCCCTGGTTGTTGTCTGCGATGATTTGGGCCTTGGCGATACCATCGGCCTCGATTTCACGGTCGATCAGAAAGCAGGGGATACCGGCGAGCGTTGCCCGACGCACAGCTGCGACGGACGAGTCCGCGCCGGCGTTGTCAAGAATGATGGCCGCGGCATTGGACGCGATAGCGGAATCGATCAGGTTGTCCTGGCGATAGGCATCATCGTCATGCGCATCCACTCGGATGCGATAACCAAGACCGAGCGCGCGCGCCGCGGCCGCATCGGCTTCCGCTTTGAAGAAAGGATTGTCCTGCGAAGGAACGATGATGACGATAAGCGGTCTGGACATTTCGGAACGGTGGCACGCGGCGGATGCCATCGTTAGAAAGCTGCCTACCGTCATTGCGAAGACGCACGCGTACCGCCGCATCACTCGGCTCCCTCTGCATTTGGCGTTTCCAGATATGGCAGGAATCGCGCCTGCAGTCTCGATTGCAGCTGATCCACAGCGACGGCCAGAACAATCACTGAACCTTTGATGACCATCTGCCAGAATTCCGAGACGCCGAGCATGACAAGCCCGTCGGAGAGTACGCCAATGACGAACGCTCCGATAAGTGAGCCGGGGATGGAGCCACGGCCGCCCATCAGGGATGTGCCACCGAGAACGACAGCGGCGATGGCATTCAGTTCGAAGCTTTCGCCGGTTGCCGGATGAGCCGCCTCCAATTGCGAAGCAATGATCAGCCCAACGAGCGCTGCGCAGAGTGAAGAGGCGAGATAGGTGAATATTTTGACACGGGGTACTTCAATGCCGGCGAGCCGCGCTGCTCTCTCATTGCCTCCAACCGCGTAGACGTGCCGGCCTAAGGGCGTCTTGACGGCAATCGACCAGGCAAGTAGAAAGAGCGCGAGCATGATCCAGACAGGCAGAGGCACTCCCATCATGGAGCTTTGGCCAAGACGCGGAAAGCCGGTATTACCGCGTGCCATCTGACCTGCCAGATTGGGAAACGTCCTTCCGTTAGACATCAGCAATGCTGCACCGCGAGCGATGTACAACGTTCCCAGCGTCGCAATGAACGGTGCGACTCCAGCCTTGGCAACGAGCCATCCATTTAATAGGCCAACCACCAGGCAGACCAGCAGCGTCAGGAGAATTGCGACGACGACGGGTGGATAGCGAACCGCGCCTGCGATGACGACGCCTTGGGTGATCAGGTATCCGGCGACCATGCCGCCGAGGCCGGCTAGTGAACCCACCGAAAGATCAATGCCTCCGGTGAGGACGACGAAGGTCATGCCGATGGCGAGAATTGCGGAGATCGCGACATGCTTCGAGAGGATGGCGAGGTTATTGGTGGTGAGAAACGACGGGGCCAGCGCCGAGAACAGAATGAGAAGGGCGATAAGTACAAAGAAAGCGCGCGCCCGAAGTACAAAGAGGAGCGTTCGGATGACGGACTGCGCGAGGCGGTCAGGACGATTCCGCGGGCGGGTGGCAGTTGTCATGCGAACTGAACTCCCGAAGATGAAATCGGCGCTGTGTTGACCACCGGACTGGCGGCCGCAAAGAGCGCCTCGTCGGTTATTTCGTTACGCGAGAACTCGGCAGAGATACGGCCTTGGCAGAGAACAAGAGCACGAACGGCCAGTGCGCGTGTCTCTTCAATCTCGGAAGAAGTAAAAAGAATGCCAATTCCTCTGGCCGCCAGCCGGCGAAGGATGGTGTAGATTTCGGCCTTGGCTCCTACATCGACTCCGCGCGTGGGTTCATCGAGCAAAAGCAAAGCCGGGTTGCGCATCAGACATCGAGCGATAATAACCTTTTGCTGATTGCCGCCGGAAAGCGATGTTACTGGCAATTCGAGATCCCGGGCAACGATGTTGAGTTCCTTCGCCAGGTTCCGCACGTGTGCTATTTGCTGCGCTCGGGAAGGCCAAATTCCTCGCATTGACCCAATAGCAATGTTCTCGCGTATCGACAGGTGTGGAATAAGGCCATCGCGCTGGCGGTCTTCAGGCACAAGCACGATGCCGCGTTTCACCGCATCCGAAACCGTAGAAATATGAGCATGAATGCCATTTAAAGCGACGGAGCCGTCGAGCAGTGGCCGCGCACCCGCGAGAGCCTCAAGCAACTCGGTTCGTCCAGCGCCGAGCAAACCGTAGATGCCAAGAATCTCTCCCTTGCGAAGCGTAAAGCTCACCGCATGCAAAGGAGACTGTGAAGCTTCATCCGCACCTGACGCGCCTAGCGTTAGTTCCTTAGCACTCAGGAGTGTCGGGGCGTCGACCAGTGAGGGTCTATCTTCGCTTGTCTCACTCACAGCCCGGCCCGACATGCGTTCCACGATCCAATTACGAGAAACCTCAATGCGAGGCGCGTGTCCAACGATACGGCCGGAGCGCAGGACAGTGAACCAATCGCCCAGATAGAGCAATTCATGAAGACGGTGCGAAATGTAAATGATGGTCACGCCCGAGCGTTTCAGGTCCTGGATGACTTGAAAGAGCGAGTCGGCTTCTGTGGAGGAGAGTGCTGAGGTCGGTTCATCCAGAATCAGAACCCTGGCTCCTTGATCGAGCGTCCGGGCGATTTCAACGATCTGGCGGCATCCAAGCGAAAGCTGTGCCGTTTTCGTGCGGACCTGCATCGGCTTGCGCAGGCTAGCCAAAGCCCTGGCGGAGCGCGTATCTTCCGTTTGACGATCGAGCAGAACCGCGGCTCTCACCGGCTCACGGCCGGCGAATACATTCTCGCTGATATCGAGATTCGGCAGGACTGAAAGCTCCTGGTGCACGATGGAGATGCCCAGTGCCGCGGCTTCGCGCGGCGAGCGAATGCGGATCAGCTCGCCCTCGAGAAATAGCTCACCACTATCGGCGGCCTCAACTCCGGCGAGGATGCGCATCAGGGTCGACTTGCCCGCGCCATTCTCGCCAATCAGGACATTGACCTGGTTTCGATAGACGCGCAGGGTGACAGCGTCGAGGGCCAGGGTGCCGGGATAGCGCTTGGTGATGGCTCGCGCTTCAAGGATGACATCTTCCCCAACCTCGTTCATGCGTCGGCCTCCGGATTCAGGCGCGCACGTGCAACTGCCGCTTTCCAACCCGCGTAATGGAGTTTGCGATCGGCTTCCGTCATTGCAGGTGCAAAGTGGTTAACAGCTTGAGGAATTTCTTCAATTTCTGCAAGGCTGTTCCACCAGCCGAGCGCAAGCCCGGCGAGCAAGGATGCTCCCAGCGCAGAGAGTTCCGCAGTGCCCGACCGCATCACGGGGCGGCCAAGAATGTCTGCCTGGAATTGCATCAGTAGATGATTGCGCGTAACCCCGCCATCGGCATGAAGCGCGGAACTTCTTGTGGTGCCCGCCTCTTCCATTGCGTGGAAGACGTCGGCCACCTGATAAGCGATTGCTTCGATCGCTGCGCGCGCAAGATGAGCCGATGTATGCGAGCGGCTTAGCCCGGTGATCGTTCCTCGCACCGATGCGTCCCAGTATGGGGCTCCCAGGCCCACCATCGCCGGAACAAAATACACGCCGTCGGCATCGGCGACGGTTGCGGCGAGGTCGGCGGCGCCGCGCGCCGGATCGGGAAGACGAAGGAACTCCCCCACCCATTGCACCGCTGATCCGGTCATGGCGATATTTCCTTCGAGAGCGAATTGCGTTTTGCCGCCAATCGACCAGGCAATGGTTCGCGCCAGAGTGGGTGTGTCCGCAGGCAGGCTCGCCGTCAATGCCATGAGAGACGAACCCGTCCCGTAGGTTGCCTTCACGGTTCCCGGAGTGTATTGTCCGTGACCAAACATCGCGGCGTGTGAATCCCCAATCGCCGCCAGAATTGGAACGCCATCGAGGCCGGTAACACCGGAGCATACTCCGAACGATCCCGAGGAAGATCGCAGTTGCGGCATCGCTTGCAGCGGAAGCCCGAACAGATCCAGCAGATCGGTATCCCAGGCAAGTGTCTCGAGATTGAGCAGTCCGGTTCGCGATGCGTTGGAAAAATCTGTGGCATGCGTTGAGCCGCCGGTGAGCCTGTGAACAAGCCAGCTGTCGACCGTGCCGAAACGCAAGACCCCGGTCTGCGAGAGGCCGTTTGCCTTTGAGTGGTTTTCCATCAGCCATGCCCATTTTCCTGCACTGATGAGAGTCGCGAGAGGAAGACCCGTCGTGGCGCGAATCATCCCGGCGCGGGGCGCCAGCCGACGGCAAATCTCCGCCGACCGCGGACACTGCCAGCTGATGGCATTGGAAATGGGGTCGCCCGTTGTTTGCATCCCATGCGGTGGCTGTCTCCCGTTGATTGGAGAGAGCGAGAGCTTCGATCGAATTCCCGGACTGCGATGCAAGAGACAGCTGACTCCGCGATTACGCGAAGCACCGAATTCCAAATTTGCGCGGGATCCTGTTCCACGTGGCCAAGTTCGGAGTGAATCAGCCCAACCGGCGCGGATGCAACGAAGACGGGTGCTCCGGACCTGTTTAAGAGCAGGGCCTTCGTGTTCGTCGTGCCTTGATCGATGGCCAGGATCAATCCGGACGGCATCTACTTTTTTTCTCCGAGCAGGTCGAGAGCTGCATTGTGAATCCCCTGCGCCGTGAGCCCGAAATGTTCAAGAAGAAACTCCGCGGAGCCGGTCGGAGCGAAGACTCCCGGCACTCCAAGGATCCGCATCGGTGCGGGATGTTTCACGGCCAGAATCTCCGCTACCGCGCCGCCCAGCCCACCGGCAGCGAGTGCTTCTTCGGCGGTGACAATTCCGCGCGTGGTGCGCGCAGCGTCGACGACGGCGTCCACGTCAAGAGGACTCATGCTGCTCATATTCACAACCCGGGCGCGGATACCGGCCTTGGCCAGCGACTCTGCCGCATCAAGCGCGCGTGAAACCATCACCCCATTTGCCATCAGGGTAACGTCATTACCTTCACGGAGAGTATTTGCCTTGCCAAGCCTGAATTGAAAGTCCTCGCCATGAACTGCCCGCACGGGCATGCGGCTGATGCGCAGAAACATTGGCCCGACATGTTCGAGCGAATAATGCATGGCGGCAGCTGTTTCAAGCGGGTCGGCCGGAACAACAACCGAGAGATTGGGGATGATACGCGTCCAGGCGAGGTCTTCGATGGAGTGGTGGGTTGGACCGAGTTCTCCATATGCCATTCCGGAGGACATGCCGCATAACCGCACATTTGATTTCGAATAACCAAGGTCCACCTTGACCTGCTCCATCGCGCGCGCTGTAAGGAAGCATGAAGCAGCGCAGACGTAGGGGACCATACCGCCATTCGCGAGCCCGGTGCCGACTCCCACAAGATTCTGCTCGGCAATGCCAACATTCACAAATCGTGCAGGAAACTTCTGGCTGAAGGATTTCAGCTTCGTGGACGAAACAGAATCGCTGACAACCGCACAAACGCGCGGGTCTGCTTCGGCCATCGCCTCAAGTGCCTTCGCATACGCATCACGGCAATCGTAGAGTCTTGTTTCTGTGGCGTCGTTTGCTGGAACGATTGAAGCAGTGCTCACTGCGCAACCTCCACGCCAAGTTCAAGTGCGGCCAGCGCAAGTTGTTCCGTTGTTGGCACCCCGTGATGCCAGGCGGGTTTGTTTTCGGCGAAAGAAACGCCCTTTCCCTTGATCGTGTTGGCGATAATGCAACTGGGCTTGCCCTTTTCGAGGGGAAGCTTCGCAAAGCATTCCAAAAGTGCGGCGTGATCGTGGCCGTCCACTTCGGTCACTGCGAATCCAAACGCGGCCCATTTCGCTGCCATTGGATCCATGCGAATGATCTGCTCGGTAAAGTCGCCCTGCTGAATTCTGTTGCGATCGACGATGACGACTAGATTGTCGAGTCCATATTGTTGCGCCGCCAGAGCCGCCTCCCAGTTAGACCCTTCCTGCAACTCACCGTCCCCCGTGAGTACAAAGGTGCGCCAGTCTTCACCGCGCATCCGTGCCGCGAGTGCGCAGCCGACGGCAATGGGAAGTCCGTGGCCGAGCGGGCCGGTGTTGGCTTCTACGCCCGGCAGCTTGTTCCGGTCCGGATGGCCATTGAGCCTGGAGAGCGGATCCATGTAAGTGGCGAGCATCGCTCGCGGGAAAAAACCGGTAAAGGCGAGCGTCGAATAGAAGGCGCCCGAACAATGCCCTTTGCTCATAATGAACCGGTCTCGCCCCGGCCAAGTGGGATCCGCAGGTGTAACCTTCAAAACGTCCCCGAGATAAAGGGTCGCCAGAATGTCTGCCGATGAAAGATCGCCGCCCGTATGCCCCAGCCTTGAGTGATGGGTCATTGTCATCGCGCTGTAGCGAATCTGATTGGCCGTCTGACGCAGACCCAAGGCCCGTTCTGCGACAGTGGCCACGCTTGGATGCGCTGGTGCATCGTTCATTCGCCACTCCAATGCATATTTATGCACTACTGAATTATGTTGTAACTCCACTATCAGGGATGGCCACGAAACTGTCAACTCCGCACTCACAATCCAGGCGAGGCGCGAGTCCGCAAATGCCTGAAGAGGGAGTCGCTGGGAATGAAAGAGGTGACGATGCGTGTTCGATCGGTGCGAATCGGAAGCTTCACGCTATTGCGATGCTGCAGTCAACTTCACGCAGCGTAGTGGCGGAGGGCCTCACGCGGGGGGCGTCGAGACCTGCTTCGGCGACAGGCGGATCCATCGCCGTCTCCGAGCATCGAGGGGTCGCAGTTATTCCGCGCGCAGGGCTCTCAATGGATCAACACTTGCAGCGCGGCCGGCGGGCACCGCGCTCGCTGCCAGCGCAACCGCTGCCACTCCGAGGATCGCGGCAGCATAACTTCCCAGATCAAGCGCCTGAATGCCATAGAGAGACGAGGCGAGAGCACGCCCCACGAGCATTGAAAGAGGAACGCCGATGAGCACGCCGGCCAGGGTGAGCACGAGGCTGTCCTTCAAGATCATCCAGACCACCTCTTCGCGGCGGGCGCCGACTGCCATGCGCACACCAATCTCGGCTGTCCGCATGTTCACGCGATAAGCAAGGGTTCCATACAGGCCGGTGGCTACAAGAACGATGGCCAGGATGGCGAAGAACCCGGCGAGACGCGCAAAGAGAATTTGTCCGGAGATGGTGAGATCGTACTGGGCGCGCTGTGTCATGGGCCGGATCAGGGGCAGGTTCGGATCCATCTGCTGCACCACTTTTTGCGCCGCCGGCAGAATGGCAAGCGGTGCTCCGTGGACGCGCATCTCGACACTCATGGGCCCAGCCATGGGAATCTGCGCGTACATGTACCACGCCATCGGAATGGGCTCTTCTTCGATGCTGCGATATTTGTGGTTCTTCACCACGCCCACAATGGTCATCTGGTACTGTCCCTTGTCGGGACCGATGATGTGACCCAGCGGGTCCTGACTGGGCAGAAAACGTCTTGCAAATTCCTCATTGATGATGCCCACGTGCGGCGAACTCGCGTTGTCAGCGTTTGAAAAGTCGCGTCCCTCCAGCACCGGTACACCCAGCGTACTGAAGAAGTCGGGTCCCACCACATTGCTGCGCACGGTTCGGGATGCGCCGTTTGCCACTTCCGGCAACTTCCCGTCCACCATCATGTCGCTGTTGTCTGACCATCCTGAACCAATGCGTTCCGCCATGACGGTCACGGAATCAACCGCGGGCAAAACCCGAAGTTTGTCCATCAGATCCACGTAAAACGAGATACCTTGAGGAATCGACTTTATGTCCGGTTTCACTCCGAAGACGACGAGGCCGTCAATCTTCATGCCCAGCGGGGTATTTTCGAGGTTGCGCAAGGTGCGAACCAGCAGCGCTCCGCCCACCAGAAGCACAAGGCAAAGCGCCATCTGCAGAGCGACAACGATTTTGCCGGTGCGCGATTTGCCCATATCGGTGTTGGAGGTTGCGGCGGAAGTGCGCAGTGCCTGTTCCGCTCCACTGGCCAGGGCAACCCGCATGGGAGCCAGGCCAAACACGAGCGCAGCCACGACCAGCATACCCAGCGTGAACAGCAACACGGTGCTGTCCGGCGCAAGGCTCGACTCGATCTGCGCCCAGTCCCCCAGGAGCCGCGTTGCCAATATCGCAAAGCCCCACGCCAGGCCGCCACCTGCCGCAACCAGCAATACACTCTCTGTTGCCAACTGCCGAAACAGTTCGAAGCGTCCCGCGCCCAGCGCCTGCCGCACTGAGAATTCACGCTGGCGATTCGCGTTCCGCGCCATCAGCAGCATTGCCACGTTGGCCAGCGCGATCAGCAACACAAGGCCTACCATCGCCATCAGGATGCGCAGAGGCCTGCTATACATCTGCTCATAATACCCAGGGAAGTTCTTGGCATCGATGAAACTCAGCACCGGAGGCTTTCTCCCCCTGCATGGGCGAGCCGAGGCCCACATACGCCGCCGTCTGAAAGATGGGCTGCAACTGTGCAAGGGCCTGGGTTCTGCTTACACCTGGTGCAACGCGGCCCATCAGGCGGAGGCACCACCATGTCGGGTTGGCAATGTAGGTCTTGCCATCTTCGAGAGGGTTTCCCCATGCATTCAGTTCCTGGCGACTCTGCAACGGAATCCAGAAATCGGTTGACCCGGCTGCCTCGGCGCCCTCAAAGCCTTGCGCCGCAACTCCTACGATCGTCATGCCGACGCCGTTTACATAGAGGGTCTGGCCAAGCACGTCGGGCTTTCGCGCAAAGCGCCGCGTCCAGTAGTTGTAACTAAGCACGGCGATCGGCGCGTGGCTGCGCTCATCTTCCTCCGTGAAGCCGCGGCCCTCCGTCAGTTTTACGCCGAGGCCGGAGAAGAAGGCGCCGCTTACCATGTCGCCTTCCGCCTCTTCCGGCTGCGGGCCAAAGCGAACGGATACCTTGCTGCCTGACAACGGAACGTAAGCGATCAGCGCAGAAAGCCCCCGGGACTGGTGCCGCAGCAAATCGTAGACCGAGTAAGAGAATGTCTCGTTGGAATCGATGGTGCCGGTTCCACGGGGTGGGTTCGAGGTTCGCAGATACACCACGCGATCCGGATCCGAAACCGGCAGGGACCGCAGCAACACCGCGTTCATCACACTGAAGACAGCGGTGTTGGCCCCCACGCCAAGCGCCAGGGTCAGGATGGCCGTGGCTGTGAATCCCGGGCTCTGCCGCAGTGATCTCAATGCGAATCGAACGTCGCGCAGAACCTTCTCCAGCCTTACCCATCGGCCTTTCACGTAGAAACGCTCCTGGGCCGCGGTGACGTTACCAAACTCCAGCCGCGCCTTCCGCCGGGCCTCGCCGTCGCTCAGTCCCTCGCTCTGCAGGTCGTCGGCTTCCAATTCAAGGTGGGCTTTGATTTCGTCGGCGAAATCCTTTGCACTTCGCTTGCGCTCGAACATGGTCACGCCTCCTCGCCCTGCGGCCCGTTGCCGGAATCGAGAATAAGACCCATGGCGCGTGTCATCCGTCGCCATTCGCTGGTCTTCTCCATCAGTTGCTCACGGCCTTTGGGTGTCAATGAATAAAACCGCGCTTTGCGGTTGTTCTCGCTTACCCCCCATTTTGCGCGAATCCAATTCTTGTCTTCGAGCCGCTGCAGCGCGACGTAGAGCGAACCGTGATCCACAAAGAGCACCTCCTCCGACTGCCGCTGAATCGAGCGTGCCACGCCCTGGCCATGGCACGGCCCCAGGAGAAGGGTCTTGAGAATCAGCAGGTCCAGCGTGCCCTGCAACAAGGAGATGCGGTCGTCGGCGTTATCTCGGGTAGTCATTCGACCCAAGTATCCGCTTCTTCGGGTCGAATGTCAACCCAAAGGGAGATCTTCCAGCAGGGAGCCCATCCAGGGGCACACCGGAAATTAGCGGAGTGCGGTCGGATAGAATTCTCTGGCAAGCATTTCGATCGGAGGCATTGTGGTCGGAAGCAGAACGTCTGTCGCCGCGATCCTGGTTTTTCTGTTTCCGATCTTGATTGAATCGGCCGGGACGCAAAGCTCCAGCCAGGCTCTCACCGCGGCACAGGTCATGCAACTCGTGATCGCGGCCACCGGCGCTACGCCCCCTCCTGATACCGTCGATACCGTGAAGGCTGGCGACCCGGCTACCGTGGTTACCGGCATCGCCACGACCTTTATGGATACTTACTCCGTTCTGGAAAAGGCGGTGGCCTCGGGTAAGAACCTGATCATTACGCACGAGCCGACCTTCTATAACCACCTTGACGACCAGTCGCCGCTCGCCTCCGATCCGGTCCTCATTCAAAAGCTCGCCTACATTCGTGAACACCACCTGGTCGTCTGGCGCTTTCACGATACCTGGCACTTGCGGCAGCCCGATGGCATCCTGGCCGGCATGGTCGATCAGTTCAGATGGAAGCCCTATCAGAGCAAGACCAACCCGCATCTCTTCACGCTGCCACCCACGACGGTTGGCCAGGTTGCGGCCTCACTAGAGGCGCGCACCGGCGCTCGCGCCATCCGCATCGTCGGCGATCCCGCTTTGCGCGTGACCCAGGTTGCGCTTCTTCCTGGCGCCTCGGGGTCCGACAAACAGATCAAGGCTCTCCAGCAGGACGACGTCGAACTCCTGGTCGCCGGAGAATCGCGCGAATGGGAGACGGTCCCCTATGTCCAGGACGCGGCCGCCGAAGGCCGCCACAAGGCCCTCATCTTGATGGGACATGAAATCTCGGAGGAAGCAGGCATGGATGAGTGTGCCCGCTGGCTTCGAACCATCTTTCCCAGGATGCCCATCGCCTTCGTACCCGCCAACGAGCCTTTTCAAACTGTCCCGAGTTCAACCACGCTACAACACTGACGAGTCTGGGATACTTCGACGAGCGAATGCAGGGCTCAGGAAAGAGACGAAGCCAATTTGTTGTCGCAAGCATCTAAATGAACGGGCACGAATTGTCGCTTGACCGATGCGTGAGTCCGGCCTACAGAACCGTATTGAAGTAAGGGTGAACTCAATTCTTCCAACTGGCACGAACCTGAATCGGCGGGCGACGCCGAAGACCTGCTAACAAACTGAACCTGGAGAAGGGAGAACGAATTATGGCAAATGCAACTGAACTGTCTGCTCTCCAAAAAGCCCCATTGACCACACCCACCGACATCGATCCTCAAGCGGTCAAGGACATCTCGGGGGCACTTAACGCTCTGCTCGCCGACGTCTTCGTCATTTATCTGAAGACGAAGAATTTCCATTGGCACATGAGCGGACCGCATTTCCGCGACTACCATCTTCTTCTCGATGAGCACGCGGATCAGATTTTTGCGATGACGGACGACATTGCTGAACGCGTACGGAAGATTGGCGGAACGACGATACGTTCCATCGGACACATTGCCCGCCTGCAACGCACCCCCGACAATGACGCGGACTATGTTGATCCTGCCGACATGTTGAGTGAGCTCCGGGAAGATGAGAAAGCCCTGGTTTTGCGCATGCGCGCGGTCCACAATCTTTGTGATGATGCGGGAGACGTTGCGACTGCCAGTCTTCTCGAGAACTGGATCGACCAGACACAGCGTCGTATCTGGTTCCTGTTCGAAGCCACTCGCGGCTGATGGAGTCGCCGCACGATCGCCCGGCGGCAGCGGATTGAACTGTCGCCGGGTTACTTTCTCTTTGCCCATAAGAGTCAAGATGAGCAACGCGGGGTGATCGATTAGAATCGCATCGATGATGCGCTCCGCGGTGACTCGCTTTCGAGCGCTGCACTCTCGAAGGTCGGCTTTCATGCTCATTGGGACTTGGCCATGACAAAGGGTCTGCACAAAGGGCTGACCAACTACGGCGACGTTGGGTTTTCGCTCTTCCTGCGCAAAGCCTTCATCAAGGCCATGGGCTTCTCTGACGACGCGCTCGATCGTCCGATCGTCGGTATTACAAACACGTACAGCGACTACAATCCGTGCCACGGCAATGTCCCCGACCTGATTGAGAGTGTCAAGCGAGGGGTCATGCTTGCCGGCGGATTGCCTATGGTTTTCCCCACCATCTCGATAGCTGAAAGCTTCGCACACCCCACCTCCATGTTTCTCCGCAATCTGCTCGCGATGGACACGGAGGAGATGATTCGCGCGCAGCCAATGGACTCGGTCGTCCTTATCGGGGGCTGCGACAAGAACCTTCCCGCCCAGGTCATGGCCGCCGCCAGCGTAGACCTCCCCGCTATCGTCCTGCCTACAGGCCCCATGCTCGTCGGCCATCATCGCGGAGAAATCCTCGGCGCATGCACGGACTGTCGCCGCTTCTGGGCACAGCACCGCGCCGGCGCTGTCGACGTCGCTGAAATCGAAGTCGTCAGCGGCCGTCTCTGTCCAACCGTCGGAACCTGCGGCGTGATGGGCACCGCCAGCAGCATGGCATGCGTCATTGAAGCGCTCGGCCTCTCCCTGCCAATGTCCGCCACTGCGCCTGCCACCCACGCCGACCGCCGGCGCATTGCCGAAGCCAGCGGCAAGCGCGCTACAGAGATGGCGATCGCAGGCTCGCCCCGGCCGAGCGATCTCATCACCGACGCTTCGATTCGCAACGCCGGCATCGTCCTCCAGGCTATCGGCGGATCCACTAACGCTCTCATTCACCTAACCGCGATTGCGGGACGCGCCGGCGTTCCGCTCGACTTCGCTGCATTTGACCAGCTGGGCCGCGAGACTCCCGTCCTGCTCAACCTCAAGCCTTCCGGCGAGCACTATATGGAGCATTTCCACCACGCCGGCGGCATGCCCGCACTCTTGCGCGAACTCGCCCCGCGACTTGATATTTCCACGCCCACGGTTTCCGGCCAGCCGCTCTCGGACTATGTCGCCAACGCCGAGGCAGTCTCCGGGCAGGACGTCATTCGTACTCTCGCGGAGCCCCTTAAGCAGGAAGGCGCCATGGCCATCCTCCATGGCAATCTTGCACCTCGGGGCGCCGTCATCAAGCACTCTGCTGCCTCGCCCGGCCTTCTCCGCCACACCGGTCGTGCAGTCGTCTTCGACTCGCTCGAGGACCTGGCCGGCCGCATCGACCTTCCCGACCTCGACGTTGCGCCCGACGATATCCTCGTGCTCCGCAACGCCGGCCCGCAGGGCGGCCCCGGCATGCCCGAGGCCGGCTACCTGCCGATCCCGCTGCGGCTGGCGCGCCAGGGAGTCAAGGACATGGTCCGCATTTCCGATGCCCGCATGAGCGGCACCGCCTTCGGCACCATCGTTCTCCACATTGCGCCCGAGGCAGCTATCGGTGGACCGCTGGCTATTGTCGAAACCGGCGATCGAATCTCCCTCGACGTGGAGGCGCGCCGCATCGATCTCCTCATCGACGAAGCCGAACTCGCGGCGCGTCTGACCGCCTGGCAAGCCAGCCATGCTTCGACGGCCTCCTCCTCACATCGCGAGAAACCCACGCGCGGGTACGCCCGCCTCTTCGAGGATCACATTCTGCAGGCCGACCAGGGCTGTGACTTCGACTTCCTCCGCCGTTAGAGTTGCAGAGCCCCGAAACGAGCGATACCTGATCGGCTATAGTTCTTTTGCCGGAGTTTCCAGTCCGGCGCCGACGAAATGCAAATTGAGCCAGCCAGCCACGGCGAGCAAACGCACCTTGAGTTGATCGCCGACTATGCCTGCGCGACCGGCGAGAATCCGCTTTGGCATCCTCTCGAAGAACGGCTGTACTGGTGCGACATTCCGAACGGCCGCATCTTTCGTTATGATCCTGCGTCGGGAGTCCACGAGGCCTGCTACGAAGGGCAGACCAGTCGGGGGCTTCACGATCCAGAGCGACGGTTCTCTCCTCCTCTTTATGGATCGCGGCACGATCGGAATCTGGCGTTCCGGAGAATTCACCGAAATCGTCCCTGACATCGAAGCTGAGAGACTTTCTCGATTCAACGACGTGATCGCCGACCCAGCGGGACGGGTCTTCTGCGGCACCATGTCCAGCGCGGCAGGAAAGGGAAGACTGTATCGCCTCGACACGGACGGTTCCCTCCGTGTGGTCCTCGAAGGCATCGGATGCTCGAATGGCATGGCATTCACTCTCGACCAGAAGGGCTTCTATTACACCGATTCGTTTGCCCATGAAATTTACCTCTTCGATTACAACGCCGAAGATGGTGCGATCAGCAATCAGCGCGTATTTGCTCGCTTCGATGAGACCGACGGCCTTCCGGACGGCGCTACGCTCGATGCGGAAGGCCGCCTCTGGTCTGCGCTTTGGGATGGATCATCGATCGTCCGCATGAATGCAGATGGAACTATCGAAAGACGGATTGCCTTGCCGGTGCGCAAGGTTTCGAGTCTGACCTTCGGCGGAGCCGATTATTCCGACCTGTACATCACCACCGCCGGAGGAGATACCAGGGACGAAGATGGAGCATTGGCAGGAGCCCTGTTTCGCCTACGGGGACAGTCGCGGGGAGTGCCTGGCTTCTTCTCCCGCGTAACTCTGAATCCAGGAACGGCGACGGGTTCGTAAGTAGGACATCGAGACTATTTCTGAAATTTCAACGAGGGCGTATGAACAAGATTGACCTTATCAACCGTCACGCAGTTATTACTGGAGGCGCCCAAGGTATCGGGCTGTCCGTGGCCAGGCGGCTTCTGGACTCCGGTGCATCCGTGTCGCTCTGGGACCGCGACGCAGATCTCCTCTCCAAAACCGTAAGGGAGCTTGGACAAGCCCATGTCATAACGGGTCACGTCGTCGACGTCTCGGATGACGCGAGCGTAGCCGCCGCGACAACCGAAACCCTCGATAGACACGGCAAGATCGACATCCTGGTCGCAAACGCAGGTATCGCAGGACCGAATCACAAGACCTGGGATTACCCCGTCGAAATGTGGAAGCAGGTCATCGATATCAACCTTGTGGGTGTGTTCCTGTGCTGTCGCGCAATCGTGCCGCACATGCTGCGCGCGGGCTACGGACGGATCGTAAATGTTGCCTCGATTGCCGGCAAAGAGGGTAACCCGAACGCCTCCGCCTACAGCGCATCGAAGGCGGGTGTGATCGCGTTGACCAAGTCTCTGGGAAAAGAAACCGCCGACAAGAATATCGCTGTCAATTGCATCACTCCTGCCGCCGCTCGCACGCGCATTTTCGATCAGATGTCCAAGGAGCATATCGACTTCATGCTTTCAAAGATTCCTCGCGGGCGTTTTCTCGAGGTAGACGAGGTGAGCGCGATGGTGGCGTGGCTCGTTTCGGAAGAAAACTCCTTCACTACGGGAGCTGTATTCGACCTGAGCGGCGGCCGGGCGACCTATTAGCGCGAGGTGTATATTTTTCTGGACAATGCAAACGGGAACTTGTTTCAATAGCTAATCCAATCTCCGAGCAGCCAAGCCCATAGCCGCGAACCGACAAACGGGGGGACTGAAAGATGAGCATGATTCAAAATGGCCCGACAGGCATGTCTAGACGCGAGCTTTTGCGGACAGCTGCGGGTGCGGTTGCGGTTGGCGCCGTCGGCAGCCTGTCCTTCGCCCAGGCCTCTCCAGGTATTTCTTCAACACCTGCGGAGAAGGGAAAGGCTTTTCCCGACAAGTTCCTTTGGGGATGCGCCACGGCCGCGCTACCAGGTGGAAGGAAACAACGTCAACACCGATTACTGGGCCATGGAGCACCTGCCCCAGAGCATGTTCAAGGAGCCGTCCGGGGACGCCTGCGATCACTACCACCTGTACTCCCAGGACATCAGCATGCTCGCCGATCTTGGTTTCAATACCTACCGCTTCTCCATCGAGTGGGCACGGATAGAGCCGGAAGAGGGCTTCTATTCCAACGCCGAACTGGACCACTATCGGCGCATGCTTGCCGCCTGCCAGGAGCATCACCTGACCACGATGCTCACCTATTACCACTTTTCGCTGCCGCTCTGGTTTGCAGTCAAAGGCGGATGGCAGCAGGAAAAGGCCGCCGATCGATATGCGCGTTATTGCGAAAAGGTGACAAAGCATCTGGGCGACCTGGTTGGATATGCCTCGACCATGAACGAGCCGGACCTTCCGCAGCTGCTGAACTGGATCAACATTCCGGGCGCGCCCGCCGGAAAGAGCATCACTGACATGATGCAGGCGGGGCTGGTGACCATCCGCAAGCAATTGAATGCTCCTGATTTTTCCGACTTTTTCCTGGGCGACGCAAAAAAGACGCGGGAAAGCTTGCTGGCTGCGCATGCCAAGGGGAAGGACGCGATAAAGTCGGTGCGGCCCAACCTGCCTGTCGGCTTTAACCTGGCCATGCAAGACGACCAGGCGGCGCCCGAGGATAGCCATCTGGACGAGAAGCGGGCTGATGTGTACGGGCCGTGGCTCGAGGCCGCGCGGCATTGCGACTACCTGGGGGTGCAGACTTATTCGCGTTCGCTCGTGGGCAAGAAAGATCTGCCGCCTCCCAAGGGAGCGGAGTTAACCCAGGTGGGCATGGAGTTCTATCCCGAGTGCGTGGAAAATGTCGCGCGTTACGCAGCCAGGGAAACCAAGGTCCCGATCATCGTCACTGAAAACGGGATCGCAACCGAAGACGATGCGCGGCGGGTCGAGTATTACCAGCGCGCGGTCGCGGGGCTCAAGCATGCTATTGACGACGGCGTCGACGTGCGTGGCTATGTCGCGTGGTCGCTCATGGATAACTTCGAGTGGATGTCGGGATTCACGCCTAAGTTCGGGCTGGTCGCCGTGGACTTGAAGACACAGAAGCGGACCATCAAGCCGAGTGCGGCGGTACTGGGAAATATCGCCCGGAGAAATGCGCTCTAACTTGGGATAACTGCCGACGATTTTGAAACTGGAGATTGAAATACACAAATGACCAATCTATTCGGAGTGCGTTCGAGCCGGTTTGCAAACCAATGCGTATACGCGATCCTTCCGTTGATGCTCGGAGTGGGCATAGCAATGGCGCAAGGCCAGGCGGATCCACTGAAGAGCGGATTCGAGAATCCGCCGGCCAGCGCGCGTCCCCGCGTGTGGTGGCACTGGATGAACGGCAACATCACCAAGGACGGAATCAAGCTCGACGAGGAATGGATGCATCGCGCCGGCCTGGGCGGATTCCAGAACTTCGATGCCTCCTTGTTCACTCCACAGGTGGTCGAGAAACGCCTCGTCTACATGACGCCGGAATGGAAGGACGCCTTCAAGTACGCGACCACGCTTGCTGATCAACTCGGCCTTGAAGAAGCAATCGCCGGATCGCCGGGGTGGAGCGAGACGGGCGGTCCGTGGGTCCCGGCAAAAGAGGCCATGAAGAAATATGTGTGGAGCGAGACCCGCGTTGAAGGCGGCAAGCCCTTCACCGGAACGCTCGCCGCATCCTCCCGCCAACACCGGCGCTTTCCAGAATCTGCCCGTTGAAGATCTCGGCGACATGATGGGAGGAGCGGCCGAACGCGCCGAAGTATTATGCCGATTCAGCGGTCATCGCCTACAAGGCAGCCGCCACCGACGTGCCGCTCGAATCGTTCCACCCGAAGATCACGACCAGCGGCGGCACGATCGATCCTGCGTTGCTCAGCGACGGCGATCTGGTGAAGACCGTCGCTGTTGCCCATGGCCAAAGAGATTGGCGGCAAGGCCTGGATCCAATACGAATTTCCGCAGCCCGAAACCATCCGCGCCATCACGATTGTGTCCGGCAAGAGGAACGCGATGGATGTCTTCCTTCCTCCGGGCGGCGACAGCGGAAAGGCGCTCGAAGCCAGCGACGACGGCCAGAATTTTCACGTGAGTCGTCGACATTCCCAAGGGCGGATCCACCGAGCACACGCTGTCCTTTGCGCCGGTCACGGCGAAGTACTTTCGCGTGACGTTCAAGACGCAGCCGCGTTCCGCCGAATCCATTTGCAGATATGGGCCTGCCGAGCACGCCGCCGCCAACGGATCATCTCATCGCCGAGCTGGTCCTGCACCCCGGCGCGCGCGTGAATCACTTTGAAGAGAAGGCCGCCTTCAACCCGATGTGGGATCTCTACAGCCTGGCCACGACCGACTTCACTCCGCAGGATGCCATCAGCAAGGGCGACGTTATCGATCTCACCAGCAAGATGCATGCCGACGGCACTCTCGACTGGACTCCGCCTGCGGGCAACTGGGTCGTGCTGCGCTTTGGCTATTCGCTGCTTGGCATCACCAATCACCCGGCCACCAAAGAAGCGACCGGCCTCGAAGTGGACAAGCTCAATGCCGGGTATGTGAAGAACTACATGAACGGCTACCTCGACAGTACAAGGAAACTGTCGGCGCCGACATGATGGGCAAGCGCGGCATCCGGTACGTCATCACCGATAGCTGGGAAGCCGGCGCGCAGAACTGGACCGACGACATGATCGAGCAGTTCACCAAGCGCCGCGGCTACGATCCGCGCCCGTGGCTGCCGGTGCTCACCGGCCGCATCGTCGAGAGCGCGCAGGCCAGCGACCAGTTCCTCTGGGATCTCCGCAAGACCATTGCCGACCTTACCGCCGACGAGCACTACGGCCAGGTGCAGGCTTCGCTCAAGGAACGCGGCATGGGCCACTACGGCGAGTCGCACGAGTCGGGCCGCGCCTTCATCGCCGACGGCATGGAAGTGAAGAAGCTCGACGATATTCCCATGAGCGCCATGTGGGTGCAGAAGCCCGGCATCAACAAGCCCACCTATGGCTATAACGCGGATGATCGCGAATCGGCATCGGTGGCGCACATCTACGGACAGAACCTGGCCGCGGCCGAGTCGATGACCTCCTGCGATAGTTCGACCGCCTGGGCGTGGTCGCCGGCCACGCTCAAGCCCACCGCGGACCAGGAATTTCTGAACGGCATCAACCGCTTCGTGATTCACGAATCGGCCCATCAGCCGCTTATCGACAAGGCTCCCGGCCTGACCCTCGGACCGTGCGGACAGTGGTTCAACCGCAACGAAACCTGGGCAGAGCAGGCCAGTGTCTGGACCGGCTACCTGGCCCGTAACTCCTTCCTCCTGCAGCAGGGAAAATTCGCCGCCGACGTGATTTATTTCTACGGCGAAGACTCCAATATCACTGCTCTGTTCGCCAATTCCGCTCCCGATGTGCCGGCCGGCTACAACTTCGACTACATCAACGCTGACGGTCTCATCCATGAGCTCGGCGTCAACGGCAGCAACATCACCACCAAGAGCGGCATGAGCTATCGCGTGCTGGCGCTCGACAAGTACAGCAAGCACATGTCGCTTCCGGTCCTGCGCGCGCGTTCACAAGCTGGTGGAACAAGGCGCGGTCGTGGCCGGCGAGAAGCCGGTCGGTACACCCAGCCTGGCCGACGATGCAAGCCGAGTTCAAGAAGCTGAACGATGATCTGTTTGGCGATGGCACCGGCGTGCAGACGGTCGGCAAGGGCAAGGTATATGCCGGGCAGAACGCGGAGGCGGCGCTGAAGGCGTTGAACGTCGCTCCGGACTTTGACTACAGCGAGCCGGAGAACGATCAGAAGATTCTGTTCGTTCATCGCAAGACTCGCCGATGCGGATATCTTATTTCCTCGATAATCGCGGCGATCACGATGCATCCGTCGACGCCAGCTTCCGCGTCACCGGCAAGGCTCCGGAGTTGTGGTACTCGGAGACCGGCAAGACCAGCGCCTGCCTCGTACAAGATTGCAGACGGCCGCACCACTGTGCCGCTGCACCTTGAACCGTGGGGCACCGTCTTTGTCGTCTTCCGCAAAACAACGAAGGAGACCTCCCGGACTCTGCCCAAATCCGCAGACACACAGCTGGCAACGCTGGACGGCTCATGGAGCGTAGCGTTCCAGGCGGGCCGCGGAGCTCCAGCCTTCGGTCACGCTCGACAAACTTGCGTCATGGACCGAGAGCGCGGACAAGGGAGTGAAGTACTTTTCCGGTGCCGGCACTTACACCAAGACCATTCAGGCATCGGCAGACTGGTTCAAGCCGGGCGCGCAGCTGTGGATTGATCTGGGCGACGTGAAAAACCTCGCCGAGGTCACCGTGAACGGCAAATCGCTCGGCGTCGTTTGGCATGCTCCCTACCGCGTCGATGCCACCGGGGTGCTGAAGCCGGGTGCAAACGAAGTGTCGATCAAGGTGATCAACGCGTGGGTCAATCGCCTGATCGGCGACCAGCAGCCCGACGCGACCACGAAGTACACATTTGCAGACGTGAAGCCGTACAAGGCTGACTCGCCATTGTTGGCGTCGGGTCTGCTCGGACCCGTGCGCGTCGAATCGGTTGTGACGCAATAATTGCCGGAGCATGGGTGCCCGGGCTTACTTCCCGGGCACGCTATCACCGCTCTCCGGAATATCGCGCAAGTCGATTCCCAGTTGCTGGCATTTTTTATAGAGGTGGCTTCTCTCTAGGCCGAGGGCCCGGGCCGTGTGCGTGATATTGCGATGGTGCCGATTTAACTCGGCGAGCACAGCGGCACGCTCAAACGCGGCCACGCGCGCGGATAGCGGTCCGGCGGACTCAGCAGGCGCAGCCGGTTCCGTCGGCCTGGACTCCCGGTTGAGTCGCGGGAAGCGCCAGGCGAACGGCTTCCACATCGACCTTTTCATCGGACAACAGCAACAATCGTTCCACGACGTTGCGCAGTTCACGGATGTTGCCGGGCCATGCGTATTGCTTCAGCAACTTCGATGGCGTCGGGCGTGATGGGGACGGGCTTCCATCCGTTTTGCGCGCAGACCTGGCGCGCGAAGTGCTCGGCCAGCGCCGGAATATCCTCAACCCGGTCGCGCAACGGCGGCAGTTGAACTGGAAACACGACCACGCGATGATACAGGTCGCGTCGAAATCCCCCGGATTCGACCAGTTGTTCCAGGTTGCGGTGCGTTGCGACCAGTACCCGCACATCGACGGTGGTCGGCTTGTCCGATCCGACTCGTTCGATAACGCCCTCTTCCAGTACCCGCAGCAGCTTGGCCTGCATGGCCGGCGGCATGTCGCCGATCTCGTCGAGAAAGAGGGTGCCGCGATGGGCCTGTTCGAACTTGCCCGTGTGCCGCTGCGCCGCGCCAGTGAACGAACCCTTCTCGTGGCCGAACAGTTCGCTCTCGATCAGCTCCGAGGGAACCGCTGCGCAATTCAGCGTCACGAACGGACCCGCGCAGCGATGGCTCTTTTCATGCAGCGTCCGCGCGACCAGTTCCTTGCCCGTGCCGGTTTCGCCATAGATGCACACGCGCGATTCGCTGGCCGCGACGCGCTCGAGCTGCGCCATCACGCGCCGCATGGTCTCACCGGTCCAGATAAGCGTATGTTTGCCGATGCGAGTGCGGAGATCGCGGTTTTCCAATTCCAGGCGCGTCAGTTTGAGTGCGTTTTGCAACGTGACAAGGAGCTTTTCTGTCGAGAGGGGTTTCTCGAGGAAATCCGAGCGCGCCCAGGCGCGTAGCGCGCACTGCCATCTCGATGTGCGCCTGTCCGCTCATCATCACCACCGGGGAATTGATCCCCGCATTCCGCAGATCCTCGAGCAGCGCCAATCCATCGCGGCGCGGCATCACTACGTCGCTCAGAATCAAATCGAAGGGTTGCGCGCGGGCCAGCTCCAGTGCACGAGCCGCGTTGTCGCACACCGTCGCATCGTGCCCCGAGAGCCGAAACGCACGAGCCAGCGAGGCCAGGGTGCTGGCTTCGTCGTCCACGATAAGTATGTGTGGCCTTTGAATTCATGCTTCCGCCCTGGGCAGCGTAATGATAAATGTTGCTCCCGCTCCGGCGCGGCTCTCCACGGCGACGGAGCCACCGTGATCCGCAATCACTGATTGAACAATGGCCAGCCCGAGCCCGGTTCCATGCTGCTTGGTTGTGTAGTAGGGCGTGAACAGGCGCTCGCATTCTTCCGGCGTAAGCCCCGCGCCGGTATCGGCGACGCGAAATTCCACCTTCCCGTCGCGGGGCGCTGCGGAGAGCGTCAGGTCGCCTCCGTTTGGCATGGCATCCATTGCGTTCAGAACCAGATTGGAAAAGGCGCGATGTAATAGCTCCGGGTCCACCAGCAATGGCATGGGCTGCTCCGACAGATCCACCTTGAAATTCAGCTTCTCGGGTTCCTGGCTCGCTCCAGATTCAAACAGCGACACCACGCGCTTAACAACCTCTCTGCCATCGATCCGTTCCAACTCCGGTTTCGGCATTTTGCTGAAGTCGCTGAAGCGGCCGATGATCGTCTTCAGATTGGCGATCTCCGTGGACAGCGTGGCCGTGCTCTCGCGAAACACCTCATCGAATTCCTCCGCCGGCAGCGACCGCGCCCGGACGAGATTTTCCACCGTAAGCTGCAACGGGAAAAGCGGGTTTTTCAACTCATGCGCCAGGCGTCGCGCGAGTTCGCGCCACGCTGCAACGCGTTCGCTTTGCACCAGCCGTTCGCGCTGGCTGCGGAGTTGGCCAGTCATGTGGTTGAAGCTGCAAGCCAGGGCGGTGACTTCGTCATGTCCGCGCTCGGGCACTTCCACCTCCCAGTTGCCGCTCGCAATTTCCTGCGCTGCGTGCGCCAGTTCTTCGATTGGGCGGCTCACGCGCGCCGTGATCCACAGGCTGAAGACAATCGCAAGCAGGATGCCGCCTCCCGCAACCGCATAGGCAATGGATCGGATGTGCCCTTGCGCCTCGACCAGGCCATTGCGCGAAATGGCCACCGTCAGCACCGCCAGCACCTTTCCCGCTTCGTTCTTGAGGGGAATCGCTGTCGCGTTGACGCTGTCTTCTCTGCGGGGCGTTATAAAGAGAATGGAGCTGGCTTCCTGTCCGGTTTTGCGCGCGGAATCGATGAGGGGCTGATATCGGGCCGCTCCGGGAACATCGCCGGAAGCCCCTGCCAGCTGCCTCGATTCAAATCCGGGCGCCGTGCCGGCCGTCGCATCCGTGTAGAGTCCAACCGTCATCCCCGGCGCAATCGGCAGATCGGCGAGGAAGGTCTGATCAAGCCGCTTGCCGCCGATCAAACGCACAGCCCCTTCGGAGCCTTCAACCGCTCGCATCGCGAACATGCCCAGCGAAGACGAATTGTCGGGCAACTCTTCCGCCTTGAGAAACGTGCCTTGCACCGGCGCGCTCGCCGCCGGCTCAGGATAGCCGAAGCGC
This sequence comes from Terriglobales bacterium, assembly GCA_963788475.1. Taxonomy (GTDB): domain Bacteria; phylum Acidobacteriota; class Terriglobia; order Terriglobales; family Acidobacteriaceae; genus Telmatobacter. The sequence goes on from CAWBGO010000004.1 coordinate 479,012, forward strand.
GCCGGCCATTGTGCCGAACTGATGACCGCGCCGTCCCTGTCCACCAGTTCCAGAAAATCGAGTTGCGCGTCGCGGGCCATAAGCTGCGCCTCGTTGAAGTAGGGTGCGGTGTCGCCGGATTGAGCGATCTCGGACGCGATTCGCCGGGCCCGTTCGCTTGAGGCGAGACGGTCAATGGCCGCGGCCACATTGTTCGAGCGATGGTGAAACTCGCGCTCGAACTGGCTGACGACGAGAGCCGTCTCCTGCTGATCGCGTTGTTCGAACACGCGGCGAATCCGCACCAGAACCGTCCAGCCCACGGCGGCGACCGATGCCGCGACGGTCAGCGAAAACAGCAAAAGCAGCTTCTGGCGCAGGCTCATCGGGCAGCCTCTTGACCAGGCTCAATAATCGAAACGTTTGCCAGGTCAGGCCGGCCGTCCGCTCCACTTTGCAAATCGCGCACACGGGTGCTGATGGCATACGCGAGCGGCAGATCGAGAAGCGGAATCCATGTTTTCGCGCCCAGGAATTCCCGCTCCAATTTATATAGAGTCGCGGCGTCATCGTCAGCCGGGGCCGCGGAGTGGCCAAGGTTCTGCAGCATCACATCGAGGACGGCGGAAGGATCTCCATTCTGGATCGGAATTTCGCGCAGGCTCAGGCTGGTATGTACCGCATTCGGCTCCGTCACCTGCACATGGAATCCTGCCTCGCGCAGGTCGAGCGCAATCCGCTGCGCGACAAGTTGGATGGCCTTGTTGCCATCTGGCGCGAGCGTGATCGCCGGCGGAGTCAGTCCGCCGCGCAGTTCGTGCGCCTTGTTCAAGTCGCGTTCGGGAGGGAAGAGAAACGCATAGCCGCTGAGCGACTGCGGAACAAGGCTCGCCGTAACCTGGCCGGCCTTCTGAAAGATGACATTTGAAAGAGCCGTGCGATCGATCGCCAGTGCTATGGCCGCGCGAAGGTTCGGATTGGCCAACGCTCCCTCATCCTCTACGTGCAGCAGAAGCAGCAGGGCCGTTGGCAATTCCACCACGTGCATCCGCTGCTGTTGAGCCTGCCGCAATTGCTCGGCGGGAACTTCGACCACATCGGCGCGTCCCAGGCTCAGGTCCATCCACTGGTCCTGAACAGGCCGGTGAACGCGAATCTCGATGGCGTCGACAAACGGTCGGCCCTGCCAGCAATTCGTGTTTGCGGTCAGCGAGAGAATGCCATTCGCAAAGTTGCCGGCCTGAAAGGCGCCTGTGCCGATCACTCCACTCGTACTCCCGGTGTTGAGCGGGCGTGAGATCAGAAATGCATTGCCCGCAAGCACGGCAGGTAGTTGAGGCATGGGTACATCGGAGAGAAAGACGCACAGCGGAACCGAGTGCGCGCATCTCCGACCACGGGCACTTCGACCGGCACGATGCGCTCAGCGATTCAACCACCGCCACCGACGTGACCGGTGTTCCGTCTTGAAACTGCACTCCCGGCCTGAGATGGAATTGCCAGCGATGCGCGTTGTTCTCCGCTTTCCAATCGACGGCCAGCGCCGGTTGCACCTCGCCGCCGGAGTCGACCGTCGTCAATCCATCCAATACCAGCCGCCATGCCAGACCATCGGGCCGCGCCCACGGATCGCCTTCAATCTCCACATGAAGTGTCCCGCCATAATGAGGACGAGTTCGCCCCGGGGCTGAGACCATGACCAGTACCAGAAGGAAACTAATTGCAAAGCGCCGTAACACGGTCCACCTCGTATTCGCTCCCGCGCCCCGGCTCGGCCGGCAGTCGCACCACGGTCAGAAGGCTCTTGCCGTCAGGCGATGCGGAGAGCGCCATGACCGACCCGTTCATCCCCAGCGGCACGCTTGCCGCGAGCGCCTCCTGCGCCGGCAGTTCATAGGCGCGGAGGCTATCCGGCTGGCCCTCGCCCGAGTTCGAGGCCACGATCTGTATCCCCGCGCCACAACCAGTCTGGAGCACCGCGAAATCGCTACCCCAGTCGCGTGCGCCCGCCACCGGTTTCATTGCGCCATTCTCGATGATCTCGACCGCGCCGTCGATTCCGTTGATCAGCAAAGCTGAACCGCCGAGAGCGCGCGGCAGCAGCGCCGCCGAATAAAATGCCGGCAGTTCCACTCCTGGGCTGGGCGTGATGACACCGGTAAAGAAATTGTGGTTGGCGCTGTGAAAGGCTTTCGTTCGAGAACTGCCATTCGCCACCGGCCAGGGATCGTCGCTGGACTTGCATTGGCCGGCATGATTGCCCGAATCCCCAACTGGGATTGAATCCGAGGCAGCGACAACTGTTCGCTCGCACTCCACTCCCGGCGCGTAGGCCGTCACTATTTTGCCGTCGTCGGAAATCGTCATCGCGCCTTGCGGATCTCTCGGCAGCGGCCGATGCACGCCAAATGGAAGACTCCACTGTTCCCGCCACGCCGAATCGGCGTTCACGTATGAAACCATGCGCCGATCGGTCAGCAGATGCAGGCTTCCACTGGATTCAACCGCACTGAGAACGTGTTCCCCCGCCCAACTCTGATTCTGCTGTCGCTGATCGCTCGAGCGCCAAAGAGTCTTGCGGTTCAGCACCACCGCCCCCGCTGTGGCGTGCGCCGGCGCGATCGGTACTCCGGCCGGGACCATGACGACCCGCGTTTGATTGCCTTCCAGAATTTCGGCGACCCACAGCCGTTCCTGCATGTTTTCGCTCAACGTGACGCGGATCGTGTTGGCGCTTTCCTGGTTGCCGGTCAGGATGCCATGGACCTTCAAATTCTGTTCAAGCAGCCGCCGGATTGTCGGCACGTCATCGCCGGAGACGGTCGACAGGTTGCGAATCGTCAGCCGAGCCTGTCCCGGTCCCAGGATGCCCGAAATCTGGTCCGCCAGCGACGCCGAAGGCTGGTCCCATGAACCAGCCGGACCAATCGCCTGCTGACAACGGCCCTGGACCGCCGCCAAAATCAGTCCCAGAGCCATGGCTAGACATACCTTCTTCACAGCAGGGGCAAACCAATGCCGGTTCATGATCCACCGATTCTGTTCGAGCATCGTTGCGCGGATTATACCGCTCGACATCCTGAAAATGGCTGACCCGCAGTGCCGGGTTTCGCACACCGCGGGTTGAATGCGCGGAACCCGGCACCCCTTCCGTCCACGTTGCGAACCGATTGTTCTCAATGTCCGCTCTTTGCTTCCGGTTCCGATTGGCTATCCATCTCCTGCTTGATGACCGGCGTGTTTGCCATGCTCTTGAACACATCGTTCGCGAAAAAGAACTTGCCATCCGAGGGAACCATCACCACCTGGATCTTGTCTGACAACCGTTCGGCAATGATCTTGTTGATGAGCAGCGGCGATTTATTGAGCAGGTCCGCTTCGCTCTTCATGCGATCCGCGTTCGCCGAAGCCAGCAGCTTGATACGGCTTGCTTCGGCATCGGCCAGAAGGTTGCGCCGCTGCAGTTCAGCCTTGCTGTCGATCACCTTGGCCTCCGCATCGGCTTCGGCATTCTGGATGGTAGCTTCCTTGCGCGCCTCCGCCTCCAGCTTGCTCTGCTCGATCTGTTTCTGTTTAAGCGGGAGTGTGTACTGCATCGCGTCCGCATCGCCCTTGGCCTCGACCACTCTAGACTTCGCATCCCCCTCCGCCTGCTTGACCTTCCGCGCAGCCTCCGCTTCGGCCTGCAATTCGGCAATCCGCACCTGCTTCTGTTCTATATCCGTCACCACGCCGAGCTGATCGTCTTCCTGTTCCTTCAGGAGCAGCCCTTCCAGCCCCTTGGCATACTGTTCGGGCAGGCGAATCTCCGAAAGCATCACCTCTTCCACGACCATCCCGTCCTCGTTCAGTTTTCGCGTAATGATTGCCGCAGCTTTTGCGCGCACCTCTTCGCGCTTGCTTGAGAAGATCTCACGCACCGTGTATTCGGGCGCCAGCGACCGCCATGCGCTCGCCACCACCGGCGGGACCAGTTCCTTGTCGGCCGGCTGCGGCAGGCGAGCCTGCACGCTGGCCAGCTTGTTTGGATCCAGGCGGTAGCGCACCGTCACTCCGAGTCCGATGGTCAAGCCCTCGCGCGACTGCACATTCAGGCCCGCCTTCTCAAGCGACGCCTTGCCGTACTCCTGCCCCAGCCCGGCCGTGAAGAGATGGTCGCGCAGATCGAACAACACCACCGAGTCGACGAGTGGGGTGATGAAGTGCGCTCCCGGATACAGTGTTCCCGGAAGCGTGCCGGCCAGTTGGCTGATACGCACGCCGCCCATCCCGCTGGGAACCACCACGATGCTCTCTGCCAGCATCGCCGCAAGGCATCCGGTTACCGCCAACGCGATCACGGTTTTCCATCGAACCGGCTTCAGTTCCGCAATGAATTCAGCGTTCGCCTCGGCTTTGCGCGCGATCTTAACGCGCAGCCACAGTGTGTAGAGTGGAATGGCTAGCGCGGAAACCAGCAGACCCGCTCCCGCGACCGTCAACAACAGCTTTAATGCGAGCATTTCGTGCCTTCCTTTGGGTGCTTGTGCTCCCTGGGTCTCCTGTTTCCCGGCCACGGAGCAAGCAGCAGCCGGACGAGTCCTCCGAAGGTCATTTCCTCGAGCAACAACCCCGCAGCCACCGGCAGCAGTATTGCGCCCAGACCGTTCATCAGCGTCATCGCCGCCTCCTTACCGCGAACCACCCGTCAGGATCTTCGCTGCCTCGCCGTTCGCCGCGGCTGGCAAAGGGATGGCGTCCGCAACTGCGGCCAGTTCCTGTGGCGGAGGTGTCGATTGCGCAGTTATTGTCGGCGTCGCCGCGGGCTTCTTAACTGTGCGGAACAACTGCGCCGTCTCTTCGTTGCGCTGACCCACCAGCTCCACGGTGTCGCCGACGGCCACCAACTCGTAGAGTTCTTCCAGGTCGGCCTTCGCCATCCGTATGCATCCATGCGACGCGGCCTTACCGATCGACTTCGGAGCATTCGTGCCGTGGATCCCGTATCCGCGAATGTTCAGGCCCATCCAGCGGGTGCCCACCGGATTGCCGGGCCCGGGCTGAACCGTCGTGCCATCGTGCTGGTAAACGGGATTCGCGACGCGGCGTTCGATGGTGAAGGTTCCCATCGGGCTGGGAGTGGAAGGCTTGCCCACGGCCACACGATAGATCTTCCTGACCTGCCCATCCTCGACAAGGGCGAGCTTTCGGTCTTCGAGGCTGACCACGAGCAACCGTTGCGAAGCCGTCTGGCCTGGAGCCTGTGCTGCCAAGCACGCCGTTAATACTGCCACTGCTGCCCAAATCCGCGGATTCGACCCCGTCATGGAACCCTCCAGCGCTTCTCAAATTGCCTGCGCTGTGAGGGAATGCAATCGGTAGTCCGCGGATTTTATGCTGAAAACAAATGACTTGGTCGAGAGGCAGGGCAGGGAACCTTGTCAGCGCGCACACACTGCGGGCGCAGTGACACACCGGGGGACAAGTTGGGAGGGTAGGGAAGCACAACCGCAGGGCGCGGAGGCGTTTGGCAAAGGTGGGTGCGGCCTGGTCCGATTCTGGCGACGCGACTGGACGCACGTGTGCCCGCTACTCAGTTAGGAGCAGCAGGCACACGTGCGCGATTGCGCGCGCAACCGCGATTCGACAGCAGGGAAGTGGTCTGTGACCGGCTACAAGATTTACCGCGAGTACGGCAGCCGGTACGAACGCCCCGCTATCCCTTCTTCTGCAGCGTGTGAATGTACGCGATCAGGTCGTTCAACTGTTGTTCCGACAGCTTGTCGTGCCAAGCCGGCATCTTACCCTTGCCATCCTTCGCGATGGCAAGCATATTGGCGTCGGTCTCTTTGAGCACGGCCTCAGAACTAAAAGACGGAACTTTGAATGTCTTCCCCGCCGGAGTACTCGCGTCTCCAGCCACCCCGTGGCATGGGGCACAATTGGTCTTGTACAGCGCAGCGGGCGGCGATGCATGACCGCTGATTGCTGCAGTGGTGCATGCAAGCACAAGTGAGATTCGAAACACGGCTTTCATGGTCAATTCCTTCCTTCACAAAAGAGTCTTGTTGCTCGTCTGTTGATAGTTGCCAACTCGCAGGACATCATTCCGATCCATTGCAAAGTTGAAGTTCCCACTCTGGCGGAACCAGCCGGTGCGATTTCCGGCCAGTACGGCAGATGCTGCTAGAACACCCAGTTGAAAGAGAGACCGGCCACATTCTCTTCGTAGCTTGGCACTGTCTCGCTGGTGGGCGTAAAGTTCAGCTTGTTGCCGTACTGCAGTGCCTGGTATCTCCAGTCCGTGGGCGTCAACCGCTGGAACCAGTAAAAGCCCTGCAGACTGGCCGACCTGCTGATGACGTAGGTCGCGCTTGGTTTGACCATGATCTCGTCATTGCGGATCACGGGATAATTCTGCGCCGGGATAAAGAAGATTGCCTGAGTACCGGAGGGCAGAGCCGGTGCCGGGGCTGCCAGCGCTAGCGGGTTGTTCTGGTAGCTGCCGCCGACGACAGCGTTCTCCGTGCGCCCGCGCGTGTAGACCAACTCAGCAGCCAGTTCGAGCTTGTTGCCGGCCAGGTTTTTGCGGCGCAGTGTTAGACCAACCGTGTCAATCTTGTCGCGGTCGTTGTGGGTCCAGTTCAGGCACGGATCGATTTTGGCCGATGCGTTCCTGTCTGCGATGGTGCTGAAGCAGGGACCTCCAAGGACAGTATTTCCCGCCTGACCCTGGAAGGTTGCAGTGCTGTTGGAGCCAAAGGCATCGCCGGTGGCGTACAGACGCTGGTTGTCGTAGGTGTAGAAGACGTCGGCGACCAGGTTGTCAGACGCGACATAGCTTGCGTCGATGGTGGATGCCCACCAGGTGCGACTCTTCAAACCCAGCTTGGTGTTGAGATAGTCGTCGTAGCTCCCCTCACCGCTCAAAGTGAAGGCGAACTTGTCGCTTGCGAGCAGATTGATCTGGGCGCGCCCGTCATTTCTGTTCCGGTCGGCTACGTAGTATCTTCTGAAGCCGGGGATCTCATTGAGGATGTTTCGCGTGCCGTATTGGGCCTGCGCAACGATGTTGTTGTTGGGCGTAAAGATTGCGGCATCGCCTGTGAGCGGTGCGGTGGGGAGACCAGCGACCGGACCGAAACCCGTAAGCCCGGTGCTCTTCAGATAGGAGTAGACACTTTGTGATGCGCCACTCGCGGGCACCTGGTTCGCCATCGGCGTTTCCGCGAGGAAGGCGTTCTCGTTGTAGTCTCCGCGCCGGTCAGAGAAGGCGTACTCCACATGAGCCGTCAGGGCTCCTTTGGATTTGCGCCACTCGGTGCGGAACGTGTTTTCGTTCACCTGCGGCGCCTCGGCGCAGGTGATCCAGGAATTGTGACAGCTGGCGGTCAATTCTTTGCCAGCCATAGCCGAGCATCAAGTGTTGCGATTTCGTGAAGGAATACTCGGCTTCCCCGCCGGCCTTGTAGGAGAGCTTGGTGAGCGAGCGGTTGTTGTAGATGTTGGTATTGGTTCCGAGTCCGGTGGGCAGCCCGTAGAGGCCGCTAAACGGCGAGGTACCGGTCATTGGCGAGGCGTCATCCTGGAACAGGTAGATGTTGACGGGACTCTGATTATCGCGATCGTCGAACCGGAAATCAGCCAGATAGTCCCACTTTCCGTGTTTCGCGGTGAACTTGGCGGAAGCCAGCGCCGGTGTACACAAGGCCATTCAGGGAGCTGCGCGGCAGTCCGAACGGCAGCGCTCCCTCTTAGTAAGCGACGGGACTAATGAACGCCTGGTTCTGGGTTCCGCGACCAATCGATCCCACAACCAACAAGCTTGGCATCCCTCGACAACTTATAGCTGCCCGTTGCAGTGAACTGGTTGAACTGACTGTTGGGTTCCTCCGCCAGAGCCGACGTGAGGCCTATAACCGCAGGATCAGACCAGATCATGTGTTCGGTGTTGTTGTGGAAGAAGGAGCCGTAGTAACCGAACGAAAGGAAGAGCTTGTTGCAGCTTGACATTCACTGCCGCGGATGCCTGATCGGTATCCCAGTTCACTCGATACGGCAGCAACGCCGTATCCTGCGTGTTCTGATCATTCACCCCACCGATGGTCCTCAGCCCGTCCTTGTGCTCGAGCGTGTAGCTGACAGGAATATCGATCATCTCGGTCGGGGTAAAGAGGAATTGCGCCTCGCCCCGCTTGCGCGTGAGTGAGAGATCCACATTCCGGAAAGCGGGCAGGTCGGTAGCACGAATGGCAGCCATGGTGTCCAACTGAGCCTGGGTTGGTGGTGTGAGCACGCCACTTTTGTTGTAGACACTGCCAGCCGCAGTCGTCGGATTGAGCGCGAAGTAGTTCAGAGCGGTGGCGCTCTTTTGCGGCAAAATCGGCACGATCCAATTGAATGGCAATGTCAGAGTGCTGGTCCCTACACCGAGGAAGGGGGTTTGGTATGAATCGGAGGTGTTGGCGAGAAACGTGTTATAGGAGAATCGGAATTGGAGCTTGCCCTGCCATCCAAAGTCGAGGATCCCGTTTCGAATCTCGAGGCCAAGACTCGAACCCTGGAAGCTGCCAGCGCCATGTGTCCATGCTGTCGTAAGCCGCGCCGCCGCGAAGGTCGAAGTTGCCGATGGCGAAGACATTGAACTTATGCAGTCCGTTGTACTCGCCGAACTTGAGACGAGTTGAAGCTGATGCCGCCGACGCCGATTTGAGTTCTCTTATGACAGATTGGTCTGTTCTGCCGCCGTGGGCTCGTCCGGAATGTACATACCCGGCGGGACCTGAGTCCCAGGATTGCGTCCGGTGGTGTTTTGAGGAACGGTTTGGGCAGCCGAGAACGTGGACATAGCCACGAACAAGCCGGCTGTGATGAATGCGCCGCCGAGAACCCTGATAGAACCGGCGACGAAGCCGCAAGAATTTCTGGATTTCATGATTGCGTCTCTCCGATTCAATGAATTACCGGTTGTACTTGGCCCCGCCCGGATGATTCGAGCCGTGGATTTGTGAGTGGCATTGCAGACAAGCGCGTCCGTTTGCCTGGTCAGTCGGGCTCTGGGCCCCCAGCGGAATGGCCCCGTTGGCGGTTACAAAGGTTCCGCCGGGCAAGTTTGCGCCACTGTAAAGGCCCTTGGCGTGGTCGCTCGTGTGGCACTCCTGGCAGAGCATGGGGGCGCGCGTCTTCAAGAGCGGCGTCACATTTGACCCGTGCGGAGAATGGCAGTTGGTGCAGTCCTCAACGACGGGTGCGTGTTCCCACAAAAACGGTCCGCGCTTTTCCGAGTGGCAGGTGTAGCAGGTCTCGGTGATGGTGTTCTTCACCATCAAGCCGAGGGCCAGTGGAACCATGCGGGTTGTGGCAGTCGGAGCAGGTGACCTTGCCTTCGAGGATCGGATGTCTCGAGAAGCGATGAAACTGGGCGCGCTCATTCTGGTGGCAACCGAAACAGACTTCCGGCTGGGTGAGCTTATTCAGCACCTTCTGTTCGGGATTGTGCATTTCATGGCAATCTGTGCAAGTTAAGCCCTGCTTCTCATGCGCACTGCCCGACCAGTATGTCCGCGCATGAACACTTGACTCATGGCAGGAGAGGCACGCGTTGGTCCTGGCCTCAGTGGACGACAACAGCTTCGACTTCGCGCCGAAAACGATTTCGGGCGATTCGGTTGGATTTTGCTGGTGCTGCACGCTCTCGCCGTGGCAGCCCTGGCAGCCCGGCGTGCGCGAGTCGCCTTTGACGCCGTGCTTCGTCTGGTAGATGGAAAGCACGTGTCCGCTGGCTTCGTTGTGACATAGGGTGCATTTCTTGTCACCCTCAAGTGACCGATCCACCACGGCCCCAGCTCCGTTCGCTTGAACAGAGCACTCCAAGAGCAATGAAGAAAACCAACAATAAGCTCCGCTTCATCGATTCGTCCGCCCTTCATCCTCCGGAACAGGATATGGAAATGAAACTTTCGGCATTACCATGTGCCCCCCTGAAATTCGCCGATGTTAGTAACTCGGGTGTATCTCGACGACATCGCCGACTGCTATTCAACTTCGCATCCAGTTCGGTAAAACCCAAATCCGACGGAGGTTATGAGTTGAATTCAAATGGTGTGCTGCTTGAGGGATAGTAGCTTTGGGTAACTCGAATCCTGCTTGCTAAGAATCAATCAGCTTGTAAACACTTGTAAGACCTCTGCAAAGTTTTCAAACAATATTTCTGATCACGTTTATTGCTTGTCGAATCTAGATTTTCTATCCAACGAACGTGTAAGAACGAATCAGGCGAAGGACTCCTATCCGCGCGTCATGCAGTCTGCGGGTCATTTCGTATTTTGTGCAGTTCTTTACGCCCGACTTTACAAAGCTTTACAAGGTTGTTGATGGTGAACAAACAGGAATGAATCTCCCTCGTCCTACCTTTGTCCTATACTCGCAGCACTTAGTGATTGGAGAGTCACTACTCATTTACCAGGGAAAGACCTTCAAACGCTCCGGAGGGCCGAACAATGAAACAGGAATGCAACTCGGAGATTCAGAATGATGCGTGCGCAGCGTGCCTGGCCAAGGAGTCGCTGCAGAGTGAGCAGGCGATCGTTTTTTGCTTCGCTTCTCGGCGCCTGCGCCGGCTTGATCGTCGCCGTAATCGGGACGCCCATGCTTCGCTACGTCCTCTATCCCGTGCAGGCCGGAGGCAGGTCCGGCAAGTGGACCGAGGTTGGAGACGCGAGCGAATTCGAAAAAATTGAGGGCCCCGTGACGAAGACCATCGCCCTCACCCAGCGTGATGGATGGCGCGAGGTTGTTTCCCGGCAATCGGTCTTTGTCAACCGCTCGAACGATGGCAAACTTCAGGTTCTGTCGCCCATCTGTCCCCACCTCGGGTGTTCCGTGGGCTGGCACGAAAATCAGAACAAATTCATATGTCCCTGCCACGGCGGACAATTCGGACCCGACGGAAGCCGCATCTCGGGCCCGCCCCCGCGCGGGCTCGACAGGCTTGAAGCGCAGGTCAAAGACGGCAAGTTAGAAGTTCAATTCCAGTACTTCCGATCGAATGTGCCAGATCGCCAGCTTCTGAGCTGAAATTTAGTTGAGGTGATGCAATGAAGAATGAGACGGAGCAGTCCGCCTCGCCGGGCGTAAGCCTGCGAAGCCGTGCACTCGACTGGGTGGATGCGCGCACCGGCGTCCGAAGCTTGATGAAGGAAGCCCTGAATGAGCCCATCCCCGGCGGCGCTCGATGGGCCTATGTGTTCGGGTCCGGTTTGCTGTTCATCTTCCTCCTGCAGGTGATCACCGGCATTTCGCTGGCTCTCTATTACACGCCTTCGGCCGAAACCGCCCACACCAGCGTCGCCTATATCACCAAGCAGGTCGCCGGCGGTGCATTTCTGCGCAGCCTGCACTCGTATGGTTCCAGCGCCATGATTATCGTGCTGGCCCTGCATTTTCTTCAGACATTTCTCTATGGATCATTCAAGGGTCGTCGCGAATTGCTGTGGCTCTCCGGGGCCCTGCTCTCATTTCTGATTCTGGGAATGGGTTTCACGGGTTATCTGCTCCCCTGGGATCAGAAGGCATATTTTGCCACTGCGGTCGGAACCAATGTCGCCGGGCAAGTGCCGCTGATTGGAAATCTGATCACGCGCTTTCTTCGCGGAGGCGATACCATCGGCACTCTCACCGTGTCGCGGTTCTATGTCGCTCACGTCTTTCTCATTCCTTCCACAATTCTGATGTTCATAGGCGCTCATATATTCCTGTTTCGCAAAGCGGGTCCAGCCGGCCCGGTGACCGAGCATCCTGTCACGCCAAAGCTTCACCCTGAGCCGTTCTATCCCCGCCAGGTTCTATTCGACATGCTGTTCGCTCTCCTGATTGTGGCCGTTCTGGCGGGGCTCTCCTATCTGCGTCCGGTCACACTTGGTCCGCTCGCCAATCCGGCCGATTCCCACTTCCTTCCGCGGCCCGAGTGGTACTACCTGCCCATGTTTGAATGGCTCAAATTCTGGGAAGGTCCCGCCGTGGTCGTCGGAGTCGTCGTGATTCCTGGCCTTCTTGCAGTCGCCCTGTTCCTGTTGCCCTTTCTGGATCGACGCCTCGAGCGCAAGATCTGGCGCCGCCCCATTCCCGCGCTGGCCGTGGCTTGCGTCGTGTTTGGCATGGTTTTCCTGGGCATCAAGAGTCAGATCGATGACCAACAGCCTGGCACTGCGCAGCAACTTGCCCAGCAGCAGGAAGAGGAGAAGGCCTTCAGTGAAGAGGCTTTTGTTCCATACACCAATTCGCCGGACGCCGGTTCATCCGAAGTGAATCTCGCCGTCGTCGCCGATCCTCTCGTTCCCAAGGGCAAAGACATCTTCAACGAGCGTGGATGCAGTGCGTGTCATGGCGACAACGGGGCCGGTTCGGCGCTTGCCCCCAGCCTGGTCGGAATCACCCGAAAATTTCCTCCGGATCGGCTCGCCACACTTCTGCATAATCCCAGTCCCCGCATGAAAGCGGGCGGCATGCCCACGGTTGACGCCTCCCCGGATGAAATGAATGCGCTTATCGCCTACCTCAGTTCCCTCGGCTCGCGCACGCCAGGTGCACCGTCGGTCGCGAAGATTGCACCCAAACTGCAGAGCGAAACCAGCCAAAACGCCACGGCTCCGTCCCTTGTCAAGGTATCTGTTCCCGTTCACCAGTCCGAGGTTCACAACAAAACCGTGTCCAAAGATGTCGCCGGCCAGCAGTTGTTCCAGGAGCGCGGTTGCTTTGCTTGTCATGGCGCCGACGGTGCTGGCGGGCTCGCCCCCGCTTTAGCGCCTATGATCGCCAAAGTCTCCGACTCCGAATTGAGTCAGGCTCTGAAACGTCCCACGGTCAGGATGAAAAAAGGAGGCATGCCTCCGGTGGATGGCTCGCCCGATGAGATGGCCTCGTTGATTTCATATCTGCGCACTCTGCCGATGCCGCGCTAGATCAGGCCGAAGTCTCGAAGGATGAGATCGGCCTGGTCTGTTGACAATTTGCCTTCGGCATCGTGATCGGCAGCTTGAAACTTGCAGCCGACTCCTTATATATAGTCTCGAGGACACGAATGTGGATTCGGCCGGCATTCGAATACCGCAATCGCGCCTCCTGAAGCCCTCCCGGAACGAGACCGCCAGGGCCTACTCATTTTGGGTTTTCGCGCGGGTTTTGAACCTCGAAGTCCAGCATGCTCGCTATCCTGGCTAGCACTGCCGTACCTCCTCCAAACAGAACCCCTTTTTCGAACCACTATTGCGCAGCTGCGCCTGTCATTCTGGCGTCATTTTCGAAAACGGTGTTTAATCTGAAAAAGCTTGATCTAGCGCAAATTTTTCTTGGACCATCCGGGAGTCGTGCTGTAAGCTGTGTTGGCGGACGGCTGGTGATCTAAATCACCGACGTCCAGGGAAAGAATACCTAGATTGCGTTACTTTACTGTTCGTTGCCGAAATTAAGAAACCTCCGGAACTCGCTTCCCAATTGAAGGGAAGCCGCACCAAACCCGCCGAAGCCAGCTGATGCTTCATTGGTTCGATCACAGTCCGGGCAAACCAGGATACTCACAGTTTGGTTCTTACTCCCGCAGATTGAGTGTGTGCTTGTAGAAATCGAGTCCACACCATTTTCATGGCTCGCTCAGGGAGATGTTGTTCTCTGCCATCTTGCATGAGACGCGGGTAGTCGTGGGTTTTTGTGCGCGAAATGAAAGGGCGCTGCGCCCTGTCGTCGATGCGCACAAACCGAAAGCACGGAGAGAACGATGGACCTTACCCGCTGGGTTATCACGATTGTTCTTGGGTTGGCGCCCATGCTTGGCGGCATGGCGTTACAGCCGCCCGGGAACAGCGTCACATCCAGCGTTAGTGCCGGTGCCAACTCCGGCGCCAATTCGGGTGGTAATTCCGGCGGTAGTTCCGGGGCCAATTCGGGCGGGAAATCGGGCGGCAGTTCCACTAATTCCGGTTCAGGTTCCTCCGTCACTGCCGGCGTCAATGCGCCCAAGGCCAAGGTGACCAACCCGCATGGCCCTCTTGCGACCCCTTGTGCCAACTGCCACACGTACACAAGCTGGAAACCAATACGGTCCAATCCCGAGTTCAACCACGATTTGACCGGGTATCCGCTTCGCGGCATGCACGAGAAAGTGGCCTGCATTCAGTGCCACACCGACCTGGTATTCAAGAACGTCAGCTCCCAATGCTCCGATTGCCACGCCGATATCCATCGCCGCCAGTTCGGCGCCAATTGCGCCAGTTGCCACTCGGTGAAGGGGTGGCAGGTCTCGCTGCAGGCCATTCAGAATCACCAGAACCGTTTCCCTCTGGTGGGCGCGCATCAGCTGGCGCAATGCCAAGACTGCCACAAGAACGCCGCCGCCGGTCAGTTCATCGGTTTGTCTACGGCGTGCTACTCATGCCATCAGCAGGACTTCCTGACCCCGGTTATCGATCACGTCGGTCTTGGCTTCCCGACTACCTGCCAGAGCTGTCACACCATGGACAGCTGGTTCAACGCCAGGTTTGACCATTTGAAATACACCGGATACGCACTGACCGGCGCGCACGCTACGCTTACCTGCTCGTCCTGCCATCTCAACAACTCGTTCAAGGCAACGTCGACCCAGTGCTACTCGTGCCACTCCGCTGATTATCTGAGCACCAATAATCCGAACCATGCGCAACTCGGCCTGCCGCGCGACTGCTCCACGTGTCATGCGACCAATGACTGGTCCATGTCCACGTCCAAGTTCGATCACGCGCTCTATGCCCACTACCCCTTGACGGGCAAGCACGCGGCCGTGGCGTGCGCGGCCTGCCACACCAACAACAACTACAACTCGACGCCCACAGCCTGCGTCGCCTGCCACCAGACCGACTTCAACGGCACGACCAATCCTTCCCACGTATCCAGCGGTTTCCCAACCGACTGCTCGCTGTGCCACACGACTACCGCCTGGACCACCTCCACGTTCAACCACGACGCCACGACATTCCCGTTGACAGGCTTTCACTCCACCATGCAATGCGCGCAGTGCCACACCAGCGCCAGCACTTACAACGGCTCTCTTCCCACAACCTGCGTCGGCTGCCATCAGACCGATTTCAACAACACCAACGCTCCGCCTCATGCGGTCTCCGGGTTTCCAACTACATGTCAGACCTGCCACACCACTAAGGACTGGACCGGCGCGGTCTTCAATCACAACACGACCAAGTTTCCGCTCACCGGAGCGCACATCACCGTGGCCTGCGCCACCTGCCACGTCAACAACAACTACACCACGCTGCCCACCAATTGCGTTGGGTGCCACCAGGTCGATTACAACAACACCAACGCACCACCGCACGCTTCCAGTGGGTTCCCGACGACCTGCGAAACTTGCCACAGCACCACCGACTGGACCGGCGCGAGTTTCAATCACAACACCACCAAGTTCCCCCTGACCGGGGCGCACATTACCGTGCCGTGCGCGCAGTGCCACGTCAAGAACAACTACACAACGGTTCCGCTCGATTGCTATTCGTGCCACACCAAGGATTTCACCGGCACCACCAATCCCAATCACGTCTCGGCAGGCTTCCCGACCAACTGCGCTCTCTGCCACACCACGGCCACCTGGACGGCCTCGACGTTTAACCATAACTCGGTGTTCCCGCTGACCGGCGCGCACGCGACCGTCGCCTGCGCCTCATGCCATGTCAATGGCAATTACACGACAGTTCCCACCGACTGCTACGCCTGCCACAAGGCCGACTACAACAAGACGACCAATCCCAACCACGTTTCGGCGGGCTTCCCAACCTCTTGCGCAACCTGCCACAACACCACGAACTGGAACGGCGCCGTCTTCGATCACAACAAGACCCCATTCCCGCTGACCGGTGCGCACAAAACCGTGGCCTGCGCCTCCTGCCACCTCAATAATGTCTTTACGGGTACGCCGACGGACTGCTTCTCCTGCCACACCAAGGATTACAACGGGACCACCAATCCCAATCACAAGACCGCGGGCTTGCCGACCGATTGTGTGATTTGCCACAACACGACGACGTGGACGGGCGCAGTCTTCGACCATAACAAGACCGCCTTCCCGCTCACCGGTGCGCACAAAACCGTGGTCTGCGCCTCCTGCCACGTAAAGAACAACTTCACCACCGTGCCGACGGATTGCTTCTCCTGCCACAAGGCGGACTTCACCGGCACCACCAATCCCAACCACGCTTCGGCGGGTTTCCCCACCACCTGCGCGACGTGCCACAACACCACCAACTGGAACGGCGCCGTCTTCGATCACAACAAGACCCCATTCCCGCTGACGGGTGCGCACAAAACCGTGGCCTGCGCCTCCTGCCACATCAATAACGTGTTTGTCGGCACGCCGACGGATTGCTTCTCCTGCCACACCAAGGATTACAACGGGACCACCAACCCCAATCACAAGACGGCGGGCTTCCCGACAGATTGTGTGGTTTGCCACTCGACCACGAACTGGAACGGCGCCGTATTCGACCACAGCAAGACGGTGTTCCCGCTGACCGGTGCGCACAAAACCGTGGCCTGCGTCTCGTGCCACGTGAATAACAACTTCACCACCGTGCCGACGGATTGCTTCTCCTGCCACAAGGCGGATTTCGCCGGCACCAACAATCCGAACCACGCTTCGGCGGGCTTCCCCACCACGTGCGCGACGTGCCACAACACCACGACCTGGAACGGCGCCGTCTTCGATCACAACAAGACCCCATTCCCGCTGACCGGCGCGCACAAAACCGTGGCCTGCGCCTCCTGCCACATCAATAACGTGTTTGTCGGTACGCCGACGGATTGCTTCTCCTGCCACACCAAGGATTACAACGGGACCACCAACCCCAATCACAAGACGGCAGGCTTCCCGACAGATTGCGTGGTTTGCCACACCACCACGACCTGGAACGGCGCCGTATTCGACCACAGCAAGACGGCGTTCCCGCTGACGGGTGCGCACAAAACCGTCGCCTGCGCCACCTGCCACGTGAATAACAACTTCACGACGGTTCCGACCGACTGCTATTCCTGCCACAAGGCGGATTTCACCGGCACGACCAATCCCAACCACGTCTCAGCCGGCTTCCCGACCGATTGCCAGGTTTGCCACACCACCACGAACTGGAACGGCGCCGTATTCGACCACAACAAGACCGCCTTCCCGCTGACCGGCGGACACAAAACCGTGGCCTGCGCCTCCTGCCACGTCAACAACAATTACACGACTCTGCCGACGGCCTGCTTCGGCTGCCACAAAGCGGACTTCACCGGCACCACCAATCCGGCGCACGTTGCCGCCGGCTTCCCAACCGATTGCACGATCTGCCACTCGACCTCCAACTGGACCACGTCGACCTTCAATCACAACACGACGTCGTTCCCGTTGACCGGCGCGCACAAAACCGTGGCCTGTGCCTCATGCCACGTCAATAGCAATTACTCCGGCAGCCTGCCGACCGACTGCTACTCCTGCCACACCAAGGATTACAACGGCACCAACAACCCGCCCCACGCAGCCACCGGTTTGCCCACCACATGCGCCGTCTGCCACAGCACCACCAACTGGACAAGTGCCACCTTCAATCACAACGCCACGACGTTCCCGCTGACCGGCGCACACGTCACCGTGACTTGCGCGCAATGCCACGTCAATAACAACTACACCACTCTTCCGACTGACTGCTATTCGTGCCACACAAAGGACTTCACCGGCACCACCAATCCGGCCCACGTTGCCGCCGGCTTCCCGACCAATTGCACTTTGTGCCACACCACCTCAAACTGGACAACCTCGACCTTTAATCATGCTTCCGTGTTCCCGCTGACCGGCGCCCACGCCACGGTCGCTTGCGCCTCATGCCACGTCAACAACAACTACACGACCGTTCCGACCGACTGCTACTCCTGCCACAAGGCTGACTACAACGGAACCAACAATCCGCCCCACGCGGCCACTGGTTTGCCCACCACGTGCGCCGTTTGCCACAGCACCACCAACTGGACAAGTGCCACCTTCAATCACAACGCCACGACGTTCCCGCTGACCGGCGCGCACGTCGCCGTGACATGCGCGCAATGCCACGTCAACAACAACTACACCACTCTTCCGACCGACTGCTATTCGTGCCACACAAAGGATTTCACCGGCACCACCAATCCGGCGCACGTTGCCGCCGGCTTCCCGACCAATTGCACTTTGTGCCACACCACCTCGAACTGGACAACCTCGACCTTTAATCATGCTTCCGTGTTCCCGCTGACCGGCGCCCACGCCACGGTCGCTTGCGCCTCCTGCCACGTCAACAACAACTACACCACCGTTCCGACCGACTGCTACTCCTGCCACAAGGCTGACTACAGCGGCACCAACAATCCGCCCCACGCGGCCACTGGTTTGCCCACCACGTGCGCCGTTTGCCACAGCACCACCAACTGGACAAGTGCCACCTTCAATCACAACACCACTGCGTTCCCGCTGACCGGCGCGCACGTTGCCGTGACATGCGCTCAATGCCACGTGAACAACAACTACCTGACGTTGCCGACCAACTGCTACGGCTGCCACCAGAACGACTTCACCGGAACCACCTCGCCTGCGCATGTGGCCGGCGGATTCCCGACCGACTGCACGCTCTGCCACTCCACGACCAACTGGACTTCGTCCACGTTCAACCACTCATCGGTGTTCCCGCTGGTCGGCGCACACACCACGCTGGCCTGCGCCGCATGCCACACCAACAACAACTACACAACCGTGCCGACCACCTGCTACGGCTGCCATCAGAAGGACTTCACGGGCGCCACTAACCCCAGCCACGTGGCTGCGAACTTCCCGACCACGTGCAACACGTGCCACGGCGCAGCTCCGATGACGTGGACCACGGGAGTGACCTTCAATCACACGCTGTATGCCAACTGGGCTCTGACCGGTTTCCACGCTACCGTGACCTGCGTGCAGTGCCACACCAACAACAACTACAACATCACGTCCACCGCCTGCTATTCCTGCCACCAGGCGGACTTCACCGGAACCACCAACCCGGCGCACGTTTCCGCCGGCTTCCCGACCGACTGCACGTTGTGCCACTCGACCACCAACTGGACCACTTCCACCTTCAATCACAACAGCACAACGTTCCCACTCACCGGCGCGCATACGACGGTGCAATGCGCACTGTGCCACACCAGCGCCACCACCTATAACGGCTCGCTACCCACAACCTGCTACGGCTGCCACCAGAAGGACTTCACCGGGACCACTTCACCCGCACACGTGGCCGGCGGCTTCCCGACCGATTGCACGCTCTGCCATTCCACGACCAACTGGACCTCGTCCACCTTCAATCACGCCTCGGTGTTCCCGCTGGTCGGCGCACACACCTCGCTGGCCTGCGCCGCATGCCACACCAACAACAACTACACAACTGTGCCGACTACCTGCTACGGCTGCCACCAGGCCGACTTTACGGGCACCAATAACCCGAGTCACGTGGCTGCCGCCTTCCCCACGACGTGCAACACATGCCACGGCGCGGCTCCGATGACGTGGACCACGGGGATCACGTTCAACCACACGCTGTACGCCAACTGGGCTCTGACTGGCGCCCACGCCGCGCTCACCTGCGTGCAGTGCCACACCACCAACAACTATGTGAACCTGCCCACCGCGTGCTATTCCTGCCACCAGAAGGACTACACGGGCACCACAAATCCGGCGCACGCTACAGCGGGCTTCCCGACCGATTGCACTATCTGCCACTCGACCACTAACTGGACTACGTCGACGTTCAATCACGCGACGACCACGTTCCCGCTTGCCGGCTTCCACGCGACCATGCAATGCGTGGGTTGCCACACGAGCGCCAGTACCTACAACGGATCTCTGCCGACCACCTGCATCGGATGTCATCAGGCGGATTACAACGGAACAACAAACCCCGCCCACGCAGCGGCGGGCTTCCCAACCACCTGCAACACATGCCACACGATGACGGACTGGACAGGGGCCACGTTTAATCACAACAACACGCCATTCCCGCTGACGGGCGCCCACACCACGGTGGCCTGCACCCTGTGCCACGTCAATAACGTGTTTGCGGGAACGCCGACCGACTGCTACTCGTGCCACACGGCCGACTACACCGGGACTACGAATCCTAACCACACCACGGCGAAGTGGCCGACCACCTGCACCACATGCCACACGACTACCAACTGGACCTCGGCGACGCTGCCGACCAGTTATCACACGTTCTTCCCAACCAACCACGGCAACGCGAACAGCGTGTGCGCGACCTGCCACACCAATTCGTCCGATTACTCGGTCTTTACCTGCACCGGCTGCCATGGCGGCAATAACGCAGCCAACTTCCATCATCCGAACACCAACGGATATGTGTACAACAGCGTGAACTGCTACGCATGCCACAAGAGCGGAGGCGGAGGCTAGACCCATGAGACACCATTTCTTGCTTCTCCTTGTTCTTATGGCCCCCGCGTGCCGCGCACAGGAAGCCGATCCCGCCGCGCCTTCCGCGCCTCCGCTTGCGGCGGCCCCCACACGCACTGACTTCCACATCCGCTATATCAACGGATCGAACCTGTATATCGATGGAGGAACGACCTCGGGGCTTAGGGAAGGTACCGAGCTGATTCTCAAGCAGAACCCGAATCTTTCCGAACAGGATCCGGCAAACGTCGCCCTCGAGCCCGGAGTCATCGCCCGGCTCAAAGTAATTTCGGTCGCTTCCACTTCTGCCGTTTGCGAGGTAACCGCGACCAAACGCGACCTGACTGACAAGGACGTGGTCTCCCTTCCCGATAACGAGGTAAAGAAACTCGTCGACAAGGACACGCTCGGAAGCACGCGCCATTACCCCATGGTCATCAGCTTCACGGATGGCGATCCAATGGATGAAGAAGTGCGCGACGCTCTCCCGCGGCCTCCGCTACCCGAGGTCAATCAGATGCGAGGCCGGTTCGGATTCGACGTCAGCAGTATCCAGCAGTTGGGGGAGGCACCTTCCCTGTCCAGTCAATACGGTATGGTGGTCCGCGCCGACTTCACGAGGATCTTCGGGAGCTACTGGAACCTCAATGGCTACTGGCGCGGAACCCTGCAAAACAACAACAATACCGCCGCCCAGAATTCCATTCAGAACCTCATGAATCGCACCTACCTCATGAGCCTGAACTATATCAACCCCAGCTCCGCGTGGACGATTTCCATTGGGCGTATGTATCTTCCCTTCGCCAGCAGCCTGGAGACCATCGACGGCATGTTTCTCGGCCGCAAAACCTCGGAACGGACGGTGGTTGGCCTGTTCGCCGGTTCCTCTCCCAATCCCACGGCGTGGAACTACGATCCCAACCTCCGCGTGGGCGGTGGCTTCTTCAACATTCATGGCGGGACATTCGACGGCTTCCACTACTCCAGCACCGCCGGAGCCGGCGTTGACCTGCTCAAGTGGAGCGTTAACAGGCCCTTTCTCTTTACCGAAAACGAATTCTCATTCAAAAAATACTTTTCTGTGTATCAGGCGATGCAGATCGACAATCCCACCCCGAACCCGGGTCAGCCTGCCCTCGGCTGGGGGCTCGGAGAAAGCCTGATCTCAGCTCGCGTCCAGGTGCATCCTCGCTTGACCCTCGAACTCACCGACACCTACTTCCGCAGTGTCCCGACGTATGATGCGATTCTGGTTGGAACCGGCCTGCTCGACAAGTATCTCTACCAGGGACTCAACGGGGGCGTTCGCGTCCAGTTCCCGCTTCACATCATGGGCTACGCAAGCGTCGGGCAAAGCAACAGTTCCAACGACAATGGGTCTTCGTTGAATGAGCTCTTCGGAGCCTCGATCATGCGCATCTGGAAGACAGGCTTTGGCGTCGATGCCCGCTATTCCAAATTCGACAGTGCGTTCGCTTCCGGCAAATACAGTACCGTGAGTATCAACAGGGATCTCGGGGAGCGCTTCCGTCTCGATCTGCAGGGCGGGCGCTACGACTACAATTCCTCATTGGCCCAAACCAGCAATTCCTACTTCGGCAACGCTATATTGGACATGGATCTCGGCGCGCGCCTGTTTTTCCAGAGCATGTTTACCGCCCAGCGAGGCGGGTCGCTCGACTACAACCAATGGACCACCACGGTCGGATACCGCTTCGACAACCGGGCGGCCATGAGGGCGGCTCAAGCCAAACATTAATACAATTCCGGCCAGCCCGTCACTCGCGGAATGGGTTCATTCCCGTCCGGATCCCGCCATTCCCGCCGCGAGATAAATCCCAACTCTGGCCCTTGAGTGCTATTTTGGTGGAGCAAGGCCAAACCGCCGGCCCTTGCTGTATGTCGGCCTGAAATCAACTTTGATTAGGATCCTTCAATGAAGATAAGTTCTCATCTCGTTTTCCGATGCTTAGCTGTTTCTATCCTCCTTTTCTTCGCCGCTTTTGCTCAGGCCGCCAACGTGACGGGAACGGTAACCAACAAGACTACGGGCAAGCCTTCTTCAGGCGACACCGTGGTGCTGGTCGATGTTCAAGCCGGCATGGCCGACGCGGCGACCGCCACCACCGATGCCAAAGGCCAATACTCACTCCAATTGCCTGCGGGATCCACCGGCGGGGCATTCCTGATCCGCGTCACCCATCAGGGCGCCGGCTATTTCATTGCCGCCCCCCAGAGCGGAACCGGCGGTGACGTCACCGTGTATGACGTAGCCGCCAAAGTAGATGGTGTCGCCATCGACGCCGATATGATCCTCTTCGAAGGCTCCGCCGGCTCTCTCCGCGCACAGGAACGCTACCTCGTTCGCAACACAAGCAACCCTCCCAAGGCACAGTTCAGCGACAAGACATTTGAGATTGTGATTCCTCCCGACGCGCTCCTGGATGGCGCATCGGCGACCCGGCCGGGCGGCCTCGGCACCAACACCCGCCTGACCCCGCTTCCGGAAAAGGGTCATTACACATTCAACATTCCCATTCAGCCCGACAAGGGACAAACCGAAACCCTTCTCGAGGTGCAATATCACTTTCCATACAACGGGAAGTTGACAATAAAGCCGCAGCTCATGATGCCCGCCGATAACTTCGTGGTGTACGTGCCGAAGAGCATGACGTTTTCAGG
Source organism: Terriglobales bacterium (assembly GCA_963788475.1). Classification (GTDB taxonomy): domain Bacteria; phylum Acidobacteriota; class Terriglobia; order Terriglobales; family Acidobacteriaceae; genus Telmatobacter. The sequence continues at coordinate 502,137 of CAWBGO010000004.1, forward strand.
CGGAACCGGAGCCGAGTTCCAAACGGTTCAGGATGATCCCAAGGTAAACACCAACATTGCCAAAAATATCCGTCCAGGCCAGGCCATCGCATTTCAAGTTTCGGGTGAAGGACAGATGCCGCGTGACACCCAGCAGAAGCCTGCGATGAGCCCTCAGGCGGCCATGGGCATGGGTGGCGGGGCACCAGCGGCTGCGTCCGACACCAGTACCCCGGGCAATGGCCCCGGCGGTGGCATAGGCAACCCCATCGGAACCCCCGATCCGCTCACAAAGTACAAGTGGTGGATTCTCGGCGGCCTGACACTCCTGCTGGTCGCTGCCGCCATCTATCTCCTGCGCAGTCGAGCCCCTGTTGCAGACGGCGCGCCCATGTTGGCGTCGGTTCCATCGGACCTCGAGGGCCGGCCTTTGCCTGCGGTTCCGCGTTCCATCGCTCCCGTGACCGACTACGTTCCGCCCCCGCCACCCCGAGCAGCTGCGCCGGTTTATCCCCCGGCGGCCCACGCTGCCCCGGCGGATAGCAAGGCCGCACTGCTGAGCAGTATCAAGGACGAACTCTTCGCCCTTGAAAGCGACAAGTTGAGTGGCGCACTGACCCCGGAGGAATACGCCGACGCCAAGGCCGGCCTGGAGGCCGTACTGAAGAGAGCCCTCAAGAAGACATAAGCACTTCGAGTCCCCGCGGGCTCTGGCTCGCACGCTTCAGTGAATCGTCTTTGACTTGTGGTTGATGTAATCCATCAGCAGGTATTCGCCGAGCGTGTCGGGTGTGGTGAAATAGGCCTTGCCCCGGCACATCTCCGACACCTTGTGGACAAATTGCACCAGGCCGAAGTCCGATGCCAGCATGAAGGTATTGATCATCACGTTCGATCGCTTGCAGCGCGCTACCTCTTCGAGGGTTTCGCTCACCACCAGCGGATCGAGACCGTAGGCATTCTTGTAGATCCGTCCGTCGGGAAGCGTCAGCGCGGACGGCTTGCCGTCGGTGATCATCACGATCTGCTTCATGTCCTTGCGCTGGCGGGCGAGAATGCGCTGTGCTACGCGCAAACCTTCGCGCGTGTTGGTATACCACGGCCCCACTTTGACGCGGGCCAGTTGCGATACCGGCATCTCTTCGGCTGAATCGTGAAACAACACCAGCGAAAGCGAATCGCCCGGGATACTGGGTGCGAATCAGGTGGGAGAGCGCCATCGCCACCCGCTTCGCGGGAGTGAAGCGGTCCTCGCCATACAGAATCATGGAATGCGAACAATCCAGCATCACCACCGTGGCGCACGAGCTCTGGTATTCGCACTGATGCACGTGCAGGTCTTCGTACTCCAGGTTGAGCGGCAGCCCGATCCCTTCGCGGGCGATGGCCGAACTGAGCGTGGCATTGATATCGAGGTTCAGCGTGTCGCCGAACTGATAACGCTGCGAGGCGCCGCTCACTTCGATCCCGGTAGCCCAGTGCCGCGTGTCGTGGCGGCCGAAGCTCGATTTGCCCAGTGACCCGAGCAGATCGCGCAACGCCTTGAAGCCCAGAAAGTCGAGGCTCTTGTCCGTGACTTCGAAGCGTACTTCGCCTTGCACATCGCCCACCTGGCCATCGACCTGCGATGTGCTCGTCTCGCCGGGCGGACGCGTGGACGAAATGTAGTTCTCCTGCTGCATTCGTTCGATGAGCTTGTCGATCAACTCATCGAGTGTGCCTTCAGCCGCCATTTGCTTGAGCTGTCGCTGCGTATCTTCGTCGAAGAGGTCGCCCTCTTCGAGAAGGCGCCGCAATGCCTCGCGCAGGTCGTCGAGGTTGTGTTCCAGCTGCTGAAACCGCGCGTATGGATCGCGAAATCCCGAGTCGAGCAGATACTCCGACAGCGCCTGCAGCAGGCTCTCCAGATCCATCTCGGAGGCCAGGTCGCCAACATACTTTGTGTATCGAACGCTCTTCATTGGATCCGCCTAAACTGGGTGCCCCATTCAAGCGACGTCACCAGACGTCGCTAGGGTGGGATAGCACGACCTCATCAGTTATATCCGCCCCGTCGCGAACGCCGCGGCTGCTGCCAGTCCTCGTAGTCGAGTTCCGGCTCCGCGCGTTCCTGCTTCCGCTGCGTCTTTTCCGGTGCGCCGAACTCGCGCTGCTCGCTGCGGCTCAGCTTGCGATGCGCCACCAGTCCCTCGAGCAGGAATTCGGCTGCCGCCACAACTCGTTCCGGCGAATCGGAGGCCTTCACATTGACGGCCGACAACCGCTCAAACAGGCCCTGGATCTGCTTCAGATCGGCGTGAGCGGCGGTGGTCGATTGTTCATCGTCCAGCTTGACTGTGCCGCCAAGGTTGAACCATTGTTCAATCTGCTGGGTGTTGGTGCTTTCGAAGTAGCGGTCGTAAATCTTTCCCACCGCGGTGCGGATCAGGTCGCGCACCACCGTATCCGCGCCCTTCATCTCTCCTTCGTACTCCAGTTCCAGCTTGCCCGTGATGCCCGGCAGCGCAGCGTAGATATCGCTGACGCGCGGCAGCACGTGGTTCTCGCCGTGAGCGAGCGCGCGCCGCTCCGCATTCGAAAGCACCAGTTCCATCGTCGCGATGGGCAGCCGCTGGCTTACTCCGCTGCGCTTGTCCACCTTCTTGTCTTCGCGCGCCGAAAACGCCACCTGCTCCACGATCTCGCGCACATACGGCGGAATCTCGATTGGCTCCGCGCCGCGCTCCGACCATGCTTCCTGCGTGGTGATTGCGATGCCCTCTTCCAGCGTCTCCGGATAATGCGTGCGAATCTCCGAACCGATGCGGTCCTTCAGCGGAGTCACGATCTTGCCGCGCGCCGTATAGTCTTCCGGGTTGGCGCTGAACACCAGCGCCACATCGAGCGCCAGCCGCACCGGGTAGCCTTTGATCTGCACATCGCCTTCCTGCATGATGTTGAACAGCGCCACCTGGATTTTGCCCGCCAGGTCAGGCAGTTCATTTACCGCAAAGATGCCCCGATTGGCGCGTGGCAGCAGCCCGTAGTGCATGGTCAGCTCGCTCGACAGATCCTGACCGCCGCGAGCCGCCTTGATCGGATCGATGTCTCCAATCAGATCGGCCACCGTCACATCCGGCGTCGCCAGCTTCTCCACATAGCGTTCATCTCGAGTCAGATACGCAATCGGAGTCGCGTCGCCGCGTTCCGCAATCAGGTCGCGGCAGCGCTTGCACAGCGGTTGATACGGGTTGTCGCGAATCTCGCAGCCGGCCACATAGGGCATCTGCTCGTCCAGCAACGCGGTGAGGGCGCGCAGGATGCGGCTCTTGGCCTGTCCGCGCAGCCCGAGCAAAATAAAATTCTGGCGGGAAAGAATCGCGTTCACGATCTGCGGAACGACGGTGTCCTCGAATCCCACAATCCCGGGAAAGATCGTCTCGCGCGCTTGCAGCCGGGCGATCAGGTTGCTCCGCATCTCGTCCTTGATGCTTCGCGTGTTCAGTTGCGCAGGCGAGAACAATTTGCTGGCGCGCAGTTCCCCCAGGGTTCGGGGAAGAGGGTGAGCTGCAGGCATGCTTGGCTCCTGTTGGACGGCTGTTGACCGAAAGCCGGCCATGTTCTTTCAGTAGACGTGCCGTTGGGTAAATGGGTATGGTGGAACCGGCACCGTTCTCGGTTTTTCGATCTTACTCTCGAGACCTGAGCGACGTGAGATTTCGTGAGAGAAGCACGGGCTCCAACTTTCACGCTGTTCCGGATTGACCGGATAGATCGATCCGACAACGTGTCCAGCGGAATTCTATTCTCTCGGGCGGTCAGGCCCTGCCGCCAGTATCGTCCCCTTTCGTGGCCACGTAAAGTCCCGCTCCCCCAACGGTTGCCCCATCTTGTTGATGTCGCGGAGTTTTGACGGCGGATTGTTGCAAAAACGAACTTCTGCCCGGAATGCGGATCGGCCCACACCGAAAATGACACCGCCTTGCGTGAATCGCTATTCTGATCGCCATAGGATGGAGCGCGCCCGCGCCAACCCGGTTCGCTGGTTGTTCGACTCCCGCCACGGTCCGGCGGACCGGCTGATTCCACGCTGGATCTTTCTCCGTGCCCTCGGCCTGATCTATTTTTCCGCGTTCTACTCGACTGCTTTTCCAGATCAGGGGACTTATGGGCCCGCAGGGCGTCCTCCCTGCGCAACAGTATCTCGCTGCCGTAGCGAGGGCCATGGGTTCGACGCGCTTCTGGTACGCGCCCTCGCTGTTCTGGATTTCCGCCGGCTCTCCGATGCTCATGGCCACCATGATTGTCGGCCTGGCTGCTTCGGTGGCCGTCTTCCTCAACATCTGGCCGCGCCTCAGCCTCTTTATTTGCTTTGTTTGTTTTCTTTCGTTCGTTTCCGCGACCAATGTCTGGTCGAATTATCAGTCGGACGGCATGCTGCTCGAGGCCGGCTTCCTTGCCCTGTTCTTTGCGCCGCCCGGTGTCTTGCCCGGCTGGGGAGCAGGTCACCCTCCCTCGCGCGCCAGCCTCTTCCTTCTGCAATGGGAATGGTTTCGCATCTACTTCGAGTCGGGCATGGTCAAGCTGCTCAGCGGCGACGTGCAATGGCGCAACTTCACCGCCATGGACGAGTACTACCAGAACGGCCCGCTGCCCACCTGGATCGGCTGGTACGTCGAGCATCTGCCCCACTGGTTCCACGCCGCATCGGTTGTCGGCACGCTGGTGCTGGAACTCGGCCTCGTGTTCATGTTGTTTTTCCCGCGCCGCATTCGGATCATCTGCTTCTTCATCGTCACGCCCTGGGAGGCGGGCGTCATTCTCACCGCCAATTACACGTTCCTCAATTACCTGGTCCTCTTCCTTGGTTTCCTTCTCCTCGATGACAAGTTTCTGCGCAGGTTTGTGCCCGCTCGCTTCCGACCGCCCGAACCTGTCGTCTGCCTTCAACTCCCGAAACACAGGAGCGAGCCGTCGCTTTCGATCCTTTCCACCGGCAGCGCGGCGACCACGACAGCCGAGGGCGACGCGGTTGACCGAGTCGTCCCAGGCCCGGACTACGCGCTCGATTCGCCGCCCACTTCCGCGCCTTCCGCTTGGCCGTTTCAGTGGTCATGCTTTCCTGGATCGCCTACGACACGACGGTGGAGATGATCGCCATGCCACTGCGCGGCGCGCCGCTGCCCACCGCGCCCATCGCCGCACTCGACCCGTTTCGCATCGCCAATCAATACGGCCTCTTCGCAGTGATGACCCGCGGCCGTTACGAGATCGAATTTCAGGGCTCCAATGATGGCTCCGACTGGGTCGCCTTATCCGTTTCGATATAAGCCGCAGGCACTCAACGAGGCTCCCGGCATCTACGCACCTTATCAGCCGCGCTTCGAGTGGAACCTCTGGTTCGCTTCCCTGGGCGACTGGCGCCAGAACGATCTTGTTCCGGCGACGGAAATGCGTCTTCTCACAAACGACCCCGACGTCCTCAAACTCTTTCGCAGTAACCCGTTCCTGCGGTCGCCGCCGCGCTTCACACGCGCTGTGCTATGGCAATATTGGTTTACCTCGAGAGAAGAAAAGCGCCGCACCGGCGACTGGTGGCGCCGCCAATTGCTGGGCCTCTACGCGCCCGAACTTACGCTCGCGCCCGACGGAAAGCCGGAAGTTGTTCAATGGCCCGACGAGTTGCCGCAACACGACTGACTGAGACTGTTCGAAGGAAGGACACCGTGAAGCGCGCCATCGTGATCGGCTCCGGCCCCAACGGCCTCGCCGCCGCCATCGTTCTCGCCCAGGCCGGACTGGCGGTCGAGGTCTTTGAAGCTGAGCCGGAGCCCGGCGGAGCTTGCCGCTCGTTGCCGCTTACCTGCCGGGTTTCCTCCATGACTTTGGTTCCGCGGTTCACCCCCTGGCCGCCGGTTCGCCCTTCTTCAACACTCTTCCACTGGCTCAATCACGGGCTCGAATGGGTACATGGAGAAGCGCCGGTTGCCCATCCCCTCGACGACGGCACAGCCGTCGTGCTGGAGCGCGACCTGGCCGCGGCAGGGAAGGAACTCGGCGCAGATGGCCGAGCCTGGCGGCGCCTCATTGAACCATTCGTTGACCGTTGGGATCAACTTGCCGAAGGCGCACTCGGACCGGTCCTGCGCGTTCCACGACATCCACTCCTTATGGCGCGCTTTGGTCTTGCAGCAATGCAGCCAGCCCATACGCTGGCCGCTCGCCTTTCCGGCGTTCGCGCGCGGGCTCTGCTTCGCCGGACTCGCCGCTCACTCCATACTCCCCTTCGATCGCCCCTTCAGTTCGAGCGCTGCCGTGCTGCTGGGCGCGGCCGCCCACGCGGTCGGATGGCCCATTCCGCGAGGGGGAGCCGAGGCGATCCCGCGCGCACTTATTGGCCATCTCCAGTCCCTTGGCGGCCTTGTCCACACTTCGCGCCGCGTCGATGCCCAGTCCTTTCGCGATTTGACCACCGGCGATACTCTCACCTTGTGCGACACCGCGCCTGGCGCCCTCCTTGCCCTGGCCGGCGACCGAATCGGGCCCGGCTACCGGCAGACAATTCAGTCTTTTGAACACGCGCCCGGCGCCTTCAAGGTCGACTATGCTCTTTCTCAGCCTGTACCGTGGCGGGCGGCAGCCTGCCGTCGCGCAATCACCGTCCATCTTGGAGGCACCTTCGAAGAAATCGCCGCCGGTGAGGACGCGGTAGCGCATGGCCTGCCTCCCGAGCGGCCGTTTGTTCTTGCGGCCCAGCCCACGCTTTTTGACCCATCCCGCGCGCCTGAGGGCAAACACATATTGTGGGCCTACTGCCATGTTCCCAATGGCTCCGCCGTCGACATGACCGGTCGCATCGAAGCCCAGATTGAGCGATTCGCTCCTGGTTTCCGGGACTGCATCCTTGCTCGCCGCGTATTTCCACCCGCGGGGCTTGAGGCTATGGACGCCAATCTTGTGGGCGGCGATATATCGGGCGGCGCCTTCACTGTGCGACAGATCCTTTTACGGCCTCGCCTGCGCAGCTACTCCACGGGTACGCCCAATCTTTATTTGTGTTCGGCCTCCGCTCCGCCGGGAGGAGGTGTGCACGGGATGTGCGGATTCCATGCCGCCCGTTTCGCTCTGCGCCAGGCCGGCCAACGGGCCCCGAAATAACCAACGACAGCAGGGCCGATATAATGTGTTCTGACCCCCGAATCAGATCCGGTCAAGAGGCGAGGTTCGAAGATATGACGCGTCATGCGCATCCGATTCTGGTCACCGGCGGGGCCGGATTTATAGGATCGAATTTCATCCTGCACTGGCTCTCTCAAAACAAGGGCCGGGTCATCAATTTCGATCTGCTGACCTACGCCGGGAATCTTGGTAACCTCGCATCTCTTGAGGGGAACCCCGACCACACCTTCGTCCGTGGCGACATCAACGACCGGCCGCAGGTCGATAGAGTGCTTTCTGAACACCGCCCTGCAGCCATCGTGCACTTTGCGGCTGAGAGCCATGTCGATCGGTCGATCCTCGGGCCCGAGGCCTTTCTGCGGACCAATGTCTATGGTACCTTCCACCTTCTAGAAGCAGCCCGCGCCTACCTGGCCGGTCTTGAAGGCGAAGAGAAATCTGCCTTTCGCTTCCTCCATGTGTCGACCGACGAAGTGTATGGCACCCTCGGCCCCGACGATGCGCCGTTTCACGAGGGCACACCCTTCGCGCCCAACTCCCCATATGCTGCCTCAAAGGCCGCGAGCGATCACCTCGTCCGCGCGTGGGTGCATACCTACCAACTCCCCGCCATCATCACCAACTGCTCCAACAATTATGGTCCTCTGCAATTTCCCGAAAAGCTGTTGCCTCTGATGATCAACAATGCGCTGGCTGGAAAGCCTTTGCCGGTCTATGGCGACGGACGCCAGGTGCGCGACTGGCTGTTCGTGCGCGACCACTGCAGCGCCATCGAATCCGTGCTCGAAAAGGGAAGGGTCGGCGAGACCTATAACGTCGGAGGCGGCAACCAGCAGGCCAACCTTGACGTTGTTCACATGGTCTGCGGCCTGCTCGATGAACTCGTCCCCAACTCCCCGCATGCACCGCACAGTCAGTTGATCCGCTTCGTCCAGGATCGTCCCGGGCACGACCGCCGCTACGCGATCGACGCGGGCAAGCTGGAGAGGGAACTCGGTTGGCGTCCCCAGGAGACCTTTGCTACCGGGCTGCGCAAGACCGTGGAATGGTACCTCAACAACAAGCCCTGGATGCAAGAGGTGACTTCCGGCGCGTACCACAACTGGGTGCACGCCAACTACGGACAACGCGGCGAAGAAAAAAATGCCGCTTCGAAACCTGCAGGTGCGCGATGAAGGGAATCATTCTCGCCGGAGGTTCGGGCACGCGCCTTCATCCCGTGACTCAGGCGGTCTCCAAGCAACTCCTGCCCGTCTACGACAAGCCGATGATCTATTACCCGCTCTCGGCGCTGATGCTCGCAGGCGTGCGGGACATTCTCGTCATCTCTACGCCCCAGGACACGCCCCGCTTCGAATCTCTCCTTGGAGACGGCAGCCATTGGGGAATCCATTTCCAGTACGCCGTGCAGCCTTCCCCCGACGGTCTTGCCCAGGCCTTCATCATCGGCAAGAACTTTATTGGCGGCGATTCCTCTTGCCTCGTTCTCGGTGACAATATTTTTTACGGGCACGAATTCGCGCATGATTTGCGCTCGGCCGCATCGCAAACATCCGGAGCGACTGTTTTCGCCTACCCTGTGAATGATCCCGAGCGCTATGGCGTGGTCGAGTTCGATGAGCAGCGCCGCGCCATTTCTCTCGAAGAGAAGCCGCAAAAGCCCAAATCGCGCTATGCCGTCACCGGCATTTACTTCTACGACCACCAAGTCGTCGGCGTAGCGGAGGGTCTGAAGCCATCGCCGCGCGGCGAACTGGAAATTACCGACGTGAATCGCTGGTACCTTGAACGCGGCCAGCTTCGTTGCGAAGTTATGGGCCGCGGAATGGCGTGGCTCGACACCGGGACGCATGACTCCCTACTCGACGCGAGTAACTTCATCTTTACCATCGAACACAGGCAGGGGTTGAAAGTCGCCTGTCCGGAAGAGATCGCCTATCGCCTGGGCTATATCGACGCGGAACAACTGAATACCCTCGCGACCGGGATAGGCAAGAGTACTTATGGAAACTATCTTCGGCAGTTACTAACAGAAACGGTGTATTAGCGCACTGCCGGCTACTAACAAATCGGACTTCGTAAGGTCGCCATGGAAATCATCGAAACTGCGTTGCGCGATGTGAAGCTGATCAGGCCGCGGAAGTTCGGAGACGAACGCGGCTGGTTCACGGAACTGTTCAACGCCCGGACCTTCGCCGCCGCGGGATTGCCACAACAATTTGTCCAGGATAATCAGTCCTTTTCCGCGCGCGGCGTCCTGCGCGGACTCCACTATCAGCTTGGACAGCCGCAGGGAAAACTTGTTCGCGCCATCTCCGGCCACATCTGGGATGTTGCCGTTGATCTCCGGCCCGGCTCCGTCGATTTCGGAAAGTCGGCGGGGTTCGACCTCAAGGGCGACGACCTCGAGTTCGTCTGGATTCCGGAGGGCTTTGGCCACGGGTTTGTTGTCCTCTCTGAAAGCGCAAACGTGCTGTACAAAACAACGAGGTTCTACTATCGCGCGGGAGAACGCTGCATCCGCTGGAATGATCCCACACTCGCCATCGCCTGGCCCCTCGCAGAAATTGGCGAGCCGATTGTTTCAGCTAAAGACGCCGTGGGTAACTGGTTCAACGAGGCTGAACTCCCTCCGCGGGACTTGGTCCAGTCAATGTAGGTCGCGGCTGTTTGTGGTTGTACCCATGGGCGCCCCAGACGTTGGTCTGTGCCTTCGATAGCTAGACCCAGAACCCATAACAGTGTGAGTTAGCAATCTAACAGGCGAGTGAAGTTACGCAGAGCGATATGTCGGTACGCCAATTACGTATCTTACTAACCGGGGTCAGCGGCCAGGTCGGCGGCGATCTAATGCCGCTGCTTCAGGCTGTCGGAACGGTGATTGCCCCCCTCCGCCCCGACCTCGATCTAGCCGATGCCGCGTCGGTGCATCGCTTTGTCATGCGGCAAAAGCCCGACTGGATCGTCAATCCTGCCGCCTACACTGCCGTCGACAAGGCGGAGAGCGAGCCCAGCCTCGCCTACGCCATCAATGCCGATGCGCCTCGCGCGTTGGGGGAAGCGGCTGCGGAACTGGGGATTCCCGTCATCCATTTCTCCACCGATTACGTTTTCAACGGATCTGGAAACACACCGTGGACCGAAACAGACGCGACCGGACCGTTGGGTGTGTACGGCGCCAGCAAGCTTGCCGGTGAACAGGCCCTGGCCGCCAGCGGAGCCGCGCATCTCATTTTCCGCACCAGTTGGATTTACGGCAGCCGTGGCAGGAACTTCCTGCTTACAATTCTTCGCCTTGCTCAGCAGAAAGACGAACTGCGCGTCGTCGACGATCAGCACGGCGCTCCCACGTGGTCCGGCGACCTGGCGCGACTGGTACTGCACGTGATGAAGAAGATGATCGATCCGTGCGGCGCAACATCGTCGCCTCACGATGCTGTGCGCGCGGTCCAGGGTATTTACCATGCTGTCGACAGCGGCGAAGCCACATGGTTTAGTTTCGCGCAGGAGTTTTTGCGCCTGGCCGTCGATGCAAGTCCCGACACAAAGATAGCCCGGCTGGTGCCGATACCCACAAGCGAGTATCCGACACCCGCGCGCCGGCCCGTCAATTCGCGCCTGGACTGCAGCCGACTCCAACAGGTCTTTGGCATCACAATGCCGCCATGGCAGCAATCAGCAGCCGCAGTGATTTCGGAGATTTTCAATAGTCAGCGGCGATAATTTACGAAGCCCATCTTCAGGATTTCTTCGAAGGGACTTTCTTTCCGGCTTTTCTCGCCTTTGAGAGTCCGATGGCAATGGCTTGCTTTTTGCTCGTAACTTTCTTGCCGCTGCGTCCAGACTTGAGTTGGCCCTTCTTCATCGCTTTCATCTCAGTCTCGACGCTCTTTCCTGCTGCGGGAGAGTATTTCCTGCCGGAGGCTTTCTTTGCGGACGACTTCTTTGCCCCTGTGCTCTTTCGAGCGCCGGCCTTTTTGGTTGAGGTGCTCTTTCTTGAAGAACTGCTCTTCTTTGCACTGCTCGATTTCTTCTTGGTGGCTTTTTTGACTGCCATAGATTTCCTCCACAGAATCAGGCGTTCACCCGATTCAAGTCAGTTGTATTGTAATTGTTCATCAAGACCAGAAAGCGAACCTGATGCTGAACCGAACCACGCTACACAACCCGTCTCAATCCGGGCAAGCGTACGAGAGGATCGGCTAACAGCCAGCATGCAATGCATGAGAGCGCGCCAGTGACGCAGAACTTCAACAGTGCAGGCGCAATCCATGGATGAAGCAACAGACTGATGCCGACGAGAATCGGCGGATGAATGATATATACCGCATAGGCCCGGCGATTGAGCCATCTCCAGACTGCCGACTCTTGATTCATACGCGAACGAAACAACAGCAACCATGCCGCGATCAGTCCCCACGCGACGAAGGGTTCCCACATCGAGTACAAAACAGACGTCCAGGAGAAGCCGCCTCCGAAGTTGGCCGTACTTGGCCCATACAGCGAGCGCGCCACCAAGATTCCAACCGGCAGAGCAGGCCACGAGACGATCAGTCCTATCACCCATGGTCGCGCATGCCGCCATTCAAGCAGGCGCAACCAATCATATCGCCACGCGGCGATGCCAATCGCGAACAGAAATGTGTAACTCGCGAAAAAGCCTAGCTGTAAACCAATGACGTTCACACCCGTGGGAACCACCTGGCGTATGGCAAGTGCGCCGGCTCCGACGGCCACCGCGCTGACCAACCACCAGCGTGCGGCCGGCACTGGTCTTGTCGTTCGTTCGCCGTGAGTGAGCGCGGGTCCGGCCATCGCACGCCACACGCAATAGCCGATGCTGAACATCAGCAGCGCCTGCGCAAACCACAGAGGGCCGGTGATGATTACGGCATGGTTCCAGAGATACGCAAAGGTCGGCCAGAAACCCTTGCCTTGGGCGGCAGTGACCAGCGCCGCCGTGAGCGGGCCGAGAAGAAAGACAAATGCAAGTAACGGCACGCCGAGCCGTAGGAACCGATCGCCGAGAAATTTCGCGTAGCCTTTGCGCTCCAGGGAAGGCGGAGTGAAGTAGCCTGCGAGCAAAAAGAAGAAACCCATGAAGTAGGCCTGATTGGTGGCGCAGAAGAGCGTGAGCAGCAGGCTTGAAACTGAACGGGAGGGCTTTAGCTCGTTATAGAACCAGCCACCGACAGCTCCATAGGTGATGGCAGTATGGTGGAGGATGACGAAGGCAGTCATCACGCTGCGCAGGCGATCAATGTACAGTTCGCGCGAACGCGGTTGATCGTGCCCTGTGCGCTCGATGGCCGAAGTTCGAGGAATCGTTTGGGCTGCGTATTCGGGCATGAACCATAATACGTTCGGCCGTGAAGATCAGTTCACGGCCGGGACAACATGGTCCGGAAATTTAATACTTCACGATGGCCGTGAACGAATCCGGCTTGAGGCTGGCGCCGCCCACCAGCGCGCCGTCGATCTCTTCCTGGGAAAGCAGCGAAGTGGCATTGTCCGGCTTCACGCTGCCGCCGTAAAGAATGCGCATCTTAGCGGCAACCTCAGCGCCCAAGCAGCCTGGCCACTTCCGCGCGGATAATCCGATGCGCGTCGGCCGCCATCTCCGGCGTCGCGGTCTTGCCGGTGCCGATGGCCCATACCGGCTCGTAGGCAATGACGATGGGTGCCGCCGCCTCGGGCGAGATCCCCGCCAGGGCCCCGGAAACCTGCGTCCGGCAAACATGCTCCGTCTTGCCGCACTCTCTTTCCTCGAGCACCTCCCCGAGGCACACTACCGGAATGATTCCGTGCTTCAGCGCCGTGTGGAGCTTCTTGTTCACGATCGCGTCTGTCTCACCGAAATACTGGCGGCGCTCGGAGTGTCCGATGAGGGTATGGGTGCCTCCGACAGCGATGAGCTGCCCGATGGAAGTTTCGCCCGTGTAAGCGCCTTCTTCCGCAAAGTGGATATTCTGCGCGCCCACCGCCACGTTCGAGCCCTTCGCAGCGTCAATCACAGTGGGCAGCAGGACGGGGGAGGGAAACAGTGCGATCTCATCGCGGTCGTGCCCGGCAACCAGCGGCAGAAAAGCTTGAACAAACGCCTTCGCTTCAGCAGGTGTTTTGTACATCTTCCAATTGGCGGCAATCAGAGCTTTACGTGACATGTTTTCTTGATTCCTCATGTTCATTTTAGAGGATGGTTTGCGCCAGCCGGGTGACGACCGGCACAGGCCGAGGGAATATACATACAGCCTGAAGCCCAGAGATCACGCTTGTTCTGCGATCGTCTCTCTATCGAGCCGCCCGAATGACTGACAGATCGGCAGGCATCTCGCCATTCAGGAATGCAGCGCGATGATCAGGATCGCCCAGGTCCATTCTGAAGTGGTACCAGGTTCCGTCTTGAAGAACACCCATGTTCCAGGGGCCCGAAACCGAGTCCGAAAACTGCCAGACGATGTTGTAGCCATCCTCGTTGGTAAACCCTTCGTGATCGGCCTGCAGAATCGCATCGCCGCGCTCCCAGATAGACGAGCGCAACGCATGGAGCGCATTGCCGCCTTCCTCGGTATCCGCTCCCTGGAGGTGCTGGAATGCGTAGATCATCTTCACCGACGCCAGGTAATCTTTGAGCCACGCGACACCGCTTTCCGGCTTGCAGTCCTCGATATCCTCGATGAATTCGGAGACGTCGTGCAGATCAAAAACGGGAATACGTTCCAAAAGCGCGACCTCTACCTCGTCCTTGCCTGAAAACAGGAGGCTTTCCCATTCCTCCTCCTCTCCCTCTTCAACAGTCAACTTGTATTCAGGGTGTTCGGTGCGAATCCATTGCGCGAGTTCGTCAAAGGGTGGAAAGTCTTCGTTCTTTGAGAACACCCGCGTGTAATAGCTCACGTTTCCCTCTCATGTTCAAGCAGTGGATTCTCTGGTCTGAGCGTGCCTTGTGAATATCAGGCCTTCGACGTTGTGGAGCTGGATAACATCGTCATTTGTAAGAAACCCCGCACCCGGTAACATCGATAGTCGGGTGCAGGGTTTCTGTTGTTACGATCTTACCTGGCTATTTATCCGTTAGCGCTTCCACTCCTGGCAGTTTCTTGCCTTCGAGGAATTCCAGGCTGGCGCCGCCGCCGGTGGAGATGTGCGTGATCTGATCCGCCACGCCCGCCTGGTTGATCGCACTTACCGAATCGCCGCCGCCGATGATCGATGTGGCGGCCTTGTTCGCTGCCACCGCCTTGGCGATGGCATTGGTCCCCACAGCAAAGCGCGGAAATTCAAAGACGCCCGCCGGCCCGTTCCACACAATCGTCCGCGCGTTCGAAACCACATCTTCGATCGCTGCAACCGACTTCGGTCCGATATCGAGGCCCTGCCAGTCGGCAGGAAAATTGACGGAAGTGTCCCACGGCTGCGTCTTGGCATCATTGGAGAAGCTGTCGGCCAGGATATTGTCGACCGGCAGCAGAAGCTTCACGCCCTTCGCCTTCGCTCGTTCAAGCGTTTGCCTGGCGAGGTCGATCTTGTCTTCTTCGACCAGCGATTTGCCGGTGGTCACGCCCAGCGCCCGATAGAACGTGTAGGCCATGCCTCCCACGATCACCAGGGTGTCAACCTTGTCCAGCAGATTCTGGATGACGTCGATCTTGCCCGAAATCTTTGAACCGCCGAGGATAGCCACGAACGGCTTCTCCGGCGACTCGAGCGCCTTGCCCAGATACGTGATTTCCTTTTCCATCAGCAGGCCGGCGACCGCTGGTTTCAGGTAGTGCGTAATGCCTTCCGTCGAAGCGTGCGCACGGTGCGCCGAGCCGAACGCATCGTTGACATACACTTCTGCCAGCGAGGCCAGGGCCTTTGAAAACGCCGGGTCGTTGGCTTCCTCTTCCGCGTGGTAGCGCAGATTCTCGAGCAGCAGCACCTGCCGTGATTCGAGCTGCCGCGCCAGTTCGCTGGCGATTTCGCCCACGCAATCGGGCGAAAACGCAACATTCACGTTTTCGCCGACTTGCTTGTCGAGCAGTTCGCGAAGCCGGTCCACAACCGGACGCAGCGAGTACTTCGGATTCGGCTTGCCCTTGGGCCGGCCCAGATGCGATGCCAGGATCACCTTGGCCTTGTGGCGCAGAGCGTACTCGATCGTGGGCAGCGTGGCGGCAATCCGGGTATCGTCGGTGATGGTCGCGCCGTCTTCGCTGAGCGGCACGTTGAAATCGACCCGGATGAACACATGCTTATTAGCCAATTCAATATCACGGATGGAGAGCTTGGGCATAGGAGGATTGCCTTCCTTGAAAATAGTGGTCAGTGAACTGTGGTCAGTTGACTCGGTCACCCGGTAATTAAGCGGAGGCCTCCGGAATGACGGCTTCCATTTCGATTTCGATACGCCACGCAGGATTGAGGAGCTTTGCAACAACGACCATCGTGGCGGCAGGACGCACCGTCGCAAAGAACTCGCCGTGCACGCGGCCAACAGTTTCCCAATCCTCGACGTGGGTCAAATACATGCGGGTGCGGACCACGTCATTGAACGATGCTCCTGCCTTGGCCAGCGCCTCTTCCGCGATCTCGAAGACGCGGCGCGTCTGGCCTTCAGCGTCGAGATCATCGGCCCCCACAGGGCCTGTGCCTGCAAGGTGAATGACGTTACCCACGCGCACCGCGCGGGAGAAGCCGATGATGGGCTCAAAGGGAGATCCGCCGCTGATGTTCTGGCGCATAACAGTGAACAGTCGTCAGTGAACAGTGAACAGTGGTCAGAACGAGATGAATAATCCTGTCCACTGTGCACTGTTGACTTTCAACTGTCTTACAGCCCTTTCGAAACCAGGAAGCCAACCAGGTCGACGACGCGGTTGGAGTAGCCCCACTCGTTGTCGTACCAGCTCAGCACCTTCACGCTCTGGCCTACGACCTTGGTCAGGGGCGCGTCCACAATCGAGCTGCGCTTGTCGCCCTTGAAGTCGGAGCTGACCAGCAGGTTCGAGTCAACGCCCAGAATACCCTTGAGTTCGCCCTCCGAGGCGGCCTTGAAGGCGGCGTTCAGGGCTTCAACGGTGGTGGGTTTCTCGGCGATGTAGGTCAAATCGACGATGGAGACGTTGGGCGTCGGGACGCGAATCGCAAAGCCATCCAGCTTGCCGGCGGTCTCGGGAATAACCAGCTTGAGAGCCTTGGCGGCGCCCGTGGAGCTGGGAATCATGTTCAGCGCAGCAGCGCGGGCACGGCGCAGATCCTTGTGCGGGAAAATCGAGAATGACCTGGTCGTTGGTGTAGCTGTGGATGGTGGTCATGATACCGGAGACCAGCCCGGTGGTTTCCAGAATCACCTTCACGACGGGGGCCAGGCAATTGGTGGTGCAACTGGCGTTGGAAATAATGTTGTGCTTGGCCGGATCATACTTGTTTTCATTGACGCCCAGCACCAGGGTCACGTCTTCGTTGGTCGCGGGAGCGGAGATGATGACTTTCTTTACGGTTGAGCCCAGGTGTGCCTTGGCCTTTGCACCGTCGGTAAAGAAGCCGGTGGATTCGATGACGATCTGCGCTCCGACCGAGGCCCAATCCAGCTTGGCAGGGTCGCGCTCGGAGGTGACCTTGATCTTCTTGCCGTCGACCACAATGAAATCACCGTCGACGCTGATCTCGTTGGGGAGATTGCCGAGGATCGAATCGTACTTCAAAAGGTGTGCCAGGGTTGCCGGACTGGTCAGATCGTTGACCGCGACAAAATCAATTTCGGGATTGCCGAGTGCGGCGCGCAAAACGTTGCGGCCAATCCGGCCGAAGCCGTTGATGCCAACCTTCACTGCCATGCGTTATTTCTCCTTCGTGCGCTATCAAAAGCGTGAATAAGATGTGGAGTTCGGCGGCTTGTAAAACGCCCAACTGGCAATTCCACCAAACCCATGATGCTACCACTGTTGTCAATGAGAACCAAATGGTCGCGCCATGCTTCGCGCGGCGAACCGACGTAATGAAACACCGCTCAACGCTAGTTGAATGGGTTTTGGCCACGATGGTCTGTGACGCATTGCACACAATTTGCAGCGCCCTCGGTTGGTGTGGTATCCCGGTAATACAATGCAGGTGTTGAAGTCGGAATGAGAAGACGCTCGAAACGCGCTCCCAATCTGTCGGAGTCCACTGGCAAGATCGGCCAGGAACTGCCCCCGAATCAGCCGGCTCCGCTGGTGCCCTTTTATCCGGATGAGCCCGCTCCCGCCGCACCGCCGGCTCGCCCGTTGGTGTCTCGCTCTGCCGGCCTTGAGGAGCCTGTGCGCCGTTCTCCTGAGCCGCGGTCGGCCGCGACTACTCCGCGCCCCTCCAGACCCGACGCCCGGCCCGAACCGAAACCCGATGCAAAGTCCCATCGCTTTGCACGCCCCGATTGGAATGAGCCGCCCGAATCAGGTCGGCTTGAAGTTGAAACCCAGCCCGAAACCCCGTCCATGCCTCCGCCGGAGGTCCAGGCCGCCGATCGCTCCGCCCAGGCGCCCAAGGGCTTTGTTGTCCTCGCCATCGGACTTCCCGGTTCCGGCAAGACCACCTGGTTTCGCCGTCGCGGAGTCACGCCGCTCTCCAGCGATCTGCTGCGCAACATCCTCTTCGACGACGTCGAAGAGCAGCGCTACCAGGGACTGGTCTTCTCCACCCTCCGCTCCTTGCTCCGCGCCCGCCTCATCGCCCGCATGCCGTGGAATTACGTCGATGCGACCAATCTTTCCATCCACGAACGCCGCCAATGGATCAAGATGGCCAAGAGTTTTGGCTACGAGGTCCAGGCTCTCTTCTTCGATGTGCCCCTCGAGGTGTGTCTCGATCGAAACCGCCAGCGCGACCGTTCGGTGAGTGAAGACGTGATGCGCAAGATGGCGGAAAAGCTCAAACCGCCGGCTTTCGAGGAAGGCTTCGCCAAGATCACCGTCGTCCGGGTCAAGAGCTCCAGCTAGCGGGACACACCGACTGGGTGCCCCATTCCAGCCATCCGCCGCGGCGGATCGCCAGGGTGGGAGAATGCAATCTGCCCATAGTCCCCAACCATCTTTCGCCACAAAGAACCACTCCTAATCCCCAGGGAGAACTTCTCCATGAACACTCTATCCACCGCCGCCCCGTATACCGAGCCCTGGCTCCGGGGCACCTATTCCGATGTTCCCGCCGTCGCCCGCGCCGTCCTTCACGCGCTCGATCTTGCAGCCGACGATCTGATCAAATGGACTGAAGGCCTTACCGATCTCGAAGCTCATGCCCAGCCATTCGGCCTCATGGCGGTTGCATGTCATCTCAAACACATTGCACGCTCTACCGACAGGCTCCTGACGTACGCCGAAGGCGGGCAGCTTTCAAGTGAGCAATTGCAATCCCTCAAAGGCGAGTCAACCGGCGCAGAGACGCTTCACGAATTGCTGGCGGAGGTTGAGACTTCCTTCGGGAATGCGTCCGGGCGGGTTCGTGCTTTAGGTTCGGCCGACTTCAACACGCGAGCGCGCCGTGGGCCGCAAGCAGCTGCCCACCAGCCTCGGCGGAGCCCTCATCCATGTGGCCGATCATACCCAGCGCCATGTCGGCCAGGTGGTCACAACTGCAAAGGTGCTGAAGGCTCTGCGCAACTCCGGCGTTTCGTGATGCACCCGATCCGGTGCGCCCATCTGCGCATCCTGATTGGTCGCATCCCTTTCGCGCATGCCCGGTCGCCTGAACAGGGCAAGCCGGCCCGGCAATCCAGGCGGCAATCCAGGCCGGCTCGGCTACTCTTCCTCGCCGGTCACCGATTCCAGCCGTTTCGGATATTTGACGACCACCGACTGACGCATCGGCTGCACAAAACCCTCCGCGGCCCATTTCGAGAGCACGCGGCTGATCGTGAACAGGGTGGTGCCCGTCATCTGAGCCAGTTCCTCACGGGTCAGTGACACCTGGACCCCGTCCTTCGAGGGCTTGCCCACGCTCTTCAGCAGCCTCAAAAGGGTCAGTGCCAATCGCTTGGCCACCTTTTCCGTCGCCACTTCGCGAAAACGCTCTTCCAGTTCCTGCAGACGTCCGGCAAGAATCCGGCTGATATTCTTTCTGATCTGCGGATACTGATTGAGCACCGATTGCAGCCGCTGGTATTCCCACACAAGAGCCTTGCACTGCTCCATCGCCCGCGCCGAGCAGGTATGGCTGCACGAAAGAGGCTCTGCATTCACATTGATAGCCTCGCCCGAGCCGCTCATCCACATCAGGACTTCGCTACCGGCCGGACTCAGCTGGGTCAGCTTGACACTGCCGGTTTCAAGCATGATCAGGCTGCGAACCGGCTGTCCCTGGGTAAACAGGATTTCGTCGCGGGCGAATGTTCTCGCTCGCGCACACGAGGCAATTTCTGTGCATTCCCGCTGCGACAGGCCGGAAAACAAGGCAGAGGCACACATCATCACCAGGCGCTCCGCCATGATGGCATTCGCTGATGACGACGCCTCCGAAGCGGAGCCAACTTGCGGGCCCCGAGAACCTTCGGTCGACATACTTTCTTACTCCACGACAACCAAACGGAACAATTCCACAATTTCAGACCGAGGCTACGCCTGAGCCAACCTTGCAGGCTGTGAGCCTCGACACACGGTCGGTTGATCTGGCTGATTTTAAGGTCTTCCGTCAGAAAATGACAGAGCGAATCGAGAGCCCGCTATCGCAGCGTGTCAATCTCGTTCACCGAGTCCAGGATGTGCCCCATCTTCTCCTGCTTGGTCCTCAGGTAGCGTTCGAAGCTGTCCTGCGCCTCCACCTCGGCAGACACCCGTTCCGCCACCGTGATGCCCGCCGCCTCCAGCGCCGCCACCTTTTCGGGGTTGTTGGTCATCAGGCGCACCGCCGACACTCTCAGCAGCTTCAGCACTTCGGCGGGCAATTCATAGGCGCGGCAGTCGGGCGCAAAGCCCAGTTCCACGTTGGCTTCGACCGTATCCAGGCCCTGGTCCTGCAACTCGTACGCCTTGAGTTTGGCCATCAGGCCGATGCCGCGGCCCTCCTGCTGCTCGTAGAGCAGAATGCCCGTGCCTTCGGCGGCGATCGCGCTCAGCGCCAGCTCCAGCTGCAGCCGGCAGTCGCAGCGCAGCGATCCGAAAACATCGCCGGTCAGGCACTGCGAATGAATCCGCACCAGCGGCGGCGCGGCGTGGATGTCGCCCATCACCAGTGCCACCAGGCCCTCGACTCGCTTGCCGGAGGCTTCGCCGTGTTCGCAGCAAGGCCGCGGCGAGGGTAATACCCCCTCGAAGCCCAGGATGCGGAATGCGCCCCAGCGGGTCGGGAAATCCGCTTCGGCGATCTTCTTCACGCTTTCAAATCCCATGGTTCCATTCTACTTTGCTTCAGATTGATCGCAGCGTTGCGCGTCACAGCCCGCAGAGGCCGCGACGGCGCGGGTGAAACCAACGCTTCCAAGTGCCGCTGGATCATGGCGATTGGATGCTCCACCGCGCGCCGCGATACATTGATTGCGTGGCAGATAACAAGCTGATTCTGATCACGCTGCTGGTCAAGCTGGGCGTGGCCGCCGCCATGGCGAGCGCCCTGGCCCGCGCGCGCACCTTTCAGCGCCTGCTGTTTGCCGAGCGTCGCAGCCGGTCCCAGACCGTCGCTCTCCTGGCTTTTTTTCTGGTTCCACTGACCCTTGGCGTCTGGGTAAGGATCACCGTATCCAACTTCCTCGCCGCCGACATCTCCTTTGAAACCATCATCCTTCTCGGACTGCTCCTCGGCCCGGGCTGGGCCATGCTCTGCGGCATCGTGCTCTCCGCGCCCGGCGGTCTACAACCATGAGTACCTGGCCCTGCCGTTCGACGCCATGCTCGGTCTTGCCGCCGGCATCCTCGGCCGTTTTGTCGAGAAGGAAGAGATCTGGGATTTCACCCCGTTCATCGACCTGAGCCTGTATCGCTGGGTCCGCCGCATCCTGCGCCAGCCACGCTTCGATCGCCAGTTTCTGATGCTGGTTCTGATCGTCTGTTTTGAAGTCGCCCGGGAGTCCCTGGCCCGCATGTATCCCGGGCCGCCTGTTTGCCCTGGTCACCGATTCGTGGGGACTTCAGATCCTGGTCTGGCTCAGCGCTCCCGTGGTCGTCGGCATCGCCCTCAAGGTGTGGAACGCCCTCCGCCTCGAAATCAAGCTTGAGGAACAGAAACATCTCCTGCTCGAAGCCCGCCTCGACGCGCTCCAGCGGCAGATCAATCCTCACTTCCTCTTCAACACCCTCAACTCCATCGCGTCGCTGGTCCGCAGCCGGCCCGAACTTGCCCGCGAGATGACGGTGAAATTGGCCAACATCCTGCGCGCGCTGCTGAAGGATCACGACACCTACGTCCCCCTCAGGGACGAGCTCAGCTTCACCGACGATTACCTCGACATCGAAGTGGTCCGATTTGGCACCGACAAGCTGCGCGTCGAAAAAGACATCGATCCGCTGACCCTCGGCCTTCTGGTTCCCAGCATCCTTCTCCAGCCGCTGATCGAGAACAGCATCAAGCATGGCCTGGAGCCGCGCATCCACGGCGGAACGGTCACGCTGCGCAGCCGCCTGCAGGGGAATCGCGTCTCGATCGAGGTTGCCGACGATGGCGTGGGCATTACCGCTGGCCCCGATTCCGCTCTCCGCCGCACCGGCAATGGGATCGGCATGCAGAACGTGCGCGAACGCCTCGAAGTTCTCTACGGCTCGCAGGCCCGCTTCACGGTGGTCAGCAACCCGGGGCGGGGAACGCTGGTCTCGATCGAGCTGCCCGCGAATCTGCCGGAACAGGGGTGATTTGATCAGCGCTGTGACTGCTCCAGCGCCAGCACCGCGTACGCGGTCGCGGCGTCCGTCATGAAAAGGCCGGCATCCGACTGCGGATCGCGGTTCTTGTTCAGCGACCATGCCGGCCAGGAGCCGGTGACCTTGTCCTGATTGGCTTTGAGCCAGCGCGCGCCCTTCTCGGCCTGGGGAACCCCGATTCCGTTTTGTTCCAGCGCCAGCACGATCAGCCCCGTGGCATATCCGTCCGAACGTGTTTCGAGCGGTGTCTTGTCGCGGCGTTCCCAGGTACCCAGATCGGTCAGGCTCCAGCCCCCGTCGGCGTGCTGCAGCTTTTTCAGTTCCGCCGCCAATTCCGTCTCCTGCGCCTTGCTGAGCAGGCCCGGCATCGATGCCGAGGCCCACAGCGCGGCTACCTTGTTCAAGACCGGCTGCGCATCGTAGTGACTGCGCAAAAACGTCCCCAGCAGAGCGACGTTCGCGGCAATCTTCTTGTCATTGCGATAATCCCCGGGCGCCTTTCCCACCGCCATCGCCATCAGCGCGGCCCAGTGGTATTGCGACTCCTTCGATTCCCACGGCGTGTAGGCAAAGTCCTGCCACACCCATGCGCCCGCCTCTGGACCGGTCTGCGATTGGAGGGCCCACGCATGGTCGAAAGCCGTCCGGGTGAGCTCGCTCAACTGCGCCTTGGGAGCGTCGTAGCTGGCCAGGATCACTGCATTCAGCACCGACTCCGCGTTGCGCGATTCGATTTCCTTGCCTTCCCCGTATTTCTCGTCGCTGTAGAAGGGAAGCATCGTGTCCCAGCTGCGAACACGCTTCTCCACATCGGCCAGCATCGCCTGTTCGCTCGGCGAGACACCGTTTTCGCCCAGGGCGGAACGAAGGTCGGGCCGCGCCAGCGCATACGGAGCCTGCGTGTGGCACGAGACGCACCTGGTTCCGTGGTCGCGCTTGTCATGGTCCCAGCCCTGCCACCACACTTCGCGACTGTCGAGGTACCGCGCCGCGGCTTGCTTGTCCCACCCCGTCTCAACCGCCGCCTTGTCCGCAACCAGAACCCCGCTGGCCGCAGGGACGGCTGTCAGACCAGCCCACAGCGCGGCAGTTCCAGCCGCCAGTGCCAGGGTCGCCGTCAGCGGGTTGCTTATCATGGGCAAGACCTCGGGGAAGGGAATTGAGCCGGCAGCGAGAGCAAGACGTGGCTCCTAGGATCAGCATAAACTCAGCGTGCCTCATCCCTCGCCCGTTTTTGTTGTGCCGCCAACAGTGGGAGAGCACGAGCCGCTGAGGCTGGGATCCAGCCGGCCACGTTCCCTCGCGGTAACCCCCATATCCACCCGCTCCACAGGTTCCCGCTGTATGCTCACTCCATGGTGCGCTTCACCGTCCTCGCGTCGGGATCCAAGGGCAACAGCACTGTCGTCTCCGGGGGACACACCCGCATCCTGGTGGACGCAGGGCTGAGCTGCCGCGAGTTGTTCCGGCGCATGAGGCTTGCCGGCGAGGAGCCGCAAACCCTCGATGCCATCATCGTGACGCATGAGCACCTCGACCACATCGGCGGCCTGGCGGTCACGGCGCGCAAGTTGGGCATCCCTGTCTACTTCACCCAGGCGACGCATCGCGCCTGGATGCGCTGGATTACGCCGCGCCCCCATATGACCTATGCGCAGTGGGTCGAGCAGTGCCGCCAGCTGGCCGCTGCCCGCCAGGCCGAAGCCCTCGCCGTGGCGGCCGAGTGCGAGTGCGATGAGCCGGAAGCCGATTCCGCGGCTGGACCGGCCATTGCGAGTGAGCAAAGCGGAGCAGCAGGGCAAAAGGATGCGGCCGAACCCCGGCCCGATCCCTCGTGGCTTCCCTCCGTCCAGTATTTTGAAGCGGGCCGCCCTTTCCAGATCGGCGATATCACGGTGAGTCCCTTCACCATCCCCCACGACGCCGCCGATCCAGTTGGATTTGTCTTCCACGCCGAAGGCGTGCGCATGGCCCTTGCCACCGACCTTGGTTATATTCCGCCAAATGTTAAAGCGCAGTTGAAGTCCGTGGACCTGCTCTTTCTTGAGTCGAATCACGATCTCGAAATGTTGCGTGACGGACCCTATCCCTGGTCGGTGAAGCAGAGAGTACTGTCGCGCGTAGGCCATCTCTCCAATGAGGCCGCGGCCGATTTTCTCGAAACCACCTACGACGGTCAGGCCGCCTACGTTATCCTGGGTCATCTTTCTGAAAGCAATAATCTTCCTGACCTGGCCAGGGTCGCCGCCGAGAGGGCCCTCTCGGGCCGGCCCAGCCTGCTCGCGAATCGCCTTATGCTCGCTACCCAACACGAGCCTCTTCAACCTATCTCTTTCTAGGGAAGTAGGTTACAATGAAATCTAACGGCCTCTGTCCGGAATCAGCCAGCCCAGGGGACTCCCTGCGCGCGTCCCACTGTGACCTGCTTTTTCCGAGGGCCATGTGAATCAACAAGGTACGGCGGAGCATCGAAGTTTCAAACAGCGTCCTTGCCCCGCGGCTCAACCATCGCGCGCTCTTGGGTAGGAAGAGTAAATCTTAAAAGTGAGTGATAAACGAATGGCTCGAACCCGATGCAATGATCACGTCGTAGGCGCCATCCTGGCGAGCTGGCGATATGACATCTCCGGGATTTCGCCGGAGATGCGCCGGGATTATGAACAGCACTTCACCGACTGCGGCCACTGCCGCGCCCGGCTGAAGTTCCACCGCAGCCTGGATGTCTCCCTTGCGGTGCTGACCTCGCTGGCGGTTCTCTTCTTCCTGTTCGCCCTCGCGGTCTTTCAGCACATCAAGCCGCTTGGAGCATGTCGCGTTCAACGTTCTCGGCCTCGACATCTCCGACATGTACCACATGCTCATGTCGGCCGGCGTCGCCGGTCTCGTCTTCTCGGTTA
The DNA here is from genome assembly GCA_963788475.1 of Terriglobales bacterium. Lineage (GTDB taxonomy): Bacteria > Acidobacteriota > Terriglobia > Terriglobales > Acidobacteriaceae > Telmatobacter. Next base: position 526,975 of record CAWBGO010000004.1, read on the forward strand.
TTGCGCTGGCCCTCGTGCTTACCGCGACCCCCGCGCCCAGCTACCTGAGCGACATCGCGTCGGAACGCGCCAAGCACCTCGAGGAGCATCTGCCCGAGGCGATCCGCTCGCTGCGCTCTCGCTAGCTGATTCGGCGACTCAGGGGCCTCACTTCTTCGAAGCGTGCGCCTTTTTGGCCGGGGTTGGTCTGGGACCCTCGGGCCCATGAACATTGTCTGAGTATTGGAACTGGACCGGGACTGTTTTTCCGCCCGCCGCCAGCGGTACTTCCTTGAATACCAGCGCAAGGTCGTTTCCGGCCTCGAACACCGGGAAATCCCCGCACTCTTCGCCTTCCTTTGATGTCCACCCCAGAAACTTGATGCCATTCGGATCGTTGCCGGCGCGAATCGCATCTTCCACGTCGCTATCCGTCCGGGCCTCGTTCAACTCGTGATAAAACGTGGCCACCACGTTCTTCCATGGCTGGTCGAAGACCACGATTCCGTTCTCTGTGCCGTCCCGACGAACGTCCGAATACACACCGACAGCGTAGTAGATCGTGGTTCCGTTACCCGTATGGATCGAACCATGATAGCCACCCAACCCATTCAGGGAGTCGGCTTCATCGTCATCCGGGATGGGGCTCGTCTTCTCCTTCTCCGCGCGTAACGAAGCCGCCGAAGGGGTGGCATTGTCATTCAACACCGTGCCCGGGGGCAGCATGAAATTGAAGACGGTGGAGGAGAGATCGCGCCCGGCGAACTTGCCCTGCGCGGCCAGCGAACCGACAAGGGCTTCGATATCTCCCTGAGATACCGTGGCCGGAGCGGGCCCGCTTAGTTTCTCAGAGCCGTCGAAGGTGGTCGAGATCGAGCCGGGAAAATATTGCTCCATCACGTTGTTCAAATGCACGTCAGACATGGCGGCAGCGAGGCCCGCGTCGATGTTTGCTATATCGCTTGCCGGCCAGGCGTCGGAACCGACGTAGAAGTTCATGAAATGCAGGTCCGCGATGGTTTTGCCTCCGTGGAAATGCAAGTCGTGGGACGGAGTGGACTTCAGTCCAGCGGCGATGACTTCATCGACGACCAGACCTGCGCGCTGGCGGAAGATCCGCTCGGCAGGGGAGCCGCGGCGGAAGGCTACATTGAGAGGACGTTTCTGTGCTTCAGACATCATGACACCTCTTTCAATTTTTCTTTGCCGGTTAGGGGAAAGGACATTTACGAGTTCATCGGTACCCTGGAATCAACCGACTTGCGGTTCGGAATCATGATCGGGGAACAGGGCCGCAGAAAAGGGGATGATTCGCTGGTTCCGAACGTAGTCAGCGAAATCGTACCTCTGGGGCCATAGTGTGTCCAGAGAATTGAACGTTACAATCCGCGCCAGTTTCGGGGAAATTAATGGCCCTAGCATTTGTGCCAGTAGTCATTACCGGGCTGGGGGCAATAGTTTGCCTCATAAAGAATCCCCACCCAGTTTCTCTGAAAGGGAACGTAAGTCATGAAGAAGCTGACCCTGAAATACTGCGCATTCCTTGCCCTTGCAATGTCAGGGGTATTGGGAGCTCCTGCGCGTGCCCGAGCTGCCGAGAACGCACCCAACATCGTCTACATTGTCGCGGATGATCTGGGCTGGAAGGACGTTGGTTATCACGGCTCCGATATCCGGACGCCCAATATCGACAAGCTTGCGCAAGACGGTGCGCGGCTCGAACAGTTCTATGCTCAGCCGATGTGTACGCCCACCCGCGCAGCCCTGATGACGGGCCGATACCCCTTCCGGTATGGCCTGCAGACGCTCGTCATCCCCTCTGCCTATACGTACGGTCTTCCCACCGACGAGTGGCTGCTTCCGCAAGCCCTGAAAGAAGCCGGATACAAGACCGCGATCATCGGCAAGTGGCACCTCGGCCACGGCGATCCCAAGTACTGGCCAAGGCAGCGCGGCTTCGATTACCAGTACGGCCCAATGATCGGGGAACTCGATTACTTCACCCACGAACAGCACGGGGTCTTGGACTGGTATCTCAACAACAAGCCGATCAAAGAGAAGGGGTACACGACTACGCTGCTGGGTAACGCGGCGGTCAAGCTTATCGAAGAGCACAATACCGCAGCTCCGCTCTACCTGTACCTGACCTTCAACGCGCCGCACACGCCCTACCAGGCAACTCAGGAATATCTCGACCAATACAAGAACATCGCGGATCCAAATCGCCGCGCCTATGCGGGAAGCATCACCGCGATGGACGATCAGATTGGCCGCGTTGTAGACGCGCTCAAGAAGAAGGGCATACGGGACAACACGATCATTGTCTTTCAAAGCGATAACGGAGGCACGCGCAACGCCATGTTCGCGGGCGAGGGCGATATGTCAAAGGTCGTAATTCCCTGCGACAACGGTCCCTATCGCGACGGCAAGGGTTCGCTTTACGAAGGCGGGACACGTGTGCCTGCATTGATGAACTGGCCTGGCCACATCAAGCCGGGCACCGTCGTCGATGGCATGATGCATGTTGTCGACACCTATCCAACGCTTCTTGGGCTGGCTGGAGGACACCTGGGGAAGAACAAGCCGCTCGACGGCATGGACATGTGGCCGGCCATCGGCGAAGGGAAGCCATCGCCGCGCACGGAAGTCATCTATAACATCGAACCTCTCAGGGCGGGTGTGCGCGAGGGCGATTGGAAGCTGATCTGGCGTGCGCCGCTGCCGGCGGCACTCGAGCTTTACAACATTGCCCAGGATCCGTCGGAGAAGAACAACCTGGCCGCAGAAAATCCGGATAAAGTCGCCGAGTTGCAGAAACGCGCCAACGAACTGGCGGCGGTCGAGGCCAAGCCCATTCTGCTTCAGGAGATATTCCAGGAGTTTCGCAAGCGTCTTGCGATGCCCCCGGCACTTCCGGGAGCGGAATATCAGTTGGACTTCGAACAGTGAGTTCTGCGGGTGCCCCGTCCTGGCTTGCTGAAAAGAAACAAATGCTCCGTGCCCCAACCTTTCGCCTTTTTTCTGGCGAAAGGGTGGGAAACCGCAAAAGTCAGAATCGCGTTTCATCCACCGCGGGTCGGCAACGCCGGTGTAGGACTAGGACGGGGCAGTAACAACTTGATGGAAGTTATTTCGTAATTGGCACTCTCAGGTCCCCGCCCGTCATCTGTTTCGGCTCGTCCAATTTCAGAATCGCCAGCATCGTCGGCGAAATGTCCCGCAGAGACCCGTCGTTGCGCAGCCGGTAGTGATTCGCTTCCTCGGCCACATAGATAAGCGGCACGGGGTTGGTGGTGTGCGCGGTGTGCGGTCCGCCCGTGACCGGATCGACCATCATTTCCGCATTTCCGTGGTCGGCGGTGATTAGCCAGCTTCCGTTGCGCTCGCGGATCGCCTTGTAGATCCGCCCCAGTTGCGCGTCCACCGCTTCGCAGGCCTTGATGGTGGGCTCCAGCCTTCCGGAGTGGCCCACCATGTCCGCATTGGCGAAGTTCACCACGATCAGGTCGAAGGCGGTGTCGTTCACGGCCTTCACCACCGTATCGCCGATGGCCTCGGCCTTCATCTCCGGCGCAAGATCGTAGGTGGCCACTTTCAATGAAGGAATCAGCGTCCGTTCCTCGCCCGGGAAGGGTACCTCGATGCCGCCGTTGAAGAAGTATGTCACGTGCGCGAACTTTTCCGTCTCCGCCACGCGCAGGTTGCGCAGTTGGTGCGCGGAAAGGACGTTGGCCAGGATGTTGTCCATCGATTCGGGCAGAATCACCAGCGGCAGTTCGTACAGCTTGTCGTATTGCGTCATGCACGTGTAGTGCAGGTTTTTCGGAATCTCGGAGCGGGGAATGGTCTGATCCAGTGACTCCCATCCTTCGAGATCGCGGCCTCCGTTTTTGTTCAAGCCGCTTTCGCGCGCCAGCACCCGCGTAATCTGCCGTGCGCGGTCGGCGCGGAAATTGAAATTGATGCACACATCCTCGTCGCGAATCTGCCCCACCGGCTTGCCCGCGCCGTCCACCACCACGAACGGAATCAGGAACTCATCGGTAATTCCGTTGTTGTAGTTCTCCTTGATGCGCGCCACTGCGTTTGGATAGGCGCCGCCTTCCGCCTTGCCATTCACCATCGCGTCGTAGGCTTTGCGCTCGCGCTCCCAGCGCTTGTCGCGATCCATCGCATAGTAGCGCCCGTTGATCGAAGCGACCTTGCCTACGCCATACTCGCGCATCTTCTGCTCGAGCTTGGCAACGTAGTCCGCGCCCGAGGTCGGCCCGGTATCGCGTCCGTCCATGAAGCAATGCACGAAGACGCGGTCCAGCTTGTATTCGCGTGCGGTCCGCAGCAGCGCGTACAGGTGTTCCTGGTGCGAATGCACGCCGCCGTCCGACACCAGCCCGAAGAGGTGCAGTTGACGGCCGCCTTCGCGCGCGCGCAGCATGGCCTGAACGATCGCCGGGTTCTTCTGGAATTCTCCCGTAGCAATTAGCTCATCGATGCGCGTGATATCCATGTGCACAATGCGACCCGCGCCGATGTTGAGGTGGCCGACCTCGCTGTTGCCCATCTGCCCGTCGGGCAGGCCCACAAAATGCTCAGACGCCCGGATCAGCGTGTTGGGATACTCCTTCAGCAGCTTGTCGTAGGACGGCTTGCGCGCCAGCGCGATGGCGTTGTTGGCGGTTTCGGCGCGATAGCCCCATCCATCCAGGATGGTCAGAACGAGAGGACGCTTCACAGTGGGCACAGGTGGCTTCCTTGCATCTCTTGGGTTGGGATGAATATGGCGTTCGTGGTGCCGAAGACAGAATCCCAGGTCTCAAAATCGAGACCTGGGGCACCCATGTTTTGGGCCTGGCAGAGCACTAGTCGTTGTAGTTCAGGCTCTCGAGGCCGAGGAACGTTGCACCCTGTCCCAACTCCTCTTCGATCCGCAGCAACTGGTTGTACTTGGCGATGCGGTCGGTGCGGCTTACCGAGCCGGTCTTGATCTGGCCCACACCCGTGGCCACTGCGAGGTCGGCGATGAACGTGTCTTCGCTCTCGCCCGAGCGATGCGACATCACCGCGGTATATCCGTAGCGGCGGCCCAGGTCGATGGCTTCCAATGTCTCCGTGAGCGTGCCGATCTGGTTCACCTTGATCAGGATGGAATTGGCCACGCCCTCTTCAATGCCCCGCTGCAGGCGCTTTACGTTGGTCACAAACAGATCGTCGCCCACCAGCTGAATGCGGCTGCCCAACTGGTCGGTCAGCAGCTTCCAGCCCCTCCAATCGTCTTCGGCGAGGCCGTCTTCGAGCGACACGATGGGGTACTGGCGGCTCCAGTCGTCCCAGAACGCGACCATCTCTTCGCTCGACAATTCGCGCTTGTCGCTTTTCTTGAAGACGTACTTCTCTTTTTCCTTGTCGTAGAACTCGCTGGAAGCGGGGTCAAGCGCAATGGCAATCTGCTCGCCGGGCTTGTACCCGGCCGCCTCGATCGCCTCGAGGATCAATTCGATCGCTTCGCTGTTCGATTTCAGCGAAGGGGCGAATCCGCCCTCGTCGCCCACAGCCGTGTTGTAGCCCTTCTTCTTCAACACACCCTTGAGGGTGTGGAACGTCTCCGCCGACCAGCGCAGGGCATCAGAAAAACGTTCCGCGCCCACCGGCATGATCATGAATTCCTGAAAGTCCACGTTCGAGTCCGCATGCGCGCCGCCGTTCAGCACGTTCAGCATCGGCGTCGGCAGTATGCTCGCATTCACTCCGCCCAGGTAACGATACAGCGGAATCTCCAGCGTCTGCGCCACGGCGCGCGCGCAGGCCATCGACACTGCCAGGATCGCGTTAGCGCCCAGCTTGCCTTTGTTCGCCGTTCCGTCGAGCGCAATCATGGTCGTGTCGATCAGGCGCTGATTGGCGGCGTCCATGCCTTCCAGTTCCGGCGCAATCACCGTCTCCACGTTGGCCACGGCCTGCAGCACGCCCTTGCCAAGGTAGTGGCTCTTGTCCCCGTCGCGAAGCTCGACGGCTTCGTGTTCACCGGTGGACGCGCCCGAAGGCACAATTGCACGGCCCAGCGCGCCGCTCTCCAGAATCACGTCCGCTTCGACGGTTGGATTGCCGCGCGAATCCAATACCTCGCGCGCCCTGATCTCCATAATTTCAGTCATATTCGTCCTCGCAATGCGGTGCTGCAGCCGGTCATTCAGTTTGGGACGGCGATCCACGGCAAGAGCTCCTCCGGCGGCGCTCTGAATCGTTGTCAGAAGCTCCTGCACGTTACGCATTCACTCTCCGTCCTGCGCTTCAAAAAGCTAGATGAGCTTTGAAAAATGGCTTGAAGTTCACTACGGATTCTAGCAAACCGGGGCTTTCGCGCCGGTGTGGCGCTGGTCACAACCGAAGACCGCCGATGCTTTAACCAGAATTTATTTTGAACCCCTCAGAACCACTGCGTCCGATCTTTGCGACGTTGTCGCACGTCGTATCTGGCAGGAAGCGAATCCAATTCCGGAAGAGGTATCTTTGCTGATTCGTGCTTGCCAAGGAACCTTTCGTCCCCGCGTGTGCCTTGACGGGAGCCCTTCGCGATAGCCTGAACTTGGCGAGTCGGCGCTCAATTTCCTCTACTTTCGAATTTGAGCGAAACTCTCCGTCACCGGCGGGGTTTGAACATCAAGGCGTTTTGCCTGCCCCAAGGAGACCCCCAGAAGGAGACTCGGATGAATAGGCCCATCTTGGCGTGCGCCCTCTTTGCATTTGCGTCTGCCGCCCTGTGCGCGCAGCAAACGTCGTCCGGCCCCTACTCTGGAACGGCCGCACCTCCGCCCGACGACACCATCGAGTCCTCCGCGCCGGTGCAGCCCGAGCCATTGCCCAAGCCGAGTCCGGCCCATCCGATGGACGCGACGCCGGCCTCTCAGCCCAACGCGGTTAATCCATCCGCCGGCTCGCCCGACCCCAATGCGGGCACGGATGTCGGTATTGTCCAGCCCGAAATGCCCCAGGTGCGGACAACGCTGAAGGTCATCTCTTCCGATCCTGACAGCGACATCGTCCAGGCTGTCCCCCTGCCTCCAGGCGTTCTGGGCGAAGGCACCACCATCCGCGTCCACCTGCTCGATCGGCTCTCCACGCTTGACAGCGTCAAAGGAGACGCCTTCCGTGGCACGGTTGCCAGCGATGTTGTTGAAGGGGGACAAGTCCTGATTCCAGCCGGCGCTCAAATTGATGGCCACATCGTCGAGGTTTCCAGCGGCAAATTCGCCGGTCGCGGCTCCATGCGCCTCCGCCCTGAAACCGTGACCCTTGCCAATGGCTCCCGCTTCCAGCTCACCGCCTACGTCGCCGGCGCGCCTGGAGCCAAGGCCCGCGTTAATAACGAGGGCACCATCGGCGCCGAAGCCCGTATTAAGCGTGGCGCGATTGAGTATGGGGGAGCCGTGGGAGTGGGTGCCATCGCCGGCGCCATCATGGGCGGTCCCGCAGGCGCCCTGGCCGGCGGCCTCATCGGCGCGGGCGCTGTTACCGTGCACCTCATGGTCAGCCATCCGCAGGCCACGCTCGAGCCCGGCACCGTGTTGCTGTTCACGCTTACCCAGCCGCTGAACCTGGTGACAAATGCAACCACCGCCAGCAATCAGCAGACGCCAGGGAACCAGTAATCTGGGTGCCCCGTCCAAGCTCCGCTTGGGCGGGATTCGAACCCGATCGCATTGGAGGCCCTGCGGCAGGAGTTATTTCCCAATCACATCGATTGGCACTTTGATCGTCTTCGGCGGAAGGCAGGCGTTCTGGTCGCAGGCCTGGTAGCGGAGCCGGGCCTCCACCATGTGATCTCCGGGCTGCGCGACAATCCGCGCCTGGATTGTAAATTCTCCGGTATAGACGACGAGCTTGGTCCCCGGCTCCACGGGCAGCTCAAATTCGGCACCGGCCGGGTAATCCGCCGCTTCCAGCCGCACGCCTGAAGCCGCGGGAATCGAAAGCTCTGTCGGAATCAGAAACTCATCCTTGGGTGCGTGCGAGTTGATGTGCAGCCCCTGCGCCACTCGGAAGTGCATCGCAACCGGAGTCGTTTTCCCCGCCGGAACCGTGATCTGCTCCGGATAGAGATACTGCACCGCTTCTGCATTAGCGCCCGCCCGGGTCGGCCCATCGCCCCCGGGAACCTGCCCGAGAACCATCAGACTCGTGAGCGCCAGCACGACGACCCCGAAAGAACGTGACCTGGTCAGCACGTCGAAACCTTTCTCATCCAAGCTGGAAGTTAAGAGCTGCCTTTCAGCGCCTTCTGTATATTCGCCTCGATATCTTCCTTCGAAGTAATCCCCATCTGGGCCGTCACAATCTTGCCCGATCGATCGAGATAGAACGACGTCGGCATCGCATCCAGGCCGCCGTATGGCTTGCTCAGGGTGTCGCCATCGATGAGCACCGGATACGGCATGTGATGCTGCTGAATGAAGCTCGCGATCTCCTTCTTCTCCTCGCCAAACGCCTTCACGTCGCTGCGATCGATCTCATCCGTCGAAACTCCCAGTACTTCAAACCCCTTGGCAGCGTATTGGTTGCGAAGATCAACAAGCCAGGGAGTCTCGATCTTGCAGGGACCGCACCAGGTGGCCCAAAAATTGATCAGCAGGGCCTTGCCTTTGTAGTCGGCCAGCGAAACCTTTTTTCCGCTCAGATCTTCGAGCGAGAACGCGGGCGCCGGCTTGCCGATCATGGGCGATAGCGACGGCTGCTCGTCACCGCCCGCGGCCACCAGTTCGCCCTGGGCAGCATGGGCCAGGCGCCGCTCGGCGGCCTGCTTACGGTACTCCCAGTTGGCCCACCCTGCCCATGCAAACGTGGCCAGGATCAACAACACAACCCCGATGACAACCGTGTTCCGCTTCAACTCGTTCGACCTCTCCTGTTTGATTGTACGAGCCGGTCACAGGTTACAAAATGGGGTGTCCCGTGATGGGTGCCCCGTCCAAGCTCCGCTTGGGCGGGATCGAGGAAAATCTGGTCACAACCAGCGTGCGGAGGGCAACGAACTTCGTCGTCTGGTGCTTAACTCCGGCGATCCACCCTGTTACCATCAGAAACCGATGAATCCCAGGGATCGCGAAGCCCCTTCTGATCCGGACTGCCCGCAGCCCGCGGCCCTCACTCCAGCTGAATTGGTCCGCACCGAAGCGGCCGCTCTTTTGGCGCTCGCCCGCCGCCTCGAAGGCCCGATGGCCCCGGACTTCGATCGAGCCGTCGACCTGATCCTGCGCTGCGGAGAATCGAATGGCCGCGTGGTTGTCACCGGCATGGGCAAGAGCGGCATTGTGGCTCAGAAGATTGCGGCCACGCTCAGTTCCACCGGTTCTCCGGCCTTATTCCTCCACCCAGCCGAGGCAGTCCATGGCGACCTCGGCGTGCTTATGCCCGGGGATGTGGTCATCGCCCTCTCCGCCAGCGGCGAAACAGAGGAGATTCTTCGCCTGCTGGCCACCCTCAAGCGCAAAGGCGATGCCCTCATCAGCTTCTGCTGCAATCTCTCCTCGACCCTGGCCACGGCCAGCGATGTAGCGCTCGACTGCAGCGTGGAGCGCGAGGCCTGCGGACTTAACCTGGCCCCGACGGCCTCGACCACCTCCATGCTGGCCCTGGGCGATGCTCTCGCCGTGGCCGTCAGCCTGCGCAAAGGTTTCCGTGCCGAAGATTTCGCCGAATTGCACCCCGGCGGCAAACTCGGCAAGCAACTGGCCCTGGTGCGCGACCTGATGCACTCCGGCGACAACGTGCCCAGCGTCGCTCTCTCCACCCCGATGACCGACGTGATCTACGAAATGTCGTCGAAGAAGCTGGGCATGACCACGGTGCAGGAAGATGGCCGCTTGCGCGGCGTGATCAGCGACGGCGATCTGCGCCGGCTGCTCGAGCGCGAAGGCGGCGCAGCTCTCACCCGCACCGCCGGCGAGGCCATGAATCCCCACCCCAAAACGATTGCATCGGGCGAATTGGCCGCGAGGGCACTGGCCAGCCTGGAAGAGCGCAAGATCACGTCGCTGATCGTGGTGGACGCCGAGCAGAGAGTCGAAGGTGTCGTCCACCTGCACGACCTGTGGGGTGTGGAGCTGATTTAACTGAAGGCCAGAATGGCAGGCGGGAACACTGTCACTCCATCTTGATCAGGATTTGAATGATTTCTATCGTGCCCATCACAGCCCAGAATTTTCTGGTCTTCAAAGCCGTTCGTCTTCGGGCGCTTCAGGATAGCCCATTCGCCTTTGGATCCACCTACGCCCGGGAGGCAGAGTTCACCGATGACGAATGGCTCAGGCGTGCGGAAAACTGGAACGGCGTGACGGGAGCCGGATTTCTGGCCATGGACGAGAATGAGGCGTGCGGCATTGTGGGCTCATTCCTTGAAGAGATGGATCGAACGCAGGCACGCCTGGTGTCGATGTGGACGGCCCCGACCCATCGCATGCTGGGGGTGGGCGCACTGCTGGTCAGAGCGGCAGAGAACTGGGCACGAGGCGCCGGGGCCAAAACCATGAGCCTCATGGTGACCTCGAATAATCCATCCGCGCAGTTGTTTTACGAGCGCCTCGGATTCACGTTTACCGGGTGTTCAGGAGCCATGGCCGAACGATCCGGCGTTTTTCGAACATGAGATGTCTCGACCAGCTTCTCTGATTGACTCGCGAAGAGGCCTGCGCACGGACCCCGAGGCGCGTCATCCGTTCCACACTTCTGTGTCCTGCATGACACGGGCGGACGGGCCAATCGATCGACAACCCCATTGTTTTCAGGACTAACCGCCTTGGCATGGCGGTTGCAATCTCCAGGATGCGGGGCGCTTGAGGGTCAGCTGTCAAGTTGCCTTGGATTCCCAATCCCTTGGGCGCCCTGCAACGGAGAGCGACGCGATGGCAAGTTCCTATCAGGTGTGGCAACTGCTCGGGCGGGTCAGAATCCCGGAGGAGGCGGAGGCCTCGAGCGCGCGAACATTTAAGATGGGAGTTGACTCTTCATCGTTTTGCGTCCGGGTTTCGGACGGGAAAGCACGTCAAGCCATTTCTATGCATCGTTGGTCGAAGCTCTTCATTCCCACCCTTCGCGAGGCCCCGGCCGATGCTGAAGTGGCCAGCCACAAGTTCCTGCTCCGAGCCGGCTACATCCGCCAGCTCGGCGCCGGCATTTACAACTACCTCCCCCTCGGCCAGCGCTCGCTGAACAAGATCATCGCCATCGTGCGCGAAGAGATGGACAAGATCGGCCAGGAATTTTTTCTCCCCGCCATCCTGCCCAAGGAGCCGTGGGTCGAGAGCGGCCGCTGGACCGGCATGGGCGACAACATGTTCCGCCTGAAGGACCGCAAGGGCGCTGAACTCTGCCTGGGCATGACCCACGAAGAGATCATGACCACCATCGCCCGCAGCGAACTGCGCAGCTACAAGCAGCTGCCCCAGATCTGGTACCAGATCCAGACCAAGTTTCGCGACGAGCCACGCCCCAAGTCGGGCCTGTTGCGCGTGCGCCAGTTCATCATGAAGGACGCCTACTCCTTCGACATCGATGCCGCCGGCCTCGACAAGAGCTTCGACCTGCACGATGAGGTCTACCGCGCCATCTTCACCCGCTGCGGCCTCAAGTTCGTCGCCGTCGAAGCCGACTCCGGCGCCATGGGCGGGTCGCAGTCGCAGGAGTTTATGGTCTATACCGAAGCCGGCGAGGACCTCATCGCCAGCTGCCCGGTCTGCGGCTATGCGGCCAATCTCGAAAAGGCTGTGTCCCGGCTTGGTCCTGTGGATGAGATGGCTGCCACCGGCGACGGAACCCCTGAACTGGTCAGCACTCCCGGCTGCGCAGCCATCTCGGATGTGGCTGCCTTCTTCAAAATCTCGCCCGCCTCCGACATCAAGTGCGTCGCCTACATGGCCCTGAAGCGCGGATCAGCCGCAAAGGGTGCCGCCACTCCCGACACCTGGCATGGCGTCGCGACCTTCCTCCGCGGCGACCACCAGGTGAATGAAACCAAGCTGCTGGGCGTACTCGGAGCGGCCGACCTGCGCACCATGCAGGCGGCGGAACTCGAGCAGTTCTTCAACGGACCGGCCGGCTACCTCGGCCCCGTCGGCCTCAAGCACAACGACCAGCCGCTCGGCGAAGGCCTCACCGTCGTCGTCGACCGGTCCCTCGAAGGCCGCAAAAATCTTGTCTGCGGCGCCAACAAGCTCGACTACCACCTCCGCAACGTGGTTCCGGGCCGCGATTTCACCTGGACCGTCAGCGCCGACATCCGCAGCGTGAACGAAGGCGAGGCCTGCCCCGTCGATAAGAACGGAGAGCCCTGCAGCGGCAGGCTGGTCGTCGGCAAAGCCGTCGAGGTGGGACACATCTTCAAGCTCGGGCGCAAATATACCGAATCCATGGGCGCCACCGTCCTCGATCCCGAACGGCAAGGAAGTGACCCCGATCATGGGCAGCTACGGCATCGGCATCGAACGCATTCTGACCGCCGCCATCGAACAGTCGAATGATGCCAACGGCTTCTGGCTGCCGCCTTCGATCGCCCCGTTCACCGTAGTCGTCACCGTGACCAATGCGAGCGACGCAGCGCTCCGGGAGACGGGCGAGAAACTCGCTGCCGAGTTGGAAGCCGCCGGCCTCGACGTCCTGCTTGATGACCGGGACGAGCGCGCCGGCGTCAAATTCAAGGATGCGGACCTGGTCGGCATTCCTTTTCGCATCAATGTAGGTAAGAAAGCGGCAAGCGGCCAGGTAGAACTGGTGACCCGTGCGATGGGCCAGAGCGTCGATGTAGCCCTCGCCGAGGTAGTCTCGCAAGTAAAAGCCCGCGTCGCCGAAGAGTTTCTGCTGGAGGGAGCCACGGAGTAGCTGTCAGACTTCAGCTTTCAACCCGCAGGGGCTTGTTGACGCTGCCGGTGCGAAATCTGCCGCTGCAACCTCGCCGCACCCTGAGCTGATAGCTGACAGCTGACAACTGAAAGCTGTCTTTATGGCATTAAAAATCAAATTCCGGATGCCCACCCATCGCATCGGCTGGGCTTCGCTCGCTCTGCGCATCGGGCTTATCGTGGTCGCCGCGGCGGCCGTCACCGTGTTGACGGTTGGCGGCTACTTCTATGTCAAATACCAGCACATCGTCGACGCGCGCCTCAAGCAGCCGTTGTTCAAAAATACGGCCAAGATTTTCGCCGAGCCGCGCGAAGTGCGCCCCGGCCAGAAGCTCACGATCAATCTCATTGCCCAGGAACTACGCCAGGCTAACTACTCTCTCGTCGGGACCCAGAAAGACTCCCCAATGGGCACCTACAGCGAAAGCGACGGGGCCATCACCGTCTATCCTGGCCCGCAGTCCTACCATGCCCAGGACAGCGCCACCATCCACGTCAGCAAGGGCGTAGTCCAGTCGATTGCCGACGATCACAACCAGGCGCTGGCCAGCTATGAACTCGAACCGGTGCTGATCACCGGCCTGAGTGAGGATGCCAACCGCACCAAGCGCCGCCTCATCACATACGACGAGATCCCGCAGAACCTGGTCCAGGCGGTCCTCGCCGTCGAGGACCGCCGCTTCTTCGAGCACGGCGGCGTCAATTACTTTCGCCTCATGGAAGCTGTCTACCGCGACCTTACCACCGGCCAGAAGCAGCAGGGCGGCTCCACCCTCACCATGCAGCTGGCGCGCGGCTTCTTCCTTACTCCCGAGAAGCGCATCAAGCGCAAGATTATCGAAATCGTCATCACCTTTCAGTTGGAGCACCGCTTCACGAAGAAACAGATTTTCGAGCTCTACGCCAACCAGATCAACCTCGGGCAGCGCGGCAGCTTCGCGATCAACGGCTTCGGGGAGGCCGCGCAATCTTACTTCGGAAAGGACGTGCGCCAGCTCGATCTCGCGGAGAGCGCGCTGTTGGCGGGCATGATCCAGCGGCCCAATTACTTCTCGCCCTTCCGCCACCCGGATCGCGCCATCGAGCGCCGCAACCTGGTGCTCGATTCCATGGTTGAGACCGGAGCCATAACAAAAAACCTGTCGGAGCGCGCCCAGGCCGAGCCGCTGCATCTCTCCACCGCGAGTGTCGACGCCAGCGAGGCGCCTTACTTCGTCGACCTGGTGCACGAACAACTGCTGCAGAAGATCGGCGAGCGCGATTCCAACCTCGAAGGGCTGCGCATCTACACCACGCTCGACCCCGACCTGCAGCGCGTCGCCACCGCGGCGGTTGATTCAACCATTCACGTAGTTGACGAGCAGGTGGAAAAGCTGCACGCACGCCGAAACCGGGTGAAGAAGGGCGAGACGCCGCCGCCCCCCACTCCCATCACCTATCCCCAAGTGGCCCTGGTCGCGCTCAACCCGCACACCGGCCAGGTGCTGGCCCTGGTTGGCGGCCGCAGCTATGGCAACAGCCAGGTGAATCACGCCGTTGCGCATCGTCCCACCGGCTCCATCTTCAAGCCATTCGTCTATGCGGCGGCGTTTCAGACCGCGGTCGAGGGCACTCCCCTCCCAGGTCAGGAAAAGCTGTTCTCGCCCGTCACCATGCTCAACGATGAGCAAAGCACATACATGGTCGGCGACAAGGAATACAGCCCTCGCAACGACCACGACAACTATCACGACCAGGTCACCGCGCGTTATGCCCTGCAATGGTCGCTCAACAATGCCACCATCGGCTTGGCGTCCATGGTGGGATTCGATCGCGTCGCGGAGCTGGCGCGCCAGGCTGGCGTCAAGAACGCGCGCGGAACGCCTTCCGTCGCCATTGGTTCCTACGATGCAACGCCCCTCGACATGGCCGGCGCCTACACCGTTTTTGCTAATGGGGGCATTCACCTCGATCCCTGGATGCTGGCCAGCGTGCGCACCGCCAACGGGGACGTCATGACCGATTACACGCCCAATGCCAAGCAGGTGCTCGATCCCCGCGTGGCCTACCTGACTACCAACCTGATGGAGAACGTGCTCAATGCCGGCACCGGAGGCAGGGTCCGCGCCCTGGGCTTTACCGCACCCGCAGCCGGCAAGACCGGCTCCAGTCACGATGCGTGGTTTGCGGGATTCACCAGCAACCTGCTCTGCGTCGTATGGGTGGGCAACGACGACTACACCAATATCGTGATTGAAGGCGCCCCTGCTGCCGGCCCCATCTGGGCAGAGTTCATGAAGAAGGCCGTGCAGTTGCCCCAGTACTCCGACACCAAGCCCTTCACCCCGCCGGATGGTGTGCAACTCGTCGACCTCGACAAGATCACCAACCTGCTTCCGGACAGCGCTTGCCCCACCACGTACAGCGCTGCCTTCCTTGACGGTACGGCGCCCACCGACACCTGCAGCCACCCCCCCGATCGACGCAACCTGTTCCAGAAAATCTTCGGCGTCGGCAACAAGAGCGGCAACTAGCGAAATCCTGGCACGGGCGGTTCTCCGCAGTCGGAAACCTGCATCCAAACAAGTGTTACGGCCCCTACCGGCCGCGCCGAAGTGCGTCTGGTTGGGAGGTCGTTATTTCGTTCCGGGGACTGTCTCGTAAGGAAAGACGGAATTATGCTTGCCGCGTTTGGTTTTGGGCGCAGGCTCTGCGTCTGCTCTCCGCCCGCAATTCAATGAAACGTGGAGGAAGGCATGCTGAGAGCATCATTGTTAACGCTTGTTTGTCTGGGGTGCCTGGTTTCGATTCCTGTTCCATCGCCGGCACAGGAACTGATTCACGCGCTGACCGGCACTGTGGCGTCCATCAACCCTGACAAGAGCATTTCCGTGCTTCAGGATAACGGTTCGACTGGCGAATTCCAGATCGAATCGAACCCCAAAACCCGCATCGAGTTTGACAAACGAATCGCGACCGAAGCTACGACGGTGAGTACCTTCAAGAGCAAGGGCGCCTACGCGATCGTCTTCTACTTCGGAGGAGTGACCCGCCCCCGAACCGTGGTCGCGTTGAAGAATCTTGGGGCCGGCCCGTTCACCTCCACGGTGGGAACTGTAGAGAAATTCGATGGACATGCCCGTTCCCTCACTGTCGAAGACAAGTCAGGGAAAGTCCATACCTTCAAAATCAATGCAGGCACGGTCGCAGAGGGTAACTTCGGAGCCGAGGATGGACTCCGGTTTCAAGCCGACAAGGGGGATTCTGTGCGCGTCGTTGCCACCGCAGGTAAGGACGGGCCGACGGCGTTGTTCATCCGGGACCTTTGATTTCCCTTTAGCGAAAGTCACTCCGCGTCCGCCCTGCGCGCTTGATGGTCCCTCAACGCAGTTCCGCGCGCTCCGCAACCGGGCTTGCCTGGATCGTCACCGACCCCTCGGTCAAGCCTTGAGTTGTCGCCTTGACAGTGATCGGTCCGCTCTCCCTCGAGGTACGCACCACCACGAGCGCGCGCCCTTGAAACAACTTGCGTCGGTCGCCATAGTAGGAGGCCTCGTCTTGTCCATCTCCGTTCCCTACTGCGGCGATCACACCTGGTCCGCTTATCGAGAACTGCACTTCCTGATCGGCGTTGGGCTGCAAACGCCCCTCAGCGTCCACCGCCTCGACAGCGAGGAAGGAAAGGTCCTGCCCGTCGGCATTCACTTCAGTGCGGTCTGCAGTTATGCGCAGAGTGGCAGCTTTGCCGGCTGATGCAAGAACGCTTTCAGCGACAGCCTTGTCTCCCCGCAGGCCAACCGCTTTCAACGTGCCGGGCGCATACGGTACTGAAAACGTCGCCTTGAATTCCTGATCGCGCCCGGTCGACTTCTCGCCGATCAGCTTGTCGTTCAGGAACAAGCGCACCTTCTCAGCGCCTGAATACACCTCCACCTGCAGTTCTTTGCCTTCCTGTCCCGGCCAGGTCCACGACGGCAGCGTCGGGTAAGTCGCCCATCCCACCGCGATGATCTTCTTGCCTTCGGGTTCAGGAAGACGTACCGTCGCGTACACGCGGTCGCCGCCGTTCCACAAGATGTCGCGATAATAAGACTGGGGTTTCCGGTAGCCGGTTAAATCAAGATCGCCGCACGCCGCCGCGTGCCACGGATACCCGTGAAACATAACAGCCATCGCGGCTTTCGCAGCCGGATCGGACGCGCTCTTGGCCATTTCGGCCGCCATATCGACGCCATTGGCCATCCCCAGAAACATCTTGTCCACGATGGCCGTGGTGAACATCGCGCCCATCATCTTCTCCGCAATCTGTGCCTGTTCCGGAGTGGCATAGGACCACGCGCCGATACCGGACTCACCTAAATAATCCATGGAGGTCCACGTAAGGTCCCCGAGAACATACGAATTGTCCTGCGAGATTTGCCACAACGGAAATGCCTTGGCCGGAAACGACTCAGTCGTCAACATCATGCGCGTTGGCCACTGGCGATGGTCTTCCGCGTAAGTCGGAATGAGATTGTAGTTATAACCAGTAATGTCAAGAAGCGAAAACACGGCTGCGGCATCCGGTGCGGTGGTGGTTCCCGGAAATGCGAGCGTAAGCGGCCGCGTGGTGTCGATCGATCGCATATGGTCGGCTAGGTGTTTACCCATTAACCGGCCTCGTTCGACCTCCAACTCGGGGATCTCGTTGCCGATTCCCCAGATCACAATGGAGGGATGGTTGCGATCGCGCAGAACCATGGCCGACATATCCTTCTTCCACCATTCGTCAAAGTCCCGGCCGTAATCGAACTTGACCTTGTTCGCCTTCCATGTATCGAACGGCTCATCCAATACAAGCAGGCCAAGCCGGTCGCACGCATCAAGAAATGCAGCGGAAGGCGGGTTGTGCGCGGTTCGTACTGCGTTGTGACCGGCCGCTTTCAAAAGCTCGACTTTGCGCTCTTCCGCGCGGTCGAATGCAGCAGCCCCCAGAGGCCCGTTATCGTGGTGCACGCTACCGCCCGTGAGCTTGATCGCCTTTCCATTCAGAAGCAATCCCTTGTCTGCCGACCACGCAAGCGACCGGATCCCGAACGGCGTCACCACCTGGTCGACAACCTTGCCGCCCTGCCGTATCTGCGAAACGGCCCGGTACATCGTCGGCGTAGCAGGCGACCACAGCGCTGGCTTGGCAAGTGTGATCATTTGCGCGGCATCCAATTCCTTCGCCGGAGCAATGGTCAGGTTCGATTCCGCTTTGCCGGCTTCGCGTCCCGACCCATCGTAAAGCGTTGTCTCAACCATCACTCCGGCCGATCCGGCCGCTTCGTTGGCCACACTGGTCCGAATGGAGATCGTCGCCGACTCATCCGAGACCTTCGGCGTGGTGACGAATACTCCCCAGTGCGTCACATGCGTGGGATCGGTCACGATCACGCGGACGTGGCGGTAGATTCCTGACCCGCTGTACCAGCGGCTGTTCGGCAGTGCGGAGTTATCCACGCGCACGGCCAGCACGTTGGGGGCAGTGAAGTTCAGATTCGGGGTGAGATCAAAGGAGAAGCTTGTGTATCCGTAGGGATGAGTCCCCAGCTTATGGCCGTTCAGGTACACGGTTGCGTCCTTGTATACCCCATCGAAGTCGACGCTCACTCGCTTGCGCCCCCACTCGGCAGGCGCACTGAACGTCTTGCGGTACCAGCCCACGCCGCCGTTGAAGAAGCCCCCGCCGGCGCCGCTGGGACTGTCTTTGTCCGGCCGGCCTTCAATACTCCAGTCGTGCGGCAGGTCCACCGTGCGCCAGGCTGTGTCTGCGAATGAGGACGCTTCGGCGCCGCTCGGGTCGCCGAGCAGGAACTTCCAGCCGGAATCGGCCGCCAGCTCCAGCCGGGGCGCATTCGGCTCCGCCGCATTGATCGAAACAGGAGCCAGTGATAGAAGACCGGTGCAGATTGCAGCCACAATGCGCAGACGCAGTTTCATGAGGGCCTCTTTCTGTTGGTGCTGGTGCGAGCTTTAAGGCGCGGAGCAGGCTCGTTGGTGTTGGATTGTTCGGTGGCTCGAAGACCAAGCACGATGATGCGAATTGTTTCCCGGAACAACCGGTCGATTGGCTGTCCATATTCCAGCTCGACTTTTTTCCCCAGCGAGGCGAGACGCCGCTGCGCCGCGATCACCGCATTCATCACCGCGTGCAACGTCAGGTTGGGGTGCAAGTCCGGGCGAAGAGAACCGTCAGCGATGCCTTCGCGGATCAGCTTGCGGAAGGCCTTGAAACCCTGATCATGGATTTGGCCTTCCAGCGTCAGAAGTCGCTCGACCGGCCAGTCGCGGGCGTACATTGCATCGAACTGCGCCAGAAAGCGAATCCGGGCCTGGTTCTTCGCAAGCTCATCTGCCATGTAGTCAAGCAGCGCGGCAATCTTTGCCAGCCCGCTCGTTGCCTCATCGACGATCTTCTTTGTGCCTGCGGCGCTTTCCTCCAGCACCTCGCCGAGGATCGCCCAGACGATGTCGTCCTTGTTCGAGAAGTACTGATACATCGTGGATGGGCGAAGCTCGCTGGCGGAGATCACATCAGCCATCGTGGTGCGGTCGATGCCGTGCTCTTCAAAAAGCTTCTCGGCCGCGGTGAGGATACGCCGCCGCTGCCGCCCCCGATGAGCGTGATACGCATTCGCCTTTGGCTTTGAACTTTTTCCAGTCATCCGCAGTTGGTAACAAATCGTATTACTACTTCAAATTCGAACTACTACTACGAATTACAGTAAAGACATACTCAGTGATGTGTCAACGCATATATTCGTCGAGGCCAATTTGCACCCGGGCTCAAATGACTGGGGGTGTGTTCAGGTCGATCGGTGCATGGGTCTGTTGTCGGCATCTGAAAGATACCTCCACGTGGCCGCGCCCGCTCATCGTAGAATTTGGGGACCGGGAACGTCCTTGAAAGTTCGCGGAGACTGAGATGATGCGAGTTTTCCTCATTTTGGCATTCCTGTTCCCGACGTTCCCACTGGCACAGGAAGAACATAACCATCCGGTGCCGGAAAAACTGGGCGCGGTGTCATTTCCAACTTCGTGCAACCCTGATACACAACGCGAATTCAATCGTGCGGTTGCGCTCCTGCATTCGTTCGCCTACAAGGCTGCGGAAGAAGCCTTCCGAAGCGTGGCCACGCAGGATTCTCACTGCGCGATCGCCCATTGGGGAATCGCGATGACCCACTTCCACCAACTGTGGGACTTGCCTCCTTCGCCTTCCGACACTTCCGCCGCGCAGCAGGAAATCAGGAAGGCAACAATGCCCGAAAAGTCCTCGAATCGCGAGCGCGGTTTTATCAACGCGCTCAGCATGGTCTTCAACGATGCTTCTGTGCCGTACCGCACACGCGCATTGAACTATGAAACTGCGATGCATGATCTTGCGGCGGCGAACCCCAAGGACGTTGAGGCCCAGGTCTTTTACGCGCTCGCCCTGATCTCAAACGCGTCTCCATCGGACAAAGAGCATCGAAGGCAAAAGCAGGCCGCAGATCTGCTTGAACCGCTCTATCGTGAATTCCCCGACCACCCTGGAATCCCCCATTACCTCATCCACGCGTACGACAACCAGGAACTCGCATCGAGGGGCCTACCAGCGGCCAGGGCCTATGCCAACATCGCTCCATCGGTTCCGCATGCGCTGCACATGCCGTCGCATATTTTTACGAGGCTCGGCTTGTGGGACGATTCCATCGCATCGAATCTTGCCGCGATAAGCGCCGCACACCAGCAGGGCGACATAGGCGAAGAACTGCACGCCATGGACTACCTGGTCTACGCCTATCTGCAGAGTGGGCGCGACCAGGAGGCGGCCGGGGTGATTCAGCAACTCAAGGCAATGCCGAATCCGAATATGGGTGACTTCAAAATCGGATATGCTGCGACGGCCATCCCCATCCGCTACATCGTCGAACGGCAGCAGTGGAGTGACGCGGAGAAAGTCATCGACCCGCCCGTGCCGGCTCAACCCCACGTTATCGCCATCGCCGTCTGGGCTCGCGGCCTCGGGTACGCCCGAATGGGCGATGCCCAACAGGCCGGCAAACAAGCCGAGGCATTGCGCCAGCTTGAAGACCGGCTCCAGGCCTCGGGAAACAGCTACTGGGCATCCCAAGTCGACATCATGAGGCGCGAAGTCCTGGCGTGGGCTGCACAGGCTGCGAATCAGCCGGATGAAGCCGCTCTCATCCTGCGCGGCGCCGCCGATGATGAGGACGGAATCGAGAAGCTACCCGTGACTCCCGGGCCGATCATCCCCGCTCGCGAACAGTTGGGAGAGTTGTTCCTTGCGCAAGGCAATCCAGTTTCAGCAGCCCAAGCATTCGCAATTACATTAGTCAATGCTCCTGGGCGCCGAGGAGCGTTGCGAGGGGCCGCGCAGGCCGCACACTCTCACTGAGTGCCAAACCCTTCCACCTCGATGTTATCCGGCATAGGCTGGCACTCGGGACACCAGTACGTTGCCCGCGCATCGCCACCCTGCAGCCGCCGCAGGATCAGTTCTCCGCAGCGCCGGCACGGTTGTCCCGTGCGACCGTAGACCCACAGGCTCTCCCCGGGATCATCGCGGTGCGTAGTGCGCCGTTTCCGTCCGCGATAGGTCACAATCCGGCCTCCTGATTCTTCCAGCACGTTCGAACCGAGTTGACGGCGGGCAATCGAAACCACTTCGGCTGCCTGTTCGCGCGTGAGCGTCGCGACTTTGCCAAACGGATGCAGCCTGGCCGCAAAGCAGATTTCCGACTTGAACACATTGCCCACCCCGGCCAGCACCTTCTGCCGCAGCAGCGCTTCGCCCAACTCGAGATCGCCGGCCGCAAGCAGACTCTCGACGGCGAAGTTCGCATCGAAATCGCTCCCGAGCACGTCGCTCGCCGCCGGCGGAATTCTCCGCTCGCGCGCCAACGATTGCGCCGTATGCATCTCAGCCACCGGCACGCTGAAGCCCACCGCCACAAAGTCGCTGGTCTCGATCACGATTCGCATATTGGCCGCCGGCTGCTGCCACCGTTCTCCGGGCCGGTAGATATGCCAGCTGCCGTTCATCAGCATGTGCGTGGCCAGGATGCAGCCGCCGGAGAAATAGATCAGCACCCACTTGCCGCGCGATTCCACTCGATCGACGACCTGGCCGGCGAGCGGGGTGTCATCGTCAAATCGCGTGAGCAACGGGAAGGTAGTGCGGAAGCCCGTCACCGCCTTCCCCCAAAGCGCGGTTCAGGGTTCGCGCCGTGCGGAAGATGGTATCGCCTTCCGGCATTTCTGGGTTCCTCAGGGGACTTCGTCCGTCCAGACTCGCCGGGAACATGCCCGAAATGGAAAGGCCCCGGGTTATCAAACCGGAGCCTTTGCCGAGGTGCAATCCGTAACAATGGACGCCGCCTGCGAATTGCCAATATCGTAACACAAATCGCGGCGTGCGATTGGTTAAATTTGCCGAGTGTCATACGGAGGGCAAGGGAGTTGAAACCTAGTGGCTGATAAGGCCACTCGACCGTTTCGCAGGCGGCGTCCAGTACCCACTGGAAATACCCTCCAGACGACTGCCAGCGGAAAAAATCCTAATGGCTTATGGAAAGACTGCAAAGTGCGGGCCATCACAGTACCTCATTTCGAGCCTCTTGCCGTTTCGGAACAACAAGATCAGTAGTGGTTCTATTGGACCTCTTCGGACTGGGGCCCGGCTTGCGTCATGGGTAGCGGTACCCGCCGCAAATGCATGCCCAGCGGACCTGGATGAAAGCCCGCATCCATCAGGAAACGCGCCATGGGATGGACTCCGACAGGTTGGCCGTTGATGGTCGTGAGCAGCACTCCCTCGCGGCTGCCGCCATGCATCCGTTCCTGTCCGCGCGTCCAGAGAAAGTGCGCCAGCCCTGCCGCCGTCTGCGATCGCTCGGGCTCCTCGGCAGGCAGGAAAATCAGCACATTGGGATTGTTGCGCCGCAGCCACGCGATCAGCTTTCCATTGCACAAGATCACTTCGGCGTAGGCCGCGCGCGTGAGCACCCGCGGCGCGGACTCCGCATCCTCTTCCGCCACGGGCAATTCCGGCCACGGCAGAACCGAACCGTAGGGATTGGCAGGATCGGCCGCCGCCAGCTGCACGAATTCCGGCTTCTCTGGATCGGGCGCGATGCGCAACTGGCGCAGCAGGTCTATCGCCGCCGGCAAGGCGAATTGCGTGGCGCCCAGCCCGGCCACGAAGTAGCCGCGGCGAATGCGCCCGCTCTCTTCGAGAGCCTTGAGCACGTCATAGACGGCGCTGAACCCGCCCGGCACATTCTCGGCCGCAACCGACTCCCGCATCAGCACGCCGTAGCGATTGAGCAGTTGCAGGGCGAGCGCATGGCTGGCCTCGGTCGCACTCGGAGCGTCTGCCCCACGCACCGGCAGCAGAGCCCACCGCCCTTGCGCCGTGGGCGGCGTAGTCCGCCGCGAACGAAACACCGCCCCGGTCTGAACCTTTCGCGGAGTCCGCGCCGTTTCCGGCCGGGCAGTATAGGCCCGCAGCGCGTGCAGTGAATCATTGGTGATCAGGCCCCGCCAGACAAGGCTCCACAGCGCATCAATCGACTCGCCCGGATATCCTCCGCCCACCGCCTGGTGCAGGGAGTCGAAGAAACTGGCTCCGTTCGATTCGAGCACCGCGAGCAGCTTTTGTTCCCGCTCGCTCAGCGGCTCCTGATTCGCGCCGGAGTCGGACGCGCCTGCGCCAACAGCGGCAGCTTGTCCGCAAGAAAGAGCGCAATGCGGCCGTCGCGCTCGCCCAGCGCCTCTACGCCTGCCCAGGCCACTTCTCCGGCGGCAATCAGAGTGTCGAGTCCCGCCGGCTCGTATCCGCCCACGCGCGCCGGCAGGATCGCCGACTCGAGCAGGGAAGCGGGCAGCGGCGCGCCCTGCAGGTTCTCAATGGCGTCGAGCAGAACGTCCAGATGCGCACGTGCCATCCGCCGCGGCGCCAGCAGGCCCTGCCAGTGCGTGAGGAAGCGCGCCAGCGTGCTCTGCTCCACCGGCTCCACTTCACGGCGAAGGCGCGCCAGCGACTTGCGGCGGATCTGGCGCAGGATCTCGGCGTCGCACCACTCGCGGTTCGATCCGCCGGGACGGAAGGCGCCTTCGAGTACGCGGCCTTCCATGGCCAGTTGATGCAACACGCTCTCGATCTTTGCAGCGTCCAGTCCAAAGCGCTCCGCAGCTTGTTTCACCGTGAACGGCCCATGCGTGCGCGCGTAGCGGCGAACCAGTTCCAGCACCGGGTGCGCCACCGGTTCCAGCAGCGATGCTGCCAGCCCCGGCGGCAGGGGGACTCCCAGCGCATCACGATACCGGGCCGCGTCTTCCGCGGCAATCAGCCGCCGTTCGCCGGCGATGCGCACTTCAAGCAGGCGGCGCGCGCGGACCAGGCGGTCGGCCTGCTCGATGAGATCGGGCGGCGCAGCGCGCCGGGCCAGTTCCTCGCGGGACAGGTCGCCAAGCCGAAGGCAAAGGTCGTGGAGACCATCGGCGGAATGGGCGCGGTAGTTTTCCGCCAGGCACTGGGCGGTCTCTTCCACCTCGGCAATGACGTCGGCGTCGAGCAGTTCGCGCAGATCCGCTTCGCCCAGGATCTCCCGCAGCTGATCCTGGTCGATGGTGAGCGCCTGGGCGCGCCGTTCGGCCAGTGGCGCGTCGCCGTCGTAGACAAAGTTGGCCACGTAGCTGAACAGCAGTGACGAGGCGAACGGCGATGGCTTGCGCGTGTCCACCACGTGTACGCGGAGCTGGCGCTGCTCGATGGCGCGCAACGTTTCAAGCAGGGCCGGCATGTCAAATACATCCCGCAGGCACTCGCGATACGTCTCGAGCAGCAGCGGAAAGGAAGGATAGCGCGACGCGACGTTCAGCAGGTCGTACGACCGCTTGCGCAATTGCCACAGGGCTGAGCGGGCATCGGGACGGCGGCGCGGCAGCAGCAACGCCCGCCCGGCGGCCTCGCGAAAGCGGCCGGCAAACAGCGCCGTCGAGCCAAGCTGACGCAGCACCAGGTCGCTGGCTTCGGCGGACTCGACAAGGAACCAGTCCGGATCGGGAGGCGCATCGGTATCGGGGAAACGCAGCACGAAGCCGTCGTCTCCCCAGACGGTCTCCACGTCCGCTCCGCCCGCCGCGCGTATGCGTGCTGCGACGGCCATCGCCCAGGGAATGTGAATGCGGCTGCCGAAGGGAGTGAGGACACACACGCGCCAATCGCCCAGCTCGTCACGGCAGCGCTCGATCACGATGGTGCGGTCATCGGGAACCACGCCGGTGGCGGCTTGCTGGTCGGCAAGGAACTGGAGCAGATTGTCGGCAGCGCCGGGATCCAGATCGTGCTCCGTGACGAGGCGGGTCATGGCTGCCGCGGCCGGCATCTCTCGCAGTTCCCGGACCAGTGCGCCGATGCGACGGCCAAACTCGAGCGGGCGGCCCGGGCCGTCTCCCTTCCAGAACGGCATCTTGCCCGGTTCACCCGGCGCCGGTTCCACCAGCACCCGATCGTGGGTGATGTCGACGATGCGCCAGGTCGAAGCGCCGAGGATAAAGGTCTCGTTGGTGTGGCTCTCGAAGACCATCTCCTCGTCCAGCTCCCCGACGCGCACCGACTTGCCGTCGGTGTGGGCAAGGAAGACGCCGTACATCCCCCGGTCGGGAATCGTGCCTGCATTCAGGATGGCCAGCCGGCCAGCCCCCGCGCGCGCCGTGACCACATTGCGAATCCGGTCCCAGATCAGGCGCGGGCGCAGCTCGGCAAACTCATCCGACGGGTAGCGCCCGCTGAGCAGGTCGAGCACCCCCTCGAATGCGGAGCGGGTCAGCTCGGCAAAGGGAGCGGCGCGACGCACCAGGTCGTAGAGGGCATCGACCGAGACTTCCGGTCCAGGCTCCGCGTCGACTGCTTCGGCTTGTTTGGATTTCGTTAGCCGCGCCGGCAAAGCTCTCTGCGGCGGGTTCGCCACCGTGGCCACCAACTGCTGGGCCAGGACATCGAGCGGGTTGCGCGGATAGCGCGTTGCCTCGATGTGGCCTTCGTGCATGGCGCGCGTGACGGCCGCGCAGGCCACGAGGTCGGCCCGGTACTTGGGAAAAAGCACGCCTTCACTGACGGCATCCACCGAGTGTCCGGCACGGCCGATGCGCTGCATGCCGCTGGCCACCGAAGGCGGAGCTTCGATCTGGATGACCAGGTCGACGGCTCCCATATCGATGCCCAGCTCGAGCGTGGAGGTCGCGCACAGCGCTTTGATCTGGCCGGCCTTGAGCTGCTCTTCGATGATGGATCGCTGGGCCGCGGCCAGCGAGCCGTGGTGCGCTCGCACCACGGGTTCTCCAGCCAGTTCGTTCAGGGCGCCGGCCAGCCGCTCCGCCACCTGCCGGCTGTTGACGAAAAGAATGGTCGAAGTTCGTTCGCGAATCAGCTCCAGCAGCCGCGGGTGAATGGCATTCCAGATGGAAACGCGGCGGGGTGCCTGCGATGCCGGTCCGCTGGGGATCTCCTCAATCGCGTTGAGCCGCGCCATGTCCTCAACAGGAACTTCAATCCTAAGCTTTAACTGTCTTGATGGCAGAGGCATTCACGATCGTCACCGGACGATAGCGGAGAGGCACAGCATCGGCTCCGTCAGAGGACGCTGGCCAGGGAGTTTTCCACAGGGCGAGGTGCTTCAACAGAAACTTCAGAGGATGCGCTCAATCTGCCTGTATCAACAAGACTTGAGGCGCGACCTCCATCGATTTCCACGCCTCCCAGAAAATGCGCCACTTCCTCCAACGGCCGTTGGGTCGCGGACAGGCCGATTCGCTGAATTGGCCTGTCGACCAGAGCCTCGAGGCGTTCCAGGCTCAACGCCAGATGTGCTCCGCGTTTGGTGGGGACGAGGGCGTGGATTTCGTCGATGATGACGGTGTCGACGGTGCGGAGAGCCTCAGCTGACTGCGAGGTCAGAAGCAGGTACAGGGACTCCGGGGTGGTGATCAGGATGTCGGCGGGATGGCGGCGGAAGAGGGCTCGCTCTTTCTGCGGCGTGTCACCGGTCCGGACGCTTATGGTGGGCTCGCGAAAAGGTACCCCGCGAAGACGGGCCATGTTGGCGATTCCGGCGAGCGGGGAACGCAGGTTGCGCTCAACGTCGACGGCCAGCGCTTTCAACGGAGAGACGTAGAGAACCCGGGTCCCATCCTCCTGCCCGCGGGGCATGGGGTGAAGCATGAGGCGGTCGAGACACCAGAGAAAGGCGGTCAGGGTCTTGCCGGTGCCCGTCGGCGCCAGAATCAGGGCACTCTCTCCGCGCGCGATGACCGGCCAGCCCTGCTTCTGCGGAGCAGTGGGCGCATCAAAAACAGCTTTGAACCATTCGGCCGTGACGGGGTGAAACCCGGCAAACGGATCGGCTTCCACAGCAGGCGGGGATGGAATCAGGTCGGGGATGGACCTTCGACGCGGAGACATCACTGAATGAGAATAGCGCGGATGACAGGCGAATAGGAAGCGAACGGCGGCAGCCGTTATCTCTCGTCCCCGTTTGCGTGCCTCCCCTACTCGTCGTAATGCAGCAGGCTGAAGACGTCGTAGTCGGTGAAGCGGTCGCGGCCCTTGAGGAAGTCAAGTTCCACAGCAAAGGCAAGTCCGGCGATCTCGCCGCCCAGCTGCTTTACCAGCTTGACTGTCGCTTCCATGGTGCCGCCGGTGGCCAGCAGATCGTCGACCAGCACAACCCGCTGTCCAGGGGCAATGGCGTCGAGATGGATTTCCAGCGCGTCGGACCCATATTCGAGATCGTAGGTTACACGGGCCACCGGGGCCGGCAGCTTGCGCGGCTTGCGGACAGGAACAAATCCTGCATTCAAGCGGTACGCGAGGGCAGGACCGAAGATGAAGCCGCGGGCCTCGATGCCCAGCACAAGGTCGATCTTGCGGGCAATGTAGTGGGCCGCCAATGCATCGATGAGCTGCGCGAAGCCGGTCTTGTCCTTCAGAAGCGTGGTGATGTCATAGAACAGGATCCCTGGCTTGGGAAAGTCGGGAACCGTGCGGACGAGCGCTTTGAGTGCTTCCACGTTGATGGGCTTGGCTGCTTCAGGCATGGTTCCGGGCGCTCCTGGATGACGCATGGATTGAAATGGGAACAGAACGGGCGGGACTTCGGTTCGGCTTCCTTACCGATTATAGAAGAGGACAACGAACACGCCGATTGTTCCGTGATCGCGGATCAATCCGGCATCTACCACGCGCCTTCAATTCGAAAGGAGTCCAGATTGGCGGATTCGCTCTCGTCGAGATAGTGCTCAATGAGCTGGTCGACGCGGCTGCCGCGGGGGCCGCGACGGAGGCTGGAACGGAGTTCGGCCAGATCTTCTGCGGGGCCCGAGGCGACCACTTCCACGTCGCCGCTTTCAGTGTTGCGCACCCAGCCGCGAAGGTCGAGTTCGCTGGCTTCGCGATGCACGAACCAGCGAAATCCCACCCCCTGGACCCGCCCGCGAATAAGAAAGTGAAGCACCATCGATCGCCAGTTTTGCAGATGCGGTCGGGGAGAAGCAAACCGGAGGCAAGAGATGGCGCCGAGAGCTGGAATTGGCCGAAGTCAAGCCTGTTCGAGCAGTTCGCGGAGACGGCGCAGGGCTTGTTCGATCGCGCCGCGTTCCGCCGGCGTGACGCGGGCGAGGGCGCGCTCCAGGGGGCCGGTCGTGAGCTCCGGGATGCGATCGCGAACGAATTCCGTCACAACAAGGGTGGGATAGATGCGGCTCACGCGGCCATCGGCCGGATCGGGCCTTCGCTCGAGCATTCCCCGCTTCTCCAGCCGGTCGGCGATGCCGCTGACGGTGGAATGCGCCAGGCTGACTTCGCGGCTGAGGTCCTTGAGGCTGATGCCCTGGTGCGCGACAACAGCCTGCATCACGGCCGCCTGGGGCACGGTCAATTCGCCCCGGGCCACTTCGGCTTCGAGGGGCTTGCGCAGTGCACGGCGAATGCCGCTCAGGTTGCGTTCGAGGCGACGTGCTTGCGCCGCGACATCGGCGGGTTGAGACGGTTCAGTCACGGGGCTTTTCTCGAAGAGTAACGGTTCCGGTTAAAGGTCTCAGAGGGGCTGGCGGAGGTCAGAAAATGCCGGGGATGAGCGCCTTTACCCTTTGCCGGTACTGGGGATACGCACGAGGAAAAGTCTGCAGCATCAGTTTCTCCTCTTGGCCAATCTTGACGGCAAAGGCCAGCGCGATAAGAACGACTCCCAGGATGCAGCGCCACTCCCCGCGCGCGAGGCCGGTTCCGGCGGCCGCCAGCAGCAGGCCCGTGTAAATGGGGTGACGGGCCAGCGCGTAAGGTCCGGAGACGATCAGTTCATGGTCGGCTTTGACTGTGGCACGTCCGCTCCAGTTGGCTCCCAGGGTCAGGCGCGCCCATATGGCGAACAGGCAGCCGACCAGTGTCAAGGCCAGGCCCGTGAACGCCCACACAGGTGAATCGGGCAGAAAGCGCATTCCCAGCCATCCCTGGCGAAAGTAATGGCTGCCCAAGAGCGCGAATCCAAAAAGAACCAGCACCACGTGGAAGGCGCGCGCCCCGGACCTCTGCGAACGAACAGTCCGCTTGGTAAACGCGAGGCCGACGAGCCAGACCAGGCCGAGGGCTCCCCAGATGCAGCCAATCGCCGAATTGACATCGAATGCCATTGGGTCAGTCTCCGTCGTATACGATACGTCGTATACGACATATATTGTCCAAATTTGAATGCCATGTCAAGTCCTTCATAGCCATAGGGTCCAAACGATGACTTTCGGCCCCATGACTTTAGTGCTATTCGGAGAAGCGGAACGGTGCTAGGGTTGTGGCACATCCCCCACGTTTTTCAGGAGGCCGACAGGGCGACTGGCTGGAACTCACTTCTCGCCAACTGCCCCAACCCAGTTCGTCTCTGGGAGGGCTGAATGAATCTCCATTCGAAATGCTTTCGCGTTGTTGGCTTGACGGCCATCATATGTGTCACGTGCCTGGCTGCGGTAGGACAGACTGCAGCCTCCCCTAACAGCAAAAGCAATCCGCCTCGGGTCCATGGCCCGGCACTTCGAACCGAGAAGGGCAATTACTCATTCCGGGGCCTCCAGGTTCCGGTCGGCCAGACGAGTTCGCCTATCGAAATCCCCGTCGCGAATGGCGGCGACGTGCCGTTGACCGGGGTAAGCGCGGTAACGCACGGCGATTTCGTGGTGACTGGAACCACCTGTTCAGCCCAGTTGCCGGCGGGTAAGACGGAAAAAAGCCGATGTGTTATCTCCGTGGCCTTCCACCCCACCGCTTCCGGCCCGAAGACCGGCGACCTGACCATCGCAGCCAATGGCGCGGACTCCATGGTCGTCCCCCTGGACGCCGGAATCCCGGTAGACTTCGGAAGCGTCCCCATGGGAGAGGTATCGGTCGTCAATGTGTGGCTACATCCACAAGGACCGTTAACCGGTTCGGTTACGGGTCCCTTTGCAATGGCGTTGCAGGCGCCCTACACCTATGGTTCGATCGACGGGATCAACTTTGCTCCGTCGAGTTCCGGCGCGCCCTTGTACGGGGCTCTCGCCCTCCTCCTTCAATTCAAGCCCATCGCATTGGGGACTCAGACAGGTACGGTAACGCTGTCTGATGGAACCACGTACGCTCTAACCGCCAATGTCCCCGACGGGGTTCAACTCTCCCCACCGTCTGTCGATTTTCAAGAGACTCTTTTTGGTACGGTGAGCGGTACTGCGCCGTTTGTCCTGACAAACGGGTCAAAAGCGGCTCTGACGATCAGCAGCGTCCAAGCCAATGCCCCATTTGCAGCCGTCAACCATTGCGGCACTTCACTCGCGGCAGGTGCCTCATGCACCATCGGTGTGAATTACAGTCCGACTGCCTCAGGCGGTGCAACCGGCCAGTTGACGGTCTCCACCAGTTCCGGCGATTTCGTTGCCTCGCTAGCGGGAGTCACATGGAACAACTATGTAGACGCTTGGATCAACCCGGTAAACCTCTTTCTGACGTTCACCCGTATCGGGGATTTGTCTCCTCAACAGACGATTACCGTCCGCAATCTCAACTCCAAAGTTTCTCTAGGAATCCGAGGCTTTGAAGACTGGGGGATATGCAGCGCGACGCTCACCAGCGACTGTTACCAGATAAACTCAAACAACTGCTCCACCCTCGCTCCACTGGCCACCTGTCAGATCCAGGTCCAATATGTTTTCGGAGCGCCCTCAGGAATTACCCAAATCATTTTGGCAGTTGATAGAGGCAATGCGATTGGGGCCTACTCGATTTACACACACGTGGCTGCGCCTGCCTTTAACGGCGATCCCGGATCGGTCATCACTATGCCGTCGCCGCTGATTTTTCCTCCGACTCCCATCGGCCAGGCCAGCGATGAGCAGTTGGTCACCGTTGCGAACAACTCCACCCAGCCGTCTGTTGTCGGGGCCGAAGCCTCGTATGAGTTCACCGCTGACACGGGATGCCTTGTGCTGAATCCGGGAGATAGCTGTCTCGTGCATGTCCGGTTTACGCCGGTTCGAGCCGGAGTCCATGAGGGTAGTGCAGGGGGAGTCGGCGTGGAGGGCTATGGAATTCCTTCCGACGCGGCGCTGGCCACGCCATCTTACCCTAGTGGTCCCCTGCTCCCCACCGAGGTCCATCCAGCAGGCTATGTGCCGGACGGCACCTACATTTACGATTCTCTCCCGGTCAAAAACACGGGAACCACTCCGCTGGTCATTGCCAACGCTTATTTGTCACGTACGACTTTTTCGCCTGAATCTGCCGCGCCTTTCTTTTCTTTGGATCCGAGCCAGTGCGCGGACCCTCTGGCCCCCGGCGCCGAGTGCACTCTGAACCTTACCTTTAACCCGGAGGGATGCCCCCCTGTGTGGCAAATGCCCATCCCGGGCCCTTGCTACAACGAAACCTATTTATATCTTGAGTCCAACGCTCAGAGCAGTGTCGATACGTATCAATTCGAGGGCCTGCACGTTGAAAGCACAACCACCAGTCCTGACCTGCCTGGGTCCGCCTTTCCATTTGGCATTCAATTTGGGCGCGTTCAAATCGGCAACTCTGTGACCCAGACGCTCGCGAGCGGACCCTTTGTCGGAATTTCGATGAGCGGAAGCAGCGCATTCCAACTCGTCAATGGATGTGCCTCCCCGGGGGGCAGCACCAACGCACCCTGCACGGCTCAAGTCGCGTATGCGCCCACCGCACCTGGTTTCAGTTTTGGTAGCGTTAAGATTGTCACAACAACTGCGATCGTCACTGTAACCCTATCGGGATTCGCCATTCCCGCCCAAGTGACCGCAACGCCCATCGTCTTTCCCAACACGCTCGTCTATCAGAACCCTCCCAATCAGACGGGTACCGTAACAAATACCACGGACGCCCCGCTCGCCCTCGGAACCATTCTCGGTCCGGGTTTCTGGGTCAACCTTGTCGGCACAACGTGCGGCTCTTCACTGGCTGCGCATGCAACTTGCACGATGACGGTTTCGTTCACACCAGGAAACAACGTCGGCAATCAGGGGTCTCGGATTGCTTTCAGCTTTGGCGTTGATGATGGCGTCGAGACGATTCCCATCTACGCAACTGTGACCTCGCTCACGATAACGCCGGCCTCTGCAGATTTCGGATCTATCAACACTGGGCAGATGGCCGCGCAAACCTTCACCGTGCAGAACATCGGTGATCCGGTTCAGTTGTACGGCACTGCTACCCTGCAAGGCGCCTCCCTCACCGGTACGAATGCCTCCGACTTCAGCATCACGGCGAATACTTGTGCGGCCGGAACCACGCTGACGGGTGCGCAGACCTGCAATGTGACCGTGCAGTTCAAGCCCGCCGTTTCCGGAATTCGCAACGCCGTTCTAACCATCACGACCGCCAACGCAGGCTACACGTCGGCAATCCTGGCAGGCACCGGAAATGCCCCTTCGACGGGCTGTGATCAGCGGCATCTTCATCACCATGACAAAGACGACCACGGCGAGCGCGACTGCGACTGCGATGAACATGACCATCGCGATCGGCACGAGTGTCGGACAAGGGAACACCGCGACAACGATCACGAACAGCGAGAGAAATAGCCTCGTGCGGGTGGCCTGAACCCTTTCTGGAAGGTCCAAACGATGACTTTCGGCCCCATGACTTTAGTGCTGCTCGGAGTAGTAGAACGGTGCTAGCGTTTGTGACACATCCCCCCACCGTTTTTCAGGAGGCCGAAGGGCGACTGGCTGGAATTCACTTCCCGCCAACTGCCCCCAACCCAGTACGTCTCTGGGAGGGCTGAATGAATCCCCATTCGAAATGCTATCGAGTTGTTGGCTTGACGGCCATCGTATGTGTCACGTGTCTTGTTGCCGTTGGACAGACTGCGGCTTCTCTCAACACTAAAAGAAATCCGCCCCTGGTCCATCGCCGGGCACTTCGAACCGAGAAGGGCAATTATTCATTCCGCGGCCTTCGGGTCCAGGTCGGCCAGACCAGTTCGGCTATTGAAATCCCCGTCGCGAATGGAGGCGACGTGCCGCTCACAGGGGTAAGCGCGGCAACGCACGGCGATTTTGTCGTGACCGGAACCTCCTGTTCAGGCACGTTGCCGGCGGGCGAGACGGGAAAGAGCCAATGTGTCTTCTCCGTGGCCTTCCGCCCCACCGCCTCCGGTCCGCTGACCGGGGACCTGACCATCCAGGCTGCGGGAGTTCGACCGCAGGTGGTACCCCTTGACGGGGGCACCCCGATTGACTTCCCCACCGTACAGCCAGGCGCAACCGCCTTCGAGTGGGTGCAGTTACCGGCCGGAACCACAGCGGTTTCGGGAACCGTTACCGGCCCTTTCGCCATCGCGCTGCAGTCCAGCTATGACTATGGTTCGATCAACGGCATTTCATTCGCATCGTCGGCAGACACGAATGGAGTCTGCTCGCCCGACGCAACAGCATGTGGGGTCTACCTGGGCGTGGAGTTCCTTGGCACAGCCACGCCCGGCCCATCAACCGGGACCGTTACGCTTAATAACGGGCTTATCTATTCGCTTTCGGCGAATGTGCTTGGGCGCTGGGCTGATCTTCACGCCGTCGTCGATCGATGGAGGTAGTGTTCCGGTTGGAAGCACGAACGACGGCAACACCTTCACCATCAGCAATGTCGAGGCCGCTGGGTCCGCTGACATCACCCTCGATCCACCGACCGTGAGCGGGCCTTTTTCGATAACCAACAACTGCGCTGCTTCGCTGGCCGCAGGCGCGACTTGTTCGATGACCATCTTCTTCGCGCCAACCGCCAATGGTGCAGCGAGCGGAGAGGTACAGATTCCGACAGGTGTTGGCGTCCTGCTGGTGTCATTGACCGGCACCGCCCAGGACAATCCTGCCGATGTGTCTATCGATCCGGCTAACATCAATTTCCAAGTACTGTCTACAGGCGTCTCAGCGATTCGAACTGTGAAGATTACGAATCTGTCTGCTGCCGATTCGGTTGTAGTGGGCGCCCTCACCGCGGTTCCTCCGTTAGCCTTATGTGTCAACAACTCATCTGACGCTTGCGTGGTGCTCGTGGCGAACAATTGTGCCACCCTCGGGCCTGGGGCGGCGTGCCAGATTCAGTTGAAGTGGCAAGGCAGTCCCTCAGGAGGCAACCTGCAGATTCCAATGACTCCGTCTTCGGCAATCGCGGCCTCAAACTACATCATCTCCGTCGCTGCGGCGACCGCGCCGTCCTCTTCTCCCTCGCCTACCGTATCGGTATCTCCGTCCGTTTTGCAGTTTCCGGCAACACCATTTGGCAAGGTCAGCGCGCCGATGACGGTGACCGTTACGAATCAGACACAAACGACCGCGACGATGCGCGTAGGATCGTTCTCGGAATTTATAATCGACCCATCATGTGGACCGCTTGCACCAGGTGAGAGCTGCACGTTGTCGGTGCGTTATGTGCCATACCTGGGAGTTCCGCAGGACAGCGGATCACTTACCATCAATGCCTACGACAGCATCACTCCGTTGGGGTTCAGTTCGCCGCAGTTCCTTGGATCCGCCGTTGTCTCCGTGAGTGGCTTCGGGAGACCGGGGGCTACTATCGCTTCGCCGAGCTATCCTCCGCTCATACAACCTCTCGATCTCGGAACAGTATCCATCACCAACACATCCATGGAGCCGCTGGTGCTGAGCTCGATCTCTGGTCCCACTCGGATGACTCCAGACGTCGACTCTTGTAGTCAGCCGATTCCGCCGGGCGGCAGTTGTTCAGTTGCGGTGTCTTTCTTAGACTACGATTCCACACTCTACGTATACAGCAATGCACAGAGCAGTCCGGATGTTTATCAATTCGTTGCGCAGCCAAGTACCCCTGGATTTAAGGAGTGGCTCTGGATCTATCAAGATAAAGGTGCGTTTCCGATGACAGCCATCGGAGGGTCCACCTCGACCTGGCTGGACCTAATCGTCGGTGGCGACCTCGGCCTCAGCACTTTGGTTGACGTTAAATTGAATGTCGACACTAATTTTGCTGTCGATAATTATTGCCCGTCCCTTCTGACCCCCTCGCCGACTACCAGTTTTGGGGGGGGATTTTCAGGTGAATGTGGTGTCTACCTCACCTTTACCCCGAAAACTCCAGGTTTCCACACCGGATCAATAACGATCAGCACCAACTACGGAATGTCTAAAATCTTGCTCGCCGGCACCGGGGCCGTTTCGCCCCTTTCCCTGACTCCGGAAAATCTTCTTTTCACTCCTGCTTCGGGACAGATAGATACGAAGAAGGTGACCGTGACGAACACCTCCGCCTCAGCTGTCCAGCTCTCCCCGCCTGTTGTGAACGGCTTTGCCTTCGGCCTCAGTCAGACAACATGCGGCTCAAGTCTGGCTGCAGGAGCCACATGCACGATTGAGGTGACATTTTCAGTCTCTCAAGGTTCTTTCGCCGGCCAACTTGTGATTACTTCGGGAGTGAATGATATCGTTAACACCGTCAATCTGAAAGGCGTTATCCCTCAGCTTATCGTCACGTCGAATCCGAGCAGTTTTCCGCCAACCTCGATCGGAAGCCAGAGCGACGTTTTGTTTACCCTCACTTCGTATGAGGGCGCACCGATTACTCTGCAGGGTTTTACTCTCAACGGCACCAATCCAACCGACTTCAAAATCGCAAGCAACACATGTTCTGCAGGCCTGGTGTTGCAGGGAACCATGAGCTGCGTGATCGACGTAGCTTTCGCGCCCCACGATCTCGGCTCGCTCAGCGCAACGCTCGAGATCGACAATACCGCCGCCGTCTACAACGCCAATCTGACTGGCACCGCGGCCGCTGGCCCGGCGCAAGTGAGCCCGGCAACGTTGGCGTTCGGCAATGAAAACCTGCGTGTTCCAAGCGCCTCCCAGTTCATAACGCTGTCCAATCCCAATCCGGCTCCATTAACCTTACCGGCATTGGCCGCGATATCAGGTGCAAACCCAGCCGACTTCAGCGTGACCGGTACCTGCACTAGGATCCCTGCCAACAGCTCTTGCCAATTGAGTGTGACGTTCGACCCATCCGCTGCGGGGAGCAGAACCGCGAACCTCGTGGTGGGAACCGGAATGGCAGTGGATCCGAACACTGGAGTGAGCGCCAGCACAAGCACAACTGTAGCCTTCACCGGCGTGGGTACATCGCCCGATCCAGTTGCGACCGTTCAGCCAACCAGCCTAACGTTCTCCTCGCAGATTGTGAGCGGCACAAGCGCCGCGCAGACAGTAACCCTGACCAACTCGGGAAAAGCGGCTCTTTCCATTGCTTCCGTCGTCGTTACAGCCGGTTTTCAGCAATCAAACACCTGTGGCAGCAGCCTTGCAGCTGGATCCTCATGCCCCATCACTGTAACGTTTGCACCCACGACCGCAGGTCCTGTGAGCGGAACTCTCACCGTGACCGACAACGCTCCTGAAAAGACGCAAACCGTGGCTCTGAGCGGAACAGGTACATCGCCCGCACCAGTTGCGATCCTTCAGCCAGCCAGCCTGACGTTCTCCTCGCAGATTGTGAGCGGCACAAGCGCCGCGCAGACTGTAACCCTGACCAACTCGGGACAAGCCGCTCTTTCCATTGCTTCCGTCGTCGTTACAGCCGGTTTTCAGCAATCAAACACCTGTGGCAGCAGCCTTGCAGCTGGATCCTCATGCCCCATCACTGTAACGTTTGCACCCACGACCGCAGGTCCTGTGAGCGGAACTCTCACCGTGACCGACAATGCTCCTGAAACGACGCAAACCGTGGCTCTGAGCGGAACAGGTACATCGGTCAGTGTCAGTGCTGGTTCAACGGCGCTCTCCGTTCCGGGTCAAGGCGGTTCCGCAACCACTTCCATAAGCCTCTCTTCGGTCAGTGGATTCAGCGGACCCGTGAGCCTGAAGTGTGCGGTCAGGTATCAGGGAAGCGGCGCGGCGACAAATCCGCCAGCCTGTACTCTGTCGCCAAGCCAGGTGCAGGTTTCTGGAACCTCGTCGGCAACCAGCACTCTCACGATCACGGCTACCGGAACAACAACCGCACTCCTACATCACAAACTGCGAAGCTCAGGAATTGCCTTGGCCGCTCTGATTCTTTTCTTCCTCATCCCTCGCAGAAGCAAGGCCCTCTTCGTCATCCTGTTCAGCTTCATCGCATTCGCCGGAGTCATCGGGTGTGGGTCTGGTAGCTCGCCGAGCGGTCCGACGCGCACCTACACCACCCCTGGGACTTACAGCATTGTCGTTACTGCCACGAGTTCCACACTCTCAGTAAACACAACGATCTCCTTGACCGTTCAATAGTGGGGATCCGCCACTTCCGGAGTCGTTTCCTGTCTGGTCGGTCCGGACCAATTGCAGTCGTTAACGTTCGGACGGGGCCTGCGATGTGTCTGTCTTCCGAAGGCTGTAGTCCGCCCCGATGACGCGGGGTTCGGCGGCGCGTCCTTTCACGGCAGCAGACCAGGCGCTACACTGTAGATCACCATGGTCTTCGTGCTCGACAACTACGACTCGTTCACCTACAACCTTGTCCAGTACCTGGGCGAGTTGGGAGCGAAGATCGAAGTTCGCCGCAACGATGAAGTCACAGTGGACGAAGTAGAGGCGATGAAGCCGGAGCGGATCCTGCTGTCTCCGGGGCCCTGTACGCCCGGGGAGGCCGGAATCCTGGTTCCCCTGATCCGGCGGATGGCCGGGAAAGTGCCGATCCTGGGTGTTTGCCTGGGGCACCAGGCCATCGGCGAGGCGTTCGGTGGCAAGGTGGTCCGGGCCGAACACCTCATGCATGGGAAAACCAGCTCGGTGAACCATGACGGCAAGGGCGTTTTTGCGGGGCTATCGACACCGCTGACCTGTACGCGCTATCACTCGCTGATCGTGGAAGAGACTTCGCTTCCTGGCGACCTGGCAATCACGGCGCGAACGCCGGAGAAGGACGGTGGGTCGGTCATCATGGGACTTCGGCACAAGACTCTGCCTGTCGAGGGGGTTCAGTTTCACCCCGAGAGCGTGCTGACCGAAGGCGGCCGCGAGATGATCCGCAACTTTATGGCAATGTAGTTTCCCTGATGATCGGCAGACCTGTGGGTTTCGCTTTCTGTCCATTCCGATATTTCGAAAAGAACCGGTGTAGCGCGTTCAGATCCGCGACGGCGTGGTTGTTTGTCTTCGGGATCGCAGCACCTGTCCTGGTCAGTTCCCAGGTCCCGGACCTGGGAACGGGGGCGCCCTCAACCTCCCCCGCCCCTGCTGTGGATGTCGCAAGCCCAGCCGGGAGCCTCGCCGCCGCGCCCATCGCGATCGTGCCGATCGACGCATCGGGAACCGTCACCGGGGCCATGCGAGTGGCCGACGGAAAGGCGATCATCGCCACCAGCGGCACCGTAACAGCAGGAACAAAGACCACCGAAGTGGTGCTTCCGCGCCGCGGCGTATTGCGCGTGTGTGCGTCGACCAGCGTGCACCTGGCCAGCGATGCAACGGTGCCGGCGGGAGATGCGCCAGGGCTGATGATGGCTCTCGAACATGGCGCGGTTGAAGCGAGCTTTGCCACCGGGCGCAATTCAGATATCGTGCTTACCCCCGACTTCCGCATTCTGATTGGCGGGCCCGGAGCGGCCGAGGTAAAGGTGCGGCTGGCCCCGCACGGCGATACCTGCGTCGACAATCCCGGACCAAACGCGCCGTACGTTGTGGTCTCGAGCGTATTCGACGGCGGGGCTTACCGCGTGCAGCCTGGGCAGCGGGTCATGTTCCAGCACGGCAGCCTCAGTGCGGTGGTCGACCAGGAGAAGGAGCCCTGCGGGTGCCCGCCAGAGCCGCGGCCGAACAGCAATGATTTTCCGCTGGCGCAAAGCGCGGGACTGGCGCCGCTGGCCAAGCCTGTTCCAGCGCCGCAGCCGAGTGCGGAAGCGGCGGCCAAACCGCCCCAGCCACTGAACGAGCCCCTGGTCTATTCGGCTCCGAACCCTGCGCCGGAGAAGCCGGCCGCGACCCCTGAGCCAACTCCGCCACCTGCAGAGCCGTCTGCGTCCCAAGCCCCCGCTGCCCCGGCTCCAGCCCCGAAGAAGAAGGCCGGATTCTTCGGCAGCATCGGGCATTTCTTCAAGAAAATCTTCGGGGCCGAGTAAGTTCGAGCGGTAACCGGATGGAAAGAACTTCTGATCCCAACGGTGTGTTCGATTCCCAAGGCCTTCGGATTCTTAACCGGGGATTACTGCGTGTTTTATGCTTCCGGGAGGGAGCAGGGGCCTTCAGGCCCCTGAATGAATCGGCTTCGATGCGGGGCCTTTAGGCCCGGGTCTTACCACCGCTCAGGTGGGCGGGCATGGGGTCCAGCGGAACGCTGGCGGCGGAGCCGAAGGGATACTCTTGGGGCGTCGATGCAAGTCCCCGGCGGACGGGGTTTTCTTCGACATAGTGCACAAAGCCCATGAACTTTTCCTCCGACGAGACCTGACTCTCGTTGAAGCGGCGCATCCAAACATCGACCCTGCTTCTTAGGCGGAAGGAGAAGCCCCCCTTGATGAACTGCATGGCTTTTTCCAGTGAAACATCCGGAGCGGGCGTGATCAGCGCGTGGAAATGGTCAGGCATGATGACGAACGCGTGCAAGAGGAACTTTCCCTGATTGCGATAATCGAGCATCGTTTGCTTCAGCAATTCCGCGTTGGCCGTGACCTGGAAAATACTGCGACGTTCGGCCGTCACAGCGGTGACGAAATACGTGCGAGTTTCCTGTGGCGCGAGTCGCATTTCGGCAGCATAAACGAAAGGCCGGTGGCTAAAGCCACGTTACTTTGAAGCCCATGTTCAGGGGCCTGAAGGCCCCTGCTCCCTCCGATATCTGCTCATGCTCCTTTCGATATTTCCCCTGCGCCCTCTCGATATTTCCTTTCTATCCCCAAGCTTTCTTCTCGATCTTGGCCCACGAGTCCTTCAGCGCCAGCGTCCGATTGAACACGAGATTGTCCTCAGTCGAGTCCGGATCGAGGCAGAAGTAGCCGACACGCTCAAACTGGAAGCGGTCCTCAAGTTTGGCATTGCCAGAGAAGGCTCCAGCTTCGCGCCGGTGAGGATCTCGAGCGAGTTGGGATTGAGAATGTCGAGGAAGCTCTCGCCTTCTGCAAGGTTGCCGGGATCTGGCCTGGTGAAGAGCTTGTCGTAGATACGGATTTCAGCCGGGATGGCGTGCGCAGTCGACACCCAGTGGATCGTGGACTTGACCTTGCGTCCGTCGGGAGAGTTGCCGCCGCGACTGGCCGGATCATAAGTGCAGTGCACCTCGACAATGTTGCCGGCCGCGTCTTTCACCACGCTCTGGGCGGTGATGAAGTAGGCGTTGCGCAGGCGCACCTCCTTGCCCGGGGAGAGCCGATAGTACTTGGGCGGAGGAACTTCGCGAAAATCATCCTGCTCGATGTAGATTTCGCCGGAGAAGGGCACCTGGCGCGTGCCTGCGGACGGAGTCTTCGGGATTGTTGGCGACTTCGACGAACTCCACCTGGCCGGCGGGATAATTGTCGATCACCAGCTTCAGGGGGTGCAGCACGGCCATGGCGCGAGATGCCCGGTGGTTGAGGTCGTCGCGCTGGAAGTGCTCCAGCATTTCAATATCGGTCGTCCCGTTGGTGCGCGTGGCGCCGATGGCGGCGCAGAAGGTGCGGATGGCTTCGGGCGTAAAACCGCGGCGGCGGATGCCGGAGAGGGTGGGCATGCGCGGATCGTCCCAGCCGCTGACGCGCTTTTCCTGCACGAGTTGCAGCAGCTTGCGCTTGCTGAGCAGTGTGTAGGTCAGGTTGAGGCGGTCGAATTCAATCTGCTGCGAGGGAAAGATCCCGAGCTGCTCGATATACCAGCGGTAGAGCGGCTGGTGGTCGGCGAACTCGAGCGTGCACATGGAGTGGGTGACGTTCTCGATCGAATCCGACTGGCCGTGGGCGTAGTCGTACATGGGATAGATGCACCACTCGTCGCCGGTGCGGTGGTGCGTGGCGTGGAGGATGCGGTACATCACCGGGTCGCGCATGTTGAGATTGGGCGAGGCCATGTCGATCTTGGC
Organism: Terriglobales bacterium; assembly: GCA_963788475.1. Lineage (GTDB taxonomy): Bacteria > Acidobacteriota > Terriglobia > Terriglobales > Acidobacteriaceae > Telmatobacter. The sequence continues at coordinate 568,429 of CAWBGO010000004.1, forward strand.
GCGGAGCACGCGCGAGCCGTCGGGAAACTCACCGTTCTTCATGCGCACGAACAGGTCGAGGTTCTCCTCGACGGTCCGGTTGCGGTAGGGGCTGTCCTTGCCGGGCTCCTTGAGGGTGCCGCGGTGCTGGCGGATCTCGTCGGCGGAGAGATCATCGACGTAAGCTTTGCCGGCCTTGATGAGCTTCAAAGCCCATTCGTAGAGCTGGCCGAAGTAGTCGGAGGCGTAGCAGAGGCGCTCCCAGTCGAAGCCGAGCCAGCGGACGTCTTTCTGGATGGAATCGACGTACTCCTGTTCTTCTTTTTCAGGATTGGTGTCGTCGAAGCGCAGGTTTGTTTTCCCTCCAAACTCATCCGCCAGTCCAAAATCGAGAGCAGATGGCCTTGGCGTGGCCGATGTGGAGGTAGCCGTTGGGCTCGGGAGGAAAGCGGGTCTGCACGACTGGCGTCGCCGATACTTTTTGGTGCGCATGTCCTCGGCGATCTGATCGCGAAGGAAGTTGTCGATCGTGCGGATGTCCTGAATTTCCGGGTTGGAGGTGCTCATGCCTGCGATTCCTTACTTCACGAGAAGTGATTCAAGACTGGCTTCGGCCTGGCGGATGCGTTCGAGGCACACCTCGCGGCCGAGCACAGCCATGGTTTCAAAAAGCGGCGGGGCGTTTTTGCGTCCGCAGACGGCGACCCGGATGGGCTGGAACATGGGCCCGGCCTTCAAACCCAGCTGCGAGGCTGCGGCTCGAAGTGCCTGGTCGAGCGAATCGTGATCGAAAGCGGTTGTGGCGAGGACCTGCTCGGCGTGTTCGAGGATACGGCGCGCCAGTGCTGCATCACCCTTCTGCGGAATCAGGTCGGCCGGGTCGTACGGGGCGAGTTCCTTCACAAAGAAAAAATCGGCGGCCGACACGGCCTCGCCCAGCAGCTTGATGCGCTCGCGGATCAGCGGCGTGACAGCGACGACTCTTTCTGGTTTCGGATCAAATCCTGCTTTGGCGAAGAAGGGCAGGAGCTGCGCGCTCAGTTCTTCGACGGGCAAAGCGCGGATGTGCTCGGCGTTGAGCCACACGGCCTTGGAGTCGAAGGGGTCCTCCTCCGTGAAATTGACAACCGCATTGGAGCGGTTGACATTCTCGAGCGTGAAGGCGGCGGTGAGCTCGTCGAGCGTCAGGAACTCGCGGTCATTCTTCGGCGACCAGCCCAGCAGGCAGAGGAAGTTGATGAAAGCCTGGGGCAGAAAGCCGGCGTCGCGATAGGTCGTGACGCTGACGACTGGTCCGTGACGGCGCTTGGAGAGCTTGGTGCCATCGGGCGCGACCAGCAGGGGTAGATGCGCAAACTGCGGCGGCTCAACGCCCAGGCCCTCAAAGATCAGCAGGTGCTTGAAGGTGTTCGTCAGGTGGTCCTGGCCGCGGATGATGTGGCTGATGCGCAGGTCGGCGTCATCGACGCACGAGGCGAGGTGGTATGTCGGCATCCCATCCGAACGCAGCAGGGCGAAGTCTTCGACCTCGTCGGCCAGCTTGGACTGCTCACCATAAACCGCGTCGACAAAGCGCAGGATTCGGCCCTCACCGCGCGGAACGCGATAGCGCAGCGCGAATGGCTCGCCTGCTGCGGCGCGGCGGTCGCTGTCTTCACGCGAAAGCTCGCGCATCCCGGGATTGAAGAGCCATGCGCCCTGCGCAGACGAGGCTTCTCCGTCGGCCGCGTGCGCGGGCGTGAAGTCGCGATAGGCAAGGCCTTTTTCAAAGATGGCGTGGGCCGCGGAGCGGTGCAGGGCCAGGCGCTCGGATTGCTTGTACTCTTCGTCCCAGTTCAGACCCAGCCAGCGCAGCCCCTCGAAGATGGACTGGACACTGGCTTCGGTGTTGCGTTCCACATCGGTGTCGTCCAGCCGCAACACCATGGTTCCGTTGTTGTGGCGGGCATAGAGCCAATTGAAGATGAAGGTGCGCGCGCTGCCGACATGGAGAAAGCCGGTGGGCGATGGCGCAAAACGGACGCGCGGACGGGGTGCGGAAGCGAGTGAATCCTGAGGCATCGTTGAGAGAGTCCTCTTCGATGCTAAATCACCCCGCGGACGAAGACCTAACCTCGCGTCCGCAGGCAAAGACCGCTCGCCGGGGACCCCGTGGGGACCCAAAAACGGTTACGGCTCCGCCCTATAGCTCTATGCCTGAGGAGGATATGGCGGTTGCGGCGGGTAGGGTGGCTGCGGAGCCCAGGCGAGCGACGGCGCCGGCGTGACTTTCCAGTCCGCAAAGGCAAGGATGTACAGAAGGATGAGCGTGCCCAGTGACGGAACCAGGCAAAGGAGCGAAAGCCACGGCGAAAAGCCGGCCTTCTTGCAGATGAACCAGCAGGGGATGACAACAATCGCGATGCCGATCAGCATCATCATGAACACGACGCCTGCGAAGCTCGCGATGAGCGGGGCAAGCTTTTGCATCTGATCCTGATCCAGGGTTTGCAGAAAGAGGGCAAGCAACATCGGGCACGCTCCAAGGCTGAGGTGAAACTCAGAGCAAAGGTAAGCCCGGAGGCGGGAATAGGCAATACCCAAGTGGCTCGCGGCTTTGCCGCTACTACTCGAGAGGCACTCCGTCGAGAGACAGCAATCTTCCCACCGGGTATTCGCCCACGTGGTTGGCCAGGCCCCAGGGAGAGCGGTCATAAAAGAACTCCAGGCGCGCCTCCGGGCTGGCGGCGAAGCGCGGATCGGCGTGGATGCGGTGCTCGAATTCAGCCTTGAGAGCCGGGTCTTTGGCCAGGTTTTCGCGAGCCAGTTTTTCCAGAGCGTAGGCTTCGCCGTATTCGCGCTGTTCAAAGACGGGATCGAAAAAGCCCCAGCGGAGAGCGGAGTCGGGCGCTTCCGGTTCGAGCCAGTGAATGGCGACTTTGGAAAGGCGCTGGTTGAGCGCGACTACGACCGAGCCGGCAGGGAACGTCACCGATTCGCGGGTCAGGGAGCATTGGCCGAATTTGCCCGGCTGGGCGCCCGCGCCTTCGCCGGCAAAGATCGGATGGCGTCCCTCGAATGGCGGACCCTGCCATTGCATGCCCCCGCAGCGATAGCGCCCCACATTGCCAGTCCATGCCGCGGTGGTGCGCCGCACGGCGATGTCGTGAGCGGCGAGCACTTCGATGACGCGTGTCCATTGGGGCGGGATGATGTAGGCGGCCGGGGGAGTCGTCGAGGCGACGACCTTGGTCCCGGTGCCAAGCGGCAGGGTCGCGTTCCATGTTTCATGGCTGTAGCTGATCCACATGGCCCCGGAAATCTCGCTCAGCGCGCGCGTGTACTGGTAGCCGCGAAACACGACCGGGGTTGTCTCGCCGCCCCAGTCGAGGGTGAGGGGGAATCTCTCGTTGCCCATCGGATGCGCGCCCAGTTGTGCGGCAGCCGCATCGGCTTCGCGGTTCAGGGCGATCAACTTCGTTGCATCGCGATTCAGTACTTCGAGCAGTGCGCGCAGGATCTCGTAGTTGCCGGTGACCCGGGTCTTGTAGTCCTTGAGCATGTGAATCTCAACCAGAAGCCCGGGACGGTTTTCGAGGATCATCTGGCCGGTGGAGAAGCGGGGCGGGTTGCTGATCGTGGCCAGGCCCTTGGCGGGATCGGTGTCGTCGTTGAGGTTGATGAGCGTTGGAAAGGCAAGATGGCCGGCGGCGTCGATCTGGCGCTCCAGTTCGGGGGTCACGGTTTCGTGAAGCCAGCGCGCAGTGCCCGGCGCGACATCGGGCGTGTCGTCTTCATTGAAGGTCACGTCGTACTGGAAATCGGCTCCGTCGGTGACGTGATCGTCGACAAAGAAGTCGGGCAGCCAGCGATGAAACATCTTCAGGAACGCGCGCGTCTCGGGCGCGTCGGCCTTCTGGTAGTCGCGGTTGAGGTTGATGTTGGTCCCGTTGCCGCGCCATCCGGCCAGCTCGGGCCCGTTCTGGTTGATGCGGTTGTAGGCGGAGCGGCGTTCGTGGCCATCGACGTTGTAGACGGGGATGAAGACGAAGACGACGTGATCCAGCAGCGCCGCGCGAGTCTTGGTGACAACGATGTCGCGGAGAAGGGCCAGGCAGGAATCCTTGCCGTCCATTTCTCCGGCGTGAATGGAGTTTTGGACCAGGAGAATCGCACGGCCGGAGGCGTGAATGGCGGCCGGGTCGAAGACGCCGTCTTTGGATGCGATGACGATTTTCAGATCGCGGCCTTCGCCCGTTTTGCCGAAGTTCTCGATGTGGACCTGGCCGGGCGCCGCCGCGGCGATGCGCTCGAGATAAGCGACGGTTTCGGCGTAGTCGGGGGTCGTGCGGTAGTTGGAGATTTCGGCGGGGGTGCGCCAGTCAGGACTCTGACCCCGGAGTGGGCAGTTCGCGGATGCGAAGAGAATAAGGGCTAATAATGTGGCGACGCGCAGATTCATCACGGGAAGAACCTCCGGCGGGAAAGGCTTGATGAGATACAGAAAGGGGGCGATCTGTTTGTGGTCCCAACCTTCTCAAGATAAGAAAGGATAGGCGCCGGGCGTTAGCTGAACCGGAAGGGGCGGAAATCCGGTTCAGCTTTTCTGACCACTGCCGTTACGTGATGTCCTCGGTATCGTAGACGGGAGCGATGCGCTTCTTCGGCAATCCGTGCACGGAGGAGAGCAAGTCGTCCACCACGTCTTCGAGCTGGCGCTGGCTTTCGACGATGGCGCTCATGCTCTTGAGGTCTTCGTCGTCGAGTGCGCGCTCCACCAGGGCGACCGCATGGCATTGCGCGACGTGATCCAGACCCAGGCCTTCGGGCGTTTTGGCCTTGATGCTGACCTGGTCCATGTCCACATGAAGCAGTTCGGCGACGCGGGAGCGCATCTCCCCGGCGATGGGCGAGATTTTGGGTGCGGCCAGGATCAGAGTGGTATCGATGTTCACGATCTGATAGCCGGCGTGCTTGAGCTCTTCGAGAGCAAGCTTGAGAAAGATCGCCGAGTCGGCGTCTTTCCAGCGCGCGTCGCCGGGTGGGAAAAAGGTGCCGATGTCACCGGCGGCAATGGAGCCCAGCAGCGCGTCGGTGATGGCGTGCAGCAGCACGTCGCCATCGGAGTGGCCGGCGAGGCCTTCCGGATGTTGAAGGGTCATGCCGCCAATGCGCAACGGAACCCCGGCCTTGAACGCGTGGGAGTCCCAGCCAAATCCGATTCGTGTATCCATTCTTTGCGTGCCTGTTCCTGAACCAGCTTACCCCAGATTCCGGGCCCCGGTGGGCGTGCGCTGATGCAGGTAGAACTCGGCTAACTCCAGATCGCCTGGTTGAGTAATCTTCAGATTAACCTGAGACCCGTGTACAACGGCCACCGGATGGCCGGCGCGCTCGACGACGGACGCCTCGTCGGTGCCGACAAAGCCGTCGGCCGTCGCTTCGGCGAAGGCGCTTTCGAGCAGGTCGTAGCGGAAGCCTTGCGGCGTCTGGGCCAGAACAATGAATTCCCGTGGAATGGTGGACGTAATCAGCGCGCCGTGCGCGGTCCGCTCCACCTGCTTGATGGTATCGACGGCGGGCAGCCCGACGATCGCAGCTCCGTGTTGAATCACGGCGTCGATGGTGCGCTCGATGGTGGCGGCGTCGATCAACGGCCGCACCGCGTCGTGGACAAGAACGATGTCGTCCGGCTCCGCCGGCAGCGCAGAGAGCGCATGGGCCACCGACTCCTGCCGGTTGTCGCCGCCTTCCACGACCCGCACGCGGTCGCTGAACCCGTAGTCAGCCACCTGGGCCTGGACTCGTTCCATCTCTGGCTTGCGCACCGCCACGTAGATGGCGGTGACCCGTCTCACCTCGGCAAAGGCGCGCAGTGAGTGAATCAGGATGGGAACCCCATCGAGGGTGAGGAACTGTTTCGGCTGCGGGCCGGCCATCCGTGTTCCGAGGCCTGCCGCGGGGAGAATCGCAAACACCTGCATACCGGGTGGAGTATACAGCATGGCGCGCGGCGGACTACGGCCTATCGTACAGAGCGCTATGATCCTCTCGTGCCCGCCTCCGCTGCCAACGCTGTCGATCGATACCACTCTGCTCAAGCCGGGTCTGCGGGTAGCCGTGGGGCTTTCGGGCGGTGCCGACTCGGTGGCCTTGTTGCGAATCCTTGCCGAGCGGAGCAGGGAACTGGGCCTGGTGCTCCACGCGGCCCATCTTCATCACGGGTTGCGCGGAGCCGAAGCCGATGCGGACCTGGACTTTTGCCGGGAACTCGCGCAGAGCCTGGGGCTGGCGTTTCACGAAGCGCGCGTCGACACGGCGGCAGCGGCTTTGGCGGATGCCGGGGCGGGTAAGCCCGCGGAAACGATCGAGGAGGCGGCGCGCCGCCTGCGCTATGGCTGGTTTCGCGAGCTGATGGCTGCGGGATTGGTGGATGCCGTGGCTACAGCGCACACGCTGGACGACCAGGCCGAGACGGTTCTGGCCAAGTTCCTGCGCGGAGCCTGGACCGAGGGGCTCTCCGGCATTTATCCGGTGGTGCAGTTTCCCGAGGGACCGATTCTGCGGCCAATGCTCTCAACGAGCAGGAAAGAGATTGAAGCCTTATCTGCAGGCTCTGGGACAGCAGTGGTGCGAAGACTCATCCAATCGGCATCTCACTTTTACCCGGAACCGCATCCGGCACGAACTGCTGCCGCTGTTGGAGGGCTGGAATCCGCGCCTGCGGGCGCACCTGGCGCAGATGGCAGAGCTGGCGCGGGACGAGGAGGCGTGGTGGGGGGCTGAGCTGGAACGGCTCGCTGCGCAGATCATTTTGCCGGGCCGGGCGGTGCGCGGGGGCGGACGCGCCGCCGGAGATGGGCTGGCGATCGAGGTGAGCCGGCTGGCGGAGTTGGTTCCGGCGGTGCAACGGCGGATCCTGCGCCTTGCGGCAGGGCGATTGGGGACGTCGCCGGACTTCGAATCGACCGAGGCCCTGCGCAAGCTGGCGCTGGCGGGCCGGGCGGGGCAAAAATGCGAACTGGCCCAGGGTCTGCGGGGCGAGCGAACCCATCGCGAACTGCGGCTGACGGTGGGGAGTGAAGCGAACTCCGCCGAGGAGGTCGCTCCGACCGTAACTTTCCAGGTCCCCGGTGAGATTGTGGCGCCTTTGTGGGGAATTGGAGTACGGGTGGATTTGGGTGAAGAGACAGCACGGCAGGCGGTGCTTCGGGCCTGGAAACCGGGGGACCGGGTGCGTCTGCGCCACTCCGGGGGGCCGCGGAAGGTCAAGGAAGTCCTCGAACGGCTTCGAGTTTTCGGCTCAGCCCGTACTCACTGGCCAGTGCTCGAACTGGACGGCCGGGTGATCTGGATGCAGGGTGTCGAACTGGAGCCGGAGCCGGGAATCGAGGTTCGGGTCGCAATCCTCGACGCCGGGAGCGTTGCAGCCGGGGGCTGACAGGGGAGCGAGGAACAGCGCGGATTGGGACCCTGGATAAAGCCGTGATTCGCCTCTTCTTTTCCTCCTTGGTCACGTACCGTTCACAGCTCCTTCGGGGTACAATCAGAGCTACTGCTCATCCGGGCGGACGGGTACTCTTGTCCGCTATCAGGAACGCACGCATTTTCTGTGACGGAACTTGAGGTGCGGGCGTCTTACTTATAAGGATGAAGTAGGCGGTGCTGGAGTTTTCAGCGAAATCTCCCCCCCGCCGGGAAACGAGGAGTCCTGGTGAATTCTACCGTCAAAACGATCATGTTCTGGGTTTTCATTCTCATTTGCCTGATGCTTCTGTGGGGCGTGGTCTCGCGGGGAGCCGGCATGGGGAAGGAGCCGGAGTACTCCTACTCCGATCTGCTCGATAAGATCGAAGCGGGGCTGGTGCAGGACGTCACGATTCAGGGCACGGAACTGCATGGGCATCTGAAGGCCACTCCGAAAGAGCAGTTCCATACAACGATTCCAGCCAGCACCGATTCGCTGACCAAGGAACTGCACGCGGCCCACGTCAATTTCACGCTGAAGGATCCGCAGAGCAATCTGCTGCTGCCCATCCTGTTCAACGTCGGTCCCTTCGTGCTGATCGGAGCCATCTGGTTCTTCATGCTGCGCCAGATGCAGTCCGGGGGCAACAAGGCGCTGTCGTTCGGCAAGAGCCGCGCGCGCCTGCTCTCGATGCAGCAGAAGAAGGTCACGTTCAAGGACGTGGCCGGCGTGGATGAGGCCAAGGAAGAGCTGAAGGAAATCATCGAGTACCTGCGCGAGCCGCAGAAGTTCCAGAAGCTGGGCGGGCGGATCCCGAAGGGCGTTCTGCTGGTCGGGCCTCCCGGAACCGGCAAGACGCTGCTGGCCCGCGCGGTGGCCGGCGAAGCCAACGTCCCGTTCTTCTCGATTTCCGGTTCGGACTTCGTGGAGATGTTCGTGGGCGTCGGCGCAAGCCGTGTCCGCGACCTGTTTGAGCAGGGCAAGAAGAACGCTCCCTGCATCATCTTCATCGACGAAATCGATGCCGTCGGCCGTCACCGCGGCGCCGGCCTGGGCGGCGGTCACGACGAGCGCGAACAGACGCTGAACCAGCTGCTGGTCGAAATGGACGGGTTCGAGTCCAACGACGGCGTGATTCTTGTGGCCGCGACCAACCGGCCCGACGTGCTCGATCCGGCGCTGCTGCGGCCCGGCCGTTTTGACCGCCGCGTGGTGGTGGGCCTGCCCGATGTGCGCGGCCGCGAGGAAGTGCTTCGCGTACACGTGAAGAAGGTTCCGGTATCCGATGACGTCAATCTCAACGTGCTGGCGCGCGGGACACCGGGCTTCAGCGGAGCCGACCTGGCCAACATGGTGAATGAGGCTGCGCTCAACGGCGCCCGCCTCAATCGCAAGCAGGTCACGATGTACGACTTCGAACTGGCCAAGGACAAGGTCCTGATGGGCGCGGAACGCAAGTCGATGCTGCTGACCGACGAAGAGAAGCGGGTGACCGCGTACCACGAGGCCGGCCACGCGCTGGTGTCGTACCTGCGCGACCACTCCGACCCCATTCACAAGGTCACCATCATTCCCCGCGGAATGGCGTTGGGCGTCACGGTCTACCTGCCCGACGATCGCCACAACTACACGCGCGAGTACCTCGAAACGCGCCTGGCGACGGCGTACGGCGGCCGTTGCGCTGAGGAGATCTTCCTCAACCAGATGTCCACCGGCGCCGGCAGCGATATCGAGAGCGCCACCGACCTGGCTCGGCGCATGGTGTGCGAGTACGGCATGAGCCGGCTCGGTCCGCTGACTTTCGGCAAGAAGGAAGAGCAGATCTTCCTGGGCCGCGAGATCGCGCAGCATCGCGACTTCACGAAGAAACAGCCCGGCAGATCGATCTCGAAGTCCGCCGCCTGATCGACGAAGCGTACCAGTCGGCGTACACCATCATCAACGCCAACCAGGACGCGATGCATCGCATTTCCGCGGCTTTGCTGGAACGCGAAACCATCGACGCCGAGGAAGTAAAGATGCTCATCGAGGGCAGGCAACTGCCGCCGATGCGCTCCATCCTGGCTTCGCCCGGCGATGGCGGCGGCAGTGTGCAGCAGGTGCTCAAGCCGGAAGGCTCGCGCGGCGGTCCGATCCATCCCGAGGGCTCGCCTTCACCGGCGTAACCCATCTTCCCAGCCGATTCAAGGACAAAGGGCCGCTCCAACATGGGGCGGCCCTTTTTGCGTTGTACATGTCGCCTCTTCTCCCCTTGACGTCTAGGGTCAGAGGATAGTACCGTTGTCCTACCCTTGATATCTAGGGTAGGACAACGATGGCCAAAAACGACCTTCAGGGCGCGCTCGATCTGCTCATCCTCAAAACACTCTCCCATCTTGGATCGATGCACGGGTACGGCATCGTCATGCATCTTCGCCGCGTATCCGGCGAACTGATCATCGTCGAAGAAGGCTCGCTGTATCCCGCACTCCATCGCATGGAGCAGAACGGCTGGGTGCGCGCGAGCTGGGCAGTGACTGATTACGGGCGCAAAGCAAGATGGTACGCGCTCACCAAGGCGGGCAGGGAACAACTGGCCAGCCGCGAAAAGAACTGGGAGCAGGTAGTCAAGGGCGTCAACGCGATTTTGCGTTTCGCGTGAGGTGAGTGATGGCACTTCTCCGTCGGATCGTAATGCTGGGCAGGCGGTCGCGCATGGAACGCGACATTCAGGCCGAATTGCTGGAACACATGCGCATGGCCATCGACGACAACATGGCCGGCGGAATGAGCCGCGAGCAAGCCGTGCGTGAAGCGCGCCTGCGATTCGGGAACCCGACCGCAACGCGCGAGCGTGTGGGCGCAGAGGATGCAGCGCTGGGCCTTGAAAGCCTGGGGCGCGATGTGCGGAGCGCATTGCGCGGATTTGTGAAGAGTCCCGGTTTCTCGTTCGTGGTGGTCGCAACATTGGCGCTCGGCATCGGGGCAAATACCGCGATCTTCGAGCTTCTCGACGCGGTGCGGTTGCGCAGCCTGCCGGTGCTGAAGCCCGCCGAACTCGCCGAGCTTCGGATTAAAGGAGGCACTGGAGGTTTCGGAATCAACAACGGGCTGGTGGGGAACTTTACGCTCCCCATGTGGCAGGAGGTGAAGGATCATCATGATCCTTTCTCCGGCATTTTTGCCTGGCGCACGGACGAGATGCTGCTGGGAAAGCCGAGCGATGCGCATCGTGCCTATGGACTCGAAGTCAGCGGAAACTTCTTCAACGTACTCGGCGTCCCGCCAATGCAGGGACGCTTGATCGAGCCGCAGGATGAGGCCGGATGCAACCTGACAAAGGTGGTGGCGAGCTACGCGTTCTGGAAATCGGAAATGGGCGGAGCGCCGATCACTGCCAACTCGACGCTCGTGATCGAGGGCAAGACGGTGCAGGTGCTGGGCGTGACGCCGCCATCCTTTTTCGGACTCGTAGTCGGCGACCGGTTTGATCTTGCCTATCCCACATGTACGCCTCCCAATCCCCGCCGCGAGGTCTTTGCATTTTCTGTCATGGGCCGTCTGAAGCCGGGCTGGAATCTGCAGCAGGCGACGGAATACTTCAATGCCCTGAGCCCCGGACTTTTTGAAAAGACCGCGCCCGAAGGTTACAGCCCCGAGACAATCAAGACCTTCAAGGCATTCCGGCTGGCAGCGTATCAAGCTGGAGCGGGTGTGAGCTACCTGCGAAACCAGTACAACTCCTCGCTGGAGCTGCTTCTTGCCATCACCGGACTGGTGTTGCTGATTGCCTGCGCGAATCTCGCTAACCTGATGCTGGCGCGGGCGAGCGGCAAACAGCGCGAAGTGGCGATTCGCATGGCCCTTGGCGCGTCCCGTGGCCGAGTGCTGCGACAGATGCTGCTCGAGAGCGCCTTGCTCGCGATGATCGGCGCCGCGCTCGGCATTGCCCTCGCACAACCCCTGAGCCGGGCGCTGGTGAATGCCCTGAACACCAGCCAGAACTCGATTCATCTGACCATCGTTCCCGACTGGCGCGTGTTGTTGTTTGCAGCCGTGGTTTCGGTTGCAATCTGTGTTGTCTTCGGAACGTTGCCTGCCGTGCGCAATGCCAATGCCAACCCCATCACCTCGATGAGATCCGGCGAGCGCGGGGTTGTGGGCAACCGCGAACGGTTCTCCATTCAGCGCGCAATGGTGGTCACGCAGGTGGCCGTCTCCATGGTTCTTCTGGTGGGCGCGTTGCTCTTTGTGCGCAGTTATCGGAATTTAATGACCGTCGATCCGGGTTTCCGGGAGAGCGGAATCAGCGTCGGGTTCTTCAATTTTCCTGCGATGAAGATCAAGCCGGAGAACCTCGCCGCCTATAAGCGGCAACTGGTGGAGGATGTGCGCGCCCTGCCCGGTATTGAGAATGTGGCTGCCACCACCAACGTCCCATTGAGCGGCGGCAGTTGGAGCCACCACGTGCAGGTCGATGCGCTGGATGGATCGAGCAAGTTCACTTATGTAAGTCCCAGCTACTTCGCGACGCTCGGCATTCCGCTGCTGACGGGCCGCAACTTCACCGACGCTGACACCAACGATGCTCCCCTGGTGCTCGTCGTGAACCAGACTTTCATCCGGAGATACATCCGTACGCAGTCTCCCATCGGACAGCATGTGCACGTCCGGCCGGAACCGCAGTATCCCGAACGTACCTACGAGATCGTCGGGACGATTCCGGATACGAAGTACGGCGATCTGCGCGATGAAACGCCCCCGATGGCCTTCGTGCCCATCGATCAGTTTCCTGTGACCGCGCAGGGACCAGGCGTGGCCATGATGTTTGCCGCGCGTGACCGCGCGTCGGCCGTGGAAACTGTGCGGCGCATGTTCGAACAGAAGCATCCGGGAACGATCATGCAGTTCTTCGACTTCGAGCAGGGAATCCACGACAACCTCGTCGGCGATCGCATGATGGCCCTGCTGTCAGGATTCTTCGGTATCCTCGCCGCGTTGCTCGTGGTGGTGGGATTGTACGGCGTGCTGACGTATTTCCTTGCTCAGCGGCGCGGCGAAATCGGAATCCGCATCGCCCTGGGGGCGAGCCGCGGTCGCGTAATTGGTGGTTTGATATTCGAGGCGGCCATGATGCTGTTGGTGGGGCTCGTGGCAGGAACCGGGCTCGCGTTGCTGGCCGGGCGAGAAGCAAGCAGTCTGCTTTTCGGGCTGAAACCCTGGGATCCGATGGTGCTGGCCGCTTCCGCCCTGCTCCTGGCGGTCGTGACGTTTTTATCCAGCCTCGTTCCCGCTCTGAAGGCGGCGAACGTCGATCCAATCAGCTCGCTTCGAGCCGAGTAAGCCGCGGTCCACGCAGAAGGCGGGCTCTCAGTGAGCCGGGTTTGTCATACAGGTGCGAGGCCAACAATAGCGGCTCCAGATCAACGCGACCTGGCAATGTTTAGCGCTGCGTGGAGAGATCTAGAACACCCTGTAACCCATCCCTACGCTGAAACCGTAGGGGTACAGGGATGAGCCGGGGAGCCAGGTCGGCCACTGTTGAAATTCGAAATCGATGGGTCGCAGCGTGAGTTTCTTTGACAGCCTGTAGTCGACGCCGCCTCCGTACGCGAGTGCGGTGAAGGTTCCGTAACCGTAATTGTAGGGGAAAGTCATTTTCCCAAGGCCGATCATGACCTTGCCGTAGACATCGGCCCGCCCGAAGCGATGGATGGGAATCTTCGGACCGACAAGATAATTGTCCTGGTGCTCACCGGCAAACTCGTTGAACCGCAGCCAGCGGGCCTCTCCCTCAAGCTGGAACCAGTGGGTGAAGTGCACATCGACATACGTGCCCAGTCCAATGAGGTAATTCGTCCCCCCCACATAGACGACCGCATTGCTGTCATTGGGATTGAACCCCGAGCCCATCGCGCCCGCGGTGATGGTGAGCTGACGGGCAGTGGCGGTTTCCACGGCCTGTGCGTGTGCGGTGGCGGCTGTAGCCAGAAAAATAAACAGAAGGATGACGGCAGAACGTCTCATGATCATGAATTGAGTCCAGTTTATACGCCGGTACTCGCCTCAATCAGCATCCGGGAAATGGGCAGACAAACATTTGGCCGGGACGAGTCATCTCACCCCGGCCAGAGTGGTACACGCGTAAGCTTTAGCGGAGCTGTGGGGTCGGCGTTGGTGGCTGCTGCTGTTGAGCCGAAGAATCTCCTGCTGCGGGTTGCGCGGCCGAGGGCGGTGCAGTGCCCGGCCCGGGAGTGGCGGTCGGCGTGGGAGTGTTGTTCGGATCGCCATTGGCCGGCTGCTCCGCCGGCGCGGTGTTATTGGGCGCCACATTGGTGGCGCTGTAACGCTGCAGCTTGAAGTAGATTGGCGTCACTTCGAGCGGCATCTTGTCGCGCGGGTTCAGGGGTGCATAGAGCTTGGCATTCAGCTGATGGACGCGATCATCCCACGGGTCGGTCTTGAGCCAGCTTCCCAGCGGCAGTGCGGGAATCTGGGCCAGGTCGTCCCAGTTGATCTTGGGGGAGGACTGCGCGAGCTGTGTCATCCAGGGAGTCCCATCGGCGCGGAGCAGGGAATCGCCCAGCTTGGGAGTGTTGAGGGACTTCAGCACGTGTCCGCGGTCGGCCAGCTGTACCCAGAACAAGCCCGCCGTCGGCAGCTGATCCTTGTACATCGAGGCCTGCAGATACTGCTGAGCCTTTTTTCGACGCCTCTTCATTGTCGTGATCGGTGTGGTACATGTCGATGCGCTGGAAGGTCGACTCGTCGGGGAAGAGGAGACGGTCGTTGAAGGCGTAGCGGGTGTCGATGTGGTGGCCCAGCGTAATGTGCGCCACTTCCATGGCGATGACCGAGGCGATGGTGGCTTCGTTGCGGGGCATGGTGTCGATCAGGCCCTTGCTCACCAGGATGGTGTTGCCCACGGTGGTGGTTTCGATCGTATCGGTCAGCAGCACGCGGCAGTGAATCGGGCTGCTCAAGGCCAGGTTGTTGGGCACGGCTAGGTTCGTAACGATCTGCTCGAGCACGGTGGTTTCAAAACCGTTGGGCGTCAAGGGCGCCACCAGGCCCGCCTCGACCAGGCGATCGATCACGTTGTTTTCTGCCTGCGTCACCCATTCACGCGAGGCCTGCAGCGGGCTCATGTCCTGCGAGTCGTCGCTCTTGTCCTCGGCATCTTCCACCTTGACGCTGACGTTTTCGCTGTCGCGTGTGGGCAGCTTGAGCGAGTAGCCCCAGAAGTGGGTCTGGGCCTTCAGGCCCACCGACTTGTTCTCCCTCGGTGCGCTGGGTCTCCTCCACGTATACGGCCACCGGGCAGCCAGATACCCGGCTGCACGTTCATGCGCCAGCTGTCGAAGTGGAAATAGTACTTGGACGAGTCTTCGTTGGTTGGCGGCGTGAAGGTGCCGTTGAAGCGGACAATGTTGGCGTCCTCATCTTCGATCCACACGCGGCCATAAAAGCGGCCCATGCCCGAGACCTTGGGATGAACGTCGAAAACCCAGGTGCGGACCGATCCCAGAAACTCGTGGCGCACGTAGTTGAACTGGTAGTGCTGCGTGTCGAATCCGGAAGGATCGAGGAACATCATCTGCATGAAGCCGGTAGGATTGTACGTAAACTTGGTGTCCAGCCCCAGGGCCTTGGTCAGGTTGGTGATTGCGGCCAACGACCCCTTGAACCATCCGCCCTTTTTCGAGGTCGTGCGCGGTTCGTAGGACTTGTCGTAAAAGGCCTTCCCAAAATCAACGCGGCTGAGCATGTAGGTATCGGAGACCGGGACCTGGTAGAGCTTTACGTCGGGGCGGGTGTCTTGAATATAAGTTTCCACCAGCGGCGTACGCTGCTGGATGTTCTTGATCAGTATCTTTTCCTGTCCAATCGCCTTCACGACCAGTGCTTGCTGCTCCGGCGTGAGCGGGTGGATAGCTTCATACTTGGGTTCTTTCTTTGCGGATGCGCAGGTCGTACACAAGGCGATAAGAAGAAAGGTTGTCGGAATCTTCCGAGAATTCATGGTTACTCCTGATTAGATCTATAGGTCCTATGGCGAAACCGGAGCCATGCGAGGTCCTGGGGATACCGAACCGGTTTTGCGTTGAGTCGGCTTGCACTGTTCGTTCCATCCGCGACGGCCGTGTTGCACTTCCCTTTTTCTTTGATCTTATGCCAACTGGAAGGTAATCGTAATATTGGTCGTCAAGTCGATCGCCTGGCCATCTTTTGTGGCGGGATGGAAACGAATCTGCTGGGCGACCCGTCGAGCCTCTTCGTCGAGGCCATGGCCCAGACTGTGAATCACGCTCTGCACCTGCACCTGTCCGGTGGCAGTAAAAGTAACCCGCAGAACTACATCCCCCTGGACGCGGAGAGCGCGCGCTTCACTCGTATACTGCACCGGCGGCTTGGAAATGACCTCGAGAGTGGTGGTTTTGGGAGCCGCGACCACGGCGGGAGCGGGTGCTGCCGCTGCCTGCATCGCAGGAATGCTGGCAGAAGCGACTTTCCCTCCCGTGTAGGTGGCAGCGGTACCGGTTCCGGCCGGGATTCCAGCAGAAGCCACCTTGCCTACGGTCCCGGCATTCGAACCCGACTTGGTTCCATTTCCGATGCCGGCCGAGCCGACTACGCCCCGGGGGGCAACTGCCGGTCCTTCCATTCCGCCGTATGGATTGCCGATGGCCGCCACGGTTGCCGGGCGGGTGGCATTGGGATTGGGCGTTACGCCGAATGTCTCGCCCAGATGGACGGGTGCGGTCGATGGCTTGGCCTGCGGCACTTGCGCCGGAGCTGCGGCGGTCAAGGCTGCCTTGGGCTGAGGAGCAAGAATAATCGACGGCTTGGCTTGCTTGACCGTCGGCAGGGCTGTCTTGGCTTCCATCTGTAGCGGCTTTAGATCGGGTTTCTTCTCGATCTTCGGCATATTGATCTTGGGCGCATCGAGTTTGACTTCAGGGAGCTTTGGCGTCTCCACTACTTTGGGCGGTGGAGGCATCTTCATCTTCAACGGAGGAGGCGGAGGGGTGGTCGGAAAGATCAACTCCGTCTGTTCGTATCGATGGGCCTGAATGACGTGCCGGGCGGTCATTCCAACGTAAATAGCCAGGGCAAGGATGGTCAGGTTGACCGCGGCGCTGGTGATGAACGAAGCCGGGCTTCTTTCTGGTTCAGGGAGCAGACCAAAGTTGGCACGAACTTGGGGGCCTTGGGGGCGATTCACGGGCATCCTTGTGGGAGGCGGAGGTTCTACCGGCAGATCAAAGCTCGCCCGAGCTGAAGCTGAATAACGATTTACCGACATAATCATTTCCCTCAATTTTGGGCCAATAAACATAGGTGGTGGCAGTTTCCAATCACTGAGCCCGGGGGAGCGGCAAAACCCCAAGCCCGCCTGCGCGGTCCCCTGAGTCTCGCTAGAGTTCCAGCCCTTTTTGAAAACAGATGAAGACCGGCTTCAAGCGAGTGAGGTACATGTTCGCCACCCCGCAATGTACCTGATGGTAGTCCCAATCGACGTTCATCATAATAGGGATGGAGACGTCCAATCCTTGCAGCTCCGCAACCCGACTGAAAAGAATCCTACGAATTGGGATGGGGAAAAACGGGAAACCGTTGCCACCAGTGTATAAGACGAGGAGCAAAAACTAAATGCGTACAAAGTTGTAAGGTGTGGTTCCCCGCCCCGCCATAATTGACTTAATACCATATATTTGCCAAACATAGGGCGCTCCACACCGTGTGACGCAGCGAGGAAAAAATCCGGAGCTTGGAACCGGGTTATATCAAGCAAACTTCGCTTTAATTCTGTATCGATAGGCACAAGCCAAAATCCAGCCACCTGTGGCGGTCAGATCTCTGACATGTCCGATTCGACTATCCTTTGGTGTTATAGACTCAGATTAACCCAAAGTGTGCCAGAAAGGAATTACTTTTTGTGAAAGTTTTGGTTACTGGCGGGGCCGGGTATATCGGCGGAACTGTAGCGGGGCTTCTGGCTTCGCGTGGACACCAGGCAGTCGCTCTCGACAATCTCAGCCACGGTCGCCGCGACTTGATCCCCGCCGGGGTGGACTTCGTGGAAGGAGAGCTGGAGGATCGGGCTCTTCTTGAAAACCTTTTCATCGCGGCGAAGAAGGATGGAAAGCCATTCGACGGGGTATTGCATTTCGCGGCTCTCATCGAGGCCGGCGAATCAATGGTCCGGCCGGAGACGTTTTTCCGCAATAACACCGCCTCCAGTCTCGCCCTGCTGGAGGCCATGCTGGCGCATGGACCGCGCCGGTTGGTGTTTTCATCGACGGCCGCGGTCTACGGGGAGCCGGAATCGGTGCCGATTGTCGAAAGCGCTCGCCTTCAGCCCACAAACGCTTACGGGGAATCAAAGCTGCTTTTCGAGCACATGCTGCGCTGGTTCCACCAGATCCACGGACTCCGCTACGCGTCTCTGCGCTACTTCAACGTGGCGGGAGCGCCCGAAGGTGCGGACGGCATCACCCGCGGCGAAGCCCATGAGCCCGAATCCCATCTCATTCCCCTGGTGCTCGACGTGGCGCTCGGGCGGCGCGCTTCGATCCGGATCTACGGCGAGGACTATGCCACGCATGACGGAACCTGCGTCCGCGATTATGTCCACGTGTCCGATCTGGCCGACGCGCACCTCCTGGCGCTCGGTAAGCTTGAGTCCGAGGGCAAGCTGATCTACAACCTCGGCAACGGGCACGGATTCAGCGTCCGTGAGGTCATTGAATCGGCGCGCCGGGTGACCGGGCATCCCATTCCCGCCGAGGTCCACCCGCGGCGCCCGGGCGACCCGGCGGTGCTGGTGGCAAGTTCGGACAAGGCGATCCGGGAATTGGGCTGGAAACCGCGTTACACCCAACTCGACGACATTATTCGCACCGCCTGGGTCTGGCACCAGAAGCGCTACCTCGGCTAAGTTGTCTTCCGAATCCTGATGTTCGCTAAGGGTGGGCGATTCCTGGTGGCGGCCCCAGTCAGGACGTACGCGTGCACTACTTGGTTTCAGTCTTGTCCAGCCGCAAAAAGCGCGCTGCGTTGTTGTAAAGGATGTCGCGTTTCTGCTGCGGGGTCAGGTAATCTGCGTTCTGAATCACGCTGATTGATGTTGCCATCAGGTTGGGCCAGATCATCTGGTCGGTCCCGAACATCACGCGATCCTCGAACCCCGCGTCGACGATGCGCTCGATGTACCGGTTCACTTCTTTGATGGGATAGCTCCAGATTAGGCCCGCAACATCCACGTAGACGTGGGAGTTGGCCTGCAGGAGCGTGAGTAGGTTGTCGATCATCGGGTAGCCTGCATGCATGATCCAGATGCGCAGTCCGGGATGGCGTGCGAGTACATCTTCCAGCAGCAGCGGGTCGCCCATCGATCCCCGGAACTTGGGCAGCGCGATGTTGGCGCGAGCCCCGCCGCCGGTGCCCATGTGAATGCCCACGGGAATGTCCAGTTCTTCCGCGAGCGCGAAGTATTTATCCACGGCTGGATCGCTCGGGGAGATTCCCTGATACTGCAGACCGACCTCTCCCATCACCTTGAAGCCATTCTGTTTGAATGATGTGCGAAACTCATCCACGGGCACGAACTCGGCCTCTGCCCCCGTTCCATCAAAAGAGGTTCCGGGAATCACGCGGCCGGGGGCCGCATCCATCCACTTCTTCACGAATTTGGGATTACCCATCACGACGGCGGTTACATTGAGCCGCTCCCACTCCGCGATCACATCCCTCATGTACTCTTCCTGATTCTTTGAGGGTTGGAGAGCCGGTGAGCAGTCCTGATCCGCCCAGCCCAGTCGATGTTCGTTTCCTGATTTCGGATCGGAGGCCGTGAACTGCGCTGGGAAAGGACACACCGGCCCAGCGTTCGGGAGGCTATCCATTGCATGCACATGAATATCGATGACGGGCGGCGTCTTGCTCTCGTTGTCCTGGCCGCACCCGAAAGAAACTGCTGCAATCAACAGAAAGAACGCCATGATTTTTCGCATGCGCGGGATAGTAGCACGGACCAAAACCGGTGCGATGTGAGCTTGGCTTTTGGCAGTGAGGCTGAGGGACCGCGCCCAGCGGCTCTGTGTCCAGGGAAATTCATTTGACATTCATCCCGTTGACAGGCAGAGTGGCCCCTGAAGTTATTGATTCTCAAGTACTGCCCCTGAAAATACGGCCGCTTCAGCAGCGGTTACGAGGTCGAGAAACATGGCACTTCAGGCTTCGGCAACGCCCGTCGCGGCGAATCAAAATCCTCTTGGCCGGGTCATCTTCGGCTCCGCCACCGGGACCATGATCGAGTGGTATGACTTCTACATCTTTGGCTCGCTGACCGCTGTTCTGGCGGTCAAGTTCTATCCCACCGGTAACGACACCTTCGCCTTGATCGCCTATCTGGCCACGTTTGCGGTGGGGTTCCTGGTGCGCCCGTTCGGCGCCCTGTTTTTCGGCCGCATCGGCGACCTTGTGGGGCGCCGGATCGCCTTCATCATCACCCTCACGATCATGGGTATTTCGACCGCGTCGATCGGACTGCTGCCCACCTTCAAGACGGCCGGATGGTTTGCGCCCGTGACGCTCATCCTCATCCGGGTTTTGCAGGGATTGGCGCTGGGCGGGGAGTATGGCGGCGCGGCCGTCTATGTCGCCGAACATGTGCCCGACGGCAAGCGGGGGTACTACACCAGCTTCATTCAGATCACGGCGACGCTGGGCTTGTTTGCTTCGCTGGCGGTGATCGTGGCCACCCAGCAGAGCATGAGCCCGGCCACATTTCAGGCCTGGGGCTGGCGCCTGCCTTTCCTGTTGTCCCTGGTGCTGGTCAGTATTTCGTTGTACATCCGGATCAAGATGAAGGAGTCGCCGATCTACGCGCAGATCAAGTCTGCGGGCATGCAATCCGCCAAGCCGCTGACGGACGCCTTTACGAATTGGGCCAATCTCAAGCAGGTGCTCGTGTCGCTGCTGGGAGCCACCGCTGGCCAGGGAGTGGTCTGGTACACCGGCCAGTTCTACGCGCTTTTTTATCTGCAGACCATTCTCAAGGTGAACGCGCGCACCGCCAACATCATCGTCGCCGTCGCTCTGCTGGCCGCCATGCCCTTCTTCACCGTTTTCGGGGCTCTGTCCGACCGCATTGGCCGCAAGAAACTCATGATGGCCGCGCTCCTGATTTCGGTGTTCACCTATATCCCCATCTACAAGGGAATGCAGCAAGCCGCCGGAAACAACGTGGTCACCGTCAGTTCGGTCAAGGACAAGGTCACGGGAGCGATCAAGCTGACCCCGCTCACCCCGGATCCGGGAACGGGCAAACTGGTGCCGGCCAAAGAGGCGACCAGCGCCAACCAGCCGCTGCTGATGCTGCTGGTGTGGATCCAGGTGATTTACGTCTGCATGATCTACGGACCGATCGCCGCATACCTGGTCGAAGCCTTTCCCGCCAAGGTGCGCTATACCTCCGTTTCACTTCCGTATCACATTGGCAATGGAGTCTTTGGAGGACTGCTGCCGCTGATCGGGCTGGGGTTATGCGCCTCGACCGGCAATATTTATGCCGGGCTCTACTATCCGATGGTGGTCGCCTCCCTCACGTTCCTGGTGGGCATATTCCTGCTGCGGGAGACGCACGGCACCCTGATCTGGAATGAAGTTGCGGCGCCCAGGTAGGGGCGACTTGCGGGGCGTAGCCCCATCTCGGTACATTGGCTTCGATAGGGCGCTCACAGGGTGCGGGTCCGGTGCGCCTCTGGGGACCCTCGATTTCGTCTCCCCCAAAGGACGTTCGCATGTCTTCCATTCCGGTTGCCGCCATTTCAAATCAGGATCTGGATTCCACTCTCCGCGAAAATCGAGTCTTTCCTCCGCCGGCTGAATTCAGCGCCGAAGCGCACGTCAAGAGCCTCGAGCAGTACGAGGAGATGTACAGGGAATCGATCCAGGATCCCGAGGCTTTCTGGGCCAGGGCGGCAGGGGATCTGCATTGGTTCAAGCCGTGGGACAAGGTCCTCGAATGGAACCTGCCCTGGGCCAAGTGGTTTGTGGGCGGAAAGCTCAACCTGAGCTACAACTGCGTGGACCGCCACGCCCTCGGCGAGCGGCGCGACAAGACGGCCCTGATCTGGGAAGGCGAGCCCGGCGAAGTGCGCCGCCTGACCTATGGCGAACTGCATGCCGAGGTACAGAAATTCGCCAATGCTCTGAAGTCGCTGGGGATCCAGAAGGGCGACCGCGTTGCGGTGTACATGGGAATGACGCCGGAACTGGCGATTGCCCTGCTGGCCTGCGCGCGCATCGGGGCGGTGCACTCGGTGATCTTCGGCGGATTTGCCGCCAACGCTATCGCCGACCGCGTCAACGACTCCGGCTGCGTGGCCATCCTCACCCAGGACACCAGCTTCCGCCGCGGAAGCGAGATCCAGCTCAAGCGCACCGTCGACGAAGCGATGAAGGCGTGCCACACCGTCAAGCACGTGGTGGTCTATCGCCGCACCGGCACTCCGGTGCAACATGGTGGAGGGACGCGACCACTGGTGGCACGACGTGGTGGCGAATGCGCCTGCGGAGTGTCCCGCCGAGCCGCTCGATTCGGAAGATCCGCTCTACATCCTGTACACGTCGGGCACGACGGGAAAGCCGAAGGGCCTGGTCCACACCACGGGCGGGTACGCGGTGCAGACGTACCTGACCTCGAAATATGTCTTCGACCTGCGCGACGAGGACGTGTACTGGTGCACCGCCGATATCGGATGGGTGACCGGGCACTCGTATGTCGTTTACGGCCCGCTGCAGAATGGCGCGACCGTGCTGATGTACGAGGGCGCTCCCAACTGGCCGGACTTTTCGCGGTTCTGGAAGATCGTCGACGACCATCGCGTCACCATTTTCTACACCGCGCCCACCGCGATTCGCGCCTTCATCAAGTGGGGCAACGAACACGTGGAGAAACACAAGCTGGATTCGCTGCGCCTGCTGGGCACGGTGGGCGAGCCGATCAATCCCGAAGCATGGATGTGGTACCGGGAGAAGATCGGTCACAACCGCTGCCCGATCGTCGACACCTGGTGGCAGACCGAGACGGGCAGCATCATGATCGCGCCGATTCCCGGGGCGGTGCCCACCAAGCCGGGTTCGGCGACGCGGCCGTTCTTCGGCATCGAGCCCGCAGTGGTCACGCGCGAAGGCGTGCAGGTGCCGGCCGGCAGCGGCGGTTTGCTGGTGGTCAGGAGACCGTGGCCCTCCATGGCGCGCACCATCTATGGCGATCCGGAACGCTACGAGAAGACCTATTGGAGCGACGTGCCGGGCTGCTACTTCACCGGCGACGGCGCGCGCATGGACGCGGACGGCTACTTCTGGCTGATGGGCCGGGTGGACGACGTGATCAACGTGAGCGGCCATCGCCTGGGAACGATGGAAGTGGAGTCGGCCCTGGTGGCCCACCCCAAGGTTGCCGAAGCCGCCGTGGTCGGCCGGCCTGACGAGTTGAAGGGTCAGGCCATCTCCGCATTCGTGACGCTCGAGAGCGGCCACCAGCCCAGCGACGCGTTGAAGGACGAATTGCGCAAGTGGGTGTCCAAGGAAATCGGCTCATTGGCGCGGCCCGACGACATCCGCTTCACCGAGGCGCTTCCCAAAACGCGAAGCGGCAAAATCATGCGCCGCCTGTTGAGAGAACTGGCCACGCACGGCGAAATCAAGGGCGACACGACGACGCTCGAAGATT
This sequence comes from Terriglobales bacterium, assembly GCA_963788475.1. Lineage (GTDB taxonomy): Bacteria > Acidobacteriota > Terriglobia > Terriglobales > Acidobacteriaceae > Telmatobacter. Next base: position 591,579 of record CAWBGO010000004.1, read on the forward strand.
TCACAGTGATCGCCAAACTGCGCGAGGCGGAAGAAGGATAAGTCGACTAGCAACTCGTTCCGAGAAACCGGCGTATGCGGCGTTTGCTTTATAACGTAGCCATGAGCCTGGACGGCTTCATTGCCGGACCAAACGGCGAGTACGACTGGATCATCATGGATCCGGATTTCGACTGGAAGGCACTGTACGGCCAGTTCGATACGCTGGTCATGGGCCGCCGCACCTACGACACCATGCGCGAGCGGGGGATGTCGCCGAAGAGCATGGGCATGAAAGCGGTGGTGGTTTCGACCACCCTGATCCCTGATCAGCACCGGAACGTCACGGTCGTCGCCGGCAATGTACCCGAAACGCTTGCCGAACTGAAAGCGGAGCCCGGCAAGGACATCTGGCTCTGCGGCGGCGGAGTGTTGTTCCGCCGGCTGCTCGATGCGGGGCTGGTGGATGGGATCGACATCGCGGTCGTGCCCGTGCTTCTGGGCAGCGGAGTGGCGCTTATGCCGGAAGGGCAGCGCTGCAAGCTCAAACTGATCGAGTGCAAGACACGGCCCAGCGGGATCGTTATGCTCAAGTACGACGTCATGGCACGGACGGCAGCAGCGTAGCCGGCGTTCAAGGGATATTCAGCGTCAGCGTACAATTATTGCCAAGAGGCGATCGCATGGCTTCAACCACTGCCCTGGTAACGGTAGAAGACTACCTGAAGATGTCTGCGGAGCCTGACTGCGAATATGTGGCCGGCGTAATCGAGGAGCGACCAGTGGGCGAGTACGATCATTCCACTTGGCAAATTGCATTGGCGGCTTTCTTTCTGGCACGTGAGAAGGAATTGGGAATTTTGTCGCGCCCCGAATTGCGGGTGCAGGTTGGCGCCGACTCGTTCCGGGTTCCCGACGTGACGCTGCTTAAGCGAGATGCTCCCCGCGAGCAGATCATCACCCATCCCCCGGTGGCGGTGTTCGAGATTCTCTCGCCGGAAGACAGCATGACAAGGATGCTGGAAAAGCTGGCCGATTACGAGCGGATGGGTATACCGGCAATTTGGGTGATTGAACCGAAACGGCTGCTCTACTATCGCTATCGTGCTGGGCAGCTCAGCCTGGGAACCACCTTTGATCTGCCCGGCACCTCATTCAGCGTTCCATTCTCTGAAATCGCTGCGCTGACAGATTGAGAATTACGAGTGCCGCGTTCACGGCTCTCGCGCCTGATCGATGCTGCCCCCAATTCATCAGAACCGGTACACCACTCCGATACCCGCTCGTGCGTTAAAGCGCAAATGCGGCGAATTGCCGAGTTGCGGCGAGTTGTTGGTCACCGAAAACGACGAGCCGATGTAATCGCCTGAAGCGCGAATTTCGAAGCGTGGATTGACTGAGTAATACAATCCTCCCCCCGGGCCACCGGCGAAGGAAATATGCGGGGTTTGCCCGGTGCCGCCCGTGTGTTCACCGCCGATCAGCCCGCGGAAGAACCCGCCGACTTTCCCGTACAGTGGCGCATGCAGCTCGGGGCCAAACAGTACCATGCTGACCGAGGGATCGCCGGGATTGCCGCTCCGAAAGGCGTACCAGAAGAAAGCGCCGTCCGCGGTCAGCGCTAAGTATTTGCCAAAATCGCGGGACACGTCGAAATTAAGGCCGCTCAGCCCGTAGCGCGACTGGTTGACCTGGTTGAGACTGGTGTAACTATAGCCTCCGTAGACCCAGTACTTGTAAACGGGTTCAGTGCTCTCAGCCTTGGGTGGACGATCGGGGGCAACCTGGGCCGTCATGGCCATCGGAATCAATGCGGCCGGAATCACGGCCAAAATGGAAAGCAACCACTTCCTCTTCAATGTGCGAATCTCCTCATCATCGAGCGCACTTGTCTGCTGTTCTCGTGGGTTTTGTCGAGAGCGCCGTGACGTTGATCAGGTACCTTCATAGACTATCCTTTCTCCCCCTCTTCCACGAAGTAGCCGGCCAGGGGCGCCGCCCTGAAAATGGCCTGCCGCCGTAATCCACCCAACGGTCCTGAGCTCTCATCAGCGGGCCTGCACGACCACCGGTTGCGACAGCGAGACAACGGCGCCCGGCCGGTCGCCCACGGTCACCGCGACGCCACTGGCGATGAAGCGGGCCAGGTTGTCCCTCCGGGTCCAGTCGAGCTTCCATCCGTCTTCAATGGCGATCACTATGTATTGGCCCGCGGGCACGTCGCGCAACGAGAAGCTGCCGTCGGAATCAGACTGATCGCGCCGCACCAGCGCCCTGTAAGCAGAGGGTTGTCGCGGAACGAGGACGATCATCGCGCCTGCCAGTCCCTTGCCGTCCTTGCGGGCAAAGCCTTCGACGCGCGTCAGGGACTGGCTCACGTTTGCCACCACCGATAGAGAGCGATCCCTGACCGTGATCTGATTGCCGGCAACCGCCGTTTCGCCGGTCGTCAACGGAGACCACGGGCAGGTTGTTTCCCTGGCTCGATGCCCACACGCTCCAGGTTCCCGCCGGGACCGCATCGAATTTGAACTGGCCTTTGTGGGCGTTGGTAGGAATCGTCGCCCGGGTGCGCCCCACAGGTTCGAGCAGCACGGTCACATTGTCGGGAAGGGCCGCGCCGCTCGAGCTTCGCAAAACTCCACTCACGCTAACGGCTGGGGTACCCGTATTGGGATCGACGCTCTGGCTGGTGGTGGCGTCCAACTCGGAGATCCGCGGTGGGTCGCCCTGCACCAGCTCGTAACGACCGGGAGCGACGCCGTTGAATTCCGCAACCCCGCTTTGCATTGCATCGATAAATCCCGCGCTTTCGGCGGAGATCTGGACCCCAAAGACCATCTGGCGGAGTTCCGGGCGCGCCATGGCGTTGCCGTTCGCCTTGAACGGCGCGGCGACCTGCAGATGCAGGGCCGGAACCGCGTGCAGGCTGATGTCCGCCTGTTCGCGGCTGCCCGCGGCGAGCACCACAGGCGTGGCCGAGGCTTCGTCGTTGGTGGAATCGAAGAAGGTGACGGGATATGCCACATCCAGCGGTGGACTCTCATTGCCCCCATTCCTGCGGGCGGCGCTGAGCGGCGGATGCATGGCATACCAGGGCGAAGTCGCGACAGCAACGAAATAGTCTCCGGCCGCAAGGTTGGTGAATTCGTAGGCGCCCGTGTCGTCGGTGGTCGCGCCGTCCACTTCCTTGATTTCGCTCTGTCCCTGCGATGGGGCCTGGTCGGCTTCGCGCTTGAAGAGAAGGACGCTCGCGTTTTCCGCCGGATCGCCACCATCGGCGGTCACCACTCCACGCAATACGGCGCCCGGCACCAGCCGGAATTCGAGATTGACCGTGTCCTGGCCCTCGCCGGTCACAATCGCACTGTTGAACTCGTCATGCTCGTCGTAAAACGCGGCTCGAAATCCGCGCTTGGATGCCGTGAGAGGATATTTTCCCGCTGACAGCCGCTCGATCGAAAACAGGCCCTCAGCGTCCGATTGCACGGAGCGCACAATCTCGCGGTCCCCTTCCGCCAGGGCCGCAACCGTGGCCCGGCGCACCGGTTCTCCGGTAACTCCGTTTACAACCCGGCCGGCGATTCGATACGGGCCGGTCGCCGGTTGCGGCGCCTTCTCGGCCCGCGCTGCCAGAAGCGCGCACACGAGCAACACTCCTGCCACGAGGAATCCACGTATCGATCGAACGCGCGCCGATGGAGTCTGCACGAGTGGCATCAGTGTCCCTGCACCTCCACTTCCAAGTGAGCTGTCGCGTTGGGCTCCAGGGTAATGGTCTGGCCAGGGTGGGGAAGCGCGGCGAGCGTTTCCGGATTCCGGTATTCGAACTCGACTGGGGACGCAAAGGCGTAAACCTTGTACGGCCCGGGAGTAAGGCCACCCAGCGCAAACATCCCCCCTGACGAGGGGCGAAGCGTTATCGGTGTCACGTCGGCTGTCGAGTCAAAATTGGGAACCACGTACACCGTGTACGACGGCTCTTCCCCTGCTTCAGGGGTTGTCGCGGTCGGGGGCAGCGTTAGCCAAAGCGAGGAACAGTCGTCGCGCAGCGTCAGGGTGAGAGGCGGCGTAGCGCCGGAAGGCGAAATGACCAGGGGCTCGCGCGCCAGGCTCGATCCTCCCGCGGTGAACGAGCCTTCGCAAACGCCCTTCTGCGGAATAGTGGTGTGCACCCAGTACGTTCCCGGGCCCATGTAGGTTGTCTCGATGGGACCGGTGGCGTATCCCTCGGCATAACTGCTGACCATGCCGTCGGTGATCCAGCCGCCGGCCTGGCTGACCATGACTACCAGGGGATTGCCCTGGAAACCGTCTGCAGCCGCATCCTGCAGTCCGCTCCGGAGCATGCTCAACTGCACCGTGCTGCCCCGTTGCGCGCCCAGCGGGACCTGGAGACCGGTCACGGCATGGCCGGCAACGGAGAATTCGAGCTGCCCGATGAGAGGGCCCTGGGAAGCGTTCGGGCGCGGATTGCGGGCGGGTCCGAATTGGATCGGCTCATGTCCCCCGATCGCGGTCACCATCAGCGCATAGGCGCCATCGGGAAGAAAAGCCTGCACACTGCGACTGGCCGGATCGTATTGGCCGCCGTACGGGAGTTGGTGGCCCTGCCCATCCTGGATCGTCACCGTCACGTTCATCTCGGTGGCTGTCGCGGTTCTGCTGCCCGGGGCAATGACGGCCGCACGCACCAGGTGAAATGGTTCCTCGGTGAGCAGAAGATTGGCTTGCGCCTGCTGGCCGCCGGAGACCGGGATCTTCGCGGCTCCTGCCAGGTCAGATGCCTCGGGAAAAAACAGGCTGGGGTAGCCCCACCGTGTGACAGCCCGATCGTTCCCCGTCTCCACCAGGTTGGCGGGGACATCGTTGTCCATGGCGGGCTCGGTGTAGATGGCGTAAATTCCGTCGGCGAGCCCGGCAAACCGGTACGCTCCTTCGCTGTTGGTTCTGACGTTGGTGGCGGTCTGCCAAACGGCCCTGCCATCCTGAACAGTCCGGCGCAGGAGCATGACGCCGATTCCTTGCGCCGGATCGCCGGTCGAAAGCGAGATCTGGCCGCGGATGGTATTCGTGGGGGACAGGTGGAACACCAGGTCCGGCATGTCGACGGCGACGCGAACGTTGTGCTCGGAGTTATTCCTATCGTTGAAAGGGCTTCCTGGCATTACCGAACCGCTCGTGGGCTGGTCAACGAAACCAGGCTTGATCACCTGAAATGCCTGCGGGCCGATGGGAACGCCGGAAATTTCAAAGCGGCCGTCGCCATCGGTCAGCGACCCGCTCACGGCATCGCCTTCAATGCGCACCAGCGCCCGGGGAAGCGGCTCGCCTGTGGCCGCGTTCTTCACCACGCCCTGGACAACCGTGCGGGTTGATGTTGGCTCGCGCTGTCGACCCAGGGTCGCCTGCGACGGGGAGTGCGTTGGGAGGAGGAGGATCACTCTGGGCCTGTCGCCCACAGCCTGGGGCTCTGCGCGAGCAATCCGATTACCGCCGCCATGCACATTGGAGACAAAAGGCGTTGCCCAACCCGCGGGCGGATCGTACGTGTGCCGGCGAGCCTGGCCGCGCGGCCAAAGATGTTCCATGGGGCCACCGTCTATTGTGACGGTTCAGGGCCGGGAAAGGGAATCGCCGCGGCGCAACAAAATCCGTCCCGGACTGACGGGTGAAAACAAATGCTCCCGTGCCCCATCCTTGCGACTTTTTACTGTCGCAAGGGTGGGAAACCACGAACCCAAACCGTTCTTTTTCATCCGCCGCGGGTCCGCAACACGGACATCCATGTCAATCCTTGTCCAGGTACCAGGGAATGTTAATGACGATGATGCGGCGATTGCCTTTTACCAGCAGAACCACCTTGAGCAGGTCGGCGCGCCGGTTGTGGAGCAGGTTCTCCCACCAGTGGCGCACCACCAGCTCCGGCACCAGCACGCAGATCTTCTGGAACTTCGATTCCCTCTCTACCTTGAGAACGTAATCGATGACCGGCTGCACGATGTAGCGGAAGGGCGATTGCAGAATCTCGAGCTTGGGGACGCACTTGCCCGCATCGCGCAGCGGAGCGGCTATATCCTTCTCAAAATCGCGGCAGAATTCGTCCGGCTCCTCGCCGAGCTGGACGTGGACGCAGCGAATGTCGTTGGACATGGAGAGCGCGAAGGAGATCGCTTTCTCCGATATCCGGCTCCAGCGGTCGATGGGAACGACCACCACGGGCTCCATCACATCGGCCGGACGGATGGGCCGGTCCAGGTCGATGTCCTTGTTGACGTGATTGTAGTGATGGCGAACTGCGCGCATGAAGACGATCATCACAACCACAAGCAGTGCCGTGATCCATGCGCCTTCCACGAATTTCGCAACCAGCACGACGAGAGTGGTGATGCCCGTCGCCACCGCGCCCAGGCCATTCAGGAACATGCGGGCGGGTGCGCCGCCCTCGCGCTTCCAGTGCATCACCATTCCCGCTTGCGACAGCGTGAAGGCCAGGAATGCGCCGATGGCGTACAGAGGAATGAGGCGGTCGGTCACGCCCCGGAAAATGATCAGAAGCAGCGCCGTCAGCGCAACCAGCACGTAGATTCCCCAGGAGTAGAGCAGGCGCCGCCCGCGCAGCAGGAATATGTGGGGCATGAAATTGTTTTGTGCAATCGCACGCGTCAGGCGCGGGAAGTCGGCAAACGCGGTGTTGGCCGAGAGAGCCAGGACCGCCAGCACCGACCCGATCGTGAGGTAGTAGAACCACCCGTGGCCCATCACCGCGCGGGTCAGCATCGACAGCACGCTCTCGTATCCCGGCCCGTCGGGAGGCGTGGCTGCAACGTGGTAAGCGCGGCAAAGAACCGCGATGCCGATCAGCAAAATCGAAAGCAGAGCGATGATGATCGTCAGGGTGGTCTTGGCGTTTTTGCGCGTGGGTTCGCGGAATGCCATCACCCCGTTGCTGACCGCTTCCACGCCCGCCATGGCCGTGCAGCCGGACGAAAACACTTTGAGGATCAGCCAGAAACTGAAGGCCGCAGTGGCCGCCGGCACCTGCGGAAGAGGCATGACCGGACGGGGATGACCGCCTGCATGCAGGGAGTCGAATATTCCTACCGCGATGACAATCAGCAGAGTCCCGGTGAACAGGTAGGTAGGAATCATGAACACCACGCCGGTGTCGTGAACCCCGCGCATGTTGACGATCGTGAGGACCAGCAGCACGCACAGGCACAGCTCCAGCGTGCGCGGCTGCAGCCCGGGAACCGCGGAGATCAAGGCGCCCACGCCCGCCGAAATTCCCACCGCCGCGGTCAGGATGTAGTCGATCATCAGCGCCGCCGCGGCCAGCAGTCCCGCGCTGTCGCCGAGATTTTCGGAAGCCACGGTATACGATCCGCCACCCTGCGGATAGGCTTCGATCGTCTGCCTGTAGCTGAAGTAGACGATGACCAGCAGGACGACAATCGCTCCGCTCACGGGAACGATGTAATGCACTCCTGCCAGGCCGAGAGGGATAAGCAGGGTCAGCGCGGCCTCCGGCCCATAGGCCGCGGAACTCAATGCGTCGAGGCCGAAGATCGGAATCCCCGCGATGGGGCCTATGTGCTCGGCGCGTTCCTCGCTGGTCGCTAGAGGCCTGCCAAAGAGCAGATTGAGAACACTTCCCGTGAGTGCCATGCAGAATCGATCTCAACTTTCCGGATGAATACTACGGGGAACCGTTAACAGGCTGAGAAACCGGAGACCGAATGACCAGCGCTTTCGATTTGTCCCCCGTTACGTCAGATGGGAGTCGGAGGCGCTTTGTCCAGTTCGCGCGCGCTCAAAGATTTGCGCCGCGTCCATCTTTGAATGACCCGGAGCTTCCCGCGGCCCGATGACGGAAACTTCATTCTTACTCAAGCTGAATGCCGCACGACATCAAAATACACTGAGCACGGACGCAGAGAACGTGGAGGATACACTGCCATGCCGCTCAAAGCGCCGAATCTCCTGTTTCCATTTCGCCTGCTGATTCCCATTATTCTGCTTTCCCTCGGTGCCGCGGCGCAGACGGCGACCCTCTCCGGAACCGCCACCGACGCGAAAGGAAAGCCGATCGCCGATGCGACCGTCTCCATCAAGGCGGAAGGCGGGACCGAATCCGTCAACGTTCACACCGATGCGGACGGAAATTATTCCATCCCCAATCTCGCGCCGGGAGACTATTCGATTTCCGCCTCAGGCGAGGGACTCGCTTCAAAGACCATCAAAGTTACGATCACGAATGTCGCGCATCAGACCCTCGACTTGTTGTTGAGCGCGGGGCCGGAGCAACCGAAGCCCGCGCAGGAACTGCCCAACGCGCCGACTAGCGCGCCCCCGCCGGCCCCGGCTTCGCCCTCGCTCGAAGACCTGGGATTCTCTCCGCAGCAGACGCAGGCGAACGCGCAGTTGCAGGCCACCCTCGAAAAGCGCACGCGCATGCTGAAGATCCATCAAAAACTAGGCTTGATTACAACGATTCCAATGACTGCGGCCGTGATCACTGGCCCCATGGCGAAGGCCAAAGGCAAGAACGGAGAGGTCATCAAAGAGCCCACCACGGCCAACCTCGATGTGCATGCCGCGCTGGGTGGCGTGACGACCGCCCTCTACTTCACGAGTGCCTACTTTGCGATCGCCGCGCCGCGGGTGCCGGGCACGCACAAGCACGGCGGCATTCGCTGGCACGAAGCGCTGGCTTTCGTGCACGGCCCGGGCATGGTTCTGACTCCGATCTTGGGCGCGATGGCCTACAACCAGGAGAACAACGGCGAAAAGCCAAGCGGCATTGCTGCACAGCACGGCACCGTGGCATACATCACGGCCGCAGCCTACGGGGCGGCGATCGTTGCCGTGTCCTGGCCGATTCACTGGAAGTTCTGGGAGAAGAAATGAAATCGAGATTCCTGCTTGCATTCCTGTTGCTTCCGGTTGCGATGGAAGCCCAGGCGGACACGCAATGGGTTCTGGATCAGTCGACGCTCAGTTATCACATGTCGCACCCCATGCACCAGGTGGACGGGGTGAGTCACGCGGCCAAAGGCAAGGGCACCTGCCACGCCGGCCAGTGCAGCTTCCTGATCGCCGCTCCCGTCAAATCGTTCGACTCCGGCGACACCAACCGCGACCTGCACATGCTGGAGTCCACGCGCGGCGCGCAATTCCCGATGGTGGTGGTGCGGACGAGTTTTCCTGAAGCAGCGACCGCCGTCGCTCGACCATCGATGCGGACCTCGAGATCCAGCTCGCGGGCCAGACCGCGCATTATTCCCACGTCGTATTCCAGCGCGCGGCCGAAGGCAATAGCGTGCGCATCTCAGGTACCATTCCCGCGACGTGTTCTGATTTCAAGATTGACCGGCCCTCGTTTCTAACCGTGCCCATCAAAAACGAGATTCCCGTGAAAGTGGAAATGACCTGGCACAAGATGTGAGCACCTGGCGAATCGAAGCTGAGTTTACGCTTCCTGCGTTTCGGATGCTGCCGCCGGCAGCGTAAAGAGAAAGCGGCTGCCTTTTCCGGGAGTGCTCTCGGCCCAGATGCGGCCACCATGTTGCTCGATGATGCTGCGGCACAGCGCGAGTCCGAGGCCGGTCCCGCCCAGCGCGCGCGAGTCCGACGCGTCGCCCTGCTGGAAGCGGTCGAAGATGCGTTCAAGCTTCTCGGGCGCAATGCCGCGGCCCTCGTCCTCAATGACAAAACAGACTTCGCCTTCGGCGGATGGCTGGGTCGCGAGACGGATCGAGGTGTTGGGCGATGAGAACCGGATGGCGTTGGAGACCAGTTCGTTAAGGACCTGCAGGGTGCGTTCCGGATCGGCGAGAACGGTGGCTGGTCCGGCGTTGACCTGAAAATTGATGTGCGCGGCGCTGGCCGCGGAGTGGGCCACATCGGCGGCGCGGCGAAGCAGATCCACCGCCTGAATCGGCACGCGTTTCAGAGGCAGGCGCCCGTTCTCCATTTTTTCGAAATCGAGGATATCGTTCACCAGCCGCACCAGCCGGTCGCAGTTGCCGATAGCCATCTCGACCATCTGGCGCTGCTTCTCAGGGCGGCGGTCGAGGGCTCCCGACGAGATCAGGCCCAGTGAAGCCCGCAGCGAGGTGAGTGGGGTGCGCAACTCGTGGCTCACGGTGGAGATGAATTCGTCCTTCATCTTTTCCAGGCGGCGGCGTTCCGAAACATCCTGGAAAGCAACCACCATGCCCGACAGTTGACCGTCTTCGATGAGCGGATTGGCAATGTATTCGACTTGAAACTTGGATCCGTCACGCCGCCAGAAGACCTCGTCGCGAGCCCGCGTGGATTCCCGCCTGCGCATGCGCCATGAAAATCGGGCTGGTCGTCCGGGAGTAGGGAGTTCCATCCGCATGGCTGTGATGAATGACCTGGTGGAATTCGCGCCCCGTCAACTCGTCCGCGTCGTAGCCGAGCAGTCGCGCGCCGGCCTCGTTGATGAAGGTCAGCCGGCCTTCGAGGTCGATGCCGTAGATTCCATCGCCCACCGATTCCAGAATGAGTTCGCGCTGCCGGGTGGCGAGGTGGAGGGCTTCTTCGGCCTCGTGCTGTTCCGTCACATCGATGCCGTGGATCAGAATGAAGGGCCGCTCCCCGTGCAGCTTCATGCGGCGGCCGCGGAACGCAATGCGCCGGTAGATGCCGTCGCTGCGCCGCACGGGCAGATTGCCCTGCCATTCTTCCTGGGCCTGGAGGGTGCGCAGGCATTCCTGGAAAGTGGCTCCCCCGCTCGAATCCAGCAACTCCGAGACCGGCCGGCCGGTCGAGGTTTTCGATGCGGTAGCCCAGAGTTTCGGCCGTGAACGCATTGAGCGAGGTGAGCCTGCCTTCCATGGTGCAGGTAAACACAAAACCCAGGCTGCTTTCGACCACCTCGCGATAGCGGTTTTCGCTGGAAAGCAGAGCCTCTTCCGCCTCGCGCTGGTCGGTGACGTCCTGGCCGCTCACGATCAGATATTGGATTTCGCCGCTGGGGTCCTTCAGCGGGCGGAGGGTCCAGCTGACGCGCCGGGTCGGTCGCCGGCGACGCGCCATGCGCTCTCGTGGGGGCCGGAGACCTGGCCTCCGGCTGCTTCGCGGATCTTGCCCGCGGCCAAGGAGCGTTCGTCGGCTTCGAGCAGCGCCTCGACAAAAGGCACGGCCCGCCGAGTCGGTCGGGTCAAGGCCGGTCAACTGCGCGCAGGGCTGGTTGAAACGCACCACCCTCCCCGCCGTATCCAGGACGACCACCAGCGCGGGAATCGCGTCGAGCGTCGTGGCCACAAAAGAACGCTCCGTGGCCAGCGCCCGTTCGGTCCGCTGCCGCGCTCGCTGCGCCTGCTCCTGCGCACGGATGCGGCTGTAGAGCTCAAGGCGGGTAATAATCTGGCGGCTCACAACCTCAAGCAGGGTCAGGTGTTCCGCGCCGAAGCGGTTCGGTTTGCGGGAAAGAATCGCGAGCGTGCCGACGACGTGCTGGTTAGAGGCGATGAGCGGCATTCCGGCGTACGATCGGCATGGCTTGCCGCCTGGCAGCTCAATGCCTGTGGGAGGAAAACGCGGATCGGAAGCTGCATCAGCCACCAGCAGCGGCTTCCCGTCGTCAACGACGAATTGACATGCAGTTGACGTGCGCGGCTGGTCCGCGGCCGCAAATCCAAATCTTGATTTGAACCACAGGCGGTTGAAATCGAGCCAGCCCATGTAGGCGTAATCGGCACCGCTCAGGACAGCCGTAAACTCGGTGAGTTCATCGAGCGCAGAATCGGCGGTGCGGTCCATGACGTCAAATTCTGACCGCGCGATCATTCCTCCGCTGCTGCGTACGATGGTGTCCACGAGACCATACCGGGGGAGTACACTCCCGCCTTCTCAGTATGAAGATGCTGGACGCGGTTGGCTCTGGCACAAAGGGGGAATTCAGTTGCAGTCAAAAATGCAACAAAAGTAACTACGGTGTACCGTGAGTAACGTGACCACCGGTTACGGATGTTGACGGGTTTTGTTGGTTCTAACCCGGAAAACGTCGATTTTGCACAGATGAATTCACTTGGTCTCTCGGGCTCATTCCGCCGCTTGAGGTGACCATCGGACAATGCGAAGGGGGTCCTAGCTTTTTTCTGCCGCCGGCCCCGTGGATTCCCGCACCACCAGCTCGGGCGCCATGGTGATCTCCGCCGGGTATGGCTCTTCGCGATTGGCGATCCGCTCCAGAAGCACCTGGGCCCCTTTCTTGCCCATCTCGAGCAGCGGCTGGCGAACCGTGGTCAGCGAGGGTGTCGCGTAGGCGGCTGAGAGAATGTCGTCGAAGCCGACCACCGACACGTCCCCGGGAACCGACAGCCCGGCATCCTTCAGCGCGCGAATGGCGCCGATGGCGGCGATGTCGTTGAAGCAGAAAACCGCCGTGAAGTCCCGGTTTCTTTCGAGCAGGGCCTGCATCGGCTTATAGCCGATTTCGGGTGCCATGGGGTGGTAGCCGGTCTTCATCGACCAGCCCGCGTCGTCGATGCGGATCACGCAGGCCGGATTGATCCGGAGGCCAATTTCGATGGAGACGTCCTGAATGGCGTCCCAGCGAAAGTCAGAATCGGGAATAGCCTGCGGGCCGCGCATGAAAGCGATGCGGCGGTGGCCGAGTTCAAACAAATGGCGCAGCGCCTGCTCCACCGCGGCATGATGGTCGAGCACGATATTGGTTACGTTCTCCACCTGGCTGTGGGCTGAGATCGCGACCACCGGCACCGGGACATCGATGTGATCCGCCGAAGTATTCAGGAGCAGAAAACCGTCGACGGCGCGCTCCACCAGCATGCGCGGATACTTCTCGATCAGTTCGCGGTTCCAGTCATGGCAGGCGGTGAAAAAGAAGTAGTGCGCCGCGGTGAGTTCCTGCACCACGCCGCTCATCACGCGGGTGAAGTAGCCCTCGCTCAGGTCGGGCGCCAGCACGCCCACGCTCATCGAGCGGCTCTGGCGCAGCGAACGCGCAAAGTAATTGGGCCGATAGTTGAGACGCTCCGCGGCCTCGACCACCCTCTTGCGCGTTTCCTCCGGAATCGACTTGGCCGACGGAGAATTGTTCAGCACCAGCGACACGGTGGTTTGCGAGAGTTCGAGGTGCTCCGCGAGCATGCGCAGATTCACGTGTCCCGGCGGAGTTGCATTCTTGCTCTTGGCCATGATCGAGTTGTAACACGATTTACTAAACGCGGCGAAATTTCCGGGCCCGCGTCTCGCGCTGATCGGATTCTACCCCGTCCGCGCTATTCAACTGTGATGTGGTTCACACCTGGGCTCAGCGGCTCGCTCCGGCCGTGAAAGAGAAACTCGCCCGTGACGAAAGCAGGCAGCGTGATCGTGGCTTCGATGCCCGATCCCTGGCGCTGATATTTCACCTCGATCATTCCTTCCGGGTGCGGGAAAGTCGCCGAGAGCGTAGTCAGGTTTCCAAGGTGCGGCGCGATGCGGACGGTGCCAAAGCCGGAACTGGAAGGCTCGATACCCGCCACCAGGGTCAGCAGATCGTAGATCGGATGCGCGGTCCAGGCGTGCGAGTCGGAGCGGGTGTCGCCCGGAATCTCCGGCCAGGTGCTGAAATGCAGCGGCAGCAGCTTGCGCCAGGGGTCGAGAGAGCCAAGGTACTCGTCGGCCATGCCGGCGTGTTCCAGCGCCCGCGCCAGGTAGAAGCGGAAATAATACGAGGCGCTGAGGACCCCGTTCGGCGTGGTGCCCGGCTCGATAGCCAGCATCTTGCGCAGCACCTGCTGCTCGCGGCCCTTGGGCACGACGTCGTAGAGCACCGCCAGGATGTTGGCCTGCTGGCTGAACACCTTTTGGTCGGGATTGTCGGCAAGGAGCTGACGGTCGGCGTTCCAGCATTTTCCGTACAGGCCGCTGCGCACCCGCCTGGCGCGTGCACGGTATCGTCCGGCTACATCCGTGTCGCCCAGGTTCTGCTCCAGGTCGGCGGCATCGATGAGCGCGCCCAGGTATTCGAGCGTGGTGATACACGACTCGCCATGAGAGTCGTAGGTGGGTGTTTCGCCGGAGGAGACCCAGTCGATGAAGCTCCACCACGGCAGTTTTTCGAGCAGGCCGTCCTCTTTCTCATGGGAACCAAACCAGCCGAGGACCGCCCGCGTGCCTTCGAGCGACGAACGCACCGGCGCCGGGTCGGGCCGGTACATCCAGTAGTCGTGCAACATGCCGATCCAGAGCAGCGAAAATGTCGGAATGGTCTGGGGCAGGGCACTGGGATAGCGGCTGCGCGTGAGCCCTTCGGGAAAGCGCGAGTCATTGAAGGCCGACAGCGCCTGGCGGCCGAGACGGTCGTCGCCGCCAACGGTATAGGAGATCAGGGCCTGGATGCGGGTATCGCCGACGTACTGAAGCTGTTCGTAGTAAGGCGTATCCATGTAGGTTTCGTGGGCGTCGAGCCGGGCAGTGCGCCAGCTGATGTCCCATATCTTGTCTAGGTCGGGTTGGCCGGTCTGCAGTTTGGCGCGCTCTTCAAAGGGGTAGGCGGTGAAGTTGGCGGTCAGCGACTCGAGCGTGAGGGGCTGGTCGGCGGTCTGGATGTCGAGGTCGAGGTAGCGCCAGGTCCGCCACCACAGCGGTTCAAAGACGCGATGCTGCCCGCCGTCGGGGAGGAAGCTATCGTTGAGGCCCATGGCCTGGCGATCTCCGACAGCGTCGCGGTCGCCCTTGTGCTTGTCCTTGTCGTAGAGCGCTTCCGAGTAGGTAAGGCGGATTTTCGCACCCTTTCCGCCCGAGACGACGAGGCGGGGGTAGGCGGTGGTGAGGGTCTTTGCGATCGAGAATCAGGTGGATGTGGCTGCCGCCCGGGACCGTAGCAGCAGCCGCAGGAAATGCGTGCAGTCCAGACTGTTTGGTTGAGGCCGGATCAATGCGAACGACTTCGCCTGGGGCTGTGGCCGAATACTCCATGGGCGGCAGGCCGTCGGGCACCAGGCCCCAGAAGTTGTCACCGGTGATTTCGGCGGAATGGGCTTTGTTCACGCCCGGAAAGATGCTGTCGCGCATGGGAGTGCCCGCCGCGACCCAGCCCGGCCCTGGCCCCGCCGGGGAATTCCAGCCCCAGTCGTACTTTGCCGCATCGATCTCCTCCCCGGGACCGGAAGCGAAATACTCCTGCAGCGTGACGGAACTGCGATCGAGCGCCCGATGGCCCGGCTCCTGCTCCACCATCCAACCGTCCGGCGTGCTGATGGAGGCGTCGCCGGTGGCCTCGCTCTCCAGCAGAAACGCCGTGCGGTCGCTCATCTGGGCGACAGGGGCGTAGACTCCCCAATTCCAGACCGTCGCGGTGATGAGGTTTTCGCCGGCCTTGAGCAGCGGCGCCAGGTCGAAGCGCTCATACCGCCAATGGCCAAGGTCGCCGCGGGCCGGTCCGTCGCCCACCCGCGTGCCGTTCACATACAGGATGAATCGGTTATCGGCGCTCACCCGCACGACGTAGCTGGCCGGGACCGCGCCGAGCTTCAGCAAACGCCGGAAATGCAGCACGATGGGCTCGCGCAGCGGCGCCGTCGGATGGGTGATCCACGAGGCGTTCCAGTCGCGGCTGGGCGGGTCGGGCTGCGGGTTGGTTTGGCCGGGAAGAGCGATGGCGGCAAGAACGATCGAGCAAAGCGTAAACAATCTGCGCATGGGATTGAGCCTGTTCTGATTTCAGTGCAACAGCTTATCGGAAAACCCCCTGCCCGCGATAAAACGCGTGCAGACTCTGGACAAATGCCCCCATAATGAAGCCCGTGAATTCCATTTCAACCAGTTGCGCGGTCGTGCTGGCACTCAGCCTGAGTATGGTTGGCGGCCAGACATCTCGGTCATGCGACGATGCCCAGGTGCACTACCGCGCTGCGCCCCCGGAGATGGTGCAGAAGATTCGGCTAAATCGGTCGGCAAGTCAGCCGGAGGTGCCGAATTCGGCGCGAAAGCTGGTGTCCCCCCAGGGTACCCGCTGGTTTTTCGAGGTGGATCCGGACTATACCAGCACAAAGGAACCCTGGAATACGACCCTCTTCATTCACAAGGTCGGGGAAGCGGACCGCCTCCTGCGCGTGGACGTCATGGACCACGGCAATACGTTTACCGCGAGCTGGATCAATGAAAAGCTGCTGTTCGTGCAGGTCTGGTGGGGGCGAATCGCATCCAGCGACCTCATTATCGATATCGAACAGGACAAGGTCATTTATCACGAGCTTGCGAGTTACATCGAAACCATTCAACCTTGCGAAAAGTGAGCAGGGCACGTTCGGCATCCGGACAAAAACGAGGAAAATCCTCAAATCGTGTGCCTCTATGCGCTTGATTTTGCGAGGTTGTAACCTCGCATTCATCTTTCCCCGGTAGCCTGTCGGGTAACTTTGATCAGGTGATCGAACAAGTGCCAGAGATTCGAATTTCCCAGGTTCAATTTCAGCCCGACCCCGGGTCTGCCGCCAGGAAGCCGCCGGACAAGCCTTCTCCTCCGGTGGAAGTCTCGGACGTTCGGAAGTACCTGTTGTCGTGCGGCAGTTCGGCCATGGCCGACCGGATCTTTCAGGGTCTGATGGTGCTCTGCGGGTTGAGCATCTTCGGGATCGTGCTGCTGATCGCCATACAACTGTTGTGGCGCTCGGACATGGCGTGGGCCAAGTTTGGCCTTCAATTCTTCTTCCGGGCCGACCTCGATCCGGTGACCCATCAGCCCATCTATTGGGACCCGGTCAACGGGCATTTCAGCGCCCTGCCGTTTGTCTACGGCACCCTGGTTTCCTCGTTTCTTTCGCTGATTCTCGCGGTTCCCTGGCGGTCGGGGTCGCGATCTTCCTGACCGAGATGTGCCCCAAGTCCTTGCGCAACATCCTGGCTTTTCTCACTGAGCTTCTGGCCGCCATTCCCAGCATCATTTACGGATTGTGGGCTGTCTTCGTCCTGGTGCCGTTGCTCCGGGAACACGTGAATCCAATGCTGATCAAGTACCTGGGCTGGACGGGACTTTTCGCCGACGACAATCCCACTGGACTGGGCTTTGTCTCGGCGGCCGTGATCCTGGCCATCATGATCCTGCCCATCATTTCTTCCCTGACGCGCGAAGTCATGATCGCCGTGCCCCACTCGCAGCGGGAGGCGGTCCTGGCGCTGGGCGCCACCCGCTGGGAGATGATTCGCATGGGCGTTCTGCGCAACGCCCGCATCGGGATCGTGGGCGCCATCATCCTCGGGCTGGGCCGCGCGCTGGGGGAAACCATGGCCGTCACCATGGTCATCGGCAACACCCCTGAAATTCACCACTCGCTCCTGGCCAACGGAGCGTCGATGGCTGCTGTGATCGCCAACGAATACGCCGAGGCAGTCAGCGACCTGCATCGCTCCGCGCTCACTGAAATCGCGCTGGCGCTCTTCATTGTCACCATCATTGTGAATGCCTGTGCGCGCCTGCTGGTGTGGGCGGTAACGAGGGGAGCTCCGGCGCGCGTTGTCTGACGCCGCTGAGCCAGGAACTGCCGACGCTTAACGAAGTTGGGAAAGGGTTGTGTGAACACGGCAAGCCAATCATCCTCGAGCAGCATGATCCGGGCATTTACCGATCGTCTGGTCACGTTTCTTTCCGTGCTGGCTACCCTGCTGGTGATCCTGCCCTTGCTGGCCATCTTCGTTTATCTCGTTTACAAGGGCGCCAGTTCTCTGAACCTGGATTTCTTCACCAAGATTCCCAAGCCTCCCGGGGAGACGGGCGGCGGCATGGCCAACGCCATCGTTGGCTCGGCCGTGCTGCTCGGGTTGGCCAGCGTGATCGGCATTCCCGTCGGAATCGGCGCCGGCGTCTTTCTGGCGGAGTTTGGTCGCGGCACTCGGCTGGCCAACGCCATCCGTTTCACCGCCGACGTGCTCAACGGGGTTCCGTCGATCGTGATGGGGGTTGCGGCGTATGCGTTGATCGTCAGCCCGCACGTCAGCTTTCTTCCCTTCACGGGGCATTTCTCGGCGTTCGCGGGCGGTGTGGCGCTGGGCATCATGATGATTCCCACCATCACCCGGACCACCGAAGAAATGCTGCTCATGGTGCCCAATGCGATCCGCGAAGCCGCATTAGGATTGGGAGTGCCCAATTGGCGCTCCGTGCTCGCCATCACCGTGAAGACTGCGTCGCCGGGCATCATTACCGGGTGCATGCTGGCGTTTTCGCGCGTGGCCGGAGAAACGGCGCCGCTGATCTTCACGGTGCTGGGCAACTGCCTTCTGGAGCACCAGCCTCGACCGGCCCATCGACGCGTTGCCGCTGCGGATTTACGTCTTCGCCCTCTCGCCCTACGATGACTGGCATCGCCTGGCCTGGGCGGGTTCACTGGTGTTGATTGCTTTGATCGTGCTTGCCGTCTCCCTGGTGCGCTACGTGACCAGCCGCGGCGTTTTGAAAGGGACCAGCTAAAGCAGTTCACAGTCTCGAAGTGGGCGCCGAAATGGGTCACTCAAACTAAGAACAACGAACTGAGAACTTGGGTTTGCAAGGAGAAATGCGTACGTGGGCGTCGGCATTGAAGTCATAAACCTGAATGCGTGGTACGGAACGAATCACACCCTTCAGGACATTAATCTGCATATCCCTGCGAACCAGGCCACCGCGCTTGATCGGTCCGTCGGGCTGCGGAAAGAGCACGTTTGTCCGCTGCCTGAACCGCATGCACGAAACCAATCCCATCGCGCGCGTCACCGGCACGGTGCGCATCGGCGACCTCGATATTTATGAAGACGCCAAGCCGGTGCAGATCCGCCGTCGCGTGGGCATGGTGTTTCAACGACCCAATCCTTTCCCCACCATGTCGATCTACGACAACGTGGCCTCGGGCCTGAAGCTGAACGGCTATTCGAACCGCCGCGCGCTCGACGAGATTGTTGAAAAGTCGCTGAAGAATGCCGCCCTTTGGGAAGAGGTCAAGGACGATCTCAGAAAGAAGTCGGGAGCCAGCCTCTCCGGGCGGCCAGCAGCAGCGCTTGTGCATCGCGCGCGCCCTGGCCGTCGATCCGGAAGTGCTGCTGATGGATGAGCCCGCATCGGCTCTCGATCCGGTCTCCACCTCCAAGATCGAGGACCTGATCTTCGATCTGAAATCGCAGTACACTATCGTGATCGTGACGCACAACATGCAGCAGGCGGCCCGCGTGGCGGAGAAGACGGGATTCTTCCTCAATGGCCGCATGGTGGAGTTCGATGCGACCCACAAGATCTTTACCAATCCCAGCGACAAGCGGACTGAAGATTACATCACGGGCAGGTTCGGATGACACGCAAACGGTTCCAGCAAAGCCTGGATGATCTGAAGGAGAATCTCCTCGTCATGGCCGGGTTGGCCGAGCAGGCGATTCAACGCGCCATTGAAGCGTACCGCGTACGCGATCTTTCCATCTGCGACCTCGTCAGCCGCAGCGAGGTGGCCATCAACCGCATGGAACGCGACATCGACCAGGCCGCCCTCGACCTGCTGGCCATGGAACAGCCCACCGCAATCGATCTGCGCTTCATCCTGAGCGTGATCAAGATCAATGCCGATCTCGAACGCGTGGGCGATTCGGCCAAGAGCATCAGCGAGCGCGTCCGCAATATGGAGGCAGCTGGGCACCGTGGAACTGCCCGTCGATATTCCACGCATGGCGACGCTGGCCGCCGATATGGTGCGCAAGAGCCTGCAGGCGTTCATTGAAGCGGACGCCGAAATGGCGCGCACCGTTCTCACCATGGATGACGCCGTCGATGCGATGAATCGCGCCGCCTACAAGGCGCTCACCAAGGTGATGGAGGAGCAGAGCCACCTGGCTCCGCAGGCTTTGAATGCGCTCATGATCAGCCGCAGCCTGGAGCGCGTCGCCGACCACGCCACCAACATCGCTGAAGACGTGATCTTCTGGGTGAAAGGCGCGGACGTGCGCCACTACAAGAGCGTGAACGCGGCCAAGCAGAAGGCGGCGCAGACAGAGAAGGCGCCCCCGGCGCCCACAGCCGGCTGAATTCGTTTGCTCTTGCCGGCCCCCTATCGGGCCGGGAACAGAAACCTGAGCATGGGCTTGACCCGCCGCGCCCAACTGGCCTCATCGTGCGTCCCGTCGTGGGCTCGTTCGAAGTGGAGCGAATGGCCGGGAATCCAGCCATTTGCCTTCAGCCGCCGCGCCAGCATCTCCGCATCGCGCAGGGTGCGCTGGCCTTCGTGATCGCCCACGTCGAGCCACATTTTTGGCCGTTCCCAGATCTGCGGCGCGCGCTCGTTGAGGTACCCGAGGATGCTCTTGTGATTCCACCACACGCTCGGCGATAGCACTGCCAGTTTGCCAAAATAATGCGCATGGCGCAGCCCGAGATACAGGGTCACCAGCCCACCAAGCGACGATCCTCCCAGCCCGGTCGATTCGCGGTCGGTTCGTACCCGGTACTGGCTTGCGATCCAGGGCATCAACTCCTCGGTCAGGAGCAGCCCATACCGGTCGGCCTCGCCTCCGCCGCGCTGCCAGTCGCGCTCGTGGGTATACTCGGCCAGCCGCCGCTCGCCGGTGTTGTAGATGCCAACGATGATCAGCGGTTCCACCTCGCCGGCGTCGATCACCGCGTCGGTTTGCTCCGCATTTCCCACGTGCGGTCCTGGATGAACGATGTGCGGCCGTCGAAGAGGTTCTGCCCGTCCTGCATGTAGAGCACGGGATAGGCGCGATCCGGTTCGTCCTCATAGCCGGGTGGAAGATAAACGATCACGTCGCGGGGGTCGGGCAGGTGAATTCCGGAAAATCCTCGATGCAATCGGAGCCGCGGGTGGGGTGTATCGCTGGCCTCGGCCAGAAGTCCCTCGGGGGCGTCGTTCCAGCATTCGGGCTCCGGCTTCGATTCCGGCTGAGGTTCCAGATTCAATCCGTACAATCCTTTGGCGAGCGGGCTATGGAGGAGCCGCCCCGGCAGGGCTGAAAACACGGCCCGTGAGTGTTACAGTATCAAGAAACCAGCAGTTCTCTCATAACCCCCAGGCTTAAAAATTTTGAGCTGTCATCCTGAGCACCCCAACTCGCAATTGCGAGTCGCATCTTGAAATGACTAACCTCTGGGTGCCCCACCCTCGCGACGTCTTTGTTTTTGTCGCTAGGGTGGGATACCTCGAACCCAAAGAAGTCCTGGTCGTAAGGAGCGAAGCGCAGCGGAGTCGAGGATTCTCTGTTGTACTTTTCGGTCCTCGACACCAACGGTTGTTCACCTTTGCCTCGGAGCACGCATGAATCGCGAGTATCACAAGTGGTATTCCCCCCGGCTCGGCCGCGACATGGAATTGCTGGTCTTTGGCCATGCCGGTCTGCCCGTCATGGTGTTTCCCACCTCGGGCGGCCGCTTCTACGAGTTCGAAGACCGCCACATGATCTCTGCGGTCTGGGACCGCATCGAGGCGGGCCACCTGCAGTTTTATTGCGTCGATTCGGTGGACATGGAGAGCTGGTACAACCGCAACGTCCCTCCGCGCTGGCGCATTGCACGCCACGTGCAGTACGACGACTATCTCATCCATGAAGTGGTGCCCCTCATCCGCCAGAAGAATCAGGACTCGCACCTGGTCGCGCTCGGCTGCAGCTTCGGCGGCTACCACGCACTGAACATTGCCCTGCGCCACCCCGACGTCTTTACCGGCATGCTCTCCATGTCGGGCGCCTTCGACACCACCAACTTCCTCAACGGCTACTACGACCAGGACGTGTATTACAACCAGCCGACGCACTTCCTGCCTCCCTGAGCGATCCATGGTTTCTCGACCGCTACAGCCGCAACACCTGGGTGCTGGGAACAGGATGGGACGATCAGTGCCTGGGCGCAGAACCAGTACATGGACCGCATAATGAACAGCAAGTGGATTCCCCACAAGCTCTACATCTGGGGAACATTCAATTCCCACGACTGGCCCACCTGGCAGCGGATGATTCAGGAATATCTGTAGAGCAGGGAACAGGGACGAGGGAACCGCAAGACACTCCCGTGCCCCATCCATGCGATTTTTTCCTGTCGCAAGGGTGGGAGGCCACACAGGTCCACCCGTCTGAATTCGAGGCGCAATGAGAAGATAGTCCCAACTCGATTACGCAGGAGCCCCCATGTCTGAGCTCAACCCTTACGATAAATTTCTCGACGGCCGGCCCATCCAGGACATTCTTGGCGCCACTCCCGCCACCCTGGCCGGCCTCATCGAGACCATCGGCCCCGCGCGGGCCACTACACCTCCGGGTCCCGGCAAGTGGAATGCCGCGGAGATCGTCAGCCACCTCGCCGATTGTGAACTGGTCTTTGCTTTCCGTCTCCGCCAGACCCTGGCCGAAGACAGCCCCACCATCCAGCCCTTCGACCAGGAGAAGTGGGCCGCGCACTACTCCAGTATCCCCGCCAACCAGGCGCTCGATGTCTTCGCCGCCCTGCGCGGCTGGAACCTGCAACTCTTGCGGACCGTGATGCCGCAGGCAGCGTCCCGGCCCGTCACCCACCCCGAACGCGGCGCGATGACCTTTCAAACCATCATCGAAACCATGGCCGGCCACGATCTGAATCACATTGGGCAGTTGCGGCGGATCGCCGCGGCCAGGATTTGAGCCCGTCGTCCCGCGAGCACATTATCTCGGTTTCGCGGGAACTTTCTTCTTGTCCTGACCGGCTTTGGCGGAGGTGTTTTGCGGGTTCTCTCCGTTATGCCGCTTGTTGTGGTGCGCGCGGGCCTTGGAAATCTCTTCTTCCGACATATGTGCGTGGTGGTCGGACTGCAAAACATCGTTGACAACGGGAGATTTGGTTTCGGAATTGTCCATGCATTCCTCCGTCGGGGCTGTAGCGGTGAATCCGCCGTCGAAGAACCAGGCGAGATCCGCGCCGCCAGGGAACGGTCAGCGCCGGGTACTCGCTCTGGGGCGGAACGGATGAACTTGCCGCCGCCCGGATTTCCAGAGAGGCCGACTCGATTGGGAACGGGCCGCCTCACCCTGAACATAATAGTCCTCTTCGGTGGAGACGAGCACCGGAGCCCGGACAGCCCTGTTTGATCACGCGGGACCAGCGGATTGCGTCAGCCCTTGGCCACACATGGCCGCATTCGAGGTCTTCTGAAAAAATGAACAACCCCGGCCACCAGACCGGACCGGATAGGAAGCATACGGGCAATCGCCCACTTCACATTACCTCGCGCGTTGTCATGCTGAGCGCAGCGAAGCATCTGCGGTTGTTCTTCGAAACTTCCGCTTTAGCGGTAATACTCCCGAAACGACTGGGGTTATGGGAAACGACCTAGCATAGATCGAGGAACGCTTAGGTTTATGGGGTCACCTTGAACACCATTCCGTTTCCGTCCGTGCCTAAGACAGCTCCTACGCCGTAGAGGTTTCCGTGTGCATCCATCGCCAAGCCTGAAACGTCCCCATTTCCATTCTTGATGTAGGTGAAGCTGTAAATTGGCACTCCCGTCCATGGCGCTTGCGAGTTCGCGAGGCCTGGCGTGAGCGCAAAGACTACGCCTGCATTGGCAGGGCCGCCCCAATTTGTTGTGCCATAGAGATTACCGGTTTTGTCGAACACTAATGGCGCGGACGGCCGCAGGCCATTTGTTCCCTGGAAGCCATAGAGCGATCTCTCCTGCCATTGCCCTCCTGTCCCCGGCGCCAGCTCAAAAACGGTGCCGCAGCCGCCCGTGCAACTGCCCCCGAAGCTGCCGCTGGAAGTCGTGCCGTATAGATTTCCGGCGGCATCTAAGATAACCCCTGCCTTAGGGCCGAGTCCGCCCCCCACGGGGTTGAACACATAGAGTATTTTTTCAATCCATTGACTGCCATCGTGCGTGAGTTGGAACACGGTCCCCCCCAGCATCGTGTCGCCGCCGCCGGAGTAGGTCGTGCCGTACAGGTTCCCCGCTGCGTCAAGTGCCAAATCACCCATTGGATAAGCGCCGTCAGGACAGCTATTACCTGTCGCGGAGCAGAAGTTGTAGATCACGGACTCTGTCCAGGTCCCATCGCGGTTTGGGGACAATTCGAAGGCAGTACCACAACCAGCGCCATTACAGATTCCCCCGTTGCCCCCATCAACGGTAGCGCCGTACAGGTTGCCCGAGTTGTCGAAAACGAGGCCGGAAATCCCATCGGGTTGTCCGTTACCGTCCGTTCCACTTCCGAAGCTGTGCAAGACAGTTTCCGTCCATTTTCCGCTTCCGTTTGGCGATAGCTTGAATACGGTACCTTTTCCGAAGATTCCGCCGCCATTCGTAGTGCCGTAGAGGTTCCCTGCGGCATCCCATATAAGGCCCGCACCGGGTTGTGAGCCGTCCGCACAACCCGCGACCGGGCAGAAAGTGTAGAGCACCGTCTCCGTCCACTGACCATTGCTGGGCGTGAGCATGAAAACAGAGCCCTTGCCGCTGGTCCCCCCGGATGTCGTCACGCCGTATAGATTCCCAACACTGTCGAAAACTGGCGTGCCGACTGGAGTAATGCCATCGGGCTGCTGCCCGAAATCGTAAAGAGTTTGCTCGATTGGCGTGTTGCAGACCACCTGAATATTGGTCACGTTAGAAACTGCGGTGCCCATGCCGTTTCCTACTAGGCAGAATTGCACTGGTTCAAGGGGCTCTTTTGAAATCCATACGTCATAAGTTCCGCCGCTGTTGACAGCGTTAGCAAACGAAAAGGCTCCGTTTGTATTCAGAGTAATCGCATCGCTTCCGCTGTTCGATAATTGCAGGCTCGCGCCGCCTGCGAGGCCGGATACGGTTCCGCCGATGATGTACGTTTGCACAGGCGGAGGAATGCTACCTCCACCAGCACCTCCGCATCCTGAGCAAATTGCTAACGAGAGTGCCAGTACGAAAATGCCCCACGATGATTGAAGCGGGATCAGGGACGCCAACCGACGGACGCAATTGGAGCAAAGCTGTCTTGGAATATTCATTTCATTTCTGCGGTGAAGAATGACTCAATGATACGCCGGACACGCACTCCCCCGTTGTTGGCGTATCGTGGCCAACTCGGAAGTTTCACCGTGGTCACAGGAGGTCGAGAGCGATCGACGACACCAGCGAGGACCTGGCGCACGGCAGGCAGCCTTGTAAGATAGCGCACGGCATTCACTCCGGTGGCGTCGGAACCATGCCGGCTTCTGCGGCGGGCGTGGCGTCTGCCTCGCCTGGTCCGGTGCCGTGAGCGCATTCACTGGCTAAATGAGTCGGAGCATGCAGACAGTCCGCGCAGGTTTGCAGAAAATTAAGGCCTCGCGCCGCAAACTGGGAGTTGGAGATACCTAAATGTCCTTTGTCGCGTTGTCAGATCTGCTCCCGGTTCAAAATGTCAGGGATGTGACCCGGTCCGTACCGTACCACCCCCCACCCCCCCTCCCCCTGTGAAACTGTGAAGCTGTGAAACTGTGAAACTGTGAGGGCAATGCAAAAACGTGTCATAATGGCTGAATCTAAATGCTTTACGAGGCAATTCCGGATGTAACAGCATTTTTTGTTACATTCCCTGAATTTGACGATTCGTCGTTCATTCGCCATGACAATATCTGCTAGCTGGCTTCGGCATCTCCACCGAATGCTGGCTAACGTTTCCGCGCAAGATCGCACAGCATGTCGGAGTGGATGTTCAGGCCTAGGTTCGTCAGGTTGTAGAAGTGCTCACTGGCCACCAGCCATACCATCTCGCAGATGGCGCGCTCGGAGTAGTGACCGCGCAGGCGGTCGACCGTTTCCGGCGCCACAGACTTGTTCCTCGTCAGCTCTGTCACGTAGTCCAGCGCCGCCCGTTCCGCCTCGCTGAACAGCGGACTGGTCGTGTACTCCGGCAATGCGTCGAACTTGGCCTCATTCATCCGCGCCTTGATCACGAAATAGTGCCCGATATCGGTGCAAAACGTGCACACGTTGATGTGCGCTACCTGTTCGCGAATCAGCATGGCCGTTTCCGGCGGTAGCGTCAGCTCCTTGTCGAGCTTGGCGATCTTGCCCACAAACATCCCGAAGCCCACCGGCAGGCGCGAATAGACCACTTTAACGGGGGTTGGAACCTTTCCGAACTGTCGCCTCGACATGGCGTATACGATCTTCTTCACCAGGCCCTGCGGCTTTTCGATTGCGGGGAGATATGTTGCCATAAGATAGAACCTCCTTTGTTAAGGCCGTACGTAACAATGACGCACGAGGTTACCGTCATTCGACAGCGGACCTGCAGTTTTTTCACGACACGGGAAGCATTTTCAGTTCGTCGGGAAATGGGGTCGAGACAGGGCTCTGCCGTACACTGTTCTTTCCTGGTTTTCGATTAAGGTTAGCGACAGGAGGCGAGCGGCATGAAAAAGATCGGCGTTCTGTTCGGCATGGAGAACAGCTTTCCTGGAGCACTGGTCGAGCACATCAACGCCCGCCATGTCGAAGGCATTCAGGCCGAATTCGTTGACACCGGCGCGGTGCACCTGAACCGGGCTCCGAAGTATGCCGTCATCGTCGACCGCATCTCCCACGACATCCCCTTCTACCGCGCCTTTCTCAAACACGCCGCGCTCAATGGAACGATCATCATCAACAATCCCTTCTGGTGGTCGGCGGACGACAAGTTTTTCAACTACACGCTGGCGGAGAAAATGGGTGTGGCTGTTCCGCCCACGGTCATCCTGCCCCACAAGAAATATCCCGAGGGCACCAACGAACGCTCCATGCGCAACCTCGAATTTCCGCTCGACTGGGACGGGGTGTTCGATTACGTCGGCGAGCATGGGTTTCTCAAGCCCGTGAACGGCGGCGGCTGGCGCGACGTCTACCACGTCCACGACCGCGAAGAGTTTTTCCACGCCTACGATCAGTCCGGCAACCTGTGCATGATGTACCAGAAGGCGGTCAACTTCAAGGAGTACTTCCGCTGCTACGTGGTGGGCCAGCAAGAAGGTCCACATCATGCCCTACGACCCGCGCAATCCGCACCACGAGCGCTACCTGCAGAACCCGCCCGCCTACGACCCGAAACTGCTGAAGCGCGTGGAGCAGGATGCCCTGAAGCTTTGCCAGGCGCTGGGCTACGACCTGAATACGGTGGAATTCGCGGTGGAGGACGGCATACCCTACGCCATCGATTTCATGAACCCCGCGCCCGACGCCGATCTGCACTCGGTCGGTCAGGCCAACTTCGATTGGATCGTGAAAGAAGTGGCCGACCTGGCCATCGACAAGGCCAAGTCCGCACCGAAGCTGCTCGAATTGAACTGGGCGTCATTCCTGAACGCCGCGCCGGCCGCGGAAGGAACGGCGGCCAAAAAATCAGCCGCGAACAAGCCCGCTGCGAAGAAGAGCGCCAAGGGGAAAACCAAGGAAGTCGTTGCCGTGGAGTAAGGACCCCTTAATCAGCGTCCGTCCGACCTGTTCCCTGTTCCCTGATCCCTGTTCCCTGTCTTTTCCCCGCGTCCGCCAGCAATGCGCGGACTTCATCATCGGTTGTCGGGGAGAAATCGCGGTAGAACAGGCTGACCGCTTCGAGGTGCTCCGGCGCAGCCACGCAGATTACGCGATCGACCTCCATGCCGATTTCGTCGACGCTCCTCCTGGCCGCCACGGGAACCGCAATGGTGACTTGCTTGGCCCGCGGTCGAACCGCTCTTACCGCCGCCCGCATGCTGGCACCGGTCGCCAGCCCGTCGTCCACCAGGATCACCCCGCTGTCGCCAAACTCAGCCGGCGGACGCTCTTCGCGGTAGGTGCGTTCCAGCCGATCGATTTCCTTCTTCTGTTCCTCGATCAGTGCGTTGAGCTGCTCCTCGGTCACGTGGAACTCGCGCACCGCGTCGGGATTGAGCACCATTGCACCTCCGCTGGCGATCGCGCCCATGGCGAATTCCCGGCAGCCGGGGGCACCCAGTTTGCGCACGATAATCACATCGAGCCTGAACCCGCACGCAACCGCCACCTCGTACGCCACGGGCACCCCTCCCCGCGCCAGTCCCAGCACGACGGCATCGCTCAAGCCAGGGGCCGCCGCGACGATCCGCGCCAGCATGCGGCCCGCTTCTCTTCGGTCCTGGAAAATGACTTCACTCACACATCGCCGATTGTATGCCCGGTCGACGGTTTGGTAATCGCCGATTCGTGGTCGCTGGCCTCTGCTCTACAATTGCCCACAAGCTGTCCCCCAAGCATGATCAGGAGACTCCATGCGGCCATCCTTCTCCCTCGGCATTGAAGAGGAGTACCAGACCATCGACCCCGTCACGCGCGACCTGCGCTCCCACATCGAAACGGAAATGCTGGCGCAGGGTAAGATGCGCCTGGAGGAGCGGGTCAAGGCCGAGATGCACACTTCGGTCGTTGAAGTCGGCACGCGCGTCTGCGTCAACATTGACGACGCCCGCGAGGATATTTACGAGCTGCGCCGCGAGATGATCAAGCTTGCCCGTGAGCACAAACTCGAGCTGGTCGCCGGGGCGACGCATCCTTTCGCGGACTGGCGCACCCAGCAGATCTATCCCGACCCACGCTACCACCAGGTGGTCAAGGATCTGCAACTGGTCGCCCGTGCCAACCTGATCTTTGGACTCCATGTCCACGTGGGCATTGAAGACCGCGAAGCCGCCATCCGCATCATGAACTCGATGCGCTACTTCCTGCCGCATATCATGGCACTCGCGACGAACTCGCCCTTCTGGCTCGGTATAAACACCGGTTACAAGGGCTACCGCGCCAAGGTGTTTGAAAATTTTCCCCGCACGGGCATTCCCGACGCGTTTTCGAGCTACTCCGAATTTGAAAACTATGTGAGCCTGCTGGTCCGCACCAACTGCATCGACAACGCCAAGAAGATCTGGTGGGACATCCGGCCCCATCCTTTCTTCAACACGGTTGAGGTTCGGGCGTGCGACATTCCGCTGCGGGCGGAGGAGACGGTCGCGATCGCGGCGCTGATCCAGGCTACGGCAGCGTACCTCTACCGCCTGCATGCTTCAAATCAGGACTTCCGGCAGTATGCGCGGCCGCTGCTTATGGAAAACAAGTTCCGGGCCGTCCGCTACGGTCTCGACGGCAAGCTTATCGACTTCGGCAAACAGCAGGAAGTCCCGGAACGCGATCTCATTGAGGAATACCTGGCCTTGATCGATCCTGAAGTCGATGAGCTTGGCAGCCGCGAAGCCATCAACGGCATTCGCAAGATCCTCCAGACCGGAACCGGCGCGGATCGCCAGCTCAAGGTATTTGAAGACTCCAATGGCGATCTGAAAGCGGTGGTGGATTACATGGCGGAGGAGACGCGGGCTGGGCTGTAAACAGCACTCGAGACGAAAGGATGGAGCGCAGTTGTGTTGCCGGGAGCCGAATCATGGTGAAGCACGCGCGAAGATACATCCTGGCTGGCTGGATTCTCATGTGCGCCCTGGCGCCGGCACAGAACCGGCCGGACAAGGAGTATGTTGTCTCCGGTTTTGCCACTGAAGCAATCTGTCATAAACTGCCGCTGCCATCATTCACGATTGGCCCGTCGTTAGGCAGGTCTGCCACCAAGGATCGCCTCACCGTAAAATGCA
Source organism: Terriglobales bacterium (assembly GCA_963788475.1). Lineage (GTDB taxonomy): Bacteria > Acidobacteriota > Terriglobia > Terriglobales > Acidobacteriaceae > Telmatobacter. Next base: position 621,123 of record CAWBGO010000004.1, read on the forward strand.
TTCCGGGCCTGTTGAGCCTCACTTTCAGTATCGATACGTCGGTGCCCTCGGCGTTCAATCAGAACATCTATACATTTCGCTGGGGGGATTCGAAGGCTCCGGGACATAGCTTCGGTGAAGGCCAGTTTACGCACCACGAGAGGTTGTGCGCCGAGTTGGCTGACCTGTTTTATTCGATACTTCAAAAGGAGGTGACCTCAAGTTCGGTGCCCAGTTTGGAGCCGATGCATTGGTCCGCGACCTGTAACCCCGACGACCAGTGGCGAACGTCGATGGAGATCGAACTCAGCCCGTACGCGGAAGTGCGCAACCCCCGCACGCCGTCCAAGTGATGGAGATTTCTCCACGCCTCGCGGGTTAGTTGTTTGGCGTGGAATCCTCATTCCTGTGATCGACGACCTTGTAGCCCGCGGGGATCGCGAAGAAGGGGAGATCCGGTTCGGAGATCGAGACGTCCTTGGCGGTGAATACCTGTTTCCCGCTCTGCGGTGAATCCACGATCGAGATCAGATTGATGCCCAAATGGGGTGAATACCAGAACTCCCGGACCGTCACCATCGGCTTGTCATTGCCCATCACGCCTTCATTAATGGTCAGGGTCTCGCGATAGCCGTGGGTGTCCACGCCTTCGGTGGTGCTGGGGCCGAGATCTTCATGCAGGCGGGATCCGCTGCCGTCGAGCAAGGGTCCCGATGTGCCAGTGGGGGGAAGGTAGGTCTGTTCGGCCGTCAGATGATATTCCAGCAGTTCACAGACCTGAGTTCTGACCTCGCAGTTGTACCAGGTGTGCAACTCCGGATCGGTGATTTGAAAGACATTCATCTCCGACTTGATCTTGCCGCCTTTCGGCACCAGGATCCAGCGTTCCTGGTAGATACGGCCCTTGCTGTCACGCACAATCCGTCGCTCATTGACCAGGGTGAACGTGCCGCCATTGGCCATGGATCGCGTCCACTCGGCAGCCAGGGTCAGGCTGAAGGGTGCGCCAGGTTTGGGCGGGATGAAGATGCTCTGCATCGGCCCGTTGGCGCCACCGTCGGGAATGCGCACCGCAGGCTTCTGAATCTGGTCCTGGCTCAGTGCGAGCGTTGTCAGCGAGAATGTGAGCGAAACCAAAAGCCGGAATCTCACGCTTACCTCCGACCATGCGCCAAGTATAGGCCAGGTACTAAATCTCTCCTTTGGGCTCTCAAAAAAGTTAGAATCTCGTGACTACAATCCTGCTGGATCGTCGCTTACCAAAGTGACCGGCTCTTCCGATCCTACGCAAGAAGGTCTCGTCACAATTTGATCCATGAGGAGAAATCGACATGCCAGATCCGTCCCCCGCCCCCAGTGCGTCCGCGCCCAGCGCCTCAACCAAATCCATGAGTCCCGACCGTGGGGCCTTGGGAAAAATCGTTGGCCATCTGTTCATGGCGGCCAAGATTCTGCTCGAGGGCCGCATGAGCGACATGGAAGAAGTACGGCACGAAATCCGCATCGTCATGGCCGACACCGCCACCGCCACCGACTCGGAGACGAGCACAAGTACATCCATCGTTCCTGAGAGCGAAACGACGTCGGTTTTGGACTGGAAGAAAAGGATCACCCGCCTTTTGCACGTCATCAGAAGGCTTCCCGATTCGATCGGCAGCGTGCCTGAGAACCTGAAGAAGGACCTCGCGCGGCTGATCAAGCAAGGCAAGAACCTGTGCTCGGGCGGCAACGGAGCAGCGGAAGACGCGCAGCAGCAGCTTTTGAAAGCGATCAAGCTCTACCGCAAGCTGAGCGGCGTTTCCTACGTGTAAACACTGCGAACCACATCCGCACGGGGGCGACCAGGAGAGCCCGTTCAACCCAACGGGCCCTCACCTGCTCGCGGCGCCTGGTAGACGAATCGACCCTCATCTAAAGGTCTTCGACTTTCAATTGCACGTCCGCTCCTTGCCAGGCGGAGTCGAATTGCTGCTTCACCCAGGAAGCATCGTAGTCGCGGTTTTGCCGGCGCAGCGCCTGTTCGAGGCCGAAGAGGGATCGAGGATTGCGCGGATTCTGGTTGAGATCCTCGCGAAAGGTCTGCTCCGCCGCTTTGGCATCGCCGGTCTGAAGCAGCAGGCCGCCGAGCGATTCGCGCACCGGGTAATACCAGTCCGCCGGTTCGTTATAAAGAAGTTGGTCCTGGGTCGCGACGGCGTCACGCAGTAACTCAATGGCCGCCGGTTTCTCCCCGCGAGCCGCGGCGATTCGCGCGGCGAGCACGTTGTTTGCGATGTGAAAGATCTGCCAGGAGTGGTTCTCAACCGGCGGCATGAACAGGTCCTCGTGGGACGTCGCCTTTTCGATCGCGGCCAACTCCTTCTGGAGGCTCTCCGCTTCGCTGGTCTTGCCCTGGGCGACCAACGCCATGCCCCGGCTGTAAAGCCAGAATGCTTTGAGCACCGGTGTCTGCGCCGTGGGTTCGCTGATCGCCAGCAGGTCAGTCCATCCTTCGCAGCGAACAGCCACCACCAGTTGAACACCCACAAACGGTTCAACCATTGGCATGTCCTTCATGGCCGGGCGCAGGTTGTCGGCAAGCCGGGCGGCCGAGGCTCGGGCTTCGGCGCAATGCCCCTGCATGCTGGCTGCGATGGCGCCAAAGTGCAGGTTGTGCGAGTAGTACATCATCATGTACATGCCCTGGACGCCGGTCATGGCGGCGTACTCTTCATCTGCCTTCGCTGCAGCCTCATTGTGTTCGCGGGCGCCGTCGTAATTTCCCGTGCGCTCGTAAATATGGGCGGGCATGTGCACGAGGTGACCGGCAGCCGGCGCTTCCGCAGCAATCCGGTCCGCATACGGTAGCGCCCGCTCCGGATGGGGCGATGCCTCCACCGCGTGGATGTAGAGGTGCATCGCGCCAATGTGGTCAGGATCGCGGCGGAGAACGCTTTCGAGAGTCGCGACGATCTCGTCCGTGCCCGGAGCGGGAGTTCCATCCGCATTCCAGAGTTTCCAGGGGCGCAGGTTCATCAGGCTGTCGGCGAACAGCGTCGCGGCATCGAGGTCATCGGGATATTTCCGGCTCAGTTCCCGCATCGCGTTTGCGTAGTCTGCGTCAAGCTGGTGGTAATCAGGATGGGCGTCGGACGAGAAGCGCTTCGCGATCGCCGCGATGTAGTCCTTCTCGATCTGCGGAGCGCCGGCACTCAGGACTTTCGCTTGATCGACCGCATCGACGGCGATCTTCTCGTGTTCGGGGTCAACGGGAAGGTTATAGTTCGGACCGACGGCCAGCGCCACGCCCCACCAGGCCATCGCCAGGTGCGGATCGAGTTCTGCGCGCATGGCGAAACGAGCGCGCCGCCTCTTCGTGATTGAACGCGTACACCAGGCGCAATCCCTGGTCGAAAAACTGCTGCGCCGCGGGGTTCTTCGTGGAGACCGGATGATGGAGGCTGCTCAGGCCTTCCATCAAGACCACGGGCTTAGGTCCGGGGGCATTTTGTGTCCAGCCCGTGCACGATGTGATCAATAACGCGAGCACAAGGAATCTCTTCATCGATATCTCCAGGAATCGCGGTCGCGCGGCGAAACGCGGGGCCTTGCGAAGACACTATCCGATTGTTGTGAGCGGAGTGAGTTCCTGCAAGGGATATTTCTCCGGATGGCCCGTTCTTGCGTCATTTGTCGCTTATGAAGTTGAGTGGGGTTTGCTGAGCGAAGTTGCGCAGGAGCAATGTGCGATGGATTCGATCCGAATACATTCACTTCTAGGAAAAACCACGCACGCAAATCGTGCGATGCACTGCAACTGTTCCACTTATGCCTTGGGGAGTTACATGAGAGCAAGTGTTCTGGCCGTGTTCGGTACGGCGGTGGTCGTTCTGGTCTCCGCGCTCGCGGAGCCCAGAATCCCGCCCATCCATCCTGACTCATTGGCACGGTTCGACGCGATTAGTTCCTTTTGCGAAAAGGCAGATCCAGTCGATGCTTCCCAGTTTGTGGCGAGGCTGGCCGGGGTCACCATCGGCCATTCCGACGACGAAGTCCAGCGCAATCGCCAATCGATAAAGTATCAGCACGCCATGACGCAAGCTGACGAGACCCTTTCCAGGGTTTTGCCTGGAGATGCCGTCAGGGCCTGCACGGAGTTTCTGGCCGATAACTAGAATCGGGGGATTGCAACCACTTCAGGATGCCCGCCCGGTCTGGTTGAGTTCGCTGTAGAAGCCCAGGTCTTTGCCCTGCAGGGCTTTGGTGATGTAGACAATCTGCCCGTAATGCAACCCGAAATGTTCCACGACCTGGTACACGGCCTCCAGGCCCGTCACATGATAGCCCTGGATTTCATAAGGCGTGAGCAGATCCTGTTCAGTGAGCCGGGAAAGCACCTCTAAAGCCTCCTGCATTGTTGCGCTCAACGTTGCCAATACCGCTGGCGGCGGCCCGCCTGACTTCTCGCTGAATTCAGCCGGCCGGTTGCGCTGGTCATCCTGGCGATTGAACGACGCAAGGATCCATTGGCGTACGTTTCCATTCAGGTGGAGAAGCAGGTTTCCGATGCTGTTGCTGGCCTGGTTGGGGCGCCACCAGAGTTGTTCTTCGTCAAGCGGCTCGACGGTTGCGTGAAGCCGCGGCCACCACTCCGCGAACAGTTTCTTCCGCGAATACTCCAGAAATAACGTTGCCGTATCTATCCGTGGATTGGTCATGGGCACCTTGCTTTTATCCAGCTACAAGTTTTTGGGCCGTTTTTTGTCTGGCCATCCGTAGTTTCGATCTCACACTCCCGTTTTGCCGGCTTCTGCATCACACGACATGTACTTGAAAGCACCAAAAAGGAGAACTTATTTGACAGATTATCGCGTGGGAAAAGGGGAAGCTCAGGAAGATCAGGTAACTGCTGCCATTGAAAAGGTTACATCACAACTTCCGTCGAGCGCGTTTCTTGGATTGGCGCTGGCCTCCATGGGGGTTTCTCTCGGGCTGCATTTCAACGGGCGAAAACACGAGGCGCTGTTTGTCGGTCAATGGGCCGCTCCATTTTTGCTTCTTGGGCTCTACAACAAACTCGTCAAGCAGCACGGATCGGACGCTAATCCGGTGATTGACGGGCAGAGATAGACCTGACCGCGACACATCCATGAATTAGAAGCCCGGACTGGCACCCGGTCCGGGTTCCACCTATTCGGATACCCATGAATGTTGGTTTGGCCGTCCTCGTCCGGTGTCATCATCCAGAAAACCGGGAGTCGTCTCCCGACCGGCGCCGGAAAAGTAGGCGCTTGCCCCCAAAATCACGCCTCCGGCATCTGCTTTCATTATATGAAACAACATTGATCTAGCACAAATACGATTTTTAACCTTAATGCTTCCTTTTCGCGAACATCGTGATGTGAGACATTGCCAGTCGTGTTTTCAGAGGGCTAGTATTCGACTGGGTTGACACGGTTGACCCGAAAAAAGTACGCCAGCATGCAGTTGTTCCCTAGTTCACAGAGGTTTCACCAACGAGCGGCGCTTACCGGCGACCGCGCAGGAGTGTCCTGTCATGGCATGGTATGCCTACTGCATCGGTGAGAAGCAAGCTTTTCCTGAATTGGCCCGTCACCGCAAACCTGTTCCCATGCAGTCCGTCCACGGCGTCAGCGGAAATCAGGTATTTCTTTATCCCGCAAGTGACCTCGCCGTCATCGTGAGCGAACACAACCCAACAGAGAGCCTCAGCCAGAAATCGGGCATGGACCACGCCCGGGTGATCTCCGATTGTTTCCAGCATTCCACGGTTTTGCCGTTTCGGTTCGGGACGGTCTTCAATGACGACGAGAGTCTGCGGAAATCCATCCGATCCAACCAACGCCAGTTTTTGAACAACATCGAGAAGCTGCGTGGCAAGACCGAGATGCACCTCAAGATCTTTGTGGATGATTGCTGCGCCCGCGAACTGACCCGGCACCTGCCGGCCGAGGGAGTGGGCCGTGAATATCTGACCAGCCTGAGGGAGAACGCCGTGCGGCAGCGGGAGCGCCAGACTCGGGCTCGGGCAGTCAGTTTCCAGATGCACCGGCTGTTTAATCCTCTGGATGAAGAAGTTAGCTGCAGGCTGACGGAGAGCGGCAAGATGATTCTCGACATAGCCCACCTGATCGACCGCAAGTGCGTGGAGCGCTATCAGAACAAGTTCGCTTCCACCAGCGCGACTCTGCGCGATTGCCAGATGCAGGTTTCCGGGCCTTGGCCGCCGTACCATTTCGTTCACAGGCTCACCCGCGGCCCATCGACTCCGGCAGTGAGTGTGCCCGCGGCGGCGACTGCGCCGGCCGTGCGCGTTTCCGAACCGCTACCGGCAATGGCTTAAAGTCCTGAGTGCGGTGGAAGTTGGAACATAAGGCCTCGGCTCTCGCCGAGGCTTTATGCTGTTCGGCAATTGGGATCCAAATCACCACGGATTCTGCTTCTTGGAGCGCTATTATCGGAGCGCAGTTTGCTCTCAGAGCGTTTCGTGCGCGCAAAGAGCCGGACTTATGGGGAAAACTAATTCACTGGAACAGCGAGCCTTTCGCAGTTTCTAATTCCAGTTAATCTGGATGTAGCTCCTGGGCAGTACAGTCCAAGTGGTGTGGCAGCCGCCGCCGCGCCCCCCTGAGCAGCCGTGTTTCGTGGTGAAGTAGAGGATTATTTTGCCCGTATAGTTTGGGCCGGAGATATCCTCCACGACAGCCCCATCCGGAGTTGACCTCCGTGAGTTGATGACCGCGTTCGGCACCGGTACGTTGAAGAGGTACACGAAGCCCGTGTGGCCGAATGACGCGGCGTAGTCATCGGTCCAGAGGTAGCCGGTGGTGGACACACCGTTGCGAACGGTGACAACCGGCAAGCCAAAACAGTAATACGACTTTGTACTGAATACGCCGCAACTGAACCCGGTCTTAGGGATCTTCAGAGCGACGGTGGGTTTGGCCAGATTGACGGACGACGAATGAGCAGCGATCGCCGACAACGCGAGCGCAAGCGCGGGGAGGATGCGCTTCATCGCTATTCTCCTTGTCAATTTTTCGGTTAACGCTCTTCGAGCGACGGCGTTCTTTTGCTTCAGCCGTGGAAATGGGACCGGCTCGCGCGGGGAGTTCTAGCCAGGGGCACCTGCCGAGGCACTTTGATCTATTGCCTCTACAGGCACCGCAAGCGCAGAACGCGATCGACTATCACGCCGGTCGATGGGCGAATCGACGCAGTGTCGCATCGATCGCCATCGCCTAGCAATATAGACCAAAAAACAGGCTCGCGCGAGATCAGATGGAGGGAAAGGTTCAAGGAGAATCCGAATTCGATGGCTGTGATGAAGAAGACGTTAGCAAACAATCACCAGTCCGGTATTCGGCCAAGCCTTCTCGTCAGCAAAACGAAACGCCGCGCGGAATCAACCGGTTCTCGTATGCCTGCCGCTCCAGATCTGCGCGGAAGTCAGGATGGCCAAGGGCAATGATCGCCAAAGCGCGTTCGCAGACGGACTTTCCTTTCAGGTTAACCATCCCGAATTCGGTCACCAGATACATCACGTCGGAGCGCGGCGTGGTCACGATATTACCTGGAGTCAGGTTGAACACGATCCGGCTGCGGCGCTCGCCCCGCTTCTCATAAGTGGAAGAGAGGCAGATAAACGACTTGCCTCCCTTGGATGCGTAGGCCCCGCGCACGAATTGCAGCTGGCCTCCAGTGCCGCTGATGTGGCGGTGGCCGTCGGACTCCGAGGCCACCTGTCCTTGCAGATCCACCTGCGTGGTGTTGTTGATCGACACGACTCTCTCGTTCTGGGCGATGATGTGCGGGGAGTTCGTATAGTCAACCTGGTGGCAGTACATGTCCGGGTTGCGGTTGGCGGTCGCATAAAGGGAATGCGAGCCCAGCGCGAATGTATAAGTCACCTTGCCCGGATCCAGGGTCTTCCGCGCTCCAGTTATCCGGCCGGAACGATAGAGCAGGGCGAGGCCGTCGGTCAGCATCTCCGTGTGGATGCCCAGGTCTTTCACTCCGCTTTCAAGGAGCAGGCAGCATACAGCGTTCGGCATCCCGCCGATTCCGATCTGAAGACAGGACCCATCCTCGACTTCAGCAGCGATGCGCCGGGCTACAATGCGGTCAACCTCGCCGGGGTCCGGGTTGGGGAGCTCAGCGCAGGGCTGATCATCTCCCTCAATGATGAAATCGACCTCACTCACGTGCACGCCGTTCTCTCTGCCGAAGACGTATGGCATGGCGCGATTGATCTCGACAATCACCACCTTTGCACGTTCGACGACCGCCCGCTGCCAGATGTTTGTTGGGCCAAAGTTGAAGTATCCGCCATCGTCCATGGGGCAGGTTTTGAGAATGGCGATGTTCACGGGATCGAGAAAGCGCCGGTAATAATCGGGCACCTCTCCGAGATTCAGCGGGATATAGTTACAACGGCCGGCGTCGTGTTTCCTCCGGTCGTAGCCTGTGAAATGCCAGCTGAACATGTGGAAGTGCTTGCCTTCCGGATCGTCCTCGATGACCGCGCGGGGGCGCATCGTCAGGCAGGAGCGGATCTTCACGTTGGCCAGTTCGTCTTTGCGCGCCGCCAGGGCCCGATCGAAAACATCGGGCTGGCAATGACATGCCCCGTAGTCCAGCCACATGCCGGATTTGACGAGGCTGGCCGCCTGTTCCGGAGAGATCTTCTCGGCTCGCATCCTGAGCCCTTTCAAAGAGGGTATTCGCGGTTGCAGAAGAGTCTATACCGAAAACAGTTGCCGGGATCAAATGATTCAGCGCGGGTTTGTACTGGGGCTGGGCGCACCCTTGCGCCGCGACAGCACAAACGAAGTCCGCCGGTCCTTCGACGCATGGTCAATCTGCTTCCAGAAGCCGACAAAGTAATCGATCGCCGAAACCGTGGAAACCAGGACGGTGAAGTAGCCTGCGACGATGGCCGTCCATTTCACCGGGATGATCAGCCATCCGAACTCCCACTGGTACCAGTGATGGGCCAGGATCGTCGCAATCACAAACACCATCTGGCCGACCGTCTTGAGCTTGCCCAGATCGCTGGCCGTGATGGTAAAGCCTTCCGATGCGGCAATGGAGCGCAGGCCGGAGATCAGGAATTCGCGGCCGATGATCACCACGGCGATCCAGACCTTGACCACCTGGGGGTTATAGGCCACCAGGGCAATGATCGCGCCGGTCACCATGATCTTGTCGGCCAGCGGGTCGAGCAGCATGCCCATGGTCGTGATCTGGCCGCGCTTGCGGGCGAGATAGCCGTCGACGCCATCGGTGATCGAAGCCAGGACAAACAGGATCGACGCCAGGATCTCCTGCTCCCCGCCGGAACCTTGCCACGGAAAATGCGGCGAAAGGATCCAGAGCAGGAGCGGGATCATGACGATCCGGCTCATCGTGATTGAATTAGGTAGATTCACCGTAAGTCCCTTGCAATCAGGGTTCGATTTCTTTGGCCTCTGTTCCGATCACGAATTGCTGAAAATCTGCTGAACTCAAAGCCGTCCTGCTGATGCCGAAAACTGCGATCACTACGACCACTATAAGCGTGTTCATGCTGCACTCGCCAGATTGCGTCAGGGGAGCGACGCATTGTGGAAGCAATGCTGATGCCCAAAAACGACCTCTATCTGCGAATCTGGGAGCGTCCGGTCTGTTAGCGGCCAGAATGCGGCGTTTGCCTGTGGCCAAGAGCCCGCGCAACGGAACCGGCGCGCGAACCCGACACCAGTTACTCCCGGTGGCCAGGAATCTTCCTCGGATCCCGGGACATCAGACCTTTAATCGAGGGGAGCTTCCATTTGAACATTCCACCAGACAGCGAGCCTGGGAGAGACATGGATCGGCTTTGTGAGGCGAGAGTAGCTTGTGGTAACCATCTCCGGTCGAGGTGGCAGCGCCGGGCCATCACGATCGCCCTGTGCAGTCTGGCTTACGCCGGATGCTTCGCGCAGGCGCCTCAATCCAACCCACCGCCGGATGCGCCCTCCCCCAGCGCGCAAGCGCAGACCTCACCGTCGATCATGATCCCAGTGAAGGGCGGGGTGCAACTCGTGCAATTGCTGGAGCGGAAGTCGCTTGTCTTTCCTGATCTCGCCACCAACCAGGAGCCCTTCGGAACCGGAGAGAAGTTTAAGCTGGCGGTAAACAACTCCTGGTCGCTGGCCACGATCGGGGTAGCGCTTGCGGGCGCCGGTTTCGGCCAGGCGATCGACAGTCCTGAGGGCTATGGTCAGGGCGGTGACGGATACGCCAAGCGCTTTGGAGCCGGCATGGCCCGCGCCGCTTCTGAAAACCTGTTTGGCACCTTTGCGATTGCGTCCATTATGCGCGAAGATCCCCGCTTCTACGTGAGGAAGAATCTGTCCTTTGGCCAGACAGTGAAGTACTCAGCTGTGAGGTTGCTCTTCACGCGCAGCGATTCAGGAAAGCGAGTGGTTAACTCTAACGGATTGCTGGGTCCATTGGCAGGCGAGTTCCTGTCAAACACGTATTATCCCGAAGGAAACCGCGACGTCTCCAGTGCTTTGATCCGCTATGCGGCCGACCTTGGCTGGAGGTTTGGGGGGAATATGCTGCGCCAGTACTGGCCGAGCATCAACAAGAAGCTGCGCCTGGCGCCGGCAGTGACCGAACCGGAGCCGGATAAGCATGATCAAAAGTGATCCGGCCGGTAACGTGAGCCGCGTCCAGGCCATTATTGTCCACTTGCAGCCTTGCGCAGCCGGTCGCGGATGGCTTCCCCGACGCCGTCGCCTGGGGGCACCGGGCACAGGATGACCGTGCAGCCCAGACCATCCAAAGCGCGCATGCCCGCGTACAGGGAATGCGCCATCTCCTCCGGCGCCGCCCATCGTCCCCATGGAAAAACTGCCGTTTCCGGCCCTCCAACGGCAGCCATATCGGCCGGTAGCATCATGCCGATCCGCTCCGTTGAGTAAAGCGCCGCGGTCCGGGCGAGCTGCGCTGGGAGATCAGAGAGCGGCGCTTCGATGAGCACGAGGCGAGCGCGGGGCGCATAGTGGCGCATTCCCACCCCGGGTGAAGGCAGCGCCTGCGGAGACTCGGACGGCGTCAAGACTTCTTCCTTTTGATAGGTCTCGACCGGCCCGGCGACAGAGCGGATCTGCTCCGCGGTTACCGCGCCGGGCCGATAGATCATCATCGGGCTCTGTCCGGGGTCGAGAACCGTCGACTCGACGCCGTGCGCCGTTGGCCCGGCATCGAGAATGGCGTCGATGCGGCCGTCAAGGTCTTCGAGGACATGGGCAGCGGTGGTGGGGCTGATGCGGCTGAACATGTTGGCGCTGGGCGCGGCGACAGGTATTCCCGCTCGGCGGATGAGCTGAAGCGCAACCGGGTGCGCGGGCATACGGACCCCGACCAGGGGGCGACCAGCGGTGACCGCGTCCGGAACCGCTGCCGAACGAGGAAGAAGAAGCGTGAGCGGCCCGGGCCAGAAGGCGGCCATCAGCCGGCGAGCCGATTCGGGGATGTCGGTGACGATCTGGTGGAACATGGGATTGGGCACGCGGCTGTCGTCGACGGGGCCGGCGATGTGAACGATGACCGGATCCCATGTGGGTCGCTGCTTGGCGGTGAAAATGCGGGCCACCGCGGCTGGATCGAGGGCATTCGCCCCCAGTCCGTACACCGTCTCCGTCGGCAGAGCCACCAGGCCGCCAGATCGCAGAATCTGCGCGGCCCGACCGAGAGCTTCGTTGCGCTTCGGCGGTATCGAGATGCTCGGGGTCGACGGCCAGGCGGAGGGTCTGCACCCTGTTATCTTCGCCGGTCGCTGGGCAACCACGCTAGGTCGCTTTTACTCGTAGACCTTATACTCGGGAGTCATGGTAGCAGTGGAGACGGAAATCAAATTCCGGGTGAGCGATCTGGCCGAGTTGGCCGGAAAGCTGGAGAAGGCTGGCTTCCACCTTGACACCCCGCGCACCTTTGAGAGCAACGTGCTGTACGACACGCCCGATCGGCAGATGAGGGCGCGCACGGAGATTCTGCGCATCCGCAACTATGGCGGAGAGTGGACCATGACCCACAAGCGCTTGCCGGACGATGGGCCCGGCGAAGACCGCCACAAGCATCGCCTGGAGTTCGAAACGGAGCTTTCGGACGGCGAACCCCTGGCCGAGGTCTTTCAAAGGCTGGGACTCATTGCTGCCTTTCGCTATGAGAAATGGCGCAGCGAGTGGAGCGACGGGCAAGGACACTGCGTCGTCGATGAAACGCCCATCGGGAATTACGCGGAGCTGGAAGGCGAGCCGGAATGGATCGACCGCGTGGCGGCTGACCTGGGTGTCTCTCATTCCGAGTACGTGACCCTGAGCTATGGACGGCTCTTCGAGCAGTGGCGGGAAGAGCATCAATCCCCCGCGGAGCACCTCACTTTTGAGGCAATTCCGTCGGCGGGATGATCATCCGGTCACTCGCGACCTTTCTCTGATCGGATTCTGAACAGTCTCTAACGTTGCTGCTCGACTCGCCGATAACGCGACCGTGCGAGGAGTTGTGCGCGGGAGGGACGAATGGCGAAGGTGAGCGAGAACCTGGCCGGGTTGGTGTTACGGTCGGTGGGCAAACGGGGGTTGCGGGCTGCCGTCCTGGGGCTGGTGGCAGCCATGTCGATCCCCGGAAGCGCGGCGAGCGATCGTCCCATCAAGTCGAAGGTGCCGCCGGTGTATCCGGAGTTGGCCAAGCGGATGAAGATTTCCGGGATCGTGAAGGTCGAGGCAACCGTCGATGCTGACGGCAAAGTCACCGCAGTTAAAACACTCAGCGGGAGTACGGCCCTTCAGTCGGCGGCCGAGGATGCGGTACGCAAATGGAAGTTCGTTTCCGGCGATGGCACTGCAACGGTGGCCGTTGATGTGACCTTCAGCATGGCGCAGTGATCGTTGATCTGCTGTCTCTGAACGGCGGCGGTGCGGCTGCTGGGTTGTGCCGGGACTACCGTCTCGGCCCTGGTCTCACACCGGTGCCGCCGACCCGGGGTGGATGAAAAGAATGGTTTGGGTTCGTGGTTTCCCACCCTTTCCGCAGAAAAAAGCGGAAAGGATGGGGCACGGAGCATTTGATTCTTTTCAGCAGGAGGACGGCGAGTTGCTTAGGCTTCGACGCCGTGGCACTTCTTGTACTTCTTGCCCGAACCGCAGGGACAAGGATCGTTGCGGCCTACCTTTTCGCCGGTGCGGCGCTGGTTGGGCTGGCTGGCCGCGGAGCCACCGGCCATGCTGGCCACGGCGAGTTCGCGCTGCTTCTTGCGGGCGAACTCCTTCTCCAGGGCGTCAATGGTCGTGGACGGCGTGCGGGTGGCGATCGGAATTTCACGAGGCGGGGCCTCGAGCCTGCTGGACGCGGGGAGGCGCTCGCTACCGGCGGGGCGGCAGGAACAGCACGCCGAGGCTGCGGGGCGGCGTTGACTGGCTGGCCGTCCGGACCAATGATCTGCATCCGGAACAGGAATCGGACCGTGTCTTCCTGGAACTTCAGCATCATGGCTTCGAACATGTCGAACGACTCGCGCTTGTAGGCCACCAGCGGATCCTGCTGCGCATACCCGCGCAACCCGATGCCCTCTTTCAGGTGGTCCATGGAAAGCAGGTGATCCTTCCACAGGCCGTCGATCACGCTCAGCATCACCATGCGCTCGTGGTAGCGCATCGTTTCCGCGCCTAGAATCTTTTCCTTGGCTTCGTAGTCTTCCTTGAGCTTTTCGAAGATTTCATCGCCCAGTTCGTGGCGCGCCAGTTCAAGCGGCTTGATGCCGGAGGTCTCAAAGCTCAGGCCGAATTGGCCCATGAGGCGATCGTCGAGTGCCTTGATGTTCCACTGATCGGGATGCTTGTCCTCGGGCGCGAATTCATCGAGGGCCGAACTGAGGATGCCGCCGACGTAGTCTTCGAGAATCAACTCCCGCTGCTCGACGCCCTCGAGCAACTGGCGGCGCAGGCCGTACACCGCCTCGCGCTGCTTGTTCATCACGTCGTCGTATTCGAGCAGGTGTTTGCGTGACTCGAAGTTCTGCGCTTCGACGGCTTTCTGCGCGGCCTCGATGCGGTTCGAAATCATGCGCGACTCGATGGGCACGCCCTCTTCCATGCCCAGCTTCTCCAGCAGCACGCTCACCCACTGCTTGGCGAAGATGCGCATGAGGTCGTCTTCGAGTGAGAGATAGAAACGCGATTCGCCGGGATCGCCCTGGCGGCCGGCGCGCCCGCGCAACTGGTTGTCGATGCGGCGAGACTCGTGTCTCTCTGTCCCGAGAATGAAGAGTCCGCCCGCCTCGATGACCTGTTCGTGGTCTTTCAGCGCCCATTCGTTGTGGGAGGCGAAGGCCGCGGCCCAGTCGGGCTCGGCGACTTCGAATTCCTGGCCCTGGTAATAGAAGCGCAGGAAACCGGCGGGCGCCATGGGATTGATGGCTCCCTCGGCCACGCTGATGGCGCGCGCGTGGCCTTTTTTCACCAGTTCCATGCGGGTCATGAATTCGGGGTTGCCGCCGAGCAGAATGTCGGTGCCGCGGCCGGCCATGTTGGTGGCAATGGTGACCATGCCGAGGCGGCCGGCCTGGGCCACGATTTCCGCTTCGCGCTCGTGGAACTTCGCGTTCAGCACCACGTGGCGCACGCCCCGCCGCTGCAGAATTCCGGAAAGGCGTTCCGATTTCTCGATCGACGTGGTGCCCACCAGCACGGGCTGCTTCTTCTCGTGCAGCGTGGCGATATCGTCGGCGACGGCTTTGTATTTTTCCTTCTCCGTGCGGTAGACAACGTCCGCATTTTCGAGCCGCCGCATCGGCTTGTTGGTCGGAATGACGACGATCTCGAGCTTGTAGATCTTCTCGAATTCGGCCGCTTCGGTTTCGGCGGTGCCGGTCATGCCGCTCAGCTTTTTGTAGAGGCGGAAGTAGTTCTGGAAGGTGATCGTCGCCAGCGTCTGGTCTTCCTTGCGGATGGCGACGCCTTCTTTGGCTTCGATGGACTGGTGCAGCCCGTCGGACCAGCGGCGGCCGGGCATCAGGCGGCCCGTGAAGGTGTCGACGATGATGACTCTCGCCGTCCTTCACCACGTAGTCCACGTCGCGCTTGTAGAGCGCTTCGGCCTTGATCGCGGTTTCGACGTAGTGCTTCAGGTCCCAGTTTTCGGCGTCGGCGATGTTGTCGATGCCCAGCTTTTTCTCGATCGTGATCCAGCCTTCGTCCGTGACTCCAATGGTGCGGTGCTTTTCGTCGACGACGTAGTCGCCGTGACAGGAACTTCTCGCCTTCGCGGAGTTGGATGCCAAGCTGCTCCTGGCGCCTGGTATCGCTCCACTCAACTTCTTCGCCCATTTCCAGCTCGGGAATGATCTGGCGCACGCTTGACATACTTGTCGGTGGTCTGGTCCGTGGGGCCGGAGATGATGAGCGGCGTGCGCGCTTCGTCGATCAGGATCGAGTCCACTTCGTCGACGATGGCGTAGTAGTGGCCGCGCTGCACGCAGTCCTTGATTTCGAACTTCATGTTGTCGCGCAGGTAGTCGAATCCGAACTCGTTGTTGGTGCCGTAGGTGATGTCGGCGCCGTAGGCGGCGCGGCGTTCGTCGTCGCTCAGGTCGTGGACGATGACGCCCACGGTCAGGCCGAGGAACTCGTAGATCTTGCCCATCCACTCGGCGTCGCGCTTGGCGAGGTAGTCGTTGACGGTGACCACGTGCACACCGTGCCCGGCCAGCGCGTTGAGATAGCAGGCCAGGGTGGCGACGAGGGTTTTGCCTTCGCCGGTCTTCATTTCCGAGATCTTGCCCGAGTGCAGGACCATGCCGCCGATCAACTGCACATCGAAGTGGCGCATGTGGACCGCGCGCCAACCGGCTTCGCGGACCACCGCGAAAGCCTCGGGCAGAATTTCGTCGAGGACGGCCTTTTCGGCGGCCTTGATTTCGTCGGCCTCCTTGAGGCCTTCCAGTCTGGCGGCGATGCGGGCCTTGAATTCGACCGTCTTGGCGCGCAACTGCTCATCCGAAAGCTGTTGAATGCCCGGTTCCAGGGCATTGATGACCGCGATTGTGGGCACCAGGCGCTTGATGACGCGCTCATTCGCGGTGCCAAAAACCTTTGTTAGTGCCTTATCGAAAAACACAGGAGTCTCCGTATACCAGTGTAAATTGCTGTGGGTGTCAGCGGGCGCCCCCAGGGCGCCCGCCCGGACGGGTCAATTGTGAGCCTCATTCCAGGCGTAAAACCAGCCGGTCTACCTTCTCCCCGTGGCGAATCCGCCGCAACTGGCGGAGCAGGTGTTTACGCGCGGTGTCCGGTCCGCCCTCGTCGTCTTCGTCTTCGTCTTCACGTTGTTGTATCTGGGCCTTGGCGATGAACGCATGATTCGGGCGATAAGCCATGGAAAGGAAGAGGAACGCCGCACCGAAAGCTTCAGGTGAATCCGTCCCTGTCCGCACGATGCGAGATCGATCCTGGGGTTTCCTGTTGGGCCGCCGGAAGATACGAGACCATACGACGATAATCATCATTGCGATCAGCCAGGTCATGGGATTACCCAGCCACAGGAGGATGGAGAGAATCATGAATGCTCCTTCCGTTCAAAACCGATATTGGCGAAAGATCGGCCCTGAGGCTGAGAGGCAACTCAGGTTGCCGTATTCTCAGGACCGAAATCGATATCGACTAGAACTGGAGCGGTGGCGGAGGACGCTGGAACGAGAAGGGAAGCGCGGGAGCCGAGGGTGTACGGCCGAGACTGCGGGCGAACTTCGGCGAGACCAGGCTCAGAGGTGCGACCAGGCCAACGAACAGGACAGGCAGCATCGCCGTCCAGACGCCGGGGTTGGCGCTGTCCGACAGAGCCGTCCTGGTTTGCCGGCCGGAGCGGTGCCCGAAGAGATGCGCATCACTATCCGTAGTGTGTCCAGCGGCGTTCGAATGACTGGCCAGAAACTCCAGGACGGGATGGGTGTAAGCGGTCGCGCTCTGGACGCCAGCCTGGGCGCGCGCAACGGTCGCCATCGCAATCGCGGCGATCGCCACCCATATCCATGCGCTCCTGTTCCGGGTCAATTTCATCGTTTGAGTCGGGCCGGTGAGACAACCCCTCATCTCACATTGTGCCACAGAATGGATTTGCATGATCAGTGTCCGCCCGTCCCGCCCCCGCCAACTCGGAATTTACGGGTCAGCAGCACCAGGGGCGCGGCCACCAGCGTGACCACGCCGATGAGATGGAAGCAGTCCATGAAGGCCAGCAACTGAGTCTGCGCCTGCAGTTGGTGGTAGGCACGCCCATACGCCGCGCTTAGCGCATCCGCAGCGGCGAAACCATGCGCCTGAAGGTACGCGGCCACCTGGTGCACCTGCTGCTGTAAACCTGCGGCTGACGGAGGCAGATTGGCTCCGACCGTGGACTGATGGAAATTCTGGCGCCGTTCCGAAACGGTGTTGACAAAAGCGATGCCAAAGCTGCCGCCCCAGTTGCGGAAGAAGTTGGTGAGCGAAGAGGCCTTGTTGTTCTGGTTGGGCTTGAGCTCGGAATAGGCAATCACCGAGAGCGGGACGAAGAAGAAAGCATAGCCAAGGCCCTGCAGCGCGCGTGCCCATGCGTAGTGGGCGTAGTCGGTTTCGAGAGTGAAGTGGCTGTAGTGGAGGAATGACAGCCCCACGACTACGACGGCGCCGGTCAACAGGATGCGCGGCTGAATGATGCCCCGCTGCACCAGTTGCGCTCCTACCGGGGCCAGCAGCGTAATCACGAAGGCTCCGGGCCCCAGCACTAGTCCCGCGTCGATGGCCCGATAGCCGTAGAGGGTCTGCAGGATCTGCGGAATCATGGTAGTCGATGCGAAGAGGCCGAATCCGAAGATGAAGTAGAAGGTGTTGGCAATGGCGAAGTTCCACGATCGCAGGAGCCGGAACTCGATGACCGGATCGTTCTGCCGCAGCTCCCATACCACCGCCGTCACCAGGCAGCAGGCGGCGACGACAAACATCGAGATGATGAATCGCGACCCAAACCAGTCATCGATCTGGCCGCGGTCGAGGAGGATTTCGAGGGCGGCGGAGCCGATCGCGATCAGGCCGATTCCGACGCTGTCGACGCGCAACCGGCCGCTTTCGTCCCGCACCGATTTGCGCTCCTGCTCAAAGGATGGAGTGTCGTGGACATAGCGCGAGGTCAGGAACATAGAGAGAATGCCAATAGGAATGTTGATCAGGAAGACCCAGCGCCAGTTGAAGTTGTCCGTGATCCAGCCGCCCAGGACCGGCCCAATGGCCGGGGCGGTCACGATGGCAACCGTGTAGAGCGCGAAAGCTGAGGCGCGCTTGTGGGCCGGGAATGTGTCGACCAGGATAGCCTGCTCCACGGGCGCCAGTCCGCCTCCGCCGATTCCTTGCAGCACACGCGCCAGGAGCATGATCTCCAGGCTCGGTGCAATGCCACACAGGAATGAAGTTGCCGTGAACAGCGCGACGCATAGCAGGTAGTAGTTCTTGCGCCCGATAACCCGCGACAGCCACGCCGACATGGGCAACACGACCGCATTGGCCACCAGGTAGGTGGTGAGAATCCACGTGACCTCGTCGTAGGACCGCCCCAGGCCTCCGGCGATGTAGGGCAGCGACACGTTGGCGATTGACGTATCCAACAACTCCATAAACGTAGCCAGGGTCACGGTGAGCGCGATTACCCAGGGATTGATGGGCGGCCGCGTCGCTACCTTGAACGGGGCTTGCGGCGCGGCGATGGGCGTGGGGAGGGTAGCGGCAGCGGCCATGCGGGATCCTGAGGAAGCCGAAATTGAGACCGATCGGTCTCGTGTCTCATCTGATTCTCAGGATTTGCGACCGATCCGTCTTTTTTTGATATATTCTGGTCGGCGAAGGTACATCGAAATGGGAAAAGGGGAGTCAACACGGCAACGGATCATCGAGAAATCGGCCGCGATCTTTAATCAGAAGGGGTTCGCCGGCTGTTCGATGCAGGATGTGATGGAGGCAACGGGCCTTGAAAAGGGCGGACTCTACAGGCATTTCTCCGGCAAGGAGGAACTCGCGGCCGAGGTATTCCGCTATACGGTGGCGCGTGCCGAAAAACTGCGCGGCGAAGCGATCGACCCGGCCCAGGGTGCGCTAGAGCAGCTGCGCTCATCCGTGCGCCGCTTCGTGGAAGTGCGCTCCGACATTCCCGGCGGATGCGCTATCTTCAATACCGCCATCGAAGAGGACGATGGGAATCCGGTTCTCCGCGGCCTGGCACTCGAGGCTTTGCGTAATTGGAAGGCGCGACTGACTCGAATCACCGACCGCGGAATCCGTGCCGGAGAGATTCGCAAGGGCACCGTCCCCCGCCATGTCGCCAATGTCGTGATTGCGACGCTCGAAGGAGGATTGGCGATGAGCCGTCTGGAGTGCTCAAAGACCGCCCTCGAGGACGCCGAGGTCGCCCTGGAGCAATTTCTTCACGGACTTGCGGCCTGAAAAAAGTCAAAGCATCTTTTCAGGCCCGGGGCGAATCCTTCGGAGTGCAACTGTCAGTTCTCGCCAGGGAAAGAAGGAGTTCGTCGATCGCCATGGAGAAAGACACCGCGTTGCGCCAACATCTGCTGGAATTGCTCAAGGGCGGTAGCGCCCACGCGAGTTTTCAGGACGCCATCCAGGATTTTCCAGCTGAATTGAGGGGAAAGCGGCCCAAGGGGTCACCCCACTCCCCCTGGGAACTGCTGGAACACATGCGCATCGCGCAGTGGGACATTCTCGAATTTTCCCGCAATCCGGGCTACACGGCGCCCAAGTGGCCGGAAGCCTACTGGCCTGAGAGTCCAGAACCCCCGGACGAAAAAGCGTGGGACCGAAGCGTTCATGCCTTCTGCCAGGAGTTGCAGACGATGTGTGCGCTGGTGGCCGACGATGCGACCGACCTGTATGCGCGCATTCCCCATGGAGACGGCCAGACTGTATTGCGCGAGGCGCTGCTGGTGGCCGATCACAATGCCTACCACCTGGGCCAGCTGGTGCTGCTGCGGCGCATGCTGGGGGCGTGGAACGTAGCGTCGTAATTCGTTCTAAGAATTGGTTACGTGGAGGTGCGATTCACTCAGGCGCATGGCCACGACCTCAACGATCTGTTCATGGACTTCGTCGATGCCCAGGTCGCCTTCAATGAGAACCACGCGTTCGGGTTCGCGCGCGGCGATCTCGCGATACTTCTCCCAGACTCGCTCATAGAAGGCGTCGCCTTCCTGCTCGAATCTGCTTTCGTCCTTGCCGGTTTGTTCGGCAACCCGGTCACTGCGGCGCCGGGCGCGGTTGAGGCTGAGCTGAAGAGATGGCAACAGCAGCAGGGTCAAATCGGGTTGAAGATCGCCACAGATAAGCTGGTGCAGTTCGAGAATGGTCGCCGAGCCGATCTCGCGGCCTCCTCCCTGGTAGGCCTCAGTGGAGTCAGTAAAGCGGTCGCACAGAACCGTCTTGCCTGATGCAAGCGCGGGTTCGATCACTTCGGCGATGGCCTGCGCGCGATCCGCGAACATGAGAGCCATCTCGGTCATGGGCGACAGGCCGCGCGAGCGGGAATCAAGGAGTAGTTCTCGTATGCGCTCGCCCAGCAACGTTCCGCCCGGTTGGCGGGTGATGACAGGCGCCGAGCCGCGTTTTTGCATCCACGCAGCAAGACGCTTGATCTGGGTTGTCTTGCCCGATCCATCGAGCCCTTCGAGCGTGATGAACAGACCGCGCGGCATGGCGTGAGTCTACCATTGCCGCAAGGGGGGAGACGACACCGCGTGGGTTGTGTTACAACGGGAAAGTTTTAATCACGGCGAACACGCGCCACCGGCGCACTTTGGAGTTCGACCCTTGAAATCACGCAGCTTTTCGAGAATCCTTCTGTGCGGTGTCGTTGCGGCAGGCGCCCTTGCCGCTCCCTGCGTGAACGCTCAAAACCTGACCCTCGAAGGCCAGACGGGCGGTTTTATTACGCCCACGGCCTACGTCGTCTATACGGCGAAGGATCACATCTTCTCGCATCCCGCGGTGGGCTTCCACTTCATCAACGTCGATAAAGTGATTGGCAACGTCTACACCTTCAATATCGCGGAGGGTTTTGCCAATCGGGCGGAGGTGGGATATACACGCAACGTGCACACGTTAGGCAACGACCCGCTGTTGAGCAGCCTTTGGCACTACGCGGGAATGAATATATTCAGTGGCAAAGTGGTGGCCATCAAAGACGGCCAATGGAGTCCGCTGGTCCCCGGGCTTGCCGTGGGCGCGGTAGTGCGAACCGGAGACCAGTTCGTGAGTGGCGCCCTCGACGGCACTATCTACGTCAACGAAGATTACTACGTTGCGGCGAGCAAAACGTGGCTGCACCTGCCGTTGCCGTTTCTCGCCAACGTGGGATGGAAATATACCAACGCTTCGATCTACGGGGTTGGTGGGCAGGCACCCGGGTATGAAGGACGCTTCTTCGGAGGATTAGGGATTCCGCTTCCGTTTTTCTTCAAAACAGCGATCGTGCCCGCGGCGGGATTCACGCAGGAGCCCTCGCAGGTGAAGAACCTCGGCGCCTTGCTGATCGGCGGCAAGTCTCACATCCCCACCACCTTGGATTTTGCGGTTCGGATCACCCAGAAAGAAAACCCCCACTTTGCCTTCGATATCGGAGTCGGCGAAGTGGCGAATCAGATCGGTTATACCTTTATTTATCCACAGGGGGTCACACCCGTGAACCTGCAGGCCAGGAACGTCCTCGGCATCGGACTCAGCTTGCGCTATTAAGGGCAGAACCAGGTAGAATCGGGCGCCATCTGGCTCCAGACCTGTAAGGATCTCGAACTGCGAGAATGGGTTCGGGAAAGAATCGATCTCGATAGAATGTTGCGAGAACCTTAATGAATCGCCGCACTGGCGTTAGCTTATTCGACACGTTGACAACTTCTCACCCCTGATGGGGTTCCAATCTAGTAGCTTGATTGCGCTTAAAGGATTCAGGCGATTTAGAGTACGCGACCTCGTTGTCCTGACCCCGCTCGCGGTGGAGCGCATGCCGAGCCGGCAGGGCCGAACGATCTCAGGAGGTTTACCCATGCAAGTTCTTCGTTCCGCGCGTTGGTTGTTGCTGGCGCTGCTTGTTTCGCTCGTTCCCGCTTCCTCGTACGCGGGTGTTTTTATCAGCGTCGGATTTGCCCCCCCGGTGCTGCCGGTCTATGAGCAGCCGCCTTGCCCCGAACCTGGGCTGATGTGGACGCCGGGCTACTGGGCCTACGGCGATGATGGATACTACTGGGTTCCCGGAGCCTGGGTGCCCGCCCCCTATGAAGGCGCGCTGTGGACTCCGCCCTATTGGGGCTGGGAAGGCGGCCTCTACGTCTTGCACACCGGATACTGGGGACCGCACGTTGGATATTACGGTGGCGTCAACTATGGCTTCGGCTACATGGGCGTCGGCTTTGTGGGCGGCGAGTGGCGCGGCCGCGAATTTGCCTACAACACCGCTGTCGTGCATGTGAACAGAACTGTCATTCGCAACACCTATGTGAACGAAACCATCGTGCATAACACGACGATTGTGAATGAGCGTCGCGTTGCGTATGCGGGCGGTCCCGGCGGCATTCGCCACGAGCCGACCCCTGTGGAACAGCAGGCTCTTCATGAATCGCACGTGGCCCCCACGTCGTATCAGCAGCATCACATGGAAACGGCGCGAACTGACCGCGCCGCATACTACAAGACCAACAACGGGCATCCGCAGAACGTAGTTGCTCCGCGCCCCCTGCCACCCGAGCACCATGCGGCTCCTGTGGGCACTGCAGCCAATTCAGGCGCTCCGCGGAACGAGTACAACCGTCCCGGAACGCAACCCACCGCCCCAGCCGGCCACCCGGAGGCGCATCCCGTGCCGGCACATCCACCTCAGTCGCAACCCACACCTGGATACCGGGCGGCGCCTGAGTCGCATCCCGCGCCGGTTCCGCAGTCGCATCCGGCGCAGCCTTCGCGCCCTGAGTACCAGTCGCGGCCCGAGCCCCAGACGCATCCTGAGCCGCAATCGCACCCGGCTCCCGAATACCACCAGCCGGCACCTCAATCACATGCGGCTCCGCCGGTTCAGCCTGCGCGTCCCGAGCCTCAGTCGCATCCTGTACCGCAATCGCATACGCCTCAAGCGTCGCACCCCGAATACCAGGCCAGGCCCGAGTCGCAGGCGCATCCTGCTCCGGCTCCAAAGTACGAGCAGGCGCCTTCGCATACGACTCAGCCATCGCATCCTGAACCCCAGTCCAGGCCTGAGCCGCATGCCCAGCCGCAGTCTCACCCCGAGCATCAGTCGGAATCCAAACCGAAGGAACCGCACCGCTAGAATACGAATCGTTTGAAAACAGAGGCTCACGCTGCGGCGTGGGCCTTTGTGTTTCGTGAAGCGCGGTCGATGAACACTTTGGCTGTTCGCCGAAGAAGAGGAACACTATGGGGCCTGACTTAGAATTTCCTCGAGGCGCGCGATGGCCCACGCAGTCATGACCGAGTCCTCTTGAGATGCGCTGCCATAGACCTCTCGAAGACCAATGTGAAGTTGGTAACAGAGGAGGCGCTTTCGCTCGTCCCGGTTGAAACCGGCCGTATCCTCGAGAAAGCTTGCCAGAAGATCCATGCAGTTGAGCCAGGCCCGCCAGAAAAAGATGTTGGCAACGTCATAGAGCGGGTCTCCTATCATGGCCTCGGACCAATCGATTACTCCGGTGATAGAGGTTCCGTCGCTGAGCACATTGTTTGATCCAAAATCGCCATGTATGAGGTTGCGGAAGTCCTGCATGTTCTCTGAGAGCTCGAGCAGCATTTGCAGAGCAGAATCAATGCCGGTGTTGCGGATCAGCGGAGCGTTCTTTGTCCACTCCAGAGTTGAGGGTGACCTCAAGAAGCTTCGCCAACTTGAATGAGATCCGACTCCATGCTCATCAAACACGCCATAACCCTTCGTTGAGCCCATGTCGCATTGAGCGATCGCAGCCATAGTAGCCATCGTCGATTGCAGAGTGCGTCGAACTTGCTCCGGGGCCAGATCCTGCAGTGTGGTTCCCGGAACGCGAGCCGTAATGCAAAATGAATGGACGTCGTCGATGTGACCGATTTCGATGACCGCCGGGACGGGAAGAAGAGCGGAATTAAAGTGACGCGAAGCGAATGCATCCTTCTTGAATCCAACTTCTGATCTGTTGATCCGGAGAACGTATTCAGCGCGGTTTTCGACAAGCAGGTACACTTGCGATTCAACTCCACCCCGCAGCGGGACGAGTTCGACGGAGCGATGGAGACGCAGGCTCATCGCCTCTTGAATATCGCTTGGATTGAGACTTGGAGCTGCCATCGGTGTCCCTGTCTGCAATTGTCCTACGGCAGGCAGGCTCTTTGAGGGAGCGTGTACGGCACCTTCAGCGAAAGGCGGCGCTTACTCGCAGGAGAGCGGATTTCATGCATGCGGCCGGACTGGGAAGCCGGAAAAATGTTACGCCTCGGAGGGACGGATGCCGCAGATCTCCACTTCGATGCCGCCGAAATCCGGGTGATCGTTCTCGCGGATCCGGTAGGCAAGATCGATCACGCTTCCCTGGCAGAGTTGCAGATCCATGCAGCGCCCCGCCCAGTCCCAGCCAAGCGCGCGCGTTAGTCCCGAGGGCCGAACCGGGGCATTTGATTCAGGGGTGAGTTCGAGACGGATGTGGCGGTCCTTCATGACCCGGGGCGGTGCGGCAATCCTCGCCCGGCGGGCCATGAAAATAGGCTCGGGATTGCCATGCCCAAGCGGCTCCAGTTTGCGCAGCCAACCCGCCAGTACAGGCGTAATGCGGTCGAGAGGCAACTCCGCATGGATACGCAGAAGTTGTTCGGGTTCGCGCGCAGCCAGATGCGCTTCGGCGTGAAGGCCCAGCCGCCGCTTGAGCTCGGGAAGGCCATCTGCGGGCATGGCGAATCCTACTGCAAACGCATGTCCGCCAAAACGCGTGAAGAGATCGCCGCAGGTCTCGATTGCTTCCAGCAAGGGAAAGCCATCAACCGATCGGCCCGAACCATGTGCGATGCCGTCTTCGACACTGACCACGATGGCGGGCTTGGCGGTGCGCTCAACCACGCGCGAAGCCAGGATGCCGATCACTCCGCGATGCCAGCCATCGCCGTCGACCACCAACAGGCGGCAGGCGGCCAGCTCGGCGTCTTCGGCGAGACGGGCTTCGATAGCTGCCAACGCGATCGCTTCGGTGTCGCGGCGCTGGCGATTGAGCAATTCGAGCTTGGTCGCCAACTCGTTCGCACGGCCCAGATCGCGGGTACAGAATAACTCGATCACCTCTGATGCCACATCCATTCGTCCGGCGGCATTGATGCGGGGCGCGAGGCGAAAGGCTACGTCGTACCCGGTGAGTTCCTTCGACGCGGGATCGAGCGCCGCGGCTGCGAACAAGGCGCGCAGGCCCGCGCCCACCGGGCGGCGAAGTTCGCGCAGGCCCAGCGCTGCGATAACGCGATTCTCGCCCTGCAGTGGGACGGCATCGGCAATGGTGGCGATCGCAGCCATCTTGAGGAAACTGGGAAGGATCTTTTCGCGGGCGCGAATTGGATCGCGGCGTTTCAACAATGCCTCAGCGAGTTTGAATGCGATAGCCGCGCCGCACAAAGACTTTTCGGGGTAGCCGCAGTCGGTCTGATTGGGATTGAGAATGGCGAGGGCCGCGGGTACCGAATCATCGGCCTTCGCCAGATGATGATCTGTGATGATCAGGTCCAGGCCGATCCGGCGCGCGGTTTCCGCTTCGGCGAAGGCGCGCATGCCCGTATCCACGGTGATGACCAGCCGTACACCGTCCGCATAGGCCGCTTCCAGTACGCTCGATTGCAGGCCGTATCCCTCGAGCAGTCGATGGGGCACGTGAAACCGCACTACGCCGCCCAGCATTTCGATCGCGGTCTTCAGCAGCACCACGGCGGTGGTGCCGTCCACGTCGTAATCGCCATACAGAAGAATCGGCGTTGCGATCCGCGATGGCGCGCTCCACCCTCTCCACGGCGACATGCATTCCCCGCATCAACAGAGGCTCGTGGAGGTGGGAGAAATCGGGATTCAGAAAGGCGTGCGCTTCTGCCCCGCTGGTAACGCCGCGCGCAACCAGCAATTCTGCCAAGACAAGCGGAAGGCGCGCTGCCTGCGCCAAGGCCGTTGCCTGTTCGGGATGGGCGTCAGCCATGACCCAGCGCTGGCGGGGAAATTTGCGGACGGGCGTCGAGGTACTGTCGATCGTCGCCAAGATACTCACCGTCCGTTATTCGTCGTCGTCGCCGGAACCCTCGTGAGCGTCGTCGATCACGATGTCCTGAAAGCTCTCGATATCTTCAAGCAGAGCCTGGTAGCGCTCGTACCACTCGGTGGTGGTCTCGTGCAGGAACACCAGACCCTGGTGAACAAAGCCCAGCTGAATGTAGCCGAGCATGCCGGCATACTTGCGCAGCCACTGCGCTTCCACCAGTTCGGTCGCTTCCTCATCGGGAAAGTTCATCTCTCCGGCTTCGTCGACGAGCGCGTCGAGCTCTTCCCGTTCCAGGCTCATCTCGCTGAAAGTGATGAAAGTCGCCCCTACATGCTTGGCCATCTCCACAAAGTCTTTCCATGCGTCGGCGTTGCCATGATCCTCCCAGAGGATGGAAGGAATGTCTTCGGTGACATAGCCCGGCAGGCGGCGCAAGCCGTGGCCCTCGATAAAGGCCACCATGTCGTCTTTCAGAGAAAGCAAATTATCCTTGCTCATAGTCAAGCAATCATTTTCGCAGATGCGGGCGGGTGGGCTGGCGAGATTGTGGAAACCTTTTTCCGCAGGTCGTCCCGGTACTCTAGTAAAGGAGGATCCCACGATTGCCGCCTTTTGAACGCCATGTCTTTGTTTGCCACAACGTCCGTCCTGCCGACGCGCCCCGCCCTTCCTGCACCACCGACGGCAAAAGCGAGTTGCACACCCAGTTGCAGCAGTTGACCAAAGCGGCCGGCCTTGCCGGCCGCGTCCGCATTAACAAATCCCTGTGCCTCGATCAGTGCGAACACGGGCCGACCGTGGTGGTGTATCCGGAAGCGGTTTGGTACGGCTCGGTCCGGCCTGAGGATGCGGCCTCCATCGTCGAAGAGCACCTGGTGGGCGGTCGGCCGGTCGAGCGGCTGCGCCTCGCCGACGAGTGCATCAACACTAAAAACTGTCCCCACCGCGGCTAGCGTGCCCCGTTATCGGTACCATCCCCGCAACCCCTGAAACCCCAGGATCGGGATCCCTGCGGATAACTCTTAATCCTGGGGTGGGAATCCCAATTCTGAGACCTGGGTTGGCATTGACAAGGGATGGAGCCGGTCGTGTGTACAGATCCAAGCCCCTTGCGCTATTCTGACTGTTAGTCCATGATCTTTTCCCGCGAATATATTGGTTATCTGGGCCGCCGTACGGTCAAGCACCTCATCGACGCCAAAATGATCACCACCAGCAACTTGAAGGCGACCGAGGCCCACGTGGCGGAGGGCCTGATCGAGGAGTTGTCGCTGGAGGACCGCATCAATGAAGAGGTCCGCGTCATCCTTGAGGCCTACTCCGAAGAGATGCGCAAGTCGGGCGCGCAATACGCCGAGATGTTCAAGAAGGTGAAGACCGAACTGGCCCGCAAGTACAAGGCGGTGCTATGAGGATCAGCCGCGACAAGCTCAACAAGCTCGCGCACACCGTTGCCGACACGCTCGCCGACCTCGAAGAAGTGGGCTTTCTCGAGGATCGCAACACGATTCGCCAGGAAGCTCGCAAGGCGCTCGAAAACCTGCTGACCGAGGAGGCTCGCATCGACACCGCCGCCCGGCAGAAGATCGCTTCGCAGCGCAAGATCATCCTCGAGGGCTCGCAGGAGTGGGAAATCCTGTATCGCAAGTATTACAACGAGGAAGTGCGGAAGCTGGGGATCTGAAGCGCCATCTTGGTCGACGCCTTTGGCGCAGGGGAAGTTTTTTGTTAAATTAAACGAGTGGCCGCGGCGGCCATCCCCAGCAAATGTGGCGCTATCGTCTAGGGGTTAGGACGTGAGATTCTCAATCTTAAAACACGGGTTCGATTCCCGTTAGCGCTACCAATTCTTCCTCTCGAACATTTTCATCCGCTAACATACTGAAAAGTGAATGAGTTACGGGTGTTCCAAGGCCATCTTTGGAACATCTGATCCCAGATGGGAAAACCAGACGCGCTATGCGTCTTTTCTCTTGTGCATCTGACTGAATCCAGACGAGATGCTGGTTATAGAGTAGGTGTTCCAAATAACCCCATCCGGTATCAACGTCTAAGTGTTCTCCGTTCACTTCAGAGTCGGCAATCGCTGCCTCTACAGCGGTGATCTGTTCACACAATGGGTCGTACTCCGCTTGGAAATCACCTTGCTTGATAGCGCCATCCTGAACCAGTCCGAGTAGTCTGCGCTTACGCATCTGCAAGGTGTTCAGTTGCCCCTTCAGTCTCTCCCTATCAGCGTCAGCGGAGCCATTCTTGACAGCCCATGCTTCCCTGAATGCTTCCTCCACCACTCGGAGGCGGTGTTCATTCGGAATCAACCTTTCGAGCAAGTCAGCGAACCATGCGTCAGCCTTGGCAACGTTGATGTACAGATGGCCCCGTTTCATGCAGTGGTAGTAGGTAATGCGTTTGCCGCTCTTGCTCCTGCTAGGTGATGCTGTGCCCAAATGACCGCATGAGTCGCAGACGATGACCCCGCGCAACACGTAGTTGTCGTTCACCGCTGTATGCACTACCTGCAACGCACCGGACTTGCCGCTCAAGGCCAACTGCACCTTGGACCAGAGGCCAGCATCTACCAACGGCTCCCAGTCTCCCTGCATACTGATTCCCCAGGACGGCATTTCCAACCTTCCACAATAGGCGGGATTCCTCATCAGCTTCGATGCGGTCTGAATTGATATCACTCCTCCACGATTACCACGCAGTCCGTGCAGCCGTGCCCACTTGAGCGCATCAGACAGCGAGTGGCCGTCTCCAATGCGTTCATACATACCGCGCACCAGCGGAGCCGAGGTTTGATCTATCAGCAGAGACGGGGTAGCCTTCCCATTGTTCTTGAGTCCGAGTGGGGCAGGATTCACGAACCGCCCCGCTTCAGCTTGCCGCTTCATGCCCCGTAGAGACCGTTCTGCCCGTTGCTCGTTATCGAACTGCCCGAAGGATTGGAGGATATTCTGCATCAGCCTTCCCGCAGGGTCATCCGTTACCTGCTGAGTTGCTGCTACAAGTTCGATGCGTCATGCCTTCAACTGCATCCGGTAGGTTACGGCGTCATCCATGCTGCGACTGAATCGGTCCCACTTGTCGCAGACCACATGTGAGATACCAGAGTGATTGCTTTCCAGCCAAGCGAACATCCGCTGAAATTCGGCTCGGTTAGCACTCTTGGCAGATGCACCAGCCTCAACAAACACCATGGCGACTTGGACGCCGTTACGAGCGCACCACTGACGGCAGTATTGCTCTTGAGCATCAAGGGATGTGTTGTCTGCTTGTCTCGCGTCACTGACGCGCACATAGATCACAGCTTTCATTCCGTCTCCCCTGTCTCTTTCTGGTAGTCCAACCATCGGGCTTGTTCAGAGTCATCCTCTACGGAGTCGTGATGGTTTTCCGCATCCTCGACTTCACCCGTATGGCTTGCATGAACCATCCACCGGACGGATTCAGGGTCACGCTTCCACGCAGCTTGCACCTCGTCGTAGAAAGTGCTGGCAGCGTTTCCAAGGTCTTCAACAAGCCGCTGTAGTTGCTCGTCCGTCTTGCCGTTCGCCTCTGGTCCTAGCAACGTTCTAATGCGGTCAATCGGTATCGTCATTCCGTCTCCACTAATGCGGGAAATGCTACTCGCTTCAAGTGTGTTTGGCTCGGTCATCTGTCACTCCTCAGCCTTGAATCGTTGGTCCGCGCTGGCGGCGTCCGTGTATGCCATCAGGAATCGCTTGTCCGTCTGTGCAACCCGTAGCGCGGTGCGGACTACCAGCGACTCACTGACGCGCAGACCGTTCGCGGCAACGTATGAGACCAGTTCCCGAATACGCGCAACGTCGGCATCGTACAGGTACAGGTTGACGTTTTTACCGCGCTTGCTCACAGCCTTCTTTCCCGTCATGCGACCTCCTGCACCAGAGTATTCCGCTTCAGGACGTTGGATACGCTGGAGCCGTACCACTTCACGCCGTATTTGGGTTTAAGGCCCTCAGCGTTCAACGTGGATGCAATCTTGTCTACCGCCAGACCACCCGCCCGTAGCTCTAGGATGCGGCGTACAACGGTCTTCTCTGTGCGACCTTCCCCGAACGCCTTCATGCCTTCACAGCGGCCTGTACGGGCCTTCATGCGCTGTCTGGCACCTCTCAGCTTTAGGACGATCATCGCCTTCTCATACTCGGAGATTGCGCCGAATATCTGCCGCACCAACTTGCGGCTTGGGTCATCGCTGCAAAGGTCTGGTTCTGCGACAGAGACCAGTTCGATACCGCGCTTGCGTAGGTCTCCGATGATCGTCTCCTGCACCATGAGGTCACGCGCCAACCTGTCCAGCTTTTCAATGATGACGACCTTCACATCTGCGGAGTCGATTGCAGCAAGTAGTTCCTGAAGTGCAGGACGATTCTCCAATTCCTTTGTGCCAGAGATTCCTTCTTCCCTGAAGACCTTCTGCACCTTCAGCCCGTTAGCCTCCGAATACTTGTCGATTGCGCTTAACTGCCGTGGGAACCCGTCACCGTCAACCTGTCCCTTGCCGGATACTCTGAGATACGCGAACGTCTTCTTGCTATCCATAGAAAGCATTATGCGCTTAGTATGCACTGTGCGTCCAACAACAATCTGTAGAAAGTTGTAAGTCGTTGATTTCAAATGGAACCGTCAATGGCAAAAATAATGCGCCCTTCCCGGTGTGCGCAGCCTCGAACGCTGTACGTCTTCGGACGAACCATGGTAGGGCGTGATCGAACGACGGGGGACGCGGTGGTGTCACGGAAGTTTTGTCGGTCCTTTGAAAGTCCGTCAAGTGTTTTTCCGTTCAGGGCTATGAAGATCGCATAAACGTCGTCTGGCCCCAACGCTGGGATGGAATCGCCAATATCCAAAGGTATTCGCCATGTTTAGCCATTCGGAGCCATAGCGGTCTTCAGAGGGTGCTATGCTTCCTAAGTCACCTACATGGTCCCAACCGAGTGGCCCCAAGAGTTTTAGCCTTGGCAGCGTCGTAGAGACGACGCGCCGTCGAAGACGCTCTTACGTCGTTAGACGACGGACTATCCGACAGGAGCGAGTTCAATCATGCCAAAGGCACCCCTTCAGCTACAGGGAAAGCAATTCGGACTGCTAACCGTTAGGGAGAGAGATAGGGCGGATGCACACTACTGGTTAGCTTCCTGCGGCTGTGGGGGGGAAGTAAGGGCGCGGGGGGCTCGGCTGGTGGATGGCACTACAAAATCGTGTGCAGAGTGTGCGGCACAAAGTCGCGCCCGGCACGGGCACTCTCGGAGAGGTCATCAGTCACCGACCTATACAAGCTGGCGCGACATGAAACAGAGGTGCGGTAATCCGAGATTCCCCAGCCATGTGAATGTTTCTTACACGCCAGAATGGGCCTTGTTTGAGAACTTCCTGCGGGACATGGGACCAGCACCTTCGGGGCACACATTGGATCGAAGAAGCCCTTTTGGTGGATATGACAAAGCTAATTGCCGGTGGGCTACTCCTGAGATGCAGACGAACAACCGTCGGAACACCCAGCATCTCGTATATCAACCCTATGGACTACATGTGGTCGGCTACGTTACCGAATGGGCAAGGTTCTTACGGGAACTTACCGGGAACCAGAAATGGACTAACAAAAGTCTGAACGCCATCATTGATTCTGGAACTATGGACCTTGACCACATCGTCCTGGGGATCAGTCCAGAAATGAGAGCACATGCGCGGCTCGTCCTTCGCAAGCGGCTTGAGCGGAACGAGGAAATGGCAATGCTGCGGCGGATGTTCGACGAGCTGCTTCAACAGTCCACCACCCGAGAGACGGGGCAGTGATGGATTCCACCCAGTCGAGAGTCTGAGCGTCTCCTGACTGCTGGCACTTCCTCGGCAAAATATCTGTGCACGAGAACTATTCCGGCGGCTTGAATCCCAGCCATCTCTCCTGCGCATCAGCGCCATTCAACTCCAGATCCTTGGAGATTGCGTCGAGGTACGTCCGCTTACTCTTAACAAACTTCTCATGGGCTCGCCAGACACTTTTGAGTTCCTTGACAAGTCGAACTACCTCTTCATTTCCCGCATCGAACTCTGGAACCTCGACCTTTTCGATAGTATCCCACTCGATTCTGCCCCTCTTCATTCCAGTGGTTGAGGAGAGGATGTCGCCAAGAATTTCTTTTGTTTTCACAAGGTTGCTATAGTACACAGCCTCTTCGTTCGTCTTTGCCCGAAGGATCGTATATTCAGCCGAAACATACTTTCCGGCGTGATACGGGGGCACAATGCCAATCGCGCCACGACCAACGCCCATGTTCGAGATCAAAATGTCCCAACCCTTTACTTGGAACAAAGTTGAATATGAGCATTCCGCTCCTGCTATAACGTCGCCATCGATGACCTCGCCTTGGTAGTTAACGCGTAGGAACTGATACTCGTCCTCTTCAGAAACCTCAATCGCCCTACCCTTGGGCACTGTCAGGATACTCTTGAAACTCACAGAAACCCGACCCTTTGTCGCCCAAACTGCCTTCTTCCGACCCTTGTCCCCTATGCAATACTTCACATCCCCTCGGTGGTCACCTTAAAACCGGCCATATGTGGTCACTTCAAAACCGGCCATAGAGATTGGCCGAAGACGTGATTGTTTTACCTTGACTCGGTGTATCTGAGCAAGGCGTTGTTGGTGGGCAGTGATGATCAACTGCCGAGCTGCGTGTTAAGGTGGTATTCGCTCCGCCGGGGTCGCGCCTTGCGGAGTGATCCAGGGCCGAGGACACGGGGCTGGCTCCGAAGGAATCGGCGATCGAGACCCTCTGCAGATTGGCTTGCGAGCTGGCAGTCAGAGGGTTTCGTCTTTATACCAGCATTCCTATGGTGAAGCTCCGTCGTGAGAGGCCTCTGGATCCGAGATTGCGACGCCGCCGGGCGTTCTTTGCCCGGCATCCTTATTGCTTTTGCTTTTTTCATTGTTGATCTCCCGAGTTGCTGACGTGAGTCCGCCAACTTCGTGGACCGCACTTGAGCACATGGCCATGGTGTAGCAGCCGGTCGAGCATGGCGGAGACTGCGGCGCTATCACCCAGCAGCTTGCCCCAGTCATCGACGGGCCGGTTCGAGGTGATGAGCGTGCTGGCTCGCTCGTAGCGGCGCATGATGATTTCCAGCAACTCCTCGGCGGCGGTAAGCGGCAGTTTTCTCATGCCGAGGTCATCGATGATCAGCAACGGTACCGTCGAGAGCAGTTCCATGTGCTCCTTGCGTTGACCGTCGAGTGTGGCGTCGGCCAGTTCTTCGAGCAAGATGTGCGCTTCGCGATACAGCACGCGATAGCCTTGTTGGATCACGGCATGTCCGATGGCCTGGGCTAAGTGACTCTTCCCGGTTCCTGGTGGACCTTGGAACAGCGAGTCCTCACGTCGCCCGACCCATGCTGCAGTGGCAAGATCGAAGATCAGATTGCGATTCATCTTGGGATTGAACTGGAAGTCGAAGTTGTCCAGGCGCTTGTCAGGGTCGCGGAACTGGGCCTGCTTATGGCGCCGCTCCAATAGCCGCTTGCTGCGGCATTCGAGTTCGTCCGATACCAACATGGAGACCAGATCGATGTGTGCCATGGCATCGGTCTGAGCCTGCAGCAGACGTGTTTCCAAGGTGTTGGCCATGCCGCTCATGCGCAACTGCCGCAAGGCGCGATCAAGTTCGATAAGATTCATGGATTCGGTTCCTCGAAGTCGAGACGTTGTTGAATCAGGTCGCGATACTGGATCAGTTCACGGATGAGCGGATCGACCTGGCGCAGGGTCAGCGGCGCTTGCGGGCTGCGCTCCAGATAGCGGCGCACGAAGCGATATTCGCTCACACCCAGCTCCAGCGCAGCGGCGCAGGCCTGATCGACAGCCGAACAACCGTACTTCTTCGCCAGCGAGAGCACTCCCATGATGCGGCGCACTCCAGCCTCGGCCTGACGATGATGGATGGCATCGCACAGAACTCCGATGCTGGGCCCGGCCTTGTGAGCGCGGGCCAGCAGGCGATGCGTATGAAGCGGAGTACGCCGCGGACGATCCTCGTCGCGGATGCGGTGGCCGCCGCGCTTCTGTCCCAGATGTTCGCGCAGCAACATGCCGGTGCGCGGATCGAGTAGACGCACGAACATCGCGTCCCACTGCACATCGACCTGCCGGCCGATCCAACCGGGCGGCGCACCATAGTAAGCTGCTTCGACTTCAACGCAACCATCGAGATGGACGGTTCGCTTCCCGTACTGGTAATAACGGAACGGCTCGAGCGGAAGCACTTGCAGGGATGGCTTTTCTTCGGCGAACATCGCCGCCACCTGCCGTTTGGTCCGGCCGTGGATGCGCGTGTCAGCCCAGTGTTCTTCCCAGCGATCCAGATAGGCCTGTGCCTCTTCCAGGCTCTCGAACCGCTTGCCCTTCAGTGGTGTCTTTTGTGTATGGCCCACTCCGGATTCGACGTAAGCGTGATTTTCTGGCCGTCTTGACGAAGAGTGGATTGTGTGGGATAGGACCGCATGTGTCCACGATCGATCAAGTGGACACGACCGGTCGCAGGAAGTGTGTGTTTCAGCTCCGGGGAGCGTTCAATTCGTCCACATAGACATCGTCGATGGTGGCACTGGCGATCGCCAGGTCGAGGCGGGCGAGCAGCTGTTTGAAGGATTCGTCCTTGCGGCGGCGGAGCATGGCCAGGGTATGACGTCCTTCTGCGGCGATAGCCACAGCACCGACCGGTTCCATATAGCCGATCACGATCTGACCACGTTCCGTGAAGGCGGAGATATTGGGGTAGGTGGAGATCGGCAGCAGGGAGTTTTCGTACTCAGGCAGATCTATGCGGCTTGCTGTAGTGAGGGGGCGAGTTTTCCGGCGACCTTCCATGGCAGCAACTCCTCGATTTGCTTGATGGGATGCTCAGCGATGCGGGAGAGCACGTAGCGCAGGTAAGCCTCGGGGTCCAGACCGTTCAAGCGTGCCGTTCCAATGAGACTATAGAGGATCGCGGCCCGGCGTCCTCCGGCATCGGAACCGGCGAACAGATAATTTCGCCTTCCGATGGCCACTGACCTCAGCGCTCGCTCCGCAATCAGGTTATCGAGTTCGATGCGGCCATCATCGAGATAACGCGCCAGCGCATCCCAGAGGCCGAGAGCATAGTGGATGGCAGCGGCGGTCTCGGACTTGGGGGCCAGTTGCGTGAGGGCTTGATCCATCCATCGTCGCATGTCGTCGAACAATGGCCTGGCCCGTGCCGTTCGGACCGCGCGGCGTTCGTCGGCCGGTTTTCCCTTGATCTCCTTTTCGATCCGGTAAAGGGCGGCGATGCGCTCCACAGCCTCGGTGGCGATCGGCGACTGGTGCGCCTTCATCAGATCAAAAAAGTTGCGCCTTACGTGCGCCATGCATGGAGCTTCCTGAATCGCTCCACTCTGATACAGCTTATTAAAGCCGGCGAATGCGTCCGCTTGAAGGATGCCCACAAACTTGGCCAGATGGCTTTGCGGATGTTCACCCTTGCGATCAGGCGAGTATGCGAACCACACGGCAGGCGCTCGGTTGTCGCCGGCAGGCCGGTTGTCGCGGACATAGGTCCAGAAGCGGCCGGTTTTCGTCTTGCCTGTTCCTGGCGCCAGCACCGGCAGAGGCGTATCGTCCCCGTGCAGCTTCTCTGTATCCAGCACGTAGCGGCGCAGAACCTCGGCCACCGGCTCGAGCAGCGCCGCCGCTTCGCCTACCCAGCGGGCAAGGATAGAGCGATCCAGGTCAACTCCTTCGCGCGCGAAGATCTGCGACTGACGATGCAACGGGGTGTGGTCCGCATATTTGGCCGTGATCACATGCGCCAGCAAGCCGGGGCCGGGAAGCCCGCGATCGAGAACGCGTTCAGGAGCCGATGCCTGCACCACAGTGGAGCACTTCCTGCAGCTCATCTTGGGGCGTACATGACGGATCACGAAGAAGCTGGCCGGCATGTACTCGAGCATCTCCGATACATCTTCGCCGAGCTTGCGCAGCTCTCCGCTACAGCAGGGACATGTGGCGTGCTCGGGAAAATGAGTTCTGACTTCACGCCGCAGATGCGCAGGAAGAACGCGGCTTTTGCGGGGAGGGCGAGTAGTCTTGTCCTCACGCGCTAGGGGCGGCTCTGGCACAACCGGCTGGGCCTCGATTACGGTTCCGCTCAAGCGCAGCATCAGTTGGTCCGCGTTGATCGGCGCCTTCTCAGACTTCGGACCAAAGTGCTGGCGCTGCAGCTTGGCGACCATCGATTCCAAATGCTCGATCCGATCCATCTGCGCGAGCACCAGCTTGCTCAATGCCGATGCGCCCATCTTCTCTAACTCGTTCTGACGGGCGTGCACGCAGACCATGAGCGCAGTATGTCATAAACATCGCTGCAGTACTGATGAAATCAGCTGGGCGTAAACGATTAGTTATCGCTGAATCTTATACTGCCATCCGCGGCTGCCAGGTGCGATCCGGCTGCCTCCAATCGATACCCTCGCACAACATCGAAAGCTGTGCACGCGTCAGCGATACGGTCCCGCTGGTTGCTTGCGGCCAAACGAACTTGCCGCGGTCGAGGCGTTTTTGGAGAAGGCAAATCCCATCACCGTCGTGCCAAAGAACTTTAATGAGGTCACCTCGTCGGCCACGAAAAAGGAAAACTTGGCCAGACAAAGGACTCGTATCCAGCGCGCTCTGCACCAGGCCGCACAGGCTGGTGTGGCCGCGGCGCATATCCGTAATGCCAGCAACCAGCCAGATCTGCGTGTTGGACGGAATCATCCGCGCAGGCTCTCCACTACAGCGCGAACGATATCGGCGTCAACGGCACCTTCCACGCTGACAAGCGTGCGGCCCGGGAACTCGATGTTGATGGTCACTCCGGGGACAGGGTTCGTGGCTTCGTCCGGCTCTGTATCTGCCGGCTGATCATCGCTCACCGAGACCGGCAACAATCGCACCTGCTGTTCAGCGCCGCCATCGCTCCCCAACTGCCCAGCTCGGTAAAGCTTCCTCCAGTAGAAGACCTGGTTCGCGTTTACACCATGCTCCCGAGCCACTGACGCAACAGACAAACCCGACGACAATGTCTGCTCGACAATCTGCCGCTTCTCCTGAGGCGTCCGGTAGCGCCGCCGGACCTCACCAACCTCCACATCAGCACCCATCCAAGCTCCTCCTGCGGCGACTTGCTACCGCAGATCGAGCTTGATCTATTAGCCGCCATCAAACAAGGCGGCCAGAAAACGACGCTTACGATTCGACTTTTCCTTTTCGATCCGGATCTCGCACTTTGCATGGAAGCGCGGTCACACCATAGTGCGCCAGCACGTCGCGATAGAGAGGATTCAAACGGGGATCGTGGATATCGGGCGACACTACGCCTTCGCGCAGATTATCCAGCACCACCAACCGCGTGGTGCCGCCCAGGCGGCGAAACGCCTTCTCATGAAGCTCGGCCCAGATCCGCGCACTGGAACGGAACGTCAACAGCCGCACCGATTTGCGACTATAGCCAAGTGTCAGCACGAACAAGCGTGTGCGGCGGTACTTGCCTGTGTCGGGATCGGGCACCATCGGACCAGTCCCGTAGTCCACCTGGCACTCTTCACCTGGCTGAGTCCGGATGATGGCACGTGCTTCGGTAGATCCGGTTCCGCGCAGCTTGCGTACATAGCGCTTCACGCTCTGATAGCCGCCCGGGAACCCGTGCACATCGACCAGGTCCTGCCAGATACCCATGGCGTTGCGGCCGCGTCCGAGCTCCAGTTCGATCAGTTCGCGATAGGGATCGCAGGCGCTGAACGATCGCTCCGCATCCTGAGCGGAACTCGTCTTCTCCAGTAAAAAGCCGGTGGTCACCCCGATGGCCGGTTTTGAATCCGGCGCCTCAGAGTCGGCGGTGACCCTTATGGCCGGTTTTGGTGCAGATCTCTGATCGGAGTCGGTGGTCACCTCTATGGCTGGTTTTGCCGGACCATGGTGTCCCCAACCACCGGGTGATCGCAGTGGTATGCCGGCGGAGCAAAGATACTCACTCGCCGTCTCCCGACGCACTCCGGTTGATTGCTCGATCCGACGCAGAGACCAACCAAGACGGCCCAGCGCAATTACTTGTTCCCGCTTCTCTCTACTCAAGACATTACCCATGCCCACAGAGGCTATTTGCCTCCGCCCTGGCTAATGTCTCGGCTTTTCCCTATGGCCGGTTTTGAGGTGACCCTCTATGGCCGCTTTTGGGTGACCCCCGAGGACATCCAGCCTGTCAACAATGGCCGAAGCAGGAAATGTATATTCGTTAGCCTTGCCCGCCCTGAACTCTTGAAATGCCTTGATTATTCGGGACGTTTCGACGGCCTTCTTTGCTTCAAGATCAGCTGTGGTAACCCCAATTCGCTTTGCAACCTTTCTTTCTAAACCCGTGCGAACGGCATAGTCTAGGAAGACCTCGGACTGCTCTTCGCCTTCTTTCTTCAGTCTAAGGACGAGGATGGAGGTCTTAACTCTGGCGGCGGAACGCTTGAAAGCGTCCCCAGGCAAAGAGATGATGGCCTCGACGATGAACGTCGTGCGCAGCCACTCCCTGATGCTCTTGTAAGATTCTCCAGAAAGCACCGATTCATCGATGATAGCGTAAATGTGCCCATCCTCTGAAACAAACTCTTTATATCGCTCTAGAAACATCACGCTGCTTAACAGCGATTTCGCGCGCTTTCCGTTCAATTTTGAGATGTCGTATTGCTCCATGACCTCTAACTGATCCCGGTCATCTGCGGCATACTTCATGGAGAACGGCGGATTAGACAGAATCACTTGGAACTTCAGCTTTTCCAATCAGCTTCTTGCGGATCTCAGCAACTTCTTGATCGTATTCAACAGAGGGCCGTCCCACCATTCCAATCCGCTTATCCAAGGAGTCCGCAAAGAAGATGTTGCTACCGCCGTCGCCATGGAGGTACATGTTCATCCGCGCGATTCTGTAAATCTTT
Organism: Terriglobales bacterium; assembly: GCA_963788475.1. Taxonomy (GTDB): domain Bacteria; phylum Acidobacteriota; class Terriglobia; order Terriglobales; family Acidobacteriaceae; genus Telmatobacter. The sequence goes on from CAWBGO010000004.1 coordinate 660,422, forward strand.
GGGTCGCTACCAGCATCGATTCCGTAGATGGATGAATTTCGGATACTCTCGGCAAGGGTTGCCTTTTCTTTGTTTGTCAGGCCAGCGATTGTTTTTGCCTTCCCAAGCATGGCCGCCATAGCCTCGATTAAGAAGCCGCCACTCCCACAACAGGCATCCAGAACCTTGTCCACTGTGCTTTTTGTGACGGAGATGTCCGCCAGAGACACCATAAGGCGCACCACGTCACGAGGAGTGAAGAACTGCCCCAACTCCTTTCCTCGCGCTGTGGCTTCGAGGAAGGATTCAAACATACGTCCGTGGACATCCTCTTCCATTCCGAAGAGGTCAATGTGCTCCAACTCAGCGACAACCCACCTTATTGTGTCAGGCGAAAGATTGATCTGTTCGTCCGCCTCAAAGATTCGCTTCTTTCGATTGCTTTTTATCTCCGCTTCGAGTTCCTTTACCAAATTGTGGAAGAAGATGTCGTTTACTGGATTGTCACTCTCAGTCTGACTGTCAATCCACCGAACAGAAAATACAACGTCCTTTTTTGATGGCTTTGGGGCGTTACCGAACTTGTCGTGCAGTTCACGATCTTTCCTGATCTTTACGAAAACCAGCTTGATGAGTTCCTCAAATACTGAACTGGGCTTCTTCTTTTCTTTCTTCCATATGTACTGGTGAATGCGCTGAAAGGTGGCGAACAGTTTATCGAGTGCAATCTCGTCGAACGGAAATAGCTTTTTGTCAGATTCTTCTCGCTCATCCCCGAGAATTTTCGATAGGCTTTTCTTTGAAACTAGTGCTTTCAGATCTTTGTATTTCTGGTTTCCGCCGACGAAGTCAGAAAAAGCGAGCGTAAGAACCGATTTTTCCTTGTCCCATTCATACACTGATGTCTTGAGGCCATTCGAGATGATGTAATAGCGGACGGGGTTATAGTCAAACTTTTTGTTCAACTCAAGGCAGTAGGACGAGCACTGAAGAGTCCAGTCGTCCACATCTTCCTTTGGGTCTTTAGCATCAACCACAACAACCGGAACATCCTGAAGGAAGACAATATAGTCCGGCTTGTAAAGCTCAGATTTGCTGCCCTTGCCAATTTTGATCTCTTTTAGAGACGTTTTAACGCGAACATCAGAATCATCGTACCCGAGGTCTTCGATTAGCCTGTCCACGAAGTTCTTTTCTACGGATGCTTCATTCTTCAGCGTCTTTGAATCACAGTACAGGTTCTTGATCTGCATAAGTTTAGGCCAATTCAGCTTGTGAACTCTGCCCTAGACTACACCAGAGGGCAGCGCCGTCAAGAGCCTAACGTGGTTCGCGCACTGGCCTCGATCTTACGCTGACGCCTGTGCCTCGTGGACGAGCGGACGCGAGTAGTCTGCACAACGAAAAGCTCGCCCGGAAACTCATTGGACTCAAAAACGGCCCTTTTGAGAGCCAAAACTGAGAATCGCCAGTGTTGACGCGGGTTTCCGCTCGAAACCTCATTGCTGCGAGGGTATGTTAGAGCGGTTCTCAGTCCGACTTTGCACTGAAAACAAAGAGTTTACTGCAAGTGCAGCTCGATTTCGCAGGGTCCGATTACCCGTTTTTTGAGTTCGGCTCGAACCCTTGCGATCAACCTTCTGCACACGTTGCATTGAAGCCGGTGCCGTGCCCAATCGCTCTGCGACGCCGCCCCTACCGTTGATTCGGTAATGGATTCGGTGGCTGGATTCGACTCCAATCTGTAACAAACTGGTCTGCCATTCAATATCCGCCAAGATACTCTCTAGACGCGCGGTAGCGCTACGGAGCCTGTCGCGCGCGTCTGAGAGCGTAGATTCCTACGAGCGTGCGATTTCATTTTTCATCGAGGCGCACGACCTTAGAGCTGCGGCAGAAGCGAGTTTTCACCTTGCGGCTCTGCATGCGTGGAATGTAGACATAGATCGTGCACTGCGAGCAGCAGAACGTGCGCTCCAACTTGTGGGTGACCAGTTTCCGCCCGTGCGTTATCGCCTGTTACTTTACAAGGCATTATGCCTCTCATTCGACGACATCGAAGCGGCTTTCGCCATCCTCGCACAAGCTAAATCACTCGAGTCCGCGATTCCAGAAGGCAGCGCCGACGGTTACGCCATCTGGGACGAGGCCCGGCTCTACTGGAATGCCGCGCAACTCGATTCCGCGGATCGGTGCGCGCGTGAAGCGCTGGCGCGATTCAGTGTTGCGGGCGACCTGTGGGGTGAAGCCGAGGTGTGGGAACCCATCCTTGCCGCGCTCTATATGGGCCGCCCTATCGGCATTGAACAGCTGATTGAAAATGCCATCAGGCGCGCCGAGCGAGTTGGACACCAGATCGTGGTGTGGCTGTTCAAGAATGCGACCGCTGAAGTTTATGTCGCACGGGGAGACTTGAACCGGGCCGATTTGGCAGCGCACGAGTCTTTCCTTTTCGGTGAATCACGGTTTACCGGGTGGTTGTTCCTGGACACAATCGTTCTGGGTTACGTCGCCCATTACCAGGGCCGGCTCGATGAGAGCGAGCGGTGGTTTCGTCGTGGGATCGAGATCGAGAACCCAAGCCACTGGTCCGGCATTCTGGCAGGAGCTCTGTTCTGGACTCTCGCGGCCAATGAGGATCCTGGCGCAGCGGAGGCCCTTGCGAAAGCTTATCCATATTTGCCACTACCGGGGTCCCGTTTTCGGCTTGGAGCCTGCGGCTGCCTGGTATTCGTCATCGAAGGCCTTGCTTGGCTGGGTCGATATGACGAGGTCGCGGCCCTTCAGCCTCACGCCGAGCACGTCGTCGACAATGGGCCGTGGTGTGTTTATGGTCTTTACCTCGTTCGAACAGCGGCCGGTATTGCTGCGGGCTGTGCTACCGACTGGGCGCGCGCCGAAGAACATCATCGCGCCGCATTACGGCAGGCCGACACTGCACCCTACCGGGTTGCGCAACCGATCTGTCGTTACTGGTATGCCCGGATGTTGCTTACCCGCCGCGCCGAAGGCGACGAGATTAACGCGCGTGCACTCTTGAACCAGGCACTCGGTATGTTCGACTCGCTCGGCATGCCGGGATACGCTCGCCGTACGAGCAAGTTGTTGGAATAGGCGTTTCCTACAGAGGGTCAACTTGATTCGGGTTCAGCGACTGATCCCATTTTGGAGGGTGTTGTCGCCAATAATTGCCGTTCCTGCCTGCAAACAGCGTTATCGGAATGTGGACCTAGTCAACACCGACGAGGTTTCCGGACTCTGATCCGTCAACTTGACGAAAAACCGGCTTCGCGGACCAGTGACCGAGAACCTGTTCCGGGCTTGCCGACGAAATTGAGAGTGATAAGGCCCTTTGCCGTCGGCTATCCGCTCTCCATTAGCGAAAGCTGCGTGCATTCGGATCGCCGGACGCTTGTCGGCTCGCGCTCCTGCGCAGGTTGCAGTGGGCAGTTTATGTCAGAACTGATGAGTCGTTGCATGAGCAAGCCGATTTCCTAAAACATGCACCCAGCTACGACGACGCCGATCCACGCTCAAACGAAGAGTAGAATCCGTCTGTTTGAAGGTAAGAAAACCCAGCTGAAGAAAAATAAGGCCTCTCTCCCACATGCGCTATATGAAGCGGTTTCACATTTTGGGTGATTCAAGTGTATTGGCCGTTGTTTCCCACAAACCAACCAGAACCCAGAAATCGGACTTCACTCCGGCCAATGAGCGGATTGGCCAATGGCAGTTGAAAGGCCAATTTTCCTAGGATCTGCAGAAACTAGATCACGTTAGCCTCGCCTATCAAAGGTTATTTGTGGCACTTGGAATTTTCAATCCCCAGATTTTGTCTTGAGCGCAAGCCAGCGCTGAGCGGCCAGAAAGAAGAGTCAGTTGTGCATCAAGAGTGGTCAAGACATTTGAAAACTGCTTAGACTGTGGCCATGCAGCTAGGAGACAGACTGGAGCGGAGGGCGGTTGAGGCACTGGTTGAACGGCACGCGGAGCTCGAGCGGCTGGAGGTTTTTGCGCTAGGGAATGAACCACTGGTAATGCATATTCAGGGTATTCCGGGGATAGGAAAGACTCATCTGCTGAATGTGCTAGCGGCAAGGATCGGTGGAAATGGCGTCTTTGTTCTGCACATCGACGCCCGCTGGTGCGAGCCTTCTCCAGCCGCACTGTGTCGAGCGATCTCGAAGGAAATCGGTGCCGCGGAATCCGACGATTCCGCGATTGTGGCGACCAGTCTTTCGGAGAGGGCCAAGAGAACCCTCCTGTTTCTAGATAGTTACGAGTCTTTCCGTCTGGTCGACCCCTGGCTGAGGCAGGATTTTCTGCCCTCGCTCGGGGACAATGTGCGTACTATCCTGTCCGGTCGCGAGCCACCCCGCCCAGCGTGGCGTATTGCCCCGGCGTGGAGGGGCTTGTTTGATTCAATGCTCCTCGACACATTTTCTTCGGAAGTTGCTCTGGAGTATCTGGCGTCGGCGGGTATGCCCGAGGGCAGTGCTCGGGAGCTGAATCGGATCGCTCGCGGGCATCCGTTGGCGCTTTCTCTCGGACTGGCACTCCACTTTATGGGCGGACAGATGCGTGGGAACTCGACCACTCATCATCAGGTGCTGGAGCATATGGCGTCGCTCTTTCTGGAGGATGCCGATGCAGAAACGAGACAGGTAGTGCAGGCAGCCTGCCTGACGCGAACGGCCACCGCGCCGCTTCTGGCGGCCATGCTTCCGCATATTCCGGCCGATGAAGCGCTGGATCGGTTGCGGGCGCTCCCATTTGTCAGCGCCGGTCCTCACGGGTTGCTGGTGCATGAAGCCGTGCGCGGGCCGGTGACGGCTGCTCTCAAGTCCAGTGATCCGGCGCGATACCAGGCATACCGGCGCGCAGCTTCGCAGGTGGTTCGCGATCAATATCGACAGGCACCGCGATCGGACCAATGGCGTTGCACGGCCGACGTACTCTACTTGCTTGAAAACCAGAACCTGCGAGAAGGTTTCTTCCCCACGACTGAGAGCACGGTTTCCGTCGAACCAGCCCGCGCCGACGATGGGACATCGATTTCAGCGATCATTCGCAAGTTCGATGGACCGCAGTCACGTCAAGTACTGGCGCATTGGTGGCACTACCATCCCGACTCCTTCTTTGTTGTGCGCGATGAACAGGGCGGAGTGCAAGGTTTCTACCTTGCAATCGTGGCCTCGAAGGTTCACAAGAATCTGCTTGGGAGCGACCCGCTTGCGGCGAGTTGGGCCAGGGATCTGCCGCGTTCAGAAGACAGGGCAGCCACTCTCTGGCTGCGTCGTACGTTGGATCGCGACACGGGAGAAGGGCCCTCCGCAGGCCAGGCGGCCTGTTGGCTCGACATCAAACGTACCTATTTGGAACTGCGTCCGCGGCTGCGATGGGTCTATACCTGCTACCGCGATGCGGAGCTATACCGCCCAGCCTTTGAGCAATTGGGATTCCGGCTGGCGGACGAAGGCCGCCCGTCCCTGGACCGGGTTATGCAACACACATTTTGTCTTGATATGGGAGTGAACTCCGTCGATGGCTGGCTTGGCAATCTGCTTGCCCAGGAAACCGGCACAGCCACAGGCGAGGCAGCATCTTACTCGCAACTGCTGGATGATCAGGCGCGTCAGTTAGTGGTCAATGGAAACCGGATTGGCTTGACACCACTTGAGTTCGGAGTCTTGGCATATCTTGTAGCCAGGCCGAACAAGGCCGTGGCACGCTACGAACTGGTGGAGGCAGTATGGGGATATGGAAAGGAAGCGTCAACCAGCAACGTGGTTGAGACGGTGGTGCGCTCTGTGCGACAGAAGCTGGGAGCGCACCGCAACACGCTGGAGACGGTGCGGGGAGTAGGCTATCGATATCGACCGCCGATCTGAATTTGCGCTCCCCGCAGTTTCTTGAATGGTGGCTCAGGAGCGAGCCTCGAGAATCAGGTTGAACGGGGTTTCCATTGCCACCCTCGCGCTCTTGAACCCTGCGGCTTTGAGGATTGCAAGCAGTTGAGTCCCGCCGGCCTGCGCTCCCAGTGAATAGCGTCCTCCTTGCGATAGTGCGTTCTGGGTGCAAAGACCCGCGGAAGCCGAGTAGTACATTCTTGCGACCGGGCCGACATTTTCATCAGCGCGGTCCCTCGCAAACGGTTCCACCAACATCAGTGCCCCATTGGGTGCCATTGCCTCACGAGAAGCCCAGGCCGCTTCCAGCGGATCACCCATATCGTGGAGCGAATCCATGAAGCAGACCAGATCGTACTTCTCCTCGCTGCTCGCAAGGACCCGCGGGGTTGCCACTTCAAACCGAATCCGATCGGCCACTCCCGCCTGCTTCGCTCGTTCCCGCGCCACCGCAATCGACGATTCATGGTAGTCAATTCCCACGAAGGTTGATTTCGGAAATGCCTGCGCCATCAGAATGGCCGACGCGCCGTGACCGCAGCCGACGTCGGCAACACGGCCGCCCTTGGCCAACCGCTCCTGGATGCCGCTGAGAGCTGGAATCCAGGTTTGAGTCAAGTGCGCCCGGTACCCGTTGCGGAAGAAGGCTTCCGTTCCGGTGAACAGGCGGCAATCGTGCTCGTGCCAGCCGACTCCGTTGCCGGAACGAAAAGCGTCATGGATCTTGTCTTCACCGTGCCACAACGAGGCCGCTACGTCGAAAGCAGGGGGAAGAAATGCCGGACTATCCGGATTCGCCAATACAAATGCGTGTTCAGATGGCAGTATGTATTGCTCCGTGTTTGTGTCGAACAGCACGTATCCCCCGGCGACTTGCCCGTTAAGCCATTCGCGCACCGAGCGCTCATTGGTGCCGGTACGGCGTGCCAGTTCAAACGAATTGATAGGACCACTCTCTGCCATGGCACGATAAAGGCCGAGCTTGTGCCCAAGATTTGTCATAACACCTGCCATGGCGGCGGCGAGATCGGTTACCACCTGTCCGGCGAACTGCTCGATTTTCTGCTGCATATCTTCCCTGATGGGGTTTGTGCTTGGACTCTGCATTATCGACCTCCTGCCAGCCCGGCTGCTGGCTCTGAATATTGGGCAAAAAATCCCTGGAAGGGGGCGCGCGTGAGAGCCGAGAGGGAGCTCTCAACACTCCATAGCTGAGACTGGCTGGATATTACGTCAGGATTGAGGCGCACAGCCTGGACTATCGGGTGGTTCAGATAAGCCTCGGCAGCTTCACGGTTGGCAAATAGATAGATGCCTCCGACCTCAGACTCCTCAGGCTGCAAGACCCAGATTTTCCAGATCAGCCCCTCTAACGAGGCAATGATGGTTGCGGCTTCCCGGCTGTGGGCAAGAAAGGTATCTGGCGGCACCCGCAGTTTAAAGCGCAGGTGCAGGACCGCGTAACGTGTAGCACTCTTCTGTGACATTTCGTTTCTCCGATAGGTTTTTCTCTGCATCTGTGGCAGACAAGGTGAGACTAAGACTTCCGAAACGATCCGAGATGAGACCACGATGAGAACATAATGAGAAATAGGGACTGTGCCCGATAAGGTCACTACACCCTCCGGGTGTCCTCCTCTGGTCAATGCATCACGAAAGTTGTCTGCTCTTTATTACCCTCCACTACACTGATCGTGATGAGCACCCCGGAAGAGCACTATCGCAACCTCCTCGCGTCCCATTACTCCTGGATGTTCGGCCTTTCCTTTGTCGAGAAGGTAGCTGAGCAGCGCGCCCTCATTGAGCCACTCCTCACAAGAACACCGCGCGGCCTCGCCGTGGATCTAGGATCCGGTCCCGGATTTCAGTCTTTCGCTCTCGCTCAGATCGGTTTTGGTCCCGTATATGCCATCGATACCAGCGTTGAGCTGCTAGGCGAACTAGAGGCGCAGCGGCAGCGGGATTTCAATTCTCCCGTGCGCGCCTGCACCGCGGACATTCTCATGCTTCCCAGTCTTGTCGCACCCGGAGCCGTCAGTGTCGCCGTCTGCATGGGCGACACACTTACGCATCTTTCCTCGCTTCAGGCCGTTCGCGATCTCTTTTCGTTCGTCGCCGCTGCACTTGTCCCCGAAGGCCTATTAATCCTTACATGGCGCGACCTCACAGCCGAACTCACCGGTACGGACCGCTTCATTCCTATACGCAGCAGTGACGACATCTTCATGACCTGCTTCCTCGAATACACTTCCTCAGCAACCGTCCAGGTCCACGACCTCGTATACACGCGCGATCCAGGCCTCGACAAATGGACTCTGGCGAAAAGTAGCTATTCGAAACTCCGTCTTGCGCCGGCGCAGGTCGCTGCCGAGCTCACTGCCACAGGCTTTACAGTCGATCCCTCCGCCACGGCCGGCCGCGTCTTGCTCGCAGTGGCCCATAAAGCTGAGCCGAACGTCCCTTGTGTGAGTACGCCCTGACTAGTCAGTCGACCGGGATTTCTTTTGCCGTCCGGTTGCTTGGGTGGACCTCAACTGGCTGCGGAAACGCGCAGGAGGAACAGTGAACTCGCGCTTGAACGCACGGTTGAAAGCTGCTTCGGACTCATAGCCCACTTCGGGTGCGATCTGTGCCACCGAATAACTAGTCGAGGCAAGCATCTGCGCCCCCAATTGAAGTCGCCAGCGTGTGAGGTACGCCATTGGAGGTTCGTTGAGGAAATGCCGGAAGCGCTCAGCCAGTACTGAGCGAGACAGTCCAGCGTCTTTTGCCAGAGAAGAAATGGTCCACGGATGCGCGGGCCTCCGGTGCATTAACGCTAGAGCTTTTCCGACCTCCGGATCGCGCGCACCAGCCAGCCAGCCCGTTTGTTCGGCAGGAAGGTTCGCGATGTAGGCTCGCAAAGTTTCAACAAACAGAACCTCTGACAGTTTGGCGAGGACTGCTTCTCCACCGGCCCGGGAAGGCTCGGCATCATTCACCGAATATCGGATGGAATTCTCCAGCCATCTGCCCGAGGCGTCGTTACGAACGCTGACTTTAAACACACGCGGCAGACCGCTAAGAAACACCTGGCTGAGCCGTGGCTCGCAGGCCATGAAGCCACAGACAAATCGCGTAATCTCCCCTCCGCCACCCAGGCGCGACAGCTTCAGGCCCTGGGAGAAAATTCGGGCCATCTCCTTCACCATGTCTACCGCCTTAGTCGGAGGGCCGTTTTCGAGGAAGTGCGCGTCGCCATGGGGAAAGACCACGATGTCACCGGCGTCAAGATTCATGCGTTCGCCATCGGCGAGGCGGGCCGAGGCGCGTCCTGCTGTCAATAGGTGATAAATGATCACGTGCCCCGCAGCCGGAGCGACATAGGGCGCGACTTTGTGCGAGGGCGGCGAGCAAAAACTCCACGGGGAGGAAAACTCTCCGTTGTAGAACATGGCTCCCTGGAGCTTCACCACTTTCAGAACTTCGGAAAGCACATCCATACGTCCTCCCGAGGACTCCTGGCAAACGTCTGCGGACTCCCGAGCAAATCATCCTACGGCGCCCTTACGGTGAGCAAGAAAGCCGGACGCGCGGGTAAGGATCGATCGCGGGGGTGACGCATAGTAAGCAAGGTCGAAGCGTTTGCCGATGCGCACAGCGCGTCGAAGCTATTCGATGCAAAACCCGAAAGTGCCAAGAGCAGCCAGTCAGCATATCCCATGCTGTTGCTGCTCGCCAATGAAAACCTGGAGGAAACATGAGCACCATCACAACTACACCGGAAATCGATGGTCTGAAGGCCAGACTAAAAGAAACGTGGATGGCCGGGGACTACGACCGCTTCTCGCGTTATATGGAGCAGGGCGCACGGATCTTCTACGAACAACTTGATATTCCCGCTGGATGCCAGCTGCTGGATGTCGCCTGCGGCTCGGGTCAGGTTGCGCTGTGGGCCGCGCGGGATGGGGTGAACGTCACGGGCGTGGACATCGCTGCGAACCTGGTGCAGCGCGCACAGGCTCGAGCCAACGCGGAAGGACTCAACGCCCGCTTTATTGAAGGCGACGCTGAAGATCTCCCGTTTGAAGATGCCAGCTTCGATGTCGTAATCAGTCTGGTCGGAGCGATGTTTGCCCCGCGGCCGGAACTCGTGGCCCGCGAGCTGCTGCGAGTGTGCAGTCCCGGCGGCACCATCGCCATGGGAAATTGGACGCCCGAAGGGTTCATCGGACAAATGTTCAAAACCTTCGCCAAGTTCATCGCTCCGTCGGGCATGCCCGCGCCGGTGTTGTGGGGTGATGAGGCTGTGGTGCGCGGGAGGTTGGGCCACGGGGTCTCGGATCTCAAGATGACGCGACGCCATTACAGCTTCACCTATCCATTTCCGTCGGCTGAAGTGGTGGAGTTCTTTCGTCAGTACTATGGGCCCACCAATCGCGCATTCGCATCGTTGGATGAAGCTTCTGCGCGAAAGCTCCGCGAAGAACTGGAAGCGTTGTGGTCCGCACACAATCGCGGAGGGGATGAACTCACCGTGGTTTCAGCCGAGTACCTGGAAGTGACGGCAGTCCGAGCCTGAGATTCAGGGCTGCTTTGCGATTCTTTGAACAACAAGGAGAACTGGATATGTCCTTAATGCCGGATCCGACCTTTTACCCTTCACCGGGCATGGCAATGCAGGCGCCCGCAGAACGCCTTGCTTATGTCGCGCTGCTTAACGATGGCAAAAGTGGAAGGCACGACGCGATGGGCGTCATCGATCTTGATCCCGATTCGTCCGAGTATGGTCAACTCGTGGGGCAGGTGGATTTTGGCCGTGGTGATAATGAGCTTCATCACTTTGGGTGGAATGCTTGTAGTGCTTGCCTCTGTCCGCAAAACTCGCATCCGCACATGGAACGCCGCTACCTGGTCGTGCCGGGCATTGGGTCATCTCGTATCTACATCCTGGATACGAAGCCAAATCCCAGGCAGCCGAAGATTGTGAAAGTGATCGAGCCGGAAGAATTCATCAAGAAGACCGGCTACACCGCCCCACACACAATTCATTGTGGACCGGATGGCATTTACGGGAGCGCACTCGGATCGGCCAACGGAAACGGCCCCGGTGGCATTTTCCTGATGGACGCAAACACGTTTGAACTCAAGGGCCCCTGGGAACAGGATCGAGGTCCGCAGCAACTCGCTTACGACTTCTGGTGGCATTTGGGCCACGACACGATGATTACGTCCGAGTGGGGCACTCCCAACATGGTAAAGGACGGCGTCAACCCAGAGTTGCTGCTAGCCGGCAAGTACGGTCACAAGATTCATGTCTGGGACTTGGACAAGCGCCGTCACCTGCAGGAAATCGACCTGGGTGCGGAGCAACAATGGGTGCTCGAGTTGCGGCCTTCTCATGATCCCAATAAGACATACGGGTTTGTGAGTGTGGGCATTTCGCTCAAAGATCTTTCCTCGTCGATCTGGATGTGGTACCGGGAGGAAAGTGGGAAGAACGGTAAATGGGCGATCCGCAAGGTGATTGAAATTCCCGCCGAGCCGGCTGATCCGGAAAAGCTACCGCCATTGCTAAAAGGCTTCAAGGCGGTGCCGCCGCTCGTAACGGACATCAACCTGTCGCTCGACGACCGCTTCCTCTATGTTTCATGCTGGGGGACCGGGGAATTCATTCAATTCGATGTCTCCGACCCCACCAACCCGAGGAAGACGGGATCGGTCCATCTCGGCGGTATCGTGCGCCGTGCGGCGCACCCGAACCGGCCCAACCAAGCCCTCAACGGTGGTCCGCAGATGGTTGAGGTCAGCCGCGATGGCAAGCGTGTCTATTTCACTAACTCCCTCTACTCCTCGTGGGACGAACAGATCTATCCCGACGGTTTGAAGAGTTGGATGGTGAAGGTCGACGTGAACCCGACGGGCGGAATCAAGCTCGATGAAAGATTCTTCGTCGAGTTCGACGGGCTGCGAGCGCACCAGGTGCGGCTGGACGGTGGGGACGCCTCATCTGATTCCTACTGCTACTCGGAGGCGAAATGACGCACGCCGAGATGGGCTCAATGACGTTGTGGATGATGATTCTCCTTGGCGCTTACCACGGAATTAACCCTGGGATGGGGTGGCTCTTCGCGGTAGCGTTGGGGATGCAGGAACAGAAGGGGAGGGCGGTTGCTGGGGCGCTCGTCCCAATCGCGCTTGGCCACGCCTTGTCCATTGGCTGCGTGGTGCTGGCCGCGGCATTTCTTGGCATGGCGTTGCCACAGGTGGCAATCCGCTATCCCGTCACCGCAATCCTGTTCGGCCTAGGAATCTTCTCCCTGGTACGCCACTATCACCCGCGCTGGGTGCGCATGCGGGTGGGCTTTCGAGACCTGACGATCTGGTCGTTTCTGATGGCCTCAGCACATGGCGCGGGCTTGATGGTACTCCCGGTGCTGCTGGGCAGCAGCAGGGTCGAAGCCGCTGACCACTTGGCAGGCCACCATCACATGTCCGCGACCGCCAGCCCTCTCACGGCGCTGTTGGCGACCGTAGTCCATACGACAGCCTACCTTGCAACCACAGGTTTGATCGCCTGGGTGGTTTATAGAAAGAGCGGCCTCGCGATTCTCCGCAAGGCCTGGCTCAATGTGAACTTGGTTTGGGCTGTAGCACTCGTGGTCACGAGTGTCGTCACTCTGCTGGTGTAGCCTTTCGAATTTTGGCGGCCGAGGCCGAGAACCTATCCACGACGTTGAAGGGGCCAATAGCGCAGCGCTTTTCTTCGCCGGCGCTGCAGCTGATTCGCCCAAAAGAGACACAGGAATCATGCGGACACCGAGATTAATGGCCGTGCTCGCGCACCCCGATGACGAATCTTTGGGTATCGGCGGCACGCTTGCAAAATACGCAGCCGAAGGCATTGACGTCTTTCTGCTAACCGCCACTCGTGGCGATAGGGGCCGCTTCCGAGGCTATCGCATGGAAGATCATCAGCATCCTGGCCCATTGGCACTGGCAAACATCCGGGAGGGTGAGCTACGCGCCGCCGCCTCGGCCCTGGGTGTGCGCGAAGTTTCAATCCTCGATTATCGCGATCAGCAACTCGACCGTGCGAACCCGCGTGAGGCTATCGCCGCCATTGTGGGACACATGAGACGGGTCCAGCCCGACATAGTCGTGACGTTCGGACATGACGGCGCTTACGGGCATCCCGATCATATAGCGATCTCCCAATTCGCCACGGCGGCCATCGTCGCTGCAGCCGACCCCACGTTTCCATGCGATGGAATCGAGGCCGTGCAACCGCATGCGGTGTCGAAGCTTTACTACATGGCTTGGCCGGAAGCGACCTGGAAGGCTTACCAGTCAGCTTTCCGGAAATTGGTCTCGACGGTCGACGGGATTGAACGGCAGGCCGTACCATGGCCGGACTGGGCAATTACCACAGTGATTGATACGCGCAGCTTTTGGTCGACGGTGTGGCGGGCGATCTGCTGCCACGAATCACAGCTAACCGCGTACGAGCGGCTGAAGGACTTGTCGCCGGACGATCACGAAGCGTTGTGGGGACGGCAGTCGTTCTATCGGGTATTCAGCACCGTCTCCGCCGGCCGAGTGCCTGAGACAGATCTCCTGGAAGGGATAAACACGTGACGAAAGAATCGGCAGCAAAGAAGTCATTCGTGGATTGCAATTCCGGCCGACATGCACCGCTCGAGATGGACGCCGCGACGTTTCGCAAGCTGGGACACCGACTCGTGGACCAGCTAGCGGGGTTCTTGGAATCGTTGCCGTTTGGTCCTGTGACCCGTGATGAATCCCCGTCGACCGTGCGCGACGCACTCGACCTCACAGGGCCGCTACCGGAAATGGGGACAGACCCCGGCCTGCTGCTGGATGAGACGGCACGGCTGCTTTTCGCTCACTCGCTATTCAACGGACACCCGCGTTTCTTCGGATACATCACCGCACCGCCGGCACCAATCGGGATTCTCGGGGACTTTCTCGCGGCGGCGTTGAACCCGAACGTTGGCGCATGGACACTCTCGCCGGCCGCCTCCGAGATCGAGTCACAGACCGTCAGATGGATCGCGGAACTCATTGGCTACCCAGTCACTTGCGGCGGGCTGCTCGTGAGCGGTGGTAATATGGCGAACTTCGTCTGTTTCCTGGCCGCGCGCAAGGCCAAGGCGGGCTGGGATATACGCAGATACGGCGTTTCTGAAGGCTCGGGACGCAGGCTTCGCGTGTACTGTTCGGAAGAAACGCACACCTGGATTCAAAAGGCCACAGACCTTGGCGGCCTCGGTACGGAATCGATCCGGTGGGTCGCCACCGATTCCAAATCACGGATGGAAGTCTCCGCGTTACGTCGTCAAATCGAAGCGGATACCGCCGGGGGAGACGTGCCATTCCTGGTCGTGGGAACGGCGGGGTCGGTCAGCACCGGTGCAGTCGATCCTCTGCTGGAAATCGGCGCGCTCTGCAAAGAGTATGGCCTTTGGTTCCACGTTGATGGAGCCTATGGTGGCTTTGCGGCTGCCGTTCCGCAGGCGCACGATGATCTACGTGGCCTGTCCCTTGCCGATTCGGTCGCGGTTGATCCGCACAAATGGCTGTACGCACCGCTCGAGGCCGGGTGCGCACTGGTTCGCGATCCGGAAATGCTCCGCGCGGCATTCGCGTATCACCCGCCTTACTATCATTTCGAGGAGCGCGCGACAAACTATGTCGATTATGGTCCCCAGAACTCGCGAGGCTTCCGTGCCCTGAAAGTCTGGCTTGCCCTAAAGCACGTCGGAGCCCTGGGATATCGCAACATGATCGCCGAGGATATACGCCTGTCTCAGGCAATGGCTGAGGCGGTCGGCCGCCATGCGGAACTGCAGCTGATGACCCAGGAATTGAGCATTACAACTTTCCGTTACGTGCCGCGTAATCTGCGAGAGAGACTGCGAGAAACAGAGGTTGAACTTCATCTCGACGCGCTCAACCGTGAGCTGGTCGATCGCCTACAGCGCGGAGGTGAGACATTCATTTCCAACGCCGTCGTTGGCGGCCACTACGTTCTTCGCGCTTGCATTGTTAACTTCCACACCACTCAAACGGATGTGGAAGCCGTGCCGGACATCGTTGCGCGCGTCGGAGGCGAGGTGGATGCTGAACTGGGCGCCATGAATTCACGGCCCGAATAGGCTGGGCTCGGCAGGACGGCTCTGCGCAAGGGGGCGATCAGCGACGGCCTTAACAAAGAAGGTGTGGTAACCGATGGAAGCCGGGTCTATTTCAATGAGGTGGTCAAGCAGCACGTTTTACTGGCGCAGGTGTCGACGGCTGGTGGAGAGATCTCGATCGTCGATACGCCGTTTCGCTCGCCCTGGTTGTTTGACCTCGCACCGGACATGTCGAGCATGTTAGTCTCTGATGCCCGCTGGAACGAGTCTCCCCTGTGGATCGTGTCCTTACCGTCAGGAGTCCCGCGCCGTGTGGGCAACCTGCTGGCAGACTATGCAGCGTGGACTCCTGATGGAAGCCAGATCATTTTCATCAAGGGCACGGAGATCTGGAAAGCGAACGCGGATGGTTCGCAGGCGCACAAACTCCTGGCAATCCCTGGCTTCCCTGACATCACTGGCAACGTGCGAGTCTCGCCGGACGGAAAGCACATGCGATTCTCCGTGTTTGATCAAGGAAATGCTCTCTGGGAAGCGAACCCTGACGGTTCGGGGGCACAGCAGCTATTACCCGCCTGGCCTGTACAACCAGAACAGTGGGCCGGCTCGTGGAGTCGGGACGGGCGCTACTATGTCTTCAGCGTTCTGACCGCATGGATAAAAGCGATCTCTGGTTATTGCGAGAGCCCCGGGGCTGGTTTCCTCATCGAGCGCCGGCGCCGGTGCAGCTAACCCGAGGCCCCCTGATTTTCTGGGATCCTGTCTTCAGTCCTGACAGCCGAACGCTTTTTGCGTTGGGCGGAGAACAACGTGGCCAACTTATGCGCCTGGACTCAGCGACGCATCAGGCATCCCCGTACCTCTCGGGCATTTCGGCGACCGAGGAGGCGTTCAGCCCTGATGGGCGATGGGTCACTTACGTCACATGGCCGCATTTCAATCTTTGGCGATCAAGGACGGACGGGAGTGACCGCTTGCAACTCACCTCAGATCCTGAATATTCTCTCGGTCCCCGATGGTCGCCGGATGGCAGCAGGATCGCCTTTTCTGGGGCTCCGCCCGGGAAACCCTGGAAGCTGATACTGATTTCGCGGGACGGTGGAGCACCCGAACAGGTGATCCCGGACAGTGAAGATGGACATGAACAAATGGATCCTACTTGGTCGCCGGATGGAAAACAAATCATCTTTGCCCGGGATCCGGACAGACCGGCGGTCGTGCGTTCGGAACTCCTTCGTGTGGACCTGCGGACGCGCAAGGTAACGCCGGTACCGGGATCGCAGGGGTTGTACAGCCCGCGCTGGTCGCAGGATGGGCATTACCTGGCGGCGTTTACCGTGGATGCGTGCAGCATCCATTTGTTTGATTTCAAGAAGCAAGTGTGGACCACCTGGTTCACAGCAGAAGAGGGCCACGTTGGATACAATTTGTGGTCGCAGGACAGCAAAACTCTGTATTTTTGGACCGACAAGGCTGACCGCAACGCGTATTGGCGTCTTGGCGTCGGGAATCAGACGCCGGTGAAGATTACCGATCTGCCGGACGAGCCTTTCATTCCTTACCATTGGTGGGTTCTTTTAGCTCCCGATGGAGGCATTCTTTACACGCGCGACGCGAGCACGCACGAGATGTACGCCCTCCACCTGAGCGAGAAGTAGGGTGCTTCGGTCACTGGACGGCCTCGATCCCAATGACAATCCACTGATGGTTTGCGATGTGGGTGCCAATGATTTACGCGGTCCCGCCGGAGCGGAAGTGAGGAGATACCTCATAGCCTGCCTGTCAGGGCTGGTGAGAGTTTGGAGCCAATAACCGCTAGCCTACATCGTAAACGCCTCGCGCACGACAACTTCGGTGTGGCTGCGGTGTGGTTGCGAGGCGTTTACGATTAGGAGGTAAGAAGGAAGCCGCAGGCGATGCGGTCGCGGTGATCCTGGCTGGGATTATGGATAATGAATAGGATCCGGGCTCGCGGTGAGTGATTCGGTGGGCCGGTTTTTCGTCGTTGAGGATGGACAACGGTGAGCCAACGGCAGCGCGGATTGCGGTGCGGCGATTTCATAATGCGATTGAGCGCAGCCATGGAACTGTTCTGAGCGCGGAGCGCACACCGGCGCCGAGACGTGCAGGGAGCAAGCCGTCGGAGCGTGCTGGCGGTGGTGTTCATGAGGAATCGAAGCCTGCGAAATGGAGTTCTGCGGCGGTGAAGCGCTGGACGACGCGCATGGCTTTTCCGCAGCGGGGGCAGTGCCACGGAGCGCAATCGGGCAGCGGCGGAAGAGGCAGGGGTTCGCGTCCCTGTGCGGCGAGCAGGGTGCGTGCCAGGGGCAGAAGTTCTTTGCGGAAGCGGTTGGCGAGCAGGCCATAGCGGCGGATGCGCACGAAGCCTTTTGGCAGTACATGCAGGAAAAAGCGGCAGAGGAAGTTCACGGCGTCGAGGGTCATGACCCGCTGCTTGCCGCCGTGTGCATAATCCCGCCAGAGGAAGCTGACGCGCTCGCCGTCGAAGGCGGTGATGCGGTGGTTGGAGATGGCCATGCGATGGGTGTAGCGGCCAAGATAGCGCAGCACATGTTCGGGGCCGCCGAAGGGCGGCTCGGCATGGACGTACCAGTTTTTGTTTTTCAGCTTCTCGATCAGGTGCTCGAATACCACAGGATCATGGAGGGGAGCGGCCGAACCTCTGAGGTTGAGAAGGCCCCTGCGATGAAGCTGGCAGAGTCCTGCGAGGAACTTCTTGCGGAAGACGGTACGGAGAACGGGAACCGGCAGCAGGAACATCGGATGGCTGGTATGAATCCAGCGCTGGTGATCGGCCGACAGTCCGCCGCCGGGAACGACAGCGTGGATATGATAATGGGGCAGCAGGTTGGATCCCCATGTGTGCAGGATGGAGAGGAATCCGATCTCTGCGCCCAAACGCTTGGGATCAGCGGCGACTTCGAGCAGGGTCTGGGAACTGGCATCGAACAGCAGGTCAAGCAGTGGTCTGCGTGAAGTCAGTGCCAGGGGGTTCAGTTCGTGGGGCAGGGTGAAGACGACGTGGAAGTAGTTGGTGTTGAGCAGATCGCGTTGCTGGATCTGGAGCCATCGCTTGCGGGCTTGCGCCTGGCACTTCGGACAGCATCTCGATCGGCATGAGTTGTACGAGAAGGGTGCTTCGTACGTGCAGTCCTCACACTTATCTCGATGCCCGCCAAGGGCAGCAGTGCGGCAACGCTTCACGGCCCGGTATGCCTTCATCTGTTGATAGTTGAGAACAGCCTTGAAGCGCTCCAGAAACTGCTTGCCCTTGCGACGGACGATGTCGGCCACTTCGATGGCCGGCCGGGTCATGAACGCGGACGGTGGTAGAGGGGGCGAGTCTGGTCGAGGCTCGCGAGCTTCAGTTCCTCGATGGGGTTGGCGACCTTCTGCAGATGTTGCGCGGACAGGTGCAGATACCGGGCCGTCACCTCCAGATCCTCATGGCCAAGCAGAAGCTGGATGGTGCGCAGGTCGGTACCGGCTTCGAGTAGATGCGTGGCCCACGCGTGGCGAACCAGGTGAGGCGAAACGGCCT
Source organism: Terriglobales bacterium (assembly GCA_963788475.1). Taxonomy (GTDB): domain Bacteria; phylum Acidobacteriota; class Terriglobia; order Terriglobales; family Acidobacteriaceae; genus Telmatobacter. Next base: position 679,009 of record CAWBGO010000004.1, read on the forward strand.
TGCGAAGGCCACTCTTCTTCGCCGCTTCGGTGCACGCCACCCATACGGCCTTGTCGCTGATAGGTTGCTCGTGATCGCGATGCATGCGTGACGGGAACAGGTAGGTGCGCGGCTTGAGCCATCGCCAGTAGACCCGCAGGTTCTCGAGCAAGGCCGGGCTCAGGGGCAGATCGCGGTCCTTGTGTCCCTTGCCATCGACAACGTGGACGACCATGCGCTGGCTGTCGATGTGGGCGATCTTCAGCCGGGCGAGCTCGGAGCGGCGCATGCCGGTTCCGTAAAGAACCATCAGCAGCGTGCGCTGAAACAGACTGCTGCTGGCGTTGATCAGACGTGCGACTTCTTCCTGGCTGAGGATGCTGGGCAGCTTCCTCCGCGTCTTGGGATAGGGCAGAAACTCGCGGAACTCATGACGATGAAGCGTGCGCACGAAGAAGAACCGCAGTGCGGCCACGTGGTTCTCGACGCTTCCCGGGCAGAGCTTGAGCTCGGTGAGCAGATAGGCCTGGTAGCTGCGTAGATGGTCCGGACCGAGCTTGTCCGGCGACTTGTGGAAGTGTTGTGCGAACCGCTCGACAAAACGCAGATAACGCCGCGTTGTGCCTGCAGAGTAGTTGCGACGCTCGAGCTCTTCGAGCATCATCTTGCGAAGACGAGTCACAGTGTGTTACCTCCTGTGACTCACAACCTATCCGGCCTCCAACCTCCTCGACAGCCACTACCGCAGCGACCGCGGCGCCTGCGGCTTCGTTCTCACCGCCGACTCTTCAGTTACGTTGTGAATTACACCGTGACGATCACAGTATCGCAGTAGTTACCGAATAGCGGCCGACGAGTTGGTCACCACACGACCAGGACTCGAAAATTCGCTAGGGAACCTCTGAAAATACTCCTCAAGCACCGCAATCACGGTTAGTTTTGGGTTGAGGGAGATGATCGCGGCATGCGGCAGATGACATTGGCCCAACAGGCAGAATTCCAGCGGTACTCGAAGAAGACGCGGCGTGAGCGGTTTTTGGAAGAGATGGACGCGGTGGTGCCGTGTGCAGAACTGATGGCGCTGGTGGAGCCGCATTATGCAAAGGGCGAAACGGGCCGCAAGCCGGTGGGGCTTGAGATCATGCTTCGGGTCTATTTCCTGCAGCAGTGGTTCGCGCTGTCGGACCCCGGGGTGGAAGATGCGTTGTACGAATCGCCGGTGCTGCGTCGCTTCGCGGGCATCGATCTGGGCCGCGCCCCGGCTCCGGACGAGACGACGATTCTTAACTTCCGTCATTTGCTGGAAGAGCACGAACTGTGCGGCCAGATGCTGGACACGGTGAACCATTATCTGGGGAGCAAGGGCATCCGTATCACCACGGGCACAATCGTGGATGCAACGATTATTCACGCGCCTTCGTCGACCAAGAACGAAAAGAAGGAGCGCGATCCGGAGATGCATCAGACGAAGAAAGGCAACCAGTGGTACTTCGGAATGAAGGCGCATATCGGGATCGATTCCAAGGAAGGCGTTGTGCACTCGGTCTGCTCGACCGCGGCCTCGGTCTCCGATGTACACATGTTGCCGGATTTGCTGCATGGCGATGAAAAGAAGGTCTGGGGTGATGCCGGCTATCAGGGGCAGAGTGAGGCCATTCATGCAGTCGCGCCTGAGGCCCAGGACATGACCTCGCGACGCGTGAAGACCAAGGCGGGCGTCGATGAAGCGGAGAAGCGCAGAAACCGCACCAAAGCCCGCGTGCGCGCCAAGGTGGAGTGGTCCTTCCGGATCATCAAGCGTGTATTCGGTTTCACCAAGGTGCGCTATCGCGGCTTGAAGAAGAATCACGAGTGGCTGTGCGGGAGCTTTGCCTTGGCCAACCTCTACCAGCACCGCAAGCGGCTGGCTCGGATCAATCTCCGGACGGCCCCTCTGGGGGCATAGTGTGCCTGCGGAGGGGCACCCCCCTTCCGGCGGACAAACACTCACGAAACACTGCCGCAAGAACCTTGATCCTGAACAGATACGAGCAAAACCAGGCTCCGAGTCCTTATAAGTCGCTGTTGTTCAGAGGTTCCCTAGATTCACCCTCGCGTTCGTGCTACTCGATGAAGAGTTCATGGCGGCTGATGTTTCTGAGGGCGCCGATTGATTGGGTTCGCTATAGTTTCGTCCGGGCCTATTGAAGATGCCAGAAGTGTCTATCCACGGAATCAAGAGGCATTCGAATTAACAGAGATGTGTGGACAAGTTCCCGGAAGTCTGTCCCATCGGCTTATAGAAGCGCTACACCGCGATCTCGATGCAGGCCAAGCGCCGCTGGACGGCCACGGTTTGGGGCGGCGGCATAGAATCATCTGACTGGCCGCCGAATAAGGGGCCTGCCCGCGAACCTGGCGCGCGCATATTGGGTGCGGTGCGGTAAGGAGTCCTGATGAGTGCGATGACGGCTGTCATCATAACGACTTCGGTTATCGAACAGCTGAAGGAGACGGAGACTTATCCGGCGATCGAATTTATCAACCATCGCGTGCGAGAATTCGCGAGCTCAGGTGAATTTGTGGAAGTGAGCCGATGGGCGCGAGGGAAGCACCCTGAAAGCCTCATTTTTATCGCTGGCTTGAACTTCTGTGATCTTGGGCTGCTTCGAACGGTTCTCGAATCCGCGCCATGGCGAAGCCCTGATCGTGTACAGGTCCTGGCCCGTGTAGGCGAAGCGCTCCGCTTCGAATTCGTTCCTTGCGAATTCCCGGGCTAATTTGTGGGAGTAATCCACCGGCGTTGACTGGGTTCCCGTCGCTACTAACATAATGCGCAGGGCGTAGCCTTGGTAACAGCTCGGAACGCAAAGCGTTAATCACGCAAACACTTTTCGCAGGTCTTCCACTTCACGCCATCCTGGCTCGTGCTCCGGATCTTTGCGTCACTCGGACCGGACAGAACGGGGACTCAACGGAATTCTCCCTTGAGAGTGTGGCCATCTATTTGACGCAAACATTGAGGGGATTCGTGCCTTGAACTGGTCAATGACTGAGTTGCAATGCCGGGTAGAAGTGGAATTCTTTGCCGGTGTTCGATTCCGTTAAGAACGAAACGCCGCTATACTAAGTCCACCCCCAGAGAAAGGTCGTTGACGTGGATCCTTTGGCTTCGGCTGCGCCCGAGGTGAGTCCCGTCGAAACTGCCGCTGTACCGGCAGCGGTTGATGCTGAGGTGCGGGCGCGGGTGGTGCGCATTCCTCACTTTGGCCATCTGCTGCTGCTGGGTGCGCTGATGACGGGAGCGCTGATCGTGTCGGGGATTGGCATGGTCGCGGCACTGCATTTCAAGCTGGGCGGCATTGCCACTACCGAACAGATAGGCAAGAGCATGGCCTATAACTTGGGCTTCGTGCTGGCGCTCTATGGGCTGACGTTTGGGCCGGCAGCGGCGGTGTTTCCGATGCTGTGGAAGAAGTCGCTGCTGGCAGGGCTGCAGTGGAACGGGGCCACAGCGCGGGAGCACTGGAAGCCGCTGATTGGGGGTGGGCGTGGTGCTGTTTGCGCTGGTGGCGAGCGTGAGCCCGCTATTCCACCTGCCGGTGGACGCTCCGATCAAGGGGCTGCTGAAGACGCCGGGGGCGTTCTGGATGATGTTCGCGTTTGGGGTGACCGGGGCGCCGTTTTTCGAGGAGCTGATCTTCCGGGGTTTCCTTTTGCCGGCGGTGTGTACGGCGTGCGACTGGGCCGGGGAGAAGGCGCGGAAGCGGCCTCCGGAGGCTCTGGGGGAAGGCGGGCATCCGCAGTGGTCGGTGACGGCGATGGTGGTGGCGACGGTGGTGACGAGCGCGTTGTTCATGGCGATTCATGCGCCGCAGATCGGGCTGGCGGCGGGTCCACTGGCGGTGCTGCTGGGGAGCGGGGCTCTGCTGTGCGTGGTGCGGCTGAGGATGCGGTCAGTGGCGGCATCGGTGCTGGTGCACATGACGTATAACGTGCTCGGGGCCCCGGAGTGGCTCCAGTGATGCTCCCTGACCCTTGCGCGTTTCCCGATACCGATCCTGAAAATTACGACGAAGTGTTTACTCCTATATAACTTCCGGATAGGCCACCATCCACCCGGAACTCCAATGACCGGGGCGAGTCGGAGCTGGAAACGCGCATTGGCCAAGTATCGCCAGTTGGGAGCACAGAGTGCTGAAGCTGACCGTCTAAATGCCGACTTTTAGAACCAATGCTCGATGAGCGGCTCGCCTGATAGTCCCGAAAGATCCAGTTGTGTATCGACGCGTTTGGCAAGCTACAAGCGTATGTCATTGTTTAAAGTGCAGAACCACGGGGTCAGGATTCGATGCATCGATCTCCATTCCCACTCCATCCAATGCGGATCTGATCCACAGTACGACCCTCATTCCATTGGGTGAGGTCAACGTCAAAGTTTCGCGGCCAAATTGCGAAGAGCTCAGGTTGTACGTTCCGGCCAGCGCCTGATCCGCAGTGACAGACGAAACGTGACTGATATCCGCCACACCGCTCACAGCACGGAGGCCGTCGAAGTTGCTTTGGCCGGAGTAAAGTGTCGCCCCATACACCAGGGGTTCACCGGTGGAGATGGCATAGGGACCAAGCATGGACGCGGCAGTGAACGGTGGCTGCGCCGATTGCCCGTCTAACTCGCCCATGCCGACCGCCGAGGAAGAGTCATCCATCAGGTAGGCGTGATTGGGCCCGATCGCATAAATCAGCCATACTCTCGTGGCACCATTCGAGTCATCGAGATCCAGTGTGCCGGTGCCGTTCACGCTGACATTGTAGGCGCCAGTCATCTCAATCCCGGCAGTGACCGTTCCGCCGACATTTTGATCAAACCGCGCAAGGAGTTGTGAGATTCCATCGAAGGAGATCTGTCCTACAACCACCTCCGGCGCATTTCCGCTTCCTCCAGCGAGGCTGAATACGGTCGGGCCTCGGAACGACGATTGCTGGTTGGGACCTCCCACCTGCAATTCTGCCGAACCGGAGAAGATCGGATTGGCGGAACTCAAGTGGTCCATCGAGACCAGCGCTAGTTTGTCGGCTGAGATGACATAGAGCGCGAACTGGAACGAGCCCCCACCGAGGCCTGGGATGCTGAGGCGCAACGGTCCGTGTCCCGTGTTGTCGACCTGGTAGGTTCCACGGATCGATGCAATTGTGCTCAGGCGCGTCCCGCCCTGATTCACATCCATGATTCCGCCCTGTACGCGGCCGGAACCATCGAAGTAGAGAATGCTCAGAGCGCCGATTCGTTGTCCAGCGGCATCCCTGCCTGCCAGGCTGAAGACGTAACCTCCTTTCAGCGCCGAGGTACTGAACGCAGACGGGTCCTGCCGTTCCAAGGATCCGGAACCACGGATTCCGGAACTATCGAACTCGATGAATTGGCCTGCGGCGCTAGCTAGGTTGAGGGCAAATCTGAACGTCTGGTTTCCGGCTGTGCCGGTGAACGTCATAACGCCGCGATTGTCGTTTGTGACATGGTACGTGCCAGTGAAGGCGACATTCGCCATCGGACCGCTGGTTCGGTTCACATCCTCGGTGCCGCTGGTGATGTTTCCGTTCCCGTCCGCGATCAAGATTCCAGTGGCCTGATAAATACCGCTCGTATCAAATCCAGTGAACTGGAACGAATAGGGTCCCCGGAGCTTGGAGTTGTCGCTCGCAACAATTGTGACGATGGCCGCGGCTGACCGGGCCGGATCGATATGCGATGTGGCCGTCACGATGATTGTCGCGATTGCAGGCATGCTGGCGGGAGCCGCATACAACCCGCTCGAGGTAATGGTTCCACAGGTGGACCCGGAGCAGCCGGCCCCGCTGAGGCTCCATTCGACGGTTTCATCCGTACTACCGATCACCGAAGTCCGGAACTGTTGTTGGCCTTTCACAGCGACCACCGTAGTTGCAGGAGCAATCGCCACCGTGACGGGCGCGATGATGGTCACAGTCGCCGTGGCTGACTTGGTCCTGTCGGCCATCGAAGTCGCCCGGACCGTGACCTGCGCGGGCCTGGGAATTCCAGCCGGCGCAGTATAGAGGCCGGTCGAGGTGATCGTGCCGCATGTGCTGCCGTTGCAGCCGGCCCCGGCGAGGCTCCAAGTGACATTTGTGTCCGTGGCGCCCGTGACAGTGGCAATGAACTGCCGGCGCTCGTCGACCACTACCTGGACGACGGACGGCGACAGGGTCACGTTCACAGGCGGAAGGATGGTGACAGTTGCGGTACCCGAGGAGCTGCTGTCGAGCACGGATGTCGCTTTCACGGTGACCATGGCCGGACTGGGGACTGCGGCGGGCGCAACGTACAGACCTGCCGAGGAGATGGTCCCGCAGCTCCCGCCAGTGCATCCTGTTCCAGATACGCTCCAGGTGACTCTCTGATCTGTCGATCCGGTGATTGTTGCGGCGAAGAGTTTCGAGGTTCCGACAACGAGAGATGCGACAGCAGGCAGAACCTTGACGGTTAATGGACGAATGATGGTGACGGTCGCAGTCCGAAAGATGTTCGGGTCGGCCACCGAGACTACCTTGACCGTGACCTGCGCGGGTGTGGGAACGGTTGCGGGAGCAGTGTACAACCCGGTGGAGGAGATCTGACCGCACGCTGTCCCGGTGCAGCCGCTGCCGCTCACGCTCCACACTACGGCGGTATTTGGATTGCCAGTCACGGTCGCCTTGAACTGCTGTTGCCGGCCCGTAACCACCGTTGCCGAACTGGGGGAGAGATTCACGATGATCGGCAGAAGGATGGTCAGGGTGGCGGTGGCGGACTTGGTGGGGTCTGCGACGGAAGTTGCGGTGACAAACACCGTCGCCGCATTCGGAACAGCGGGAGGCGCGGTATAGAGGCCGGAGCCCGACACCGTGCCGCATGCGGTTCCCGTGCAACCTATCCCCCTGACGCTCCAGGTGGCAGCGGTATTCGATGTGCCGCTAATGCGTGCGGTGAACTGTTGGCTGCTGCCGACAATCACCAGGGCGGACGTTGGGGAAATGGTCAGCGAGACCGGCCCCGAAATGGTCACATGGGCGGTACCCGATTTCAATGGGTCCGCGACGGACGTTGCCTTGACGGTGACTTGCGCTTGTGCCGGCGTAGATGCGGGCGCTGTGAATAGACCGGTTGTCGAAATCGTTCCACACGCGGTTCCGGTGCAGCCCGCTCCGCTTACGCTCCACGTAACCGCGGTGTTGGACGTGCCGGTCACGGTTGCCTTGAACTGCTGGCGCGACCCGACCAGGACATTCGCCGTCGCAGGAGAAACCGCCACTACGACCGGCGCAACGACAGTAACCTGGGCAGTGGCCGAGCGCGTGGGATCTGCTACCGACGTTGCGGTAACCGAAATCTGCGGAGGATTCGGCACCGCCGATGGCGCCGTATAGAGGCCGCTGGCCGTGATGGTTCCGCAAGCCGCACCGCTACACTGGGTCCCAACCACACTCCAAGTGACCCCGGTGTTCGTTGTGCCGGTAACACTCACCCTGAACTGCTGCTGCGCGCCGGTTAGAATCGTCGCTGTCAGAGGCGAGATGTTTACGGCGATCCCCGGTGCTATGGTCACCACGGCGGAGTCTTTTTTCGTCGGATCGGCAACCGAACTGGCCGTAACAGACACTTGAGCCGGGCTTGGCACCCTGGATGGTGCTGTATACAACCCGCGGCTCGAGATGGTTCCGCAGGCCGCGCCACTGCAACCTCTGCCGCTCACTGACCAAGAGACGGCCGTGTTGGCCGTGCCGGTCACGTTTGCGGTGAACTGCTGGGTAAGTCCTGCGTTGACCTGGGCGGATCTGGGGGAGACGCTGACCGCCACCGAAGCAGCGACGGTCACGGTGGCCGATCCGGACTTCGCGGGATCCGCGACCGAGGTTGCCTTGATCATGACTTGCGGTGGAGTCGGCCTCGAGGGCGGTGCAGTATAAAGACCATCTTGCGTCAGAGTTCCGCACGAGGATGTCGCGCACGCAGCGCTAATCAAGGACCACGTCACATTCGTGATCGTTGTCCCCTGAACAAGCGCGACAAAGCGCTGCTGTTGCCCCTCAACGACCGTGGCCGACAAGGGCGAGACAGACACCGTGATATCGGACGTGGCGCCCAGAATGACCGCCGCGCTGGCGGACGCCGAAAGATCATCCAGGGATGTGGCGGTGACCGTAATCACGTTCGATTGCGGTGCCTTGGCTGGGGCGATATACAATCCGGTGCTTGTGATTTGTCCGCAAGTAATGCCACTGCAGGTGGTGCCGCTCAGACTCCAGAGGACGACGCTGTTCGACGTTCCGCTCACCGTTGGGGTGAACTGTGCTTGCCCACCCGGTTGAACGTGAACGATGGATGGAGTGATCGCCACCGATACAGCAGCAGCGCAGTTCGTCGCGCACGCTGCAAAGACAAACGCTAGCCATGCGGCCTTCCAGAGGCGTGTCATGGTTCCACCTCCCTGTTCCAAAGGTCCTATCTTCCCCACTAGCGAGGTGGAAAAGGGTGCTGTACAGGTGATCCAAAGACCATCGATCTCAAGGCGTTGTGGCACATTGAGGTCCCACACAACGGCTTCCGGAGTGCAGCCCCGATTGCATGCCACTGCCAAATGGAAGTTCATTCCAGCACGGATCAGTAGCCGAAGCAATCATGCAATTGGCTTAGTCCACCGGCTCGTGAGCCGCTGATTGGGCAAAGACGAACGGCATGCGTCTGCATTCCTCGCCATTGCCTGGACGCCGCTCCAGGGGTCGTGAAGCGCTCTTGAGACGGCTGTCGATTCCAGTTATTCCGCGGACAAGTCGCGATGAACAACGTTCCTGGCATGATTCGAATCCTTGCCGTGGACGATCACACCCTTAATCCGCAAGGGCATCGTGGATTCCGTGAAATGGTCCTAAGCAGACTAATTGACGCATAATCGCCGAGGCGAGAATCGAGCATCTGTGAGACTGATCCTGGGCCGCCGTGGAGTGGAACATCCGCAAGTACGCCTTTCAAACCGGGCGCATCCTTCGGTCCACGGAAATCCTTGCAATTCCAGGTGACGAGAACCCAGTCCTCGTCGAGCAGGACCTTCTTCAATTCCCAGTCCTTCCAGCCCGACTTGCCAATCCAGACCACATGCGACGCTTCGTGGTGACCGCGTTCGCGGGCCATCAGTGCAAGTTCAGCGCTAAGGCACTCGTCGATGAGAAGCTTGGTCATCGAGATTTGGAGAGGGTATCCGTACGTCTTGAGATGACTTTGGCGTTCGGGGGAAGGGAAGACTTCTGCCGGGGCCTCCCTCTTTGTGGATTTGCCTCAACATAAAGAGAGGCGAGTTCAACCTGCTTCCGTTTAAGACTCGGATAACTCGACAGAATTCGCTCCACCGGGATGCCGGCGGCGACGGACGCAGCAACGTCATAGACTGGCACTCGCGTTCCGCAGATAACGGGTGTGCCGCTAAGGATTTCAGGGTCCATGACCACAATATCCTGAGCTGCATGAAGACGCCCGAGTCGTTCCTTCACTTCCTTGTGGAACGGGGTCAGGTCGATGGTTAGAAATTCATCCTGAATGATCTGAGGTTCCGGGGTCGATTTGCTTGCACGCGTAATGGTCCGTTGTCGTTCTTCCGCGGTCAGCCGGTTGGCCGCGCGAAAGTAAAAGGAAATGAAGGCGCAGGCCTCACTCTTGAACGAACGGACCTGAGTGGCCGTGTAGAGCGCTTCCGGCAGGATGTGCTCGTCGATCATTCGATGGACATCGCGCACCGAGACACCGGCGACGACAGCGGCTTCCGACGGAGTCAGGCTTTCGATCATGGCGTTCAACCCCCTGGTGCTCATTATAACAATGTATCCGATCAGTCGGAATATTTAAGTTCATTGGCCTTTGAGTTCAGCACCTTCACCAACGCCGTCAAGCCTCCAAGGGCTTCCAGATATTTTTGAGGCGAATGCAAGAAGAAGTCCCATCGACCTCTGCAGATCCGGAATCTGAGAATAAGGGCCAAATTCAGCCAGTAGGGTTCTTCCCGGCAGACGTGTCGATGCGCGCTGATGAGGTGGTTTCAACTCAAAGCTAGGGGACTGCGACAGCTGTGCGAGGACGACAGAAAACATTTTTGAGGTGGGGGCAACTGTGGGGGCAAGTCGCTGGAATCCATCAGCTAATTGATGAATGGAATCAGATGTATAACAACCTTTTATGGTAGTCGTTAGCGCTACCAACTGTTTGGCCCTAAAATCGGTGAAATCCCGCGGGTTTTTCTTAGTCGAAAAGACTCCTTGCCCCTCCTTACCAAGGAACCCGGCTTCTCTGCGATTCATGGAACCAGAGGGGCACCGTCACTGGAAGCGTGAACTTCGGCTCGAACTCATGCGCCTATATCTATGCCGACGGCATCCTCGATCCGGTTTGTTCGCTGGTCGATGGGCAGGGCGGGGCGGCCTTTTCGATCAATAATTTTCAGCAGCTTGCCGGAACGTCTGACGGTCACGGCTTCATCTACAGCAACGGCACGGTTGCCGAAGTCGGCTTGCTGCCGCAGGGAACCTTCAGCGGTTTGCTCTCCCTCAACGATTACGGTCAAGCCACCGGTCAGGCGGACACCGATCCGAATCCTTATCAGGGGAATGCGGGCAGGTCTCATGCCATTCTGTATTCCTTCTCAACTCGGACGCTGACGGACCTGGGCACCCTCCCTACCGGCGACCAGTCTTACGGCCTCGGCATCAACAACGTCGGCGAGGTGACGGGCTGGGGGTATGCCGGTGCAACCTACCACGCCTTCCTCGATTCGGCCGGCAAGATGATGGTTATCGGCGCACAGCCCGGGTGGGTTGCCAGCCAAGGATTGGCGGTCAACAGTCTCGGGCAGGTGCTTGGCTTCTTTTACGACGCCGACTTTGTGCCTCACGCGTTTCTCTATCAGATTGGGAGCGCGCAAGATCTGGGTCCGGGTATGTTACCTTACGCCCTCAATGATTTCGCGGAGATCGTGGGATTGGGCAACTTGACCAGTCAGTTGGCGTCCGGCACGCCCGCGTTGTACAGCGACGGCGTAGTGCACGACCTGAATACCTTGATCCCGGCTGGCACGGAGCTCACTCTCGTCGACCCAGTGGCGATCAACAACTCCGGCCAGATCATCTCAAACGGGTTCATGCCCAATTCTACCCTTCAGGAGTATGTTCTTTCCCCGATCTGCGACCGCCGTCAGTATCCAATCAGCGAGAGCAATCTGAAGAAGAACGAGCACTGGTGTCTCGCGGCGAAGGGCATACCGATCGTCCCGTTCAGCGCCGCATTCGGGGATGTGGCTGTGGGTACCACCAGCTCCTCGATCACCGTGACTGAAACCAACACCTCCAGATCGCCGATCGTCTTTCTGGGAGCGGAACGATTGAGGCACTTCGATTTCGAGCCCGGAACATGTTCGCTTAAAGACGGTAGACGAGGTTTGGAACCCGGCGCCGCATGCACCTTCAGCGTTAGCTTCTCACCCACCAGGGCGGGAGCGGATCAGGGCCGCATTCTTCTAGGAACTTCTGCAGGATTGGTAGTGTTTCATCTGGCCGGGACGGGGACGAATTAGCTAATCGTCTCCGGGATGTGAACTCTCCAGAAATTTGACCTCGCACTAGCAAAACTGCCACTGGCAGGCCCTAGTCACCGGTGCTAACTTTCACGTGAGTTTATCGGAATCTATCTTGTCGAGCGAAGGCTCGATCCGTTTGCGATGTAGATAGTCAATGCGAAACTCATCGGAAGTCATGCGCCTCCACTGGGATCCAGCGGCTCTTCACTTTGGCAATTCTCTCAATTGGAAATGGGAAGCAGGAAAGAAGGACATATGGCCCGTTGCAAAGAAATCATATCGATCGCCTTCGGGATGCTCATGTTGGCGGGACTATCAACCGCGATGGTCTCGGCCCAGACTAAACTCCAGGGATTGATCAAAGGACGAAGCGGAGCGGAGATATTTTTGCAGACGGCCGATTCGCCGAAGGTCGTCGTGCTGCTAACCGACAGCACCGATGTGGCCCAGGTTGTGGGCGTGCTCAAGGCCCGCAAAAAGGAAATGTCCATGGCGGCCCTCATTCCGGGGCTTCCTATCCAGGTAGAGGGTACATACAACTCGGATAACCAGCTCGTTGCATCGAAAATCAGATTCAAGGGCAATGATTTGGAGCAGGCGCAGGCGATCCAGGCTGGCCTGGCCGAAACCAGTCAGCAGACCCAGAAGAACCAGCAGGAGTTGGCCAAGCAGAATGCCGAGCTTGCCTCACAGAGTGCCGCCATTAAAGAGCAGCAGGAGAAAATTGCCGCCAATACCGCGCGCTTCGGCCAGCTGAACGATTACTACATCTACGACGAAGTAACAATCTACTTCGGCAACGGCAAAGTGAATGTCGATCCCAAGTACAACTCTCAGCTGGTAGAACTGGCTGAAAAAGCCAAGTCCGTCAAGGGCTACATGATCCAGGTGAAGGGATACGCTTCCGCGACCGGTAGCGCTTCACTAAACCAGAAGCTGAGCGAAGACCGCGCCAATAACGTGACCAACCTCCTTTTGCAGCAAGGTCATGTCCCGCTCACGAACATGCTGGCCCCGGGCGCGATGGGCGAGAGCCGCCAGGTAGGCAACGACAATACCGCCGAAGGTGAGGCGCAGAACCGTCGCGTCGTGGTCAGGGTGCTCCAGAACAAGGCCATCGCCGGCCTATAGCATTTTGAGTTTGTTGTTTCGAGCCTCCGCTGCGACCGATCATGAGGACGGACTTTTCCGCATCGGAGGTTTGCACTGCAGGTTGATCACGCTGGGGATGGTGGCTTCAATCCCCCATGGTCTCGAGTTCCAGGGGCGCTAGCACAATCGAGGCTTCCACGCGGTTTCGGCCCTTGTGCTTGGCCTTGTACAGGGCGCTGTCGGCCATCAGAAGAAGCCCTTCGGGCATCTTGATCGTGCCGCCCAGGCTGGAAACCGCGGTCGTCGCGCCGAGGCTCGCGGTGACGAATCCATTGCCCTCGGGGTTGCCCTCATGCGGAATGCCGAGGCCCTCGACCGCTTCGCGAACGGCCTCCGCGACCGTGTATGCTCCTGCCGCATCGGTTTCAGGCAAAATCACCGCGAGTTCTTCACCTCCATAACGGGCCACAAAATCGCGAGGGCGCCGCACGTTTGCCGTGACTGCCGCAGCCACCGTTCGCAGGACATCGTCGCCGACCTGGTGACCGTAGTGGTCGTTGAAGGCTTTGAACCGGTCCACATCGAGCAAAATCAGAGAAGTTGGGAGCCCTGTCCGCATTGTGGCTTTCCACTCCCGCGCCAGGGTTTCATCGAACGCCCGGCGATTGGCGAGAGAGGTAAGACCGTCGGTCATCGCCATGGTGGCGAGTCGGTTCTCGAGTTCAATTCGATCGGTGACGTCGCGCAGTACCACAACCACGTCCCCGAACTGGCCCGGCGGAGCGTCGAGAAGGCGCGCGCGCGATTCGCACCATTTGATGCTGCCGTCCTTGCACCGAATCCGTGCCGCCGGCGCGACCGTCGAAGCGCCTCCGGAATAGAGCGTTGCGGCCGCAGCTTCGATGATGGGAAGGTCCTCGGAGATATATAGATCACTGGGATGCCTGCCAAGCAGTTCAGCCGGCTCCCATCCCAGGACCAAGCGCGCAGAAGGTGAGACATAGATCGCTTTCATATCGGGGCCAACGCGGAGAATCACATCGGCGCTGTTCTCGGCCAGGGTCCGAAAATCGGTCTGGTTCGCTGAAACAAGTGAATCAAAGCTGGCAGCCATCCGCGGTGTGGGCTGCGGCAGGCTGAACAGATCGTGAAGACGACGGCGTAAATTACGGAACATGCGAGAGCCTCCTGATAATTTGTGACAATTTAAGAGGAGCCACGGGAAGCACAGACCGCTCTTCTCGGATAAAAGCAGGCCAAACCGTCGGAGGGATAACAGGCCTATGGGACAAAAGCAGTTACGTCCTAAAGTGCAAGGGTAAGATTTTTCGAAGGATCCAACGGGGCCGTTGCCCGCTATAGTAACACTAAATAGTTACCATGGAAACGCAAAAGTAACTAAGACCTCCAAAAGACACTGATTCGGGGCGCGTTTGTGTGGCGTGTCCTTGCTGTCGAGGTGAACCCCTTCAACAACTTTCTACCATTGTTCGTCTAAACTGCAGGGTGGTATCCGGATTTTGACCTTTATGCGCACTCGAACGGTTTTACTCCTGGTCGTTGTTGTCCTTTCCTCAAGCTTGCTGGCGATTCGCGTCCGCGGCCAACAGGCTGGTGCCAGCGGGCAGTCCTCGGAGTCAGACAAGCCCGTCACCACGCTCAAAATGCAGGTGAACGAAGTGATGCTGCCCGTGACGGTGCGCGACAAACATGGCGCCCTGGTCAACGACCTCCAGAAAAGCGACTTCACGCTCAGTGAGGAAGGCCGTCCCCAGACTATCAAGGGCTTTACGCGCGACCCCAATCTTCCGTTCCGCATCGGCCTGCTTGTCGATACCAGCCGCAGCGTGAGCGGGGCCATGGAGGCAGAGCGCAAGGCTGCGGGCGGGTTTGTCGATCTAATGCTTCCCGAACAGCCAGCCGAGGGCAAGGAAGCGGCGAAGAAAAACGAGGCGTTTCTGATTCACTTCGACCACGAAGTGGAACTGCTGGAAGATTTCACCGGTTCCCGGGAGAAACTTCACCAGGCCTTGGATTCAATGGGCCCGTCGCGCGCGTCGCAGAACGAGACCCAGGGACCAGAGACAACTGGGGAGGACCGGGAACGCCCTAACCGGCACGGGGGGACACAGCTGTACGACGCCATTTTCCTCGCTTCCGACGAGGTAATGAGTTCCAAGGACGGGCGCAAGGCGCTCATCATCTTCTCCGATGGTCTGGACCGCGGAAGCAAAACAAGGCTTAACGAGGCAGTCGATGCTGCGGAGAAGGCCAATGTCGCGGTGTACACGATTTACTTCAAAGGGGAGCAGGAGCGCGGCGACAACCTTGGATTTCCAGGCGGGCATCACGGAGGCGGCTATCCCGGTGGGGGCTACCCGGGTGGGGGTTATCCCGGGGGCGGCGGATACCCTGGCGGAGGCGGCCGCGGGGGTGGTCAGAGTGAGACCGGTGTGGATGGCAAGAAGATCATGCTCACGATCGCGGAGCGAACGGGCGGACATGCCTTTGATGCCCACAAGAAAGAAGATCTGCAGGAGATTTACAAACTCATCTCCGAAGAACTGCGCGGCCAATACCTTCTGACCTACACTCCCGACAAGCCGGATACGGATGGCAGCTTTCACAAGATTTCTCTCAAGGCCAATAAGCCAGACCTGATCGTTGCGACCCGGGAAGGGTACTTCTCGCCGGGCGGGGAGGCTTCGAGGTAGCGGTACGAGAAAGCCACTGCGCACCTGAAAAACGCCTGACAACTGTAGCTTTGGATCCTGTGTTACCCAGGATTGAATACGCTTTACTTAACCGCAGTTCATTTAAGCCACTAATAATCAATAGGTTAGACATGGCTTGATGGGATTCGCCGGGCGTCGTGACCGAAGTTTGGATTAAAACCCGGGTCGAATCACCGGATGTGATGTACAGTAGCGATACACAGCATTTGCCAGAGTCCATATTTTATTGAATGCCAGCCGACACCCGTGTGCGCAGCATCGGGAACGGTGTAAGCACTGCTTTATTTCCAACTTAGGAGCCCGCTCCATGCACGATGTTTTGATTGCAATCGTTTTTGTGGTAATGATCGCCGCCCCGGCAATTGTGGCCGCGATTCCGAGAAATGACGCAGAGGATGACGCCTAGTGGGCCCGAATTGACGGGTTTGCCGACGGTTGACCAGCATCAAAATACCCTGCAGCCAGATTCGGTACTTTGAATCATAAGAAGCATAGTTGGCGTTCCGCGACTGCTTGCTTTTCTTGTCGGGTGCTGTCGTGTGACGCAAATCACCATATAGATGGTTGACCCGGCCCTCCGGGGCTCGTATCGTTAGGTTAAAGACATGGCGACTTCTTCAAACAACGTAAAGATCGGAATTGCGGCGGCCATCATTGTGGGCACCATCGGCTGGCTTGCGTTTACCGGATATGGATCGAGCAAGAGCTACTACGTGACCATTGCCGAACTCGGCGGGATGGGCGACAAGGCCTACCACAGCCATCTGCGCGTGGAAGGATTTGTGCAGCCCGGGTCGATTGAGCAGAACGGCACCCACGTGACGTTTGTTCTGAACGAGTTTGAGAGCCATTCGCCGAAGGCCGCGACGGGGCGGCTTTTGAAGGTGGTTTACAAGGGCTCGGAACCACCTCCGGACACTTTCAAGGACAACTCGCAGGCGCTGGCAGACGGCTCGTTTGGCAAGGATGGCGTCTTCCACGCCAGTGTGTTGCAGGCCAAGTGCGCGAGCAAGTACGCTCCCGCGCCCGGCGGCCAGCCTGGCATGGGCCCGGCCAAGCCGGCGGCCGCCCCCTCTTCCAATCCCCGCGCCGCCGCTGTCAGCGCCGCCCGCAGCCCCAGTCACTTCCGCTTCCGCTGCCTACTGACCGCGGAATGAACGACACTGCAACCGCGGCTACGTGTGCGCGGCTCGATGCCGTCTCCAAACTTTTTGGTTCGTTTGCAGCGCTTCGCCAGGTCTCAGCCCAGCTTGAGATCGGGCGCTGCTATGTGCTGATCGGCGAGAACGGGGCGGGGAAGTCGACCCTGCTGCGCATCCTCGCCGGGCTGCTGCAGCCGAGCATGGGCACGGTGAAAATTTTCGGCAATCTGGAGCCGCACGAGGCACGCGCCCGCATAGGCTACATGAGCCACGCCCCCATGCTTTACGACGAGCTGACAGGGCAGGAGAACCTTCTTTACTTCTCCCGGCTTTATGCTGGCCGGCAATGCCTTACACCCTCGGAAGCGCTGACTCAGGTAGGGTTGGACCCCAACCTGCCGCGGACGCTGGGCCAGTATTCGCAGGGAATGCGGCAGCGCACCTCGCTTGCCCGGGTGCTTCTTCCCGTCCCGGAACTGCTGCTGCTCGACGAGCCCTTCTCCAACATGGACATCGAATCGGCACGGCAAATGGTCGAACTGCTGGCGCAGTTTCGCCACGGTAGCCGAACCATCGTCCTGACTACCCATCAACGCGACCTCGCCGCCCCGATTGCCGATTACGTTCTGGCTCTTCATGCAGGCCGGGTCGCCTCGTTCGAGCCCGGGAGTCCGACCCTATGAAGACCAATGGCGCGCGTTTTCTGGAAAGCCTGGGGATCCCGTTCGAGCTTCGCGAATACGAGGTGGATCCCGAGGATTTGTCGGCGATTACCGTAGCCAAAAAGATCGGCATGCCGCCCGAGCAGGTATTCAAAACATTACTAACCACGGGCGGCCCAAACATCTACCGGTTCGCTGTCATCCCTGGCGACGCTGAGCTCGACTTCAAGAAACTCGCCCGCGCGGCTGGCCTCCGCAAGGCCGAAATGGCCCCGTTGAAGGACGTCCAGCCCCTCACTGGCTACATCCGCGGCGGAGTTACTCTCTTCGGTGCAAGAAAGCCGTTTCCCGTCTACATCGACGAGACCGCAATCCTTTTTGACCGGATCAGTGTCTCGGCAGGAACCCGGGGAACGCAGCTCATTCTCAGCCCTGGCGACTACCTCCGCGCAGCCCAGGCTCTCGACGTGGAAGTCCAGACCGCCGACCTGATCAAGGCCAAGACCGGCGAGGGCCACGCATGACGAGCGCTCTCTGGACACACCTGATGAAAGACCTGCGCATCGAATGGCGCTCGAAAGAAGCTATCAACTCGATGCTGTTCTTTGCGCTTCTGGTGGTGGTGCTGTTCTCGCTGGCATTCGACCCGCGCGGCTCGTTCTCGCGCGAGATTGCCGGCGGGGTGCTCTCGGTGGCCACGATGTTTGCCTCGGTCAGCGCGCTCAACCAGGCATGGTCACGGGAGATCCGGCACCAGGTGCTTGATGCGCAGCGCATGGCGCCCGCCTCCGGCTCGGACCTGTTTCTGGCCAAGGTGATTGCCAATTTTCTTTTCGTCAGCATCGTGCAGCTGTTGCTGGCCCCGGTGTTCCTCGTGATGTACAACCTGCGCGTGGAAGGAAATGCATGGTTGCTGGCGCTGGTGCTGCCCCTGGGCACGTGGGCGCTGGTGGCGAATGGAACCTTCTTTGCCGCGCTGTCCATTCGCAGCCGCAACCGGGAATTGTTGCTGCCCTTGATCCTGTTTCCGATTTTCATTCCCGCCCTGCTGGCCATGGTGCTGGCGACCACGGCGATCCTCACCGGCGAAAGCGATCCCTCGTTGTGGATCAAGCTGCTGGTGGGATATGACATCATCTTCACCACCGTCAGCCTGGTGCTGTTCGAGGTAGTGCTGCACGCGGAGTAGTATTAACGGTTGACGTTCATAACGGTATGCGTTATTATCGTTCGTGATTAAGAGCTTCAAAGACGGAGACACGCAGTTGCTTTGGGAGACTGGCAAATCCCGTCGCATCCCCGCAACCCTCCGCACCGCCGCACTCAAGAAACTGGCCATCCTGAATTGGGCCACCAGCCTTGCCGATTTAACGATACCGGGGGGCAATCATCTTGAGACGTTGGCAGGCGATCGCAAAGGCCAGCACAGCCTACGAATTAACGATCAATATCGATTGTGTTTTATTTGGCACGAAGGGGATGCCAGCGCCGTCGAGATCGTTGACTACCACTAGGAGGAATCCATGACCAACATTCCTTTCGGCTTTTCGATCCATCCTGGCGATATTCTCTTCACAGAGTTTATGCAGCCGCTTGGTTTGACCGCCTACCGGTTGGCCAAGGACCTGCACATTTCCGTTCCGCGGATCAACGACCTGGTGCGCGGCAAGCGTGGTATTACCGCCGACACCGCGTTGCGCCTGAGCCGCTATTTCGGCAATTCGGCCCAGTTCTGGATCGGCCTGCAGTGCGGCCATGATCTTTGGCTAGCATCCAGAAACAAGTCCTGGAATAAAGTCAAACCCCGGCAGAAGGCGGCCTGAACGATTTCCCTGAACGTAACGAGGCCATTTGAATCGATCGTCCAACCTTGGGTGGAGACTCGACCACCGGGCCCGTCGTACACTACTTAGAATAGGAATCCCCGCATGAAAAAATTCGCTATAGGCCTCTACGCCGCGATCGTTGTTGCCCTCATGGTCTGGGGCTTCTATCAGGCTATGTATGTCTCGCCCGACGACGCTATGCAGGGCGAGATATTCACGCATCATCTATTACCACGTGCCATCGTTCTCGGCGGCGTTTCTGTTCTTTGCCGTCAGCCTTATTGGCTCGGTCGGCTTTCTTTTCTTCCGCAACAGCCGGCCGGATTGGGCCCAGATCGCCGACGCATGGGCGCTTGGCCGGAGCAGAAGTCGGAGTCGTCTTCTGCACCGTAGGCTCTTACAACGGGCCCGCTGTGGGCCCGACGTGCCTGGGGCATCTGGTGGACATGGGATGCCCGACTTACGACCACGATGGTTCTGTGGCTCATTTACGTCAGTTATCTGCTTGCTGCGACGCTTTGCCGCTGGGCCTCAGGTCCAGACGCTGGCCGCCGTGCTCGGTATTTTCGGCGCGCTCGACGTGCCCATCGTTTACATGTCCAACCGCTGGTGGCGCACCCAGCACCCGGCGCCCGTATTCGGCGGTTCAGAGGGTTCAGGGATGGACAAATCGATGCTGCCCGCCTTTGGCTGGGGTATGGTGTCGTGGCTTGCATGGGGAGTGCTTATTTTTATCCTTCGCTACCAGGTCGAGCTCCGATCCCAACGGAATGCACGCCAGGAAGAATGGAAGCTTTAGAGGCGAAGATCTAGACCGCATCTTTCATCGCCCCAGCCCTGATCTTAGTTATTGCGCCAAAAGTGTGCGCGGTTTTTGCATTTTCTTGCCGCCGGTTTTGCGACAATAGAGGTGGAAGAGAGGATCGAAGTGCGGCCGCCGGGAGAACCCAGATCACGGGAAGCATTAGGTTTCGTTCTGAACGCCTTAGCAGCCAAAAACCACCGGGTAGGTCCCCCCCACCCCCCCTCCCCCCTGTGAAACTGTGAAACTGTGAAACTGTGAAACTGTGAGACTGTAAATCGATCGTTTCGATCAAGCCACGACTTAAGCCTTAAAAGCTTGAGAGAAAGCCAGACCAGGCCAAAAGGAAAAGGGAAGAAATGGATCAGCGAGACATTTTAGACCACCAATTCGTCGTAGCCGCTTATACCGTGACCTGGGTTATCCAGTTGAGCTACTTGGCTTTTCTTGGCCTGAAGTGGCGTGCAGAGAGGCGCAAGGAACGCTCCAATTCCGGCAACACTCGCTAAATCTCGGGCTTGCCTGCCAGCTTCAACTCCCCGATAACGTGACTTAGGTCATAAATATATGATTCTGTGCCGTTTTTGGCACAGGTATTCCGTCAGTAATCCCACCAACGTGGGAATGCCCCTCCCACCGCATTCTCCTCTGAAGCCGTCTTCGTGGGATATTAACAATCTCAATTCCGGGCGATGATTCATTTGTGGACAGGCTCTGAGAAGCCCCACAAGGAGAAACCCGGATGCATGACGTTTTGATCGCTCTCGCTTTCATCGGTATGATTCTCGCTCCCGCACTGGTCGCCGCCAGGTCAGGGGCCGCAGCCGCCGACGAAACCGAGTAGTCGAGCGAAGTTGCTGTGCTCCACCTCGGATCTGCGCTGTTATTTGCCTTCATTTTATTGATCGGTTTTTCGACTCACGATTTCCGGCAACGAAAAGGACACGAACGAAGGTCCAATCGGCTGAAACGATTTGCGGTTTCCAGGTAATTGCTCTCTGCTGCCTCAACCGGTAAACTCTTGGTTTGAGGTTCTTCCATGTTAGTCGTAATGAAGGCGCAGGCCACGCCTGAAGAAATTCAGGCGGTCTGCGACCATATTGAGCAGTTGGGCTTCCGCGCCCATCCGCTTCCCGGAGCCCAGCGCACGGCCATTGGCATCACCGGCAACCAGGGTGAAGTCGACCGGGGCAACCTTGAGGAACTGTCCGGGGTTGCAGAAGTTATCCGCGTATCCAAGCCTTACAAATTAGCCAGCCGCGACGTCAAGGAAGAAGACACCGTCATCCGTTTTCCGGGTACGGACGCCACGATCGGAGGCCGCTCCCTGGCCATCGTTGCGGGGCCCTGCTCCATCGAAAGCCGCGAACAAGCCTTTGCCATTGCCGAACAAGTGGCCGCTTTCGGGGCGCAATTCTTTCGCGGCGGGGCTTACAAGCCTCGCACATCACCCTATGCCTTCCAGGGCCTCGGTGTGGAAGCGCTCAAGATCATGGCCGAGATCCGGGACAAATACGGACTTCGCATCATCACCGAGGCCATCGACAACGAGACGCTGAAACTGGTTGCGGAGTGGGCCGACGTGATCCAGATCGGCGCCCGCAACATGCAGAACTTCTCGCTGCTGAAGCACGCCGGCCGCCTGCGCAAACCAGTGCTGCTCAAACGGGGCCTGAGCGCCACGCTCGACGAATTTCTCATGGCTGCGGAATACATCATGAGCGAGGGCAATTACGAGGTCATCCTGTGCGAGCGCGGCGTGCGAACCTTTGCCGACCACACGCGAAATACTCTCGATCTCAGCATCGTTCCCGCCGTGCAGCGGCTCAGCCACCTGCCCATCCTGGTCGACCCCAGCCACGGCACCGGCAAACGCGACAAGGTGCTGCCCATGGCCCGCGCAGCCATCGCGGTGGGTGCCGACGGCATCCTTGTCGAAGTGCACCACCAGCCGGACAAGGCGCTCTCCGACGGGCCGCAGTCCATTTACCCCGACCAGTTTGCCCGGATGATGGATGAGATCGAGCAGATTGCGCCGGTGGTGGACCGTACGCTGCCGCGCGGCATCCATGTCGAACCTGCGATTGCGAACGTTCATCACGGAACCGCCGGCTAGCCGTGGGAAATAAATCGATCTCGCCCGGAATCGCGGTTGACCCAGGCGCAATGATTGTCATCCTGAGCGGAGGTCGCCGTAGCCGCGGTGTCCGAAGTCGAAGGACTTGCGTCTGCACGGCGGGGCAAGTCGCGTGAAGTTGCGAAAGCCGGCCCAGTTCGTCAGGTATTCTCTGGTTGCACTCCTCTTCGGCGGCGGCTGTCGCCGCCACGATTTTCCCCAATATCCGCCCAATTACCGCGAATACGCCTACGTCACCAACGGCGCCAGCAACACCGTTACCGTGCTCGACGTGGTGAATCTGCGCCTCGATCGCGAGGTGGCGGTGGGCGTGAACCCCGTCGCCCTGGCCGTCAGTCCCACCCGCAACGAGGTCTATGTGGTCAACTCCGGCACGGCGGGCGCCGCCGGCTCTGTCTCGGTCATCAATGCGGAAAATAATTCCGTGGTCGCGACCATCCAGGTGCACAGACATCCTGTCTCGATCGCGCTCGATTCGTCGGGAGACCAGGCCTATGTGGCCAATGCGGGTTCCAATACCATCTCTGTGCTTGATCTCAAGGCGCGGCGGGAAGTCGCGGCGATTGGCGCGGGTGAAGAGCCGGTTCAGGCTCTTCCGGCGCCGGATGGAAAGACAGTGGTGGTACCCAATCGTCGCGGCCATTCGGTGAGCCTTGTCGATCCGGCCGCACGAGGCGTGCGGGCCTTCTTCGAAGGCTGTCCGGGCGCGTCCGACGCGGTCGTGTTGCCGGATTCATCGAAGGCGTTTGTGGCTTGTTCCGGGGGCCACCAGGTGATGGCAATCGCGCTGGCGCGGCCCGACGCTCATCCCGCGCAGCCCGACCGCCTGGAGGCGCTGATGGATGTGGGCCGTGGCCCGGTGCACCTGGCGCTCAAGCCCGATGGCGGCGAAGTGTTCGTCTCGAACTCCCAATCCAATTCCATCTCCGAGGTAATTACGGGCACGGACGACGTAAGCGGCGCCTCCCTCATGGGCGAACAACCAGTCCATGGCCTCGTCTCCAGCGACAATGCGCTGCTCTACGTCGCTAATCTGAGTTCTCAGTACGTGACCGTCTACTCCATCGACGACGGCAAACGCATCGACTCGATTCATGTCGGCGACGGCCCCTCCGCCATGGCGTTTTCGAAGGCCGGCCACCTGCTGTTCGTCGTCGACGCCCGCTCCGGTGATGTGGCCGTGGTGCGCACCGCGACGCGCTCGCTTTTTACGATGCTGCCCGCCGGCCGGGGGCCCAACGCGGTCGCCATCAAGGCGTTCAGGGCGCCCTGAAGCCCGACTTCAGAACAGAAAGTTGTGCGGTCTGCGCTTCGGGCACTTGACCGCACAACCACCCGAGGTGGAAACGAATTGAGAACTCGTTGTGGAGCAGAGGGTCAATCAACCCCGCGCGTGGGACGCAGGTTGTTCTTATAGACTGCCGCGCCGATCGCCCGGCCCAACAGCGCGCCTGCCACCTGGTCGGTTCGAAAATGTATCCCGCCGTAAACGCGCGCGTCGGAAATGTCATCGGTGATCTGGTTGAACGAGGTGTAGTGCAAGACGGTGTTGGGATCGGCCGGATTGGAAATCGTGATCGAGTGTCCTGCTTCGCCGTAAAGACGTCTCAGTACCTCGGCAGCGCCACCGCTTCCAGTGCCGTGAGCTGACGGATAGCTGGGGAAACATGGGGTCAGGATGAAGGGGAGAAAGTCCGGATCGGCCTCTGTCTTGCGGTTGCCGTCCGTGTCTCCCGCTTTGATTGCGGTTTCAGGCCTCCAGAAGTTGTAGTGATACTTGTTGAAGAAAGTAGCGACGAAACTGTCGCTGATTGCCATGTTGATCAGGGCCAGGGCCCGGGCGTTCTCTGATAACGAGCGTTGTTGTTGTTCTGCCACCTGCCTTGCGGCCTGGTCGAAGACCTGGGTTGGCGTGGACACCTCGTAGAAGAGCACGACGTCAGCTCGATCCTGCGGCCGCTCGATGCTGCCGGCGCTCCCTATTGTCAACACCTCGTTGTATGTCTTCGCATAGGCGTTGCTGGTAAGCGCCGGCGGAGGATCGAGTAGAAAATCACTGGCCCGGTGGATGCCGAACGGCGTCACGTTCTGCCAGTGAAAGAAGGCCCCGACAGCGATTCCATTCATGATGGGACAAGTCGGCGTGGCCTGCCATTCGCCGGGAACCATTGGCCCGGGTATTTTGAATTGTGCCGGCGCCGAGCCATCATTGGCACGAAGAGCGATCATGGCCAGGCCCGCGGCGTCGCCCGTGGCTATGCCTTTGCTTTTGGCATCGCCCTCGGGGATCGAGGCGAGCGAGTTCGTGCGGGCCGCGTCTAAAGTCGCCGCGCTCCCCGGGAAATAGGTACTCAGGACACGATAGGCGGCCTCGATAGCTGCCGCGTCGGGTAGGGCGCCATGGGGCGCGACGATGGTTCCGAGATAGGGTCGATAGTCGCTGGTGATGGAGTTGACGGCTTCAAAAACAGCGAGCTGCACAATCGCCCCAGTTCGCGCCAGGGCGAACGGGCTCTGGCGGTTTGCGACGGCGGTGTTGACTGCTATTTCATTCCAGTCCAATACGGCGTCGGACTTTGCGAAAGCGGACCCGCACAGCACAGCCGCCACCATGCAGAGAACAAGGGTTCTCTTCATTACGCCATTTTGCATTCTCGCCATTGTTTTCCTCCGGTTCCCGCTACTTTGGTCAGCGGTGAGCCGGATTGTTAGGGCAGAGAGCGGGGAAGTCCATACCGAGGCGTGTGTCGCGGCGTTATGTGTTGTGTCGGACTAAGCGGATTCGTTGCTTGCGTTTACGGCACTGATTTCGCGGGTGATGTAAAATTCATCCACTTCCAACGGGAGTGCGCCATGGCCTCCAAGCCCGCTGAGGTGGAACAACCGGTCCGGTTCGGCGAAGGTTACGAGCTCGACGTTCGTCCGCGGAGGCTGCGCCGCGGGCGGCATGTGATCCGGCTGGAGCGCATTCCCCTGGAGATTCTCGTTCTGCTCGTTGAGCACAAGGACGAAATTGTCACGCGGGACGAAATCGTCTCGAGGGTCTGGGGCAAAGGCGTCTTCCTCGATACGGACAACAGCATCCGGGGCGCGATCCGGAAGCTTCGCCAGGCGCTGAAAGATGACGCCGACAGCCCACGGTTCATTCAGACCGTGACCGGGCAGGGATATCGCTTCATCGCGCCAGTCGCTCCTCCTGGTGAAGAAAAAGAGACGGCCGCGCCCAACCCTGAAGCGGCAGGCGTCGTCCGGATCGGGCAGAATCCCTTTTCGCAGCCCGATGGCTGGTTATCGACGCCTGAACTACCCCCGGGAGATGAACCGCGGGATCGAATTGCGAAGAAACTGACTGTCGCCGAAATCGGTCCTGGACAAAGGAGTCGGCGGGCGCGCGATTGGCTCTTTGCGGGCGGAGTGTCCTTGCTCGTACTGGCTGCCGTCGCTGGCTACATCCTTTTCCGAAGCAGCCGGGCCCATTCGCAAGCTGCCAAAATCACTTCCATTGCGGTACTGCCCCTGAAGAACCTCTCCGGCGATCCGACGCAGGAATACTTCGCTGACGGCATGACCGAGGAATTGATCGGACGCCTGTCGACGATCCGCGGTCTTCGGGTTATCTCCCGCACATCGGTCATGCAGTTCAAGGACACCAAACTACTGGCGCCTGAAATTGCCAGGATGCTCGGAGTTGACGCCCTTGTGGAGGGGTCCGTGATCCGCGATGGCACCCGGATCCGCATTCACGCGCAATTGATCCGTGCATCAACCGACGCGCACTTCTGGTCTGAAACATACGACCGCGAAATGGGCGACGCTCTCACGCTCGAGAGCGAGGTTGCCCAAGCCATCGCAACAAAGGTGGAGGTCACGGTAAGCGGCGAGGAGCATGCCCGGCTCGCCACCGTGCGTCCTGTCTCGCCGGAAGTGTATGAGGTCTATCTAAAGGGTCGCGCCACTGCAGACAACAGCCGAACCGACATCGAAACGAGTATCGCCTACTTTAACGAAGCGATCAGAAGGGACCCAACATTTGCGCCCGCTTATGTCGGCCTGGCACGCGCATACGACAACCTGGGTACTGTTTTTGTCGGCGCTCCCCCCAGTGAAATGCGTCCAAAGGTCATCAGCGCCGCTCGAAAGGCGCTGGAACTGGATCCGGAACAACCCGAAGCGCATTCCTGGCTGGCAATTACGTACATGAGCCAGTGGCGCTGGGCCGAAGCCGAGGCTGAACTCAGACGCGCTCTCGATCTGAATCCGAACGACGCGGCGGCACACCAGGGACTCTCTGACTGGCTGCTGTGCCATGGACGTGTGGAGGAGGCACTCGCCTGGGCCCGGCGAGCCCGCGAACTCGATCCACTTGGAGATGCCGACCAAGCCATCGTATGGATCCTCGTCAACGCACATCGTTACGACGAGGCAATCAGAGAGTCCCGAAACGCGCTGGCCGTAAAGCCGGACGACGGATACATCCTTTGGAATTTTGGATGGGCGCTCATCTTCAACAACCAGGCCGAAGAGGCAATCCCGGTGCTTGAGAAGGCGGCTTCCCTTTCCGATCGAAGCCCCGGAATTATCTGTACGCTGGTCTGGGCGTACGCTCGCGCCGGGAGACGGTCGGATGCGCTTCGGCTCGTGGAGGAATTGAAAAAGCGTCGGCAGGCCGGCTACGTCCCTACCGCCGCCTTTGTGAATGCCTATCTGGGACTCGGCGACAACGACGAGGCATTTACGTGGTTTGAGCGGGCCAGTCAGGAACAATCCATTGTTCTGAAATACATCAAGGTGTTTCCGCCTTTTGATCCTGTACGCAGCGATCCCCGCTTTCAGGAGTTAATCCGTCGCGTCGGGCTTAACTGACCATTCTGTTCCGCGCAAGGGGAAATCGAGTTCGAGCCGGTAGACTATTGGTTTGGCACGCTCTCCCATTCTCATCCGCAAAGGTTCCTCGATGACCGTACGCAGGCCGCTTGCATTTCTGTTGCTTCCGATTCTTGTTTCTGGCCCTGTTCCCGCCCAAAACGCTGCCCAGCCTAAAGTCTTCGGCTACACGGACTTCACCAAGCAGGCCAAGATCGAAGAAGAATTTCTTGCCGTGCCCGATGCCAAACTTGCCGGTGAAGAACTAAAGACGCTCACCGCCGAGCCGCACATGGCGTCAACGCCGGAAGATCACAAAACCGCGGAGTATGTTGCGCAGAAATTCCGCGCCGCCGGCCTGGAAACCGAGATTGTCCCCTACCGGGTACTGCTGAATATGCCCAAAGTGGTCAAGGTGGAGGCGTACAGTCCCGCGGGGCAACTGCTGATGAGCGGACCGGCGCGCGAACACGTCGAGGGCGATGCGTTTCAGGATGATCCCCGCGTGGTGATGCCGTTCAACGGCTCATCGGGGTCCGGCGATGTGAAAGGCGAAGTGGTTTA
Organism: Terriglobales bacterium; assembly: GCA_963788475.1. Lineage (GTDB taxonomy): Bacteria > Acidobacteriota > Terriglobia > Terriglobales > Acidobacteriaceae > Telmatobacter. The sequence continues at coordinate 706,405 of CAWBGO010000004.1, forward strand.
CGCCAATTACGGGCGCCTCGAAGACTTCGACCACCTCGCCGCCCAGCATATCGATCTTCATGGCAAGATCGTGATCGTTCGCTACGGCTCGAATTTTCGCGGGGTCAAGGTCTACATAGCGGAGCAGCGCGGTGCGGCGGGTGTGCTGATCTATTCCGATCCGCAGGACGATGGCTACTACAAGGGCGACACGTATCCCGATGGGCCGTGGCGCCCCGCATCGGGCGTGCAGCGCGGCTCCGTGCAGTATCTATTCAAGTACCCCGGTGACCCGGAGACGCCCGGCGTCGCCTCGACCCCCAACTTGCCGGACTCGGCCCGGGTTTCGCCTGAGGGCAATCAACCGCACATTATCTCGATTCCCATCAGCTATCGCGATGCCACGCCCATTCTGCAAAATCTCAAGGGGCCGAGCGTGCCGCAGGGATGGCAGGGCGCGCTGCCCTTTCGATACCACACAGGCCCGGGCGGGGTCACGGTCCACCTGGTCTCGGAGCAGGACTACCAGCGTCGCACGATCTGGGATGTCGTGGGAAAAGTGACAGGTACGGAGTACCCCGATGAATGGGTGGTGGCCGGCAACCATCGCGATGCCTGGGCGTACGGTGCCGTCGATCCAAACAGTGGCACCGCCGCGATGCTGGAAGCGGTCCACGGCGTCGGCGCACTTCTCAAGCAGGGCTGGCGGCCAAAGCGCACCATGCTCTTCTGCAGCTGGGATGCCGAAGAAGAAGGCCTGATCGGTTCGACGGAATGGGTGGAGCAGCACGCCAAAGAACTCGAGAACGCGGTGATCTATGTCAATGTCGATGTGGCCGTAGCGGGGCCGGATTTCTCCGCCTCGGCTGTTCCCTCGTTGAAGCAATTCATTCGCGAAGTTACCCGTTCTGTTCCCAGCCCGCTGGCGCCAAACGTGTATGAGGCGTGGCGAAACACGCGCACGGACAGCAGTGAGCATCGCCCCTCAAACGCTCCCTCAGACGGAGAGGTGCGTGTGGGAGACCTTGGCTCGGGATCGGACTTCACGCCGTTCCTGCAACACGTGGGCGTTCCTTCAACCGACATCGGCTCCTCCGGACCTTACGGGGTGTATCACTCCGTCTTCGACAACTATGCCTGGTTCACCATGAACGCCGATCCGAGCTTCATCTACCTGCAGGAGATGGCGAGGGTGTTCGGCCTGGAGGCATTGCGGATGGCCGATACCGATGTCCTGCCCTACGACTACGTAAATTACGCGCGAGAAATCACGTCGTATCTCGAAACCGCCAAGCGCAAGTCGAGCGATTACAAGCTCGGCGCCATCGACTTCAATCCGGCGGAGGTGGCTGCGAGCCACCTCTCCATCGCGGGGCAACGGATCAGGGGGATGCAATTTGTGCCGGGCGCCAATGCGGCTAAAATCAACACCGCTCTTCGCGAGGCTGAAACCGCCCTGATCTCGCCCGCCGGTCTTCCGAGCCGTCCCTGGTATCGCCATACCATCTATGCGCCCGGGGAGTACACGGGTTATGCCGCGGTGGTGATTCCGGGGGTCAACGAGGCGATCGAGGCCAAAGACGCTACCCGCGCCCGGCAGCAACTCGGGGTGCTGGCGGCGGCGTTGAGTCACGCCGCGCAAACCCTCAATGCGGTGCCGTAAGGTGTGTGTGCGGAGGATTGCCTGGACCCTGTCAGCCGGCGATCTATCTCACTGTTTGGTCGAATTTGTGATTTAAATCGCCGCCATTTTCAGCCATTTTGGGTCTTTTTCCCCGGATCCCTGCGCGGCTAAGTCCCTATTATCCGTCGCTTTTAGGCGCCTCCACAGTTTCACAGCCGGAAATTATTTTTCGGTTCTACCACGCCGGCGATGTAGGTTGATGACAGGTGGACAGCAATGCAGAGCATTCTTCGTGACGGTTCAAGTGTGCGCCGTTCGATGGAATCAATCTGCAAAGCGGGCAAAGGAGTTCATTCCGACACTGCTGTCCGGCAGTGCGGTGAAGAATTACTGAATCGCCAAGGCCACGGCTGGTTAACCTACCAGGGCGGCCGGCGTATGAGGCCCTCGGGCAAGACTAAATCTGCGGTTCGAGAATCGGTTCGGCTGCGGCCGGGCTCGTGACTTCTTCGTCGGTTACGACGAAGAAGTGACACAGGGCGGCCTGGCCAAATGAGGTGGTGATCGCGACGTCGGACGCATCCCGACCGGTTGCCATCAGGACGCGCCCGATCCGGGGCATGTTGTTGCGGGCGTCGAAGGTCCACCAGCGGTCTTCGAGGTACACCTCGAACCACGCACTGAAGTCCATCGGCAATCGGGAAGGAACGCCGATGTCTCCGAGGTACCCCGTGGCGTAGCGAGCCGGGATATTCAACGCCCGGCAAAAGGTGATGGACAGATGCTGGAAGTCGCGGCAAACGCCCACCCGCTCGGTATATACATCGAGGGCAGTTTTGGTGGGCCGGGCCTGGCCATAGTCGAAGCGCACCTTTGCGTTGACCCAGTCACAGATTGCCTGGACGCGGGCCCACCCGGGTTTGAGGTGGCCGAACAGTTCGAAGGCGATATTAGAGAACCGGTCGACCTCGCAGTAGCGGCTACTGAGCAGATAAGTGAGGGCGTCGTTGGGCAGGTCGGCCACGTCACATTCACGGGCGGACAGGTTCGCCACATCGGGTTCACCCGAGTCGTGGATGAGTGCGGAACTAGTCAGCTTGAGCAGACCCGGCGGAGCCACGAACCGCGAGCAGCGGTTGCCGAAGCGGTCCAGATAGGTGCTGACCTCCACCGGCGGGTCGGTGCGGAGCTCGTCAGGTTCGAGCAGGTCCCGTTCCCGGGAGGGATGGACGCTGAGCAGGGCGACCATCGGCACCGGGCAGGCAACGTTGAACTGGATGTCGTACCCCAGTCGGATGAGCATGGAATTAGAGCCTTTCGTGCGGGGATTCGGTTAAGACAATCGTCTCCCGGGAGGGAAGACGACCCGGACCGTTCCTCTATTAAGATGCAGCCATTCGAGAATTCAAGTGCCGCTTATGCAGTTTCCGGTTGATTGATCTTGGGGCCTGCGGGTGCCAAACGAGGGCGAGATTCTGCGGGCCCTTTCACGCGGCCCGCTTTTTCGGCTTGTTGAGGGGACTTCGATCCTCGCTATTGGTACGCTTTCAGATCATTTTGCTTCATCAAGCCGCTTCAGACCGTGCCATTGGCGCGGGAGCCTGCACAAGTTGCTCAACGATGGCCCGGAAGAGGATCATGGCGCTGCGCAATTCTTCCGTGGTGGCTTCATTTTTTCCGGCCCGCACAACGACGGCGTTGGCGCGGCGATAGGGCTCGACCAAATTCGCATAGTGCACCGAGAGGTCGGCGGCGCGCCGGTCGAAGGCTCCGCCCTCATAGCCGCGCGCGCGCAAAAGCGAGTTGATCAACTCGTCGGCCTCGGTGACCGCACCGCGGGGATGATCGATGAAGCGCGCCTGGATGGCTTCCCATTCGGCAAAGTAGTGTTCCCGCTCCGAGTCGGCGAGGGGATGTACGGTCATGCGATTCACGCGGTTCACGCGGTCGAGTAGGGAAGCTTCGGCCTTGGCCCGCGATCCATATTCACGCAAAGCTAGATCGTATTCGGGGCCAAAACGGGCCCGGAGTTCCTCGGTACGGCGCCGGTTGCGCTGCTTCATCACCACCCAGACGATTGCCAATACTATGAGCAGCGCAACCACGCCGATAACGGCCATCACGGTCGGATCAGACAAATTGAAATTCATTGCGGGTCTCCATTCCTTGGAACAACTCGGCTCGGAACAGCAAGAGAGAAGCGACGAACTGCCACCTCATCCCGACCAAACCCGGTTCAGACATCCGTTGACTGGGATGTGAAAGGGTCCGTGGCTGTTGCTTGGCCGACATAAGTGCAAAAATGCCGGAACCGTCGGAAATCGGTCACTCGTTGCCTGAAACGGTTTCATGACCGCAAGTTCCCGGAATGCCGATGATCGGCCCGAGCAAGGCATGCCAGCTCACAGTTTTACCGGGGAAACTGGGGAACGGGAGGGTCCGCGGGGTATGGACCCGGGCGGGCCGACATGGGCGAAGACTCGCGGGACCATCATTGAGAATGGGCCCCATTGAATTCGTCACGCCTCGCATGGCCGCTGCCTGGTGTCCCACGCCCAAATCTTCCATCAAGAGGGGTTATCCGATTTAATGTTTTGGTTTAGCCGTAACACGTTCGTTGGGTCGTACTTCTTCTTGATCTCAACCAGGCGAGCGTAGTTCGGACCGTAGGCCGAGCGCACTAGCTGTTCACTCGTATCACCCAGTTGGTTCACATACACTCCATGCGCAAATGGTTGCAGAGCGTCACGCGTGACCTGGACCCATCGCACCACCTCGGCCTTATCTGCGGGAGCGCTCCACACGCCGGCAATGTCTATTTCGAAACCCGGCTGCCGCAGTGCAAACGCCATGTCGCTCACGCCTACTCGGCTGATAGCTCCGCGCAAGGGCACGATGATCACTTTGCACGTCGCGGGTGCATGGCTCATTGCCGTCGTAATTGCCGCAATCACTGGCCCGCCGGCTTCCCGCAGTAAGACGTTCGTTTGGAAGTGTGCTACCGGCGTCAGCAGGAAACCACCTGCGGCCTGCGCCTCCAGATAGGGTTGAACTTTGACGCTGTCATTCTCCGGCATGAGACCACGAAGAGGCCTGATTATGTCAGTCCCCATGCGCGGATCGCCACAATAGCAAACGTCTATTCTGAGTCTGACTCCTTGCTCGGATGGCAACAACTGGGCATACGCGTCCATCTCATCCGGAGCCGCCGCGAGGAACTTGATAAAAGCCTGCAGGAGCTCTGGAATTCGTCCTGCCGCATATGTCAGGGCTCCCGACACAACTTGGCCAACCGGATGGAGTTGATACTCCATCGCCGTAACCACACCGAAGTTTCCGCCGCCCCCGCGAATCGCCCAAAAGAGGTCTGGATTGTTCTTCTGACTTGCCTCGACCAGTCTTCCGTCGACAGTAACCAGCTCTGCCGAAAGCAGGTTGTCAGACGCGGCACCGTACTTGTCCATCAACCGGCCTTCACCCCCGCCGAGTGTAAAGCCGGCAATTCCGACCGTGGGACAGCCGCCTGACGTGGTCGCCAGCCCAAAGCGCTGCGTCGCTTCGTCCAAGTCCCGGACCAGCGCGCCTGCCTGCGCGCGAGCGGTACGTTTCCGGGCATCTACTTCAACTTGCTTGAACGACGAGAGGTCGATCACCAGCCCACCGTCGCACATCCCGTACCCTAATCGGCTGTGGCCTCCGCTACGTATTGCCAGTGGCAGGTCGTTAGTCCGGGCGAATTCGAGAGCGCGCGCAACGTCGGACGAGGACGCGCAGCGCACGATCACCGCCGGATGTCGATCGAACGCCCGGTTAAAGATCAAGCGTGCCGTTTCGTACTCGCGGCTATCCGGTGTGATCACGTTGCCAGCAACACCCAAAGCCAGCTTCCGAATGCTGCCCGCATCGAGTGGAGGGCCATTCTGTCCGCGCTCCTCGAAAAGCTCGCACGATTCTTCCCAAGCCTTCAGCGGGCTCGCGAAGAGCGTAGCCGCAAACGCCGTTTGCCGGGCGAAATCCCTTCGGTTCAATATCGCCATACTCCGCTCCATTTGCTCCGACGCGGCTTGGTGTGGGCAGAATGCTGGGATTCGAAAAACAGCAAGGGCGCAGCCTTCTGGCCGCGCCCTTGCTTTTACACCGGTTGCTGGATCAGCAGGTTCCGCTGTGCAGGTCTGGCCCCGTCTGGGCTTCCTGGAGTGCCGCCTGCGCTGCTGCAAGCCTGGCCGTCAACAACCGGAAGGGCGAGCAGGATACGTAGTTAAGGCCGATCTTGTGGCAGAACTTGACGGACTCGGGATCGCCGCCATGCTCGCCGCAGATGCCCACCTTAAGAGTGGGGCGGGTGTTGCGTCCCTTGGCTGTGGCCATCTTCACCAAGGCGCCGACGCCCGCCTGGTCCAGGGTGGCGAAGGGATCCTGCTTGAAGATGCCGGCCTTGAGGTACGCCGGCAGGAAGTGGTTGATGTCGTCGCGCGAGATGCCGTAGGTAGTCTGGGTCAGGTCGTTGGTTCCGAAGGAGAAGAACTCGGCTTCTTCAGCGATCTGATCGGCAGTGAGAGCCGCGCGCGGCAGTTCGATCATGGTGCCCACCATGTAGTCGACTGTCGAGCCCTTTTCCTTGAAGACCTGGGTGGCGATCTTGCGCACGATGGCCGCCTGGTTCCGCATCTCCTCGATGGAGCTGATGAGCGGGATCATGATTTCGAGGTGCGGATCGCCGCCGTGATTCTTGACGTTGACCGCGGCCTCGAGGATGGCGCGCGCCTGCATTTCGGTGATCTCGGGGAACGCGATGCCGAGGCGGCAGCCGCGCAGGCCGAGCATGGGGTTGACTTCGTGGAGTTCCTGCACGCGAGCAAGCAGAATGCGCAGTTCCTTCAGCTTGGGCGAGCGTGGCTTGGTGTCTTCGAGATGCTGGATTTCGACCAGCAACTCTTCGCGCTGGGGCAGGAACTCGTGCAGCGGCGGATCGAGCAGGCGGATGGTGACGGGCAGCGACTCCATGGCCTTGAACAGGCCGATGAAGTCCTGGCGCTGCATGGGCAGCAGCTTCTTGAGCGCATCGCGGCGTTGCTGTTCGTCGTTGGCCAGAATCATGGCACGCACGTGCTCGATGCGGCCCTCGCCAAAGAACATGTGCTCGGTGCGGCACAGTCCAATGCCTTCGGCGCCGAACAGGCGGGCCTGCTTGGCGTCACGGGGTACGTCGGCGTTGGCGCGCACGCGAAGCTTGCGAACCGGGTCGACCCAGCTCATGAACTTGACCAGGTCCGTATCGTCGGGACGCGCGGGGATGGTCTTGAGCTTGCCTTCAATTACCCGGCCGGTGGTGCCGTCGAGGGAAATCCAGTCGCCTTGCCGGAAGGTCTTGCCCTTGACGCGCAGCTCTTTTCCGGCTTCGTCGACGGTGCAGTCGCCGGCGCCGGCCACGCAGCACTTGCCCATGCCGCGGGTCACCACAGCGGCGTGCGAGGTCATGCCGCCGCGTGATGTGAGAATGCCGGAAGCAACTTCCATGCCGCCGATGTCCTCAGGAGTGGTTTCGCCGCGGACCAGGATGATGGAGGTGTAGTCGCCCTTCTGGTGATGCTTCACGGCTTCTTCAGCGGTGAAGACGATCTGGCCCACAGCGGCGCCGGGCGAAGCCGGTAGTCCGGTTGCAAGCACTTCCACCTTGGCGCCCTTTTCATCGAGGCGCGGGACGAGGAAGTCGTAAAGCTGGTTGGGCTCGACGCGGAAGATGGCTTCTTCCTGGGTGATCAGGCCTTCGCGCACCATGTCGATGGCGATCCGCACCGCAGCCAGGCCGGTGCGTTTGCCGTTACGGGTCTGCAGCATGTAGAGCTTGCCATCCTGGATGGTGAACTCGAAGTCCTGCAGGTCGCGATAGTGTTTTTCCATCTTCCAGGTGATGGCCTTGAGATGGTCGTAGACCTGCGGCATGGCGCGCTCGAGCTCGCTGATGGGCATGGGGGTGCGAACACCCGAAACTACGTCCTCGCCCTGCGCGTTCATCAGGTATTCGCCGAAGAAGATGTGCTCGCCGGTGGCGGGATTGCGGGTGAAGCCGACGCCCGTGCCGGAGTTCTCGCCGAGGTTGCCGAACACCATGGCCTGCACGTTGACGGCTGTTCCCAGCCAGTCGTCGATGTGGTTGATGCGGCGATAGGTCTTGGCGCGCTCGTTCTGCCAGCTGCGGAACACCGCGTCGCGGGCCTGTACCAGTTGATCGAGCGGCTCCTGCGGGAATTCCTTGTGAGTCTCTTTCTTCACAAGCTTCTTGTACTCGGCAATGATGTCTTTCAACGCCGACGGCTGAAGTTCGTAATCGAACTTGACGCCTTCGCGCTGCTTGATGCTGTCGAAGATGTGTTCGAACTTCTTTTTCGGAATGTCGAGCACCACGTCGCCGAACATCTGGATCAGGCGGCGATAGGAATCGTATGCGAAGCGGGAATTATTGCTGCGCTTGGCCAGTGCTTCGACAGCCTGGTCGTTGAGGCCCAGGTTCAGAATGGTGTCCATCATGCCCGGCATGGAGAACTTGGCGCCCGAGCGCACCGAAACCAGCAGCGGATTATCGCCGCCGCCAAGTTTCTGGCCTTGCAGCCGCTCCAGCCGCTCGAGTGACGCGTGCATCTCGGTGTCGATCTGGGGGTTGAGCGCGCCGCGCATGTATTCGCGGCAGGCTTCGGTCTGAATCGTGAAGCCTGGAGGCACGGGGAGCCCGGCATTGGTCATCTCCGCCAGTCCTGCGCCTTTGCCGCCGAGGGTATCCTTCATGCGGCCGTTTCCGTCGGCCGAGCCACCGCCGAAGAAATAGACATATTGGGTTGGGGTTGCGGTTGTGCTTGCTTTGTCGGCAAGCGGCTGCTCCATTATGCCCTGGGCCATAGGATGAAACCCTCCGTATTCCGTATGTAAATTTGCCTCTCCATCGACGAATCCGCCGCAGCGGATTATCACTGGAGACCTAAAATTCCGCGAAGGCTGTACGCATGAGAGAGTCGCGGACGTTGGCTCAGCTTGTCAACGGGGTGGAACAGATTTTTCGCTGAGCGCGTGCGAGGTATCCGGACGTACCGCGAAGCATCGCGGCATTGCCTAACTTCGCAATAACGAATATCGCTCGGAGGACAGAGTTGCCTGTGCCCAACGTCACAGACCAAGGAGCTGCAAGGGAAATGTCTAGTTATTCTTAGGCGGGATTTACTGCAATACGATACGAAACTCGTTTGGGAAGCGGGTTTGTGGGACGGCCTGCGCGGAGTTACGCGGCAGACCGTCCGTAGCAGGGCTCGCATTGCGATCCGTACACCGCATTGTGAGATAGAAAAATGGGTGCCAGCCCGACGAGTTCGAGGATCTCCGCAACCCGCTCCGACACGTTGCACAGGCTGAAGTTGTGACCGGAACTGCGGGCCGTCGAATAGAGGGAAATCAGCGCTGCGATTCCAGCTGCGTCGATGCGGTCGATCTGATGGAGATCGAGAGCGATGCTTTTTTCGCGCAGCAGGGGCGCTACGCGACGGATGAGGCCTTGCTCGTCTCCGCGGACCAATTCGGTCATTTCGCCGGGCTGGACGACCAGTGTTTCATTGGTTTCAAAGAATGTGGCGTTCATGATAAACCTCCCCTTGCGCAGAGTCCGTCACCGGAAGAAGTGATAAGAAGAATCAATCCGAAACGGTCTCGTTGCTTGTAATTGCACCCGTGTGGCCAATTCTGCCATCCGCAAAACTGCTGAAAACATGGATGATGCGGGAGCCCTTGTTATTGGATTCGCGTACCCGGGTGTTCGATTCCGAATCCCGCGTCCGCAAGTGAACATGTTGAGATGTATTACGAATGAGATAGTGCGAAAGGTTCCATATCCGTTTCATGGAAACCACGCGCCGTCTACCTAGATAACGTTTGAGAACGCTGAATATTGACAGGGAACCCCAAGTATTTTTTTTGAAAGGGAATGGGCGCGAATCATGGAGGCAGAACCTCGGCTTACCCCGGAAACCGTGCGGACCCTGGCCCTCGCGGCGGCTTTCGATGCAGCCGGGGTGGTTGCACTTCCTCATATCAACGAGACGCGCGACGCGGAGCGTTATAAATCGTGGATGAAAGCGGGGTGTGCCGGAACCATGGGTTACCTGGGGCGCACCAATGAACACGGCGAATTGGTCCGGGCCCGCCTGGCGACGCCATTTCCGTGGGCCCGGACGGCGATCGTGTGCCTGGTCAGTTATCATGCGGCGCAGCCGCGATCGACCGATCCAGTATCACGGGATGCGGGATGGATCGCACGCTATGCGTGGTCGAGCCGCGTGGACGCGAAGGGCGAGCGCCGGCCCAGCGACTATCACAAGGTGTTGCTCAAGCGGCTCAGAAAACTGGAAGCGCGTCTTCACGAGGAATACGGCGAGTTTGAATCGCGGGCCTACGTCGATACCGGCCCGGTGGTGGAAAGAGCGCTGGCCACGGCAGCAGGGCTGGGATGGACGGCGAAGAATACATGCCTGATTCATTCCAGGCTGGGATCGTATGTGTTTCTAGGGGTGCTGCTGACGTCGCTCGAAGCGCAGCCGGAGCATGCAAAATTGGAAGTGCCGGACCGCTGCGGAACGTGCCGGCGCTGCCTGGACGCTTGTCCGACAGATGCTCTTTTCGCGCCCTACCAGATGGACGCCACGAAATGCATTTCCTACCTGACCATCGAACACCGCGGACCGATCGAGCCGGAGTTGATGGAAGGCATGGGCCGGCAGGTGTTTGGCTGCGACATCTGCCAGGACGTGTGCCCCTGGAATCGGAAAGCGCCGGTAAGCGCGGACCCCGAAATGGAATCTCGCCCGGAACTCGTCAACCCCGCCCTGGAGGCGCTCGCATCCATGGACGAGAAGGCCTTCGAGGAAAGGTTCAATGGCTCCCCAGTGCGGCGCGCCGGGTTCATCGGCCTTCGGCGCAATGTCGCCATTGCCATGGGCAACAGCGGAGAGCTGCGGTTCGCAGTCCTGCTGCGGAACTGGGTCACGGCGGCAGACGAGGGATTAGGCTCCGCTGCTTCGTGGGCACTCGCAAAGCTCAAAGCGACAAAGGATGAGCAGGTTTAGCTGGTTCGAACCTCGGGGAAGATGCGGTTCTCGGGGAAACCGCTCGGCACGCTAGGAGACCCGCAATACGTTGGCGGCGTTGAGCCCCTTGGGGCCCTGTTGGCACTCGAATTCCACCGCTTCACCCTCGTTGAGAGTTTTGTACCCGTTCTCCTGGATCGCGGAAAAGTGTACGAAGACATCTTCTCCGGTTGAGCGCTGGATGAAGCCGTATCCCTTGGCGCCGTTGAACCACTTCACTACACCCTGTTCCTTCATGCACTTCTCCTTTTCCTCGTAGGCACAGTTTCGCTGTCTGGCCAAACTGATCGCTTGCGTATGTTGCGCGGAGCGAAGGTCTGCGATGGGAAACGATTCTCCAGGATGGAACGAACGGCGCCGCCATTCAGTAGGGCGATTTTGTTGACTGCGTCGCTGTGCTGGAGTGTGCCCAAAAAAGACAAGTTATCGGAATCAAAAGCGTGTTTCGTTTTCCGGATCGATCCATCGGCACCTGCGATCGGTTCAGCCTTTGCCCGGCTGAATGGAGCGACAGGACGACAGCTACCGGTTTTTGAAAACACCTGGAAATGACCTTCCACTAATGTTTGAGAAGCGCGCCAAATGGCGGGCTGTGTTCCAGTTATGGCAGGAATTGGCTCGCGATGCAAGCAGAAAATGAAGGCGCGCAGCAGCGGGCGGAACCGCAAAAGTTCGCGGCGAGCGCATGGCGCGGCTCATTCAACTGCCATCCCCCCGGTCTTTGAAACCCGCGCAGGACGCGATATTCTAAAAGCTACACTCCCCTAGTGGAAGCGATGCGCAGTCTAATCATCGAATGGAAAGACCCGCATCCACCTGCCGAGGAAACTGCCGTGTCTCGTGTCTCAGATTCCATAGCGTCCGATGAGGCAGCCGTTGCAACGGCCTCTCCCGATGCTGTGATCGAAGCCGGCGGCGCGATTGACGCGACGGATCGAGTGGCGGCGATTGCCCGAACGTTGACCGCGCCCGCTTTCACGCGCAGCAAGTGGTATCGCCTTCGCCGCGATGGAGCGGCACTGGTGAATTATCTTCTCGACAGCGAAGTGCACACATATGCATTCAGCGTCGCAGCCAATGCGATTCTTTCCTTCATCCCGTTTATCGTGCTGCTGTACACCATCGCGCTGTCGGTGCTGCATTCGCCCGCCATGGCCGATGTGGTCAGCGACATGATTCACTACTTCTTTCCCTCGAACCAGGATTGGATTGCAAAGAACCTGGTTCTCGAGGCGCCGCGTCATGGCGTGCAACTGTTCTCGCTGGTCATGATCCTGATTTCATGTACGGGCATCTTCTTGCCTTTGGAAGTGGCGCTCAATCAGGCATGGGGAGTGGCCAAGAGCCGCAATTATCTGTTCAACCAGGCGGTGGCTTTCGGGTTGGCGATACTCATGGTCGCCCTGGGCATGATGAGCATCGTGCTCAGCGCCGCCCAGCGCCAGATCCTGGCGTTCCTCTTTTTTCACCAAGCCGATAATTTCGTCTTCCAGGGAATCAGCTATCTCTGGCTTGCCCTTTGCACGGGAGTGGCGTGCATCCTTTTCTTCTTCTGCATCTACTGGCTTCTGCCCAACTGCAAGGTTCCCGTGAAGCCGGTGCTGCGCGCATCGATCGTTACTGGCGTCATCTGGCTCTGCGCCAAGTACCTCTTTGTCGCCATCCTGCCCCACCTCGACCTGAAGTCGATCTACGGCCCCTTTTATGTTTCCGTGGGCATGTTGTTCTGGGCCTACATCTCCGGCCTGATCCTGTTTGCCGGAGCGCAGTTCAGTGTGGCGCGCCTGGGCGTCAGAGGCGAATAGCCGGCCGGGTATTCAAACCGCGCGCCCGACCGATTTCGTGATGGGGACCGCTCGCGATCGGGACCGCAATTAGAGGTTCAGCGCATGGGCTAACTGGCGGGTGCCAAAGTAGCGGGTTGCACGGGTTGCCCGCAGAATGCGCACCGCTTCGCTTCGAGCGGAATTTCGCTAAGGCATTCGGAGCACTTCTTGGTGGTAACCGGGGGCGGCGGGCCGGGCTTCTTGAGCCTGGCCATGAGTGTATTCAACGGCAAAACGATGAAGAAATAAACCACGCTGGCGACGATAACAAATGAAATGGTTGCATTCAGAAAGTTGCCGACATTAATGGGAGTGCCGTTCAGCTTGAAGACCACACCGCTGAAATCGGGCTTGCCGACGACCGCGGCGATAAACTGGCCGAGGATGTCTTTCACGAAGGAATTGACGATGGCATTGAAAGCCGCGCCGATAATGACGGCTACGGCGAGGTCGACCACGTTGCCACGCAGAATGAAATCGCGAAAACCCTTGAGCATTACTTCACCTCCTCAAGCTTAGGAAGCAGCGTATCAGGCGATCGCCAGATTCACCAATACGGTGGTGTGAATCCGTTCACGGATAGAGGAAAAGAAGAACCGCCATGGCCAGGATCATCAGGTCGGTATAGAGGAGGAGCAGGACGCCGACGTGATAAAGGGTCCACCTGCGGTCCAGGCAACGGGCCGTCTCAAACATGCCCCAGAAGGCGAGGAGAGCAGCGAAGATCTGCCAATGCGAAGAGTGCAGGGCATTGATATCGGGAAAGCCGCCCAGGCGCAGGCTGATGGCGAACGCGCCGATGGCCAGAACGATGCCTCGAATCAGCGAGCGCTGACGCAAGCGGAAGAAGGACGTACGGGAACGCACCACCTCTCTCACTCTAATCCACGGCATGGGTGGGGCAGCCTGCGGGGCCATCGGCGAATCTCACCAAAGAGGGGGAATCTATGCAGGCGATCGATAAAGTATCCACGGTCACCATTGCGGTTGCCGACCAGGATGAGGCGCTCGCGTGGTACACGGAAAAACTGGGGTTCGAGAAGAAGATGGACGTGCCCTCGTCCCAGTTCCGGTGGCTTACGGTTGCGCCCGCACAGCAGATGGACGTGGAGTTTCTTCTGGCGTCATGGTTTCCCGACCGGGTGGGAAAGAACGCGACCTGGGTGCTCTCGACGCGCGATTGCCAGGGAGGCTACGAAGAACTGAAGGCCAAAGGCGTGGAATTCAGCCAGAAGCCGGAGATGCGGCCGTGGGGAATAGAGGCAGTGTTTTCGGACTTGTATGGGAACAAGTATGCGCTTGTGCAGGAGTCGGCCCAGGTGCTGACCGATGAAGCGGAGTCAGCCGGCCTGGGCGTGACGAGATTGGAAGGGATCGGAGCCGGGGTGGAACCCGCGTGATGGGCTGATCCAGGATCGGCAAGCGGTCGACGCTGGGGATTCGTGCTCTCCCACCCTAACCGCAAAAGACAAGAACGCGGTTAGGATGGGGTACCCACCGTTCGTCGTGGCTAGCCTGCCACGACTTCCATTTCTTTGAGCGACTCGGTATACGGGGCGTGCAACACGCCGCGTTCGGTGATGATCGCTGTGACGTATTTCGCGGGGGTTACGTCGAAGGCGGGATTGCGGATGCCGACACCATGCGGGGTGAGCTGCTTGCCGCCGTGGTGCGTGACCTCGATGGCCGCGCGTTCTTCGATGGGAATGGAGTCGCCGGTCGGTGTGGCTGTATCGATGGTGGACCAGGGCGCAGCGACATAAAACGGGATGCCGTGTTCTTTGGCGAGGATGGCCACGTTGTAGGTGCCGATCTTGTTGGCAACATCGCCATTGGCGGCGATGCGGTCGGCGCCCACCACGACGGCCTGGATGCGGCCGGCGCGCATGAGGCTGGCGGCCATGTTGTCGCAGATCACAGTGGTGGGAATGCCGTCGGCCATTAATTCCCACGCGGTGAGGCGCGCACCCTGTAGGAAGGGGCGGGTTTCGTCGGCGTAGACGTGGATCTGCTTGCCGCGCTCAACCGCGGCACGGATGACGCCGAGGGCGGTTCCATAGCCGCAGGTGGCCAGCGCGCCGGCGTTGCAATGAGTGAGCACTCCGCCCTCATCAGGCAGAAGTCCGGCACCGAATGCTCCCATGGTCTTGCAGGCCGCGATATCCGCCTCGTACATGGCGTGGGCTTCGGACAGAAATGCTTTCTTGACGTCGGCCATAGTTGCATGGGAAGAGCGAAGGGTTCGAAACAGCCCCTTCATGCGGTCGATGGCCCAGAACAGATTGACGGCGGTGGGACGGGTTCCGGCGAGGCGAGCGCAGATTTTTTCGAAGTCTTGGACAAATTCTTCGGTCGTGCGAGCAGAGCTCTTCAGTGCGCCGAGGGCAACGCCGTACGCGGCGGAAACGCCGATGGCGGGAGCGCCGCGAACCACCATGGTGACGATGACGTCGGCTACCTGTTCATAGGTGGTGGCGAGCACATAGCTCTCCTCGAGAGGGAGCCGGGTCTGGTCAATGAATCGGACGCCCTCGGGGGTCCAGGTCAGGGTAGGAATCATGCATCTCTATTTTACCCGTTCTCTCCTCCAAAACGATGCCCCACGCAGTGGTGAAAACATTTTCAGTTTGCCACTGGACGGCTTTGCGCTCAAATGCTTAGAGTGGTTGCGTATCTTTCGAGACACAGCACAGCAGCCTCGTGAAGGAGACGGGCGTAGGCCGCTCGTCCAAAGCAACCTGATGTGCGGTTTGAGCTGTAAGGGATTTCGGGGTGGATTCTCACCTTACCTCGGGGGCTGGAGTCCAAGACTGGTTGGCTGCAATTGCGATGGGCTGAAATCCGCCCTGATTATTCTGCCCCGGTCTAGGTCAGGAAATCGTGTTGCGCCTGCGTTCAGCAAGGAGTTCGCTTGAAACTTACTTCCGTTGACTGGTTGATCATGGTGCTCTACTTCGTGTTTGTGCTGGGCATCGGCTTTGCCCTAAAGCGCTACATGAAGACGAGCAAGGATTTCTTTCAGGCCGGCCGGGCGCTCCCGGCATGGATCTGCGGCCTGGCGTTCATCAGCGCCAACCTGGGTGCGCAGGAAGTAATCGGCATGGGAGCCTCAGGCGCCAAGTATGGCCTCGAGACGGCTCACTTTTATGGCATCGGCGCCATCCCCGCCATGATCTTCGTGGGCATCTTCATGATGCCGTTCTATTACGGCTCTAAAGCCCGCTCGGTGCCGGAGTTTCTGCGCCTGCGCTTTGACGAGAAGACGCGCGCGCTCAATGCGTGTTCGTTCGCGGTGATGACCGTATTCAGCTCCGGGATTTCGATGTACGCCATGGCCCGGCTGATCCAGACGCTGCACGTGTTCGATGGTCTCTTCGCCGCCATGGGGCGGCCGGCCGGGGACATCTTCACGTTTTCGATTGTGCTGTCCGCGATTATCGTGCTGGGGTACATCTTTCTGGGCGGGCTGACCAGCGCGATCTACAACGAGGTACTGCAATTCTTTCTCATTATTGCGGGGTTTCTTCCCCTGGTGCTGCTGGGACTGAGGAACGTCGGCGGCTGGGCAGGGCTGAAGGCCACGCTGCCGGTGGCGTACATGCACCAGTGGAAAGGCGTAATGCACTCCAGCACCAATCCCATGGGCATTGAAGTTTTCGGTTTGGCCATGGGGCTGGGATTTGTGCTCGGGTCGGGCTACTGGTGCACGGACTTCCTGGTGATCCAGACCGCGATGGCTTCAAAGGATATGGATTCGGCGCGCAGGGTTCCGCTGATTGCGGCCATTCCGAAGATGTTGTTTCCATTCCTGGTGATTCTGCCTGGCCTGCTGGCCATCGCGTTGCCTACGCCGCACACAGTCGAGACGGTAACCAGGAATGCGGATGGGTCGATTGTCCACAACATCCAGGTGGTGTCGCCGCAGGTGGAGCAGGGCAAGGGCCTTGTTCCGGCGAAGATCAATCCCGTGACGGGCCAACCCATGTTGACCGCGAGCGGGCAGCCGTTGCTGGACTACGACATGGCCACGCCCAACATGCTCCTGCACTATTTTCCGACCGGCATCCTCGGCCTGGGACTGACGGCGCTGCTGGCGAGCTTCATGAGCGGCATGGCGGGCAACGTGACCGCATTCAACACCGTCTTCACATACGACCTCTACCAGTCCTACATTCACAAGGGAGCCAGCGATCGGCATTATCTTGCGGTGGGCCGATGGGCTACCGTCGGCGGCATCCTTCTGTCGATCGCAACGGCCTACGCGGCGATCAACTTCAACAACATCATGGACACGCTGCAACTGGTGTTCTCGTTTGTGAACGCGCCGTTGTTTGCGACGTTCCTGCTGGGCATGTTCTGGAAGCGGGCGACGGGGCACGGCGCCTTTGCAGGATTGATCTCGGGCACTGTCACAGCCTTGCTGCACCATGGCCTCACGCTGCCGATCGAAGCCCATCCCGGAATCCATGGCGGTTGGATCACCGTTGTGCATCACTATCCGAGCGACATGGCGCAGAACTTCTGGGGAGCCATCTTCGCCTTCAGCGTCAACTTCCTGGTGACAGTTGTGGTGAGCCTGGCGACCAAGCCCAAGCCGGAGTCGGAACTGGTGGGCCTCGTCCACTCGCTGACACCGAAGCCCACGCAGCATCATCTTGCATGGTGGCAGAAGCCCGAGACGTTGGGCATCGCCATCCTGATCTGCGCGATCGCGCTCAATATTTTCTTTGCCTGAGGAGGAAGCCCGATGAGTCTCGATTTGCGCATTCCGATGGGACTGATGTTCACGCTGGTCGGAATCATCCTCGTGGCATTCGGACTGGCGACGAACGGTAACACGGCACTGTACGCGCGCAGCCTTGGCATCAACGCGAACTTATGGTGGGGCCTGGTGCTTCTGATCTTCGGAATCACCATGTTCCTGATGGGACGACGCGGTCAGAGGAAATTAGCGAACCTGCCGCCGCCTGAGCCAGGTGCGACGCAGGTTCGTCGGGGACACTGAAAAGCAGGGAACAGGGATCAGGGATCAGTTCTCGACGTTCAGCTGCGGGCGGTTGAGGCATAAAATGCTGACAGGGTGTTGCGGTCGGAACAAAAGTAGTGCGAGTGTTTCACTGTTCACTGTTCACTGTTCACTGTTCACTGTTCACTGTTCACTGTTCACTGTTCACTGTTCACTGTTCACTGAACACTGACTCTGAACCGCATGTTCTGGTAATCGAATGTGTAGCCGCGCAGTTGGTCGAGCGCATCCACGCCAAGCACGCCATACACATCGTCCAGCGCCGCCGAGCCGACCGGCTGCGTGATCACCTGAATGAAGTGCACCTCCACTTTCGACGATCCAAATCGAAGAGGCAGAGTTTCCGCCAGGTATGCGGGCTGGGGCGGGAATGGACGCGCACTCGGTATCGTGAACAATCCTTGTTTCTGTCCTGCGAATTCCACCGCATGCTCGTCAAAGTAGCGCGAAGTGAAGTAGGTCTGCTGACCGGCCGCGTCCAACGCGAACATCTGCTCATTCGGCGCCAGGCCGAGCGCAACGATAATCTGATCGCCATCGAGGAAGAACCGGGCCCCATCGTAGTTCGGCGCCGGCTTATCCTGCATTTGAATTTGCCGCGCGGGCTGCACCTCTAAGGTTGCGTTATCGGTTATGGTCAGGCTGCTTAGCGCCGACAGCGCGGGGTAGCCGAGCACTCCCTGCACCTGGTAACGCGATTGCGCGAAAGTGTAATCGCCATCGTCAAAAACAAATGCCGTCATGTTGTGAAACGTGAGGCGGCCGCCGACGGTGAATCGCGGAATCACGGTGGAATGGACCTGCATGTCCTTTCCTGTAAGGGAATGAATGGTCGCACTTTCTTCGGATACTTTGAGGCCAACCTCGCGGGCCAGCGAGCGCGCGATCATATTAAATGGCGCGGTGGGATCGAGCATCCAGGTGTGCGGTCGCGCATCGACAAAAACCGGAATGTCGATGAGTCCCAGCGGATTCTTGCTTACCTGGAGCATGAACGGATCGCAGGGATCGACCATCATGGGCGGATTTGCCGCTGCCAAGGGCAGAAGCTTGAGCGGCATCTCGATCTCGTCCTGCTCGTCGCGGCTCAGCGAGCCTTGCAGCCGGCTTTCGAGCGCCTGGTATTGCCTGGCTGCTTTTGAAAAGTCTCCGTCGCGAAGATAGTCCTCGGCCAGGGCCTTGCGGAGAAGCTTTTCGTGTACCGGGTCGCCGCTGGCAGCCACCTTGTCGACCAGTGGCTCCAGTAACTGAATTGATTCCTTTGGATCGTTGTTGCGATTGGCCAGGATGCCGCGATAGAGCTGCGCCTGCTCCGGGGGGAGTTGGTCGAGTTCAGACTGGATGCGAAAAAACTGGTGATCCGCGAGAAGGTTCTGTACCCGAACGTCGGCGGTGATGCCGCTGCTGGATCCGGTGTGGACCTGCGCGCCCGCGCCGGGCTGCTGTTGCGGCGATTGCGGGGGCGGCGCCTGCTGTGCAAACAGGGGAGACGCGATCAGGGAAGACGCCACCAAGAAAGACGCCAGGACCGCTGCCCACTGCGCACCTCGTGATGTTCCCCTGTAAACTACGCCCATTCTTTAACGAAGAGTAGCAGATCGGAGGACGGATATGGGGGCCCGTTTTCTGCTTTGAAATGCTGTTGATTGATGCCCGGCAAACTTGGCCCGGTAAACTGGAAACAGCCAGAGATGAAGCGCAAGACGATTTCACACTACGAATTTGTTCGCCGGCTGGGCGCCGGAGGCAGCGGCGTGGTCTACCTGGCCAACGACACGCTGTTGCAGCGCCCGGTGGTGTTGAAAATCCTGCGTGCGGGCGTGATGTCGGCTGAACAACTGCGTTCGACGGTATTGCGAGAGGCGCGGCTGGCGTCGGCCATCGAACATCCCAACGTCTGCGCGATTTACGAGGTGGGCGAAAGCAGCGACGGCGGCTATATCGTAATGCAGTACGTGCCCGGCCAATCCCTCGACCACTTGACCGCACAAGGTCCTGCGAATCCTCAGTTGGTGCTGTCAGTGGGCATCCAGGTGGCGGATGGATTGCAGGCCGCGCACGCATTGGGCATCTTCCACCGCGATCTGAAGCCGCAAAACGTGATGCTCACCGACGGGGGACTGGCGAAGATCCTGGACTTTGGACTGGCACGGCGGCTGCCTCCTGAAGATGCAAACTTCGATCCGTCGAAGCCCGCGCTGGCCAAGGATGCGTCCATGGCGGCGACCTATACTGCGCGGGGCGGAACGATCCGCTATATGGCGCCCGAACAGTTCGTGACCGGGCAGTCGAGCGTGCAGTCGGACGTGTGGGCGCTGGGCGTGATTCTCTATGAACTGGCGAGCGGTCGGCACCCGTTCTCCCGGCCCGATGCAGAAGATTTTCAGGCGATCCGCGCTATCCAGTTCTCCGAGCCGCCAGATTTGAGCGCGATCGTACCCGGCGTTTCCACCGAGTTGAAGAGCGTGATTTCGATGTGCCTCGAGAAGAATCCGGCGTCGCGCTACACCTCGGCGGCCGAAGTGCGCGAGGCGCTGAAGACCATCATGAAGGCGCAGCAGATTGAGACCGGCAGCATTCCGGGCGACGCAGCCGCGAATCTGCCCACCACCGGACCGGAGGCCGAGAAGCGCGCCACGGGGTTTCTGTCGATGCTGGCGGAGCGGTTTCGCGAGTCCGCCCCGGATCGGGCGCAACAGAACTCGCTGGTCGTGTTGCCCTTCACCAACCTGGGCGCGAAAGAAGTTGCGCCGCTATATGGATTCGCGCTGGCCGATGCGTTGGCAGCACGCCTGGCGAGGATCCCGACCCTCGTGGTGCGGCCATCGAGCACGCTGATGTCGCTGCCGATTGCCCAGATGGATCCTCTGTCGCTGGGTCAAAAGCTGCTGGTTTCGTACGTGCTGGCGGGGAGCTTCCTGCGCTCCGACCACGGATTCGACTTGAACTGGCAGTTGCTCGATGTGGGTTCGCAGCGGGTGCGCTCGGGCGGCGCAATCCGCGTGGCGTCGCTGGACCTCATTGCGGTGCAAACGGAAATATCGAATGAAGTGTTCGCGGCGCTGCACGGTTTGAGCGCGGCGGATTCGATCGAGGCGGCGCAGGCATATGCTCCCCGCACTGGGCCGCGCAACGGATCGCTCCCCGGGCCGGTGAGCGAAGAGTATCTCCAGGCGCGGGCGTTGCTGAGTTCATTCATGTTTCGGACCGGCGCGCGGGCCGACCTCGATCGGGCCCACGCGCTGTTTTCGAGCGTAACGGAGAAGGACCCTGGATTCGCGCAGGCGTGGAGTGGTCTGGGCATCGCGGAGCTGCAATATGCGCGCCACGGATTTGGCGGGCAGATTCACGTGATCCGTGCCCGGCGCGCCTTTGACGAAGCGTTGAAGCTCGATCCGGCATCGACGGAGGCCAACCTCTATCGCATTTATATGCTGCTCGGGCGCGGCGAGAAGGAGTCGGCGCGGCATGGCATTTCGAACATGCTGACGGTTTCGTCGAATGACTGGAATGTGCACATGGTGGCGGGGCAGGCGCTGCGCGGCGACGGCATGTACGACGAGGCGCTGAGTCAGTTCAATCGCGCGCTCAAGTTGAACCCCGCCAATGCGGCGATTCTGTATAACCACCGGGCGCGGGTGTATCAGTACCAGAACCAGCTCGAACTGGCCGGAGACGAGCTGGCGAAGGGGCTGGCCCTGGAGCCGCGGCATCCCCTGCTGCGCACGTCGTCGGGATATCAGCAGATGCGCATGGGCAACCTGGCCGCGGCGATCGAGATACTTGAAAGCGTGATTCGCGACGACGAGTTGATGCGCATCGCGGTGCCTACGCTGGCCTTGTGTTACGTACAGGCGGGCGATCGCGGACGCGGAACAGAGCTGTTGAAGGACGACACGTTGACAGCAGCCGAGGCCGACAGCGAAATGGCATATCGGCTGGCGACCTACTTCGCGGTGGAAGGCGACTCCACCGAAGCGCTGCACTGGCTGCGGCGCGCGATTTACCTGGGCAACGAGAATTATCCCTGGTTTCAAAAGAATCCGGCCTGGAACAATCTGCGCACCAACGCGGATTTCGAGCGAATCCTCGAGGACTTGAAGAAAGCCTGGCGCAGGAACCAGCGGACCTGGAAGCGGCTCCTGGAGCAGGTGCCGGCGGACGCGGAGTAGGCGTCCTTTAGAAGGGCCGGGTGTTTAAGAATTTGACTGCGGGTGCCCCAGGTCTCGCTTCCGAGACCTGGGACTCCGCCAATCTCCACTATCGGTCTTACTTCAGGTTCACTGTCGCTTTCAGCGGGAGCTTGTCGCTGGATCCGCCCACCATGATGGTGTAGTCGCCCGGAACGAGGGTCCATCCGTCTTTTTGTTCGTCGAAGATCGACAGATACTTGGGATCGACGTCGATGCTCACGGTCTGTTTGGCTTTGGGCTCGAGCTTGACCTTGGCGAAGCCGATGAGGCGCTTGGGCGGTTCCTTGGCGCTGGCCGGGAGCGCGGCGTAGACTTCGGCGATCTCCGCGCCGGCGCGGGCGCCGGTATTCGTCACGGTGAAAGTCACCTTGACCGTGTCACCGGGGGTGACCGTCAGGCCGGAATAGCTGTAGGTCGTGTAAGAGAGTCCGAAACCGAACGGAAACAGCACCGCCTTATTCTCGGCGTCGTACCACTTGTAGCCGACCTTCAGGCCCTCGTCGTAAGCCACAGGGAATGGCGGCAGGCCTTTGGCCCATTGCTCAGGCGAAGCCGGCCCGTTGAAGTGGGATGACTCAGGAGGCGGCTGCGTCACCGTGGGATGGGGCAGATCGGAGTCGCCCTTCGGGAAAGTATTGGGGAGTTTTCCGCTGGGGTTGACTGTGCCGAAGAGGATATTGCCGAGGGCATCGGCTCCGTCGCTGCCGCTGTACCAGGCTTCGAGAATAGCGGCGGGAGCATCGACCCACGGCATGGTGACAGGGCTGCCGCTTTCGACCACGACGATGGTATGCGGGTTGGCGGCGGCCACGGCGGCGATCACGGCGTTCTGGTCGACCTCCGGATCGTCCTTCTGGCCATGCTGTTTGTAAGCCGGAAGCGAGAGTGAGGGCAGGTCCATGCCTTCGCTCTCCCACTGATAGCCGAAGACGATGACCACGTCGGCGTCCTTGGCCGCAGCGGCTGCAGCCGCGGGATCAAAGCCGGGATCGTATTTCACGGTGGCCTTGGGGGCGCGGGCCTGGATGGCTTTGAGCGGCGAGGTTGGAAACCAAATCTGTTCAAGCCAGTGGGTAGCGCCTTTCCCGGGAGGCATGATGGCGTTTCCGCCCATGGGATCGACCTGGGCCGAGCCTCCGCCGGAGATCATGCCCACATCGGAGTGCGCGCCAATGACGGCGATGGTGCGGATCTTTGCGGAATCGAGAGGCAGGGCGGAGCGGTTGTTCTTGAGCAGAACGATGCCGCCCTCCTCGATCTTGCGCGCAGTCTCGAAGCCGGCAAATGGATCGACGACGAAGCGCTGGCGGGGATGATCGATCACGCCGGCGGCGAACATGGAACGCAGAATGCGGTGAACGTGATCGTCAAGCTCAGACGTGGGGATGGTGCCCGCATCGACGGCCGCCTTGTACTTGTCGCCGAACCAGAAGCGGCCCGGCTGCTCGTGATCGAGGCCGGCGGCGGAAGCTTTTTCGGTGGAGTGGGTGCCGCCCCAGTCCGACACGACGAAGCCGGGGAACTTCCAGTCCTTTTTGAGCACATCGGTGAGCAGCCACTTGTTTTCGCAGGCAAAGTCGCCATTGACGCGGTTGTAGGAGCACATGACCGCGGCAGGATGTCCTTTGGAGACGCCGATTTCGAAGGCCAGCAGGTCGCTTTCCCGCGCGGCGCGCTTGCTGATGGAGATGTCGACGGCGTTGCGGCCGCTTTCCTGGTCGTTCAGGGCGTAGTGCTTGATGTCGCCGATCACGTATGCGGACTGGGTGCCTTCGATGAGCTTGGCAACCAGCGTTCCGGCCAGGATCGGGTCTTCACCCAGATATTCAAAAGTGCGGCCATTGCGGGGCTCGCGGGTGAGATTTGTGCCTCCGCCGAGCGACATGTTGTAGCCCTGGGCGCGAAGTTCGGTGCCGATGAGCGCGCCGTACTCGTACGCCGCATCTACGTCCCAGCTGGCAGCAGCGGCCACGTTGGCCGGCAGCGCGGTCGAGTAACGTCCGTTGACTCCGCTGGAGCGCACGCCGTAGGCCGCATCGCTCATATCAATGCCGGGAATGCCGAGGCGAGGTACGCCGACGGCATAACCGACGCCGCGGTTGGAGGCGGCATTTTCGGGAGTAACGGGCTCGTCCGTGGGCATGCCGACGCCATGCAACAGGGCGACCTTTTCATCCAGGGTCATTTCTTTGAGCACCAGGTCGGCGCGCTCGTCGGGCGAGAGGCTGGTATTCATCCATGGACCGGTGGGCGGAGGCGGCGCCTGGGGGCGTTGGGCAAAGATGTTTTGGCCAGAAAGTACGGCAATCGCCAGAGCTAGAAGCGGAATCCACGTCGGAAATCCGGCCCGGCGGCAAAGGTGAGTCATGGTGTTCCCCCTTGAGTAAAACGTTTGTGTGAGCCGCTCCAATACTAACAACGGGACGCCATTGTTGGGCAACGCCGATACGGCTGGCCGGGAACACCCGGGTTCAGCGTTTTACCATGGAGTGACACCGAATTGAAGGGGAAGCGGGACAAAGCATGGCTGCACTGATCGATGCGATTGATATCAAGCGGAAGATGTATTTTGAACTGGAGAACGTCCCCTACTACTGCCTGGACGTGGAAGTCTCGACGCCCACGGCGCGCGGCGGACAGACGCTGGTGCGGCTGAAGATGCGCAACCTTTTGACCCGGGCTGTTTTCGACAAGACATTCAAGGCCAGCGACAAGTTCAAGGAGCCCGATCTCGAGACGGTCGAGGCTTCGTATCTCTACAGCGACGCCGACGGATCGTATTTTCTCGATCAGTCAAGCTTTGAGACGCTGACGCTTGCGGCGGACAAACTGGGCGATGCGCTGGATTTCCTGGTGGAAGGCGCCATCATTCAGCTCGATAAATACAACGGCAATCCGATCGGGCTTCAGTTGCCTTCGCAGGTGGAATTGAAGGTGGAGTACACCGAGCCGGGGGTGCGCGGCGACACGGCGAGCGGTGGCGTGACCAAGCCCGCAAAGCTGGAGACGGGACTCGAGATCAAGGTGCCCTTCTTCGTGAAGACGGGCGAGAAGGTAAAGGTCTACACCGAGACGCGGGAGTTTGCGGGCAGGGCATGATTCACGGCGCGGCACCTGGGGGCCACCTCGACTGCCGGCGCCCGATTGAGCCTCGCTCCGTTGAAGGCAAACGAGGCTCGCATTCAGGCACTTCGATATTCCGACGGGACCTACCTGGGGCACGTGAAGTTGCCGGGACCGCGAACCAGCGAGGTGGCGTCGCACGTCAGGCCGGCAAAGCCATCATTGGACAAATAGGTGAAATGCGATCCGAAAGACAGCCGGATATCAGGATTGTTGCCGAAAATGAAGCTGGCAATGCTGCCGACCGGGATGGTTTGTCCGAAGCTCACCGAACTGCCATCATCGGCGGCAATGCCCGCGGCTCCGTTCTGCTGCGCGATCACGGCTGCGAAGTTGTCGTCCAGCACATGCGAACCCGTCAGGACGTTAATGCCGTTCCCCAGGTTGTTCTGTACGGTGAGCGCCGTGGCATTGGGGTTGCCAGAGAAGTTGGGATTGTTGAAGACTGTCACCTCTGAGCCCTGCTCAAGATGAACGCCGTCGCCCTGGTTGAAGACGGAAGTCACTTGCGAGCCGGCATCGAGGTCCAGGCCCGCCTTGGAGTTCAGCGAGATCCCATGAATCGCATTCGAAATCGTCTGGATCGTTCCCCCAAAGTCAACCACGTGCGAGCCCGATACGATCGTAATTCCGTCGCTGAAGTTCTGGTTGGCAATCAGGGTGGATTGACCGTCGAGGAATCCCGAAGCATTGGTGCCGAGTTGAATGCCGAGCGTGTTCTGCGAGACAGTGAGGTTGGCGGCGGTCAGCGTAAGGCTGGAGCCGTTGTTGATATTGATGCCGAAGACTCCGTTGCCGGTGATCGAGTACGAGCCCGTGACAACCAGGGCCGACGTGGCTTCAACGTCGATTCCAAAAAGCCCGTTGTTCTGGCTGGAGCCGCCGGTGACGGTGACGCTGGAGTTGGCCAGGACCGAGATGCCGGTTTGCGCATTGCCGGATACGGTGTCGTTCTGGAGCAACACCTGCGCGCCGTTCTGCGCAACGATTCCGTCGGCTCCGCCGGTGATCGAGAGGCCGGTGAGCGTCACGCGCTGGGCTCCCGTGATGGTGACAGCGTTCTTGCCCGCTCCGCTGATGGAGGCGGCGCCGACCGCGTTGAGCTGAATGCCATTGGTCGTGATGCTGACGGGCCCGGTGCAGGCGCCCTTGACATTGATGACGGTGTTGGGAAGGGCGTTTGCAGCAACCACGGCGAGGGAATCGCCTCGGGTGCAGTTGACGTTAAGGGTGAACTTCAACTGGGCGAAGGCCGGGGCGGCCAGTCCGAGGCTGAGCAGGGAAAGGGCAAAGGCCGCGACGGACCTGATACGGATGTGCATTGTCGGTCTCCTTTAAGGGAAATGGGTACGAGCCCACGCAGCGGGGAAAGCCTTGGACAGCCAACTGCCTGGTTCGGTCGCCAGTGTTCCTTTGGGAATCACGGGTGCCGGCGTCTTCCCTCTACTCAACTACGCGACGTTCTTCGGCAAAAGATGGCAAAACACAAAAGAATATTTAGGAATGAGATGTGGAGGTCCTCGGCCGCAGTCAGCAGGGCGGTTTGACGCGCTCGTACGGGTGGTAGAGGGGTTCCCACACGTAGGCGCGCAGTTGTTCATTCAGGGAGTCGTAATCCATATCGGAGATCCCGTCCGCTACGGCCTGCCGACCGACTGCTTCGGCAACCACCAGCGCCACCCTGCGGGAATCGGCGATGGCCGGCAAAAGCGGGGCACTCGGGTCCTCAAGCGTTGGCGACACCGAAGCCAGCGCCTTCGCGGCGGCCATCATCATGCCGTCGCTCACGCGGGTTGCGCGGCCAACCAGGATACCGAGCGCGAGACCGGGAAAGATGAAGGAATTGTTGATCTGGGAAATGCGGATCTTGCGGCCATTGATTTCGACAGCTGCGAATGGGCTTCCGGTGCCGACGAGGGCGCGGCCGTCCGTCCAGCGCAGGACGTCTTCGGGAGTGGCTTCGGCGACCGAGGTCGGATTGGAGAGTGGAAAGATGACGGGCCGCGGCGTATGGAGCGTCATCGCGCGGACGATCTCCTCGGTGAATGC
Source organism: Terriglobales bacterium (assembly GCA_963788475.1). Lineage (GTDB taxonomy): Bacteria > Acidobacteriota > Terriglobia > Terriglobales > Acidobacteriaceae > Telmatobacter. Next base: position 733,350 of record CAWBGO010000004.1, read on the forward strand.
GCCCGCCTGGGCCGAGACTCCGACTAAGACTGTGATTCCGGCGTTGCGAACGGTGTCGAGCAGGGAGATCGGCCCCGGTTTAGACAAGGCCCAGCCGGCAACGTCCGACTTGCTGCGGGCGAGGGGGACCTGGCTGGCGCGCAGGCCGGGCTCGCCCTCGACGAGCAGGCCGTTGCGGTTGAACGCGTAAATCCGTTGCCGTGCTTCGGCTTCAGACAGGCCCTGTTCTTTCATGGCGGCGATCACCAGGGCGATGATTCCAACGCCCGCCGAGCCGGAGCCGAACATGGCGATGCGCTGGTCCCGAAGGGGAATCCCGGTAGCATGGACGGCCGCGAACAAGGCGCCGGTCGTAACCGCCGCGGTACCCTGGATGTCATCGTTAAAGGTGCAGAGGCGGTCGCGGTACCGGTCGAGGAGGCGCAGTGCGTTTTCGCCGGCGAAGTCTTCCCATTGCAGCAGAATATGCGGCCAGCGCCGCTGGACTGCAGTGACGAAGGCCTCGATGAAGTCGTCGTATTCCCGGCCCCGGACTCGCGCGTGCTGCCAGCCGATGTAGATGGGGCTTTGCAGCAGTGCCGGGTTGTCGGTGCCGACGTCGAGCAGGATGGGAAGGCAGTGGTGGGGCGGTATGCCGCCGAGAGCGGTGTAGAGCGCCATCTTGCCGATCGGGATGCCCATGCCGCCGGCGCCCTGGTCGCCGAGACCGAGGATGCGTTCCCCATCGCTGACAACGATGCAGCGAATCTCGTCATAGCGGGGATCGGCGAGCATCTGGTCGATATGGCCGCGATTGGGATAGCTGATAAACAAGCCTCGGGGCTTTCGCCAGATCTCGGAAAATCGCTGGCACCCCTCCCCGACCGCGGGGGTGTAGACAATGGGCAACAGCTCTTCGGTGTTGTGCTTGATCAGGGAGTAGAAAAGGGTTTCGTCGCTGTCCTGCAGATCGCGCATCAAGGTGTACTTGGCAAACGGCGTGGGCTGATTGTCGAGGGCCTTCTTGCGGCGTTCGCGCTGGTCTTCGAGTGTGCCGATGTGGGGCGGTAGCAGGCCGTGAAGCCCAAAGGTGTTTCGTTCCTCCTCACTAAAGGCGGTGCCCTTGTTCAGCGCAGGGTGCAGCAGCAGGTCATAGCCGGAGAGATGAGTGCGGAGTGTGGTCGTTTCGCGGGGCGAAGAACTCGGCGTTTCGTGAGGCACGGGGTCGATCTCCTTGAAGCAGTGCGGAAAAGCCCTCTCATGGTACTCCGGGGCAGGGCGGATGAGCGACCGTGGGACCGGTGTAGTCCAAAATCGATGGCTCAAGTGAAGGTAATCAGGACTACTTCAGCATCAGACCCGACCCGCATCGGGGGTCCCCATGTGCCGGCGCCGCTCGAGGTCAACACCTGCAGTTTGCCGAAGCGTTGCAGCCCATAGGTGAATTCTCCATAAGCCCATCGGGCGAAAGAGGGTAAACGGGAAAATCTGTCCTCCGTGGGTATGACCGGAGAGCTGCAGGCTCACTCCGGTTTGCTCGACGATTGGCAGGCGATGCGGCACATGGTTGAGAAGCACGCTGGCCGGGCCGGAGTCCAGGTGCAGGCTCTCAAGAAATGCACGCAGGTGGGCGGGATAGCTTGAATCTGCATAGGAGACGCCGATCACCTGGAGGTCGTCCACCAGCACCCGTTCGTTGTGCAGGACGTGGATGCCGCCTCGCGTGAGTGCCGTGGTGAATCCCGCCGCATCGCCGAAGTCTTCGTGATTGCCCCCGCAGAAGTAGCGCCCGAAGGGTGGGGCCAGATCGAACAAGGGGGACGCGAGAAGTTCCGGGTCGGCCTTGGAGCCGTCGAAGAGGTCACCGGCGAGGAAGATGATGGAGGGATCGAGGCGCCGCGCGATATCCGCGATGCGCTTCGAAAACCCGCTCTGATTGATGTTCCCCAGGTGAAGGTCAGTGACCAGCAGCGCGGTGCGGCCCCGCCAGGCGGGAGGCAGATTGGGCAGATTTACCGGAGTGCGGTGCACGCGAATACGCCGCGCATTGATGAAGCCGTAGAGACTGACCAGCAGCGCAGAGCCGAACAGGACAGTTCCGATCCAGGGCCTCGCCGTGACATCCGCGCTTGGCGTCGCAATCCCAAGCAGGAAGGCCGCGAGCCAGCACAGGCAGGCAGCCCAGAACAGGAAATTCAGGATTCCAAGCCAGACCGCCGCGATCTTGTAGATCAGAGAGACAAAAATGTTGGAATAGCGATAGCCAAGCACCGCAGCGATGATGAAGCTGATAGAAAGCACCAACAATGCTCCGCGCAGGTACTCGAGGCCGACGGGGGTCATGGGAAAAAAGGGAGGCCAGAACGAGACCAGCGTGTGGTAGATGAACCAATGGCCAGAGACCAAAATGACCTGGAGGAACGCAACCGCGAAAACTGCCCAGGCTCTCAAAATCGAATCTCCTTGAAACAATACTTTAGCGCGTGAATGTATCAGCTTTATTGCAGGGCTGCCCCGATGTCAGCCGGAAACGCGGACCCATGAAAGAATCATTCTAATGTCGTGGGTGCGTGACAACTCGCTAGGCATTTACATCGCGGTGCCCTTTTGCCGGTCCAAGTGCACATATTGCAATTTTGCCTCGGGCGTTTATTCCGCCGGCGAACATGGGCGTTACGTTGACCGTCTCATCGAAGATTTGACGGGCGCCGGGGCGTGGGCGTCGCGAATGGGCGTTGTATTGCCGCAGACGGTGGATACGGTGTACCTGGGCGGCGGAACGCCCACGCTGCTTGCGCCAGAGCTGATCCGACGGCTGTTCGAGGTACTTCGTACCGTCTCTGACGTTGAGAGCGGTGCTGAAATCACGGTGGAGTGCGCCCCGGGACAGCTTCCGGACGCGACCCTCGACGCATTGGCACAGGGCGGCGTGAACCGGGTGAGCCTGGGAGTGCAGTCGTTCATTGACCGGGAAGCGCGCGAGACCGGACGGCTGCACAACCGGGCAATGGTGATGGAGGATTTGCGGCGGCTGCGCGCGGCAGGCATTCACAACCTGAATGTCGATCTTATCGCCGGCTTGCCGGGGCAGACCTTCGCGTCGTGGGAGGAATCGCTCGATGTGCTGATCGGTAGCGGGGTCCCGCACGCCAGCATATACATGCTGGAGGTGGACGAAGATTCGCGGCTGGGGCGGGAGATGCTGAGCGGCGGGGCTCGCTATCACGCGGGGCTGGTTCCCGCCGACGATTCCATCGCCCGGATGTATGAGACGGCGATCGAGCGATTGGAAGACGCGGGGCTGGCACAATACGAGATTTCGAATTTCGGGCAGCCTGGCTTCGCGTCGCGGCACAATCTTCGATACTGGGAGCGGCGGCCCTACCTGGGTGTGGGACTCGACGCGTCCTCGGCGTTGCGTGCGTCGGCGCCTTCGAGCGACTTTGTGGTGAGGGCGAAAACCAGCGACGATTTGAAGGCCTACCTCGATGGCCCGGCGGCGACGGAGACGGCGTGGCTGTCACCTGACCGGCAGCACGAGGAGGCATGGTTCCTGGGCCTGCGGTTGAATGCGGGTGTGGATGTTGCGGAACTGGTCGAGGAATTCGGGCGCGATACTGTGCGTCCGGCTCTGGACGTAGCCGTTCGCCTGGCGGCCGATGGACTGTTGGTGTCGGACGCCACGAAGATACGGTTGACGGCACGGGGAAGACTGCTCTCGAACCATGTATTTCAGGAGTTTCTGGGACTGGAGCCGGTCGGAAGCGCGAGCCGGGTGGTAACGAACTAGTTAGCGAGACACCAGACTCTTGCGGTCTCTCCGAAATCGGCCTCCGCTCTTGGGGATCTTTAGTGTCAAGTTTGAGGCTCTCTTCCAGAGTCTCACGCAAAACCCCTCGAGGAGAATCCACATGAGTAATCTCGACAGCATGTTAGAACGCAACAAAGACTTTGCCGCTCAGCAGTCTGTTGCGGGCACGCTTATGCCCTCGCTTCCCGAGGCGACGCCGAATCTCAAGGCAATGATCATCGGTTGCGCAGATATGCGCGTGGACCCTGCTCATTTGCTTGGACTCAAACCGGGTGAGGCCCTCGTGTTGCGTAACATCGGCGGCCGAATTACTCCGGTACTGCTGCAAGAGTTGGGGATGCTCGGGCGCATCGGCCAGGTTATGGGTCGGGTTACAGGAGGCGGCGGTGAGTTTCACCTCGTCGTTCTTCAGCACACCGATTGCGGCATCACTCGCCTTGCGGGCGACCCGGCTATGCTGGCTCACTATTTTCAAGTAGAGGAAGGAAAAGTCGAGAAAAAGGCAGTCACCGATCCCCGCGCGGCTGTTGCCGGCGATGTTGCCTTGCTCAAGACGATTTCCACGTTGCCGGACAAGTGGCTTGTTTCTGGCCTCGTCTATGACGTGGCGACTGGACTTGTTGAGGTCGTCGTACCGCCTGCGCAGATTCGTACTGCGTAATCATCGAATGGCGAATTGAGATAAGGGTTTTCGCCCGGGGCACGCCATTAGCTCAGACGAGCAGGTTGTCTTCGCCGGCGAGTGAGAAAAAAGCCGCCGGTTCTGTTACCGGACAATCGTCGGCGCATTGAATAAAATCGGGGCCGGCCGTTCTCGCGATCTGTAGAGCCTTTGCGGCTTCACGAAGGACGACTACGGGAGAGCGACCCAGGCTGGCCGCGATCCCAAAACAGGCCGACATTCGGATCGGTTGGCCCGCTAAAGAAAAAGGCGCGGAGAAGACTTCAAGGCGAATGCGTTCGGCGAGCATGACGGCGTTCACGGTATTGCATCCGGGTAGGCCAAGCAGGAATTCGTCATTGCCGGTACGGCCAAACAGATCGTAGCTGCGCAATAACCGCTGGACGCGGCTCACCACTTCGAGCATCAAGTCATCGCGGGCGATCGTCCCCAGCCGTGCGTGCCACTGCGTGGAATCCTGGATCTCGAACAGCAACAGGCACAGCGAAGTTTTCATGCGCTGGACGCGATCGGTTTCGCGAAAGAGCATGGACACAAGCGCAGGCTGATTGTAGATTCCGGTGAGCGGGTCGGTCTGCGACGGAAGAGTTGCGGCTTCGCGCAGTTGTTCCATTTCGCGGCTGCGGCGAAACGCACGCATCACCGAATCAAGCCGAAGGCGCCAGTAAGACGACGGGGCGGTCCTCGGGATGAGATCGTCGATCACTCCTTCGGCGAGGCGATCCATGCACTCCGCGGAGACGTTGTCTGAAATCAGGACAATCGGAAATCTCCGCACCGGTCCCTCGGTTCGCACACATGCCAGCAGTTGGCTCATTTCCATGCCAGGCAGATCCAGATCAAGCAGAGCCAGCGACGGCGGCTCACGTCCGTTCATCACCAGAAGAGCTCTCTCTGACGTCGTTTCCAGGCTCATCCGGGCGCCACAAGCAGAGAAAACCGGCTCGAGGTCGGCAATCAGGGCCGGCGAATTGCACCCCAGGAGAAACGTGGACCGGAAGGCGGCGAGCATCTGCAGAAATCCTCGTACCAGATGCATCGGCGACGATTAGAAGAATCTTAGGAGTCCGGGTGGAATTGTTAGGCGTTTGTAATGACTCTTTGGTGGGAAGTCTCGATCACGGCCGTAACGGCAGTGCGAAGGATTCTTATTCGATTGCCTAGTCGACGAAATCCACCAGCGGCGCGATGGGGATGATGCCGCGCTCGTGGCCCAGGTCGAGCAACTTGCGAATGGCCTTGCGGCCGTCGGCGCCGTAGTCGAGGGTGCGATCGTTCACGTACATGCTCACGAAGCGGTTGGCTAGCGACGAATCCAGATCGCGGGCAAACTGCATGGCGTACTCGAGAGCCTGTTCGCGGTGATCGAGCGCGTGCTGGATGCTGTCGCGGAGAGCCTTGGAAATGATCCGATGCGACTCGGCGCCAAGCGAGCGGCGGATCGCGTTACCGCCCAGCGGAAGCACCAGGCCGGTGGTCTCGCGCCACCAGACTCCGAGATCGAGCACGCGATAAAGGCCGCTCGAGGAATAGGTGAGCTGTCCCTCGTGAATGATGAGACCGGCATCATATTTGCCGGCCAGAATTTCGGGGATGATTTTGTCGAACGGAACGACTTCGGTTTCGATCGCCGGGTTGTACACCTTGAGGGCCAGGTAGGCGGTGGTGAGCGTGCCCGGAACGGCAATGCGAATCTTATTAAGGTCGCTGGTGGCGAGCCGCCGGCTCGCGACAATCATCGGACCGTAACCCTCGCCCACGCTGCCACCGCAGCCCATGAGCGTGTAATTGTTCTGAACATACGGATAGGCATGGAAGCTGATCGCCGACACATCGAAGAAGGCTTCCTCGCGGGCGCGGCGATTCAGCGTCTCGATATCGCAAAGAGTGTGCGAGAACCGGTACCCGGGCACGCGAATTTTGTTGGTCGCCAGCCCGTAGAACATGAAGGCGTCGTCGGAGTCGGGACTGTGAGCGATAGAGATTTCGCGAATGGGGATCGAGACGGCCGGTTCGGATTGCTGGGTGCTCACGGAATGCGGTGATCCTTTCGACACAAGACTAGTTTGCCGGCGAAGACGAGGAGTTGCGATGGCGCAAACGGCTGTGCCATCCGGTAGCCAATGCGGCCGCGGTAACGACCTTCAGGGCGTCCCCGGGTAAAAAGGGGAGAAACGACTGCGTGAGGACCACCGGGAGCGAAGCGTGAGTAAGGGCTGCCAACCACAGTGCGCCGGCGGAAAGAATGATAAGGTCTCCGGCTGTGGCTGCGGCTACGGCCGCGAAGAACCTGCGATGGCTGCTCCGTAAAAGGAACGAGATCAACAGCGCTGCCACAGGGTATGCAAGAAGGTATCCGCCGGTCGGACCGAAGAGGTGCGCCAGGCCGGGTGCGCTTGCCGGCCCCGGAGAGAACACGGGAAGGCCGATCGCGCCCTCGCCCAAATAAGCGAGCAGCGTGGCAGCCGCCAGACGAGGAGACAGCAGCAGACCCAGGAGCAGCACTGCAAAGGGCTGGAGCGTCAACGGAACGGGCGTGAAGTAGAGGGGTAGCGCCGCATGGGCACAAGCCGCGACAAAGAAGCTTCCCACGAGAACGATTCCCACGCTGCGCAACCATGCGGACGGGGCAAATAGCGGTACGCTTGCAACCCGAACGCGGCTCACGCTTGTTGTGGATTCAGTCGTCAAGGCGTTTCCTCCGTTTCAACGTCGCTCTCCTCGTGGGCGCGCGGGCCGGAATGAGGGCCGGCCCCAGTGCGGTGCAACCTTGCGTGCTGACGCCAGATGTGCCACGCCATTCCTCCGGACGCGAGGACAAGAGCACCGACCGAGGCAATCATGACAATCAGTAACCAGCGCATTGGGCATCGACACGCTTCTCCAATTGGTGTGACCCGGCGGCCGCGACGACGGAGCGGTCTCATGATTGCCGGACCGAAGTGCGATCGAGCTCCAGTCGTTCAAAAGCCGTCTGAGGGTTGTGATTTCAGGCCCTAACCATTGGCAAACCGCTGAAGCCAAGAATACCAGACGGCAGCCCCGAGCCAGCGTGTGTGGGCGGACCTTGAAACGCAATGTGACGATCGGTCGCGACGGAGCAACGAGTCAGTTTTCGGGCTCTGAAATTTCGGCAGGCGGCCCTTTCTCATCACTTGCGAGGCTTCCGAGCATCCAGTCGAGATAAGTGTGGCTGCCCATTTCGATGGGGAGCACAAGAAACTCCGGGACTTCGTAGCTGTGCAATTGACGCAAGCGGGTTTCGAGTGCAGCCAACTGGTCGACCCCCGTCTTCAGGAGAAGCATGACTTCGCTCGAGGATTCGATTTTGCCCTTCCACCGGTAGATCGATTCGACTGCAGGAATCAATGTCGCGCAGGCGGCAAGTTGTTCCTCGACTAAGGCGCGGCCCAGCGCGCGTGCCTCTTCGGAACTGGCGGCGGTAGCGAGAACTATGCGGGCAGGGCAACTCTTATACGGCATGGCATGCTCCTTACGTCAGTGTAGAAGCGCGCTCGGAATGCCAACGGGTTGCGTCGTTTTTCACTTTGAACTTTTAGTGCGGCAATACTCGTTTGTTGGATCGACTCATGCAGTATGGATTTTGCGGTTGACGAGTCGGAGTGCAATTGCGGGAATCGTTTGCCAAGGTTGGTTCCGATTACTCAGTTCGTGAGAACTTCCACTTGACCCCGGAACTGTAAGCCGCGTTCACTGAGAAGTTGAAGACTGATCCACCGAGTTGAGCGGACGCAAGGTCGTGAAGGTAGAACGTACCGACGGGCTGAAGTTGATTCTGGACGACGGTTCGTGGGTTTGTTTCGGCTCTCGGGGACGGAACCGGTGGTGCGGGCGTATACCGACGCGCGGAGCGAGAAGGACTTCCCAATCGCTGCGGGTCTCCGCCGAAAGAATTTGTCATGTCGCAGGGAGATAATCGGGGTCAAATGCGGGACAGCAATCTTGACGGGCAATCAAAATCGAACGGGGGCCGGACTGCGGGAGCTCGGCGCGCCTTTTCGGATCGGCTGCTGGAATGGGCGTTGCGCGTGTGGCGGCCTGCGGGCACGGTCGTGGCGGTGGGACTGGCACTCTTGCTGACTTGGCATGTAGTCAACGGTAAGCACGGGCTGTCGGTGTGGCAACAAAAGCGGGTCGAAGACAAGCAGTTGCGCAAAGAGATCGAGGAACTGGAGCAGGAGAATGCGCGGCTGCGGATCCGGGTTGAGCGGCTCAAGTCGGATCCCCATGCCATTGAACGCGAGGCCCGGGACAAGCTGCACTATGCGAAGCCGGGCGAAGTGATCTATGCGCTTCCCCCGGAACCAAAATTCCAGGCGCAGCCCGCTGCGAAATAATTCCTCTTTCTAAATGGGCTTTGCAACCGGATGCAGGCCTGCGTCGTCCGCCATTGGAGAGTCGCGGCGCTCGGTTTGGAACCATGCGGCGCCGGCGCCGACCAGGGGCGCGATTTCGCCCAGCAACGAGACGCGCAGTTCGATGCGTGGACTATCGAGTTCGGCTTGAGCCGCCGCCAGAAAGAGTTGTGCCGACCGGGAAATCCCGCCGCCCAGCACGATGACCTGGGGGCCGAAAGCGGCCAGCACAGTGCGCAGCGCAATTCCCAGGGTGCGGCCAAAGTCGCTGAAAATCTCAGCTGCAATGGCATCCTGGGCCGCCAACGCCGCTATGTCCGCGACTTCGCGGTCCTCTCCGGTGCGCTGTTGGTAGCTCTGTCGAATGGCGCGCGTCGAGATTTGATCTTCGAGAATGCCGCCCTGGTAAGGGAAGTTCCAGATCTCGCCGCCGGGAGGAACGCCCGTTCCGTTCCGAATGACAAGCCCATCCACGGCAAAGGCTGAGCCGATGCCCGTACCCAGCGTGATGGCCACCGCGCGGCATACACCTTGAGCCGAGCCGGCAGAGATTTCCCCCAACAGATATGCGGCGGCATCGTTGAGAAAACGGACTTGGGAATCCGCCTTTCCCAGACGGGCGGCCAGGGCGTGGCGCAAGTCGAATCCATACAGGTAGGGCAGCTTGTGCTGCATCCAGCTCACGCCATGCTCATAATCGAACGGGCCGGGCATCGCGATTGACACCCCGCGAATGTCGGCCTGGCCCTGGGCAGCACGGGTTCCCAGGGAGTGGAGAACGCCGAGGAACGTCTCGGTGTTTTGCTCGGAAGGGTATCCCTGGGTTACGACGCCTTGCACTGTGCAGCCTTCGCGATCGAAAACCGCGGCCGAAATGTGGCTTCCCCCGACATCGTAGACAAGGATTCGGCTTTCCGGATGTGCCACCAGGCCCCCCATAGGTTCGGCTTAATTGCTGCTTCTAGCATATCGGACCCGCGGCAGCAGGGCCTTCTTGAGGAGCAAATCGATCGCCCTAGAAGTCGACGTGGGCACGCACGGAGCCCACCCAGGCCGGCCCGCGATCGCGGTTGTACCCGGGATCGGAAACGTGCTGCACATCGATGGCGTAAAACATTCCGCGCCAGGCGTGCCAGTCGTAGTAGCTCTCCACGATGTTTTCGCGGCCGTAGTTTAGGTTGCCGTCGCCGAGCAGGAATCCTAATCCCCCGTAGTGGAGGTAATTCTGGTGGTCGCGTTTGATGGCGTTGGAGACCACGGCCACGCCGATCTTGTCCTGGGTCCGATGCCATGCCCGGCCTGCGAAGTCGCCCCCAACCTCCACGGTCTGGTCCACTTCGGTGTAGGCGAAGGATTCGTGCTGACCCTCGTTCCATCCGAACCGGCCGAAGACGCGCAGGTTCTCGGTAAGCATCTGTTGCATGTTGTAACCGAAGCCATACTTTAGGGCGCCGAAGTGCTCGTGCGCGGTGATGGTCGGCGTGGGATCCGTTCCGTTCAGATAGGCGTCGACAGCTTCGCGGTAGACGCCCATGTGGGCACGGTTGGCATAAAACAGCAGCCGCGTCGTGCCCTGGCGCTTCGGCACCAGGCTGCGGCGTACTTCCAACTCCCAGTTTTGCCCGTGAGCGCGGCTCCAGGCCCAGTCCAGGTCGATGCCGTTCGCCATCACCGGCATGGAAAAGATGCCGTACCGTAGCGACCAGGACCGGTCGTCGTACTCGGCGATGCCGCCAACGGTGTAGCCCCGCGTGTCGGCGGCGTAATCCCAGGCGCCGTTGTTGTCCACCGTCCAGTTCATGAACTGCAAGTGACTGTCGGAACCGACGTCATTAAAGTCGAAAAAGTCGGGCAGCGTCATTTTGCCGATGCGGAACTCGAAGCGGCGGAAGGGAACGCTGGTGGCCAGAGCGAAGAAACTCGCGTCCTGGCTGGTGGTTTCATCGGTCAGCCCAAAGACCTGGTGAATCTGGTAGCGCGCGAGATAGGGAGTGCTGCCGAGGTTTGGGTTACGCACCACGTCGAGATTGGTAAATCCCGCGAGGCCCAGCGCCTGGCTCAACCCACGGCCTCCCGCGGACTCTACATCCAGGATGAGGTCGGTGTTGTACCGGATCGAATGAGTCGCGCGCATGGCCGTGTAGAGGGTTCCGACCAGGGACGTCTTGTACTCGGCGGATCCGCGGAAGCTGTTCGGTCCCTCGTACGGAGAGTGAAACGGAAGGCGGCCCTGAAAGATAATGTTGGCCTGGCCGGAAAGCCAGTACCGGCCTCCTTCCCGGTGCGGAAACATGGTGGCTGGCGGATCGTCAGTGGGCTGGTTCTCCTGGCCAGAATCAGGAGCCTGCCCTGTGTTTTCGAACCAGGATGTGTCCCAGGACGAGTTCCGGAAGAGGCGACCGCCGCCAAGGTGCGATTGGAGGGCAGGCGCGGACGGGAATTCGACAACGGCAGTGTGTGATTCCGGCGGAGCCTGGGGAAACGCGTTTGATGCCGCTGCCAGGAGAGTGCACGCGGCCAGGATGCGGATCGGGTTCAGGGATGCGCTGGAATTGCGGAACATGAAAGAGCCTCTCCGCAGGGCCGCCGGGACGGAGCGGGAATAAAATAGGGGGAGCGCAACGGTACCCCCACTTCGTAGATACCATACCGGGGGAGGGTATTGTCAAACCCAGTCACGGAAGGAGCCTCATGGCCCACCAGGAGCGGGAAACCATCAAAATGGTCCAACGGGTTCGCAAAATGCGCGGACAGTTGGATGCGATCGAACGTTCTTTCACAGCCAACGGAGATTGCGGCGACCAGTTGATGCTGCTGGCTGCCGTCCGCGGCGGCGTCAACGCACTGATGGGTGAGGTGCTCGAGACTCATATCCGCTTTCACCTGACGGATGGCTCCAAGGAGCAGATTGCCCCGGAACTGGGCGAGGATCTGATCGACCTGGTGCGCGCCTATCTTAAGTGACAAGCCTGCACCCTCGGGAGGCTGTCACGGCATGATAGCTGCTTGATTTCATCTCGATCGTGAAGATATGGCATTTCAGACGGCGGGCACACGCATGGCTTCGAGGGCGGCAGTGAGATCTTCGGCCAATGCCTGTTGGGTGCCGGCGCTGAGTTTGGCTCCCCCGCGCGTGAGGTAGAAGACGTCGATGGCGGTTTCGCCTTCGGTATCAATCAGGGCCACTTCAATATTGCATTGATGGTTGCTCAGCACGAGGGCAATCTGACGCAGCAGGCCGGTGCCGTCCTGTGCCACCACCTGCAGCAGCGTGGAATGGGTGGAAGATTCGGAATCGAAGCTGAGCCGCGTGGCGACTTCGACTTTGAAGTTGCCGGTGTGATTGGTGTGGCGGCGCGCCTCGAGCAGTTGCTCGACGGGCGTCTTTTGCGCGACGACGTCGTGCATGTATCCGAGGAAGCGCTCTTTCTCGCTGGGGTTGAGCTCCAGCGTGCGAAAGACGTCGGAGAACTGGAAACTGTCGACAACGACTCCGGCTTCGTTGGAGAAGGCGCCGGCTTTCACAATGTTCATGCCCCAGGCGGCCAGGGCTCCGGCGACGTCAGCAAACAGGCGGCTGCGGTCCCGCGCAATCACGGTGAAGTCGAACAGCTGGCGGGTGGGGCGCAGATCGAGTTGAACAGGGTCCTTGTCGAGGTTGGCGGCGAGCTGGAAATGGTTGCGGATCTGCTCGGGCAGGCGGGTCTGCAGATAGCGCTGCGGCAGCCCTTCGAGGAACTGGCCAAGGGGCTGGTATTGGGTGGGGGGCACCATCGAGCGAAGGCGGTTGAGCAGGGTCGGATCGATGGCTGCATGATAGCGAATCTCGTCCACGCTGCGGTCCATGAAGTTGGCCGTGGCCATGTAGAGTTGCCACAGACTCTCCGCCTTCCATGGCGTAAGCGCTTCGGGGTTGACAGCCTTGATATCCGCATACGTCAGCAGCGTGAGCATCTTCAGCAGCGTGGGGCTGCCGATTTTTTCCGCGAATCCGCGCACGTTTTCCTGATCGAAGATGTCGCGGCGCAGCGCGTTCGACATCTCGAGGTGCATTCGGATGAGTTTCAACACGGACTCGCGCTCTTCGGCGTCGAAGTCGAGGCGGGCCATGAAGCTGTCGGCAAGTTCGACGCTCTGTCCCGTGTGTTCCCCGGTGCGGCGCGCCTTGCCCGTGTCGTGCAGGAGCAGAGCGAGGAGGAAGAGGTCGAGGCGATCGATTTCAGGCAGCAACTGGGCCAGGCGCTGCTCGTAGTCGTGCGTGGGCTGGCGCAAGCCGTGGATATTGTCGATGACCAGGAAGGTGTGCTCGTCCACGGTGTAGCGGTGATAGCTGTCGCGGATGACCAGCGCGTCGATGCCGTGGAACTCGGGGAGCAGCATTTCGAGCACGCCCAACGCGTGCATCGTGCGCAGGGCGTGAGCCGCATGGGGTCCCAGCAGCGCTTCGCGCAGTGCATTCCAGAGATACGGGCCTTCGGGGATGTGGATGGCCAGTGCGGGCAATGCATCGGTAATGCGGTCTTCTGCGGCTTGAGAGAGGGTATAGCCATGAGTGGCCATGAGGGAGAAGATGCGGAGGATTGCGCTGGTATCGCTGAACTGGGCCCCCGCTAGAATGTCGATGCGCCCCTGGTCGAGGATGAAGTCGGTGCCCGCGATCGGGGTGCGGCGGCGCCGGAACTGGCGGTAGAAGCTGACCGGGGCGGGGAGGTTTTCCATCAGCAGAGCCGCGCGGCGATAGACGACGCGCGCGTGGCGGTAATAGGTGCGCATCCAGTAGGCGGGATCGGCGGTTCCGCGCGTTTCGAGGCCGATGGAGCGGGCCGCGGCTTCATCCTGCGACTGCCAATCGAGGGTATTGTCGTCGCGGCCGTGGCGGAAGTGAAGAAAACATCGCGCGGCGGCGAGAAAGTCGAAGGCCGCTTCGGCGTCGCCACGGGCGCTCTGGAAAACACCGCCGCGCTGGCGCGGCCACTCCCTGGTCTCTTTGAGGTGGAAGAGCAGGGCGAACCAAACGGCAAGATGGTAATCGCGCAGTCCGCCAGGACAATCCTTGAGATTGGGTTCCAGGTGAAAGATGGTGTTGCTGTACTTGGAGTGGCGGGAGCGCGCAATCTCTCCCAGCTTCTGCGTGATCGTATTCCATTCGCTCAGGACGAGGCCGGGAAGGACGGTCTGGTGCAACTGCTGGTAGAGAGAAAACTGGCCGGCAAGGAACCGTCGGTCGAGGGTGGCAAGCGTGAACTCGAGGTTATCCGGGTCAAACCGGCCGGCTTCCTTGATGGTGCGGGAGCCTGGACTGGCTCTCAGGCCGATGTCCCACATGCCCTGGATAATGGCGCGAACCGATTCCCGGGCGTGCTCTTCGGCCTTGTCGTCGGCGAAGGCAAAGAGGACATCGACGTCGGAGAAGGGGAACAGATCCTTGCGCCCATATCCTCCGAGGGCGACGAGGGAGACGTTCAATCCGGGCTGTCCTGCGAAGGCCCGGCGCCACATTTCAATGAGGATACGATCGACAACAGCCGAGCGACGGCGAATGGCGGCCGTGCCATCGCCGGTGCGTTCATAGGTCTGGCGGACAAGCGCCATTTCCTTGAGATACTGCTCCCGTAGATCGTCAACCGCGATGCCGATTGGATTCATGAGTAGTAGGTAAAGGCTTGCCTGAGCAAGAAGGATGTCTAATCAGAATAAGCGGAAAAGCACGGAACGGGAATAGGGAACCACGATCAGGGTGGAACAGAGAAGGAACCGTCGTTGAGATAGCATCCGGAACTTGTGCCGCAAATGAACAATCGAGCGTGACCGGATGTCACGCCCCTTCAGGATAAAGGCGAGTCTGGCCGCAATCTCCTGTTGCGGACCTATAGCGCCGTTTCGCCGCGTTCGTCGTTGCGGATGCGGATGGCTTCGTCCACCGGGCTGATGAAGATCTTGCCGTCGCCAATGCGGCCGGTGCGGGCCGCCCCGATGATGGCTTCAATCGCCTTTTCCTTCAGATGATCCGGAACGACCAGTTCAATCTTGACCTTGGGCAGAAGGTCGACGGTGTATTCGCGGCCGCGATAGAACTCGGTGTGGCCCTTCTGGCGGCCGTGGCCGCGCGCTTCGAGAATGGTCATTCCTTCGATGCCCGCTTCCAGCAGCGCATCCTTCACCGCGTCGAGCTTGGAAGGCTGGAGAACCGCTTCAATCTTGAGCATGAACAATTGCCTCGTTTGACAGCCTATCAGGCGGGGCGGCCGAGTGGGCCCGTCTCCGGGCCAATCTTTCCCCGTCATCCGGTTCAGGTATTGAAATCGTAACCTTCTTCGCCATGCTGGGAGAGGTCGAGTCCCGCCGATTCGTGTTCAGGCGAAACGCGCAAGCCGATCACCTTGTCGACAACAAAAAGCAACACTAGCGTACCCACCAGGGAAATGCCCCACGCGATTGCCACGCCGGCGGCCTGGTTTCCCAACTGGCCCCAGTGGCCGTCGAGCACGCCGGTGGGAAGCGGCTTGCCGGAAGGGTCGTTGCCGAAGGCGGCATTGATCGAACTGACCGCGAAGATGCCGGTGAGCAGCGCTCCCAGAGTGCCGCCCGCGCCGTGTACGCCGAAAGCATCGAGAGAATCATCGTAGCCCAGGCGGCTCTTGACCTCGAACACCATAAACGAGCAGAAGATTCCAGCGAGGACACCAATCAGGAGCGCAGACATGGGCTGCACGAATCCCGACGCTGGGGTAATGGCGACCAGGCCGGCGACGGCTCCGGAGATCCCGCCCAGGGCGGTGGGTTTGCCGTTGTGAATCCACTCGGTCACAGTCCATCCGAGCGCGGCCGCCGCAGCCGCGAAGTGGGTGTTGATGAAGGCGCTCGTGGCCAGCGGCCCGGAATTGAGGGCGCTCCCGGCGTTGAAGCCGAACCACCCCACCCAAAGCAGGCACGCTCCGATGAAGCTGAGCACCATGGAGTGAGGGGGCATGGCGGTTTTGGGATAGCCGAGTCGCTTTCCCAGGTAGATGGCGGTCACCAGAGCCGATACGCCCGAGGTGACATGGACCACCGTGCCGCCGGCAAAGTCGAGGCTGGGAAAATGACCACCGCTCGCATTGAGAAATCCGCCCGCTCCCCAGACCATATGCGCCATCGGGCTGTAGACAAACAGAGACCAGAGGGAGAGGAATACCGCCATGGCGCTGAATTTCATGCGTTCGGCAAAGGCGCCGGTGATGAGCGCCGGCGTGATGATGGCAAACATGAGTTGATAGACCATGTAGGTCTGTTCGGGGATGGTGGGCGCATACTCCGAGGGTCCGAGGCCCACGCCGCGCAGGAACATGTGCTGGAGTCCGCCGATAAACGCGTTGCCGTGTCCGAAGGCCAGTGAATAGCCCGCAATGGCCCACAGAATGGTGACCAGGCCCATCATGGCAAAGCTCTGCATCATGGTGCTGAGGATGTTCTTGCGGCGCACCAGGCCGCCGTAAAAAAGCGCCAGGCCGGGACCGGTCATCAGCAGCACCAGCGCCGCCGACATCAGCATCCACGCGTTATCTCCGGAAGTCTGGGCATTCCGGACCGCCTGTTGCAGTTCAGTGATCTGCGCCTGCGTGGCAGGCTGGGAGCCAGCTACTGCGGCCGTAGCCTGAGCCATGGCCAGCGTGGGAGAAATCAGAAGAAAAGGCAAGAGCGAGAGGTTACGGCGCTGCCACATTCCGGTTCTGCTCCGATTGAGAGTCAATAAGCGAAGTTTTCGAAAGACGCGCGCCGCCAGAGAGCAGGGCGGGAACAAGTGAGGCTTCGTTCCTATTCGCACCGGGGCCGCTCATGGTCAGAATGCGTGGACAAGACATAGATCTCAAGACGTTCGCGTGGAACGTTCCTCGGATGGTACATGTTCTTGTGAACCCTTTCATCATAGCGCAGGCCGAAGTTGGCTTCACGGACTTCACCGGAGTGGAATGACAAAACCTGGAATGATAGGAATGGCAGGAAAGACGAGTGGGGCAATGAGCAATCCCGGGATCGAATCGCCGAGGCTGAGGTGCCTTGCAATCGGATTGATCCTGTTCTCGACCTTGGTGAGCGGGGCCGCAACACCGCCCAAAGCCGCCTGCACGCGCATAGCCTTCGAAGGCGAAGTGAGCGCCGGCGGGTACTGGGCTGTTCCGATGGGGGAGGGATGGGTCTTCCGTGTTTTGCCGATCCATCCTCTCCAGGCCGCCTACAGTGGATGGGATTTGGTCGTCGATCGGGAGCCTCCCGCGGGCTTTCCCGATGCACTGCTGCTTGCGACCATGCCGTATAACTCCATCAACGAGCGGGAAATCGGGACTACGTTCGGGCTTCGCGCCCAGGATGCCATCGGCTGGAATCCCCGCAGCTTTCGCTTTATTGCGAGTCCGGCGGAATTTCGCGAGGCACGGCTGTTGTTCCGGTCGCTGACAAACGCATCACCCCAGTCTGCGACAGGCAGAAGCGGCGACCCAAAGCAGGGCGATCCGCAAGCGATGGCTCGCCTGCTCGAAATCCAGAAGAACGCAGCCGCAGGTGAGTTCCGCATCATTGACGCGCACGTCGTGCCTGGAGTGGCCGATCCGGCGCCTTACGCCGAGCCATGGGCCGTCGCATCGTCGCGCACACCCCACACCATTGAGGAAGCGCCTGGAGCCAAATCGAGCGCGCTGGGAGAATTGAAGTGGATCCGATTCGCGGTGACTCTTTGGTTGCCGGCAGGATGGGTCTTCCCGGCTTCGGTTCATGGCCAGCCCATGGCTTGTCCGGATTGAAGACGGTGCCTCGAGCATGGTCTTTCGAGTGTCTCGATACAACGCAAACATGCTTGCGTCCATCCACACTGTTGATGCGAACGGCTCGTTCGCGAGAATCGATCGGGCCCCAAATTCGGGGCCACATTAGCCAATAGGGGTATTATTGGATCATGGCGGAAGTAGCGGAGCGGGATCGCTATCTTTTCGGAAACCTCGAGAGCAGCGGCAACAACCGCGCGAAAGTACGGGAAGTGAATTACGGCTTTGAACAGCCGGAAGGGGTATTTCTCACTTCTCTTGATTTCGCTGTGAACTGGGTGCGCAAAAGCTCGGTGTGGCCGATGACCTTTGGCCTGGCTTGCTGTGCGATCGAAATGATGTCAATGGGGGCTTCGCGCTTTGACATTGCGCGTTTCGGCGCGGAGGTGTTTCGGCCGTCGCCCCGGCAGTCGGACCTGATGGTGATCGCGGGCCGCGTTTCCCAGAAGATGGCTCCCGTTATTCGCCGGCTCTACGATCAGATGCCGGAGCCGAAGTGGGTGATCTCGATGGGGGCATGCGCCACGTCTGGTGGCGTGTTCAATAACTACGCATTGGTCCAGGGAGTGAACCAGGTCATTCCGGTTGATGTCTATGTTCCGGGATGTCCACCGCGTCCTGAGCAACTGATGTACGCCATCACGCTGCTTCAGGAAAAAATCCAGCACGAGCCACGCAGTCTGCTTAAGACCTTGAACGTGGGTTGATGGCGGCGAGTACCTAAACTTCCATCTTGGGGAAACCGAAAACAGGGAACAGGGGCGCGAAAGACCGCGCGATCGTCCCGAAATTCCTGATCCGTCAGCCGGGCGTCCCCCTGTTGATTGGTTAGGAAACCGGCGGCATCTTGTTGAAGAATTGTGCTGTCGCGGTTTCTCCATATGGTAATTTTAGTAGTTGTATATCGCGGTCCGACGAAAGATCATGTGAGCGGAATCAATCGGAATTGCAAAAGAACGTTCGCATCACACAACACTTTTTTGGCTGTTCAGCTTGAATTGCGGAGGAGAAACGCATGCACTCTCACGTTTTGAGATCTTTAAGCCGGGGTTTTGCTTTGGCAATGCTGGCTACGCTGCCGGTTGCCCTGGTTGCCCAGGACGCACCCAAGCCCGCTGCGGCGACGGCTTTTCCGGGAGAGTCCCCCTCGCGTTGGGATATCTTTGCCGGCTATAGCTACCTGGCGCCGAAAGGAACCGTTAACGTTCTTCAATCGGACGGTGTAACCGTGCTGCCTCAGACCTTCAAGTCGATGAACTACGGCATCATCGGGAGCGGCGCCTACTATTTCAACAAGTATGTTGGCGGTCAAGTGGAAGCTGCGACCCACGACACGTTCATTAACGATTCATCCAGCAATGGAGCAGCCACGACCGTGGCAGGCGGCATGATCGTACGATTTCCTGCGCCCGACATCACGCCCTTCCTGCATGGCCTGGTGGGGGGAGTTGACCTGGCTGGGCCACAGCATGAGCCCTACAAGTGGGGTGTCGGCCTGACTGCCGGGGGCGGCATGGATTATGAAACGCCCTGGTTCAATCGCAAGCTGGCGATCCGCGTTTTCCAGGCCGACTACGAGTACATGCATGTGAATTGGGGCCCCGGCGTCTGGGCGGGCCGTGCCAATCTGAATGCAGCACGTTTGAGCGCCGGCATAGTGATCCACGCCGGGTCCATCCTCCCGCCGCCGCAACTGACGGTGGCCTGCTCCGCCAATCCAAACTCGATCTTCCCTGGCGATCCGGTGACTGTGACGGCAACGGTTGGATCCCAGGATCCCAAGCTGGGCGTGGTTTATAGTATTGCCGGTGACGGAATAACAGGTGGCAACAGCGCCACTGCGACCGTCAATACCGCGTCGTTGTCTCCGGGAGTTCACACCGTCAAGTGCAACGCCAAGGAAGGCAAGCCGGGCAAGGAAGGCCTGAAGCCCTGGCAGGTGGCGACCGAGAGCACCGCGACCTTTACGGTGAAGGAATTCGAGCCTCCGACCATCAGTTGCTCTGTGAATCCCACCACCATCAAGCCGGGTGACAGCGCCACGATCACTGCCACTGCCACCAGCCCGCAGAACCGGCCGCTGACCTACACCTACACCTCATCGGGAGGATCGGTGAACGGCAGTGGTGCTTCGGGAACATTCTCGTCGACCGGCGCTCCGACAGGTCCGGTTTCGATCACCTGCAACGTGTCTGATGACAAGGGTCACACCGCGTCGGCGAACACTAGCTTGACGATCCTGGCCCCCCCGCCGCCGCCGCAACCGCACGCGCAGGCGCTTTGCTCCATCAACTTCGAAACCGACAAGGCTCGTCCGACTCGCGTGGACAACGAAGCCAAGGCCTGCCTGGACGAAGTGGCTCTTGACCTGCAACGGCAGTCTGACGCCAAGGCAGTCGTGGTTGGCGCGTCGAATGCCAAAGAAAAGGACAAGATGGCGAAGCAACAGAAGTACGCAGAGAAGCACAAGAAAGCCAAGGTCGAGGACTTCGCTGCTCAGCGTGCCGTCAACACCAAGGACTACCTGGTGAAGGAGAAGGGCATCGACCCATCCCGAGTCAGCGTGGCCACCAGCACTACCGATGCCCAGAAGGTAGAGGATTATCTCGTACCGGCCGGCGCGAACTTCGGCTCCGACGTGCAGGGGACAACGCCTGTCGACGAGTCCGCGGTTCAGCCGCAGGTGCGTAAACCTCTACCCGAGAGGAAACACCACAAGGCTGCCAAGTAGCCGATCCGTCAGCCGTGCCGCGGGATCACGCGGCACGGCTGGAAACCTTAACGAACCTGCGTGTCGAGATTCCGATCCGCAGATCGGGCGGCACAGTGAGCGTGTATCGTTTCCAATCCTCCTTGTGTTTTTGAGGTTGACCGGCGCGCCGGTCAACCTCTTTTCGTTTATCCCTGATCTGGAACGGTGTTCATCGCGACGCAGAGGATGTCTTGATTGCGAACAGTCTCTAGGTTCACTTGCCGGTTAGCGTTTCTTGCAGCAGCGGAATTCTTGTTTTTGATTGCGATTGCATGCGCGCCCTTGCGGGCTCAGTCACTCTGGAACTCCGTAGGTCCCGATGGGGGCGACGCGCGCTCGCTTGGATCGACGCCGGGTGATCCCCATCATCTTTTTCTCGGCAGCGCGAACAGTTGGATCTACGAATCGCAGGATGAAGGCGCCACGTGGCATCGGCTGGCTAAGCTGGATGGTACCGACGACCTCGTCGTAGACAGCATCGTGGTCGATTCACAGAAGCCATCCCTGATATATGCGGCGGCATGGAAGTTCGATCATCCCGATGGCGGGCTGTGGGTGAGCCGTGATGGGGGGAAGAGTTGGAACGCCAATCCCGGGTTGCACGGCCAATCCGTGCGCGCATTCACTCAGGCCCCGTCCGATCCCAGGATGCTGTTTGCGGGAACGCTGCAGGGTGTGTTTCGCTCCACCGATGCGGGCGATTCCTGGCAACAGATCAGTCCCCAGGGCAGCAAGGAGATCCACGAAGTCGAATCGCTGGCAGTCGATCCCAGCGATCCCGACATTGTCTACGCAGGCACCTGGCACCTGCCCTGGAAGACTGCCGACGGGGGCAAGAACTGGGAGAATATCAAGCAGGGCGTGATTGACGATTCCGACGTGTTCTCGATCATCGTCGATCCCGAAAAGCCGAATGTGGTCTACGCCAGCGCCTGCAGCGGCATCTACAAAAGCTTAAATGGCGGTAGCCTGTTCAAAAAGATTCAGGGGATCCCGGCCACCGCGCGTCGCACGCGGGTGCTGCGGCAGGATCCGGTACACCGCGATACGGTGTATGCAGGAACCACCGAGGGTCTGTACAAGACCACGGATGGCGGGCGAAACTTTCAGCGCATGACGGGCCCCGACGTCATCATCAACGACGTATTCATCGATCCCAGGGACCCCGAACGGGTGGTGCTGGCAACCGACCGCAGCGGCGTGTTGACCAGCGACGACGGCGGTGTAAGCTTCTCAGAGTCGAACCGCGGATTTTCCGCGCGCAAAGTGGAAGCCCTGCTTGTCGACCCGGGAAATCCTTTGCAAATGTATGCCGGCGTGGTCAACGACAAGATGTATGGCGGTGTTTTCGTATCCACCGATGGGGGAGCGCAGTGGAAACACATCGGCGAGGGCCTGGAGGGAAGGGACGTGTTTGCGCTGGCCAAGTCGCCTGATGGAACAATTCTGGCGGGAACCAACAGCGGCATTTTCGCCCTGGATGCCGATTCAAGCACCTGGAAGCCCCGCAACACGATTGCCAACTCGATTCCCAAGCCGGTCTCCGAAGTGGTTCAGGGAAAGCATGTGACCGTCGAAAAACATGTGAAGGCGCCGGTGCGCGAATTGAGCAGCCACGTCTTCGCCTTCGATTTATCCGGCGATGCGTGGCTGGCGGCCACAGCCGGCGGCCTGTTCACGAGCAACGACAAGGGAGAAACGTGGCAGGGCGGACCAGTGGTGGGAGTGGTGGATTATTTGTCGGTCGCGGCCCGGGGGCCGGTGATGGTCGCGGCTCGGCCCAAGGGCGTCGCGCTCTCCAACGATGCCGGACAGACTTGGTGGCCGATGGGAGTTCCGACGGTCCTGACCCGCATTCATCGTGTGGCTTTCTCCGGCGACGGCGCCATCTGGGTGGGAGCGCGCGAAGGAGTCTACTTCACCCGAGATAAAGGATTGACGTGGATGTGGGTGCATCGTTTGCCGCTGGCGGGGGTGGACGACCTGTTTTACGACCCCAATCAGAATCGCATCCTGGTCAGTTCGCGGGGCAGCGACATGGTGTATTCGATCGATGCCAAGTCGCTGGATTGGAAGTGGTTACAGACAGGATTTCCACTGGTGCTGGTAAGGCCGGCGGGGGACCGGCTGATGGCCGCTACCCTGGACGACGGTGTAGTGGCCGAGCCGCAGCGGAGCAAAGCCGAAGTGGGGCGGAAGTAGCGGCCCAAAACAGTCTCGCCGGACTGGTAAGCATGGCAAGGTCTGCCGGTGAACCGCTAAGGGGAGCCGCTAAGGTCCCGTGGATCCAGAGTTGCCAGTGCGATTCTGGATCCGGCCGAGGGCTTTGAGATACCGCGCCGATTTCGTTGGAGCGAGCGAGTCCTCAACGCCCTTCCGGTAGCCACCCAGAAAGATCGAATACAGAATCGCGAGCGAACAGCCGATCCCCCACATGAATCCGATGCACAGACCGATGAGCGCTGCCGGGCCAAAGGAATTCATCGTGCCAATCTTTCCTGCCTCAGGCTATACCGCCACCGTGAAGCTGTCCTCGGTCCGCGTTACCGCGTGGTAGAGCGTGTCGCGTTCCACGGGGATCCGCCCAGCTTCAGTGATCAAACGGCATAGCTCTTTGCGGGTCATCCCCTGAGGTGTGGTGGCGCCGGCATCGTGGTAGATCTTCTCTTCAATCACGGTGCCGTCCAGGTCGTCGGCGCCAAAGCGCAGGGCGATCTGGGCAATCTTGGGCGTCATCATCTGCCAGTAGGCCTTGATATGGGCGAAGTTGTCGAGCAGCAGGCGGCTGACGGCGATCTGGCGGATGTCGGTCAGTCCTGTCGTCACCGGCAGATGATCGAGTGCCGTGTTTTCAGGATGGAAGGCCAGCGGGATGAAGGTCTGGAAGCCGCCGGTCTCATCCTGCAACGTACGCAGTTTGAGCAGGTGATCAACGCGATCTTCGTCATTCTCGATATGGCCGTAGAGCATGGTGGCGTTCGACCGGAAGCCGAGCTGGTGGGCCAGGCGCGCAGTCTCCAGCCATTCGTTGCCGTCGATCTTGTGGTCGCAGATGATCGATCGCACCCGTGCGGCGAAGATCTCTGCGCCGCCTCCGGGCATCGAATCCACCCCCGCATCGCGGAGTTTGACGAGGGTCTGCTCGATACTCAACTTCGCGCGCCGCGCCAGGAACGCGACCTCCACCATGGTGAAGGCCTTAATGTGCACCCTGGGAAATCTCTGCTTGAGGCCGCGGATGAGGTCGAGGAAGTATTCGAGGGGAAGGTCGGGGTGCAGTCCGCCCACAATGTGGAACTCGGTGACCGCTTCGGAGTAACCCGAGGCCGCCGTTTCCCACGCCTCTTCAAGGGCCATCGTGTATCCCGCCGGATCGCCCTTCTTGCGCCCGAAGGCGCACAGCTTGCAGGCCGCCACGCAAACGTTGGTGGGATTGATGTGGCGGTTGACGTTGAAGTAGGTGGTATCGCCGTGCATCCGCTCGCGGACATGGTTGGCTAGCCAGCCGACCGCCAGCACATCGGGGGAACCATACAGAGCCAGCCCGTCAGCGAAGTCGAGCCGCTCCCCGGCCAGCACTTTGGCCGCGATCGGCTCAAGGCGCGGATCGTAGGTCCGGAAGGAAATCGGCTTGGGGGTCTGGGGGGTTTCTACCTGCATACTCTGATGATACCGGAACCGTGGTTTTTGTTCCTCGCCGCCTGAGACAATAAACTTCGAGCGGAGCAATTGAGAGCGGAGATTCCTGAATGAAGGCGTTAGTCAAGAGTAAAGCGGAGCGCGGGCTATGGCTGGAAGACATTGCCGAGCCGGCGATTGGGATTAATGATGTGCTGATCCGGGTGCGCTACACGGGCATCTGCGGAACCGATGTGCACATTTATGAATGGGACGAATGGGCGCAGGGAACGATCAAGGTTCCGATGACGATCGGCCATGAGTTTGTCGGCGAAATCGTCGCGGTCGGTTCGAATGTGAACGACTTCTTTCCCGGCGATATCGTCAGCGGCGAGGGCCACGTGGTTTGCGGACGCTGCCGCAACTGCCTCGCGGGACGACGGCACCTGTGCTCCCACACCGAGGGAGTGGGCGTGAACCGGCCGGGAGCCTTCGCGGAGTTGATCTCGCTGCCCATGACCAACATCTGGCGGCACAATCCTCGTGTCAACCAGGAAGTCGCTGCCATCTTTGATCCGTTTGGTAACGCCGTCCACACCGCTCTTTCTTTCCCGGTGCTGGGCGAAGACGTGCTGATCACCGGGGCCGGGCCGATCGGAGTGATGGCCATCCCGGTGGTGAAGCACGCTGGTGCGCGGTACGTCGTAGCCACGGATTTGAACCCGTTCAGGCTGGAGATGGCCCGAAGGATGGGAGCAACGCTGGCCGTCAATCCGACCG
Source organism: Terriglobales bacterium (assembly GCA_963788475.1). Taxonomy (GTDB): domain Bacteria; phylum Acidobacteriota; class Terriglobia; order Terriglobales; family Acidobacteriaceae; genus Telmatobacter. Next base: position 758,146 of record CAWBGO010000004.1, read on the forward strand.
AGACTTCACTTGCCGATGTTCAAAAACAGCTTGGTATGACGGAAGGGTTTGACGTGGGGCTGGAGATGTCGGGGAGCCCACAAGCACTGAGCGACATGATCGCCAACATGAGCCACGGCGGCAAGATCGCCGTGCTCGGCATTCCGTCCAAAAAAACTCCGATGGACTGGAAGCCGGTGATCTTCAACATGATCACCATCAAGGGCATCTACGGGCGCGAAATGTACGAGACGTGGTACAAGATGTCGGTGATGCTGGAATCGGGAGTGGATATTTCGCCGGTGATTACGCATCGATTCGGCTATGCGGATTTTCAGAAGGGATTCGATGCGATGATCTCGGGGAACACCGGCAAGGTGGTGCTCGACTGGACCTCTCTCAAATGATATTCCCCGGGTGCCCCACCCTCGCGACGTCTTTGTTTTTGTCGCTAGGGTGGGGAAGTACGAACGCCGGCAGAAGAGCGGCCAATCAATCACTGCCGGACCACAGTCCCGTTCTTCATCACGAAGGTCACGTGTTCGACGGCTGAGATGTTGTCGAGCGGGTTGCCCTGCACCGCGATAATGTCGGCGAAGTAGCCCGGCTTGAGCTGGCCGATCTGGCCCTCCCAGCCAAGCAGCTTTGCGCCATTGATCATGTCGGCCTGCAGGACTGCGAGCGGCTTCATGCCGTATTGCACCATCAATTCGAGTTCGCGAGCCTGGGTGCCGTGCGGGAACGGCCCGACGTCGGAGCCAACCGCAAACGCCACGCCCGCGGCCACCTGCTTTTTGAATTCGCTGATCTTGAAATCGAGCAGAGCAGCTTCGCTCGCGGCCTGGTCCTGCGATTCGCGGTGCTTCGAGAAGTACTCCATGATGGCAAAGGTGGGAACCGCGAAGATGCCTTTCTCGCGCATGAGCCGGATGGTTTCATCGCTCAGTTGCGTGGCGTGGTCGATGGAAGCCACGCCCGCCTGCGCCGCGTACAGCGTGCCGGGCTCCCCCATTGCATGAACGGCGACCACCGCCCCCAGCCGGTGCGCCTCGGTGACCGCGGCGATGAGTTGCTCTGCGGTGTACTGATAGGGCGTGCGCAGTTTGGCTCCGGCAGTTGGATCCTGGATCAGCTTGTCCGGCCCGGTCTCGTAGATCTTGGCGAAATCGGAACCCTCCTTGTGCTGCCGCCGCATCACTTCGACGATCTGTTCGGCGGAGTTGGCGTAGTCAGCATTCGACAGCACGTGCTGTGCGGGGTTGTAGCGGTTGGCGTCTTCGTGCCCGCCGAGAATGTCGATGGCATTGCCGCAGACGCGCAGCCGCGGGCCGGGGATCAGGCCTTGGTTAATGGCATCGCGGATCGATGTATCGGCGGAGCCCGCGCCCTCGGTGCCCATGTCGCGCTCCGCGGTGAAGCCGGCCAGGACATCGGCTTTGGCGGCCTGCTCGGCGAGGATCACGCGCCATGGAACGGACTCCTCTACGGTTTGCAAATCTTCGGCGCCAGGATGAAGAAAGAGATGGATATGCGCGTCGATCATCCCCGGCATCAGCGTCACGTCGCCCAGGTCAAGCACACGGGCGCCCGCCGGGTGCTGCACCGACTTGGCCACTTCGCGAATGTGTTCCCCTTCGATCAGTATTTCGCCCGGCTGCAGCACGTTGCCGGTATCGACCTCCAGCAGACGGGCAGCGTGGAGCACGACGGGTGCGGGTGCCTGCTGTGCGGCGCAGATCGCCGTAGCAAGCGCGAGCGAGGAACACAGGAATCCGTGGCGGAGCGAAGGAATGAGTCCGGACATGGGTACGACTATAGCAAGTGCCTTCCGCCTTTCGGTATCCGGTGTCGTCCAAAACGCATCAGAACCTTAGGCCGGGATGAGCGGCAAAAAAGCTGACCGTTACCTTCTACAGAATTAGAATTTTGGCAGCGGTTTTTGGGCGGGACTTATCACGAGAGCATTGGAGGTCGGCGGACATGGAACGGCGAAATTTCGTGAAGCGAGCGGCCGCAGTTGCGGCAATGACCGGTCTTGACAGCGCGATAGCCCGCAGAGCGCTGGCCGATTCCGCCCTGGCGGGTGCGGCGGCCGAGGTCCCGGCGGCCCTGGTGCGGTCGGTCGAGGGCATTGGGCGGCGCAAGCTGGGCCGGGCTGACGCCGAAGTCTCCATCATTGGCATCGGCGGGTACCATCTCGGCCTGGGCGGCGTTACCGAGCAGGATGCGATCCAGATCGTGCGCACCGCCCTCGATCGAGGCATCAACTTTCTCGATAACTGCTGGGACTATAACGGGGGCGTCAGCGAGGAGCGGATGGGCAAAGCGCTCGAGGGCGGCTATCGGCAAAAGGCATTCCTGATGACCAAGATCGACGGCCGCACCGGGCAGGCAGCACGGCAGCAACTGGAAGAATCGTTGCGACGGCTGAAGACCGATCACCTCGACCTGATCCAGATACACGAAGTAATTCGAATCACCGACCCCGAGCAGGCGTTTCAGCCCGGCAACGTCATGGATGTGCTGCAGCAGGCGCGCAAGGAGGGCAAGGTTCGCTTCATCGGCTTCACGGGCCACAAGAGCCCCGACATCCATTTGCACATGATCGCAACGACAGACAAGAACCATTTCACGTTCGATTCGGTGCAGATGCCCGTCAATGCGCTCGACGAGCACTTCAATAGCTTCGGTCAGCGCGTGATTCCTGAGGCGCAAAAGCGCGGTATGGCGATCATTGGCATGAAGCCGCTGAGCAACGGCGCCATTCTTAAGACCAACACCGTGACCGCTCCGGAGGCCCTGCACTATGCCATGAGTGTGCCGGTGACCGTGACCATCACCGGCTGCCAATCGATGGCCAACCTCGAACAGGCTCTCGGAGTCGCCAAAAATTTCGCGCCGCTGAGCGTGCAACAGAAACTCGCGATCCTCGAAAAGACCGCCCCTGTTTCCGAAGCCGGCAAGTTCGAGGACTACAAGTCGTCGCACATTTACGACGGCACGTACAACAACCCGAAGTGGCTTGGATAGCCGCGTCGATCAATCGAGCAGATCGGGCTGCTCGCGCACGATCATGTCCCAGAGCGGCTGATATTGAAACCATCCCACGCGCGGATTGCCGACCTGCTTTTGCGCCGTCACCGCGCTTTCGTGGGAAATAGGCCGCGGCGTGCCGGCGGCTTCCGCCATTAACTGTGCCTGGCAGCTGCGATCCATGGTGATGAAGAACCAGGCCGCCTCATCAACCGTGCGTCCGACGGTGAGGATGCCGTGATTCTGCAGGATGATGGCCTTGCGATGCCCCAGCGCCTGGGCGATGCGATCGCCCTCAGACAAGTCGTAGACCACGCCGGTGTAGTCGTCGAACAGGCTGTGCTCTTCGTAGAATGCGCACGCATCCTGGGTGAGGGGATCGAGCAGGCGCCCGAGGGTGGACCACGTCTTGCCGTACAACGAGTGCGCATGCGCAGCCGCCACCACATCGGGCCTTGCCATGTGCAGGCGCGAATGGATCGCAAACGCCGCGTCGTTGACGGGCCGGTTTCCCTCCACGACCACCCCCTTCTCATTCACGAGAACCAGATCTGAAACACGAATGTGTCCGAAGTGCATGCCGAAGGGATTCACCCAGAAATGATCGTGCAACTCCGGATCGCGGGCGGTAATGTGTCCGGCAACTCCTTCGCTGAATCCGAATTTTGCAAACAGCCGGAAGGCCGAAGCGAGGCGCTGTTTGCGGTGCAGGCGTTCTTCGGCGGCTGTGGGGAAGGTGGGCGGGTCGGGAGTGGTGGCGATCTTGACTTCGGGTGCGAGTGTTTTCGGTGCCATAAGAACCTCGATCGTGTTGTTCAAATCGGCTGGACCAGCGGCGGTTCGGTTTCGCGATCCCGATTGCAGGGAAGATCAATGACAAACGAGGCGCCGGAGGCTGACCCGTTGCCGTCGGGCGAACTGACGGTGATAGTTCCGCCATGCCTTTCGATGATCTCTTTCGTGACCCACAGACCGAGGCCCGTCCCGATCTCCTTCTTGGTGGTGAAAAACGGCTCGAAGATTCGGGTACGATGCTCCGGAGCAACGCCCGGGCCGTCGTCCTCGATCACCAGTTGAATTCTGCCGCCGTTATGGTTTTCCACGCCTTGCATCCGCAGGCAGATCTTTCCATTGGGGGAGACTGCATCGACGGCATTCGAGACCAGGTTGGAGATAACTTGCTTCAGTTCGCCCGGGATGCCCAGCATCGGCGGGCATTTGCCGAAGTCCTGTTCAACGTGAATGTTCTTCGAACTGAGTTTGTTGGAATAGAGTCTGAGAACGGATTCGATCAGCGGCGGAAGCTCGACCTGTCGCGCCTCGTTCGACTCGCGGTAAAACCCGAGAGTCTGGCGCGTAATGTGCGCGACGCGCTCTAACTCCTGTTCCGCGATGCTCAGGCTTTTGACAATTTCGGGAGATGCGCCGGGACTTCCCTTGGCGAGGTAGATGAGATTGCCCACCGCTTCGAGAGGGTTATTGATCTCGTGCGCCACAGTCGCCGAAAGACGCGCGGCCGCCGCCAGCTTCTCACTTTTGCGCAGCAGGTCCTGCGTTTTTCGTTCGTTCGTTACATCGCGAAAGACCAGGACCACGCCAATCAGCTCTCCCTTGTCGTCGCGGATCGGCGCGGCGCTGTCTTCGATCGGGATGAGATGGCCATCGGCGTGTTTAAGAACGGTGTGGTTGGCCAGACCGACGACTCTTCCCTCTTGCATCACTTTCTTCACGGGATCCTGCGATGTCTCTCCTGTGAATTCATTGAAAATGGCAAGGACATCCGAGATGTCCCGGCCTTTGGCGTGGGCGAACCTGGTCCCGATCAGCGACTCCGCAACTGGATTCATAAACGAGATTCGGCCGGATTCGTCTGTCACAATAACGGCGTCGCCGATACTGGTCAGAGTGACGCGCAACCATTCCTCGCGCTCGCGAATCTCGCGGGCATGTTTCTCTCGGAGCGACATTTCCCTCAGGATGTGATAAGCGAGCAGAGCCAGGCCGATTGTGGCCAACAGGCTCGCCAGGTAGATGCTGGCGATCGTGCTGCGCACGGTTTTCTGGTATTCCGCGACCCTGGCAGATTCAAGTGACGCCTCGGTCCTTTCGACCTGGTCGATAATCTGCCGGAAATGTTCCATGGTCAGGAGACCGAAATCCGAAAGGACCAATCCGCGAGCGAGGTCAGGCTTGCCCGCCCGATACAGGTCGATGGTCTGTTGCAACTCGCCCATCTTGACCTGTTCCAGAGCTCGCAATTCGACGATGGAAGATTGTTCCTGCGGCCTTGAATCGGTGAGCCGCATTAATTCGTTGAAATGGGAATCGATCTGCGTGCGGGCATGATCGTAGGGCGCGAGGTACCGTTGATCGCCGGTGAACAGGAATCCGCGCTGGCCGGTCTCGGCGTCTTTCAGAAGCGATTCTGTCTTTTCGAGCTCGAGCAGGAAGCGGCGTGAATCGGCAAGCCGGTTCTGGCTCTCGATTTGCGCCCCGACTTCTCGCCGCGTGAGTAGGCCGTTGCCGATCAACACGATCAGCAAAGCGGCAAATCCGGCGATGATGCTGAAGCGCTTGAAACGGTTCTGCATGGAATGCCGGCCGGTTGTAATCTACCTTTCCGGGTAACTGTGGCTCCGAATCAATCGCGGAATCGTGCGCTCCGAGACCAAGGCTTTCCCGAGTCGGAAGCCCTGCCAACAACGAGATTATAGCCTGACCGCCAACAGCGAGGGCGATAAGTCCGCCACGTAACACCGCCGAAATGGCCGGGGCCGCTGCCTTTCCAGACGACCAGGTCCTGTCAGTACGCCGCAATCCCCGTGATGTGCTGGCCGAGAATCAGCGCGTGGATGTCGTGAGTGCCTTCGTAGGTCTTCACAGATTCGAGGTTCATCATGTGGCGCATGATGGGGTAGTCCTCTGTGATGCCGTTGGCGCCGAGAATGTCGCGAGCCATGCGCGCGGTTTCGAGAGCCATCCAGACGTTGTTGCGCTTGGCCATGGAAATGTGTTCGTGGCCTACTTTGCCGGCGTCCTTCAAGCGGCCCACGTGGAGCGAGAGCAGCTGCGCCTTGGAGATTTCACTGATCATCCAGACCAGCTTTTCCTGGATGAGCTGATGGCTGGCGATGGGCTGATTGTGAAATTGTTTTCTGGTCTTGGAATATTGCAGTGCGGTGTCGTAGCAGGACATGGCCGCGCCGATGGCGCCCCAGCTGATGCCGTAGCGCGCCTGGTTGAGACACATCAACGGGCTCTTGAGTCCGCCTGAGCCGGGGAGCAGGTTGGCTACCGGGATGTGCACGTCCTGGAGCGAAAGACCACTGGTGATGGAGGCGCGCAGCGACCATTTGCCGTGGACCTCAAAGGCGCGAAAGCCGGGGCGATCGGTTTCGACCAGGAATCCACGTACCCGGCCTTCCTCATCGTCAACCCTGGCCCAAATCACGGCGACATCGGCGATGTTACCGGAGGTGATCCACATCTTTTCGCCGTTAAGGATATATTCGTCTCCGGATTTGCGCGCGGTTGTGGTCATTCCTCCTGGATTGGACCCGAAGCCGGGTTCGGTCAGTCCGAAGCAGCCCAGCTTTTCGCCGCTGGCGAGAGCAGGGAGCCAGGTATTCTTCTGCTCGTCGGAGCCGAACGTGTAGATGGGATACATGACCAGCGCGGATTGCACGCTGACGAAGCTGCGAAAACCGGAGTCGCCGCGTTCCAATTCCTGCATCACCAGGCCGTATTCCACGTTGGACATGCCGGCGCAGCCGTAGCCTTCGAGATTGGCTCCGAAGAACCCGAGCTCGCCCATCACGGGAACGAGTTCACCCGGAAAGCGCTCGGTGCGGAAGCATTCCTCGATGATCGGGACCAGGTTGTCCTCGACGAAATCGCGTGCCGTGCGCCGCACGAGCAACTCGTCCTCGCTGAAGCCCGCATCGAGATGAAGAAAGTCAACGCCCTGGAATTTGAAGCCCACAGTACACCGTCCGTTTCTGGGGAAGGTTGAAACAGCAAGGCTAGCAGACGGGGAGTGCCTGAGGAAACAGAGACAGCTTCCTGTCGTGCGGACGGCGTGACCGTTATGCGGCCAGCCGGGCCCGTTGCTCGAGCAGATGTATGAGGTTGAGTTCCTCTTGCTGCAGTGCGTGCGAGGACTGGGGCAATTCCTTTTTCACACGGGTTTCAAAGGTCTTGAGCATTTCGCCTCCCAAATAGCTTTCAATCACGGCGGGATGCACGTAGCATTTGCGGCAAACAGAGGGTGTGTTCCCCAACTGCTCGGCGACCTGCTTGACTGCCTCCACGACATTCTTCTTGGCCCGGGTTTGCGTTTCAAAGGTCGCAACCTCGAGCAGCAGTGCGCAGGCCAGGACGGTACCGGCCCAGGTGCGGAAGTCTTTTGCGGTGAATGGCTGATCTGTGATGGAGCGCAGGTACTCGTTCACATCCGCGGAATCGATAGAGTGAGGTGCGCCGTCTTCATCGACGTATTGAAAGAGTTCGTAACCGGGAATGTCCTGGCACTGTTTTACGATCTTCGCGAGGCGGCGGTCGCTGAGGTCAACATTGTGCAGCTTGCCGCTCTTGCCCTTGAACTTGAAGCGAACGGTTGAGCCATCAACGTCGACATGCTTGTTGCGCATGGTGGTGAGGCCATAGGAGTGGTTCTCGCGGGCGTATTCTTCGTTGCCCACGCGAATAAAAGTGGTTTCCAGCAGCCGCACGATGGTGGCGAGGACTTTCTCGCGCGGCAGGCCGGTCAAAGCCAGATCGCTTTCGACGTGTTCTCGGATGGTCGGCAACGTTTCGCCGAAGACGCGCATGCGGTCGTACTTGTTCTCATCGCGAACCTCGCGCCAGCGGGGATGGTAGCGGCTTTGCTTCCGCTTCCGGGCATCGCGGCCAGTGGCCTGAAGGTGGCCATTGGCACTGGGGCAGATCCAGACATCGGTCCAGGCTGGCGGAATGGCCAGGGACTTGATACGTGCGAGGATGGTCACGTCTTTGACGAGGCTGCCATCCGGATGGAAGTAGCGGAATTTTTTGCGAAATGGTTTGCGGGTGATGCCGGTCTTCGCATCGGTTACATAGCGGAGCCCAGCCTGCTTGGACGATTCGACAGGATCAGCGGTGAACTCCGGCGCCCTCATGGTCCCCCGGGTGAAGTGATCAGCCCCGAGAAGCTTGGATGCAGGCCAGGGTGAATTTGGATAGACACCGGGACGGTGCGACACCACGAAACTGTTGACACCGCGGGACAGGGTCTTGTACACGTTGGGCCTTACCCCAGGAGGGAAATCCATGCGTATGTTGTTGCGAGTGTCGATACCAGTTGAACAGGGAAATGCAGCGCTCAAGGCCGGCACCTTCGGCCCAACGGTGCAGCGCATCCTCGCCGATCTCAAGCCGGAAGCCGCGTATTTCTTTGCCGATGACAACGGCAACCGTGCAGGGTCGATCGTGTTCGACATGCATGACGCATCGAAGATTCCGGCGATCGCCGAGCCATGGTTCTTCGCATTCAATGCGAAGGTTTCCTTCCGGCCGGTCATGACCCCGCAGGATCTTGGCGCGGCGATGCCTTCGATCACGAAGGCCGTCGAGCAATACGGAAAATAGGCATCTCCCTTGAAGCTTTAATAGAACGAAAGCTCCTGCATGGGATAGCGGACGCGGTCCTGTGTCCACAGCGCCGCCCCGTGGCGGATGGCGGCTGCCGCAATGAGCGCGTCGGCGATCTTCAGGCCGTGGCTTCTTGAGAACTTGCGCAGATGTTCGCCGGCGAGCTTGCCCGTTTCATGGTCGATTGAAGGGCAAAGCAAGGGCCGGAACAACTGCAGGATCTGCACGTGCTCATCAGCACGCGCGGCGGACCAGATCTCCGCGGCGGAAATGGGGGAAAAGATCATGGCCGCGTTGGTTTCAGCCAGGGCACACCAGCGGGACAGAATGTCCTTGTCAAGCCCGCGCAGCACATCGATCAGAATGTCGGAATCGATAAAGACGGTCATAACGCGGGAAACCTTTCGGAGCGGTCATCTTCGCGAAGGTTGCGCAGGAACACTTCTGCCTCGGCAAGGTCTTCGCGCTCAGCCCAGATTCCGATCGAGGCCTCCATGTCCAATCGGCGCTGCCGCGAGTCGCCCCGGACGAGGTCGCGCATGGCGCGAGTCTCGAGGTCCAGCAGCGCAAGGTCTGTGAGGGTTAGGTCTGAAAGAGAAAGATCCGAGAGCGCAAGATCCCTGAGGCGCTCGCGATCCGGGAGCACCGTTGCAAGGTTCAAGCTGGCCCGATTCATGTTCAATACCATACATCGGAACCGGCACGAACCGCAGTGACTACTCCAGGAATTCGCGCACGAAGGTATCCTGGCTATGCACCAGGTCGTGCAGCGATCCGTCGAAGATCAGCCTGCCTTCATTCAGCATCAGGAAGGTCGTGTTGGGATCGGTTTCATCTTTGGCAAGCGGGACCATTCCATCGCGCGCCGTATCGAACCGGTGACTGCACATGGTGAACGCGTCCTGCAGGCGATGGGTGACCAGCACCGAGGGGGTTTTGTAAACATCGCGCTGCTTCACGATCAGTTCAATGATGTTGGTCGAGGTGATGGGGTCGAGTCCGCCGGTGGGAGAATCGTAAAGCAGCAACTCCGGCCGGCGAATCAGGGCCCGCGCGATGGCCACCCGGCGGCGCATGCCCCCCGAAAGTGCACCGGGAAATAGATCGAAGGTTTCCTCCAGCCCTACGAAGCGCAGTGCCTCGCGCACCCGCTGATCGATCTCGTCGTCGGGTACGCGCTCCTGGATCAACTGGTAGGCGACATTGTCCCGCACCGAGAGCGAGTCGAACAGCGCCCCCTCCTGGAAAACCATTCCCGTCCGCGTGCGCAGCGGAAACATTTTTGACTCTGGCAGATTGGCGATGTTTTCCCCGAAAAGCTCGATGCTTCCCTGGTCAGGGCGGTCAAGCCCATTGGAGAGTTTGAGCAGTACGCTCTTGCCGACGCCGGCGGGTCCAAGCAGGATGCGGGTCTCGTGGGGGCCCACCGAGAAGGAAATGTCTTGAAGCACCGGAGGCCCGTCAAAAGAGATGGTGACGTTATGAAAGACGAGCACCGGGCCCGAGTCCGAGGCGGGGGACGGTGCGAGCGAGCCAGCTGTAGAGATCACACTCATCGGTTGAGCAGGGCGATCATCACCTGGCTGACGAGAAGGTCAACAAAGATGATGAGCACCGAAGCGGAAACCACCGCTTGAATGGTTGAGCGTCCGACTCCCTGCGTGCCTCCGGTGGTTCGAAGACCGTAGAAGCAGCCGACGGTGGCGATGATGAAACCGGAAAACAGAGGCTTGACCAGGCCCTGCATCACGTCCCGGGCATGCAAAGATTCATAAGCCTGGGAGAAGTACTGGGTGCCGTTCTGGCCATTCATGAAGATAGTAACTCCGGCGCCGCCCAGGATCCCGAAGAAGTCGGAGATGATGGTGAGGAAGAACAGCATGGTCACGGTGGCAACCAGCCGCGGGGTGACCAGCTTGCGCATGGGATCCACACCCAGCGCGCGCATGGCATCGATCTGCTCGGTTACAACCATCGAGCCGAGTTCGCTGGCCATCGAGGATGCGTTGCGGCCGGAGACCATGATCCCGGTGAGTACCGGACCCAACTCGCGGATCATGCTCAGGCTGACGAAGCGGCCGGTCACTGCGGTTGCTCCAAACGCGGCCAGCGTCGCGGCCGATTGCACGGCGAGCACGGCGCCGGTAAAGAATCCCGCGAGCAGGACGATCGCGGTCGACCCGACCCCGATGATTTCTGCCTGCAGCAGGAAATCGACCCAGTAAATCGGCCGGCTGAAGAGATTGATGACCGCGCGGTGGGCGAACAGGGAATATTCCTGAACGGTCAGCAGGGTTTGTTTGGCGGTTCTATCGATCGTCTCAAACGCCATCGGATGCTGACCTGTCCCAATTCCGGAGCTAATGTCTTCGGAGCCCAATGCTTTCAAGTCGCCGCGGTCATCAGGGAGAGGCGACCTGGCACGAAACCGAAACCATCATGATAACTCGGGAGTTGCCGTAATCCTCTCGAATCAGTGCGCTGCTTCTTCTACCGACAGGATAGCGCATGGGGTCGTGGCGTATTCTGATGAGGTGGGTACAACACTCCGAAATCAAGCCGATTGAGAGAAAATTACCGCGCGGCAGGTGAGGAATTTCACGGTGCGGCACGTCCCGCACGGCCTGTACGTGCATTTTCAGCATCTTACTAACTGGCCATCCATGTGCTGACTCGAATTGACACGTCGGAGTGTGTTCGACCCCCGGAACGGAGATGAGATGCGTTCTTTTCGCATACGGCTGATGCTTACGCTGATCGCGGGGATCACCGTTGTCTCCCTGGCATCCACCTACTTTGAAGTACTGGCGCACAAGCATCTGCTGCGGCTGGAACTGGCGCGGAGGACCGTTTGGATCGCCAACACCCTTCAGCCAGCGATAGAACAGGAGCTGGCCGCCGGCAAGAAGCCGGATATCTCTTTGCAGGCGGAGTTGTTGCGCAAGCAAGGCGAGGCGCTGGGCCTGGCGATATTTGACGCCCAAGGCGCGTTGGTTGCCGCCGATGGTCCCGCGGATATTCTCAGAGTTCTTCCTCCCAGTCCTGTAAAACAGGCGATCAAAACAGGCGAAAACTCGGCCGCATTTGGGCACACCGGGGACATTCAATTTCTGGACCAGGCTATTCCTCTCCATGTGAACGGACAGCCGGCCGGCGCCCTCGTAGTGCTGGAAGACGCCCGCTCGATCGGCTCCGAGGCCGCCACGGTCTGGCTGCAGAGCTTCTGGCGGATTCTGGCGCTCGTGGTCCTGATCGTCGGCGTAACATTCCTGATGGTGCGCTGGTTCCTGATGCGGCCGATCACCCGGTTAGCTGAGCGTCTGCGCCGCTTGCGCATGGGCCACCATGACGACGACGCGGGAGAGAGCCCGTCGGACTTGAGCCTCTTCTCGCCGTTGGCGCGCGAAGTCGCGACGATTACCGAGAGCCTGATTGAGGCACGAGCCGCGGCCGCAGCCGAGGCCCGCCTGCGGGAGGCGGGAGAGAACCTGTGGACTGCGGAGCGGCTGGCGGTCCATGTACGAGAAAGGCTGGGCTCGAGCCGTATTTTCGTGGTTTCAAATCGCGAACCATACGTGCACACGAAAAAAGGCCGGGAAACGGTTTGCTTCACCCCGCCGAGCGGGCTGGTAACGGCCATCGAACCCATGCTCCTGGCCTGTGACGGGGTGTGGGTGGCGCACGGCAGCGGCAGCGAGGACGCCTCGATGGTGGACGAGTTTGACCGCCTCAAGGTGCCTCCCCAGGACCCGCGCTATACCCTGCGCCGGGTATGGCTCACTCCCGAGGAGGAGAAGAATTACTACGACGGGTTCGCCAATGAGGGCCTTTGGCCGCTTTGCCATATTGCCCACACACGGCCGATCTTTCGGGCTTCCGATTGGGAAGCTTACCAGCTGGTCAACCGGAAATTTGCCGATGCGCTATTGCACGAGATGGAAGGCAATGCCAATCCGATCGTGTTTGTGCAGGACTACCACTTCGCCTTGCTGCCCCGCATGGTGAAGGCGGCGCGTCCCGATGCCCGGGTGGCGATCTTCTGGCATATCCCCTGGCCCAACCCCGAGGCCTTCGGGATCTGTCCCTGGCAGGGGGAGTTGCTCGAAGGTCTGTTGGGGGCCGACCTGATCGGATTTCACATTCCGCTCCATTGCAACAATTTTCTCGACACCGTTGACCGTGTGCTCGAATCGCGAACCGATCGCGAACACATGTCCGTACGCCGCCACGGTCACAGCACGACCATTCGCCCCTACCCGGTGAGCGTGGCCATCGACAGCGTGGCTTCGGACCGTCCGGTCTGGGGAGTCAACCGCAACGACATGCTGAAGGAATTCGGTGTGCGCGCCCAGAGCCTGATCCTCGGTGTCGATCGCCTCGATTACACCAAGGGAATTGTCGAACGGCTCGTGGCTTTCGAACGGCTTCTGGAGGAGCGTAGTTGGCATATTGGGCACGTCACCATGGTTCAGATTGCCGCGCCGAGCCGAACACGCATCCCAAGCTATATAGATCTCAGCCGCAAGGTGCAGGAGATCACTGAACGCATCAACGCGCGTTACCAGGCGCCCAACTGGCGTCCAGTGGTACTGATCGAACGTCAGTGCAGCCATGAAGAAGTGACGCAGTGGTATCGCGCGGCCGACATTTGCCTGGTGACGTCTCTGCATGACGGCATGAACCTTGTAGCCAAGGAATATCTTGCCGCACGTGTCGACGAAGAAGGCGTGCTGATTTTGAGCAAATTCACGGGAGCGGCTGTCGAATTGCGCGATGCCCTGATTGTGAATCCGTACGATACCGATGGCGTAGCCGAGGCCATTAACCGGGCCCTGGAGATGGGTTACGGCGAACGGCGCATGCGAATGCAGCGGATGCGAAGGCAGGTAATGGAGCACAACGTGTATCGTTGGGCGGCCAGTCTCCTTGGAGATCTACGCGAATTGCGCCTCGAAAACGCTGAGATGACAAACGTGGTCCGCGCGGAACCGATCTTAGTTCCAAGGGCGGAGGAGGCCCACCGAAAACGGGCATGAAGGCGAGAAGAATGTGACCGACGAGACGATCAAGAAGCTCGACGATTTCCTTAGCACGTTTTCCAGTGGACATACGCCGCTTCTATTGCTGGATTATGACGGAACCTTGGCGCCGTTTCGCGTGGATCGGTTCAAGGCTCGGCCTTGGACCGGAGTTCGCGAAGCCGTGGGGCGCATTCAGCGCCAGGGCCGGACTCGGATAGTGGTGATTACCGGCCGCCCGGCGAAGGAAATTGGTCCTTTGCTACGGGGCAATCCCCCGGTGGTGGATTCCCCTGTAGAGGTGTGGGGCCTTCACGGCGCGGAAAGAATGCACGTCGACGGGCGGCGGGAACTGGAAGAGGCTCCACCTGAAACCCAGCGCCGCCTCAACGAACTGCGGGAACATCTGCGCCACAACAACCTCGGTGGACAATTCGAGGACAAGCCCAACGCTGCGGTGATGCACTGGCGTGGGGCCTCGCCGCGGACCGCGAAGTTCATCGAGGTTCGGACGCGCGAGCTCTTCGAGCCTTTGTCGCGCCTTGAAGGGTTGGCTCTGCTTGAGTTCGAAGGCGGGCTGGAACTGCGCGTAGGCCGAGATAAAGGCGGAGCCGTCAGCACACTGGTCGCAGAAGCCGCACCGGGCACCCCGGTTGCCTTTCTGGGTGACGACCTGACCGATGAAGCCGGATTTCGTGCCGTCAACCAGGCGCAGGGGCCGCACCTCAGCGTGCTGATGCGCCCCGAACCCCGCGAGACAGCAGCCGACCTGTGGATGCGCCCGCCGTCAGAACTGCGCGCATTCCTGAAAAAATGGTACCGGGCGCTGGAGTAAGCGCAGTCAAGACGAGAATAGAAGGAGCGGTTCCCTACTATCGACACACTACGCGCCAGATCTCCGAATTGAAGGCGGATCTCTGTTTTACTCGCGCGCCCGTTTGCGAATCTCGATATTAAGCCGTTTGATCTTCTGGTTCAGGGTCGAGAGCGGAATGCGGAACTGCTCGGCGGCGTCGGTCTGGTTCCAGTTGCATCGCTCCAGCTTTTCGATGATGATGCGGCGCTCGATGTCTTCAAGGATGTCGAAGAGCGAAGCGTTGGGGTTGTGCTCGAGCAGCGCGTCCTGAAAGCTGCGGCCGGTGATGTGCCCCGGCAGCAGGTCTGAACCGATAATCGGGCCGGACGAAAGCACGACGCCGCGCTCAATCGAGTTCTCGAGTTCGCGCACATTGCCCGGCCAATCGTAGTCCACCAGGGCTCGCAGGGCATCGGCCGATAGCTTGCGCAGGGGCATTCCGTTCTCATTGGCGTAGAACTCGAGGAAGTGCAGGGCGAGCAGGGGAATGTCTTCGCGGCGCGCGCGCAGCGGAGGCAGATCGACGGTGATGACGTTGAGGCGGTAGAAGAGATCTTCGCGGAAGCGGCCGTCGCGGACCGCCTGGCGCAAGTCGACATTGGTGGCGGCGATGATGCGCACGTCGACCTGGATTTCCTGAATGCCGCCAAGATGCATGAAGCGGCGATCTTGAAGCACGCGCAGGATCTTGGCTTGCGTATCCACGCCCATGGTAGCGATTTCGTCCAGGAAAAGCGTGCCGCCGTTGGCGACTTCAAACAGCCCTTTCTTTGAGGCGACCGCCGAGGTGAAAGCGCCTTTGACATGGCCGAACAAGGTAGACTCGAGCAACTCCGAGGGCATGGCGCCGGTATTCACAGGTACAAACGGCTTGTCCTTGCGCGGGGAGTTGGCATGGATCGCCTTGGCGATGAGTTCCTTGCCGGTGCCGCTTTCGCCCTGGATCAGGACGGTGGATCGGCTGGGAGCCACTTGGCCGACAAGGTCAAAGACGCGCAGCATCGTTTCGCTCTTGCCGACGATGTTGTTGAAGTTGTAGCGCTGTTTGAGGGTGCGCTTCAGCTGCAGGTTTTCTTCTTCGGCACGATGGCGGGCGATGGCCGAGCGGATGTCGGCCATGAGCTTTTCGTTATCCCAGGGCTTCTGAACGAAGTTCTCCGCGCCGGCCCGAACAGATTCAACCACGTTGTCCACGGTCCCATATGCCGTGATCATGATGACCGGCAGTTCGGGCTGGCGTTCCTTGATCTGGGGCAGCAGGTCGAGCCCACTCTGCCCCGGCAGCGCCAGGTCGAGCAGTACCAGGTCGAAGTTTTCCAACTCGAGGATGCGCAATCCCTGCTCGCCGTCGGCCGCCATCCGGACGGAGTAGCCTTCGAGCGTCAGCAGCACTTCGAGAGACTCGCGGATGCCCGCTTCGTCGTCGATAACGAGAATCCCGGCATTGGAAGAGTTGATTGAAGGAGAAGGCGCAGACAAATTCAAAGGGGAGTCGACCTCAGGCATGGACAGAATTCCTCAGCAACGGAAACTCAAGGTGGAAGGTTGTGCCGGCGCCGATTGCGCTCTCGACGCGGATTTTCCCCGCGTGTTCCTGGATGATGCCGTATGACACGGAGAGGCCGAGTCCTGTGCCGCGCCTGTCTCCCGGTTTGGGAGTAGTTTTGGTGGTGAAGAAGGGGTCGTAGATGCGCTTCAGGTGCTCTGGCGCGATCCCCGAACCTGAATCGCTGATCAGTGCCTCCACATGACCGTTGACCATCGTCGCCACCCGCAGGCGGCCGCCGCCGGGCATGGCTTCCTTGGCGTTCAGCAGCAGGTTGAGAAACACCTGTTGCAGTTTTCCGGAATTGCCCTGGATGGACGGCAGATTCTGTGCCAGCTCGAGTTCGACATCGATTCGCGCGGTCTTGAACTGGTGTTCGAGCAGCGAGAGCGTGTCGTGAATGACCTGGTTAAGGTTGGTTTCGCGGAATTCCGTGGTGGAGGTGCGGGAGAAGTTCAACAGGCCATTGGCGATTTCGGCGGCCCGGAAGCTCTGCTGGGTAATCTTTTCGAGCACAGGTCCGATACGTACGTCGCCGCGCATCTGCTTTGAAAGCATCTGCGCGTAGCTGGAGATGACGGCTAGGGGCGTATTGATCTCGTGAGCCACACCGGCGGCGAGCAGGCCGATTGAACTCAATTTGTCGGTCTGGGCGAGCTGTGCTTCGAGCGTCACCCGCTCCGTGATGTCATCGACCAGGATGATACGCCCGACGGAAACAAAATCCCGCGAGAGCAGGGGCGCGACGGCAATGTTGACGGTACGCTGCTCCCCGGCCCGCGTGGTGAGGCGGAACTTGTAGAGATTATGGACGCCGGACTCGTTTCGGAATTTGTCGAGGGCGTCGCAAACTTCGGGCGGAAACACGGAGCGCAAGCTTTGGCCGAGGGCTTCGCCGCGGCTGAAGGCGTACATCGCTTCCATCTGCGTGTTCCAGCTTTCGATCCGGTCGTCGAGATCGATCGCCAGGATGCCGACATTAATCGATTCAACGATGTTCTCGTTGAACTCCTTCAACCGCTCAAATTCGCTGATCTTCTTTTCGAGTCGCGCGTAGAGGCTGGCGTTCTGCAGCGCGATCCCGATGTAGCTGGCCAGCGATTCGAGCAGTTCCACATCCTCGCTGGAGAGGAAGTCGCCACCCTCGGTTCGTCCCAGGCCGATGACGGCGATGGTGCGGGTGGCCGAGCCGTCCTGAACCCGGCAGGGAAGATAGTAGTTCAGGTCGAGCATCGCGGCCGTGCGGCGATCGGCCTCAGGCAGATGCAGAGCCTGCTGCGCGTTCTCGAGGAAGATATGCGTGTGTGCGTCGCCAGCATCGAAATCGAGGAAGCCCAGGGCAAGATCCCCGTACCGGGGAGCCGGCGCCGGGCCTGATCCCTGGCGCCCGACCGCGTCCCGGGCTTCAGCCGGCAATCCGTGGGCCGCGGCGAGGCGCAGCCGTCCCGGCTCTTCGGCGAGAAACACAGCCACGCGCGAGACCAGAAGAGTGCGCGGCAGCCGCTCGACGATTGACTCGAGCAGCGCGTGGATATCGGTCTCCGAACTCAAGCCGCGGCCGAAGTCAACCAGCGCTTTGCGGTAGTCGTAGCGATGGCGATCAAAGACGCGATCCACCCAGTTCTGAATCCGCCGCTTCAGAGGATCAAATGCGATGGCGGCAACCAGGATCGAAAGTCCCAGCCCCCACTCGCGAACCGCTGCCGGAAGACGAGTGTGCACGACCTCAGCGGTCAGGGCGACCACGCCGAAATAGGCTCCCAGCAGCAGCCCGGTTGCCAGTGTGTAAGCCACGCCCCGCTTGAAGATCAGGTCGGTATCCATCAACCGGTAGCGAACGATGGCCCAGCTGAAGGTCAGGGGCAGGAAGATGATGGAGAATCCGGCCAAGCGGGTAAAGGTTTCAGGTAGCCGCCAATCGAAGATAAACGGCACCGCGTAGAAGAGAGTAAACGGGACGACCGCCAGCAGCGCTCCGCGCGTGAGCCACTTCAGCTGCTGGCGAAGCAGGGGAGTGCCGGCGCGGTTGTAGCTGCGTAGGAAGAGAAGGGCGGCCAGGACATAAAAGACCGCTTCATATGCCGTGCCCGTCTGGTCCATCCGGTGCTTGAGCAGACCGGTCGCCTGCCAATTGAAGATGGCCCAGATCCACAGGCCCAGTAGCGCGGCGCCGGGTGCATAAATGAGAGGCAATACCCAGCCTCGATGCGCCCGCTTGAGCCGCTCTTCAGGAAAACTGAGCGCAAAATGCAAAAACAGCGCCGGCTGCAGCGAGTCGGCCACGATATTGGTCCAGAAGACGGTCCAATCCAGGAAATCCAGCCGGCTGGTGTACTTGAGGGCATATAACGCAAACGAAACCAGGCAAAACAGATAGAAATGCGTGGCGCGGGGTGCGGTCCAGCGCCGGAACAGAACGTAAATCCCGATGGCGAGGTAAACCAGTCCAATGACCCGTAGTCCCAGGGCTAGGCCCCGGTCCACCGGCACGGGGATGACCTTGACGGGCGCGTCGAGCGCGAAGCCATCGCGGGTGATGGTATAAAACGCCTGGCCGTAGCTGGTCGTCCGGTACAACTCGCGTTCAAGATCCGATACATGGCGGACCGGATGGTTGTTGACCTCGGTGAGCAGATCGCGAGACTGAATCCCGGCCTGATTTCCCGGACCTCCCGGCAGAACTCGTAAAGCAACCAGCCCGGTTACGCCGGGCGCCTCGCTCCACCACACTTGGTCGTCGGGTTGTTCGAAATGAAGTTCCTGACGATAGTTCAAAACAGCAAGCAGCACGATTCCGACCGTGGCCAAAGCCAGCAGAATCGCCTGTATGCGATTTGAAAGATTCGTCTCCATTCCCGGGGCTTTCCTCAGCCAACATTAAACTGCACGTCGGTTGCCATGTCGAATCGTCGGTCGACGACACCAAACGTTTCGGGGTACTTTACTGAAAATGCTTGAGATAGAAATGGATCCCTGGCTGGAGGACCATTCGCTGTCGGGACGGCAGCGGGGAAATAATGCAGGAAAGCATAGGTGTCCTACGCCAAAAGGGAAGGTCCTATGTAATTTAAGAACCCTCCGTAAGCCATCGTAGACGTGAGAATTATCGTTGTCCATATGTGGCACGCGGACCGTGTTTCCGGAGGTAATGATGCTGCGCCACATGGGCCGGGAGTTCGCAATCGCCGGCTGCCAGAAGCACGGTTCGAAATGCGAGGCGGGCAATGTATTCAAGCACATCGGCATTCTCCACGGCGTCCATGGCTGATTTACCCCAGGCGAATGGCGCGTGGCCGGCCACCAGCACCCCGGGAACGGCCACCGGGTCGAGGTTTTCGTGGCGGAAACGCGCAACGATCACGGCGCCGGTGTTGCGCACATAGGCCTCTTCAACCTGTCCCGGCGTAAGCGGCTCTGTGACCGGCACCGGCCCATGGAAATAATCGGCGTGGGTGGTGCCGAGACACGGGATCGGGCGCCCGGCCTGGGCCCAGGAAGTTGCAAACTCCGAGTGCGTATGGACGACGCCTCCGATTTGTGGAAACTCGCGGTAGAGCAGGGTGTGGGTATCCAGATCGCTGGAGGGCCGGAGCGAGCCCTCGACGATGTTCCCGTCGAGATCGGTAATCACGAGGTCGCCGGGAGTCAAGGTGGCGTAGTCGACGCCGCTGGGCTTGATGACGACCAGCGGTTGCTGGCCTGCGCCGTCAAACCCGGAACGGCTTATGCCGCTGGCGTTGCCGAAAGTGTGAGGCGCGAGTCCGCGGCGGGCGATTTCGCGGTTGGCGTGGAGAACTTCTTCGCGGAGGGCGGCAAGCAGCATGGGTGGATCCTCGTGCTGGGGCGGAAAGCGTTTACCCGAACAGTCTATCGCGCTCCTCTTCGCTCGGGAATCTTTTCCTTACGGCCCGTTCGGCCTGCTTAAAGCATATTCAACCCGTATGTAAACTTGCTGTGAAAGCGGGCGTCTACCTGACTGATGGCAGCCGGCACCGCATTGGAACCGATGACGATGGCCACGGCAGAGGAGTTGGCGGGGGAGGAGTTTGCGCGCGTGGTCGCAACCCATCGCCAGCAGATTTTCCGCTTTCTGCTTGCTTCCACGCGCGATATGGACCTGGCCGAGACGCTGACCCAGGACTGCTTTCTGAAGGCGCACCGGCACTGGTCGAGCTTCCGGGGCGAATCCAGCGCGATTACCTGGCTGATGCGAATCGCCATCAACCTGCAGAAGGACCACTGGCGCAACCGGCGGGTTCAGTTCTGGCGCCACACGCGATCGAATGCTGTGGACTCCGACGAGGCCAGCGAATGGCTTCCCAGCGGAGAGAGTTCGCCGGAGCAACAGCTGCTGGCCCGCGAGCAGGTGAAGCGGGTATGGCGAGCGGTGGATGGGCTGAGCGAGCGGCAGAGAACCGTGTTTCTGCTCCGCTACGTGGAAGAGTTGGATATTGCGGAAATCGGCAAGGCGACGGAGTTGAGCGAGGGCACGGTGAAGGCGCACCTTTCGCGCGCTCTGGGCAGAGTGCGGGGCGAACTGGGGGGAAAACAATGAGTTTCGAACCAACGCATGGGAACAATACGGGGGAGAGCGAAGAACGGACGGCGCGCGAGTCTGCGCAGTCCGTGGACGATTCGGCGCTGGACCGCGTGCTGAGCGATTTTCGCTCCAGTGTCCATGCCTGGAGTAATGCCGCATATAACCGTCCACGGCCGATTGCGGTCGCCTCAAGCCGGGCGGTTTGGCGGAGGGCGGCAGCCTGGTCTCTGGGGTCCATGCTGGTGATCGGGACGGCCGGGGGGGGCGTCCTCGAATACCGGCATCGGCAGGAGACAGCCAGGATTGCCGCCGCCCGCGAAGCCCGGCAGCAGCGCGCGCTTGCCGAAGAACGTGAGCGGGAGGCCGAGAAAGAACTGGCCAAAGTGGACACCGATGTGGCGCGCGAGGTCCCTGACGCCATGGAGCCGCTGGCACAGTTGATGACCGAGGACGAGAGCCGGTAACACAAGCCCCGAACCAGCAGCATATCCCCAGCCTGACGCCAATGGCTTCCGGACGACGCGGGAGTGTTGCGCGATGAAATGAAGCATGAACCGGATCTTGATTTGAGTTTTTTACCAACAGTGAGGAGAACGACGATGAGGGTATCTTCTGTGATGAGTCTGATGCTGGGCGCAATCCTGACAGTGGGGCTTGCGGCCATGGCGCAGGATCCGGGTCCCGGAACGGGTCCTGGACAAGGGGGCGGCCCCGGCTTCGGCATGCACCGGCCGCCCATGGAACGAGCCCTGGGAATGCGCGGCCCGCAAGGCCGCTGGTGGAACGATCCGGCGATGGTGGAAAAGCTCAAGCTTACGGACGACCAGCGGAAAGCGATGGATGCCATTCTCCTTAATCATCGCGAACAACTTGTCGACATGCGTGCGGCGGTGGAGAAATCAGAACTGGAGATGGAGCCGCTGATGCAGGACGACGTGCCAAACGAGGCCCGGGTACTGGCGCAAATCGATAAGATAGCGCAGGCGCGCGCCGAACTCGAAAAGGCCAATGCGCGCTTCCTTCTGGCCATTCGCGCCAAGTTATCGCCGGATCAATGGAAACAATTGCAAACCGCGCGTGCCGAGCGCATGCAGCGCCGCGGTTGGGGAAGGGATGGCCAGCCAGGCGGCGGCAAGCCCCAGGGCCCCCCGCCACCGGCCGGTCCGGGTGCCGGACCCCAGGGGATGTTGAACCAGGAACCTCCGCCGGGCCAGCCGGCGTTCGATTAATGCCAAGAAGTCGTTTCTTTTTTTGGGGTTGGCAAGAGGCAGAGATAACAGGCGACCACCCGGCAAATTTCTGCATCATAGGTTGTTAGGCAGAGAGCAAAATACGGTTGAAATCAATACCGATGGCGGCGAGAGGCATCCTCTTGCCGCCGATTTTTTGTGCAGGAATTTCAACCGGTGGTGCGGCCGGAAGGCTGCCCGCGGCATCGTATGACCCAAAACCGGACGAAAGAGTGAACCAAATCCAGACATCGAATGAAGCGTTTCGAGGCGGCGACTGGACAGCTTCAGGACATAGTTGTGCTGACTCCCTCCACAGTGTCCTAAAAAGAATCTTTCATTGATCACTAAAGTTATTTTTGGCTCCTCCGATGAAGTTGATGGATGCAGTAGAGCCCAGGCACAAGGATGGCTGAAGGGTTCAGGCGGCAGACGGATTCCGATAGGCGGGTTCAATCCCGCGCCCGGGATCGCGCTGCGGCCGCCGGATCCGGTTCCTTACCGGGGCATCCCAAAAAGGAGTGAAGTCCAATGGCCCTCGGTGTATTGAACAACCTGTCAGCGATCTATGCGGAGAACAACCTGAACAACACCAATAACAGCCTGCAGACCGTTTTGCAGCAGTTGTCCTCAGGTTCACGCATCAACTCCGGCGCCGACGACGCCGCCGGCCTTTCCCTGGTCAACGGCCTGCAGGCCAACTCCAGGGCCTTGACCCAGTCGGCCACCAACGCGACCGAAGGTGTCGGCCTGCTCCAGGTGGCGGATGGCGCTCTCTCGCAGGTGACCAACCTGCTCAACCGGGCCGTGACGCTAGCGACCGAAGCCTCGAACGGCACTCTCAACGCCTCGCAGGAGGCCGCGGCGGATCAGGAGTACAAGTCGATCCTTGCCGAAATCACCAATATCGGGTCGACGACAACCTACAACCAGAACCAGGTTTTTACCGGTTCAGCGGCAGGAATTGCTATCTATACCGGCGACTCATCGGCGGCGGGGGCATCATTGGACGTTCTCTACTTCGCCAATCTGTCCTCGGCCAGCGTGGGCGATGCCGGCGGCGCAATTACTTATACCCCTGCGGCTGGCGCGGTGCCTGCGACGATCAACTACACACCGGTCGCTTCGCTGACCAATCAGATCAATCTCTCAGCCACCGATCTGACGAGTACTGTAAATGCGCAGGCTGCGCTCACGGGCCTTAACCTCGCGATCACCGATGTGGCTGCGCAAGACGGTTATATCGGTGCACAGATTAACACCCTGAATTCCATCAGCCAGGTGATGAGCACCCAGCAGGACAACATCGTGTCGGCGCAGAACGCCATCCAGGCCACGGACTATGCCTCGGCAACTTCGAACATGTCGAAGTACGAGATTCTCAGCCAGACCGGTATAGCGGCGCTCGCCCAGGCCAACAGCGTGCAACAGGAAGTGACCAAGTTGCTCCAGTGAGTTTTGAACCAAGCACGACTGCACGATTTTCAAGAAAACCCAGGGACAGGGCGGCGGCGAACGGCAGAACCTTCGCCGCCCTTTTTTGCTTTGTGAAAGGGTCTCTGGCCGCTTCGCACACGTCTCACTGTGATATACATGGTCCGCCGATTGGCGGGTTCAACCTTCGCGGGAGGTAAATTCGATTGTCGTGGCCGAGGTGTGTGCGAGCCCTCTCCCCATGTCTTGCGCTCGCGCTGGCGTTGAGCCATCCTGCGCTCTGCGGCCAATCGGGCGGGACGCAATCCAATCAGACGCCGCGATTGATTCCCCGTACGCAAGAACAAAGAGACGCCCGGTTCCGTGCCGAGCATCGCATTGTCCTGAATGTGGAAGTGATGGATGCGGCGGGCAGTCCGGTCACCGGACTCACGGCAGGGGAATTTACGTTGATGCAAGATCGGCAACCGCGGTTCATCGCATCCTTTCGGCCCGTAAATGGCGAAGCGGCGGCGGTTCCGCCGCAGGTCATGCTGCTGCTGGATGCGGTGAACAATTCTTCTCGGGATCTCGCCAATGATCGCAAGGGGATCGAGGTCTTTCTGCGTGAAAGCCCAGAGCCTCTTGTTTATCCCACTTCGATCGCCGTCTTATCCGATGGAGAGATAAGATCCGGCCCTCCGACCCGCGATCGCGGTGCGCTTCTCGGTGAACTCGAGGATCTCTCGAGCCGCCTCCATCCCATTGCCTGCGCCAGTGACGTGAATCCCAACGACAGGACGACGCGGGCGGTGTGGATGCCAGGCACCGTATCGGGAGTCGATTCCAGCAAGGAACTGAACTGCCTGAACCAGCGATTCGTCACCTCCATCAGCGCTCTCACCCGCTTTGCGAAACTGCAGATTGATATTCCGGGCCGCGTCATTCTCATATGGATGGGTTCCGGTTGGCCGCTGCTCAATAACAAGCAGTTTCGTCCCGATGATGCGAGTGTCAAGGCCAGCTTTTTCGCAAATCTCGTGCAAGTCTCGACCGCGCTGAGAGAAGCCCAGGTAACACTCGATGTCCTTCTTCCGTCCAGCCTGTTTCGCACTGCTGAATCGCGCAACGAACACGATGACGCATTTTTCAACGGCGTACCAAACCAGGACGAGGTGACCGCGGCAAGCCTGGGGGTGCAGGCCCTGGCCCACCAGAGCGGCGGCCAGATCCTCATGGGTGCCAAAAATATTCCGAGCGGGATCTCCGCCTGTATGGCCGACGCGAAATCCTATTACGAACTCGCTTTCGATTCTCCTCCGGCTGCCCAATTCGGGGAATATCATTCGCTCCAGGTGAAGGTTGAGAGGCCGGGCTCGACCGTGCGAACCAATACCGTCTACTACGCCGAGCAATGAACACGGGGTCGGCCGGCACATCCGCGATTCCTCACGAGGTGAGGCTTTGAAAATGGGGAGACTCATTCTGGTTGGGGTTTTGCTTGGTTGCATTGGATCGATTCGTGTCAATTCCGCTTTCTGCCAGGATGAGCCCGTTCTGACCGGACCCCTATCCGCGGATTCTGAATCGGCGATTACGCCCACGAGCACCCACCGCGAGGGCCTCATCCACCTTGACGTATCGGTTAAGGACCGCAACGGCGATTCCAGGATGGGACTTTCAGGGAAGGAATTTACCCTGCTTGAAGATGGCGTATCGGCAAGGATTCTGTCCTTCCGGACAGCGACCGAGGCCGGCGCCCAAAATGATGAAAACGAGCGGTTGAGTGAAATGGTCCTGGTGCTCGACCACGTCAATCTTTCCGATCTGCAGTTCTCTCTCGTTAAGCGCGAGACCATCAAGTTTTTGCGCCAGAATGGCGGACGACTCGTCTGCCCGACTTCTGTTTATGTCTTTACTTTGGGCGGCCTCTATGCGTCGGCCATCCCAACAACGGATGGCACCGCGTTGGCCGGGGATATTGCCCGGGACCGCTTTCCGCGAGCTCTCTCGCAGATTCCACACCCACGCGCAGGCGATATCAGTGACGTGAATGGCAGAAGGTACTTACTCTGGGACAAGTCCCTTCAAACCATCTACACCATCGCCATCGAGCGCCGAGACAAGCCGGGTCGAAAGCTCGTGGTGTGGATGGGGTTCGGGTGGCCCGTCAACCTCGGGGCGCAGGAACACAGAGACAATGATTTTTACACGCTGGTCGAGCTTTCCACTCGCATACGCGAGGCGCGGGTGGTCATCTGCCAGGTGACAGACTGGCCCGACCCGCAGGAATTCAACTTCGCCTATACAAATTATCTGTCCGGCATCCGTTCCGTGTCGGAGCTGGAAAATTCGGGCATCCTCCGCCCGTTCGCTCATTTCGCCCTGCAGGTATTAGCGATTCAAAGCGGCGGCCTCTTCCTGGACAAATCACCGGATATTCCGAAAAGCATCGAGCATTGCATTCGGGCCGCCGGCGCTTTTTACACATTGTCCTTTGATCCGCCACATGCCGCGCACCTAGATGAGTACCACGACCTGAAAGTCGACATTGCATCCCCCGGGTTGTCTGCGCACACCACGACCGGCTACTACAATCAGCCGGTTTTCTATGATGAGCCTCGCGTTGCTGCGAAACAGATCACGGTTCACGATCTGCAGCAAAGGCTCGACGCCGTTGGAGAAGAGCGCGATGGCGAATTGGCGGACGAACTCACTGGCCTGGAACTGAGCGAACGGCTCAGCAGTCCGGAACTCGAAGAGTGGAGGAGCCGGATACGAGGAAAACGGTCGAAGACGGCATTGACCGCCCTGGCGGACGGATCGGTGTTCTTTGATCCTCCACCATCAGAGATCCCTGCGGATCCAGCGCCAGATCACGAAGCACAGGTGCAGATCCTCAGGCGAACCGTCAAGTATCTTGCTGACGTGATGCCAAGGCTTCCGGACTTTTTCGCAACCCGCACCACCACTCAGTTTGAACAACGGTCCACGGAAAACCAAACGTGGAAGACCGCGTCGGCCGATCAATCGTTGCGGGAGGGCGCGACCGAAGTTGCGACTCTGCTCTATCGCAACAGTCATGAGCAACAGATCGTCGAAAAGCGAAAGAGCAGTCGAACCAGCCGAAGCATAAAAAAGAATCTCAACTTTATTGGTGTTTTTGGTCCCATCCTTTACTCCACCCTCCGCGATGCGACGAGCGACGGAAACGGGCTGGTCTGGAGCCATTGGGAACGCGGCGGCCAGGGAGCTGAGGCTGTGTTTCGTTACTCCGCTCGCAACCAGGAACCGGCTTTTGTTGTCGAGAATTGCTGCTTCCGCAACGGCGCGATGTTTCGGGCGCGCGCCAATTATCACGGAGAGCTGGCGATTGATGCGGCAACCGGGGCGATCCTGCGACTGACCATGGAATCAGACCCCGGATGGGTCGTTGAGCCTGATCTGTCACCCGTTCGGCTTGTAATGATAACCGACATGATGGTTGAGTTCGGGGAAATTGAAATTGGTGGAAAGAAATACTTCTGCCCGCTGCGGAGCGTTGTCGTGTCCCGGGGCCGGCCAGTGAAACCACTGAAGGTGTGGGATGTGGATCTGAAGGTCTACGCGCCCTACGAGACGCTGTTGGACGATATCGCGTTTACGAACTACCACAAGTTTGGGTCGGAAGCGCGCATCCTGCCTGGATTTGAAGTGGTACCGGAGGCCAAACCTCCGGCACAGGGCAGCAGTCCGCCACAAAAGCGCACGCCGCCGGACCGCTGAAGAATTGGCCGAAGGTTTCACGCTCTGGGCCGAACGACGCGGCGGGAGACGTACTGTCATTTTTGCCAGTTCACTCCCCCCTGAAGTCGCTCTATGCTTCCCCAGGCTGTACGGAACCGGGAAACCGGCCAGGAGAGAAGCATGATCGATTACGTGCACCAGTTCTTTGCTGCGGCTCCTCTTGCCGCGGTCGCTCTTGCATTGGCGCTTGGCTATCTTTTTGGCAAACTCCGCATTGGCACCTTCGTGCTTGGCCCAGTGGCGGCCACGCTCCTGGTGGCCATTGCCCTTGGCCAGGTCGGCATCAAAGTCTCTGGAGACGTGAAGACGCTGGCTTTCGCACTCTTCATCTACGCCCTGGGTTACATGATCGGTCCCCAGTTTGTCAGCAGCCTGGGCCGCTCAACCCTGAAGCAGGTGCACCTGACCTTTGCTTCTTCCATTGTTGTGGTCTTCACGGTCTGGGTGATGGCTCTGGTATTTCACCTCGACAAGGGTACCGCTGCTGGAATTCTCGCGGGTGGCGCCACTGAGTCGGCTGCCATCGGTACGGCCGGAGATGCCCTGGCCTCGCAGCCTCTTCCCAAGGAAGACATCGCGCGGATGACCGCCAACATCGGGGTTTCCTACGCCATCACCTACCTGTTCGGAACCTTCACGGTCATTTTCTTCGCATCCAGCATTGCGCCAAAGCTGCTGCGCATCGACCTGGCAGCCGCCTCCGAGGAGTACGAGCGGGAGTTGGGCGGCGGAAAGACTCAACTCGCCGCGGGGCAGATTGACGCCCTTCGACGCGTGGTCGCTCGCATCCATGAGATCGCTCCGGCAGCCGGGGGACGTTCCGTCGCCGATCTGGAACGAGCCATGAATGGCGTCGTGATCGAAAAGGTGATGCGCGGCGCCCAAACCGTCCCGATCGAGCCGGGATTGAAGCTTCAGGCGGGGGATCGCGTGGCCATCGCCGGCCGACGCGAACTGGTCGTCGATCACGCCGAAACCATTCTGGGACCAGAGTGTACCGACGCTTCCGGGATGGAATTGATTGCCGAGATGCGTGAGGTGGTGGTCACCAACCCCAAACTGGCGGGCCGGACCATCGCCGAGATTCTCGCCACCTCCGATCCGCAGGCCCGCCGTGGCGCTTTCCTCACTTCACTGACCCGCCTGAATCAGCCGTTACCCATCGCCCCCGAAACCACGATCGCCATCGGAGACGTGGCGCGGATCGGCGGGTCGCGCGCCGATGTGGAGCGCGTGGCCAAATCCATCGGTTACCCGACTCCTCCCGCTGACAAGACCGATTTCCTCTACTTCGGCCTCGGTCTCTTTTGCGGTTTCGCGGTGGGCCTGCTGGGCGTGCCATTCGGCGGCGCCCGCCTGGGGCTGGGCACCGGCGGCGGATGTCTGATTGCCGGGCTGGTCTTTGGCTGGCTGAGGGCCCGGCGACCAACCTTCGGGCAGTTGCCTGCGCCCGCGGCTCTCTATCTGAAGGATTTTGGCCTGTCCGTTTTCGTGGCCTGCATCGGCCTGGCGACGGGTCCGGAGGCCCTGGGCCAGATCGTCCGTTATGGAGTGGTGCTTCCCCTGTCGGGAATCGCTGTCTCGCTGGTTCCCGGCCTCTTTGCCCTCTACTACGGCAAGTTTGTGTTGAAGATGCATCCGGTGCTGCTTTGCGGTGCGTTATGCGGCCGCCAGGCGAGCACGCCGGCTCTTAACGCGGTGACACTCGCCGCGGGGAACAACGCGCCCGTCCTCGGCTACACCGTTCCCTACACCATCGCCAACATCCTTCTCACGCTGGCAGGCCCGGTGGTCATTCTGATCACTTAGCGACGCTGGTTTCGACTTCTCTTAGACGTGCTGCACTGCCTGGGCCAGGTGGCTCAGGCTCGATTTGGCATCGCCATAGAGCATCGCCGTGCAGGATTTGAAGAACAGCGGATTTTCGAGACCGGAAAAGCCGCGCCCCTGGCCGCGCTTGAGCACGATCACGCTCTTGGCGCGATCCACTTCAAGGATCGGCATGCCCGCGATGATCGACTTGGGATTGTCGCGCGCATCGGGATTGACAACGTCGTTGGCGCCGATGACAACGGCCACGTCGGTGGATGGAAACTCGGGGTTGATCTGCTCCATCTCGTACAGTGAAGAGTAGGGAACATTGGCTTCGGCCAGCAACACGTTCATGTGTCCCGGCATGCGGCCGGCGACGGGATGAATCGCGTATTTCACCGTGACCCCGCGACTTTCGAGAAGTTCAGCGAGCTCGCGAACCGCGTGCTGCGCCTGCGCCGTGGCGAGCCCGTATCCGGGAACGAAAATGACGCGGTTGGCGAAAGCCAGTTGCATCGCCGCGTCGTCGAGGCTGATCTCGCGCATGACGCCGTCGACATTGGCCGTGGCCTCCGCAATCACGGCTCCGAATCCGCCGAACAGCACATTCGTGATGGAGCGGTTCATGGCCTTGCACATCAGCACGGAAAGAATGAAGCCGGAGAAGCCGTCGAGAGTGCCGGCGATGATCAGCACGTTGTTGCCGAGAACAAAGCCGGTGGCGGCGGCGGCCAGGCCGGCGTAGGAGTTCAACAGCGACATCACCACCGGCATGTCTGCCGAGCCGATGGGTATCACCAGCATGACGCCGAAAACAAACGCGATGCCGAGCATCGTGTAAAACACCGCGCTGGCTTCGGGATGGATCCAGAAATAGAAGAAGCAGCCCACCATCGCGAGGGCAATGGTGAGATTGACGATATTCTGGCCGCGGAACTGAACTGGCTTACCCTGGATAATGCCCTGGAGTTTTCCCGCTGCGATCAGCGAGCCGGTAGTGGTCAGAGCACCAAGAATGATTTCAAAGCCCAGGGCGCCCCGCTTGATCGGTCCGAGGTCGTTGATGTTGACCATGAACTCGCCAATGCCGACCAGCGCCGCGGCCAGCGCGCCAAAGGCGTGCGAGAGGGCAGTCCGCTGCGGCATGGCGGTCATGGGAACGGTCACGGCCATCCACGCGCCGATAGCGGATCCGATGGCGAGCCCGGCGATGAGCCAAACCCAGGTGACGATGTGGGCCCCGATCAGTGTGCCCACGATGGCCGCGAACATGCCGCCTTCGGCGAGGAACATGCCGCGGCGCGCCGTGTCGGGGTGCGACATCATCTTGAGCGCCAGGATGAAGAGGATCGACGCGACCAGGTAGGTCGCTTCCATGAAGTAGGTGGTTAGAGTGAAAGCGGCCGGGTTCACTTGGTCGCCTCCTTGGGCTTCGTTTCGCGCTTGCGGAACATCTTCAGCATGCGATCGGTAATGCCGAAGCCACCCACCACGTTGACGGTGGCCGTGGTAACCGCGACGAAGCCGAGAATGTGCGCGGGCAGCGGGTACCCCTTGGCCCCGGCCAGCACGAGCGAGCCAATCAGCGAAATGCCCGATATGGCATTGGTAGCCGACATCAGCGGTGTATGCAACAGCGGCGGGACGCGGCTGATGACCTGGTAACCGAGGAAGGCAGCCAGCGCGAATACATAGACAGAGGCGATGAGTACGGCGGGATTCATCATAGGTAGCTCGAGCAAAGCGGAGTCAGTGGAACTGAGTGCCCCAGTCGTGGGGTAGAGGTCTCGATTTTGAGACCCGGGAACGTGTTTGTATCAGGGCATGACTTCAGTCGTGCCGCACAGATTGAGAGTCCAATGCAGGTGTTTCGTTCACTTCGGCGATACAGTTTCCAGCAGCTTGGCCACGCGGGGGTTGACGGGTTTGCCTTCGTGAGCCACGCAGGCTCCGGCCAAAACTTCGTCGGCGAGATCGACCGCGATTGCGCCCTTCTTCGCGATCAGGCCGATGAAGTTAAGAACGTTGCGGGCATAAAGATGGCTTGCGTCGACGGGAACCTCCGCGGGCAGGTTGAGCGGCGCCAGCAGCGTTACGCCCCCGATCAGTTGCGTGACTCCGGGCTGGGTCAGTTCGCAATTGCCGCCGGCGGGAGCGGCGAGGTCGACCAGCACCGAGCCGGGCCGCATTGCTTCGACCGCGGCGCGGCGAATCAGCCGCGGCGCGGGACGCCCCGGTACCTGGGCCGTCGTAATGACCACATCGGAATGTGCGGCAGTACGGGTGATCAAGTCGCGGCCTCGATCGAGCGCCTCTTCAGTCAGCTCGGCCGCGTAGCCTCCTCCGCCCTCGGTGTTAATGCCTCCCAGGTCGACATCGAGGAATTTTGCCCCCAGCGAGCGCACCTGCTCGCCGGCAGCGGCGCGCACGTCATAGGCCTCCACGACCGCGCCGAGGCGGCGGGCCGTTGCGATGGCCTGCAGCCCCGCGACTCCTGCACCGATGACAAAGACGCGTGCTGGCGGCACGGTGCCCGCGGCCGTCATCAGCATCGGAAACATACGGGGCAGACGATCGGCGGCGGAAACAACAGCTTTGTAGCCGGCCACAGTCGCCATCGATGAAAGCGCGTCCATCGACTGCGCGCGGCTGATGCGCGGCACCAGTTCCATGCTGAACAGTGTGACAGGCCGTTCGATCGCGGTTAGCAGCGCGTGGGGCGCATCGAGCGGACGAAGAAAGCCGATGACTACGGCACCGGGCTTGAGTTGTGCCTGGTCGGCTGCATCCGGGGCAGTCACGACGGGAATCAGATCCGCGCCCGCGAGAATGGAAGCTCGATCCGCGGTCACGGTTGCGCCGGCTTCGCTATAGGCCTGGTCGGACGCGCCTGCCGATAGGCCCGCGCCCGCTTCCACGGTAACCGTGATTCCCTGCGCAATCAGCGATTTCAAACTCTCCGGCAAAAGGGCAACGCGGGTTTCGCCGGGAGCGGACTCCTTCAGAATGCCTAAAACCAAATCTCCTCCGCTACAAGTGGGAAGTGAGAAATGTATGGACGAACGAATATCACCCGAAGGTCGGGCGAGTCCATGAATTTTCGTTCAGATTATTGACCACCGAACCAGACCAATCGTGTGATGTTGGTCACCCGGGACAATGGATCCTTCCCAATTCTGCTGAATGCTATACTTCTGCTCCGCGTATCTGAGAGGTGTTATGGCACGGCGATCCTTCCTCGGCCAGTTGCTCATGCTGCCATTCGTCGGAGTGGCATCTTCTCTGGGTCAGGGCACCACCCACAAGCCGCTGAACATCATGATGAAAAGCGCCTGGGGGTCTGACGATCCCACCAAAGCGGCCTTTCCTTTCCTGCATGGCCTTGCCCTGAGCGAAGCCGGACATTCGGTGCAGATCTTTCTGCTTGGCGAGGCTGTTTCGCTGATGAGAAAGTCGGTCGCCGCGGCTGTCGTGCCGGTGGGTTGGCCACCGCTCGAACAGACCATGACCAAGGTGGCAGAACGGCATGTGCAGATCTATGCATGCGGCGCCTGCAGCCGGGCCCGCTCGGTCGCGCAGACCGATCTGGATCTATGGGGCGCAAAGTTCGGCAACCCCACCATCTTCGTCTCGCTGGTTGAGTGGGCCGATCGGGTGATTACCGAGTAGGGCAAACTTGATTTGTGCACTGGATCCTGTGCGGGCGAATAGCGAGGGTTCGCCCGCACAGCATGGGAGTCATTTCGGCAGCGGCACCGTGCCCGTGACGGTGAACCCCCCCTCCGATTTGGTTTCCGTTTCCTGCGGTTGCGCGCCGCCCACGGTCAGGGTATATTTGCCGGCGAGTATCGCCCGGTTGCCCTTGTCGTCCACGCTCGAGAGCGACCGCGGGGCGATCGTGATGGTGACTTCCTTGCTCGCGCCCGCATCCAGCGTTATCCGCTCGAAGCCCACAAGTGAATGGATCGGTCCGCCCTCCTGCGGGGTCTTCAGGTAGGCTTCGACCACCTCGTCGCCGGCGACCTTGCCTGCATTGGTGACGATCACGGTGGCGGTGATGGGGTTTCCAGCCTTGACGTTCTCACCGGAGAGCTTGACCGGC
The DNA here is from genome assembly GCA_963788475.1 of Terriglobales bacterium. Classification (GTDB taxonomy): domain Bacteria; phylum Acidobacteriota; class Terriglobia; order Terriglobales; family Acidobacteriaceae; genus Telmatobacter. The sequence continues at coordinate 791,088 of CAWBGO010000004.1, forward strand.
CCGTATGTGAATTTCGAATAGCTCAGTCCGTACCCAAACCCCCACAGCGGCTTGCCGGTGAAGTAGCGATAGGTGCGTCCCTTGATTGCGTAGTCGGTAAAAGCCGGGAGCCCGTCGAGCGAGGCATAGAACGTAACCGGCAACCGGCCGGCGGGATTATTCAAACCGGCAAGAGTCCTCGCAATCGCGGTACCACCCTCAACTCCGGGGTACCAGGCTTCGAGCACCGCGGCAGCGTGTTCGTTGGCCCAGTTCAGCGCCACCGCGCTGCCGCTCTGCAGAACAACAATGAGAGGTTTGCCCGTCGCGGCCAGGGCTTCAAGCAGCTTCTGCTGGGGCTGGGGTAGATCCAGGCTGGTGCGGTCGCCGCCTTCGAAACCTGGAATCTTGATCCGCATCTCCTCGCCCTCAAGCTGCGGCGAGAGGCCCACGAAGGCCACCACCACGTCGGCTTCCTTGGCCCGGGCTACAGCTTCGTCGAGCTGGGCCTGCGCGGGCGCCTGCCACTTGAGCGTCAGTCCGCCGCCAGCACGATCGCCGGAGTGGGAATACTGAAGCTGAAATTCGTGCGGCTTGGTGTCGGAGAAGTCCACCGCGATCTCCGCCGGTTTGGGAAATTTCATGATCGGCGGAGCCGTGGGCGAGGCGCCGGGGGCAGCCTTGAAGTTGCCCATTGCCGACATGTCCATGCCCGCGCGCAGGTCGCCCTCCGACAAGAGCTTGCCGTCGAGGACAAACCGGTAGCTTTCCGAGGGTGAATAGGGAAAGCTGTCTCCAGGCTCGAGAGAGAACACATAATGGCCAGGCGCGGGAACAGAAAGCGTGCCGGTCCAGCGCACCGAGTAATCGAAGGTATCGATTTCGGGCACTGGCTTGGCGTTTTCCCAATCAGTCTGTACGGCAGGCTCGGTCTCGATGGCCACCGGACGGCCGGTCCAGTCGGGAGTGGCGAAGAACTCGGTTTTGAGCCCTTTGTTCAGACCGAACGCGGTGCGCGGAACCGGCACTCCCACGCCTTCTGCCAGTGTCGAACCCTGCGCGTAAAGAATTGGCGAGGTGCGGAACTGGCTCTCCATGCCCTCCAGCGGCGTGACCGGATGGAGCGGAGTGCCGACGTAGTTACCTAGGATGGAGGTGAGCTGATCTGCTGTGGGTCCGATAACCGCGATGTGGCCGGGATTGCTTTTCAGCGGCAGCGCGCCATTGTTCTTGAGCAGGACAATGCTTTCTTCGGCAGCCTTGCGCGAGATCAAGCTGTGCGCGTTGGATGCAACCGATTGGAAGGGGATCTGGTCCAGCGAGGATCCAGGGGGATCGAAGAGACCGAGCTGGAAACGTGCCGTGTAGAGGCGCTCGGCGGCCTGGGTGACAAGGTCTTCGGAGACCAGTCCTTGGTGGACGGCATCGGCGAGCGTGTTGAAACCGGGAGTCCAGATGCTGCACGAGAGGTCGGTTCCGGCCTGCACCGCAAGTGCGGCGGAATGAGTGATATCCGGCGTTTTCTTGTGGCCCTGGTTCACGTCCACGATCGCGCCGCAATCGGAGACCACAAAGCCCTTGAAGCCCCAGGCATCGCGCAGATGATCTTTCAAAAGCATCTTGTTTGTGCATGCCGGCCACTCGTCGATGGAGTTGTAGGCACACATCACCGACTGCACAGTGCCCTCGGTGACGGTGGCGCGGAATGCCGGAAGATAGGTTTCTTCGAGATCGCGGTCGCTGGGGTCCACGTTGAAGCCGTGACGCAACTGTTCGGGTCCGCTGTGGACCGCGAAATGCTTACTCGTGGCCACAGCGCGCAGATGCTCCAGGTCCTTGCCCTGCACGCCGGTCACAAAAGCGATTCCGAGGCGGCCGGTTAGGAAAGGATCCTCGCCGTAGGTTTCCTGGCCGCGCCCCCAGCGCGGGTCACGAAAGATGTTGATATTGGGCGACCAGAAGGTGAGGCCGTAGAAGATGCGGTGATTGTCTTCCCGCTGGGCCTGGTTGTACTTGGCGCGGGCCTCATCGGAGATGACGTCGCCCATGCTCTGCACCACGGATGGATCCCAGGTCGCAGCCATGCCGATGGCCTGGGGGAAAACCGTGGCGTAGCCGGCGCGCGCCACGCCGTGCAGGGATTCGTTCCAGGTCTGATAGTCGGGAATGCCGAGCCGGGGAATTGATGTGGCCCAGTCCTCGAGCTGGTTTGCCTTCTCCTCCAGAGTCATGCGCCCGACCAGGTCGTGAGCACGTTCCCGGGCCGAGAGGTGGGTATCCAGATAGGCGGGCTGTTGAGCGGTTGTAATTACTGCAGAGATGCAAAGAATCAGCGCCGGGAAAAAAACAGAGCGGCGAAGCGGCATCGAATCGTTCCTCCAGAACTGCAGATTGTGGGCGGGCAGCACCGCCGGCCGGTCTTCGCGATTCGGGTGAGGATTTGCAGGCCCATGCCGGCGCCAGCCTGATTCCCGAACCGAAAGAGGGGCAATGAAACTCTACAAGGCGCGGCGCCGAGCTGGCCAGCTTTATCGGTTTACTCAAGCAAATTTCGATAGCCGGGAGCCACTTCAACCGTCGAGGTCGTCCTGTGCGGACAGTTCCATTCGCTTTAACACGGCAAGCTGGTGTTCGAACTCGGGCCGGGCGTGGAGGGATTCCAGCCTGGGATCGGCGAGCGTCTGGAAGAGCCACGGGCAGTGCAAATCGGCTGCAGCCTGCAGTTCTGTGACCGCGGTCTCAATATCACCCAGGGCCGCATAGGCTGCAGGCGTGAAAGATCGAAGCACAAAACGTTCGCGGGTCAGCCACTGGAGCCGCTCCAGTAGGCCATACGCTTCTTCGCGTTGGCCGCTGCAGGCCAGGACGTATGCCTGAACGGCGAGTGCCAGATCGAAGTAAGGCGTGCGCCGGACGACCTCCTCCGCGTGCCTTGCCGCGCGCTCTGCCTGGCCATTGAAGGCGAAAATGATCGCTCCGTAGATGAGGCTGTTCTCATCGTCTGGAAAAAGGGACAGACACTTCTCGACCTGCGCAATACTCCGTGCGGACTGGCCAGCCAGATGAAAGGCCCATGCGAGGCTGGCATGAAGTGACGGCGCATAGGGGTCGACAAGCAGAGCGGACTGAATCCATTCCAGGGCCTCATCGAAGCGGTGACGGCTCAGGGCCAGCATCACCCGCAGCCGGGTGGTCCAGGGGTCGTGGGGAAGGTTCGCGGAAGCGGAAAACATTTCCAGACTCCGGCCAAGATCGCGGTCCACGTGGAAGTTGATCCAGCCCAGCGCGGGAAGCAACGCAGGCGCCTTGCCCCCGATATCGGAAATGGACTCGGCGATATGTCGGATCTCCGAGGCGGCTGCATCAGGGGACATGAACCCGTAAAACTCCTGGGTGATGCACGCATGGGCAAGATCGATCTTTGCTGCGATTAGAGAGGGATCGAGTTCTGTGGCCCGGACCAGGTGCTGGATGCCGTCCTGCATGCGGTGCCGTTCATGGGTTTGCCACTCGTAATGGCCGCGAAGAAAGATGTCATAAGCCTCCCGGCGATCTGCACCATGCGACCCGTTCAATGCAATCAAGACTTCGCCCCCCAGCCGAAACACCAGCCGCTGAACGAGTTCCGATTCAAGCCCAAGGACCTGGCGACGGGCGACCAGGATGTCCTCTACCCAGATCTGGGTTCCGTCCCCGACGCGAATCATCTCCGTCCGCAAGCGGTAATGGGTTGGCATGGCGAACAGCATCCCCGCCAGCACTAGGTCCGCCTTCAAGGTCACTCCCACCTGGACGGCGGTCATGCCGCGGCCAGCCAGGGTGAAGACAGAATCGCGCGCCAGCACGCTCACCCACGCAGGAGCAAAGGCGGTGAGACGGCTGGTTGCCTCTTCGGCGATCGCCGGACCCAGATGATCGGGAACGTCGCGCCCCGACCCGAACGGCATGATCGCCAGACGCAACAGGCGGCGGGCTTGCGCCCCACTGCGCTGCACCGGCCCCGCCAGCCGGTAACCGCGTTTGTAGATGGTCTGGATGCATTGGTCGGGTTCGAGCCGCGCGCGTAGCGACGACATGCACCGGGGAACGCTATCAGACGTCACGTGCACGTCGCCCCACAAGCTATGCTTCAGCTGCGCCGAACTGACGATCTGCCCGGCATGCGCGAGAAGCAGCCGCAGCGCCGCCAGCTCCTTGGGAGGCAGGTGAATCTGCGCGTCTCCGCGAAAGAATGTGCCGTCGTGGTCCAGCCTGAAATTGCCGAAGGAAAATTCCGTTTCCTTTGCATCGGACCGCGCTTCTGAGGAGAGCTTCATCCCGGTCACACTCTCGAAGGCCTTGTCTTGGCGCTGAAGCGAACGTTCCGATCTTCGGTGATGATGAACGCTTCAGCACGAACTGCGGCCAACCATGATGACCTCGGAGGAAGAGGTTTGCGATCCCGCCCCTCCTTGTGCATAGAGGGAGCCCAGCTGGATTATCGACTGTTGATTATGAACCAGTTGTGTTAGTCGACACAACAAAACGCGCCATTAGTTACCAGAGAATTATTTGTGAGTTACTGAAGGATTCGCGAGTGCGCTAGATCACTATTTGAGACATCAATACTTCGACTTGATCGCGTATGTAAAACCCATTGTGAATTGAAAGGAATTGCGCTTGGTCGGAGGCTCGGAAGCGGGTGGATTGTTCAAATAGCTATCCAGGGTTCCCACGCTGAAGCCCAGGTTCTTGTATGCGGGGAAGGCGAGGGTATTGGTCTCGTTGACTGAATAAGCGCGTGGATTGTTATAAGCAGGGATATAAGCAATGCTCTGTGTATAAGTCAGCCGCTTCATCGTAAGCAAATAATCTAAGGAGAATGTCGATCCAATCAAATTTTCATCGGTCGATGAGTTCCCACCAATAAACGATTGCTTTTCATACTGCACCGTTCCCTTCAGATCTGCTTCTTGCTTTTTGGTTTTAATGAACGTCCATCCGATTCCGCCGCCGTAGATTTGCTGCAGCTGCAGATTTTGCGCAAAGTTGTGATCATACGCAATCTGCACCAGGCCGAAGAAACGCGGAGCGAAGTACTCATCGCGTTCTGCCTCGGCATGGTAGATCGCAGACTTGGTCACGACTTCAGGGACCAGGACGTCACCGGTCCGATACGCCGGCTGCGTAATCTTTCCATACGATCCGGTGAAACCCGCCGAAGTGCGGTTGCGCGGATCGAGCCAATCCACAGTGGGCACAACCCGTACCATCCCTATCCCGCCCGAGAAGGTGTACTGATTTTGGGTGGCCGCGACCACCGTGGCTCCAGCGGTTGCCGCGCCGTTCCACCCCTCGGCCAGGCTCGGACGATGATAGACCTCCTTATCGAGCGTCGGCTGGTCCACAATATATGCCGCGTTCTTGGCCGCGACCGGCGATGGAGACGGCCCTGACGCGGGGTGCACCGTGACTGACTGGTCGGCGACATCTATCTTCCCGATCGGGATCTGGGGGACATGCTTCTTGCCGCGCAGCTTGACCGTATTGTCGAGCACGGCGAAATTTTCCGCGGTGTGCAGTTCCTTGATGTTTTCCCACGCAACGGAGAGATCGCCCAGCTGATTGCTTGTGAAGTTGACTTTACCGCCCGCGGAGCCGACAAATTTTCCATGCAGCGTGTCGCCGTTTTTGAGGACCAGCACATCCGCTTCGGACACCGGCTTGGTTTGTGCGACGCATGTCAGGGTCACAGACAATGCAAATGCGAACACAACATGAATGCGTGAGATTCGAAAAACGGGAGGGAGCTTGTGCAGCAAATTTGAACATAGGGGAGACTGCCTTTCGTCAAGGAATATGGCTAAAGGGCCCGATTCAAATGTTTGGACTGCGGTGATCTCTGCGTTCGATGCAGACCGGGACAGAATTGGTTGCAGGCAGTGATGCACTCAGGCGACGTGTCTTTGCCTGGCTCGCTAATATCGATTGCCCTAATTGTATCGGAACGAAACAAAATCAGTTCAAAACAAGCCCACCGTTGATTTCCAGGATTCTTCCAGATTGTAGGCGTGCAGCGATGACAGTGTCATGTCAGGAGTTCAACCATGGTAAAAACACTGACGTATGCCCAATGGTCTCTTGAACCATACTGCATTGGCATGAAGCTGCGCGCTCTGCGCACCCAGAAAAAGCTCACCCTTTCCCGTCTTGCAGCGGAGACCGGATTGTCGACCGCGCTGCTTTCGAAACTCGAGACGGATCGTATGATTCCCACACTGCCCACACTGGCTACGATCTGCCGTGTCTATGGGGTGGGTATGAGCCACTTCTTTTGCGAGCCCGACAAGCATACGCTCTCAATCACTCGCAAGGCTCACCTGCAGGTTACCTCACGAGGGGGGGAATCGGTGAGTTCCGTTCCCCTGCACGTGCCGAAAAGCTCTTCCGGGTTGATGGCTGAGATGGTGGAGATATTCGCGGCCGGCGGCGATGCGCTTTCCGATGCTTATCAACGTGAGACCAGCGGACTGGTCTACGTGATCGAGGGAAGCCTGCACCTGGACGCCGGCGGCCTGCACGAGGTTCTGGAAGTCGGCGATTGCTTATTCATCGAAAGCACCATGCCCTTGATGTGGAGCGCGGGCGCAAAGCAGCGATGCCGGGTGCTCGCGGTTCGCCCCGCCAGGAATGGCAGGTGATCGGGTGCGGCCTCGAAATTATCATTTTGAATAAGGTCGCCTGTACATTGCCGGTTGGAGCCTCAGTATGTACGATGGGTTGGGCTATAACTGTCTCGAAACCCAATGGTGCTTCCCCGCGTTTGTAGACCGCGCGGCTTCGGCGGAATAATCGAACGGGAGCGCCGCGCCATTCAACTTTGAAGTATGTTGCAGATCGAGGGACCCTACACGATGCGACCGAACCCGAACCTGATGAAAGCCACCCTGACGGGCGCGCTCGGCGGACTTCTCTTCGGTTTCGATACCGTAGTCATTGCCGGTGCCATCGATGCCCTCGAAAAGCTCTATCATCTGAGTCCACAGGAGAAAGGATTCACCGTCGCCATCGGCCTGGTTGGCACCGTGATCGGCGCGCTCGCCGCGGGCCAGATCGGGCAGAGGCTGGGCAGTCGGGAAACCCTGCGGATCACGGCCATTCTGTATGTCGTTTCGGCCCTCGGCTGCGGGCTGGCCTGGAACTGGCCGATATTCCTCATCTTTCGTTTGATCGGCGGGCTGGGCATCGGCGCTTCGTCCGTGCTCGGTCCCGTCTACATCGCCGAGCTGGCCCCGGCCAAGTGGCGCGGACGCCTCGTCGCCACTTTCCAGTTCAACGTGGTCTTCGGCATCATGCTGGCCTACATCTCCAACTACATCATCCGAACGCTGCACCTGGGCGCGGTCGAGTGGCGCTGGCAGGTGGGCATTGCCGCGGCTCCCGCGATTCTCTTTCTGATCATGTTGTTCGGCATTCCGCGCAGTCCGCGGTGGTCGGCCTCGAAGAATCGCATCGACGAAGCCCTTGCCGTGCTGAAAATGATGGGCGATCCAGATCCCGAGGCCGAGCTGGCCGATATTCGCGCCGCACTGCAGCAGGAACACGCCACGGCTCACGAGCGAGTATTCCAGTGGAAGTATCGCTATCCGCTGTTTCTGGCCATCTCTATCGGCGCCTTCAACCAACTGGCCGGCATCAACGCCATTCTCTACTACATCAACGACATCTTCGGAGCAGCCGGCTTCAGCCAGATCTCCGCAGACCAGCAGGCCATCGCCATTGGAGCTACCAACCTGGTCTTCTGTGTGATCGGCATGTCGCTGATCGACAAAATAGGCCGCAAGACACTGCTGCTGATCGGAGCAGCCGGCACAGCTGCCTGCCTGGGCGGAGTGGCCTGGCTCTTCAACACCAATCCTCACTCGTCGGCGCTGCTCGGACTGCTCGTCACCTACATCGCGTTCTTCTCCGTCTCGCAGGGGGCCGTGATCTGGGTTTACATCGGCGAGGTGTTCCCGACATCCGTGCGGTCCAAGGGGCAGGGCGTAGGCAGTGCCAGCCACTGGTTCATGAACACGGTCATTCAGTTCGTGTTCCCGGTGGTGGTTCACTCCATGAGCCAGGCCACGCCGTTCGTGTTCTTCTCTGCCATGACCGTAGTGCAGTTCCTGGTGGTGATGTTCACCTACCCCGAAACCAAGGGCCAGACCCTCGAAGCACTGCAGCGCAAGCTGGTTGCGGCCGATTGAGCGAACCAAACCTGGGTGCCCCATCCTATCGACGTTTTGTCGTTAGGATGGGAGACCACGAACGCACATGCGCCGCGATTATCAGAATGCGGACGGTCGCACGTAAGCTGCGCGAAGGGGGCGATCACGGTGCCGGCACTACAGGCGGCGCCATTGCCTTCTTGCCGTAATCACATTCCGACGACACTGGACATGCATGGCATAATGGCGCTTTGTCGTTGCACAGAGTTTTTCCATGCAGTCGAAGCAAAAGGTGGGCCTGCTTCAGGCTTGCGGCCTGTGTGGGAACTTCGGATTTGAGCGCTTCCTGCACGGAGCGATATGTCGCCTGGTAGCTTTTCTGCTCGTGCCCCCAGCCCAGCCGGCACAAAACGCGAAGGCCATTCGATTCGAGTGGTAGTCCGCCGGAAATGCCGCAAAGGAGCAGGATCTTTTCCGCGCCCGGGTCTCCAATGCTGGGAAACTGCTTGAGACCCCTTTTGGCTTCGGCATAGGGTTGGCCAAGGATCGAATCCAGGTCCCCGCCGTACTGATCGAGAGTGATGCGAGCAATCTCCCGCCACCGGAACACGCGCTTCTCCGGATGCATGCCACCGCGCAGGGCGATTGGTAGCAAAACCCGGTCGGGTGCGGCATCGATGTCTGCTGCCTTCAGCCCCACCTTGTCCCGCAGTGTCTGGAAGACCTCCAGACGCCGTTCATCGGGAAGCAGATAGCAGGCATTTTCCCACAGGACAAGTTCAAATGGCCCCTGGGCCGGTGGGGCTGCCGGCGGCCCGTAGTAATGCCTGAGCCGCTCGATGATTTCGCTGAACGGGCGCATGAAGAGTACGCGACGATGACCGCAAGAGGAACGGACCTATCTCGCGGAGCTTGATGATCGCATTCTTCGCACATGGTGCTCCACAAGAAAAGCGGCGCCAGGATCAAAACTTCGCCCGGTTAGTCCCAGATTGGAAACGCCGCGCGCCGCCTACCGTCATAATCAGGATGGAACCATGGCCGCTCCCGCTAAAACCCGTCTCGATCTTCTTCTGGTCGAGCGCAATCTTGTGCCCAGCCGCGAGCGGGCCCGCGCCCTCATTCTTGCGGGGCGAGTTCTCGTCAACGAACAGAAGCTCGACAAACCGGGGAACTCCGTTCCCGCCGATGCGACGGTCCGGCTTCTGGGCGACGATCTGCAATACGTTAGCCGCGGCGGCATCAAGCTGGCCGCGGCCCTCGATCACTGGAAAATCGATGTCAGTCATCGTGCATGCCTCGATATCGGAGCTTCCACGGGTGGGTTTACCGACTGCCTGCTGCAGCGCGGAGCCGCGCATGTCGCCGCTGTCGATACCGGCTTCGGCCAGATCGCGATGAAACTGCGCAACGACCCGCGCGTGCGCCTGGTGGAACGCACCAACGCGCGCTTCCTCCTGCCTGGAGCGCTTGCCGGCACTCCCGAACTTACTTTGCTGGTGATGGATGTTTCTTTCATCTCCGCCACACTCCTGATCGAGCCTGTCCTCGAGGCGGCTCCCGCGCTGCGTGAAGCCGTCATTCTCATCAAGCCGCAGTTTGAAGCCGGCCGCGGACACGTTGGCAAGGGCGGAATCGTCCGCGATCCCGCCGCACATCAACTGGCAATCGACAAGGTCGCCAGCTACTTGCGCTCCCTACGCTGGGAGGTGGTCGAGATCATCCCTTCCCCGATCACGGGCGCCGAAGGCAATCAGGAATTCCTGCTTTACTCGCGCCGTCCCTTCTGACCCCCGTTCACTGTCCACTGTCCACTGTTCAGTTACACTGGGACCGCATGGGTCGAGTCGCGATAGTCTGCAAGCCGCAGAAGGAAGAATTAGCCAGGATTCTGCCGGAGTTGATCGCCTGGCTGCGCGAGCACGGTTATGAACCCCTGCTGGATCGCGAGGCAGGTCAATACACGACCGCTGCCGAAGCCGTGGATCGCAACGACATGCCGCTCTACAACCCGGAACTGATCATCGTTCTGGGGGGCGACGGCACGCTGCTTTCCGTGGGCCGCATCTTTGCCGCCACCGGCACCCCCATCCTCAGCGTCAACCTCGGGTTCCTCGGATTTCTTACCGAGGTTCGCCTCGGAGATCTGTATGCGACCCTCGACAGCTGGTGCCGCGATTGCCACACGCTCGATGCGCGCGCCATGCTCCATGCCGGGTTGTGGCGGCAGGCGGAGCTGCACTCTGCCTATGAAGCGGTGAACGATATCGTGGTCACCAAGGGTGAGATCGCGCGCATGGGCGAGTTCACCGTGGAATTGGACGGAAGGAAAGTCGCCGGCTTCCGCGCCGACGGGGTCATTGTTTCCACGCCGACAGGTTCGACCGCCTATTCGCTCGCCGCCAATGGGCCGATCCTGACGCCCAATGTGGACGCCATGGTGGTTACCCCCATCTGCCCCCACCTGCTTACCCTGCGTCCCATCGTCGTGCGCGGGGACGCCTCGCTTACGGTGCGCGTGGAAGGCATTCCCAATGTTGCGCTGTTCACGGTCGATGGTCAGCGGGCCGTCGAGTTGCAATTGGGCGATGAGATACGGTGTCAGCGCTCCCAGTACACCGTGAACCTGGTCCGGCTGGCCGAAGGCGGCTTCTTCGACGCTCTGCGCAATAAGCTCAGTTGGGGAGAGCAGTGACGACAGTGGACAGTGCACAGTGCACAGTGCACAGTGAAGACAGTGAACATGGGGAATGAACAGTGACCGATGAACGCCGGAAACGAAGGAGATGCGGGTGACAGCCAGCGTCGGTGCCCAACGTCATTTTTTTGGCATATAAGGCCGATCGCCGTACCTAGACTGTTCACTGTCCACTGATCACTGTCCACTGCTCTTAAGGGCTTAGTTCGCCTAGAAGCGCCTTAGCCTTCTTCGCCAGGGTGTTGGCCGCGTCCACATCGCCTGAATTCAGCTGCGTCCTCGCCTCCTTCAGCAACTCCTTGATCTGCATCGAGGTCTTCTCTTCCAGATCGCTCAGCTTGTGGGAAATCCCATTCAACCCCTTCTCGACTTCGGCGATGGAATTTTCCGCCAGCTTTTTCGAGTCGGGCGCGTCCGGGGGGGTCGTGAAATTTCCGACAGCGGTCACTTCGGAAGGCGGTGCGTTTTCAGCCACCTGCGTGCCTGGTGGGATCGCGGCAGAATTTGCGGGCGCAGTTCCGGCCGTTTTCGTCGTCGTTTTTTTGTGTTTCGGCGGTTGCTTGGTGGGCTGCTCCTGGACCACAATCACAGGCTTTTCTGTCTTGGGGATGGTGATCACAGGGGAGGGAAGACTTGCCGGCGCAAGACTCGGCGGTGGTGGGGTATCGTCGATGTTCGGCGCCATAAACTGCGTCTGCGACAGATTCGCATTATGGACACACCCAGACAGCAGCACGGGCAGCAGCCATGCGAGCTTCCTGGCATCCAGCTTCATTCCCCAAACCCCTTAGTTTCTTCTACGCCCGCCGGCTGAAGATGCCGACGACCCCAGTCCGTGGCGGCCAGCGGTATGCGCAGCCTGAATTCGGTTCCACGGGTCTCTCTCGATTGTACTTCCACTGCCCCGTGATGCAACTGAAGAATTCGATAGGTCATGGCCAACCCGATTCCGCTCCCGCCGCTCTTTGTAGTGAAATAGAGGTCGAAGATCTTCTCCCGGATTTCGTCCGGAATGCCGACTCCTTCATCGGCAATGCGAAGCACCGCGAACTTCCGGTCGATCTCGAGCGTCACCTCCAACTGGCCTCCTTCGGGCATGGCCTGGGCTCCGTTCTCGATGACGTTCAGCGTCGCCTGCTTGAGCAGGTCCGCGTCCACGTTGGCCATCACCGCCTTGGCGGGCAGATGGTTCACCAGGATTACGCCGCGGGTGGACAGCTCTTCTGTGGCCAGGGCCAGCACATCCCCGATCACCAGCCGCAAATCCTGCTCGCGAAGCTGCAACTCTACCGGCCGCGAGAAATCCACCAGTGTCTGTACTACCCGGTCGAGCCGGCGAATCTCCATGTCGATCACTTCGAGGTGGCGGACCGCTGGGGCGCTGGGGTCATTCAGCTTGTTTTTTAACAGCTCCAGATGAACCACGATGGCGTTGATCGGATTCTTCACTTCGTGGGCCACACCGGAGGTGAGCCTGCCGATGGCTGCCATGCGCCGCGACAATTCCAATTCCGACTCGATCTCCTCCATCGACTCGAGATCCCGCAGCGTGACCAGCGCGCCCAGTCCCTGGTGTGAAAGGTCATCATGGATAAAATCCACTGATGCCTGAAGTCTTCGCCCCGTTTCGGTACGGATTTCTTCCTTCACCAAGGGAGTCCCGGAATCGAAAGCCTCCCCCAGCACCTGTCCCAGGACCGTGGACCGGTCAAAAATCTTCGAAGCGTGCAGTCCTAGAACCTTGCCCCGCTCCACCTGGAGAAACCGCCGCGCCGCCTCCGAAACAAGCACCGCCCGCCCGTCCCCGGTAAAGAGCAGGATGCCGTCCTGGAGATTGCCCAGAATCTGGTCCAGGTTGTCTTTCAACGCGGAGAAGACCTCTTCCACGTTGCGCATCCGCTGACCTATTTGCTCGATCTTGGTCGAAACCCGCGCCGCGGTATCCTGCCTCGCTTTCGCTTTGTCTTCTTCCGCGCTTTCGCTGGCAGCGGTCCAGTAGTCGAGCTGCATGCTGATTTCTTCCAGGGGCCGCAGCGCCAGGTTGCTCAGCAGAAGGGCCACTACAAGAGCGATGCCCAGCGCGAAGCCCATCAGTTCGAACGACTCTCGCAGCCATGGTGCATAGGCTTCACGCAGAAACGTGGTCCGGACCCCAACATGAATGAAGACAAAGGGCTGGTTGTTTCGGTCCAGCGTCACCACCACGTCATAGACATTCCGCGGTTGCCGAAGGACTTTCGAAATCAATTGGATGGGATTGGCATTGAGGAGTTGGTCATAGTCCGACCGGCTGGGGACCGGCTTGTCCTGGTTCTCGGGAGGGGTGCTCAGAAGGGCCTTGCCATTTGTGTCGTCGATATTGATGTCATAAACGGTCAGCGAGTAGCGATTGACTGAATCGAGCACCACCTGCAGAGCCTCGCTCTTGCGGATCGCGTCGGCCGCCATCTCACGCAGCTCATAAGGTTTGTTGGGATCGAATGTGCGGTCCTTCAGGCCGCTTCTCGAGAGCATTCTGAACCGCCAGCTTGACCTGGTTGGCCACCATCTTGTTTGTGTCGTAGGATCCTTGCACCGAGGCATGCAGTAATTGGCTCACGTAGACCAGCGAAAGAAGCCCCGATATCACTAACACAAGGGCGGTAATGGCCAGCACGAGTTTGGTCTTCAGTCGCATCGACTCGAACAGGACTCAGGCCGATTGTTGTTCCCGGGTCTGGCTATACTCCTTCAGCTTGTTGTGAAGCGTTTTCAGGCTCACGCCCAGAATCTCGGCAGCCCGGGTCTTGTTCTGCCCAGTGGCCTCCAGGGTGCGCATGATCAGCAGCTGTTCGGCTTCGTCCACCGTATTGCCTACACGCACCGGCACCACGCTCGCGTCGTCGACTGGGGGCGCCAGCGGCTGCGCCTTGCCGAATCCCGGCGGCAGATGCCCGGCATCCAAAGGGGCACCGTCCGGGCATAGAATGACCGCCCGCTCAATGGTGTTTCGCAGCTCGCGCGCATTGCCAGGCCAATGATACGCGATCATTCGATCCAGAATGGAAGGCGCCACCCCGGAAACCTGGCGCCCGTGCTTCTCGTTCATCTCGTCGAGCATGGCCTCGGCCATCGCCGGCAGGTCTTCGAGATGGGTCCGCAATGGCGGCATGTGAATATGGAACACATTCAGCCGGTAGAAAAGGTCCGACCGTAGGTGCCCGCTCTCGACCGCGTCGTCGGGTTCGCGATTCGTGGCCGCGAGCACGCGCACGTCAACGTCGATTTCGTTGCGCGCTCCCAGCCGCCGCAGCTTGCGCTCTTCCAGGACGCGCAGAAGCTTGGCCTGCGTTCCCACGGGCATCTCGGCCAGTTCGTCCAGCAGCAGTGTTCCGCCCGCGGCCAGCTCGAAACATCCGATGCGCCGCTCCACTGCGCCGGTAAAGGAGCCTTTCTCGTGGCCGAAGATTTCGCTTTCAATCAGGGTTTCGGGAATCGCCGCGCAGTTGACCGCCACAAAGGGACGAGGCTTGCGCGGGCTCAGATCGTGCAGGGTACGCGCGACCAACTCCTTGCCGGTCCCGCTCTCGCCGGTGATCAGTACCGAAACATTCGAGGGCGCGATCTGCTCGATCAGCGCGAAGATCTCGCGCATGGCCTTGGAATTGCCCACCATCGAGCCCAGCACGCCCGATTCGCGCAGCCGCCGCCTGGCCACCTCGAGCTCAACATCCGTGTCCCGCTGCCGGGCCGCATTGGCCAGAATGTTGCGCAGCCGCGGTGCGTCCACGGGCTTGAGCACATAGTCATAGGCGCCTAGCTTCATCGCGTCGACCGCGGTCTGAATCGACCCTTGCGCGGTCAGCAGAACCACGGCCGTTTTCGTGGTCAGAGACGACCCCTCAGCGGCGAATTTGGCCAGTAACCCCAGTCCGTCCAGGCGCGGCATTTTCAGATCGGTTACCACGATGGCTGGATTCCAGGCCATGGCCTTTTCCCAGCCCTCGATGCCGTCGTGCGCCGTTTCGGTTCGATATCCCCATCCGGAGATCAACTCGGCAAGCCCCATGAGGGCATGGGGCTCGTCCTCCACAATCAACACTTTAACTCCGGAATTCATAGGCTCTTTCACGCGGTAGTGGCCGCTCTCGTTATTCTCTCTTGCCGCAGGGGGTTCAGAGAAATTTTTCGTTCCGGAGCGGCAGACCGGGGGACGACCTAAACACCGACCTTTACCCCGTCCTTTCAGTCAGCTCCGCCCAGCGGGCATACAAGTTATCGTTCTCCTCCTGTGCCTGCTCCAGCTCCGCAAGGGCCTCCTGAAGCGCTCCCGCATCGCTCGCGATTGCCGGGTCCTCCACGCGCATGCGCGCCCTGCTGAGCCGCTCGTCCGATTTCTCCACGCGCTCCTCGATCGACGCGAACTCTCGCGCTTCTAGGTACGAAAGCTTCTTCTTCGTCCCGGAACCGTTCCCCGGCTGCGGCTGACTTCTGTTCGTCGCGACTGCCTGATCCCTGGCCGCTGACGCCTGATCCCCGGTTTCTTCAATCCATGTTTCCCACTGCGCAAAGTCCGCGAACGTCCCGATCCCGCCCCGCCCGTCCAGGCCCACTACCGTCGTCGCCACGCGGTTCAGCAGGTAGCGATCGTGCGTCACCAGCACCAGCGCGCCAGGAAACTCGAGCAGGTTGTCCTCCAGAATCTCCAGGGTCGGAATATCAAGATCGTTGGTCGGCTCGTCGAGCAGCAGCACGTCCGCCGGTTCCAGCATCAGGCGCGCAATCAGCACCCTGGCCCGCTCCCCGCCGCTCAGGTTTTTTACTGGTTGATTCAGCTGTTCTCCGTTAAACAGAAACCGGGCCGCCCAGCTGGCCACATGCACCGGCCTCCCCTGGTGGATCACCGAGTCGCCTTCAGGCGCCAGGGCGCGACGCAGAGTCACGGTTTCATCCAATTCGCGCATCTGGCTGAAATAGACCAGCCGCAGCCCCTCTGCCCGGCGAATCGAACCCTCGACTGGCTCGATCTCCCCGCGCAGCATACGCAGCAAGGTCGTCTTGCCGCTGCCGTTCGGGCCCACCAGCCCTACCTTCAGGCCTGCCGTGAGCGCAAAATCCAGCCCCGAAAAGAGCCTCCGGCTCGTTTTGCTTTTTGGATCGGCCTCATTGGCTGTGCCGGCAGGCACTTCGCACGCCACCCCTGCAAACTCCACAAGCCTCTTGGTTTTTCTCCGGCTTGCCGCAAAATCGATGCCCGCGGATGAAACCGTGGTCCGTCCCTCCATCTGCGCCAGCTGCCCGATCATCGCATTGGCCGTATCGATCCGCGCCTTGGACTTCGTCGTGCGCGCTTTCGGTCCGCGCCGCAGCCATTCGATTTCCGTCCGCACGCGGTTGCGGATGCTCTCCATCTGCCGGTTCTGGGCTTCGAGGTAGGCCTGTTTCTCCTCCAGAAACCGGCTGAAGTTGCCCTTCACGCGCAGCAGCCCGTCCGCGTACACGCGGTTCAGCTCAACAATCTGGTTCGAAGTGGCCTCGAGGAAATACCGGTCGTGACTTACGGTGACCGCCGCGAATGAGGACGTCTTCAACAGCTCTTCCAGCCATTCGATTCCGGCCAGGTCGAGGTGATTGGTCGGCTCATCCAATAGAAGAACATCGGGTTCGCTGACCAGCGCTTCAGCAATCGCCAGCCGTTTGCGCCAGCCGCCGGAGAGCGATGCGGCCTCGGCATCCAGCCTCTCGAACCCCGTTCGGCCGGCCAGCTCGCGCAGCCGCCCTTCACGCTCCGCTTCTCCCGCGTGGGCGGCGGTCATGGCCTGCTTCCAGCACCTGCCTTATCGTCTGTCCCGCCGCAAACCGCGAATCCTGAGGCACATAGGCGGCTCGCGCTCGCTTGCGGACCGCCATTTCGCCGGCGTCCGGTTCAACCTGCCCGGCCAGCAGCGCGAGCAGCGTCGACTTGCCCGCACCGTTGGGCCCGATCAGCCCGATCCGGTCTCCATCCTCCACGGTCAGAGAGATGGCGCGAAACAACGGCGCCGCTCCGAACTGCTTGGTGACCGATTGCAGGTTGAGAATAGGAGGCATCTCTTCCAGACTACCCCCCTTCCACCTGAGGTTGATCCACCCTTCGGGATTGCCTTGCCGCAGAAAGGTGAAAACCAGCCCATGGGGGGCCGAACAGAATCCGCGAGCGCGACATACTCCCACCTCTGGCAAGACGCTAATGCAAAAGTGGGATTTCCTTCCCAAGGTAACGTGTCTCTAATCACATCATCACAGTCGAACCATTCCTAAAATGTGCAGAACATCACAGGAGACGGTTTCCATGCGCACCCATCCCTCCGAAATCGCCAACACCCTCAGCGAGAAATTTCAGCTTCTCCACGAGGCATTCACCGACCTGGCCAGCGACGCAGCTCAGTTTCACGGCACCCTGGACCTCAGGGAAGCGTCCTCGCGCACCTTGTTTAATTCTCTAACCCGAATCATGGCATTTTCTGACCATGTCCATGTGGCGTTAAATCTGATGGGCGAAGATGTGGTGGCCATCGAGGCCGCCTTCGGCGACCCCCTTGGCAAGGAATGGAACGACCAGCTTCAAGAAAGTTTCGACGACTGGTTCAAGACCGCGAGTAGCTCGAATTATAAAGTCAATTAGATTGATGCGGACGAAGTGAGCGGACGATTACCCGCGTCCGGTCTGTGGCCAGGCGAACAAGCCTTCCCTTCAAGCCAATTCCCGCCCCGTCCGTGACAGAACGGCACCTCGATGTATTGTGCCGCCAATCTTTATCCCGAATTCTTCAGGTTGCTCAGTGCGTCCGCAGAACTTGATAGCGCGTAACTGTGTAGCCCAGAGCGGCCCCCAGAAAGACGTCTGAAGGGAAGTGCGCTGCGGAGGTTATGCGCGAGAAGCTGATGGCTGTCGCCATGCCATAGGCCGCCCAAGGCACCCAGCGGTGCCTTTTGTAGCGCTCCGCGACCACCGTGGCAACAGAGAATGCGCCGGCGGAATGACCGGACGGGAAGCTGCTGCCATGGAAAGGCGACTTGCCTCCGTTAAAAAACGTGTTATGGAAATCGCCGCCCGGCGGGATATCCGTCGGCCGCTCCCGGCGGGTGATCGCTTTGATCGCGAGATCGACCACAGCGGTGTCCGCGTAGGCCTGGCCTGCCAGGATCGCGGTGCTCACCTGGTATTGGTCATGACGTATATATCCGGCCACCAGCAGCGAGGCCGGCACAGCCACCACTTCCGCCGTCGTAATGTAGGGATCGAAGCCGTCGTTCAAGTCGTCCAGGTTGGTCGCGTGATTGCGGAAATACGGCATGATATGGGGATCCGCCACGATCAGCCCCGCGGTTCCGCCGACTACAGCCAGGGTGGGAATCCAGTGATGGCCTCTCGCCAATTGCGTGGGAAACAGCCAGATCGCCTTCTGGTCCTGGAGAAAATTTTTGGGCAGGGTTCGCCACGTGGTTTCCCGATCCCCGGGCAGCCGCCCAGCGTGTTCCCTGGATTGGCTCGCGCTCGAGGGAGCGTCGGGAAGATCGACGTACGTGTCTTGCGCCCGAGCGCACGGCGCCACACCAGTGCTTAGCCCCAGATAGACAAACAACAGGAAAGAAAAACCGCAAACGCTTTTCATCGAATGTTTACGATGCATGGAGGGTATTCGAAGGAAGCTTTGTAAGTAGGAGCCATGGCCGGGTCGACGTCACGCCTGATTCCTCCTCGCTTTGATCCCGATGAATCCAGTGCCGTTAAACTTTCACCCGCTCAAATAGCGGTTTTTCGGCGGTTGCAATGGCCGCCGGTGACTCTTGAAGATTCAAACGTCGCGTTGTTGTCTCCCAAGAAAGTTCATGGAGCGTTCATGTCTTCCCTGCAAGTGAAATTAGCCTGGCTCGACGGATCCAGGAGCCAGCTGAAGTCTTTCGTTGAACGTGGCGGCGATCTCGAATCAGAACAGGCCATTACACTAGGTTCCGTGTTCCGTCATTCATTCGTTGAATTGACATTGGAACTCGGAGGCGGACATCTATTAAACGGATCCCCGAGCACCGGCAGTCCGGCTTTACCAGGGCTCGATGCCGAGTACCCTGTCTCGCCGTAAACTAAGTTTCATGCTCGACTATGAAGTTTCGCCCGCCGACGCGGCAACTCTTCTCCGCGAAAACAAGGCTCGATTTATCGACGTGCGCGAGCCGTGGGAGTTCGAGACGGCGCGCATCGCCGGCAGCGTGCTAATGCCCATGGGCGACGTCCCCGCGCGCGCTCACCAGGAACTCGATCCGGACGAGCGGATCGTGATCCTGTGCCACCACGGTCAGCGTTCGCTGAATGTCGCCGCCTGGCTGCGCAACCAGGGATTCGAGCAGGCACAATCGCTGCGCGGAGGCATCGATGCCTGGTCTGCCGAAGTCGACCCCGCCGTCGGCCGATACTGATCGCGGCACCGCCCGCCAACCGCCCCTTCGCCTATACTCTTGTCTGATCAAAACTCAGTTCGAAGGAGCCTCTCCGTGTCTTCTTCCGCAGTTGCTTACGCTCAGCAGAACCACCCTCGCTTTCTTAGCGAGCTGAAAGACCTGCTGCGCATCCCGTCGGTCTCGACCGCTCCTGAACATGCCGCCGACTGCCGCCGTGTGGCCGAAGCCCTCTCGGCCGAGCTCAACCGCATTGGCATGGAGAACACGCGCATCATCGAGACCGGGGGCCATCCCCTTGTCTATGCTGACTGGCTCCACGCCTCGGGGAAGCCTACGGTTCTTGCCTACGGGCACTACGATGTCCAGCCGCCCGACCCCCTCGACGAGTGGCACTCCCCGCCCTTCGAGCCGACCGAGCGCGACGGCAATCTCTACGCGCGAGGCGCCGTCGACGACAAGGGCCAGATGTACATGCATGTCAAGGCACTGGAATCCTTGCTGGCTGCCACCGGGGCGCTTCCCATCAACGTGCGCGTGTTGCTCGAGGGTGAAGAAGAGGTGGGAGGGGAGGGAATCGCCGCTTACGTCGCGTCCAGGCCGCCTCAACTCAAGGCCGATTTCGCCCTGGTCTCGGACACCGAGCTTTTCGCGCCCGGTCTCCCCACCTTGTGCGTCGGGCTGCGCGGCATGATCTACACCGAGCTCGAAGTGCGCGGCGCCCGCACCGACCTCCACTCCGGCATGTACGGGGGAGCGGCCCCCAATCCATTCGTGTCGCTGGCGCAGATCCTGGCCCACCTCAAAGACGAAAACGGCCGCATCCTCATCCCCGGGTTTTACGACGACATCATTCCCCCCAGCCCCGAGGAACTGGCGGCATGGCGCAGCCTGCCCTTCGACGAGGATCAATACCGCCTCCACGAAGTCGGTTCGAAGCAACTGGTCGGGGAGGAAGGATTCAGCGTCCTCGAGCGCACCTGGGCGCGGCCCACCCTCGATGTCCACGGCATCCTGGGAGGATTCACAGGAGTCGGCGCCAAGACCGTGATTCCGGCCAAGGCCACCGCCAAGGTCTCCATGCGCCTCGTCCCCGGCATGACTCCGGCCAAAGCCTTCCAGCAATACAAAAGCTACGTGGAGAAGATTGCGCCCCCTGGCGTAGACGTTGCGCTCCGGTTGATTCACTCCGGCGACCCCTGCCTCATTCCCGTCGACAATCCCTATATCCAGGCAGCCACCCGAGCTCTTCACGAAGTCTGGGGCAAGGATACGGTCTTTATCCGCTCTGGAGGTTCGATCCCCATCGTCGGGGAATTTGCCCGCCACCTGGGCCTGCCCAGCGTCATGATGGGTTTCGGTCTGCCCGACGACAATCTGCATGCGCCCAACGAGAAGTTTCACCTGAGGAATTTCGAGCTGGGCATCCAGTCGATCATCCGCTTCCTGGAGGAGACCGGGCGTTGACCAGCCCCGGTTCGCTCCGCGGTGGAGGTTTCGATTCAGAGACCTTGGAGTGCAGGGAAGCCGGCGCGGTTGGATTCATCCTTGCCGGCGGGCAGTCCCGCCGGATGGGCACAGATAAGGCGCTGGTCGAGTTCAGGGGGCGCCCGCTGCTCGCCCATGCCGTTGACTTTGTCCGCGCTGCCGGGCTGCCGGTCTTTATCGCCGGAGCCCGCTCTCCCCTTGAGTCTTTTCCGCCAGTGGTCCCCGATTCCAGGACCGGTGCGGGTCCCCTGGAAGGTATCTGCGCCGCGCTTAAAAGCCTCAAAGATAGCTCATCTCGCCCGCCAGCCGGGACTTTAGTCTCTGAGCCGCTGTATGCGGCATTTCTGCCCGTCGATCTACCTCTTCTGCCCCCCTCCCTCCTGCAGTATCTGGTGTATCGAGCGCGCATCACCGGTCTGGCCGTGACTCTTCCTTCGGTCAATGGCTTCCCGCAAACGTTTCCAGTTGTTTTGTCGATTGACTGTCTGCCGGTGATGGAGCGCGAACTCAGCAGTGGCCACGGCGGCTGCTATGCCGCCTTCCAGGCCGCGGCCGCCGAGCGCGGAGAGCCTGTTTCCATAATTCCGGCCGAGGTCCTGGTCCAGTCCGGGAAGATTACGCATCCGGCCGCCCTCCCCGTGGCCCGATGGTTCCTCAATGTCAACGCCCCGTCCGACTTGCGCCGCGCCTCGATCATCGGCGTAGATCGCGTAAGCTGATTGCAGGCATGCTCGACGACCCGCTCACTCCTGATCTGGAGCCTTCCGATCCCCACTCGCTAGAGTCGGAGACCTTCGGAGAACCGCGCCCCGACGACGCATCCTCCCCCGCGGGCGAGGCTCCTCCCGAGCCTGCCATCGTCTTTAACAACGTTTCCATCTCCTTCGACAGCCGCGTGGTTCTGGAAGACGTCAGCTTCTCGGTCGATCGCGGGCAGACGCTCTGCATCCTCGGCCGCAGCGGGGTGGGCAAGTCCGTATCCCTGCGCATGTTGATGGGCTTTCTCAAGCCCGACAGCGGCTCTATCCGGGTGAATGGTCGGGAGATCACCGAATTGGGCGAAGAGGGCATGCAAGCAGTCCGCAAGCGCGTCACCATGGTGTTTCAAAACGGCGCGCTTTTCGACTCGCTGAGCGTCCGCGAAAATGTAGCCTTTCCTCTGCGCGAACGCGGCGGCCTGGACGAGTCGCAGGTCCTGCAGATTGTGGACCGGTTGCTGGTCCTGGTCGGGGCCGATGACGTGGTGGACGCCTTCCCTGCCAGTCTTTCCACCGGGCGTCGGCGCGCCGTGGCCATCGCACGCGCGCTGGCCGCTCAGCCCGACATTGTGCTGTATGACGAGCCCACCACGATGGTAGATCCCATCATCGCCCGCCGCCTCGGCGGGATCATTCAGCGCCTTAAACATCAGCTTGGGTTTACCAGCATCGTAGTTACCCACGACATGCGATTCGCCGAGCGGCTGGCTGATCTTGTATTGTTTCTGCATATGGGTGGAGCCCGTTTTTTTGGCCCCCTAAAAGACTTTCTGGTTTCGACAGATGAGGACATCCGTCAGTTTCTGACACTGGATGCCTATCAGTTGCCGACCGATTGATAGGGATTCATAATTGAATGTTCACGATCTGGTAATGCGCAAAAGTGTAAAGTTTGATCAGGAAAAAAAGTTGTGGCACGTCATCATAGCTCGCAAATGTTGCATCTAACGGGATACCGGTATCTTCAGAAGTAACCCTGAGGTTTGGTATACTCGGGTCAATCGATGGTTACTGAGTGTCCAATAACCCTGGCACCTTGAAGTCGATTCGCTTCTTTTCTTTTGATCTGGAAGCAGTCAGTTCGAATAATTCTTGGTAGCGAGCGTGTCGATTTAAGTTTTCCCCTGATAGCGATGAATTAGTCCAAAAAAAAACAGCCGCGCCACGCTGATCGTGGCCGGGGATCTGAAGTTAAGGAAATCTGCTTAACCGGGCTGAGTTCTGCCTCGCGGCCCGTTGCTCAAAGTATCCGTTCGAATCTGTTCACTGGGCCTGACAACAGCAGTTCGGCGTCACACTCGCGCACGCAATAATGCTCACGCGTACATGCGGGTGTCTGATTCAATATCTAGCCGGCGAAACGAACTGTGGGATTGGCGGATAAGCGCAATATGGCAACGTCAGATTTCTGGCAAAGACTCTCCGCATCTGTCGCCTCGCCCGAATGGGAAACGGCGGGGACTCGAAGTTCGCCGCGTGATGCACGTGGCACTTCCAAACTCTGGATGGCCTTGGATGCAGTCACTGTTTTGGGTGCCGCGGTTCTCGCCACGCTCTATGAATTCCGCCAGACCCCGATCAACGGAGCGAGGGGTGTTTGGCACGGAACCCTGATTCACGGCCGCTCCATGGGAATCCTCCTGTGCTTGCTGGGTGGGTTCATCGTCTCTCTGATCGTCATCAGCAAGCGCCTGCACCTCTATCGGCCTACGCGCCTCGGCGGTTATCTCCATGAGCAGAGGCTTACCGTTCAGGCCTGCTTCACCTCGTTCCTCTTACTGACGGGAACTCTGTACCTCGTTCACCTCGACGACATTCCGCGCAGAATCGTGGTCGTTACGCTGGGCCTGGTAATTGTTTCCCTCAGCCTGCGCCGCCTGGTTTATCGAGTGCTGCTTTACCGTCGATTTGAACGAGGCATGGGAACCCGCAATGTTCTGATCGTGGGCACCGGACCTGAGGCCCGCGCTTTGCGCCACCATGTGGAGAGCATTCGCCACCTCGGCTATACCTTCAAAGGCTTCATTGATTTCCTCGGTACATCCTCGCGATTTGCAGCCACTTCGGGAGATGTGGTCGGCAATCTCGATACCCTCTTTACGCATGCCCGAAAAGCAGTTTGTCGACGAGATTTTCTTTACCGCGCCCTGCGAGCGCGGCATCGTGCAGGATGTGCTCGAAAAAGCGCGGGCCCACGGGGTCGATCTGCGCGTGGTGCCCGACATGTATGACGGTCTGGCCTGGAACAGCCCCATCGAGTACATCGGCCAGTTTCCCACCATTCCTCTGCATTGCGGCCATGTGCCGGAGATGGCCCTGGTTCTCAAGCGGGGGCTGGACATCGTCTTCTCCAGCCTGGTACTCCTCGCCCTCGCCCCCCTGCTGGTGTTGGTTGCCATTCTCATCAAACTCGACTCTCCGGGTCCGGTGTTCTACTCCTCCGAGCGCATTGGCAAGAAAGGCCACGTTTTCAGTTGCACCAAGTTCCGCACCATGGTTCGCGACGCGGAGAACAAGCGCGCCGACATCATGCATATGAACGAGCGCGACGGCGTGCTGTTCAAGATCAGCAACGATCCCCGCATCACCCGCGTCGGGCGCTTCCTGCGCAAATACTCCCTCGATGAGCTGCCCCAGTTCTTCAATGTGCTGCGCGGCGAAATGAGCGTGGTGGGTCCGCGTCCGCCCATCGCCAGCGAGGTCAAGGAGTACAAGCTCAGCCATCTTCGCCGCCTCGACGTGATGCCCGGAATCACCGGCTTGTGGCAGGTCCAGGGGCGCCAGGATCCCTCCTTCGACAGCTACATCTCGCTCGATGTCACCTACATCGAGAACTGGAGTATCTGGCTGGACATCAAGATCATCGTGCGCACGATCGCCGTGGTCTTCGCCGGAACCGGTACGTAACCGCCTGGTTGGCGCACCTGCCGGAAGCATTACGGCCCATCGGACGGATTCCTGTTTCGGCGGCAGATTAAACTGAAGTTGTGAAGATCGCGCTTGCCCAGATCAACCCGACCGTCGGCGACTTTACCGGGAACCTGGAAAAAATCGTCTCGGTGAGCCGTCGCGCTGCCGAACAGGGAGCGCGGCTTACCGTTTTCTCCGAACTCGCCATCTGCGGCTATCCTCCCGCCGACTTCCTCGAAAAGCCCAGTTTCCTCGCCCGCTGCCGCTCCGCTGTCGACGAGCTTGCCGCCGCCACGCGCGACATTGCCAACGGCCGTGCTGGCGGGCGTGGCTCTGCCTTCCGGCGCGGGTGCAGGGAAACCGGCCGTCAATGCCGCCGTGCTCCTCGATCGCGGGCAACTTCTCCTCGAACAGCACAAGCGCCTGCTGCCCTTCTACGACGTGTTCGACGAACAACGCTATTTTTCTCCGGCGCGCTCCCAGCAGGTGATCGAACTCGAGGGCGTGCGCCTGGCCGTCACCATCTGCGAAGACGCCTGGAACGACAAGGCCTTCTGGCCCCGCCAGCTCTACTCCATCGATCCCATGGAAGAGATCATGGCCCAGCATCCCGCCATTCATATCAACCTTTCGTCTTCGCCCTTCTGGCACTCCAAGCGCGAAATCCGCCGCCAGATGCTGGCCGCCATCGCTCGACGCGACGGGATCCCCGTGCTTCTCTCCAACCAGGTGGGCGGCAACGACAGCCTCATCTTCGACGGCTCCTCGCTGGCATTGAATTCTCGCGGCGAACTGATCGCCCAGGCCGCCTCGTTTGAAGAGGATCTGGTCATCGTCGATCCATGCCACGCCGACCCCATGCCCGAGCCGGCCTCCGACGACACCGAAGCGGCGTATCGCGCTCTGGTCGTCGGCACCCGCGATTACGTGCGCAAGTGCGGCTTCAAAAAGGCCATTGTCGCTCTCAGCGGCGGCATCGACTCCGCCCTGGTCGCCGCCATCGCCACCGACGCCCTCGGGCCTGAAAACGTCATGGGCATCGGCATGCCCAGCCCCTACTCCTCGCAGGGCTCCATCGACGACAGCCGCCGCCTCGCCGCCAACCTCGGCATCCGCTTCGAATTGATTTCCATCAGCGAACTCTTCCAGGCCTTCACGCACTCGCTCCAACCCCTCTTCGCCGGCATGGCCGAAGACACTCACGGAAGAGAACATTCAGCCCCGCATCCGCGGCACCCTGCTGATGGCTCTCTCCAACAAGTTCGGTGCTCTGGTGCTCACCACCGGCAACAAGTCGGAGATGGCCGTGGGCTACTGCACGCTCTACGGCGACATGGTGGGCGCGCTGGCCGTCATCGGCGACCTGGTCAAGACCCGCGTCTATGCCGTGTGCCGCTGGATCAATCGCGAGCGCGAAATCATCCCCGCTCCCATCCTCGAGAAACCACCCTCCGCCGAGCTGCGTCCGGGCCAGATGGACACCGACTCCCTGCCGCCGTATGAGATTCTCGATCCCATTCTCGAGGCCTACGTGGAGCGCTACGAGACGCCCGAACAGATCGCCGCCGCCCACGGATACCCCCTGGATCTGGTCAACCAGGTGGTGCGTCTGGTCGAGCGGTCGGAATACAAGCGCCAGCAGGCCGCGCCGGTGCTCAAGGTGACATCCAAGTCCTTCGGCATCGGCCGCCGTTTCCCCATCGCCGTCAAGGTCCAGGTCTAGGAAGAAACAAACCGCTGACTTGCTGACTCGCTACGTCGAGAAGCGACGCTGACTTGCTGAATTTCAAAAACCGCGGTTTCATTCACCGTAATCGGCAAAGACGGTGGGGGGGCTGAGAAGAAACAAAGACTCCGTGCCCCATCCTTTCGACTTTTTTCTGTCGAAAGGGTGGGAGACCACGAGCCCAGACCATTCCTTTTCATCCACCGCGGGTCAGCTGCGTCGGTGGGAGACCAGGGTCCTTCGCGTACCGCAGTTTTCGCCAGGACAACCCCCATTGGCGTTCTGCAATCAGCCGAGAGATAATGAATAGAATCGCGACAGCGTGTGTAAAAACCTGAAGCTTCACCTCGTGCCATTTGGATACCCCGCCCCATGCCCGGTTCCTAGAACCCGCGGGCCGCGTTATCCGGATCCCGAAAACGTCCCAGAAGGAGAACCCGTTTGACCTGTAAACTCCGCCTCGTTGCCGGCCTTGCCTCGCTGGCTGTCCTTGTGTTCCCGGTTGTCCGTGCGGCTGCCCAGGAGCAGGTTCCGCCCGCGCCCGCTCAAACCGCGCCCGCGCAAACCCAGGGAGCCCCGGTCCAGCAACCGGCGTCGCCCACTCCGGCTGCCCCGCCTGTTTTTCCCAAGCCCGACCCTGCCAATTTCAACGCCCCCGCCCCGACCAAGGAGGTCGTCAACTCCTTCCTGCAGGAGAGCTGGGGTTACGATGACAACCGCGTGTGGCAGGTCCAGGCCATCATGAAGACCTCGTTGGACGGCTACAGCAAGGTTGTCATCTACATCGGCGACAAGACCGGCAAGCAAAAGCCCTCGGCGCTGCAATTCATCGTTCTTCCCGATGGCAAGCACATCATCGCCGCCGACGAGATTCTGCCCTTTGGCGAGCATCCCTACGCCGCTATGCGCGCCGAACTGCAGGAGAAGGCCACCGGTCCCTACAAGGGCGCGGCCTCCAAGGATCTCGAACTGGTCGAGTTCGCCGACTTTCAGTGCCCCCACTGCAAGGAAGCCCAGGCCAATATGGAGAAACTGGCGACCGATTTCCCCAAGGCCCGCATCGTCTTCCAGAACTATCCCCTCGAAAAGATCCATCCCGAAGCGAAGCGCGCGGCCAGTTATGGCGTCTGCGTGGCCAAGCAGGGAGGCAGCCCGGCTTTCTTCCAGTACGCGAGCGCCGTCTTCGAGGGCCAGGACGGTTTGAATACCGCCGATGGCGCAACCCTTACCCTGAACAGTGCGGTCACCAAGGCCGGTCTCGATCCCGCCAAGATTTCCGCCTGTGCCTCAACCCCCGCCACCGACCAGGAAGTCGAGGCGTCGGTCAAGCTCGCCGAAGACGTCAACGTCGCCCAGACCCCGGTTCTGATGGTGAACGGCCGCCAGATCCCCGTCAGCGCCGTCCCCTATGAGACGCTCAAGCAGATCGTTCTTTACCAGGCCAAGCTTGACGGCGTAGCCGTCCAGTAAGTCATTTGCCGCACCGAAACAAACGCCTTCAACTCCGCCGTGCCCCACTGCACACGGCCAAAGTTGAAGGCGTTTTTTCATGAGCGACTCGGCTTGTTATCCCTGGCTGATTAAGACCATTCTGCAGGATCTTCCCATAGGACTTCGAGTGGTGTATGATTCCTTCCAATAGAAGTTCGAGGGGAGAGGCCTATGCGCAAGGGGAGCCAACCACAGAGTGAGATGCTCAAAGGCACTCTGGACATGATGATCCTGCGGACACTTGTGGGCGGTGACGCTCACGGCCACACCGTCGCCAAAGTCATTGAGCACACCTCCGAAGATCTTCTGGAGGTGGAGCAAGGCTCACTGTATCCGGCGCTGCACAGGCTCGAGGACCGAAGGTGGGTCTCTTCTTACTGGGGCGTGAGCGAAAACAATCGCAAGGCAAAGTTCTACCGGCTGACGGCAGAAGGCCGTAAACAGCTGGTGCGCGAGACCAGCCGCTGGCGCCAGATGACGCGCGCGATAGGTCTTGTGATGGGCGAAGAGGGAGGTGCGCAATGAGCTGGCTGAGGTTTCTTCGCCGCAAGCGCTCCGACGCCGAGTTGCAGGACGAGATCGAGGCCTTTTTGACCGAAGAGGCAGCTGACAACGTAGCGCGCGGAATGTCGCCCGACGAGGCCCGGCGACAGGCACGGGTCAAGCTGGGCAACCCGCAGAAGGTGCGCGAATCGCTGTGGTCGCAGAACTCTCCGCTGCTGTTGGCGAATCTCGGCCACGATGTGAAGTATGCGTTGCGCACGCTGAGCCGATCGCCCGGATTCTCGATCATCGCGATTGCGGTCATTGCTTTGTGCATTGGTGCGGCCACCTCTCTTTTCACAATCGTGCGCTCGGTTGTGCTGAGGCCGCTCCCTTTCCGCGATCCCGACCGGCTGGTGATTGTGCACGAGCACTCTCGAAGCGCCGAAGCGAACACGCCGGATTTCAGCTATAACCCGGTTGCACCGGCGGACTTTTATGATTGGCGCTCGCAAACCCACGGTTTTGAAGACATGGCAATCATGCGTTATGCCGGATATAACCTGACGGGGGAACGGGACGAACTTCCGGAGTCTGTCCGCGCAGCCGCAGGCTCATGGAATTTGTTTCAGCTCCTGGGAGTGCAGCCGGCATTCGGGCGGCCGTTTACCGAGTCGGAGGACCGGCTCGGCAACACCGTTGTCATGCTGAGCTGGAGCGTCTTCCAGAGGCGCTTTGCCGGTGATTCGACGATCGTGGGTCGCCAGATTCACCTCGACGGCAAACCCTACACGGTAGTCGGTGTGCTCCCTTCCTGGTTCACCTATCCCGATGCCGGCATCCAGTTGTGGGTTCCGTATCAGGCGGATGCCACGCAGCAGCTTTTGCAGCATCACGACTGGCACCAGAGCCAGGTGGTCGCGCGGTTGCGTCCTGACGTGAGCCTTGCCAGCGCCCTTGCGCAGGTGGAAGCGGTGCAGTACCAGCTTCATCTGCAATACCCCCACGATCCTGTGAACGAAGATGTCGCTCCACGTTCGCTGAACGAAGATCTCTCTGGAAACGTGAAGAAGCCCCTGAAATTAATGCTGGGCGCCGTTGGCTGCATGCTGCTGATCGGCTGTCTCAATGTCTCGAATCTGCTGGTTGCGCGGGGCGCGGCACGACAGAAGGAAGTGGCGATTCGCAGCGCTCTCGGAGCGCAGCGCGCCACGTTGATTCGCGAGCAGTTGACCGAGAGCGTTCTGATCTGCGCGGCCGGTGGCCTGGGAGGCATTCTGCTGTCGGTACTTGCAACGCAGTTGCTCGCGCGCGCGTGGAAAGACCTGCCCACCGCGCAAAGCATCCACCTCGATGGTGCTGTGATTGCATTTGCGTGCGCGCTGATGTTTGCAGCGGCGCTGGTCGCCGGCTTATTGCCCGCGCTTTCGACAACCGGCAAGACGATGATGAGAGCCCTGCAGACTTCCACGCGCACCGGAGCGAGTAGCGTTTCGCGCACGGCGCTGCGAAAGTCGCTCCTCACGGTGGAGATTGGAATCACGGTGGTCTTGCTGGTTGCCGCGGGGCTGCTGCTCAAGAGCTTTCTGCGTCTGCGCTCGGCGGATGTGGGCTGCATTACCGAAAACACGCTCACGCTGAAGTACAGCCTGCCGGAGAAAAAATACAACACGCCAGAGAAGGTGAATGCATTCAACGAAGCATTGCTGGAGCGAGTGAGAACCATTCCCGGGGTTCGTGCTGCTGCGCTTGGAAACACTCTTCCTGCAGCCGGATTTTGGGGAGACTTCGTATTCACGGTGAAGGAGCATCCTCCCCTCAAGCAGGGCGAAGACCTGCCCGACGGGCTGATGCGCTGGGCCGATCCAGGCTTTTTCAGCGCTCTCGGGATTCCGCTGGTGAGTGGCCGCTTCTTTACCAGCGACGAACGCGGTGCCCGGTCGTTCAAGGTGATCGTGAACCGTCAACTTGTCCGGCAATACTTCCCCGGCGACAATCCCATAGGCAAGCACCTGCACGTTCCGGCGCATATCCAGGCTGCGGACCCTGGCAATGTCGATTATGAAATCGTGGGAGTAGTCGGCGACACCTTGTACCAGGTCGGGCAAAAGCCAATGGCGGCCCTGTACTTCCCGATTCTTGAAGGTCTCGCAGGAGGGATGCTGGCGGTTCGGACGGAGTCAGAGCCTTTGCAGTTCTCGGTGCGGGTGCAAAAGCAGATCGCATCTCTCGATCCTGGGCTTCCGGTTTCCGATGTCCGCACCATGGACCAGGTGATCGGCGAGTCACTGATTAACGCAAGGCTGAGCGCGAGCCTGGTTCTTGCCTTTGCGATTTTGTCGTTGCTGCTTGCGTCGGTGGGATTGTACGGCGTGCTGTCGTACCTGACCACGCAGCGGACTTCGGAACTGGGAATTCGCATGGCGCTCGGCGCGCAACGAGATCAGCTTTTGCAGTTGATGCTGGTCGATGGCCTCCGCCCGGCGCTGTTCGGGCTCGGGCTCGGCTTGGTGATGAGCTTCGCGGCGACACGTATCTTCCAGTCAATGCTTTTCGGAACCAGGCCTCTTGATCCTGTGGTTCTTTCCGTCGTGATTGCGACGCTGCTGGCGGTCGCGGTTCTGGCCTGCCTCGCTCCCGCATGGCGCGCATCCCGGTTAGATCCAATGCAAGCGCTCCGAACCGAGTAGCACAGGTGATTGACGTGAATAGTCGTCGAACAGCCGATTGGTGCCAACATCTCGGCCAGTCTTTAGACAGCCATCCTCTCGCACCGGAGCGTTGATCGAGTTACCTACCGCGTCTGGTAATTTGGATCGACGTGCAGCATCGGAGTGTGGTCGCTATGGCGCGGGCTGCGCACCACGTGCGGCGTCAGCACGATCACCAGCGTCGCGTAGTTCTTCTGCGCGTCCGTGGAGCCGATGGCGTTGTTCAATCCAGGGACCTCGCTCAGGCCAGGCGTTCCGCTCACCGCGCGGCTTTCCTGCTGGTCTATTTCGCTGGCAACCACCACTGCCTGGTTCTGTCCCACCGTGACTACGCCCGACCAGGCGCGATTGGCCAGCACCGGCACGTCGTTGATCGATGTGCCCGCCAGCGCGGCAATCTTCATATCGATTTTCAGCGCCACTTCGCCCGACCGCATTACTGAGGGCGTAGCCTTCAGCGTGAGGCCCAGATCCTGATACTCGATCATTGGAATCGTCCCCGAGCCGGCGCCCGTCAGGGAAGCCAGAATTCCGCCCAGGTCGCCCGAGTTTCCCGGTAGGTTAAGGCCGGGTATGTTCTGCCCGATGCCCCCCAGGTTCGAGTACGAAGATGTCGTGATTGGGTAGCGTGTTCCGCTTTTCAGCGTTCCTTCTTCCCCGTCTCCCAGGTGCATCTGGAACTGATCGAGTTCCCGCGAGTCGGACGAATTGACATTGAGATTGATGGTAAGCGGCGACACCGTGAGCCCGGTCGCCGTCAGTCCGCCTCCAAATACCACAATCCCATTCTGAAAAATGGGGCTGGAGACCGCCCCCGACGCCAGAAGAATTGCCAGGATTGCCAGTGTGTCTCCGGGAGCGGCCAGCCCTGACGAGATGATCTGCTGCACTAGTGCCGCATTGGCATTCAAAATCGATTGCTCTTCCGCATAGATATTGAACGCCGTCACCTGTTGCGGAAGCGTCACGCCGGTATTGCGGCCGTTGATGTGCGCCAGTTGGATCAGCTTCACGTCGAGCAGCACCTGGTTGCGCCCGTCCATGAGGCTGTCGAACGTGGCATTGAATGCATGAAGCTGGCTCGCGGGAGCGCGTAACGTCAAAGTCCCGGCGGTCGGGTTAACAGCCGACTGGCTTACCTCGAAGACATTCTTGGCCAGGTTGCCCATATCCGTCATTTCCGTAGCGTTCAGTCCCGCAAGGTAAACCGTCTCCTCGCCATTGCGCGTGAATTCGATGCGGTTCTGGCGAGTGTCGTAGGCTACCAGCACGCGGTGCGGGTCGATGGGCACGAAAAACGATCGGGTCGCCAGCGACAGCGCGCGTGTCGCCTCGGCAAAATTCGCGTCGTCGGCGTCGAAACGCACGGCCGTTCCGCGAATGCTGTCATCCATCGTGGCCTCGATGCCATACGCCCTGTAGACCTTCTGAATGATCTGGCGCTGATTCTCGTGGAGGTGAAAGCTTTGCACCACCGGGCTGGGCTCCACCCGTTCGAGTTCCCCCAGGCCTTCCGCTGCGCGCTGATTGGCCGGATTCATTTCAGCTGCCGGCGCACCGGCTGCCGTGTCGGCAAGATGCTCCGCCACCTGGCTGTTGCGGGGGTCGATCTCGAGCGCGTGGGCCAGCGCGGCATGAGCCCCCGCCGCATCGCCCGCGATGCGATCGCGGGCCGCGGTCTGGACCAGCGCGGTCACCGCGTGGCTGCGCGCGATATCCGCCGCCAGGCGATAGTTTCCGTTGGTCGGATCGAGCGAAGCCGCTTGCTCGTCCTGCCGTAACGCCGCTTCAAACTCGCCCTTCTGGTAATCTTTTGCGGCGGAAAGATAAAGCTTCGCCGCGCGCCGCCGCTCACTCTCCGTCGGCTGCCGCGCCTCTTTGATTTCATTGGGAGGCTGTCCGGGCCCGGGAGCCGCATTGGTGCCGGGCGCCGTCGCCGGCGCCGCTGAACCTGGAGTAGCGGGGGAGTCCGCCGCCGGCTTGTTCATCGGCTCTTGGTTGGCCGGTGGCGCTTCCTGCGCCGCGCACACGGCCGCCGCCAGCACGCAGGCAATCAAGCCTCGTGCATTCCAGGGCCTCATGCCACGGCCCCCTTGTAAGCCAGAAGGTCGGCCAGCGACGTGGTGCAGACTTCAGGCCCCAATTTATTCAATTCATCAAAACTATATCGGCCCGTAGCCACCGCGATCACGGGCAGGGAATTGGCGCGGGCCGCTTCGATATCGCGCGGCGTATCGCCTACGACGCAGACCTTCGCGTCCGCTCCGGCCATCTCGCGCGCCTTGCTCGCGGCATGTCCAATCAGTTCAGCCCGGATCGGAAAATGATCGCTGAAGCCGCCAAAACGAAACCACTCGCGCAGCCCCGCGTGCTCCACCTTGATCCAGCCAATCATCTCCAGGTTGCCGGTAGCCACCCCAAGCAGCGCGCCCCGTTCCGCCAGATGGCGCAGAACCTCTTCCACTCCGGGCATGAGCACCAGGTCGAGGGCGTGTCGCTGTTCCGCCACCGTCTTGCCCATGGCTTCGAGAATAGCCTCCGTGTGCATCTCCAGCACTTCCGGGGGAATCCCGGCCTGGTTGCATGCCTCGCGCAGGATGCCCGTGTCCGTACTCCCCTGCAGCACAATGCCGGCCAGCGTTACCTCGAATCCCGTGACCCGCTGCACGCTCGACGCGAACGAGTCCACGTGGATCCGGTCGCGGCTGCGCAGCAGCGTGCCGTCGACGTCGAACAGATACGCGTCCTGTTCATCCCACCCGAATCCCGGTGCGATGGCGACCCGCGGCCCGCTTTCATCTATCCAACCGCGCACAGATTCTCTCGCGTTGAGCTGCATCTTTTTTGTGGAACGGCGTCAGCCCTGGCGGTAGCCGGAACGAGCCGTGCTTAATACAGGACGTTCGCTGCGCGGCGGACGCTTGAGGCCGGCGCGAACCTCGACCAGGCTCAGCCCCAATTCGGCCATCGTCCGGCTCAGCGTGTTGCGGTGCATCCCCAATTCTTCGGCGGCTTTACACTGGTTTCCCCGGTTCGCTATCAGCACCTCACGAAGATACTGCCGCTTGAACTCGCGCACTGCATCTTCGTAGCGGATCCCGCTTGAATGCATTTGCGTAACTAGGCTATCCAGTTCCCGTCTCACGTGCACCTCTTTATGTTTTTACTAAACTGTCATATTACTCGTTATTCGCGCGGTGGAAAAAGTCGGAAATCAGTTATGTTCGGTATGTATCAGGCGTTGCGATTCTTCTTCGATCGATCGCAGGCCCGTGTGAACGCGCCCCGACAGCTCCGATGGGGTCATGTGAGTGCTTACATGCAGCGCCCCAAAAAACATGCGCGGCAG
Source organism: Terriglobales bacterium (assembly GCA_963788475.1). Lineage (GTDB taxonomy): Bacteria > Acidobacteriota > Terriglobia > Terriglobales > Acidobacteriaceae > Telmatobacter. Next base: position 825,285 of record CAWBGO010000004.1, read on the forward strand.
ATTCGACTCGACGAGCCATTCCTGTTGTGGAAAGAACGCCACTATTACGAGGATCAACACGACCACCAGCACAACCCCTTGAAAGAATCCGAAAATGGCCCCGGCGATTCCATCCAGCCATCCCAGGCCAATCATCTTGAAGGCCTTGGCAAGCAGATTGCCGATCAGCGCGCACACCACCATGACCAGCAGCGCAATCAGGACAAAGGAAACCGCGTCGGCGACCGCCGCGTAGCGAACCAGGGGCAGAAAAATTCCTGCCAGCCGGCCATAATTCCATCCCGCCACCGAAAGCCCCAGAATCAGCCCGGCGAGCGAACACACCGAGCGGAAGAACCCCTGGGTCATCCCCGCGATCACCGCTCCGACCATGATGATTACCACCGCCCAATCGACCAGCGTCATAACTCCGCTCCAAAAAACATAGAACTGGATTTCGAATCAGGTTGCGCACCCGCCTGGCTTTTAGGGCGGCCGAAGAGGCGCCCCAACGTCCCTGGTCCCTACGTGAGATGCCGCCCCGTCAGCCTGTGGAAGGCTTCGAGGTACTTGTCGCGCGTGCGCTCCGCGACATCCTGTGGCAGGCCGGGAGCAGGCGCCTGCTTGTTCCATCGTATCGATTCGAGATAATCGCGGACGAATTGCTTATCGAAGGAGGGCTGCGCGCCGCCCGGCTTCCACGCGCCGGCATCCCAGAAGCGCGATGAGTCCGGCGTCAAGACCTCGTCCGCGAGGATGATGTTCCCGCCCACCGTTCCAAATTCAAATTTCGTGTCTGCGAGAATCAGTCCGCGCGATTCGGCATGCGCCGCAGCCTTGGCGTAGATCGCCAGGGTAAGCCGCCGCAGCTCCGCGGCCTGCTCGGCGCCAATGCGCGCTTCAATCTCCGCAAACGAGATGTTTTCGTCGTGCGCCCCGTCCTGGCTCTTGGTCGCCGGCGTGAAAACGGGTTCCGGCAGCCGCGATCCATCTTGAAGCCCGGTGGGCAGCGCGATGCCGCACACCGCACCGGTACGTTGGTAATCTTTCCAGCCTGACCCGGCGAGGTACCCGCGCGCCACGCATTCCACGGGAAACATGTTCGCTCGCTTCACCAGCATGGAGCGGCCTTCGAGCTGCTCCTGAAACGGTTGCAGCGCGGCGGGAAACTCCCGCACCTCCGCGGTAATCACGTGGTTGGGAACGATGTCCGCCAAAAGATCGAACCAGAAGAGTGAAATCTGCGTCAGGATCTTGCCTTTGCCGGGAATTCCGGTGCCCAGCACATGATCGAATGCCGAGATGCGGTCGGTTGCCACCAGCAGGAGCGCGTCGCCCGATGGCATACAAATCGCGCACCTTTCCGCGGCTGAGTAATGGAATGTCGCCAAGATTGGACGTGATGAGAGCGGTCACTGATACGCCTTCCGATGTCGTGGACTGAACCCGATTCTCCGGGCCGTGGTCGCCCTTTGTCAATGTGCGATAAACCGATTGGAATGCACAGGAAACGTCCTATACCGAAACAGTGGAAAAATATCCTCAAACCAGTGTGACAGCCGTCACGGAACGAGTCTGCCACATACGAGACACTCCAGTTGTCAACATGGTTCGGGAGGCAGTAAGTAAAGGCCTCTCTTAGAGCCGGGAGACACGAGGCAGCCGTGGAAAGGGGAAGCCGCAGCTGATCTCGTTTGTGTAGGGATCGCCAGTAGTCGCGCACTACCGACCTCCAGTGCCGGCTACTGGCGCCCACTTTGCTCTCTTGTTTTAGCTACAAGCGCCTCCGAAGCGACGAGTTCCTTCGGAGGCGATTTTTCTGTCCGCAATACCGGCACTCGACGCCTGGTCCCATCACGGTACTACCACCCTGTCATCCCTGAATGTGATCCGGCGCGAAGTTCACCCCGGCCATCTTACGCTCTCGATTCGGCGGCGGTGACGGAAAATGGTGAAGACCGGCTCGGGAGCAGAATCCCATGCGGCGCTTCTCCAACTCGCCAAAAAAGGCCGAGCGACCGATGTTTGGGGGCTTTAGCCGATGAGGTATTTGCTCCCCGGCAACAGCGAGAGCAGCTTGACTCCGAGATAGGTAATAAGGAAAGTAGTGAATGCGATCGCTGGAATGCGCACAAACGCATTCCCGATTATGGGCGCCATGCGGGCATGAATGGCGCCGAGTACGATGATGTGCGCCAGGTACATGCCATAGCTCATGCGCGAAAGATCGTCTATCCATCGCCAAACGAGGCTGTTGCCCCGATTCCCATGAATGTTTCGGAAGAGCAGGAAGAGTCCTGCTGTCATGATCGCGACGTTCAGCGAGGTGAAGTTCCACGTCAGCTCCAGGCTCTTTACTTCGTGCTCGTAACGAAGTCTATAGAGAAACCCTCCGGCGGTAGCGGAGTAACCCACCACAATCATGCCGATTGCGAGCCAGTCGATACGCGACGAAGGCGCCATCCAGAATCGCTTGATGTAGGCGGCCAGTACGGCATAGCCGATGAAGCCTGTGAAGTAGTACAGGGTTGGCGTTGCATTCCAATAACACTCGCCCCATACCTCTCGGAAGAAGAGGTGAATGAAGGGCAGCGTCAATGTCACGCCCCACAGCGCCAGGAAGAGTTCCATGCTCTTGCGGCTTGCCGATACGATCCACGGCGAGAACACGGGTGCGATCAGGTAGATCGCCATCAGCATGTAGACGAACCACAGATGGCCGACTTCGGTGCCGTAGTTGACGGGGATTTTGGCGATGTTGAGCAAGGCGGTCTGAAGAGTGATCGCTCCTTGCGCGTAGGAATAGAAGGCGTAGACTGCGCACCAGATCACGAAGGGAATCAATACGCGGGTGAAGCGCTTCCGGAAGAATTTACGCTCATCTTCGATGGGAAAAAGGAAGAATCCGGTAATCATGACGAACAGCGGCACACAGACGCGCAGGAGCGAGTTCGTCCATCCCACGGCCCAGGATCCCGCCGTGTGCAGTACGGTTCCGGTTGGTGATATGTACTCGAACTCGCCGGTATGGATCTGCATGACCATGTAAATCGCAATAACGCGCAAGAGATCGAAGCCGCGATGCCGCATGTGGACCGGAGAAGCTGAGATTTTCAAGATATGCGGGTTCCAGTCATTTGAAGATGAGAGTCAGAGGCTCGTTGCAGAAAACGGTGTAATGGAAAACTGCGAAAGAAGTTGACAGACCGCGTTCTGCCCCAGTGCTAAACCCGTCAATGATAAATCGCCGGTATCAATTCCAGCCCCGATCAGGCGCGAAACGCGCTTTGGCCTGTCCGCGTCAGTCCGGGATCACGCCGGGCTGGCCCATGCCACGAGCTTCATCTAAACTTTCTCTATGACGAATTGGACACCATATGTGGCAAACACCCGTGGAATCGTGGTGAGCGTTGAGCCAACTTACATTGAAGCGAGATCATCGCCGGACAGCTCGCAGTATTTTTGGGCGTATAGGGTGATCATCCAGAATCAGGGACGGGAAACGGTGCAGCTGCTGAGCCGGCACTGGATGATTACGAATTCGCGTGGTGAATTAACCGAGGTCAAAGGACCAGGTGTTGTCGGGGAGCAACCGGTCCTCAAGCCGGGAGAGAGCTTTGAATATACAAGTGGCGCGCCTCTCGACACGCCGTCGGGGATGATGGGCGGGGCTTACCAGATGGAGACTGAGAGCGGTGAGCGTTTTGATATTGAGATACCAACTTTCTCGCTTGATCGTCCGAATCAGGGCGTAATTCTGAATTGAGAAATAGTTATCGTGTGCGGGAATTGAAGATGCAGGTTCGCATTTCGCGCGAGCCGGCATTAGTGCGCTGGCCCGAAAGGTGCCAGCGTGGTCATGCCGCCCGGCGCATGACTCCTAAGCGACGCTCCAACGTTTCCGACTGATCAGCGCCAAATCGCCTGGGCGCTTGCTGACATCGGAAGACTGGGAATCTTGAGCTCCGGGAGGATCAACGCCGACTCTTCCCTTTTGAAAATCATTCAGCCATTCCTGCGCGGCCACCGGTGGCGCGAACGAAAATTCTGAAAAGACTGGTCTGTCGTCGATCATTGAATGAATGTTGATCCCAACGCTGCCGAGGGTAAAGATGAAGAACGCGATTCAAAGTCTGTCGAGGAGACAATTCCTGCGAAGTGGCGGGACGGCCGTTATGGCATCCGTGCTCCCTTGCGCCGAAGGGGCCGCCGCCCGACTCGGACCCGACTCGGGCGGCGGGCGGCCTGAACCGGCCGACCGTCACTTCCGGTCTGAGGTTGTCGAGCAGTATATGGCGGAAATTTCCGCCCACATCGCAGATCCGGAATTAGCGCGGCTGTTCTTCAACTGCTTTCCCAATACTCTCGATACCACGGTCGAGCCTGGGACATTTGAAGGCAAGCCGGACACGGTGGTGATCACCGGCGATATTCCAGCCATGTGGCAAAGGGATTCGTCTGCACAGGTGTGGCCCTACCTGCCCCTCGCCAGGAAAGACGAGCGTCTTCGCTCGCTGATTGAAGGGGTGATACGGCGCCAGACGCGCCACATCCTTATTGATCCCTATGCCAATGCCTTCATGGCCGACCTCCATGCAGCGCCGCTGGAATGGAGCCGGCAGGACCAGACAGAAATGAAGCAGGGTGTTGGCGAACGCAAGTATGAACTGGATTCGCTCTGCTATCCAATCCGGCTCGCACATGGATACTGGAAGCAAACCGGAGGAACGCAACCATTCGACGGGCAATGGCATGAGGCGATGCGCGTGGTTATTCGCACCATGCGGGAGCAACAGCGAAAAGATGGGCTCGGGCCTTATCATTTTCAGCGCTCCGCGATCACGCCGACAGAGACTCTCGGTGAAAAAGGATTCGGCAATCCGGTCAAGCCCCTGGGCCTGATCGCTTCCGGTTTTCGGCCGTCGGACGACGCATGCACTCTTCCATTCCTGGTGCCGTCGAACCTGTTTGCAGTGACTTCGCTGCGACAGTTGTCGGAGATGGCCGGTGCAATCCTCCACGACAGCGCGTTGGTGCACGATGCATCTTCACTGTCCAATGAAGTGGAAGCGGCGCTTCGGCAGCATGCCGTGGTTTCTACTCCGGAGGGCACGGTCTGGGCTTATGAAGTGGATGGCTTTGGCGGCCAGGTGCTGATGGATGACGCCAACGTGCCAAGCCTGCTGGCATTGCCCTATCTGAATAGCTCGCCGGATGCAGCGCTCTATCGGCGTACCCGAGCGTTTGTCTGGAGTGAGCGCAATCCGTGGTTCTTTCAAGGGAGCGCGGGCGAAGGCATTGGAGGTCCGCATGAAGGCGCGAACATGATCTGGCCAATGTCTCAGACGATTTATGCGTTCACGAGCAGTTCGTCGAATGAGATTCGAGCAGCGCTGCAAAATTTGAAAATTGGGTCGGCGGGCAGCGGTTTCATTCACGAAAGCTACTACAAAGACGACCCCAAACACTTCACCCGCGCATGGTTCGCCTGGGCGAATACTCTCTTTGGAGAATTGATTGCACACCTCGCCCAGACCCAACCGGAGGTCCTGAAGGCATGAAGGTGCTGCACAGTTCGCCTCCGATGCACTTGTCGGCGTTCTCGGCGAATCACCTGGCCTTGGCCATGGTCGAAAATCTGCCGATGTGACCGTGTTAAGTGGGCGATTGAAGCTGCTTGGAGATGTGAATTGGTGAGGGAGTGGGGATCACAGTGGACGGTGGCCAAGTCACCGCCTAACCGGACCTTTCACTTAGTTTCGACGGAACAACACGCGTATTGCTCTGATCCATTCACCAGATCGTGAGGTACTACTTCCCCGTCAGTTGCCGATAATTACATCCTCGTATTGCATGCTGGAACTGGAGGACCCACCGATGCCCAAACGAATGGCCGCGTTTTCATTGTCAGCAATATCTCGGTTTGTTCTGTCGGACATCCGCCCGGTCCGTACCACGGCCCTACCCCCCCCTCCCCCTGTGAAACTGTGAAGCTGTGAAACTGTGAAGCTGTGAAGCTGTGAAACTGTGAGAGCAATGCAAAAAACGTGTTATACGGGCTGAATCTAAATGCTTTAAAGACAAATTTCCGGCTGAAACAGCATTTTTTGGTTACATTAGTGGCGATTTGGCTGTTCACGCACTATTCGCCGACGCGGGGCCACTCGAACCGGCGCCGGGAATAGGCAAGATCAGGTCAGAGTGAAAGGACGAATCAGCAGGCGTGTCGCGAGGAATTTAGCGAACCCGCGGGCGTTTGTCGCGCTCAAGCCCGCGCAAGCTGTTGCTGCTGACCGCCCAGCTTCACACTCACGACCTTCGACACACCCGGCTCCTGCATGGTCACGCCGTAGATCATGTCCGCCGCATGCATCATGCGCTTTGAGTGCGTAACGAGAAGGAACTGCGTGTCCTTGCTCAGCGAGTGCAGCAAGTCGGCAAGCCGTCCCACGTTGGTCTCGTCGAGAGCGGCATCCACTTCGTCGAGCACGCAGAAGGGGCTGGGCTGGAACTGGAAGATGCCCACCAGCAGCGCCAGCGCCGTGAGGGCTTTCTCTCCGCCGGACAGCAAGAGCACGTTCTGCAGTTTCTTGCCCGGCGGCGAAGCCACGATGTCGAGCCCGCTCTCGGCCTGGTTCTCCTCATCCGTAAGGCGCAGGAATGCCTGCCCGCCGTGGAACAGCCGGGTGAACACCTGCGCGAAATTCTCGTTGATGCGCGCGAAGGCTTCGTCGAACTTGGTGCGCGAAATCTGATCGATCTCCTTGATCGTCTCCTGGGTATTCTCGATCGACTCCACCAGGTCCTTGCGTTGCGCTTCGAGGAACGTGTGGCGATCCGCGGTCTCTTTGTATTCCTCGAGCGCCATCATGTTGACCGGGCCCATCTGCTCCATCTTCTGGCGCAGCGTGCGGCAGGTCTCTTCTTCTGCCACCAGTTCCTCGGCACCGATGCGGACAATGGTCTCGTCGCCTCGGAGCACCGTGGCCTCGGCATTTACCTCGGCCAGGCAGCTGGCTTCAAGATGCTCCAGGTCGGAGCGCAGCTTGGCCAATTCGCTGGAGCGGCTGGATCGATCGTCGCGCACCTGGTCCAGTGCACCGCGAGCGTTCTTCAGTTCCGTTTCGAGAGTTGCCAGTTGCTGCCGCATTGCCTGCGCCTCGGCCGCCAGCGTCTGCGCCTGGGCCACGGCCTCCGCACGCTGAGCCGTCAATTCCTTCTGCCGTTCCGCGAGAGTGACGCTCTCGCGCAGGCGCTGCTCGCGTTCCGCTTCCGCCGCGGCGCGCTGCTGCTCGATGGCAAGCACCCGGCGCTCGAGGTCGGCATGCAGCCGATCGATCCGCTGGAAAGCCGCCTCCGCCCCGCGCCGGCGTTCTTCCAGGCCTGCGAGTTCCGCAGTCAGATGTGCGGCTTCCTGCTGCAGGGCTTCGCGTTTCTGGCGCATCGCCGAAAGCTCGGCTTGCTGTGTTTCCAGCCCCGCTTCCGACTGCTTGTGCTCGGCCTCGAGGCGCATTGCCTCTTCGCGTTTCTGCTCCATGCTGGTCGTCTTGGCTTCACGCGCATCCTTGTTGCGCGCGGCCTGCATGGTCCATTCCTGCAGGCGGCGGTCGATGCGCTGTACTTCGGCTTCCATCTGTCTGAGCGCCGCGCCCTGGTTGGCGGTATCGCGCTCGGCCTGGCGCCGCTCTTCGCTACGCTCTTCCAGTTGTGCCGTGAGCTCTTCGATGGTCCGCGTAAGGGCCGCTGCTTCCATGTCGGCCTGACCGAGAACACCCTCGAGCACCGCGAGCTTCTTTTCCGCTTCGCGCAATTCGCGCTTCAGCGCCAGAGGGCCTTCGCTGGCCGGCTTGCCGCCCGTCACGGTGGTGTTATGGAAACACTCGCCTTCCCGGGTCAAGAAGAATCCCTTCGTGTAGCGCGAGGACAATTCCTGCGCCTGTCCGGAGTCTTCGACAAGGTAGCCATGCTTCAGCTTGGGAAGGATTCCTTCGAGCGAACGGCCGAATCCGTTCAGAACCTTGATGGTGTCCTTGAGCGGCGTCAGACCGGAGCCGCTGATATTGTCGCTGCCCTCGTCTACGGGGCTGCTGCCCTCAGAGCCAGAACGGCCTTCGGGGTGAATAAGGAACGTCGCCCTGCCATCGACTCCTGACTTCAGCAGGTTGACGCCCTGCTCCGCAGCCCGCCAGCTGCCCACCACAAGGTAGTTCAGTTCCTCGCGCAGGAATTCGTCGACCACACCCTCATGTTCGCCGCTCACTTCGAGGAAGTCAGCCAGCGTGCCGACCGGCGCCATGCCATTCGTCAGGGCGCCAGGCTTCAGAAGTTTCCGCACCGTGTCGGTGGAGTAGCTGTGATTGCGGATCAGCGCCAGTAATGAGTCGCGTCGGCCGGCCACACTTGCCTGTTCTCCACGCAATTGATTGGCGCGGGCACGAAGTGCATTCTCTTCACTGCGACGGGCCTGGAGCTCTTCGCGAAGGACAACGATCTCGCCTTCCAATCGCCTTAACGCTTCGGTTGCGGATTCGAAATTTAGCCGCGCTTGGCCACTTTGTACGCCCAGGCTTTCAAGTTCGTTGCGCGACTGGCCCATCTCCGCATTGAGCCGGTCAGCTTCGCGCTCGAGAGCGGCGAGGCTTTCTTCGCTTTGGGCCACGCTGTTGCACGCGTTGCCGGCCAGGGTCAGCAAGTGCATGGCATGACGGCGCGCGGTCTCCATTTGCCGCTCGGCGCTGAACACTTCCTCGGCCGCCCCCCGTGCTTCTTGTTGACGTGCCTCCACGTTTTGCCGAAACGCTTTTGCTTCTCCCGCCGCGGTTTCAAGGAAGATGCGCTGCTGTGTCCGCTCCTCAGCAATGCTCGCCATCTGGGTTTGGGTCTGCTCCAGCTCGGCTGCCGAAGAAGCGAGCCGAGCTTCCAGTTCGCCGACACGCTCGGTGTTTCCGCGTTCGCGTGCAGCCGCGCGCTCCAACTCGACGGCGGCGGTGTTGGCACGGTTCTGGGCTTCCTGGCTTTCATGCTCCAGCTCATAACCCCGTTCGGTCAGGGAGTGCTGGCTTGCTTCCATTGTGCCGATTTCGGTAGCAGCGACGCCGATATGTTCGGTGAGTGCGGCGATCTCTTGTTCGAGGCGGGTGTGATCCGCATCCATCTCGGCCATGCGGCTGGCCAGAACGACACGCAAACGGGCGCGCAGTTCGTCGCGCACCGCGGCGAATCGCTCCGCCTTTGCCGCCTGGCGCTTCAAGCTGTTCATTTGCCGTGTGACTTCCTCGAAAATGTCGTCCACCCGGGCGAGATTCTGTTTGGCGGATTCGAGGCGCAGTTCCGCGAGCCGCTTCTTCGTCTTGAAGCGGGTGATGCCGGCGGCTTCCTCGATAATTGCCCGACGGTCGTGCGGCTTGGAACTGAGCAGTTGACCGATGCGCTCCTGCCCGATAATTGCGTAACTTTCCGGGCCCAGGCCGGTGCCCATGAATATGTCTTGGATGTCACGCAGGCGGCAAAGCTTGCCGTTGAGCAGATATTCGCTTTCGCCGGTCCGGAACAGCCGACGCGTAATGACGATTTCGCCCTTCTGGAAGGAGCGCTGGAATTTGCGCCGCCGGATCTTCAGCACCACCTGCTGCGGGGCCAATTGTGCCTCCGGAGCCAACTCCGGCGCGAGGGACGGGACCGGCCGTGGACCGGGGGTTTCAGGCGAATCCTCGTCCAAGGCCTGGCCGGGCTGCTCCGCCGAGACAATCTCTTCCGCTTCGGCGGCGCGTTGACGGCGAATTTCGTCTTCATCCCAGTCGACAGGGCTATCGTGGTCAACGACAACCTCGGGCTCTACGGGAATGGGGCCGTCGTACGCCTCCGGGTCCACCATAGTCAGCGTGACTTCGGCCATGCCGAGTGGCTTGCGATCGCGAGTGCCGGCAAAAATCACATCTTGCATGTGGGTGCCGCGCAGCGACTTGGCGCTTTGTTCGCCGAGCACCCAACTCACCCCATCGAGGATGTTCGACTTGCCGCACCCGTTCGGCCCCACCACCACGGCAATGCCGGTACCCCCCACGGTCAGTTCCGTACGGTCGCAGAAGCTCTTGAAGCCGAGAATATGTATTTTCTTGAGTTTCAGCATGTCCACTCCCGGGGGATTGGGGCCACATTCGCCATCGAACACGTGGGCGAAATTGTGCCTGTGATTACAGACTCTAAGGAGAGCAGAAGGCACGGTCAACGGACCAATGCGGACTTTTTGTGGATAAGAAGTCCGGAACTGAGCTTTTCGTAATATTACCCGGTTTTATCCCGTCTTCTCTGGGTTTCACCTGTAGTTTAAGCCCATTTTTGCACATTGGGGAGGGTTACTGTTAAGGTACTCCGACGCGCAGGGCAGTACCAACTTGCGACCGGATGACTCTCTCCAACGCCCGAAGTGCCTGCGGGCGGGGAAACCCAGGACGACTGGCTAGGCGAATCGTACGAACGGAGTTCCCGGCAAGCGGAAGAAGCACGATATCCAAGTGACTCATCGACCTTGCCGCCAACGCTGGAATCAGGGTGGCGCCGTAGCCAGCTGCCACCAGGTTCACCAGAGTGTCGAGAGTGGCCGCCTGCATCGAGGACTGAAAGGGACTCCGCGCCGGGCCGTCTTTTGCCCCGCAAGCTGCCAGTGCATGGTTGGAGAGACAATGGCCATCCGCCAGGACCAGCAACTCTCCGGCCAGTGATTTCTCACTCACGCTTTTTGCGTTTGCAAGTTTGTGTGCCGATGGTAGGGCCGCAAGCAGCGGCTCGTCGAACAATTCGATCTCGGTGATCTCGGGTACTTCGGGCGCAGTAGCCAGGAGGGCGGCGTCAAGCCGATGGTTGCGGAGACCTTCGATAAGGTCGCGAGTCTGGTCCTCCCACAGTTCGATGATCAGCCCCGGATGGGCCTGACGGATGGGCTTGAGAATCAGGGGCATCAGGTAGGGTGCCAAGGTGGGAATGGCGCCCAGTTTGAGGGGACCGACGAGGGGGTCACGGGCGGCCCGGGCTACCGCTTCCATCTGCGCTGCCCGGGAGAGAGCTTCCTGTGCGTGAACGAGAATCTGACTCCCGACGGGCGTGAGATCGACACGCTTGTTGGTTCGCTCTAGCAGCGTCACTCCAAGCTCTTCCTCCAGTTTGCGGATCTGGCTGCTTAGGGTCGGTTGACTTACGTGACACGCTTCGGCTGCCCGGCCGAAATGGCGGTGTTCCGCAAGGGCGACGAGGTAGCGAAGCTCCTGAAGATTCATCGAATCGGCCCCAGTTATTCAACTGGGTTTTATTATAGGCAAAAACAATCGTCACTGTAGGAACAATTGATTAGCTATATGGTGGTGCGAGGTTCTATGTTCTGAATGGCGCACAGATTTTACCTGGGCGACCGTGTAATGATGACGGTCGTAGATTTGCAATAGACTCACCGGAACGAGTAACCAGACCAGGTAAACGGAAGCGAAGTAAGCACGAACGATTAACCAGGAACAAGGAGCAGAACTTATGTCTGACAGCACGACAGCGACCCCCGGACCGCCAATCGTCGACGATCAAAATACAATGCTAGGCGAATCAAAATGCCCTGTGGCCCACGGCGCTCGGAAGCCTGCCATGGGTGGATTCCGATCCAACGCTGACTGGTGGCCCAATCAGCTGAATCTGAATATTCTGCACCAGCACTCCTCCCTGTCTAACCCCATGGAAGAGTCCTTTAATTACGCGGAAGAATTCAAGAGCCTCGATCTGAAAGCGGTGATTAAGGACCTCCATGCGCTGATGACGACATCGCAGGAGTGGTGGCCGGCGGACTACGGACACTATGGACCGTTCTTCATTCGTATGGCGTGGCATAGTGCCGGGACATATCGTATTGCCGATGGCCGCGGCGGTGCAGGCTCCGGAGCGCAGCGTTTTGCTCCCCTCAACAGCTGGCCGGACAACGTGAGCCTGGACAAGGCGCGCCGGCTGATCTGGCCGATCAAGCAGAAGTATGGCCGCAAGATCTCATGGGCCGATCTGATCATCCTCACCGGAAACGTGGCGCTCGAGTCAATGGGATTCAAGACGTTCGGTTTCGCCGGTGGCCGCGAAGACGTCTGGGAACCGGAAGAGAACATCTACTGGGGATCTGAGGGCAAGTGGCTCGGAGACGAACGCTACAGCGGCAACCGTCAGCTCGAAAATCCTCTCGCTGCGGTTCAGATGGGCTTGATCTATGTGAATCCGGAGGGACCCAACGGGAAGCCCGATCCGGTCGCAGCTGCAACAGATATTCGTGAGACATTTGCGCGCATGGCGATGAATGATGAGGAGACGGTCGCTCTCATCGCCGGTGGACACACGTTCGGCAAAGCTCATGGTGCTGCCGATCCGGTCAAGTATGTCAGTCACGAACCTGAGGGCGCCGGCATTGAAGAGCAGGGATTCGGCTGGAAAAGCAGTTTTGGCAATGGCAACGGCGTGCACACGATCAGCAGTGGCCTCGAGGGCGCATGGACCAGCAACCCCGTGAAGTGGGACAACGACTATTTGAAAAATCTCTTCGAGTATGAATGGGAACTCACGAAGAGCCCGGCTGGGGCTTACCAATGGACGCCTAAGGACGGTGCGGGGGCGGGTACGGTGCCGGACGCGCACGACCCCAAGAAGAAGCATGCGCCGATTATGTTCACAACCGACCTTTCCTTAAGGTTGGACCCGAGCTATGAGAAGATCTCGAGACGCTTTCTTGAGCAGCCGCAGGAATTCGCAGATGCTTTCGCCAGGGCCTGGTTCAAGCTGACGCATCGCGACATGGGACCTCTTTCGCGCTATCTCGGCCCTCTGGTTCCCAAGGAGCAGTTGCTCTGGCAGGACCCCATTCCCGCAGTGGATCATGAGTTGATTGGCGAGAAGGATATTGCTGCCCTTAAGGCCAAGATCCTCGCATCGGGACTTTCCATCTCCCAACTGGTGACGACGGCATGGGCTTCGGCTTCCACGTTCCGCGGCGGCGACAAGCGCGGCGGGGCGAACGGAGCGCGCATTCGCCTGGCGCCGCAGAAGGACTGGGAAGTCAACCAACCCTTCGAACTCGGGAAAGTCCTTCAGGCCCTGGAGACGATCCAGAAGGATTTCAACGGCACGAAATCCGGTGGCAAGAAGGTGTCGCTTGCTGACCTGATCGTATTGGGCGGGTGTGCAGCCGTCGAGGAAGCTGCGAAGAAGGCCGGCCAGGAGGTAAAGGTTCCATTCTCGCCCGGGCGCACGGATGCATTGCAGGAGCAGACCGATGTGGACTCGTTTGCACCACTGGAGCCGATTGCAGACGGGTTCCGCAACTACATTCGGAAGGGACAGGAGGGATCAGCTGCCGAACTGCTGGTGGATAAGGCAAACCTGCTGACGCTGACCGCTCCTGAAATGACGGTTCTGATCGGTGGTCTGCGGGCGCTCAATGCAAACTTCGGACAGTCAGCACTTGGAGTCTTCACCAAGCGGCCTGGAACACTGACCAACGATTTCTTCGTGAACCTCCTCGACATGAATACGAAGTGGCAGAAGTCCGCTACTTCGGAAGGCGTGCTGGAAGGGCGCGATCGGGCAACCGGCGATCTCAAGTGGACCGGCACCGTCGTCGATCTCGTCTTCGGTTCGAACTCCCAGCTCCGAGCCCTCGCGGAAGTCTATGCGTGCAGCGACTCGCAGCCGGCGTTCGTGCGTGACTTTGCGGCGGCCTGGGGCAAGGTGATGAACCTTGATCGCTTCGACCTCGTCTAGTACTCGGAAGAAGAACCATCACGGAACACCAGCTTGGCCGCTGGTGCAAAATTGATCCGGAACATCGGGATGGCGTGCGAGCGGCCTGGGCAAGCAACCGGTGAGTTGGAGGAGCCGGTTGCCGGAGACTGATGGGGCATCAAGTCGTTCGGGGGCAAACAACCCCGGCGGCCAGATTTCAGTCTCAACGGGGCGCTGCAAGCGCCCCGTTTCGCTTTTAGGATTCGATTCACAGTTTCACAGGTTCACAGGGGGGAGGGGGGTGGGGGGGGGCCGGTCAGGTTGGTACGGACCGGGTACATCCCTGACATTTTGAACCGGGGACATTCCTGACACTGCAACCGAGGGCATGAGGACGTACAACGTCCTCATGCCCTGGAAAGCGAGCAGTGTGATGGAAGAGAAGCTGCGCTTTATCTTCGAATACGAGCGCAAAGAGTCCACCATGGGGGAGTTGTGCAGCCAGTTCGGGATCTCGCGCGAGACGGGCTATGTGGTGCTGCGCCGGTTCCGCCAGTACGGGCTGCGGGGACTGGAAGAACTGGACCGGGCGCCGCAGCGTCATCCCAACCAGACCAGCGCAGAGCTCGAGCGTACGGTGCTGGAGCTGCGGCAGGCGCATATGCGTTGGGGTCCGCGCAAGCTGAAGCGGATTCTGGAGCGCGATCATGCTGGACGAGCGTGGCCGGCCACCAGCACCTTGGGCGAGATCATCAAGCGTGCCGGGCTGGTGGTGCCGCGCAAGAAACGGCGCAGAGCCGCGCCGTATACCGAGCCGCTGGCACATGCCATGGAATCCAACCGCGTCTGGTGCGCCGATTTCAAGGGCTGGTTCAAGGCCGGCGACGGCACGCGCGTCGATCCGCTCACCATCAGCGATGCCTGGAGCCGCTATCTGCTGCGCTGCCACGCGGTGGAGAAAACCGACACTGAACGCGTGCGGGCCGTCTTCGAAGCCGCTTTTCGCGAATATGGGATGCCGCAGGCGATCCGCACCGATAACGGCGCGCCCTTTGCTTCTGCGGCGCTGCGCGGACTGTCGCGCCTGGCGGTGTGGTGGATCAAGCTGGGCATTTCCCCCGAGCGAATCGAGGCCGGACATCCAGAACAGAACGGCCGCCATGAACGCATGCATCGCACCCTCAAGCAAGACCTTCAACCGGGCCGGGACTGGCGCGCGCAGCAACGCCAACTGGATCAGTTCCGCCAGGACTACAACCAACTGCGGCCCCACGAGGCCCTGGGCATGCAGACTCCGGCGGCGCTCTATGCGCCCTCGCCCCGCTCCTATCCGGAGCGCGTGCCGGAGGTGGAGTATCCCGACACCATGCAGGTGCTCAGGGTGAAAAGCCACGGTCATTTTCGCTGGAAGAAGCACGATATCTTTCTCAGTGAGGTGCTGTGGGGCGAGACTATCGGTCTGCTGCCCTTCGATGAGCAGAGTTTCAAAGTGTACTTTGCTCACCTGCCTCTGGCACTCTTTAACCACAGACTGCTCCGGGTTACGCCCCTGAGTGAAAACAAAAGCAAAGGCAAAAACAAAAACCCTTCCCAAAAAGGGGAAAAACAAAAACTGTCAGGGATGTGCCCGGTCTGAAATGTCAGGTTTGTCCCCGGCCGTTCAAGGTTTGTCCCCGGCCGTTCACTTTTCGGGTGTATATCTGCCAAAATCGCAGAAAAATGCTATAGATATTTGCCCAGAATCGCGAAACTGAAGGGTTCATGCCCCTTTTGTGGCCCCAGAAGTGTTTTAACGTTACGACTTTTGAGTGCCCATCCCGTTCCTGAAAATAAATGGGAGCTCCGGCATGGGTCTTCATTCCCATCATGCGCCGCGTTGTTGCAATGTTCTGCAATTAGGAGTTGATACGAAGCCGCCGTGTCGGGCACTTGCGAGGTTTTAGTGAAAGTGATCGACGAGCATGATGTCGCCGTTCACATCGCCTTCTTGCGAATAGAGGATCCAGCGGCCATCTGGAGAGACCGATAGCCCGCTAACGAACTCCTTATCCAATGTAAAGATTTCGCGTACCTGCTTGCGGTCGAAATCAAAGTAGTGGAGGGATCGGGGCGCGTCGGCAGAAACAAAATAGACACCACCGGGAGAGAGGACCCAAAGGCCGGAGTCGCTCAGGGGAGGCAATCCATCCACTTCTGCTTCCGTGCCCGGCTGCGGCGGCAGAGCCACTTTCTTCAGGGTCGATTTCTCCTCGTGGCTGGCAAAATAGACTGTTTTCCCATCGAAAGACTCCTGTGGACTGAACCCATCCATATCCTTCGAGAGGGCAAGTGCGTCTCCGCCGGAGGCGGGACAACGATAGACTCCCATTTTGCCCAGTTCGTCGGATTTGAAATAGATCCACTTTCCATCGCGGGACCAATGAGGCCGTATGGCGTCGGAGATATTTGTGATCAGCTTTTCAGGCTTTCGTTCGAGCACGTCGGCCACATATATTTCCCAGTGACCCCCGGGAAAGCGAGTCAAACACTATCTTGTTTCCGTCCGGCGACCATTGCGGACTGCCGCTCGGTTGAGCTGGGTTTGAGATTTGCACCAGGTTGCTGCCATCCACGTCGCTGATCCAAACGCCCTCCAAGCCAGAGCGCATAGACGCAAACACAATGCGCTTTCCGTCCGGAGAGTATTGAGCGTCCCCCTGTGTCCGGGAGGAAGGAACGAGTTCGAAAGGCGGAGACTCCGGATGAGCCAGGTCTGCGCGCCAGATGTTCGGGCTATTGGAGTAGGAGTTGAAGGCAAGCTTGTCCCCCTGGGCCGAAACCGCGGGCAGCTGCGCGCGTTGCGAGAAGGCAAGCGTCTTGACTGAACCATCGGCCAGGGTAATTTCGCCGAACTGCCCTGAGAATCCCCCCCAAAAGGAATAAATGAGTTTCTCGTCGCCGGCCGACCAAGTCAACCCGGTCGGGGAATCTTGAAACGAGGAAACCATTTTGGGCTTACCACCCTGAAGAGGCAGGGAATACAGGGTGGATTCTGACCCATTAACACACCAATATGCGAGGCGGTCGCCGCTGTGAGAGAAAGCAGGTTGAACTTGCCCAAGGCAATCTGAGGTGCTCGGGATCCGCTCGGTGTCTCCCGTTGCCGTGGAGAGGAGATAGATCGCCGTACGATTGTCGCCCGGGAGCCGGTCGCTGAATGCGATCGACCGGCCGTCCGGCGACCAGCTAATGGTCGGAAAATATTCCCCGGGTATTCGGGTGGACCGAAGTTTTCTCTCGGGACCGCCGAGCGCAGGGACAACGTACAGGCCACTATCGGGACCGGACATGCGGTGGAATGCGATCTGCGTGCCGTCCGGCGACCACGCGGCGCTAATCCATTCTGACGGATGGCGAGTCAGCCTCAAAAGTGTCTCGCTCCCGATGCCCTTTACGTACAGGTCGAAGCCCTTGCCACCGTTTCCTGGATCTCCGTTCCACGCGAAAGCGATGCGGGAGCCGTCGGGGGAGAACGCGGCGGAAGTCTCTTCTCCCGGCAGCGCCGTAAATGGAACGGCGGTCAAGGCCGCCTGCTCCTCCGGGGCCTGCGACCGATGATATCGATACGAAAGCACGGCCCCAACGACAAGGACCAAGATGGCGAGGACGCCTGCGGCGATTCTCCACCATTTCCGACGAGGTTTCTGCGCACGAACCGGCTCGACTGGAGCTTGAAGCTGAACAGAAGGCTCGAGCGCACCGATGAACCGGTAACCGCGACGGGGCAGAGTCTCGACGAAGCGCGGGCTCTCCGCCGAGTCGCCCAGAACCTCGCGGATCTTGTTGATGGCCGTATTCAGGTTTCGTTCGACATCGACAAATGTGTCCGGCCAGAGACGCTTTTGCAGCTCTTCCCGTGTCACGACCTCGCCCGGCCGCTCCAGCAGCAGGGCGAGCACCTGGAACGGCTGACCACTGAACTTCAGCTTCACGCCATTTTTGCGTAGCTCGCCGGTACGCAGGTCGGCCTCAAAGACGCCGAATCGGATATGTTGGGCTTGCGGCTGAACCTCTGCCATACCATCGGCCTCGGCGTTGATCCGGTTAGCAATCTAGCGATCCACGTTGTCCAGCACCCAGATGTTGCCCGACTCTTGTGCCATCGTCAAAACGAATTTGTCCTGGGTGAGCGAAAACCCGACGGACGGTATCCAACGAGGAATCATCAGCCGCGGTCTATCGAATTTGGACACCTCAAACGGCTGGCCAACAGCCTTTCCAGTAGCCGGGTCAACGCGGATCCCCCAGACGTTGAAGAACCCATCGCTTCCTGAGACAAAGTAGATCGTCCTTCCATCCGGGGACCAGCGGGGCTTATCATCCCAATGCCGGCCATCGGTGATGCGTGTCCAGGTACCACCCGCCACAGGCATGACATAGAGCGCGGATTCCAACTTCGGTGAGGTCGAGACGGCTTCAAACACAATCCATCGGCCGTCAGGAGAAAGGCGGGTCTGGTAGACAACGTACGCAGAGCCATCGAAAGGAATCCTCCGCATGGCGGTCTCGGCATGAGGTGCTGCAGCAACCGGAACCAGCAGAATTTCATTTCTCGTAGCCTCCAACAGCCACTTGCCGTCCGGAGACCAATCGTAAGCGCCGCCAAGAGTGTTTGGCGCCGCCACTGGTTCTTCGTCGTGAGTCTTCCTGGACCAGACCATCAGCTGGCGCTCGTTCGTCTTGAGATTTCGACGCTCATAGGCGAGTCGCGCACCATCGGGCGACCACCGCGGAAACCAACGTGAATATTCATGGTCGGCGATGACCGGCGCCTCGCTCCCATCCGCCAGTGACTTCACCCAGACTTCGTTTCGGACGTCCAGGATGTGCGATCCGCCTGTCTCGCCGTGAGGAACGTAATAGGCAACATTCATACCGTCCCGCGATATGTCCGCATCGATCGAGGTTCGTCCGGGCGAGGTGATGGCGGTGCCGTCGCCCTTGAGCTGGCCGGTTGTGGCATCAAACGGGAACAGCCACGTTTGAATCCGCTGCGACTTCGCAGAGAACGCCAGCCGCTTGCCATCCTTTGAAACTGCGGCGCCTGCATCCGGTCCAGGGCCGGTGGTCAGACGATCGATGCTCGTGGCTCGCAGCGTCCCGGGATCGACTTGCAGCTTCCAAATGTTTTTGGCCTCCCGGTAGCCCTGCTCGAAGTAAATCGCGTCACCGGACGGTGACCAGGAGAATGAGTACTCCCCCAACTGTTGACCGGCTTCACTGTCTCCGGAAGCCTGGGCAAGTTCCTTCTGGACCGCCGTTGCAATTTCGAGCTTGATTCCAGGTCCACCCGCAATCAGTATGGTCCAAAAGCTGGGCGTGGGCGACAAATCCGCAACCCAGACGGTGATCTTCTTTCCGTCGGGATACCAGGCGGCTGCGCTTGCCGACGCTTTCTTTTCAGCCAGAGACGCGGTCAGGATTTCGCGCGGCGGGCTGCCATCCAGTTGCGCGGTGTAGAACTGGTCAGTAAAAAGATTTTCGAACAATACCTGCGAGCTGTCCGGCGACCACCGGGGATGGTAACCAAACGTTGCGATCTTGCGTTCGAGTCCCGCACCCCCGAGGGCGGGGATCACGAATATTCCCCCATCCTCCTCCTCGGAACGATATGCAATGTATTTGCCATCGGGTGACCAGTCGGGCTGCCAGTTCTGGCCAGGGCGTTTGGTGACCTGTACCGGATTGCCGCCGCTTACCTGCTGCATCCAGATGTCGGACTTTCCGCCCCGATCGGAACTGTAGGCAATGTAACGACCATCAGGCGACCACGTTGGTTCGCTCTGCAGGCCGTCATCAAAGGTCAGCCGGGTGAGGGTGCGTTGCAGCCTGGTGGGGTGAGTGCTCGTTCGTCTGTAAGCAAAGAAACCGGCGCCTACCACCAGAATCGCAACTCCAAGCATTACCATCCACGGCGGGACGAGGAACGGTCTGACTGATTTCTGTGGTGGGACCGGACTAATCTCGGCGGCCGGTTCTACTGAACTCTCACGCTCTACCGGGGCGATGAACCGATATCCACGGCGGGGCAGAGTCTCTACGAACTTCGGGGTCTCCGCCGAGTCGCCCAGCACCTCACGGATCTTGTTGACGGCGGTGTTGAGGTTGCGCTCGACATCCACAAAGGTGTCCGGCCATAGGCGCTTTTGCAATTCTTCGCGCGTGACCACTTCGCCGGGGCGCTCCAGCAGGATGGCGAGCACCTGGAAGGGCTGCCCGCTGAACTTCAGCTTCACGCCATCCTTGCGTAGCTCGCCCGTCTGCACGTCTGCTTCGAATGCGCCGAACCGCACAAGCCGGGGACGAGATTGCGTTTCAGCCATTGGGGGAAGGTCCTTTTCGTTCCACGGCAGGCATTGCTGTTCTTGCCCAAGCCAGCGCCTTACGTATTCAACTTCAACAATCGCCAGCAGTTATGCCCATCAACATCTTTTCCATATGTCATTGACACGAATTCTACCCCCAATCCATTGAGGTAGCCAGATATAGCCGCCAACGTTGGCTCCGGCTCGCACCCCGCGAGCGGAGGCCAACATGAAACTCTCATCGCTCCGCAGTTCCCTCTGCGCCCTTCTCTCCGCCACATTCGCCTTCACATTCATCTGCAGCCACGCAGAAACGCGTTGCCCCGGTAACATCGCAGGCCTCAGGCCGCGACTGGTCGCCGGGGCCCTGCTTGTCATTCCCGTGAAGATCAACGAGTCCGGCCCGTTTGATTTCATGGTCGACACCGGGAGCCAGCTCAACGTCATTGATCCGGCGCTTGCGGCCCAGCTTAACCTGAAATCGCAAGGTACGGTCGGCCTGGTTGCCACCGCGGCCTCGTTCCAGGCGTCTGTCGGCATATTGGATTCGTTACAGGCAGGCTCACACCTGGTCTTGAAGCCTCTGGTCGTCGTTCAGGATCTGGGGCCAATTCAGGCGGCAGATCCCCGGATTCGAGGCGTCCTCGGAGAGAACTTTCTCGCCCACTTCGATGTGCTCATCGACTATGAGCGCCGACTGCTCTGTCTCGACGAGGCAAAGGTTATGCAAGAGAACATTCGCGGCGAACGGATTCCCCTTGTCTACCCAAAACACTCCGAAACCGACGTGCCGTTCTCTCCGCGCCTGGTAGTCTCGGTCAATCTCTCCGACATAGGGACCCGGCCGGTCCTGCTCCAGGTCGACTCCGGCAGCGACGGCCCGATTCTGTATGCGGGCAACAAGGAGCTGGAACAGCCGCTCCTCAAGCGAGCCAAGCTTCAGGGACCAGAGGTCGGCGATTCGCGCAAGGCGTTCGCCATTCTGCCTCCGCAGGACATGAAGCTTGGCAGCCGCTTGGTTCGGAAAGTTCCCTTCGTGACTCCGGCCAATGGGTCGCAGAACGTCCCCGATCGTGAAGAGGATGGGATTTTGCCAACCGTGCTCTTTCAGCGTGTATTCATCAGCCACTCGGATCGCTTCGTGGTGCTCGAAGCACGGTAGGAAGGGCGGGGCGCCGGGGTGGTGTCCCGCAGTCGGCAGCGAATTGAAGAACAACTGCAGATGTTTCGGCTGCAGCCGCTCCTCATGACACCTGCTCAGACGGGTTCGTGGTTTCCCACCTTAGCGACAAAAACAAAGACGTCGCGAAGGTGGGGCACCCTGAGAGTTTCATCCTCCGCCTGCGACTCGCTGCGCGAGTCGGACTGCTCAAAATGACAAGCTCTGGCAAATGGGCGCTAGGCCGGCATGCGGATGTCGCTGGAGGTGCCTCCGGCGGCGGGGACGTAGCATTTCTGGGTGTAGTCGATGACCATGCGGTCGGCGTTGAAACGCCAGCCGAGCGTACGGATGGTGCGCTTCATGCGCTGGATCCAGCCGCGGGGAAGGCCATCCACGTCGCGCTGGTAATAGAGCGGAATCACTTCGTCGCGGAGGACGCGATACAGGTCTTCGCCGTCGCGCTTGTCGTGCACGTCCATGTCGGAATGGGTTCTGCCGTTGCCGATGGCGAACCCGTTCAGTCCGTCGTAGGCCTCGGCCCACCAGCCATCGAGGACAGAAAGATTGAGGCCGCCGTTGAGCACGACCTTTTGTCCGCTGGTGCCAGAGGCTTCGAGCGGGCGGCGGGGATTGTTCAGCCACACATCGACACCCTGGACCAGGTGGCGGCCGACATTGATGTCGTAGTCCTCGATGAAGACAAACTTGTCGCCCAGGCCGGTGTCGCGCATCATGCGCGCAATCTGCTGCAGGACGGTCTTTCCCGGTTCGTCGTGCGGATGCGCCTTGCCTGCGAACAGGAATTGCACCGGGCGCTTGGGATCGTTGACCATCGAGGCAAGGCGCTCGATGTCGACGAGAATCAGGTTGGCCCGCTTATAGGTGGCAAACCGGCGCGCAAACCCGATGGTCAACGCGTCGGGTGAAAGGATTCTGTCCAGCCGGTTGAGCGTCTCTTTTGGTTCACCCCGGCGCGACGCTTGTTCGCGGGCGCGGTGACGGGCGAAATCAAGCAGCTGGGACTTCAGGTTGAGGTGCGTTTCCCACAGTTCGCCATCGTCGATGTTTTCGATGGCTGCCCATGTGCGTTTGTCAGAGCCGCGTTTTTGCCAGTCCACGCCAAGATGCCGGTCGTAGAGGCGGCGCATCTGCGGTGCGAGCCAGGACGGCACATGCACGCCATTGGTGACGTGGCCGATGGGCACCGCGTCCTCAGGCTTGCCGGGAAAGAGGTTCCACCACATGGCGCGTGAGACCTCGCCGTGGAGGGAAGAAACGGCGTTGGCGCGGCGCGACAGCTTGAGGCCGAGCACGGTCATGCAGAAGGTTTCCTGATGGTCGTTTGAGAAGACGCGCCCGAAGCCCATCAGGTTTTCCTGTGAAAGGCCTAGCTGATCCCGCAGGGGCCCGAGGTGCTCCTCGATGAGGTCGGCGTCGAAGCGGTCATGGCCGGCGGGCACCGGCGTATGGGTGGTGAAAACGACTTCGCGGGGAACCTGGCTGGCGGCGGTTTTGAAATCGACTCCTTCGTCCTCCATGCGGGCGCGGATGGCGTCGAGGACCGCGAAGCCGCTGTGGCCTTCGTTGAGATGCAGAACTCCCGGGGAGATGCCCATGGCGCGCAGAGCGCGGTGGCCGCCGACGCCCAGAAGCAGCTCCTGGCGAATGCGCATGCGGGCGTTGCCGCCATAGAGACGCGAGGAGAGCCCCCGATCCTCAGCCGCATTGCCGGCGACGTTGGAATCGAGCAGCAAGAGGTCGCAGCGTCCCACGTTGAGGCGCCATACCTTGGCTCGAATGGAGCCGGTGCGGGTAGTTACTTCCACCACGATCGGCTCGCCGTTCTTGCCGATGGCGATCTGCAGCGGCAGCTGGGTGATGTCGGATTCGATGTATTCCTCGCGCTGCCATCCCTCCAGGTCGAGACGCTGGCGGAAGTATCCCTGTTCGTAAAACAGGCCCACGCCCACGAGCGGAATGCCGAGGTCCGACGCGCTTTTGATGTGGTCTCCGGCCAGTACGCCGAGGCCGCCCGAATAGATGGGGAGCGACTCATGGAGGCCGAACTCGGCGGAGAAGTAGCCCACCGGCCTGGTCCGCAGCACGCCGGCATTTTGCGCTCCCCAGGTCTGGTCGGCGCGCAGATATTCCTGCTGGCGGCGGTAGCAATAATTGATGCGGCTGTGGAGCATCATTTCGGTGGCGCGCCGCTCCAACTCCTCGGCGGGAATCTCGCCGAGCAGGGCAACGGGATTCTGATTGAGTTGCGACCAGCGGGTCGGATTCAGATCGCGGAACAGGCTGATGCAATCAGGGTCCCAGCTCCACCAGATATTGTTGGCGAGCGACCAGAGGCGTTCCTGCGTAGGCGCGATGAAGCGCTCGAAGGTGCGCGCCTCGCTCACGACCGGCGCGAGCTGGCGGGCGGCTTCGACCAGCATGCGAATGTCGCTGTCGCGAAAGGTACGGGGTTCCTTGGTCTGAATGACGAGGACTCCCTGCAGGACGCCGCGATCGATGATCGGCACTCCGAGAAAGGAGTGGAATGCATTCTCCTCGGCATCTTCAATGAGTTTGAAGCGCGGGTGGTTCGGGGCGTCGGCGACCGTTATGGGCATGACCTGTTCCGCGACCAGTCCGGTGAGTCCTTCGCTGAGCGCCATGCGCACCTTGCCGATGCAGCGCGGGTGCAGGCCGAGGGTGGCGGCGAGCACGAGGTTGGAGCGATCGGGTTCAAGCAGATAGGCGGAGCACACGTCGGCATTGAATCGGGAGGCAATCAACGCGACCACTTTCATCAGGGTTTCGCCGGGCTTGCCGCCCTCAAAAAGGCTGGTGATTTCGCCAGGGGTCAAAACCAGAGTCTCGCTCGTTTCAGACAGCTCGGTCATGCGCACGGCCTCCCATTTCGTCAGCTAAATGTGGATATGGACACTTGTGCATTCCTCAAAAAACCGAGGTCAATTTGAACCAAAGAGAGAAACAATGGAGAAATTTGAGAGCTGGTGTTTCGAATCAGAAAAAATTCACCATTAACTGATAGTGGTCGATCATACCATCAAACCGGCCGGGGCCGTGAACGCGATTTGGTCGGCTTTTCAAGGCCCCAGAGTGTCAAGGATGTGGTTGACTCCCGTGGTCTCCCATCCTTTCGCCACAAAAAAGCGAAAGGATGGGGCACGGATGGTTCAGGAGTGATTGTCAGGTTTCGGTGCGGGTTTCATTCGTTGGTTCATTGCACGGTGAGGACGCGGGAACGTATCGGAACCGACGTTAAAATGGAGATGTGCGAAAAGCCATATTGTTGCTGATCGTGATCGCCGTTGGCGCGATTGCGTTTGTTCTGCTGCGGTCGACCACCCCGGTCATCGACATCCCCAACACAACCGCTGTTGTGGGCCAGGCCACTCCGATCACGGTGCATGTGCAGAATGCGCATGGGGTTCGAAAGGCGACGGCGGCCCTCGAGCAGAACGGTACGAAGTTCCAGGTCTGGGAGATGAACCAGGCTTCGAAGTCCGCGGATAATTCGTGGGATTTTATCGCGGGCCTCAAGACCACGCCGCAACTGCGCGATGGAAAAGCGAAACTGCTGGTGGAAGCGACGTCGAACGATCTGCTCGGAAAGACGGCGCACGCGGAGCGCGAGGTGACGGTGGTTTCGCAGCCGCCCACGGTCAGCGTGGACTCGGAGCAGCATTATCTTTATCTCGGCATGGCCGACCTGGCGACGTTCAACGTATCGGGAGGCTGGACGCAAGCCGGAGTGAAGGTGGGGGACCAGACATTCCGCGCGTGGCCTATGCCGGGCGGCAAGAGCGGCCTCTTCTCGCTGTTCGCCTTTGCGTGGAACATGCCGGCCGGCACGATTCCGTTGGTGTATGCGGGGAATGGCAGCGGCAGCGACGTTACCAGTCCCATCGCAGTTCAATTTCCGAAGAAAGAACAGCCGAAGTACACGACGCACGATCTGCAGGTGAGCGATGCGTTCATGCAGAAGGTGATTGGCGAGCTCGATCCCAATGGCTCGGGCGACCCCGTGGCGCGATTCGTGAAGATCAACAGCGAAATGCGGCGGGCCAACAACAAGACCCTTGCCGACCTGCAATACAAGACCGCGGATCGTTTTTTATTTTCGCAGCCGTTCACGCGCCAGTCGAACGCGCAGACTGAAGCCAGTTTCGCCGACCTGCGCAACTACATCTATCACGGAAAGAAGATCGATCAGCAGGTTCATCTAGGGTATGACCTTGCTGTGACGCAACATGTAGGCGTGGAATCTTCGAACGACGGCAAAGTTGTATATGCGGCGCCGCTGGGCATCTACGGCAATTGCATCGTGGTCGACCATGGTTATGGATTGCAGACCATCTATGGGCACCTGAGCCATATTGATGTTCATGAAGGCGACATGGTCAAGCGGGGCCAGGTGATGGGGCAGAGCGGGATGACGGGCATGGCCGGTGGAGACCACGTGCACTTCGCCATGCAACTGGACGGGGTGCAGATCGATCCCAAGGAGTGGTGGGATCCGCACTGGATCCAGGATCACATCGCGCGGCGCGTGGACCTGCCGGGATTCAACGCGATGGGGGCGGGGACGGCTCCAGCGTCAGGAGCAAAGCAGCAACACAAAGCCGCCGCACACCACCGGCGGCACTGACAGCTTACGATCTGCGGTAACCTGGCTGGTCCCAATACTGTTCACTTAGACGTCCTATTTCTGCCCGGGATCACCCGACTCCCACCCTAGCGACAAAAACAAAGACGTCGCGAGGGTGGGGCACCCTTCCTTATGGAGTGCTTCAAGCGGAAATCCCGAAGTGGTATTGGGGCTGGTCCGGATTCGTGCTCTCCCACCCTTGCGACAGAAAAAAGTCGCAAGGATGGGGCACGGAGCATATGTTTCTTTTCAGCAGAGCCAGGACGGGGCCAATACAACCAACATGGCGGAAACTCTTTGCATCTGATTGCATGGCTGCGGAGCGCGAGAACGGCTTCGCGCGAAAGGATACCGAGAGATGCCTGACAAGAAAACAGACCAACGGAACGAGAATGCCGTTAAAAATCTCATCAATGCTCTCAATGAGGATCTGGCCCGCGAATACCAGGCCATCATCGCCTACACCGTTTACAGCAACGTGATTACGGGCGCGCAGTGGATGAACATCGCCGCCGAGCTCAAAAAGCACGCGGGGGAAGAACTACAACATGCAATGATCGTTGCCGACCAGATTGATTACCTGGGGGGCATGCCCACCGCGACTCCCAAGGAAGTGAGGCTCTCCGATAAGCCCGAGGAAATGCTTCGCTTCGATCTCGACAACGAAACGGAGACCATCCGCAACTATCGCGAACGAGTGCAGCAGGCCGAGGCGCTGGGACACTACGCGCTGGCTGAGAAGCTGCGCCAGATCATCGCCCAGGAGCAGGAACACCAGCACGACCTGGCGACCGCGCTCGGCATCGACGTTCCCAAGGTGATTCCGCAGGGGGCGTAATCATTTTGACTGTTTAAAGCCCGGGTTAGACCTAATGCTGTTCAAATAGGCGTCCTATTCCGGCCGGGATCGCCTGATTCCCACCCTACCCGCAAAAACAACGACGCGGCGAGGGTGGGGCAGCCATTCCCTGCTGCGTGGCGTTGCACTTACTGAAGTTTGCGGTGCCGGATGGGCCTACGCGGCCGGGTCAGCCGGTCGTCCGACCGGTATGCGATACTCGAAAAGGCATGTTTAAAAGGATTGTCTTAAAGCTTTCGGGTGAAGCGCTGGCAGGCGCTCGCGGGTTCGGCCTCGATGCGGAGAAGGTCGCTGATATCACCAGCGAGATCGCCGATGTGCACAGCCTGGGTGTGGAGATTGCCGTGGTGGTGGGCGGCGGCAATATTTTCCGCGGGGTGGCGGAGCAGGCCAGGGAAATGGACCGGGTGAGCGCCGACAACATGGGCATGCTCTCCACCATCATCAATGCCATCGCCCTGCAGGACGCGCTGGAACAGCGTGATGTGCAATGCCGGGTGATGACGGCCGTGTTCATGAACCAGATTGCCGAGCCTTACATTCGCCGGCGGGCGGTTCGCCATCTCGAGAAAGGCCGTGTCGTCATCTTCGCGGCTGGTATCGGCAATCCCTTCTTCTCTACCGACACCGCGGCGAGCCTGCGGGCCATGGAGATCAAGGCCGACGTGCTGCTGAAAGGCACCAAGGTCGAGGGCGTCTATCAGCGCCGACCCGGTGCTCTACAAAGACGCCGTGAAATATGACGAGATCACTTACATGGAGATCCTTCGCCAGGGCCTGAAGGTGATGGATCTGACCGCTGTGAGCCTGTGCAAGGACAACAACCTGCCCATGATCGTCTTCAACATGAACCAGCCCGGAAACATCAAGCGGGTGGTGCAGGGAGAGAAGGTCGGGTCGCTGGTGACGGCGTAAAGGCAGGGACCAGGGACTTAGGGACCAGGGACATCACAGCCGGTTTCGACCTTCAGATCTGCGTCGGGGGAATTCCCGGAGACGTCTAAGAAATCAAGTGGAGATAGGCAAGCCAGACCGCCTGAACGCGTTGACCGGCTTGCGCACGTTCGCGGCCGTCAACATCGTCCTGTTCCATTTCTCCAATCCCCAGTGGTTTGGCGTTTTGGCGCCGGTGGTGAATGCCGGCTACGCGTCGGTGAGTTTCTTCATTCTGCTCTCGGGCTACGTGCTGGCTTATAACTACGCGGCGCGGGCGCGAGCAGGGCAGCTGGATACGATCCGGTTTTACAAGGCACGGTTTACGCGGCTTTATCCGATCTATCTGCTCAGCCTCATCCTGGCCTGGCGCAATATTCCTGGGGAGTACGCGTCGCATACACACGCCATGTTCTGGTCGGGCATGGTACTGACGCCGTTGCTGCTGCAGGGATGGATTCCAGAGATCGCCACGTTTCTCAATACGCCGGCGTGGACGATGTCGGCGGAGTCGTTTTACTACCTTTTGTTTCCCTGGCTGGCTCGCTGGAAGCAGCCGGGCCGGATTCGGCCGATCCTGGCGCGGCTTGGGGTCATCTGGATGCTGGGACTCATTCCCGGCACTCTCTACATCATTTTTAATCCCGACGGGATTCCGCATCCGGACCGGTTCAGCACCGGGCCGTGGCTGCAGGCGCTGAAATATACGCCGCTGCCGCATCTGATGAGCTTCATATTCGGCGTGCTCCTGGCGGAACTCGATGAGTTGATTCCGCGACCGGGTCGGATTCGCCTTCTGCTTGGGGTGATCGGATTCGGGGCCACGTTCTTCCTGTTGTGGCTGGGTGCGGACATTCCCTATGCAATCATTCACGATGGGTTGCTGATGCCGCTGTTTGGCTGCGTCATCCTCGGGCTGGGCGGGGATAACGTTCTTGCCCATGTGCTGGGCGTTCGCCCGCTGGTTTTTGTGGGCGAGGCCAGCTATTGCCTGTACCTGCTGCACTTCAACTTCTGGAACCTGATTCACGACACGCACGTGCTCGACCACCTGGGGCTGGCGCAATTCGATCCCTGGATCAGCTATCTGATCCTGATCGGTCTGGCGCTGGTGGCGCTGTACGCGGTGGAGAAACCGGCGCAGCGACAGTTGCGGAAGTGGATGAAGGCTTGAGGGACCACGCCCGCCTTGATCAAGGGGGGCGAGCCCGATACACGATCTGTTATCAAATGATCTCGAAGTTTCTTCCCGGCCTGAGAATCCAGGCCTGGGGTATCCAAGCTATTCCGCTCCGAATGCCAGGAAGCTGTGCGGCGGCACGTCGAATTTGAATTCGGTGCGTTGTCCTGCGCGCGAGCGACGGCCTTGCGCCGCGGTGGGTTTGCCCTCCATCACTTCGCCGGTGGTGAGATTGCGCAGATGCAGGGCTGAGGCGGCGGTGAAGACCATTACCTGGGTGGGCGAGTCGAGATAGGATTCCACGACGAAGCTCTTGTTGTCGTAGGCGAACAGGCTCACCTTGGCGGGCGCATCCAGCCAGACCGGAAAACCGTTCATGATGTACTGCTTGATCGAGGTCAGCACCGGGCGGGGAAGAGCGTAGAGGTCATTCATGTTTTCGGGGATCGTGAGCACGAAGAGAATTCCCTTCGAGTAGCGATCCATCAGCAGCAGCGGAGCGCCGCGGCCGTTGGCGGTGCCGCGCACCAGCGGCCATGCGTCGTTGGTGAGGAAGGAGATCTCGGGCACAAGCACAAAGTCGGTCTTGCCGAGATTGGCTCCCGCGCCTGCTCCTGCGCCGGCCCAGTACTCGTTGACGGGCAGGATGTTGCCGGTGGCGTGAATTTCGGCGATCTGCTCGATGCCGTTGCCTTGCAGCTGTTTGAGCAGGCCTGACGTGATCACGACATTTCCGCCCTTTTCGAGATGGGTCTTGATCTTGTTGACGAGGTCAGGGTCGAACTTCGCCTGCTGGGTCAGCAGGACGGTTTTGGCATCGGCAGGGAATTCGGGATAGAGATCGATGGGAATGCCGATCATGCCGAGATAGGTGTGCAGGAAGTCTTCGCCAGTTGATTGATAGGGCTTGTAACTGGCGATGCCGATGGGTTTGCCCAGCTTGCCCAGCACCGCGTTGACCTTGCTGAGCGCGTAGCCGGCGGCGGTGGCGTAAGTGGGGTTTGCGGGCGTCGTCTGGTCGCTCTTAGCCTGGTACTGCTTCATCTCAGACCAGCGGAAGCTTGTACCCATGCCTGCCCAGGCGGAGCGGTCGCCTTCTTCGGCGGTGCGCATCAGGTCGGTGTATTGGAAGAGCATGATCTGCGGCGCCCGGGCCAGCATTGTGTCCCACAACTGCTCGGCGTAGCGATCGATGTAGCGGTTGTCGTAGATGTCGACCCAGCCGCCGCCGTTGCGCCCCGGGGCAATGTGGTCGAAGTAGCGGACGATCATGTAGCTCAAGTATTGCTGCAGGTGCTGATCGGTGATGACGGGGTCGCGGGTCTCGGTGCCGGTGTAGATGCCGTCGAACAGCTTCGACTCCTGATCGAGGTCGTAGCCGTTGGCCTGGAAGTGTTCGTACCAGTTGGGAAACTTGATGATCACTTTCACTTTGGGGTTCGCGGCACGCGCGGGCGCCAGCACCAGGTCGCGCGCAACCTGATTCATGAGCTTGAGACGGAACTCGGTCCAGCCCAGATCTCCCTTGGCGGCGATGTCGGAGTCGCGCTTGGTGTTGTTGAAGAAGAAATCGTCGAGCATGATTTCGTCGAAATGGCGCGCGGTGAGTTCGGCAATCTGTTTCACATAGTCGCGCTGTTTCGGATCGGTATAGCACATCGACACGAACTGGCCTTCGCTGTCATCGCTTTCATCAGAGCCGGCAGTGTCTCCGGCACCGACATACGCGATGCCTCCCGCAACCTGAACGCCGTGCGCGGTAAAGAAGGTTTTCACCGTCTCAAGCACCGCTTCGTCGGCGATGGTTCCGCTGCGATAAGTTTCGATATAGACCTTGTCTACGGCTACCTGCGTGGAGAGTTGTTTCCACGAGCTCTCGAGGAATGCGGGGTCTTTCATCCTTTCCACCACGAAGACGGGGATGTAGACGGCAACCTTGA
Organism: Terriglobales bacterium; assembly: GCA_963788475.1. Lineage (GTDB taxonomy): Bacteria > Acidobacteriota > Terriglobia > Terriglobales > Acidobacteriaceae > Telmatobacter. Next base: position 856,082 of record CAWBGO010000004.1, read on the forward strand.
ACTGGTCGTGGGCCGGCGGCGGAGCGCCGTGCATGGGAATGCGGAGCGTGACCAACAAGCAGGCAACGAGCAATCGAACGCGGAGTGACATTTTGGGTCCTCCTGGCGAGGCATATTCAGGCGAAGCCAGTATAGGCGCACGATCCTCTGAGTAAAGTCTGTGCACGAGTCCGGAGTTCGCTGCGAAGCGTCGGGAATGAGGGTGGCCGAGTGGAAGAAAGGAAACGGACAGCAAAAAGCCCAGCCAATGTTCGGCTGGGCTCATCGTGTGGAATCAAGACCAAGACTGGTTTGGGTTCGAGGTATCCCACCCTAGCGACAATGACAAAGACGTCGCGAGAATGGGCACCCAGGTTGGTCATTTCAAGATGCGACTCGCAATTGGGGTGCTCAGGACGACAACTACGGGGTAACCGACTGGATGGCGTGGTTGCCGTGCGGGATACAGGCGATCGCGGTTGGTTTGTGGCCGCTGGGATAGGGTGTCGCCTGCGCCGGAGCCAGGCTGCCCGAATTGGGATTGATGCGAAAGCCGGAAATGGAATCGCCCAGGAAATTGGCGGTGTAGACATAGCGGCCGAGGGCCGGATCGACCACGATCGAGACCGGGTTGGTATCGGTCGCGTTGATAGAGCTTCCAGTGACATTGACAGCGGCGGAGGGCGTGCCTGTGGCCAGGTCGATGAGATAGGAGGAAACGGACGAGTCGAGGGAATTGGCGACGTAGATGAACTTTCCGCGCGGATCGATGTTGATGGCTGCGGGCTCGGCACCGGTTTTGAACGGTCCGTTGATGAGGAAATTCAGCGTGCCATTGGACTGGACGCCATAGCCGACGAGTTGATTGGATGCGTAATCGGTCACGTAGACGAAGCGGCTGGTGGGATCGGCCGCCACGGCGGTGGGCTTGACTCCGGCCTTGTAGGGGCTGCCCTGGGCTGGGCCAAGAGCTCCGCCTGAACCCACCGAGAAGCCGAAAATCCAGCCCGGATTCGCGGTGCTGGTGGTGGTGCCTCCTGGATTGTAAGCCGACTGGTCGTAGACGGTGACATACACGGCGCTGTTGTTGGCCAAAGCCGCGACGCCTGTGGGAACCAGATTGTCGGTGGGGAATCCGGGGATCGTCAGAGGCTCCTGGATAGCGGCGGAGCCGATGGTGCCCGAAGACAGCGCATAGACTGTCAGGGTCGCGGAGGTGGTGCCGGAAACTACAAAGAGGTAGCTCCCCGCGGAGTTCACGGCGAGGTAGGCAGGCGGGTCGGTGAGGGTGATGGAATCTTTCTTTGTCAAACTGCCGTCGGCGGCGATGGAGAAATGCACGACCGAGTTGTTTCCCTGGTTTGCGACGTACAGGTTGGCGTAGTCGCCCGAAGTCGCGAGAGCGACGGGAGAGGGTCCGCCTGAATCGATGGGCTTGTTGATGTCAGTGCCGGCGGCGAATCGCAAGGCGCCGGACTGTGAGTCGGCTGCGAGCACCATGATTCCCCCGTTGCTGCTGGAGGCTGTAGTAAAGTCGCCGGCAAGGTAGACAAAATCAATGGTCACCAATTCGCAGGCGGAAAAAAGGGTGGCCACTAGAAGGCCGATCATCGAGACCAGGAAAAGCTGGCTCACTTTGCTGAACTTCATGCGCTTCCTTCGTCGTGGGCCATCAAGTCAAAAGCCCGGAGAAAACTTGTTATCGGTTGCCCCATAAGGATTGTAAAAGTCCTCGACGGGGTGTTGCTGAGATCGTTGGCTCGAGCCTGCCTGAACTGCGTTTCTCACCTGGGCAAACCATGACGGCTGTGCTGGTCCATGCGTGTTTACTAGCTCGTTCCATGGTGCGGAATGGCGGCGACGGCCGTCGGCTCCGTGTTGGACTTGAATGGCGAAAACTGGGTGTTAAGCAGCGTACCCGTATTGGGATCCAACTGAAACCCGGAGACGGTGTTGCCAAGAAAGTTCGCCGTGTACATGTATTGATTCAGGGATGGATCGATGCCGATGGCCACTGGCTGCAGCCCGGTGGCGTATGTGCCGATGGGGGTCAGAGACCCGCTGCTGACGGCGTAAGTGCTTACAGTGGAATCCTGGGAGTTGGCGACCACGGCAAATTTGCCCGCCGCGTCGATCGCAATCGCCGCAGGCTGGCCCCCGGCCGGGAACGGACTTCCGGTCAGCGGAGTCAGGTTTCCCGAATTGATGGCGAATCCGAGTATGTTCCCCTGCGCGAGGTCGGTGACGTAGAGATAGGTTCCGCTTGGATCGCTGGTAATCGCGGACGGATGAGTTCCGGCGGGAAAGGGCGTCCCGCCATTCAGAGGGGTGAGCACTCCGCCTGAAGAGGCAAAACCAAAGACGTATCCCGTGCGCGCCGTGTTGTCATACGCGGCCACGAAGACGTTCGCGTCCCCATGAACGGCATTGACCGCTGTGGGTGCCACGACGTTTTTGGGGCTGCCGGGTATGGCCAGAGGCCAGTACGTCGTGCTAAGCGCAGAATTGACCGCCGGAGATCCCAGGTTGCCGTTGCTTCCGACCGGAAAGGAGGCAACGGAACCGGAGCAGGGGGCCGCCGGAGAGCAGGTTGCCAGCGGCTGAAACGTGTCGGCTACGTATAGATTGGATCCGGTAATGGAGACGGCCAGCGGAAAGATTCCGGGGGTGTTCACGGTGTTATGCGGATAGAGCTTTCCGTCGTTGCCGATGATGAATTGGACGATGGTGTTGTCGTCCTGGTTGACCACGTAGAGGTTGGCGTCGTCGCTTGAAACCGCCTCGGCCACGGGATTACGGCCGCCCGACGGAAAGGGCGAGGTGGGAATCTGGCGCATGTGGCCGGATTCGGAGTTCACCTCGAACACATCGACTTCGCCATAGTTGTTGGGACCCGCGGCCGTGGCAGAGGTCACATAGACAAAATCGACGGTGAGCGTGGCGCAGGCTGACAGCGCGCCGGCGGCCACGAGGCTGGCCGCGGAAACCAGCAGCAATTGGCCCGATTTGTTGAACTTCATTCGCATCTTTCGTCTGCAGAGATACCAGGTTCTGATCGAAATCCGCACGGCCCTGAGGAAGAACGCGCGCGGACTGAGTCTGGTTGAAGATCCGGATGACCCGGAAGCTGGGGCGAAACCGGTGGAATCGAAGGATTCCGCCCCATTGCCGGCGTCCGTCAGCTCGTCCGCCCGGTGACCAGGCACCAGGCGGGCTGACCGGTGAGCTTGAAAGCCGTGTTGGCCTTTCCGTTCAGAGGCCGGAGGTCACCTGAGTTTTGGTCGAGCGATTTGCCCGTCACCGAAGAATCGTTGAAATTGGCGGTGTAAAAGAACTGATTGGAAGGATCCTCGAGGAGGCATTGCGGACCCGAACCGGAAGTAAAAGGGCTGCCCGACATGGGCGTCAGCTGATGGGTGGCGGGGTCGACTACATATCCCACGAGGCCGCTTTGGGCGTTGGTGCTGGTAACGTCATTGCCCTGGTTGGCGACATAGACCCATTTGCCCTTGGACTCGGAGACCAGATAGATAGGGTTGCTCATGTTTGGATCGACGGGGACGGCCCCGCCGGTTTGCGCCTGCAGGGCTCCGCCAGTGCCGACAGTGAACGGAATGATCTGGCTGGTGTAAGTACCGGCAGCGAAGCTGCTGCCGCCTCCGATGGTGAGGGGCTCGTTATCCAGCACGTACACATTTCCCGAAGCGCTGATGATGGCGGTTCCCGCGCCGCTGTTGATCGGCTGCACGCTGTTCTGATTGACCGTCAACTGTCCCGTGGACGAGTTGTAGGTGTAGGGAAACACCACGTCGCCCGTCCCCGACCCCGGAATAGCGGCGGGGGTGCTGCTGAGGGTGATCATGTAGGAAGCCGTAAGCACGAAGTCGATGGGGTTGGCGGGAACGGGGAAATAGGGCAGTGCGGCACCGCTGGCGGAGGTGACCTGGGCGTTGACCACGAGGGTCAACCTGCCCGTGGACGGGTCCACCTTGAAGGCGGTGATATCGGCGCAGGAGGTAACTCCGGAACCAAGGGCCAGCGAGCACGAAGAACTGGAGGGAGCCACGGCATCGAGAACGTAGATGTAGTTTCCCGAACTGTCGGCGATGAGGCGGAACGGGTTCAACCCCTGGGTGAAGAAGGTCGCCTGCGAAGTCAGGATGCCGTTGCCGCCGACCGCGAACTCGGTAATGTTGGGCCCCCCACAATTGACGGTTGCGGCGGTGCAGACTCCCTTGGTGACCGGATCGGTACCCCGATTCAACACATAAATAAAGCGGCCGCCGGCAATGAGGACCGCTCTTCCCGGATTGGCGCCGCCGGAGGCCACCGGGAGTCCGTTGATCGGAACCAGGTTTCCCGTGTTGTGATCGATTTTGAAGCCGCTGATAATGCCGTTGCCATTAGACTGGGACGTCTGGTTCCCAGTCACATACAGAAAACCGACGGTATAACTCTGGACGCAAGACGTAACCCCCAGGACGGCGCCGACAGAGAGGGCGCTCATAACTAAGGCCTTGCCGAATTTCATAAACCTCATGCGATTCCTTCATCCTGGTCCGGCGAGTGCCGCCAAGTGTTCTAGTTCCGCAGCAGAGCTGGGTTTGGGATGGGTCCCTGCTGCATTGTAAAAGCCGAGGGTCTGTTGTGCCTAGTTTCGAGAGAGCTACCCCGAGCCGCAAGTGCCGGGTCAGGTTTGGTTTCGCCCATACAGAAACGCGCCCGGCAGGATTTGAATTCAGATTTCGGACGCGATGCGTCTTGGACTGTGGCGGCAAAGGAAAGGTCAACATCGGGGAAGTGGGAGCGATGGGGCAGGATAGCGCCTTCGCCGCGTTCTCAGATTGACCGCATCAATTGATCGGGGGAGTTTGTGGTCTCCCACCCTAACGCCGTCTGACGACGACGTTAGAATGGGGCACCCAAGTTGGATCATAGAGGAGCCGGCTACCAAACGCGGCAGGCGTTTTCGGGATACATAGGCTGGCCCTTGGTGCATCCGAAGGCCTTGCCGAATTCGTCGAAGTTCTGCACGCTGCCATTAACCCGCCAGCGTCCTGGAGAGTGGGGATCGGTGAGGGCTCTCTGCCGCGAGGACTGTTCGGTCTGGTTTTCGCACCACACCTGCGCGAAGCCGAGGAAATATCGCTGTTTCTCGGTGTAGCCGTCGATCTTGTCGTCGATGGTCTTGCCTTCAGAAGCCAGGGTGTCAAGGAGAGCCAGGTAGGCGATGCGCAGGCCGCCATTATCGGCGGTGTTTTCGCCCAGGGTCAGCTTGCCGTTGAGTTTCTGCTGCGGTTGATTGTCGTGGGCAGGCGCGGCCTCGAAGCCGCCATACTCCGTCGCCTCGCAGTCGGTCCGCTCCACGAATTTCTTGCGATCGTCGGCGGTCTGCCACTCGCGCAGGTTGCCTTTGCCGTCGTATTTTGAGCCCTGGTCGTCGAAGCCGTGGGTCATTTCGTGTCCGATGACCACGCCGATGCCGCCGAAGTTGACCGCGGGATCGATCTTGAAATCGAAGAACGGCGGCTGCAGGATGCCGGCCGGAAAGTTGATGTCGTTCATCGATGAGCTGTAGTAGGCGTTGACGGTGGGCGGCGTCATGCCCCACTCCTTCTCGTCGACCGGCTTGCCCAGCTTGTTGAGCATGTAATCGCGCTGGAAGACGGCATTGCGCTGAACATTGCCGACGAGGTCGTCGCGCTCCACCTTGAGGCCTGAATAGTCGCGCCACTTTTCGGGGTAACCGATCTTGTTCCGGATCATGGCCAGTTTTTCCGCGGCGGCTTTTTTGGTGTCATCGCTCATCCAGGGCAGGGTCTTGATGTCGTCGCCCAGGGACTTCTCGAGAGCTGCCACGAGCTTGTCCATGCTGGCCTTGGCCGCGGGCGGAAAGTTTTCCTTCACCCAGTCCTGCCCGACGGCTTCGCCCGAGCGCCTGGTCGGTCATCGCGGTGCAGAGCCGCCAGCGCGGGGTCGGTTCCTTCTGCCCGCCCAGCACTTTGCCGAAGAATGAGAAATCCTCGTCGCGAAAAGCCTTGGGAAGACCTTCGGCCGACGTGGTGAGGGTGTGCCAGCGTAAGTACGACTTCCATGAATCGACCGGCTCGGAGCCGATCAGCACGTTCACCTCTTTGAAGAAGTCTGGAGTGGCCACGTTCAGGGTGTCGAAGGAGCGGACTTTTACATCCTTGAAGTAAGCCGAGAAGTCGAAGTCGGGGGCGAGCTTCTGAAAATCGGGAACGCTGTAGATGTGATAGCGCTTTTCGGGATCGCGTAGATTCGGTGCGGCTGGTGGAGGCCTTGGCCAGCGCGGTTTCGATTTTCAGGACCGCATCCGCTTCTTTGGCCGCCTGGTCGGGCGTGTCGCCGGCCAGCGTGAACATCTTCGTCATGTGCTCGACGTACTGCTTGCGGATGGCTTCAAAGCGATCGAGAAGATAGTAGTCGCGATCGGGGAGCGACAGGCCGCCCTGGCCGATACTGGCGATCTGCTTTGAGGAATCCTTCTCGTCCTGCTGCACTCCAAAACGAAACAGCGGAGCGGGGCTGCCTTCGGCCGCCAACTCGCCAAGAAGCGGGGCCACGCTTTTTGTATCGGACAGTGCGGCGATCTGCTTCAGAGCGGGATCGACCGGCTCCAGACCTTTCTTCTCCACCAGGTCGGTGTTCATGCAGGCTGCGAAGTAATCGCCATACTTCTTCTGCAGAGGGCTCTTCGGGTCCTTGGAAGCCGCGTCCAGTTCCTGCCACAGCAGGTAGCGGTTGCGCTCCTGGAGCAGGGAGAACGATCGCGCCCAGCGCACCTGGTCGCCGGGAAGCGGATTGTTTTTGATCCAGCTGCCGCAGGCGTACTGGTAGAAATCTGCGCAGGGATCGGCGGTCTTGTCGATGGCCGACAGATCGAAGCTCTTGATGGCGACGGGCGCGATCGGCGCCTGATTTTCACCCTGCGAAGAAGCGGGCGCCTGCGCCAACGCCGTGCCTGCGGCGAGCAGCAGGAAAGGTGCAATGCGAACACAATTCATCATGATTCCCTTTTTGTGCCGGGCTGGATTTTTATTGGAGCGCTGGTGCGCCCGTAAACCAAACGGGGAGACGCGGCCGGATCGTGCAGCTATCTTTCTCACCCGGTGTTGCATTGGAGACTATCACGGCCCGGACGGGCCAGGAGGCGGCGATTCCAACAGCCGCATCGCCTAAACTGAGGTTTGCCACTCATGCCCGCCTATTGCGAAGTCGCCCTGCCTTTGCCGCTGGACCGCACCTTCACGTATGCGGTCCGGGATGGGCAGCGGCCGCGGCGCGGCGCGCGCGTGATCGCTCCGTTTCGCAGCGAGAAACTGATTGGCGTGGTCACCGCGCTCGATGTGCCAGGTCCTGCAGATTTTGAAATTCGTTTTCTCGAGGCGGTGCTCGATGAGGAGGATGAAACCGGACCGCTCCTCAGCGATCATCTGCTGACGCTGGGCGAGTGGATGGCGCAGTACTATCTTGCGCCGCTGGGCGAGGTGCTGCGCGGGATGCTGCCGCTCATGGCCGAGGTGCGGCGGGTGGTGTATTACCGCATTACGGATTTGGGGCGCGATGTGCTGGCGGCGAATCTGGACGGCGATTCCAGGAGGGAGCGGGGGATGTTCCTGCCCTCCCACCCTGGCCGCAAAGACAACGACGCGGAGAAGGTGGGGCACCCCGGCAAATTGACTGGTGGGCCGGGTGAGCTGGCGCGGCGGGTACTGGAAAAGCTTGCGAATGGGGAGTCGGTAAGGGTGTCGACGCTGCGCACCGCGACGGGCGCAACGTTGCCGGTGCTGGCGGCGCTGCTGCGGAAGAAGTGGATTGCGCGCGAGACCGCGGCCATGGAGCGCGATGCGCGGCGCACGGAGCGATTCGCGGTGCTGATGCCGGAGACGCGGCTGCCCAAGTTGACCGAAAAGCAGCAGGCCATCCTGGCTGAGCTGGCGGCGTGCGGCGGCGAGATGCGGCTCAGCGAACTGCGGCAAAAAGAACTGCCGTCGTCAACCCTGGAGACGCTGGTGCGCCGCGGGCTGGTGCGGATCGATGAGCGTGCGGCGGCCTTTCGCCTGGGCGGGTTGGAAACATCGGGGGAGGCGATCCGGCTGAACGAGCCGCAGACGGACGCCTTGGCCGCCGTGGCTTCGGCGCTGGGGGCGTTCAAGGTATTTTTGCTGCACGGGGTCACTGGGTCGGGGAAAACCGCCGTCTATCTGGCGGCGATGCAGCGTGCGCTCGACCGCGGGCTGGCTTCGATTCTGCTGGTGCCGGAGATCGGGCTCACGCCGCAGACGGCGGGGCAGCTCGATGCGGCATTCGGAGAGAAAGTTGCGCTTCTGCATTCAGCGCTGACGCCGGAGGAGCGTAGCGAACAGTGGCGGCGCATCCGGCGGGGCGATGCGCCGATCGTGGTGGGGACGCGATCGGCGATTTTTGCGCCGGTGCCGAACCTGGGCCTGATCCTTGTGGATGAGGAGCACGACCAGAGCTACAAGCAGGAAGAGACGCCGCGCTACAACGCGCGCGATGTGGCGGTGATGCGCGCCAAATTCTCGAATGCAGTTGTCGTGCTGGGATCGGCGACCCCGTCGCTCGAGAGCTGGCAGAACTCCGCGCAGGGCAAATACACACGGATCGCGCTGCGCGAGCGGGTGATGAACCGGCCGCTGCCAGACGTGGAACTCATCGACATGCGCCGCGAATTTCAGGAGACGGGCCGCGAGCAGCTGTTCTCGCGCGCGCTGGTGGAACAGACGCAGGCGGCGCTCGATCGCGGCGAACAGGCGCTGATCCTGCTCAACCGGCGCGGGTATTCGTTTGCGGTGATGTGCCGCGCGTGCGGGGCCAAGCTGGAGTGCCAGAACTGCGCCATTGCGCTGACGCATCACAAGCCGCCCGCGGATCAGGCCGAGATTGCGCGCGAAGGGCAGCGGCTGGAGTGCCACTATTGCGGCTATCGGCGCACGGTTCCGGCGCGTTGTCCGAAGTGCGACAGCGAGCACCTGTACTACCTGGGCGCGGGGTCGGAGCAGGGCGAAGAGCGGCTCACGGAGATCTTTCCCATGGCGCGTATCGGGCGCATGGATCGCGACACGGTGCGCGGCCGGCACGACCTGGAGCGGCTGCTGGCACGATTGCATTCCGGCGAGATCAACCTGCTGGTCGGCACGCAGATGATCGCCAAGGGGCACGACATTCACGGCGATCACGCTGGTGGGGGTGGTGGGCTGCGATCACTGCGCTGTCGATGCCGGACTTTCGCGCCGCGGAGCGGGTGTTTCAACTGATGACGCAGGTGTCGGGCCGCGCGGGGCGAGGCGAACTGCCGGGACGCGTCGTGGTGCAGACCTACTATCCGGACCACTATGCGATTCTCGCGGCGAGCAAGCATGACTATACGAGCTTTGTGGAGAGGGAACTGAAGTATCGGCGCTGGATGCACTATCCGCCGTTCGGCGTGCTGGCGAATGTGCTGGTGCAGGCGGAGAAGCTGGAAGATGCGGCGGGATGGTCGGCGGAGTTGGGCAAGTGGTTCCAGAATGCCGCGCCCGAGGGCGTGCGTGTGCTGGGGCCGTGCACCGCGCCGGTGGCACGCATCAAGGGAATTTATCGTTTCCACCTGATTCTCAAAGCGGCATCGCGGCGCGCGCTGAATGCGGCGACGCGCGCGATGCTGGCGCATGCCGACGCGGCGGGCGTGCCACGACGCAACCTGATCGTGGATGTGGATGCGCAGCGGTTGATGTAAAAGGCAAGCGGAGCTAGCGGCGTGGCAGAGTCTGGAGAGCAGGCCGTTGGCGCGGGCGGCAGATGGCCGGTTACGAATCGGGGATGACTTCGTACTTTCCCACCCATGCGCCAGAAAGAAGGCGCATGGATGGGGCACGGGACGAGAATGCTGGATTCAAACTGGCGCGCTCAGGACCTCGGCTTCGCTCACTCAGCGGCGAGCGAACGCCGCAAACGGCCCTCACTTCGCCGGCCCCGCCAGCGCCGCTTAGCTTGACTTCCCGTCGTTGGTGCCCTTGGCAGTTCCAGTCTCGAGAGCGTGGAGTTCTTTGCCGGGCTTGAAGCGGACCGCCTTGCCTGGGGTAATGCTGACTTCAGTGCCGGTGCGCGGATTACGGCCGATGCCGGTTTTGCGTGCGCGGACGCTGAAGACGCCAAATCCGCGCAGTTCGATGCGCTCGCCTGCCGTGAGAGCCTCTTTCAAACCCTCGAAGACCGTGTCGACTGCAGCCTCGGCCTTGGTTCGGGGCAGACCCGTGCGCTCGATCACGTGATGGACAATGTCCTGCTTGATCAAAGGGAACCTCGCTGCACGATTGGAGAGTCTACTTCGTTCTACCCCTGTGATACTACAGGTTTTGCGGCGAATGGGAAACTGGGGACTTTTTCTTTCGTCCGGTAAGAGATTGTTGAGTAGCGCTGATCGTCCAGAGTGATAATTTGCGTACCGGTTTTTCCTCTGTTGCGCCTGGCGGTTGTTTGTCATCAGGCGGACAGGTCCCGTAAGATAGGGCTCCAAGCAGAAGACAAATGCCGGCGGTTTCTCTGCCGGATGCCACCAAACGAACAGGAGAGGCATGTCGATTCAGAGTGACCGCTGGATACGGGAGCAGGCGCTGAACCACCAGATGATCGTCCCCTTCAGCGAAAAGCAGGTTCGCGAGGGCGTCATTTCCTACGGTCTTTCTTCCTACGGCTACGACCTGAGGGTCTCGGACGAATTCAAGATCTTTACCAATGTGAACAGCGCGATCATCGATCCCAAGGCGTTCGATGAGCGTTCCTTTGTTTCTGTGCAGGCCAGTTCGGTCATCATTCCCCCCAACTCATTTGCGCTGGCCCGGTCCATCGAGTATTTCCGCATTCCCCGCGACACGCTGACGATCTGCGTGGGCAAGTCGACGTATGCCCGTTGCGGCATTATCGTGAATGTAACCCCGTTCGAACCGGAGTGGGAGGGTTTCGTGACGCTGGAAATCTCAAATACGACCCCGCTTCCGGCCAAGATTTACGCCAACGAGGGACTTTGCCAGATTCTGTTCTTCCGCGGCGACGAGCCCTGCGAGATCAGTTACGCCGACCGGAAAGGGAAGTATCAGAAACAACAGGGGATCGTGCTTCCCAAGCTGTGAGCGGCGACGTCCGGCACGATGGGGAAGGTCATCTGCCAGCCACGCACGTAGTGTTACCAACAGCGGCTCGGCCGCACCTATTTACCCTGGCCCGGGAGTCACGTTGGCTGCGCCTTCCAATCCATCTACGATTCGCATCGGCGTCCTGGCCGGCGAACCGATCCGGCTCGCGGGGCTTTCCACTGTCTTTGATGAGGAGCCGGAGTCCGGACGCCCGCAGCTGGTTTCCGTGGTGGGCACGTTATCGGAGTTGCTGGCCGACACCACACTCGATTACCTGGTGGTCGATTTCAACTCCTCCGACGAGGGGATGAAGACACTGGAGGCGGCCAAGCGGACGCGGCCGGGAATCCGCCAGATCGTGATCGGGCCGGAGCATAACGATGAACTGGTGCTGGACGCGATCACCGCCGGGGCTCGTGCCTACCTCTACTCTTCGGCTGACCCGCACACGGTCCGGATGGCCATCGATATCGTGGTAAGCGGCTCGATCTGGGCGCCGAGGAAACTGCTCTCGCGGTTGATCGACCGGCTGCTGGGAGTCCCAGTGAGCGGCAGCGGCGGCCTGGGAACTCTCCAACTGACGGCGCGCGAACGGCAGGTGTTGGACCTGATCCTCCTGGCGAGATCAAACCGGGAGATTGCCCGGCAACTGGGCATCGAGGAGCGCACCGTGAAGGCGCACGTTGGCCGGCTCATGAGAAAGGCCGGCGCCGAAAACCGCATCGAGCTGTCGATCAAGGCTTTGAACAGCCGATCGGTTTTTCCGGTCGAACCGGAAGAGACGGCTGGGGATTAGGAAGTCTGCGACGATTCCCGGACTGGGAAAGGCTTACTTGTCTGGTTACCTAAAATCGATCGAATAGGTTACTAAAATCCCCTGTCCCTTCGTACTCTTGTTACCTAGACAGGATTCTCGCACAATAGGTTCCAGAAACAACGCAGATCTGGGGAAAGGAGTTCCCTGTCGGCATGTTCATCATGACGCCATGGAACTCCTCTTTTTTTTCCTTTTACGTCACAAAGAGCCCCGGAAGGCGAAGTTGCCGCCTTGGCAGGTGATGTTGACCCCCACCGGTACTGGTGCCGGACATTCCCCTACAAATCCCACTAGTAGCGCCGAAGGTTCGGCCCTGCGCGCTTGCGGCGCTGCGCGGCCGTGATTGCATTAGGCTGAGGCTACCGGCTCTCTGCATGCAAGATTGCGGGCCCATGCGCGAATCCAGGACAACTGTTGGCTGCTTTTACTGTTAGAAGAAGTAACGGGCTCCGCGCCGACGGACTGCGGAAAATGGAAAGGATCCAGATATGAAAAAGACCCTCACTTCCCTTGGCCTGTGTTTGCTGCTCTCGAGCAGCGCTCTGGCAGCTTCATCCCGCGAAGACCTTCAGGATCGCCTGGACGCCGCAAAGACCGTGCTTGACCAGGTGATGGCTGCGAAGGACCACAGCATTCCGATGAACATCATGGAGCAGGCTACCTGCGTGGGCGTCATCCCGGGGCTGATCAAGGGGGCATTCGTATTCGGCGCGGAATACGGCCAGGGCGTGGTGACGTGCCGCACCGGCCACGGCTGGAGCGCCCCGGTGTTTATCCGCATGGCGGGTGGATCCTGGGGATTGCAGGCGGGCGGCCAATCGACGGACCTGGTGCTGATCGCCGTCAACGATCGTGGTTTTCAGGACCTGCTGAAGAGCAAGTTCAAGATCGGCGGCGATGCGGCAGCCTCGGCGGGGCCGGTGGGCCGCAACAGCCAGGCGGCGACGGACTGGCGCATGAGCGCCGAATTGCTGACCTACTCGCGAAGCAAGGGCCTGTTCGCGGGCATCGATCTCAACGGAGCGGTGGTGAGTCAGAACAAGGAAGACACCGAGTTGTACTTCAACCACCCGCATGGCTTCGACGCCATCCTCAAGGGCGATGTGGCTCCTCCCGCAGGGTCGGAACATTTCGTGAAGGCCGTCGCCCATTACTACACGGAAGCGAAGAATCACTGAAAGCCACATAAGACCGCGGCGCAGCCGGCGCAATTGGAACGTGCGGCCCGCCGGCGAGCGCCGTGATGCCGGGTTGGGGCGAAGCGCGCGTGCGCTGGCTCGGCCATGCGCAGCATGCGGATACGGTCATCCAGACCGCCGGCAGCGCGGCACATCCGGTCCATGCTTTCCTCATGGAAACAATGACAACGCCGTACACTAATCCTTGCCTACAACAACGCAGGAACGTCTGGAGTACTGGCTGGTGCTGGCGGTTGCGCGCACGCTGGGCCGCCTGCCGCGCAGCCTGGCGCGTCTCCTGGTTCGAGCACTTACCTGGACCGCATACTTTGCGCTGAGCCGGCTAAGGCGGGTGGGCGAGCGGAACCTGGAGATGGCGCTGCCGGAAATTCCCGCGGTCGAGCGTCGGCGCATCCTCCGCCAGTTATTTCGAAACCTGGGCTGGCAGCTGGTCGAATTTTGCCGCATGCCGCGCTATACACGAGCGAATTCAAAGGGCTGGATCCGGACCGAGGGCGAGGAACACTACTTAGCCGCCGAGTCGCGAGGCAAAGGCGTGCTTGTGCTGACCGGGCACCTGGGTGGGTGGGAGCTATCGAGTTTTTATCACTCGCTGATGGGCCATCCGATGGGCATGGTGATCCGGCGGCTCGACAACCGCCTGCTGGACGAGTACGTCAACAGCATCCGGTGCCTGCACGGGAACCGGGTGCTGCACAAGGACGACTTTGCGCGCGGACTGCTGACAGCCATGCGCGCCGGGGAAACGGTCGGCATTCTGATGGACACGAACATGACACCGCCCCAGGGCGTGTTTGTCCGCTTCTTTGGAATTACAGCGTGCACCGCGTCAGGTCTGGCGCGAGTAGCGCTGAAGACGGGAGCAGCGGTCGTGCCGGGGTTCCTGGTGTGGGAGTCCTCCGAACGGCAATACGTGTTGCACTTCGGTCCGGAACTTGCCTTTACCAGGAGTGCGGATCACGAGGCGGATATTCTCGCCGCCACGCAGCAGTGCAACGACGTGCTGGAGTCGTGGATTCGCCGTTATCCTGACCAGTGGCTGTGGATTCACCGCCGGTGGAAGACGCGACCGCCGGGAGAGCCGGGGCTCTACTGACGGCGAAGGAGGCAGGCAATGACGCTGGGTGAACTGGTAGAGAGACTGGGCGGCAAACTCGCGCAGGGGAGCGCAAACCAGGAGATCGGCGGAGTGAAATCGACCGTTCTCGCCGGGCCGGGCGATCTTGTCTTTGCCCAGGATTCCGCCTCGGCAACCGACGCGTTGACGAGCAATGCCGGTGCCGTCGTGTTGCGTCCGGGACTGGTGGATGAATATCCGCCCGACAAAGTAGTCATCGAAACTCCCCAGCCGCGACTCTGGTTTTCCAAGGCGGCCACGACGCTCACGCCGGTTCCGCCGCCGAAGAACATGATGCCGAGGGCAGTGGTGGGACGGAACGTCTCGCTTGGGGAAAACATCAGCATTGGAGAGTGCGCGGTGGTTGAAGACAACGCCATCCTTGGGAACTGGACGCGCATTGACGCGGGAGCCGTGATCGGCGAGGGGGTGCGGATCGGTAGCAACTGCCACATTTATCCCCGCGCGGTGATTTATCCGGGCACCACCCTCGGCGATCGGGTGATGGTGCATGCCGGCGCGGTCCTGGGAGCGGACGGGTTCGGGTATGTGCGCGATTCAACGAACGGTGCCTACACGCAATTCCCGCAGCAGGGCAGGCTTGTGATCGAGGACGATGTGGAGATCGGGGCCAACACGACGATCGACCGCGGAGCGCTGGCCGAAACGCGAATCCGCCGGGGCACGAAGATCGACAACCTGGTCCATATCGGCCACAACTGCGATATCGGCGAAGACGTCATCCTGGTAGCACTCACCGGGATTTCGGGATCGAGCTCGGTGGGCAAGGGAGCGGTCATTGCGGGCCAGGTGGGCATCGGCGATCATGCGCACGTGGGCGAGGGCGTGATCCTGGGCGGGCAGGCCGGCGTGCTGAGCGGGAAGACGGTGACCAACGAAGGCCTGAAGCCGGGGACAGTTCTGTGGGGCACGCCGGCGCGGCCGCTCAAGCAGGTGCTGCGCGAGATCGCGGTCCTGGGCCGCCTGGCGAAAGGGCGGCGCGACAAGAGTTCCGGACAATTCTGAAGGCCGCGACTGACCAACGGGCAGGTCGCCTGAAGCGTTGCTTCGCTTCAGTGCCGTCGCCGGTTGCATCGACTCGTGAAAATGGGAACTCAAGAAATCTAAAGTTCAACGCCTGGTCGGTCGATAAGTGGCGGCAGGGGGATCGCCTATGGAAATCGGTCCGATCACCGCTGTGAGTCCTGTGTCGAGGATGAAACTGTCACGGGGAGCGCCAGATCTCTCCCGTGTCTTCGAAGTCGAGTACCTGGGTCCGTCAGGCGACGACGAGTACACACCCGGAAATGGGAAAGCTGCGCGGGGACTCGAGGACGAGGAGGAGGATGCGGCCGATAAGACACCGGATGCCGAAACGCAGGCTGAGGGCATTGTACGTTCCAGCAAGGTCAACTTCTTTGCGTGACTCGTCGAGCGGTCAGGACTAACTGAGGCCAACGCCGCGGCGAGCTATATGCGGCTTTGAAAGACAACAAGGATCAGGCCACTTACTGAATGCGCGGGACGGTTTGTGTCCGTCCCGCGATTTTCTTCTTGATGCGGATTGGTTCCTGGATTTCGGCCGGCGGACCCGAGGCCCAACCGCAAACGCCGGAGTCGACGAGAACGAGCCCAAGGCTAGAACGCGTAGGAGAGGCCCGCCAGAGGTACCGCGGTGGCGTGAAGACCTCCATTGTCGATTCTGAACGATACGTTACCGACAGCTACAAGTTGGCCCCAGAGGCGGACCTTCCCGCCAACCCCAATCGAATCGGAGCTATAGCTCGCAGTGGTCGGGAATATTGTTGGAATTGCCGCTTGAACCTGGGTGTCCCCTACAAACAGATTCTTGGTGCCAAAAACCATGCGGCTGGCAGACAACACATATTCACCAATCAAATCCGCAGTAAGCGTAAGTCTCGTCATAGCGCGATAATCAGCTCCTGCCGAGTAAAGAATCTCGGGAGGAAGACTGGCCGTCGAACCCGTTGTCGTGGTTGGATCTCCCGACAGGACAGAGGAACCGTTCCATTGGTATCCGAATCTCACGTGGGGAGAAAGCCTCGCAAGATAAGTTAATGCGCCAAATGGGGCCACACCAACCGCTCCGGAACCAAGAAAGTTCTTTGCGTCACCGCTTGGCAGGCGGAATCCGATTCCTATTGCCCCGGCCAGTTTCTCGCCCTTGATGATTTGATACTTGCCCCGAAGAATGATGTCGCCAATCCCCGTGGCATCGGTTTTTCTAGGGGAGGATGGAAACGTGGTGTCAGTGCTGGCAAAAATGGCCGGGCAATCGGTTTGTGTGTCGACGAACCAGTGAAATTCCCCACAATTAGCTGCGGGATTGTTGGGGTCATCATTGTTAGGGGGATAGCAGTTCCCGCCTCCTCCCGGCCCAACTTGATTCTCGCAGGGCTGCGTACGGACGATATGGGCGGCCGACACGACCCTGAAGTGAACTGCGTCGATCGGCACCTCGATGGAAGCGTCAATGCGGTTCGAAATACCAATGACCCCATAAATCACAGTTTGATTCAGAGCGAGGTTTAACTGATTCGTTGTTTGGATGTAGTCATTCTGGTACTTCAAAGGCGGAGTAGTCTGGCCCGGCTCCAAGGCATGCGGCAGGACAGCCTTCAACTTATGTAGATTCAGTCCGTCAATCTCTCCGAAGCTGAAGTACTGATAAGCGACGCCCACCTGATATACCTTCCGACCAATGACGTTGGCCCGTTCGGTGAGTATTGGCCCGAGGCTATCGAGAGTGGGTACCGGGCGGCCTGCGCTATCAAGGGTGAACGTTGTGGCCGAACCGGATGAGCCAAGCGGGAGGGTGGAGAGTGCCTCTCCGATCGACGCATTCAATGGTTGGAAAGTGTTGATAGACGCATCTTGGAAGTGGGCACTATGTTTCTTATTCGGTAGCGTCAGGCCCCCAGGACCGAATAACTGCGGCAGGGTGCAAATCAAGGTTTTCGTGGTTTCGGTGCTCGAACAAGTCTGGGCGGCCAGCGGAATGGTTGTGACGACTGTACCGAGAGAGAGAAACACCCATGCGCGGAATTTCGTGATCATCTTGCCTCCGAGAAGTGTTAGTTGTCTTTTTCGATGAACCAGCGGCCCTGCTGCTTCCTAAGGGTGAAGCGTCTTGTCTGGTCGAAAGGGGACACCTTTCCGCTGATGACAAATTCCAACATCTGCCTACATTCAACGGTGGCCGAATCACCATTGATTAGTGGATCTTTCTGATCCAGCGTTACTCGAATCTTGTCGGCCTGAAACTGCTTCTTAAAAACTGATACGGGAATACTGGGCCAGATGACCTGCAGCGCGTTCAGATCTTTTCTCGCATAGGCAGATTGATAGGACTCCAGTACCTGCTTAATGGCGTCGCGATCCTTCTGAAGGACCTGTTTCTGAACTTCGGCCTGGTTCTGCGCTTCTGCTTGTTTGAGAGTTTCGGCTTGCTTCAGCGCCTCGGCCTGGTTCTGCGCTTCAGCTTGCTTCTGTGCCTCGGATTGCTTCAGTGGGTCGGGCTGCTTCTGCGCTTCAGGTTGCTTAGGGGCGTCAGCTTGCTTCGGCTGGTCGGCTTGCTTCAGAGCCATGGTCGCCTGGTGCGCCTTGTTCTCGAGAGTTGCAAGGCTGACCTTTGCCTCGGAAGCGTGTTGACCATTTGGAAACTCGTTCAGGAACTGTTGGATTTCGGCCTGTTGGGAAGAGTTTCGCACCCTTTCCCAGGAGAGGTCTTCGATCCTCTTGAGAGCTGTCGGTGCAAAGTTGCTCTTCGGATAATCACTCAGAAACTTCCTCAGGCCAGGCACATTCGTCGTGTTCTTAACGCTGTTCCACTCGATCTCATCGGCGGCAGCGGCGGAGTTCGGTTGAGCGGGACTCTGGATAACGACCATTGCATGTTTCCCGTCAGCGGCCGCCAATTGAATGTGCTGGTTGTTGCCGCCGCGAACCAGGGTCAACGCGTATTCGGGCTGTCGCTGCGCTGGGAGCTTGTATCTGTCGCGGCCCGACGATTGCAGTTTCTTGCCATCGATTTGAAGCTCTGCTCCTTTGCAGCGGCAAAAGATCGTCTGGCTGTCGTGGGCCTGCGAGATTCCTACAACGGCGTTCTCGTCAAGACCCCTGGCCTCTTCGACACTGACCGATCCCTGGTCCGAAACCTGTACCGATAATTCCAGAGTCTTGCCGTTGTTGGAAACCACGATGTGATGCGATCCGGGCTTGAGTTCGGTGAGATCGAGGCGTTGGGAAGAGAGATCCCCCCTTGATTGTCCATCGAGGGTCACAGCAGCCGAACCGAGGTCGCTGACGATGGACATAGAAGACAGCATTGAAGGCGTCGGTCCCCCAGTCTTCTTCAGGGAGAGAAGTGGTACGCGCATCGGCTGACTGGTGACAACCAACGCGGAGTTCGCGGATTCATAACCGTCCTTTGTGAGTTCGGTTGTGTGATTTCCCGGGGGCAGCTTCAGAGTGCAGACGCCGGCACACGGCACGGCCTTGCCGTCAATTGCCAATATGCTGTTGGGCGGATCGATCTCGAATCTGACTTCGGTCAGGGAAGCCGGCGCCAGCAATCGAACAACGCCATAGATGATGGCGGCCAGAACCACGGTTGCTGCGATTCCGATCCCGATGACGCGATTGCGATTCGGACCCGCGGTTATCGCTGCTAGAGACCACTTGCCGGTTTCCTGTTGAACGGTCGCGGTTGAAGGCGCCGTCGTTTCCACGGGTTTCTTCACGGGTGGTGCCTGAGGCTGAATGCCCGGCTTTTTGTAGATGACGGTTTTTGCCGCTTCTGCTTTACGCGCGCGCGCCTCTGCCTCCGCCTTTTCCTTTGCGGCGCGGGCTTCAGCGTCTGCTTTTTCTTTTGCTTTCTGAACGCGTTCCCGTTCCAGGCGCTTTTTCTCTTCACGCTGTTTTGCCAGGTCAGCCTGCGTGGCATCCAGAGCGGTCCGGAGTTCCTGATTCTTCGGATCGGATTCGAGCGCTGCGCGAAGGCGCTTGAGAGAATCGTCGCCACGTCCCTCTGCCAGAAGTTCGCGAGCTTGCTTGACGGCCTGTTCAATCGCCGCCTTGCGCGCCCGGGCCTCGGCCTCGGCCTTCTCCTTTGCCAGCCGTTCCTGCTCTTGCCGCACGCGTTCCAGGCGCTCGCGCTCCGCTTTCTCGCTGGCGAGCTTCTCCAGCCGGACGCGTTCCCGCTCCTGCCGTTCCTGCTCGGCACGTTGACGCGCCACTTCGGCCTGGATTGAATCCAGGGTCGATCGCAGTTCCCGGTTCGCGGGATCGCGTTCCATGGCCGATTGAAGAAGGCGCAGGGACTCGTCGCTTTGTCCGCGAGCCGCCAGATCGCGTGCTCCTTTGATGGCCTGCTCCGCCGCCGCTTTACGCGCAATGGCCTCGGCCTCCGCCTTCTCGCGCGCGATCCGCTCTCGTTCCAGCCTCTCCCGCTCTACCCGTTCCCGCTCAGCGCGCAGCCGTGCCACATCGGCTTGAACCGATTCGAGGTTCGATCGCAGTTCCTGGTTCCCGGGATCGCGTCCCAGAGCCGTGTGCAGGCGCTGCAGCGACTCTTCTTCTTTTCCGCGAGCCAGGAGTTTTCGAGCATCGCTGATGGCCTGGTCGGCCGCCGCTTTGCGGGCGCGCGCCTCCGCCTCCGCCTTCTCGCGCTCCAGCCGTTCGCGTTCCTGCCGTTCCCGCTCCAGGCGCTCCCGTTCCGCGCGGAGCCGCGCGACCTCGGCCTGGGTTGCGTCCAGAGCCGATCGCAGGTCCCGGCTTTGAGGATCGGTCTCTAATGCTGAGCGAAGACGCTCAAGCGACTCCTCTTCCTTTCCCCGGCCCAGCAGTTCCCGAGATTCCCGGATTGCCAGGTCTGCGGCTGTCTTGCGGGCGCGGACCTCGGCTTCTGCCTTCTCCCGGGCGTGGCGCTCGCGTTCCTGCCGCTCACGCTCCTTCCGTTCGCGTTCTGCTTGCAAGCGGGCCACTTCAGCCTGGGCTGACTCGAGATTCGATTGCAGATCGGAGTTCTCAGGATCGCGTTGGAGAGCAGTGCGAAGGAGTTGCACAGACTCCTCGCCGCGTCCCCGGGCCCGCAATTCGCTGGATTCCTGAATGGCACGGTCTGCGGCCGTCTTGCGAGCCAGGGCCTCGGCTTCGGCCTTCTCCCGCGCTATGCGTTCACGTTCCTGGCGTTCGCGTTCCTCGCGCAGCCGGGCCACTTCCGTCTGTACCGAGTCCAGCGCCGAGCGCAGTTCCTGGTTTTCGGGATCTCGTTCCAGGGCGGAGCGAAGAAGCTGCAACGACTCCTCCTCCTGTCCCCTGGCCAGCAGCTCTTGAGATTCCTGAATGGCCTTTCCGGCGGCTGCTTTCCGAGCAAGCGCCTCGGCCTCCGCCTTTTCGCGGGCAGCCCGTTCCTGCTCGACGCGCTCCTGCTCGGCGAGAAGCCGTGCAAGCTCCGCATGGGTGGATCGCAATTCGAAGCTTTCAGGATCCGTTTCAAGAGCCGAGCTGAGGCGCTGCAAGGCTTCTTCGAGACGATTACTTTTCAGCAGGCGGCGCGCTTCATTAATCGCCTGTTTCGCCGCCGCCTTGCGGGCACGTTCTGCCGCTTCTTCCTCTTCTCTGGCTAAACGCTCCCGCTCCAGCCGTTCACGCTCTTTTTGCTCCTGTTCCAGCCGCTCCTGCTCCGCCCGCTGCCTCTCGACTTCTGCTTGCGTTGCTGCGAGGGCCGAGCGCAGGTCGTGGTTCGCCGGATCTTTTTCGAACGCAAGCCAAAGAACCTGTATTGATTCTTCTCCGCGTCCCTGAGTGAGCAGTTCGCCGGCGCTTTGGATGGCCTGGCCGGCTGCCTCCTTGCGAGCGCGCGCTTCTGCCTCGGCTTTTTCCTGCGCGATCCGTTCGCGTTCTACCCGCTCGTGCTCGAGGCGCTGGCGGGCCACTTCAGCCTGTGTGGCATCCAGGGCGGCGTTCAGTTCGTGGCGCTGCGGGTCGAGTTCGAGCGCAGAGCGAAGCCGCGACAAGGAGTCTTCGCCGCGTCCCTGGCCAAGCAATTCACGTGCTTCTTCGATGGCCTGGCCGGCGGCCTCCTGGCGGGCGCGAGCTTCGGCCTCGGCCTTCTCCCGAGCAATCCGTTCCCGCTCCAGCCGCTCCCGTTCCTGGCGCTCGCGTTCATCGCGCAGCCGGGTCACTTCCGCCTCGATCGACTTCAGCTCCGAAAGCAGATCCTGGCTTTCGGGGTCGTGTTCCAGTGCGGCGCGAAGAGTCTGCAGGGACGCCTCTTCCTGTCCCCCGGCCAGCAACTCCTGAGCCTGACGAATGGCCTGCCTTGCTGCCTCGAGGGCGCGCGCCTCGGCCTCGGCTTTTTCGCGTGCAATCCGTTCCCGCTCTAGCCGTTCCTGCTCCAGCCGTTCGCGTTCTGCACGGCGAAGAGCCACCTCTTCCTGAGTCGACTCCAGCGCCGCGCGCAGGTCCTGGCTCTCGGGATCGCGGTCCAGTGCGTCGCGAAGCCGCTGCAGGGACTCCTCTTCCTGTTTTTGCGTGAGCAACTCGCGGGATTCCCGGACCGCCAGCTCCGCTGCCTCCTTGCGAGCCCGAGCCTCGGCTTCAGCCTCTTCGCGTGCGATCCGCTCCCGCTCCAGGCGTTCACGTTCCTGGCGTTCGCGTTCCTCGCGCAGCCGGGCCACTTCCGCTTCGGTCGACTCCAGCGCCGAGCGCAGATCCTGATTCGGCGGATCGCGCTGCAGCGCATTGTTGAGACACTGGATCGCTTCCTGTTCCTGACCCCCAGCGAGCAACTCGCGCGATTCTCTGACCGCCCGCTCCGCCGCCGCTTTGCGGGCACGCTCCTCGGCTTCGGCTTTCTCCCGTTCGATCCGCTCCTGCTCCAGGCGTTCCCGTTCGATCCGTTCGCGTTTCGCCTGGCGATTGGCCACTTCGCTCTCAATCGTCTCCAGCGCCGAATGCAGGTCGTGGTTCTCGGGGTCGCGCTCGAGCGCGGTACGCAGCGGCTGCAGCGATTCCTGTTCCTGCCCGTGGGTCAGCAACTCGAAAGATTCCTGAATCGCCTGCTCGGCTGCCGCCTTGCGGGCGCGGGCCTCGGCCTCGGCTTTCTCGCGTTCGATCCGTTCCCGCTCCAGGCGCTCGCGTTCCTGCTGTTCCCGTTCGGCGCGCCGGCGAACCACTTCGCCCTGAATCAACTCCAGGGCCGCGTGCAGGTCCTGGCTCTCGGGATCGCGCTCCAGCGCTTCGCGAAGGCACTGCAGAGACTCATCTTCCCGTCCCTGGGCGAGCAAATCCTGCGAATCCTGAATGGCCCGCTCGCGGGCTTCCTCCCGGGCACGGGCTTCGGCTTCGGCCCTCTCACGTGCAACCCGCTCCCGCTCCAGCCGTTCCCGTTCCAGGCGTTCGCGTTCCGCGCGCAGGCGCGCAATTTCGGCCTCGATCGATTCGAGCGCAGAATGCAGTTCCCGGCTCTCGGCATCAACCTCCAAGGCGGTGCGAAGCCGCTCAAGAGACGCCCCTTCCTGCCCCTGCACGAGCAATGCGCGCGATTCAAGCACCGCCTGCTCCGCTGCTGCTTTGCGCGCGCGGGCTTCGGCTTCGGCTTTCTCGCGCGCGATCCGCTCCCGCTCCAGCCGTTCGCGCTCCGACTGCAGAAACTTTATTTCTGCCTGGATAAATTCGAGCGCCGCATGCAGGTCCTGGCTCTCGGGATCGCGCTCCAGCGCCGAGTGCAGGCAGCGCCGTGATTCCTCTTCCTGCCCTTGCGCCAGCAACTCCCGTGCGTCCTGGATGGCCTGCGCTGCCGCGGCCCGGCGGGCCCGCGCCTCGGCCTCGGCTTTCTCTCGCGCGATCCTCTCGTGCTCCTGCCGCTCCTGCTCGGCCTTGAATTCTTCAATCGCCTTGCGCACCACCGTGATCTGGAGGTGAAGATCGGCGCGATCAGGATTTCTGCCCTCGACCGCCAGGAGGACTTCAAGGGCCCCGTCCAGGTTCTGATTCTGAAGATGCTCCGATGAAAGTTTGATCGCGTTATCGCATTCGAGAATCCGGGCGCGCAACTCGGCTCGCTCGCGCAGAATGCGTTCGACGTCGGTCTCAATTTCGGAGCAGAGGGAAACGATCGTCTGGTCGTTGGCGTGCACTTCGCGATATTTGTTGGCCCTGGCTGCCGCGGTCTCAATGTCTTCGGTTGACACCAGAGTGGGAACCGAGGTTCGAATCGACTCCAGTTCCTGGACGGTCAGGTCATGTTCAATGCGCCTGCCCTGGGCCTCAGCGAGGATCCGCGAGGCCGCTTCCTGCAACTCCTGAAACCCCGGGTAGCCTTCGATGAGCGCCTTTACCTGCGGGACAAGGGCTTCGGCCTCGTGCACGTTTGCCGCGCTTGAGATGGCCTGGGCGAACGATTGCATTTCCCCGAGAAGGGACTTCATGACTCCGCGCACCCTGGCGGCATCGGCTTCGATTTGCCGGCAGTATTCGGCCAGTTGCGTGTCGGTGGGGTCAAGAGCGGCGATCGACCTGCCTCGCTCGACCATGCGGGCAAGTTCATCCAGGGTGTGAGCTCGATTGACGTCAGCCGACAGGGCGACGATGTCGGAGAGCAATTCTGCGCGGCGCTCGAGTCGACGGCTGACGGATGACGCGATCTGCTGCAGCAGGGCACCGACGCGGGCGTCGCCTTCAAACCGGGCTGCCGCCTCTTTTGCATTTTGTTCCAGGGCGTCCAATTCGCCGGTGGGGGTTGCGTCCAGAGACTGGGCCCACCCGGTCAGCGACGCGATGACGCGATCGCGCTCCTGGCGCACGCGAACCAGGTCGTTCACCAGTTCGGCGCAGAGCAATTGCACATTGGCGTCGTTGGGGAACGCCGCTTTGACGCTCAGGAGTCGATTGTCCGCCTCGGTCAAAGAAGCGGCATCCTGGGCTTGCTCGATCACGCGCCGAAGTTGATCAAGTTCGGTGAGAGCCTGGTCGCGGGCGCGCATCCGGGCGTCCACTTCGTTGAGAACAAGCGCCCCGGCCTGGCGGGCATGGTCGTCAATCTGCTTGCTTTCAATCGCTGTGCGCAATTGGCCGGCAACGCGCGAAATCCCGGCAAGATCGGCGCGTGCGTCGAGGGAGCGCCTCAATTCGATCGACCAATTGAGAGCCTGCTGGGTCAGCCGAGCCCGGGCCTCAATCTCCGCAATCTGGATTGCCTTGAGCCGCGCGGTTTCTTCAAGCTCCTCTTTATGGCGCTCGATTTCGGCTTTGGTGAGGGCCAGAAGCGACTCGAGATTAGGCTCCCCGGGATACTTCCGCAGCGCGCTGTTCAGAACTTGAACCGCTTCGGAAAGCTTGCCGTCATTGGACAGGACTTTGACCGCAAGGCTCTGATCGTGAACAAACTGCCTTCTCTCGGCAATGTCGCGCTGCTTTTCAGAGATGGCCCGCAGGCGCAAAAGAGTCGATTCTTCCGGGAATCGCTGCAGCCCCATCTCCGAGATCGTGCATGCCGAGGAAAAGTCTCCGGCATGCAGCGCCTTTTCGATCTGGTCGGTAATCTCCTGAAGAGAACGGCGCTTCTTTTCCTGCTCCTGCCCTCGATGCGCCCATTGCAACAGCTCGCGGACGTTGGAGTCGGAAGGATCGAGCTCTTCGGCCCGGTGCAGTGCGTCCAGGGCATCGGTGAACTTTCGCTCGGCGATTCCGCGACGAGCCTGGTCAACAAACTCCTGGACCCTTCGTCTGCGCGAGCGCTCGGCCAGCTCCTTGTTCACCACCGAAGCCAGGGCGCGCGCCTCGGAATCATTGGGAGCCAGTCGCATCGACTCTTCGACGGCTTCCTTGGCTTCGTCGAAGTCGCCGGCGAACAGGGCCGACTCAGCCCGATTCAGAGCTTCGCGAACAGCCTTGGCCCTGGAGATGGCACTGCGAATGTCCTCGACGAGACGGATGGAATCAGGATCTGTGGGGTCGAGCCGCAGAGCCTGGTCAGCACAGGCCAGCGCTTCCTCGTATTGCAATCCGGCCAGGGCTACCTGGGCCTGGGAGCGCATTTGATCCACCTGGGAAGAGCGCTGCTGGCGCTGAAGTGACTTGCGAACCTCGCGCAAAAGACGGTTCGCCCGTTCGTTCTGGCGGTCGAGCCGGATGACGTCGAGGAGCTGGTCTCTTGCGCGATCAAGATCTCCGCGCTGCATCGCGGCATCGGCGCGCCTCATGCATTCGGAGACCATGGCCTCTTTTAGATCTCTCTGGACGGCAAGCAAATCAAAGCCGAACTCCTCCGCGGTCTGGAAGCGCTCATTGACGTTTTTCGCCAGGGCTCGATTCAACGCGGTCTGCAGCGTGGGAGGAACATCGCGAAGATGGTGGCTCAGGGGAAGCGGGTCCTCGCGGAGGATTTTCACGAAGGTTGAAGCGGCGTCTGCACCCTTGAAGGGCAACTCGAACGTCAGAAGCTCATACAGCAAAACACCGCTGGAGAAGACATCGCTGCGCGCGTCGATGGGAAGGGAGTTGATCTGTTCCGGGGACATGTAGGAGAGGCTGCCGACCAACTGGCCCGTCTGCAGAATAGAGCTTTCACGCCCCGCGATCCGGGCCACTCCAAAATCCACGATTTTCACTGTGCCGTCGGGGAGCAGGATTACGTTGGCGGGTTTGACGTCGCGATGAATGATGTTGCGGTCGTGAGCGTATTGCAGTCCGTCGCAGATCTGGATCACGACGTCCAGTTTGTCCACCAGGGCGAAGGCGCGACGCTCCGAGATCACCTTGGAAATGGGTTCCCCGTCAAGGTACTCCATGACCAGGTATGGATTTCCATCCTGCTCTCCGCTGTCGAAGACGGTAACGATGTTTTTGTGATTCAGGCTGCCGGTCGACTTCATTTCCCGGGAGAAGAAGCGGTCAAAGAGCCCGGTCGCCCCGGACGTCTCGGTCTTCTTCAACATTTTGATCGCTACCGTGCGACCGATGGCCGGGTCGTGGGCGCGGAAAACTATCCCCATCCCGCCCGCCCCGATGACGTCGATCACGGTGTATTTGCCGATCTGTCGAATGGAGGGCTGAACGCCCATGTCGAGCGACCCCCAGGCAGCCAAATAAAAAAATGCACAACTCAACTGCAATCAAAAGTTTGCAGCGCATGAAATCGAAACAGAGGAAGGTGTAGACGCGATCGAACCCGCGCCTTTCGTGTGATCAGCTACAGTACCACAGTTGTTTGGTGGTTAAATAGCCTATTTTCACGATAGTTAACAGTGCTTTTGACACTTTGACGGTAATCAAGTCCAGAGCCCCGACCCAGATCAATTCCCCGTTCAAATCTGGTTTTTCCCCTAACGTGTGAAGCGGTTTCGAGCTTCAAAAGGGGACACCGGGTTGAGCAAGGTTTTTGTGGAGAAGCGCCCCAATCGAGATAGTGGCATTGACTGACTATGCGTTTCACAACCGTGCAAATTTCGGCGTCGATCGTTTGAGGCATTTACGAATGCCCTTGTCAAGAGTTCGGTCGAGGTGTAATTTACTAACCAGTTAGTTAATATAATGTCTGCCAAAGCCAATTCGCCATCGACCGAGCGTTCGGCGGAGACCCGGAGCCGGATTCTGGACGCGGCGCTTCGCGAGTTTGCGGCCAATGGCCTGGCGGGGGCACGTACGGAGACCATCGCGACGGCTGCCGGGGTGAACAAGGCGCTTCTTTACTACTACTTCGAGAGCAAGGAAAAGCTCTACACGGCAGCGCTGGAGATGATTGCGGGCCGGGTGCGGGACAACACCATGGCGGTTTTTCTCAGGGATGCGAGCCCCGGGGAGAGGGTGCTGCGCGCGGGGCTGAATCACTTCGATCGCATCCTGGCGCAGCAGGAGTTCCAGAGCCTGATGCAGCAGGAGATGATCCGACTGCACAAGGGCGAGGCGGGAGCGATGCCCATCCTGGTCAAGAAGGTCTTCGAGCCGGTGCTCATCATGTATCGATCCATGGTTCGCGAGGGCATCGCATCGGGGGAACTGATTGACGTGGACTGGATGCAGATCCAACTGGCCTCTGTGGGGGCCAATGTCATGTATTTTCTGAGCGCTCCGGTGTGGCGGATTGTGCTGGGAGACGAGCCCCTGACCCCGGAAGCGCTGGCGATACGACGCAAGAGCCTGGTGGAGTTTCTGGGGCAGGCGGTTTTCACGGACCGGCAGCGCGGGGCGGAACTCGCCGCGCGGGTGTTGGCCGATACGCCGATGCCGGAAGCGGCTCTTCAGGAACGGCAGCCGGGGGAGAAATTGAAGGCGCGGGTGTTAGCCGATGCGCCGCGGCCGGAAATCTGGAACGACAAGTCCAAGGGGAGGAACGAAGTGAACGCGCGCAATCGAGTTTTCATGATCCTGGGGCTGCTCACGCTGGGGTCGCTGATCTGGTATCTGCTGACGGCAAGAACCTCGGGCGATCTGCACCTGATCGGCACGGTGGACGCCAACGAGGTGGAGGTCAGCTCCAAGATTCCGGGCCGAATCCAGACGCTTACCGTCGAGGAGGGCCAGGCGGTGGAGGCGGGCCAGCTGATCGCGGTGATCGAGAGCCAGGACCTGGCCGCCGCCCACCTGGCGGCGGTAGCCACTGTGTCGAGCCAGCAGTCCAAGCTCAAAGAGACCATTGAGACCGAGCGGCAGACACGCGGGGAGACTTCGAGCCAGACGATCAACGCCGAAGCCCAGGTGCGGGCAACCAAGGCGGCGCTTAACCAGGCCGAGGCAAACCTGGAACACCAGCAGGCCGACACACAGCGCACGGTGGCGCTGGCCAGGCAGGGAATTATGAGCAAGCAGGCGAGCGATGAGGCTGCCGCGAGTCTGAAGGCATATGAGGCAGCGGTCGAAACTGCGAAGGAAAATGTGTTGGCGGCGGAAGCCTCGCTGCGCCAGGCGCAGGCGCACGAGCTGGAGGCGGCGGTGGCGGCGCACACGGTGGCATCGACCCGCGACCAGGTCAACAATGCCAAGGCTCTTTCGGACCAGGCGGCGGTGCAGCTTGGTTATTCCAAGGTGTTTGCCCCGGTTACGGGAAAGGTGAACCAGTGGGCGGCGCGGCAGGGCGAAGTGGTGAATGCGGGCACGCCGATTGTGACCATCATGGACCTGACGCAGACATGGGTGTATGCGCCGTTGCCCGAAACGCAGGCCGACGCGGTACAACTCGGCGACAGCCTGCGCGTGGTCATGCCCAGCGGCGCGACGGTGCAGGGCAAGGTGATTGCGAAGGCCGCTGAAGCCGATTTTGCGACCCAGCGCGACATCAACGGCGGCCGCAAGCGCGACATCAAGACGGTGCGGCTGAAGCTGCTGATCGACAATCCCGGCGAGCGCTTTGTGCCCGGCATGACGGCCGACGTGTACATTCCCAAAGCCAAGCTGGTGAAGCAATGATGACCGCGGTCAAGCAGCGCGGCCACGGTGACACCAGCCGGCCGCTCCGCCGGCGGCGATCGCGGTGGAGAACATCGTCAAGCGCTACGGCGATTTCGAAGCCGTCAAGGGCGTCAGCTTCTCGGTGGCCGATGGCGAGATCTTCGGCCTGCTGGGGCCGAACGGCGCGGGCAAGAGCACGCTGATTCGCATGATGACCACGCTGATCCCGGTTACGGCGGGGCGTGCACTGGTGGCCGGGCACGACGTGAGCAAGGAACCGAACGCGGTGCGCAACATGATCGGCGTGATTCCGCAGGCGCTGACCAGCGACCAGGACCTGACGGTGGAAGAGAACCTGAGCATCTACGCCAAGCTCTACAGCGTGCCCAGAGCGCAGCGCGAAAAGAATATCGCCGAAGTGCTGGAGGCGGTGGACCTGACGAAATGGCGCGGCGCGCAGACCAAGACGCTGTCGGGAGGCATGCGGCGGCGGCTGGAGATTGCGCGCGGGCTGGTGCACGATCCGCGCATCTTCTTTCTCGACGAACCAACGACGGGTCTCGATCCGGTTTCGCGCATCGCGGTGTGGGAGATGCTCAACAATCTGAAGAAGACTCGCAACCTCACCATGCTGCTGACCACGCATTACATGGAAGAGGCCGACCGGCTCTGCGATCGCATTGCCATTGTCGATCACGGAACACTCGTGGCGCTGGGCACGCCGGTGGAACTGAAGCAGAGCGTGCCGGGCTCAAATGTGGTCGAGGTGCAATTCAACCGCGAAGACGATCAATGGAAAGCGCGGCTCGAAGCGCTTCCGGATGTCACCGAGGTGCAGTCGCAGTCCGGCGGAGTGTATCGCGTGCTGACTTCGAACGGCTCGCGGACCACGACGCAGCTGGTCGAGATGGCCGCGTCGCTCGGCGAGGAACTCACTTCGCTCACCGTGCAGAACACGACGCTCGACGATGTGTTTGTCCACTACACGGGCCGCCAGCTCCGCGATGAGCAGGTCAAGTCAGTCTTTCATGATGCCGCCGCGACCGGGAGTACAGCCATGAACCGATTCCTCGCCATTGTCGAGCGCGAAATGCGCAAGTTCTTTCGCTCGCCGGTGCTGATGATCATGTCGATGATGCTGCCCCTGGTGCAGCTCATCATCCTGGGCAATGCATTTGGCGGCAAGATCAAGGGTGCCCGCAGTGGCGGTGGTCGATTACGATCACGGGCCGCAGGCCGTTAAAGTGCGCGAGGCCTTCGACTCCGTCGCTGTCAATATCGCCACGTTCACGACCGTCAATTACAACGACGAGCGGCAGGCGCGCGAAGATGTGCGCACGGGCAAGGTGGATGCTGCCGTGATCATTCCCGCGCAGTATTCGCGGCGCGTGTACGCGCAGGATGCGCCGCGCATCGGGCTGGTGGTGGACAACTCTGACCAGTTTTTGAGCAGCAGCCTCGAAGGCGAGATGCAGTCGCTGGTCGATGCGCTGAACCAGCCTGTCATTCCCGATCGGGTGGTGAAGAACATCGCCCTCGAGATCGTCGAACTCTACCCCTACGTCGAGTACATGAAATACCTGCTGTCAGGGTCGATCGCGCTGGCCATGTACATCTCGGTCATGATCGGCGGCGGCATGCTGTATATCGACGACAAGGCGCGCGGGGTGCACGAGGGCTATCTGGTGACGCCTATCAGCAAGCTTGAGCTTGTGATGGGTCTCAATGTTGCAGGCGCGATCAAGGCGGTGCTTTCGGGCATTTCGCTGACCGTGATCGGATCGCTGATGGCGGGGCTGGGCGTCATCTTCCATCCCGATGCGCTGCTGAACCTGCTGCTGCTGATCCTGGGCACGTCGCTGGCTTTCAACGGCATGATGTTCCTGATGATGGTGCGCGTGGACGATCCGCTGGTGCCGCGCGCCATGTTCGGAGTGCTGAACACGCTGCTGTTCTTTCCCTCCGGCGCGATTTATCCGATTGCGGCTTTTCCCAAGTGGCTGCAGGCGATTGCGATCGTCGATCCGTTCACGTATGCGATTCACGGGTTCAAATCGATTCTGTTGAAGGACGGAGGGTTTGTTTCGATCCAGAGGGACCTGCTGTTCCTGTTTGTGTTCGGGATCGGGACGCTGCTGATTGCGACGCCGTTGTTCAAGCGGACGCTGTAAGAAACAGGGAACAGGGATCAGGGCAGAGCTTGGGTTCGAGCTATCCCACCCTAACCGCAAAAAGTAAAGACGCGGTTAGGATGGGGCACCCAGGTGTTCAGGCGATTGCTGAAATCCAAAGCCAGGAAAAAAGATTTCCGGCGGGTATGGCTCGATTGTCCGGAATGCAAAAAGGCGGTCCGTTCCTTGTGGGAGGATGGACCGCCTTGTTGCGTTGGTGCGGTAATGAAAGACGACGCCTGGACTTGTCCGGTTTGCCGGAAGATCCTGGCTTAGAAGCTCACCCACAGTCCGAGGTAGACAGTATTGTTATCTGAAGCATTGCGGTCGGCGCCGTCGTAATTCGACGACGCGCCGTTGAACTTGGCATAGCCGGCGTAATTAAGATCGAGATTCACGTTTTGCCACGGCCAATACGCGAATTGGAAGATATAGCCATTGGTATCGGGGCTTCCATTGTTGCTTCCGGTCAATGACGCAGGAGCATAGAGCACGGGATCGGCGGGGCCGTTGATCGAAGAAAATTGACCCGCGAGGCTGAACTTGTTGGTCCAGTGATAGATTGCATCCACCTTGAATGTGTTGAGATGACTCGATGCGGAGCTGGCGCCTCCAGCCTGGAAGGTGGCGTCGCGATTGGTGTGCTCGTAGATGTAGGTTCCATGCGCGTCGAACTCGTTGTCACCGATCGGGCGCTGGTACTGAAAGTCGAAGGCAGTATCGGTGTAGTTGTCAGTCGGCCCTGAGACCGCCCCGGGGAACGAGCGCATGTAGATTCCGTAGGTGCCCACCATAAGATAATTGCTGCCCCAGTTTTGCTGCCAGGCCCCACGCCAATAGGGCGCTACGCCATCAATATTGAAGTCATACCCCTCCCCGGTGATGGGGCTCGACGATCCGGCATGTTCAGAGCGGTATACCGTGCCCTCGGTGTAGAGGTGGCCTTTCCACATTGCGTATCCGCCAACGCCGGCTACATCCTGGGCCAGCCCGCCGTTGATGAGCGGCGAGGCGATGGGATCCACTCCGGAAGCAGTGCTGATCCAGGGGAATCCCCAGGCCGGCGTGCTATTCCACAAATCCTGAACAGTGGGATTGTTGTTGACCGTGATGCCGTAATCAACGTTCTTTGCCTGCTTGGCAAAGCGAAAGTCGGTGTTGTCCATCCCGAAGTGATCGTCGGCGTGCGTATATGTGACCTGCATGAAACCACCGAAATGCGGTGCGAAGCTTCCGGCCAGGAAGATGCTCGCCTGCTGCGGAAATCCGGCAGCGTTATTTTGCGATGCAGGCTGATTCGCCTGGAATGATGTGTTCGAGAGCAACACCATGGCGGATACGGGAATGGCCTTGGTAAGGGAGAGGTCGCTGGAGTTGCCGATTTTATCCGACAGGGCCATCCCGGGCATACTGTAGCCCTTGAGCTTGAAATCGCGACCGAATGCCGTCAACTCGGGAGGATTGCGATGACATACATCGCATGTGAATCCCGTTTGCCGCGCATAGCTTGGTACGGCGTGTGCGGCGGGCAAGCTGATCACCATGATCAATGCCGTGATTAAAGAGAGTCGTGCGCAGATCGACATGGAACGCTCCATTTCTCAAATAGAAACGATGAGATGTGGCAATTGACCCGGTGTTCGCAATTCGAGGGCGCAGGAGCTTCGTTCACTGAGAGAGCACACGAGTGTGCAGACGCGCCAAACGCGTTCGCGCTGAACCAACTCTTCACCGCTCGACTATGTTGGTGATGGTAGCGACACTTGAATCAGAGATTGCTTGCTAGACGTCAACGAGCCTGTAAAGCTTTGTAAAGTCGCAGCGGGCCGCTACGTCTGCGTGAGCCGTCATAGACAGAAATGCGCTGCTTATCGATTCAAGCGGAAAGTTCTGAAGTTATTTGAGATAGGCCGATGTTTTGGTGGCGTAAATCGTCTCGTCTTTCCGCACTCCTGGCGATGCAGAGATGAATTATTCGTCATGTTAGTAGTGGAAAGTTGGCATCGCGATCGCGCGGCGGCGAACCCGCTTCGGTGAAGAGGTTGGGGTTTAGGATTGGGGGCTGTCTTAGCCGGCTACGTAATGTGGACCGCGACCATGGTGATATCGTCGTTCAATTCGTCGTTGGGGCCGAGGCCTGACCAGCGTGTTAGTTCGAGGAGCAGGTGATCCGCGAACTGATCCGCGCTTTCGGATTCTACTTCAGCGAGAAGCTGCTGGAACCGCCCATCGCCGAAGGCGACCTGGGCATCGTTCTCGGTTTCGGGAATACCGTCGGTGTAGAGCAGGATCCGATCGCCGGGCGAAAGGGGCAGTTCGACGGACGCATAGGTGGCAAAATCGAATTTACCCAGAAACAGGCCGTTTTCACATACTTCCTGCACACTGGCGGGAGACTTGCTGCACAGAAACAGCGGTGGATGGCCAGCACCGGCGTAGGTCAGGGTGCGCTTTTCCAAGTCAAGAAATACATAGGCCGCGGTCACATAGTGGTGCTGAAACTTTCCGCACAACGCCAGGTTCAATCCGTGGAGCACTTGCTCGGGATGGGCGGCGTTCGCGGCTTGTGCAGCGAAAGCGATCTTCAACATCGAAGCGATGAGGGCGGCGGGCATTCCATGTCCCGATACATCGGCAACCAGGATGCCGATGTGCGTCTCGTCTACGACGAGGAAATCGTAGAAGTCTCCGGCGACGGAAGTCATGGGGATGTAACGCGCCGCGATATCCAGGCCGCTCACTCTGGGAAGTTCGTGGGGCAGGATCGATAGCTGAATCTGCCGCGCGGTCTCCAGTTCTTTTTGAATAGCCAGTAATTGAAGGGCGAGCTGCTCGCGAATGCCGCGAAGAACGAGGTGGGTTTGCACGCGGGCCTTGACGACGGCGGGCGAGAACGGCTTGTGAATGTAGTCGACCGCGCCCACTTCGAATCCGCGGGTTTCATCGGCGGTTTCCGTCTGCCCGGTGAGGAAAATGACGGGAATATCTTTGGTTCCGGGATCATCTTTCAGCCGCGTGCAGACTTCGTAGCCGTCCATGCCGGGCATCATGATGTCGAGCAGGATCAGGTCGGGCGGCGGAGCGACGCCCACCAACTCCAATGCTTTCGCGCCGTTGGTGGCGATGCGGATTTTGTAGGTGTCCTTCAGAATCGAATTGACGACTTGAATGTTCGCGGGTGCGTCATCGACGACGAGCACGGTTTTCTTTTGATCGGCCGGGTTCATTGTGGCACCTTTCCGTTTTGTTCGCACAGGTGCGCGATTTCATCGAGCCTGGCGAGAGCCTGCTCGAATTCAAAGTTGTTGATGGATTCATTCAGAGCATCGAGGTGGGATTTTTCGACAGCGGCGGCAGTCGAGTCGCGCAGTTCCTGAAAGGCTTCCTGCGCATCGCCGTCGCTGGCCTCGAGCAAGGTTCGAAGCTGGCCGACGGCCGAGGCCGCCCTTTCCGCGTCAAAAGCCGCGGGGGGCGACTCGGGTTCGGGAGCTGCTGAGTCGTGCAGAGCCTCGCTGATGTCTTTCACGTGCAGGCGCAGTGCGATGGCGAACTGATCGAGCAGCGCGGAAGAGGAAGGGTCCGATTCGCGAATGGCCTTCTCCAGCTTTTGGGCCGCAGTCTGTACGTTCGTGATTCCGAGATTCCCTGCAACGCCCTTGACAGTGTGCGCGGTGCGCTCCGCGGTCTGGTGGTCGTTGGCGTCGAGCGCGGCCGCGATCTCAGTGGCCGCGCCGGCTTGCTTTGCGGCGAACTGCGAGAGCAGATCACGATAGAGGCGCCGGTTGCCGGCCACACGATTGAGACCGTCGGCGATGTTGACGCCCGCGATAGGCGGAAGAGCGATCTCATGCACGGGGGCGGCGGCTACTACGGCCTGGGTTTCGGGTGCGGGATTGGCTCGCGGCTTCGCCCATCGCAGGATGGTGGAAAACATGTGATCCGGATCGATGGGCTTGGCAATATGGTCGTTCATGCCCGCGTCGATGCAGCGCTGGCGCTCTTCCACCAGGGCATGAGCGGTCATGGCAATGATCGGAAGCTTTTCGAGATACAGATGGGTCCGCAGCAGTTTGGTTGCGGAAATGCCATCCATCACCGGCATCTGAATGTCCATGAGGACAACATCAAAAGGCGGCGGGTGGCTGTTCTCGGTCAGAATCTTGACCGCCTCGCCGCCGTGATTGGCGACGGTGACGATGGCGCCGGCACTCTGCAGGAGCTCAGTGGCAATCTGCTGATTCATCTCGTTGTCTTCAACCAAGAAGGACGCGGATGCCGGTGGCGAGCAGTTCGCCGGCTTTGTCCTTCTTCTGTGCGCGGGGCCTGGTCATCGGGCACCGGCACGCCAAAAAGGTCGACCAGCATGTCGTACAGGAGAGAGGCGTTCACGGGCTTGAGCAGATAGCCCTCAAGGCCGATCTTGTCCGCCTGATCGCGTATGTCCTCACGCCCGAACGCGGTGACCATCACGATCTTCGGAGCATTCTTCAGACGGTCGCCGCGCTTGATGATCCGGCTGGCCTCGAGACCGTCCATGGGGTTCATGTACCAGTCCATGAACACCAGGCGGTAGGGATCGCTGGAATCAGCCGCGGCAATTTCACGCACCGCATCCTCGCCTGAAGCGACCGATTCGACGCGGAGCGCAAAGGCTCCAAGCATCTCGGTCAGAATTGCGCGGGCCTGTGCGTTGTCGTCGACAACGAGGGTCCGGATGCCGGCAAGGTCGGGGACGAAGCGCTTTTGCTTCTTGCCCGTTCCAATGCCGAACCATGCGGTGAATTGGAACTTGCTGCCCACGCCGGGCTCGCTCGTGGCCCAGATCGTGCCTTCCATCATCTCGACGAGGCGTTTCGATATGGAGAGTCCCAGTCCAGTGCCGCCGTATTTGCGGGTGGTGGACGAATCCGCCTGCGAAAAGGCCTGGAAGAGGCGCGAACTCTGTTCCGGCGTCATGCCGATTCCCGTGTCGCTGACGATGAACTTGAGCTTGACGCGGTCGGCGAGCTGCTCTTCGATCGCGACCGTCAACATGACCTCGCCGTGGTCGGTGAACTTGACCGCATTGTTGACCAGGTTGATGAGGATTTGACCGAGACGGAGGGGATCGCCGATCAGGGCAGGGGGAATCTCAGGCGAAGCGGAAATGAGGAACTCGAGATTCTTGTCCTGGGCCTTGTGGCTGACGACGATGGAAAGATTGTCGAGCGCATCTTCAAACTGGAATTCGGTTTTCTCGATATCCAGCTTGCCGGCTTCGATCTTGGAGAAGTCGAGAATGTCGTTGATGATGCCCAGCAGCGACTGGGCGGCGGACTTCACCTTGTTCAGGTAGTCAGCCTGCTTTGCCGTGAGCTCGGTCTTCAGGGCCAGGTGAGTCATTCCGATGATGGCGTTCATCGGGGTGCGGATCTCGTGGCTCATGTTGGCCAGGAAGTCGGACTTGGCCTTGGTAGCCGCTTCGGCAGCGTCCTTTGCCGCCGTCAGCTCCTCTTCGGCGCGAAGGCGGTCGGAGATATCACGGAAGGCCACCACTGTCCCGATCGCTTTATCGTCTTTGAGAATGGCGGTGGTGGAGTATTCGGAGGGAAAGCAGGTACCGTCCTTTCTCCACAGCACTTCGGCAGACACGACACGAGACTGACCGTCCTGGGCAGTTTTGTACATGCTGCATTCTGCGCGTGGAAGCGGCGTGCCATCGGCGCGGGCATAGTGGATGCGCGCGTGGATAGGGGTCCCGATGAGTTCCTCGGGATCGTAGCCGAGCGTCCGGGCTCCGGCATTGTTCAGGAATGTGGCGCGCCCTTCTGTGTCAAGGCCGAGGATGCCTTCATCCACAGAACCTAGAATCAAACGCGAGCGCTCCTCCACGACTGCCAGGACCTCTGCCTGAAGCCTGGTGTGTTCCAGGAGCGCCTTGGTGGTGAGATTGGCGGACAAGATCTCGGCGTTGGCGGCGACAGCGGGAAGGAGGGCATCGAGGAATGCCTGCTGGCGGGCGGATACCGGCGCGAGAAGTGCGAGCTCGAGGACCCCGACGAGGGTGCTCTGGTGAAGCATGGGGATGATGAGAAGCTGCCGGGCCGAGACGGCGCCGAGTCCGCCGGAGATGGAAAGGGGCTCGCCTTCGGGAGGCGACAACGCGAGGGTGCGACGCTCGGCTGCTGCCTGGCCAATCAATCCCTGGCCGAGGGCGAATTCTCGCGGTTCAGTAGAAGCGTCGGCGGCGAAAGCCCCCACGCGCGTCAGGTGCACGCGACTCTCGTCGGCCCGATAGAACGCGCCATAGAGCAACTGCAGGTTCTGAGCGATGCGCGATAGCAGGAGGGCGGCGAAAGCGCCGAACTCCTCGGCGGACTGCATTTGCTGGGTGGTGGCACCAACTTCGGCTTTGACCCACGACTGGGATTCGCGCTCCCGGGCAGTGACCTGCAAGGTGTGCAGGGCACGGCTCATCTCGCCGATTTCATTGGGGCGGGCGAGGTTTTCGAGGGGATGGTCCAGTTGACCTTGCGCCACCTCGAGAATCCGGTTGCGAAACGACGCGACGACCTTGACGACTTCGACCTGCACGATGAAGAGAGCGATCGCGAAGGATGCAAGCAGGCCTAGGATGATCACAAGCCATGTCACCCGGATGGCGCGGTGCGTCCGGAGGGTGAGTTCGACTGATCGCTGATCGACTCGCCGTTGAACCACTTGTTCGATGTCGGCGATGGCTTGCCTGACTTTTTGCCATTCCGGCTCGACGGTCGCGCGCATGATCTGCATGGCCTTGTTGTCGTTCTGGGCCTGAGTTGCAGAGCGGGCCAGGCGGGAATCAGAAACCATCTGGTCGAACAACGTGGTCACGGACTCGATGGCTGGTATTTCCTGTGGGCTTCTTCGCTTGGCCTCCTCGGCGGCCACAAGGAATTCAGCGGCTGTCAGATCCAGGTCGTTATCGATCGATCGCATTTGGTCGGGTTCGGTTTCTGCGATCTCCTTGTAGATATATTGATTGAACCGGTTGTTCAGCGCCCGAGCGACGGTGAGCTGCTGATAGGACTTGATTTGGTTCTCAATGAGGCCGCTATAGTCGGCGTCGATGTTCCTGATCTCGATGGATGCGTACAGTGCAGCCGCGATGACCATGATCGCCAGGGGAAGGAGCGCGAGCAGGATTTTGGTGCGGATTTTGAAATTAGCCAGGACGCCCATGGCGAAGGTCCCTCTCAACCTGAGAAGCGGGGTCACATAAATATTAGGGGACACCGATCCACAATGAACTCTAATCGCGATCGAGGGAGAGCGGGACTGGTATTAGTTGCAGTTGGCGCGCTCGAACTGATCAGATCGACTGGACGGGAATCAGGGTCAGGTCGTCGACCAGGCCCGGCTCCTTTTGCACGAAGGGCTCCCCGTACCTGACACCGGCCAGCAGGCCGTAATGACGGGCTTCAGCGAAGGTGCGCTCGCGGATTTCCTCTTCAGGGACGAATAAGGCACTGCCCGCGGCCTGATTGGCGTATTGAGATTTGTACGCCATCAAGGCCGAGTGACGCTGTTCGATAAAGGGCGTGATGTCGACGATGAAGCTGGGCCGAACGTCGGCATAAAGGCTGGCGTAGACGATCTTGAACGGGCGGTGCGGCGGGAGCCCCGTCTCGTACCTTGCCAGGCCGGACAGGAAGCAGGCTTCGTAACCGAGCGAAGCGACGATGGCGTGGTCGGGATGGCGCGCCTGCCAGTAGGGGAGGATCACGACGCGGGGGCGGACCTCGCGCAAGACGCGCACGATCTTGATGCGGTTCTCGTACGTGTTTTCGATGGCGCCGTCGGGCAGGTCGAGGGCCTCGCGCCAGCCCACACCCAGCAGGCGGGCGGCTTCGGCGGCTTCGCGGGCGCGGTCGTCGGCGGTGCCGCGGGTGCCGGCTTCGCCCCGGGTCAGATCGAGGATGGCGGTGCGCAGGCCGCGCGCCGCCATGCGCAACAGGGTTCCGCCGCAGGTCTGCTCCACATCATCGCGGTGGGCGGCGATGGCGAGAACATCGGCGAGGGTTGTGGTCGGGTCTGCGGTCATGATAGTCGGCTCGCCATGAGTTGAACCGGTTTAGTTTTGCGGTCTCCCACCCTCTCCGCAGAAAAAAGCGGAGAGGATGGGGCACGGAGCTCATTGCAGCACGGAGACTGTTTCCGACCGCGACTATCCTGAACCGGTCAGTAGACGGTGTTGTTGGCGTCGGTGGTGCCGTCCATGTAGGCGACGTCGTATGCGGTGCCGGTCACGGTCACGAACTGGTTATTCAGCGCCGATGCCGTCGGTGGTGTGGTAGATGTAGACCTGCCCGCCCTGCGCCACGTAGACCTTGTGCAGCCCTTCGACGTCGGCGATTCCGGTGAGGTCGCCCTGGTAGGGCTCAAGCAGCGTCACCGTGTCGGTCGACGTGTTGAACATGGTCAGGCAGCCATAGGGCAAACCCTTGGCGTAGCGCTCGCCGTTGGTGCACTTGGTCATACCGATCCACAGGGTGTTGTCGTCGGCCAGGATCATGCGGCTGGGAGCGCCGGGCGCTCCGTCACTGATGGAGACCGGGGTTCCCGCGGTATTGGTGGCCAGGTTAACCACGGTCAGATTCCCGGTGAAAAGACCATCGGGCTGTAACGCCTGGCCAACAACGTACATGATCGAAGTGGTGATCAGCGCGTTGCTGGCTCCGCCGGGGATGGGAATGGTGGGGACACTGCCTGTCAGGGGGAGCTTGCCGGATCCCTGACCCAGCTGGAAAATCATGGGGTTGACGGGGAGCAGGGAGACAGAGGCGGTTGTTCCGCCACATTCGGGCCCGCAGTTGAGCACGTAGGCGGTCCCGCCGTCGGCGGAGAACACGGCCTTGATGGGCCGGTCGAAGGCCAGAGGAGCGCCGAAAGGGATGCCATACTGGTCGGCGCTATCGGGGCTCTGCGCCTGGAAAAGACACCAGCCCGGACCATTCAAAGGCTCGCAATCCACTGCGGCCTTGGGCCACGTCGTCGGACCACCGGAAAAGGTAATGGTCTGGTTGGCCGTGAGCTTGACCGGGTAATAGAGATAATTGGAGTTCTGCACGAATGCCAGGGCCGCGGTGCCGCCGGGATTGACGCTGACCCGGTATACGCCCGGAAGACTCAGCGCATACGACGCGCCCGTCGCCTTATCGACGACAGAGAGTACGTGTGACGGCTGGCTGGCAGCGAAGACATAGGCCTGGCTGCGCGTGGTGAAGACGCTGGCCGAAACGCCGTTCAAGCCGGATTGCGCACCGGCCGTGGTTTCCTTGGAGTAATTGATGTAGGTGAGGCTGCCATCGCCGGAG
Source organism: Terriglobales bacterium (assembly GCA_963788475.1). Lineage (GTDB taxonomy): Bacteria > Acidobacteriota > Terriglobia > Terriglobales > Acidobacteriaceae > Telmatobacter. The sequence continues at coordinate 896,271 of CAWBGO010000004.1, forward strand.
CCATAAACGGCGCCCAACTGTTCCTCGGGCATGTTCTGGATGGAGACGGGAAGAGAGCCGGAAAAGCCGCTGATGGAAAAGCCGGGGATCTTGCCATTGTAGCTGGACCGGATATCGTAAAAGGCGTCAACGATCTGGAGCGATCCCTTGGTAAAGGCGCTCGGGTTTTGCACCGCGATCATGACGCGGTTGATCAACGTGCTGGGCGGCAGCGGGCGGCCTGCAAAATAAGTGGTCTCTCCACAACCTGAAAGGATCGCAGCGATAACCAGGGCTGCTGCGGCGCTCAACCAAAGACTGCTTTTCTTCAAAATCCCTTACCTCTACGGAAAGCAAAACGTCCGCGATTGGGGTCGCGGCGGCCGCGGTGAAAAAATCAAGATGGCGGTTGCCGATTCCTGCAACGATCGGACGGCAACCCCGCTCGAACGTTCGAATACGGACGAAATTCGATGGCGGGGAATCCGGTACAACCCCGGTTCCAGCAATGCTTTTGACTCCCGAAGTATAACAAAGCAACCCGCGCCTCTGAATGCGGCGGGTACCGGGCCGATCCCGTGGCGGCGGGTGCTCGGGCCAGGAGCCAATGGGGTAGGATGGCTAGAGAATGCCATCATTCGCGGACATCTTCGGCAGCCGGCCCGTGCTCGCCGACGGCGCCATGGGCACGGTTCTCTATGCCCGCGGCGTGTTCATCAACCGCTGCTATGACGAGCTGAATCTCTCCGATCCGGGGCTGATTCTCGCCGTGCACGAAGAGTACCTGCAGGCGGGGGCGGAGATCCTGGAGACAAACACCTTCGGGGCCAACCGCTTCCGGCTGACGCGCCACGGGTTGGCGGGCAAGGTGGCGGAGATCAACGCCGCCGGTGTGAGGCTGGCTCGCGAGGCGGTGGTCCACCTCAAGGACAAGCAGGCGGGCGAAGCGTGGGTTGCCGGTGCGATTGGCCCCCTGGGCGTTCGGCTGGAACCGCTGGGCAAGACAGGGCTTGACGAGGCGCGGGCGGCGTTTGTGGAGCAGATTCGCGCTCTTGCGGCGGCGGGCGTGGACATGCTGATCGTGGAAACCATGCCCGCACTGAATGAAGCCCGTGAAGCACTGCTGGCGGCCCAGGAGGCGGCGCCAAATCTGCCAGTGCTGGTCATGGTGACGGTGGACGATGAGGGCAATTGCCTGGATGGATCGTCGCCGGAACACGCGGCGGCGCTGCTGACGGAGTGGGGCGCTCATGCGCTGGGCGTGAATTGTTCAACCGGACCGTCGACAGTGTTGACGGCGGTTGAAGCGATGCGCGCGGCCACCACGCTGCCTATCGCGGCCATGCCCAATGCGGGTATGCCGCGGGCGGTGGAAGGGCGCAACATCTATCTCTGCTCGCCGGAGTACATGGCCGGCTTTGCGCGCAAGGCGATTGCCGCGGGGGCGCAGATGGTGGGCGGCTGCTGCGGCACAACGCCCAATCACATCCGTGCCATGCGCTCGGCGATGCGGGCGATTGATGCGCAGGGGCGCAAGGCGCAAGGCGAAGCCCACGCCACGTTATCGACCGAGACTCCCCCCGCGCCGCTCAGCCTGCGGTCGCGCATCGGAGCACTGGTGGCGGAGGGCGCCTTTGTCTCCCTGGTGGAGATTGTGCCGCCGCGGGGCATCAACTGCGTGCAGGAGATCGAGGCGGCGCAGGTGCTGTCGCAATTGGGAGTGCACGCGATCAATGTGCCGGACTCGCCGCGCGCCTCGGCTCGCATGAGCGCGCAGAGCCTGTGCATCCAGATCCAGCAGCACACCGGAATCGAAACGATTCTGCACTACACCTGCCGCGACCGCAACATTCTCAGCATCCAGTCGGACCTGCTGGGCGCGTCGTCGATCGGACTGCACAACATTCTGTGCCTCACCGGCGATCCGCCCAAGCTGGGCAACTATCCCGATGCGACCGCGGTGTTCGACGTGGACGCCATCGGCCTGGTGAACATCGTGCAGCGGCTGAATCACGGGCTCGACATCGGCAACAACTCCATCGGCGCCAGCACCAATTTCACCATCGGCGTAGCCGCCAACCCGGGCACTCCCGATTTCGAGCATGAAATGCGGCGCTTTCAGTTCAAGGTCGAGGCCGGCGCCGAGTATGTCATCACGCAGCCGGTGTTCGATCTGCGTCTGCTGGAAGACTTTCTGAAGCGCATTCGAGGCATGCGCATTCCGGTCATCGCGGGGATCTGGCCGCTCACCAGCCTGCGCAATGCGGAGTTCATGAAGAACGATCTGAGGGTCTCGATGCCAGAAGAGATCATGCTGCGCATGGCCCAGGCCGATACGCCCGATGCGGCACGGCGGGAGGGAATCAAGATCGCGCGGGAGATGCTGGAGGCGGTGCGGCCGATGGTGGAAGGCGTGCAGGTGAGCGCGCCGTTCGGCCGCTACACCACCGCGGCCGAAGTGATCTCGACTGTGTTGCCGCTGCCTGCATCGGAGCCTGCGTCAATCGAAGGATAAGTGGCGACTGGTTCAATCCGCGACAACCCGGCCGAGTCATACAATGGTCTGAGCAAAACGGAAACCTATATGCCCTCATTTGAAGAATCGCTCAAGAAGCTCGAAGTGATCGTCGACCAACTGGAAAAGGGCGATCTCACCCTCGAAGAGTCACTCAGGCTGTTCGAGGAGGGCGTGGGCTTGTCCGCGGCCTGCAAAAAGGAACTGGACGAAGCCGAGGGCAAGGTGCAGATACTGATGAAGCAGCGCGACGGCTCGCTGAAGGCGGAGCCGTTTCTGAACGACAAGCCGGCGTGACGTTATTGCGCGGCCGTTTGCTGCTGGTTGAGCGGATCGGCGATGCCGGCCTTTTTCAGGAAGTCGATCGTCCGGTCGCGATTCTCCACGGTGCGCAACGGCAGAGTGCTGACGATCTCCTTGAGATCGCTTTGGTACGCCTCCTGGGCCGCCTTGCGTTCTTCCGAAGTTCCGGCATATACCAGTTGATCATCGGTGACCGAGCCTATGCGAACGAGTTCCCGTGCCTGGCGTAACGCGCTTTGCAGGATCAACGTGGGCGCGTGTTGCGGATCGTGCCATGCCTGCTTGAGCAGGGTCAACTGCAGTTCCAGATTGTGAGAACTCGGCAGGCCATTCACCAGTATGAAGGCGACCGGATCGGGATCGCCGTTGTCCGTGGCGGCGGCGATGAAACGGACTTTCGCGCGCAAGGCATCGTCTCCGGGCAGGCATGCGAGGCGTTCTGCCGCCTCGCGCCGCGCAAGCTCACGCTTCTGCATCAGCGATTGTTGCTTTTGCCCGATCTCACCCATCTTCTGCATCATTGCATCTGTTTTCCTGTTGCGCTCCTCAGCGGAGCCGGCCTCTGATTTCGCATCTTCCATCTGGCGATCAAATGCTTCTTTCTCTTCGGCGGTGAGAACCTCCGGGACACCGTGGGGGGTCGTTTCCTTCAATGTCCGCGTGAGAGACACGACCAGGGATGGCTCTTCCGATGCGTCGAACTCGTCAATTTCAATGCCGAGCGGGTTGGTGGTGCGGCATCGATCGCATTCGTTGGATGAGGGCTTGGCGGAAGACCACTCCGTAGGGAAAAGCCGTTGTGTCATGATCGTTACTTCGTAATGCCCGGGCTTCTGGAAAGAAATGGCGCGATTCAAGAGGATCGGGACGCGCACGGGATTGCCGGTGAGCTTAACCGACGCATTCCCGTTCAGCGGCTGTCCGAGAAGAGCCACGTGGGAACGAAACCATCCTCCATCGGGGACGATGTTGATCAAATCGCGAACCGAGAGGTAGGGGTTGTCGTCTGTCTCGACCGTGTAGGCGTTGGTCAAACTAGTGAAGACCAGGTCGACGAGCACGCGTTCTCCAATTTTGAAACGAGTTTGCCCGTCGTGCGCCTCGAGCCGCACTGTGACGTCAGGCTTGCTGTCATCCGATTTCGAGGAAGCTGAGGACTGGGCATTGCCAGTGGCCCATGCAAGCGCGAGCACGACCAGGGCCAGCCGCGAAGCGTTCATCTCGGCCTCCACTGCCATTAACTCTAACCGCAAAATGCGACTATATTCCAGGAACGAGGATGGCTACTGCGATATGGGCCCATCGTGGCCGCTTACATCGTGGAGACGCGCAGCCACTATCGCCGGGCTTTGAAAACAGCTGGGGACATGCGGGCGGCCACGGTGTTGGGCGGCGCTTTCGGACCGGTTTGCTCGAGCAGTCGCATGCCGCCGGCCATGTCGAGTCCCGCGGGGACCGAAGAAAAGCCGCCGCGCAGTTCGCTGGTGTCGCGGGAAATGGTGTTGAACAGCATGGCGCGGCCGCTGATGTGAATCTCGAGCTGCTCGGTCTTCCATTCGGTTGCGCTCACCTGAAGGCGCTGCATCTGAAACCAGCTGCCCTTGTCGACATGGCCGAGCAGGCCAAAGCCGAAATCAAGATCGGCGTCGAGTCTTCCTTCCAGGCGCTGCAGCCGTTTGAAGCGGGTATCGAGCCACAGCTCGCCGCTCATGGCATGAAAGATGCGCGATTGAATGGTATGCGCCTGAAAGGCTGGATTGGGTCGAAAGCGGAGGTGGCGGCAGCCGTCGTCTTCTCCGAGCGAGTCAAAAAGGAACGCATCGGGCAGTTGCGCGAAGATTGCGCCGATTCGCTTCTCATCCTCGGAATAAGCGCGGCGATGGCTGGCGCGCTCGCCGGGCGAATTTACAAGTTGCCGAAGGCGCGTCTGTTCCTCGTCGCGGCTGTGCGTGTCGAGGGGTAGGCCATTGGCCCGGACCAGACGCGCAATGGGACCATCCGCAGTCTCGACCTGGTCTTCAAGGCGCGTGGCGTTCTGAGCGCGCTTTTCAATCCAATAGCGCCAGTAGCCGTGGGTGTCGTGATCGTGGAGCTCGTTGTAGACGACTTCGCGTACGAGTTGCTGAGCCGGTTCAGGCCGCTGAGCCCAGAGGCAGCTGGTTCCGCATGCGGCTGAAGCCGTCCACACAAAGACCCAGAACACACGCATCCCGGACGCTCCCGCCCAAGTTTGGGTTACGGCCTCAGTTTGCACTCGTTTCGGTGAAGAATTTGCAATCCTGGAGTGAAATCCCGAAGAAATCGGGGCGCCGAAGGGAGCAGTTGCCAAAAGAGTAACGAGCCGTGGACCGCGAGCAGCGCCGCGCTTCAACAATGGGAGCCCTCTCTCTTCGCCCGTGTCAGATCAGGCGCCGGTCGGAGGGACGCGCCTTAGGGACACTGACAGGTACGATGCATGTCCACCCGGGGCGGTTATTTCAGGTTTGTGAAAAGGAGGAGAGGATGTTTGGAGAAATGAGGAGTGGGGGGCTTGCTACACTGGGGCCATGATGGACGAGCTGGAATTTCGACGCACCGCCGAAAGCGCACTGGAAGCATTGAAGCGGCACCTGATCGTGCGCGAAGAAGACGAGGCCGCCGGCTTCGAAGTCGAAGAGCAAAACGGAGTTCTGAACGTTCTATTCGAGGATCCGCCGGGGAAGTTTGTGATTACACCGAATACCCCGGTGCGGCAGATCTGGATCTCGGCTTTATCAACGAGCTTCAAACTGGATTGGGATGCGCATGCGTCGGCATTCGTGCTGCCGCGCACGGGCGAACAGCTGACACCACTCGTCGACCGGCTGATCCACGAGCGGGGCGAAGACCGGCAGCATTCCTAACGGAATGAGGGCGGGCGATCGGCTTCGCCGGCTCCGCGTTCCTTGTCGGGTTGTTCGCTCATCGTGAAATGAAGCTGGGTGGCGCCGGTGTGGAGTTTGGCGACGGGCAGCCACGAATTTGGATACGGTGCGCCGTCGAGGGTGACGCTCTGCACGTAGACGCCTTTCCCTTCGCGCGAAACCACCAGCGTGCGGTTGCCCGAAAAGCGTAGGGTCGCCTTGTCAAACATCGGCGCTCCCAGCACTACTCCGCCGACGCCGGGCACAGCTGGATAAAAGCCCAGCGCATTCCACACGTACACTCCCGAGGTCGCGCCGAGGTCGTCATTCCCGGGCAGGCCGTCGGGTTTGGTCGTAAACGTGGCTTTGGCGATGCGCGCGATCACGTCCTGCGATTTCCACGGCATGCCGGCGAAGACATAGGCGTAGGGAGTCACAAAGTCCGGCTCGTTCTCCATGTTGAAGCACGGTTCGCCCCAGCAGCGCAGCTTGGAGAAGAACTTGTCGAGGCGCGGCTGGACCTGCGCTTCGCCGCCCATGGCCTGAAAGAGGGCCGGATAGTCGTACGGAATCATGAACGAGTACTGGTAGGTGTTGCCTTCTTCGAAGCCGTTTTGATCCGTGGAGACAGGGGCGTTGGCGCGCCTTGGCAACGAATGTTCGGGGTCGAATCCGGCTTCCCAGGAGCCATCGGAGTTGCGCGGGCGGATCCAGTGGGTCTCGGGGTCGATGAGGTTCTTCCAGTTCTGCGAGTGGTCGAGGAAGGTCTGGTACTCGGTGACATGGTTCGTGTTGCGCGCGAACTGGGCAATGGCGAAATCGGCGCTGGTGTATTCGAGGGTGCGCGAGGCGGAGATGGCGTCTTTCTCGTTGGGCACGTAGCCGAGTTTGAGGTAGTCGCCAAGGAAGGGACGCTCCGAGTCGCCATGGGGGCCGGTGCCGGGCTGCGAGCCGGCTTTCACCATGTATTTAAGCGCGGTGTCGACATCGAAGTTTTTGGCGCCGAAGGCATACGACGAAGACAACAGGATCACCGGCGAGTCGCCGCCCATCACGTAAGTGACGTCGTTGGCCGCGGGCCAGCGCGGATACCAGCCGCTCTCGACTGCGTCGTTGACCAGAGACTGCATCATGTCGCTTTCAATCGCGGGATCGAAGAGAGCCTGTAGCTGGACCGTGTTGCGATAGATGTCCCAGTCAGAGAAGTTGGCGTACTGCACAGACTGGCGATTGCCGGCGAGGGAATGGATCTTTCCGTCGAAGCCGGTGTAATTCCCGTCGACGTCGCTGAAGACATTAGGCGAAAGGAAGGAATGGTAGAGGCCGGTGTAGAAGATGGTGCGTTGATCGGCGGTGCCGCCTTCGACCACGGTGCGGTCGAGCAGCCGGTTCCATATGCCGCGGGCGGTGGCGAGGAGTCCATCGAAGTCCCATCCGGCAATCTCTTTGTTGAGGTTGTCGCGAGCGCCGGCTTCGCTGACAAAGGAAATGCCGACTTTGAGCAGGACCTCGTGTTGCTTGCCGAAATCAAGCCAGGCGCCTGTGTGCTTGCCCTCGGCCGAAGGGGAATCGGCACGGATGGCGTCATCCTGCCACACAATTGAGCGGATGAGGGGTTCGTTGAAGCGGCCGGCGACGTAGATCTTGTAATGCGAGTCTGACCCGCAGAAACGGCCGGCGCTCGACCAGCCCGAGAAGGTGCCATCGGGTCTTACCGTGATGCTGTTGCCGAATGAATCGTGATCGTGGGGTTTGGAGTCCTTGTCGGGGATCGAATTCGCGCTGCTGCCGGCATTCACCAGGATGCGGGCATCCGTGGCTTCAGGAAAGGTGAACCGCGCGATGCCGGCATGCACGGCGACCGTGAGTTCGGCGCGAATACCGCTGCCGAGCGTGAGGGCGTAATAGCCGGGGTGGGCTTCTTCGTGGCCGTGGTCGAAGGCGGCGGCATAGGGTGTGAAGCCGGCACCGGGACTGGTCTTGAGTTCGGCCGTGGTGGGAAGGACGGCGAAGTCGCCATAGAGCGGACAACCCGCGCCGCTGACGTGGGTCAGGCTGAAGCCGTCGATCTGCTTGTCGTTATAGGCATACCAGGCGTCGGTGTTGGTGTCGGGACTCCACTGGATCATGCCGAAAGGCAAGGTCGCGCCGGGGAACGTGTTGCCGCCGCCTGAGGTGCCGATGAGGGGATCGACTGCGTCGTAGGGGCTGGAAGCAGATTGTCCGTGAGTTGGAAGAATGGGCAGGAAGAACAGGAGAATCAGGATGAAGCTAAACCGGATAAAGATCCGCATTGGATGCTTCCTTGAGAGGGTTGCTCTGCAAGGACACCATTTTAGCCGCTGGGGGTTAAGGGATGGGGCGAATCGGTGTCTTCCGCGGCGCTTCGTTCGGAATGACAAGGGATGGTTCGTGGTCTCCCACCCTTTCGCGCGACCACCCCAGCGACGAAGACCTGTCGCCGGGGACCCCGGTAGGCGAAAGGATGGGGCACGGAAGGTGTTGGCGTTGGTTTACTGCAGCGCGTAGACGGTGTTGAGCACTTTCTGCTGCAGAGCGTCCGGCAGGGGAGCGTAAGAAAGCTGCGATACTTCCGCTTCGCCCGACTTCAAAATCCAGCTCAGCATATCCTTGAGGACCTTGCCCTTGGTCGCATCGGCGGACTTGGCCGGGATCAGCAGGTACGTGAAGCTCGAGATCGGATAGGCATTCGCGCCCGGGGCGTTGGTGATGGAGATGCGGTAGTCTGCGGGCATCTGCTTCACGCTGGCCGCGGCTTCGGTCACGCCGTCGATTGACGCCTTGACGAAATTGCCAGAGGCATTCTTCACGTCGCCGTAGTTGATCTTGTTTTGCAGCGCGTAGATCAGTTCCACGTAGCCGATGGCGCCGGGGAGCTGCCGGATCAGGCCGGCCACGCCTTCATTACCCTTGCCGCCAACGCCGATGGGCCAGTTCAGAGAGCTGCCTTTGCCCGGTCCGTCCGCCCACTCCTTGCTGACCTTGCTCAGGTAGTCGGTGAAGATGAAGCTGGTGCCGCTGCCTTCAGAACGGTGGACCACGATGATCTTCTGGTCGGGCAGCTTGGCGCCCGGGTTGTCCTTGGCGATGCGGGCATCGTTCCAGTTGTTGACCTTGCCCAGGAAGATGTCGGCGAGCACGTCGCCGCTGAACTTGAGATCGGACACTCCTGGGACGTTGAAGATGGGAACGACGGCGCCCAGAACGGTGGGAATGTGGATCAGCTTGATGGGCGAAGCAGATATCGCCGCGTCAGTCATGGGCATGTCGGAGGCGCCAAAGTCCACCAGACCCTTGGTGACCTGGGTGATGCCGCCGCCCGAGCCGATGGACGCATAGTTGATCTCGACGCCGGGATGGGCGGAGCTGTATTCACTGAACCACTTGGAATAGATCGGGTAGGGAAATGTCGCGCCTGCCCCAGTCAATTTCTGCGCCTGGGCGGCGCCCAAAGCCAGTGCAAACAAACAAACGGCTAACAATGTCTTTTTCACGAATCGCTCCCCTTACAGTTTTTGTGCCACGCACGATTGTCTACGCGGAATGTTAAGGAGATTTGAATGACTGCATGTGGAAAGCGAATAAGGCATCATTTTTCAACGTGATTGCGCCATTTCGCGGCCAGCGATTCGTCAGCCAGCACCTTGATGTAAACGCCTCCCACCACGGAGCGGGCCTGGAAGCTTTCCTGCTTGCCGGTTTTGGTGTCGTACCAGTCGTTGAGCGGCACGCGTGAGGGGCCTTCGTTGACCCAGTGGCCGATGGGTTCGAGAAGCGCGCTCCAGTCTTCAGGGCGGTCGGCCAGGGTTGCCGTCCAGATCTCCCAGTCGAGCTTGGTGTAGTCCTTGCGATTGTCGAGGGGCAAGCCAAAGCGGTTCAGGTGTTTGAGATAGAAGGCAATCTCGGTCTGGCGGACGGCGGGCGGAAAGAGATTGAAGCCCAGAATCCGGTCCCAGACGAGGTTGTATTTCTGGCTCCAGGTACCGGGATTGTTGAAGGCCAGCTTGTAGTGGTCACCGTCGACGGCCATCTGCTGCCATTTGGCAGCCATGTCCTTGGCCAGGCGGGAATACTCCGCAGCTGCGTCGTTTTTGCCAAGGCCCCGGGCCATGGCGGCGTAGGCGGCCAGGCCTTCGATGGCCTTGATGGAGAGGTTGGCGTTGTGGGCAAGGTGGCCGGCGAAGTCGTCCGTGGAGAGCTGGTTGGCGGGGTCCAGCCCCTTGTCGCGAAGGTAGTCGGCCCACTTCGAAAATTGTGGCCAGTATTGGCGGGCGAAGTCCCAGTTGCCCAATTCCTGCTCCATGGCTGCTACCAGGATCAACAGGTTTCCGCTCTCCTCGACAGGCATCTGGTCTTCTTCTGTGCGTTCGCCGCCGCCGTAGACCTGCCCGTTGGCGAGCGGATAAGTGCCCAGATCGTGCGGTGCAAAAGGCCACTTCCAGCGTGGCAGTGAGGCGTATTCGAGCACCGGCTTCAACTGCGCCTCGATCAGCGCGGGATTGAAGAACAGGAAGAAGGGCCCGGATGGGTAGAGCACGTCGACTGTCGAGATGCAGCCGTTGGAGAAGTTCTCCTTGGGAAAGAGCATGGGTGTGCCGTCGAAGTCGGCAGCGAAGCCGTGAGCGGCCAGGGTCTGGCGGTAGGCGAGGATGGCCACTTGCGCGTAGGCCTTGCCGCCGGCCTTTTCGAGATCCGTCGTGAGTTGGTCGTCCAGGCGCTTGCCGCGCTCTTCGAGGCTGGGGAAATCATTTTCCGCGGCGGTCAGCATGTCCTGCACGGTCTGCCCGTTGCGTTGCCAGTAGGGGCGCAGTTTCCGGCCCAGGTATTCGATCGCATAGTCCTCGGTATAGGCGAACAGGACATGCCGGCTGACGGGCGTGGCGGAGAGCTTGCCGAGAGGCAGCGCCACGGCGAGATGGGCCGCGCCCTCGCGCGGCATGCGGGGCATGTCAAGGTCGTCGGCGACGGGCAAAGCGCCGCTGGTCACAAAGGTGTTGGCGGCCTCGGAGGAGAGGCTAAGCTGAGCTTTGGCCTCGTCTGGAACGGCCAGGTGGAAGTAACCCCAGTCGATACGGAGGTCGTCGCCGGGACGGTTGAGGACGCGCTGATCGCGGGATCCGACGTTAAGCACGGTGAGACTTCCGGCGCGGGTGCGGCCCCAGGTGACTGCCTGGTCGGCGGTGTTGACGGCGATCACGGGATCCACATCGAGGAGGATCGACACGTCATGTTCCCCCCGGCCGGTTGCCGCAACGGTCAGGTAGGTCACGGGACGGGAGAGGATGTCGAGGTCCTGGGTAAATGCGGGCGTGAAGAAAGTGAGCGCAAGGTCCACGTCGCCGACGCGGAACTGGTAGACGGTGTGGGTCGGAGTCACGGCGAGCGAGACCTGGTCCATCGGCGGCAGTTCCCGGGGATCGGCTCCCATGAAGCGGAAGGTCTTGCCGTCGATGCGGGCCAGGCCGGTGATGGGCTGGGGGGCACCTGTCCAGTGGGTGGTGTCCTTGTCAGTGAGTTTGTCCGCGGCTGACCAGATGCTGAAGTAGGGATCGTGGGCGATGAGCGGTACCGCGGGCGGGCGCTGCTGTGCGAGCAGAGTGAGAGATGAAAGAAGGATCGCTGCGACGCCGCTGAGACTCAGGCGAAGGGAGATGGTATGCGGCGCTGATGTTGTTTTCATTTGGGTCCCGTCGGTGTATGGATGGCGTTCAAAGCAGCAACTTTATCATGTGTGTTTGCCTGATTGAACGGACTGGAAGGGTTTGGTGGTTTCCCACCCTAGCGACAAAAACAAAGACGTCCCGAGGGTGGGGCACCCGGATTTTGTGGTTGAGCAGGACAAGGGAACCGGGGCTGCGTCTATCTCGTAAGTAGATTCAGGCGCTAATCGAACAAGCTGCACATGGGCCGGGAAGACAGGAAGAGGCGCATCGGGAAATTATGCAGACCTTCGGCGACACACTTTCGCAGGTGTTTCGAGCCATCGCAGCCAACAAGCTGCGCAGCTTTCTGACCATGTTTGGAATTGCCTGGGGCGTGGGGTCTTTGCTGGTGCTGGTGGGGCTGGGCGAAGGTTTTCGCTCCGGCCAGCATCGCAACCTGGCCACCTTTGGCAACGATGTGGTGTTGATGTGGAACGGGACCATCCCCGCTGTCGCCAACCAGCACACGGGGATGCGTCCTTACCAGTTGACGCTGGGCGACGCCGAGGCCATGAAACAGTTGCCGGAAGTGCGCGGCGTCACCGTGGAGCTGTCGCGCTCCGATCTCTACGAAGTGAGCCAGTGGAGCAATACCTCGAGCCACGTGATCGGCGTGGAGCCGAATTACACCGCGGTTCGCTTCATCCCCATGGCGCAAGGCCGCTTTTTGAATGATGCCGACGTGGCCGAGCGGCGCCGCGTGGCGGTGCTGGGATTCAAGGCTCGAAATCTTCTCTTTCCGGGGCGTCCCCTGCTGGGGGAAACGATCACCATCAATGGGACAGAATTCACGGTGATCGGGGCGGTGGACAAGATTTCGCGGGGCAACAACGACTACGACGATCAGAAGCTCTACATCCCCATCACCACCATGCAGGAACTGTTTGCGCTGAAGGGCGAAAACATTGCCCGCGATGCGCTGACTTCGATCCAGTACCAGCCAACGAAGAAGGGCGATGCCGTCGATGCCGTGGCCGCGGTGCACCGCGTGATTGCCCAGCGGCATGGGTTCGATCCATCGCTCAAGGATGCGTTTCAGGAGTGGGACACCATCCAGGAAATGAAGATGATCGGCGCCATCTTCACCGCGATGGATGTGTTTCTGGGCGGCGTGGGGATTGTGACGCTGGGCCTGGGCGCCGTGGGCATCATCAATATCATGCTGGTTTCGGTGAGCGAGCGGACGGTGGAGATCGGGCTGCGCAAGGCGTTGGGAGCCACGCAGAAGAGCATCCTGGCGCAGTTCTTCTGGGAGGGGCTGCTGTTGACGGCGGTAAGCGGCTTGATCGGGATTGCGTTCTCGGCGGGGCTGATGGGCCTGCTGCAGTCGGCGTTGACCGGCAAAATGCCGGGTTGGGATCCGCCCCGGCTGGTGCCCTGGTCGGCGGCGCTGGCCCTGGGCTCGCTGGTGTTGTCCGGCGTTGCGGCGGGGCTTTATCCCGCCAGCAAGGCGGCCAAGCTCGATGCGGTTGAGGCGATGAGACGAGAGTAAAAGTGCAGGGACCAGGGACTAGGGAACAGACGAGGCTGGGACGGAGAGGGCCGCAATGCTGAAAGACATTCTGGGACAGGCCTGGGAGGCGATGCTCTACAACCGCCGCAGGACCGCCATCACCATGATCGGCATGGCATGGGGGATCGCGACGGTGGTGCTGCTGCTGGCCTATGGCGCGGGCTTCAGCCGGGCCATCGAGGCGATCTTCGCGGAGTGGGGCACCAACATCATCGGGGTATTTCCGGGGCGCACCAGCGAACAGGCCGGCGGGGACAAAGCGGGCGTCAAGGTGCAGTTCACGATGGACGATGTGGATCGGCTGGTCGCCAGCGTTCCGGGCATCAATCACATTTCGCCTGCCGTGTATAAAGATGTGATCGTACAGAACGATCTGCACTCCTACACGTGGACGGTGAACGGAGTGCGCAGCGTATTCCAGGACATCTGGAAGCTCGATACGGACGAAGGGCGCTTCTTCAACGGCCAGGAAGAACAGCAGCGCGCGCATGTGTGCGTCATCGGCTCGGAATCGAAGACCAAGCTGTTCTCGGGCGGCTGGGCGGTGGGTGAAACCATCCGGCTGAACGGCGTGCTGTTCACCATCGTGGGCGTGCTGCACCCCAAGATGCAGGAAGGCGGCGAAGAGAACGACCGCAATCGGCAGATCTACGTGCCGTTCAGCACCATGAGCGACCTCGACGGACACCAAGTACCTGAGCGGCATCTGGTTCAACTACCAGGGCAACTTTGAGCTGGTCGAGCAGAACATGCGCGCGACGCTGGGCGCGGCGCATCACTTCAGGCCGACGGATCATAACGCGATCTATGTCGCCAACCTCATGACGGAGCTGCACCAGTTCAGCATTCTCTCGCTTGCGCTGCAGGTGCTGCTGTCGCTGGTGGGCGCGCTCACGCTGGGCATCGCGGGCATCGGGCTGATGAACATCATGCTGGTGGCGGTGCAGCAGCGCACCCGCGAGATCGGCGTCGAGAAGGCGCTGGGCGCGCACAAGCGCCATATCCTGACGCAGTTTCTCGCCGAGGCAATGGCCATCACGGCGGTTGGCGGAATCTGCGGGATCGCTCTCGCCTACCTGGTGTCGATCGCGGTGGGGCGCATCCCGTTCTACAGCGAACTGGCGCTGCACGCCGAGGGCGCCGATATCCAGCTGCTCATCTCGCCGACTTCGGTGATCGTGGCCACGTGCATCCTGGTCGTGACCGGACTGGTGAGCGGCATGATTCCGGCCATTCGCGCGGCCAACCTCGATCCGATCGAGTCGCTGCGGTACGAATAGAGCAGGGACCAGGGACCTGGGACCAGGAACTAGGGACGACGAACTGGTGTGCTCACCAACAAACGGAAATGCTCGCGCAGTTGTGCGATGGCGCGGTCGAAGGGCTCGACGGAGCGGTAGGAGCGCGACAGCATTACTCCGCCTTCCATGACCACCAGGACATAGGTTGCGAGGGAATCGAGATCGGTTTCCGGTGGAAGAGCCGGCTTCATGGCGACAAGGCATTCGCGCACGGCCTCGATCCAGCCCTGAAAGTTTTGCGCGATCAAGGTGTGAGCGGGAGCATTCTCGGGGTCGATTTCGAGCGCGAGGCGGCCGAGCGGACACCCATACCTGCATTCAGTTCCGAGGATGCGCTCGCGGTAGCCGGCCAGAATGGCGAAGATGCGGCCCACCGGTTCTTCAACCGATGCGAACGCCGGGTCGATCACCATCGGCCGGAGGAGACGCAGATAGCCTTCGAGAACCTCTCGCAACAGCGCCTCCTTGCTGTCGAAGAAGTGATAGAAGCTTCCTGAATTGACTTCAGCGTGCGCCAATAACTCCGACATGCTGGTGCCGGCGAATCCGCGCTCCCAGAACAGGTAGCGAGCGGAATCGATGAGGCGATCACGGGTTGAGATTGAGGGTTTCGACATGCGTTGGCAAAGAATCCTCTTGACAGAAAAAATTCTACTTGCAAGTATCTTACTTGAATGATCAACCAAATGCCATGAAGACTCTGACTGCCTGCACCTTAGCCGCTGTCCTCGCCCTCGTTCCGGTTCGATTTGCGGTGGCGCAAACCGAAACTCCGGCCGCAGTTCCCGAGTCACAACAACAGGTCCCACAACAACTGGTGATCGAAGTGGAAGTTCCGGCTCCGGTCGGTGAGGTCTGGCACGCATTTTCTACCAGCGAGGGTCTGAGCACCTGGCTGACACCCAATGCGGTGGTGGATCTGCGTCCGGGCGGGGAGTGGACGGCGCATTTTCCCGGCTGGAAGCACGGGCGGCGGAACCATCGTGAGCTTTGTTCCCGAAAAAGAGATGGTGATTGCGGCGCTGGCTCCCGATCAGTTTCCGCATGTGCGCGCCGAGCGCACCCGGGCGACGTTCCAGTTCCAGAGTCGAGGAGACTCGACCGTCGTCCGCCTGACCCAGACGGGATGGAAGAGCGGTCCGGAATGGACGCGCGCCTACGAGTACCTGGTGGCGGGCAATGCGGAGCTGATGGCCACGCTGCACAAACGCTTCGTAGATGGCCCCATTGACTGGAAGAAGGTGTTTGGCGATCCCGCGGGCAAGGGAAAGTAAGGAGACGGAATCCATGAACATGCACACGTTGAACATCTGGGCCATCGTGGCCGCTACCATCTCTGCGTTCGTCATCGGTGGACTTTGGTATTCGCCGGTTCTGCTGGGCTCCGCGTGGAAGCGGGCCAACGGATTTACGGCCGATCCCCCGGCCGCGGGACCGAAGGGATTTACCATCGCTTTTCTGCTCAGCCTGGTGATGGCATTCAACCTGGCCATGTTCCTCAACGCGCCCACCACCACGCTCGCCTTCGGAGCGACGGCCGGATTTCTGGCCGGCGCCGGGTGGGTGACTGACCGGAATCGGGATTGTCGCGGTCTTCGAGCACCGGTCGTTGAAGTACGTTCTCATCAACGGCGGCTATCTTACCGTGGCCCTGACGGTGATGGGCGCAATTCTGGGCGGATGGCGGTAAGTCGAGCTAAGTTAGTGGACCGTGGGATCCCAGGTCTCGAAGGCGAGACCTGGGGCACCCATGTTCCTGCTTGACCCGCTTTCAGGCGCCGAATTTCTGGCCGTGGCGCTCGCGGCCCAGCAGTGCCGTGATCGACGCGAGGACGAAGACGCTGATGGCCGTCAACGCCATGGCGGTTGCATAACTGGTCTTCTGCGCATAGACAGCCTCGATGTAGACCACCGAGCTGGCAATGATGCCGGCGCTCTGATACGCGAATCCGGGCAGCAGGGCGCGGACCGAGTCGGGCGAGAGCTCGGAGAGATGCGCGGGAATGACGCCCCACGCACCCTGCACCATGAATTGCATCAGGAACGCCCCGACGACGAGAAGAATCGTATTGGGCGCGTAGGCCCAGAGGGGAATGACAAGGGAACCCAGAACGAATGCCAGGACGATGGCTCTGCGGCGGCCCCACTTGTCGGAGAGATGGCCCAGGACGATGCCGCCGATGATGGCTCCAATGCCGGAGATCGCGGTGATCATGGCGCGCTGGGATGGGCCAAAGTGCCATTGGCGCTGCAGGAAGGTGGGATACATGTCCTGCGTGCCATGGGAAGCGAACAGCATCATGGTCATGAACAGCAGCAGATAGAGAAAGAGCTTCCAGTGGGAAACGATTTCGCGCATCTGCTCCCGCCAGGGCTGTCTGGATTTGACTTCCTTCTGCCACACGGCCGATTCTTTGACAAAAAACTTGATGTACAGCACCAGGCAAATGGCGGGCAGGCTTCCGAGATAGAAGAGCGGCCGCCAGCCCAGGGGGCCGATGAGGAAGAAATAAGCGATGGCGGCCAGCACATTGCCGGCGGCATAGCCTTCCTGCAGCAGGCCGGAGAGGATGCCGCGCTTGCTGGGCGGAGCCCCTTCCATCGCGAGCGAGGCCGCGACACCCCAGCATCCCCCCATGACGATGCCGAACAAGGCGCGCACGATCAGCAGAACCGTATAGCTGGGAGCGAGCCCGGTGAGGATGTCGGAGATTGCGAACACCCCGATGTTGATCATCAGGGGAATGCGGCGTCCGTAACGGTCGGCCATGATTCCGAAGAGGAATCCGCCGACGGGGCGAAAGACCATCGTCATGGTGATGATGAGAGCAATCTGCGGGTCGGTCTTGTGGAACTCCTGCCCCATGGCGGTCAGACAGAAGGTCACACGAAAGAAATCGAAGGCGTCCAGCAGCCAGGCGGAGAAGCCGGCGATCACAGCGGGAGGGTGGCTCGTACTCGCCTCCGCAGCGGAGTTCGACAGCCCTTGCACCGGCCTCGGATCAGTTGCGGACATGGCCCTGCACCTCGACGAGTTGAATATCAAACGCTATCAGATGCGCGGTGGGCGGAGGAAACGACGCCGTGCCTGCGATTTTTCGTGATCTCAGGCCCAGAGAATCAGGCTCGCTGCGGGAAACCTCGAGGTGAAGTTTGCCATCTAAGATGCTGGGCCAGATGCGCTATTGCAAGCCTTCGCAAATAGACGCGGATCGCAAGACAACTCGGGCGATCCGACTTATCCACGATCCATCACCGGCTCTGATCTGTAGTTAAAGCGGCTCAAGCGAAAGATTATGCCGCGGCAGGATCAGCGCTGCTCTTCGTGTGTGCGATTTCTTAGCTGTAAGTTGATTAGAGCGAAGTTGCTAGACGTCACAAAAAGAGTGACATAAGCGCCTGGTTTCAGGCGATTGTGCGGTGAGGTATCGTTCCGGTGCCTGCCGCGCTTTATGCAGCAGTGTTCTCCGGAGTTGCAGGCGTTGGGAGTAACCGCGCAATGGACAAGGAGAACTTCATGCACTTCCCCCGTTTCAAGGCCAGGACATCCTCCATAAAACTCAACTCCATCATGGCGCTTCGGGCGCTATTTTTGTTGGCGGCAGCGACATTGCTAACGAGCCCCGCCGTATACGCGCAATACCGGGCGTCCATTCAAGGCACGGTGACCGACACGCAGGGCGGTGTGATTCCCGGCGCGAAGCTCACTCTGACCAACCTGCAGACCAATGAGGCACAGGAGCGCACCAGCAACGAAGTTGGTGTTTACAACTTCAATGCGCTTCCATCCAGCACTTTTAAACTTGTGGCAGAAAAGGACGGGTTCCAAACCAAGGTCCTGGATAATCTGCATATCATTCCCGAACAGCCGAATGGGATCGATGTAAAACTCGAGGTCGGCCAGGTGGCGCAGACGGTGACGGTGGATGCATCGCAGGCGCCACTGCTCGATACGGATACGGCGACCATCGGTGGAACCATTTCCGAGAACCAGATCCAGCACATGCCGTCGTTCGGGCGCGACGTGTTTCAACTGACGCAGCTCGCACCGGGGACCACGGGTGATGCATCGCAGGCCGGGGGCGGCGGCACATTCAGCCTGCCCGGCACGCAAGGCCCCGGAGGTCCCGGGGCCAACACGGGAATCTTCGCAACCGAAAACGGACCGCAGACGCTGGCCAACGGCGGGCAGTATGAGAACAACAGCATATCGGTCGATGGAATCAGCACCGCCAGCGTGGTATGGGGCGGAACGTCGGTGATCACGCCCTCGGAGGAGTCGGTCGATAACGTGCGGGTGGTATCGAACGGATATGACGCGGAGAATGGGCGCTTCAGCGGGGCGCAGATCCAGGTCACATCGAAGAGTGGAACGAACCAGGTGCATGGAAGCGCTTTCTTCCAGGCCTACCGGCCGGGACTGAACGCCTATCAGCGTTACAATGGACCCGGCTCACTGAAACCGGGCACGCCCGATGCGCGCGGATTGCTGCGCGACTCGCAGCAGTTCAACCAGATTGGAGGCAGTCTGGGAGGTCCGCTCTGGAAGAACAAGCTGTTTGCGTTCTTTTCCTATGAGACGGAGCGAAATAACTCCACCGTCAGCGCGACAGGCTGGTACGACACCCCTGCTTTTGATGGACTGGCGCCTTCTGGCAGCATTGCCTCGCAGTTTCTCACCTTTCCCGGCGCGGGCGTGAATGCAAGCAGCATCATCGACGAGACGTGCGGGAATATCGGCCTGACGGAAGGAGTGAATTGCATCACGATTCCGGGACAGGGATTGAATATCGGATCCCCGTTGACGGGGCCGCTCGGAACGCATGACCTGGGCTGGGTAAGTCCGACCTCTCCTGGCGTCGGAGGCGGGCTGAACAGTTCTGTGGCTGATATTGCGGACTATACGACGGCAAATCCGACCAGCGTGGTGAACGAGCAGTACAACGGCCGGGTGGATGCGAATATTACCAGCAAGGATCACCTCAGCTTTGCCATCTACTGGGTTCCCGTGGATCAGACATCGTACGTGGGCCCGACGCGCAAATACAACCTGTGGCATCACTCGGCGATCAACGATGCTTTTTCGGGCATCTGGAATCACACTTTCTCCCCGAGCTTCCTGAATGAATTACGGGCCAATGCGGCAGGATGGCGTTGGAACGAAGTCGACTCCAATCCGCAGGAGCCTTTCGGCTTGCCCAATGATTCGGTCGGACAAATTGGCAGCATCACGCTACAGTACTTCGGGGCTCCGGGGCCCAGTGTGTTCAATCAATGGACCTATTCGTATCGCGATATTGCGACCAAGATCATGGGCAACCATACGATCAAGTTTGGCGGCGAAGTGACGCCTCTCTATTATCTGAACGAGGCGCCGTACAACGCGCGGCCGAACTTCAACTTCTTCAACGTTTGGGATTTCCTGAACGATGCTCCCCGGTCCGAATCAGGAACATTCGATCCCACGACCGGCATCCCCACGGCTGCACGGCAGGATAACCGCGAGACTATCTGGGGCGTATTTGTGCAGGACGACTGGCATGTGAAACCCTCTCTCACGTTGAACGTCGGCTTGCGCTACAACTACTTCGGGGCGCTTACGTCGAAGCAAAACAATCTGTTTAAAGTGCGATTTGGCTCCGGAGCGGATATGTTGACCGGGATGACCGTCCTCAAGGGCGGCGACTTGTGGAATCCGCAGAAGCTCAATTTCGGACCCCAGTTCGGTTTTGCCTGGACTCCTGGTTTCTATCACCAGAAGGTCGTGATACGCGGCGGATTCGGCCTGAATTACAACCAGAACGAAATCGCCATCACCGGCAACGTGACCGGGAACCCCGGACTCACGGTGTCGCCAAACTTCTCGATGAGTCTTCCCACCTCCCCGAATCCCGGAATCCTCTACGCGATTCCGAGCGATCCGCATTCGCTGTTCGGCTATCCGCCCAATCCGAATACGATCGTGAGTTTCGGTTCCAATGGCCTGCCTACCAGCAGCCAGGTCGGAGTGACGGCCTTCCCGACAGACATGCCGACGATGTACTCCGAGCACTGGTCGCTGGACACGCAGACCGACCTCGGCAAGAATTTCATTTTGTCGGTTGGGTACCAGGGGAGTGTTTCGCGGCACATCTATTTCCACTATGACGGCAACGCGGTCGCCTCGGTGCAGAATATTCCACTCAATCCCCAGGTGAACGGCGTCAACTATTTCAACAACAACGGGTACGGTAACTACAACGCAATGCTCGCCGGATTGAAACATCAATTCGCACATAACTTCGCGCTGGACGCGCAGTTCACGTGGGCGAAGAGCATGGATACGAGTTCGGCTCCATACAGCGAACAGTTCTACCCCTATGATCCGAGGTTGTCGTATGGCCGTTCCGACTACAACATCACCAACCAGGGCAAGATCTTCGGGATGTGGCAGCCGGTGTTCTTCCATGGTGATCATGCGTGGGTGGAGAGGCTTGTCGGCGGATGGACGCTGAGCGGGATCCTGAATCTGCATACGGGATTTCCCTGGAACCCGATCTATGTCAGCCCCGTGGGAAGCCTGTATTGCTCAACTTGCAACTACACGAAACTGCTGCCGGCTGCTTACAAGGGCGGGGCCGGACATGATACGAGTAACGATGCATACAAATCGGGACCAGGCGTCGGAAACGGAGTCAATACTAACTTCCCCAATGGCGGACTGGCTTACTTCAGTCCGCCGGTTTTGACGGCAGGTCCGGCGTTTCCCGCAACAGGGGGAGTAGCCCCGCCGGCGCCGGGAGTGGGACGGAATTCACTTATCGGACCGGGATATCGCGACGTCGACGCAACCGTGAGCAAGAGCTTCGGGTTGGGCAGAATCAAGGGACTGGGCGAGGGAGCGGCGATCGAGGTTCGGGCCGATGCCTTCAATCTATTCAACAACCTGAACTTCAAGCCCGGTGGTGCGTCCAACGGCGGCGGCATTTCCGACGACATTCAATCCAGCAACTTCGGGCAGGATGGAACCGCTCTTGGATCGCGAACCGTTACGCTGCAGGCGCGATTCCACTTCTAGACTGCGTTGTGTAAGTGATCGGTTGACTTTTGATGGATTTGAGCAGCAGGTTTCGAGTGAAACCTGCTGCTCATTTGTTATTCAGGCCCATCCTGGTCTCTATTCTTCGATTCCAACAAATGAAGCGAAAGGAAACTGTCGAATGAACCGAAGGACGTTGCGGTCTGCGTGGCTGTTTGCGGTCGTGGTGAGCATCGGAACCCTGTTACCGGCTCAGGAAACGATTCAAATCGATGCCCAGGGAGAGGCGAAGCCGTTTCCGCATTTCTGGGAGCAGATGTTTGGTTCGGGAAGGGCGATTCTTTCGCTGCGCGAGAGTTACCGGGAAGACATGCGTGCGGTCAAGAAGGTCGCCGATTTTCGCTATGTGCGTTTTCACGCCATCTTTCATGACGAGGTGGGCGTCTACAACGAAGACGAACACGGCAATCCGGTGTACAACTTTTCTTACGTGGACCAGATCTACGACGGGCTGCTGAAAAATGGCGTGCGGCCGTTTGTGGAGATCAGCTTCATGCCCAAGAAGCTGGCGTTCAATCCCGACGCTCTACATCCGTTCTGGTACAAGCAGAATGTGTCGCCGCCGAAAAGCATGGAGCGTTGGGACGACCTGATCAAGCACTTTGCGCAGCACCTCGTGGATCGATACGGTATCGACGAAGTGGCGCAGTGGTATTTCGAAGTGTGGAACGAACCGAACATCGATTTCTGGAACGGCGTACCGCAGCAGCGGTCCTACTTTGAGCTTTACGCGCACACGGCCCGGAGCCTGAAAGACGTGAGTCCGAAATTGCGCGTGGGTGGGCCGGCGACGGCAGCGGCGCACTGGATTCCGGAATTTCTGAAATATACGACGGAGAATCACGTTCCGGTTGATTTTGTTTCGACCCATGGGTACGCGGATGACACCGTCGAAGACCTGTTCGGCACCAACGAAGATATTCCGATGGATGAGCGCGTCTGCCGCGCGGTAGCCAAGGTGCGAGGGGAAATCAAGGCTTCGGCTATGCCTACTCTTCCGCTGTTCTGGACGGAATGGAATGTGCAGGGCATGCGCGAATCGCGCGACACGATCTTCGTGGGACCGGCCCTGGCAAATACCGTGCGCCAATGCGATGGGCTGTCGGAAATGATGTCGTTCTGGACATTCTCCGATGTGTTTGAAGAGGGTGGTCCGAGTCCGAAGCCGTTCCAAGGGCAATTCGGTTTGCGCGCGAAGGGCGGTATCAACAAGCCCAGTTTCTATGCTTGGGGTTTGCTGCATCAGCTGGGGGAGAAGCGTGTCAGCAATGATGCGAAGGATGCGATCGTCACGCGAACGGCAGACGGCGGGTTAGCCATTGCGGTATGGAACCTGGTGGATCTGGATAAGGAAGGGACTGCGCGCAAAGTCACGCTCGATTTCTCGCACGTGGCTCCGAGCGCGCACGTCACCGTCGAGCGGGTCGACGAGCAGCATGGCAATGTCCTCAAGCAGTACGCCGCCATGGGGAAGCCGCTCGATCCAACGCCTTCACAAGTGGAGCAGCTCAACCGCGAAACCGCTCTGCCGGCGCCGGAGGAAATGAAGCTGCAGGGAGGAAAGCTGGAGTTGAACCTGACGCCGAATACACTGGCGCTGGTGAGAGTCAGTGGGCAGTGAACAGTGAAGGACGAGCTTCGGAGAGTAGCAGCGGCAAAACTTCTGCACTATTTCTGTTTACGCAGGCCCGCCGACTTTCTGAGGGAGTGACGCGAAATCTTTCATCATGGCTTTGAGGTCGGCCATATTGGTGGGAGCCTCGTGCAGCAGAAGCTCGGTTGATTGCACGATCGGGTTGGCATGGAACCAGTCCTGCGTCACATCTTCGCAAATGCAATTGAGAACGGCGAGCAGAGACATTCCCTGGTGATGAGCCATCCACTCGCGCACCACTTCTCCGTTTTGCGTCGAAGTGGAATAGTCCGCAGCCTCATAGTAGCCGTAAGCGCCCACCCAGCCAACGGAAGACATATAACGGAGGTTGCTGACCGCCTCGACGGAATCGACGCCAAGGGCAAGAAATGTGGAGTAGGGCGAGATGACGGGACCTGCGGTGGCCTCGTAAAAGAGCGCGAGCTGCGGAATCCCCCAGGCGTGGTAGTGGTAGTCCCCGGACTCATTGATGCGAGCCGAGCCGGATTCGGAGATGCCCCACGGAATCCCGAGGGAACGCGCGAAGGCGCGCTGCACGTAGACGCAGGAGCTGAGCGTATTGGCGATCAGCGTGTGCGGATAACTGCGCATCCACAGCGCGGGCATGAGGTACTCAAACATCGTGCCCGTCCACGAAATGATGGCATGAGTGCCGTAGACGGAGGTGTAATCGCGGGCAAGTTTGAACCAGCTCTGCTGCGGCAGCTCTCCGCGAGCGATGGCAAAGAACGTAGCGATGCGCGCTTCCGACGCCAGCATGTCATAGCAGGCTTGATGGACTTTCTGGCCGCGCACGTCGTAGCCGATCGAAAGGATCTGGCGGCCGCGATTGGCGAGGAAGCCGAATTCCGTGTCGTCGGCGAGCAGTTCCGAGATCTGTGCAACGTTGCGCAGATCGGCTGCGCATGCACGAAGCTTGAGCGCGGCCACAGGGAGCAAGGCGCTGAGCCTGGCAGCAAGCGGGGGTGAGGACGAATTCGGCTTCGCCACTTCCGCCGCATGGACGAGCTTCTTCTCCAGTTCCTCGGCGAACTGGGCCGCCGACTCGATGGTCAGTGTTTCCGACTGCGGAGTAATCGCCAGTTCAGGAACTTCGCGCAACGGCTTGTAATCCGGAAGCAGCCAGGGCAGGAAGTCGCGGACCAGGGCGAGAAGAGAATTAATGCGATTGCGCGTTTCCGCGAACCACCACATATCCGCAGGCTGGCTGCCGGAATAGATCTTCGCCGACTCTGAGGCGGCGGAAAAAGCGGCGGAGGCGTTCACAAGCCACGCGATCCAGTCGGCGATGGTCGCTGAGTGACCCGGCGGCGAGATCTTCGACAGTGATGAAGCGAGCTTTCCCTGAGACTGCATCATCTCCCAATGCAGGCGCAATCCGGTAAATAGCTGGCGAGAGAGGAGCGGCTTCTCGAGGAAGGCGAGCGAGCCCGCATGAAGCGTATAGAGAGAGGCTACAAAGTTTCCGCTATCGACGGTAGAGACAAACGGGTTGGCCTCGAGCGGTGCGCACGTCTGGGTGTCGTACCAGTTGTAGAGATGGCCGCGGAACTTCTCCAGCCGCTGGATGGTGGCGAGACTCTTCTGGGTGAGATCGACGAATTCTGGAGCGGTCAGAAAGCCAAGCTCGCAGGCCGCCTGGCGGGCGTTCAGGAGCAAGCCGATGTTGGTGGGCGAAACGCGCGGGGCTTCAACGCGATCGCGTTCGACGACGTTGTCGGGGATGAGATAGTTGTGCCGCGCGACGCCGAATTCGCAGAAGTAGCGCCAGATGCGCAGGCCATGTCCGTGCAGAAACGCCTTGTCGCCCGAGCTGATTCGCTTGTTCTCTTCGCGCGGAGGCCGGCTGAGCCATGTGGTGATGACGGTGGTAAGCGACCACAAAACGAGGATCGGAGCGGCAATGAAAATCGTCGTGCGTTGCGGCGCAAAAGCGTAGATCAAAATGGCCAGACCGCAGGAGATAAACGGCATCATGGCCAGATAGCGATCGACGGGAGTCACTTTCGTGGTTTGCGATTCGGCTTCGGCAGCGGTTTCCCACTCGAGGAGGCGCTTTCCGGTGATGAAGCGCCGGATCAGTGCGCGCACGATGGCGTCGACAGCGAGGAGCGTCTGATGGGGAAGAAAGAAGAGGTTGAGCAGTGCCACAAGTGCGGCCTGGCCTGAACCCGCAAGTGCCTGCTGCACGCTTCCTTCGCGCTGGCTGAGCACGGCGCGGCCCACGCTGAACACAAGCTGAATGATGGTGGGAAAGAAGAAGAGAAGCAGGGGGATGACAGTCCAGTACACCGGCCCGCCGGGTAAATAGAACCATCCGGCCACGAAAAGAATAAAGGTAAACGGCTCGACGAGCGAGCGACGGAGGTTGTCGAAGATCTTCCAGCGCGAGACGGTGGAGATGGGGCTGGCGACGAGGTGACCCGATTCGTCGGGAACGCGCGAAAACATCCACTGCGCGATCTGCCAGTCGCCGCGAACCCAGCGGTGTTTGCGGCGCGTGTAGGCGCTGTAGTGGGAAGGATAATCGTCGATGAGCTCGATATCGGTGGCCAGCCCGGCGCGGGCATACGCCCCTTCAATGAGGTCGTGGCTGAGCAGGGAGTTGCGAGGGAAGCGGTGATTGAGCACCGCATGGAGCACAGAAACCTCGTAGATCCCTTTGCCGGTGAAGATGCCCTCGCCGTACAGGTCCTGGTAAGCGTCGGAAACCGCGCGGCTGTAAATATCGAAACCGGTTTGTCCGGAAAAGATCGCCGCCAGGCGCGAACGCGATGTCGAGCCTACGCTGACGCCGATGCGGGGCTGCAGAATACCGTATCCCTCAACAACGATGCGCAGCTTGGGATCGATGATGGCCTGGTTGAGAGGATGAGCGATGGCTCCCACCATCTGCGCGGCCGAGCCGCGGGGAAGCTGGGTGTCGGAGTCGAGCGTGAGGACGTAGCGGATCTGCGGAAGGACGTCCAGGCGGCCGGCCTTGATGGGGAAGGCGTCGTATTCGCCAATCAGGAGTTCGTTGAGATCGAGGAGCTTGCCGCGTTTGCGCTCCCAGCCCATCCACACGCCCTGGCGCACGTTGAAGACGCGGTGGCGGTGAAGAAAAATAAACCCTCCACCACCGTGATTTGCATAGCGGGCATTGAGTTCATCGATGAGGCGACTGGCGAGGTCGACGAGCGGATTGGAGTCATCCACATGGGGCTTGCTAATCGAGTCGGGCAGATCGGAGAGCAGGACAAAATGCAGATGAGGGTCGCGGTTGGCGAGAAAGCGCACTTCGAGATCGGTGACCAGGGCGCGAACCTGCTTTTCGTTGAGCAGCAGGGTAGGCACGGCCACGAGCGTCGCGCACTCGGCGGGGATGCCGTTGGCATAGTCGAGCTTGGGCAGCGGGGCCGGATCGTAAATCGACGTGATCAGGTTGTTGACCAGGTCAACGGCGCACTGCATGGTCGGCAGCAGCATCAGCAGAAACGTGATTGCCAGCCGTCCAAAGACGGGGTAGTTGGGCAGCAGGGGGAAGAGCGCGGCGGCGATGAAGAAGATCGTGATCAGCTCGATGCCGGTAATGTAGAAATCATCCGGGTTGGAACGGATCGAAGCGCGCACGCGGTCGGCGATGGGAGGGTGGAAGTTGACGCGCGAGGCCAGCTGCGTAAATCCCTTGTCGACGAGGTAGTAGCCAACGTGGCTGAAACGGCGCAAGCATGCGCGGATCGTTGAAGGTGAGACGCGAGCCTTCGCGGGCCAGATCGAGTGCATGTTCGGCAACCTGGACTTCGGTGCAGTCAGAGTGGCGCGCGAGGTAAGCAACTTTGGTCCGATAGGCCTCACGGGTCTCGAAATCCATCGCCGCATAGGTGCCGGCGGGATCCTGAATCAGCGCGGTGTCGATCACAATGAGGGGCTCGATGATTCCGGCCCAATCAGTGTTGGCGACAGTACGGAGACTTCGGAATAAGGCAGGAAGCTGCGACGGTCCGGATGCGTCCTGACCGTGCAATGCCTTTTTCGATTCAGTGAGCATCGCTTCAAGGAGACTGAAGCGAAAGAAAGCGGGCAGATTCCACAGCTCGAAGACGGTGAGCGGATCGTGCGCCTGCAGAGCGCGGATAAATGCCGTCAACGTGGGCTCGGAAAAATCGCCGCGGACGCTTTGCAGATATAACGCTGAAAGACTGACAACCCGGGGCTCGTCCTGACGGTTGGGCAGGATCACGCGCGGAAGCTTTTCCATATCGCGGGGCTTGACAGTCACCGCGGTGATGCAGGAACGCACGAGGCGAGGATTGGCGCGCATATCGAGCAGCGCGATCATGGTTTCGTTTGCGTCTGCAGGCGCTGGAGGCAGGGAAGCAAGCTCAACTTCGAGCTTGAGGAGTTCACTGCGTCGAGCCAGAACTCGCTGCGCGAAGCTATTTGAATTTGAGGAATGGAACGCCACTTCCCATGCCGAGGCTTTTCGCGCCGCGAGGGTAAGTTCTTCGGAGAGTTCGCCGCGGGGCGAACTCTGCGGGTCAAGGATAGTGGCAGTGTCGGTCATTCAGCCTCAACGGTAGCTTGCGGCCTGCATCTCAAACATGGCGGCGTAGCGGCCGCCGAGCGCCATCAGTTGTGCGTGGTTGCCCTTCTTCCACCAGTCGACCGCCCTCAAGTACTACGATGCGGTCGGCCATGCGGACGGTAGAGAAACGATGCGAGATGAGCAGCGCCATCTTGCCTTCGGTGAGTTCAGCAAAACGCTCGAAGACCTGCAATTCACTGCGGGCATCCAGGGCGGCGGTAGGCTCGTCGAGAATGAGCAGTTGCGCGTCGCGAAGATAGGCGCGCGCCAGGGCGAGCTTTTGCCATTCGCCGCCGGAGAGATCGACGCCGCCCTCGAAGCGGCGGCCGAGCATCTGGTCGTAGCCGCCCTGCAGTTTGGCGATCACGCCGGCGGCCAGGCTCTTTTCGGCCGCGTATTCGATTTCTTCCGGCGCGTGGGGGACTTCGATGCGGCCCACCGCGATGTTTTCGCGCGCCGTCATCTCGTAGCGCATGAAGTCCTGGAAGATGACTCCGATTTCCGCGTGCAGGTCGGCGAGGTCGTACTCGCGCAGGTCGATCCCATCGAGCAGGATCTGGCCTTCGGTGGGATCGTAGAGCCGGGTGATGAGCTTGACGATGGTGGTCTTGCCCTGCCCGTTTTCGCCAATGAGGGCGATGCGCTCGCCCGGGCTGAGGGTGAAGTTGAAGTTGCTGAGGACGCGGCGGTTGGTGCCGGGATAGGCGAAGGAAACGTTACGGAATTCAAATCCGCGCGTAATCGGCTTGGGCGCCGGCAGTCCGTTGACCTTGGATTCAACGCGCGGCTTCATTTCGAAGAAAGCCAGCAGATCGGTGAGGAAGAGCGCCTGGTCGGCCACGCCGGAGGCGGTGGAGAAGGCCTGCTGGATGTTGGCCATGGCCTGCATGATGGCGGTGGTGATCAGGGTCAGGTCGCCGACGGTGTACTGGCCCTGAATGGTGCGCCAGATGCTGTAGCCGTAGGCTCCGTAGTAGCCGAGTTGCCCGACGATGGCCAGAATGCCGCCCCAGAAAAGGCGGCGCCGGTTAAGCGCGACATTCTGCTCATAGATTGTCTGCGAGAGGGCTGAGAACCGATTGGTGAGGTATTCGCTGAGGTTGAAGAGCTTGAGTTCCTTGGCCGCTTCTTTGCTGCCGCCCACCTGGCGCAGGTAATCCATTTGCCGGCGCAGGGGTGTCTGGCGGAAGTTCTTGGCATAGGTGAGAAACGCGAAATGACTCTCGCCCAGGAATGCGGGAATGATGCCGATGATCAGCAGCAGAAGAAGAAATGGAGAATATTTGAGCAGAACCGCGGAAAACGCAATGGCGGTGACTGATTGCTGGATCAGTCGGCCCATCTGCTGGATCATGGCCAGGCGGTCGGTAGCTTGAACGCGGGCGCGCTCCAGACGATCGTAGAAGACCGGATCCTCGTAGACGGTGACATCGAGAGCCGCGGCTTTGCGCATGACCTCGACGCTCACGTGATGGGTGTAGCGGTCGGCCAGCAGGTTGTCGAAGTAGTCGACCGAGCGGGAGAGAATGCCGGTAATGACGGCCAGGGCCATCTCCGCAGCCACCAGCCACCAGAAATGCTGGGGCAGCGGCTGATGCATACGGATGCGGTTGACTCCGTCGATAATGAAACGGCCGATGATGCCGATGCCCGACGGGCAGAAACGCGACAATGACGCGGATGGCGATGTTCCAGAAGACGACCGCGGGGCCCGACTCCCAGACAAAATGAAGAACAGGAGGCACATTCCGAAGCGCGCGCAGCCGATCGCCCCAAGCGCTCGCAGGCTGTTGCGGGGCCTCTGGCTGTGTTTCGCTGGTTTCGCCGGTAACTTCCGGATCATCGATCGCGGAGGACATTGACTTCCTTTTTTTCTGTTAAATACCGCAGCGATGGGGATAAACCGGGAAAGAAGCCCATTCGTGTAGCCAAACCCAAGGGACTCGTGCTCCTGCCGGCGCCGTATCTACTTAACTACGATGCGTTTTCGAATCTCATTGTTGTTCGGACATCGGGGAAGGGACCCTGGACAGGGCGCGCTTTCGGACTCAACCGAAGACACCCGGCCGGCGGCTAAGCGGGCCGCGCCGCGTTCTCTCCTCTATTTTACAGGTTGCTGGGAGCTTCGTAGGGCTTGAAACCGGCGGTTTCCATCCCGCGCTGCGCTTCGGGGTTCTTCATAAACGTGTCCCAGACGAAACTCGATCGCGCGTTTTCGGCCATCAGCATGGTGATGCCGGTGTCGATTCCGATGACGTCGGTGTCATACCAGTCGGTCAGGGGATTGAAGGCATCGACGAAGCCGTAGCGGCACCAGGCCTGGGGATAGTGGTCATGTATGGTGTGGAGGACGCGCATGGTGGCAGCGGGCAGAAAAGGCAACGAGCCGCCGGCCGCGGCAGGTACGACCGTTCCGTCGATGGGGCCCATGGCCGGAGGGCCGCCCCAGACCACGTAGCCTTTGGCGGAATCGGACGCCGTGATGCCCCAGAGAGCATTGCTGTAGCTGGGAAACTGTTCGTTCAATTCGAGACAGAAGCGGCGATGCACGTCGGTGGCGATCGTCGAGTTGTGGAAGTAGTCGGTGTAACGGTCTTTCTTGCCGCGAAAATCGAACCACGCCTGCGAATACTGGTGCACAAACAGCGGCGCGAACGAGCCTACGTAGCGAAGCCCATCGTACTCGAAGATCTGGCGTTTCCACGCAAACCAGGTCTCGGGCGCGAGGGGGTGGGAAGCGGATCCCATGCCCAGCAGGTACATCATCATCAACTCGCTGTAGTCGTCCCAGCGGGAGTGGATGAAACCCATCTCGGGCGTCCAGCCGTGCGAAAGCAGCGTGGTGTCCTCGGAGAGCCAGGTCCAGTCGACGCGATCGAAGATGGCGTGCGCAAGGTCGCCGATCGCCTTGTCCTTGAAATACTGCTTGCAGGTGAGGGCTCCGCAAAGGAGCATGGCGGTGTCGACCGATGAGACTTCGGAATCCCAGATGCGTTCGCCGGTGTTGATATTGGCGAAGTGATAGAAGAAGCCGCGATGCGTCGGCAGCTTGTGCCATAAGAAGGACAGAGATTTGAGGACGCGCGTGCGCGCGTCTTCGTAGCTCACGAAGCCGCGCATGAGGCCGATGCAGATGGCGGTGAGGCCGAATCCGCTGGAGGCGATGCTGGCCGCCAGGCTGGTATCGTTGGTTCGGACGTTGCAACGGTCCTTGATCAGGCCGGTTTCGGGATTGCTCTGCTCCCAGAAAAAAAGGAAGTTTGCGTGTTCAAGGTCGTTGAGAAACTGATCGTCTTCGGGAGAGAGCGATGACGGAGCGGGCGGAGGGGCCGGGGACTGATGCTGCTTTTCCGGTGGTTGCGGGTGCGATGCCGGAGGTTGCTGGTACGAGAATAGGTCGTCGCGTGAGACGGAAAGTCCCAACGACAGACCGGCCATTTGCCCCAGAAGTTTGCGGCGCGAGAGTC
This sequence comes from Terriglobales bacterium, assembly GCA_963788475.1. Classification (GTDB taxonomy): domain Bacteria; phylum Acidobacteriota; class Terriglobia; order Terriglobales; family Acidobacteriaceae; genus Telmatobacter. The sequence continues at coordinate 927,253 of CAWBGO010000004.1, forward strand.
TTTTTCCGCGGACTGTGTCGCCGCGAGCGCATTCCCCAGTCTGCTTGTCGAACGGTTGCAAACCCTTTTCCTCGGTGCGGAGCTTTGCGCTCTGCTGAATGATTCTGGCTGTCTTTCATATTAGACGCAACCGCTCGGGGTCGCGAAGGGTTCACGACGGGCGGTAAATGCGTCAAAATAAGCTAAGGCGCGAATGGAAACGTAATGAAGTGGAGAAAGTGGCTAGTCTGGGCCTGCATCAGCGCGGTGGCAGTCGCCATGATCATTGTGCTTGTTGTGCGCAGTCATCGCTGGCGACCGAGGACCATCACCATCGAGGGCGCGGTCATCCGCCGCGACAAGGATCCGCGGAACGCACTCCCCATCGCCAACGTAGCGGTCACGGCGACTGACGGCCTGATGACTGTCAAAACGCAAAGCGATGCCTCAGGGTATTTCAATTTGAAGTTTCGCGAAAATGTTTGGCCGGGCCAGACCGTGACCCTGAGTTTCAGAAGTCCCGACTACGAGTCGTTCGACATGACGCTGCACCCCGGGCTCCGTACAACTGCGCAGGAGTTGCACGTGGCTGAACTAACCCCGAATGGGCCCGATGTTAAGCCGCGCTCGAACAAGAAAGAGTCGGTTGTTTCGAACATCCGCATCCGGTATACGGTCAATTCCCAGGGAAACGTGAACATCGGCAGCGAGGTGAAGACGTTCCAGGTAGTGAACGCAAGAAACGTTCCATGCAACCGGCAGGCGCCGTGTTCGCCGGACGGAAACTGGAAAGCGGCTACCGGCTCAGAGACAATGGACGCCGGGCCCGATCATGAGTTTCGCGACGTGCGAGCTTCGTGCATCGCCGGGCCCTGTCCGTTCACGCGCATTGATTCAAGCGGCTTCAGCCAGGGTGGGCGTATTATCACAGCCACCGCTCTGAACTGGTCCGACACCGCGACCTTTCTGCTGGAGGCAGAGGTGTTTCGCACCGTAGTCGATTCGAACGTGCGTGAGTCGTATCCAGTCATCTTCGGGCAAACGCTAAACTTTACTCTGCCGCCCACCGAAGAAGGAGTCAGCATTCTCGCCGAACTGGATGGTACTCCCATGGTGTTTCCGCTGGGGCCGGATCTCTACTTGAGCTGGGCCACCTGCACCGCGAGAACCAATCGAGAGACGGAAAAGTCGACGGTGTACCGGTGCGAACTGAAGCCTGGGTATCGGTTTTAAGAAACAAAGGTAGGGAAACGTGTTTGGCCCGGAAAAAGCGCAGCCATCGAGCCAGGCAGCAATCGATTACCGGCGGCTCAGTGTCGTTGTGCCGTGTGACAGCACGTGCTTACATTAAATAAATGACAAATATAGATTTCTCAACAAACCAAATTGCAGAATGTGCCAATCTAACGTTCGGCGGAAACCAATGGAGAACCCATTGCAGCTTCAATGGAAGGCCCAGAGAACATAAGCAACGGCTTACCCCCATTATGGTATGATCACCCTGTTCGACTGTCCTTCGGGCAGTTCACGAGTTCCGTGCATTCTGTTGAGCGTCGATCGCAATCCCCGTTTGGATCTCGAGTCGCACTAGTTCACACAAAGATCCGGACGCAAGTCAGCATTTCGAAACCGCACCTGATACGAAATGACGCACTGCCTTTGCTAATGCTTGAGATCGATAATTTTCTACCCCAGTCTGACCGCCCGGAGGCATGGCATTATGGACGTAAGTTCGAACTCGGCCGCCCTGCATGCCACGCGTGAGAATATTCGCTCCTCGAAGAACGAGTGTATGAATGGCGTCAGCACTTAAAAACTCTGAGCGCACTGGAAAGATTGTTCAGGCCGCGGCGCAGCTGTTCGCGCGCCAAGGGTACCATGGGACCAGTACGCGCGAGATTGCCCATCTCGCCGATATCAGCGAAAATACGCTCTTCCGCTATTTTGAACACAAGGAAGACCTATTCTGGTCAGCGTTGGAGGCGTCGTTCAATGGGGTTCGACCGCGCAAGGATCTTCTGGACGGCATGGCTGATTGCGAGGCGCCGGAAGTAGTTCTGCCCCAGGTACTCGCCCTGCTGGTGGAGACTGTCACATTCAAGCCGCAGCTCCTCAGCCTGATAGCGGTAGCGCTGATCGAACTACGCTGGAAAGCGGAGTCGATCTGTCAACAGCATCTTTCGCCTGTCTTCACGGCGTTCTCCCGCTACCTGGCGCGGAATATCGAAACGGGCAGGATTCGAAACCTTGATCCACGCATGATCACCTCGGCGCTGGCCATGACTGTCATCGTGCACCCCGACCTATCCCGGCTCATCAGCGGAGCCCCGCCGCCTCACCCCGATAGTCGCGACGCGGTCCGGGCGTATACGAAATTCTGGCTGGATATCCTGACACCGCAGTCGATCAACCGATCTCGGGAAGCTATGGAAATCACCGAGACAACCACGTATTAATACTTTCGTGTTCTTGCGCAGCGCGCACAGTTTTGATTTATTGCCGTTACAAGAGGGGGAATGGAATTACATGCAGCTTAAGGGTCAAAAAGCGGTGGTTTGCGGGGCTGGCGGATTCATCGGCGGACATCTTGTCAACAGCCTTCTGGCCAACGGTGCAGATGTGATACGAGCCGTCGACATCAAACCCCGTGAGGAGTGGTATCAGGAGTCTTCGAACGTTGAGAACCTGGTTCTCGATCTCAAGGATCGGAACAATTGTCAGCGCGCGGCCAAAGGCGCCGATGTGGTCTTCCAACTCGCAGCGGATATGGGCGGCATGGGATTCATCGAAAATAACAAGGCCCTTTGCATGCTGAGCGTTCTAACCAACACGCATATGTTGCTGGCGGCGCGCGATGCCGGTGTGCAGCGGTTCTTCTATTCGTCGTCGGCTTGCGTGTACAACGCCGACAAGCAAAAGACTCCCGAAGTGGTTCCTCTCGCGGAAGAGGATGCATACCCAGCCCTGCCCGAGGATGGCTATGGATGGGAGAAGCTTTTCAGCGAACGCATGTGCCGGCATTTTGAAGAAGACTTCGGCCTGCAGTGCCGCGTGGCCCGTTTTCACAACGTGTATGGCCCCCTCGGAACGTGGACGGGCGGACGCGAAAAGGCTCCCGCCGCGATTTGCCGGAAAGTCCTCGAAGCCAAGATGAGTGGAAAGCACGAGATCGAGATCTGGGGCGATGGCAAGCAGACGCGCAGCTTTATGTATATCGACGATTGTACGCGCGGGACGCAGGCGATTACAGAAAGCGAAATTCACGAGCCAATCAACCTGGGGTCGAGTGAGTTGGTGACCATCAACCAGCTGGTCGACATCGTGGAGGAAATTGCGGCGGTGAGGCTCCATCGCCGCTACAAGCTCGATGCTCCCAAGGGAGTGAACGGCCGCAACAGCGACAACACCAAGATCGTTCAGCACCTTGGCTGGGAGCCGTCCATTCGACTCAAGGATGGCTTGAGCAAAACCTACGAGTGGATCGCACAAGAGATGCGCTCCCTCGCTCACGCATGAGCGGGCCTGATGCACGCGTGCATTTGGGCGCAGGCGGGGAATCAAAAATGACGAGACCAAACGCACCTGGATACGAAATCCGCCGGATTCTCGGCGTCGATTTCTATGCAGGAGACATGGATGACGCGATTGATCGGATGTCCGATGGCGGACTGCTGGTTGTGCCGGCTGCGCCGGCCCTGAAGGATATCGCTTGCAACGAGTCCTACCGTGAGGCAATTACCAATGCCGACGTCGCCATTCCCGATTCGGCCTTCATGGTGCTTCTCTGGAACTGGTTTGAAGGAGACTCCTTGAAACGTTTGTCGGGGCTGAAATATCTTCGCCAGCTCCTCTTGCGGGAGGAAGTGCGCGCTCCGGGTAATACTTTCTGGGTGATGGCTGGTAAGGCCAGCGCCGAGAAAAACATCCGATGGCTTGCGTCGAGAGGAATTGTAGTGCCGGCCAGCTACATTTACGAGGCTCCCATGTACGGCTCCGAGATTGATGATCCTGCGCTCATCGAGCGCTTGCAGGATCTTCACGTGAAGCACATTGTGATCACGGTCGGCGGCGGTACTCAGGAACGTCTCGGGCTGTACCTGAAACGTAACCTTAACTACCGTCCGGGAATTCACTGTATCGGGGCAGCAATAGCTTTTCTTAGTGGCGACCAGGTCAGGATTCCAGATTGGGCAGACCGCTTCTATCTGGGATGGTTCTTCCGTTGTGTTTCGGCCCCCGCACGCTATGTTCCGCGCTATTGGTCGGCTCTCAAGCTGGTTCCACTGCTCCGGCGTTATCGCGACAAGCTACCCCCGTTGCAGGTCGAAACGCCGCCTGCCGCGAGAGCCGAAGCATAATCAATTGATAGGAAGGTGCGCAGCTGGCTGAGTGTTGACCACTCGAATCTTGTAGTATGTTTCAAGGGCGATACCGAGCCATGCCTACCGTAAATTTTTTTTGGTGCTCCATCCTGGTCAATCCTCATATCAACTGAAGCGGGTGAATGATTGATGCGCGTTCTCGTCAGTGGAGCTGCTGGCTTTCTGGGGTCGCATCTTACCGATGCTCTTATTGCCGACGGACATTCTGTGATCGGCGTTGACAATCTTTGCACGGGATTCCTTGACAACATCGAACATCTTAGGAATGAGCCGAGGTTTGAGTTCATCGAGCAGGATATCTGCCTTGGGTTCGATCCCGGGCCAGTCGGCTACGTGTTCAATTTTGCTTCACCCGCGAGTCCTCCGGACTATCTCAGGTTGGGTATCGAAACCCTGACAGTGGGCTCGATCGGAACTCGCAACATGCTCGAACTTGCCCGGAAGTATGGCGCGAGATTCCTGCAGGCCTCAACCTCGGAGTGCTACGGGGATCCTCTGGAACACCCGCAGACGGAAGAGTATTGGGGACATGTGAACCCCATCGGCCCGCGATCGGTCTACGACGAGTCCAAGCGTTTCTCCGAAGCTCTGGTCATGGCGTATCACCGCTACGAAGGAGTAAACACGCATCTGGTGCGTATCTTTAACACCTATGGTCCCAGGCTGCACGGAAATGACGGTCGTGTCATATCCAATTTCATGACCCAGGCATTGAGAGGCGAGGATCTTACGGTCTATGGAGACGGCGGGCAGACGCGAAGCTTCTGCTATGTCTCGGACGAGATCGAAGGAATCATGGGCTTGTCCCGCACGGATGAACACTTGCCGGTGAATGTCGGCAACCCAAGTGAGTGGACGGTCCTCGAGTGCGCCCGCGCCGTGTTGCGAGTTACCGGTTCAAAGAGCAGGATCGTTCATCGGGCCCTTCCGCAAGACGATCCCGTGCAGCGCCAGCCGGACATCTCGAAGGCTCGCCGGCTATTCGCCTGGGAACCTAAAATTGATCTTGAGACGGGGCTGAATCTGTGCCTGGAGTATTTTAGCCGGTACGTTGAAGCGTCGGCCTGATGCGAGGCCGCGGAGCCTTCATTCAGTAACCCGCGTTCTCAGTGAGCGGAAGTGCCGGCGACAGCGATGAGTCCGGACGGAAGAGCCATATGAGCGGGAATGCGAGCGTTGCGGTCATCATTCTTACCTACAACGAATCCTTGCACCTGCCGCGCGCCCTCAGCCATGTGCAGGGCTTTGCCAAGGAAGTATTTGTTATTGATTCGTTCTCGACCGACAATACGGTTGATATCGCTCGCTCGTTCGGCGCCCAGGTGCTAAAGCATCCATTTCAAAACCAGGCGAAGCAGTTTCAGTGGGCACTCGACCACGCGCCCGTGACAGCCGAGTGGGTGATGCGGTTGGATGCCGACGAGGTGATCGAGGCCGATCTAAGTCAGGAGATCGTTGCCAGGCTTCCCGGACTAAGTTCCGATGTTACCGGCGTCTATCTCAACCGCAAAACGATATTTCAAGACAAGTTCATCCGGCACGGCGGAAGATATCCGATGCTGCTTCTTCGCATGTGGCGCCGGGGAAGGGCACGCATCGAGGATCGGTGGATGGACGAACATATCTATCTGACCGAGGGCCGGGCGGTAAAATTCGCGGGAGGATTCGCCGATCATAGCCTGTTTGACCTGACTTTTTTTACGGAGAAGCACAACAAGTACGCGAGCAGGGAAGCGCTGGATGTAGTCGCCACGCGCCTGAACCTTTGGCAAACCCAATCAGGATCTGTGCTTTCGCACGGTTCGCGGATGAAGCAGGCGGGAATCAAGCGATTTATAAAAGAACGAATTTACAACCGCATTCCCTTCGAGCTTTCCGCGTTTGCGTACTTCTTCTACCGGTACGTCATCCGGCTCGGCTTTCTCGATGGGCGCAAAGGTCTTGTCTATCATTTTCTGCAAGGTTTCTGGTATCGCTTCCTTGTCGGCTCGAAGGTTTGCGAATTGGAAGCGGCGCTCCAAAACGTCGCCACGGCAGAGGAAGCTCGAAGAGAGATTGCCAGAGTTACACGGCAGAACATTGTCGCCGAATAACTCAATTAGATTTATCTGCTAATTGCTCTTTTAAGTGGCGCAGACTTCGCTGGCGATTCTGCGTAACTCAGGAAGAATCTCACCGAGAGCAACGGGCGGGGCAGACCGCGTGCCCAGAGCGAAGTAAGCCTTGCGGTACAGCGGAAAGAGCCTCTCGTATATTGCTGCAGCAGCGGGATCGGGCGAATAGATCGTAAATTCGAGGCACAATGCGGCCTGGGCTTCTTCGACAGTCGCGTAGACGCCCGCGGCCAGCATCGCGAAAATCCCCGACCCAAGACTGGTGGGCACACCGGCCGGCACCAGCACAGGCTTACCCAGCACATTCGCATACACCTGGTTCAAGACGGGATTGTTCTGCGGAATGCCTCCGGCGTTGATTACGCGATCGACGCGAACACCATGCTCCGCCATGCGCTCGAGAATAATGCGCGTGTGGAAAGCCGTTCCTTCGATGGCGGCGAACAGTTCATCCTGCGCGGTGTGGATGAGATTCCATCCCAGCGTCACCCCACCGAGCTCCGGGTTCACCAGCACCGTTCGGTCGCCGTTATCCCAGCTCAACCGGAGCAGCCCCGTTTGCCCGGCGCGATAGTTTTCGAGGCCTTGCGCAAGCGCGGAGACTTTGACGCCGGCACGGCGTGCGACGGCTTCAAAGATATCGCCGGTCGCGGACAGGCCGGCTTCAATGCCGGTGAACTGCGGGTGCACGCTCCCCGGCACGATGCCGCAGACGCCGGGGATGAGGTCTGTCTCCCGGGCCATGGCGATGATGCAGGTGGAGGTCCCCACAACGTTGACGACATCGCCTTCGCGGCACCCGGCGCCCAGCGCGTCCCAATGGGCGTCGAAGGCTCCGACCGGAACGGGTATGCCGGGGCGGAGGCCCAATTCGCCGGCCCATTGCGGGGCGAGGCGGCCGGCAAGGTGGTCCGAGGTCTGATATTCGCCGGCGAGCTTGTCGCGCACTCCATCGAAAAGGGGATCGAGTTTGGACAGGAATTCCTGCGGAGGCAGGCCGCCCCACTTGGGGTTCCACATCCACTTGTGGCCCATGGCGCACACGCTGCGCTTTGCCTGGCGCGGATCGGTGATGCCGCACAGGGTGGCCGCGACCATGTCGCAGTGCTCAAAGGCCGAGGCGAAACGCTCGCGCTTGTCGGGGTTGTGGCGCAGCCAGTGCAGGAGCTTGGCAAAGCCCCACTCGTGGGAGTAGACGCCGCCGCACCATTCAATGGCTTCGAGATTCTCAGCGTGGGCGAGCGCGGTGATCTGCTGGGCTTCTTCATGGGCGCGATGGTCGCACCACAGGTAGTACTCGTTGAGGGGCTGCATGTGCGCGTCGACGGGCACCACGCTCGATCCGGTCGTGTCGAGGGCGATGGCCTCAACCTGCTCGCCTGAAATGCCGGCCGAGGCGACCGCCTTGCGGGTGGCAGCGGCGAGAGCGCGCATGTGATCGGCATGCGCCTGGGTGGCGTAGTCGGGGTCTTCGCGCTTGCGGTGCAGCGGGTATTCTTCCACCGCGGTGCCCAGGCGGCCGCGCTTGCTGTCCACGATGGAGACGCGAACGCTCAGTGTTCCGAAGTCAACTCCTGCAACGATGGCCATGCGTGATTCCTGCCGTTAAAGGGGCTCTGAGTAAACGTTTGCCGAGAAAAATCCACATTAGATTTCGGGTCCACCGGCTGTCAAGCGGGCGGTTCCCCTTACGCGGTGAAGAAGAACCGCCACCCGCTTTGATTTATGAAACGGCTGCTGCGCCGTGGCAAATGCCAAGCGACTGCCAGAAGGCTTGCATGGCGCGGAACGGTCTCGGATCGCTCAGGGGGTGCCGGTCCGTTTTGTTGGCTGCATACGCGAATGTGGTGCGCGCATCCATGTCGATGAAGATCCAGGAGCAGCCTCCCCCGCCCCAATGGATGGTATTGGGGTTGGGCAATTCCAACTCCAGCAGCGGGCCGGGAAGGGCGAACCCCATGCCGAAGCGCGCCTGCTTCGAGGGGCCCATTACGAGATCAGGTCCTTCGATCTGCTCTTCGAGCACCTTGCGGGTGCCGGCCTCGGACATAAACCGCTTGCCCCTGGCCATGCCGTTATTGGCAAGGATGCAATGGATCTCCGCGATGGAGCGCGCGTTGCCGTGGCCGTTGACGGCCGGAATTTCCGCTCCCCGCCAGGCGCGCGTGTTTGCGACGGCCGTGCTTCCTGCCCACGGGTAATTGCGTGGCAGGTTCATGAACGTAAGTCTCTGGACCTCGCTGAACTCAAACTTGCCCGGGTCCTGCGCCAGAACGATGGGAACGATTTCGGCAACTCGCGCGTCCGCGGAGGCGGGCAGGCCGATATGGAAGTCGGCGCCGAGGGGCTCTGCGATCTCTTCGCGGAAGACCGTCCCCAGAGATTTTCCGGTGATGCGGCGAACGATTTCCCCCACAAGATAGCCGTAGGTCATCGAGTGATACCCTGAGGCGGTCCCCGCTTCCCACAGCGGTGCCTGGGCTGCGAGCAACGATGTCATCTTCTCCCAGTCGTAGAGATCTTCCATCGCAGTTACAGGCTCCCTCCAGGCGGAAAGCCCCGACGCATGGCTCATCACATGGCTAACCAGGGTGCGCTCCTTGCCTTTGGCTGCGAATTCCGGCCAATATTTGGCGACGGGCGCATCAAAGTCCAACTCGCCGCGATCAGCCAGAAGCAGCGCCGTGAGCGCAGTCATGGTTTTGGTCGTGGAGTAAACCGTGAGGATGGTGTCCTTCTCCCACGGACGGGTCTTCGCCTGGTTAGCGAAGCCGCCCCAAAGGTCCACAACCGTCTCACCTTCCAAGGTGGCGCAACAAGAAGCTCCCACATCCGCGCCGCTCGTAAAATTCGCCTCGAAGGCGTCGCGGACCGGGTTGAACTTATCTGCCACGAAGCCGTGCGTGTTGTTTTCCGGCATCCACTCTTCTCCTTGTACTGGTCTGAAGCAAGGGGGAGTGGTGCGGGCCGCAAATCCATGTGAAGCGATGCTTCACCCACACCCATTCCAATGCTTCGATTGCTCAGGCTAGGCGAAGATGGAGGCAAAAAACAGTCTTGTTTTCAATGATTTATATTGCTATCTTAAGAATGGGGGAAGCGCTCCGAAGCCTACGAAGGCGGCGAAAGTGCGTTGGCAGGCAAAGTCACCGACCCCATCCTTCCCGAATTCTCATCCACAACGATCACGCGAAGTGATCCGGTGCCTGGCTTGGAGGGCAATGGCTGATCGAATGGAATCCCTTCGCGGAGAACCTTCTGATAAGTCTCCGGGCGTAGGTGAAGACTGAGCGTGCGGCCGGTGACCTTGGCATGAAGCGCGTCGTCGTTGCGCTCGATGAGGAAGATGTCGAGCTTGTCGGTCCAGAATTCATCCGTCTGTGAATTGCCGTTCTGCGCCATCTCGAGGTCCGTGGCGGCAATGCCGACTTTCAGCACGCGAGTCTGGGCAGAGCCGGAGGGGATTGCGGTGAGGGCGATGTCGTTCATATCGCGCGGCTGCCACACGGCGCGCTGGAAGCGCTGCTTGAGCGTGGCCGGCTCCTTTTCATACAAGTAGCCGGTGCGGTAGCGCAGCGTGAGTTCGTGGCGGGCGGCCAGCTTGACGGTGATCAGGTGGTACTTGTCGTCCGCAGGCCCATCGGGCGTGAAGCTGAACAGGTAGGCGGCGCGGCCGTCGGCGGCGATGCCGTTGAGCTCGGCGGCAATGTCGCCGGCGCGGCGGAGGGCGCGGCCGCCGGTGGCTTCGGCGAGGTCGCGGAAGGTACCCTGGATGGAATGGGTGTCTTGTTGCATTTCGCAGTCTCGCGCCCCGGCTTGTTTGCTGGCGAGGCATCACCCAAGGAAGCTAGTGCTCTGGTCTCGGCCCGATGTGCCGATAGCCTGCACGTTGCGGTTCCCGAGATCGGCGCCAATAACGCCCGCGTCCAACTGCGATGCATCGAGAGGGTAAAGCTCACGTGAGCTTCGTTCAGAGTCTCCCAGCCGAATTGAGAGAGGATCGAGGAACTTTGTGGTCTTTTCGACGTGCGAGACGCTATTACTCCAATCAGCGAGAACGTTGTCGCTCGCCACCCAGACCAGGTTCTTGTGACCGGAAAGGGCTGCCAGATGGCGGGCGATTCCTACCAGCAGCAACAAGGCATCGCGTTCCGGGTTGCTGCCAAGATCGCGCAGACGAGCATCCACGGGGATCTTCATTGCGCCCGTTGGCTCGCCATTTTGGTTGTTGGCAAATGTATTGGGCTACGTGGCTTCGTTTCCATTGACATATTGAGATCCTCTATTCTGGCCACCCAGTCGATGTGCTGGCGGTTGCGCTGCTCTTCGTCTTGGGCGCGGGCCAGGTCCTGGGCTTTGGGCATCCAGCCGGTGAGTTTGGCGGCAACTTCTGCGTGATCGCTGGTTGGTTCGAGCAGGACCTCGAAGCCGATACGTGCGAAGGATGTACAGGCCGACCTGTTCGCCTGGGGGAGGGATTTGAGGAACCGCAGCATTTCCTCGCGTGCGTACGAGAGGTCGCCCCAGGCAAGGTTGGAGGCGTCGATGAGCAGCACAGAGGAGTGGCTCTCCGGCGAGGCCTGCGCCGGATTTGCGGTGGTTGCAGAGGCGGGACGGTTGGTGATCACCTGTTCGGTCGGGGCGCTTGTGGCCTGCCCGGCCGAGGCTGCTGGCGAGGGGGTGGCAATTTGACTCGCTTGGCCGAAATACTTGATCTCCTGCTTGCGGCCGTTGTCGTAGATCTCGAAATCGCTCTGTTTGAGATCTGTGACCGGATGCCCCTTCTTGTCATAAGCGACCAGCCCGACATCGACCAGCCGGGTGGTTGTTCGCAGGGTGAACTCCGACCCGGGAGCGCCGGATTGCAGGTGTGCGGGGGCATTGGGCACGTCGGCAGAATCGGTCATGCTGATCTCGGGAGCGGGTGTTGGCAGAGTCGCCGGCGGGGCTGGTTGTGCGGCGGCGACCTCGGTGGCAGGAGCGACTGGAGCGACTGAGCTTTCGGGCGCCGCTGACGTGGCGGAGGCCGTTGCGTTGGCCTGATCCGGGGTGGCAGGGCTCTCCGTCGGCGCTTTTGCGAGCGGCGGAAGACCGGGGCTTTCCCCAGCCTCAGCGGTCAACACGCGCGACTCGGCGCGGAACATGTGATACTGCTCAAACTGCACGTCGTTGAGCATTGTCTTCACCGGCTGCATGTGTTCCGCCAGTGGACGATGGTACCTCTCGTCTGTCTGGACCATCTGGGCGGAGGTGACGGACACGCTCTTTACGGGACAGACGTAGGTCTTTCCGCCAATTTCCACGGGGCCGTAATCGACCAGGATGTCGGCTCGTGAGACGGGGCTGTCGGGCTTGAGGGCGGCCACCGCCGAAAGACGCAGGATCGTGCCGGTGGCGGGATCGACCGCCATCTCCCCGCGATAGCCCACGATCGCCCGGAAGGGTACGACATTGGCGCCGACGGTTGCGCCAGGGTTCGCGATGCAGCAGTAATTCACTTCGTAGTGCGATTTTTCGCGGGGCACGTCGTAGGCGAAGACGGCCTGAAGTCCCGTCGGCCCCCGCTCCCAGTGGCTCCATGTCAGCTTGCTCTGGGCCGCATCGAGCAAAATGATGCCCAGAATGGGGCCGAATTCGCCAGACGTGGTGAGTCCTTGTGCAGTCGTCGCCTTGACCCTTTTGGTTTGGTCCTCCACTTCGCGCCCGTCGCGATACAGCACAGCAACGCTCGATGTTCCGACCTGGTGGATCGGCTCGTAAGGAATAAAACCGCCGGGTTTCTGTACCAGGGGCGTGTCTTCAAACCGGATGGTGGCACGGGTGGCAAGGAAGTTCGGCAGCTGGGGGATGGTTTTGGTCACGTAGTTGGCAACCAGACCCATGATTCTCCGCTGGGCGGCAATATCGGGCGCGGCGGTGGCAGGGGTTTCCTCGGCTGGAGGAGCCTGGAAGCTCGAAGCGTCCGCGATCGCGGTCAGGGCCTGCCGGCTCTTTTCGCCGGGGAGTGCCGCGCCCAGGCGGGCGGTCCGCTCGGCGCTCAGCCGTTCGGTCAACTCCAGGTCGCCGATCTGGTAAGCGAGGTCGCCATCCGGCTTGCCGTGAAGACTGGCCACCAGCTGCTCCAGCTGGGCGGCGGTGACCCGCTTGACCGCCTGACATGGAACGACCATTCCGGACAGAACCAGCAACAGGAAAATCGTGCGCTTCATGCGGTCCTCCCGCCAGGGTGAACGTTCGCGGCGTTCGCGGCAGTTCGTGAGCCCGGGGAGAGGCGAGCCTGCAGAGCCTGGCGATTCGACAGCAGGGATTTTACTCCGGTGGGGGGATTTGAGCGGTGACGGGAGCTGATTTCACTCCGAGGGCAATGCGCGCCGGCGCGGCAGGGAGCTGTGCCCGCCGGAAGGCAAGACCGACTCCCGGCGACGAGTCCGGAATCGGACCTAAGTGGTTTTAAACGAGTATCCTGCAACCATCGCCTGGGGGGAGTGCCAGAAGTGGTTCGGGGCGATCCGAGAATATCCCCCGAAAGTGGTATTACTCTTGGCTAAGCGCTTGTTTTCTTAGCGAGATAGCAATCAGTCATAAGATGAACTGAAAATGAACTTGAACCCGAAATTCGCCCCTAACCTATTGATTTTTGGAGAAAAAATCCCTAAAATAGAACTCTAGCATGGCCTCAGGACCGCTTATCTGGATCCCCCTCCCAGCGTTCGAGGCAGGCAACGTTAATTCTCACATCTTCGTTTATTAAGGACACCAATCAAATGGCAAAGCGTCGTGGAAATCCGAATTGGGGCAAGCCGGAGCCTATCGGCCCGGTAGTGCCCACAGTTACTTCCTTTGAGCAGATCGTCAAGGAGTTCAAGCTCACGCCGGATCAGTATATCCGGTCAACCAGACTTCGGGAGTGGGCTCGCCGGAACAAGAATTCGAAATATATCCCTGAGGCTCTTCTCGAGGCTTGGGGATTCGAGATCGAATCGACGTTGTAAGCCCTGTTCGATTGTTTAGTCCAAGACGCCGCCTGCGGGCGGCGTTTTGCTGTTCAGGGCTTGTCTGGGTGAGAATAAGACGAGCCGATGCCCCAGAAGGAACGCCCGATGGAAACTCCGTTTACCGACGTGCCGGGTGCGCTCGCCGAGATTCGCGCGGGCCGCATGGTGGTGGTGGTCGACGACGAAGACCGCGAGAACGAAGGCGACCTGACGCTGGCCGCGCAGCACGTCACGCCTGAAGCCATTAACTTCATGGCGCGGTACGGGCGCGGGCTTATCTGTCTGACTCTGACGGAAGAGCGGGCCGACTACCTGCGGCTGTTCCCGATGACCCAGCAGAATTCCTCGCGATTCGGAACGGCGTTTACGGAGACGATCGAGGCCCGCGAAGGGGTGACCACCGGCATCTCCGCCGCTGACCGGGCCCAAACCATTCGTACTGCGATTGCCCCCCAATCGACGGCTGCCGACCTGGCGAGGCCGGGCCACATTTTCCCGCTGCGCGCGCGCCGGGGCGGCGTGCTGGTGCGAGCGGGGCAGACCGAGGCGTCGGTCGACCTGGCGCGGATGGCGGGCCTCGATCCCTCCGGCGTGATCTGCGAGATCATGCGCGACGACGGCGAGATGGCGCGCATCCCCGACCTCATCCCTTTTTGTCAGGAACATGGGCTCAGGATTCTCACCGTTGCGGAGCTGATCCGCTACCGGCTGCGTAACGAACGCTATATCGTGCGCGCCGGCGAGAGCCGCATCCAGACGCGCTACGGCGAATTCCGCATGATCGCCTACGAGAGCGAAGTGAACGGCGGGGAGAGCCACATTGCGCTGGTGCGCGGCGATCTGTGCCCCGGCTGCCCGGCCTACGTGGATGGGCCGTCCGGCCTGCCTGACCATCCCGATGGCCGCCAGCCCTGTCCCCATGCGGTCCTGGTGCGGGTCCACACGCGCTGTACGGCGGGCGATATCTTCGGCGCCGACTGTCACTGCCGCGAAACCCTCGACCAGTCGATGCGCATGATTGCCGAGGAAGGCTGCGGCGCGATTCTCTACCTGCACAACACATCACGGGGATTTGCCATCGACCACACGCCGGCCGATGCTTTTGAACCGGGAGGGGCCGTGACTCCTGCGGCCGCGCGAGAGGCTGGCATCGGGCGCCTGATTCTCCACAAGGAACTTCGCGAGCGCGAGGGTTCGCAGGACCGCTCGGGACGCATCCTTCGGGCCATCGGCCTGGGTGGCCAGATTCTCTCCGACCTCGGCATCCAGCGCATCCGGCTGTTATCGAACACGCCCATGCATATTCCCGCGCTCGAAGGCTTCGGCCTCGAGATCGTGGAACAGGTACCCATCCCCGTGGAAGAGTGCTCCCGGGTGGGGTGAGGCGCCGACTTTCTCGGTGATCAGAGGTTGGGGAATAAACCAGGTACAGAATTACTCAAAAACAGGGACTATTTTTAGCTATCGTTTTGGTCGTCGCCCAGCTTGAAGGTATAGGAGGTGACTTCCTCCACGTTGATCTTCTTCAACTCAGGCGCCGTCCATTCATTCCTGGTCTCAACTGCTTTTTCGGTATGGTTCTCCATGGTGAAACACTCCCCGGGAATCGTGATTGAAATGGACCAGTACTGCGTCATGAACCGAGCATAACGTGCACCGTTGAGTTTGCCTTGCGGTTGGTCAAATAACTCTGAAACAGAAGTAACCGCGCAGACTGACACGTACGTGGTAGTTTTCGAATGTCGATTTTTGCGGAACCGGCAGCGCGCCTGCCGCGTACTCGTGAGAAGAGGTATCCCCCATGCTATCTGTGCGCCTGTCCTCCGTCGCTGTCCCGGTTCTCGCCCTGACCGTGTTGGCTTTAGCTCCGGCACTCACGGCGGAATCGGACTGGCAGAAATCCTACCCCGTGTCGGGGAAGCCCTCCCTGACTCTCAGCACCGGCGATGCGTCCACCGATATACACTCCTGCGCCGGTTGCCGCGAGGTGAGGATCCGAGTGGAGTGGAACGACCGCCATCCTGGCGAGTACACGCTCACTGAATTCCAGGCAGCCGACCATGTGAACTTCGAACTGAAGGAAAAGCAGCACTTCGGGATTCACGTCAGCGTGGCGCGCCATGCGCCGCACGTCATTGTCGATACTCCCGCCGAAGTGGGCCTCGAGGCTCGGACTTCGGATGGCGCCCTGAATGTGTCCGGCCTCAACGGTAATCTCGATCTGCACACCAGCGATGGAGCCGTCGATGTGTCCGATGTTTCCGGTGCGGTCCGCCTGGTCGCGAGCGATGGTTCAATTCGCATCCACAATGTGACCGGAACGCTGGAGTCGAAATCCTCCGATGGCCGGGTGTCGATCGACGGACGCCTGAGCGGCATCCAGGTCCACACCAGTGATGGAAGAGTGGACGTGACCCTGGCGGACGGTTCGCAGCTGACGACTTCGTCGCGCATCGAGGCCTCCGATGGCCAGGTGATGATTCGGTTGCCGAAGAGTCTTTCCGCGGACCTCGAAATCCACACCAGTGACGGCAAGATCGATTGCCAACTGCCGCTGACGATGAGCGGCTATAACTCGGGCGGGGGCCACAGCATTCGTGGGAAGCTCAACGCCGGAGGAACGCCGCTTACCGTTCACACCAGCGACGGCAATGTGACCATCGCGGCGTTATAAAGCACAAAAGAACTGAATTCCTAAGTGCGCACAGATCCGCCTGATGAAGGTTACGTCGGGTGGATGCGTGGCACGAATAATCTCATCGTCATATAAAAATTAATTCCGCATTATGGGATTTGAGGGCGCCGTGTGTCACTCATCACAGCGGCTGCCTGACCCAGCGACGAGACTCTCCATAGCGGTACTTCTCCCGTAGCCGCGCCATGGAGCAAAACGAATGAGTGAACAGAAAATGGTCATTATGGATGGGAATGAGGCTGCGGCCTCAGTCGCCTATCGTCTCTCCGAAGTGGTTGCCATCTACCCCATCACCCCCTCGTCGCCGATGGCCGAGTGGGCCGACCAATGGCGCTCGGAAGGGAAGAAAAATATCTGGGGCGCGCTGCCCATCGTGGAAGAACTGCAGAGCGAAGGCGGCGCCGCTGGCGCGCTGCATGGAGCCTTGCAGGCGGGTGCGTTCGGCACCACGTTTACGGCTTCGCAGGGCCTGCTGCTGATGATTCCCAACATGTTCAAAATCGCCGGTGAGCTGACCCCGGCCACCATGCACGTGACAGCCCGCACGCTGGCGACGCACGCGCTGTCGATTTTCGGGGATCACTCGGACGTCATGGCGTGCCGCTCGACGGGATGGGCGATGCTGGCGTCGAACTCGGTGCAGGAAGCGCACGACCTGGCGCTGGTTGCGCAGGCCGCAACACTGGAGGCGCGCCTTCCGTTCATGCATTTCTTCGACGGCTTCCGCACTTCGCACGAAGTGGGCAAGATCTACCCCATCGGTGACGAAATCATTCGCGCCATGGTGGACGACAAGTGGATCATCCAGTACCGCCAGAACGCGCTCAGCCCTGATCGGCCGATTCTTCGCGGAAGCGCGCAGAATCCCGATGTGTTCTTCCAGGCTCGCGAGGCCTGCAGTCCTTTCTACAAAGCCGTTCCGGGTATCGTGCAGTCGGTGATGGATCGATTCGCGGCTCAGACCGGGCGTGCGTATCACCTTTTTGACTATTACGGCGCGCCGGATGCGGAGCGCGTGATCATCATGATGGGTTCGGGCGCCGAGGCTGCCGAGGAGGCCGTCGACGCACTCAACCGCCAGGGCGAAAAACTGGGACTGATCAAGGTTCGACTCTATCGGCCCTTCGATGCATCGGCATTCCTCGCCGCGCTGCCCGCTACCGTCAAATCGATCGCCATTCTCGATCGTTGCAAGGAGCCGGGTTCTACGGGCGAACCTCTCTATCAGGACATCGTCACTGTGCTGGCGGAGAATTCCGCAAGCCTGCCGTTCACGATGCCGGTAGTGATCGGAGGCCGGTATGGTCTGTCTTCGAAGGAATTCACGCCGGCGATGGTCAAGGGCATTTTCGACGAGCTTTCCAAGCCCTCCCCCAAAAACCACTTCACGATCGGCATCGATGACGACGTGAGCCACACCAGCCTCGACTACGATCCGGCTTTTTCGACCGAAGACCCAAGGACAGTGCGTGCGCTGTTCTACGGTCTTGGCTCGGACGGCACCGTGGGCGCGAACAAGAACTCCATCAAGATCATCGGAACCGAGACGCCTAATTACGCGCAGGGCTATTTCGTCTACGACTCGAAGAAGTCGGGCTCGATGACGACTTCGCATCTGCGCTTCGGTCCCAATCCGATTCGCTCGACCTATCTCATCACACGGGCCAGCTTCGTGGCCTGCCACAACTTCAGCTTCCTCGAGAAGATCAACGTGCTCGAGCCGGCGATGCCCGGTGCGGTTTTCCTGCTGAATTCACCATACTCGGCAGCCGAGATCTGGGACCAACTCCCCAAATCGGCGCAGGAAGAGATTCTTCGCAAGAAGATCGAGTTCTACGTGATTGATGGATACGCCGTGGCGCGCAAGGCAGGCATGGGCACGCGCATCAACACGATCATGCAGACCTGCTTCTTCGCCATCAGCGGTGTGCTGCCGCGCGATGAAGCCATCGAGCAAATCAAGAAGGCGATCAAGAAGACCTACGGGAAGCGAGGTGAGGCTGTAGTGCAGAAGAATTTTGCCGCGGTCGACCATGCCCTGGCTCATCTTGAAAAAGTGGAATTGCCCTCCGCAGCAACTTCTGAATTCGACCTGGTGGGGTCGCTCTCGTCCAAGGCTCCCAGGTTTGTGCACGATGTGCTGGGACAGATCGCGAACGGCAAGGGAGATCTGCTCCCGGTCAGCGCCATGCCAGCGGGCGGCGCATTCCCGACCGGCACCGCGCAGTGGGAGAAGCGCAATATCGCGCAATTCGTTCCGGTGTGGGACAAGGAACTGTGCATCCAGTGCGGCAAGTG
The DNA here is from genome assembly GCA_963788475.1 of Terriglobales bacterium. Classification (GTDB taxonomy): domain Bacteria; phylum Acidobacteriota; class Terriglobia; order Terriglobales; family Acidobacteriaceae; genus Telmatobacter. Next base: position 945,716 of record CAWBGO010000004.1, read on the forward strand.
CGTAATGGTTTGCCCGCACGCCGTGATTCGCGCCAAGGTGTACAGCCCGGACCTGGCCGGCGATGCACCCGCCACCTTCCAGTGGGCGAAGCCCAAATGGAAGGGCATGGAGCAGGACCACTACACGCTGCAGGTCGCTCCCGAAGATTGCACCGGTTGCGGGGTCTGCGTCGAAGTATGCCCGGTCAAGAGCAAGAGCGATGCCAGCCACAAGGCCATCAACATGGCGCCGCAGGCTCCGCTGCGCGCCGCCGAGCGCGACAACTGGGAGTTCTTCCTCGGCCTGCCGGAAGTGGATCGCAACAAGCTGTCGCACGGCCAGGTGAAAGACGCCCAGCTTCTGCAGCCGCTGTTTGAATTCTCGGGTGCCTGCGCAGGCTGCGGCGAGACACCGTATATCAAGCTGCTCACGCAGCTGTTCGGCGACCGGCTCTACATCGCCAACGCCACGGGCTGCTCGTCGATCTATGGCGGCAACCTGCCCACCACGCCCTATAGCCAGAATGCGCAGGGTCGCGGGCCGACCTGGGCCAACTCGCTCTTTGAAGACAACGCCGAATTCGGTTTCGGCATGCGCATCGCCCTCGATCAGCAGAAGGCGTTTGCCGAAACGCTGCTCAAGCGCGTTGCTCCGATGGCCGGCGATGAACTGGTGACGGAGCTGATCAATGCCACGCAGAAGACCGAGCCAGAGATCAACCGGCAGCGCGAGCGGGTGAAGATCCTGCGCGAAAAGCTCGCCGGCGCGGACTCTTCAGATGCGCGCAACCTGCTTGCCATTGCCGACACGCTGGTGCGCAAGAGCGTGTGGATCCTGGGCGGCGACGGATGGGCTTTCGACATCGGTTTCGGCGGCCTGGATCACGTGCTCGGCTCCGGCAAGAACGTCAATGTGCTGGTTCTCGATACTGAAGTCTATTCGAACACCGGCGGGCAGATGTCCAAGGCCACGCCGCGCGGAGCGGTGGCCAAGTTTGCCGCCAGCGGAAAGATGAACTCGAAGAAGGACCTCGCCATGGAAGCCGTGAGCTACGGATACGTCTACGTTGCGCAAGTGGCACTCGGAGGCAACGACAGCCACGTGATCAAGGCCTTCCAGGAAGCGGAGGCCCACGAGGGCCCGTCGATCATCATTGCGTATTCAAGCTGCATCGCGCACGGCTACGACCTGGTGCATGGCCTTGAACAGCAGAAGCTCGCGGTGCAGTCGGGTTACTGGCCGCTGATGCGTTACAACCCGGCATTGCGCGAGACCGGCAAGAATCCGTTCCAGCTTGACTCCAAGGGGCCGTCGATCCGGCTCAAGGAGTACGCCTATCGCGAAGCCCGCTACACCATGCTGGCCCGGGGCAATCCCGAGCTGGCTGCCGAATTACTAAAGGAAGCGCAGGACGACGTGGAGCGCCAATGGCGCGTCTACTCGGCGCGGGCCGCGATGCCCGGCAGAGGCGACACACCCAACATCGCTCCTCAAGAGAAACCTGCCGAAAAGCTGGAGCCGGTAACCGCCGGAGGTGAAGAATGATTGACCTGTCAACAAACTATTTAGGTTTCAAGCTCAAGTCCCCCATCGTGGTTTCGTCCACGCCGATCTCGGAGTCTCTCGACAACGTGTGCCGCCTGGAAGAGTCGGGCGCCGCGGCCATCGTGCTCACCTCGCTGTTCGAGGAACAGCTGGCGCTCGAGTCGGGTGCGCTCGATGAGGATCTGTCCCGCGGCACGGAATCGTTTCCCGAGTCGCTCGACTACCTGCCTGACCTGAACGACTATCGCATGACTCACGAGGTTTATCTCGAGAGCCTGCGCCGTTCCAAGGAAGCTGTCCGGATTCCAATCATGGCCAGCCTCAATGGCGCCACTAACGGCGGATGGGTGCGTTTCGCGCGCGAGATGGAAGAGGCGGGCGCCGACGCCATCGAACTGAACACTTACGCCCTCGCCACCGATAAAAGTCAGACGTCCGCAGATCTCGAACTGCAGTTGCTTGAACTGGTTGACAACGTATGCGAGGCGGTCAAGATCCCGGTTGCCGTCAAGCTCTCGCAATCGTTCACCAGCCTTCCGAACCTGGTGGCGCGGCTCGAAAATGCAGGCGCCCGCGGCGTCGTGCTCTTCAACCGCTTCTATCAGCCGGATTTTGATATCGAGACCCTGGAGGTGCGGCCCACGCTGCACTTCTCGACACCATCGGAGCTGCTGCCCCGGCTGCATTGGGCGGCGATTCTGTTCGGGCACGCCAACATCGATCTTGCGATTACGGGCGGCGTGCACTCGGCCGAGGATGTGTTGAAGTCGATCATGGCCGGCGGCAATGTCGCCATGATGGCGTCGGCTCTGCACATTCACGGGATCGAGCACATCGGCCGCGTCCTCGCCGACCTGCGCTACTGGCTCGAAAAGCGCGAGTACTCGTCGATTGCGGAGACGCGCGGCTGCCTCAGCCGTCGGTCCGTGCCTGACACCTCGCCCTTCGATCGCGGCAACTACATCAAGACGCTCAGCTCTTACAGCCTGCGCCAGACGGTGGCCGCATTCTAAGTTTTTAAACCTGGGTGCCCCATCCTAAGCGCGTTTTCTTTCCTTAGGGTGGGATACCGCAAACCTCAATCCGGACTGGCAACAATGACGGCGGCCGCACCTATGGGTGCTGCCGCCGTAGACTTTTATGCGGAAGAGTGGGCCCTGTCCTCAGGGCACAATCAGATTGTGGACGGTATTCTCGATGAGCCTGCATGCTTTGGGAAGCGCATCGATCACGTTCTTGCTGAACGTCTCGCCCATCTCCGTCGACTCCGCGCCAACCGTCAGCATCACAGCATTGCGGGGCAGGGAACCGTAAAGTTCCTGTGCCAGCGCCAGTAGCTCCGGCGCGCCGACATGATGGGTTGCCAAGCCGGGTCCCGCAGTGGCGGGTTCAACCGGATGGACACGCACTTCGCCGGATGAGGATTCGACCGAGCAATCGATAAAGAGGACCGACTCGGCCTGGGCGACGTCTTCAGCCAGCTCCGGCGTCCATTGCTGGCGGGACAGCACGCGCACGGCCGGTACAGCCTCGAATCGCTTTTCCGCCCACGCAGCCAGCCACGGCCCTGCACCATCATCGCCGCGCAGCGTATTGCCGCAGGCGAGAATCAGGCATCGGACGGGATGTGCAGATGGATGTGGCACGCGCGAGGGAGTAAATGCGGGTCGTTATTGCGTTGGTGCTCTCCCATCCTTGCGCCAGAAAGAAGGCGCAAGGATGGGACACGGATAGGTTGCAGGTTAGCGGACCACCTGGTCGACGACTTCGCCGTCCGCCGAGAGCAGCGAGATGGCCAGCGGCATCTGGCCGAAGGCGTGGGTCGAGCAGCTCAGGCACGGGTCGAAGGTGCGGACCACGGCTTCGACGCGGTTGAGAATGACCTTCGGTGAACTTGCCGTCCTTGATGTAATGACGCGCGGCCTGGGCAACGCCCCTGTTCATGGCGTTGTTGTTCTGGCCGGTGGCGATCACGAGGTTGGCCCAGGTAATCAGGCCGTTCTCGTCCACCTTGTAGTGATGGTGGAGGGTGCCGCGCGGCGCTTCGGCCTGGCCTGCGCCTTCGAGGCGATTGACGCCGGCGACGGCGCGCACGTGCTTGTCGAGGATGTGCGGATCGGAGAGGATCTGCTCGATCTTCTCGATGCCGTAGAGAATGTCGATGAGGCGGGCGTGGTGGTAGTAGAAGGAACTCTGCACCGGGCCGACGAGCCAGCTGCTTGAATTCGGCGAGTTCAATGTCGGCCAGCGGCGTGCCCATGGTCTTGGCGATGTTGAGCCGCGCCAGCGGTCCGACGCGATAGCTGCCGTTCGGGATAGCCGAGCGGCTTGTAGTAGGCGAACTTGGTGTAGCTGTAGGGCTCGACGGCTTCGCCGATGATTTCGGTGAAGTGGTTGGCGGTGATGCCGTCTTCGATGACGTGGCCGCCGGGGTCGATCAGGCGCAGCGCGCCGTCGGTGAATTCGATGGACTCGTCTTCGTTGATGAGGCCGAGATAGTTGGTCGGGAAGTTGGCGAAGACTTCGATCTCCGGCCTGAAGCTGTCGGCGATCTGCTTGTAGGCGGCGAGCGCAAGCTTGATGCTGTGGAAGGCTTCGGGCATCATGGCCAGGATTTCGTCGCGCTTGGCGGCGGTGAGCGGCTCGGTGACGCCGCCGGGAACGACCCATCCGGGATGGATGCGCTTGTTGCCCAGCAGCTCGATGATGTGCTGGCCAAAGCGGCGCAGGGCGATGCCGGCGCGGCCGAGTTCGGGCTTGGCCGCGACCACGCCGAAGATGTGGCGCACCTTGGGATCGGATTCCATGCCCAAGAAGCAGGTCGGGGGAGGACAGGTAGAAGAAGCTCAGCGCGTGCGACTGCACCATCTGCGCGAGGTTGAGCATGCGGCGCAGCTGCGCGGCGGTGTGCGGAATGCGCACCGACATGATGGCTTCGCAGGCCTTGGCGGAGGCGATGAGATGCGAGACCGGGCAGATGCCGCAGATGCGCGCCATGAGGCTGGGCATTTCGTAGAACGGGCGGCCTTCGGAGAACTTTTCGAAGCCGCGCACCTGGGTGACGTGAAAATGCGCGTCCTCAACCTCGCCCTGGCCGTTCAGCTGGATGGTGATTTTGCCGTGTCCTTCGAGGCGGGTAACGGGATCGATGGTAATGGTCTGGGTCATGATAGGCTCCGGGGGTCAGGCTCCAAAGCGGGTGAGCGCCGGGATTTCCAGCGGTCCGCCGGTTAAGCAGCGCGGTAAGCACCGCGTGGAAGGTGTCGGCTGAGGGCGGGCACCCGGGAAGAAACATGTCGACCGACACAAACTCGTGAATGGGCCGGACCTTCTTGAGCAGCTGGGGCACCACGATGCAGGGAATCTGCTGCTGCACGTCCGCGTTCTCGATGTAGGCGCGGTTGAGGATGGCTTCCGGCCCGATGGGATTGCGCATCGACGGAACGTTGCCCGCCACGGCGCAGTCGCCCATCGCCACCAGCAGCTTGGAGTGCTCGCGGATCTTCCTGATCTTCTTCTCGTCGTCCACCGAGGCCACCGCGCCCTCGACAAGAGCGATGTCCACCTCGTCGGGGAATTCCTTGGTGTCGACGATGGGGCTGTAGACCACATCGACCAACTCCGCCAGTTCGATCAGGCGTTCGTCCATGTCGAGGAAGGACATGTGGCACCCGGAACATCCATCCAGCCACACCGTTGCCAGTTTCGCTTTGCTCATTGCGCTTCCCTCATCAGGTTCAGGTAAGGCAGAAAATCGGGATACTTGGGGTGATCGGAGCCGACCTTGCTCTTGTCGAACAGCGCTCCGGTGGGACATACCTGCACGCATTTGCCGCAGCGCGTGCAACTGGACTTGCCCCACTCCTCGTGCAGGTCGGCGACGATCATGGCAGTCGATGCCGCGGCCCATCACGTCCCACACATGCGCGCCTTCAATCTCCGCGCAGACGCGGACGCAGCGGGTGCACATGATGCAGCGGTTGTGGTCGAGGGTGAATCGTTCGTGCGAGGCATCGACGGGGAGTTCGGGGTTGCGATAGGGCAGGCGCACATGGGTCACGCCCTGGGTCTGCGCCAGCGACTGCAGTTCGCAGTGGCCGTTGGCGACGCAGACCGAACAGATGTGATTGCGCTCGGCAAAGAGCAGCTCAAGGATGGTCCGGCGATGTCTCTTGAGCCGCTCCGACTGCGGTGGTTACCTCCATGCCCTCGAAGACCGAAGTCACGCAGGCAGGCAGCAGCTTGTTGCCGCCCTTGATCTCGACCACGCACAGCCGGCATGCGCCCACATCGCTCAGGCCGTCGAGATGGCAGAGGGTGGGAATTTCGATGTTGTTTTCCCGCGCCACTTCCAGAATGGTCTGGCCGGCGCGCGCGCTTACGTTCTTGCCATCGATCACCAGGGTTTTGACGTCAACGGCCGCACTCATGCCAACACCTCCAATTTCGCTTCGGCGCCTGCAGGAGCTTCGATGTTGCACACACCGGCGGGACAACGCTTGTGGACGATGTGCTCGATGTACTCGTTCCTGAAATAGCGCAGCGTGCTCAGCACCGGATTGGGCGCCGTCTGGCCCAGCCCGCAGAGGCTGGTTTCCTTGATCGTTCCGCACAGATCGACCAGCAGTTCGAGGTCGTCCAGGGTGCCGGTGCCGTTGCAGATGCGGGAGAGCAGGGTGTACATCTGCGCCGTGCCCGCGCGGCAGGGAATGCATTTGCCGCACGATTCGGTCATGCAGAACTCGACGAAGAAGCGAGCCACGTTGACCATGCAGGAGGTGTCGTCCATCACGATCATGCCGCCTGAGCCCATCATGGAGCCGACCTTTACCAGAGCGTCGTAGCTGACGCCGAGGTCGAGCATCTCGGCGGGAATGCAGCCGCCGGAGGGACCGCCGGTCTGCACCGCCTTGAAGGTGTGGCCGTCGGGGACGCCGCCGCCGATGCCTTCGATGATCTGGCGCAGGCTGATGCCCATGGGCACTTCGACCAGGCCGGTGTTGGTGATTTTGCCGGTGAGCGCGAAGACCTTGGTGCCTTTGCTTCTCTCCGAGCCCATGCTGGCAAACCATTTGCCGCCCTTGCGGATGATGGGGGCAATGTTGGCGAAGGTTTCGACGTTATTGATGAGCGTGGGCTTGCCCCACAGGCCGCTCACGGCCGGATACGGCGGCCGCGGTTTGGGAGTGCCGCGCTTGCCCTCGATGGAGGCGATCAGGGCGGTTTCTTCACCGCACACAAACGCTCCCGCGCCGAGGCGAATCTCGACATCGAAGCTGAACGGGGTGTTGCAGATGTTGTTGCCCAGCAGGCCGCGCCGCCGCGCATCGCGAATGCACGTGGTCAGACGCTGTACGGCGAGCGGATACTCGGCGCGCACGTAGACATAGCCCTTGCTTGCGCCTACGGCATAAGCTGCGATCGCCATTCCTTCGAGCACGCGCTGCGGATCGCTTTCAAGCACGCTGCGATCCATGAAAGCGCCAGGATCGCCCTCGTCGCCGTTGCAGATCACGTACTTCAGATCGCCCATGGCCTTGGCCACGGTGCCCCATTTCAAGCCGGTGGGATAACCGCCGCCGCCACGTCCGCGCAGCCCGCTTTCCGTAATCTCCTTGACGACATCGTTGGGCTCCATCTCGGTGAGAACCTTGACGAGGGCCTGGTATCCGTCGCGCGCGATGTAGTCGTCGATCTTTTCCGGATCGATGTGGCCGGAGTTCTCAAGCACCACGTGGACCTGCTGATCGAAGTGCTCGCGCAGATCGCATTGCAGCGCCGCCACCGGCTCGCCGCCGAGGCTGGCGATTACCGTTTCGGCATGCTCCGCCTTTACGTGCTGATAGAGAATCTCTTCAGGATCCACGAGCACCAGCGGTCCGGCAGCGCACAATCCCATGCAGCCGGTGCGGCGCACAAACGCACTCTTCCCCGATGTCTCCGCGGCATTGGCCAACGCCTCTTTCAGCTTGTCGGAGTGCTGGCTCAGGCACCCCGTGCCCATGCAGACATTGATCTCGTAATCGAACTTTGCGTTTTCCAGGCGAACGGATTCGGCTATTTGTTCAAGTTCTTCGATGTTCATTCAACCGCCCACCTTTCCAGTTGCTCGAGCATGGGTTCGCCGGACATCTGCCCCTGCAGCTCGCCATCGGTCAGCACCACCGGCGCTCGCCCGCAGGCGCCCACGCAACGGGCCGTCATCAGGCTGATTTTGCCGTCCTTGGTGGTCTGGCCCTGCGGAATCCCCAGTCGCTTCTCGGCCGAGGCCACCAGCTTGTCGGTGCCCTTGATGTAGCAGGCCGTGCCGGTGCAGATCGTCATGGTGTGCTTGCCCGGCGGTTTGAGGCTGAAATAGTGGTAGAACGTGACTACGCCATAGGCCTGGCTCAGGGGCACCCGCAGCGACTGAGCCACAAAGCGAATGGCGTCATCGTCGAGGTATCCAAACGATGACTGCACGGTATGAAGTGTCTCGATCAGCGCGTGGCGGGCAAACCCATTCTTGCGCATGGTGCCGTTCACAATTTTCCATCGTTTGTCGTCGCTGGGAAGCGGCGGAGGTGTGAAAGCTGGCACGTTTCCTCCTAAAGGTTCAGACCCTGGTACGGAGTTATTAATTGTGCTCGGCTCCGCTCAACGGGCCTAGCCTTGTTGTACGTGAGGGGATTGTGAAGAGCCGTGACGTTGGTCACCCCCCTCACGGGTTGTTTCATAATGCAGTACCTGATACTGCAAATTGCTATGCGGCCCTGGAAATAAAGGGTTTAAGTTCTCCAAAGGCACACGTGAGCGAGGTCACATCCTCTCCTCAAATCGCCATTCATAATTCCGACAAGGCGTCCTGTGCGTGTTGGAGGACCTGCCCACCTGTGCGACCGTCGATTTCACACTAGCCAGGCTCCCTGGCAGCATACGGATTTCGGGTGGGTTGAGCGATCGCTAAATTCTAGCCCAGCGCCGGCAGGTGGCTGGAGACGCCAAAAAGGAAAATCAGGCCGATGATGCAGCTGTAGGCCGCGCCCGTCCAGGCGATGATGTGATAGAAGCGGGGATGATGGCCGCCCGCGTTGAACGCCCCACCCAGGGTAGCGGTCATCAGCGCATTCATGGCGACCAGCCCAACTGCAAATGCCGTGAGGCCCAGCAGCCCGCGTGAAGTTCCGCCCAGGTTGGCGGTCAGGAAGAACAGGCCGAGCTGGCTTGGCGTTTCCGCACCGATACCATGAAGGAGGCCGATCAGAAAGACCGACTTCCCGTTGTACATCCACTGGAACCGCTCCGGCTGCGGGGCGTGCGGGTTCCAGATGCGCCGTATGCGCCACCCGGCCCATAAGATGCCGTTGATGGCGATGGCGAGACGGCTCTCCACGCGCGTGTGCCTGTGCCCGTGTGCATCCTTGCGCAGGATGCCCGCCACCACGCCGATCCCGAGCACAATCAGGGTGAGTCCGATCAGCCGCTCGGTCCAGTGATCGAGACTCTCAGGAAGACCCATGTGGAACGAAAGCACCATCACGCCCAGCACACCCACCATGCATGCGTGGCCGAGCGCGTACGTCATCCCTAAGCGCAGCCCGCTCTTCCAGTTGCGCTGCACGGCGGTGATATCGGAGATGGCCGCCAGGTGATCGTAGTCGAAACCGTGCCGCAGGCCCAGTAACAGGCACGAGCCCAGCGCGGCATCCAGTCTCCAGTCACCCGGAAAGAGAGTCACGAGAGAAGTATAGAGCAGGCAACAATCCTCGACGAATGGCATTCGTCACTCGGTTTCGCTTCCCCGCGAGGCCGGCGCCCTTGCGCTCTTCCCGGCATTATTTTGAGGCCCGGAGCTGCATTGCATAATCGGTATAGTCAATCGTGATCTCCGTTTGCCCAACCAGCCAGCTGTTCGAGATCGCCCGTGCGTGCGTTGCCATCGGGAATCCGTCAATCATCGTGTACTGCCGTGAGACCTGCGAGGCTCCCGAAAAGACTGAGGAACTCCGCGCGGTAATGCCCTCCAGCCTGACGATCGCCCCGTCCTGGGGGTCGACCCAGACCGTTCCGTTCATCGTGTACTCCGAAGCGCGCCGCGGCTTGATTGCAACGGCCATGCAGTTTCGACCGTCGATTACCGCGTTTTCCTTCACCGACATTTCATAGTTTGCGGGAGCGATGACGGCGCCGGCCCGGTTGGCGGGCCGCGTTAATCGCCGTTCATTGTCCAGGATCACTTCGAGCACTCTGCGCATCAGCTCGGATCCGCTCTCGGAAATGACGCTGAAGTTCTTCCCCACGTCCTTCTGGTAGGTGGTTTTCACGATCATTTCGGCGACAGGATGGCTCTCGTCGTGGCTCCTGAAAACCCTGTATCGTTCGTTGACGGTGTAGCCCAGCAGGCCTTCCTCCCGCGCGTGAACCGATGCGTCGATTTTCTGAAGAATCTCAGCGTTTGCGTCTGGCTGGGCCCGGAGAGGAACCACCGCCAATACACAGAAGAGAAGGGAGGCACAGATTTGTTGGAGCCTGGACAGTTCTCTTTTAAATGGACGGAAAATCAATATATCCTCAAACCGCAGTGTATCAATTGGCTTTCTGGCTAATGACGATTTGACCTGATGCGGAATGGCGCGCAATGAAAATGCCCCAGCTCGTCGTGAACCTATCACGCCCGAACTGGGGCACTTCATCGCTTTGTACAACGGTAGTCGAAGATTTCGCCGCCGATCTAGATCGTTACTGATTCGCGGCGGCCGCCTGTGCCTTGGCTCCGCGGATCGCCGCCAGGAAAGCGTGAGCCTCTGCCGGAGGCGGCACCTTGCCGGTCAGGGCAGCGCGCGCGGTGACGTCGGGACCATAAACGGCGTTCATCGAGTCCTCATCCGTTTTAACCACCGCGCCGTCCAGAGTCAGACCCGCAAACACACCCTTGGCGCGTGAGTAAGTAAGAATCTCTGCATCCATTTTCCAATCGGTGCCGGCCGAAGCATGGCGTCCCACCGGCCCGGCGGCCGCCGAAGCATCTCCGCCGATCTGGAACTTGCTGTTTAACAATTGTTGCATCCCTTTCTCGTTCTGGATGACCATGATCAGGTCGACTCCTTCAACGCCGATCTGTAAACCCCAGCTTCCGCCCGCGACGGTAAAGAATGCCGGGGCGCTCCAACCATTGGCTGTCCGGCAGGTGGCTATGCCCTTGCCGCCATTCGCGCCGACGATGAATCCCCCTTTGATCATGTGAGGAACCACGGCGATACACTTGGCGTGGTCAATGACCTCCTGGGGAATGCCCTTGTCGGGCGTCGCCATGATTTCGTGTACTACGTTTGTCGCCTTCTCGACACGGTCGATGGCCTCTTCCTTCTTGGTGTCGGCCCAGCCCATGGCTGTCAGGCTCGCCACCGCAGTCAAAATCACCAGCTTCTTGTTCATATGCCTACCTTCCTTGCTTGGTTTGAAATTCCCGTCGATGTCGTTCGCGGTTCCATCCCGCAACCTACAGGAGGGTTCAGGCATAGCAAAGGACCCGACCTCGCTGCTGTTGGAATAAATGACGACTGGAGGTATTTGGTTGCCCGTCGAATTGGTTGCCTGGAATGCGACAAATTTCCTGGAAAGTCCTTGAAATGGCGCAATTTTGGAGCCTCCGACAACCGATGCTCTATGCTGATTCCTGCGACGAGGATTGCCTTGATCCAACCTTCTCTTCGACCGGTAAGACGGCGGGCCGTGCTGGTGCGGGGAGTGGTGCAGGGAGTAGGTTTTCGCCCCTTTGTTTACCGGCTTGCTCTTGAGGCTCACCTGTCAGGATCGATCGGCAATAATACCGACGGAGTCACCATTGAAATAGAGGGCGCGCGCGAGGAACTCGATGAATTCCTTCAACGCCTGCGATCGGATGCGCCCCCCATGGCGCGCATCGATTCCATTGCCGTGCGCGACATGGAGCCGACCGGCGAATCGGAATTTCGCATCGTTACCAGCCAGGTTCTGGGGAGCGTGAGCACCGGCATTCCCGCGGATGCGGCGACCTGTGCTGATTGCCTGCGCGAACTGCTCGATCCGCACGACCGGCGCTACCGTTATCCGTTTTTGAATTGCACCAATTGCGGTCCCCGATTCACCATCACGCGCCGCATTCCGTACGACCGTCCGCAGACTTCGATGGCCGCATTTCCGATGTGCGCCGCCTGCCAGGCCGAGTACGATGACCCGTTGAATCGCCGCTTTCATGCTCAGCCGAACGCATGCTGGGATTGCGGCCCGAAAGTGTGGCTGGTTGACCCCGAAGGTGCGGAGATAGCCGCGGATGATCCGGTGATCGCATGTATTGACCGCCTGATCGCAGGCCAGATCATGGCCATCAAGGGCATCGGCGGATTTCATCTTAGTGTTGATGCAACCAATGAATCCGCGGTGATGCGGCTTCGGGAACGAAAACACCGTTACGGCAAGCCGCTGGCGGTGATGGTCCGCGATCTTGATGCGGCCCGGGAATTATGCGTGTTGAGTTCGGAAGAAGAAGCGCTGTTGCTAAGTCCGTCCCGGCCCATCGTGCTGGCCACCGCCCGCGCAGGCAACGGCATTGCGCCGGCGGTGGCGCCAGGTATTCCGTGGCTCGGCGTATTCCTGCCCTATGCTCCGCTGCAGCATTTGTTGTTCGCCGATCCGCGCGTCCATACGCTGGTGATGACCAGCGCCAACCTGAGTGAGGAGCCGATCGCGATCGACAATGACGAAGCCCGAACCCGGCTGAGTGACATCGTGGATGCAGCGCTCCTGCACAATCGCGAGATCCTGCAGCGCTGCGACGACTCGGTTGCCGCTCTTGTCGATGGAGCGCCGCAAATCGTCCGGCGTGCGCGCGGCTTTGTGCCGCTGGCCGTGGAACTGCCGATGGACTCTCCTCCGCTTCTGGCAGTGGGAGGCCACCTGAAAAGCGTATTTGCTCTGGCGCGTGGTCGCCACGCCTATCAAAGCCAGCACCTCGGCGATCTCGAGAATCTAGCCGGACTTGAATTCTTCAAAGAGTCCCTCGACCATCTCATGCGCACGTTTGAAATTACGCCCGAGACCGTCGTGCATGACTTACATCCCGGCTACCTGTCGACGATATGGGCAAAGGAATGGGCGCAGGAACGCGGCTTGCCCCTGGTCGGAGTCCAGCATCATTACGCGCACATCGCAGGCTGCATGGCCGAACACGCCCTGGACGGCCCGGTCATCGGCCTGGCGCTCGACGGCACCGGCTACGGACCGGATGGGCGCATCTGGGGCGGGGAAGTGCTCGTGGCGCGCCTCGACACAGGGTGGGGATTTGAGCGATTCGCGCATCTGGAATATGTACCCATGCCCGGTGGCGATGCGGCGGTGCGCGAGCCGTGGCGTATGGCGCTGGCCCATGTGCGCACCGCCGGATTCGATGTGGCCTCACCGGAGACATTGACCCTGCTGGGCGCGACAGAAAAAGAGGCGCGCCTTCTCGTGCGCATGCTGGAACGCGGAATCAACGCGCCCTTGACATCGAGCCTGGGGAGATTGTTCGATGCGGTCGCGGCGGTCGTTCTGAACCGGCGGGTTGTCGACTACGAAGCCCAGGCGGCGATCGAACTCGAAGGCATTGCGGTCGATGAGCCCGATGATTCAGGCGGCTATCCAATCGCCCTTGACGGCGGGAACTGGGAAAATCGCGAACCGCTGCGAATGAATGTCGCGCCATTGTGGGGCGCCCTGCTACGAGACCTGCGCAACGGCGTGAGCAAGGCCCGTATGGCCGCGCGCTTCCACGCCGGCGTCGCGAATGCGTTCGCGCGTGTCGCCTCCGCGGCCCGCGCCGCGACGGGCATAAGCACCGTGGCGCTCAGCGGCGGCGTCATGCATAACCGCCGCCTTGCGCGGCTGCTGCGCGCTGGACTCGAAGCCGAAGGCTTTCAGGTTTACCAGCATCGCCGCGTCAGTCCCGGCGATGGTGGCCTGAGTTATGGGCAGGCGGCCGCTGCCGCTGCGAGAATGACAAAGAAACCAGTTGGCCCCGCATAAGCGCATCCCAGGGGCAACCACTGGCGGGATGCGGTGCTGGTATTTTTGCCAGTACATCTCTTTCTGTGTCGCCGCTACTATCTGCCTTACGGCGCGTGTTATTCATGCGAAGCGTATCCGGGCCTCGTCGACTGGATTCCTGCCCGCGGTAGCCTGGCTCCTCGCACGTGCCCGGTCGACTCCTTTTCGTCGGCCGAATGAACGATATTGCGGGAGGAAGAGCCGTGCGACACGCGATCTGCATTGGGTCGGCAATCGCCGTTCTGGCCATGGCGTCTTTAAGTGCCGTTGCGCAGGTTCCATCCCCTTCCTACGAAGATGAACAGAACGATAATCCACGTGCCAACGTGAACATCAGCACGCCGATTGTCATTCCGCTGAACCCCACGGCGCAGGCCGTGCACCTCGGCTTCGGATTTGCGGTCGGTGGCGGTTACAACTTCACGCGACGCCATGGTCTCATCGGCGAATTCATGTGGAACAACCTGATTCCTACCAACGAAGCGCAGGCCAAGATTCGCGTCGCGCTGGACAACCCCAAGGTCAATGCCAGCACAGCCGTGACGGCGCTTACCGGAAACTACCGCTTTGAGCTGCGAGGCAAGGCTCTGGGCACATACCTCATCGGCGGGGCTGGCCTCTACTATCGCCATACCACCTTGTCGCAGTCGGTGACAACCGGCTCAAACATCTCGTGCACTCCCATGTGGGTATGGTGGGGATTCACATGCACATCCGGTACGGTTGATTCCAATCAGACAATCGCAAGCTGGTCTTCAAGTTCGGGCGGCTTCAACGGCGGCGTCGGGTTCACTGCCAGGGTTGGCGAGGCGCCGTATCGGTTCTACGTCGAATCGCGCTACCACTATGCTCCCACTCCCCGGATCAGTACGCAGCTGATCAACATATCGTTCGGATTTCGCTACTGAACGGCCGGCGGCATCCTGAGCGATTTTGGAGCGCTGAGCGTTCCAACATCCCAGTCGAAGGATGTGCTTCCGTCCTTAGAGCCTTACCCCGAGATCCGCACCAGTTGCTGCGCTTCATACCGCGGACCCAGAATCGACATGCGCGGGATGCGTCCCCGCACCATCGCCACTTCATCGCAACGATGCAGGCGCGGGCACATCTGGCAATCCTTGAAGACCTTGTCGGGCAGATCCGCCTTGTCTTCCACGGTGCGGAATCCGTATTTGAAGAAGAAGTCGGGAATGCGCGTGAACAGGCACACCGAATGAATGCCGTGCTCTTCCGCTTCCTCGATGAGCGCGCCGAGAACGCGACCGCCGGCGCCCTGGCCCTTGGCTTCCGGCTTGACCACGATCGAACGCACCTCGGAGAGATGCGGGCCGTAGAGGTGCAGCGCGCCGCAACCCAGAAACACGCCGGCGTCCGATTCGGCCACCGTGAAGTCGCGGATGTTCTCGCAGATTTCCGCGAACGGCCGCTTCAGCAGCGTGCCGTCGCCGGAAAGCGAGTTCACCAGGTCGTACACATTGGAGGCGTCCTGGAGCCGTGCTTTACGCACCAGCATGTACGGCCTCCGGGGCGGGTGACGTGAGCGCGGCGATGCGTTCCGCTGCATCGGCGAGCGACTGGCGCACGCGCTGACGCGCGGTTCCTCCCATCACGTCGTGGCAGTCGAGCGTGGCGGCCAGGGACACGGCAGGATAGAAGTCCTCTGCGAATTCGTCGCCGAACGTGCGCAGTTCCTCGAGCGTGAGATCGTCCAGCTCTACGCCCTTTTCAAGGGCAAAGCGGACCGCGTTCCCGATCTTTTCGTGCGCGGTGCGGAAGGGCACGCCTTTGTGAACCAGGTACGTTGCCGCTGCCATGGCATTCAGGTACCCCGAGGTTGCCGCGCCGTTCATCCGCTCGCGATTGAAGCGCAGAGCCGCCGTGAAGCGCGCCACAAGGGCGAGCATGGGCGCGACAAATTCCACTGCAAATGCCGGCTCCTGGGTTTCCTGCATGTCCTTATTGTAGGCCAGAGGCAGGCCTTTCAGCTGCAGTGTGACGGCCTCGGCCGCGCCGTGGATGCGCCCCACCTTGGCGCGGATCAGCTCGGTGAGATCGGGATTCTTCTTTTGCGGCATGGCGCTGGAACCGGTGGAGAACGCCTCCGGCAAAATCACAAAACCGAATTCCGCGGTGGCGAATAAGCGTGATCTCCTCGGCGAACCGGCTGAGATGCAGACCCACGAACGTCAGCGCCTGCAAATATTCAAGGACAAAGTCGCGGTCGCTGGTCGCATCCATCGAATTTGCGGTCGGTGCAGTGAAGCCCAGTTCGCGCGCGGCAATGGTGCGATCAAGCGCGAGCGTTGCTCCGGCAACGGCTCCCGATCCCAGCGGGCAATAGTTGAGGCGCGCGGCGCAATCCCGCAGGCGCGTCGCATCGCGCAGGATCATTTCGACATAGGCCAGAAGCCAGTGCGCAACCAGCACCGGCTCCGCGCGCTGCAGGTGCGTGTAGCTGGGCATCACGGCCTCGCCCGCCGCGTGTGCTTGATCGACAAGGGCACGCGCCCACGCAGCAAGGCCTTCGATTACCCGCTGAATCTGGGCGCGGACGTAGAGCCGCAGGTCGGTGGCGATCTGTTCGTTGCGGCTGCGGCCTGTGTGCAGCTTGAGCCCCAGCGAGCCGATACGCTCCACCAGCGACAACTCGACATAATGATGGATGTCTTCGGCCGACGCATGATCGCGCACCACCGCTTTGCCCGCTTCAGAAGCGTGGTCCGCCGCAATCGCGTCCAGTGCCGCCCGCAGCTTCGCGGTTTCACTTTCGGTCAAGACCCCGGCCGCGAAAAGGGCGGACGCGTGCGCCTTGCTGGCGGCTACGTCTTCCGCGAGTAGCCGCCAGTCGAAAATAATCGACCGCTGCCACTGTTCGAAGTCGCGATCGAGCGGCTCGCGAAAGCGGCCCGACCACATCTTTACGGGTTGGTGTTCGTTCGACATTGATTTAGGCGTACCTCACGCTATTCCTTGTCCTTATACTTTGTCGGGGCCGCTGTTCAGCTTGGGCATTTCGCTGCCTTTGCTGAGGGTGAGGAGGCCGGCCGCGGCGTAGGTAAGGAGCTTGTCGCGGGTGTCGGTGATGTCGAGATTGCGCATGGTGAGCTGGCCGATGCGGTCGCGCGGAGAGAAGGTGGATTCGGTCTTCTCCATGCTGAGGCGCTCGGGATGGAAGGTGAGGTTGGGCGACTCGGTGTTGAGGATGGAGTAGTCGTTGCCGCGGCGCAGCTCCAGGGTGACTTCGCCGGTGATGGGTTTGGCGACCCAGCGCTGGGCGGATTCGCGCAGCATGATGGCCTGGGAGTCGAACCAGCGGCCCTGGTAGAGCAGGCGGCCGAGCTTGCGGCCATTGTCGCGGTACTGCTCGATGGTGTCTTCGTTGTGAATGCCGGTGATGAGGCGCTCGTAGGCGATGAAGAGCAAGGCGAGGCCGGGAGCCTCGTAGATGCCGCGGCTCTTGGCCTCGATGATCCTGTTCTCAATCTGATCGGACATGCCGAGGCCATGGCGGCCGCCGATGCGATTGGCTTCGAGAAGAAGCTCGACGGGATCACCGAATTGGCGGCCGTTGAGTGCGACGGGAAAGCCCTCTTCAAAGCGGACGGAGATCTGCTTCGCGCTGGATTTCGACATCGTCGCGCCAGAATGCCGTGCCCATGATGGGAACGACGATCTTGACGGAGGTAGAAAGGTGCTCCAGGTCTTTTGCTTCGTGCGTAGCGCCGAGGATGTTGGAGTCGGTGGAGTAGGCCTTCTCAGCCGACATTTTGTAGGCGAAGCCGGAGCGCTGCATGAAGGCGGACATCTCGGCGCGGCCGCCGAGCTCGTCGATGAAAGCGGCGTCGAGCCAGGGTTTGTAGACCTTGAGGTCGGGATTCACGAGCAGGCCGTAGCGGTAGAAGCGCTCGATGTCGTTGCCTTTGAAGGTGGAGCCGTCGCCCCAGATGTGGACGTCGTCCTCCTTCATGGCGGCGACGAGCATGGTGCCGGTGACAGCGCGGCCGATCGGAGTGGTGTTGAAGTAGGGGACGCCGGCAGTGGTGATGTGGAAGGCGCCGGCCTGAAGCGCGGCGATGCCTTCGCGAACGAGCGGGCCGCGGCAGTCAATGAGACGGGCCTTTTCGGCGCCATATTCGAGGGCCGCGCGCGGGATGGCCTCGTAGTCGGTCTCGTCGGGCTGGCCCAGGTTGGCAGTATAGGCGTAAGGGATAGCGCCCTTCTGCTTCATCCAGTGGAGGGCGGCGGAGGTGTCGAGCCCGCCGGAAAAGGCAATGCCGACTTTCTGGCCGACGGGCAGGGATTCGAGAATTACGGACATGCTTGGAAACCTCTGAGAGTTCAGTCGTAGCTTCAGCTGCCCGCTAGACCAGTGTGAACCGGCTAGCTGAGCTGTACTAAAAGCCGCCACATTGGCCAGTCCGCCCAGCAGCAAGAGCAGCAACGCCTTCTGCGCGTGCAGGCGGTTTTCGGCCTGGTCGAAGACGATGGATTGCGGGCCGTCGAGTACCGCATCGGTGACTTCAGCGTTGCGGCGCGCGGGCAGGCAATGCATGAAGACGGAGCGCGCGGCGGCCTTGGCCATGAGCGCTTCGTTGACCTGGAATGGACGGAAGATGGGCTCGCGCTTGGTGGATTCGTGCTCGTATCCCATGCTGACGCATACATCGGTGTAGACCGCATCGGCGTTTTCGACGGCGGCCTGGGGGTCTTGGAGCAGGCGAACCTCGCAGCCGTTTTGCTCGGCGATTTCGCGGGCCTTGGTGACGATTTCAATATCGGGTGAGTAGCCGCGCGGGGTGGCGATGGTGACGTTGCTGCCCAGTTGCGCACCGGTAAGCATCAGCGAGTGACACACGTTGTTGCCGTCGCCGACGTAAGTAAAGTTGATGCCGGCAGCGGAGCCAAAGTGCTCTTCGATGGTCATGAAATCGGCCAGCGCCTGGCAGGGATGCTCGAAGTCGGAGAGCGCGTTCACCACAGGAACGCGCGAGTTGGCGGCCATCTCGGTGATGGTGTCATGCGCGTAGGTGCGCAGGACGATAATGTCGACCCAGCGCTCCACGTTGCGCGCCACGTCGGCGACGGCTTCGCGCTCGCCCAGCGGAGAGCTGGTGTGGTCTACGAAGATCGCATTGCCGCCCATGGTGTTGAGGCCGGCTTCAAAACTGAGGCGGGTGCGCAGGCTGGCCTTCTCAAACATCAGCACCATCTGCTTGGCGTCAAGAGCATGGCGATACTCGCGCGGATTGCGCTTGACCTCGTGGCCCAGCTTGAGGATGGCGCGCACCTCGGCACTGGAGAGATCGGCGATGGAACACATGTCCTCGCCGGCCAGGCGCGCGGCAGCACCAAGTATGTCCGGGTCCTTCTGCACGGGAATCAGTTCCCGTCCTTCGATGGTTGCTCTGCTAGCCACGTTGTTGTCCTCCTGCTGCGTTGGCGATTGTGTGTGCTCCATGTTCGGTGAAGATTTCGTCAAGGGCCGCGATCGCTGTGTCCACATGGGCGCGCTCCAGAATGTAAGGGGGCAGGAAACGCAGAACCGTATCGCTGGTGCAATTGATGACGATGTGGCGCTTGAGCATCTCCGCCACGGTGAGTTTGGCCAGGTCGGCGGAATCCAGCTCGGCCGCGAGCATCAGGCCCTTGCCGCGCACATCGATGATGGCGTCGTGTTTCGCGGCCAGGGAGCGAAGCTGCTGCTGGAAGTAGTCGCCCACTTCGGTCGCGTGCGCCAGCAGCCCTTCATTCTCGATCGCGTCGATCACTGCGATGGCCACGGCGCAGGCCAGCGGTCCGCCGCCGAATGTGGTTCCATGCATGCCAGCATGAATGGCGCGCGCCGCTTCCTCGGTGCAAAGAATGGCTCCCAGAGGAATGCCGCCCGCGATGGGCTTGGCCAGGGTCGTGACGTCGGGGCGAATGTCGTAGTGCTGATACGCGCACCACTTGCCCGTGCGGCCCATGCCGGACTGAATCTCATCCACGATGAGCAACGCGCCGGTGGAACTGGCCAGTGCCCGGGCTTCGGCGAAGAATTCCTGCGTCAGCGGACGGATGCCGCCTTCACCCTGGATGGCCTCGACCAGGATGGCGCAGACTTCGTTTGAAAACTTCGCCTTCAGGTCGGCGACGTCGTTGAAGCGCACAAACTCGACCCCGGGAACGACAGGGCCAAACGGCTCACGGTACTTCGCCTTGTACGTGGTCGAGACCGAGCCGAAGGTGCGGCCGTGGAAACTCTGTTCCAGGGCAAGGAACTTCGTTCCGATGTCCTTGCCTTCGCTGCGCAGCAGGCCGGCATGGGCGCGCGCCAGTTTCATTGCGCCTTCCCAGGCCTCGGTGCCGGTATTGGCGAAGAAGACGCGGTCCAGCCCGGTGCGCTCGGTGAGACGCACAGCCAACTCCGCCTGCCCTTCATGAAAGAAGAGGTTGGAGGTGTGGATCAATGCCCGGCTCTGGTTGATGATGGCGCGCTCGATAGCTGGATGCCCGTAGCCAAGCGCATTCACGCCGATTCCGCTCAGCAGGTCGAGATAGTGATGGCCGAGTTCGTCGATGAGGTGTACGCCCTGGCCCCCGACAAACAGAATCGGGTTACGGTCGTATGTGGGAAGCAACAGCCGTGCCTCGGCCGCCTTGATCTGTTCGAGTTTTGTCAATTCAGTCTCTCCTGGTCCGCTTGTCCTGCGGACCGGCTAGGCCACCATCACTTCGGTGCCGTGGGCTACGCGAGAGCTGCACAGGTCGGGAAGGGAACCGGCAGCTTCAGCGGGCAGAATTCGTACGCGCTTGACGCCATTCAACAGTGCTTCGCGGCAGGCGCTGAGCTTGGGCAACATGCCGCCGGAGATGATGGCGCTCTTGGCCATCTCGGCGATCTGATCGATTGAGAGCCATCGGAGCACCGCGCCGTTGGCGCCGCGCACGCCGGGCACATCGGTGAGAAACACGAGCGCGTCGGCGCGGCAGGCAATCGCGCAGGCCGCCGCCATCTCGTCGGCATTGATGTTGTAGTACTCGCCGTCGAAGCCGAGCGCCATCGACGAAATGACCGGCACGCCATTAAGCTGCCAGATGGCTTCGAGCCAGCGCGGATCGCTGGCTGCAATCTCGCCGACATAGCCCAGATCCGGCGAGGTCCGTTTCTTGCGGGCGCGGAAGAGCAGGCCGTCCCCGCCGGACAGACCCACCGCGGGTTGGCCCAAAGCGCCGAGCGCCGCAACCAGGCCTTTGTTCACGCGGCCGGCGAGCACCATCAGAGCGACATCGCGGGTTTCGGCGTCGGTGACGCGCAGCCCATCGATGAATTCACTCTGTTTGCCCAGCGCCTTCAGCGTTCGCGTCAACTGCACGCCGCCCCCATGCACCACGGCAACCTGGTTGCCGTCGCGCACCAAATCCGAAATCGCGCGGACACAGCCGCTCAGAAGTTCTGGAACTTCCAGGCCCGCTCCGCCCAGCTTGACGACATACCTCATGATTCGAGCTCCGACTTCATTCCAGTCCTTCCGCTTCGTCCCAGCCCAGCATGACGTTTAGATTCTGCACAGCCTGCGAAGATGCTCCCTTTAGCAGGTTGTCGAGACAGCTGACGATCACCGCGCGGTGTCCATCCGGAGCAAGTTGAAATCCGATGTCCGCATAATTGGTATGCACCGAATGGCGGATCTGCGGAAGTCCCGAGTCATGCAGCCGCACCATCGGGCTGCCGGTGAAAAACGAGTGATACACATGGGCAATGCCAGCCCGCGTCTGCGCCTTCCGGAACCGCACGTATATGGTGGACAGGATGCCGCGCGGAATCGGCAGCAGGTGCGGAGTGAACGTGATCGAGTGCGCCTCGATGCCAATCTGTTCCAGCAGTTCACCCGTGTGCCGGTGCGAAAAAACGCCATAGGCGGAGAGATTATCGGCTGCGTACATGAAATGGGTTTTGGCGGTGGGCGCTTTGCCCGCTCCGCTCACGCCGCTTTTCGCATCGGCCACAATGCCGTGATCGAGATCGACGATACCGGCTTCCACCAGGGGCTTGACGGCGAGAATTACAGACGTCGCGTAGCAGCCCGGATTCGCGACCAGCTTCGCGCCGGCGATCTTTGCCCGATGCAGTTCCGGCATCCCATACACAGCCTGTGCCTGGAGGTTCATCGCCTCGACCGAGCCCTCGTCCTCGAAGTTGTACACGGCGCGATTCGCGGCCTCGTTCAACCGCCAGGCGCCGCTCAGATCGATCACCCTCAAGCCGCGCGACAATGCTTCAGGAACCCAGGTGCGCGACTGCTCGTGCGGTGTGGCAAGAAACAGCACCTGGACATCGAGATCGGTCAGCAGGTCCCAGGAGAATGGTTGCAGTCTCAATTGACCGCTGCCTTTGCTGTCGGCCAGCTCGGGGTGAATCTCGCCTAACGGCGTGCCGCCTCGCGCCATCTCGCCGGCATCCATGCGGCCGGCAAATACCGGAGGCGTACCCTTGAGGCGGGGGTGATGCAGCAACAGCCGCGCCAACTCCGCGCCGGCATAGCCGGTCACGCCGACAACCGCGGTTTGTACCGTATCCGTCATGACTCCAGAATCTTCCTCAGCCGGGCTTCCACCTCGCCGGCGCGCCGCTGGTCGGGGCAGATCACCAGTACCGTGTCATCACCGGCGATGGTACCCACCACATCCGGCCATTCCGCGTAGTCGAGCGCAGCGGCAACCGGCTGTGCTCCCCCCATCACCGTGCGCACAATTACCTGGTTCATCGCCTGTTGCACGCGCATGCCAAAGCTTTCCAGCATTTCCCTCACGGAGGGAGGCGCATCATCTTCGAGGGCGGCTGCGCCGTTTCCATTGCCATTGGGCAGGGCATAACCACCTGGCCCCTTCGACAGCCGCAATTCGCGAATATCCCGCGACAGCGTGGCCTGGGTGACCTCGAATCCGCGGCGGCGCAGCTTGCGCCGGAGCTCATCCTGGTTGGAAACCGGGGACTTGGCCACCAGATTGCGGATCGCATTGTGCCGCTGGAATTTCATGGCAGCCGTTCTCTTTTCCTCCCCAATCACATCGGGCCCAAATCGAAAGCGCGGCTCGCTGCTGCGAGTCCGCGCATGAATAAATATACAGTTAAATTGAATAAGTATGCAATGTGCATTTTGTGAATTTTTGGCAGATTCGCGGGCCCTGTTGCATCACCGTTAATTCATCAAGCGTTAACCCGGCGCCGCCTCTTAACGTAAGATTACGGAGGTTGTCGGGCGCCACCCGTGCTTGCGCATGCAGGTTGACCCAGGCACCTCGATCGGATCATGCGATCCGCTTCTGAAGAATATAGGAAAAACCATGATCAAACCGTTTTTGATTCTCGCTCTCATGGTCGCGGCGTCGCCAGGTCGTCCTCACGCCCAAAATCCGCCCCCACCGAGCGTTCCCTCCGACGCCGATCAAGAGCGCCACGCGGCGGGCGATGAGCCCGATGATCCGGGACCGCTGGCCACCGATCTGTCGCCAAAGCTAAAGCGAGCCGACATTCTGAAGGCCATGAAGAAAGTCGCCGATTGGCAATTGAAGGAGTCCGAATCCCGCTATAACATCGGGTGGACTTTTGCCGCGTTGTACGACGGCCTTCTCGCGGCTTCGAAGGCCACCGGCGATAGCCGCTACCACGACCGCGTCCTCCAGGTTGCCGAGGAAAATCATTGGACCCTGGGGCCGCGCCCCGCGCACGCCGATGACAACGCCATCGGGCTCACCTACCTCACCTTCTACGCGGAAACTCCAGCCGACCACCAGCGCCTGGACCCCACGCGCGAGGGAATGGACAAGGTTCTCGCTCGCCCCGACGACCCCGCCGAAGATCTTTGGTGGTGGTGCGATGCGCTCTACATGGCGCCGCCCGTTTTGGCGCAGCTCTCCGTCGCTACCGGAGATTTGAAGTATCTCAACTTCATGGACCATGAGTGGGGACTTACCACGGCGGCCCTCTACGATTCGAACGAGCATCTGTTCTTCCGCGACAAGCGCTTCCTCACCATGCACGAGGCCAACGGGCAGAAAGTCTTCTGGTCGAGAGGCAATGGCTGGGTACTGGCCGGCCTGGCGCTGGTGTTACAGCGCATGCCGCACCAGTTTCCCGGCCGCGACAAGTATGTGAGCCAGTATCGCGCGATGGCCGAACGCATCGCCGGACTCCAGCAACCCGACGGGCTGTGGCGCGCGAGCCTGCTTGATCCAGGCGCGCTATCCCAATCCTGAGATCTCGGGATCCGCGTTCTTTACCTATGCCATGACCTGGGGCATCAATAACGGCATTCTCGATCGAAAGAAATATCTGCCGGTGGTGACGAAGGCCTGGCAGGCTATGCTCACCCACGTATACGCGACCGGAAGGCTGGGATCGATTCAGCCGATTGGGGGCGAGCCCGGAAAGTTCAAACCGTCCTCCAGTTATGTCTACGGCGTGGGCGCATTTCTTCTGGCCGGTTCGGAACTTTCCCAACTGGCAGGCAAGAATTAAGAGTGCGTATTGGGGTGCGCGAGTGCGGACATGCAGGACCAGAAAAGAAGAAGGAAAGAAGAAGAGATGAAGACAATCATGATGGCCGACCCAGTGCGCTATCCGCGCATGACAACCGGCGAGCTGCGCGAGACATTTCTTATCCAGGATCTTTACGAAGCAGGCTCGATCCACTTGACCTACGTGGATCTTGACCGGGCCGTTATCGGCATGGCCGCACCCCTCGGCGATCCGCTCACCCTTCCGGCCGGCGCCCGAACTCCGCGCAAACTATTTCACGGAACGGCGCGAGGTCGGGGCCCTCAATATTGGGGGTGCCGGCGTGATTCACGTGGCGGAATCATCCTATGAGCTGGCCAACCTCGACGTCCTCTACATCGGGCGCGGAAATTCTGATGTTCGTTTCGAATCGAAGTCCGCGGATCAGCCGGCCATCTTTTATTTGCTGAGCTATCCGGCGCATACCAGTTATCCGGTCGCACTGGTGCGCATGCACGATGCCCAACCCACCGAACTCGGGAGTGCGGAGACCTGCAACAAGCGCACCATCTACAAGTACATTCACCTGGCGGGCGCGAAGAGTTGCCAGCTGGTGATGGGAATGACTGAATTGCATCCCGGCAGCGCCTGGAACACCATGCCTCCACATACCCACATGCGCCGCTCCGAAGTGTATCTCTACTTCGACGTTGCCGACGGGGCGCGCGTATTTCATCTCATGGGTCCGCCCAACGAGACACGCCATCTGGTCGTGAACAACCGCGAGGCCGTGGTTTCACCCGGTTGGTCTATTCACGCCGGCATGGGCACGCAGGCCTACCGATTTTGCTGGGGCATGGGAGGCGAGAATCAGGACTACGCCGACATGGACCCCGCTCCGCTTGCCTCCCTGCGCTAAACAATCTTGGGCCTCCATGGGACAGTGGATCCCGCAAGGCGTGCCGCGTGTCCAGACCCACCCCGCTCCGCTACTCATTTCTTGTGTCTAGAGAGACAGTGGGGCATACTATGGTCCTCATAGGAAAGTTGCGTCCCCGCACTTACCTGGAGGTCCTTTTCTTGTCGCCTGTCGACCTGCCCAATCCCCCGGAGAAATGGGCGAAGTTACGGGATATTTACGCAAGGCTTCTGGATGTTCCGGAGGACCAGCAGAAATCCCTTGTCCGGGACCTGTGCGATGGGGATAGTGAGATCGAGAAAGAGGTAGGAGATCTCTTATCGGCTCATAACAAGGCGGGTAGCTTTCTCAATGAGTCTGTAACCCAGGCTCTGAGTTCCATCGCTCCTCTCAGCAAGGTTGAGGAACTAAGAAGTGGAACCGTGTTGGCGTCGCGCTTTCATATCATCCGCCACCTGCATACCGGGGGCATGGGCGCGGTGTATGAGGCGTGGGACCTGGAGTTGCAGGAGGTTCTCGCCCTCAAGACTATTCGTCCCGAGATAGCGTCTGAACCCTCCGTGATTGAACGCTTCAAAGAGGAAGTGCGCCAGGCCCACCAGATCACCCATCCCAATGTTTGCCGTGTGTATGACCTGTTCAGTCACGACTTCGCTCCTGGAGAGCGGATCTGGTTTCTGACCATGCAGTTGCTCAGGGGCGAGACACTGATGGAGCGCCTTCGCCGAAATGGGACCGCTTTCCAGCCGGGAGGCACTCCCGCTGGTCCGGCAGATGATCGCCGGCTTGAATGAGGCGCATCAGCACGGGATCGTTCACCGCGATTTCAAGAGTTCCAACGTCATGCTGGTTCAGGAAGAAGGGCAGGAACTCCGCGCGGTCATTGCTGATTTTGGACTGGCGAGCCGGGCGACCACGGCTGACAGCGAGCCCGATATCTTCGCGCGGCAGGGCACGCCGGCCTATGTAGGTCCGGAGCAATGGTTTGACGGGATCGCTTCGCCCTCCGCCGACCAGTACTCTCTGGGGGTCGTCATATGCGAGATCCTCACCGGGGAGCGCCCCACAGCGATCAAACAAGAGGGCGGCTCCCGCCTGCCAGCCCGCCTGCCGGCCGGAAAGAGGCTGAATCCGCGATGGGAATCGGTGATCCGCCGCTGCCTCGCAACCAGGCCTGAAGACCGGTTCGCGTCGCTCGACGAGATCCTGATCAGAATTGATCCGGCCCGGCGGGGCAAGCTCATCGCGCGCTGGGTTTCGATCGCGACGGCTGTGGCGCTGGCGTTAATTTTTGCCATCCTGATCGTCATCAGGGCCAACCAGGCGCCTTCGCTGGTTGATTTGCACCAGATCACCCCGGGTATGGATTTATCTGTGTCACCCCGCTTATCCGCTGGCGGCAAGACAATCACCTATGTCTCCGATCGAGCCGAGCCGGGAAATCAGGACATCTGGGTCCAGCAACTCGATGGCGGTACGCCGCGACGGGTCACAACGAATCCTGCCATTGACGTGAATCCGTCTATTTCTCCCGACGGACGAACGGTAGTGTTTGAGTCGTCGCGTGCCCAGCCCGGGATCTACAGGACCGAGTTGGAGGGCGCGGGGGAAAAGCTCCTGGTTCCGGATGGAAAAGATCCCCAATTCTCCCCGGTCGATCGTTCCTTCCTCTATTGGAAGGGGAATGAATATTGGATGCGGCCAGGAAACAAGATCTACCGCTACGACCTCAACACCGGCACGTCGACGCAATTGGCTCAGGCCATGATCAACGCCTCCATGCCGGTTTGGAATTCCGACGGGCGGCACGTTCTCTTCATTGGCTGCGACGACCCCTCGCGCCCCATGTCGGACTGTAAGGACTGGTGGACCACCAGTATTGACGGGGACGCTCCCCGCAACACAGGCGCGGCCTCGATCTTGAAGTCGCAGCGATTACGCGCCAGCCCGTACTTCGGCGGATGGGAGGGCGATACCGTCGTCTTCAGTGCTCGCGGTGATTCCTACATGGGACTGTGGTCCCTCAAGATCGATCCGGAGACCGGAAAGGTCCACGGCCTGCCCAAACAGTTGTTTGGAGGGGATCGCCGCGACTTCATCGTCTCCTCTTCGCTCGTGGATGACTCTATTGCCTTCTGCAAGATGAACCCCGCGATTCACATTTGGAGAATTGATAACGTTACTCACCCAAAGGACGCCAAGGCCTACAAGATCACCCAGGATCCTGAATTTGATCTCGGGCCCAGCGTTTCGCACAATGGACGCTGGCTTGTCTTTGTCAGGGGGTATGGCGACGATCGAAGTCTGTACCTTTGGGATACCCAAAACGGCTCGGGGCGACTGCTGGTATCGAAAGGATCTTCGAAGATAGCTCCCCTCCCCAGCGAGTCGGGCTCAACGGTTGCCTACGAGGCGTCCGATGGCGGATCGCCGGGCATCTTCCTCGCTGGTCTCGATGGCATTCCGCGCAGGCTCTGTAGCGATTGCAGAAACCCGACCGGGTGGGGCCCTGGAGGCGAATCGCTCATTTACGCCAACTCGGCAATCTCCGAGGTCCGGATGATGCAGACCTCGGGCGGCGACGCCGAGGACCATACTCAGTGTCCCGGGCGGATCGGTACGTGATGCGGAGTGGTCTGAAAAAAGCAATTTCATCGTCTTCACCGTCTCAAGGCCGGACGCGCCTGGCCAGGTGTTCGCCGCACGCCTCCGGCCCGGCGACAGGATGCCGGATAACCATTGGATCGAAATTACAGGTAAGTCGGACTTCAGCCGAAGGCCGGTGTGGTCGGGAGACGGAAAGACTATCTTTTACCTGTCCAGGAGCGATGGCTTTTGGTGTATATGGGGACAACAGTTTGATCCCGACAATGGCCGGCTGGTCGGAAAGCCGATTCCGATTCGCCACTTCCACGACCTCAAGACATCTCCATCCGAGATCGGCGTAGAAGGCTTCAACCTGTCTACGGCGGGCGATTCGCTCTACCTCAATCTTTCTGAGACTGGTGGAACCATTTGGGTTGGCAAAATATCTCGTGGATTTTTGTTTCCTCATTTACGTTGAGTTTTCGTTCGCCGCAACGGGTCCTCGAGAACTTGGTGCTGGTTTCCGGTCGAATGCGCGACTCACTGACGGGTCATTTCCCGGTAGAGCCAGTCTCGGGCAAACTGCCAGTCACGCTTCACGGTTCGCACTGAGACCTTGAGCACCTCCGCGATTTCCTCTTCAGTCATGCCCGCGAAGAATCGCATCTCCACCACGCTGCACAAGCGCGGATCGAATTCCTCCAGCCTGTCCAGGCCCTGATTGAGACTCAGAAACGAGTCGGCCTGGCGCCATTCGTACACAAAAGCATTATCGAGAGAAATCTTCTGGAATTCGCCACCACGCTTGTCAGCGCCATGGGCACGCGCATGGTCGATCAGGATGTGGCGCATGATCTTGGAAGAAACAGCGAAGAACTGCGCCCGGCTCTGCCACTCCAGGCATTCTTTGCCAATGAGGCGCATCAGGGCGTCATTGACCAGCGCGGTGGGCTGCAGCGTATGGTCGCCGCGCTCATTGCGAAGCAGTGATCGTGCCGTGCGGCGCAGCTGGTCATAGACCAGCGGGATCAAGTTTGGCGCGGCTTCGGGGTTGCCCTCGCGCATCTCCAGCAACAAGCGTGTGATCTCATCCGAGTGAACTTTTACGGCCGTCGACATGGGTGTTGTTCCTCATGGGCTGGGTTTCGGATCAACTTGGACGGAAGGTCGAGGTCACTACTGATGAATGCTAACTTCGAGTGCCCTCTATTTGATCGAGCGCAATCTGTTGGTCAGGAGGGCCACGTTTTCCGAAAAGACATCCAGTCGAGATTGAGACAGGCCGTTGAGCGCTCGGCTGGCTGGGGATCGCGAATAGCTCCGGGGAAACGCAGGGGTATCCCTTGGAACGGGATTCTAACCCACGCTGCACCAAACTAGTTAGCGCGAAATATGCGACCGTCCGCAAGGGTGAATGGCTGGGTTCGGCCCGTCATTTCTCCCCCTACGGGGTCTGTCGGTCGCTTCGACATGGAAAATGTCTGGGCCCGATCTTGTTTCGTTGTAAGATCGCATTGAATCATTTCATTTGCTTTCAGTCATTTGATAAGCGGATTTGCTCGCGATGTACACCAATCCTGCAGCCACAAGTCTTGCCCCCCCGGGGCCGATCGAAGTGAGGCTGAGTCAATCCGTGGAAGGCGGCGCCCGTGTCTTTACGGCCGCCTTTCGCATCGGCCGCGATGCCGGCTGCGCCATGTGCATTCGCGACGAGTTTGTGAGCCGGATCCACGCTGAAGTTGCGCCTGAGCCCGGAGGCTGGCGGATCAAGGATCTGAACAGCAGCAACGGCATCTACTGGCATGGGCAGCGCGTGGATAACGTTCTTATCACTTCGAACGAACGTCGTCCGCCTGGGTGTCGAGGGTCCGGAACTCGCGTTCCAGGTTCATCAACCACCGCCGCCTCCACCGCCCCCGCTTCCGCCCCGAGTGGCCGCCCCGCCACCACCGCCACCGCCCCGGCCGATGCCTCCTCCTCCGGTTTCACCGGTCCGGCCGATGGCCCCAGCGCCCCCGGCACCGCCCTGGCCGCCGACTCCGCCCCCCCGCGACCCCGTCCGCTCCCAACCGGCAGGGAGTCCGCCTCCCGGAAAGGATATGGAGCAGTATGTCAAGCGCTACTTCCAGACGCCGGTGGAAGGGGAAGTCGTCGGGCAACACACGCAGTTTATTCGCACTGCGTTCGCCGAGATCCAGACCAAGCAGAAGGAGGTTCATTCACGTCAGCGCAGGACACTGCTTATTGCCATCGGAGTACTTGCGCTGGTTGGGATCGTGATCGCCGGCTACGCGTACCGCCTCCAGGTCCAGGCCCGTCACCAGCGCGAGATTGCCCGCAATCTTTTCTATGCGATGAAATCCGTGGACGTGGAAATTGCCGAGGCTGAGCGCCAGGCCCTGAACAGTGGAGATAGGCAGGCCGGTCTCGCGGCCGTGAACAAGTACGAGGCGCGCCGCAAGGCGATCCAGACCAACTACGATCAGTTTCTGGCCACGCTCCACATTTACGACCCTAAAACCACCGAGCAGCATCGGCTCATCTTGCGGGTAGCGCGCATCTTCGGTGAAGGCGAACTCGATATGCCGGCCGACTTCGAAACTGAAGTCGTGCGCTACATCAAGTATTGGCAATCGACTGGCCGCTACGCCCGCGATATACGCTCGGCCAAGGAGCAGGGCTTTACCCGCTCCATTCCTGAGGCCCTGTTGAACCATGGGCTGCCCGTTCAGTTTTTCTATCTTTCCATGCAGGAGAGCGACTTCGATCCTTATCGCAGCGGTCCCATCACCAGGAAGGGCTACGCGAAAGGAATGTGGCAGTTTATTCCCGAGACGGGGGTCAAGTACGGTCTTCACCTCGGGCCGCTTGTGGATCTTCCTCGACCCGATCCCGCGGACGAAAGGGACCATGCGGACAAGGCAACCGACGCGGCCACTCGCTATATCCAGATGCTGTACAGTACGGATGCGCAGGCGTCGGGCATGCTGGTGATGGCGTGCTACAACTGGGGCGAAAATCAGGTTCTGCCTCTGGTGAGAAGCATGCCGTTGAATCCAGGCCAGCGCAACTTCTGGCGGCTGCTTGCCGACCATCGAAGCCAGATTCCGAAGGAGACCTACGATTACGTCTTCTACATCGTCTCCGCAGCGGTGATAGGCGAGAATCCCCGATTGTTCGGGTTTGACTTTGATAATCCGCTGGATAATTCGCGCTGACGTCTTGGGCGCCGGCACTAGAGTGGGGTGGGGAGAAACGGAGGCCGCTCTCCCCAAATCGGTGTTACGTTTTTACCGGGCGGCTATGAGAATCTGCTCTCCATGGTCGAGCTTCGCTTCCCGGGTCCGTGCTTTCTTCTCCCCATTCCACTCGGGGATGTCGACGTTCAAGCTTGCGGTCGTCGGGCAAAGGACATGGTGAAGGAAATACCGCTCTCCGTACTTTTCGAACACAAGCTTGCTGCCGCGGCCGGGATCGTTGAAGTCGTGGATGTCCGATACGGTGGCGGCAACGTTCTTGGTCTCGTTTGCGACGCGAACGATGCCGGCGTACGGCGATGAGATGATGTATTGACCCGCAGGCATATACGTATCGCCTACGGTGAAGCCGAAGGGAATGTCGGCCTTCAGAACAACGCCCTGGGCAATGGCTGGGATGGCGCTGAGAGCCGCGAGGATGATCAGGGAAAGTGTAGGGATCCGTTTCATTTTGTTTCTCCTTTGGGATTGAAGCGTCTTGTCTAACCGCTTTCACTTCTATAAGCGCAAACAGTCTGCAAGGAGTGACAACCTGTAAAAAAGAAACAAATACTCCGTGCCCGGTCTTTCCCCGTTCTGGCGCAAAGACAGAAAACCACTTCCTCAAGACGCGATTGATTGCATCTGCGGCGAGGCCGTGGCACTCGGCTCAGCGGATGTGTATCATTACCGGATCGAGCCGATATGCGTGCGAAAATGCGGCCGGGCAGGGAGTCTTCCATGGCACCGCAATATTGTGTCAAGCAGGGCGACTATCTCGCGAAGATCGCGAAGGAGAATGGTTTTGTCGATTACCGGACCATCTGGGATCACGCGCAGAACAAGCAACTGAAGGACAAGCGCAAGAACCCGAACGTGCTTGCGCCGGGCGATGAGTTGTTCATTCCGGATAAGGCCATCAGAGAGGAAGACGCCCCTACGGATCAAAAGCACACGTACATGGCCAGGACAAGCAAGAATATTCTGCGTCTCGTCCTCGAAGACATTTATGGGAAGCCAATCGCGAGGGCGAAGTGCGAACTACGGGTCGAGGGCGAGGTGTTTGAGATCGTATCAGGCGCCGACGGAAAGATTGAACACGAGATTCCCCCAACGGCACAGAACGCGGAACTCGTGATCAAAGAGGGAAATACGGCACTCAAGAATGTGAAGCTCGATGTGCTGATCGGGCACCTCGACCCAGTTGAAAACGTGTCCGGCCAAAAGGCGAGACTGAGCAATCTGGGCTACTACGTGGGGCGGCTGGACATCGGCGATTCGGCGAAGTTCCGGTCCGCAGTGGAGGAATTTCAGTGCGACTTCGGGCTGCCGGTGGATGGCGATTGCGGTCCCATGACGCAGGCCAAGTTAAAGCAGGTGCATGGCTGTTAGCGGCGGCGCGCTAAGGGGCGACCACCTCCGCGGCGTGGGGGGCGCCAAAGGAGACTGCTGGAGCAGACGGACGTGATCAAGAAAATTCTGACCGCACTGCATCCCGGAATCGAGGCGACCCCGATCAGGGTGGGTCCGTCGACAGGCTCGGAGTTCAACCTCGTCCGTGGATTCCTGATTCCGAAGGCCTGCTTCAAATTTCTGGATTCTCACTTTGCGTTCGACTCCTCTTTCATCGCGCCGGACAACTTCGACATCACCACGCTGAGCGAGTTGCTGGAGGCACACCCGGGTGCCAAGCTATCGATCTTCGGCCACGCCGATCCCACCGGCGACGATGAGTACAACAAGGCGCTCAGCGGGCGCCGCGCCTCCGCCGTTTTCGATCTGCTTACCCGGAACGTTGATGGGTGGGACGACCTGAACGATCATCCGAAAGGCGGAGACGACTGGAGACCCCACGCCGAGGAGACGATGAAGGCAGCCACGGCGTTGCCGGATGGAACGGACCGAGCGACTCTGTTCCGCACTTACATGGATATGCTCTGCACGGTGCGGGGTAAAGACGGCAAACCG
The DNA here is from genome assembly GCA_963788475.1 of Terriglobales bacterium. Lineage (GTDB taxonomy): Bacteria > Acidobacteriota > Terriglobia > Terriglobales > Acidobacteriaceae > Telmatobacter. Next base: position 978,472 of record CAWBGO010000004.1, read on the forward strand.
GTTCCCGACGGTTCAGGCAAATCGAAGCAGGTGCTGCTCACGGACGACGATTTCCTGGCGAGAGGAAAGGGAAAGGACCACAAAGGTGACGTCCAGGGATGCGGCGAGTTCAACCCTCTGATGATTTTTTCCAAGACCGAGCGAGCCTTTTTCGACAGACCCGAAAACCACGAGGAGCGGGACGAGCAGAACTCGGTGAACCGGCGGGTCATGGTGCTGCTGTTCCGGCCCGGGAGCCAGGTGGATCCCGGCAAGTGGCCCTGTCCGACGGTCGGGGAAAACACCGCCAAGTGCCGCAGGCGGTTCTACTCGGACGGAGAGACACGGCGGAGCAACCAGGCGCTGCACAGGGAATTCGAGGAGACGGCCGACACGTTCGCCTGCCGGTTTTACGATCGCATCTCGAACAACTCGCCGTGTGACGTTCCGGTACCCTCGATTCCGTTTACCGTGGCGTCGATCCAGGCGTTTCTCGCGTCAACGCAGAACGCGGCGCCGCCGCATGCCCGGCCGGGAGCCGGGTCATTCACCACGACCAACACGTCTCTGACCTTTGCGGCACCCGTGGGCGATTTGATGGTGGTGATCGAAAATTCAGGTGAGATTGTGATCAAGGCGCACAACATTCAGCCGCCGACAGAAGCGCACAACGTGAGGTGGCAGATCGAGCGCGATCCCTCCGATACGGTTGCTACTGGCACTCCTGCGCTTGACGATGATACTGGTTCGGAGATCAGGCTGACTCCGAACACGCCGGGCACATTCCGCCTGATCTGCTACCGCGACGCGAATGGGAGCGACAAGCACGATCCCGGCGAGGAATTGAGAGTGTTGCGAATGGTGATCGTCCGCATCAGGCCGCAGCCCGGTGCAACGCTGACGACCAGCAGCGTGTTCACCGGCGCGGCTAACAGCGTGAGCACCGGTGCGGGTGGAGTGAACCCGATGACCTTGCAGGCCGATTTCCTGCTCGAAGGCGGGGGCGCAAACCGCCGATTCGGACTGACCAAAGTAGTGCTGGCGAACGTGGGCAACCTCGTTGATGATACATTCGCAGTGAATTATCCCGGCCGCCTGGCTCCGAACGATACGAGGGCGGGCACAGAATCCGAGGACCCGGATTTCCGGACGAATCCCGCTCCTGGATTCCCGACGCCGATGGTGGATACTGTCAACGTCGCTCGGGGGGCGGAGCCGACCGGAGGCATTACTCCGAACCGCGGCAATTCAGTCGAGACGATTCAGGGTAACGGACCCGGCGGAAACGGACAGATCAAGCGCATCGCCTCGCTCGACCAGCCAGCATTCCCCTGGGATGCCAATCATCCGACGACAAACAACCCGTGGGCGACCACGCAGGGTGTCAATCACTTCCGCGAATGGATACTGGCGCACACGACCACGTTCCCAAGGAATTACACGGCGCTGGCCCGAGGCGACTGGACGGTCACCGTGATCGGCACGAGCGGGGCCGGAGGTGTGTGGACAGATAACGGCTCGACCGTCACCGGAAACGTTCTGACAACAGCAGGCTTTCCGCAGACGGCCGATGCCGCGGCAGCGCAGGTGCTGGGACGGTCGTTCGTGAACGAATTCGGAATGATCGTGAACCCATGAGAGGACGGCGGGAATGTGTAATAGCCGACCGAATCTGGTCTGGGTTGTAACGGTGGTGATGGCGAGCGTGGGGGTGAATGGAATGTACGCGCAAAGCGCTGAGCAGGAGATGGAGCTGTTCGCGACGGGGCAACGGCTCGGCGAGTGCCTGGTGAGAGGATGCGTGGTCTTCACGGGTGTGGTGCAGTCGGTCGGCGATCCGCGAATGGAGCCCGGCGAGCCCGATCCGCAGCGGGCGATGACAACACGGAGCGTAGACGTGAAGGTGAGCGAAGCGCTGTTCGGCAAGCCGAACGGGAGCTCGGTACGCCTGTTGTACGCTGCACGTCCGGAAAAGACGAAGACGGCGTTGGGGCCATGGGTACCGTGGCATGCAGCGACAGTTGAGACCGGACGCGAGTTGCTGGTAGCGCTCTGGGCCGGGGACGCTCCGCGAGCGACCTGGATGGGCAAGCCGGAGGATGTCGCCATAGTCGTTTCAGACAAGGCGCAATTCGGTGCGATCCGCGACATCATCACCGAACACCGCCGCTTCGAGCTCACGCCGAAAGAGGTCGAGACAATTCCACGATTGATTCCCTACAAACACAACAACCTTTTCACAGGCTACGCGCTAGCGTATTTGATGGAAGGCGAAACGGTACGCAACGTGGACAGGGCCGCGACGGTGCTGAGCCAGCTTTTAGGAAACGAGTTGGTGCCGCCGGCCGGAAGGATCCTGATAGGCAACTGGCTCGCCAGCACCTTCTACCGGCTCTCCCCCAGCGCTCGTCAAACCGCCACCGAAGCGTTGGTGGCTGCGGCGAGCGCCAACAGCGCAACGGTGGCCTATCCAGCGGTTTCAGTGCTGATCAGGCTCGCCGATCTCCAGATTCTGAATCTGCAGCCGTTTGCAGACGACGCTCGCCACCGCAAGGTGGTCGAGAATTATCGCAAGTTCCTGGCGCAGAACAAAGCTCAACAGGCAAGTCCCGAGTTGGAGACGCGACTGGGATTGCGCTAATCAACGCTCTTTGAACCCGACGGTCCAAGATTCTCAGGGCGTCCGGTGAGAGTACTGGCGGAGAGGGCGAGATTCGAACAGGTGTACACGTAAAGCACTCATTGTCATACAGTTCACGGTTGATTGGCTTGCGTTGTAAGGATTTAGTAAGGTAAACTGCCTTCACGGAGGCAAAAGGCAGTGGCAAACAGACGGGTCACACTTGTACGCAATTGCAAGACACCAGACGGCTGGGAGGCGATACCCGGCAGCATTCGGAAAGAACGGGCGCATTAAGCCGCACGTGGTCATTGTCGGGGGCAGGGAACAACGATTCCCAGAGGGCGTTTACCAGCTCAGGACCTACGAAGGCTCCCGAATGATCTACAAGAGCGTTGGGACGAACGCTCAGGACGCTGTCGCCGCTCGTGAGCGGGAAATTGCTCTACTGGCTGCCCATGAACACGCTTCAGCGGCAGGAGCAAAGATTGTCGAGGAGCCAGGGCGGGTGTACTTGCGTCGTGCGATCACAAAGTACATTCAGGACCGGGAGAACCGAAACGCACTTGAAGCAAAGGCGCAGGCGGAATTAGTAGGCGAGGAATTCCTATCGACGTGCGGCAGGACCTTTGTCGACGAGGTGACCACCGATGACGTTTACAGGTTCCATAAGGCGCTCCGTCACCGGAAGGCTGCACCCAGGACCATTGCGAACAAGCACGAGCGTCTAAAGTCAATTCTGCTCTTTGCAGGGTGTCCAAGGATGTGATCCCGCCCACTCCGAAATACGACCAAGCGATTCCTACCACGTACACACCAGACGAGGTTAGGGCGATCCGGGCCGCGGCAGATGGGCACCTGCTCTTGATCGTTGACCTTTGCCTGAAATGCGGCCTGCGCGAACAGGAGGCGATGCACCTTGAATGGCAGGACATCCATTGGACAGACAAGGTCCTGCGCGTTCAGAGCAAGCCAGAGTACGGATTCCGGGTGAAGGACTCGGAAGAACGAGAGGTTCCTGTGCCGGATGATCTGCTGGCGCTATTGAAAGCACTCAAAGCAAAGAATGCTAAGACGCGTCTAGTCCTAGGAACGGATTCGAAGGGAAATCCTAGGAGACATCTGCTCCGCTCGTTAAAGCAAGTGGCGCGACGTGCAAAGTTGGCCTGCGAAACATGCGAAGGATGCAGGGAAGGAATGGGTTGTGAGCGTTGGCAGTTGCGGACAAGTTTCGCCGGACCTACGCAACAACACTCTTGAGAAACGGCGTTGACCTGCGAACGGTGCAGCGTTTCATGGGTCACAGCGACCTTGCGTCAACGATGCGCTATCTGCGGCCTGCATCCAGCCAAGAGACACAGGCAGCAGTAAACGCAATCCAATGGGGCTAGACGGCGGTAGAGTGCGCCTCTAGCCAGTTTGCCAAGTGGAACGGGTCCAACCTTACTGAGGCTCCTATGCGAAGCGCAGGGAGCCTCTTCTGTTTGATTAAGGCGTATACGCTCTTAGGGGAGCATGAGAGCAGGTCTGCGGCGTCTGCGACGGACAGTGCCTTACGGCGTTTCCGTAGTACGTCTAGGATTGATTGCCCCGGTGAGTCCGGCTGACTTTGTTGCGCGCGTGCCGGGGTCTTTGTTGGCTGCGCCGTCCTGCCGGACACATAAAACATGTCCATATAAACAGACTACATTTAATGCGATAGAAAGTCAAGCTAAATAGCTGACTGTAAAGATGTTATAGCTGCACAGTGTGCAGTTGGAATGTTGCTCCAAGTGCACACTATGCGTCTGTCGATGCCAGCTTCGCTTATTCTTGATTGTGAATATCAAAGCAAAGGTACGCGCGTCAGGATCGCAGACCGATTCAGCATCCAGCCTGCGAGAAGGGTCGCGAAACGTGCGCGTCGCAAACGAGAGCGAACGGACTTATGCGGCTATGCCGGAAGGGGCGAACAGTTGAATGCAGTTGAAATAGAAGAAGCGATTTCACAACTGGCGGATCAACCGTTTGACGCTGACAACTTTCCCTTTGCATTCCTCGAAGCCTTCGGCAACAAGGAAACGACGATCAAACGGCTCCGGGCAGGGGCCTCGAACAAGTCCGACCTTGGCGGGGTGCTTCAGACCAACAATATCCATATCAAAGTATGCGCAGAAGGCGTGGTTATTAAAACCCTGACCGCGCTTCGTGAAAGCCCATCCACCGCGCGGGCGAAAGCCAAATTCATTCTGGCGACGGATGGGCATACGCTCGAAGCCGAAAATCTTGCTTCCGACGAGCCACCCGTCGCCTGCGCATATAGAGACTTTCCCGACCATTTCGGTTTCTTCCTGCCGCTCGCTGGCATCTCCACCGTCCGGCAGATCAGCGAAAACTCATTCGACATCCGCGCCACCAGCCGCCTCAACCGGCTTTACGTCGAACTTCTGAAAGACAACCCCGAATGGGGCACGTCTGCCCGCCGCCACGACATGAATCACTTTATGGCGCGGTTGATTTTCTGCTTTTTCGCCGAGGACACGGACATCTTCATCGGCAAGGGCCTGTTCACCGACACAATCGCGCAGATGAGCGCGAAGGACTCTTCCAACACCCATGCGGTGATTGAGGCGCTGTTCCGCGCCATGAATACCACGCTCGGAGATCGTGACCGCGAAGGGGTGCCCCGGTGGGCCAACTCATTCCCTTACGTCAACGGCGGCCTGTTCTCCGGAAACATGGACGTACCGCGATTCAGCAGAATCGCGCGCTCATACCTTATCCATATCGGCAATCTCGACTGGACGAGAATCAACCCGGACATCTTCGGCTCCATGATCCAGGCCGTCGCCGAGGATGAGGAGCGCGGCGCGCTTGGGATGCACTACACCAGCGTCCCCAACATTCTGAAGGTGCTTAATCCGCTCTTCCTTGACGAGCTTCGCGCCCGGCTTGATGAAGCGGGCGACAATCCGCGCACCTTGCTTAATCTTCGCAAGCGCATGGCGAAGATCAGGGTGTTCGACCCCGCTTGTGGCTCCGGCAATTTC
>CAWBGO010000005.1:0-82034 GCA_963788475.1 Terriglobales bacterium
GCCGATCCGGAAGTAACTCGCATTTGCAGAACATTTCCCGTGGCTGGCTCAGAATGGAAACTGACCAGCGTGTGGAGGCGGAGACTTCTTGAACCACGTCCGCAATCTGCGCCCACTTGGAGTTTTCGTACATGACCTTATCGGTACCAAAAAGCAGGGTAAAGTACCCTTTCGAAACATTTGACACCAGGAATGAACAGGGACCCCTCCCCCCCCCCCGGTACTGTGAAACTGTGAAACTGTGAAACTGTGACAAACTCATTACCGCCAATCAGAAGTCACGCTCGGAAAGATCCGAACGACAACCGCAGATCCTTCGCCTGCGGCTCAGGATGACAAGTACGGTCTGGATTTGTGGTTTCCCACCCTTTCCGCAGAAAAAAGCGGAAAGGATGGGGCACGGAGAATGGTGTGTAGGGCCGCCGGCCGAACTGCGGATCCTTCGACTGCGGCCGCGCGGCCTTCGCTCAGGATCACAGGTCAATCAGGGATGAATCTCACGCTTTTTCTTGCCCTTGGGCCACAGCCGCGAGCGCGCTCTCATGCGCAAGCGGCACCCTGCAGGTCACAGTGGTGCCATGGCCAGGCTCCGAGCGCACGCTAAACTCTCCGTGAACCATCCGCATTCTCTCCCGCATGCTGATAAGACCGAGGCCATGCCGCTTGTCGATGCGTTGTTGATCGAACCCGGCTCCATCGTCACTCACCGCGAGACGAATCCCAATTGAATTCCCTATGAGCTCAACTCCGAATTTCTGCGCGCCGCTGTGCTTTATGGCATTTTGCAGCGCTTCCTGCATGACCCGGTACAGGCAGAGCGAGATGTCTCGGGGAAGGTCACGCGGTACGCCATTGCAGCTGAAGTCGATCTCGACCTGCTGCTGTTTGCGCAAGTCTTCGCAGAGGACCGCGGCTGCTGTCTCAAGGCCAAGGTATTCGAGATGCGAGGAGTGGAGCCGCCTGGAGATCGCCTGAATGTCCGTGCTGATCTTCGCAAGGCGTTCAACCACGGAAGCAAGGAAAGTGCCGGTTTCCGGCTCTGGCACCGACTGATCCCACGACTGCAGCTCCCAGCCCAGGATAGCCAGCCGCTGATTGATGTCGTCGTGAAGCTCGCGCGCGATCCTGGATCTTTCCTGTTCCTGCGCGTTCAGCAGCCTCCCTTCAAGGTCGATGACAGTCTCCTCGGCCACCTTGCGATCGGTCACATCGATGCACGATCCGATGTAGCCGGTGAATTGCCTCGCTTCGGTGAATCGCGGCACGCCGGTGTCGAGGACCCAGCGATACTCCCCGTCATAGCGGCGCAGCCGGTACTCCATCCGGAACGGCTCGCGGCGATCGAATGAATCGGTGTAGGTATGAAGGCACCGCGGCAGATCGTCGGGGTGCACTCCGTCGGCCCACCCGTTCCCAAGTTCCGCCTTGAGAGAGCGGCCGGTGAAGTGCAGCCATGGCTCATTGAAATAGTTGCAGAGCTTGTCGGTCCCCGCCTTCCAGATCATGACGGGGGCGGTGTTGGCAACGTGACGGAAGCGCTGCTCGCTTTCGCGCCGCCCCAGGTCCTCCCGTTCCAGCTCGGTTGCGGCAATCAACATGACCGTGACCAGACACGCGACAACTCCCGCCGCGCCCAGGGCCATGGAAAAGCCCCCTTCCCATCCATACTTCAGTTGCACGGTTCTAACGGCGTAACCGAGCAGGAATGGGATCAGCACTCCAGCAGGAAGCAAGTGGCGCAGCATCAAGCCGCCCGCGTTGCTGGCGCGAATCTGACGAACGATCCCCTCGAAGGGATTGGCAAACTGCACTCCGAGGGCTCCCACCATGAACCCCAAAGCCGTGGGGATGGCGACGTTACTTTGCGGGCGGATGGGATGGAGAGGATCGTGGGTGTCGAACATGTGGCCAAGCAACGCAACCGCGCCCAAAGCTCCCGCCAAAAGGGCGAGCCCCCTCGCCACTTGTCGCAGCATGGATCGCTTCGACTTCATGAGAAAGAGAGCTGATCCAAGCAGGACGAATCCGGTGCTTGTCACAGGTGACATCCGGCCGGCGAAGATTCCGACATGCGAATCATCGCGAAGCAGCAACTCATCGATTCTGAAATCGGAACCAGTAAGATATTGAAGCCAGGTCGAAGCTCCAATGGCTGCCACCACGATCGCATAGAACCTCAGGTCGCGATGATCGCGGCGCAGCAACGCCAGAGCCGCAAACAGGAAAGCGGCAGCCGTGTTGGCCTTGATGGGAATAGCTCCCGGCACGATGGTCGCCAACAACGGAATGTGGAATTTCAAGCCGGTGAGCGCGATCACGGCGAGACCAACCAGCACCCACCCGGTGAGAGTGGCCACCTTCGCTGGGCCAGGTTGGACCGTTGCTGGGAAGACGGGCTGCATCCTAAGGTTATCGGGGGCAGTGTACTGTAATTATTCAGCTCAGTCCATCGTTGTCTTAGCGTGGACAGGGTATCCCCCTGATACCTGGGTGTCTTTGTTTTGAGTAGTTTTGGAGGGACAGTCGGGGTCAATTCGTACCGAGTTTTTAAACGATGGATGCCCTGCGGTGATTGGGCGGAGAGCCGATCGACGCTTTCCGGGGCAGGAAGGTGCTTGACTCGATGGTGGGCCCGGAGGGATTTGAACCCCCAACCAAGGGATTATGAGTCCCCTGCTCTAACCGTTGAGCTACAGGCCCTTCAATGACTTACGGCTGCCTTCCCCGTGAGTGTAGCGGATACGGCGGTGGGCAGTCGTTTTGGCTCGATTACGGCAAAATCACCGGACAGTTGAAGGCGCTTGAGAGCCCGCTTCACTGCCTCCGGGCCCTCCGGGGTTGGATGAATGCACCGCCTGCGAGACCGCAATTGTGCTGTGCCATCCAATCTGGATGATGGTTAAAGCGTCCACTCCCGCTTCCCCAACCCTTGTAAGCATTGTATGGGCGTAGAGAGTGGAGCACAAAATCAGCCGGGAGGAATAGCTTGCCGCTTCCCACCGAGATTGGGAGCACTGGCATCGTTCGGAGTTTTGGCGTCAGCACAGGTATGATTTCAGCCTAGCGGTTAGCCTTCGAATCCCCCGAGAAGAAATGGCAAAGGCTGCGGTTTCTGCTGCTTATAAAGGAATACTCCAGTTGGTGGCCCGGGTGCACAGGAGCGCGCGCTGCCTCCTCCTCTCGTTCCTGTGTGTTCCCCTTTGGGCGACAGTTCAAGATATTGGGGGACACTCGGAGGACCGCACCGTCAACGCAGATATGGCGGGACAGGTGCATGTGGATCTTCGTACGATCACACTGCCCGTGGTCGATGGAAAGGATATCCATTTCTCGCGAATCTCTACCGAAGATGGATTGTCACAGAAGAGGGTATCCCAAATCGTACAGGATGATCAGGGATTCATCTGGTTTGGTTCACAGTATGGACTGAACCGGTATGACGGCTACAAGTTCAAGGTGTTCAAGCACGAGCCAGGGCGAACCAACAGCCTGAGCGGAATGCTGATTTCCTCCCTCTTCAAAGACCGATCCGGCTCGCTCTGGATTGGATGTGAGGAATTCCTGGACAAATTCGATCCGGTCTCAGAGACGTTTACTCACTACCGCATCGATGCCAATACGGCGCACGGAGAAGTGGCTCCTGTCACCCACATCAGCCAGGATCGTGCGGGTATGTTGTGGCTATCAACCCGGAATGGACTCTTTCGATTCAGCTCCAGTAGCGGCGAGGTGAAACACTTCGGTCACGACCCCAACGATCCTTCCAGTCTTGGTGATAACGACATCCAGTCTACCGGCGAGGACCGCGCAGGAAGATTTTGGGTTACAACAAGCCAGAACCTGGAGGAGTTTGATCGCCCCACGGGAAAAGTTAAACAGCGTATTGTTTTAGGCGAATCAGGGGTGGGGCTTTGGTTTCACGAGGATCAGTCCGGTGTGTTTTGGATCATCTATGGGTCCGATGGACAAATTGCTACTTTTGATCGCAGTGCGAAGAAGCTGATCCGTTACAAGCTCGAATGGGGGAGTGGGCAGGGAAATCGGATCAACCAGGCCTATGCCATGCTCGAAGATCAGCAGGGGACAATGTGGTTCGGTACCGGAGCCGGTCTGTTGAGGTTCGATCGGGAGCATCAACGCTTCATCAGTTACAGCCACCGGCCTTACGATCCCAACAGCCTGTCCGGCAACCGTGTAATGGCCCTGTTCCAGGATCGCGAGGGCAATATCTGGACCGGCATGCACGAGGTAGAACCAAATTTTTTCGCGACCAAGCCGCTACCGTTTGAGAACCTGGCACACGAATCTGATAATCCCGATTGCCTGGATCCAAGCCTGGTTGGCGCACTCTATGAGGATCGAAACAGTGTTTTGTGGGTCAGCGTTGATCAGCGGCTGAAACGCATTGACCGCAAGACCGGCCAATGCTCAGTATTCCATCCCGCCGATGGGTCTGAAGTGCTCTCGATCATCGAAGATGGCCCGGACGCCCTTTGGCTTGGAAACGCAGGCCCGGGATTGCTGCGGTACGACCAGAGAACCGGAGCTCTCAAGGGGTACCGTCATGACCCCGCGGATCCCACCAGTTTGTGCAGCGGCGTCATTGAGAGATTGCTCATCGATCACACCGGAAAGCTTTGGGCCGCGACCTGGGATGGCCTTTGCGGTTTCAACTCTTCCCGTCAGAACTTCACGGCCTACAAACCGGATTCGAATGCCCGCGGGCTCAATTACTACGCGATCGCTGAAGACAGCAATGGCAGCCTGTGGCTGGGTTCCAATTTCGGTGGCCTGCAGCGTTTCGATCCATCCACCGAACGGTTTACCGAGATCTACGAACACGATGCAAAGGACGCAACGAGCCTGAGCAACGATCGGGTAAACTCCGTGTACTTTGATCACTCAGGAACGATGTGGGTTGGAACGCAAGACGGGCTTGGCAAATTCGACGCCAGGACGCGGCGGTTTCGGTCCTACTATGAGCAGGACGGGCTTGCCGGAAATGTAGTGAGCTGCATGCTTGAGGACGAACGCGGCAATTTATGGATGAGCACCAATGATGGGTTGTCAGTACTCGATCCCGCAAAGGAAACATTCAAGAACTACTCAGTCGCAGATGGCCTTTCCGGCGCTGACCTGACCGGTTGGGGCGCTTGCTTCAAGAATCGAAGCGGCGAGATGTTTTTTGGAGGATTCAGCGGAGCCGTAGCCTTTCATCCGGACAAGATCGTGGACTACGCCTACATTCCCAACGTGGTTCTCACTGATTTCCGGCTGTTCGACCTTCCGGTGACGGTTGGACCTGATTCCCCGCTTAGCAAATCGACCGCGTATACCAGTTCACTTACCCTCACACATGACCAGAATGTCTTCTCATTGGAGTTCGCGGCCCTCAGCTATTTCAACTCGACGACCAACCGCTACCGATACAAGCTTGACGGTTTAGATCACCAATGGCACGAGGTAAGGAGTAACCAACGAGTTGTAACTTATACGACCCTTCCCCCCGCTACATATACGTTCCGCGTGCAGGGGGCAACGAGTCGTGGGGTTTGGAGCGAACCGGGGCTGGAATTGACTATCCAGATCCTGCCCCCGTGGTGGGCAACCTGGTGGTTTCGTACGCTTTGTATCGCGTTTTGCGTAGCGCTGCTTGCTGGATTCTATCGGTTGCGCATTCAGCAACTGCGGCGGGATGAGAAGCATCTGCGTGAGGTTGTGGAAACGATTCCGGCAATGGCGTTCACCGCCGGGCCGGACGGGTCGGATGAATTCGCCAGCCGGCGCTGGCTGGAATTCACTGGATCGGATGAGAAAGCCATCCTGGGCTTCGACCGACCGCTTTCCGTGCACCCGGATGACCTGAAAAACCACCTCAACAAATGGCGAGCATCGCTGGCAACAGGCGCTCCATTCGAAAATGAAGCACGCCATTGCAACGCGGACGGAGCCTATCGCTGGTTTCTGGTTCGTGCGGTGCCGCTACGCGACCGGCATGGAACTATTCTCAAATGGTTTGGAACTCTAACAGACATCGAAGACCGCAAACGGGCGGAAGAAAGGCTTCGAGAACTTCGCACAAACATCTCCCAAACGTCGAGGACGTCAATGGGGGCAGAGATCTCCGCGTCAATTGCGCACGAGATTAATCAGCCCCTGACTTCAGTACTCGCCAACGCGCAGGCATCTTCCCGCTGGCTCGGAGTCGCTCCTCCAAACATTGATGAAGCGGTCATATCTATTGGGCGTATCGTGCGGGATGCGCAGGCCGTTGACACCGTGGTGCGCAATATTCGTTCCTTGTTCAAAAAGCAACCAGTCGTAAAGTCTCCCTGCAAAATGGTGGATCTCATTCGAGATGCCGTGAGCCTCGTCAAAGAGGACGCAACTCGCCAACCGATTCCGATTGAGTACGACTATCAAGAGCCGGCCCTTTCGGTGCTCGTAGATCGTTTCCAGATCCAGCAGATCATTATGAATCTAGTTGGAAATGCAATCGAAGCGATGCAGGGCATCGATAGGCCGCCTTTGTTGCGAATTTGCATTCGACAGACGACGGACGGCCAGGTACTCACAGAATTTATCGACAACGGAAGCGGGTTGCCAGTGAACGACGTCGATATCTTCGACGCATTCGTCACGACCAAGAAAAACGGAATGGGCATCGGGCTTGCCATCTCACGCTCGATCGTAGAAGCTCACGATGGACAGCTTTGGGCGGAAAACAACCCGGATTTTGGAGCCAAATTCAGTCTCCTGCTGAGGTCGCCAGAGGCTGCGATAACAAATGCGCGACGTACGGAATGACCGGCAAGGAGAAAGTGATGGGGACCGGTTGCCTGTTTCGAGTTCCAGCGAGGGCGGAACACGGGGAGATGCTGCTTGAAACCGCAGATTTCTCGATCACCGATTCTGGGATCTCCGAAAAGATTGAGTCCTCAGGGAAGCTCTGAATAAGCCATCGGCATTCCCTCAGGGGCTAAAGCCCGCATTGACATTGCATCGCTTATACCGGGGATGAATCCCCGGCCTACCGCCCGAACGAGTTTTTACCAACCTGTTTAGTCGTGGCTCAGCGCCTTCTATTCAAGCTGATTCAAATCGGTGTCGGGCGCGGGATAGCCCAGGATACGGCACATGGATACGATCTGACCTTTGTGATGGAAGGCGTGCGTGAGGACGTGGTGAAGGATGAGTGCGGGCGTGCGCACCGCGACGTCTCCATCGGGGAAATGGAGCTCAGTGACAGCATTGAGGTGTTGCTCGTTGAGGCGTGACAGATAGTCCAATGTTGTCTTACTTACCTGGCTTTGCAGGTGCCGGGCGTCGGAGACTGCGGGCCAATTGGCAGCGTCCTCATCAACGAAGGGGATCGCCTGGAGCGTGTGAATCCAAAAACCTTCGCAGTTCAGGATATGAATCACCTGCGCACGAATGGTGGGAAAGCCGAAGCCGGGGACTTCTTTTGCGTATTCGGTAGCGGGGATTGTGGAGAGGTGGTCAAGCAGCAGGGTGAGGCTCGCGTGTGTCCAGGCGTGGAATTGGCGAATACCGGCGAGAGTGAACATTTTGATTTTCCTTTCAGCGACGCCCAATCGCTTGCTCTCCACCCGACCTGTCAGGCGTTATCGGATCGAATAGCCCCATCGACACGAATAGTGGCGCCTGTCGCAAAGTCTGACGCTCCGGAAGCAAGATAGACAGCTGTTCCGGTAATGGGATGGCTTCGCATCCGGGATGGAAGCCAAGCGTCCCGCCTTCTCAACTCATTCGGGTGCCTGGGTCCTCGGCGGGAGCTTCGTTGGCCACCGCCTCCTCCGCTGGAGCTTCCCTGGGGACCGCCTCCTCTGGTGGAGCTTCCCCGGTGACCGGCTCCTCTGCTGGAGCCTCTTTGGCGACTGCCTTCTTCGCTGGAGCTTTCTTGGCGATTGCCTTCTTCGCTGGATTCTTCTTGGGGACCGCCTTCTTCGCTGGAGCTGGCTTGGCGACCGCTTCCTCCACGGGGTTTTTCTTGGCCACCGCCTTCCTGGCTGGAGCTTTCCTGGCGACTGTCTTCTTCGCTGGAGGTTCCTTTGCCACCGCTTTTTTTGCGGGAGCTTTCTTGGCGAGCGCCTTCTTCGCTGGAGCTTTCTTTGCCACCGCCTTCTTGGCTGGAGCTTTCCTGGCGACCGCTTGCTCCGCTGGAGCTTCCTTGGGGGACGCTTCCTTCGCGGGAATTTCCTTGGGGACCGGTCTCTTCGCTGGAGCTTTCCTGGCGACCGCCTTCTTCGCGGCTGCTTTCTTCGCCGAAACGTTCTCCAGGGTCTTAACGATCGCCTGCCCCACGGTGTCTTCAATCAGCTGTTTGCTGACTCCCCTGACCACGGCCTTCCGGACAGCCGTTTCAATCTTCTTGACAGCTTTTTCGCGCTTGCGCTCTTCGTTAGCCATGCTGAGGTCCCTCGGTAGACCATCTGCTCTGCAACTCGGAATTCTACATGGAGCTCCCTACCCTCGTCGGAAGGCCCCGAGCCTTTGTGAACCTGGCCTGAGGCATTATTGAACGGTAAGCACTACGGTATTCGACGCGCCTTTGAAGGACGCGGTCACGCCAGTCTGGCCCTGACTCGCGCTGGTCGCTACTCCAGACTGATTCACGGGTGCAACTGCCGGCGCCGACGATGTCCATTGCGAGACTGAAGTGATGTCCTGTGATGAACCATCGCTGAAGGTGCCAACCGCGTGAAACGCCTGTGCCGCCCCCACAGGGATTGTCGGAGTCGTTGGCGTCACTGCAATGGTCTGGATTGTCGCGTTGGACACGGTTAGCGTCGCAGTTACAGGGGCCTGGTTTCCATAGGATGCGCTAATGGTGACGTTGGCCGAAGCGGGTGTCGCCTGAGCTGGCGTCACGTTGATACCGAACGCGCCCGAGGTCGCGCCGTCAGTGGCAGTAACCGTGACAGCGCCGGCCTTGAGCGCTATCAGAACACCCAAACCATTGACGGACGCAATCGAGGAATCGGAGCTTTTCCACGTGACCTGCGTTGTGAGAGTGGCAGTGGTGTTGTCACTGTACGTTCCCTCGGCTGTCAGCTGCAGCGACGAGCCTGCGTTCACTGTATTTGTCGAGGCTGTGATGCTGATAGACGACAAGGTTGGAGTATTGGTCTGTGAAGGAGAGGCCGGCTTCGAAAAGAAATAGCTGGCGCAACCTGTGAGGCTCAGACAGGCAAGCAGAATGACTACAGCCAAACTCCCGATCTTCTTCATGGATCCAGCCCTTTTATCCGAGCAGGGTTCAGTGAAATCGCCGATCCGCAAATACATCGACAATAAGGAACCCACAGAGCCGCGTCGGCGAGACCGAGAAGTCTGCGGGTAAGTTAAGGGCCTATCGGCTACTTTATCGATTTCTTTAGTCTCTATCGATCCCACATTTGTGGTAGCTTTGCGCAGAGTTTTTGCACTCCGGATTTTCTGCAACTGCGCCGGGAGTGAAACGATACCGCAGTCGGGGATGGAACGGTGTCCACCCGAAAGCATGAAAAACAACCGCGGATCCTTCGTCGCTTCACTCCTCACGGTGACAGCGCTGTGGTGGCAGCGAGGGGTTATTCCAGGGCGGATCCTTCACTGCGTTCAGGATGACAAAAATTTTGGGGTAGCGGACGCGTTCCGGGCAGCGTTCTCCTTGGGTGCAGAGACTTCCGCGCGCATATCCAAACGCTTGACAATCGATGGTCGAATGTCTACTATCACTTCCAACTCAGGGTCGAATGTCTTCCATGACGAAAGAGACACAACGGACGGGACTTTTACAGGGCACGCTTGACATGCTGATCCTGCGCACGCTGATCCATGGGCCTGCGCACGGCCACCAGATCGGCAAGCACATTCAGCGCACGACGAACGATTTTCTGCAGATGCAGCACGGCTCTCTTTATCCCGCATTGCACCGGCTGGAGCTGAGGGGCTGGGTCACTTCGAAATGGGAGACGGCCCCGGATCGAAACCGCGAATTCAAATACTACCGATTGACGGAAAAGGGACGGAAGCAGCTGCTCGTCGAAGAATCGCAATGGAAGCAGATGGCCGAGGCTGTGGCGCGCGTGATGTGGCCCGCAGCCGAGGAGAGCTGACATGAAATGGTGGCGAATCAGGGACAAGGCTGTGGATCTGGAGCGCGAATTGCGGTCCGACCTGGAGCTGGAGGAAGAAGAGCAGCGCGAAAACGGCCTCTCCCCCGAAGAGTCCCACTACGCGGCGCGGCGCGCTTTCGGCAACCCGGCCCTGATCAGGGAACAGACCCACGAGGCCTGGGGCCGGGCGCCGTTCGAACGCCTGTGGCAGGATTTTCGCTACGCGTTGCGTCAACTCGGGCGGTCTCCGGGGTTTGCAGTGGCTGCCATCCTGACGCTGGCGTTGGGTATCGGCGCGACCGCGGCCATCTTCAGCCTGGTAAATACTGTTCTGCTTCGGCCCTTGCCGTTTCCTGAACAGGATCGCCTGATGTGGCTGGCGATGCAGGATCACTCCCTGCCGGGAGTGGTGCCCGAGGGCCTAAGCTATCCGGATTACTTCGACTGGCGCGCGCAGAACCACACTTTCAGCGGAATGGCCTCGTACGTTGGCGGCGGAATCACGCTGGAATTGCAGGGCGTGTCGCAGCGCCTGGAGATGCAGACAGTCTCATCGAACTTCTTTGAGGTGCTCGGGGCAGCTCCGATGCTGGGCCGCGATTTTCGCTCGGAGGATGAGACGGCTGGACATCGCGCGGTGATGTTGAGCTACTCGCTATGGCAATCGACATTCGGCGCTGCCAGGAACATCGCCGGCGAATCGATCACCATGGATGGCCGCAGCTACACGGTTGCCGGGGTCATGCCCAAGGGATTTCAGTTTCCGCTTGAAAATCCTGGCCCCGCTCTGTGGATCTCGATCGCGAACGATGTGGAAGGAAAGAAAACCAGCCAGCGCGGA
Source organism: Terriglobales bacterium (assembly GCA_963788475.1). Lineage (GTDB taxonomy): Bacteria > Acidobacteriota > Terriglobia > Terriglobales > Acidobacteriaceae > Telmatobacter. The sequence goes on from CAWBGO010000005.1 coordinate 10,963, forward strand.
TTCGACGTTCTTCGCCTGATCGGCCGGTTGAAACACGGCGTAAGTATAGACCAGGCCAAATCGGATTTGAGCATCATCGCCGGCAACCTGGCCCGCGCCTATCCTGACACAAGTAAGCCGTACGGTTCCGCCCTCGTCGAGCCTGAACTCGAGAACATGACGGGCGACACCCGGCCCGCGCTGCGCGTGCTGTTCGGCGCGGTTACCCTCGTGCTGCTGATTGTGTGTGCCAACGTTGCCGGCCTGCTGTTGGCCCGAGGCTCGCGGCGCAGCGCGGAGTTCGCCTTGCGCGCGGCCATCGGGGCCAGCCGGGTAGCGATCATCCGCCAGTTGCTGGTGGAATCGGCAACGTTGTCTCTCGGCGGCGGCGTGGCCGGCGTGGCGCTGGCATATTGGCTGCTGCACGCGGCGATGCGACTGATGCCGCTCGATATTCCGCGCATGCAGGAAGCGTCCATCGATGGAAGCGTGCTGCTCTTCGTTCTCGCTGTCTCTCTCGCGACGGCGGTCCTCTTTGGAGTATTTCCCGCATGGCGCATGTCGCGGTCGATGCCCGCGCAGGCGCTCCGCGATGGATCCCGAAGCGTGGTTGGAGCGAGCGGACGGAACCGTGTTCACAATGGACTGGTGATCGCCCAGACCGCCGTTGGCCTGGTGCTGCTGGTGAGTTCCGGGCTTTTGATCCGGAGTTTTATCCGCATCCTGAATGTCGATCCGGGTTTCGATCCGAGGCATGTGCTGTCTGCGAGGGCCGGAGTCTCATTCAACACCGTAAGCCACGATCAACATCTCCAATTCTTTCAGCGGGTGCAGGCACGCATTTCCGCACTGCCCGGCGTGCAGTCGGCCTCCGCGGGGTGGCCGCTGCCCATGAGCGGCATTCATGCCGGCATTTCCTTCAACATTCAGGGCCGGCCGATCGCCAAGGGAGACGAGCCGAGCGAAGCATTGGCGCTGGCGATGCCGGGCTACTTTGAAACCATGCGCATCCGGCTCGTCGCCGGCCGCACGTTTGGGGAACAGGACAGCCTCAAGGGCGCGCCAACCATCATCATCAACCAGGCATTCGCGAACAAGTATTTCCGCGGGGAGAATCCGCTCGGACGGCATATCCAGGTGCGTCTCGGCGATGATGTATTCGATCAGTCAATCCGCGAAGTTGTCGGCGTGGTGGGAGACAGCAAGCTCATGAATCTGACCGCCGCCGCAGAGCCGCAGTACTATCTGCCCTACGCACAGGCGATGGTGACCAATCCATTTTTGGTGGTTCGGAGCAGCGGTGATCCGGCCATGCTCGAAGACAGTCTCCGCGCAGCCATTCACGAAGTCGACGCAGGCGTGCCGGTCTACCAGGTTTCGACTCTTGAGAACTATCTATCGAAATCTGCCGCACAGCCGCGCTTTCAGACGTTTGTGCTGACCTGTTTTGCCGCGATCGCGCTGGTGCTTGCGGCCATTGGGTTATACGGCCTGCTGTCATACATGGTGGTGCAGCGCACCCTGGAGATCGGGCTGCGCATGGCGATGGGGGCACAACGCTTCGACGTACTGGGGATGATCGTCCGCCGCGGCTTGACGCTGGCGCTCATTGGACTGGGGGCCGGCGTGGCGATTTCGACGGTGGTGATGCGACTTCTGTCGGGGATGCTCTACGGCATCCGTCCCTACGACCCCGTCACCTTCGCAGCCACCGCAGGGCTGCTGCTTGTGGTCAGTGTTGCGGCCAGCATCGTGCCGGCCTGGCGGGCGGCGCGACTCGACCCGATTCAAACCCTGCGCGAACAGTAAGTCTTCCAACGGAAATCTGCGGCCTATGCGTCGGTTATTCCGAGTGGCGAGGCGCGCTCACCTGTTTGCCGCAGCGCGGCGAATTCACAGCGATGTGCTTGTCGACACTGACGGGTCAGAAACAAAGACGGCAGACTGAGAGACAGGCGGCTTGTGGTGCGTGCGGCCGCAGCGTTCGCCGGAAAAGGAACTGTCATGCAAGTCGATGTCAGGCAATTAGATAACGTGAAGTTCTCGATCCACGCGCGTCAACACGCCCTGGTATGCGATCAGCCCGTGGAGAATGGTGGATTCGACGAGGGAATGACGCCGCCTGAACTGCTGCTGGCTTCTCTTGGTTCCTGCGCCGCATTTTATGCGGTGCAATATCTCAAGACCCGGTGCCTGGACGCGGGTGCAGTGGAGGTGTCGGTGCATGCGGAGAAGCTGAAGAATCCGGGGCGCCTGGGGCACTTCCAGATCGAAGTTCGCTGCCCCCGGGCACTCACCAACGAGCAGCAGCAAGGTATGCTTCGCTCGGTGCACGCTTGCCTGGTTCACAACACGCTGATGTCGGTGCCGGATATTGAGATCCTGGTGAAAACGCCTGAACTCGTGGCTTGAGGCCTGTGAGTGCCAGTCTGAGTCACGAAAATCCATACCGCAGCGGCTAACGTCGCGTTGATTCTCAACGCTTTACGGCACGACGAAACAGGCTTCTGAAAAGGGCATGGTTTCGAGCGAAGTTCCCCAAAAGCATGCCTCAGGGGCTAAAGCCCGCGTTGACATTGCATGGCTTATACCGGGGATGAATCCCCGGCCTACCGCCCGAACGACTTTTTCAGCAAGCTGTAACGGTCGCGCCGCTTCAAAACCGGAGTTTGGCTCGCGTTCAGGGACTGAGCTAAACTGAAGGCGGTATCCGCGTTCTGCGCGCGTGGCCCGGCGGGCGTCTTCAGCGCGGTTCCCCATTCTCATGACAACGCAACTGGACACAATTCTGGCTACAACGCGAGCCACGGTGGCGCTGGCACGCGAGCGCGTTCCGAGGGCGGAACTGGAACGACGCGCGGCGGAGCATCGGCCGCGGGGATGGGCCGCGGCGCTGCGGCGCAAGGCTGCGACCGGCACAGCAGTCATTGCTGAAATCAAAAAGGCGTCGCCTTCGAAGGGCCTCATCCGCGCGGACTTTGATGTTGAGTGGCTGGCACAGCGCTATGCAGGCGGTGGCGCGGCCGCGCTGTCCGTGCTGACCGACGAACCCTATTTCCAAGGCTCATTGCGAAACCTGGAGCTTGCGTCTGATGCGGTTGGAATTCCCTGCCTGCGCAAGGATTTCATGGTGGACGAATACCAGATCGTGGAAGCGCGCGCTCATCGGGCCGACGCGATTCTGCTGATCGCGGCGGCGCTCGGCAGTGTGGAGTTAAGCCGTCTCGCCAGGGCCGCCCATGATCTCTCCCTCGACGTTCTTGTCGAGGTGCATGCCGTGTGTGAACTCGACCGGGTGCTCGAGACGCTGGGGCAGTCCGACGCCGACGCCATCGGCGTGAACAATCGCGACTTGAACACCTTTGAGGTCCGGCTGGATACATCACTCGAATTGATCGGGCGAATCCCGCGCAGCGTCGTGCGCGTGGCGGAAAGCGGGATCACTACGCTGGACGAAATTGCACGGTTGCGCGCCGTCGGTTTCGACGCGTTCCTGATCGGCGAAAGCCTGATGCGGCAGGCCGATCCGGGCGACGCACTGGCGGACTTGCTGACGCGAGATCCCAGGTCTCAAAATCGAGACCTGGGGCACCCATATGGGCCGGTCGCAATGCCATGAGCGCTGCTTCGGCCCTCTGGATCAAGATCTGCGGAAACACCACGCTTCAGGATGCGCAACTCGCGGCTGAGGCAGGGGCCGACGCGGTGGGCTTTGTGTTCGCGCCCAGCCCGCGGCGGGTTACGGCCGCGCAGGTTGCGGCGATTACACCTTATCTTCCGTCCCCACTGGAAAAGATCGGTGTTTTTGTCGATGCCACGCTGGATGAAATCAGCGCGACAGTGCGTGACTGCGGCCTGACCGGCGTGCAGCTGCACTCCGAATCCGGCCCCGGCATCACTGCGCAATTGCGGGCGAGTTTCGGAATGAAATTGCGGATTCTGCGCGTGGTGCACTTCGGGCCTGACGCCGCCGATCATGCTGCCGCGATCACGGCCGACGAAAATGTGGATGCGATTCTGGTGGATTCGCGCACCGCGACCGCGGTGGGGGGCACGGGTGTGGTCTTCGATTGGGGTACAGCGCGCGAGACTCTCTTTCAAAGCACGGAAGGACGCCGGAGGATGGTTGCTGCCGGGGGACTGACTCCCGACAACGTTGTCGAGGCGATCGCCACCCTGCGACCGTGGGGCGTCGACGTGGCGAGCGGAGTGGAGATGGCGCCGGGCCGCAAGGACCCGCGGAAGGTTCGCGATTTTATCGCCAATGTTCGCGCTGGAGTTGGGGCATCGCGTGGTGTGCCAGAAGTTCGTTGCATCGATTGAAGCGGTCGAACTGCAGATCCCTTCGGCTTCGCTCCGGGCAGGCATTCGACTACGATTGGCGCAGGAGAGCGCCAGTGTTCGCTCCTCAGGACCAAGCCTGGTTTGGGTTCGAGGTATCCCACCCTAGCGACAAAAACAAAGACGTCGCGAGGGTGGGGCACCCGGAGGTTGATCATTTTCGATGAAGGCAAATCTTGGTATGAAAAGGTTCATTCTTACCGGCACGCCTGGAGCAGGAAAAACAGCCGTCCTCCGTCAATTGGAGCGGGACGGATTCAGCGTGGTCGAAGAGGCAGCGACCGATGTCATCGCGCTGTCGCAGGCGTGCGGTGTGGCAGAACCGTGGACGCACGCCTCATTCATCGACACCGTCGCTGATCTGCAAAGGCGGCGGCAGATCAGAGCCGCACACGATCCGTGCGAGGTGCAGTTTCATGACCGTTCGGCCATCTGCACGGTCGCGTTGGCGGCCTATCTGGGCTTTCCCGTGAGCTCTGCGCTGGGGCACGAGCTGGAACGGCTGCGGACGGAGAAGATCTTTGAGCGGGAAGTCTTCTTTCTTCGCAATCTTGGTCATGTTGCACCGACTGAAGCGCGGCGCATCAGTTACGACGAGGCGCTGCGATTCGAGCAGATCCATGAACAGACGTATCGCGATATGGGTTTTGCGATCGTCTGGATTGAGCCTGGAAGCGTGGCCGACCGTGCGGCTTCGATCAAGAGGCTGGCAGGGGCCGCTGGACCGTTGTCGTCCCTTGTACACTGAGAAGTTGCGCGATTCCTGCGCGAACGCCCCAGGGGGTTCTATGGCATCGGTGATTCTTCCTTCAATTCCTTCCGAGTCGCGCCCCGGACGCTTTGGCGTGTATGGCGGCCGGTATGTGCCGGAGACGCTGATGGCGGCGTTGCTGGAACTCGAGCACGAGTATGAAGTTGCCAAGGCCGACGCTGCGTTCCAGGCTGAACTGGACTTGCTGCTGAAGGATTTTGCCGGCCGGCCCACGCCGCTTTACTTTGCCAAGCGCATGACTGAGGACCTGGGCGGCGCCAGAATCTACCTCAAGCGCGAAGACCTGCTCCACACGGGCGCCCACAAGATCAACAACGCCCTGGGCCAGGGGCTGCTCGCGAGGCGGATGGGCAAGCATCGCATCATTGCCGAGACCGGGCGCCGGCCAGCACGGCGTCGCCACGGCTACAGTGTGCGCGCTGCTGGGCATGGAGTGCGTCATCTACATGGGCGACGTGGACATGGCGCGCCAGGAGCTGAATGTACTGCGCATGCGGCTGCTGGGGGCGGAAGTGCGCGGCGTGTCGTCGGGCTCGAAGACGCTGAAGGACGCTATCAGCGAAGCCATGCGGGACTGGGTCACCAACGTGCGGACGACGCATTACCTGCTGGGAAGCGCGCTCGGCGCGCATCCCTATCCCACCATGGTGCGCGATTTTCATCGCTGCATCAGCCGCGAGATGAAGGCAGCAGATCCTGGAGAAGGAAGGCCGCCTGCCTACGGCTGTGATCGCTTGCGTGGGCGGCGGGTCGAACGCCATCGGCGCTTTCTACGAGTTCCTGAACGACCGCCAGGTACGGCTGATCGGCGTCGAGGCCGGCGGCCGCGGAACGGCGCTGGGCGAGCACGCGGCACGGTTCAGCGGCGGGGCGCCGGGCGTGCTGCAGGGGACCTATTCGTATGTCCTGCAGGATGAGAACGGGCAGATTGCGCGCGACTCATTCGGTGTCGGCGGGATTGGACTATGCTTCGATCGGGCCCGGAACATGCGGCCCTGCACGATTCGGGGCGCGCCGAGTATGTTTCGCAGGACGACGCGGCGGCCCTCGATGCCGTGGTGAAGCTGGCCCGCACCGAGGGAATCCTGCCCGCACTCGAAAGCGCGCACGCGGTGGCCGAGTGCATGCGCATCGCTCCCACGCTTTCGCCGCGTGACATACTTGTAGTGAACCTCTCCGGACGCGGCGACAAGGACATGGGTATCCTTGCCCAGCAGCTGCACATTGAGGGAGCGTAAGCGAAGAACTTCGATGCCCATTCGATTCGATCACAAACCAGGCCTGGTGGTGTATTTCACGGCCGGTGACCCGACGCTGGAAGCGACGCGCGCCATTGCGCTGGCGGCCATTGATGCCGGTGCGGATGTGATCGAGCTGGGAGTGCCGTTCAGCGATCCGCTGGGCGACGGCCCCGTGATTCAGCGAGCCATGGAACGAGCCGTAGCCCGCGGGGTACGCGCTGGCCGATGTGCTCGCCGTCGCGCGCGACATTCGCTCCGCGCGGCCGGACGCGGGCCTGATCATCTTTACTTATCTCAATCCCATTTTGCGCTACGGGCTGGCGCGCTTTGCCGATGACGCGGCCGCAGCCGGCGCCGATGGCGTGCTGGTCATCGACATGATTGTCGAAGAAGCCGCCGAGTACCTGGCTGAAATGGATCGCGTGGGACTGGCGCCGGTGTTTCTGGCTGCGCCCACCAGTCCCGATGACCGGCTCGAAGCCATCGCGGCGCATTCCACGCGGATTTGTATACGCGATTTCGCGCGTGGGCATTACCGGCAAGCAGCAGGCCATGACCTCCGATGCGGCTGCGCTGGTGGCGCGCGATTCGCGCGTCTTTCGCACCAGGCCGGAGCAAGCTGCCGGTGGCTGTCGGTTTCGGCATCTCCAACGCGCAACATGTCGCCCAGGTGGCGGAGTTTGCGGATGCCGCGGTCGTCGGCAGCGCCATTGTGGAGTTGATCGAGCGGTCCACTCCCGAGACCGCGCCCGGCGAGGTCTCTCGATTTATCAAGGGCCTTCGCCAGCCTGAATCGGCGTTGGCCCGTTAAATCAGAGATCGGGCGTGTGAGCTGCATTGCTATCCCACCCTAGCCGCAAAAACAGAGACGCGGCGAGGATGGGACACCCAGATTTATCGATCAACTCTTGTTCCTGCGCAGCCGAATCCTGCGGCGTGCCGCATGTTCGACCGCGCAACACGAGGATGGAATGACGCTGGAAGAATTGCGGAATCGAATCGATGTGCTGGACCGCCAGCTTGTGGAATTGCTGAGCGAGCGGGCCCGCGCCGCGCTGATGATAGGGCACCTCAAGGCCGCCACTTCGCTGCCCGTCTATGAGCCGGCGCGCGAGAAGGTGATCTACGCCAACGTGCGCGAGGCCAACAAGGGACCGCTGCCGGACATCGAGCTTACGCATATCTACGAGCGGATCATCGACGTGATGCGGGCCTTGCAGAGAAACGAGTTGGCATCGGAGAGAAATGCCCAGGCGGCCCAGAGCCAGAGTCAGGCGCAGAGCGGGATGTCGGGCCACGGCACAGGCGCAGGAGCGCCGGAGACAGGGAAGAAGCAATGATCGTAGCAATGCAGGAGAAGGCCACCGAAGAGCAGATCGATGCGGTGATCGACGCGATGACCGAGTCCGGGGTCGAGGTCCATCGGACCACCGGCCAGAGCCAAACCATTCTGGCGGCGGTTGGACCGACGGCCAGCCTCGATCTGAGCAAGTTTGAACTGCTGCCCGGCGTGATGCACGTCCACCGCATCAGTTCGCCCTACAAACTGGCCGGCCGCGGCTTCCGCCCCGAAGGCACGGTGGTTGAATTTCGCAACGGCGTCAAGCTGGGTGGCGAACGCGTGCTGGTCATGGCCGGACCGTGCTCGATCGAGAGCCGCGCACAGATGTTCGAAACCGCCGAGCACGTCAAGGCGTCGGGAGGAACATTCCTGCGCGGCGGCGCGTTCAAGCCCCGCAGCTCGCCCTACTCGTTCCAGGGGATGGGCATTCCGGGCCTCGAGCTGATGCGGGAAGCGGCCGATGCGCACGGCCTGCTGGTGGTCAGCGAGGTGATGGAGATTGCGCAGATCGAGCCCATGCTGCCCTACGTCGACCTGCTGCAGGTGGGGGCGCGCAACATGCAGAACTTCAACCTGCTGCGCGAACTCGGGCAGGTCCGCAAACCGGTTCTGCTGAAGCGGGGCATGGCGGCCACGGTGGAAGAGCTGCTCCTCTCGAGCGAATACATTCTTTCCGGCGGCAACTACGACGTGATCCTGTGCGAACGCGGCATCCGTACCTATGAGACGGCCACGCGCAACACCATGGACATCTCCGCCATTCCGGTGGTGAAGAAGCTGTCGCACCTGCCGATTGTGGCCGATCCATCGCACGGCACCGGACGCCGCGACATGGTGGCTCCCATGGCCAGGGCGGCGGTGGCCGCGGGCGCCGACGCTATTCTTGTGGAAGTGCACCCCAACGCCGACAAGGCCGCATCCGATGCGGCGCAGACGCTCTATCTCGACCAGTTCGATAAGCTGATGGGCGAGCTGCGCCTGATTGCCACGGCCGTGGGACGAACGCTGTAAGAACCTCGCTGGAAGACTGGAAATCCACCGCATGATCGAGCGCATCGCCATCCTGGGCACAGGCTTGCTGGGCACATCGGTTGGCCTTGCGCTGCGAGCGGCAGGATTCAAAGGTTCGATCGTCGGCTGGAACCGCAGTGCGGAGGGCGCGAACGAAGCGCTCTCAATGCACGCCATCGACTCCATTGCGCCGGATGCCGTTGAGGCTGCACGCGAGAGCCAGGTCGTGGTGTTGTGCGTGCCCATCTATTCCACGCTCGATTACATGGAGCAGCTCGCCGGCATCCTTGGCCCCGGGCACCTGGTGACCGACGTGGGCAGCACCAAGGCGCAGATCACGGCCGCGGCAGGGCGCCTGTTCAACGCACCGGATCGCGCGGGTTTTCTTCCCGGGCATCCCATGGCGGGCAAGGAACGCGGCGGAGCGGCACTTGGGGACGGCAACCTTTTTCGCGGCGCGGTGTGGCTGTTTACGGACGACCCGGCGTGGGAACGTTCGCCCTTGTCCGCAACCCTCGCCTCGAGCTGGCGCGGTTGGGTCGTGGCCATGGGCTCGAAGACGATCGATCTTGACGCGGGGCGCCATGACGAACTGCTGGCCTGGGTCAGCCACCTGCCGCAGTTCACGGCCACGGCGCTCAGTTCCCTTCTCGAAGACCACGTAGGCGACGCGCCGGAACTGAAGCAGGTCGGGGGCCGCGCCCTGCGTGAAATGACGCGCCTCGGCGCCAGCCCATTCTCGATGTGGCGCGATATCGCGCACACGAATACGGCAGCGATCGAAGCCGCGCTCGAGGCCCTCGAGCAGCGCATCGCCCATATCCGCGAAAACCTGCGCACCCCTGAGCTGCGCGATGAGTTTGAGCGCGCCAACCAGTTTCGCCGCGGGTCATAACGCGTTCAGCCTTCCGAAGAGGGCATGATCCGTCACGCAGGGCGAACTCAGTCTTCGCGCGTGGGCTTGTTCTGGTCCTTTGCGTCGCCGGTCTCTTTCTTCTCATCCGTGCCCGTAGAGTCGGCAATATCGATCGTCCCCAGCGAGTCGTTTTCCATGCCATCCGAAGCGCTTTCATCTTCTTCAACGAACCCACCCGGCTGTGTATGAGTGGGTTTCAGCTTTTCGGTCATCGGTATCTCCCAGGGGATAGGATGCCGAACTCGTCCCCCTCGTTCGTATTGCTCGCTGGAACCCGCCCCTGGTCTCGTTTCACAAAGCTCGATTCCCATGCGATCATGAACCTCATTCAGGGCGTCGAGGTGGGCCATGCACACTTCCCTTCGGGATATCCGTTATGCGGCGCGGCAACTAATCAAGAGCCCGGGTTTCAGCCTGACCGTGATGCTGACCCTGGCGCTCGGCATCGGCGCTACGACCGCCATCTTCTCACTCGTTGAAGCTATACTTCTTCGCCCGCTTCCCTTTGCCAGTCCGGATCGCCTGGTCATGCTCGGCGAACATATCGGCGGCGGGCCGCGCACCGCCGTCACCGCTCGCGATATCGGCTCGTACACGCGCCAGAGCGGCGCGTTTTCATCGCTGGGCGGCTTCGCTACGTTCAGCTATGAGCTCTCTGGGAACGAAACGCCGGAGCAGATCGAAGCCGGCCGGTTCAACGCCTCGGTGTTTACCGCACTTGGCGTGCAGCCCGAGCTTGGCCGCGTTTTCAACGCCCAGGAGGAGAACGCGCATCAACTGGTCGCTGTGATCAGTTATCGCTTGTGGTTGAACCGATTTCACCGCGATCCGCACATCGTGGGCACCTCGATTGTGCTCGACCGAAAGACTTATTCGATTGTCGGCGTGATGCCGCGCAGTTTTGAGTTTCCGCTGGGGCGCGGGACGCTGCATCCTATCCAGCTTTGGGTTCCGTTGAGTTTCACGCCCGAGCAACTGTCGGAGCGCGATGCGGGGAATTTTCGATACCAGATGGTGGCGCGCGTCAAAGACGGCATCACGATCCGCCAGGCGGCGGAGGATGCGGACCGCGTCTCGCGCCAGATCATGCAGAACTATCCCGCAACCATGTCGGCAATCCACATTCGCGGGGATGTGACGCCGCTGCGGGACTTTTTCATGGCCGACATGCGCCCGGTTCTGCGCACCCTCTTTCTCGCTGTGTCCACGGTTCTGCTGGTCGCGTGCGTCAATGTTGCGGGCCTGCTGCTGGTGCGCTCTATCGGGCGGCGCCGCGACTTCGCGGTGCGGCTGGCGCTGGGGGCACGGTCGAGCGAGATCGTCCGCGAATCCATCTTCGAAGCTTTGCTGCTCAGCGGCGGGGGCGCTGTTCTCGGCCTCGCTTTTGTTGCGGTCGCCGTTCGCAGTGCACCCCATATCTTGCCGCAGTCGATGCCCAGGATCGACGCCATCGCGGTTGATCCGGTTGTTGCGGGGTTCGCCATCCTTCTCGCTCTCGCGACCGGCGCCCTGTGCAGCCTCGCCCCCGCGCTGTTTGCCCTGCGAACGAACTTGACCGAGAGCCTCAAAGAGGGCTCAAAGACGGCTTCGGGCACATCGAGCCATGCATGGCTCCGGTCCGCTTTTGTAGTCGTCGAAATCGCGGCCGCCCTGGTGCTGCTCAACACGTGTGGCGCGTTGATCCGGAGTTACGACAAGATGCTCGCGGTCGATCCGGGTTTTCGCCCCGATCACGTGCTGGTGGCCGGTTATCAGCTTCCGCTGGCGCAATACGCTACGGCTGGTTCGGCCCATGCGTTCAATCGCGCAGTACTTGAAAAGCTGGCAGGCAAGCCGGGCGTTGTAACTGCCGGCATCGGCAACACGATTCCTGCTTCCGGACTGATCGGCGGGGCCGCCTACACAATTGAAGGGGAACCGGTGAACCAGTGGAAGCTGAAGTTCGCCATGTTCTTTGTCGTGGATGGGGACTATTTCAGGGCCATGGGCATTCCGTTGCTCGATGGGCGAACCTTCACTGCTGACGATCGCGCCGACGAACCCCTGGTGATTGTCGTCAACGAATCCATGGCCAAACACTGCTGGCCCGGCCAGCGGGCCATCGGCAAGCGCATGCATGTCGGCAATCCGAAGAAGGATTCACCCTGGGCGACCGTGGTCGGGATCGTAGCTGACACCAAGGGCGGAGGCCGCGATGAGCCCAGCACGGACCAGTGGTACTTGCCCGAGCAGCAGCCGACTACTCTCTACGGCAATGACTATAAAGAGGCCCTGACCAGCTCTGCCGGTGGTTTCATTGTCGTCCGCTCCACCTTTCCGCCGGAGCAGATGACCAAAACGCTTCGCTCGACGGTGGCGGAAATCGATCCCCGCCTGGCGCTGGACAGCATTTCGCCAATGAGCGAGGTAATCGCCAACGTTGAAGCCCCGCGCCGCTTCAACACCGACCTGATCAGCGGCTTCGCCCTTGTAGCGCTGCTACTCGCCATCACCGGCATCTACGCTGTCGTGGCCTTTTCGGTGTCGATGCGGACGCAGGAAATTGCCATCCGCATGGCAGTGGGCGCTCAACGCGTCAGCATTGCGCGCCTGGTTCTCGTTTCCGGCGCCCGGCTGGGGCTGGCTGGATGCTGTCTTGGCGTGCTGGGTTCGTCGGGAGCGGCGCGCCTGGTGCAGTCATTCCTCTTCGGCGTCACCGCAACCGATCCGCTGATTTACATCATCAGCGTCGTCATCATTTTCATTCTCGTGCTGGTGGCTTCGGCACTGCCCGCGGCCCGCGCCGCCGCATCCGACCCCATCGATGCTTTGCGGTCGGTCTAGGTTGATGACCAAATGAATCTGTATCTCTCGAAACTCCGTGGTATCCCAAGTCAGGCGCAAAAACAAAGACGCGCCGAACCTAGGGCACCCATAAGTGGTACAAAACAACGCCACAAAGGCAAAGGGGCGAAATTCCCTGCGGAATGTCGCCCCTCGCTATCCGTGTTTTCGAAGATCCGGCTCGGCTGCCTGATCACAACAGTTTGTGATTGTGACAGAGAGATTAGGTAAAACGTTCGGGCTCAGCCCGAGTTTCCCTCACCTTCCCACAATCACATTGGTTGCGCGAGTATGCTCGTTGCCATTCCCGAGACTCGTTGCCGACTCTCTTGAAGGCCATAGTTTACTCTCTCCTTCGGGAAGATTTCTCTTCCATTACAGCGTTGGAATCGAGGTAGTGCAATAGGGTTGTCAGGTGTTGAGATCTTGCCGGTGGAAATGTTCTTCGAAGGGTGGAAATTTGCGTGAGACAAACATTGACAATCAGGCTGCTCGATCTGCGGAATCGCAAATTGCGCCTCGCGGTTTGTCGATTATGATTTCGACATCAGAAACCCCGATCGCAGTCCGTTGCCGGTGTTTGGTGATACGGGAGTTATAAGAGGCCGGCAAATTTGCCTCTTTGCTCTCCCCCCTTTCGCCGGAAAGAAGGCGAAAGGATGGGGCACGGAAGGTTTGTTTTCGGTCGTCCTCCGAAGCATCCGGCCCTGATGATTTGATTCAAAAGATAAGAGGTCGTGAAATTGAAGCGACGGCTGTATCAAGCATCTTTGTTGGCGGTAACGGCTTTGTGGGGCGTGGCCGCTCTCTGGGCGCACCACGGCCTGGCGGCCTTTGACACCACCCACACCGTGAAAATGGAAGGAACCATCACCGGCGTGGAGTGGATCAACCCTCATGCCTTTATCTATGCGGACCTGAAGGATGGGCATGGCAAGGTCGTGAACTGGAAGCTGGAGCTGGGCAGCCTGGGCATGCTGACCAAGTACGGCGGCTGGACCGAAACAACGGTGAAAAAAGGCGACCACGTTACGGTTCAGGGCTTTCTCGCCAAGGATGGCTCGCCCTACATGTCGCTGGGAAGAATCTGGCTTCCGGACGGACGGTCACTGGAAGGCAAACCCTAAATGGTCGCTGTGCCCGCGTTCTGCGGGTGGCTTGAACAAAGCCCGGTCGGGGCCGCCGTTCGCCAGTCGCTGTGGCTGTTCCCGGCGATTGAAACCGTGCACCTGCTGGGCATGACCCTTCTGGTGGGGACGGCGGCTGCATTCGATTTGCGCCTGCTGGGATGCGCGTGGCCGCGAACCCGCGTTGCGGAGCTGGCGCGCCGACTGCTTCCCTGGGCCTGGTTTGGATTCGGGTTGCAGGTCGTTACCGGGGCGCTGCTGTTTTCGTCCGAAGCCGCAAAAATGTATGTCAATCCGGCCTTCCGGCTGAAGATGCTTCTGATTTGCCTGGCCGGAATGCAGGCCATCATTTTTCAGCTCGTGGCGGGCCGGAACCTGGCCGCCTGGGACGAACGCGCGGCCGTTCCTGTCATGGCCAGAATCGGGGGATTGATTTCCATCCTGCTCTGGATCGGAGTGGTTGCCGCAGGACGCTGGATCGGTTTCATCTGACGAAAATGCCGCCTGGCGGCTCGTCGCATCATGGACGAACTGCGCAGGCGGCAATGCGTTTCCGGAGGACATGAAGCGCTAACTCAGTTAGATGGTTTACCCGTCAGCGGATCGAGAAACAACTTGCTGTTCTTGCTGTTGAAATCGAACAGGCCATCCAGCGTTCCCGCAATGGCGTCCGCTGATCCATTTCCGACACGTGGAACATTCCAGTTGTCCTCGATGAAGCGAATGACGGACGACTGGTCGGTGACCAGATGGTCAACGTAGTTTGACTTGGCGTAGGGAGAGACCACGAGGAAGGGAAGGCGCGGACCGTAGCCGCAGCGGCCATTCTGAACGGCGCCCGAATCGTTTGGCTTGGGAGTTCCGCAGTTGCCGGGCCCGAGCAGCTGGTCGTCGGTGACATTGGACTGGTTCACGATGGGGCCCATCGCGTGGTCGTACCAGCCATCGGAGTCGTCGTACATGATGATGACGGCGGTCTCGCGCCATTCCGACGACTTCTGCAGCTTGTTGATGAACTGCACCAGGAAATTCTGTTCATCCAGCGGATCGGAGTAACCGGCGTGCCCGTCCTCGATGGCGCGGGCCTTGATGAAGCTGACCGCGGGCAGGTTGTCGGCGCCCAGAGCGTCCCAGAAATCGGACAGATCGTAGTTGTGGTTGGCGGCATCGCCCTGGTGCCCGATCATGGAGACGGAAGTGCGGCGCACATGGTTGGGGTTCGACGTGGATTGCCAGTACTGGAAGAACGCGTGGTGGGGAATGTAGTCAGCGGTGCTGAGGCCGGTGATTCCGGTGGATACGTTGGTGCAGTTCGCGAATCCACCCATGAACGATCCCCAGGTGATGCCGGCCTTGTTGAGCACGTCGCCGATATTCTGGCCGGACATGGAAATCTGCGCCCGGGCGGGGTTGGAGCACTTGTCGAATGCCGGATCGGGGTCTCCGATCACCGCGCCGGTAGGGTCCCCATTGGTGATGTTCCCGGCAGCCGACTTGCCATTGGTGATCGTGCCTTCAAAGGTGGTTCCGGCCACCAGGTTAAGAAGACCCGGTGTGGAGGGGCCAAACGAGGTGCCGAACGAGTTGTCGCTCATGGCGAAGTGCTGGGCGTAATTCCACAGTGCCGTCACCGTGTTGCCGTCGTAGTAGCCCATGGTGCTGTTGGGTCCGAGGACGGGGTCGTTGCAGCTGTGGGTCAGGAACTGGTCCATGAGCCCGCCGTGGAAGGCGAACTGCTCGTCCGCGTAGCCGTGATCCTGGTCGCAGGTATTGGGCACGCTGCGATCGATGCGGAAGGGATTCACGCCGTTGGGATTATTTGTGAGCAGGCCGGCACTCTCGAGGCTGTTCACGCGGGGCGTGTCTTTTTGGGCTCGCTTGAAATAGACGCTGCCGTCCTTGTTTGGCTTGGCGTTGGGGTAGGTCCCGAAATAGTGATCGAAGGAGACGTTCTCCTGGAAGATCACGACGAGGTGTTTGATGGGTGTGCTGGTGTCCTCTTTTTCAGAGGCTGGGGCCGCGGTCGACAGGGCCAGCGCGAGGATGGAACCAGGCAGGATGAATTTCTGTGCGATGGTGCGGAACATAGCTATCTCCTTGGGGATTGGGAGGTGAATTTCGGGCCGGGGAAACATCCGAAACGAGCAAACACGGTCAGCAAAGACCTGCCCTTTACTAGCTATTCGCCTATCATTGCGGGGAGATGAATCGGGTGTTAATTCTGTGATGCGTTCAACCAGGAAAAACATGAAGAAGAGATCGGGACGCCTTCCCTCAGGGGCTAAAGCCCGGAGCGGTTTTGGCCCATATCGGCACGACTAAAGTCGTGCCCTGCCACAAAGCCGGCGCGGCGGAGTCCCTCGTTAAGCCTCACTTCGTGCTCTGATATCAAAACCTAATTCCCGGCAGCGGTTGGCGCGTCTTTCTGCATCAGTTGCCTGTTCTTGAGATAGATGGCATTGGTCCATCCGAAGCCGATCACGTTCTGCTTATAGCCGGTGCTCACCTGCACGTCGGCGTTGCGCGAGACCACGTTGTATTTCTCGCGAATGGTGCCGTCTTCAGCAAAGCCCTGGTCGATGGTGGTGTCGAAATGTTGCGCCACGCGGGCCGCATCCGCGTGGAAGCCCTCCGCTTCGAGGCCAGCGATCCCGACCCAGTTCGTGGGCGCCCAGCCGAAGGGCTCGTCCCACTGCAGGCCGGTATTGGTATTACTCATCGAAAGCCCGCCCGGTCGCTCGAACAGATTCAGCTTGTCAACGACCTGCTTGGCTTCTTCGCGCGTCGCCACGCCAGCCCACAAGGGATACAGCGACGAAATGTAGGCGTAGGTGTTCGTCCGTCCGCGGCCGAACTCGTAATCGGCAAACACTCCTTCTTTAGCGCGCCAGAGGTAGCGATGGATGGCTGCATCCCGCGCCTTGGCGCGCCGTTCCCATCGAGCTGCTTCGGTCGGCTTGCCCAGCACGTGGGCCAGGTGCTCGAGGTCGCGCTCGTAGCGATAGAGCAGGCTGTTGAGGCATACCGGCGCGTAATGATGGGTGGCGCCGGAGAAGGGGCCAAAGCGGTTGCTGGGATCGAATCCCGATTCGCGCATAGCGCGATCGCCCACATAGAAATCCTTGCTGAGGCGATAACCGCCGGCCCAGGCGTGCATGCAGACCACGCTTGCGTTCACGTCGCAGCTGGTTTCCTTTAGCCGCAAGACCTCGCCTGCATCGGGATGCTCCGAGCCTTTGACAAGAAAGCCATCGCCGCCTTCGTGGGGATGGGCAATCAGCCAGCGGATCACGTCGGGATAATAAGTGCTGTCGTCGGCCATCTCCGGCACAGGTCCCTTGCCATAGTCGAAGTACCGCGCCAGGCCGGTGGTGCCAGCCAGGTGCTCGGGCCGTGACCAGGTCGAGTAATCCTTTTGCGCCAGCGTGTAGGCGCGCTCCAGCCACGCGCGAGCGTCGGTGCGGCCTGCCGGCGTGGCCGGGAAACTGGCCGGGTTCTCATACACGGCGCGAATCATCGAAGTGAGGAACGGAGGCTGCGAGCGGGTGAGATAGTAAGTGCGGTTGGCATTCAGGACGCCGCCGTAATGCTCGATCTCGAAGAGGAAGTTGTCGACCATGCCCTTGGCCAGTGCTTCGCGATGGTCGACTTCCAGTCCCAGAAGGATGAAGTAACTATCCCATCCATACATTTCGTTGAAACGGCCGCCGGGCACGACGTAGGGTGACGGAAGATAGAGCAGGCCCGCGTTGGGAAGCTCTTCGGGGCGCACGTCGCCGAGTTTCTCAATGCGCCGCGGAAGCTGCACGATGCGCACGTGACACTTCTGCTCGAGTTCGCTGACTGCAGGCGGCGCGGACATCTCGGCGGGCAGATAGAGGATGGGATTGGCCGTGACCTTGATGTCGACCAGGGAGTGACAGTCGGTCATCGAGCGGGTCAGCGTGTCCCAACCGGCGTGGATGTAGGTGAGCGTTGCCTCGGGATTGGGGGCTGCGTTTGCGCCCGGTGCCTGCTGGGCGGCGGCGATGGTCGATGCGGCCAGTGCAAAAACAAACAGACGAAACAGTCTCATGGAGTTCTCCGCCGTTGTGTTCCGGGCGATGATCAGGAGTGTAAATCAATGCCTCCGCCCCGCGCCCGTACAAATTGCGGGGATGTGGATTCACGCATACGCGGGAACACTTGCTGGTTCCCCGGTGTCTACACAAGCACAGTGGTTCCGATTGGGATGAACGAAAGCCCGGAATCCCCTGGGACGGCTCTTCGTCTGAGGGGTGGCCCACCGCCTTGATCTCCGCTGGTCGCGCGGTGCGCGAACGCGGCGATGAAGCCCGCCGTGCGCACAAAAGCCTTCGCCTCCCGGCCGGCGCGCTGAATTGATTTGTCCGGATTGATTTCTGCGGGAGGCAGCCATGTTTGAAGATTCCACGTTCGAATCCAACGGCAGAATTCGCACTCGCAGCCGGGGCTGGATGGTGGCTGCATTCGTCTTCAACGGATCGATTCTTTCAGCGTTGATCCTGATTCCTCTCATCTATCCAGAAGCGTTGCCGCGGCAAATGCTGAATATTCTGCTCGAAGCGCCGGTGCCGCCGGCACCGCCAAAGCCGTTACAGCAAGTTGCGGTGCGGCCAACACACGAGGTTCCGGAGATGCGGGATGGGCATATCTTTGCGCCACCGAGGATTCCCATCGCCATTCGCATGATCAATTCGCCCGAGGCGCCGGGCGGTAATACCGTGGTGGGCGCGGCCGATCTGGACCCGGGAGGGGAGAATCCAGGAGCTATTTTTCAGGGCCACGGGCAAACTCCGGTGGTTCGCCAGGAACTGAGCAGGCCGGTGCGTTTGCCTTCAACCATGGTTGCCGGGATGCTTGTGCAAAAGACGATTCCTGTTTATCCGATGATCGCCAGGGAGACGCGGACAGAAGGCGTCGTGGTGCTGCAGGCGATGATCTCCAAGTCGGGCACAATTGAGAATTTGCGCGTCGAGAGCGGGCACCCGATGCTGCAACAGGCCGCGTTGGACGCGGTCAGCAACTGGCGCTATCGGCCATTCCTGCTCAACGGCCAGCCGGTCGAGGTGGAGACCACGATCAACGTGATCTTCACGCTCGGCCATTGAGAGGCTTTCACAGTGTGGAGAGCGCGGCTGAGCGAGACCGCGCCTCCCGCTTCGCTCCGCCGGCGTGCTCCGCGGCGGAGCGTAAGTTATCCGCTCCCCGACTGCAGCTTTTCGCGGGTCAGCTTCATTCCATGTGGCAATGGCTTCGGGCATGGGCGGGCTCACCACTCCGGGCGACACCGCCTCAATGATCTTTTGCGGTTCGAGAGTCCCGCCTGCGCCGCGAAGCAGACCCTTCACCCATCCCACCGCCGCCAGGCCCTCGCTGCTTGCGAATGTCTGTTCCATGTAGAACCATCGCTCATCCCAGCACACGGTCCGCGAGGTGAGCGTGAAGCGCGCGAACAGAGGCAGGGAACGCCGGTAAGTCATCCACACCGCGCCCACCAGTGGCGTCCACCGGGAGCGGATGACGTGGCCGAGGATGCGCGTGCGCGCCAGCAGATGCATGCGCCCGTAATCCATCATGCTCAGGTAACGGGCATTGTTCAGGTGCAGATTGAAATCGATGTCGTTGGGCCACACGCGCATCGACAAGCGGTCTTCATCAAGCACCCCCAGCGGAGGGAGCGGCCGAATGTGCTGGCGGATGGCCAGGGCCGGAATGCGGACAAAGCTGATGAAGTGGGACAAGCCTCGCTCCCCTTATGGAAGTTTAGAAGGCCCGCGGGGAATCTGCAGGATGCAATCGCTGGCGCGCCGCGGGGGGCATCGGCGACAATCGCTTCTAACATGGCAAACTCTTCGCGCCGCAGATTCCTCAAGTCTGTCGCGGCAGTCTCTCTCTATGCCGCGGCCTCGCGCTCGTTTTCTCAAGCCAACCGTCAGCGCGTGTTCATTGGCTCCAACAAGCCGGATGGGATCCTGTCTTTCGACTGGGATCCGGCGACCGGAGAACTGGCGGCGGCCGGTGTAGCGTTTCAGATCGCCAATGTCGACTGGATCACCTACTCGGCCGACCGGAAATATCTCTTCGCGGCCTCGGAAGTGGACAGCTTCAATGGAAAGCCCACCGGAGAGGTTGCCAGTTTCGCGGTCGAGAAGGGCAAGCTGAAGCCGCTCACGGGGCAAAACTCGGCCTCCAAGGGTACGTGCCACGTAGCCCTCGACCATACCGGGCGCACCCTGCTCGCGGCCGACTACGGCGGCGGCAGCGCGGCCAGCTTCCTGGTCACCGACGGCAAGCTGAGCAAGGCTGTCTGGACGGAGCATTACACCGGCAAGGGCCCGGTGGCAGACCGGCAGGAAGCCGCGCATGCTCATTTTGCGTCGTACTCGCCGGACAATCGATTTGCGTACATCAATGACCTGGGCAGCGACTGCATCCACATCTACAGCCTGAATGCCGCCGCCGCGGAACTGAAACCAGCGGGGAAATATGACGCGCGACCGGGTTCGGGTCCGCGCACACTGCATTTTCATCCCAACGGGTCGACTGCGTATTCAATGAACGAACTCAACTCCACTGTCGATGTTTTGAAGTGGGCCAAGGCCGATGGAAGCCTCACGTTTGTTACGCGGATCAAGCTGCTGCCCAAGGGTTCGCACGCCAAGTCGACCGGCTGTGACACGGTGATCTCCAAGGACGGCAGGAACGTTTACTTTGCCAATCGCGGAGACGACTTCATTTTTGCCTTCGCCGCTGATCCCGAGACCGGAACGCTCACTCCTATCGGGCGCATCCCGAGCGGCGGGACAACCCCGCGCAACTTCGCCCTCGATCCGACCGAGCGCTGGATGCTGGTGGCCAACCAGAACTCCGATCAGTTAAGCGTTTTTCCGCGCGATCCGCAAACGGGCGCACTGGCCGATGAGGGGAAGAGCTATCCGTGCCCGGCGCCGATGTGCATTTTATTCGCATAGGAATGGGGCGCTGCCTGGCACGCAGTCGCTTCGATCAAAGTCTCCCTGACATCCGAATAGCCCACCCGATGCTAGTCGCCGTCAGCGCACGGCTGGATTCGCATGAAATCATCGAAATTTCTCCCCCAATTGTGCTCACATTCTGCTACAGTTCCCGCCTCGGGCTCGGAACCCGCAAATCCGACTGTCAGCGCAGCAATTCCGGGCCTGTTTGTCATGCGAAAAGGAGAATGAAAAATGCCGATCCTCTCGACTCTGCGCGCCGCGGCGGCGGTCGCGGCACTTGTCAGTTGTTCCATAGCCGCTCATGCGGCGGCCAGTTCGTTCGACGCAATCTATGTCTTCGGAGACAGCTACTCCGACGTGGGCAACATCTCGATTGCAACCGGAGGCGCGATACCCGGGGCACTGTACTACAAGGGCAGATTTTCGAACGGTCCTATCTGGGTGGAGCATATAGCCGGTACATATGGCTTGACCCTCACGCCCTCGCTGGCCGGCGGCACAGACTACGCCGTTGGCGGCGCCGAGGTTACAGCGGACGTTCCCGAGGGCAGCCAGTCCATTCCGAGCGTGCCCGACCAGGTCGCACTCTACCTTGAGCAGCACAACGGCAAGGCGGATCCCAAAGCGCTCTACGTCGTGACGGGCGGCGGAAACGACATACTGAATGCTCCCGCGGGTACTTCTTCGCAGCAGCTCGGATTCGAGATCGCCCTCGGCCTCGCGATCAGCGTGGAACGGTTGGAACGTGCGGGCGCTCGACACCTGCTTGTTCCGAACCTGTTCGATATCGGCAAGCTTCCAGCGGCGCGGCTCGGTGGAATCTCGAGCTTTGCGACGGCGACGACGCTCGCCGTCAATCAGCGGTTGAACCTGTGGGTGTTGCTTGAGTCCTTCGCGCCACAGACGCACATCTACCGCTCCGACGCCTATGATTTTTTACAGGGCGTCTTCGCCGATAGCAGTCACTTCGGCTTTAACGATGTGACGGATCCCTGTCTCGTTGCGACTCCCACACCCTCGGTCTGCAGCAATCCTTATGTGAATCTCTTCTGGGATGCAGACCACATGACGCTCTTTGGGCACTCGATGCTGGCTACGCTGGCCGTGCAGGCAATCCACCAGTGATGTGTCATCGGGAGCGGACGTCTCGACTGGTATTTCTTTACCTGATCACGCAGATTGTTCTATCACGGCCTTTTCTTTCGCAGCGAGGGGGGAAATGAAGCCGCAACGCCCGAGGAGATCAGCGAAACGGCCGTCGGCTCGCAGAGGGTCCCATTTTGGATCGACCGGAGGAAAGGCCAAATGCACGTCGCGGGCGTCGTAGGCCCGTTCCAGCCAGTGCAATGCGGAATCGTGTTGACCCAGCCCGAGGTACACCAGCGCTGTCGCGTACGGTGGGACGTATCGTTCGCGCGATACCGCCTCCAACGTGTGCAGCACCTCGTGAGCTTCCTGTGCTTTTCCCAGCCTCGCGAAGATGTAACCGCGAATTGACATAACCTTGCTGTTTCCGCTGTTGAAGCGCCCCACATTGTTCAGTGCGTCGAGAGCTATTTCTGCGCTGCCCACCCGCTCGGAAGCCTGTGCAAGTTGTATGTAGCCAACCCAGAATTCAGGATCGATCGTGATCGCCTGCTGCGCGAACTGGATCGCAACGGAATAGTCGCGCGCGGCGAACGCAACTTGCGCCGAGAGCGCATGATTCGTGGCATTCAGCGGATCGAGGTCGCGTGCCTGGCGAAGCGCCATCGACGCCTCGTCGTGTCTTGCCATGTGCGAGAGGACGATACCCAGAAAACGATGTGCCAGGGAATAGCACGGATTCAGGGCGATGGATTTTCGGTAGGCCGCCTCGGCAGCGGCCCAGTCCCAGTCGAGCCAGAATTTGAGTAACCCCAATGATGTGTGAACCTCAGGCAACTCAGGTCCGGAGGCCGTCGCGTGAGCGACCGCCTCTCGAGCGCGCGGCCAAACCTGGAGCGGGGGCTTGTCGGCGTTGACTGGACTCGCCGCGTAAGCGTCGGCCATGCCGGACCATGCCAGCGCGTATTCCGGATCCAGTTCGACCGCGCGTCCGTAGTACTCCATTGCCCGCTTCGTCGTCACCGCCGAGAGCTGGTTCCAGAAGTAGCGGCCACGCAGGTAGGCGTCGTGGGCTTCCACGTTCTCCGTCTGCCGTCCTGCCAGCGCGCCAAGACGTTCAGGTAATAGTTGCAACCCAACGTGCCGCGCGATGGCGGTGCTCAGTTCGCGCTGTATGGCAAACACGCTGGTAACATCCCGGTCATAATTAGAAGTCCAGATGTGGGTCTGGTCTTCGACCCGAATCAGCTGGGAGGTAATCCGGACCTGATTGTCTTCCCGGCGCACACTGCTTTCCAGGATGTAATCGACGCCAAGTTCGGTCCCAATCTCGCGGACGCTCTTGGTGGTGCGCTTGTATGCCATGCTCGAGGTCCGAGCGATCACACCCATGCGCTCGGGATTCATACCTCCCAGGTGACTGATCGTCTCTTCCGTCAGCCCGTCGCTGAAGTATTCCTGGTCGGGGTCACCGGAATAGTTCTCAAAAGGCAAAACAGCGAGCATCATTCTCGATTCCGATTGAGCCGAGGCTTGGAATGCCGCGCCAGCTACGAGAGTTGTGACAGGAGCGATGAAACGATAACCCTTGCCTGAAACGGTTTCGATGAATGAAGGCGACTCTTTCGAATGTTTCAGAGCTTGCCTCAACTTGCGGATCGCTGTGTTGACTCCCATTTCGACGTCAACGAAGACGTCCGGATCCCACAGCCGCTTTACGATATCAGCCCGCCAGACGAGCTGACGATGGCGTTCTACCAAAAGGATGAGCAGGTCCATCGGCTGGCGCTCAAGATGGACCGGGTGCCCGCTCCGGCGTAGCTCGTATGCCGATGTATTGAGCTCGAACTCACCAAAGTGAAACGTCGAGCGGGAATCAGGCTGTGACATGGGCTGGAGGCCATCCCTGCCCGACCATGCTATCTGCCGCTTCAGAAAAACGCCAGATTAACTTCAGATGCTCTCCATGGTCATCAGCACTGGGCCAATGCAAACCTTCCGTCAGTGATTGCGGCGGCAAGAAACGATCTCAGCGTTGTTCAAAGCAAGAAGGAGAAGCCTATGTCATCAAGACAGTCGGAGCGTTTTGTAGCTTCACGTGGGACAGCAGCCATGCTTCTGGCCGGGATGCTGCTTCTCGGATTCGGTTTACCAGCCACGGCCCAGTCGGTGGACGATGGGTCTCAGAACGGCCTCGAAGGAACGTGGCGCGCGCAGGTCACGGTGAATGTCTGTCATACGAGCATCGTGATCAGGACCTTCCCGGGTATGTTTGCGTTCGCCAAAGGAGGTACGGTCACCTTCACGTCCGCAGGCCAACCGCCCTCAATCAGCACTCCCGGCCTGGGTGTCTGGCACCACATGAGCGGCCACACCTACAGTGCGGTGTCCGAGGTCTTCATGTTTACTGCCGCCGGAGCCTGGGCGCAGACACACAGGTTGACGCGACTCATCGAGGTAAATAAAGCCGGGGACGGGTACACCGATTCAATCGCGCTTGAAATCTTCGATACCAATGGCACTTTGATTGCGACTGGCTGCGGCTCGACCGTCGCGACTCGCCTCGAATAAGTAGTCGCTGAAGTTCTTAAACTCAGCTTGCGCCCGTGAAGGTGAGAAACGGCGCTCATCCGTCTCATTGGAGGTTGGAGGACATTGGGTGTGGATGACCAAGCCGGGTGCCCCAGGTTTCGCTTTTTGAGACCTGGGAATCTCATGTTTGGGGGCTAGCTGATTCGATCCTGGGCATAAACGGTATTTGGGGAAATGCCCAGCAACCGGTCTCAGGCCTTTTTGGGATTGCCGAAGGACGCGAAGATGGTTCCAGCGACGCATCCCACGATCGGACCAAGGAGCAGGAAGCCGGTCACGGCATCGAGCGAGTGAACCAGGTCCTGCATGGCGGGTGTGCCGATCGCCAGCCCCTGATATTGTTTCCACGGGTCGGCTGATTCGGCCGGCGTGGACCGGAAATAGACCTGGGCCAGGATCACCGTGACAGCCATCAGGACGCTGACCATCGTTGCCCAGATGGTGCAAACCACGCTGAAACCCATAGTGTTGCCGGCCTTCGCCGTGCGCCAGCCCGCTGCTCCGAGGATCAGGGTGGCGCAGACCAGCAGGGCGATCTGCACCTTGTCCGGGGTGGCCGTTTCGCCTTGCGCCTGCCTCGAAGCCATCAACACCAGGCCGACGAGGAACAGACCCGCCAGGATTCCTATCATGCCCGACGAAAAGAGCGCCTTTTTGCTGGCAGGCGTGTGCACGCTCCCGATCCAGAGACCCAGTCCGGCGTAAGCCACCAGGCTCAGGACCGGATCGAATCCGGTGGTGCCGTTCCCGGGCAGACTCATCACATTCTGCCAGGGCCACAAGCGTGCTCCCAGGATCGCCAGGTCCACCAGAGCGAGCAGCACAATAGGAATGCGCAGGGTCGGTTGACCGCTCGACTCCATTCAGGTGATCTCCTGTCCTTTGATTGGCCGGAAACTCATCTTACTTCCCCAAGTGGCACTTTGGCATGGCATAAACGGGGATTGCCTGACAGGGGGATCAAAAGGCGAGCGAAGGAGGAGGATTCGGTTTTGGGCTAAGCGCCCTGAAGAGCAGGCCGCGCGAACCGGGCGCCCTCGGCTTCGACACCGGCGGCGAGGGCACTGGCGTCGGGAGCTTCGACCGGCACACGCGCCAATTCCCAGGCGGAGCGGTCCTTCATCAGCCGCGAAACCAGGGCGGTATGCATGGCGTGGCCGGCGCGCTCGGCCACCACGTGGCCCTCGATGCGTTTTCCCGCCAGGGCCAGGTCGCCGATCAGATCGAGCACCTTGTGGCGGACGTACTCATCGGCGAAGCGCAGCGGCCCGTTTTCCGGCCCATGCTTGCCGAGGATGATGGCGTTTTCAGGACCGGCGCCGCGAATCAATCCCATGTCGCGCAGGCGCTGTTCGTCGGCCTTGTAGCCGAAGGTCCGCGCCGGGGCGATCCATGTGCCGTAGGGTTCCGTGGCCAGGTCGACGCAGGTCTTCTGCTGGCCGATGGGAGAAGGAAAATCGATGGCGTACTGGATGCGGTAGCCCGATCCCGGATACACGCCGATGAATTTGTCGCCGTCGCGGACTTCGACCGGCTGCAACACGCGAATGTATTCGCGGCGCCGGCGCTGGGTGCGAATGCCGACGCTGCAGGAACGCTTCGACGTAGGGCAAGGCGCTGCCATCGAGGATGGGCAATTCGAGGTTGTCGAGCTCGACAATGATGTTATCGACGCCCATCCCGATGAGGGCGGAGAGCAGGTGCTCGGTGGTGGAGATGAGTACGCCCTGCCGCATCAGGCTGGTGGCGTAGCTGACCTTGGCCACATTGCGGCCCACGGCGGAAATTTCGAAATTATCGAGATCGGTGCGACGGAAGACGATGCCCGATCCAGCCGGGGCGGGCAGAAGGCGCATGCTCACCGGCGCGCCGGAATGAAGACCTACTCCCGAAAAGGCGAGCGGTTCGACGATGGTTTTTTCCAAATGCTCGGGTTGCGCCAAAATGGCAGTTCTCCAAAAATTCCAGACCTGGGGATAGTACAACTTAGGTTAGACGGAAAACCGCTTCTGGCGAACTGTGGCATTTTTACCACACAGTGCGTCGCCAAAGTGCCGCATCGACAGGTATTTCCAACCTGGATAGACGGTTACGCCGGTCGCGGTCGTAGAATCGGAGGGTCTGCTCCCCGAGAACCGCCTTGGACGCTCCGCAAAACCCTGCTTTGCTCGCCCCATCCGTCCCCATGCGCGCTTTGCTCGCGGGGGCGCGCCGGAAGCAATCCGCGCTTCTTCGCCTCATCCAATCGCTGGTCCGCGCCGAGTCGCCCTCCGATGACAAGGCTGCGGTCGATGCCTGCGGAGCGCTGGTTGCGGCCCGGGCGGCGGCAGCGGGCGGCCGGGTCAAACTGCATCGGCAGCGCGCTTTCGGCGACGTGATCGAGGTCCGCTTCGGACCCCGCCGCAAGAACGGAGACCGCCGGATCCTGGGCCAGATCCTGATCCTGGGGCACATCGATACGGTGTGGCCCGTGGGTACGCTCAAGGCCATGCCCTGCCGCGTGAGCGACGGACGCCTGTGGGGACCCGGCACGCTGGACATGAAGGCCGGGGTCGCCATGGCCCTTACAGCCATCGAAATGCTCGCCGAAGCCGACCTTCTCGACCGCGAGATCATCCTGTTGCTCAACAGTGAAGAAGAGATCGGCAGCCCGGTTTCGCGTCCCATCACCGAAAGGCTGGCGCAGGACTGCTCAGCGGTCTTGGTGCTCGAACCAGCGCAGGGCCTGGCGTGCAAGACCGCGCGCAAGGGCACAGGCAACTGGCGCATCGACATCCAGGGTGTGGCCGCCCATGCCGGCGTCGACTTTGAAAAAGGCGCCAGCGCGCTGCGCGAACTGGCTCATGTGATCGAGAAGGTGAGCGGCTGGACCGACCTCGCGCGCGGTCTGACGGTCAGTGTCGGACTAGCCGGCGGGGGTTCAAAGACCAACGTGATTCCTGCCGAGGCCTGGGCCGAAGTGGATGTGCGCATCGCGCGCAAGGCGGACGGGCCGCGCATCGAGCGCAAATTTGCGAGCCTCAAGGCGGCCGATCGACGCTGCTCGCTTTCCGTGACCGGCGGCATCAATCGACCGCCGATGGAGCGCTCGCGGGGCACGGTTGCACTCTACCGCGAGGCCCGGGCGCTGGCCGCGGAACTCGGATTCACGCTGGAGGAGGCGTCGACCGGCGGCGCCTCCGATGGAAACTTTACCTCAGCCCTGGGGGTTCCCACGCTCGATGGACTGGGCGCGGTGGGCGAAGGGGCGCACGCGACCCATGAGTCGATCGTGCTCGAGCACCTGGCTCCCCGCACCGCGCTGCTGGCGGGCATGCTTGTGTCCCGGCGGTGAATTGAGTGGCGCCCGGTGCCCCGTTCGCATACGATTGACCCTGCCTGGAGGTCTCGTGATGGGATATTTGCCTGCGCCGATGAAGCTGATATTCGCAATTGCACTAGGCGCGTGCGCCAGTTATTCGGCCGCGGCGTATGCGGCCGCACCTGCGGACAAGCCGGCCGGCATCGACGCCATCCGGGCCTACGAGGGCGCATGGGATATCAACATCGAGCATTTCGACACTGCTCACAGCAAGGCTTCCCGCGAGCACACATCGCTGCGCAACGACTGCTGGAAGAGCGGGGGCTACTTCGCCTGCAACCAGTATGTGGATGGGGAATCGAAAGTGCTGCTGGTCTTTATTTATAACCAGGCAAAAAACGAATACACGAGTTACCAAATTCCTCCCGGCGGCGGCGAGACGGGATCAGGAAAACTGTTGATCGACGGCAATGTATGGACGTTTCCTTGGCAAGCAAAGGAAGGCGACAGCACTACGTATTTTCACGTCGTCAATGTATTTGTTGCGCCGGACCGGGTTGAATTCCGCCAGGAGTTTTCGACCGACAATGCGCATTGGACAGTAATGGCCAGAGGAACGGAAACCAGGACCAGTTCCAGGTAAACTTCGCGGCGTGGGCCATTGGGCGCCACACACGAGGGCCGCCACATTTCTCCGCGTTGACTGACATTTCTGCCAGTTTTCCGAGCGCCACGAGGCCCTATAGCTTCGAAACATCATCCATGATTGCTGCAGGTCGAGGGAACTGTCAGGCAAAGCCTCAAGGTACCGGCAGGCCGTCCGAAATCAACGAGCAGTTCGCGGGCAAATTTTCAAACCGAAGAGAGGGTAGGTAAAAAATGAAGAGTGCCGGCGTTGGCTTGTCCTGGAGCCTGAGCCGCAGGGCTTTTCTGGCCTTGGGCATTTTACTGCTTGGCGCGGCCGACGCTTCTGCTGAGCGCGATTCCCTGCCATCGTGGAATAACGGACCTGCCAAGAAAGCGATTCTCGCATTTGTCAAAGAAACGACCGAAAAGTCCAGCCCCAAGTATGTGGAGCCCGAAGATCGCATCGTCACTTTTGACCAGGACGGCACGCTCTGGACGGAACGTCCAATGTACGCCCAGGGAATGTTTGCCCTGGCGCGTCTGGGCGAGATGGCGCCCAAGCACCCGGAATGGAAAGAACAGGAACCATTCAAAGCGGTACTCGCCGGAGACCGCGAAGCAATGAGTAAATTCAGCGAGAAGGATTGGATGGAAATTGTCGCCGTGACGCACGCCGGCATGAGCACAGAAGAGTTCCAGGGACTTGTGAAACAGTGGCTCGCGAACGCGAAAGCACCGCGCTTCGACCGTCCGTACACCGATCTCGTGTATGCGCCGATGTTGGAGCTGATGAAATTTCTGCGCGAGAAGGGGTTCAGGACGTATATCGTCACCGGCGGCGGCCAGGAGTTTGTCCGCGTTTACAGCGAGAAGGTCTATGGTGTTCCCCCGGAACAGGTGGTGGGATCGAGCATCGTGACCAAGTATGAAAATACGAATGGCAAGCCGGCGCTGATGCGCGAACCAAAAGTATTTCTGATTGACGATGGCCCGGGCAAGGCTGTCGGGATCAATCTGTTCATCGGCAAGCGACCCTGCGCGGCGTTCGGCAATTCCGGTGGCGACGAGGAGATGCTGGAGTGGACGCAAGCCGGCGACGGGGCGCGGCTGTTGATGCTCGTTCATCACGACGATGCGACCCGCGAATATGCGTATGGACCGGGCGGAGGGCTGCCGGACACCCATGTTGGAACGTTTTCCGACGAGTTAATGGCCAAGGCGAAGAGCAACGGCTGGATCGTGATCAGCATGAAAGACGATTGGAAGCGGATATTCGCCTGGGAGAAGTGAAGCGCCATCTGAGGACGGGTGATGGCCAACGGAATGGAAACCAGAACCACCGCGAAGTGACACCCGGCTTGTAAATCCCACCGGTGAGCAAATCACCGTCCCCGCGACCAGTGGTAGCCGCTTTGCGCCGACGGCGTTCTGGTAATTCTGATAGTTGCTTCCGCAGGCCTGCCCCACCTACTGTGTACGCGGATGACGAAGTTCCAAACGACGAAACTCAGGCATTCTCAGTTCTCTTAGAGGCCGCGGTGATGGAACGGTAACACCGGGCCCATAGCATCCAAGTGGAGTTGACGCATGAGCGAAACAGATGCAAGGAAGATCCTGTCGATCGTACTTAGCTTCATTCTTGTTACTTTCCCGCCGCAGTCGGCATACGCATACCAGGCGCCGGGTTCCGCTCCTGCGAGCGGAGCCGGGAGTGCCACTGAAGGAGCTCCCCGGAGTGCGAGCGAGTTACAGTCACTGGTTGCGCCCATCGCGTTGTATCCCGATGCGCTGGTTGCGCAGATACTCGCGGCCGCGACATTTCCTGATCAGGTGGCAATCGCCGATTACTGGCTGCAGGAAAACCAGAAACTGACGGGAAACTCGTTGATGCAAGCCGTCGACAAGCAAACCTGGGATCCGAGCGTGAAGGCGCTCACACAGTTTCAGTCCGTGCTTCATAACATGGCGACAAACCTGACGTGGACCTCATCGCTCGGAGAGGCATACCACGACCAGTCGGCGGATGTGATGACCGCCGTGCAGACGTTGCGCGCCCAGGCCAAGGCAAAGGGCAACCTCAAATCGACTTCACAAATCACGGTGGTCGAGCAGTCGCCGCAGACGATCGTCATTCAGTCCGCGAACCCTCAGATTGTTTACGTTCCGCAGTACGACCCCGCTGTGATTTACGGCTATCCTTACGTGGTTCCCAGCTATGTTGCTCCCACATACACCACCGGCGACATGGTGGCCGCCGGCCTGCTTTCGTTCGGGGCCGGAATTGCGGTGGGCGCGATGATGAGCGGCGGGTGTTGCGGCTGGGGCTACAGCAGCTGGAATTGCGGCTGGCATGGCACTGCAGTGATTTATCACGGCGGAGGATACTACGGAAACTCGGGCTGGCATGGCGGCTACTACAACGGGGGCTACCACAACAGCTACGGCTACAACAACGCCTACAACCACTCCGGCAATAACTACAACAACTATCACGGCGGAAACACCTACAACAAGAACACGGTCAACGTGAACCATCAGAACGCCCAGAACTTCAACTCCGATCACTCCTCGGGATCCAATTCGTGGGCACACGATAATTCGGGAGCGGGGAAATCGAATGCCTTTAGCGGCATGGATGGCCACTCCGGCGGATTTGGCGGATCGGGCGGCTGGTCCTCGAGAGCCGACAGCGGCCGCGGTTGGGGGAGCATGCGGTCGAGTGGATTCGGGGGCGGCCGATTCGGGGGCGGCGGCGGATTTGGCGGCGGAGGTTTTCGACGTTGATGCCAACCGAGATCTGAAGGGAAATGAAGGGGTTTGGAGAAAAGAGTATGCCTGATCGTAGCCGGACACACACGGCCCGACGTGCAAGTTTAGTCATGAGCATGGCGTTGTTCGCGTTGCTCATCTCTCTGGCTTCCTGCAAAAAGGCGGACGATTCAAAGGCCGCCGCCCAGAGGACATTTGCTTCGCCTGCAGAAGCCGGCGCCGCGCTTTTGGACGCCGCCAAGTCAGGCGACCAGGGTGCGTTCCTGGCGATCTTTGGTCCGGAAGGCAAGGAGGTCCTGTTCTCTGGAGATGCGGTGAAGGACAAGAACGTGCTGCAGGACTTCGCAGCCGCTTACGGCCAGGTGAATCGCTGGCGCGAGATCACGGCCGGCGGCGAGGTTCTATACGTCGGGGCGGACAACTATCCGTTTCCGATTCCACTGGGCAAAAACTCCTCCGGCCAGTGGTCCTTCGACACGGCAGCGGGCAAGGACGAGATTCTTGCACGCCGAATCGGCAAGGGAGAGTTGACCGCGATCGCCGCGTGTGGAGCAACGGCCGACGCCGAGCGCCAATATTTCAGCCAGACTCACGATGGCGACCATGTAAAGCAATACGCTCAGAAATTTGTCAGCGACGAAGGCAAGCACAACGGGCTGTATTGGAAAGATCCGGATGGTAAAGCTCCGAGCCCGCTCGGCGAACTTGTGGACTTCGCGAAGGCTGTTGGTTACACCAATTCCGGCGAAAAGCCACAGCCCTTTAATGGATATTATTTCCGGATCCTGACCAAACAGGGAGATCCAGCACAAGGTGGCGCGAAGGACTACATCGTGAACGGGAAGATGACGGGTGGTTTCGCCGTTCTCGCCTATCCCGTCGAATACAGAAATTCGGGAATCATGACATTCCTGGTTGGCACCGACGGCATCGTTCATCAAAAAGATCTGGGCGAAAAGACGGCGGATCTCGCTGCCGCCATGGAGCAATACAACCCCGGCGACGGCTGGAGCAGCGCACTCGGCTCCGACACATCGAAATGAGGAATGTCAAAACCGGAAACCAGGACCAGTTCCAAACGGCTTCGCACTGTCCGCGCAATTGAAAGACCAGATTTGTGGCGATGGTTCATCGCCTGCCCATATAGCGGCGCCGAGCCTTCAGCCGGCGATCCGGTCGCCAGTGCCAAATCGACGGCGGTAGTCTGTGGGCGTAAGGCCCAGGAACCGGTCAAAAACCTTTCGAAGAGTGCCCGTGTCTTCGTAACCCACCTTCCAGGAAATCTTCTTCACGGACAGCGTGGTGAACTCCAGCAGTTCGCGTGCTTTATGCACCTTCAGGTGCTGCACGTATTCAGTCGGCGTCTGGCCGGTGGCCTTTTGGAATCTTCTCAAAAAAGTTCTTTGCCCGAGCTTTGCCCGATCGGCCATCGTCTCGATGGGGATGGGTTGAAAGGCGGTCGTCTGGAGCCAGAGCTGCACGGTCAGGATTGCGGCGTCGCCGTGATGCATCGGCGGTGAGAAGTTGGCGTAGTAGCGCTGCTGACGCCCGGCCGGATCTACGAGGAAGAATTGAGCCGTTCGCATCATGACAAGCGGACCGAGATAGCGATCGACCAGTTTCAATCCTAGATCGAGCCACGCCATGACGCCGCCCGCAGTGACAACGTCTCCGAGATCGATGATCAGTTCATCGGTCCTTACACAGATCTCTGGAAAGCGAGTCGCGAGAGCATCTGAATAGCTCCAGTGCGTTGTCGCCGTCCTGCCATTCAGCAGTCCCAGGCGAGCGAGCATGAATGCGCCGCCGCAAACCGAACAGAGGGTCGCACCAGACGCATGGCGCGCGGCTGCCCATTCGAGCAATGCGTCGGTCTTCTCTCCCTTTTGATCGATCTCCAGCGTGGGAGGAAAAATCAGGCAATCGAGCTTGATGTCCTGATGCGGCTCTGGCCCGAGAACACACGCTACTTGTGCTGTTTCGGCGTGCGTGTCCCAATGGCTGATCCGTAATTCTGGCCGATACTGACCGCCAAGTTCCGCGCTGAGCCGATTCGCAGTTTCGAAGAGGTCCGTCAGGCCGTGCACGGCTGCAAGCTTCGCTCCGGGATAAAGGACAATACCGATCCTCGTTTTGCCCGGGCGCGGACGGGTGGCAATTTCACCCCTTTCTTTGTCAGTTGCGGCTCTGGCCACGGTCGATCCTTTCCGTTTAACTGTTGGAGCCACAGTGTACCGGACAGCGTTGGACGAATCCTCAACGCGGGGGGACACAGTGTAGCGCTCAAAAGAGGAGAAGATCGATGAAGAAGATAACCGTCAAGGACGGCACCGAGATTTTTTACAAGGATTGGGGAACGGGCAAGCCGCTCTTCTTTCATCACGGCTGGCCTTTATCCGCCGATGATTGGGATGGCCAGATGATGTTTTTCCTCGAGCGCGGTTACCGCGTGATCGCTCATGATCGCCGCGGCCACGGACGCTCCACACAGACAGACAAAGGGCACGACATGGACACCTATGCCGCTGACGTGGCGGAGCTCGTCGCGGCCCTGGACCTGAGAGACTCCATCCACATCGGTCACTCTACGGGGGGCGGCGAGGTCACCCGTTACGTAGCGAAGCATGGAAAAGGAAGGGTCGCGAAAGCTGTCCTGATCAGCGCGATTCCACCGCTTTTCATGAAAACCGAAAAGAATCTTGACGGGGTTCCCAGGGAGGTTGTCGACGGCCTTCGCGACGGAACCGCGAACAACCGGGCACAGTTTTACAAGGACATTACGATTCCCTTTTACGGGTTCAATCGTCCTGGCGCCCGGGTCTCCGAGGGGATTCGGGATAACTGGTGGCGCCAGGGAATGATGGGGTCAGCCAAGGCGCACTACGACTGTATCAAGGTGCTCTCCGAGACCGAGTTTTATGACGACCTGAAAGCGATCGACGTTCCGGTCCTGGTGATGCACGGCGAGGATGACCAGATTTGTCCGTTCCCGACAACGGGAGCACGATCGGTCAAGCTTTTGAAGCACGGGACATTGAAATCCTATCCCGGATTACCCCACGGAATGCCCGCGACCCATGGGGAAATCATCAACGCCGACCTGCTCGAATTTATCCGGTCGTGATGCTTGGAAGGTGGCGTTTCGAAGGTCCCGGATATGCCGTCATCCCTTCCAGCCAGCCGCCGGGTCAGTTCAAACCGACGCGCCGGAGCAGATCCTTGAAACGGGAGTCGTTGCGTACGGGGTCGAAGATGGGGCTCACTCTCAGGAACATCAGAACGTTTGCTTGTTCCCGGTAGGCTCGCTCAAGCCAGGCAAACGCCTGATCGTAGTCACCGACCGCCAGGTAGGGTTGTACAAAGGCAGCAGGTGGAATGTAAGTTGTTTTCTGGCGTCGCTTCAATTCGTCGATCAATTGAAGTGCTTCCGTGCGACGCCCCGCGTGTGCGTACGCCACGGCCAGCAATAGAATGGAACCTGGACTACGGTTCGTAGTTGAGACTGCGTGCTCGAGCAAGGAAATCGCTTCCTGGGACTGACCCGCCCAAATCAGCGCGTCTCCCAGAACCAAGCGGGTCTCAGGATGGTCCGGGCGCACTGCCACCACGCTTCGTAATTCCCGAATCGCTTCGTCGTAGCGACGGGCGTGGAACAAGACCCAGCCGAGTTCGGTTCCGGCCTCCCCCAGCGGATCAAGCTCCACGGCACGCCGGGACATCGCCAGCGCCTCATCCATGCGCCCCTGCTTCATCAGCCAATCGCCAGAACCGCTATACGCATCGGCGTCATTCGGATTTAACTCCCGAGCCCGCCTGTATTCAGCTTCGGCATCGCGCCATTGCCAACGTTCCATATATACGAATGCCAGTTGCGCATGCGCTCCGGCAAGGTTTGGATCCAGTTCCAGAGCTTTGCGTGCTGCGCTAATCACTTTCTGCCGTGCCTCATTGGGCGGCATGGCTCCAACAAAGACTGTGCCCAGTTTTCCGTACGCGGAGGCCAAACCTACATAGGCCGGCGCAAACGTCGCGTCCTTCCTGATCGCCTCCTCGAAGTAAGTTACGCTCTTCTCGATTTCAGTCCTGTTCGTGGACTTGGCGACGGCCCCCCGGCCTTTCAGGTAGCTCTCATAAACGTCAGGCGCGACCTCGCGCGCTCCGGCAAGCCTGGCACGCTCCTCACCAGTAACCGTAACCTCTACCTTTCGAGCGATCGCTTGCGCTACTTCGCTTTCCAGGGCGAGAGTGTCGCGCAAATCGCGGTCGTAGCTCTCGGACCAGATGTGCTGGTCGGTTGCGGCGTTGATCAACTGAGCGTGAACGCGGACATGCTCTCCCTCCCGCATGACCGAGCCCTCGACAATGCCGTCGACGTGCAGCATTTTGGCGATCTCGGGCACGGACGGCTTTGTGTTTTTGAATTGCATCACCGAGGTACGGGATATAACCCGGAGGCCGCGGATCATGGACAGCCGCCCGATCACCTCCTCGGTCATCCCGTCGGCAAAATAGTCCTGCGATGGATCTCCACTGAGATTTTCCAGTGGAAGAACGGCCACTGATCGAATCACCGGGACAGGTGCAGCGATGGGGCGACTCGGCCAACGGCGCCAGGCCAAACCGAGAAGGCCGGCGATGCACAATGCGATCGCCGCAATGATCCACCAGCGGCGGGCGGTAAGGGCGGGTTGCGCTCTTTGCACTGATGCAGGCGGGACGTCGGCAAGCTCTTGAGCCAGGGCGCCCACACAATCCAGTGGAGCGATAAATCGATAACCACGCCGTGCCTGCGTCTCGATATAGCGAGGCTGCCCGGCGGAGTCGCCCAATACTGCCCGCAATCTTTTGACGCCCGCATTCAAGCTGTGCTCGAAGTCGACGAACGTCTCCCCCGGCCAGAGTTTGTTCCGCAATTCCTCACGCGTGACCAGTTCCCCCGGTCGCTCCAGCAGCATCTCCAGGATGGTGAGTGGCTGGCCTTCGAGGCGTATCCGCATTCCGTCTTTGCGCAGTTCTTTCGTGACGACGTTAAATTCATAGACGCCGAAACCTATGACATCCGACTTGGTGGAAGTAGCCACGCTGGTCTGGACACCTGAGAATGGAAGTATATCCGGGGTCTGGCATGGTTTGAAGCGCTTGTCACTCCATTACGGAACTAATTATTTTTTCAACGACTTCCGGTGTCACCTACAAATCACCCGATTGGCATTGACGGTGTGGCCGGCCTGGCTCAATGTTGGCACCATTCCAAGACGTGAGTCTCCCTTGGCGAACCAATTTACATTTCAACTTCGCCATGGTCCCGTCAGCGAATGCAACCGCAAATCGGAGGTCAAAATGAAGTTCTCGCTGATTCCTCGCTTCGCCTGCGTTTCCGCCGGTCTCCTCTTCGCAGCTTCAGCCCTGTGCCAGAATCCCGCGGCGGACTGGAACGCGATCGCACGCACCACCATCGTGGCCGTCGGCAAGAAGCCGCCGTCGTCGTCCGGAATCTTCTTTGCCTACGAAACCGTGGCCATGTATGACGCGGCGAACTCAATCCAGCACCGCTACCGGCCGTTCGCCGTCAGTGTCGATGCCCCCAGGGGAGCTTCAGTCGACGCCGCTGTGGTCGCGGCGGCGCACGATGTCCTGGTCCATTACTTCCTGAATCAGCAAGTGGTTCTGGATGCGCTGGAGACGAACTCGCTCAGCAAGATTCCCGATTCCCAGGCGAAGACAGACGGAATCGCGGTGGGCCGGGCCGTTGCCCAACGATGGAACGACCTGCGGACGGGCGATGGCCTTGAGGCGCCCATCCAGTACGTCTGGGGACACGGTCCGGGGATCTGGGAACCGGTGCCGCCATTTCCTCCGCCCGCGACTCCCTGGCTGCCTTACTTCCGGCCCTTCTCCTACGCGAGCGCTTCAGACTTTCGGTCCAGCGTCCCTCCTCCGCCGGCTCTGAACAGCCCCAGATGGGCCGTCGACTATAACCTCACCAAAAATTTCGGCGCGCTGAATGGCAGTCTGCGCACTCCCAAAGAGACCGAGATAGGACAGTTCTGGTCAGACCATCCGCTGGCCCAGTATTCCTCTGCGATGGACCGCCTCATCGCCGATCGGAAACTGTCGACGATGCAGACGGCACGGCTGCTCGCCATGACCTACGTGTCGTACGAAGACGCGATCATCGCGTGCTTCGATGCCAAGTATCATTACGCGTTCTGGCGCCCTTACACGGCGATCCAGGATGCGGACACCGACGGCAATCCGTTTACCACCCCGGATCCGGGCTGGATGCCACTGGTCGTAACTCCCGGGCATCCGGAATACCCCGCCGCCCATGGGTGCGCAGCCGGGGCATTTGATGTCACGATCGCCCAGTTCTTCCACACCGATGCGGTTCCCACCCACTTCTCGAGCGCCGTCACCGGAACCACGCACGACTTCCCGAAGCTTACCGATGAGATGCAGGAAGTGGACCTCGCCCGCATCTATGGCGGGATGCACTATCTCACTTCTATGCTCGAAGGAAATGTTCTGGGCAAGGCCGTGGCGCGGCATGTGGTCTCGAACTACTTTCAACCGCTGGATCGATAGCAAGACCCTGGCAAAGACTTATTCGCGTCCCCGGGACTCTGGTCCGGCTGTAGGGATTCGGACAAGGAGCCAGCGATCGTCCGCAGACTGAACCATCATGTGTTGCCAACAAGTCGAGGCTCGCATCCAGACCGAATGCGAGCCCGATCTGCGAAGCTTGCCTAGAGAATAAACCTTCCCTTTCTTGCCTTTCCCCACGATCCGTACAATCCGACGGCTTAGAGGATTTCCCTTGCGGACTGCCAGTTTTGGTAGTGGCTCAGACTGTTGGTTGCGATTTAGGGTGCTTGCTGTGGCACACCTTGGTGCCTGGCGATCGTGCCAGTTGCCGTCCAAGGCGCGACTCGCTGATCGAAGCGTGAAAACGCGGAAGTGCCGGATACAACCGACAATGACGACCAGAATTTCGAGCCCCATTCAATTGGCGCTCATTGCCTTTCTAGCGACCTCATTCCTTACGTGCTGCCAAAACAAGAATGATGCAATCTCACAGGCTGAAAAGACAGACAAGATCAACGGTGTTGCAGTTCCCGGAATCGAAGAGACGAAACAGATCGCCCGGGATGGGTTCGTTTACGGATTGCCGCTGGTGATGAACTACACTGCGAGCTATGAGTTTTTCCTGGATCCCACGTCGTCGCAATACAAAGCGCCCAACGATAAGCTATTCAACGAAGCGCGCGTGTTTACCTATAAAGACACCGCCGTCATTACTCCGAACAGCGACACGCCATACTCCTTTGTCAATATGGACCTGCGTGCCGAACCGAGGGTGCTGTCGGTTCCGGCCGTGCCGAGACCGCGGTACTACGCTGTTCAACTGACCGATGCGAATACTTTCAATATCGGCTACATCGGCAGCCGTACCACTGGTGTCGGTCCCGGCGACTACATGGTTGCCGGACCCGATTGGAAGGGGGAGACACCTCCGCACATCAAGAAGGTGTTCAATTCGACGACTCAATTTTGCCTGGCGCTCTTTCGCACCCAGCTCTTCAATGCGACGGACATGCCGAACGTAGTCAGGATTCAATCCGCCTACAAGGTGCAGCCTCTTTCCGCCTACCTCAAACAGGCAGCGCCCCCCGCACCGCCGACGATCAACTACGTCAAGGCGAATGCCGAGATTGCGAAGACGGAGTTTTGGGAACTGCTTGATTTCGCGCTGCAATTTTCGCCGGCTGGTCCCGAAGAAGCAGGAATCCGTGCGAAGCTGGCGAGCATTGGCATCGGTCCGGGCAAGCAATTTGACATGAAGGATCTTTCCGCCGAACACAAAGCGGCTGTTCTTCTGGGCATGAAAGCTGGAAGCGATGCGGTCGACAAGTACATCGCCGACGGAGGAACGCGCATCAATGGCTGGACCGTGGGTTCGTTCTTCGGCGATCGAGCCTATTACAACGGCGACTGGCCCAAGCGAGCCGCCGCAGCGAGAGCCGGAATCTATGGGAATGACGCTGCCGAGGCGATGTACCCGCTCACCAGGATCACCGCTAATGGCGAGAAGCTCGACAGCAGCAAGCACAACTACACACTGACCTTCGCGAAAGGCCAGCTGCCGCCGGTAAATGCTTTCTGGTCGGTGACCATGTACGACGGAAAAACCCAGCTGTTGATCGACAACCCGATCCACCGTTATCTGATCAACTCTCCGATGCTTCCTGGAATGAAAACAAATCCGGACGGCTCACTGACGATTTACATCCAGAAGGATTCGCCCGGAAAGGACAAGGAGGCTAACTGGCTGCCTGCGCCCGACGGGCCCATCTACCTGACCATGCGCTTGTATTGGCCGAAGG
The DNA here is from genome assembly GCA_963788475.1 of Terriglobales bacterium. GTDB lineage: Bacteria > Acidobacteriota > Terriglobia > Terriglobales > Acidobacteriaceae > Telmatobacter. The sequence continues at coordinate 50,272 of CAWBGO010000005.1, forward strand.
AGAAGCCGCCATCAATCCTGCCTCCGGAAAACGGCACCTGGCAGCCCCCGGCTATTGTCACGACCTCCTGAATATTGTCGAGGAAGTGAAGAGAGAGGTCTCAGGCCTTAACATGCCGTTCAGTTCCAGGGAGAGATGGGATGGATGCATTGTTCACTTCTTCCGGCCTGATTGCACTCATCACGTTGACGTTCCTTGAGATCGTGCTGGGAGTCGACAACGTCATCTTCATTTCGATTCTGTCGAGCAAGCTTCCAGGGTCTCAGCAAGGCCCGGCGCGGCGGATTGGACTGCTGGCCGCGATGGGGATGCGCATCCTGCTTTTGCTGTCGATTGTCTGGATAATCAGGCTGACGGCTCCGCTGTTTGTGATTCTGGGGCGCCCCATCTCGGGACGGGACCTGATCCTGATGGGCGGTGGCCTGTTCCTGCTCGCGAAGGCGACGACTGAAATTCATGAGCGCCTGGAAGGCGAAGAAGGCCGCAGCACGGCGCGCGTGGGACCGTCATTTGCCGCTGTCATTCTTCAAATCGTATTGTTGGACATCATCTTTTCGCTTGATTCAGTCATTACTGCCGTCGGCATGGCGGAGGAAATCAGCATCATGGTTACAGCCGTGATCCTGGCCGTCTGCGTCATGATGTTTTCAGCCGCGCCCATCAGCGCCTTCGTGAATCGCCATCCGACGGTGAAAGTCCTCGCACTTTCGTTTTTACTGCTCATTGGCATTTCGCTGGTGGGCGAAGGGCTCGGCATGCACATACCGAAGGGCTATATCTACTTCGCGATGGGCTTCTCAGTTTTTGTAGAACTGATTAACCTGCGCGTTCGGAGAGTCGCTGTGCCGGTTCGCCTGCGTGAGCCGTACGTTTGAGCGCTTGATTGGCGCCAACCAAAGAGGCTGGTTCCGCCGGGGGGTCAAACCGTGGCGGCAGCGCGTGCCTGACGATCAGGGGTGTTGGGCGGCGTTCTGAAGGAAGAAGTATCCGGCGGTTACGAATCCGATCATGGCTACGGTCCAGCGCATCACCTTCTGGTTGACGCGAGGGCTGTAGCGCGCCGCCAGGTATCCGCCCAGGGCGGCCACCACGCCCATTTCCAGGCAGAACTGCCAGGCCACCCGCCGGGCGAGGATGAAACGTGATGGCGGGGATGCCGATCGAGACCGCCGCGGTCACCACTTTCAGCGCGTTCACCTCGTGGATGTTGTGGATCCCGCAGATGCCAAAGAGGGCCATGACCAGAAAGCCTCCTCCGGCTCCGAAATAGCCGACGTAGACGCTGACCACAACCATTCCCACCAGCAGCAATTTGTCGTAGCGGCGCCCGTCGGAGAGGGTGGAAAGCCATTTTCCCAGCGGAAAGCTCAGCATGAAAATGACGGCGGCGAACAGCAGCAGCCAGGGAAGCATGATGCGGAACCTCTGGTTGCCGGTCCGGAGGAGCAGAAATCCGCCCAGCCAGCCGCCGGCTCCGGAAGCCAGCGCGAGGGGCAGAAGACTCCAGCCGTAGGAGCGCAGCTGGCGGCGGAAGGCCACCAGCGAAGTGAGCTGGCCGGGCCACAAGGCCACCGTGTTTGTCGCCTGCGCGGTCACCGCGCCCACCCCCGCCACCGAGGTGCTGGCGATCAGTGCCGGCAGGGAAAGAAACGATCCGCCCCCGGCGATGGTGTTCAACACACCCGCAAAAAACGAAGCGGCCGGCAGCCAGATGTAGCGGAACAGGGGAAGAACGAACGGGGCCATGCCTCAATGTAACGAGTCAAGGCATAAAGAACCATAAAGGTTTACGGGATTCCAGCCGGGGCCGGTTGACTCTCAGCAAACTTCGCACGGCTGCCGGGCTGATACACTCCCGCTAGAAGTCAAGCTGGAGTCTTGTCGATGAAATCAACTGCTCTTGTCCTATGTCTCGCGGCTGCCGGGGCCGCATACGCTCAAACCGCAGCCAAGCCGTCAACGACCGCGGCCAAACCGGCCGCGACGGCACACCCCGCGGCAGCGGCGGCCAGCCCGGTGAAGTATCCTCCCGGGGTCACACCGTTTCCGGGCGTGCCCAAGACCGCTTTTTCGCTGCGGTACCAGGACATCAAGGTCGGCACCGGCGCGGATGCCGTGCCCATGAAGCTGTACAAGGTGAAATATACCGGGTGGCGCGCGGCGGACGGAGTGGTCTTCGATTCATGGGACAAACATCCGACGCCGGTGACGGACAAGGACGGCAAGCCGGTCACGGGCGAAGATGGAAAGCCCAAAACGAGCGCCCCCGAGCCGGCCAGCTTCCCGGTGGGCCTGGGACGCATGATTCCCGGCTTCGACCAGGGCTTTACGGGCATGAAGGTGGGCGGCAAGCGGCGTATTTTCATTCCGTGGCAGCTTGGGTACGGCGCCCGGGAAATGCCGGACCGGGGAACGGATCATCCCGGAATTCCCGCGAAGTCGGACCTGGTGTTTGATGTAGAGCTGATTGAGATGGCCGATCTGCCCAGCGCGCCGCCGGGCCATCCGGGTATGTCGGGAGGAGCTTCCGGGATGCCGCCGGGGCATCCGGCCGCGCCTCCGGCCGGGGCTCCGGCCGGGGCCGGGGCTACGTCGCAGCCTTCTAGTCCGCCGCCTCCAAGTTCCTCAACGACCCCGCCGCCGCAGAAGTAAGGCGGAAGAGCGGAATTCAAGCCGCGCCGGCAGGCGCCGTCCGTCCAGGCCGGCAGTTCCGGCGTGGCGGCCAGAAGCTGGCGCGTGTACGTCTCTCTCGGAGAAGCGCACACCGCCTCGGCGTCGCCGGTTTCGACCAGCCGCCCGTGCTGCATGACCGCAATCCGCGTGCTCAGATAGCGCACCAGGGGCATGGAGTGCGAAATGAACAGGTAAGCCTGGCCGTGTTCGCGCTGCAGGCGGCGCAGCAGGTTCACGATCTGGGCCCCGATACTGACATCGAGAGCGGACACCGGCTCGTCGAGAATCATGAGCCGGGGCCGGAGCGCGAGCGCCCGCGCGATGTTGATGCGCTGCCGCTGCCCGCCCGAGAACTCGTGCGGATGGCGCTCCAGGGCCGATTCGTCCATGCCCACTTCGCGCAGCAGCTCCACTGCCCGGGCGCGCAGGGCGGCGCGATTTCCGGCGCCGTCGATGCGGTGAATCACGAAGGGCTCGGTGACGATTTCCCGCACCGTCATGCGCGGATTGAGGGCGGCATAGGGATCCTGGAAGACGGGCTGCATCTGGCGGCGCAGGCGGCGCAGTTCCTCTCCCGAAGCGGCCGCGACGTCCACGCCATCGACCAGCACCCGGCCGGCGGTCGGCTTGACCAGCCCCAGGATCATGCGCGCGACGGTCGTCTTTCCCGACCCCGATTCGCCCACGAGGCCCAGGGTCTCTCCGGCCTCGATGGTGAGCGAGACGTTCTCGACCACGGGACGCAGCTCGGTGCGCAGCCCCACGCGCCGCGGATAGCTTTTGCTGACTGATTCGACCTCGCACCAGCGCCATGGCCCAATCCTACATGCGTCCCATCTTCAATCGAGCTTGGGATGCAGCTTGTGGAAGCCGGTGGCGTCCTGGTAGGCGCGCGCAAAGGCGGCCAGCTTTGCATCCTGGTAGTGCCCGGCGAGGAAGGTGAGCGAAACCGGAGTGCCGGGGCCGCCGATGTTGTCGTCATCGCCGGAATCCGCCTTCGGCGGCGTTGGCGCATCGTTGCCGCGCAGACCGTTGGGCAGAATGATGGCGGGATGGCCGGTGAGGTTGGTGGCTACAAGCTGCACGCCGCTGGTGGGCGTGACGATGATGTCCACCTGCTCGAACAGCGCTGAAACCTGCTGGATGGCGAGCGTGCGGGCGCGGTTGGCCTGGATGTATTCGACGGCCGGATAGAAGCGGGCGACGCGGAATTCGTTGGGCCAGTCGTCGGCGCCCTGCTCGGTGAGCAGCTTGTCGCGGCCGGACAGGGTGAGGTCGTCGAAGGCGGCGGCGGCCTCGGCGCCGAGCAGCGGGGTCATGGCGCCGTAGGGCAGCTTGGGCAGTTCGACCGGGATCAGGTTCACGCCCATGGAGCGGAGCTTGTCGATCGCGGCCAGATCGTAGCGGCGGTCGTAGTCGCTGCGGGCGCGGCCGGCTTTGCGATCCTCGTTTTCCTTTTCGCGCTTCTTCTTTTCTTCGGCGGTTTCGGTGGCTGGGGCGTCTTTCAGTTCGAGCGGTTTGGGTGCGTCAAAGGCGCATTTCAGATAGCCGATGCGCAGCTTGTGCCAGTCGAAGCCCGGATTCCAGTCGAACGAGGCGGGATAGACAGACGCGTCCTTCCCGTCGGGACCATGAATCGCCTCGAGCACCAGCGCGCAGTCCTCGACGGAGCGGCAGATGGGGCCGAGCTTGTCCATGGTCCAGCTCAGGGCCATCGCGCCGGTGCGGGGGACGAAGCCGAACGTCGGGCGCAGGCCGGTGTCGCCGCAGCGCGTGCAGGGCGAGGAGATGGAGCCCAGCGTCTCCGAGCCGATGGCGAAGGCGACGCATCCCGCGGACACGGCGCTGGCCGAGCCGGCCGAGGATCCGCTCGAGCCTTGGTCGGGATTCCAGGGATTGCGCGTGCGGCCGCCGAACCACTTGTCGCCCATGGCCAGCGCGCCGAGCGTGAACTTGGCGACCAGCACCGCGCCGGCGGCGTCGAGACGCTGGACGACGGTTGCGTCTTCATCGAAGGACTGATGCTCGAATCCGCCCGCGCCCCAGGTGGTCGGATAGCCCTTGACGGCGAGCAGGTCTTTCGCGCCCCAGGGAATGCCGTGCAGCGGGCCGCGATATTTGCCGGCGGCGATTTCGGCGTCGGCGGCTTTGGCCTGCGCGAGGGCGCGATCTTCGGTGAGGGTGATGACGAAGTGGAGCTTTGAGTCGTAACGCTTGAGGCGATCGAGGTACATCTGGGTGAGGGCGAGCGAAGTGATCTTGCGAGTTTGCAGAAGGAGGCCCAAATCCTGGACAGTAGCGAACGCGACATCCTCGATCCGTGCCGGGGTGTCCGGGAATGTGAAACGGGACGCCGCCGGCTTCGCTTCTGACTTCCGTCTTGCATGGATCGTCCGCGTCGCCGGCAATCGGCTTCGCCGGCGGCAGGGGATGAAATACATACGCCGGCGGCACGGAATTCGGAATCTTCAGCTTGCGGATGGCCTTGCACGAGCCGTTCTGATCGACCAGCCCGTCGATCATCATCTGCTTCTGCTCGGCGGTGAACGGGCCGATGCCGGCGAGGATCGCCGCCTGGTCGATCATCTCCGGCGTGATCTTCGGCGGCTTGGACTGGTCTGTGTTGGGAGACTCCTGGGCCTGCACGGCGAGGGTGTAGAGAACGCCGGGAAACAAGGCCGACGTGATGCCCGCGCGGCTGCAGGCGGTGAGAAAGCCGCGACGATCGAGTGTCATCTGTCGAGTCCTTAAGGGGGAATGGCCTCTCGGAAACTATAGCGGAGCCGGCATCAGGCGTGAGCTTACCTCCTGATTTCCGAATTGCCGCAAAAATGTGATTCAGCACAGTAGAGTGATGCTTATAGCCGCGCCGGCGGGTGTTCGTTCTGCTTGCGACGATGGGGCTTTGCTGTGTTCAATCCCACGCACCAGGAAAAGAGATGGAGTGATGAAGCGATTTGGGTGGAGATTCGCGGTTGCGCTCGCAGCCTGCCTGGTGCCCGCGATGGCGGCGGCCCAGTCGACGTGTTCACCGACCGGTATGATCAAGCTCCACAACGGCCTGTACAACTTCCAGATGAACGAGAACGACTCCTCACTCCAGGAGTGCGCGACGGTGAACGGGGTTGGTTTCACGATTACGACTGCGGCTTTTCGCAATGCTACGAATGGCCCGCCGGCGGCGTATACGTCGATTTACCGGGGATGCCACTGGGGCGCATGCACGAGTTCGAATCCATTTCCAATCCAGGAGCGCAATGTCGCTTCGGCTACCAGCAGCGTGAGCTTCACCCAACCCTCCGGCCACAACAACAATGCAGCCTACGATATCTGGTTCAATCAGACCCCTGCGACATCCGGTCAGCCCAAGGGCACTGAGATGATGATCTGGCTGAATCATCAAGGAGTGATTCAACCCTTCGGTTCGCTGGCGGCTACGGTAGCAATTGATGGCGCGCAGTACGCGGTGTGGACCGGGAACCAGAGTGCGTGGAGGATCGTCACCTATGTCGCCACCTCTCCGGTCACTTCGGTCACGAACCTGAACCTTGTGCCGTTCTTTGAGGATGCGGTCTCGCGCCGAAGTCTCGATTCATCGTGGTGGCTGATCGATGTGGAGTTCGGCTTTGAAATCTGGACGGGCGGCAAGGGATTGGCGATGTCGAACTTCAACGTGAGCGCGGCGGCGCGCTAAGGCAGCGGCGCTGTTCTCAGCAAGTCAGCGCCGGTGCGCCGGTGTAGCTGTCAGGTGGTCAGCCGGTCGGGCGAGATGGCCAGCAGGGGACAAAGATCAACCGCGGTACGACCCTTGCCGGTGACTGAAACCTCGACTTCGGTTTCGCCCGGCTTGAGCGTATAGACGCGGCTGGTAATCGCTTCGCGTCCGCCAATGAACGATTCGATCACCGATCCATCGAGGAAGATGCGGAGGGTGGGGCGCGGCCAGGGAAGCGAAGGAAGCGGGATGCCGATCTCGCCGCAGTGAATGGAGTCGCCGGGGACGTTGACCGCCAGTTGCCAGGCTTCGGTCCCGCTCACCAGCAGACGCACCGTGACGATACGCGCCGAGAAGTCGATGGGGACGCGCAGTTCGTAGCGCAGCTCCGCGAGCTTGGTTCGGAAGGGAGTGGCGGAGTCAATGTCGGTTTTCTGGGCGGTTCCGCGCAGCTTCTCCACTTCCGGGGCGGGGTGCATTTCGAGCTGGCCCTGTTCGCCCACGCTCAGCACGCGGGGCAGCGACATGCAGCCCGACCAGCCCGCCGCGGCAAACTCGGCCTCGGGACGGGTTTCCCGGATCCAGCCCCACAGGATGCGACGGCCATCAGGAGCGAGAAAGGTCTTGGGCGCGTAATAGGCGCCGTGGTCGAGCACGCCCGACCGCCGGGGGTTGTAGGTATGCGCGGCGGGGTCGTAATCGCCGGTCGTCCAGATCACCTTGTTCTCGGTGGAGTAGTGAAGATAGTGGACCTTGCCGAGGGGAAAGAAGTCGGGGCACTCCCACATCTCCCCGGTGTCGCAGGGATTGGCGGCCTGCTTGCCGTTGGGGACTCCGGAGGCCAGCGGATGCAGATACTCCCATTTGCGGAGGTCCTGCGACCGGTAGAGCAGCACGCACCCCCCCTTGCCGCGCTCGCCGGATCCCACGCCGACGTACCAGCCGTCGGCTTCTTTCCACGGACATGGATCGCGGAAGCCGGTCACCTGCATGCCCGGCGGAGGCGTGGCAATCACCGGTGTCTCGAGCTTCTTCCAGCGCAGCAGGCCGTCGTCTTCGGCGGTGGCGAGCATCTGCGTCTCGCGCAGCTTGTCGCTGCCGTCGCGAATCGTCACCTGGGCAGGCGGCGCGTTCTGAACCCCGGTGTAGATAAAGGTTGGGACGCCGTTGTAAACGACGGCCGAGCCGCTGAAGCAGCCTTCGCTGTCGGCTCCGCCGGGCGTGGGAGACAGCGCGATGGGCTCATGGTGCCAGTGGACCATGTCGGGGCTGACGGCGTGGCCCCAGTGCATGTCGCCCCATACCGCGGCGTGCGGATTGAGCTGGTAGAAGAGGTGGTACTTGCCCTTCCACCAGATGGGACCATTGGGATCGTTCATCCAGTTGTGGGGCGGAAGCAGGTGGCAGGAGGGGCGCAGCGGGTCGTGGGCAATGTCAGGGCCGGCCGGTGACGTTGGGCCGGCAAGTGCGGCGGAGTTTTCACCTCCGAAGGCTCGCTGACGGCAGGCCAAGGCGGCGGCTGAGCCCAGCGCAGCGAGGAATTTCCGGCGGTCGAAGGGTTGTGCTTTCATCAGGGCCGCCTCATCCGGGGTTCTCGCGAAGACATTCTAATGTAGTGACTCAATGATTGAATCCATTTTCAGCATCCCGCCAGGATCGAGACTACTGGACCGGCATTCCCTCAGGGGCTAAAACCCTCCTGATTCTGCCCGGGTCACGTACGGGCTAAAGCCCGTACCTTCCATCCGCGACCTGGCGGATGTGTTCGGGGCGCGTCCGGCAACATCCTCCGACTATCTGCGCACCTGCGACGAACCACTCACGCGCCAGAGATCCATAGCCTGACGGATCAGTTGCTGCCCGTCCAGGTCCGCCGTACCGCATCCCAGCCCTCGCCGGAGTTGGGGTAGACAATCACTGGCAGGCTGGTGGCGGCGCGCAGTTCGTGAATCAAGGAAGGAATGAACTGCGGCGATGTGCAGTTCACTCCGATGGCAATGGTCTGCGGAAATCCAGCCACGGCTGCGGCGCAATCGCTGAGCCGCTCGCCGTGAGCGACGTGCTCGCCGTCGCGGCACGTGAAACTGAACCATGCCGAAAGCTCCGGCCGGCCGGCGAGCGCCTCGCCGATGGCCTGCGCTTCATCGAGCGAGGGGAGCGTTTCGAAGGCCAGCAGGTCGGGCCGTTCCGCTCCGCTCGCGCCGGCCAGAACCTCGATCCGATCGCGGTGGAACTCGACCAATTCCGCGTGGGTGAGGGCGTAGTTGCCGTGGTATTCGGCGCCGTTGTGCAGTGCGGCACCGTAGGGCCCGAGCGACGCCGCGATGACGATTCGGCGGCCCGGGAAAGCATCCGCGGCCTCGCGAGCAAGCGCCAGCGATCGGAGAAGCGCGGCATCGGCCTGCTCTGGCCGAAGTCCGATTTCCGCGTAACCCATCCGCGAGACCTGGTAGCTCGCGGTCTCGATGCAGTCCGCTCCGGCCTCGATATAGGCTCGATGCACGGCTACGATTTTTTCCGGGGCTTCCTCCAGCACGTGTGCCGACCAGAGCGGCCCATCGATGCGGGCTCCCACGTATTCAAGCTCCGAGGCCAGGCCGCCATCGAGCACATGAATGCCGTCCAGGATCGAAGTTCTGATCGAAGCGCCCATGTCGACTGTTTGTGGCATTGAGTCATCCTAGTCGAGCATCGAGTTGTCCCGACCCAAGGTCGGATGAAAAAGAATGGTTTGGGTTCGTGGTTTCGCACCCTTTCGACAGAAAAAACTCGAAAGGATGGGCACGGAGCATTTGTTTCTCTTGAGCGCCTGACTGACACCTGCCCCACTACAATCGCATTCATGAGTGGTGCTCTGCCCAGTTATGAGGAAGCGGCGGCTATTGTCGCTGAACGCGCCGCCGACCTTGCCCGGCGACCCGAAACCGAACGAATCGAGCTTGAAGAAGCAGGCGGGCGGATTCTTGCCGAGCCGCTGCATGCGGATCGCGACCAGCCGCCTTTTCCCCGCTCCACCCGCGATGGCTTTGCCTGCCGTGCCGCCGAAGCGTCGACCCACAAGCTGCTGAAAGTTGCGGGGTCGATCCAGGCGGGCCAGCCTCCGGCGGGTCCGCTGCCGGCGAGTTCGGCGTGGGAGATCATGACCGGGGCTTCGGTTCCGGCGGGCGCCGATGCGGTGGCTATGCTGGAACACGTCGAACGCACCGGCAAAGCGCCAGGCAAAATCCGGCTTCGGGAGCCTCGCATTCTGGAGCCCGGCGAAAACGTCGTTCGCCAGGGGGCTGAAGCCCTGGCCGGAGACGAAATCCTGCCGGCGGGACTGCGCCTTGGCCCGCAGCACATCGCTTTGGCGGCCGCCTGCGGTCATGCGGCAGTCAAGGTCTTCAGGCGTCCTCACGTGGCCATTCTCACGACCGGCGATGAGCTTGTTCCCGTGGCCTCTGTCCCGGGCCCGGGCAAGATTCGCAACTCCAACGGAATCATGCTGGCGGCGCTCGTGGCAGAGGCCGGCGGGTTGCCCTGGCTTCTACCCACGGCCCGGGACAGCGACAGCGCTCTCGATGAAGCGCTGCATGCGGGTGTGGCTGCCGATCTCCTGCTGATTACCGGGGGCGTCTCCGCGGGAAAGTTTGACCTGGTGGAGCCTGCCCTGGCCAGGATCGGCGCGCGCTGCCACTTCACCGGGGTCCGCATCCAGCCGGGCAAACCGCTGGTGTTCGGCGAGGTGGTCCAGGACGTTGCGACACGCGCCGGACGAACATCGCTAAAGAGGTTGCCGTTCTTCGGATTGCCCGGGAATCCCATCTCGTCGGCTTGTACCTTTCTCCTGTTTGGCACCCAGATCCTGGGTGCACTGTCGGGCGGGCAGTCCAGGCCGCGCTTTGCCCTGGCGCATCTCGCCAAGGAGATCAAAGGCAAGCCCGACCTCACGCGCTTTGTACCCTCGTTTTGCAATTTCAACCCACCGGGCGGGCAGCCTCCCGAGGTCCGAGCGGTACATTCACAGGGTTCGGGTGATCTTACCTCCTTCTCGCGTTCCAACTGTTTTCTTGTCGTGCCCGAAGGGACCGACCGGCTCAAGGCGGGCGCGACTGTCCGTATCCTTCTGTTCTAAGGAAACTTCATGCCTGAATCTGCGCAGCCACGACTCTCTCATTACGACGAAACAGGACAGGCCGGCATGGTCGATGTCAGCGGCAAGCAGCCGACACGCCGCACGGCCACGGCTTCCGCTTTTGTGGAGCTTTCGGCGGCCGTGGTCGCAGCGCTGCCTGAAAATCCCAAGGGAGATCCGCTTGAAGTGGCCCGGTTTGCCGGGATCCAGGCGGCCAAGCGCACCGCCGACCTCATTCCGATGTGCCATCCGCTCCCGCTTACGCATGTGGATGTGCAGGCCTCGATTGAAGGGGATGGCGTGCGCATCACTGCGACCGTCTCGACCGTTGGCGTGACCGGGGTGGAGATGGAGGCGCTGACGGCGGCGTCGGTAGCGGCCTTGACGGTCTACGACATGACCAAGGCTCTGGACAAGGCTATCGTGATCCGGAATGTGCAGCTGGAAAGGAAGACGGGGGGCAAGAGCGGGGATTACTCACGCAAGGGCGGCCGGGTGTAGGCGGAGGACCGGCCGAATTTCGTGCTTCCCAGGTCTCTAAAAACGTGGAGACCTACACCCACTGGCCGAAGACCGGCCTGTGGGGACCCCGAATCTGGTGCACCTGGCGCAAAGGGAGTCTGCACTTTTGTGCGGGCTCAGAGGTTCTGGTGCTTTTTTCCGCAACCAATGCAGGCCCGCCGCCTTTTCCTTGCCAGACCCGGCTTGTATTGCAGAACGCACAAACAAGCGCCTTGTTCCGCGTCGCCCCACATTCTGTGCAGCAATACTTCCGTCTGCCACCGCGGCCAGTCTTTTGAATCTGCGCCCCGCAAACAGGGCACAGTGTCTGATCGTGCCGTTTTTTCTTGGCAGCAGTCACCTCATCCGATTCGATCTGCAAATGGCGAAGTCGTCGTGCAGATCCCGCTTTGTCGTCACTTTTCTTGCTGCTCCTGTATTTGTTCGTAATCAGTATGGGTTGCCTCCGTTTGATTCAAAGGCTAAAGCTGTCACTTGATCGGCTTGCCCTGGCCCAGCCACCAGGCCTTGATGAACTTCCAGTGGATGTAGACGGAGTGGTTGATATGAAGCAGCAGGCCTTCGCGGCCATCCAGAAAACCCAGGCGGAAGAAGTAGTTGTAGACAAACGTCGCGGCTGGATTCAGAACCGCATTCCATATGAAGGCCGGGAGCGAGCGGCTGTCGCGTCCCTTGGCGTGGAGCAGGTGGGCAATCTCGGTGCTGTAGCGGTTCATGTGCTCGAGATAGACGCCCATGGTGGGATAGGCGTAGTGCAGCATGTCGTGCTTGAGCTTGCCGCGCGGCCCGTCGAACTGCGGGGTCGAGTGGGGGCCGACGCCTTCGCTCAGTCGGGCGGCGCCGCGCCGGAACAGCCGCAGCTTGCGGTCGGGATAGAAGCCGCCATGGCGCATCCAGCGCCCCAGGATCAGGTTCAGGCGCGGAATCCAGTAGGCACCGTACTTCGGCTCGCGCGGAAAGGGTCTGGCGGATTTCTTCCTGCAACTCCGGGGTGAGCACTTCGTCGGCGTCGAGGAGAAGGATCCAGTCCGACGTGCACAGGTCGAGAGCCACGTTTTTCTGTTCGCCATGGCCGCCGAAGGCGTGATAGCTGGTTTTGGCGCCGAACGACTCGGCGATTTCGATGGTGCGGTCCTTCGAGCCCGAATCGACAACGATGATCTCGTCGGCCCACTTGACGCTTTCGAGGGTGCGAGGAAGGTTGGCCTCCTCGTTCATCGCAATCATGGCCACGGAAAGGGTCTTGCGCATCGAGGGAAGGATAAATGACGCCCCGTTCGATGCCGCGTGGCGGATGATAGGTCCATGAAGGTTCTGATCTTCGGCGCGACGGGGATGGTGGGGCAGGGGGTGCTGCGGGAGTGCCTGCTTGACCCTGAGGTGGAACGAGTGGTCACCGTGGGGCGATCCGGCAGCGGCGGCCAAAACCCCAAGCTGATGGAGATCGTTCATGCGGATATGCTGGACTACTCTACGATCGAGTCGAGCCTGACCGGGATCGACGCCTGCTTCTTTTGCCTGGGCGTCTCGTCGAGCGGGATGAAGGAGGCTGACTATGCACGCGTAAGCTACGGCTTTACGCTGGCCGCCGCCGAGGTGCTTAGCCGGCTCAACCCCGGCATGACATTCATCTATGTTTCCGGAGCGGGGACCGACAGCACAGAGAAAGGCCGCGTGATGTGGGCCCGGGTCAAGGGCAGGACGGAGAATGCCCTGCTGCGCCTGCCGCTTAAGGCCTACATGTTCCGTCCGGGGGTGATCCAGCCGCTGGATGGGATCCGGTCGAAGACTCCTGCCTACCGCATGCTTTATGCACTGTTCAAGCCGTTGTTTCCCCTGGTGCGATGGCTGATGCCGAACCAGGTTGTCACCACGCGTGAAGTCGGGCGGGCCATGCTGGAGGTGACCCGGAAGGGATACCCCACACGGATTCTCGAACCGAAAGATATCCTCATCGCTGCAAGGTCCATCTAGATCAGAAGATGGCGGATGGGGCCGGAAGGAAACTACAGAAGCCCCGTGTTAGAGTGGGATTCCACGGGGGTGGGCGATGGCGGCTGGAATTCAGCTTCCCGGCAACAACGAAACCATAGACTTACAGCAACAGGTCTTCCGCCTGCAGGCGTTGCTCGAGGCCTCGCGGCAGGTGCACTCCACCATCCGCGAAGAGGAGGTCCTGGAGTCGGTTCTGCGCATCGTGGTGCGGGAACTGGAGATGGCGGGCGCGGCGTTTCCGAGCTCGGGACTGTTGTATGGTGCCCGCATCGACTGGATTCCCGTGCCCACTGCTGCCGCTGGCGAAACCGGCAAAGACGGCGAGTCTTCCGGGTCCCCCATCGTGCCGGTGTTTCCGCTGACGGATCGTGACGGACGCCGAATGACAGAGCTGGTGGTCAAGACGCCCGACGATCGGCCGCTGACCATCTACGAAGCCGACTTCCTCGAAGGACTGGCGCTGCAGGCCGCGGTGGCCCTTGAAAACGCCCGCAACCACAAGCGCAACGTGGAGTTTGCCCGCGTGCAGCAGGACCTGGATGCGGCCCGGAACATCCAGCGTTCGCTGCTTCCGCAGGAGATGCCGAAGATCGAAGGCTACTCCCTGGGATACCGCTCCATGACCTGCTACGAAGTGGGGGGCGACTACCTGGATATCCTTACCCAGCCCGATGGAACCGTAGTGATGGCGGTGGCCGATGTGGCCGGCAAGGGGCTGGCTTCGGCCATCATGTCCACCAGCTTCCGATCCGCATTTCGGGCCATGGCTTTCGACGACGTGCCCCTCGATGAACTGGCGACGCGCATGAACCAGCATCACTGGATGGACGGCGAGGAAGCACGGCGGAAGTACGTTACGGCCATCTTCCTCCGCCTCTTCCCCCAGGCGGGCGAAATCGAGGTGGTCAACGCCGGGCACAATCCGGGATTCGGCGTTCATCCCGACGGCAGCACCTGCCTGTTTGAATCGGTCGGAACCCCTCTGGGCATGTTGCCGGGGATGCGCTACACGAGCGAGCGGTGTTCCTTTCCGAGGGGCTCGCGCATGCTGTTCTATACCGATGGGCTGACCGAAGCCTTCCGCGGGGATGAAGAATTTGGTCCAGAACGACTTATGGAACATTTTTCTCAATGTCCGGCGCCCAAAGCCGATGATATTCTCGATGCATTGTGGACAGCTATCGGGGAGTTTGTTGAGGGCGGCCCGCAGGGGGACGACATGACAGCATTGGTGCTTTGCCGCATCGCGGAGTCAGCGGCATGAGCGGCGCCAAGGCCGCCGTCAAAGCGACCACGGTGGAGGTGCGCCTGCCTTCGCGGCTGGGCTATGAAAAGGTGGCCATGAGCACCGCGGCCGCTGTCGCCAAGCTGATGGGTTTTCGCGAAGACCGGGTGGAAGATCTGAAGACGGCTGTCGCCGAGGCGTGCATCAACGCCATGGAACACGGCAACCGATTGAACGAAGGCCTGTCCGTTGGCGTAGTACTCTCTGCGGGGCCCGGCGCGCTGGAGGTCAAGGTCATCGACGACGGCAAGGGCATGAAGGGCCTGCCCCCCAAGGTGGATATCGACCGCAAGATTCACGGCGAGGAAGACCCCCGCGGCATGGGCATGTTTCTGATCCAGGCGCTGGTCGACGAGGCCGAATGGGTGGCCGGCGCCAATGGGAGAGCCAGTTATGTTCGGCTCGTGATCCGGCTGGATCCTCCCTCCCAATAGAACAAGACATACGGAGACGATCGATTGTGCAGAGCGAAACCAAATCGCGTGTAGACCAGATAACTTCCCCGGCCGGACATCCGGTCAGTGTCCTGCGCTTTGAGGGCGACATCGCCAGCACTTCGAAGGAAGCCGTGCTGGGAACCTATCAAGCGCTGCCCAAGCAAACCACCAAGCTGATCCTGCTCGACTTCAGCAAGGTGGACTACATCAACTCCAGCGGCATTGCGCTGGTGATCCAGTTGCTGATCGAGGCCGCCAACGCCGGCCAGAAGGTGTTTGCCTACGGGCTTTCGCCGCACTTCACCAAGGTGTTCACGATGGTGGGCATCACCAAGTACGCCGGGCTCTTCTCCGGCCAGCAGGAAGCTCTCGCGGCGCTGTAGGCCGCGGGGCACGGCATTGTGCAAGCATCAGCAACCGGTTGGATTGGACTGGCTAGATCTCCATGCGCGCGCTCGTCCTCTCCGACATCCATGCCAACCTCGAAGCTCTCGAAGCCGTCCTGGCTGCGGCGCCGCCCCATGACGTGGTCTGGAACCTGGGCGATGTAGTCGGTTACGGCGCCAGTCCCAATGAAGTGATCGATCGGGTGCAACGGCTTGGGAACCTCGTGGTGCGCGGCAATCACGACCGGGCAAGCGGGGGTCTTGCGGTGTTCGATTTTAGCGAGAATGCGAAGGTGGCGATCCAATGGACGGAGAGCATTCTTGAGGACCACCACCGGGAGTGGCTGCGCAGTCTGGCTATGGGCCCGGTGACCCCGGAGGACTCGGCCGTGAGCTGCGTCCACGGTTCGCCCTGCGATGAAGACGAGTATCTTTTCACGCTCGACGATGCGTCGCCTTCGCTCCGGGCCGCGCCGACCCCCATCACATTCTTCGGCCACACCCATCGCCAGGTTGGGTTCGCCGCCGGCGACTACACGCAGACCCGTTTCCAGCCGGAATACAATCTCCCCACCGAGCCGGAGCAATTCCCTGTGCAGCTTCGAAGCGGATATCGCTATCTGCTCAATCCCGGTTCGGTCGGCCAGCCCCGCGATGCCGACTGGCGCGCCGCCTTCGCCGTCTACGACGACGAGCAGTCTCTCTTCACCTGGCACCGTGTTCCATACGACGTGGCGGAGGCGCAGCGCCGCATCCGGGAGGCCGGTCTTCCCGGACGCGCTTGCCTATCGCCTGGAACGGGGCTTCTGAGGGATGATCCCGTCACCCTCGTTGCGTTGACGCAGATCGCAACCGTCAATGCCGCTATAGAATGCCCGTATGAACCTGGACGCGATTCAGTCGGCGCTGCGCGAGGCCGGCCACGACGGCTGGCTGTTCTACGATCATCATCATCGCGATCCCATCGGCGAGCGCATTCTGGGCCTCGACCCCAAGGCGCATATTACCCGCCGCTGGTACTACTACGTGCCTGCCGAAGGGGAGCCGCGCAAACTGGTGCACCGCATCGAACAAGGGCGGCTCGATTCGCTGCCCGGCAGCAAAGGCCTCTATTCCAGCTGGCAGGAGTTGGCTGCCGGACTTGAAGTGATGCTCAGGGGCGCCACGCGCCTGGCCATGCAGTATTCGCCCGACAACGCCATCATGTACGTGTCGATGGTGGATGCCGGGACGGTGGAATTCCTGCGCCGGACCGGCAAACAGATTGTAAGTTCGGCGGACCTGGTGAGCCAGTTTGAGGCGGTCCTGAGCGAAGAGCAGATCGCCAGCCATGGCGTGGCCCAAAAGGCCATCGACATCATTCTCGAAGAGGCGTGGCGCAAGATCGGGCGAACCCTGCGCCCCGCGTCCGGAAGTCCCGGCGAACTGACCGAATTCGCCATGGTTCAGTTTCTGAGCGATGCCATGCGCTGCGAGGGCCTGGTGTGGGAGAACGGGCCCAACGTCAGCGTGAATGCGAACTGTTCCGACTCCCACTATGAGCCGACCGCGGAGCACACCGCGCCCATCCGGCCGGGCGACTTCGTTCTGATCGACATCTGGGGACGCCTGAACAAGCCGGGCACCGTTTTTTACGACATCACCTGGACAGGCGTGGTTGGCCGCGAACCGAAAGAGCGCGAGCAGCAGGTGTTCGAGACCGTGCGCAATGCGCGCGATGCCGCCATCGGCGCGGTGGAGAAGGCGTTCGCCGCGGGGCGCCCGATTCGCGGTTTCGAGGCCGACGATGCTGCCCGGGCCGTCATTCGCAACGCCGGATTCGGTGAGTACTTCACCCATCGAACCGGGCACAATATCGCGCAGGAGATTCATGGGCCCGGCGCGCACCTCGACAACCTCGAGACGCACGACGAACGGCTGCTGCTGCCCAACACGTGCTTCTCGGTCGAGCCCGGCATTTACCTGCCGGAATTCGGAGTGCGCAGCGAAGTGGACATGTTGACGGGGCCGGGGAAGGCCTGGGTCACGGGCAAAATCCAGAGAGATCTGGTTCGCATTTAGGAAGGCAGAGCGATGAGCACTTCGGCCGTAGTCAAGGCGAAGCGATTTCTTGTCAACCGGATCGTGGATCAGGCGAAGCGAGTGGATGTGCCTCTGACCGAGGCCGAGATTGCCATGCTTGGGTTCGCGGAGGCTTCCGCCAGTCAAAAGGACCTGGAAGCCCGGGCTATCTTCAAGCGGGATTACGATGACGAAAAGTACGAAGCGAAAATCACAAAGCTGCTTCGCGATGTGTACGAACTGGATAAGAAAATCGGCAGGGACGAGATCTGGGAACAGTCGTTGAACAGCGTGGCCGATGATGACGAAGACATGTATCTTGCCCTGATCCTCAAAAAAGCCGGTCTCCGCGAACCTCCCCAGCCCTGGTATCTGCCCGACTGGAGAACGGTGCGGGAACTCGCGCCCACCATCGCGCTGGTGCTGGCCGGCATCGTCGTGGTCTTTACTCCGTTCGGAGTCAACCTCGTTCCCAATCCCATTTTGCGCGTGGTGGTGGCTCTTTGTTTCTGGGTCGCTCCGCTGCTGATCAACAAGCTCACCGATAAACAGGTGGAATAGCGCGCGCAGATTCGATCGAAGTGAACAGGCCGGCTCGATCTCCCCATGACACCGGCTCCAGATTGGTTCGGGCTTCCCACCTTAGCGACAAAAACAAATACGTCGCGAAGGTGGGGCACCCCAACAGTTTCAGACCGGTCCGATCTCAGGACAAAAAGAACACCGGCCGAGTTCCGGCCGTTGTGAGTTGTGGACACAAGCGCCGCGCCTGTGCGGTTAACGCGACTGCCTACTGGACAAACACCGCGGTCGTGAGCGCGGGAACATTGACTGTTCCCTGCTGGCCGTTGAAGGTGGACTGCTTCACGATCGGGTCAGCGGAGTTGAGCAGCACCGGATGCAAATGCAGGTGCAGGCCGGCAAGGTGTGCATCGGTAAAGTTGATGGTTGAATTGGTCGCATTGAATACGACCAGGACGTGGTTGAAGCCGCTGTAGTGCCCGGCATTGTCATCGAGCTTCATGGCAATGAGCCCCGGCGCCTGGTTCTGGCCGGTGTTGAGGAACGTGAGGTTCTGCTGGATATCCGACAGGCCCGCCATGCGGAAGAGTCCGGAGCTGTAGCGGATGCGCATGAAGTCCTGGAATGCTGCCGTTGTGCTGGCGATGTTGGCCGGTTGCGGGGTGAGGGCGGGGTTGGCGAGGAGAGGCTGCTGGAACGCCCATTGTGCAGCGTTCTGGCTGGACATGGGCAAGCCGATGCCCCAGTTTGCGGTCTGGCCGCTCCAGTCGATTTTGTTGAACCAATCGCCGGAGTCGTAGCTGTTCTGGTCCATGTCCTTGGAACGGAGCATGTCGTCGGCTGCGTAGAAGAAGGGAATGCCCTGGCCAAGTTCAACCAGGCTCATGGCCAGCACCTGCCGCCGCGCGCGGGTTGCGATGTTGTCGGTTTCGCTCGACTTCAGCTGCACCGCATCGAAGAGGTCCTGATTGTCGTGGACGGAGCAGTAGTTGATCACTTCAATCGGCGTCCTGGTGTATCCGGCGGCCTGGCCGTTGTAGTCCACCTGGGCTCCGGTAACGGTCGTGCCGGAACTGTTGATGAACGTGTAGTCGCGCAGGTTGCCGGTAAGGGCCACCCGGATCCAATCGGACTCCTGCAGCAACTGGTTCTGTTGATCGGATGAGCTTGTGTTGCTGTTGGTGAAGAAGCTCGGATCGGTGAAGAGGCCGGTGGCGAATCCCTGCACGCGCTCATCGGAGAAAGGACCGCCGCCGCGGACGCCGTCGCGCATGCGGTCATTGAATGTGCCGATGCCGTATCCGTAGAGGTTGGCCTGGCGCGCGCTGGGTCCGATCTGATCATTCCCCGTGTCGCCGAAGTTCCAGCCTTCGCCGTAGAGGTAGATCTTCGAGCCATCGATGCCGCTGTTTTGCAGGAGTGAGGGCGGCAAGCGCCTGCTGGATGTTCCTCATGTTGTAGGTGAAGTGGAAGTTCATGATGTCGAAGCGGAAGCCGTCGATCTTGTACTGGCGCGCATTCAGCACAAGAGTGTCGATCATCAGCTTTTCCATCATGCGGTGTTCGCTGGCCGTATCTGCACAGCAGGACCCCGTTTCGAGCCTGCCGCCTGCATCGAGACGGTGATAGTATCCCGGCACGACCTCGTCGAGATTGGAGTTTGGACCTTCGCCCGAGGCATTGGTGTGATTGAAGACGACATCCTGGATGACGCGCAGCCCTGCGCCATGAAGACCCTCGACCATGGTTCGATATTCGAGCACGCGATCATCCGGATTGACGGCGTAGCTGCCTTCCGGGGTCATGAAGTGCACGGGATCGTAGCCCCAGTTGTAGCCATCCGCGCCCTGAATGCCGATCACGGCCTGTTGCTGCTCGGCGCCGTCGGGCGGATACATGGAGAGGTCGCCGGTGGTCTGCCAGGTGGATTGGTCTTCGTTCACGCTGGCGAAATGGAACGAGGGCATGATGTGCACGGCCTTCAGCCCGCTCTGCGCCAGGGCACGAAGATGCTTCATGCCGTTGGAGTTTTGATCGTTGAAAGCTCCGTACCTGCCGCGGTCCTGGGCAGGCACGGTGGTGTCATTGATGCTGAAGTCGCGGATGTGAAGCTCGTAGATGCTCATATCCCCCAGGCTGTGGAGAGGCGGCGCATCTGATTCATCCCAGCCTGCGGGTTTTGTGGCGCCGGCGTCGAGGTTGGTGATGCGGCTCTTGCCGCCGTTCACGGAGATATCGATCGAGTAGGGGTCCGTGGTCAGGTTCGAGTCGACCGCGTGATCTCCCGGCACGTAGACGCTGACACTGTAGAGGTAGTACTTGCCCTCCCAGCTCCGGTTGCCGTTCGCCACCCAGACGCCGTTCGACTGCCGCATGGGGATGATGGCGGCGGGCGAAGTGTCGTCGGCCTGGTTGAATATCTGGAGCGACACGCTCTGCGCCGTTGGAGCCCACAGCTTGATCTGAATGGGAGCGAGCTCTGAGTCATCGGAGTGAAAGATGACGCCGAGCTTGCCGGAATAATCGTAGAGGTCGTCGAGGACGCCGCCGATTTGAATGCCGGTCGCGTATTTGAGGGTGCTGGTCGAGTCGACCGCGGACACGGCGACCTGGCCCCTGAGGTATTGCTGGATCGTAGCGAGTGGCGCGCTCCTCGGCACCTGGAGCACGGCATACCCGGCAAGTTGCGGATAGCGCATCAACTCATCGGCCGTGAGCGCTCCACCCTGCACGAGTTGCAGAGAGGTTCCGCCGGTGACGCCGGAATCGCCGAGCTGCAGCCCGCCTGATGGGCTTGCGTTGAGAAAGTAGGTCCAGCTGGATTGAAAATACTGCGGCTGAATGGCAAGGCGATGACGATCGAGCCAGTACGCCTGCTGCTCCTGGAATACGCCATTGAGTATCTGCTGCGGCGTGGGTTGGGTCGTGTAGATGGTGTTGTCACCCGAAATGACCCAGGCCTCGTTGTACAGCAGGATGTTGAGGTGCATGTCGGGGCCCGGGTCTTTCACGTTCAACGCGCAGTTGTGAATGATGAAGCCCAGATCGCCGACGGGGTTACCCCAGGCGGGATTGACCGTGACGTCCCAGTACGCGCCGTAGTCGTCGGTCCCGGCCGTATTGAGCTCGGTGGAGCACCACGTGGTCTGATTTTCAGTGGAGACGTTCCATGTCCACATCGTCCACCCGGTGAAATTGTTGTCGGGGCGAAAATAGTGGATGCGGACGGATCCCGCGGGAATGGGTGGGTCGGTTGCGGCAAGCGCCGGCACTGCAATGCCGGTACAAATGAAAAGCACGGACAGTGTCCATGCGAGCCTCGGAAGGCGCAACAGGGAAGCTTTTTTTGTTGTCATCACCGGTCCTCTTGCAAGTCGATAATTCACTAGCTCGAGAGAGGCCGTTCCGAGGGCGCGGATAGAGTCCCCCGGTGGCGCCGCGAAGTATAGCCCCCGGGGGAAGCGCTGTCCAGCATGGGCATCCGGGCTCGGCTGGATCCTTTGGGGTTCGTGCTATCCCACCCTGGCGACAAGAACAAAGACGTCGCGAGGATGGGGAACCCAGAGTTGGGGATCAGCGCACCTGCAATTTACGAAGGTAGGGGACGCTGGCTTTCATCAGGGGCAGGTCCATCTCGACGAAGTAGTTTTTGATGCCACCGGTTTTGGCGGCGGCAAAGATTTTTGGCCAATCGAGAGTGTCCTGGCCCACGGGCACGATTTTCCGGGTCTTTGCGGACCAGCCCTGCACGTGCATGGAAATGAAGCGGCCCGGGTATTTGGTGAAGTATTCGGCGGCATCATAACCGTCGCTGATGGTCGACACCTGGAACTGGAATTTGACGAGCTTCGGATCGAGAAGCTGAAACAGCAGGTCGTAGGTTCGCTGGCCGTTCACTTTGCTTAGCTCGAAATCCTCGTTGTGAAGGCCCTGCACGATGCCGGCGGCCGCGGCTCGCTCGCCCATGCGGTTGTACTCGTCGGCGGCTCGCTTGACGTCGTCCATGGTGGGATTCTTCGGACCGTCGAGGCTGGGCACCAGCATTTGCGTCAGGCCGACGTCTTTAGCCCAGGCGATGCGGTCTTCCTGGTTTTCTCGCAATTCCTTTATCGAAAAGTGGCTGCTGACGCAGGTGAGGCCCGCTTCATGCAGAATGCGGCGGAGCTCAGTTCCGCTGTACTTTGCGATCTTGGCGAATCCGGAGTCGGCATAGCCTACGGGCGAACACAGCTCAATGCTCTGGAATCCGGCCGCGGCGAGTTCCTGGAGCGTGCCGCGGAAGTCTGTGGCGATCATGGCGCGCACGGGCCAGGTCTGGCAGCCAATGGGAAGACCCAGAGGATCGGCGTGCAGAGCCCGCCCGGTTGAGTACGCCAAGGCAGTCAACGCCGTGCTCGACGCAGCGGTTCTGATGAAGTTTCTTCTTGAAATTCTCGGCATTCGCGGCTCCCTGGTTACATCCTGATCTTGATTCTTAGAACATCGCACGGCGGGTCACCAGGACAGCGTGACGGTCATGGTCTTCCAGCCATCGCCGGGAGGAAATTGAACAGCGATGGCAGGGAACCGGACCGGGGTGCCCGTTTCGCTATCGGGCGGCGGCTGGGTCTGAAGTTCGGCGCCATCGACGCGAAGCTTCGGAGCCGGCGCCGACAAGACTAACGGAATGTCGAGTTGGGCGCCGGCGGGTCCCTCGAGGGTCAATGACAGTTGACGCTGCGTGTAGGACTCGTTGAGAACGCGAATCGAGCGGGTCCGATCTCCGGAGGAAGGCCTGCGAAAGAATGGCGCGACCGCGACAACCGGCCGGGGAATGGTGATGGATTGGTTGGGCAGGGACTTCGTTCCCGACTGCATGCTGGCCAGTTTCACACCGGATGTTGTGGGGTTGGTGAACGAAACGCTCAGTTCGCCTTTGGATTGGAGGAAAGTCAGGCCAACGGATTCTGAGCCGACACGAATGTTTTTGATTTCGGCGTGATCCCAGTTCGCTGGCAGGTGCGGATTCACGGTGATGGTTTTGGTCTGGGCGTCGATGTCGATGCCGAAGAGGCCGCGCAGCGTGGGCGTGATGACCATGGCGCTCGACCATAACTGGTGGCTGGTGCTGCGGCCGAAGGGGACAAAGAAATCGCCGCGACAGAAGTTCGGTGTCGGCGCCGAGGTCCTGGGCCCAGGTGAGGTTGGCGTTCTCCATGAGCATCTGGTAGCCGGCGAGAGGCTGGTTGCCGCGGTACTCGGCCAGCGCGGCCCAGCCGGTGAAGAGCGGCCAGACGGAGCCCTGGTGATAGCTCATGCCGTCGTAGATCTTCTCTTCGTTGGAGACGTCGCGCAGGCCCCAGTCGGTGTTGAGGGTGTGGGCGGCAAACTGCTGAAGGCAGCCTTCAGGGTGGGCGAGATAGCTGGAGTTGTTGGTGACCGAGGGGCTGCTCCACCAGGCCAGGGCGGGATAGACGGTGGTGGTGCGGTCGAGGGAGCCGTCGGGATTGCGGCTGAAGGCGTAGCAACCTTTCTCCTGGTCGTAGAACTGGGCGTCGATGGTTTTCTTGATGGTCTCGGGGCGAAGTTGTGCCGCCGCCGCCATGCTCCTTGTTGCCGAGGAGTCCTTCGAGTCTGCGCCAGGGCGGCGGAGGCCTGCTGATCGAGGAGGGCGAGATAGATTTCCTGGTGCGGCATGCCGCCGGGCCAGCTCTCGACCCAGCCTGTGCCCTGCGAGTTGTCGTAGATGCCGTTCGCCTGGTCGGTGTCGTGCGCGTGGCTGGTCTCGAAGTCCCACGCCTTCTCGATGGCGTCGCGATGCGCGGTGAGGAAGGCGGTGTCGCCGCTGGCGCGCACGTAATCGAGCATGGCGAGAAGGAAGAGCGGCGTGGAGTCGGCCGCGGCGTACATGTAGGGGAATTGCAGCCAGTCGATGGCCGCGGCGGTCTGCGAGTACTCGTGCATGATCTTGCCGTCGGCGCGCTGGCGGCGGATGAGGAATTCGAGTTCGGATTTGGAGAGCGCGAAGTCGCCGTAGCCGTTGACGGCGTAGAGGGTGTAGAGCGCGTCGCGGCCGAAGAACCAGCCGAAGCCGGGGCGCGCGGAGTCGCCGGAGGCGTAGTAGCCGGCGACGAGGGCGGTTTCTTCCGGGGTTGCAGGCGCGCCGGGCGGTGAGCTCTGGCCGGGAATGGTCTTGGTTCTGAGCTGCTCGATGGAGATGACGGCCCACTGGAAGGCTTCGTTGAGGGCCTTGTCGGGGGTTTCGATGGAGACGGAATTGGCGAGGATTTTCTTGTAGGTCTCGGACGTGGGTCTTGTACAGGTCGGGAATGGCGGCGTTCAGCTTTTCGAGGGCGGCGGCGAGGTTGCCGGAGTTGGCCGCAGCTGTGGTCAGTGCCGATGGCCATGAGCAGGGGATAGAGGCGGCCGTGGTCGCGGGCGGGGTCGATGCGGAGCTTGAGTTCGACGGGATGAACCTGGGGGCGCTCCTGGTAGGGGGCAAGGATGCCGGGGCGCGCGCCGGGGATGGTGACGGCCGCGGCGAAGTCGGGGTAGTCGGAATGGAGCACGTAAAAGCCGCCCGCTTTATCGAAGGCGTTGGGAGCGAGGCGCGACCCATTCAACGCCCGGCACGCCTTCATTGCGCTCCGGCCACATCCAGCGCAGCTCGGGGGTGAAGCGGAAAGTGAATTCGGTGGGATGCAGGCAATCGAATTGGAAGAGAACGACGGGACCGGTGCCGGCGGGGGCGTCTGGCGGCGAGAACATGATCTGGCGGACGGTGAAGGCGATGTGGGAGTAGGTGATGATGGTGCGGTCGGGCCGGACTTCGATTTCGGCCGACTGCTGGTTGACGTCGATGGGCACGGAGTAGTCCTCGACGTCTGGCCTCGATGGTGAGGTGGCTGAGAACCTTTGCGGGCAGGATCCAGGACTCGAAGGTGCCGTCCTGCTGGCCGACCAGAACGCCGCGTTCGCCGGCCACGGTGAAGGGCTTGAGGGCTTCGGTGTGGGCCTGGATGACGGGGCCCGTGGTGTCGAACGGAATCGACGGAAGCGCAGTAAAGGACGGGTTCGAAACCTGGGCGTGACCTGAGGAAACGGCGGCAGGAAGCAGGGCCAGAACCGCGCTGAGGGTGAGTATTCGGCTGCGCATGGGGCGTCCTTTGACTGCGGCTCAAAACCAACAGTCTACGGCATGGAAGGGCTACCGTGGGCGGCGAAGCCGAGGGCGCCAGAAGGGAAAGGCCGCGGCATGGAGCCGCGGCCTTTCGGAAAGCGAATCACTTCTAGAACTGGAAGTGGATCGAGAGTTCGGTGTTGCGGTTGCCATCTTTGTAGGCCAGGACGTCGGAGTAGGCGGAGACGTCATTGGACCCGCTAAGGTTCAGGCGCGTGTTGGCGTGGTTGAGCAAGTTGATAAATTCGCCCTTCAACTGGATGGCGTACCGTTCGCGGATTTTGAAGTCCTTGATGACTCCGAAGTTGTTGTGCCACGAGCCCGGTCCGCGGAAAGCGTTGCGGCCGGTCATGCCGGTGACGAAGCGGCAGCTGGCGTTGTAGAGACCGCCGCAGATGGGAGTGTCGCTGCCGGCCGCGTAATCGGCAGGATCAGCAAGATCCCCACCATAGTAGGCATTGACATAGGGGTTGAGCTGCTCGTTGAAGTTGGAGAGCAAGACCACCCCATTGTCGTCGAAGTACTGCGGCATGGACATATAGGAGTAGGTGTTGGGGCCGTAGGTGTCGCTGATGTCGTTCATGTTGCGGATGCGCTGCTTGGGCTGCGGATTGACGTAGCTGGCGCGCGGGCAGACGGTGACGGCCCACCAGCAATCGAACATGCTGAATGGCGTGCCGGTCTGGGCATCAAAGGTGGTCGCGACCGTCCAGTTGTCAAGCAGCATTTTGGAGACGCCGGACAGGTTCTTGGCATAGGGCAGCGCCCAGATGATGGCCGTTGCCACGCGGTGTTTCTGATCGAAGTCCGAAAGTCCGCGATCAAGACCCTTGTTGAAGGGATCGAGATAGCCCAGATTGTCGTTGTTCGAGTAGCCGTCGGTGAAGGTCGAGCTGGTGTTGTCGATGGAGTGGGAATAGGTGTAGTCGGCGCGCAGAGTGATACCGGTCTGGTGCAGGTTGGAACTGCGAATCTCACCGGTTACGCCGTTGTAGTAGCTGTCGCCGTCGGCTCCTCGGAAGTTGATGTTGGAATACTGGAGATTGAGGCGGTTCGACAGGTTGAAGTCCGGGGCCGGATCGCCGAGGTAATTAATCCCCGAGAACGACCGGTTGAAGTTGGCAATCGAGTAGTTGTGGACGCCACGCGTACCGACGTAGGCGACGCTGGCCGTGGTCCCGGCGATTTGGTGCTCTACAGACAAGCTGTAGTTGGACGCGTAGGCGGGCGCGATGTTGGGATCAACCGCGCGCAGGGTCACGTTGGGCAGCAGCTTCGTTCCAGTCTGCGTACCGAACTGTGCGAAGTTATTGGTGCTGATGGGAATGTTCTGCTTGTTGTTATCGGCAGGCGTGAAGGAGAGCACGGCATAGTTGGGCGGGTTCTGAATGACGTTGAAGGTCACGTTGTTGAAGTTGCGCTCGTAACTGATGCCATAGCCGCCACGGATGCTGGTTTTGCCGTTGCCGACCGGATCCCAGGCAAAGCCGACCTTGGGAGCAAAATCCTTCAGGTTGAGGTTCCAGAGCCGGCCGTTGGGAGAAGTTTCACGGGTCTTCAATTCGCCATTGCGGATCTGGTCAAATTCGTTTGTCCCCGAGCCGAAGAAGAAGTTGGAGTCATAGCCGGGTTTCTGCGAGTGCTGCGGTCCGTAAACCTCCCAGCGCAGGCCGTAACTGATGGTGAACTTAGGGGTCGCCTTCCAGGTATCAGAGAAATAGGCTGCGCCGTCCTGGTACCGGTTCGAGCGGGAGAAGTTTGGCGAGGAGACAGGCAGGTCAATGGTGCAATCGGGGGTCTGCTGGTATTTGCCGGTAGTCTTGTCGATGACACACGGGTATTTCTGCTGCGGATTGACAGCCACCTGCAGGAAGCCGAGGCCGCCGCTGACGAAATTCACGAGAGCGTTGTTGTGGCCGCTCTGGACCAACGCATCTACAGCCTCCTCATAGGCGCCGAAGGTGCGGTTGTCCTTGATGAAGAGGAACAGGCCGCCGATGGCGAATTGATGCCTGCCCTTGGTCCAGGCGAGGTCTTCGCCCACCTGGATGAAGTTCTGCGGTCCGCCGAAGGGGATGGCATTGCCGGGGCTGAGCTGAGAGTAGCCTGGAAAATTGATGTAGTTTCCGCCGAGGGTCACCGGGGTGGAACTGTTGACGTAGAGGGTGGGGCTGACGGGCTTTTCCGCGAGCGGCTGGGCGTTGTTAAACCGCGTAGCGAGGATCTTGGTGGCCGATGCGATGGTTGGAGTGAAGGCCTTGGTGAGGGACAACTCGAGGTTATGGTTGTATTGCGTCTGGTTGGTGTTGTAACCATCGTACGGGCTGTAGTTAATGTATCCCGGAGGGTTGACCGAGCTCTGCTGGATATAGCGGACAAACATCGAGGTGGTGGAATTGATGGTCCAGTCACCACGATTAAAGGTGATCCACTGGTCGACCGGGGCGCCGCCGCCGGAATCCTGCGGAGCCTGGTAAATGGCCTCACCGAAGAGCGGGGTGGTCAGGATGTCCGGATGGGTGGCCTGCAACTTCGTGATGTCCTTGCCGAAGACGGACTGAACGGCGCTGGAATCGCCGGTGTAGGTGGCGCCGTTAATCGGATGTGCCAGCTTTCCGTAGGTGCCGAAGAAGTCCTGCATGTTTGGCGCCGACATGGCGATGAGCTCGGGCGTGGGCACCACGGCAATGATGTTCTGGGCACTGCGAATCCGGGTCCATTCGGTGGACGAGAAGAAGAAAAGCCTGTCCTTCTTTATGGGACCGCCGACCGAATATCCGAACTGGTTGTGGGTGTAGCGCGGCTTCGCTGTGATGTCGGGATTCACGGCGTGGATGTAGTTGTTGTTGTAGCCGGCCGACGCAAGCGTCGAGATGCGGTTGAACTCGTAGACCGAACCGTGGAACCCGTTGGTACCGGACTTGGTGGAGACGTTGACCGCACCCGAACCGCGTCCATACTCGGCGCCGGAGTTCGAGGTCACGATGCGGATCTCGGAAGTCGCGTCCATGGGAACCGTCTGGCCAATGCCCACGGCATACAAGTCGGTGTTCTCGGCGCCATCGAGGAGGATGTCGACGGAGGTCGAGCGCGCACCGGAGATGTTGAAGCCGACACCGCGGACGGTGGCGGTAGGGTCGGACGAGAGGCTGCCGGAATAGGCCACCAGGTTATAGGGATTGCGGTCGAGGGTGGGCAGGGACTGAATCTGTTCTGTATCGATGACCGTGGAGATTTCAGCTTTTTCCAGCTGCACACTGGAGAAGTCATCGGCGGCAACCACCACTTCGGTCTGGCCCCCGGCTACGGCCAGCTTGGCGCTCACCGTGTTTTGCGATCCCACGGAGACGGTGACCGCCTGGGTGGCAGTCTGGAAGCCCGGGCCAGATATAGACACCGTATATTTTCCAGGGACGAGTTGGGAAACGGAATAACCGCCGTTGGATCCGGTTTCCGAGGTCCGGACCGCGCCGGTGGCGACGTTGGTCGCCGTGACCTGGGCCCTGGGAACCACGGCGCCGCTGGCGTCTGTGACGACGCCGGAGATGGAGCCGAGGTCGGCCTGGGCGTGGGCGGCGGGCGGGGTGAGCAGGGGGAGGGTCGCAAGGCCAAAAATGGTGCTGGCGGCCAGCAGCAGGGCTCCGAGATGCTTCTTAGGGGTCATGTGCGTCACTTTCCTTCTCCGAGGGATGGATGTTCATGGAAGATGCAGAGGGTATACGACTTCGGCCGACCTGGAAGGGCCGGAAAGGTGGTGTCCCTGACATCTGATATGGAAATCTGTGTTGCCCAACTTGATGCATGTCTGAGTCCAAATGGAGGAGGGACTGTGTGACGTGTGATGTACATCACATTAAGGTTTTAGAATGAAGCACTTGGAAGGGATCTAGCCAGAGGGATGGGTTTGTCGGAAGCGGTCGGGCAGAGCGCTCTAAGCCGCAGAAAACATGACGTAAAGATCCGCCGACCCTATCATCGAGCATGGTCAAGTGAACATGAACCAGGGGCGAGTGCCTGGGACACGTCGGGTGGAATTCAAGGCTGCCAAATGGAAACGTTTCCGCCTATTTTCCATAAATAGAGCGACGATTATTCCAATTGTCATATAGATGTATGAAAAACGGGCATATTCCTCGATAGCCGCCGGGGCCCAGGGGTAGCAGCCAGGCATGCTGTCCATGGCAAACGACCGGTTCTGGGCGATTTAGCGAATTCCCGGTGTGATCGCGAGTTTGGCACGCCACCTGCAGTGACGAGAGACGAAGCTAAGTGCGTTGTCTCGGCCCTACTGCTTCTCTTAAGGTTCCCCACACCTTGAATTGCGAACGATTCGATTTCCCAAGGAGGTGGCTTCATATGCCACAGTTCCCGATGCATCCTCGCCGCGCGCGGTCGACGATGTTCTCTAAAGCAAAGGTATTTATTGGCATACAGAACGTGATCCCGGCGTTGTTGGCGATCGTTCTCGTGCTCGTCGGGGCCACGGCAGGCTGGGGTCAGGCGGCGGGCGGCGACATTGTCGGCACCGTGACTGACAAGAGCGGCGCGGCCATCCCCGGAGCGGACATCAGTGTGAAGAACACTGAAACAGGTGTGATCGTAGCCGCCAAGGCTACCGGTGAGGGAGATTTTCACGTCTCCAATCTGCTCCCGGGCAAGTATGACATCACTGCGACCGCCCCGGGGTTTTCCTCCTTCGTTTTGAAGGGTTTCGAAGTGAAGTTGAATAACACGGCCACGGCGACGCTGACGCTCCCGGTAGGAACGACTGCGACGAGTGTGGAAGTGTCGGTCGAAGCCGCGGCAGTGATCGATACGACGACGGTTCAGCTGCAGAGCTCCTTCGAGACCGAAGAGCTGAAGAATTTCCCCACCGCTTCGGTGGGCAACGGAGTGCTGAACCTGTCGCTGCTGGTGCCGGGTGTGGCTTCGAGCGGCGGCATCGGTGCGGGTACGGGTCCTTCGGTGGGCGGACAGCGCCCGCGCGCGGACAACTACCAGATCGAGGGCATCGACAACAACAACAAGACGATTACCGGACCGCTGGCGTATACGCCCAACGATGCGGTGGGCGAGTTCACCGTGGTGACCAACCAGTTTTCGCCGGAGTTCGGCCACTCGGCGGGCGGACAGTTCAACACGGTTGTGATCAGCGGAACCAACAAGCTTCATGGCGAGGCTTACGAGTTCTTCCAGAACCGCAATCTGAACTCCAACAATGCGATTGAGGGCGGCAAGGTGCCGATCCCTCGTTATGACTTCAATCGCTACGGCGGGCAGGTGGGCGGCCCGATCAAGAAAGACAAGCTGTTCTACTTCGGCAACTTCGAGCGGCAGACGACGGGACAGAGCATCTCCACGTTCGTATGCACGCCGACTGCGGCAGGCATGACGGCTTTGGGCGCGATTCCAAACCTCAACTCGACCAACGTGGGGGAATTCACGAAGTACATGCCGGTTCGCCTTCGCAGGTGGATGCCTCGGCTGACAACGCCTGCTTCAATCAGAGCAGCGGGCCGCAGACGACAACGGTGTTTGACGGCACCGACCTCAATTCGGACACGGGCGTGTTCGGATCCGGCACCGCGTACAACATCCCGCTGGGCAACTACAACGTACTGGCTCCGAATTATGTGAATTTCGATGCGCTGACGGTCAGCGGCGACTGGACCATCTCGCAGAAGGACTCGTTCCGCGGCCGCTACATCTACAACAAGTACACGGGCATCGACAATGTGGCATCCCTGCCGGCGTTCTTCCAGCCGCTTCCGCAACGCTGGCACCTGATCGCGTTGAGCGAATACCACAATTTCACGCCTAACCTGATCAACGAAGCACGTCTTGGTTACAATCGCTTCTCCCAGTTCTATGTTTCGGGGAACTACAGCCTATCCGGGTCTGGACTCGTTCCCGAACCTGGTCATGAACGACCTGAACTTCGTCAACATCGGGCCGGATGGCAATGCTCCTCAAACCACGGTGCAGAACATGTACCAGTTCACCGACAACATCGGCTGGGTGAAGGGAAAGCACAGCTGGAAGTTCGGGTTTGACGGCCGGAAGTTCATCTCGCCGCAGAGCTTCACGCAGCGCGTGCGCGGCGACTACGAATATGACGCCCTCACCGAGTATCTGCATGACCTGGCGCCTACCTCGTTTGGCGAACGGTCGACCGGCGACTTCTTCTATTACGGCGACCAGACGGCATTCTACGGCTACGTCAACGACGTGTGGCGCGCGACGGAGAAGCTGAGCTGTGAATTACGGACTGCGGTACGAGTTCACCTCGGTTCCGGTGGGTCAGCGCACCCAGATTCTGAACGCAGCCGCGAGCGTGCCGGGCGTGATCACATTCGGCGTGCCGCAGCCGCAGTACAAGAATTTCCTGCCGCGCTTCGGCATCAACTACGCGGCGAACCCGGAGACCTCGATCCGCGCCGGATACGGCATGGCTACGGATGTGCTTTACGACAACCTGGGGATCCTTTCGTTCCCGCCCCAGTACTCCTCGACCAACGACGTGGGCAGCGGAAACAGTCCAAACCCCGGCGATCCGAACTTCCTGACCAACGGCGGTCTGCCCAAGGGCACCGGAACACTGGCGACGTTTGACACGATCGCGGATCAGCAGGCGGCCACGGCGGCGTATGTGCCCAACCAGACACTGCCCTACGCGGAAACGTGGACGCTGGGCGTGCAGCACGTGTTTGCCAAGGACTACACGGCTGAGGTTCGTTACGTGGGAACGCGCGGCATTCACCTGCCCACCCAGAACCAATACAATGTGCAGCCGAAGACGGATGCCACGCACTATCTGCCGACGTATATCAGCAGCGCGCCGTCGGACGCAGGAACTGGCCGGATTGCCGAACACGCTTGCGACCATTTCGGCCC
>CAWBGO010000006.1:0-295903 GCA_963788475.1 Terriglobales bacterium
GGAAGCTCGAGAATCCGGTACAGCTCAAGGCCACTAGCCTTTTCGCCAAAAGGCTAGGAGCAGCCATGCCGTTCTGGTACGTCGCGAGCTTCGTGTTGCTGATCGCCGAAACAATCATGCGGCGTCACGAGTCGGGCGCCGCCCTTCTGGCCATCGCCAGCGTAATCTGGGCCGCGGTCATCCTGCTTACTGTTCTCTTTCTGGTGCCAATCAATAACCGATTGGCGAAGATCGGTTCGACCTCCATTGCTGAAGTGGCCCGTCAGCAACACCGGAAGTGGGACAGGATGCATCGGTATCGCGTGGCGGCGCTCGGAGCTTCGATGTTCTTCTTTCTTCTGTCGACTTCGATGTAGGCCGGTTCTAAGGGGCAACGCCGAGCTCCGTTTGCGCGAGTGCGGCGATCTGCGGGCGGCTCGCCTGCCAGTCCTGCCAGACGGCTTCGCACCAGCGCCGAATCAGGTCGTGGCGTGCCGGGCCAGCGGGCATGGCGAGTACGTCGGCGACTCCAATGGTGGCTCTCTGGTCGGCCGGGATCGCTGGCGCGGTCCACCTCGTGCGGTGCCTGGCGAGCTGCATGTGGGCACGCTGGACTTGGCGGCCGGTGAAGTTCTTTTCGACATAGAGGTAGAGGCCGATGAGCCCGAAAACGATGGCAATGGGCTTGGTGTCGGCCCCGGCGTGCTGGATAGCGTAAGCGTCAACAATGTGCTGGTGGATGAATTCCGGGTCGCGCAGCTCGAGGGTATAGGCGGCCAACAGGTGGTAGAGGTCCTGGTCGGAGGCTTCGGGCTCGGGCGTCATGGGCATGATCGGGCTGGGCTGAGCTCCGCCAATTGACAGCATTCTGCGAGAGCGGGCAGTGGAAGGTGCTCCGTCGACCTGGATACGGCGTAAAGGTACTTTGCATCGCTGCGGTTACATTTCCGTGAATAGCCTTCCCGGATGTTAAAGAATTTGAATCCGCTAAACACGACAGAGACCTGTCGCTCGGGCACCGGGCAGGCGCATCCAAGTCTTTCTTCAGGATGACCGAGGCAACTCCTTCCGGCCTTTCGTTAAAATCGGTGACCCTATAATTATCCCCGGGATAGAGTATCTTTCATAAAGCCTGTGGTTCATTCCTTTGCTAGGCGGGGGCCGGCTTGGGCGCGCACGATTCCGAGGACATCACGGAGCTGCTGGAGGCGTGGGGCGAAGGCGACCAGCTGGCTTTCGAACGGCTGGTTCCGCTGGTGTATGCGGAGCTGCGGCGGATGGCCCGGCGGCACATGTACCGCGAATCGGAAGGCCACCTGCTGCAGACGACCGCGCTGGTTCACGAAGCCTACTTGAAACTGGTTTCGCAGAAAAACGCCAAGTGGCAAAACCGCGCCCACTTCTTCGCGGTTTCGAGCCAGCAGATGCGCCGGATCCTGGTAGACGCGGCGCGATCGAAGTTGCGGCAAAAGCGCGGCGCCGACGCTCCGCTCCTGTCCCTCGACGACGCCCCTGAACTCTCTGTCACACGCGCCGCGGAATTTGTCGCTCTCGATGATGCGCTCGGGCAGCTGGCGCAACTCGATCCTCGCCGCGCGCGGGTGGTGGAAATGCGCTACTTCGGCGGAATGAGCGTGGAGGAAACGGCGGCCGCGCTGAAGGTTTCAGGGGAAACAGTGGTGCGCGACTGGAAAGCCGCCAAGGCGTGGCTTTTTGCGGAACTCAACCGGTCTGGAAGTCCCGGCAACATGGACCTGATTTCATGAACCAGGAGCGCTATCAACAGATAGATGCGCTCGTAGAAGCTGCATTGCAAATGGATGGCACGCGGCGCCTGGACTTTCTGCAGCGCGCGTGTGGAAGTGATCAGGATTTGCTGGAGCGCGTGACTACCCTGCTCAAGGGCCATGATACGGCGGCAGACTTTCTGGAGCGACCGGCCTTCGAAGCCTGGGCGCGCGATGTGGCGGAAGCAAACTCAATGCGATCGATCGCCGGGCGCCAGGTCGGGCGATACCGCGTTTTGTCGCATCTCGGGTCGGGCGGCATCGGCGAGGTCTGGCTGGCCAGGGACATGGAACTCAGCCGCGAAGTGGCGCTCAAATTTCTTTCGCCCGAGCTGGCGGGCGATTCCGATCAGACCCGGAGATTTCGCCGCGAGGCGCGCGCGGCGTCTTCGTTGAATCACCCCAACCTGGTGACGATCTTCGATATCGGAGAATTTGAAGGAAAGCAATTCATCGCGCAGGAGTATGTTCCCGGCAAAACCGTGCGGGAGATTCTCGCTGCGGGGCCGTTCAGCACGGATGCTGCCGCGCAGGTTGCGGCGCAGATTGCGGGCGGGTTGCAGGCAGCTCACGCGGCGGGTGTGGTTCACCGGGATATCAAGCCGGAGAACGTCATGATCCGGCCTGACGGCGTGGTGAAGGTTCTGGATTTCGGCATCGCGCGTCTTCTCGAAGATGCAACCGCTGCCAACCAGAAGCCGGCGACGGGGCTGACGCGGACGGGCATCATTGTTGGCACGGCCAGATACATGTCTCCCGAACAGGCTCGTGGCTTGCCGGTCGATGGACGCAGCGACATTTTCAGCCTCGGAGTGGTTCTGTACGAAATGTTGACCGGGGCCGCGCCGTTTGTGGGTGCGACGCCTTCGGACATACTGGCCGCGATCCTTACCCATGAACCATCGCCTTTGTCGCGCAACTCGCGGAATGTGCCTAATGCGTTCGAGCGCGTCGTACGCCGTTGTCTCGCCAAGGATCCGGCGGCACGTTACCCATCAGCTCTTGCGCTGGAACAAGACCTGAGGCACCTGGCCGTGGAGCACAAAGCCAGCCGTTCGCACATCGTGTCGTGGGCGATCGCTGCGTCGATGGTGGTAGTTGTGCTGGCAGGCCTGTTCGTCGTGTTGCAGAGAACCAGGCAGGCGCCCCGACGGGTCTCTGATTTTATGCACCTGGTTCGGCTTTCCATTCGTGGCGATCCTTCCGACATCACCATCTCCAGAGACGGGAAACTACTCGCATACGTGCTGCACGATGGCAATCACGACAGCATATGGAGCCGCGACACTTCCGGATCGAATGAACGTTGCATCGTTCGAAGTGTGGATGGGGAAGTATCCGGAATCATGCTGTCGCCGGATGGCGCCTGGCTGGATTACCGGCAGATCGGGAGCGATGGTCTCGGTGATCTGTTCCGCGTGTCCCTCAAAGGCGGAACTCCGGAACTCATCATCAGCGATGTTGCAGGAGCCGCCGCACTTTCGCCTGATGGCAGGCGGATCGCTTTCTTTCGCGTGAAGGCCTCCACCTGGAAGCGTCTCTTATGGTCAGCGGCGCCGACGGAAGCGGCGAGTTTGCGGTTCAGACCGTGCACCGGCCAAAGTTCTTCGATGAGCGTGGCATCGCCTGGTCGCCGGATGGTGAAGCCATCGCGTGTTTCGCTGGAGACTCCGCTTCCGACCCGGCCCTGGCCTTCCACCTGGTAGAGGTGAGCCTGCGCCATCCCGGCCAACGCATTCTCACGCCCCAACTTTGGTGGCCGCGGGGATTGGCTTGGGCAGCAAACGGAAATGTGCTGATCGTGAACGCCGCAACCCCGAACGACTTGCAACAAGTATGGATGGTTCGACACGATACCGGAGAAATCACGCGGCTCACCAACGATTTCGCGAATTACAGCCGCGTGTCAGTCACCGACGATGGGGAGTCCATGGTATCGGTCCAGAGCGAAAGCTCCGTGACCATGTGGGCAACACCCGCCAACGAGAACACCCATTTCACGCAAATCGGCACGTCGCAGTTTCCTTCACTTCGCATCGCCGTAGGATGGGCTCCCGACGGGGGGATCATTTATAACGACTCCACAGATGGGTTTCGCAATATCTGGCGAATGGACGCAAACGGTGCCAACGCGCGTCAACTCACCCAATCACCCACGGACAAGGACGAACTCGTGGTAACCCGCGATGGCCGATATATCGTGTACCAGCAGGACCCCCATATCTGGCGCGTAAAGAGTGACGGCACTGAGCCAACCCAGTTGACCCATGGACGGTTGGATGTCCATCCTGACGTGAGCCCGGACGGAAAGAGTGTCTACTATGCTTCCTTCGCCGATTGGACACCGGGCATTGGCGGAGAACCCACGCTGTGGCGAGTATCCATCGACGGCGGAGAACCCACCCAGATCTCCCGGCAGCCGAGTTCCATTCCCACCATATCGCCCGATGGCAAAGAGATCGCCTGCATCCATTTTCCCGGCAAGGATCCGCGCTTTTCGAGTGCGCTTCTTGCGGTGACGAAGGCAGACGGTGGCGGAGGATTCACCATCTTTCAGCAGACGCCCAGCGCGGGAACTACGCTTGCATGGAGTCCCGACGGAAGTGCGATCGACTTCGTCATGAGCGCAAAAGGCGTTCAGAATATTTGGCGCCAACCTCTCAGTGGAGGATCGCCGGTCCAGATCACCCATTTCGACCGGAACGATGTGATCCATTTCTCACGATCCCGCGATGGCCGTCTGCTCTGCACCCGTGCCAACGCAACACGCACCCCGATCATGATTCAGAATTTTCGTTGAGTGATCCATCAAAACCGGTGATCGTTTTCGCCCATCATAATTACCGGTGGGATCCAACCTCCGCGACAGCCGAAGGCGCGGTGGACGCAACCACGTTTATTGAAGCGTCAGCGGCGACCAGGCCCGGACTGGCGGCGTGGAGCGTGAACGTACCGAGCCCGTCCAACTTGCTCTGCACAATGACCTGCGCCAGCCCACGGTAAGTGCTGTGCTGGTTTCCTTTTTCCGGCTCGTGGTTGGTAGGGTCTCCATTGTTAAGCCCGACGATGGTTGCAGGACCGCTGACCGAGAAAGTCACCGGGAGATCCGCGGTGGGCACGACGCGCCCCTGGGCGTCGACAATCTGCACCGTAACCGGTAACGCATCATTCCCGTCTCCGGTCATGCTTTCACGATCGGGAATCAGGCGGATGCCGGCCGGCGCGCCGGTCGTCTCGACATCGAAGCGGGCTACCTCCTTGCCGCCATTGCTCGCGCGCGCCTCCAGTGTGCCGGGTTGGTAAGGCACGTCGAAGGTGACCATCTCGTATTTATCGACAGGCTTCTCGCCTGCTGGCTTACCGTTGAGGAAGAGAGCTATTCGTTCCGCATTCGTGGCCACCATTACTTTGATGGGCGTGCCCTCGCTTCCCGCCCAGTTCCAGTGCGGTATTACGTGCAGGATGGGGCGGCTTCTGATCCACTGCGCCTGGTGAATCCAGTACGCAGCCTTCGGAAACCCGCACAGATCCATGATCCCGAAAGACGATCCGGCGGCGGGCCACGAGAGAGGCTGCGGTTCACCGCGATAATCGAAGCCTGTCCACACCATGGTGCCGAAAACGAACTGCCGTTGGT
Organism: Terriglobales bacterium; assembly: GCA_963788475.1. Lineage (GTDB taxonomy): Bacteria > Acidobacteriota > Terriglobia > Terriglobales > Acidobacteriaceae > Telmatobacter. The sequence goes on from CAWBGO010000006.1 coordinate 5,404, forward strand.
CGACCTGCTTCCATGCGTCGCGGTGCGAGAGACCCCAGGGCTCGACCTGATCGTCATAGGAGTCAAGAATCATGGCCTTCTTGTCTGTAATGTACTGATCGCGGGTCATGACGGTAGAAGTATCTTCGGAACTGAAGATCGGCTTGGCCGGGATTGGCTTTGTGATACTGGTCGAAGTCACGATAAACATAATTGAAACCGGCCACATCGGCGGCCTGTGAAGCGTTGATAGGATTGAGAACGTCGCCGCTTTGCGCTGCGGTGACGGGTCGCGTGGTGTCTAACTGCTTGACCGACGCGCTCATTCTGCGCACCAGTTCGTAACCCATCTCCGTGCCCTGGGACGGCTCCTCATTGAACACCGACCACATGATGACGCTGGGGTGGTTGCGGTCGCGGCGGACAAGCCAATCGAGCTGCCTCAGGTGCTCGGGAGCTGGCGCCGAAGTTGCGGTTCTCATCCATCACCAGCATGCCGAGACGATCGGCGGCGTCGAGGAACTCCGCCGCCGGCGCGTTGTGCGCACATCGATATGCGTTCGAGCCCATTTCTTTGAGGCGGCGGATGCGGAAATCCCATAGGGAGTCGGGAACCGCAACGCCAACCCCTGCGTGATCCTGATGGTTCGCGGTGCCCAACAGCTTCATCGGCTGATCATTGAGGAAGAAGCCCTTGTCGGGATCGAAACGGATGGTGCGAAATCCGTTGTGGATCGTGACTTCATCCAAGACCACGCCGTCGCGCTTCACCACCGTGCGCACGGTGTACAAGGTGGGCTGATCGACCGACCAAAGGCGGGGCGAATTCACGGTGAGAGAAAACTTCGCAATCGACTCCTCAAGCGGCTGGACCGTGGCCTGCGTATGACCACTCGTTACCTGCTTTGCCGTCGGGGTCGATCAACGTCGACTCAACTTCCACCGTCGATGCTTTCAGCTCGGTGGTGTATAGCGTCGTTTCGATCGGGATCGCCCAACTGCCGTCGGCATTCTTGACCGGGTTGGCGAAGACACCGTCGGTCACGATGTGCAAGCGGGCTTCGTTTCACCAGCCAGGTGTGCCGATATATGCCGGCGCCTTCGTACCACCAGCCCTCCATCGCATTGGCGTCGACGCGCACGCTGATTACGTTGAGTTCACTGCCGAACTTTGCGATCGGCGTGATGTCGATGTAGATGGAGTTGTAGCCCGACCAGTTTCTCGCCGACAGCACGCCGTTGATCCAGATGGTGGAGTGGGTTGCTATGCCATCAAGCTGGATCTCGAGGTGCTTGCCGTGGTCCGCTGGGTCCAGCCGGAAATGCCTGCGATACCAACCGATGCCGCGCTGCCGGTAACCCTGCGAGATGTTGGCGTTCTTGTCGAACGGCTGCTCGACGGCCCAATCGTGGGGCAGGTTCACGTGCTTCCAGGAGGAGTCGTCATATTCCGGCGACGCTGCACCGGAAGAGCTTCCAGCCTTGGCGTTGTTGTAGGAGGCCTGGTGCCCGGTAATCAACGGAAATGGAATGTCGCCCTCGTGGAAGAGCCATCCGCGATCGAGCGACAAGCGCTCTCGAACGGGGCTGCGGCCTGAGCTGAATTCTGCGCCGAGGCTGGTTTTTGTTTGGAATAGAAGCAGAATGAAAATGAACGCCCAGCAGAGTAAGAGTGCGAGGAAACGATCTGTCGAAGTTAGATGCCATCGGATGCTCTTCAACACACCTGAACAAACGGAATCTCGAGCAGCCGCGCCACTTTGCTCAGCTTCCCTGCCAGGTGTCCAACGCCGATGGCACAGTGATGCGCGGGACCCTGCGCGTTCCACGACTCCATGAACCGTTTGGCGCCGATCGGAAACCGGTAGTGGCTGTTGGTATTGCCGATGTGCAGCACTTCGCCCGGGACGCTCTCGGCGTGCGCCGCGAGGAGCTTGAATCCGTGCGCCGCATCCTCGACCACCGACAGCAGCGTCACGGGCCCGTGCTTCACGCTCATCTCTACCGACAGCCCGCGGCCCACCTTGCCGTGATACACCGCCAGCGGCCGCACCTTGGTTTTGCTTTCGGCAATCGCGATGTGGCCCGGCCCGTCATGGCCCATCAGCACGTGATCGGCCTTCAGGTCGAGCGCGTAGTACTCGGTGAACGAACCGCCTGCACCGAGGCAATCCATGATCTTCATGGCGAGAACGTTTTTCACTTCGTACTCGCCGGCTACCGGAATTCCGCGCGCCGTCAACAACGAGGTTCCCAGAATGATGGAGCTCAACGTGTCTTCATTGGCCGGCACTCCCGAGCCCATGTAGTAGTAGGCGAGCGACTGCAGATCGTGCGCGGCCGCAAACCTGTCGAGCGCCACCGATGTACGCGCCGCGCGCTCCAGTTCCGCTGGTGCGCAATCGGGCTGCACATCGAAATGGTTGCGGAAGTCGTCGACGCGCGCTTGGATCTCGTCAGCGCTCACGCCGTCGCGCAACGCGCTGAGTTCGTCGACCTCAAGATGTTCGATGTGGCTGCCGAACGTAATCGCGACCTGCGTCACGTCGGTCTGGATATCGAGCATCCCGCTGTAATAGTGGCCCATGAGGCCGAGCCGGTTGTCGGCCAGCGCCTTCTTCACGCGGGCGGCAGCGATCCAATCGTCGATCTCCGCCCAGACCTCGCCCTCGCCCAGCACTCCCGTTACCTGGTGAAAGGCGATGCCCGCGCGCGACAGGACGTTGGCGATCTCCGGCACCGGGCACGCGGAGCAATAGGCCAGCCACTCGCCGGTCATGGCCGTGCGGTTGGGCAGCCGATTGAACGCCTCGTAGTCGATCGCCGCCTCGGGCTGCAGGTTCAGCACCAGCACCGGAACCTGCGCCCGCTGCACCATGGGCAGCACGGTGCTCGACAATGCGTACGTGGTTACGTAAATGACAAGAAGATCGACGTCGGCGCGGCGGCAGGCGTGCCCGGCCGCTCTTCCGCGCTGCGGAGTATCGACCATGCCCAGGTGCTCGACGGCTGCGCCGGCCTTTTCGAGCCGTTCGCCGACCTGGCGCACGTAGCCTTCGAGTCGCGCATGCAGACCTTCGAACTGCGGCCAGTACGCGTCCAGCCCAATACCGCACAAGCCCACTCGCAAATCCGTTCCCGCCATCAATCACTCCGCTGGTTCGTGAATGGCTCCATTCCTGACCGCGATCTATTGGACGCTGAGCACGGTCACCGCAAAAGGAGCCAATTTGAAATTGGCGCCTTCGGCTTTGCCGGCGCGAGGCGCCTCGTCCCCTGTTGCCTCATCCACCGTGAGGGAGGAAGCATTCTGCAGTTCCGGACTCAGCGTAACGGTCTTCTCCTTGTTTGTCCTGTTCACCAGCAGAACTTTCTTGCCCTGCGGCGTGATGAAACCCTGAACCGTTACATCGGATGGGTCGCCATCCTTGGCTGGTTTCTCTGCCACCAGTTTGTCGCCGGGATGGAAGTTATCCTTGATGAGCTTGAGCACCCAGTAGCGCGCATTGGGCTTGCCGTTGTTATAGTCGATCATCGACACGCTCGGGTACTGGGTCGGATAGCCGACCAGTTGCGACTCCCCGATCACGTCCACGCCTTGCTTCGCAAGTTCGACAAACAGATATCCGTAAAGCGCTCCGGCCGCGTTCCAGTAGGCCGCCGGGAGAGGCAGCTTGTCCGCGGGAGTGTTATCCGTGGGCAGAATCACACCCAGCTCATCTGTATCGATCTTCGTTTGCGGCGAGAGGCGATCTCGAATCGCCAGGATGTAGCGCGTCGTGGCCAGGAATCCCTCTCGCCTGGTTGAAGAATGTGTGCTGCCATCCGTCCAGGTTTTCATCCAGGGCCGGCGAGGCATAGAAGTGAAACGAAATATAGTCCAGCGGAATGCCCGGCTTGTGGTTCTTGGGATTTAGAAAGTACTCAAAGTATTTCGGATTATCGCCCGGCGCAGCCAGCGCCAGCCCCATGAATTTCGTATCGGGGCTCACCTTGCGAATGCCCTCCACCATCGCGTCATAGCGCTTGGTGTAGTCCTCAGGCGTCGTACTATGCTCCGATTCGATTTCATTCAGAACCTCCCAGTAGGGGAACGTGTAGTGATAGCCGGACTCGTGCTTCTTTCCGTTCTCATCGGTGAAGCCGCCCTTGGTATACCAACTCACCAGGCGCCCGAAATAGTCCCCGAGTTCCTTTCCTGTGGGATCGCGCAGTTCCGTCCCCTGGGTGTAGTGCCAGAACACCTCATTCGGATCCTCCGGATACTTGACCGGCTGATCGGTCTTGAACATCCAGGCTGGAATGGTGCTGAAGTTGATGATCGTGGAGTGGCCATCGGTGGCGGCCAGAAAGTCTTTGGTCACGGGATCGATGTAGGTGAAGTCCCACGAAGTTTTGTCTTTCGTCGGCGGATCTAATTCGGCGACAGCGATCTTGGGATAGGGCAGCCACGGCACGTAGCGCACATAGTCCGCGCCAAGCGCCTTCAGGGCCGCAAAAGAGCCATCGTGGATCGGCGCGCCCGGATTCAGCATGGGGTTGGTCACCACCTGCAGCGTCGCCGTGGACTTCGAGACAAGCACCGTCTTGTCCCAGTCGATATTGACTTGTTGTTGTTTTGGTTCCTGTGCAGAGGCCGGCAAGCCAGACGCCGCTACCATTAAGAAAACGGCAAGCAGGTTCGCCATCTTCGAACCACAAAGCAATGACTTAATCACAACTCCCCCTTACGACTTCAACAGGTGTGCCTGTGCCGGCGTTCGAGGCGCCGCCACTTATAGACCGAGATCGAATTCTTCCAGAAGTATTTCTGCTGCGCAGTTTCGCCGCGCGTGGCGATATAGCGCTGCGCCACGCCAAAGGTATCGTCGTAGGACGCCAGCGTAGTCGCTGTTGGGCCAATCGCTCCCAAAGAAGATGCGGTCCTCTCCAAACAGATCCCAAAGCCGGTCGAGGCCGGCCTTGTACGATCCGGCATCGAGAGAAACGCGCCCATCGATACGCTTCACAATCTCGGATCCCTTTACAAATATTTTGGGCCGGCGCGACAGCTCCATCAGATTGGCTTCGTAGCTGGCGCGGGCCGACTCGTCGGTGGGCGCCTCTGCGTGCGGCAAATGATCGAGCACGATGCGCAGGTCCGGGACACGATCGCTGACCTCGATGACCGCGGCAATCAAGGCGGCATCGGGATTGGCGGTTTCCAGCACCAGTCCCGCCTGGGCCAGCAGCTTGAGCCCGGACAGGAACTCAGGATTGCGCGCAGCCGCGCCCAGGTCGCGGTTCCAGATGTTGCCGTACCGAATCCCGAAGAACAGCGGGCTGCGATGCAGGCGGTCGAGGGTCGCGCCAAAGTCCGGCGACTCGGGCAGCAGGTCGCCGATGAAGCCCAGCATGATCGGATTCTGCTCAACCACGTCCTGCAGCCAGAAGTTGTCCACCATCCATGGGCTGCACTCCACGGCGATGGCTCCGACCACATTGTGAGGCCGGGCCAGCCGCTCATAGCGCGCAGGAAGCGCCGGTCTGGTAAAGAACCGTGTCGGTCTTCTCCGGCCAGGGAACGCCTCCTGGCCGAGCAGGATCGAAGAGATGGATGTGTGCGTCGACGACCGGCACGGCCGTATCGACTGCCCTGGTCAACGGTTCGGCGACGGTAGACAACGCCAGTGCTGCCGCCGATTTCAAAAGAGCGCGTCTATGCATTGACTTGTCGGTCCCCAACGACCGGCCCCAATTCGAGGACTCCAGATCCATCGCTGCGGCCGTTATTTTTCTGTTTCGGCGCGAATCACGGCCACCGGCCCCAGCAATCCTGAAGGCACAAGGGGCGAGTTCGCCTTATACGGCTTCACGTCGGCGAAGGTGTATTTGGTTGCGCCCGGCTGCTCGTCGCCAATGAGGCGGTTCACCCAGGCGTTGATCACTTTGATCGAGACCTCGTTCGCGCCGGGCTTCAGCGCGGATGTCACATCGACGCGATAGGGCGTGTGCCACACGACGCCGAGGTTTTTCCCATTCACTGTGACTTCGGCAAGGTTCTTGACGTCGCCGAGGTCGATCCAAAGTTGCGAACCCTTCTTGAACCAGTCGGCCGATGCCTGAATTGTCTTCGTGTACGTACCGGCTCCCGAAAAGTACTTCACGCCCGCATCGGTGCTGTCGCTCCACGAAATGAGCTTGTCCAGGGTGGTGGATGGCGGCGCTCCGCGATCGGGCTCGAAGCTCACTTTCCACGGCCCCTCGACATCGGCAGCCCTTGATTCAGTCACCTTGGGCAGCGTTTGCGCGGTTTCACTGGTCGATTTGCGGAACACCACGAACACAGTGCCCCACGGTTCGAGGTGCAGCGGAACGGTGGTGCGCCCGTCGGCGATCTTGTAGGAGACCGGCTTGGACGTCCCCGTCTCGGCGTACCAAAGCTCAGGGGCCTTTCCAGTCACGCGGAAACTTGCGTCTACGGTCGCATCGTGATCGCCCCGGTTATCAACGAAATAGAGATCGCCATCTTGCAACTTACGGTGAACAAAGAGGAGGCGCGCATCGCTCTCCGGCTTGGTGTAGTCGAAGTCGGGCGCCACGTTGAGGGCCTTGAACACATCGCCCAGGCTCTGTCCCGCATAGACCTTGCCCTTGCCCACGGTGTGAATGCCGGTGCCATCGCCAAACAACTCCGAGTTGATGCGATCGAACTCCGCCTGATCGTCGGCCTGGCTCGGATCGTCGGTGGGCTTGGTGCCGGCTACGGTCGCACCGTCCTTCACCAGTTTGTGGATCGCCCGCAGCACCGGCAGAGACATGTGCTTGCTGTACGGATCAAGCCCGAGCACCTTGTAGCTCATCCCGCTCTTCGTGGTGATCGATCCGTCGCTCACGCTCAGTTCGTGGATCAACGCGTCGGCATTGACGTAGTCGAATCCGTACCCCGGCGGAATGTCGGGCGCCGCTTTGTCGAAGATCGCGGTCAGGTTCGAATCCTCGCCGTAGAAGTAAATCAGGTCCGCGCCGAAATGTCCCTGCTGCAGCATGAAGCTGGTGCGCGCCAGGTAGTCGACCCATGGTCCGGCCTGTTCGGCCCAGGTTTCATTGCGGTTGAACCACTGGCCAAATGGGCCCAGAGTCATGCCCGGCTTCTTGGTTTTGTCGACCAGGGGTTGATGCGCCGATTCGTGAATGACGAAGCGGTTGATGCCGTTCAGGAACTCCTGGTCCGCCGTTGGCTTCAGCGTTGCCGGGGACCACCCCCAGGGCGCCGCAGCGGCGGTCATGGATTCGGCGGCAGCAATGTTCTGCCCATAGATGTGGGCCACGGAGGCCGACTCACGATCGTCCGCGTTGTAGCCGAATTGTTCGTGGTTTACACCCGGGGTCTGCGTCCACATCGCGCTCATGGGCACTTCGTTGAACTTCTTCACTTCCATGCCGTCGGCCACGAATGCGCGCCCGCTTTCGTGCGACTCGCCATAATGCTCATGCCACGCTCATGCAGCGTGTCTTCCAGTTGTCCGTAGTGTTCGTTGGCGATCAGGTCGGCAATGGTCTTGCGGAAGTCCCACAGGAACCGGTCGCTGGCCTCGGCGCTCTCCACCACCTGGCCGGTGAGAACCGGCATCCACGGTACCGGATCATAGCCGCGCAATTTTTTGAACTGCTCGATCATGTTGTCGGTCCAATTCTGCGAGCCGGCCTCCCAGCTATCGTTGATCACGTAGCGGATGCCCTTCTTGCCCATCAAGTCGGCGCCGACCGTCTCTTTGTAGCTGTCGAGGTATTTCTCGAAGTAGTTCTTCACGAACCGCCGGTCCATCTTGTCCACTTCGAGACCGGTTGCCTCGGCGGTGGCAGGATGATTGGTGATGCCGAGCAGCGAATATCCAAAGCGCAGCACGACCCAGTCGCCCGCAGGAGGCGTCCAGTCGAGCTTGCCATCCGCGCTCATCTTCGAGGTGAGATCGACAACGTCGGACTTCGCCACCGCCTCATTCGCGGCTACCGGCGGGGTTGCGAACCCATACAGGTCTTCCACCGGAACGAACGCCGCCTTTTCCTCGAAGTGGTTCACGCGGGCGCCGGGATGCAGAACAAGTTCGGCGATCTCGTAATCGGTTGGCTTAGGCGGAATCTTCATCCCAAACGAAGCAGGGTCGAGGCCCTCCGCCCAGGCGGGAATGGGAGGAGGAGGCGTCGGTTTGAAGGTGACGCGGAAATACTTCGCCGTGACCGCAGGAAACGAAATCGTGTGCTCGGGTGCATCGCTATTTGTCGAGCTTGGCCACCACGCGGAAATTCTGCCCGTCGTCGCTGGCCTCGAGATTCTTTTCGGGCGCACCCATTCCCGCGATCATCGAAGCGATAAAATCCGGGTCCTTGGTCACAAAGGTGATGGCGCGAATCGCCTGTGGCGACGGAAACTCGTACTGAATCCACGACGATCTCGCCCTTCGCGGGAATGGGGATCTTGGTCGTCTTCTCCAGATCGCCGTCGTTCAGCATGGCCGCATCGAACGAGTTGCCGCTGGCGGTGATTTTCGCCTGAAGTTCTTCGACCGGACGATCGACTGCCGTCCTCTTGTAAGCCACAACCACCGTATCTGCATAAAACTCCGGAATCTTCAGCAGCGCCGGCGGAGGCTGCTGGTCATGGATACCCTCATTCTGGAAGGCGCCGGTCTTCGATGGCGGATGCGCCAGCACCCCGCTGAAGGGCTTGCCGCCTTGCACCCTGCGTCGCGCTCCACACATACTTCTTCATGCCCTCGGAGCCGGGAACCCAGGGGCCTCCCGATTCGCTCCAACCCGGCGAGCCGGCGATGGCCATCTCCATGCCTAACTGGTCGCCCAGCAGGATGGCGTGCTTGAACGCTTCTTTCCACTCGGGGGTCATATACGCCAGGCGCTTGGGAACCACCTGCGGGGTTTGCAGCGCGGCATCGAAGTTCTGGTACCCGCCCAGACCCACCCGATGCATCCACTCGAGATCGGCTGTGATGCCCTCTTGGGTGATATTTCCGTTCATCCAGTGCCACCAGACTCGCGGCCTTGCTCCGTTGGGAGGGTTTTCAAAACCGCTCTTCAGTGAGTCGGCCGAACCCTGTCCCCAGGCTGAACCCGCCCCGATCATCAGCAGAGCCATTGCAACTGAAAGCAGCCTCTTCCGCGAGCAAACCATATCGTATCTTCTCCCCTGGCCATTGGCACTCGTTCTCTTCCCAGCGCAGGACGCCGGGTTTGGGGCGTGCGCAACCCAATGCACAGAACCTGGCACACCACTCGAGCGAGAACGTGCCGAACTATAGGTGGCGGAAATTAGGGGTGTCAAGAAAATAAATCATTTCTCTAATGAATTTCAAGATGTCGCGTTTATCCGCCAGATCGGTCGCCGATCACGGCCAAGGAGCCCCTCAGGCCAGGATCCCCATCCGGGTGGCGAACGAACACCTCGGGATCGTAAATCGACGCGTAGAGGGCCGCCTCTTTGCGAATCCGCGCCCATGTCGCATCGGCTTCCATCATGCTTTCCATCACGCCCAGGTAGCGGCCGGATTCGATGTTCCCGTATTTGAAGAAGCAATCGGTGATGATCACGGTTCCCTTTTCGGTGTCGATGGCCACGGCCATCGAGGAGCGATGATGGACGCCCGCCCAGAAGACGCGAATGCCGGGCAGCACCTCTTCCTCGTCCGCCAGCAGACGCAGCTTCTCCCAGCCTTCATTCTGCAGATAATGATTCACGTCCGGCGGGACGCGCAGGTGCCGGGGAACGTGGAGATGGTAGTACGGCGCCTGAAAGTCTTCGATCCAGCCGCGACGCGAAATCCCGATCGTCGCCTTTCGGAACATCGCGATATTGGCGGTGGCATAGGCCTGCAGCGGAGTCACAAGGACCAGCGAGATGTCGTCGGGTGTGAGTCCCTGCGACGCGAGAATGCTCTGCGGCAACTGCGCTTCGGTGCGAACGATCTGCGCCTCGGGATATCCGAAAAAATTCAGCCACGCCTGGTTGATGACGGTGAGGTCCTGCGGAGGCCCGGTATTGATGAGGATGTTCTGGCCGCCTCCCTGCACCAGGTAGATGAGCGCGTTCATCTCCTCGCGCTGGTTCCAGGCTTCCATCCAGTAAACCTCGGGACCGGGAACCCAGAACGTGCCGCCATTGAATGCTCGCACCGAATACTTCATGCTCCACCGCCCGCCTGCACAACATGAGCTTTGAACTTGCGCATGCCATCGAGGAAAACGCCGATGTCGCTGCCCAGGCTGATCATGCGAAATCCCTTGCTGATCCAGTGCGCCGCCGATTCCGGAGTGGGTGGCAGAAAACCCGGGGCCACACCGTGACGGTTGCAGGCATCGACCAGGTCATCCATGGCCTTCAACAGCCGGGGATGATCGAACTGGGCGGGAATCCCCATCGAGACGGTGAGATCGTAGTGGCCGATCCATGCGACATCCACGCCGGGAACCGAGACAATTGCTTCCAGGTTCTCGAAAGCCTTCACCGTTTCCAACTGAATGATGACGGGGATTTCGTCGTTGGCCTGGGGAAAGAATTCCGCGCCGGCGGCGCGATACAGGTCGTGGGCGATGCCAAGCGCCACACCGCGTTTCCCTTGCGGAGCATACTTGAGGGCGCGCACGATTTCTTCGGCCTGTTCCCGGGTCTCCACGCGAGGCACCATCACGCCGCGCGCACCTAGATCGAGAACTCGGGAGAGGGGAGCAAAGTTCAGATCCGGGACCCGCACCATGGGAATAATCCTGCTGCCGCGGCAGGAGGCAATCATTTGCTCGAGCATCCCGATGTCGCATCGCCCATGCTCCATGTCGAAGATCACGAAGTCCAGTCCGCAGGCATCGAGCATCGGGCCCACACCGGGAGTAAAGAACTCCAGCAGCAGTTGTCCGAGCACCAGTTCTCCCTGCTTCAGGCGCTGACGAATCCCTGTCATCGCTTCTCCTCTCCGGCCGCATGCGCAGCCTTCAGGCGCGCCAGTTTTTCAACGAATCGCGGATTCTGAAGCACCTGGGGATTCACGACATGGGCCGGAATCTCACCACGATAAATAGCCAGTGCTCCCTCGCAATCAATTCTGCCCATATCGCGGAACAGCTCTTCAGTCCAGGCAATGGAATGGGAGGTAAGGATCACGTTATCCATGGAAATCAAGGGCGAATCCGCACTGAGCGGCTCCTTTTCAAATACATCGAGCGCCGCGCCGGCGATCTGACCACTCTGAAGAGCTTCAATCAGCGCTGCCTCATTCACGATCGGTCCGCGCGCGGTGTTGATCAACACTGCGTCGGGTTTCATGCGTGCGAACTGTTCCGCGCCCAGCAACCCGCGCGTCTCTGCGTTCAGCGGACAGTTCACCAGCACATAGTCGGAATCCCGCAGCAATTCATCGAGCGAAACCAACTCCACGCCGAGTTGGGCGGCATGTTGGGGCGATGCATACGGATCGAACGCCAGAAACCGGCGCACATCGAGAACGCGCAGCAAGCGCACCGCTTCCGATGCAATATTTCCGAGGCCGATGGTCCCGACAACGCGATCGCGCGGCTCGCGGCCCAGACGTTGCGTACTCTCCGCCCAGCGTCCCTGTCGCACCATGCGGTCTTTGTGCAACAGGCGATGAGACAATGCCAAGACGAGGAGCACAATCGACTCCGCAACGGGCCGAACCACTCCGCCGGGTGTGATGTACACGGCGATTCCCTGCTCCGTGCAGGCTCCGAGATCGACGTTGTCGTATCCCACGCCACAACGACCGATTGCGCATAGCCGGCTTACTCCTTCGAGCGATCGCGGCGAGATGCGCGGCTTGAGTGAGATCAGCACGTCGTAACTCGAAAGCTGCTCGGGTACATACTCGGCGCGATACTCGCGCAGGAAGTCGTACTCGACTCCGCGAATGCCATCGAGCAGCGACAACCCGATGTCCGGGAAAGCGAGACTGCCGTCTTCGCGGAGAAAGTCCGCGGAGAAGCCGATGCGAAATCCCGCGGCTCCCGATGCGGAGTCAAGTCCGGCGGATGGATTCATGACCTCGTTTCCAGAACAACAACCCAATCCTGAAAGATGGGAACCTCCGCAATCTTCCACGAACCGCTTGCGTCAGGAGTGATGCTGCCTATCTCCGTCTCGCTGCCATCGGCGGGATTGAAGAAGAACGCGTGGTACGAGCCGGCCTTGAGATTGCGGAACGTTGAACCACTGTACGAAGCGGGTAGAAATGCGAACACGGCCTGGCCCGGAATCTCGGCGGCAAACGGCTTCCAGTAGTCGGCCTTGCTCCAGCGTGGATCGATCATGTCCGGCGTCGGCTCCAGCTTCCACCAGGAGTAGCGCATGAGCAGGGCCTTGGCCATTCCTAACTGCCCCGAACCGGGAAGAGCCGCGGCTATGTCCCATGCGGGCCCGCCCCACGAGTGCCCATGCGGAGACAGGCCGTAGGGCTTCTCGCGCGTGTTCACCTGCCAGATGCCGTTGGCGCCGTAGGTGTGGCCTCCAGTTCCGCTGAGCAGCGCCGCCCAGAACATGAACCGCTGCACTTCTTGCCGGCTTGCTTCCTGAATCCCTTCGTAGCACACTTCGCCAATCAGCACGGGCATCTTCGGCGTCGCGGCAAGTTCTCGGTTTATCGTCTCGATGGTGTTCGGTACGCTTTGCCGGTCGCTGTGCCCGGTCTGCAGCATGTCGAAATCCAGCACCGACGGATCGTCGACGCATTCCCGCGCGGCGCTCGAGGGATGAATTGTGATGGGATGATGGTGCGGGTCGGTCGCGCGCACATACTTCGCCAATTCCGTCAGCCCGTGCTTCTGCGTCAGCGCGTCCTGCTCCTTGGTTTTCGAAAGGTAGTACGGCATGGTGCCTTCTCCAGCCAGGCACCACACCACGGGATACGCGCTCCAGCGCGCGATCAGGTAGCGCCAGTGCTTCTTCACCTTCTCCATGCCCATGCGGGGAATGAAATATCCCCAGAACCCGACGATGCATGCAGCCAGCCCATGATCGGCAAGGTGCTGGATGCGCACGTCCGCCATATCGAAGTAGGCAGGATTGATGCGCGCGAATTCGTGCTCCCACGGATAGCCGGCTTCATTCAACCCTCGTTCGTCAAAGGGCTCCATGTCGGGATAGAGGCCGGCCACGATCTGCACCATGGTGAAGCCCTTGTGCACCCGATCGGCGGTCAGAGTCTCAAAACCGTCGGGCCAGCTTAGCCGCTTGCACAATCCCATCCACCACGTGTCGCCAAGCCAGAAGAACGGCGTGCCATCGGCATGTTCAAAGTGGCGGCCATCGGCGCCAACCTTCAATGGCCCGTGCTTGTAGTTAGCATTAGTACCGGCATATGCCTCCACATGAAGTGTCAGCGCCTGGTCGTGCAGATCGCGGTTTTTTGCATCGCTACACACTGAGCGGATGTGATAAATGCCCGGCGCCGGCGGAGCGTAGCGCACCGTCCAGGTCGAGCCTCCGGCCCAGAAGCCCGGCACACGCTCTTCGCCGCCCGCAGGCAGAGTGACGATCGCATCGACATCAATCTCATTGAACGGATCGCCATATTGTTTCCCGCTTGTGTACGACCACTCCGTCGGCATGCCCGCGGTGGCGGGTCTCTCCTCTGCCGCGGCATTGCGGACAAGTGAACTCACCACCGCACTCGCGGCCACTGCCTTGACAAACGTTCGCCTTGAAATAACGTCGGACATTCACACATCTCCCGGACGACAAACGCGCTCTGGTACAGGGATCAACGGCGCAACGATGATCACGGGCGCACGAAGAACCTGTCAAGGATTTTGGAATTTATTTACCTGTGGAAACGCTCACTTGACAGTAACAAGCGAGCAAACGTAGTTTCCGATCCGTGAAGCTGAAGGATCGAGTCGCTATCGTAACCGGGGCTGCCAGCGGGATTGGCCGGGCCAGCGCCATCGCCTTTGCGCGGGAGGGAGCACGCGTGGTGGCGGCCGACACGAACGAGAGAGGCGTCAAAGAGACGACCGCCGCGATCCAGGCCGAGGGCAACGACGCATTTTTCGCATGCGTGGATGTGACGCGGGAAGCCGAAATCGAGCGGATGATCGGCGACACAGTTGACCGCTGGGGTCAGATTGACATTCTCTTCAACAACGCCGGGGTGGTTCTCGTAAAGCCGATCGAGCTGATGTCAGAAGAGGAGTGGGATCGGGTCATGGCCATCAACGTCAAGGCGGCGTTCCTGGCCATCAAGCACGTAGTCCCGCACATGCGCCGGGCAGGGAGAGGCGCGATCCTCAACACCGGCTCTATCGCGAGTCTTTCGGGGCAGGTCGGCACGCCTGTCTATTCCGCCTCCAAAGGCGCCATCGCCCTGCTGACCAGGTCGCTGGCACTTGATTTAGGCCGCGACCGCATTCGCGTGAATTGCATCTGCCCCGGGATCACCGATACGCCCATGCTGCGCGAGCATATGGGGGATGGAAGCGAAGGCGACGCCCGGATTCGCGCCCGCCTTTCGCGCGTCCCGACGGGGGAGATACTAAGTCCCGAGGACGTGGCTCGCGCGGCTGTGTATCTCGTCTCGGACGACTCGGAGGGAGTTACCGGTATTCTTCACGTGGTCGACGGGGGACTTACCGCGGCTTCCGAATTCAACTTCCCGGTATAACCACCGAGCGCCGTCGAGAGCGTCTTGCAAGCCAACGCCAGCCGTCCCTAAATGCTCTGGAAACGCCCCTTTGAGGGGATTCCCAGCCGCTGCGTTCCAATCCTTGACAAAACAATCCGGAGGAGTGATACGTTTGCTGCACGGATTGAAGAACAGTACAGATTCATTTGGATTTTTGATTCGATTTTTGGAGGCTTCCCATGAATTTACGCGGCGCGTTCAAAACGCTTCTGGCGATGGTCTTCGTCACAATATTCCTCTGCGCCACTCAGCCATCTTCGGGCCAGGCTGTCAACGGCACACTCCTGGGAACGGTAACGGATGCCACGGGGGCGGCAGTCGGCGGCGCCAGAATTATTGCCACACAGACATCTACCGGCGCGCTCCACGAGGCGACGACAAACGAAAGCGGCAACTACACCTTCCCCGACATGCAGCCCGGGCCCTACAGCGTTACCATCGAGGCCAAGGGGTTCAAGAAAGCCACCCAGCAGAACGTCGACCTGGCCAGCAATTCCGCCACTCGCGTCGACATGACGCTTCAGACCGGCGATGTGTCCGAGACAATCACGGTGACAACCGCGCCTCCCGTGCTGCAGACGGACCGAGCCGACATAAGCACCAAACTCGAGACGCAGGACATTGTGGATATGCCCCTGGGCACTAACCGCAACTTTCAATCGCTCATCAACCTGGTTCCCGGCGCTGCGCCGGCGACGTTCCAGCATTCCCAGTTCTTCAATGCCGCCAGTTCCCTTCAGACTGAAGTGAACGGCCTGCCGCGCCAGGGCAATCTGTATCAGATCGAGGGCGTAGACGACGACGAACGAACCGGCCTGCTCCAGATCATCATTCCCCCCGCCGAATCGATCTCCGCGGTCGACATCTCTACCAACAACTTTGAGGCGGAACTTGGCCGCGCCACGGGCGCTGTGACCAATGTGATGCTCAAGTCCGGCACCAACAGCTTTCACGGCAGCCTTTTCGAATACATCCAGAACAACGATCTCAACGCCCGGTCTTATTTCGGTGGTCCGCTCGGCCATTTGTCATACAACTACTTCGGCGGCTCGGCGGGCGGTCCCATTATCAAGGACAAGTTATTCATCTTTGGGGACTACCTGCACACCTCCGACCATGAGTCCGTTTCCAGCACCTTCACCATTCCCGATTCCCGGTATATCACCAACGCCGGTTTGACCCCCGGCTGTTCCGATCCCGTTGGCTGCATCGACCTAAGCGGCGCGTACAACGGAACCAAAGGCCAGATCTACGATCCCGCCACCGGGGATGGGCAAACCACCCATCGCACTCCGTTCCCTAATAACCAGATACCCTTCAGCCGCGTCAATCCGGTCTCCCTGTCGGCTCTCCAGCAACTCAACGCGGCAGCCGCGACCTTCGGCAAGCTAAGCACCAAGCCGCTCAACAATCCCGCCAACAACTACACCACCAACCTGCCCTTCACCAAGACCACCAATAGCTTCGACATCAAGGCTGACTTCTCGCTGACGGAGAAGAACCACTTCAGCGGCCGCTACAGCTGGCAGAAGGCCGAGACCTTCCAGGAAGCCGCTTTCGGATCATTCCTCGGCGGCCCGCAAGGCGGCGGTTTTCAGGGAACGGGCGACCAGACCGCCTACAGCACCGGCATCAATTATGACCACGTGTTCTCGCCCACCTTCCTCACGGAAGCCCGGATTGGTGTTGCGCACCTGGGCAACCAGGCACAGCCCAACGATTATGGAACCGACGACGCAACCAAGCTTGGCGTGCCCGGTGTGAACATCGATGGGCAGCCGTTCACCAGCGGCCAGGTCGCGATGACCATCAACGGCGGCTTTTCCAACCCAATCATTGGCTACTCCGCCTCAGTGCCCTGGATCCGCGCCGAGTCGAACATCGATTTCGTCAACAACTGGACCAAGATTTCTGGGAACCACACCATCAAGTGGGGCGTGGACGTTCGCCGCGTGCGCGACGACCTGTTGCAGGATCAGACTTTCAGCCCCCGCGGGGCCTTCACCTTCTCCGATGTTCAGACCTCGGATGCAAATTCGCCCGGAACCACGGTGGCCAACGACATCGCCAGCTTTTTGCTCGATCAGCCCAGCCAGACCGGCCGCGATCTCAACACGTTCTTCCCCCGCTATCGCCAATGGTGGGTCTTTGGCTTCGCCAGCGACAAATGGCAGGCCACTTCAAAGCTCACCCTTGACCTTGGCTTGCGCTGGGATTTCTATCCTCCCGCGACTCCAGCGGTTACCGGGGGCTTCTCCAACTACGATCCGGTGAACAACCAACTGGTGCTGGCCGGCTTGGGCGGCAACCCCTCCAACCTCGGAATGACGACTCACTATAAATACTTCGCTCCGCGCACCGGTTTCGCGTACCGGGTCCGGAACAACACCGTCATCCGCGGCGGATTCGGTATCAGCTACACACCTTTCCCAGATAACACCTATGCCTACAACTATCCGATTCGCGCCAACAACAGCTATCAGCCCACCGGCAGTTCGGGATTCACGCCCGCCGTATTGGCCGACGGAGTAACTGTGGCC
The DNA here is from genome assembly GCA_963788475.1 of Terriglobales bacterium. Lineage (GTDB taxonomy): Bacteria > Acidobacteriota > Terriglobia > Terriglobales > Acidobacteriaceae > Telmatobacter. Next base: position 22,604 of record CAWBGO010000006.1, read on the forward strand.
ACTTTCCAGGCCGGATTCCCGGCGCCTGTGCCGGTCGCCATTCCCTCCAATGGAATCATCCCTGCCAACACCCCGTTCCTCACCAGCCAGGTCTACGTCTACATTCCAAAGAATTACAAGACTCCCTATGCGGATTCATGGAATGTCGCTTTGCAACAGTCTCTACCCTGGGATCTCTCGTTTCAGCTTGCCTACGTGGCCAATCATGGAACCAATATCTCAGGCGCCCAGAACATCAACCTGCCCAGCACCTACGGCGGCGGCGCGAAGTCGGCTCCCGAATATGTCGCCTTTGGGCGGACGGCTGCAACCAATCAATATTTCCTGGGCTTCTCGTCCAATTACCAGTCGCTGCAGGCCAACCTCGACAAGCGCTTCTCGCACGGCCTTTCGCTGACCTCCGCCTTCACCTGGGGCAAGGGGCTGGGCTACATCACCGGCGACGACGGCGGCCTGATGTTCTTCATCAACTGGCGGCGCAACTATGCTCCCGTTGACTGGGACCGCCGATTGAACTTCGAACAGAGCTTCACATACGAACTGCCCTTCGGCCGCGGCCACACGATGCTCAACTCCGGGGTCGGAGATGCCGTGCTGGGAGGGTGGAAGATCTCCGGCATCATCTCGGTGCTCTCCGGCCTGCCCTTCACGGTCACTGCCAATAGCGGCACACTGAATACTCCGGGGACCCCGCAGACGGCTACATTGGTTAAGCCCTTCCATAAACTGGGAGGAATTGGCGCATCAAATCCGTGGTTCGATCCCACCTCTTTCTCCCAGCCCTCCGGCTGCACCGGTCAAAATCCGTGCACCAATCCCGATCTTGGAAATACAGGCAGAAACGCGTTCCGCGGGCCTGGGTACTTTCAGAACAATATTTCGGTATCCAAGCGGTTCACAGTCTATCGTGAAAGCAGCCTTGAATTTCGTGTCGATGCATTCCAGCTGACCAATTCGCCCCAGTTTGGGCAGCCCAACGGCAGCGGCGTCACCTCTTCCAGCTTTGGCACCATCACCAGCACGCTGGGCAGCGGCCAGGGTAGCGTGAATGGAATCGGCGGCGGCCGTACTTTGCAAGGATCGCTCCGGTTCAACTTCTAAAGCGAGCTCGAACGTTCAGGCTCAAGATGGCCGGTTCTCGCCTTTGAGGGCGGGACCGGCCTTCATAATGATTAGAGATCGATCCTGAGGCTTTTGCGTGCCCACGCGAAAAGGATGACTATGTCGTATTCTTCCCGGCGAACGTTTCTTTGCGGATCAGCAGCCGCAGCCCTGGCTACTGTTGCCGCTTCCCGCCGAACCCTTGCCGACGCGCCGAAATCTCCCTTCAAGGTCGCTGTCATCAACGACGAGATCTCGCCGGACTTCGACCACGCGTGCCATGTCGTATCGCAGGAATTCGGTTTGAGTTGGATCGAACTTCGGTCGATGTGGGGCAAGAACCTTATGGATCTGCCCATGGATCAGATCGATGAGGCGCGGAAGATCCTGACCCGATACAACCTCCAGGTCACCGACATCGCCAGCCCATTGTTCAAAACGGATTGGCCCGACGCTCCACGTTCGCCCTACGGCTCAAAGGGTGACCTCCATGGCGCAGCCGAAGCCACATTCAAGCAGCAGGACGAGATTCTCCAGAAATCGATCGCGCTCGCGAAAGCCTTCAAAACCGACAAGGTCCGGTGCTTCGATTTCTGGCGCATCGACGACGTCGCGCCGTATCGCTCCGCGATTGACGAAAAGCTCCGTTCGGCTGCCGAAACCGCGGGGAAACAGGGCGTACTCCTGGTGCTGGAAAACGAATTCGAGTGCAACACGGCGACAGGCCGGGAAGCCGCGCGGACGCTGAACGCCATTCAGACGCCACATCTCGCCCTCAACTGGGACCCCGGCAACGCCGTCATGCGCGGTGAACTCGATGCATTCCCCGCCGCCTGGGACACGCTTCCCAAGAACCGCATTCATCATTGCCACTGCAAGAACGCGACCAAGAACGACGCCGGCAAAATCGTGTGGGCTCCGGTCGCCAAGGGCTACATCGATTGGACGGCTCAATTCGAAGCCCTCAAAAAGGCCGGCTACCGCGATGCGGTCAGCCTGGAGACACACTGGCATGGCGCCGCTACGCCCGAAGAATCCACGCGAGTCAGTTGGGCGGGGATGAAGCAGGCCCTTGTCAGCGCGGGAGCATTTTAGGAACCGCGGGGATGCAGTTCTACAATGGCTATGCTCTTCGGTCGCTATCGGCAGCGAAGCCAAGTGCGACCGGATGAAGAATGAGCTTTCTGCGGAGAACTGCATTGAAAAAAGCCGTTGGCACAGCTTTGTTGGCCGCTCTGGTATGGACGGCGCCGGCGTTCAGCCAGGTGAAGATGACGCGCGATCAAATGCTCTTCTACACCTCGGAGTGGAAGGGTGACCGCTTTCCCGACGGCCGGCCGAAGCTGCCTGACTCCCTGCTAAAGCGCGCGGTCGACATGACAACTGAGGATGTGTGGGAGTATTTGCGCGACAAGGGTTACCGCAACCAGTTCGAAGCCGGGTGGCAGGCGCTGCACATCGACAAACCCTTTGCCGGCCGCGCGCTCACCGCGCAGTACATGCCCACGCGCCCCGACATGGCCAAAGCGATTGTCGCCGAAGGCAAAGCCGAAGGACGCGTCGGCGGAACCAATATGTGGCCCATCAACGAACTCCAGATCGGAGACGTGTACGTCGCCGACGGCTTCGGCAAAATCATCGAGGGCACGCTGATCGGCTCGAATCTGGGCAACGCCGTGGCCGCGCACACGCACACCGGTTTCGTCTTCGACGCCGGCATCCGCGACCAGGCGGAGAACCGCGAGATTCCCGACTTCAACGGCTTCTATCGCGGCTATGATCCCTCGGCGTGGGCCGATATGGAACTGACTTCTATCAACGCACCGATCCGGATCGGGCGCGCCGTGGTTCTGCCCGGCGACCTGGTGCTGGCCAAGCCGGAAGGCGTGCTGTTTGTTCCCGCGATCCTCGCCGAAGAGGCCGTCAGCCACGCGGAGTTCACCGCGCTGACCGACGACTTCAACTTCGAATTGAACCGGGAGGGCAAGAATGGCGCCGAGTTCGAAGGCGGATGGAATGCGAAAAAGTACGATGCCTTCGCGAGCTGGATCGATGCCCATCCCGAGAAGCTGAAGATGCCGCGCAGCGAATTCGACGCACTGCTCGCGAAGGCGCGCCAGGGCAAGTAGGTCTATCCCAGGAAGAGATCGCTGGGCCGTGTGATCTTGCCAACGCGCGGCGGCAACTCTTTCAGCGGACCCATCCATTGGAGCTCGCGGTCGATGTCATCGTGAAGCTTGTACTTCTTCTGCACCGAGGCGATGGTTGCGCCGGTCACGTCGATCTTGGCTAGATCGAACTGGCCGATACCCACCTGACTGCAGTAGTTGAGATAGCCGACCCAATCCGGATTGATCCCCATCACTTCGAGGCCCACGCGATCGGCGGCCAGGAAATCAGTGGAAGCAATGGCCACGTGCGACTCGACCGGCGTGCCCTGCGTCGGCCCGTCGCCCTCCATGCCCTCGAATCCGTCGAGCACCGCGACGCCGAAGAATGGCTTCATTTTCTCGGCAGTCACCAGCATGTTGTAGTGGGTCTGGCGCAGGCCCACGTGGTACTTTCGCTTGTCGTTCCACTCCGTCGCGCCCGGCGCGCTCCTGAGCGGCGCACCCAGCACCATGTTTTTGATCGACATGGTTGCTACCACGGTATTGTGCGTCTTCAGCATGGCCGAGCAGATCACGTACGCATCGGGATCGACCAGCGGCGCTCCCAACCGCGCCATCACCGGATGCAGGTCATAGTCGAGCAGTTGCACGACGTCGTACTTGCCGGCGCGATTGAGGTCCACAAGGCTGATCTGCTGAGCGCGGCGTTCTTTCGGAAGCTGGTTGTATTTGAAATTCTCGAAGGCATCGAACGTATCCTCGGCCGACGACTCGGCAATCATCACCGGACCGTGGAAGCGCGGCTCGAGATAGTCGAGAATGCCGTTGAGCGCATCGACGTGTGTGGCCCCCAACTGCCGGTGCGCGGTAACGTTGTTGGGCTTGATGACGACGTACTTCTTGCGCTTGAGCCCGGCCTGCACGTCGGCGTCGATGCTTTCCAGAGCCAGCCGGATATTTCTGCGCCGGTCGTCGCCATGGATGAGCGCGACCTTGGACCGGTTCAGCACGACCCCTGGCTGGGGCGTCTCCGACGCAAAAAGTCTAAGCGCCGACGCGGTCGATTGCACCAGCATTCCCGACCCGGCTAGTTGAACAAAACGCCTGCGCGAAAGACTCATATCGTTCCCCTTCCAGGAAGCACAGTCCGCCCGGTTGCCCGGTACGCGACCTCGCAGGTTGAAAAGGGAAGCTATAAAAACAATGAACCCACCGCGGCGGCCTGTCAACTGCGATACGCTCGACTCAGCTCTTTTCACGTTCGGCAATCAGCGCTGCCTGGAGCATCGCCCTGGCATAAGCAATGTCGTACACGTCTCCGGCGTAGCTTCCTCCGCCGGGGTATCCGTGAATCGGTCCTCGCGCGCGGTCATAGTCCAGGGCGCGGGGATGTTCGGGATAAATCTCCCGCGTGTACTTCACCCGGATCAATTCCCGCATCACCGCGAACATGTTTACGTCGCCCTCATCGATGAAACCTTCGTCGTATTGCACGTAGGGCTTCATCACGTGGGGATTGCGGTAGTGCATGTGATTGATGCGGTCGCGGCCGCCAAAATAGCGGCACACTTCGACCGGATCCTCGCCCATTTCCTTCGTCACGCCGCAGTCAAACGTAATGCCATTGGCGGGGCTGTCCACAATTTCGACCAGGTGCTTCCAGCCGGCGAGTGTGGCCATGATCTGCTGCGATCCGCGGCTCATGGGAAAGGGCGGATCATTGGGGTGAAGCGCAAGGCGCACGTTCGATTTTTCCGCTACCGGAATCACGGCCTTCAGAAAATAGGCGATGTTGGCCCACATCTCTTCGAGCGTGCGCGCACCTTCTTCGGGCAGCGGGGGCAGATCCTTCATCCGGTCGAAGTCGGCGCCGGTCAGTCCCGCGCTGCCCCGGCCGACCTCTTCGTAATAGCCTTCCATGGCGCGATGCGCGTAGAAGTTGTATTCGATCACCGGAAGACCCACCTTGCCCGCGGCTTCGATCGACTGCCGCACTTTTTCGATCTCTTCATCTCGTCCCGGCCGCCCATAGATCGTATTGGCGAAGCCGCCGATCATCAGGTTGCCCGAGGGACACGCCGCCGGCCTTCAACTTGTCGATCAAGGGTTGAAGCTGGCTCACCCTCCACGGGATTGACGGACCTCCAGAGAGCACGTGATACACGCCAAGTTGCACGACGCCGCGGATCGCCTCGTCGGTTACGCCGTCGCGGAGATCGATGGCGCAGGCAATTTTGGGCGTCCCCGGGCCTTCCTGCGGCATTCCGTCTCCGAGCCACCAGGGCTTCGATTTTTCCTGGGCTGCGAATGCCAGCGGCCGCACAATCGAAGCCAGAGTTGCCGCTCCCATTGCCTTCATCACATGCCGACGCGAAAGAACCGATCTCATGGACGCCATAGACTCGCATTCTTCCACGAACGCCCGCAAGCGTCCAGATGAGTGCGGGAAGAGTTAAGATGGGGCCACAAAACTAAGCCATGGAAGGAACGCGCCAAATGTCGGATCCCATGAAAGCCGGTATGAATCGCCGCAGTGTTCTGAAATCTTCACTGGCCCTGCTTGCGGGCGGGGCGGTCGGACCGATGGCCGCGGCTGAACCGGAAATCAAAAACGTGAACACCGCCTCGAGCCCGTCAAATCTGAAGATCACCGACATGCGCTACGCGGTCATCGTGAAGCCCGGCCCGAGCCCATGCGTGCTGATTCGCATCGACACCAACCAGGGTGTCTATGGCCTGGGCGAGGTGCGCGACATCGCAGGACCGCAGTATGCCATGGTTCTGAAGAGCCGCCTTGTTGGCGAGAATCCGCTGCGGATCGATTACCTGTTCCAGAAGATCGCGCAGTTCGGCGGCAACGCGCGACAGGCCGGCGGAGTGTGCGCCGTGGAGATGGCGCTTTGGGACATAGCGGGCAAGGTCTACAACATTCCCGTTTACCAGATGCTGGGCGGCAAGTGGCGCGACTCGATCCGTATCTATGCGGACACCACGGAATCGATGGACCCCGCCGAGTATGGCCGCCGCGCCAAGGAACGCAAGGCCATGGGTCTGACCTGGATGAAGATGGATCTCGGCATCAACGTGCTCGAAGACATTCCCGGCACCGTGATGCAGCCGGCGGGCATGGACAAGTGGGAACTGCGCAACCAGCCTCATCCATTCATGGCCACGGAAGTTACCGACAAAGGCATCGACCGGCTTTGCGAGTACGTGGCCGCGGTGCGCGACAACATCGGCTACGACATGCCTTTATCGATGGATCACCTCGGCCACATCGGCGTGAAGTCCGTGATCCGGCTGGGCAAGGCTTATGAGAAATTCAATCTCGAATGGATGGAAGATGTGATTCCCTGGTACTACACCGATCTACTGAAGGAAATCACGCAGGAGAGCCCGACGCCCACTCTCACCGGGGAAGACATCTACAAAATTGAAGACTTCGAGACGCTTTGCCGCGAGCACGCGGTGGACAAGATTCATCCTGACCTGGCGACGTCCGGCGGCATACTGCAGACCCATCGCATCGGCGACATGGCATTCCGATACGGCGTGCCCATGGCGATGCACTTTGCCGGGACGCCCGTCAGTTGCATGGCCAACGTGCATTGCGCCGCCGCCACGCGCAACTTCCTGGCCCTTGAAAACCACTCGCTCGACGTGCCCTTCTGGCAGGACCTGGTGACGGGCATCGAAAAGCCCATCGTCAACAAGGGTTTCATCAAAGTGCCCGAAGCACCGGGACTCGGCATCACTCTCAATGACGATGAGTTGAAGCGCCACCTGAAGCCCGGAACAGGCTACTTCGAACCCACACCGACGTGGGACGAAGCCCAGTCGTGGGATGACGCGCTGTTCAGTTGAAGCAGCTTTCAGCTATCAATTCTGACCCGTGTCCCATCCTTTTGTCTTTTTTCTGGCAAAGGGTGGAAACCAACAGACTGTTTCGGCCTTTGCTGGATAACTCTTTGGATTATTGCTTGATCACGGTACCGTCGCGAGTCCGAATCTCGCCCCAGCCGCCGTTCAGCGGGCTCTGCGTAAACGGCGCCTTGGCAGCTTCTTTCTCGTCGATCTCGATGCCCCAGCCCGGCTTCTCGCTGACCCACAGGTATCCATCGCGCATCTCCGGGCAGCCCTGAAAAATCGCCTGTGTCCGTTCGTTGAACGGGCGAGTACTCCTGGATGCCGAAGTTATAACTGACTAAGTCGAGAGTTACATTGGCCATGTGCCCAACCGGGGAAACATCGCCGGGCCGTGCCATGCTGTCTTCACGCCAAACTGCTCGGCAAGGATGGCGATCTTGCGCGCGGGGCTGAATCCGCCGGCCTGCGACACGTGCACGCGAATGTAGTCGATCAACTGTTCGGTGATGAGCGGCTGCCATTCGTGCGGGCTGTTGAAGAGCTCACCCATGGCGATGGGGGTTGCGCAGTTCTGACGGATCTGGCGGAAGTATCCCAGGTCCTCGGGCGAGAGCGGGTCTTCAAGAAAAAACATGCGGAACGGCTCCGCCGCCTTGCAGAATTGCACGGCCTGGTTGGGCGTCAACCGCTCATGCATGTCGTGGAGCAACTCGACTTCATCGCCGAGTTCGCGCCTGCAGATCTCGAGCAGCTTGAGCGCGCGACGAAACTGGGCAGCGGGATCGAAGAGCGGCTTGTCGTGCAGGGCCTGGGGGCGGCCGTCGTCCTTGTGCTGCGAACCGTAACCCGCCATGCCGGGCAGGCCTACCTGCACGCGCACGTGACGCCAGCCCTGTTCCATGTACTTCTTCGCGTTCGCGACAACTTCCTCAAACTCGGCGCCGCTCGCGTGGGCGTAGGTATCGGCGGCCTCGCGGCACTTGCCACCGGCAAGCTGATACACCGGTAAACCCGACTGGCGGCCCTTGATGTCCCACAGCGCCTGGTCGATGCCGCTGATAGCGTTGTTCAGCACGGGACCGTTCTTCCAGTACGAACTGTCGTAGCACGACTGCCAGATATCCTCGATACGGTCGGTGGTCTTGCCGAGCAGAAATGGCTTGAGGTACTTCTCCACCGCGGGTTTCACGAGATCGGCACGCTGCGTAAAGGTTGCGCAGCCATACCCGTAGAGTCCATCCTGATCGGTGGTGATCTTGACCACGGTGAGACGCACACCCTGCGGCTCGCATTCGATTACGCTGATGTCCTTGATCTTGGGAGCCGGCATGGCACGGGTGGCGCGGGCGAGCCTGCTCCTCGGAACGGACAAAACGGGGAGCCAGCGTGAGACCGCCAGCGGCTGCGATAGTTTTCAGAAAATTGCGGCGTTCCATCGGCATGCGTCATCCTCTTCACGGCCAGAATCGAATTGAACCAACAAAAGCGCAATTCTATCGCTCGCCGCGCCGCAAATGAAAAACCGGCAGACTTCGCAGAGTAAATCCGCGAAATTGCCGGCCATTTCATTCTCTATCCAGGTTTCGACCCACCGCAGGGTCCCACAGCTTACCATCCTACGCAGTTGTCAGTTGCGTCAGCGTCGGGAACTTGTACCGCGCTTTAGCGATGGGCGTACCCACAACCTCAATTCTGTTCAGGTCGCGCGTGCCCACACCCAGATGCTCGGCGAGCGCCAGCGTGCTGTCGCACTTTTCAAAGGGCGGCGTGCCGCGATCGACCATGGGGTCGAAGCCCATCACCGCGGTGGCAACCGCATCGGTCGAGACGCAGTTCAAGCCCGCGATCAGCAACCCGGGATGAATGGCCTGGTGGATGGTGTTTTTGCCCTGGTTCGGCAATTCGCCGCCGGTCATGGTGTAGATGCCATCGATCACGGCCAGGTGGATCGGCCGCGAAGCGACGAGGTCAGCAGTAATGCGCGGCACGCGATAGCCGGGGTCCTTGGAGCGGTTCCCGTCGACGGGCTGGGGCGCACTCTTCGGCGGCACCCGCGAGCCCGAGTGCATGGGCCCTCGATACCCGACCGGCACAAGGCTCGGCTCGTCCTGGGGCGCTTCGTCGCTGTAGATGGTGCATGGCGTTATGCCAAAACAGTTCTTCATCGAGAGCGTAACGCCGGCGGTGCGGTGCTCTTTCAGCTTGGCGAGCGAGATAAACACGTCTGTATCTCGGTAGGAGTGGTTGAGGTCGTACCCCGCGTACATGAGGCCGCCGCCCGGGACCATGAAGCGCGCGTACGTTTTTCCGCTGCCGAGGAAGTTGGTGTTCTCAAACTCGACCCGGGTCGCCGCGCCGGCAAAATCTTTTGGCTGCCAGCCGGCGGAGATCATGAACTCCTCAAGCGGCTTGGTGCCGAAGGGCGCGCTCTCCAACAAGCGGACCCGCGTGGCTCCCGCTTTGCCCAGCAACGAAACCAGGGACCCGATGACCTGGGGGTGGACCCAGTGGGTCATCTGGTTGGGCATGGAATCCAGTTTGTCGCTGGGGGGGCCTGTCATGTTGAGCTTGATGGCCACGGTCTTGCCGCGCACCAGGGTGTCGAGCCCTCCCAGCTGATCAAACATTTTCCCGAGCACATCGGCGACCTGCCGGTCGTAATCGGGGCACATTCCGATGGCCACGCGGCCGGCCGGCGCCTGCACGGCCGATAACAGCGACGGCTTGACCATGGACGCACCCGCAACCATGCCCAAGGCGCCGATAAAGTCTCGACGGGAATAATTCGATCTCATCCGGCCAACCTCCTCCACCGCTCTCCCTATCAGTATGAGCCTGATCTGATGGGGATGCGCGCCAAATTTGACGAGTCAGCCTGCTCGCGGGCTCGGGCATGGATGGATTTGTTTGAGCACGCTCTTACGGTTGGGCCGGGCCGACGGGGCTGGCCAGCCGCCTGTGCAATGTGGGCCGTAACAGCTTCTCGTGAAAATCCTGCCAGTCGGGAGTCCCCGGCGTTCTCCACTGGGGAGCTTCGGGCTGAACCGCCACCTGTGCGCGGAGACTTTCGACGTGGGATGCAGGAACCAGTCCCGCGTCCTGCAACGCCTGGGCCGTCACCGATTGCGCCGCCGGACTGAGCTGGTCGAACCAGCGATTGGGCGTGATCTCGAGCATTGGCAGAGGCAGGTCCGGAACCCCATAGGAACGCAACACATCGTAGGTGTCGTCCATGCAATTCCTGAAGATCACGAGGTAGGGCTGAGTCCCAACCCAGGCCACGGTCTTGTCGGCGGAATCGGGGTCGCCGGTGGGGATCTCGAAGAGCTTGAATGCGTCGTACGCACGCAGCTTCATCGGAGGATCGGGATCGACAACAGTTTGCGACCAGAACCCCGTTTTCCCCGGAGGACTCATGGGCGTGCCCGCGGGGTTCTCTACCGCGCCATCACAGAAACTGCCGTCCGGATATTGGAATGTCCATCCAACGTGCCCCAACCCGGCGGCGCCGCTACGACGAACAAAAGCACCAGCGCGCATCATACCGGGCATTGTAGCGGACCGCGCTGAAATCCCGCGTCAAGGAGCAACCCCGACTCCGACCCGCTATAGTTATCGTTTTGAGCGTTGCCGAATGAGGGTGCCGTTGCTACGCCGCGTTCCGGTTCGAAGCTTTCTTATCTTCTGGCTCTTTTTGCTGAGCGCGGTAGGCTTCCTCGACCGGACCAACATCTCGATCGCCGGGCCGGCCATACGAAGCGAACTCGGGCTCGACGATATCCGCCTCGGATGGGTATTCAGCTCCTTTCTGCTCGGGTATGCCGCGTTCCAGGTCGTGGGCGGCTGGCTGGCCTACCGTTTCGGGCCGCGCCTCGTGCTGGCTGCCGGAGTGCTGTGGTGGGGGTTGTTCTCCGCGCTCACCACGCTTGCCAATCCGGGCATATCCCATGCGCTTCTCCTCTTGATCACTATGCGCTTTGCTTTGGGTGCTGGGGAGGCGGTCATCTATCCCGCCTCGAATCAATTTGTGGCGCAGTGGATTCCCATGGCCGAAAGGGGCCGCGCCAATGGCTGGATCTTTGCCGGCGTTGGCGCGGGTGCGGGCCTCAGCATTCCTGCGCTCACCTGGATCATCAGCCACTATGGGTGGCGCGCTTCGTTCTGGTTCAGCGCCGCGGTGGGACTGGCGGCGGGCCTCGTCTGGTTTGCCATGGCGCGCGATGTGCCGGAAGAGCACCCGCTGGTCACGAGAGACGAGTTGAACCTGATTCAGGCAACGCGAGCCGCGGAGAAATCGCGTGGCTCCGGCACGCCAGTCTCGTGGAGCGCCGCGATCTGGAATCGCAACGTGCTGGCGCTGACGCTGAGCTATTTCAGCTTCGGGTATGTGGCCTGGATCTTTTTCAGCTGGTTTTTCATTTACATGGCGCAGGTGCGGGGACTCAACCTGAAGGCCAGCGCGCTGGTGTCGATGATCCCGTTCATCGCCATGACCGTGTGCTGCCTGGCGGGCGGAATGATAAGCGACGGGCTCTCGAAGAGAATCGGGGCGCGCGCCGGCCGGTGCGGCATCGCGGCCGTTTCGCTGGTGCTCACCGCGGTTTTCCTGGTCATCGGTTCTCATGTGCGCGGGCCTTATACGGCCAGCTTCATTCTCGCGGGGGGAGCGGGCGCGCTATACCTGTCGCAAAGCTCGTTCTGGGCGGTGAGTGCGGACATCTCCGGCACTCGCTCGGGAGTTGTCTCCGGCGTGATGAACATGGGGTGCCAGATTGGCGGCGCCGTCACCGCGTCGCTCACGCCCTATATCGCCAGCCGCATCGGCTGGAGTTTTGCCTTCGTATTTGCGGCGATACTGGCGGCGGCCGGCGGCGCCCTGTGGTTGCTGGTCGACCCCGCCCGATCAGGCGGCGTTGAAGACCGGAAGTGACGATCCGATGACATCCCTCTGACAACGAGACACCACGCCACCTGTAGATTGGGTCCATAGCTGATGGGGCCCATCGAGAAAACAAAACTCGATGGCATGGACGGAGCCGACATGGTGCAGTTGCTGCAACACCGAACCTGGATGCTGTATGTGCACACATTGCTCTTGTGCGTCACGACGTGCGCACAGGCTTTCGCCTAGAGCACGGGGGACTTCAACAGTGAAGCCGGCTTCGTCCCGATCATTTCCAAGGGTGCTGGATACATCCGATTTGGGCGGCGGCGTTACAGCGCTGGAACCGCAGGAAAATTCCACCCCCGCAGCAAAGCTCCTCCTTGAGTTGCCTTGGTTCTCAGTGATCGATGAGACATTTCTACCGGAAGGACCTGGATGATCAATACCGTAAAACTATTCACGCTTGCCGCAATGCTTATCTTCAATTCCTGGGCGACGGCCGATCAGCAACCCGCCCGCATCATCGAAATTCATGCGCACCGCTATGCATTCAGCCCCGCGGAGATCACGGTACGGAAAGGGGAAACCGTTCGCCTGAAGTTGATTTCAGATGATGTCCCGCACAGTCTCCTGGTCAAGGATCTGGGCGTAAATCAGACCATAAACAAAGGCCAGCCAGTTGAGATCCTGTTGACTCCCACGCGGTCGGGTGACTTCCACGGCCAATGTGGACGCTTCTGCGGATCGGGCCATGGCCAAATGATGTTCGAGATCCACGTCACCGAAGGTTGATGCGATGCGAGGGTGCGTTGACGTTCGAGTCATGGTCTGCGTAGCGTGCCTGGCACTCGCCGGGTGCCGCGTCACCAAGCCGGGGCGCGCCGAATCCGGGTTTGCCCACTGGACAAAACAGCACATCACGGTGCAAGGCAAGAACGATCGCAATCCGCTTTCCGGTTCGCCCGAAGACATGAAGAACGGCAAGGAAGCCTTCGGACATTACTGCATCGTGTGCCACGGTCTGGACGGACAAAACACCGGGGTTCCATTCGCCGCAAGCCTCTCTCCGCCGGTTCCATCTCTCGCTTCGAAGCAGGTGCAGAGTTACACCGACGGCCAATTGAAATGGATTATCGAAAACGGAATCGCTCCCTCGGGGATGCCGGCGTCTCACGGGATTCTCAACGATGACGAGATGTGGTCCATCGTTGTTTACCTGCGGCATCTTCCTCCTGCCGGAAGCCTGGGAGAGCCGCGGGTGTATTCAGGCGAGGACATAGAAAATGAACATAAATGAATTTGGATGGGCCGGCGCGGCAGCCGCAGACCGGCAGCCGGCATGGCCCGCGGATGCGCTGTTGCTGCAGCAAGCCACAGTGATGGCCAATGGTGCGCCCGCTGAGCTTCCACTGAAGAGTTATCTCGATGCACGAGCCAGGCTTCACTACGAGGCGATGCATTTTCCTCTCGGCTATCCCGTCAGAGTTCTCTCCAACTCGCCGGACGTTCTCGCCGCCGCCAACGAAAGCTGGAACATGTTTCATCCCGTTTTTCATCGAGCGCCGCTGGAGATTCTCTTTGACGTGAAGCCTGGGAACGGAGCAAGTCGGACGCTGCCGCCGGCTCCCGAATACATGCTGAAAGATTCTCTTTTCATGCAGGTGGCCGATATCGACAACTTCTTCATTGCCGACCTCAAGAAGGGCCGGGCCATGGGCAGAGTAACGAAAGAGACTGCCGCGGCGTCAAAGTATTTTCGCTATCACTTCATCGAAGCCGCGGCGCTTTGCATGGTGTCGGCACTGCGAGCGGCGGCGGTTCACGGCGCCTGCGTCCGTATTGACGGCAAGGGGGTGCTCCTGTGCGGAGAGTCGGGCGACGGCAAGTCTACACTCGCGTTCGCCGGCTCGCGGAGGGGCTGGACCTATGTAACCGACGACGCCAGCTACATTCCTCTCGATCGTGACGACCGACTGGTTGTGGGCAACTGCAACCAGGTTCGCTTCCGTCCTTCAGCGGCGGAGATTTTCCCCGAGCTTGCGGGGCGGGCGATAACTCCCCGGGCGGCGGGCAAGCCGTCGGTCGAGGTTCGCACCTCGGAGTGGCCGGATCTTGCCATTGCCAATTCCGCGCTGGTCGAACACATTGTGTTCCTGAATCGCAAGTGGGTCGATGACCAGGAATTGGTCCCGTTGCGGCCGTCCTCGGTTTGGCCATGGTTCAGGCAAAGCCTTTTGTCGACCTCGGAGCCGCCGCTGGCGCAAGAGAGGGCGCTCAAACGACTCCTCGGCGCCGGGATCTACGAACTTCGCTACCGCGATCTGGACTGGGCGATCGAGCGTATTAACCAACTTGCGACGAAGGGAAATTGAGCACCCATGCGCCCCTATCCGATCGGCAACGGGACGGTGTCTCCGCGGGTTCCGAAAGAGTTTGCGGCCCTGATGGAGGCGTTGCAACTCGAGGGCTCGAACACCGATGCCTTGTTTGCGCTCGATACGATCGAATGGCGACGGCTATTGGAGTTTTGCGATCTTTCGCATCTCGCCCTGGCGCTCTCTCAAATCGACCTTGCGAGGGCCCCTGAGTGGGTGCGCGGCCGCCTCGAGCGGAATGCCCGCGACAACGCACGGCGATTTGAACATGTGCAAGCGGCCTACATCGAAGCGGCCGCGGCGTTGCGGCATGCGGGCGTACCGCACGTGGTGCTGAAGGGGTTCACGCAATGTCCTGACTACGTAAGTGACCCGCATCTCCGCATGCAATCGGATATCGATCTCTACTGTCCGCAACCTCAGATCGAGACCGCGCAGGCGGCTCTCATGGGCATCGGCTACCGTCCTGACGGCCCGAATCACAGCCGGGCAGATCATGTTCCGAGCCTCAGGCGGCCGGGCAACTGGCGGTGGCGCGGCAATCCGTACGATCCGGAAATGCCTCCAGACATCGAGCTTCATTTCTGCTTATGGAATGAGAGAGTCAATCTGATCGAGATCCCGGAAGTGGCGCAATTCTGGGGTCGGCGCGAGAGCCGCAAACTCGAAGGCATGGAGTTTTGCGGGCTCAACGGAGAAGATCATCTCGGCTACCTGTCACTGCACGTTCTCCGCGGCGTGCTCTCCGGAGACTGGGTCGTTCATCACGTGTTTGAGCTGGCCAAATTTCTCCATACTCGCGCGCGCGATGTGGAGTTCTGGAGTCAATGGCGCGATGTTCACAGCAGCAACCTGCGAAGGTTGGAAGCCATCGGGTTCTGTCTTGCCAGAAGCTGGTTCTCGTGTGCGCTCCCCGAAGTAGCGCGCGTGGAGGCCGATCGACTGCCAGAAGCCCAGAAGCAATGGCTGCGTCGCTTGGGCGGGTCTCCGCTGGAGGTGATGTTCCGACGTAACAAGGATGGCCATCTACTTCAGCTTTTGCTTGCAACATCTCGAACGTCGCGAAAGTCGGCGCTGCTGAGAGCCATCCTCCCTCATCATGTCGCGGGCCCGGATGAAACCGTAGTTGGCATGAAATATCGCCGGCAAGTGAGTTTGAATACGAACCGTTACGTCAAGTACGTGGCGTATCTAGTCGACAGGGCGGTTGTCAATAGCGCGGCCAACGCCTCCTTTCTCTTGCATGGATTGAGGCTTTGGCTTTCAACGCGCGCTCTCAGCAGTCAGGTCTGGCTTGTACTGGGCGCATCTTTTTTTTGGTCTATGGTGTAACTCGTCCTGCGGAGCTGGACGTGCGTGAGCCCGGAATCTCGATCAGTAGCTTGGAACCGGATCGGGCTTGTAGTCCTCGCCAAACTTGTTCTTGTGCTGAGGCATGGCGCCTGGTACGGAGACCCGTATCGTTCCCAGTTCCAGTTGGCCGGACGCGATGTGAACCCGGCGCGTGAGCGCGTCAAGCTCGTGGGCGCCCGCTCCCTCAGCCCAGACGTGAAGGTTGTAGTCACCCGGGGGAACGTTATGGAGTTCGATCTCGCCGCTTTCTGTCGCCACGGCAAAGTAGGGCGTTCGCAAGGTTACAACCACTGCCGCCATCTGGGAGTGGATATTGCAGAAGAGGTAAGAAACACCCTCGTGGTCGAAGCGGACGACCCGGTTGCTTCCTGCCTCGTACAATCCGAGGTCAAATCGTTTTCCATTGAATTGGGAAAAGACGTTGTGGAAGAAAGGATCGAGATTGGGGAATTCGACCGTGCTCCCCAGAGGTACAACCAGCAAGTGCGGATTGAAGCGCTTGTTCTTTTGCTCCACGCGAAAGTGCCCTGGGGCAACGGAGTCGAGGGAGGCGCTGGCGATGACGGATTCCGGCGTGAGCCATACGACGATGTTGCCGGCCGCAGGATGAGATTCGGCTTTCTGCCCCTCCGCCTGCATTACTTCAATATGGGCCCGTGCGTCGAAACCCGCTTCCTGCGCCGATGGCGCGGCAAGAGGCGTCGCGAGCCAGCCGAGTGCGATAGCAAATCGAAAGAACGACACGGATAACCTCGTCAGAAGATGTACCCCGTAGCTACTCCAAAAATGCGATCCTGACTTGCAGAGCCGTCGACTGGGCGACTATCGATCTGCCGGAACTCAGTGGAGAGAAGCAGGTAAGACCTGGGGCGATAGATCAGGTTGGCGAGCACAGTTTGATTGCGGGCGAGGGTTGCATAGTAGTTGAGACTGGAAGCCTGATCGGAGCCCCGCAGTTCATGGGCAAATGCATTGTCCAGCCCTGTGCTGACGTTGGCCTCGAGTGATGAGGAAATCGTAAACCTGGCCTGGGTCCACCCGCCGGCCGCGTCCAGCCCGCGCAGTGAATCAGTTTCTGCGGTACTCACGTAGTCCTTGAAGGCTCCGCCGCCCAGCCCTCCAATGCCCCGGCCGCGATAGATTCCTCCAGACCACTGAAATACACGGCCGAAGACCAGGTTCCAATCTCCAGAGGCCGCCCAGGCGTCCACATGCTCGTCGTAGTTGTATGCCTGACGGCTGTAGTATCCACTGGCGCCCAGATTGAATGGATGATCACGCCAGGATTGCGCTGTTCCCAGACGAGCCTGATATCCGGGCTGACGGCTCCGTTCCGACGCGTTCGGTCCGGCGGATTGGCCCGAAATCCACGCATAAGGGCTGGAGGGAAAAATCAAACCCATTTCGGCATTCATATGCCGGAAGACCACATCGTTCTGCCTGAAGTTGACTTGCGGAGACCACGTCCACAGATTTCCGGACCAGGCAAGGGCCGGCTCGGCTACCGTCACCCACGACGCCGGCTGCCAGGGCGACATCAAGGGCCTGTCGACAGCGACCGTGATCGACCGGTCGGGCCATTCGACACGCGCGTGCATGGTGCGAAGCCGGACGGTGCCTGCGGTCGCGGTGTAATTGGCGGAAGAGCCGCCGCCCCAGAAGTCGACGTTAAGATCTCCCCAGGAACGGGCGCCCCATAGATGCGGACCGGTGACGTCAAGCCCCAACATGGTCTGGTTGGCGGTGGCGCTCAGGCTTCCGGAAAGCGAATTCGGATTGGTGGGAAGCGCAACCACCGGAACGTTGATGTTGTCTGTCTTGCCGCTGTTCAGGATTGACGTAAACAGCACCGCTCCATTGATGCGAAGCGGATACTTGGAAACGGTTTCCACCTTGCTCTGATCGTGCTGCTTGACCTGAGCCTGCAGGATTTCGGTTTCGTCCTTGAGCTGCTCCACACCCGTCCGCAGGGCGTCCGCATCCTGTGCCGCCTCGCGGGTCTGATCCTTTGCGGAGAGTTGTTCCCGCAAGGTGCGGAGCTCGTTTCGCAACTCGTCCATTTCGTTTTGCGATTCGATCAACTGCTGACGCATGTTGTCCAGCTTGCTTGTCAGCTCATCGAGGTGCCGATCGAGATCTGGCTCGCGTACCGGCGGCGTGACAGGCTTGGAATTGTCGCCGACTTGCTGGGCGCGCGAGGTCGCCGCGCAGACAATAAGCAGCGAGCGTGACAACTGCTGTATTGACCGTCGATGCCGGGATGCGATTCATGGAGCTGACCTCACGGATAAGAATTGGCGCGGGATGTCAGTTTACGATGAAAAACGGGAGAAGGAGCGCCTCTTGTCTTGCGTTAACTGAGGGTCGATATTTCCTTCCTCCGCGCGGTTTCCGCGAATTTCTGGAGGGCCGCTTTGGCGATAGAGAATTGGAATACTGTTCGGCCCGGGCCAGACTCGACGAGCGTGACATTGCCCCCATGTTCCTGGGCAATCTTTTGAGCCAATGTGAGCCCGAGCCCGATGCCGTTTGCCTTGCCGACGCTGACAAACGGCTGGAACAGCGATTCACGAATAACTTCTGGCACACCAGGCCCGTTGTCCGAGATCAAAAAGCGTATGTGGTCTTCCGTTATCCACCAGAGTCACCCGGATCTCCGGAGTCTCCGCCGCGTGCCGCGCCGCCTGGCACCCATTCAGGAAGAGGTTATAGAGGGCCCGCTCGACTTTGCGTGCATCGAGCCAGCCCTCAATCTGCGCTCCTGGATCGAGGACAAAATGTGCATTTTTCGCATCCGGATGGGCGTGCACCATGGCGATGGCGCGCTCGGCGAGGAACGGCAATGATTCGTATGTCAGCTGCAAGTACTCGCCGGTACGGCTGAAAAGCAGCAGCGACTCGATGAGGTCTGTCATACCTCGGACACCCTGGCGCACTTCTGCGAGTAATTCCATGCGCTCGTCCGGGCCGATGGAGTCGTAGCCAAGAAACTCCGCGTTTGCGTAGACGGCGGAGAGATAATGGCGAAGGTCGTGGGAGATCGAACTGGCCATTTGTCCGATCGTGGCCAGACGCTCGGCCGCCAGCAGTTCTTCTCGGGCGGTGCGTAGCCGGCAGCGCATCCGGTCGAAAGCATCCCCCAACTCTCGAATCTCCCTGGCCCCGGCGCGCTGAAGCTGGTAATCGAAATTACCCCCACCGAGGGCGCGCGCTCCCGCAACCAGCCTGTCCAGTGGACGCGTAATGGTGGTGGAAAGATAAACAGCCACGGCGCCGCTCAGGAACAAGAGGACTGCCCCCAGACCAAGAAGCACGTGGTCCAGATGGGTGACGTACTGGCTGGCCTGATCGTAGGATTTCAAAACGACGAGTTGCACGCGCGGCTCCGAAGTGCCGGAGAGCAAAACCGCCGCATGGAGGAAGCGCTCGCCGCCAAACCACGTATCCTCTCCAGCCCCGGAAGAAAGCAGATCGTCCGTGCGCCGGACGCTTTCAGCCTTGTATCGCTCATCGAGAGTGGTGGCGACCATCGTCCGTTTTACGTAGAAGATTACTTCCGCGGAAGTAGCCTGGCTGACTTCTTCCGCCAGGCGCCGATCGACAGCGTATCCCAGGAGGACATATCCCAGTCGCGTTCCTGCTGTTGCGTTCCCGAAATAGAGCGGCTGCACCGCAATTTCGTAAAGATTTCCGCGCATGAGAACATAACTCGGGTCGGCGAGCCCGGGCACGCGGGAAATATCGGATTGCGACAACTCACCCGGATCTCTCGACGCTCCGTCCTCATACACGGCGATGAGCTTGCCGTTTCCATCGGCCAACCCGAAGAGGTCGCCCCCGCTGAGTTCATAGAACTCCGCCCCGCCGTCGCGGATGGTCCGTTCGTCGGAGGTTGTCATCAGCGATTTGAGGACAGGCAGCGCGGCGAGCAGCGATGCTTCGCGGGTCAACATTCTCTGGCGCTGGGCCTGGATGTTGTGGAGGGTGGAAATGGAACGCTCGAGATCGGCGGAAATATCGCGCCGCACCTGCTTCTGGAGAACGTTATGAACGATCGCCAGGGTAAGAGCAATGACTCCGAATGAAATGGAAACCAGGCAAACGAGCAGCGTCGTTCGCATGCGAATGGCCACCGCTGTTTGCCTCCGTCCTCTCCGCGGCTTACGCCGACGGCATCTGCACGAATCGATAGCCGGCGCCATGCACAGTGCAGAAATGCACAGGAATCGCGGGATTTTCCTCCAGCTTCTGACGCAGCTTCAAGATCTGATTGTCGACTGTCCTCGTGGACGGATAGGCGTTATAGCCCCATACCTCGTTGAGCAACTCGTCGCGGCTCAAAACGCGCTCGGGATTATCGAGGAAGAAGCGCAGCAGCTTGAACTCATGCGCGGTCAAGGTCACGGGCTTGCCGCTCCGGGTGGCACGCATGCACGCGAAGTCCACCTCCACGTCGCCGAACGTGATGCAGGGGCGGAGAGTCGACCGTTTCGAGCGCCGGATCGCCGCCTGCACCCTGGCCAGCAATTCTCGCGGGCTGAAGGGTTTTGTCACGTAATCGTCGGCGCCCAATTCGAGGAGCAGGACTTTGTCCGCAACATCCGAAATGGCGCTCAGGATTACGACCGGAGTATCCGGGGAGGTCTGCTTCATCGACCGGCATACATCCCGGCCCGACATCTCGGGCAGCATCAGATCCAGAACCACCGCATCCAGACCCGGAGACGCGAACATCTCCAGCCCCTGCTTGCCGTTGGCGGCGCTCCTGATCTCGTATCCCTCGGAGGAAAACAAGCGCTGGAGAGCCTTGAGTATTCGCTCGTCGTCTTCGATAACCAGTATCGTACCCATCGAGTTGCCTGCCTGCTCGATCCCGGACGTGTACTAGGAAAGATTCTCCGGGTTCTTGATTATTGTCTCCTCTTTTTGACACATTTCCGAGCACCCGGATGCAGAAGTAACAATCAGATGACAACTCGGTGACATTGTACCCGGCCCACGGAAGAGGCCGAAGGTCCATCGCATTAAGGGCTTGCCGGTTGAAGGTCCGGCCTCGGCTGGATCAGTCTGCAACGGGCACAAACCCCAGCCCCGCTGCGTCCTTTTTCTCGATCAACCCTCCGGATCTCCGGAGAACCCACGACGGCGATGAAACGATTGCTCCCTCCGCCGCACTAATCGGATGTGCGCCGGAATTTTCCGGCTCCGGACAAAATGCCATCCCCGGCTCATCCGCGTTGCGGCCGGGAAGTCAGAAGCAGGAGTCCAACCTCCAATCTCACCCACTGAGAGGAATGCACATGACTCCCCAAAAGGGCAAGCCCGTCGTTTCCGCAACGCAGCCCCCGTCGTTCGAGCAGGTCTCACTGACCAGGTTGTCGCCCGAACTCGCCCGCCAGAACTTCCATGCGCTGCTTCTGGCCAACCCCAACTTCTTCGGCAACCTTGCCGATAGTCCGTACAAGCCGGTTCTGAGCATCCAGGGCGACACCGCCTATGAGAGCATCGGCTGCGTCGGGTACAACCCGCAGTCGAACCAGTTGCGCGCCACCATCAATATCAAGCAGACGGCCGGATACTCGGGCGGAATATGCACCTCCGGATCCGAGGAGTATGTCCGGTTTTATCTCTCCTATGACGGTGGGACTACCTGGCAGGATCAGGGGCTGACCGCGGTCAACGTCTTTGACGTGCCTGGCCCCAAGCCCCTCGAGTATGCCGTCACGCTGCCGATCAGTCCAAAGGAAGAGTTCTGCTTTGTCCAGAACCTGCCGCTCGCGCGCGCCATACTTTCCTGGAACTCGCCGCCCCCGCCCAACCAGCCAAACTGGCCGCCGGTGTGGGGCAATGTAGTCGATGCGCAGATCCAGATCGAAGGCTTCGAGATCATTATCCTGAGCACCCTGCTGGCCGATGCCAAGGTTCAGCTTCCCAGACCAGATTGCGCAGGCTATCGATCTTTCGCAGCCGGTCAAGGCCGCCAGTCCCAGCGCTCTGAGCCCCGTCGACCTCCACAAGCTGTACGCCAAAGCGAAAGTGCCCGCAGCACCGTTACCTCGCGCCGCTGCTATCCGCAGCCGCCGGCAGCCCGGCATTGTCTACGGTCGCCTCAATCGCCCAGTGGTGCTTCCACTTCGATCAAGGCGCAGGCTATGTTCGGCGGGATCTCCGACATCAACCTGGTTTCCCTCGTCGAGCAGTGGCTCAATACCAACGGCGACACCAGCTTTGAGCAGCTGGACTGCATCGGGCTGGATGAAAACACCAGCCAGCTCGCGGGCATCCTGGAGATCAAGCAGAGCGTCGGCTACTCCGGCGGACCATGCGCCGCGGGCAGCCGCGAATACGTGGCTTTCTGGGTGGATTGGGGCTCGGGCTGGGAATACGCCGGCACGACCTCGGTGGTGGTGCACGATTTCACCATCACTTCGCCGGCCCGACTCGACTACAACGTCTATCTGCCCATCGATCTGCTCTCGCACGCCAAGCCTTGCTACGATGGGCCGCAGACGGCCAGGATTCGCGCGGTCCTGTCGTGGAACACGCCTCCGTCGACCACCAATCCGTACGCTCCGGTGGTCTGGGGGAACGCTCGCGAAGCGCTCATCCTCATTCCCCCGGGCGAAGTGATTGGCACCGGGCAGCAGGTTCCCGTTCTCAGCGCGGTCGGCGACGTGGACACCAGCAAGATCGGCGGCGATGGCCGCATCATCGACGCGGTCACCATCACCACGGGTGCGCACTACGTCGACGCGCCGTTCGGCGGAAGAATCACGCTCGCGGGCGCGATCTCGAACCCGACGATGGGTCTGAAGTACCGCATCATGAAGGCGCCGCACGGATCGTCGGCCTTTGCGCCAGTGGTCAATGAGCCCCAGGGACTCACGCTCACCATCAATGTTTTCAGCGGTGGGTGTGGACCCAGAGCGAGCAGACCTTCCATGCCGACCCGGATGGCTACTACTCCTACCAGGACTACTCGCCGGATCACTTTGTCGAGGGCCAGATCCTGGGCGTCTGGAACACCACCTTGGCCGACAGCGGCTACGCCTACGATCTGCGCGTGGACCTGTACGACGCACCCAATCCGGATGTCCAGAGCAACGTGGTCACGGTCCTGGTCAACAACCAGGCGCCCACCGCGATACTGACGCCCACATTCGGCGAGTGCGGCAAGCTGGCCCCGGGAGACACCATCACGGGCGTATTCACTGCCACGGCGTCGGACTTTGGAACGTTCTCTTTCACGATCCTGCCGCCGGGACCCGCCAACGGTGTTCTGCCGGTTCCGGCTTCCGGCACCTCGATCATGCTCGGCGGCGCCATCAGCGATCCGGGCGTCGTGAACGAATCTTTCTCACTTAATACGACGGGGATGTCCCCTTGCGGGTACTCTCTTACGCTTAATGTGTGGGACCGCACGAATGTCAACAGCGGCGAAACCAGCAACTACAACCCGGCCTCGATCGGCTTCTGCCTCGAGACGGTCAGCTAGGAAATACAGGATCCGACCCTTACCCGCAGAGGAGATGAGGGGAAATGAACGGCAGCAACGAAGTCTGGCACTTCATCCTGTCGGCACTTGCCGTCTGGCGTCTCACTCATCTCTTTGCGGAAGAAGATGGCCCCGGGGATCTGATCGTCGACTCCGTTTCCGCCTGGGCGGGGGCTTCTTCGGGTCCCTGATGGATTGTTTCTTTTGTCTTAGCCTTTGGTTCTCTCTGCCCTTCGCGATCTGGCTCGGCAACTCGAGCTGGATCGCAATCCTGCTCCACTGGCAGGCGCTCTCCGGAGCGGCCTGCCTGTTGGAGAAAATAACCGGCAGGCAGATTGCGCCGCTGCCCCAAATCCAAACTATCGAAGGAGACGAGTCATGTGTTGTGGTCAGAAGCGAGCCGCGCTAAACGGGAATGGAACAGCAGACGCGACCGCGATCAAGATGCTCTACCGCGGAAATGGTTCCGCGCAAATTCGAGGCCGGGTGACCGGACAGATCTACCAATTCCCGCGCCAGCAGCCGGTCCAGGCGGTTGACCCGCGGGACGTGGGGGCCCTGGTTCGCACCCGCTTGTTTACCCAGGTCCGTTAATCGAGGCTTCCGGATCGGATGCGCAGGCCCGCGCTCGCGCCACGACATCCACCGCAGGCGATCTCAGGCGAACTGGTCCAGGCTGAATCCGAGCTGGTACGTCTCGCCATGCGCGAGCAGATCGTCCCAGGTGACTTCGCGGCGTTGATAGCCAGCCATGCGGCCGAGCATGCAGCTGAGCGCCGTCTCCACACCCGCGGCGATCTGGTTGTGCGACTGCCCGGATGTGATGCTCTCGATGAAGCTGCGATCCTTGTCGCGATCGGCGAACTGCAGATTGTCGAGGAAGGCGCCGTTGGCGGCGAATTTACCGGACCCCGGAACGCTCGAGGTCGTCTCCTGCCATTCCCACGCCTGGGCGCCGGTGATCTGGATGGGACCCGAATACGGCACTGTCGCCGAACCGCTTGCGCCAAACAGCTTCAGCCCCGCATCGAAGCGGCCGTCGCTTCCAAACTGCGTGGACGCAAACGAAAAGTGCACGTCGCCGGGATAGGTGAAATCGACCTGGTAGTTATCCCAGCAATCGCCGTAGTGGGTGAGAATATTGCGTCCCCCGGTCGCGGTGGCTTTCAGCGGGTGGGCGCCCACCATCCAGTTGCACAGATCGATGATGTGGATGTTCTGCTCGACCAGTATGTCGCCGGAGAGCGCGCGGTCCCAGAGCCAGTTGCGCAACCGGTATTCATCGGGTCCGGCGCCCGGATGCGTCTTCTCCGTCGAAGCGGGAGCATTGTAGTTGCCCGAGGCGGTCGCAATTTTACCGAGCGCGCCCGCCTTGATCTTTTCCGCGATGGCCGCGATGGGCGGCGCCATCCGGCATTGGAAGCCGACATCGACGCTCTGCGACGGCTTCACGCGCTTGGCAATCTCGAGAGCTTGCTGTGCCTGGTGAATGTCGATGCCCACCGGTTTTTCGCAGTAGACGTGCTTCCCTGCCGCAACCGCGGCATCCAGATGCTGCACGTGGAAAAACGGCGGCGTGGCAATATGGACCAGGTCGACATCGCGCGACTCAGCCAGTTGCTCAAATGCGTGGGGCCCGCGAAACATCAGCTTGCTGTCGATCGGCGCCCTGCCCAGGTCCGCGTTCACCTTGTCGAAATGAGCCTTCCCCGCAGCCAGCTGATCTTCGAAAAGAT
Source organism: Terriglobales bacterium (assembly GCA_963788475.1). Taxonomy (GTDB): domain Bacteria; phylum Acidobacteriota; class Terriglobia; order Terriglobales; family Acidobacteriaceae; genus Telmatobacter. The sequence goes on from CAWBGO010000006.1 coordinate 47,527, forward strand.
CGGCGAGCGCCACTACTTGGGCAGAGGTATTTTGCGAGAAGGACGTCGCCACGGAGGTGCCGCGACTTCCACACCCGAGCAGGCCATGCCGCACGGCGGAGTTCGCCTGGTAGCCGAACGCGGTGTTTGAGTTGATGAGAAGCATGCCTGTGACTACCTGAGAGCCTGTCTGAACAAACTGGCGACGGTTCATAGTTCCTCACGACGCAAACGCTGTTGCGATCCTGCAGTGTGCATCGTTCCCCGTGATCGATTAAACAAGAACTTCTTTGAGAATGTTCTCGAGGTATTGCTTCTCCTGGCGCACATCCTCAATCTGCTGCGGGCCCGATGTTTCGCGCTCAATGGTTACAGCGCCCTGATAGCCAATGCGATGCAACTTCGTGAACACAGCGCGGAAATCAACGAGCCCCTTCCCGATCAGCACTTCTTCGCCAAGCTGGCTGGGATCGGTCGGCCACTTCCCATCCTTGGCATGAATGCTGCGCACATGCGGCCCCAGAATATCGACCGCGTCCACGGGATTCGCTTTGCCATAAAGGATAAGGTTGGCCGTATCGAGCCCGACTGCAAGGTTGGGCATGCCCACATCGCGAATCATGCGCGACATCGTCGTCGGCGTTTCCTGGCCGGTCTCCATCAGGAAGTACTGCCCGTTCTCGTGGCAATGCTGCGCGACGGTGCGGATCGCCTCTACCGTGCCGGGATAAAGCGCGTCCGCCGGATCTTCCGGAATGAATCCGCAATGCGTCTGAACCTGCGAGACGCCGAGCAGCTTGGCAAAATCAGACGCCTGCCGGAGCGCATCGATACGCGCAGCCCGGGTGGCAGGCGGCACCAGGCCAATGGTGGAGGGACCGCGCAGGAAATTCCATTCAAGCGGAGGAGGGCCCACAACCTCGACGGTGGTCGCAATCACCTCGTACTTATGCAGCATATCCTTCATCTGCGAGGCCAGTCGGCCGTGAATGAGCCGACATGTTTGTCGAGTGCAGAAAGCAATTATTAAGTCCGAGGTCGTGTACGCGGCGAATGACCTCCTCGGGATCCCGGAAGGGCTGACGAGCAGGCCTACAGCCATCGGCTTGACCGGACCTTGCTTGTCATCGGCGCCGTATGCCGCCGCGGGAACGACTTGAGTCAGCATTGCGGCGGATGCAGCGCTCAAAAACGTGCGACGGTCCATGACTCCCTCTTTCGATCAAATGCGTTGGTGACAATATCTTTGCACCGCTCCCCGCCGCCTGCCAACTCCGTCAGGTGCTGCCATGCAAGGCGCATTTCAGTTCACCGTTGTGGCAGCAATGGTAGCCCCCGGAAGCGAACCGGAATAGTTTGTACCTCCCGGTTGCGCATTCGGCGAGGGTAGCACATCATACAGCGGCTCGGCCGGCTTTGCCATCGGGCCGTCATCGGCAACCGAAATGGCCAGAATGCGGATCTTGTCGTTTTGCGGCAGCTTGATCGTTTTTGTCCCCGGGGGCAGATCGATCGCGTATCCAAACAGGTAGGAATAACGATACGTCACGTTCTTCCCGTCAGCATCGTGATGATGATCGCAGTACCACGCCAGGTCAGCGCGCTTAATATAACCCTGCTTCAATCCGGTCATGTCGCCGTACTTGGCATGATCCACGTCGAGACTGGCGCCGCTCCACTGGCGATCATCCCACTGCCCGATGAAGCCTCCCCAGTCCTGAATGTCCAGTTCCGTCTGCTTCCCGCCTAAATCAAAGGTAGCTTTCTGGTCGCCATCGGCGGACGCGGCCAGCAGGTAAACGCGATTGAATCGGCCCGCGGGCAAATCGATCGATTGCCCCTTCGCCGTCACCGCGTTCGGAGAACCAGTCTTCGCCTCAGCGAGTTTAAACCGCACATCGTTGAACGTAATTTCGGCAGGCAGCATCTCGGCCGGAAGAGAATTCCCTTTTCCGTCGAAGCCGGTTTCAGAATGCTGTCCGCCGTAACTGGCGGCCGCCACATCGTACGACAACGAAACCGGCGTCGATCGCATCTCTGCAACCTTCGCCGCAGGCGCACCCAGGCGGAGCGCAAACGTCCGCGGTTGATACGCACCGAACGAGGCGACCAGCGCGCCAGCGGTTACAGTCGCGGGACCAACGGGTTGTTCCTGGCCGTTGACTTCGCGGGCCGCAGTAACAGGCGCGGCGAACGAGAGCCGCACATCTGCTTGCGGCTTTCCATCAAGTTCCACCAGGCGGACGATCACTTCATCGCTCTGCTCGGCTTTCTTCACCGCCAGGACGCGGATTCGTGGATTACTCACCTTCAACAATGAGAACGACCGCCCCAGCGGGCCTTCATGCTTTGCAGTCTCGAATGCCATCAGCGGAGCATTCAATCGCTGCGCCTGCCAATCAGTCTGCGCATCGCTCCACCCGCCGGAGTGCCCGGCGAATCCGTAGACGAACTCATGATGGCCAAGATCCTGCGTGGCCTGGTCGGGATAGCCTCCGCGCACGCCGGGAGTGCGAATCAGGGTGAGGCGGATGGTGTGATCGTTGGGCTTGTCTGAACCGTTCTTGCAATCGGTCAAAATGGTTGCGCCGAATTTCCCCGTCATGTCGGTCAAATCGATCCACTGGTGTGAGGGAACCTCGAACTTCTTCGGTTCGGCGGTGGGACGCTGAATGGTGCCGATGTCCCAGTTGTAGGTCGCCATCTCGTTTGAAGCTGTCAATGGGAAAGTGGCCTTGAGATTCGATTCGCGCGTGTTCCAATCGATCACGTTGCCGAATTCGACGCGCTTCCCGGCGTCTCCTGCCGAGAGTCGGATGGTCTGAACGAAACGGGAGCCGGCAGTCTCACGCGAAACCTCGACCGCCGCGCGCGCGGGACCATTTTCGACAACGCGAATTTTCGCAGGACCGGCAACGAACGCCTTTGGCGCCGCCTGCTCCTGTTCCCAATCCATGTTCCACGCCGGCCATTGCTGGGGATTGTCGTAGGAAATGGCGAGGCGTGCCGGAGCGGCAAGCATTTCCTTGTTCGCCTTCTTGTCGAAGATACTGGCGACATCTCCTTCGTCGTTTATCTGAATCCGGTAGTAATCGTTCTCGAGAGAATGTTCCGACACTTTCAGTTGCGATTCAGGCTGAGAAGTCCCCGCGCCCGGACGCACATCGTAAACCGCATAACCAACCGACGGCATCTTAGCCAGGAAAATCACCTTGCCATGCGATATTTGTGCCGGCACTTCTTTGCCGTCGGGGCTGGTGACGCTGACCGATTTCGGCGCGCCCGAGGGAAAGTCGACGCTGGCCTCGACCACATCCTCGCGTTCAATGTTGAGCGGATTGAAAACAACGATGGGCACGCCGTGGGTCGACGTGTTCAGGGCCGCGGCAACGCCCTGGGTTGCATCTGTCAACACGTCTGAGAACTGGTTCATCGCGATCACGTCGTCGTTCCATGCAAACTCGTAAGAGCGCGGGGTTGCTGTCCCGGCGGCAAGATCGTGGAAGTGCGAGCCCATCACCAGCGTCCATGCATCGTTGAGCCGCTCGATGGGATAGGGCCGCGCACCCAGCCACGCGGCCGCAATCGACGATTTCTCCGCGGCATCCGCCAGCAGCTCATTCTTCCGGATCCATCGCTTCTGGTAGGCCTGCGAAGTCAGCGAGCCGGCGGAGTGATTGGTCAACTCCATCTCGCCTGTATAGCGTGGCAGCCGCGCCTCCTGACCTGGAGTGATGTCAAGAAACATCTGATCCGCAGTCGCTGAAACCACATGAACCGGACCATTGCCGACGCTGACCGCGGGCCATTCAGGGTGCGGTTGCCGGCGCGAGAAGAATTGTCCGGGCGGGGGCAAGCTTACGTTGCCTTTGGTCACGATCGCTTCCAGCCTCTTTACCGAATCCTCGTCGGGAGATCCGCCAATGTCGCCGGTGCCGAAGTAGTGGTAGTCCGTAGATACCCCCGTGACCTTGCCGTTATTGTCCACCCGTGCCGCCCAGTCGCCCTGAAATCTGCGCTGGTCGTTTTGCTTTTGCGCATCCAGCAGCCCATCGCGTTTGTCGCGCAGTGCACGGAGTTCCTGCAGATCCTTCGGATCGCCGGCCTGGCCGTTTAGCTGCGCCTGCGCAAGCTTGTGCTGCACATCAGCCATCTTCGTTTGCAGATCCGCAATCGCCGGATCCGGCGCTGCAGCCGGCAAAGGCGTACTGAGATCGGTTTCGATGCCGCCGCTGTAGGAGCCGGGATTGATGCCGGCCATCACGCTCTCGCCATCAGGACCAACCCACACGCCCACATTGAAGGGCGTTCCATCGGGTGTCTTCTCGAGAGATTCCGGGCCGCCGCCCGCTGCCGATGAGCCCCAGGTGAGTTTCTGAGTCGAAAAGCCCTTCACGCCGGAGTGCGCCAGGATCGTTGGAAGCGATGCGGGGAATCCGAAACAATCGGGCAGCATGTATTCCGCGCTGGCCTTGCCAAACTCCTTGCGAAACCAGTCGTTACCGTAGAGTATCTGCCGGATGATCGCTTCGGCACTGGGCGCATTCACGTCCCCCTCTTCCACCGACGAGCCGGCGGGAAACCACCTTCCCTCATCGACGTATTTCTTGACGCGCGCGTAATCCTCGGGGAAGTACTCCTTCATGAAGCGATAGCGGTTAGCCCCGCTGAAGTTGAATACATAATGAGGGTACTTCTCGAACAACCGGAAGTTATCCTCCATCGTGTTGCGAATGTATTGGTCAATGACCTGCGGATATTCCCAGCGCCATTCAGTGTCGAGGTGCGCGTATCCAACCACGTAGAGTGTCGGATCGCTGCTCAGATCGGGCTTGCTTGCGGCCTGGGCGTAGATCGCAAGAGGACTGGCGAGCAACGCGACAGAGCCCGCAATAAGGATGGAATAAAAATTTCGCATGGCAATTCTCCCGCTGCGGGGCAACCTCGAGTCAACACCATCGGTCCGCGCATCTGTTTTTGAACACTTCGTCCTGGCATTCAGGGAATGCCGATGCCTGTTTCCGATCTGGCATCGGCGCCATCAGACCGTGAGGGTCTGCGAAGCATCTCAGCGGATTATATTCCGGCAAACCCCTGTATGGAAACGATACCACGCTCCTTGAAGCTCTATCTAAGATCGGGCTTGTTCGACGGAGGGGGGTTGGGCGTCTTGGCGGACGAGTGAGCCCCGTTCAACTTCTCGCAAATCGCAAACTCCTCCTGGGCGCGATCCTGCAGCCCCTCTTTGCGCAGAATCTGCGCCAACTTGTAGTGAAGCGCGGACGTGTCGGGCGACAAAGCAACGGCCTGCTCCAGTTCGCCTTGCGCCTCTGGCAGTTTGTTCATCGCCAGATAGACCTTGCCCAGTTCCTCACGAATGGCCGGATTCTTCGGCGACAGCTTAACCGCCTTCGCCAGATAAGGAATGGCGTCGGCTCCCTGGTTATTGTCGGCAAGAAGGGTCCCGAGATTAAGAAACGGCTGCGCGTCGACAGGAGTTTCTCCCTGCCAATCGATAGCGGCCTGAAACGCCGCGCGCGCTTTGTCGTGATCGTTCAGTTCTTTCCAGCAGAGACCAATGTTGTTCTCGGCTTCTACATATCTCGGGTGCAAAGTCAGAGCGTGCTCAAAGCTGGAAATGGCGGCGGCGAATTCATTTTCGTTGTACTTCGTTCTGCCCAGCAGATACCAAGCGTCAGCGTCGTTGGGTTTTTCAGACACGACTTGTGAAAACCACTTGTCGGCATCGCTGAAGTCGCCCAACATCACGTAATCGCCGGCCACGATCTTAAGTTCGTCCGCTCGCGGACGGCGGAACTTCGCGCCGGCGGTGAATTCAGCCAGCGATTCGGTCGGTTTGTGACCGCGGAAGAGCGCGTAGCCAAGGAGGAAATGCGCATCGGCGCTGGAAGGGTTCTTGGCGATGTAATCCCGGAGAATCGCTTCGGTCTCCTCGACCTTGCCCGCATCCAGGAGCGAGCGCGCCCCGGCGAGAGGATCTGGCGAGGTCTGGCACAGCGCCGAAACGGTGTAAAAAATGGCAGCCGCAAGAATGTTGCGCGTGAGTTTATGACTATTGATCTTCATGGAAGAACTACTTCGCGCCTGCGGCACCGCAGTTGCCCATCTGTGTGAGCAATCGTCGCACATCCTCAACGTTCGGGCAATAGATGAGCGCCGTCGTGAGCGTGCTCCGTGCCCCCCGTCCGTCTCCGGCCATGCATTGCACGCGGGCGAGATTCATCGCCAGGCCGGGGATGTCCTCATTGCGATCAAATGCTTCAGTCAGGAAACCTTCCCCTTCCTTGAACTTGCCTTCCTTAGCGAGTAGCGTTCCCAGGTTGGATAAAGCCGTGAGGTCGGACGGGGCAAGTTCGAGCACTCTTCTGAAAGCCTTCTCGGCCTCGTTCAGTTCGCCGCGCTCGGCGCTGATGTTCCCCAGGGCGTCCAATGCCGCAGCGTCTTTGTCCAGCCCGGATCGTTGCGCATTGAGCTGTTCCCACGCAACTGACTCGCGCGAGCGGTCGCCTTCGAGGAGGGCCTGGTAGTTCGCCATGGCGTCATCGCGCTGAGTCGTTCCGGGAGAGAAGATCGCCGTAAGCCGGCCCCGATCGTAGCTCTGCGATTCTGCAATCGCCGCTTCGGGTACTTTGCGAATGCGGTGATCCGTCCAGGCAACGTGGAGGACGTTGCGCGCCCCAGTGCGCGGCATATGACAACTTGTGCAGTCGTTGTTGTCCGGATGATGGGTCTTCGCGAATTGGGGCTGGTTATGGCAAACCAGGCATTTAGCCCGATAAAACGCGACTCGCTGCGATGCATCCGGCGTGTAGTGAGGGTCGTGACAACTCATGCACGACATCCGGTCTCCGCTCATTCTCTTGCACGTACTTTGGCTCAGCTGTTCCACTTCGCTCACCGCGCGGTCGGTAAGCTTCGCGCCGGTTCTGACGTAAAAGGCCAGGTACCTGGAGATAGGCTCGCCCGGGCGGTAGTCCAGGGCAGACTGTCCGGCGCGCTCGATTGAAACATCGCCTTCGAGATGGCAACTGATACAGATCGAGTCGCGCAGATCGGCATTGAGGCTCGCCGGATTGAGAATCTTGACTTTGCCGCCTGTGGCGAGGTGTTGGTTCGATTCACCGTGGCAGGACTCGCATGTGATTCCACCATGCAGAAACGGCAATCCCTGATAACGATTCATGGTGCCCGGCTCGCTGCTCTGGACCGCACTCATGTGGCATCGGAGGCAACCGCTCTGCATAGGCAATGGAGGAGGCATGTGGTCCAGTTCATCCAATCCGGGCTTCATGTCATAACCATCGGAGGGCGCGTACCACGCAATCGGAGACTCGAAAAGATAGTCGCCAATCGAATAGAGATAGGTCGTTCCAAGATGTCCGGAACCGAGGAAGTAATCCAGATGCATCTGGCCCGCGACACCCGGTTCACTGAGAGAGCGATAATCAAGCTCAGCCCTTCCGTCGTGCGCTGTAATGGTGTACTCCGAATTCGAACGCGAGTGCAGGTAGGTCCCGGGGCGCAGTTTCTCGGTGGCCAATCCGCTGGCATTGGCCATCGGAGTCTCAAGATAGCTCCGGTAGATCCTGGCGTGACAGGGGGCGCATTTTCGATCTGCCTCGCGCACAGGGGTCGGTTGCAATGCGGCGGGCCGCAGCATCATCATCAGCGAAATCGACATCAGTAACATCGGGGCCCGGAAACAACAGGTTAATGCGCATCGTTCTTGATGGTGTTCACGTCGTTGGCCTGCCCTGCAACCGCGGCGCTGGCCTCTCTCTGGAGCCTGCCGTAGGTCTGCATCTCGGTTTGCGCCTCGGCGCTCTTGCCCTGCGCCCGATACACGGCGGCCAGAAGAAAGTGAATGGTGGGTTCGTTCGGGCTTTCCTTCTCCGCCATGAGCAGATCGGGTAGCGCTTCGGCATGCTTGCCCAATCGGACCAAGGCGCGGGCACGATCCACACGCGCCTGCATCAGGGTTGGGCATTGTTCGACGACCCGGTTCAGCTCGGAGAGCGCCTCGTCACTGGAATCGTTGGCCTCGAGAATCGCGTTGGCCAGTTTCCATCGCGCGATGCAATTGTTCGGATCATTGGTGAGTTCCGCTCGAAATTCGGTCTGCGCCGATTGCCACTTCCCCATGTGCCAGAACGCATCTCCCATATGCATGTGCGTTCCGGGCGCCTGGGGCGCCTTGTCGATGGCTTTCTTGTATTCGACCAGGGCCAGATCGTAGTTATGCATGCTCTCGTCAATTTCTCCGGCGATTTCATGCGCAACAACGGAATCCGGATCGATTTCGTTGATCTTCTTGAGAGCATCTTCAGACAGTTGCAGATAGGTTTTCCCAAGAAGATACCAGGCTTCCTGACTCTTCGGATTGCGCGCCAGGTAATCGTTCAGACGCGACGACGCCTCAGGAAGTTTCCGTTCATTGATCAGGATGTGGACCAGGATCATCTCCACCTGATCGTCTTTAGGATTGGCACGCAGCGCAGTCTCCAGGAGCGGCTGCGCCTTTTCATTCTCTCCCAGTTGGAAATAGCTCATCCCCAGCATGGCCGCGGCGCTTGGCATGTTGGGATTGAGTTCCATACCCTGCTGAAGCACCTTGGCGGCGCGCGTGTAGTCATGGCTGTCAAAGTAGAGCATGCCAAGGTTGTTGTAGGCCGCTGCGAGGTGAGGCGCGAGCTTGATCATGGCCTGGTATTTCGCAATGGCCGTGGGGTTATCTCCCCGCTTCTGAGCGGCCTTGGCCTGCGCGTACAGTTCCTGCACCTCGGGTGTAACTTCATCATTGCCCTGCGAGGCGAGAGCGGGCGACACAGCCAAAGCGAGCAGCCATAACAGCATCAAGCATGGGAACCGTGAGTACAAATATGCAGGCAGGCCAATCTTCATCGCATGTGATTATAGTTGATTGACATTTCCCGATCCTGGTCGGAAACGTGAGTCACGAGACCGCGAAAAGAAAGAATGCCGGATTGCCCGAAGGCAATCCGGCAAGGTCAGGAGACATACAAGTACCGCAAATCCGGAGGCAGTGGCAAAGGCAGGTCAGAATTCGACTCGGACAGTGACTTGGCCTTGTCGGTTGCTTATTTGCGACCCTTGCGAGGTGACCTGGCCGAACGTGCCACTGTTTACGTTGCCGTCAGGTCCGTTGAATTGTGTTCGGTTGAATGCGTTGAAGTAGTCGACGCCGAGAGTTGCCGTGACTCTCTCCCCGATGTAGAAATGCTTCTTCGCGTTGAGACTCTCCATGTAATAGGCTGGGTTTTTGAGTTCAGAGTAGATTCGATTCGCGTTGCCGATCACATACTGCGTGCGGGTCGGCGTGAAGCCGGCGGGGTCGAACATCTGCGCGACGGGAATCTTCTTGACGAAGTAGTCGCGAGCACGGTTGTAGGACGCGGTGCTGAGCCCCACGGCCGTGTTGCGGTCCGGACGGTTGAAACCATTCGGGAAGGGCGAGCCGTTTTCGCAGACCGAGCTATTGCTGCATCCGCTGATCGGCGTTCCGGCTTCATAGTCAAGAATCCAGCCCACCTGCCAGCCGCCCACAAGGTTCCCCAGCTTGTAGTTGTTGACGTATTTCTTGCCCGGTCCGATGGGCAGTTCATACGTTCCGGCCACCTTCAGGGTGTTCGTCTCGTCGGCATTGGAGGTAGTCCATTCTGGCTTCTGGTTGTACTTGTTGATGCCACCGGACGCGAAGCTCGAAAATCCACTGCTGGTGTTGTCCATCAAGTGGGACAGCGTGTATCCAACCAGGAATGACAGCCCGTCGGTGAAGCGCTTCTCGACCTGAATTTGTGCGCTGTTATAGTAGCGTTGTTCCGTATCCCTCGAAGTTGTTGAAGATCTTCGAGTACTGCGGATAGGGCGTGAGCGACTGGGCAACTGTCGAAGAATCCCCGAAGTCGTTCACGAAGTTCGCGTACGGTGCCGTGAAGCCCATCGCCTGGGCCCGTCCGCTGCTGAAGGTGTCCGCCAGGACCGATTGGTTGGTCACGGGATCGATCACATCCCCATATTGATCGTCGTACTTCGGATTCATCTGGTTGATCTCGTTGTTCTGGCTGGGCAGATGAATCACGCGGTTCGCCACATACGCCGCTGTGATGAGCGTGTTCCATCCCAATTCGCGCTGCAGGTTGACGTTCCATTGCTCGGCATAGGGCGCCTAGCCATCGCTCTTGGCGAAAGCATTGATCTGGTTGCCCGCCCCGAGACCAGGACTAAACGGCGTAGCAGTTGGATTGGGCATGAGATTCGTGTCCCAGCTGCCATAGGAGGACGAGGGACCGTTGGTGCTGTTGCGGGTGAACGAGCCGACCAGCAGGTTGCCGTAATTCACCGCAACCTTGTTGGTTCCGTACTCATAGGCGCCGCCATTCAGGAAGGCAAGAGAAAATCCGCCCTGCACAACCATCTTGGTCGATCAGTTGGTACGCAAAGCCCAACCGCGGGCCAAAGTGGCCCCAGTGAATAGTCGGCGCGGTCGTATCCTGCGCATCCCGTGCAATTGCCAAATTGCGTTGCCGCCCCGGCAAGGCTTGTCCCCGGGAACGAGCCCGGTTTGTCTTTATCGAAGAACACGATCAGGTTGTTGTTCCTCGGTAAACGGCACCTGGATATCCCACCGCAGCCCGAGGTTGACCGTCAGCCTGGGCGTTGAGCTTGATGTCGTCCTGGATGTACGGTGAGTAGTCCCAGTTGCGCAAACGAAGCTCCTGCGAGTTGCTCCGATTGGCCTGAGTCGGGAATGCCGAGCAGGAAGCTGGCAAACGAGCTGCCATACTTTCCGAAGTTCGGGTCGCCGGTGTTCGGTACCGACGTGGTTCTCTGGCTGAAGCTGAACTGCCCGCCCTCGGTCTGCTCTTCGTTGTCGTCCTGGTAGGCGCGGCGGAATTCGAGTCCCATGTTGAAGGTGTTGCGTCCCTTCGACCACAGCCAGTTGTTCACGAGGACAATACCGAGCTTGCGGTTGATGGACTGCAGCCAGGAACCTTGCGTGCCCCACTTGGTCAGCGTGTGCTGGCCGTCCCACACGATGTAGGGCGGAATCACGCTGCCCGCGATGGCCGGGAAGTCGTACTTGCGTCTTGTTGAACTGGTTGTTGATCTCACCGATCCATCCCGCGCCGGCCGTCATCACCAGGTGAGGAGAAAGCGCGTAGCTGTAGTTCAGCCAGAAACACGGTGCCCAGGGCGGGCTCGTATTTCTGGCTGTTGAGCGGATTGGGAGCAATCACCAGGGGGTTATTGTCGAAACTCCAGTTGCTGAAGCTGTTCCGCCACATGCTGAAGTGAAGGCTCTGGGCCGAGGTCAGGTTGTGATCGACAGTGAATCCCCAATCATGCTGAATGTGCGGATTGATGAACGGGGTATAAGCTCTTGTTGCTGTCGAGGCCACCGATGCCGCTTCCCGGCCGGTCCGGATCGGGAATGAACGGGATGTAGCGTCTGAGAGGTCGCGCTGATGCAACTCGCGGGAATGATATTTCCCGGGAATTGTTGTCCGGGGGTAAGACCGGCACAAGTGACTCCCTGCGGGACGTAGATCGGGATCAGCGCGCCGGTGCTGCCATTCACAAAGTCACTGAAGTCGCCGGTCTTCTCCAGCGCGGTAGGCACGGTGGAGACATCGGTGTCTTCGTTGTTCTGCTTGTACCACTCCTGCTCTAGTGGCCAAAGGTCTTGTTGTGCCCGTCGTAGATTTTGGGAATCCAGATTGGGCCCCCTACGGTGAACCCATAGTTGTTTTCGTGGTCCGTTGGTGGGTGGTTTGAACCGCCCCAGGCCGGGCCATTGAAGAAACCAACCGAATCGAAGAAGTTGTTGCGGTTGATCTCAGAAACCATCGCCGTGGTACTTGTTCGTGCCTGAACTCATCTGATACGTCGAGCGCGCCCTGTCCGAGTCCGAATTGCGCCGAGAACGTCGAGCGCTCGACGCGGTACTCCTGCACCAGTTCAAACGGAGGGTTGAAGTTGGTGGTATATCCTTCGGTCTCTGGTTGCGGAACTGGAATGCCGTTGTAGACAATTTCCTGCTCGAAATCGACACCACCGCTGACGCGATGAGAGAAGGCGCTGCCGGTGGTTCCGGGGGCAAGGAACTGAAGGCCATCCACCTGGCGGCCGCGGCCGCTGACCTCAGTCGGCAGAGCCTGCACGACCACCGGTTCGATGGTGCTCCCCATTTCCGGCTGAGTCGTATTCAGCGAAACCTGGTCGGCTGTCACCTGGACGGTTTCGCTCGTCGCGCCAGTTGCAAGCGTGAATGTTGACGGTCGCGGTCGTACTCACCTCGACCGTGACGTTGTCCTGAACTCCCTTCTTGAATCCGGCCGCCTCTACCGACACGCTGTACTTGCCGGGATTAAGGCCTTTGAAGGAATAGGTTCCAGCGCTGCCCGTGACGGTTTTGTCCGACACCGTGGTGGCCATGTTCGTTACGGTTACGTTGGCATTCGCCACGACAGCGCCGCTTGTGTCGGTGATGGTACCGGTAATGCCTGCGCTGGCCTGTCCTGACAAAGTTCGAGGAACAAACAGCGCCAAACATGTGATCGCAACTGCGATGACAATCCATCGAATTCGAATTGCCGCGTCTCTCCTGGGTGTCTCCTGAAATGTAAGTGTGGGGATCACTGGGTCTCCTTCTAGTGCTTCATTGAGGGGCTGAAGCCGGTCTTTCAGACCGTGATGTCAGTGGATCGGGGAAGTTTGTGGTCTAAACGGCTTTTTGAACGCCTTTATGGAATCGATACCACCCATTGTGGAATCGATACCATTGGGCGCAAATATACTTTCACGCAAACTATGCTGTCAAGGAGATTCTGAGGCGACTAAACTGCTGATATTGCAGGACCCGGCACGCGGCGCATAAGGCCGGAAACCCCTCGCGGAGAGCGCGGCGACGAAGAACCCCGAGCTCCATTTTCCACTGTGGAAGGATTTGGAACGCGAGGGCCGCTTTCAGCTCGAGCCAGAGATCAATTCTTAGCGTGCGATAGACGACACGCCGCAAGCCCATGCACACATTCACCGGGAGGGGGCGGGGTTGGGTGCCCCTGGTTCATCTACCTGCACCTCTCGGTCCCCTTTGACGTTGGTCAGAGTCTGCACGATGCCGCTTGGCCAGCGGATTTCGATGCTCTCCCCGACCGGGCTTGTCCCCAGGCCGAAGTGCACCCTCGGATCACTGGAGGATAGATAACTCCCGGCGGTCGTTGCCGTTACCCATTGCGATCCTTGATTCGTAACCAGTTTGACAACAGCGCCGATCCCGTCCCGGTTGCTCTTGTGACCGACGAGCCGGAGAGTGATCCAGTGATTTGCGGCCTGGGTTTCATTGTGGAGAATATGCACCCCGCCGCCATTGGTCGTAACGACCGCGTCGATACGCCCATCGTTGTCGATGTCGCCGATGGCCAGCCCGCGACCCACCCACGCATCGTGAAAGACATCCCCCGAAACCCCTGAAACATCAACGAACTTTCCCTGGTTATTGCGCGCCAGCAATACCGGCTCGCGGTATCGGAACTGGGGCGAGACCAGCTCGATGTTGTCCATGTCGTGGCCCTGGGCGATGAGAAGATCTTTCCAACCGTCGTTGTCGTAATCAACAAACCGCAATCCCCAACCAGAGTGAAGCTGCGAGATGTTCCCTATTCCGCTAGCCAGCGAAGCATAGTCGAAGGTGCCGTCGCGATTGTTGTGGTAGAGCGCATAGCGCTGATTGGCCAGGTCGGTCACAACCAGGTCTGGCCATCCGTCATTGTCGTAATCGGCGAAGTCCACGCCCATGCCGGCATAGGTCTGGCCCTCGGCATTGACCGCCGTCTCCGACTCCAGACCCACCTCCTCGAAAGTTCCGTCCTTTTTCTGGTGAAACAGAAACTCGGGCATGGAGTCGTTGGCCACGAAGACATCGCTGCGTCCGTCGCGATCGTAGTCGGCGATGGCGATCCCCAAGGCCTTGGCGGGTTTATCGAGCCCCATTTTATGAGCCGCTTCGGTGAAATGGCCGTTGCCGTCGTTGTGGTACACCAGCATGGCGATGGGCGGGAACACATCGGGATGACAGATGCCGCGGTATCCCTCGCGGTGCTCGCCGCACCAGACGTCGTTCCAGTCCCAGGTAACGTAGCGCAGCACCACGAGGTCGAGCAGGCCATCATTGTCGAGGTCGATCCAGGCTGCCGAAGTCGACCAGCCGCTGCCGGACACGCCTGCCTTTTCGGTCACGTCGGTAAACGTGCAGTTGCCGTTGTTGTGGTAGAGGCGGTTGGAACCGTATTCGGTGACAAAAACATCTTCGTACCCGTCGTTATCGTAATCGGCCACCGCAACGCCCATGCCGTATCCGACGCCCTTGAGTCCCGATTTTTCGGTGATGTCCTCGAATGTGCCATCCGGCTTCTGGTGATACAAGCGGTTCCAGTCCTGGGGCGACTTTTTCTGGGGGATGAAACCCGGCGGTGTGGGATCGCTGTACGGCGCACCGTTCACCAGGAAGAGATCGAGCCTTCCGTCGTTGTCGCAGTCGAAAAGCGCGACGCCCGAACCCATGGTCTCAAGGAGATACTTGCGCGAAGTGTGCAACGCCTGGTGGTGAAACTGAACGCCGGCCTTCTGGGTGATGTCCACAAATCGGCCTGGAACCATCGTCGGCGAAGGCGGGGGCGCCGCCGGCGGTGACACGGGCGCCGGAGTCTGCGGCCCGGCCGCAGTTGTGCATGTGACCAGGAACGCCGCAACAAGAGCGGCGCAAAAACGTAATGGCCAGCGCATCAGGGCTTGCTCCCCTGCGCGGTGGGCTTTGGAGCAGCCGGCTTTCCACCGGAAGGCTCCGGCGCGGCCGGCGCGCTTGGACCGCACGGCTGCGCGCCGCACTGAACTGCCGTGATGCCGCGGCCTTCGGTGATGGTGAAGATGCGGTCGACCGCCGGCAGTTTCACATTTTCCTTCGCTCCCGAGGGCCAGTGAATCTCGGCCGCCCCCGCATCGGTCGCATCGCCCAGCCCGAAGTGCGGCCGCGGGTCGTTGGTCGAAACGTAGCTGCCGCCGCTCATCACATCCTGACGTTGGCGCATGCCATTCGCGGTCAGATACACAGTGGCCCCAACGGCATCGCGCGGGCTCTTCGGGCCTCCTGCGAGTTTCAACTCCACCCAGTGATGATGATCGGGATGGACATTTCTCAACAGCACCGGCGATCCCTCGATCGTGCTGATCACCACATCGATCTTTCCGTCGTTGAACAGATCGCCAAACGCCGCTCCCCGGCCGGAAAAGATTTGCGCAAGTCCTGATCCCTTCACAGGCGGGACTTCATCAAATTTGCCGTCGCGCAGGTTGTGAAACAAAAGCGGCCTCTGGCTGTAGGAGGTTCCCCAATCCAGCCTGTCGGCCGCGGGATAGATGTGGCCATTCACAAACATGAGATCGAGCCAGCCGTCATTATCGTAATCAAGAAACCCGCTTCCCCAGCCAAGAAAGGGAATCGATTTCTTTCCGATTCCTGAACGCATCGACATTTCGGTAAAACTGGTATTGCCATCGTTATGAAATAACAATTTGGCTTCGTCGGAGAAATCGCTGATGGCGAAGTCCACGAGACCGTTGTTCATATAATCGCCGACTGCGACGCCCATGGCTGCTACTTCGCGTCCGTCCTCATTGAGCCCGAATCCCGAGGCATAGCTTGCGTCGTCAAATGTCCCATCACCGCGATTGACATAGAGATAACTCAGCGTGGAATCGTCTGCCACCACCAGGTCGACCTTTCCGTCGTTGTTCACGTCAACAAATACCGGGGTAAAGCCGTAGTATCGATTCGTCTGATCGGACACACCGGCCTTGACGCTCACGTCGGTAAACGTCCCGTCACCATTGTTATGGAAGAGGTGGTCGGGCTCGCCCTCGATGTTCTTGGGTCCGCACATAACCGGCGCGCCGCGGAATTCACAATACGAGAAACCGACAGCCTTTGTCTTCTCCAGTGGCAGGTTGTTGCGATCAAAGTGGACATACCCTGTGACAAACAGGTCCAGCCGCCCGTCGCCGTCGTAGTCGCCCCAGGTTCCTCCAGCCGACCAGTTTCCCAGCGTGATGCCGGCCTTCTCGCCCACATCGGTAAACGTGCCGTCGTGATTGTTGTGGTAAAGACGATTCTTTCCCAGGTTGCTGACGAAGATATCGGGCCAGCCATCATTGTCATAATCCGCGATGGCCACACCGAAACCCCAGCGATCGTTGGTTACGCCGGCCTTTGCGGCAACGTCGGTAAATGTGCCGTCGTGGTTGTTGTGAAACAGGGCGGCGTGCGGCGCTTCCTGCTTTCCATCCAGCGCGTTGAAGTTGGACCCATTCACAAGGTAGATGTCGAGCCAGCCGTCGTTGTCGTAGTCGATCAGACCCACGCCCGAGCCGTTCACATCGCAGATCAAACCCTTGTCGGACGCGCCCATGGTGTGTTTCCAGCCCGACAGTCCCGCGGCCCGGGTGATGTCCTCAAAAACCACCGTCCCCGAATCGACAAAGTTGTCCGCAGTGATGGGGGTCTTGCGTGGAGAAGTTGGAGTGTTGGGGAGTCGCGAAGTTCCAACCTTCGGAGTGGGTCCATCCTGTGCCGACAGCAGGCCTGGTTGCGAAGCATACAAAAGTGCTGCGATGGCCAGCCCGCAAGCAAACGACTTGCGAGACTGCGCCAACGGGGCTCTCCTGGAATTTGACTTGATGGCCAGTTTGAATTCGCTTTTCTAAAAGAAACAAGCAGGGTGACAGGGTGCCCCATCCTAGCTCTGCTAGGGTGGGATTTCATTCAGCAGGGTTCACAGAACCCGCCGTGCTGCCCCCCCCCGGATCCTCAATAAAAACAAGATTGGGTGCCCCACCCTCGCGACGTTTTTGTTTTTGTCGCTAGGGTGGGCGATCATCAAATTCGCTCGGCTTCATCTGCAGCGGATCGATGGGAGATTATGACGACTGCACCATTCTACAACTCGCCTCCATCGCACGGAACCCCCGCGATCTCGAGTGTCTGCAGGGGAAGAATGCACGCGCCCAACAGCCCTGCCTCTGAGCCCAGTTTGGCGGGAAGTACCTTTGTGCCTCCGCCCGGCATTCCTTTTGAAGCCGCTCGTCCCGGCGCCGTGAGTGCGTAGACATAACTGCGCCTCTCCAATTCCGCAAGCAGCGAGTTCGAAATCAGGTCCCAGGAGACGGCCACTCCGCCGCCAATCACATACAGGGGCAGGTTAAAAATGTTGATCAGGCCCGCGAGGCAGATTCCCAGAGATCGTCCGGCGCGCACGTAGATCGAGCGCGCATCCGGGTCACCCTGCCGAGCGGCCTTGGCCAGATCGAGCGCCGTGAGAGAAGCAGATGCGCTCTTCAGATCCCTTAGGCCCTTCGCTCCGCCCTCCGCGATCATGCGTTCAGCGGCATTGACCAGGGCGGTCGCCGACGCGCAGGCTTCGAGACAACCGTGGTTTCCGCATCCACACAGCGGTCCATCGGGTTCGATCGTCATGTGCCCAGCTTCGCCGCCCATGCCGTTAGCGCCGTGCCACACTCTCCCGTTGAGGATGATTCCGTTGCCGACGCCGGTGCCCAGGGTCAGCATGCAAAACGAATCGATACCCAGATCCTTGCCCAGGCCCAACGCGTATTCAGCCAGTGCCGCGAGGTTGGCATCGCTCTCCAGCACCACCGGGCGCGATAACCGCTTTTCAATCTCATCCAGCAAGGGGAAACCCGTCCCACCCGGGAAGATTGGGGGGATGATGCAGCCGTCCGACCGGCAGTTCGAGCGGCCCGGGCGATCCAACCCCGATGCCTCCAAGTGCCCGGCCATTGGCGTGGCGATTGACTAATTGGGTAATGGCGTCGCACATATCATCAACGACGCACATGGGCCCAGCCTCGAGACGCGTTCGCAACACCAGGGAGTCAACGATGCCCTGATCCGGTGCATAGGCCGCCACACGCAGATTCGTTCCTCCAAGGTCGACTCCTATTGTTAATATCTGATCATTCTCGAGATTCATTTTCGGTCACCAGAGAAAAAGCAGAAGGAGAATCGAAGACCTAAAAGGCGCAAAAACGCCCATCACGCCCGAACAGCGGGATGCCTCGCATTGACGCCGCGCCACGCCGGTTTTTATATGCGGCTGGTCACCGCTGATGGAAACGATACCATAATGGTTCGCATGAACGGGAGAAAGAATGGAAACGATCCCAAATCCGGCTTTTCAGGCTGAATGAGAACCACATCCGCACGAACTGCGGCGGATAAGCTGGGTTTCGAACATGATACGGCGGGCTTTGGTTGAACGTGTCGCGAGGGCGCCGTTGGAGGACGCCGGAAACTTCTCAAATAATAGTTCGGCGGCCGCACGGCCAATCTCTTCGACAGGCTGCTGCACCACGCTGACCGATGGTCGCAGAGTCGTGGCCAATTCAAAGTCGTCAAAACCCAACAGGGCGATGGGCTTCGGCATGGCAACATTCAGTTTCTGCAGAACTTCGAAAGCGTAAATCGTGGTGCTGTTCTTGAGAGTAAAAAAAGCGTCAGGACAATTTGGTCCAGCCAACAGGCTTTCGATCGCGTACTCGGCCGAGCGATAATCCTTGATCGAAGTATTCACCGTGCAGGGCAAGCCCGCGGCACTTACGGCCGCGCGATACCCGCGAACACGTTCATGGATTGTAAACAGGGTCGTCTCTCCGGTAAGGCATATGATGCGCTGACAACCGTGTTCGATCAGGTGCTGCGTTGCCGTACGCGCTCCCTTGAAGTTATCGGTCACCACCGACGAAACCGCGGAATTGAAAATCGGGCGGTCGATGGTCACCACCGGGATAGTCAGGCGGTTAACGAGGTCGCACAACGCCTGGCTGCGCGAGTTGGCCGGGGCCAGCAGCAGCCCGTCCACACGATGGCTGATCAGCACGTTGAGGTTTTCGATCTCGGTGTGAGGATCGTTCGCCGTCGCCGTAACGATCAGCAGCGAGTCATTGGCGCGCACCACCGCCTGGGCGGCCTCGGCGCAGCTCGAGAAGAACGGATCAGCAAGGCTGGGTATCATCAGGCCGATGGTCTTGGTTCGGTCGCCCTTCAGAACCCGGGCCGCCTGGTTGGGCCTGTAGCCCAATGCCTCGATTACCCGGCGCACTTTGGCCAGTGTCTTGGGGCTGACGCGCTCGCCGCCATTGATGACCCGCGACACGGTGGTGTTGCCAACGCCAGCTTGTCTCGCTACTTCGCTCAGAGTCGGAATCGTGCTCTTTTTCATCACCGTGTGCGCGGTAGGGGGTTGGTCGCGTAACACGAGTCTATCGTAAAAGAATCAACCCGGTAGTTTTTTCGCGACGGGCTTATCCCCGCATCTGCTACTCGTTTTTCATGGCGCGATCACGATCGGCGCTCGCCAGAATGTCGCTTTCGACGCGGCAGGATCGAGCACCGTTACCTGGCAATCGTATCGCCCCGGCGCGAGCCGATTGGTGCCCAGGTCGAAGTTGAGCGGGACTACACCAAGGCGCGTGGCAGCATTCGGTTCCACCGCAATCGGAGCGGTCTTGAACACCTCCGCCCCCGCAGAATACAGGCTGACGAACGCCATCAATGGCTGTGTGCTCGGTGGCGTTCCGTCTGGGTGCGGCTTGTAGGCCTGCAAGTAGACGTAGATATTACGGCTCGAATTGAATACCCGCGTCACGCTTGGAACCAGCTTGCTGCCGCCCTGCACCAGCGGATTGACCGCGTCCTCCTTCTCGCGTTCCTTGGCCTTCGCGGCGTCGTAGATCGCCTGCTTCAGTTCCACCCGCTGGCTGCTCAGCACCACGGAGCTGATCGGAATCCGTTTCTCTTCCTTGTTGAGGTTCGGAATGACGAACGTGGTCTGATAGGTTCCGATGCGTCCCGTCTCGTCGTCGCGCGCCAGGAACTTGATCATGTACTTGCCCGGCAAGAGCGTGAATCCCGTGTCGTACTCGATCGGGACGGTGCGCGAGTTCGGCGGCCGTTGCGTCGGAGAGCTTGATGTTGACATTGTCGCGAACGTTCGAGACGGTCATGCCCCCGACCATGTCCTTGATCTCGCCGACGAAATCGATCAGGGTGTGTTCCGCTCCCCCGCGCTTGGCCAGCGCCAGTTCGCGCCCCGGAATCTTCACCACGATCGGCACAAAATACTCGGCGCGATTGAGCTGGAAGTAATCGATCTCCATCGCGATCGAAAGCTCGGTGATCGGATCCTCGAGCATCAATGCATCTTCAAGCTGGCGTTCTTTGTCGACCGCGGTGAACCTGGTGAATTCCTTATCGGCATAATATCCCTGCCGATACTCGAGTTTGGCGCCAGTCTCCTGCGCGAGCGCTACTTTCACGCGGCGGAATTTGCCATTGCGGGCGGTATTGGTGGTGTAGTAGCCGATCACGTAATAGTCCGAGATCGCCTGCTGCGCCTGCACAATCCCGCGGTCGAGATCGTTTGAATCGAGCTGCGCCTTGCCTCCCGTGTCGCCCGCCAGCGCGTAGAGCGTGTCCTGCGAATACTGGAAAGCGACGGTCGTTGCATTGGCGGCAGCGCCGTTATAGATGTTGGCGTTACCCTGCGAGCCCTGGGTCGCGTCGCCGAGGGGCGCTTCGGCCACCAGCCCGCGCGCGTCAATGGGCCAGAACGAGACGCCGGCCTTGATCGCCGCATCCACCGTGGCGTGCAACTGCGCCTGGTTGTTCATCCCATTCAGGCGCAAGCCGCCGGCAAAATAGATGAGCGACTTCTTCTCGTTCACCTGGCCCAGCATCTTGGCCGCGGTCTGCAATGCCGAGAGTTGGCGATCGGTGTTGAAGACATTGAACTCGCTGTCGTCCTGTCCGAAGGCCGCGCCCGTATCGGCGCTGCTGGCGTCGTCCACTTCTTCGGCCGAGTCCTGTCCCTCGCCGACGATCATGGTTTCAAGAATGCTCAGCAGCCGGTCGCGATCGGCCGTGAAGTCCTGCAGAACATCGACCGACGCGCTGTTGTAGCGCATGATTGAAACCAGGTCGACGGAAGTCATCTGCGTGCGGATAAACTGCTCGGCCGCGTACAGGGCGCGCAACTGGTCTGCCGGCCGCATCGCCGACATATCGAAATACAACGCCAGCAGCCGGCGATTCTTGTAGCGCTCCTTCTCCACCGTCTCCGGGGCAATTTGCGTGCGCGCCAGGCGCTTGTAGATTTTCAGGTCTTCATCGGCGGCCTTCGATTGTTGCAGCGGCTTCGCGTTAGCCGCCAAATCCTGGTGTTCGCAGAAGCGTATCGTCTGCGGCGCACCATCTTCCGTCACCACGAAATCCTTCGCGGTGAGGCCCTCAACCGCATTGCCCTGCTTGTCTTTCACCACCACGGTTTCGACGACCAGTTGCACCTTCATCGAAAAGGTAAAGTCGTTCGGCGCGTTGGGATCCTTGTTCTGCCCGATCTGCTGCGCACCCGCCGACAGGCCAAATAAACCCGCGAGAAGACCGGCGATGACTTTGCGCATCATCAGAACCTCAGGCGCAGCGTGGTTTGGATGCTGCGCATCTGGCTGGCGCTTACTGGCTGTCCGAATTGCGTGTTCCCCACCATGGTGTTCCAGTTGTTGAATACAACATGATTCAACAGGTTCGTCGCATCGATGCGCGCATCGAGATAGAAGCGCGAAGTGGGTCGAAATGTGCGCTGCATGGCGCCATCGAGACTGAACGTATCTGGCCCCGTGATCGAATTTCTCCCCGCCGTTCCCCACGTGCCCGCAGCCGGCGCGGCGTAGGCAGCCGCATTCAGATGCGTGTTTCCCTGTGTGATGTAAATGGGGCTCCCGGTCAGGCTCGGCCGCAATGGTCCAATCCATCCCGTGCCCGGCACCACCGCCGGATACACCGGCGTTTCCGGCAGGCCGCTGCCCACGTTGATCCGGGTCAGCAACGTCCACTCTTTCAGCAACCGCCCCGGCCAGCCGCCCAGCAGGGTTCCGCCCTCGAGCCCCTGCCCGGTCGTGTACTGCGCCTGCACATTCAACAAGTGCCGCTGGTCGAACGATGAAAGCGATCGCTCCGCGCGCAGATCGAGCCAGTCCTGCGCAACGGCGGCCGTCTGTGGCTGCGCGCTGGTCAAGGTCACGAGTGTCGTTCTGCGATAAGCTGTTCTGCGTGGCGCCCGTTGTCTGTCCCTGTCCTCCCAGCACTGCATCGTCATCAATCGATTTGGAGAAGGTGTACAAGACGAGCGCCGTAAACCCGTTGCGCAGGCGGCGCCGCAACTGCAACTGTCCGGACTGGCGCGTCGAGTTGCCGCCCGAAGTCTGATACGCAAAGCCAGATGGGTAATCCAGGGTAAGGATCCGACGTCCCCAGCGGATAACTGTTGGGCAGATATTCCTGCGCTCCGTGCGTGCCCTTCACCCCAAGATACGTCGCCGTCATCTGCAAGGCTCCGGGCAGGTCGCGCTGCACTGACAAGTGCCATGTTTGCGCGTAACCGACGCGGAAGTGCGGATCGATGCCGAAGGCCTCGGCGGTTGTCGAATCGCAGGACGTGAAGCCATTCGCCAGCGTAAGGGCGCAGGAAGCACTGTTTTGCTGCTTGAGGCTCTTGGAAAGCGGAGCCTGCTGAGCCAGTTGAAGCACCGGAGTCAGGTACACAGAAGTATCGTGATAGATGCCATACCCCGCGCGTATCACCACCGTCGAAGCGGGAATAGGACGCCACGAAATGCCGATGCGCGGCTCGATGCCCGACCTGTCCGGCCATACCAGCGAAGCTGGATAGTGCTCGTCCGTCAACGGACCCACAGGATCACTGCCGAGAACCGGCGCAATCGCTGTGAACTGCGGCTCCACGTCAAGATTGACCAGCCTTCCGTACAACTCGGTCATGGGAGCACCGTATTCCCAGCGCATGCCGGCATTGATGGTCAAAATCGGAAGCACGCGCCAGTCATCGGAGACGTAAGCGTCATAGACTTTCTGCCGAAAATACTTATCCGCATTGCCGAAGGCGATCGAACTTGCTTCGGGAACGCCAATCAGAAAATCGGCCAGGTCGGACCCGGTCGCAGCTCCCGTAAAATTGAACGAGCCGCGCGGGTCCTGTTGAAAGAAGTCGTTGTATTGCTGCCAGCGCACGTCGCCGCCCACGGTGATGTTGTGATGCCCGCGATAGACTCCGGCCGAGGCCGAGAAGCCGTCGGTACGGTTGCGATTGAACGAACTTTGCGCATCGCTGAGCGCCGCGATGCCCGCTCGAAAAGCTGAGCGCCGGCGGTCCCCAGTCAGACGGCGCCTGGCTCACGCCGGTGATGCCCGCCTCTCCCTCGATGTCGACCCGATTCTCAAACTCGGGGCTCACCTGCGTCCGCAACCGGCTGAAGTGATATGAGCCGTACACAAACAGATGCTGGTTGAATCGATGCGACCAGTTGATGTTGGCATTCAGCCCCAGCGTTTCCGTGGTATCGACAAACTGGAACAGGTTCACGGCATCAGCAGCGCGAGTCCAGCAGGTTGAACGTTCCATAGAGCTGATCTCTGCGCCCCAGCGTCTTGTCGGCGCGCGTCTGCAGCGCGTCCTGGTGGGTGCTGTTGAGCACCGGGATCTGGAAATTGTAGAGCGGATTGCCAGTCACATTCGGTAGTGGATACAACGCCAGCAGCGCCGCGCCTGTGAACTCACCGGCACCACGCTGCCAGGATAGGGCAGGCCCGTCACGGGATCGATAATCGTCGTCGGCTGACCGGCTGCGTTGAGCAGATTGCCGCTCCGCTCCTCTTCGGTCGGCACAAGGCCTGAGACTGTTTCCGCGGTGTGATTGCGCGTCCACTGGTAGGCCAGAAAGAGATTCGGCCCGTGCAGCAACAGGTGCGGAATCTTCAGCGGGCCGCCGAACGTCAATCCACCGGTCATGCGGTTATAGGCCGGCTTGGGACTGTCGATTCCGCTGATCGAGTATTGCTTCGCATCGAACACCGAGTTATCGAAAGCGAACGCAATCCCGCCGTTGTAGAGACTCTTCGAATTCGCTCTCTTGTTCCCGAAAGCGCGATCGAGCGAGAACGGCGATGTGGCTGCATTGTTGACGCTGCCATTCACCAGGAATCCATCCGAACTTTCCTGGCTGGCATCGTCGGGCGGCTTGGGAATATCAGTCGGCGCAGCCGCGGCAGCCGGCGGTGCCGCGGTCTTGGCGGCGTCGATTTGCAATGATGGCTTCGGCGCGATGTCAGGCTGCTGCGTTTTGGCCAATGCCTTCAGCTCGTCGAGCGGAAGCAACTGCAACTCCCATCGGCCGGGCGGGGAGTCCGCCGCTACGGTAACCTCAGCACTGATGGTGGCGAAACACTGCAACGAGATTTCGATTTTCCATTGCCCATCGGGCAGATCGTCAAACCGATAGGAGCCGCCCTCGTCCGACGTCGTAGTCAACTTCTTTTCACCCTGCGTAAGGGCGATCGTCGCGCCGGGCACGCCGAATCCTCCGAAGGTGACCTGGCCATAATACTTTGACGCAAAGGCCGGCATCGATGCGCACATCCACGCCATGGCATGGAACAGCAGCATGATCGCCAGACGTCGCCCCACGCACTTCACTCCCGGCCCAGGTCCTTAATTTTCCGAAGGCGGATCGATGTGGTCAATGACAATTACATCCACTTGGCCCTCTGGTCGGTTCCAGTTTCAGCCCCAGCTGTTCCTGCACCGCTGTAAAGAGGGACGGCCCAACGGCGTCGCCTTCGCTCTCGTTGTGCGGCGGACCGCCATCGACGCCGCCATGCATCGGCGGCGGGGTCGCATCATCCGGGGTCCATTGGAGCGTGAAATCGTAATTCCCAGTAAGTCCGGTCTTGTCGATGACCGTTCGGCCGAGTTGCTGCGACAAAACCCGGGCCAGCAGCTCCGTGTTGGTTCCTTCTGATTCCAGGTGGCCTCGGCCCATGAACCGCATCATGCGGCGTGCCGTGGGCGCCTTTGGCGCGGCATCGTCAGGCTTCGCATTTGATCCCTTGTCCGCCGGCTTGGGAAATGGCCCGGGATCAGGTTCGGTGTTGGGAGTCATCTTCGGCCCTCCCTTTGCGACCACGAGAGCGTAGCCCGACAGTTCCCGTGTCTCATGGTGATATTTCAGGTGAAAACGCTCCACCAGCAGGGGAAGCAGCATGGAACGGCGCTCATCGATCTTCAGCTTCTCCAGTTTCGGCGCATCTTCCGGAGCCACTTTCGCCTGGATGTCGTATCGACTCGTCTTCACCCATCCCGGCGCCCCGATGAGGTGATCGTCTTCGGTGCGGAAAGCATCTCGCAGCAGTTCCTGGACGGGCACACCGTTCATGGTTGTGCCGTCCGGCGTCATCATCATCATGATCCGCCCTCCGAATCAGCCGAAGAGGGCTTGATGGTCGCCACGTCGAATTTCGGAACGTTGGGATAAACGTCGGGCGTCGATGAATCCGTTTTCGCCGGCGCCTGCATCGCGTGCACCACTCCGAATCCCATCGGCACCGCGATCGCCAGCACCGCCGCACAAACGAGCATGAGCTTTCGAGCCGAATTGAGCCCCACGCCGGACCGATGCGTCATGATGCGCAGAATGCGTTCTTTCAGATCCGAACCCGACACGCCGGACACACAGGGCGCCGGAGGCTCCAGGCAATACGCGCACACCTTGAGAATGCTCTCGGCATAGGCCTCCGGCCGCGCATTCTGCTCAACCACCTTCTCGTCGCAGGCGCGCTCGCGCTCTTCCATCAACCGGGAGCCGATCCACCGCACCGCGGGATGAAACCAGAACAGTGCCTCCACCACCATGTGAATCGCCGCCGCCAGGTTGTCGCGGCGGCGCACGTGCTCTACTTCATGAGCGGCAATGGCTTCGATCTGCGCGTCGCTCAACTGGTCCGAGATTCCAACCGGCCACAACAGCACCGGCCGGAAAATCCCGAAGATGCCAGGTTCGATCGCCAGCGATGTGACGCGCAATGGAATTGGGTTTCGAATCCCGGCATGATGTTCCGCGCGGCGCAGCGCCTCTGCTTCCCGCCCTTCATGCATGGGCAAGGCGCTATTCGCGATTCGGACTACGCCCCTCCATCGCACCACCCACACTCCCAGCGCGATGAGGATTCCGCATAGCCACGCGGCCGCGAGCACAACAGGCACCCACGCAAACACATCAGCCGGATGATTCGAAACAAGCGACGGCGCGAGCGTGGACGGCGTCTGTTGAAACGGCCGGCTGATTTCATCCACCGCGGTGTAGAACACCGATCCGATCGCTCTCCCAGCCACCGGCTTCGCCCATTGACTGCCCAGGTTGGCGAGCAACGCGAACGGGACCAGGAACTTGACCGAAGCAAGCATCCATATCGAGTAACGAACGCGCGCGGGATTGCTCCTGAGTGCGCGCGAGAGAAGCCAGGCGACCAGTACGACGCACGTCGACTGCCACAGGTGGTTAAACAGCGCGGCAGTCCAGCCGGAATTCCAGAACTGAGCGATGGTCATGATTTCCTCTCCCCGTTGTTCTCTTTGGAGAGATTGCGCAACTGCCGCTCCGCGTCTTTCACGTCCTCCAGTGACAGCTTCCCGGTCTGGATAAGGTGCGCCATCACAGGTTGCGTACGGCCGCCGAAAATCGCCAGCATATCGTCAATGAGCCGGCGTTGAGCTGCTTCGCGCGAAATCGCCGGCGCAAAAACATGAAAATTGCCCACCTTCTTGACCCGCCGCACGACTTCTTTGCCTTCCATGCGGTTCACCGTGGTCTGGATGGTGGTATACGCAGGCTGTTTCCTGGCGTCAAAGGATTCCTGGATCTCGCGAATGGAGCACTCGCCTCTGCTCCACAGCGTCTCCATGATCTGAAATTCCAGCTTTGATAATTTCGGTGGCGGCAATTCGATCTCCTACACTTGTAGTAATTGCTACCACCTTCGTAGTTTTATTGTCAAGCGCCTTTGGAATCGGCCTTGGCTTAGTTCGCCGATGGCTTCTCGACCTGGTCAATGACGATCACGTCGTCGGGCGCCTTCCCGGGCCCCATCTTCAATCCAAGCTGCTCCTGGATCGCGGTATAGAGCGCGGGCGGTGCGTTTGGATCGTCGGTTGGTTTCGGCGGCGTGGCACCCGTTCCCCGGAATTGGGCGAACTGCGAATCGTCGGGCGTCCATTTCAGCGTGAAATCGTATTTGTCGGTGAGGCCGGTTTGATCCACCACCGGCTTGTCCATCACACCCGACTGCATCCAGATGGCAAATTCCGCCATGGTCAGATTTCTCACCACAAGATCGCCCAGTCCCCTGAACATGAAGCCCCCCGGATCATTGGAGCTGGCCGCACTTTTCGTCAGTTTAGGCCCGCCAGCGCCCACCGAAATCGTGTACACCGACAGCTCTTTCTTGTCGTGATGGAATTTCATCTGGAAGCGATCCGCCAGCAGTTTTTGCACCATCACCTGCATCTGCTTCTGGTTGGGCCGGCCTTCGGCATCGGGCACCGCATCGATGTCGAACAGGCTGGTGCCAAACCAGTCCGGTGCTCCGACAATCTGCTTCGCGTGTAATCCATACGCAAACGCAATGAGGTCGTTCACGTTGGTATTGACAGTGATGAAGTGGCGGCCTCTGACAGTAAACAGCTTGCCCGGCCGATCGGGCGTACTCGGCTTGATAGTGGCCACCTCGAAGGTTGGGTTCGCTTCGGCAGCCATGGGTGGCACGGGCGGAGGCGGTGTGGGGATAGCCCATTCCGTTTCCGGCGTGGCGCGGGTCAGGACCAGCGGCAGAGGATTGGGTCCCTGCTTCCAGGTTCCGTCGATGGTCTTGCCGTCGGCGCTCAGCCGGCCCTCAAACGTGCCGTCGATCATCTTGATCGAATACTTCACATCCGAACCCTGCAGCGTGACGGAATCCAGGGGTAACGTCGCGCCTTCCTGGTCAACGCTATAGAGGACGCCCTTATATCCTCCCTTATCGTCTTTCGATATTTTGATTACCGTGCGCAGGTCGCGCCCCGCGTGCAGCGTTCCCTGCCAGGTAGCCGCGATATCGTGCGGCGCAGCCGGCGAGTTTTGCGCAGAGGCGCATACGCCATGCAATGAGGCGAACACAAGCGGAAGGACAGGAACGACACCGGCAACCGCGCTGGCCATCTGAAGAAAAGCGTTTCTGGTGAACGAAATCAGGAATGGATGGCGATTGGTCTTCATGCAGGTCGTCCTCTCTCAAACCGATTACCGACAAAAGGCGAAGACTGGAAGCACGCGAGTTGTTTTTGAAGAAACTTTATTGATAAGGACGTTTTGGCCCGGCAATTGTTTCAACGATTGCCGGATTTTAGCTACCCGGTCCTGGCCCAGTTTCCGCTCGCTCCGGGCTGACTTCGCAGGAGCCGCTGCTCTCTTCACACGACTTCAGCGGACGTATACTGAAGACACAGACCATACGAACGGAGTCAGCCAATGCCAGCCTACGAATATCAATGCGAGTCCTGCGACAACCGGTTCGAGGCGCGACAGAAAATGTCGGAACCCGCACTGGACCTTTGCCCACGGTGTGCAGGACACGTACGAAGGCTGATCAGCGGCGGCGCCGGGGCCATCTCCAAGGGAAGCTCGTCCGCGTCCAGCTACACGCAGCCGCAGTGCAATTTCGAAGGCGGCTGTTGTGGCGGCGGCTGCGCGCAAGCCAACGGCTCTGCCTGTGAAGTGTAGCGGCCGCTGCCCCTTCACCCCCATCTCGCGCTTTGATGAAAGCCCCATCTTCGCAGTCCCGTTTACAGGTATATCCTTAGTCTGATCGGGTAAACCGCTATGAAAAACGGTGAAGTGCGCGAGGAGCGTCCAGACGACCGCCCCGGGGAGTCGACCGACCAGCAACGCAGCCAACCCGATGATTACGGGCCGATTGAAGCCGTTGAGTTGCAGGACGGCGAGGATGACTCTGCTTCACCCGCGTCCGATTCCGAAAGATCTTCGGAGCCTGAACTGGACGCTTTGTTTCCTGTCGCGGTTACTGTAGAGAGCGGAGCCGAGGAGCAGCAAGCGCCGGCACTCCCATTTCCGGTCGTAGCGTTTGGCGCCTCCGCCGGCGGCCTCCAGGCCTTCAAGGAAATCCTCGAAAACCTTAATCCAAACACCGGCATGTCCTTCGTTCTGGTCTCGCACCTTGCGCCGGACCAGAAGAGCTTTCTTTCCGAAATTGTCGAACGGCATACCCAGATGCCGGTCCATTCGATCGAGGATGGACAGCAACTCCAACCAAATCACCTCTACGTTTTGCTTCCCAACCAGACGCTTACGCTTCACGATGGGTTTTTCCGGGTTGAGCCGCGATCCTCACACGATCGAATTCCGCGGACCATCGACACTTTTTTCCGATCGCTGGCTGCGGAGCAGAAGAACCATGCCATTGGCGTAGTGCTTTCAGGTGCCGATTCGGACGGAGCCCTGGGGCTTAAGGCAATCAAGGGCGAAGGCGGCATTGCTATCGTCCAGAGCCCCGACTCCGCGGTGCATAGCGGCATGCCGCTCAGTTCCATTGCCGCCGACCACATCGACCTGGTCATTCCTCCCGCGGAAATCGCAGTGGAACTGGACCGGCTCGCCAGGCAATTCTCCCGCCCGGAAGTCCGCACGCTCCAGGATGGCAGCATCTCTCCGAGCGACGAACAGTCATTTCAAAAGATTCTGCACATGGTGCGTTCGTTCTCCGGTCTTGATCTCCGCCAATACAAGCCGGAAACCGTCCGTCGTCGGATCGCTCGCCGCATGCTCCTGCTCCGCATGGAGCAACTCGATTCCTATTATCGGTTCCTGCAAGTGCGCGTCGACGAGTTGCGCCTTCTGCAGGAAGACGTTTTGATCAATGTAACTCGATTCTTCCGCGATGGCGCTTTCTGGGAGTCACTCCGCGTCAACGTCCTCCCCGCCCTGCTGCACGACCGGCCGGTGGATAGACCCTTGCGTGTGTGGTGCGCCGGATGCTCTACAGGCGAAGAAGCGTATTCCTTGGCTATCACGGTCCTCGAGTACCTTTCGCACCACAACATCGATGTGCCGGTGCAGATCTTCGGCACCGATGCCAGCGATCAGTCGATTGAGACGGCGCGCGTCGCCGCTTACCCCGAGACCCTGGTTGGCGAAATCTCCCCCGAACGTTTGCGCCGCTATTTCGTGAAAGTCGATCGCGGCTACCAGGTCTCCAAGCGGGTCCGCGATATCTGCATCTTTGCCCGCCAGAACATCGCCAACGATCCGCCCTTTTCTCACATCGACATTCTCAGTTGCCGCAACGTCATGATCTATTTCAACCAGGCGTTGCAGCGCCAGGTCATGCTCACCTTTCATTACGCGCTGGAAAACCACGGCTACATGCTGCTGGGCATGTCGGAAGGTCTGCGCGATTACGGCGACGTATTCAACACCGTCGATCGCAAGCACAAGATCTACCTGAAGACCGGCGCCAGTATGGCCTTGCACTACGAACCTCCGCGCAGTCATGCGATTTCGCAAGTTGCGGGCGGTTCGCGTCCTCCGGTGGTCGAAATTGAAAATGTAGCGTGGCCGGAATCGGAATTGCAGCGCGCCGCCGACCGCATTGTCCTGGCCCGTTTCGGTCCGCCGGGACTCATCATCGACGAGCGCATGAACGTGCTGCAATCGCGCGGACAGTCCTCGCAATATATGGACATTACACCGGGCGCCGTAAGCTGGAACCTGTTGCGGGTGTTGCGGGACAATGTCGCCAACGAAGTCCGGAAAGCGGCGCAGCGCGCCATCCACGACAATGTTCCCGCATCGGAAATCGCGACGATCATGGACGAGCGCGGCGAGCAGCACGTACAGATCGATGTACTTCCGATCACCGCGGCCACAACGCGTCCACGCTGTTACCTGGTGCTGTTTCATACGCTCCCGGAAGGTGGGGCGGCTCAATCTATCGAGAGGCTGCTGCATCCGCAGCTCACCGTCGACGAAAAGGACCGTTTGATTGCGCAACTGCGCCAGGATCTCAGCTCGACACGGTTTCACTTGCAATCTCTGGTTGAGGAACGCGATGCCCGCAATCAGGAACTGGTGTCGGCCAACGAAGAAATCCAGTCGGCCAACGAGGAATTGCAAAGCACCAATGAAGAGCTCGAGACCACCAAGGAAGAGCTCCAGAGCGCCAACGAAGAATTGCAGACCGTAAACGACGAGCTGCAGCAGCGCAACAACGTCCTCA
Organism: Terriglobales bacterium; assembly: GCA_963788475.1. Lineage (GTDB taxonomy): Bacteria > Acidobacteriota > Terriglobia > Terriglobales > Acidobacteriaceae > Telmatobacter. The sequence goes on from CAWBGO010000006.1 coordinate 78,794, forward strand.
CCCAAACCGGCAACGACCTGACCAACCTGCTCAACAGCGTGAACATTCCTTTGCTGATGCTCACCAGCGACCTGCATATCCGGCAGTTCACGCCGCCCATGCAACGCCTGCTCAGTGTCCGCTCCGCCGACGTTGGCCGCTCCATCAGTGAAATTCGACTGCAGCTCAGCGTCGAAAACATCGAACCGATCCTGAGCGACGTGCTCGACACGCTGGGCACGCGGGAACTCGAAGTGCAGGACCGTGACGGACGGTGGCACCTGCTGCGGGTCCGCCCGTACCGCACCTCGGAAAACAAGATCGAGGGCCTGGTTGTCGTTCTTGTCGATATCGACCAGCTGCGGCGCAGCCAGCAGCATCTGGTGGATGCGCGCGACTTTGCCAGCTCGGTGGTCGAGAGTGTGCCCGTTCCCATTGTCGTTCTCAACCAGGACTGCACGATCCGCACTGTCAATACCGCCTTCCGCGACCTCGCCCAGATGCAGGCCAAGGAACTGGAAAACCGCTCCCTGCCGGACCTCGTTCATCATCTCTGGGGTCTCGAAGGCTTGCGGCGCAGGCTAGAGCCCGTGATTCAGGCGCAGAACGGCGACACGGTCGAATTCGAGCATCAATCGACAACCGGACGGCTCAAAACACTGCTCGTCAAGGCCCAGGCCGTCTCCACTGACGGAAGCCGCGTGTTGTTGCTCATGATCGAAGACATCACCCTGCGCCGTGAAGCCGAGCTTCTGACTTCACAACAAAAGGAAGCCCTCGAAGGGGAGATCGAAATTGCGGCGCGCAAGCTGAATCGCAGCCAGGAAGAACTTCGCGGCCTTACCGCCCATCTGTTTACAGTGCAGGAAGAAGAACGGCAGCGTGTCGCCCGCGAGTTGCACGATGACATCAGCCAGCGCCTGAGCGCGCTGGAAATTCTGCTCCATGAAATCGAGACACGCGATCGCAAAGGAGTCGATCTGGAACGCATCGAATCGGCCCGCTCCCTGGTTCAGTCACTGAACACCGACGTGCGCCAGATTTCCCATCGGCTACACCCCGCGATCCTGCAGGACCTTGGATTGCCAGCCGCTCTCAAGGCCATGGTCCAGGAGTTCGGCCACCGGGAAAACATGCCGGCGACCTATACCAGCGAAGCTCTCCCGGAATCGTGGTCCTCTGAAGCGGCAACGGCCGTCTATCGTATCGCGCAGGAGGCCCTGCGCAACGTGTCAAAGCACGCCGGCAAAACCCATGTAAAGGTGATGCTGGCCGGAAGCAATAGCCACCTGGAGCTTCGGGTGATGGACTTCGGCCTTGGCTTTGACCAGGACTCCGACGACCCGGCGCATGGCCTGGGCATGATCTCGATGCAGGAGAGGGCTCGTCTTGCCGGCGGCACGCTCGCAGTCAAGTCTTTCCTCGGTCAGGGGACGACCGTCACCGCGACGATTCCGCTGAATCACCATGAATAAACGCTTGCTGATTGCGGACGATCATGCCCTCATGCTGGACGGCCTGACGCGCCTTCTGTCGGGTGAATTTACGATCGTCGGCACCGCTCCGAATGGGCGAATTCTCGTTTCCGAAGCAGAGCGTTTCCACCCCGATGTCGTATTGCTCGACATCGGGATGCCGGAGTTGAACGGGATTGAGGCGGCGCGCTGCCTCAACAAGCTGCAGCCGGCCCCGAAGATCGTATTCGTGACCCAACAGCTCGACCCCGCCTACGTGCATGCGGCCTTTACCGCCGGGGCCAAAGCTTATGTAGCCAAACAGTCAGCTACAACGGAGCTGGTGGAGGCGATCCACCGGGCGCTCAGGGATCAGTACTACGTGACGCCGCTGGTCGGAGAAGAAGCGGCGCAACTCGCCCGGCTACATCCGAACAAGAACCCGTCAGATTTCTTTGGCGGGACGCTGACACAGCGCCAGCGCGAAGTCCTGCAACTGGTCGCGGAGGGAAAAACGACGAAGGAAATCTCCTCCGCCCTCAACATCTCTCCCAAGACCGTCGAATTCCACCGCAATAGCCTCATGGACGAATTGGGAATCCGCACCACCGCCGAACTCACGCGCTACGCCATCTCTCACGGCATCATCAGCTGAACATGACCCCGGAAATCTCCTCCGGAAAAACTCCTGTGGTCAGACACTAGGATTATTCCCAGTTACATTTTTGCCCGGATTTGCTTAGTCTGGTCTTGGTTCCGACACACCGATCGCCGCTTCCCCTTCGTTGAGAGTGTGCGGGATCGATCGATTATGCTCAGAGGCATTCAAGAAGCCGGGTCCCCCGCGGCTCATGTTCTTTCCATCTGCGACGATGACGGTCTTCGCTTGTCGAGAGAGTTGTTGTTGCTGAAGGACGGCTATAAGACTGAATCCATCCAGAGCAATGCCAATCTCACCGTTACCTGGGTCCGCTCATTCGATCTGGCTCTGATCTGTCGTTCCGTTAATCGCGAACGCGCCATTGCGCTCGTCGAGAGGTTGCGGCGATACCATCCGGCTATCCAGATTCTCGCGATCAGGCCGCTCGATTCTTCGCCGGATATGTGCGATGCCGACCTCGAAGTGCCATCCGGACCGCAGGCACTTCTCGATGCGATTCGCTCTTTTCTTCACCAGCAGACAGGGCCTCATCGAGCACACTGCAACACCCCGCAAGCTGTATGATCCCTGTTCGATCAGGCGCCGGAGGAAGCCCCGACAAGGTCGGGCGGTGCAACCTGCACCATGCGGCCTTTGCTCCTGAACTCGAAGCCCAGCAATTCCGCCGACCTTTTCACCAGGACAAATGGACCATCCTCAGCGGCTAAGAAGTAACGTGGGATGTCCATCTGCTTCGCAGCATGCCCGGCAGCAGTCAGCATCAGGATCTTGGCATGTGGGCAATGTCGTTGCGCCGATTCCACGATCCTCTGGCAGTCGTCCTGGCTGAGCGTGTAACAGAGTACGACCAGGTCGAAATTCTGCACTCCAAGGAGGCTCCTCGCTTCAGGGACTCTGCCCGCGGCCTGCACATCGAAATAGGCCCCAAGCATCAACTTCCGCGTCTGCAAAACCATCAGATCCATGCTCACAAGCAGGATGCGTTTCGGACGACTCATAGACCTCTCCGGCAAGTCGTGCCAAGACAACCGCAATTCAACAAGGATTCAAATTAGGAAAAGCGCAAGTCGGCACAGAGAGGAAGATAGCCCTGATAGGGGAGTGTAATAAGAGTCTCTGCCAACCATCCAGTTAGATGCAGGCAGGCGTCACGTTTACATGTCGAAACGTGAATAAGTCCAGCGTAAGTGATCGTTCGCTGTCGCGGTACTAGGAATATCCCTAGGGAAGTGGGCGAGCGCACCGGACAGTGGCGATTTATATGAATGTCCGCCGTGGGAAGTTATAGGAAAGGAAAGCAAGCTTTCCTTATGTAACTTACCCGACACTTAGAATTTCACGGCTGAGGTCGGGCCGCAGGCGCCGGCGCGTTTCCGGGATCAGCAACTTTGTCCAACTTCGTGATGTGGACGCTGGCCTGGCTCTCGGGAACAGTCCCGTCGTTCACCTGCACCTCGGTGGGCTTGCCTTGAATGAGGATGCGCTGCACGGCTTTGCTGCGGGCGGGAACGCGCACCCTCTGGGTGACCGAAGCGGTATCAGTCCTCACGGTCACAGGGACCTCAGCCGCGGCATAACCGGCGTTGGCCACGTTCACCGCCACCAGCCAGTTGCCGGCCCGTTCCGGAGCGGGAAACACACTTTCGATCGACAAGTCGGGAAGCCCCTTGTCGGCATCGACCCAATCGGCGAAGAACCAGGCGAGATCGGTCCGGGTTCCCGCCCGTTCAACCAATGCCTCAAACGAACCCTCGGTATCTTTGCCAATGCCCTTGTCCTGCGACGGATCGTAGGCCCGCAGAGCCGCGGAAAGAGTCGGGGCCCCGGCTATGTCGCGCAGCATCCACAAAACGTAAGTTGCTTTTGTCCGGTAGAAGACTGGTGAGATGGCTTTGGCAAGGGGCTGCCCAACGGCGTCGCCAGGACTGCTGGGTTCGGCCAACGCTAGCGCGGGCCGTCCGGATTCAAGAGTGCTCAAGGCCTTGTCGCGACCCTGCTGTTTTTCGACCCACAGTGTGCCCATAAAATGGGCAACCCCCTCGCTCAGCCATGCCCGCGGGGACGCCATCCATGCATGCGTGAGGGCATGGGCAAGGATTCCCTCCAGTTGTCCGGAGTCGGCTTCATGAAGGCTTGTCGCGAGCAGCGCTCCGGTCTCGTAGGGGGCGTCCCGGGGATCGGGCAAATCCAGCAGGGTGAGTTGAGCCCGCGGCTTCTGGCCCAGCCACCCTTGCAGGAAGGGTGTGACAGTCGCAGCCGCGGCCGTCCACGATTGGACCGCAACTTCGTTGTCGGGCAATGTCCAGGCGGTGAGATTTGTCCCTGCGTGAGCCTTGCGGATGGCGACAAACAAGCTTGGCGTCTCGAATCCCAGGGTCGAATCGTCCAACTTCGCGGTGGCGATTCCGTCGATATCTGCGCCCGCCCCAGCCGTGTCGGTGACGTTGAGCTCGACGGGCTGCCCGTTGACCAGCGCCACTGAAGGGGCCTGGCCGTGGGGAAACTCGATCGTGAGGTGCAGCCGGAAGCCCGCGCCGGCCATGCGCAGCTTTTGCTCGCCCATTTCGTCGAAGAGCCGGGCGCCGTCTCCCAGAATCACCGGCACCGACGAGACCGGAATCCACACCACGCTACCGAACCCGCGCAGTCCCGTGAACTGGGTATCAATCTGGTCCCAGTCGGAATGGAGTGCCACATCTTCCGGCGTCCCAATCGCCAGGAGACGCTGTGCCGACGCGGCAATGGCACCCGCATAGGTGACGTCAAGCTGCAGGCTTTCCCCGGGCGCAAGAGGCTGGTCCAACGGCACCGCGGCCTCGTGAAGCTGGCCCGTGTGGTCCGCGTCGGAGTTAAGCGTAGCCACCGGAAAAGCCACATCTTTCCCCCGAACGCGAATCCGGTCCCAATTCAGCGACGACGAAACCTGGAGAGGGACGCGCGTCAGTGGGATCTTGCCGTCGTTACGCACCGTGAGCAGGGCCCGCACCGCAATCTGGTGCACTTCGACCCGCAAATGAACGTCCAGATCGAAGCCGGTAAACGTAACCGCCTGGCGCTCCGGGTCCTGCGCCGTAGGCGCCGCAACCATCTGCGGACTGGCCGGCCCCGCCTGCGTGGTGGTTTCGCCGTTCTCGTCTGTCGAGCGCGAAAAGATCACCTGCCCCTTCGGCGGCTCTTGCGGCGCGGTGTCAGGCTTAGTCGCGCTCGGCGCCTTGGGGGCCGGGGGTGCTTGACTGCCAGTCTGGGCCCGAAGGATCGTGGATGAAAGGCAGAGTGTGAGGCCGGTTGCAATCCATGCAACCGAGTACCGGAACTTCATGAACCCAGACCTTTCTGCTTTGCCGGTTTGGACGCAGCCAGGGGCTGGGGGAGAGCATTTCTGGGAAATCCGGCGGTAGCGCTTCGGGCGGCGGCCCGGCGCTGTCGAAACGCTTCGTAGAGGACCACTGCCCCTGCGGCCGAGACATTCAGCGAGCTCACGCCTCCGGCCATCGGAATGCGGAGCAGATGATCGCAGGTGCGCCGGACCAGGTCGTGCAACCCGGCGCCCTCGCGGCCCAGCACGAGCACGCAGTTCCCAGTCAGGTCGAACTGGTCGTAATCGGAGGTTCCCCTCTCATCGAGCCCGATGATCCATAGATTCTGCCTCTTGAGGTCTTCGAGAGCCCGCACCAGGTTCACCACCCGCGCAATGCGGAGATGCTCGGTGGCTCCAGCGCTGGCCTTGACGGCCGCTGGGCTCAGGGGCGCTGAACGCCGCTCGGTGAGAACGACGCCATCGACCCCTGCCCCGTCCGCGACCCGTAGCAAGGCTCCCAGATTTTGCGGATCCTCGACCCCGTCCAGCGCCAGCAGCAACCGCGCTTTGCCGGTGGATTCCCGCGGCTCAAACAGATCCTCTATGGTCAGTAATTCCAGCGCACGGACCGTGGCGACTACGCCCTGATGGGCGGTAGTGCCCGCAATGTGCGTGAGTTGATCGCGCGGTTCCTCGCGGACACGCACCCCTGCCTGCCGGCATTCAGCGATTAGCCGCGCAAGCCGTTCGTCGTGGCGCTCGCGAGCCACCAGTACGTGGTCAAACCGCCGCCGTCCTGCCCTCAGCGCCTCTTCCACTGCATGGACGCCGTAGAGGATTTCCATAGGGATAGTGTAAAAGGTCAGCAAGACTCAGCCGACCGTCACGCCCGATTCCTCCTCGATGCATGTCTCATTAAGAAACTGGGTGCCCTATCCTAGCTCTGCTAGGGTGGGGTTCAATCCATCAGGGTCGGACACTCAGTGTGAAACTGAAAAGGGAGATACTCGTCTCATGCCCGCCCCGAAGCCCAAAACCTTCCGCGCCGTGCTCGAGCCCACGGGCAATGCACTGCGATGGGTCATCGCCCGTGTCCCCTTCGACCCGGCCGAGGTCTGGCCGGTCCGGAACGGAAGACGTGTGTTCGGCGAGATCAATGGTTTCGCATTTCGCACTTCCCTTTTTCCTGAATCCGGCGGCAAGAAATACGTCCTCCTGGTGAACAAGAAGATGCAATCGGGAGCCCGGGCCAAACCCGGGGATACCGCCAATTTCCGGCTCCAGCCAGACCTCGAGGAACGCGAGGCGCCGATGCCCGCCGAACTTGGCGAAGGCTCTCAGAGCCGATCGCGGATTGCGACGCTATTTCGACGCCTTGAGCCCATCCATGCGGCGGGATATCGGGCGGTGGGTCAGCGAGGCAAAAAGTGTGGAAATCCGCCAAAAACGGGCAGAACAGATGGCCGAACGCCTGTTCCTGGCCATGGAAGGCGAAGCGGAACCGCCGCCGATCCTGCGAGCGGCGTTCCAGCGACAGCCTGTGGCGCGCATCGGATGGGACGCCATGACCCGCATCAAGAGGCGGAACCACCTGCTGGGCATCTTTTACTACCAGACCGCCGAAGCCCGGGAACGCCGCGTCCGAGCTGCAATTGAAGACGCACTCAAAGTGGCAAAAAGGACCGGAAACCGGGAAATCTTTGAGTAAATCGATTCACTTTTCTCGTCTTTTGACGAAGACTTTGTCGTCTAATAGAGCAAGATGAACGCGCTCGCATCGGTACAGTCGTTGTTTGCCCCCGGTTCGCCCAGCCAAGGCTCGGCGGCCGCCGCGGACGAAGCGGTCCGGCAGGAAAGCCTTGCCATCGCCTCCGGGCTGAAACACCAGGAAGCCGGTCTGTTGGACGAGTTGATCGTCCGCTACCAGCACCGTCTGTTGCGCTATCTCCTTTATTTGACCAGCAGCCGCGAACTGGCCGAAGACCTCTTCCAGGAAGTCTGGATGCGCGTGCTGGTGCGCGGGGGGCAATTCAACGGCAAGGCGCGTTTCGACACCTGGCTGTTCACTATCGCCCGCAACCTGGTCATCGACTACCGCCGCAAGCGGACCGTCGCCAGCCTGGACGAGTTGTTCGAGGGCTCCAGCGAAGATGACCGTCCGATGAGTTTTGAGATTTCCGACAGCCAGCCGACGCCATTTGACCGATTCGCCAGTCTCGAGGATCGGCAACGGGTCTCCGACGCCCTGCTCAAAGTGGACACGCTTTATCGTGAAGTGCTGGTGTTGCGTTTCCACGAGGACCTTTCCCTCCAGGAAATCGCGAGCGTAACCCGATCTCCCCTTTCTACAGTGAAGTCCAGACTCTACCGAGGCTTGGCAGCGATCAAGCCGGTCCTTGAAAACTCGGCTGCGCCTCGCACCGAGGCGGTGTAATGGTCGCAGGAGCCGCCCATGGATCGGACCAGGGAGCCGATCCCAACCGCGATGTGAAGGCATCCGTCTTCGCCGAGGATGCCGGCAGGGACCGCAAAGTCGCTTATGGTACTCGCCGGGTGGTCATGGCCTCGCTGGGAGTCCTCAAAGAACAAAAAGCCGGGCGCAAGCGCATTCGTGCCGTTGCGCTGGCGTCCGTTCTGGTGTTTCTCCTCGTTCTCGGTCCCCTGATCTGGTGGGCCGTCGATAACCTGATCGCCGGGGAACACCTGGGCGACCTCGCCAGCCAGTTCAGTTTGTGGGTGTGCATTCTTTGCCCGGCGCTGCTGGCCGCTGCTGTCGTTGCCGGGTGGCTCCGCCACCGTTCCTAGGAAAACAAGCCTCCGTGCCCCATCCTTGCGAGTTACCGGGGTCCCCGGCGACAGGTCTTCGTCGCTGGCGTGGTCGGGCGCAAGGGTGGGAAACCCAAAAGTCAACGCGATGTTGATCCATCGGTGCACGGGGCTGAAATGCAACTTCCATGGACGAGCCGCCGTCATTCATATAGAAGTTAATCACTACTTGAACTTCTGCAAAACCCTCTGAGTCAGGGTCTGATTTATGCGTGATCCCGAATCCATTACCGTCAATGAAGACGCCCGCCTGATACCGGTGTGGTCGATCGTCGCCGCCATTACGGCCTTTGTGGGGGTCGAGTACTACATGTGGATGGTGATGCCCGAGCAGTCCCACCACCATGGACCGCCGATCGGCTTCAAGGTCTACTTCAACGTCTCGTGGGGACTGCTGGCCGCGCTTTACTTCCTGATGATCGGCTACGTGAGCAAGGACGCGCCCCGCCGGGCCATGAGCGCGCGCTTCTGGATGCTGATCTGCTTCGTCATGCCGGGTGGCATTGGGGCGGTGCTCTACTTCCTGCTCCGCCAACCCCTGGTTTCCCGTTGCCCGGCCTGCAGCACGTTTGTGCAGAGCGATTTCCACTTCTGCCCGCAATGCGATTATCAGCTCACCGCCAGTTGCGGAACCTGCTTCCGCACCGTCCGCGCCACCGACCAGTTCTGCACCCGGTGCGGCCATGAGCTGGCCCAGGACAAGATGCCGGCCCGCCTCCGGGTCATGGCCGAATAGTCCAACCACCAAAACTGGGTGCCCCACCCTCGCAACGTCTTTGTCCTTGTCGCTAGGGTCGGAGAGCTCGACCTAATATGTCCCTCGCCTTCCGGATCACGCCGCGTTGACCGTACCGCTCAGGCTTCCTACAATCAAGCTTCCGCATGTCTCTCTCCGCGCTCATCATCGACGACGAACAACTGGCCCGCGATGAGCTGAAGTACCTGCTCGACTCGGTCGGCGGCGTCGAGGTCGTGGCCCAGGGAACCAACGGCATTGAAGCCGTGGACCTGATTGAGGAACACCACCCCGACCTTGTTTTTCTCGATGTGCAGATGCCCGGCCTTGACGGATTCGCGGTGATCCAGAAGCTGAAGGACCGCAGCGAAGCCAAGGCGCGTCTGCGGCCCGGCGCCGACGAAGAGCACCTGCCCCAGATCGTGTTCGCAACCGCCTACGACCAGTACGCCGTGCGCGCCTTCGACGTGAATGCCGTGGATTACCTGCTGAAACCATTCGACCGCACCCGCGTGGAACAGGCCGTGGAGCGGGCGCGCGGCCGCATGTCGGAAGGAACGACGCCGGCCGCCGAGGCGCAGATCGACGCCCTGCTGCGGCTTCTGAACCGTCCCCAGGGAAATCGCGCGCTCGCCCCAGCCGGCCAAGCTGATCGTGCAGGCACAAAGCCGGCTCTTGCTCGTAGACCAGGCGGAAATCTGCTATGCCGCCATTGACGATGGCATCATTCGCGTGGTGACGCAGACCTTTGAGGGCCACTCCAAATGCCGCACCCTCGAAGAGCTGCTGGAGCAGCTGGATGCCACGGTCTTCTGGCGCGCCCATCGCGGCTTCGTCGTCAACATCAACCACATCCGGGAAGTCGTGCCCTGGTTCAAATCCAGCTATCAGCTGCGCATGAACGACAAGCAGCAGACCGAAATTCCCGTGAGCCGGTCGCAGACAAAGCGCCTGCGCGAACTGTTCAACCTTTGACTTGTCTCGGGCGTCAATCGTAGCGCTCGAAGATGATCTGCTTGCGGTGCCAGCCGTAGTTGGCGAGCTTCTCGCGCACCCCGGCAACCATGTTGTTGAGCCCGCAGATGTAGGCGTGAACATCGAACCGAAGCTCAGTCGGCGGGATCGCGGGATCGACCGGCGGCAATGGCAGATGGATGCCGAGCCGGGCAGCGCGCTTCTCCACGATCCGCGCCACGTGCTCCTGGACATAACCGCGCAGCCCGGTCCAGTGGTCGTCCCCGCGGCTCAGGCGTGGGTATGTAATGAAAATTCGGCTTGCGGCGCGCCAGCGCCTCGAACTCCTCGCGATAGTACAGTTCGCTCTCGTAGCGCGTGCCGTAGACCATCCAGATATCCCGCCCGTCACTTCGGTCGGGACCGTCTTCGGGAAACAGCCATTGCGCATAGGCGCGCATGGGGGCAATGCCTGTGCCGGTGGAAATCAAGATCGAGTCCGCGACCGGCTCACGAAGGACGAAATGCCCATGCGGTCCGTGGACCTTCACAATTCCCCCCGGAGGCAAATCGGTAAGATCGGCCAGGTGGTTGGAGAAGAAGCCGCCCTCCACGCGATTGACGCACAGGTCAAAGCGATTGCCGCTGGCCGCCGACGCAATCGAATAGGCGCGTGTCTGCTGCTTGCCCTTCGGGTCCTCGGCCAGGGTGGAGATAAACTGTCCCGCGACGAATGGAAAGCTCTCCAATTCGTCGATGACAAAGTTGAAGTGGTAGCACTGGGCGATTTCGGAGATGCACACCTTGCGTTCGAGACGCGCCGAATAAAGCTTACGTTCCAAGTCAATTCACCGCGGGCAAAAGGATGGAGCCCGATCGAGAGGGCTGTGGAAAGTATCCAGAATATCAAGCAAGATGTGGCAAGTGGCCCAGGGCAGATCGTGGGACGGCGGCGGCAGCGGCTAAATCGGGGCAATCAAACCCGGTTCGTCGTTCTTCACGTTGCCCACAGCCGGCCCCACTTTCCACGCCGACATGAGTTCGTCAGGATAGGGACGAAGCAGGTCCAGGGGCAGGTGCGACGGCTCAGCGGGCGCAATCCAGCGCTCATAATCCGCCGCCCTGACAATGACCGGCATGCGATTGTGAAACGGTTCCAGCAGTTCATTCGGGTCGGTGGTAATGACGGTGTAGGAAAGCAGCGCCTGGCCCGTCGTCTTGTCCCTCCACACGTCAAACAAGCCCGCGAGGGCAAAGAGCGAGCCATCCTTGAGCCCAAAAGCAAACGGCTGCTTGGTTTTCTTGTCGATCGGCTGCCACTCGAAGAAACCGTCCGCAGGGATCAGGCAGCGCCGCCGTTTGATCGCCTCCCGAAAGGCCGGACTTGTGGTCAGCGTTTCGGCCTTGGCATTGATGGTGCTGTAGGCGACCTTCGCGTCCTTTGCCCAGTAAGGCACCAGGCCCCATCGCATCTGCACGAGTTCGCGTTCCAGCGTCTTCCGGTTGAAACAAACGACCGGCTGAAAGGTCTGCGGCGCCACGTTATACGAGGGCAGAATCTCGAACGATGTCGGAAGCCCGGTACGGAAGGCTTCCGCGATTTTCTGTTTGTCGGATCGGCGATAGTAGCGGCCACACATGGGTTCGATTCTGTTGTAGCAGGCCGCCGCGGTTGCGCGCCAAGCGCCCCGCCTCGCATACTACTCTGCGGGTGTTGCAACACCCATGATTCCCCGGTCGATTGAACACGCGGAGATTGCTTGGCCATCTCGAAGGTATATCCCAGTGCGCAGGCCGCGCTCGAAGGCATTGTCGAAGACGGGATGACGATCGCCGTCGGAGGATTCGGCCTCTGCGGCGTTCCCGATGCGCTGATCATCGCCCTGCGCGACACGGGAAAGAAGAATTTCACCGTCGCCAGCAACAACGCGGGCGTCGACGGATTCGGCCTCGGCCTTCTTCTGTTGACCGGCCAGATCCGCAAGATGATCTCGAGCTACGTGGGAGAGAACCGTGAGTTCGAACGACAGTTCCTTTCCGGCGCACTCGAAATCGAGTTCTGCCCCTCAGGGCACGCTGGCGGAGCGGATGCGCGCGGGAGGCGCGGGCATTCCCGGCTTTTTCACCCGCGCCGGCGTCGGGACGGCCGTGGCGGAAGGCAAAGAACACCGCATCTTCGGCGACCACACCTACATCCTCGAGCAGGCCATTCGCAGCGATCTCTCCCTGGTCAAGGCCTGGAAAGGCGACACCAGCGGCAATCTCATCTATCGGAAAACCGCCCGCAACTTCAACCCCATGGCAGCGACCTGCGGCCGGGTTACCGTGGCCGAGGTAGAGTTGCTGGTCCCCACGGGTGAACTCGACCCCGACCAGAGTCCACACGCCCGGGAATCTACGTGCAGCGGATCGTCCACAATCCAACTGCCGAAAAGCGCATCGAAAAGCGGACGATCAGAGAGGTGTGACGCCATGGCATGGTCTCGCGAACAGATGGCGCAGCGCGCCGCGAAGGAACTCCGGGACGGCTATTACGTGAACCTCGGCATCGGCATTCCCACGCTGGTGGCCAACTACATCCCGCCCGATGTGCATGTCACGCTGCAATCGGAAAACGGCCTGCTCGGCATCGGGCCATTCCCGACTGAGGAGGAAATCGACGCCGACCTGATCAACGCCGGAAAACAGACCGTGACCGCTCTGCCCGGGGCCAGTTTCTTCTCCAGCGCCGATTCGTTTGCGATGATTCGCGGCGGCCACATCAACCTCGCCATCCTGGGTGCCATGCAGGTTTCCGAGCGCGGCGATCTGGCCAACTGGATGATCCCGGGAAAAATGATCAAGGGCATGGGTGGCGCCATGGACCTGGTGGCGGGCGTGCAGCGCGTCGTGGTGCTGATGGAGCACACATCGAAAGACGGCCAACCCAAAATCCTGCACGCATGCAATCTGCCGTTGACCGGCGCGGGCGTGGTCAATCGCATCATCACCGATTTGTGCGTGATCGACGTGACCCCGGCAGGACTGCGCTTGATTGAACTGGCTCCCGACGTTAGCCGGGAAGAAGTGGAAGCAAAGACTGAACCCCGAATCATTGGCTGAATCTCTTTCGACGCTTCGGACAAGCACAAGCCCCCGTGCCCCATCCTTTTCACAGTCTCATCGTGAAAAGGGTGGGAGACCACGAACGTTAACCATTCACGATGGGCGCAGCCTCGCTCGCGCCACCCGCGACTGCGTCTGACGCCCCAGCTTTTCGCAGATAAACGCGCCCACCGCAATAAGCCGGTCGAGATCAACGCCGGTCTCAATACCCATTCCATTGAGCATGTAGAGCAGATCTTCGGTAGCAACATTTCCAGTGGCTCCAGGCGCATAGGGACACCCGCCCAGTCCGCTCACCGAAGCGTCGAAGACCTGCACACCCATGGCGAGAGCCGCATAGATATTAACCAGCGCCTGTCCATACGTGTCATGAAAATGTCCCGCCAGCCTCTCCACCGGCACGCGCTCCCCGACCGTCTCGATCAGCGCTGTAGTCCGATTCGGAGTCCCAACGCCGATCGTGTCTCCAAGCGAAACTTCGTAACATCCGCGTTCGAAAAGTGCGGCAGCCACATCAGCCACCTTGTCGGGATTGATTTCGCCTTCATACGGACATCCCAGCACGCACGAAACATACCCGCGCACCTGAACGTTCGCAGCGCGGGCGGCAGAAAGGACCGGCGCAAACCGATCCAGGCTCTCCGCAATCGAGCAATTGATATTACGCTGCGAGAAAGTCTCCGATGCGGCCGCAAACACCGCCACTTCTGTCGCGCCGGCGTCCACCGCTTCCTCGAAGCCGCGCAGATTCGGCACCAGCACCGGATAGCTGACGCCTTCTTGCGTGCACCAGCCCGCGCAGCACCTCGGCGTGATCCGCCATCTGCGGTACCCATTTCGGCGAAACAAAGGCCGTAGCCTCGATGGTCTTCAATCCCGACGCGGCGAGCCGGCGGATCAATTCGATCTTGATTTCGGTGGGAACGGTCTGCGCTTCGTTTTGCAGCCCGTCGCGCGGGCCAACCTCAACGATACGCACACTCTTCGGAAAGCCCATGTCAGCTTTCCTCCTGCGGCGCATTCTCACGGTTGAAGTGCAGCAATTCCGCACCCTCCGTCACCTGGTCTCCCACGGCGAAGTGAAAGGATTCCACGCGGCCCGCGTCCGGCGCATGAATCGTGTACTCCATCTTCATCGCTTCCAGTACCAGCAGAGGAGTTCCCTTCTCCACCCGATCGCCAGGCTCGACCAGTTGCGCGATCACACGTCCCGGCATGGGCGCCAACAGGCTGCTCTCGCTGCTGTGACCCTGGGCGGCAATTTCCAGCGGATCGACATAAGTCAGGACGTACGACTGATCCGCGCAGAAAACATGGAACTGCTCCGCGGTAGAAAATGACCGTGCCGTGCACGCGCTGCCCATCGATCACGGCATCGATGCTGCCATTCTCGCCAGCCTCTCCACTCACGGAGTAATGGGCCGGCCCAATCGAAATTCGATAATCCTTCGCGCGATACTCCACCTCCGCGGCTCAACTCACGATCTCCATGCGATGAATACGAGGCGCCGCTTGTAGCTTCCATTCAGGCGCCAGCCATCGCGCCTGGCCCAGGGGGAATTTGCCTGCCCTTCGCCTCTCCCGTCCTCGCGTTCCCCAAGCACCACTCCCAGCGCCGCCATCACCACTGCCTTGTCCGGCGTCGCAGCCTCTTTGGACCAGATCCATTCCTTCTCCCGCTCGATAAGACCGGTGTCGAGTTCTGCCTCGCGAAAAGAATGGCTGGTCACCAGCCTGCGCAGGAACTCAACATTGTTGGCCACGCCGACAACCCGCCACTCGGCCAGTGCGCTGCTCATGCGCCGCACCGCCAGTTCCCGCGTTTCGTCCCACACGATCAGCTTCGCAATCATCGGATCATAAAACGGCGTGATCGCGTCGCCCTGCTCGACTCCGGTATCGATCCGCACGTGCTTCGATGGCTCGGGCGCGCCGAGATGCACAAGCTTCCCGATCGAGGGAAGAAAGTCATGGGCAGGATCCTCGGCGTAAATGCGCGCCTCGATCGCATGGCCATGCATGGTGAGTTCTTGCTGTGCCAGTGGCAATGGCTCGCCGGCGGCAACCCGCAGTTGCCACTCGACCAGGTCGAGGCCGGTGATCATTTCGGTGACGGGATGCTCCACCTGGAGACGCGTATTCATCTCCATGAAGTAGAAATTTCTCTCGCGATCGAACAGGAACTCGACCGTGCCCGCGCCCACGTAGCTGACCGCGCGCGCAGCATCTCGCGCAGCCTTTCCAAGTGCCTCCCGCTGCTCCGCGGTGATCCCCGGGGCCGGCGCCTCTTCGATGACTTTCTGGTGACGCCGCTGCACGGAACAGTCACGCTCGAACAGACTGACGATGGTTCCGAAGCTGTCGCCGAACACCTGCACCTCGACGTGCCGCGGAGCCACAACATACTTCTCGAGGAGCACCGCGTCGTCGCCGAATGCAGCCGCCGCCTCGCGCTTGCACGATGCGAGCGCGGACTGAAACTCGCTGCTCGCGTCTACGCGGCGCATTCCCTTCCCGCCGCCTCCCGCGTTGGCCTTGATCATCACGGGATAGCCGATCGCATCGGCCTGCCGCTGAAGGAACTCCGCTTCCTGGTTCTCGCCCTCGTACCCCGGCGTCAGGGGCACGCCTGCCTTGCGCATGAGAGCCTTGGCGGCGGCCTTCGATCCCATGGCGCGAATCGCCGCGGCCGGCGGCCCGATGAACACGAGCCCCGCCTGCGCGCACGCGTCGGCGAAATCGGCGTTCTCGGCGAGGAACCCGTAACCCGGATGAATGGCCTGCGCTCCGGTCTTCCTTGCCGCATCAAGAATTCGATCGATGGCCAGGTAACTCTCGCGCGCCGGCGGCGGCCCAATGCGCACCGCCTCATCGGCAAGCCGCACGTGGCGGCTCTGGGCATCGGCGTCAGAGTAGACTGCGACCGCACGAATGCCAAGCCGGCGGCAAGTGTTGCATGATGCGGCACGCGATCTCGCCGCGATTCGCAATCAGAATCGTGTCGAACATTCCGGGTGTCATTTTTGAGGCATCCAGTCCGGCGGCCGCTTCTCGAGAAAAGCGCTCAAGCCTTCGATCGCTTCCGGATCCGATCGGATGTCCGCGATACGGACCGCAGTCTCTTCGATGAGTTCCCGCGTAATGGGTCGATCGGTAACCGCCTCAATCAGGCTCTTGGCAGCGCTCTGCGCGGCCGGCCCACCCGCGAGCAGATCATCGATGATGGACTGAACCCTGGCATCCAGTTGTTCCGGTTCCGCCGTTTCATGAACGAGCCCGATCCTCTGCGCCTGCGCGGCGTCGATGCGTTCCCCGGTCTGAAACAACCGCCGCGCCTGCCGCGGGCCGATGGCGCGCAGCACGTAAGGGGCAATAGTCGATGGAATCAGCCCGAGTCGAACCTCCGAAGCCGCGAAGATTGCGTTACTCGCTGCAACCGCAATATCGCAAGCAGCCACCAGTCCCAGGCCTCCTCCCATGACCGCCCCGTTCACCCGCGCGATGGTGGGCTTGGGACATATGGCGATGATGCGAAACATCTCCGCGAGCCCGCGCGCAGTGGCGAGATTCGTTTCGCGCGGCGCTGCGCCCTGTCGTTTCATGTAGTCAACATCGCCGCCGGCGGAGAAACTCTTGCCTCGTCCCGACAGAACGATGACCCGCACTGCCGCATCTTCGCCGAGATCGAGAAACGTTTCAGCCAGTTCATCGATCATCGCTTCGTTCAGCGCATTGTGCACCGCGGGCCTGTTCATCCAAACCCAGGCAACAGCGCCGGCTTGTTCGACTTCGATTGTGGGCTCAGACATAGTTCGAATTCTCACATGCGAAAGACGCCGAAGCGGGTCTGGTCCAACGGGTGCATTCTGCGCCGCGGCCAGTCCCAGCGCGAGCACGCGCCGCGTTTGAAGCGGATCGACGATGCCATCGTCCCAGAGTCGCGCGGTTGCGTAGTACGGATTGCCCTGGGCCTCATACTGATCCTGGATGGGCGCCTTGAACGCCTCTTCTTCTTCGATGCTCCACGACTTTCCTTCGAGTTCAAGCGCGTCCCTTCGCACGCGGGCGAGCACGTTGGCGGCCTGCTCGCCTCCCATCACTGAGATGCGGGAATTCGGCCAGCTCCACAGGAATCGCGGCGAAAACGCGCGCCCGCACATGCCATAATTCCCCGCGCCGAAGCTGCCGCCGATGAGCACCGTAAATTTGGGCACGCGCGCGCAGGCAACGGCCATCACCATCTTCGCCCCGTCCTTCGCGATGCCGCCGTTTTCATATTTGCGTCCCACCATGAACCCGGAGATGTTCTGCAGGAAGACCAGCGGGATTCCGCGCTGCGCGCACAGTTCGATGAAATGCGTCCCCTTCAGCGCCGACTCCGAAAACAGAATCCCGTTGTTGGCGAGAATGCCCACGGCATAGCCGTCAATGTGCGCAAAGCCTGTGACCAGCGTGCTTCCGTAGCGCTGTTTGAATTCGTCGAGGCGGCTGCCGTCGACCATGCGCGCGATCACCTCGCGCACGTCGTAGGGCTTGCGCGTATCGGAGGGCACGATGCCGTAGATCTCCTCCGGATCGAAGAGCGGATCTTCCGGCGCCGCCTGCGGCCCTGCCGGCATTGGCCGATTGAGATTCGACAACAATGCGGCGGACAAGCGCCAGCGCATGCGCGTCATCATCGGCAAGATAGTCGGCCACTCCCGAGATGCGGGTATGCACGTCGGCCCCGCCGAGTTCTTCGGCAGTCACTTCCTCGCCCGTTGCCGCTTTCACCAGGGGCGGTCCGCCGAGAAAGATCGTGCCCTGTTCCTTCACGATGATCGACTCATCGGACATGGCGGGAATGTAAGCGCCGCCCGCGGTGCACGAGCCCATCACGCACGCGATCTGCGCAATACCCGCCGCAGATAGATTCGCCTGGTTATTGAAGATGGCGCCGAAATGCTCGCGGTCGGGAAAGACCTCATCCTGCATGGGAAGAAACGCGCCGCCCGAGTCGACCAGGTACACGCACGGCAGGTTGTTCTCGAGCGCGATCTGCTGCGCGCGCAGATGCTTTTTCACGGTGAGCGGAAAGTACGTGCCGCCCTTGACCGTGGCATCGTTGGCGACAATGACGCACTCCTGCCCGCTGATTCGGCCGATCCCCGTAACGATGCCGGCGCTGGCAACATCGCCCGAGTACATTCCATTGGCGGCGAGCGGCGACAGTTCCAGAAACGGTGTCCCCGCATCGAGCAGCAGATCGACCCTTTCGCGGACGAACAGCTTATCGCGCGATTTGTACTTCTTGCGCGCCGCTTCAGACCCGCCCCGAGCCGCCTGTGCCGTCTTCTCGCGCAATTCGTCGACAAGCGCTCGCATCCGCTCCATATTGGCGCGAAACTCGTCGCTTCGTGTCTGAACCTGGGAAGTGAGAACACTCATCAACCGCGCGCTCCTGCGGGTTCCTCGTCAGCTCGTTTCCTTGAACAGCTCGCGGCCGATCAGCATGCGTCGAATCTCCGACGTGCCGGCGCCAATCTCAAACAGCTTGGCATCGCGCCAGAGCCTGCCCGTGGAGTGATCGTTGATGTATCCATTACCGCCCAGCGCCTGGATCGCCTGGCCCGCCATCCACGTTGCTTTCTCCGCGGAATAGAGAATCGCGCCCGCAGCGTCCTTGCGCACCGCCTCTCCGCGATCGCAGGCTTGCGCAACGGCGTACACATACGCGCGGCAGGCATGAAACGTCACATACATGTCGGCGAGCTTGCCCTGCATGAGTTGAAATTCACCAATGGCCTTGCCGAACTGCTTGCGCTCATGAACGTAGGGCACGACCACGTCGAGGCACGCCGCCATGATCCCCAGAGGCCCGCCGCACAAGACGAGCCGCTCGTAATCAAGCCCCGACATGAGCACGCGGGCGCCGCCGTTGACGCGGCCGAGCACATTCTCCTCCGGTACCGGGCAATCGCGAAACACCAGTTCGCAGGTATCCGATCCGCGCATGCCCAGCTTGTCCAGTTTCTGTGAGGTCGAAAAGCCTGTCGAATCCTTTCTCGACAATGAAGGCGGTGATGCCTCTCGATGCCGCGGCCGGTTCGGTTTTGGCGTAGACGATGAGGGTATCGGCCTCGGGACCGTTGGTGATCCACATCTTGTTGCCGTTCAGGATGTAGACGCCATCCCGCTTGTCGGCGCGCAAGCCGCATCCCGATCACGTCCGAGCCGGCCTCGGTTTCCGACATCGCCAGCGCGCCGATGTGCTTTCCGCTGATCAGGTCGGGCAGATACTTTTTCTTCTGCGCCACTGTTCCGTGCTTGGCGAGTTGATTGACGCACAGGTTGGAATGCGCGCCATACGAGAGCCCAATCGCTGCGGAGGCGCGCGAAATCTCTTCCATGGCCACGACGTGAGCCAGGTAGCCAAGGTCCGCGCCGCCGTAGTCTTCATCGATGGTGATGCCGAGCAGTCCCAGGTGCGCCAAGCTTGGGCCATATCGCACGCGGGAATTGGTTGTCGCGGTCCACCTGCGCGGCAATGGGCGCGATCTCCGCCTGCGGCAAACCCGCGCACGCTCTCGCGCAGGAGCGCGATGGACTCGCCCAGATCAAAGTTCAACCCTTTCACACGCTTCTCCCGGAGTTGGGTAGGCCTGACGAGAGAGTTCAATCGCACGCCGCAGGACAGAAAATGGAGGAGATATCGAGACGGCACGGCCCGAGAGGGGAAATCGAAACGCTGCATGTCACGCTCCGCAAAGAAGATACACCTTTCTTCATGGAGTCGTCCAGACGCCGCCATTTTGCAATGGCAGCTACGATGCCTTGGGAGCCATATTCTTATTGGGGCTCCAGTTGATCACGTGATACACCGCCGGCGTTGTCCCCACGTTGCGAAAGCCGTGCAGGCTGTTGGAAGCGTTGAAGACCACCGAACCAGGCCCGCATTTGACCCAGTTTCCATTGGAGAGCGTCTCGCAATCTCCCTCGCGAATGATGATCAATTCCTCGTTCACGTGCCGGTGCGGCGGATGGGACTCCATCCCGGGATTCAGGGTGGTGACGTGCATTTCCAGTTGATCGACGGTGGCCGTCGGAGACTTGCAGAGGTGCCGCACCTCGCCGGTCGCCGTCTTCTCCGGCTTCATGTCGTTCCAGTTGAAAACGGTCGGCCCCATGACCTGCTGATGATCGTCGCCAAGCGCCACTGCGTTCAGCGCACTGGGCATGGCCAGCAGTCCAACCACTACGTCGCGTCTCGTCATTCCCATGATAGGTCTCCCTAAGCCAACACATACGGTGAACGTTGCGGACGCGAGAGCATGCTGTTGGCTTCGTCGTCATTCTTGAAGCGCTCGGTGGTCGGATCCCAGTAGAGTTTTCGCTTCAGTACCATCGCCATGTCGTGAATCAGGCAAGTCGAGCAGGCGCGGTGGCCCAGCTCCACCGGAGAGCACGGCTGCCTGCGGCTGATGATGCATTCCAGCCAGTTGCCGTGCTGCTCCTTGCTCTCGTAGAGATGAATTTCGTCCGGCCCGATCACCGACTTGATAATGTTCGGGTCGCTCGATGCCAGCGCCGTCGCGTCGTTCAGCTTGGCCACGGGATCGCTCTTCGTTACCTGCTCGTTGCCGCGCGAGACAAAGATCCATCCCTTGCTTCCGTAGAACTTGATGCCGTTGGCGAAATCGCCGCTCACGGTCATGTGCACACCGTTCGCATACAGGGCTTCGGTTTTGAACGGTCCATGCACATCCCACAACCCATGATCGGGAAACTGCGCCTGTCCCCACACCTCGATCGGACCGGTGTATTCCGTGTTCATTCCCCAGTGCGCGCTGTCGATGTGGTGGGCTCCCCAACCGGTGATCATGCCGGCGCCAAACTGGCGGCAGCGCAACCATCCCGGCCGGCCATAGCCCTGCGGAGGATGCACGCGATCGACCGTGTAGTACACCGAGGGAGTTTCACCAAGCCACATGTCGTAGTTAAATCCGGCGGGAACCGGCATGGGCGTCTTGTCGCCGCCCGGAGGATCGCCGGGCAAGCCCACCTCCACGCGCTGCGAGATCGCCGATGCGCCCGTTGCGCACCAGCTCGGCCGCGTAGCGAAACTGCACCGTCGAGCGCTGCTGGCTGCCGATCTGCAGAATTCGCCCCGAAGCCTGCACCGCGTCGCTCAGCGCGCGGCCCTCGGCGATGGTGAGCGACGCCGGCTTCTGCAGATACACATCCTTGCCCGCGCGCACCGCGTCAATGCGCGATCAGCGCATGCCAATGGTCCGGCGTGCTGATGACCACCGCATCGATGTCCTTGTTCGCCAGCAGTTCGTGATAGTTCGCGTAGCCCGTGACGCCGTCGTAGGGTTTCCCGGTCTTGTTGGCATAGAAGTCGTTGACAAACTTCTTGCCCTCTTCCACCCGGTGCGCATCGAGGTCGCAGACAGCGATGATGCGGGCGTTGTCGTACTGCAGGATGCCGGGCATATCGTGTCCCCGCGATATGCGTCCCACTCCGATCGCGCCCACATTGATGCGCTTGCTGGGCGCGTACTGCCCGAACACGCGAGCCGGCACAATCGCCGGAAAACTCACGGCCGCCGCCGCGCCCAGTCCGGTTTTCAGAAATCTGCGCCGTGAAACGTTGCCACTCATCTTATCCGGCATAATGCTCTCCAATGCTAGGACTCTGTCCGCGCCCTTCTATACCATCTCCGTGCCCCATCCTTTCGCCTTGCCGGGGTCCCCGGCGACAGGTCTTCGTCGCTGGGGTGGTCGGGCGAAAGGGTGGGATAGCAGGAACTCCGAAGAAACGAAATCATGCAGTCATTGGTCTAGTCCTTCAGGGTTACGAACTTCGCGTTCCGCTGCGCCTTGATCACCAGTTCCGCGGCCAGCAGGCATTCATCCTGATCCTGCGCCACATGGGTGCGATTCACAACGTCGGCTCACAAACTCAGGCCCAAACGGAAGCGTCATGTTGTTGCAGTCGATGTACCGCGCCTGCTTGCTATCCACGATGAAGAGATTGTTGCCCTGCTTCTTCACCGCCACGTCTGTGTATTTTCGAACTTCGATATAACCATCCGTTCCCAGGATGAACAGTCGCCCGTCGCCCCATGTCCCCAGTCCGTCGGGCGTAAACCAGTCGAGCCGCACATAGCCAAGGCCGCGATCTCCGCGCAGCACCATGTCCCCAAAATCCTGAAACTTCGGATGGTCCGGATGGCGCACGTTGGCGATCTGCGACTCCACCACTTCCGCCTGCTTCGATCCCGTGTAGAAGAGGAACTGGTCAACCTGGTGCGAACCGATATCGCACAGAATCCCGCCGTACTGCTCAGGATTCCAGAACCAGTCCGGCCGTCCCGTACCGCCGCCGGCGTCGCCATGCTTCTGAATAATCTGATGGGGCGCGATGTTGATGGTCTGAATGACCTTGCCGATCGCGCCCTGCTTGATCAACTCCCCCGCATAGACCGCGGCTTTCACTTCCAGCCGCTCGCTGTACATGATGGCGTAGATGCGCTTCGTTTCCGCGATCGTCTTGCGCACGTCGGCAAGTTGCTCGAGCGTGGTGATCCCCGGCTTGTCGGACAAGTAATCCTTGCCGTGCTTCATCACCCGAACTCCCAGCGGGGCGCGCTCGTTGGCAATCTGCGAACTCAGCACCAGCTGAGTGGACGAATCGTTGAGGATCTCGTCCTGCGTCTTCACGATCTTCGCGTTCGGAAAGCGCTTGGTGAACGTGGCCAGCTTGTCTTCTTCGCCTCCCCAGGCCGACACCAATTCGCCGCCGCCGCGCTGGATCGCGCCCACCATCCCGTAGATATGGTCGTGGCTGATGCCGCACACCGAGAACTTGATGTGGTTCTTGGGCGCCTCCTCCTGCCGCGCGGGCAACACCGCATCTTCGACCACGCGCTCCTCTTTCATCGCGAGCGCTGCGTGCGGCAACCCTGTCATCATGGCAACCGATCCCATCCATCCAGCATGTTTCAGGAAGTCACGCCGGCCTGTCGACTTATCGTTCATCATTTCTCCCTTGCCCCGAAATGTTCATCGAGGCATGTCATTCAGTTCAAATTCCCTCGGCGCCAATTCTATCTTTCGCCCCTCGGCGCAAGACTCGTAGATACTCCGCACCAGCTGCAGCGCCCGGTATCCATCCACTCCCGAACACGCAGGCGCTCTGCCCGTCTTGCAGGCTTCCCCGAAATCCGAAAGCTGCCGTTCGAAGGGCACAAGCGAGATCGCCATAGGATCTGAAGCGCCCGACGCCGCACTGGTTCGCGAAATCGGCAGCATCGTCTCCTGCGTCGCCTTGCACGTCCCACGCCGTCAGTTGGTCGCCGGTAATGATGGCGCTTCCCCTGGTTCCGTGAATCTCCAGCCGCTCGGGATACCCAGGCCACACCGAAGTGGACGCCTGGATCACGCCCGTTGCTCCCGACGCGTAGCGAAGCACAGCGCACACCGTGTCCTCGGACTCGATCGCATGCGTCCCGCCGAGTTGCCAATATCCAAAGACCTCATCCACCGCACCCAAGAGGTGCAAAAGCAAATCGACCTGGTGAATGGCCTGGCTGATCAGCGCCCCTCCGCCCTCCACCATCCAACTGCCCTTGACCGGCCGCGCATAATATTCAGCCGGGCGGTACCACTTCACATAAGCATCGGCCTGGAGAATCCTTCCCAGCCTTCCCGCCGACGATGGCCCGTTTGAGAAACAGGACCGAGTCATCAAAGCGATGCTGGCTGATCACGCCCAGCTGAATCCCGGCATCGCGCGCGATGGCGATCATGCGCGCGGCGGTCTCGAGATCAACCGCCATCGGCTTCTGGACGAGCACGTGCTTTCCGTTTTCAGCCGCCAACTCCACGGCACGCAGCCGATATCCCGGCAGCGTACAGACATCGACGAAATCAATCCCGCTCGTGGCCGCACAGTTCCTCGACCGAGGCGACAAACACTGCGCCAGTCGCCTCCGCAAACTTCCGTCCGCGTTCCGGAGTCGCATTGGTACACGCGGCCACCCGGTAGCCAATGTTCTGGTAGGCCTGGGCATGTTTCCAGGCGATCGCCCCGGTGCCGATGATGCCAACGTTCATCTGGTGGGTGACTCTCCTCCCGCGGCTTGCTGAAAAATGCAGTTCGTGAAGGGTACGGGCTTCAGCCCGTACGTTTAACCCAAACAAGTCAGCGCGGCTTTAGCCGCCGAGGGAGACCTTTCGTCGGATTTGCCTCGTCCCCGGCTTTCTCAGCAACGTGTCAGAAACTCAGTTTCAAGCTCAATTGCAGAATGCGCGGCGGATTCGCAGTCGTGATCTGGCCAAACAGAGAACTGTTGAGCGCCGCGGTTGGGCCCAGCAGATTCGGGTGGTTGAAGCAGTTGAAGCACTCGCCGCGGAATTCCAGCTGAATGGCCTCGTGGAGCGGAAAGAACCGGCTAACCGCCGCATCAAGATTCGCATACGTGGGACCCACCAGCGAATAGGGCTTGGTGTTGCCGTAAGTGCCGGGCGCATTCTTCTGGAACGAAGCGGGATTGAGCCAGTATTTGCGCGCCTGCCCGTGCACGTACGGGTCGCCGACCAGGTTGGGGCGATCGACGCCGACAGCGGTGAGTGAAGCGTCGGTGCCAGTGGTGGGCGAAACGCGCTGCCCCGAGGTCACGGTCACGATGGGAGCAAGCTGCCATCCGCCCAGCAGGATCTGCTTGAATCCACCGTGCTTCAGGTCGCTGCGCGCCACCAGGGATGTAACGAAGTTATGGCGCAAATCCTGGTAACAGTTGCTGCGCTCGGCGCCAGGATCGGCCGGATTCTGGAACGTATTGCCGCCCAGGTCGCCCACATCCGTGCCGCCCGTGATGCATTTCGACCAGGTGTAATTGCTGAGCAGCGTGAAGTGCTGCGAAAAGCGGTGCTGGAGCGTCAGCAGCATGCCGTTATAGCGGCTGGTTGAGCCGTCGTACATATAGCTGACCTCGGAGTAATAGGCGCCCGTGACGGGGTTCACCAGGGCAGTGGCACGCCTCGCATTGGAGTTGCTGGTGCTCGAGCATGGCTTGCCGTCGCCGGGCGAGATGGTCAACGAACCGCAACTTCCCGGTCCTGTCCAGTTACCGGGAATATAGGTCGCCGGATTCTCCTCGTTGCCCGAAGGAATGTGCAGGACGATATTGCCGAGGTAGGCGGCGGTAAATTCCCAGTTGGCGCCCAATTGTTTCTGGATGGAGAGATTCCAGGTCTGGGTATAGCTGGGTTTCATGTTGACTGGAAAAACGAAGTAAGATCCTCCGGTTGGAAAAAACGCGCTGTCCTTGGGCGGCGGATAGGGCTGCGGGAACGGGTTTCCGCCCGGATACGCAGCGTAAGGGTCGGATAACGAGCCGGCCACCGGATTGATGGTCAGAGCGTCGCCGTACGGTGCGTTGTTCTCATAGCGGTCTTCCATGTACACGATCGGCTGCGAGAACCCGAGTGTATATGAAGCGCGGACACTCTCCCGGCCCTTGCCGCGCGGATCCCAGGCAATGCCGAAGCGCGGTTCGAAATGGTCCCAGTGATTGTTGATATAGCCCTTGGGGATTCCGGGGTCTCCGTAAAAAAGCAGTCCGGGAGGCGCGGTCTTGAAGACATTCGACGTGGTTCCCGCAAGAAACGCGGGCATCGAGAAGCTGACGCCGCGGCCCGCGGTTTCCACTTCGGGCAGGTCCGATTCCCAGCGAACCCCGGCGTTGACGGTGAGCCTGGGCGTCACCTGGTAGCTGTCCTGCGCGTACAAGCCAAACACATTCTTGGCGAACGTGCTGCCGGTGTCGTTGCCCTGGTAGAGGCTATAGAGGTCGCCCAGCATGAAGTCGGCCAGCGCGTCGCCGGTGAACGACCCGTTGAAGCTGAACTGGCCGTTGGCGTTGTTAGTGCCCTGCAGGTTCATGTGGTTGTGGATGTAGTTGGCGCCGAACCCGAAATGATGCTTGCCGCGCGTCCAGAAAAGATCGTTCAGCACGTTGATCTGGTTTGTGGTGACCTCGTAGGTTTCGCAGGTTCCGCATGACACGGTAAAGTCGCCCGAGACCGCCATGTAGATGTAGTTGGGAACCGGCGTGCTCACGTTGATTCCGATGGTGCCGGGATTGATGAGGCTCGAAACCTGTCCGCGGCTGATGGCGCTGCGCGTCCCTGCAACATGGAACGAGTTCACCAGGCTCGGGCTGATGGTGTACGTGTGCCCGATGGTCAACGATTGCTCCTGGTCGTTGAGCTGGGGATTGGTGGTATTCAGCAGGTTGTTGCTGAAAAAGCCCGGCTGGGAATAGTGGGTGATGTAATAGCGGCCGAAGATGGTCTGCTTTTCGCTCTTGTTCCAGTCCACGCGCCCGATGACCTGGTGTTCGGTGTTGGGGTTGGGCGGCCCGTAAAGATAATGCCCGTTGTCGTTGGTGGCGAGGGGTAGATACTGGGTGACCAGCGCGAGCGCCGAGGCGTTGTACACGGATGGGTTAATGGTGTTGCCGACAAACGGTGCCTTGAGAGTCTTGCTGCCTGCGAAGGCGGTCCAGTCGCCGTTGAGAATTGCCTGGGTTGGAAGAATGTAGGTGGTGCTGTTGGACTGCTGGTGGAGGATCGTGCCCTGGTAGCCGCCGAAGAAGAACAGCTTGCTCTTGACGATGGGACCGCCGATGACGCCCCCGAATTGATTGCGCTTCAACGTGTCGCGTGTCGAGAAATAGTTTGTCGCGTTGAAGGCGTTGTTACGCAGGAACTCGAAGGCCGTGCCGTGGAACGCATTGGTTCCCGCGCGGGTGACGATGTTGACGACCGATCCGGGATGAAAGCCATATTGCGCGGCTAGGCCCGAGGTCTGCACGCTGAATTCCTGGATGGCGTCGGGAAACGGAAACGGCAGGTTGACATTGGAGAAGGAGTCGGTATTGTCGGCGCCGTCCATCAGGTACTCGGTCTGGGTTCCCTGGCTGCCGGCGACTGAGAGTGTGACTTCGCTGGGATAATTCTTCGTCCCGACGTTGTCGCCCGCGGGCGCAGTGGTCGCCGCGCCCGTGAGCAGAATCAACTGCGTCGCCTGGCGCCCGTTGAGCGGAATATCGACCATGCGCTGCTGATCGATCACCTGCGATACCGACTGGTCCTCGGTCTGGACCATCGACGCTTCCGCATCCACCTGCACGGTCTGCGCCACTCCGCCCACCGTGAGGGCCACGTCGACGCGCAGGTTGTTGCCCACCTGGATCACGATGCCGGACTGCACATACGCGTTGAAGCCCTCACGCGTCACGTGAAGCTGATACGGTCCCACGGGAAGATTGGGAAGGCTGTAGCCTCCATCCGCCCCGCTGGTGGTCTGGCGCTTGAATCCTGACTCCGTTTGTGTTGCCTCAACCTGGGCTCCCGCGACTACAGCCCCGCTCGAGTCGGTCACTGATCCCTGGATTTGTCCGCCACCCACGGCTTGGCCGCGCAGTTGGGGAGTTTTCTCGCTCATCAAGATCAGGAGCGCGGTGAGACTGAGAATGCCGGATGTAATTTTATTTTTTCCGGGTAGTTTTTTGAGGAACTGCATGGGAAGCGACCTCCACTACTTTGGTGCCCGAAGTATATATGCGCCAAGATAGGAATTGTCAAACCCTGAGGCCGATCACGGAGGTAAGTTGGCAGCCCTTTGATTCGCCGGCATCCCGACGTCGGCACAACCCCTCAATCTGCGTTCGAGAAGACGAGCCTCGAGTGGCGCCGATTCCCAGCACTCTAAGGTAAAATCCGCATTATTATTGGCTGTTACCGCCTCTTGTAACTAGATCAAACTCTAACCAGCAGAGCGCGACCCGCAAATTTACGGTTGTCAAAGCACGCGAGGCGAGACTAGAGTGAATAGCGTCTAAGGCAGCTTCCAGCTATTAGTTTGATACGCAAAGTAAAGCGCACAAGCCGCATCGAATCGGGGCCGCACCAAGGAATTGCCAGCCGTCGACTCCAACTGCTGCGCACGCCCATATCGCGGAACGAGACAAGTCGCTCGTTCGGCACCGCGAATCATGGGTTGTCGACAGAGGTTGATTGAAATCGATTGCCGGACGGCTGCCAAAGAGGAGAGATCGTGCCCGCTCAGACCACGAATACCAGGCTGCGGTGGGTGGTCTGCGGACTCCTGTTTCTCGTCACGACCATCAACTACATCGATCGTTCAGCGCTCGGGCTGGTGGAACCCATCCTCAAGCACATGCTCGGCGGCGATGCGAATCTTGCCCTTTATAACCAGCATTACAGCAGCATCGTCACCTGCTTCATTGTAGCGTATGGCCTGGGCTTTCTGGTCTCAGGAAGAGTCATCGACCGCATCGGCGCAAAGAAGGGGCTTGCCCTGTCCATCGTGGTGTGGAGCGTCGCCTCGATCAGCCATGCTTTCGCGCGGACGGCCGTGGGTTTTGGAATCGCGCGATTCGCGCTCGGCCTCGGAGAATCAGGAAACTTCCCAGCTGCCCTCAAGGCCACGGCCGACTGGTTCCCCGTCGAGGAGAGAGCGCTGGCGACCGGCATCTTCAACTCCGGAACCAGCGCCGCCTCCCTGATCGCACCTCTTATCATTCCCTGGGCGGCGATTCGATTCGGATGGCAGGCGGCTTTCTTCATCACCGGCGGTCTGAGCCTTCTTTGGCTCGCGGCCTGGCTGCTTTTTCCCTATGACCGCGTACAGAACGGGTCAGGCGCCGCTGCCAGGCATGCCGCAGAAGCGGTCGCCCCGCGCGCGTCGTTCGCATCGCTGCTCCAGGACCGGAAAACATGGTCCTTCGCTTTTTCCAAGGCCCTCACCGACCCGGTCTGGTGGTTCTACCTGTTTTGGCTGCCGAAGTTCTTTCACGAACGCTTCCAGGTGGACATGCAACAACTGGGTTTGCCTCTGGTCCTCGTTTATGTGGGGGCGACGATCGGAAGCATCGGCGGCGGCTGGCTGGCCGGTTACGCCATTCGCCGCGGCCGCTCGCCACGCGCCGGCCGTCGATTCACCATGCTGGTTTGTGCGCTTGCGGCGACGGCGGTGGTCCTTGTTCCCTTCGCGCATTTACTTTGGCAGGCCATCGCTCTGTTGTGCGTGGCAACCGGGGCGCACCAGGGATGGTCCTCCAACCTGCTCTCGACGCCGTCGGACATGTTTCCTTCCACCTCGGTTGGCACCGTAGTCGGCATCGGAGGCGCGGTGGGCGCCGCCGGCAGCACTGTCTTTACGACCGTGATCGGACTCCTTTGGACCCATCATTCGCTGCTCCTCTTTTTTGGGTCGGGCTTTGCCTATCTCATCACCCTGGCCGCCTTCCAGTGGAACCTTCAAACCCCGGTTCCCGAACCAGACGTGAACCCAGCCGCTGTCTGCTAGTAAGAAACAAATACTCCGTGCCCCATCCTTTCCGTTTCTTTTTGCGGAAAGGGTGGGAGACCACAAATCCAAACCGTTCTTTATCTACCGCCGGTCCGTTGCGCCATTGAAGAGACCACAGCGCCTGAATTAACCCGAACCCTCAGCCCGCCTCTGATCCAGCGACTCAAACGCCATCTGACGAAACATCGCTTTGTAGAGGACCAGCGCAGCCGCGCCACGCAAACGCGCCGCATCCCCATCCATCGCCGGAAGCACCCGCGGAATGCGCGACGTGAACGATCTGGCAATCAATTCACTCTCGATGAGCGGGCAGATGCGGGACCACAGCGAGGTACAGTCGCCAACAATAAGAATGACCTCGGGCGCCAGGCCGGCCACGAGGATGGCGAGTCCGCGCGCCAGGGCGGTTGCCATCTTGTCGATGGACCGCAGGGCGCGGATGTCCCCGCCCGTCGCCAGATCCAGCAGTTCCTGAAACGACGAGACCTTCCGGTCGGGATCAAGTTCCTGGTAGTAGCGCAGCCCGGCGCGGTTCGAGGCAAAAGTCTCCCAGCAACCGATGTTTCCGCAGCCGCAGACCGGACCCGAGTTCTCAAAAGGCATGTGGCCGAATTCGCCTGCCATGCCTTCCCTTCCGCGCACCAGGCGACCGTCGAGCAGGATCCCGGCGCCGATTCCCTCCGACACCGACACGGCCAGCATGTTTGCAGTGTCTCCCAGTTTCCCAAACCATCGCTCCGCAAACAGGCTGGCATTGGCGGCATTCTCCATCACGATCGGAGCCTTGAGTGCTTTCTCCAACTCGCGCTGCAGGTCGACGCCTGCCCAGGACGCATTGGGCGAAAACACCAGCCGATGCGCGTCCTGGTCGACGCGCCCGGAAACACTCACGCCCACCCCGTCGATCATGCGTCCGCGAAACGCCGCCCGTAGCGGTGCGGCCGCCCTGGAAATGGCGCTGAATATGGCCCGCACGTCGGATTTGGAGCCGGCCTCGCACCTCGCAGTGCCTGGACCGGAAAACTCGATCGTCTCGCGTTTAAGAATCTTGCCGTGGATGTCAATGATTCCGACATTGGCCTTTCCGGGACGCAGGTCGACCGCAAGCGTGACGTGTTTTTCATCCAGGCTCACGAAAGTCGGCCGGCGGCCGCGCGGCAGCCGGCCCAGCGTTCCGGGCGAAACCCAGCCTTCCTCGATCAGTTGTCCGATGATCAGAGACACGGTGCTGGCCTGCAGACCGGTCAAACGGGCCAGATCCGCGCGGCTCACCGGCTGGCGAAGGTGGATAGTGCGCAAGACGATGTCCCGGTTGATCTCTCGCGCGGTCTGGCTGGAAGCGAGTCCTCGGTTTTTTCGGGTAGGCTTGTCGTTCACGGGCGGCTCGTTATTGCCCGGTCAACTTCGCCGCAACTGGCGCTTGTGAATCGATTGGTCTGATCCGGGCGTGCAGGCAAACTCTACCACACCGGTGACGCGACCGAACCGCCGCCATCGGTCGCCCGCCCACATAAATGTCTATTCCGGATTCATCTGAAACGATGGCAAGGCAATCGGTCCGAACCGTGCCGTCGTATCGAAGAAGTGCAACATATATGAGACGGCACGGAGGGACAGACTGCTAGGTAAGCACAGGCAATTTCAACTCTTGTCCGACCTGGATCTTGTTTGGATCACTAATGCTGTTGGCCTTCGCAATCGCGGTATATTTGTTTGCATCGCCATAAAACCGCTTGGCTATCTTAGACAGATTGTCGCCGGACTTGATCGTGTACGCCTGCGCGGAGACCTTAAGTTAGCCCCTGATCTGCGAACTTTCTTCATTAGTTCATCAACCGCGCCAGCCGAACTCATCCGTCCCCCATTGAATTTCGCGGCATTTCGCCGTATTCTAAGGATGCAGACGAGTTTGTCCGCCTGAGTTGCCGTGGGTTTGCCGGCTGGCGGAGAGATGAGTGGGCTCAGAGCCCACTTTTTATTTGGCGCAAACTCCTCGCGAAATTCGCCGCAGTTTGGACGGTTTTTCGACCCCCAAGCAAGGGTCAAAAGTCGCAAAGCAAGCGGTGGTAAGCCGCTTGTTTTGCGGCATTTGGTGACGATGGCGGTTAGGCTGGACGAAATTCGAACGGCGGCACAGCGGGTGGCGTCCTCGCACGGGCTGGACGTGGTGGATCTCGAGTTCACCGGCTCGGCGAAGGAGCGCATTCTAAGGGTCTTCCTGGAGAAAAATGCGGAAGGCCGGGCGCGATTGAAGGCAGAAATAGCCGCTGGTACAGAGGGTCTGCCGGAACGGCTGGTCGAGGGGACATTGAGCCCCGAGCAGCTTTCGGGCATCACACATGAAGATTGCACCGAGTTCAGCCGTGATTTCGGCGTTTTGCTGGACGTGGAAGAACTGATTCCGGGAGGCGAATACACGTTGGAAGCGAGCTCCCCGGGCCTTGATCGCAAGTTGACCAGGGCGGAAGACTTCCGAAGGTTTATGGGCAGCCTGGTCAAGATTCAGACATTTGAGCCCATTCGCAATAACCGCCATTGGCAAGGCCGGCTGGTTGACAACCAGGTTTCACAATCGAAACCTGGAGCACCCGGCTGGGAGTCGGACTCCGGAACGGGGGAGACTTCGATCACGATCGACCTGGCCGCGGTGAAGCAGAACAGCAAGAGCAGGAAGGCTGGCGTCAGCACCGTCGAAATAGCGCTGAGCAACATCGAAAAGGCGCAGCTGGTTCCAGAGATTTAGCATTCGGCTCCCGCGGCAATCCCTGGCGGGATTCGGCAAGTGTTGATCGGCCGAAGACTTGAGCCTTTCAGTCCAACCATTTCAACCGGGCAGGCCACAAGCCTGAGCCGCCATTAAAACCAGAGAGCAAGCATGGCTAGCGCTTTGTATCAGAGTATCGAACTTCTAAGCCGGGAAAAGGGCATCGAGGCGGCAATCGTGGTGGGCGCCGTCGAGGAGGCCATCGCCCTGGCCACGCGTAAGTACTACAAGACCCAGGAAAACATGCGCGGGGAGCTGAACAAGGAAACCGGCGAGATCACGGCATACATTTATAAGACGGTCGTCGCCGACGACGACGAACTCGAAGATCCGGTCAACCAGATCACGCTCGAAGAAGCCGCTGAACTGGCGCCCGGCGTCGAAGTGGGCAGCGAAATCCGTCTCTACCGCGACACCACTCCACTGGGTCGCATCGCCGCGCAGCTTGCCAAGCAGGTCATCTTCCAGAAGGTGCGCGAGGCCGAGCGCGACACGGTGTTCCAGGAATACGCCCACCGCGAAAAGGAAGTGCTCAACGCGACGGTCAAGCGGATCGAGGGCCAGGACATCATCTTCGACTTGGGCAAGGCGGAAGCCCGCTGCCCGAAGCGCGAACAATCGCGGCTTGAACAGTTCAGCGTCGGCGAGCGGGTACGCGTTGTTCTGCTTAAGGTCGATCGCGCGGCCAAAGGGCCGCAGGTGATCGTTTCCCGAGCCGCGCCGGAACTGGTGCAGAACCTGTTTCAATCGGAAGTTCCTGAAATCTACGACAACACCGTTGTTATCCGCGCCATTGCGCGCGAAGCTGGCGAGCGGACCAAGATCGCGGTGATGAGCCGTGACAAGGATGTCGACCCGGTCGGAGCCTGCGTGGGCATGAAGGGCATGCGCGTGCAGTCCATCATTCGCGAATTGCGCGGCGAAAAGATCGACATCATTGAATTTTCAGAGGAGATCACCACTTTTGCCGAAAAGGCCCTGCAGCCGGCCAAGGTGAGCCGCGTCTCCATCAGCGACCTTACCGACAAGCAACTTGAGGTGATCGTTGACGACACCCAGTTGTCGCTGGCCATTGGCAAAAAAGGTCAGAACGTCCGCCTGGCGGCCAAGCTTCTCGGCTGGAAGATCGACATCAAGAGCGAAGAGGAGAAGCGCCAGGAGGTCGAGCAGCAGATGCAGGCCATGTCCGGCGGCCCATCCACTCCCATCGAACAGGTCACGGAACTGGGCGACGGCATCATTCAGAAGCTGGTGGTTGCCGGGATCACGACCGTCGAGGCTCTGGCCGATATGACGCCTGAGCAGCTTGAAGAGATTCCGGGGATCGGCGAGAAAACGCTGGAACGCATCAGCGTTGCCGTGCGCCACTACTTTGGCTCGTTCGAAGAGGGTGAAGCGCCGGAGGCAGTCGATCTGGAGGAAGCTCCGGAGGGGTTGGCCGCCGAATCGGCCGCGGCTGACACCGAGGACACCGCGACTGGCGAGCGCGAGATCGCGACCCCCGACGTAGTTGCGGACACGGCCGAGGCAGAGCTCGAAAATGCGTCCGAGACCCTGGAAGAGGCCGAATTGACACG
The DNA here is from genome assembly GCA_963788475.1 of Terriglobales bacterium. Lineage (GTDB taxonomy): Bacteria > Acidobacteriota > Terriglobia > Terriglobales > Acidobacteriaceae > Telmatobacter. The sequence continues at coordinate 112,535 of CAWBGO010000006.1, forward strand.
GTCGGCCGGGGCCGAAAACGACGATCTCGAAGCAGCGAGCGAAAGCACGGAAGCCCTGGCGGAAACCGAGGCGGAGACGGAGAGTCTTACCGCCGCCGAACTGGCGGTCGAGAACGTGCCTCCGGCCGATGAGGAAGACTTGCAGGAATTGGAAGCGGAAGAAAAAGAATTAGGCAGCGAAGAATGAGTCGGCAGAAGAATGCGGCACGCTTCAGAGCGCCGCATTGAAATTTACGACTCAAGGGACAATGGACGTGAGAGCAGCAGCCAATGCCATGAGGTGACTATGAGCACTTAGGGCTTTGGGTAGCACAACCTGAAAAGAGGCGGATGAGCAAGGTACGAATCAACGATCTCGCACGCGAGATGGAAGTCAAGAGTCGGCAGATTCTCGACGTATTGGCGGAGCTCGGTCTGGGTGAAGGCAAGACGCACTCCAGTTCTCTGGAGGCGGACGAGGCCGAAAAGGTGCGCGCCCAATTTGAGCGCGGCAGCCGTGCGGCCGGTCACGGCAACACCGCAGCTTCCCGAGGGCAGCAGGGCATTCAGCCGAAGGTTGACCTCTCCCACATCTCAAAACCTGGTGATGCGCTGAAGGCCATCCTGGCCAAGAAGCAGGAAGACGAAGCCGCGGCGCGCCGCAGCCACGCCCCCGTGCGCCCCCCAGCGGCAGCCCCGCCGGCGGTGCAAGCGAGGCCTGCTCCGACTGCTGTGGCGGTCGCGCCCCCGGCTGCGGCACCGGCGCGTCCGGAACCACGCAAGATTGTTCCGCCGGTGCGTCAGGCGCCTCAGATTATTTCCGTGCCGCCTTCATCGCCGGCAATCGCCTCGCGGCCTCCATCCGCCCCGGTGGTTGCCAAGGCTCCGGCAGGCGTCGCCCCCTCGACGCGCCCCGCGGTCACCATCGTCCCTCCCGGCGGAGTCACAGTGGTCAGGCCACCGGCAGCACCCGCGGTCCCACCGCGCGCGGTTGAGGTTCCGGCATCGGCCAAACCGGCCGCTACTCCAGTTCCTCAGACGCACGCTCCAGCAGCGCCGCCGCCAGTGGCGGCTGCACCAGCCCCAGTCGCACCCGCGGCACCGGTTGCTCCCGCGCCTGTTGCATCGGTTGCGGTTCCTTCAGCCCCGCCGGTGGCTGTGGAAGCGCCCCCTCCGGCGCCCGCAGTCGTGGCCCGTCCTGTTCCGGAGCAGGCTTCGCCAGCGGTCTCAGCGCCAGTTCCGACAGAAATGCCGTCGGTATCCGCCGCCGCTGCGGAGCCGTCTGTGACGGCAGCACCTCAGACGGCAACCGAGCGTCCGCAGCCCGAACCTGTTATACCGGCCGCGCCTCCACCGCGGCGGGTCGTCATGCCCCAGACAGGTCCACGGCCGGTCTATAAGGCGCCGGTGGTTGTACCGGTGGCGGCTGCACCCCCATCCAGCGTTCCGGCCGCGGGTGCCGGCATTCAACGCGGGCGGCCGATTTTCGACCGCAGGCCCACGGGCGCGCCGGGCGGCCCGGGCGGCGGTTTCCAACGCACACCGGGCGCAGGCGGCGCACCGGGCCAGGGCCAATTCCCTGGCGGTCCGCGGCCTAAGCATCCGACGCGTTCCGATCCACGCGGCTTCACCCCCGGCGCGCCCGGCGCACCGACTGGCCGTCCCGGCTTCGGTGCACGGCCCGGCTTTGGACCACCCCGTCCAGGCTTCGGCCCACGTCCGGGTGGATTCGGCCCTGGCGGTGCGGCACCCACGGCCCCGACAGAGGCTCCGCGCGCACAACGCGCCAGCGCGGCGAGAGGCCGCGGCGGCCGCCAGCAGTACCCCAAGACCAAAGAAGGCCCCATGAAGGGCTTCGTGCCGCCGCAGCGTTTCGGCGTCGGCGCCAATTTCACCACCGAGCCGCTGCCCATTAGCCGCGAAATCACCGTGACCGAGGGCATCAGCGTCAAGGACCTGGCGGAAAAGATTGGAATCCGCGCCAAGGACCTCATCGCGGCGCTCCTGATGCGCGGCATCTTCGTGACCGTCAACCAGTCTCTCGACGCCGAGATGGTGAAGGACGTCGCCGCCAAGTTCGGCGCCGGCGCCACCGTCATCAGCTACGAAGAGGAACTGGCCAACCAGGCCATCGAAGAAGTGCTCGAAGCGCCGAACTCCAACGAGCTTGAAGTTCCGCGCGCTCCCGTGGTGACCGTGATGGGCCATGTCGACCACGGCAAGACCTCGCTGCTCGACGCCATTCGCGAAACCGACGTAGCGGCCGGCGAAGCCGGAGGCATCACGCAGCACATCGGCGCCTACAAGGTCCGCTTCACCAAGGAAGGTTCCCCGGCTTCGGGCCGCGAGATCGTATTCCTGGATACCCCGGGCCACGAGGCGTTTACACGCATGCGAGCCCGCGGCGCCAAGGTGACCGACATCGTGGTCATCGTGGTTGCGGCGGACGACGGCGTCATGCCTCAGACGCTCGAAGCGATCGATCACGCCAAGGCTGCCGACGTTCCCATCATCGTGGCCGTGAACAAAATCGACAAGCCGGGCGCCAACCCGGACAGGGTCAAGAAGCAATTAGCCGATCGCGGCCTGGTTCCGGAAGAGTGGGCCGCCGGCGGCGAAGGCACCGTGTTCGTCGAGGTCTCGGCCAAGAAGAAGCAGAATCTCGACCTGCTCCTCGAAATGATCTGCCTGGTCTCGGACATCAAGGCGCCCAAGGCAACGCCAGGACGCAAGGCGGTCGGCTCGGTGCTCGAAGCCAAGCTCGATCGCGGACGCGGCGCCGTGGCCACCGTGCTGGTACAGGACGGAACCCTGAAACTCAACGACAGCTACATCGTGGGCAACACCTTCGGCAAGGTCAGGGCCATGTTCGATGACCGCGGACGGCCGCTCGAGGAAGCCGGCCCGTCAACCCCGGTCGAAGTGCTCGGACTGGAATCCATGCCGGATTCGGGCGACACCTTCCTGGTCGTGGCCGATCGCGACAAGGCCAAGGGCATCGCCCAGTACCGCAAGATGAAGGAGCGCGAATCCCAGCTCGCCAAGAGTTCGCGCGTTTCGCTCGAGGGACTGGCCGAACAGATCCGCCAGGCCGGCGTGAAGGACCTGGCCCTGATCATCAAGGGCGATGTGACGGGCTCGGTGGAAGTGTTGGCTGACTCGCTGACCAAGATGTCCACTGAAAAGGTGCGCATCAAGGTTATCCACTCGGGGGTCGGTTCGATCACCGAGAGCGATGTGCTGCTGGCCACTGCTTCCAACGCCATCATCATCGGCTTCAATGTGCGCCCCGAGCGCAAGGCCGCTGAACTGGCGCAACAGGAAGACGTGGAGATCCGCCTGCACTCCATCATTTACGAGTTGCAGGACGAGATGCACCTGGCCATGATGGGCCTGCTCGAACCCACGTTCAAGGAGAACTACGTGGGCCGCGCGGAAGTCATCAATGTCTTCCGCATCCCCAAGGTGGGCACGATCGCCGGGTGCCGCGTGCAGGATGGCGTGATCCGCCGCGACGCGGAAGTCAAGGTCATGCGCGGCGGGGAACAGGTCTTCAAAGGCAAGATCGGCTCCCTGAAGCGCTTCAAGGACGATGCCCGCGAAGTAACCAACGGCATGGAGTGCGGCATCGGTATCAACGGCTTCAGCGACATCAAGGAAGGCGACATCCTCGAAGCGTTCTCGACCGAGAAGATGGCCGCCGACCTGGGTGCGCTGACGTCGGCCAAAGCGTAAACTTCACTCGAAACCAACCAATGGCCCGCTTCTCTTCAAGAGGAGCGGGCCATTTTACGCAGGAACCTGATGCTAATCCTCCCGGCGGATCTTTCCTGTTTTTGAATCCCTGATCAGGGCTCATTCGTTTCAACCTCATTTTCCCGCATCCAAATCTTTGAGGTGAATAGGGATGCGTGAAAGAATCGCCCTGGCGCTCGTGTTGACCGGGCTCTTCGCATGTGCAGCCGGTTGCAAGAAAGAAGTCGATAAGGCGGGATTCACGTCCGCGATCAACAAGTCTTACGCCGGCCGGCACGAATGCGTCTGGCCTGAACCAATCAAGCTGCCTGTTCAGGCCGACCCCTCTAAAGACGAGAAGGTCCGCGACTACGACGCCCTCACCGATGCTGGCCTTTTCATTCGAGAGTCCGTAGAAAAGAACCGCCCACTCCTTGGCTCCAAACAGGTCAATAAATACAACCTCTCCGACAAGGGACACTCCGCCTGGACTGCCGACCCCAACCAGCCCGGTTACGGCAACTTCTGCTTCGGCCACTTCAACGTCACCGCCATCGACAACGCCATCCCCAACGACCCCGCCAATCCCACGCAATACACCGTCACTTACCGTTACGAGGTTGAAGGCGTCCCCGACTGGGCCCGCACCCCCGAATCGATGAGGACATTTCGCAAGATCGCTGCGGACACATCCATCCAGTCAGCTACCGTCACCCTGGTCAAAGGCACTGACGGAGGCTGGGCAGTCGTATCTCCCCAACCCGCGCAATAGCCGATGGGAGAGTCGATCCCGGAGGCCAACGGAAGTAATTCACATATGGGTAAGTTCCTGCTTGTCCACGATCCAACGACGACCTTTTGTGATGAACGAGACTCCGAATCGCTCGGGCGGTTGGCAAGGCTCGGCTGCTGGTTGCCTTTGAGCGTTCACCGTCATTATCCTTGTTCCACATCGGTTGCACGCGAAAGCATTATTTTTGTGGGGGCGCCGATATGAAACACGGTCCAGTCCAGTTTGCCTTCAGTCTTTTCATACTGATCGCGTCCTCTGTTGTAGTGGCCGAAGACTCGCACCAATGGGAAACCGCCACAGTCATCTCTCAAACTATTGGCTCTAGTCCGATGGGTGAGTGCAGCGGGCAAGTTGACAGTGGCGCCGTTGCTGCGCCGACCAATCGCAAATCGAACACGGTAGTTGTGGACACAGGAAGATACAGATATTCGTTGCAGGAACTCACAGGCGGACCGGACTGGCATCAGTTTATCGTCCTGACTGGCCACGATCACATCGCCCACGAACAGATGAAGTTCTATCGCGACGGTCAGTCGTTCGTGGTTTTGGACGATCAGGGGGAGAAGCACAAGTTCTGCCTGCTCCACACGATAAAGTTTGAGTAACTGCGGGGATACGATCCGTCTCCTCCTCCCTTCGGAGCGCGACCGATGGATCCACTTGTGTTGCCCGCCGATTCGGGAGGTAACACGCCAGCATCATGACTACTGCCATTTTTGCGGTGGTCTTCGACTGGCCGATTAGATTAGAAGATTTCCGAACACCCGGCCCTTCCCTCCCGTCTTAGCGTGTGAACCCCCAGTTGATCGATGAATAAAAAAACTGGGTGCCCCAGGTCTCGTGTTTGAGACCTGGGAGTGATCATTCGAACAGCAACATGCAGGAGCGAACACGTCTTGACCACCGATGAAGAGGCGGAGTTCACGGCACTGGTCGAGCGCCAGTCGCGTTTCGTTTTCCGCGTGGCCTATGCAGTTCTGCTCAATGCGCACGATGCCGAAGATGCGGTGCAGGAGACTTTTTTGAAGCTTTATCGCAATGGCGGATGGCGGCACGCCGAAAATGAACGCGCGTTCCTCGCGCGGGTGGCGTGGCGGGTGGCAGTCGATCACCGGCGCGCCTCGCATCCGGCCGCTACGGTGAGTGATTCGGAAACGCAGGCAGAGTTGCTGTCCCCTGGTCCGGGGCCAGAACAGGCGCTGGTCGCGGCCAACCAGCATGCACAGGTTCATGCCATGATCGACGCGCTGCCGGACGAACTGCGCCTGCCCCTGGTGCTCTCCGCCTCGGACGAGCTCAATTCTCGCGAAATCGCCACCATCCTCGGCATTCCCGAAGGCACGGTCCGCACCCGCCTGCAGCGCGCCCGGCAGGTGCTCCGCGAGCGAATCGCGAACCTTCAGTCCCGCAAACAGGAGACGCACTATGCGTGAAAAAGACGATCTGGATCTCCTGATAGACTCGGCTCTTTCTACGTACGCCGATCCCGGCCCGGACTCCAGGCTTGAGGATCGCGTGCTTCTCACGCTGGCTGCGGTGCGCACCGACACACCGCCGGTACGCGCACGCTGGCGCCGTCGCTGGCTTCCCTGGGCCGTCGCCATTCCGGTTGCGGCCGGTCTGCTGTTTCTCTGGCTTTCGCCGAAAAGTAACAAACCCCTGCCGGCTTCAGAGCCACAAGAAGCCCATGAAGCAGCGGCCCCGGCCATCGCTCCTTACCCCAGGTCATCGAGCGAAATCCGGCCCAGGGTCCAGCACAAGCACGCGGTTCGCATCACGCAGCCGGCGCCACCGGTTCAAACGGCCCAGGTTGCGCCGCTTCCCAAGCTCGATGTATTTCCGACACCCCAGCCTCTGACCGCAGAAGAACGCGCGCTGGTCCTGGTCGTAACCGAGACTCCGCTGCCGGCGCGCGAAGCACTGGTAGAGGCAGCAAAGACTGGACGCCGTGCCGGTCCGCATCGCCGAAATTCAGATTCCCCCGCTCGAACCGCCCGACTCAGGGCCAACCCTAAGGAGACCCCCAATGCGCAAGAGAACCATCGTTTGCTGCCTGCTGCTTCTCGCCCCGGCCTTGACCCTGCATGCCCGTGCACAGGACACGGCCAAGGCTCCGGAGGCGGCCAAGGCCCCCGAGCCCCCCACGCACTACTACCGTCTCGAATTCGTGATCCAGGAAGTGGGGTCCGACGGCAAGCCCACCAACAGTCGGACCTATACCACCACCGTGAGCACCGGCCGTATGGACCACTACGGCGCGATCCGTACGGGTTCAAGGGTGCCGATCATTACTGGCGCACTCCACGGGCCGACCAACGCGGAGAGAGCAAACTGGAATTCCAGTACCAATACCTGGATGTCGGTGTGAACATCGACACGGAGAATGTGCACGAGAATGGCGGCCAATTGTCCATGCTCGTGAAGGCGGAAGTCAGCAACCTGGCCGATCCCACGCACTCTTCCGCTTCCGAGCTCCCCAATGATCCCGTGATCCGGCAAAACATGTGGCAGGCTTCGGTGCTCATCCCGGTCGGTAAACCGACGGTTGTCTTCTCTTCGGATGCCCTCGAAAACAAAGGCGGAATGCAGGTTTCCATGACCGCAACCCGGCTCGAGTAATTGCTCGTGCAAGCCCGCCGGTGGCCGCAAGGGGCGTGCGGTATTCTGGCAGCATCATGTCTGATCCCGGCGCGCTTGATCCCATTCGCCTGACCCGCGAACTGGTGGAAATCGAATCGACCACCTATCACGAAGGCGCGGTAGGGGACTTTCTGGCTGGGTTTCTTGACGGACCGGGACTGGGAGGTAGAAAAGACTCCAGTCCCGCAGCCGCGCCGAAAGCCGCACCGCCGGGGATCGCTGGAACGTCTATGCGGGAACCAGGGGACAGCAGCCGGATCTGGTGTTTTCGACCCACATGGACACCGTCCCTCCGCACATCCCCTTTAGCGAGGATGCGGACTTCATGTATGGCCGGGGGGTGTCCGATGCCAAGGGAATCATTGCGGCCCAGTGCGCAGCCGCCGAGATCCTGAGGGCAGACGGTTTTCGGATCGGGTTGCTGTTTGTGTCGGGAGAAGAGCGGGACTCGGCGGGAGCCATCGTGGCCAACGAGACTCCGCGGGGCAGCCGCTTCCTGGTAAATGGCGAACCGACCGACAATCGCCTCGCGCTGGCGTCAAAAGGAGCCCTCAGGGCAGTCTTCAAAGCGACGGGCAAGATGGGCCACTCGGCGTATCCGGAGCTTGGCGACAGCGCCATTCACAAGCTGGTTGAGGTGATGGCGAAGCTGCTGGCGATGGAGTTGCCGCTGACCGAGGATGTGGGGCCTTCGACGCTGAACGTCGGGCTGATCCACGGCGGGCATGCGCCCAACGTGATCGCCGACAAGGCAGAGGCACAGGTGCTGATCCGGCTGGTGGGCGACTCGGGGCCGATCCGCGCCGCCATTCTGGAGGCCGCCGCGGGCCTGGCCGAAGTCGATTTCACGCTCGAGATCCCATTCGTGCGGCTGCGCGCGGTGGCAGGCCTGCCCACCATGATTGCCAAATTCACCACCGATATTCCCAAACTGAGTAACTGGGGCGAGCCGCTGCTGCTCGGGCCGGGGAACATTCACGTAGCCCACACGCCGTATGAAAAGCTGGCCAAGGCGGAACTCTTCGAAGCCATCGACTTGTACGTCCGGGTCGCGAAACAATTGCTCGCCTAGCAGCTTGTCGTCGAAGTGCGGTTTGAAGGGACAAGACTTTACAGCTTGCTGAAAAAGTCGTTCGGGCGGTAGGCCGAGGATTCATCGCCGGTATATGCGACAGCTTGCTCAAAAAGTCGTTCGGGCGGTAGGCCGGGGATTCATCCCCGGTATATGCGATGCAATGTCAACGCGGGCTTTAGCCCCTGAGGTGTGCTTTTGGGAAACTTCGCTCGAAAATATGCCTTTTTCAGCAAGCTGCTTAGTCGTGCCGTAACCTCTCAGGAATCGATGGGGCTTTGGCCCCGAGGGAGGCATTGTCTGGCTAAGGCATTCGTCTATCTGAATCATCCAACCAGTCATACAGGAGAAGAATCATGAGCGCAGCGATCTACGACATTCCCGTGCGCACAATTACGGGCGACGGAATCGTCCCTGGCCGAGTACAAGGGCAAGGTTGTCCTCGTGGTCAACGTGGCATCGAAATGCGGGCTGACGCCGCAGTACGAGGGGCTGGAGGAGCTTTACCGGAAATATCGCGACCGCGGCTTTGTGATCGCGGGGTTTCCAGCCAACGATTTCGCGGGCCAGGAGCCGGGGACCAACGACGAGATTCAGACCTTCTGCACCACGAACTTCGGCGTGGATTTTCCCTTGTTCGACAAGATCACGGTGGTCGGCGCCGAGAAGCATCCGCTGTATGCGCTGTTGATCCAGGCGCAGCCCAAGGCAGTGAGCACCGGCAAGGTTCCGTTTGCGGAAGATCTGCGGAAGTACGGCATCTCGCCCAATGCGGAGCCCGAAGTCCTGTGGAACTTCGAGAAATTTCTCGTGAACCGGTCGGGCGAGGTCGTAGCTCGTTTCGCACCTGACACCAAGCCATCCGATCCAGCCCTGGTCGCAGCAATCGAGACGGAATTGGAGCGGTAACCCGAGCTAAGGCCCATACCGTTCACGTAAGGATTTTCAGTTCGAAGCGCTTCATCCGGAATGGGTGTGCCGATCCTCGGATACGGAATGGGTGCCCCACCCTCGCGACGTCTTTGTCTTTGTCGCTAGGGTGGGTGTCGAGGTGAACGGCATGAGAGCTAACCCACGTCAGTGCAGGCTCCAACCCCGGCCACACCCGCGTCACCCGAGCCTCAGCCTCTTCATCGCGACCTTCGGCAAGGCTGAACCGGACTTTTCGAGCACCCATTTGACGATTCCCAGCCAGAGCCCGGTCCCGAGCAGAAGAATGGCCAAATCGACCCAGCGGCTCGATGCGGCGAGGTCGCGGCCCAGGGCCCGCCAGAACACCCCCAGCAGGCCGGCGAAGATGGCCCACACGATGGCGCCGCTCGTCAGCCCCGCCAATGCGCAACGGCCGATCTCCGCAAAATCCAGGCTGGCCACCGACACCATCTGTTTCTCGTGCAGCATGATGGCGATGGTCACCGTCTGGATGGCGATGCCGATATCGGAAGCGATGGCCAGCCCCATGGCCCCGTCCCAGCGATAGAGCGCGGCATATACGGGAAGCGAAACGATCGTGACCACCGTGCCAGCCGCCATGGGCGCGAAGGTGTTGCCGGCGGCATAAAACGCGCGCGCGTAAATGGCCTGTCCCGACCACAGGAACATGGCGATCGAGAAGACCGTGAAGTAGGCCGCGCATTCCCGCGCGTCGGCTGCCGAAAAGCGCCCGCCCACGAAGATCAAATCAACCAGGGGGATGCCCAGGGCGACCATCGCCGAGGCGGCGAGCAGCCCGAGGCACGCGACGCGCGACACCGAATCAGCCACCCGCGTGGCAAACTCAAAGCGCCTTCCCTGCGCCCACAGGCTGGCAAAGAAGGGCATTGAAGCGGCCCCGGCCGCCTGCGCCAGCACCGCCATCGGCGCCGTGAACAGCTGCTTGGCATAGTTCAGCATCGATACCGCGCCGTTGGTCGTCGATGCGAAATGGGCGATGATCCAGTTGTCCGCGGTTACGAGCGAAACGCCAATGATGAGGGGCAGGGATAAGCGAATCCAGGCGCGCAATCCCGGATCGCGCCAGTCGAGCATGGGCCTGTAGCGCGTCCCGGCGCGGCGCGCGAAATACCAGTTGAGAAGAAAGGGACCGAAAAAAGCCCCGGCCGTGGTGCCGATGGCTAACGAACTTACGCCCAGGCGCTTGACCAGCAGCAGGCCGCCGACAATCGTGCCCAGGTTGTAGATGAGCGGCGCCACCGCCTGCACGTTGAACTGCTTCCGCACCAGCAGCACCGCGCCGAACACGCCTCCGGCAAAGAAGAACAACTGCGCCGGCAGACAGAATCCGCGTGAGCTTCACGCACAACGCGGCCTTCTGCGCGTCAAAGCCGTTAAACCACCAGTGGATGTACCACGGAGCGAAAATCTCCGCGAGCACGATGGCCGTCCCCAGCACCAGGTACATGGTGGTGAGGATCACGGAGAGGGAACGCCGGCCTTCTTCTTCGCGGCCCGAATCCCGGTACTGGGTAAGAATCGTAACGAACGCGATCGACCCGGCCCCGCCCACCAGGAAGTACGAAATCATGTCGGGGAGCACAAAGGCGGCGTTCAACGCATCGGCGCTCATGCCACGCCCGAACAGCCACACGATGTACTTGACCCGCACCAGGCCTATGATGCGGGAAAGAAACGTGGACGCCATCAACACCACGGTCGCCGTAAAGGCGGTATGCGCGTGCGAGGGCCGCAGCGCTCCCAGGGCGCGCGCCCACCCCGATTGCGGAGTCCGCAAAGGTTCAGTTGAAGGTGAACTGTCCACTTATATTGATTCTACTGGGAATGGAGTTGGCTCGTCTGCTTTCTAACGGGCCTGGAACCCGCCTGTCAATGCGGACCGTCAACCGGGCCCTCTATTTAGGATATTAGCGGGGGAATCACATGAAGATTGCGCTCGCTTTTGGCGTCGCCTTCTGTTTTGGTGCGGTTGGAATGGCACAGGCACAGACCATCCATGGCCGGGAAGGCATCACCATGCCTTTGCCGCCGCCGGTTCAGGCCGATCCCGTCACCGACAATTACTTCGACACCAAGATCACCGACAGCTATCGCTGGCTTGAGGACGCCAAAAGCGCCCAGACCCGCGAATTCATCGACGCGCAGAATGCCTACACCACGCGCTATTTGAAGCAGGCCAAGATCCGGCCCCAGATTGTGGACGACCTCGACCCCCTCGAAAACGTGACCGTGACCGGCGCTCCCCGCGAGCGGGCGGGCAGCTACTTTTTCCAGCGCCGCCATTCCGGGGAGCAGCAGTTCTCCATCTATGTGCGTCACGGCTGGACGGGGAAAGACGAGCGCCTTGTCGATCCTGCCGTGATGAGCCGCGATACCAACACATCGGTGCAGCTCGAGGACGTCTCCCGCGACGGCTCGCTCATTGCCTACGGGCTCAAGCAGGGCGGCGCAGACGAGCACAGCATTCACCTGTTCGAGGTCAAGACCAAAAAGACGCTGGAGGATGAGCTTCCCGCCGCACGCTATTTCGGGAGCGTCTTCGCTCCCGACGGGAAGAGCCTCTACTACGCGCGCAACAACAAGGAGGGAACTCTTCTCTTCCAGCACGTGCTGGGGACGAGGCCGTCGAAGGACGTTCTGATCTTCGGGCGCGAATTCCGCGGCGAGCCCCTCGGCCCCATCGACCTGTTCGGGCCGACCATTACCGACGACGGCCGCTACCTTGTCATTCAAATCGATCGCGGCGTACCGGCCCGCCGGGTCGACATCGTGTTCCGCGATTTGACCAAGCCGGGTGCGACGTTCGAAGTGCTGGTCTGGGGCCTCGATTCGCATTTTCAAACCATCTATGCCCACGGCACATGGGTAACGAAGACCGACTACAACGCGCCCAACGGAAAAATTACGGCTGCCGATCCCGGGGTTCTGCCCGACGCCTGGAAGACCATCGTGCCGGAAGGGCCGGATGTGATCGAGGACTGGTCCATCGTGGGCGGCAAGCTCTATGTGAACCGCCTCAAGGATGTAAAGACGGACACGACGGTGTTTGCACTCGACGGAAAGCCTGCGGGCAAGATCGATTACGACGAGATCGGTTCAGCTTCGACCGTGGTGGGGCGGACGACTGATCGTTACGGATACTTCAGCTTCGAGTCGTTTATCCGGCCCCGAACCATCTACAGGCTTGATACGACCACCGGGAAGCGGGAAATCTTCTTCCAGCCCAAGATCGACTTCGACACCAGCCAGTATGAATTGAAGCAGGTCTTTTTCGAATCGAAAGACGGCACCAGGATCCCCATGTTCATTGCCGGAAAAAAAGGCCTGAAGAAGGACGGCACGGAGCGACTGCTGATGACCGGCTACGGCGGCTTTCAGGTCAGCATGACCCCTGAGTGGAATCCCTGCCTACGCCTGGTGGATGCAGGAGGGCGGATGGTTTGCCATGCCCAACCTGCGCGGCGGCCAGGAATACGGAGAGCACTGGCACGAGCAGGCCATGTTCGAGAAGAAGCAGAACGTGTTTGATGACTGGTTCGCGGCGGCCCAGTACCTGATCGACAACAAGTACACTTCGCCGGCGCACTTCGCCATCCGGGGCCGTTCCAACGGCGGGCTGCTCATGGGCGCCTCGATCGTCCAGCACCCCGAGCTGTTCTCGGCGGTGTGGTGCGGCTATCCGTTGCTCGACATGCTGCGCTACCAGAAGTTTCTCGTGGGCCGCTACTGGACCACGGAATATGGATCGGCAGAGAACCAGAAACAGTTCCCGTACCTGCTGAAATACTCGCCGTACCAGAACGTCAAAGCGGACACACCATATCCGGCCGTGATGTTCTTCACCGGCGACAGCGATACCCGCGTCGATCCGCTGCACGCGCGCAAGATGACCCCGCTGTTGCAGGCGGCCTCGTCGAGCGGGCGCCCGATTCTGCTCCACTACAGCCTGTCCGGGGGCCACTCAGCCGGAGTCAGTGTCGACCAGAAGATCCAGGACGACGCCGACGAACTGGCCTTCCTCTGGACGGAAACGGGACAACCGGGTAGGTCCTCCAAGCCTCACGCACCCTGAAAAGAAACATTGCTCCGTGCCCGATCCTTGTGACTTCCCGGGGTCCCCAGCGACCGGTCTTCGTCGCTGGGGACGTCGGCTGCAAGGGTGAGAAACCACGAATCCAGATCATCTTTTCATTCAACCAGGGAACAGCGCTAGCGGTACGAGTGGCTGAACTTTCCCAATTGTCCGCACGATCTTCGCTATCCCCAAAACGCTGTCATCCTGAACGTAGTGAAGGATCTGCGGTTGCTTCTACGAACTACACCACCGGCGATACTTACGAATAGCCCACGACTCGCTCAGCACCGGTAGCGCAAACCTCTCGGAAGTCATCGCTGGAGTGCAATGAGGAAGCCTGATGCCACATGAGGAGCGAGCGCAGAGCCTACTTGATTGGTGCCGTAAACCACAGGTCGACTTCGTTCCCTTGAAGGTCCTGGACGGCTCCCTTTGAGAACACTCCGACGACCATGTGTGGTTCTCCATCAATTAGCAGTGAAGTTCCTAAGATGTTTCTGTTGCTGGCGCAACTCTGCCGCAGCAGAAGATCGCTTACTACCGCCACCGGAGAGGCGGTCCCGCCGCGTACATCGAATAGGCCTATAGGGCGACCTCTTTGGATCGCTGGGCTCTTGTTCGGAAAGTTGTCTGCTGTAACCATTGTGCCGCGATAGGCTTGTAGGTGCGCATCAAATTGACACACGTCAGCCTTCAGCGCATGGAAGGCCGAGTTGTTTACATGCACCACATCGTATCCAGTCCCCTGCGATCCGCTTTTGGGCATCTGGGACAGGATCACAATCGCAATTACAAGCACTACTGCCGCAGATACAATCAGCATAACGCGGCGGATCCTCGACTTTTCCCACGTCTGCGACGGTGTCATCCCGTTCTTCGTCTCTGGGATGAGTTGTCTCGGCCCTCCCATATTCAGATTGTCCTTGGCTGGCTCGGGCCTAACCGCTCCTGGCGACGGCGATGCGGCCTGCGCGATGACAGATTGCGGTCCCTCCGCATTCAGCAATCTTGGCGCTGCGGGAGTATTCTCGATCCAGTGCACACTGGGATCACGTGGCGTCTGCGCCACCGTCACTTCAAGCTTCGCATCAATCGATGAGCCACTCTCTTCACTCGGCCGAGCTGTATCGACCTGCCATTGCACCACGCTCGGGATAGGCTCGGCGCCCGGTGTAAGTATGGCGCTTTGCGCAGCCTCGGCTCTAGCCCCTCCCATCACTCGCAGCAGACTTGCCAGCCCCGCGACGAAATCCGTTCGGAAATCCGCGTACTGAAACGGCCGCAACTGAAAGGGCACCTTGCAATCCCGATACAGCACTGGAATCACCCGCTTGCTCTCTTCAAGCGCAAACAGATATTCGTTCGCCACATTCGCAGATGCCACCGACGCCGGCGAGAGAACCACCAGCATGCGTGCCGCCCCGGACATCGCCTCTTCGACCGACAGCACCCACCGTGCCCCCGGCTCAATATCCAGCTGGTCCATCCACACCCGCGCACCCGCAGCCTTCAGCTCACGCGCAAGGCGCAGCGCAAACTCTGAGTCCTCGCGGCTATAACTCAGGAACGCAATCTCTGACAGCATCCACACTCCGCAGGCGATACCTCATCCTACGCGATACTCGCAAGGCACAGACCTCGGTGCCAACTTCCATCCACGCGGAACTAAGGCTAACCCCAAAAACGCCGACGACGACGACGCAATATTGATTTTGCACCCTAGGCCATCCTGATTTGCTCTGATGATTCAGCTCTTGAACCGGGCAACAAGGATGCCAGGCGCCTGAGCTGCGGTGATTTCCTTTTTCGGCTGTAAGGATGGCACATCGAGAGCCCAAACCCCAGCGCTTTTTTCTCTCCCCAAAACTCTATGCGCTTTCATCAACGCGACTTGCCAATTCCGCCGGTTTTCATGATTCGCCCCGGCCCGCCGTGCCACCATTCGGCATATGAGTCCAGTCAGGCTGAAACTTGCGCAGAAAGAATTCGACTCGGGTGGCGGCTTCGAAGTCACCTTTGCCCCAATCTCCGTTAAAGTCCAGAACCTTGCCTTCGCCAAGGACGTCTCGGTCCATTACACGCCGGACAATGTCACATGGAAGGACCATTCGCTCTCCTGGACCGCACCCACCTTCGGCAATTACGACCTCTTCACGGGCACCGTCAACGAGGAGGTGGAGCAATTCGTCATCCGCTATTCGGTCAATGGTCAGACCTTTTGGGACAACAACGACGGCCAGAATTACGATTTCCGGAGCGACCGGGGATGGGTCGGCGGCAACGTAGTGCTCTATAAAGCTACCGCCCGCCAGGGAACGCAGGCCGGCGGCGGATTCACCATCACCACCTCGTGGCTGGAAGGCGAAATTCTGGTCAACAACTTTGGATTTTCCAAGAGTGTCGGAATTGTGATCACAGTTGACGGCGGAGCCAACTGGACCGCAGTCGAAGCCAATCTCGCCCAGTCCACCGCGGATGGGAAGTTTTCCGGCTCCGGACGGGTCTGGACCTTCAAAACACCCGAACTGAACCTGGATCCGGCCGCAGACAGGTTCATTTTCGCGGTCTTTCACCACGATCTGGCCTCCGGAATAAAATTCTGGGACAACAATTTCGGTCAGAATTGCCAGATCAGCAAAGTCGATGGCGCAACGCTGGAGTGAGTCTGCCAACTCGATGACTGTTTTTCGACGCCGCCAGACCCCTACAAAGCCTCTCCCGTGTCGATCGTGAGGTCCGCACATTCCCGTTTGGTTCGGAAGAGCT
Organism: Terriglobales bacterium; assembly: GCA_963788475.1. Lineage (GTDB taxonomy): Bacteria > Acidobacteriota > Terriglobia > Terriglobales > Acidobacteriaceae > Telmatobacter. The sequence continues at coordinate 128,549 of CAWBGO010000006.1, forward strand.
CTGGACTTGCGGAAGATTAGGGACTCGTGGCGCAAGCTTGAAGTTGGAGATACCCAGATGCCCTTCGTCGCACTGCCGGCAACGTTCATGGTTGAAATGTCAGGGATGTACCCGGTCCGTACCTACCATGGCACCCCCCACCCCCCTCCCCCTGTGAAACTGTGAAGCTGTGAAACTGTGAAGCTGTGAAACTGTGAAACTGTGAAACTGTGAGTTCGACGGTTTCGATCTGGGCAACTTGAGGACCATTCGGGCGCCCCATTACTTTAGGGAAAGACCATCGGTAACTTAATGTGCAGGCGTTTCGCACCGATATTTCCAGATGCGGGGTTTGTTGCATGGGAACGAGTTCCCTGCTTCACACACATCAAGTCCGGGGTGGACATGCCAGAAGCTCTGATCGAGGAAGGCACAGCGATGAGCGACCGGGAAAGCTTCCGGCTCGCTGCACTTCATTCAATAGGGATCCTCGATACCCCGGCAGAGCCGGCTTACGACGCCATCACCCGCCTGGCCGCGGACTACTTTGAAGCCGATTCGGCCACCATCGCGTTTGGCGACGAGACCCGCGTCTGGATCAAGTCCCATTGGGGAGAAGCCATTCGCGAGCTGCCGCGTTCCAATTCCATTTTTGAAATGGTGCTCGCTGCGGACGCGCCACTGGTGGTCCCGGACATTCGCGAGCATCCCGATTTCCAGGGCCAAAAGCTGCACTTGCGAGCCTTGAACGTGGTTTTTTTTGCAAGCGCTCCGGTCCGGGCAAGCGACGGCAGCATGGTGGGTATACTCACCGTCTTCCGCCGGCAGAGACGGGAACCGCTCGAAGACAACGAGTTGCGCACGCTCCAGAACCTGGCCACCATGGTCAGCAGCCAGCTCGAACTGCACAAGCTGCGGGCGGACTCGAAGCGCCGGCGCACCCGTCCGCCGCGAACCGCAAGTGAAGTGCCCGCGTCGCCATCATGGCCGCGCAATTCCGACCTGCGGAGGGCCATCGACCGCCGCGAGTTCGTTCTTCACTACCAGCCGGTAGTGGACCTGAAATCGCTCCGCATCGTCGGCCTCGAGGCCCTCATCCGGTGGCAACATCCGGAGCGCGGGTTGCTCACGCCTTCGGACTTCATTCCTGTAGCCGAGGACTGCGGGCTGATTCTTCCGATCGGCGACTGGGGTTTGGCCGAAGCCTGCAGCCAGATTCAGGCCTGGACCCGGGAGAATCCTGAAAACGGGTCCCTCCGCGTCTGCGTCAACCTGTCCGCTCGGCAGTTCTCGCGCGAGGGCCTCGCCGACCATGTCGAGTCGCTGCTGCAGCAGTCCGGCACTTCCAGCCATCAGCTCGGACTGGAAATGACCGAATCCAGCCTCATTCCCAACATGCACACCGCGGTGGAGGTGCTCGAGGGCCTCCGCGCCCTGGGCATCTCCATCTCTATGGATGACTTTGGCACCGGCTACAGCTCGCTCAGCTACCTCAACTCGTTCCCCATCGACGTTCTGAAGATCGATCGATCGTTCGTGGGCCGGATGACGGAGGGCGACCAGCCACTCCAGATCGTTCGCACCATTATTGAGCTTGCCCGGGTGCTGGGGATGGACGTAGTGGCTGAAGGGATCGAGACCATCGAGCAGTACGAACTACTGCACCAGATGGGCTGTCGCTTCGGGCAGGGATATCTGTTCGCCAGGCCCATGCCCGCCGACCAGGTCAATACCCTACTGCGGCTTCCCGGGCGCGTGCTTCCCCATTCGCGCGCAGTTCAACCCGACGCGGTAGCTTACGTGGCTTGAGAAACTGGAATATTGTGGGAATGTCCAATGCACTGCATAGCAGTGGATTGGAATGGGTCTACACTGCCTCGGCCTGCTCAGCGGCGATCTGTTGCTCCACGGTGGGGTTGATCGTATGCAGACCTTCGGCTCGGGCGGCCTCGAGAAGGGTCGCCGACGCGGAGACAAAGATGATCTCCGTTCCGTGGAACATCTCGCGAGCCACCAGCGCAGCGGAAAGCTGGAGGGCGTCTGGCCAGCGCAAACTGGTTCGATCCAGAAGCTGCCGGGCGCATTCAAGCACAGCCGGATTCAACGGTTCTTGTACGGTCCGGGCTGCTTCCAGGCGCAGGACCTCCAGGGCGGCGGCTGCATCCTGGCTGGTCACGGCGCCGGAGCGCTCGCGGCGCCGCAATGCCGCGTACACCTCCAGCGGCGTCGAGGCAGCAATCAGCTTGCGATTGTCCTCCACGGTCTCCATGAGGCGGATCAGTGCGTCGGTTCCGGGTTCGCGAACAAACAACTTGGCAAAAGCTGTGGCTTCAAGGAAGTAACAGCTCACATTGGCCCCCGTTCTTCTTCGATGACGGCAGTCAGTGTTTCCCCCTGGATGGGGACCGGATGGAAGCGCTGCGCTTCCTCCGGGATGCCAGCTTCGGCGCGATTGAGGCGTATGGTGGTGGTTGGATACGCCGGGGTCTTGGGGTTGGCAATCTTGCTGGTGAGAACGACTCCGCGCTGGATGGCCTCGGCAAGGACCGACTGGCGGGACTCGGGATTCTGATTCCAGCGAAACGCCTTGCGCGGCAGGAACGAATCACGGAACCACTTGAGCGCGATAAAGGCGTGGCCGCCCCGTTCCGCTTCGGCCAACGCCGCACACAACTCCTTCACCCGGGCATCCAGGTCCGCGGGAATGATCGACTCCTGGCTGTCATCCTCGCTCTCAGCATGGTGCTCGATTGCAGGGCGGGTGAAGTTGCGGACCGGCCGCGGCGCCGCGGTTTCGCCCTCATCGATACGCTCAAAGTAGATGCGCACCTCATCCTCTTCGGGAGACCATGATTCGGCAGTGGCATTGCGCCGTTTACTGCGCCCGTTTTCGCTGCATAACTCTACGATCGCCTGATATCCCGGGGGTGCAAGAAACCGCAGTGCGCGGACCAAGCCAGGATCCTGGGAGAACGAGAGCTCAGTCAGAGCTTCTTCAATAATTTCCTCTGCATCGGGAATACTGAGATGGCTAATGTCGACATTCTTCGAGACAGCTTTTGTCGATTTCATGCGTTTTCTCCCATATAAAGTCCCGCGCCTGTGTACCAAGCGGCGCTCAGGACTTCCCCTGACGGCCTTGCTCTAAACGACGGGCTGCGCACGAACCAGGCATTTCATACCTGCAACCGCTCGCCGCCCGCCAGCTTTCCCGAGTAAATGTAAGGTGAAAAAAGGCCTCGGTGTTTGACCGATGCCGAATCGCTAATTCTCTGTCGAGAAGAGACCCCTACCCTGAGTCGAGAAAGGCTTTACCTATTCAAAGTGAAACTATCCCCTTCATAGTATAGACGATAAGAATTTCCGCATCCAGTGTTAAATTGGCAGGGGTTTCGTTACTTCTGGATAGCCGTTCCGGTCAGCCTGATCGCGGCTTGCCACGGCATTCGAAGTTCGTACAATAGATGCATGCGCCGAAGTTTGCCGCTCTGTATCATTTTAGTTCTGGTTGTGTCTCGATTATGGGCCGACAGCCCGGCGTTCGATTTGACCGGACCGAAAGTTGATGTGCACGTCAAGAGGGGCGAGGCCACGCTTCCGGTGGGCCAGGTCCCCAATTTGCTCCCCGGCGATCGGCTCTGGATCCACCCCGATTTTCCCGAGAGTCAGTCGGCACATTATATCCTGGTCGTCGCCTTCCTCCGTGGGACCACCAATCCCCCGCCGGCCGACTGGTTCACCCGCGTAGAAACCTGGGCCAAGGCACCACGTAACGAGGGTGTCTTCGTTACCGTGCCCAAAGAGGCTCAGCAGGCACTAATTTTCCTCGTGCCCGAGACCGGAGGAGACTTCAGTACCCTTCGCAAGGCTGTACACGATCGTCCCGGTGCCTTTGTTCGCGCCACCCAGGATTTGCAGGTTGCGAGCTGGGATCGGATGCGGCTGGACGCGTATCTGAACGAAGTCCGGGTTACTGCGCCAACCGATTCGAAAGCACTGAAGGAACGCGCCGAGCTGGCGGCGCGCTCGCTTGGGATCCGGCTCGACCAGCAATGCTTCGACAAACCAACGGATCAACAGGCGCCCTGTCTGGTGCAGCATACCGACGGCTTGGTTCTGGACGACGCCAACGCCCAGTCGCTGGTGTCGCAACTGGCCAACGGGACGACGGGCGACCTTATGAACCAGTTGAGTTATTCGACTCTCGCCGGAGCGGGGCAATTCAGCCCCTACGTCGGGGCGATCGTGGATACGGCGAAGATCCTTGCCTCCCTTCACACCGCACACTTCCAGTACATCCCTGCCCTGGCCCTGCCGACTAAAGACACGCTCAACCTGCGCTTGAACCTTCCCCCGTCGTTTCGCGATCCCAAGTCGGTGGTCGTCGTGGCACTGCCACCGGTTGGCGCCTCCAAACCGCCGCTGCTTCGCGCCAGCAATCCGATGGAGACGACGTGTGCGCAGAAACCCGGAGTGGTGTTCCCGGCGGAGGGCGCGCCGCTGGTCTTTGGGACCGATCTGGTCCATGATTTGCGGCTTCACATTGAGACCGCGAAGGGCCCGGTGGATTTGCCGTTATCCAGTGCATCTTCGAAAGGCGGGCTGGTCTTGCAGAATCCCCTTCCGGATCTGCCGCCGGGCGAGTTGATTGGCGTCGTTCAAGGCAAGTGGGGGTTCGATGACTGGGAGGGACCACGTTTCCACCTGATATCGGCCGGCCCGTCAAAATGGGCCGTTGCGAGCGACGATCAATCCGCATTGATCGTAGGGCGCGACGATACTCTGCACATCAAGGGCGACAATGCCCTTTGCGTCTCGAGCGTGGCGCTGCGCCAACCTGAGGGCAAAGATACGAAACCCCTTCAATGGAAAACTGCAAAGCAGGAATTGCTTGAGGTCGCGGTGCCATTGAAGGACGCCACGCCGGGCACGTTTCTGCTCGAGATTCACCAGTTCGGCGTTGACAAGCCAGACACGCTGGACCTCGATGCGTACGCCGAAGCAGCTTCGCTGGAGCACCTTACCCTGAGCGCCGGCGACCACGGTGCTCTGCTCAGGGGCACACGGCTGGACGAGGTCGCGAAGGCGACTCTGAACGACGTCACGTGGACTCCGGCCGGCTTGGCCCGCGTGCAGGACTTCGACCAGCTAACGCTTAAGACCGAAGGCTCCACGCTGGAACTCGATCCCTCGAAATCGTATTCGGCAACCGTCCATTTACGTGACGGGCGCCAGTTGAAAGTTCCCGTGACGGTGAACCCTCCCCGCCCTCAAGTCACGCTGCTGAGCAAGGGAACACAGGATGATTCGATGGCGACGTCTTCCCCGGTTCACATGGGCAGTTCCGACGACGTTCCCCTCGGCGCGCGCCTGGTGTTCTTTCTCAAATCTGTGGTGCCGCAGAGTTTTCCGCGCAATCAAAGCGTGGAAGTGGCAGCAGCCGACGGCAGTTTCCACACCATTCTTTCCCTGGCCGATGGAAGCCTCATGCTCGAAGACAGCAAAACTGCGCTGGCGACGGTGGAACCGTTGGCCCGCTTTGGCTCTTCGGCCTTTGGCCCCCTTCAGGTGCGGGCTCTTTCAGCCAACGGAGTCGCCGGTGACTGGATGCCGCTCGGCACCCTGGTGCGCCTGCCGGGCTTTAAGGAGCTTCGCTGCACTCATATGACCAGCAAGCCCTGCACGTTGACTGGAACCAACCTGTTCCTCGCTGCCTCCATTTCCTCTGCGGAGGACTTCGCGAATGCCACCGAGGTCCCGCCTGATTTCACCGGGGGCCAGTTAGCCGTTCCCCACCCGGCCAACGGAGTGCTCTACCTGAAACTCCGCGACGATCCGGGAACAGTTCAAACAATCACTCTGCCGGTCACGCTGGTGGCTGCTTTCGAGCCAGCCTTCAGGGCAGACCGCAGCCATACAGACGCAGCCCGGGAATGCACCGGCCTCACCTTCGCCGGACCCTGCGGCGCCCGCCAAACCTGAGCAACGATAACCCAGTTTGAAGTCGCCTACTGGAAGTAGGCGCGGTTTCTCTCCGCGAAGAGCGCCTTTTCGGCGGTCAAGTCGGATTCGGGGAAGATCGCACTCTGCGCGCACAATTCGGCACAGTTGCCGCAATCGATGCATTCATCGGGGTTGATGAATACTTGGGAAACCGTTTCGGCGCGCGGATCGCCTTCCACCGGTGCGATCGCTGCCGTCGCACATTCCGCCACACAGATAAAGTCTTTGACGCACGCATCGGTTACGACATAAGCCATGAAGAATATCCCTTCGCGCACATCCATTCTGGCGGCGCTTTTCTGAGATTATTCAAGCCCTCCGATCGCCGCCGTGACTCGAATCACAAATAGGCGGTCGCGCCTGCCCAATTTCAGCGAACAGATGAGGTTATCGCAACCCCCACAAAATACGATCGCGGTGGCTTCGTTCCTTGAAGCCACCGCGAAGCCACCACCCGGTTTAAATTTTATTGTTCTAATCGATCCTTATTGAGCTTTAATTTATGATAAAGCAGCTATCTAAGAATGAGATATCTTACTCCCACAGTTACACCTGCAGAAGACATCGCACCGAAGGTAAACTGCGGCCAATATTGATATTCACCATCAACGCGCACGCTCCATCGAGGACTAAGGCGATAATCGATGCCTCCTCCCGGCGCAATAACAAAGTAACTCCCGTGCGCATAGTTATAGGTAAAATTAAACAATCCTATGCCTGCCAGTCCCTTTACATAAGGCTGATATCTACCGATGTTGAAATGATACCGGGGGCCGCCAAGATAAGTATCGGCATGGATATCATTGGTTTGATGAAGCTGGAGCCATCGACCTTCTCCCTCGAGACCAAGGCGCCGAATTGAGTCCGTATCGACATAGGCGGTTATTCCGAGATTCTTAACGCTCCCGTACCCCAGGTAGTAACCCGATACGCCAGTACCGACCCAGATGGAATAGCCCCCGATATTGGCTGATTCCGCAACCTGGCCAAATGCACACCGGCCCGCCAGGTGCGCAAGAATGATAAGGCACATCGAAAATATCGCGAGAGCTTTTCCTCGGCCGCTCCGCTTTTGATTCAGACCATCGAAGTAATTCATATCTCTCCTGCAGCGTGATTCAATTCTCTAGATTTTCAGTTCTTGTGTGGAATCAGAAGCCCGAACAGCCGCTGGTTCCACGCAAGGTTCGGCACGCTCACTTCGTGATGGTCAGGGTGATGTTCTGATAGTGCGTGATGTTGCTGTTCGAGCCTACCCCCGTAATCTGAATCGTGTAGGTGCCCGGGTGAGCGCTCATCTGTGAGAACGATGCTCCGCATCCCGTCGCCATCAGCGTGCCGGACAAAAGCAGAGCAAGGATGGCGGCGAACAAAATACCGTTCCGCTTCCGGAATTTCCACCCCACCCAGCCGAACAGCAATCCGGCGGGAAGGAACAAACCGGCCAGGGAGAATCGACTTTCCGCGGGACCGGAGTTCCTGGCCGTGGACCCTCCGCCCAGCGGCGAATTCGTATCGATCGTGAGTTGGACGGTCTGACTGGCCCCGGCTTTCAGGGGCACGCTTCCATTGGCGAAGTGGCAAGTGACGCCGGCGGGCAGAGTTCCGCAGCCGAATCCGATCGTATCGGCGAACCCGTTATTCGATTCAACGGTCACGGTGATGACGGAATTCTGTGACGAGGCCATCGTGATGGTAGCCGGGTTCACGGTAATGCCGAAGCCTACCGGTATACCGGAGACCTTCACCGCTGAAGACGACGAGGAACTGTGGAGGGAATCGCCACTGTAGTTTGCGACCAGGTTGTAGGATGACGGGGCCAGGTCGGGAAGCAGCGTTCCCACCCCGGTCGAATCCAGGGTTGCGGTTCCGATTACAGTCGTACCATTCGTGAACGTAACCGTGCCCGTGGCAATAGGGCCAGAGGTGCCTACGACCGTCGCAATGAGAACGGTCTGAGGCGCCGGCCCGGCCGTCGCACCCGTTCCCAGGCTTGTGGTCGTGGCGATAGCGTTCATTGCCTGTGTAAGGGCAGTAGACACGCTGCCGTTGTCATTGATATCGCCGCTGTAACTGGCAGTCACCGCGTGACTGCCGACGGTCATGGTCGAGTCGCTGAAGGAAGCTTTCCCGGTCGTATCCAGGGTTGCCGTCTTCACCGCGGCTCCGTCGACTGCAAAGGTAACCGTGCCCGTTGGAACTCCACCGTTGCCGGTGACTACGGCCGTAAAGGTGACAGCCGATAAAACCGTGGCCGGCGAGGCACTGGATGTGAGGGCCACCGAAGTAGACGCAAGGTTGATGGGCAGGGCCAGGGGCGCAGAAGCGCTGCCGTTATCGTTGCCATCGCCGCCGTAGGTAGCCACAATAGCATGCGGGCCGGGGGCGAGGGTTTTGTTCAGGGATGCCGTGCCGCCGGCGCCAATGTTCGCGGTTCCAAGGGACGCAGCGCCATCGGTGAATGTTACCGTACCCGTGATTTTTCCTGAACCCGACGCCACGGTTACTGTCGCCGTCAGGATTACGCCTTTCCCCGCGATGCCCGGATCGGGTGTCGCACTCACTGCGGTAACGGTGGGGGTCAGGTTCACTGTCTGGGCAATCGATGCCGACGACGGGCCATTGTTTTGATCGCCCTGATAGGAGGCGCTGATGGAATGAGAACCAGCCGTGAGCGTTGAGATCGCGAAGGAGGCCGCACCCGGATTGCCGGCAAGAGCCGCGGTCCCGATCTGCGCTGTTCCATCGAGGAATTTCACCGAGCCGGTGGCGGCTACTCCGCTGTTGGAAGTGATCGTGGCGACGAAGGTAACCGAGTTTCCGTAGATAGACGGGTTCGGTGTCGAATTGACCTGGACGGCCGTCGTCCCCTGCACATCTAGGTTCAATGCCGCCGATCTGCTGCCCAGAATGAACTTGTTGGGATCTCCGCCAAAAACAGCGGCGATCTGGTGCGTTCCGCTGCTCAGCGAGGCGGTCGAAACGGACGCCGCTCCCGTACTATCGATGGCTACAGGACTGCCGATGGGGGTTGCACCGTCGAGGAACGTCACGGTGCCATCGGGGGTCACTCCTCCGCCGCCGGAGATGACCACCTTGGCGGTAAACGTCACGCTGCTCCCGAGCACAGCCGTACTACCGGCGCTCGACGACACCGCGATAGCGGTCGCTTCATTCACTGCCTGGGTCAACGTATTGTTGCTGGAAAGGAAGTTGGCCGACTTTGCACTCGTAAACGCAGCTACAACCGTGTGCGCGCCGACTGCCAGCGGAGTCGCGGTGGTATAACTCGCCACCGCAGAATTATTGCCGGCAGAACTCACATTGACCGACGCCGGAACAGTGGCGACTCCATCAATGGTGAAGGCCACGCTGCCGGTGGGTGTCGCTCCTGACGAAACCGTCGCCGTAAACGTAACATTCTGTCCGTAAGTCGACGGGCTGGCAGGGCTCGAGACCAAGGCTAGTGAAGTTGCATTGACGGGCACGGCATCCCCTACCACGATCACATCGAGGGGAGAGACCGGCATCGTACCTGCCGCGTCCACATTGCCTTCGACCTGAAGCTGGCTTGCACCAGTCCGGAATGATAATGGTAAGCGAGGGCGCAAAGTAGGCGCCAATGGCGCAGTCGGTATCTTGCGCCAACGGCGAGGTCAAGCTGCAGGTTGTGGTTACCGTGTCGATAACTGCGTTCGCGTCGTTTGTCAACGAGGTGAGATTCAGCGAAGCGTTCCCGTCGTTCTCCACCGTCTGAACAAGCGGACTGGGTGATTCGGACCCCAGTTGAACCTTGGTCGCTGTGAAATTCAATACCCCTCGGCTACTGTCGATCTTTGACACCAGCATGTAATAGAGGTCAGCGAAAAAGAGATTGCCGGCGCCATCCAGGTAGACTCCGACAGGCGCGTAAATCTGCACCGGCGCAAGAGCGTCGCTGGCGTTGAGAGCATTGCCGACGCCATTGGCGATCAGTGTCGCAATCTGGCCGGTCGCGAAGTTCACCTTGCGAATCGCGGCATTCTGGGTGTCCGCGATGTACAGGTTGCCGGCTGCATCGACCGCCACACCTGACGGCTGGTTCAACTTGGTGGAGGTGGCGGAAGTTCCATTGACAGGAGATCCAGGCTGACCGCCGATTCCGGCCACTGTCGTGATGTTCTGGGTGACGGCGTCGACACGGCGCACGCAATCGTTGGCGGAGTCGGGAATGAACATGTTGCCCGACGCATCGAACGCCACCGCATAAGGAAGGCTAAGTCCGGCCGAGGTTGCTGGCCCGTTGTCTCCCGAATAGGTGCCTTTGCCGTCGCCGAGTCCGCTAGAACTCCGTTCCCCGCGACCGTGGTTATTACGCCCGTGATCGCGTCTACCCTGCGGACACTCTGATTGCTGGTGTCGGCAATGTAGAGATTCCCCGCGTAGTCGACGGTGACGCCCAGGGGCTGGTTCAGCTCCGTGGTCACGGTATCGGCAACCTGGTTGTCCCCGGCGTATCCAGCCACGCCGTTACCGACGACCGTGGTGATTCTCCCGGCTGGAGTCACTTTCCGTATGCGGTTGTTGCCGGTGTCTGCAATGTACAGGTTTCCCGCGCCATCCAGCGCTAAGCCTGTCGGGCTATTCAAATTCGCAGTTGTTGCTGGACCACCGTCGCCGGAGAATCCCGCATCGCCGCTCCCGGCAAAGGTATGAATGATGCCTGCCGTCGCGGGGCTGACCGGAGGGGCAACGATACGAATCTTGTTATGCCCCCCGTCCGCAATGTACATAGTTGCCGGCGCCATCCAACACCACGCCCGAAGGTGTTTCCAGGTCCGCGGAAGTAGCCAGTATGTTGTCGCGAGTCGAGGTCCATTGACGATAGACGCCGGCCACGGCGGTCACATTTCCGGGAGCCATGACGCCGAGGCCTGCCGAGCCGATACCCGACAGGAAGGCCGTGCCCATGATCTTGTTGTCGTCGCCCACCAGCACGACAGCACCCACGCGCATGCCAGGATACGAGGGACTAAAGACGACGGACTGCTGACACGTGTGATTCGGATCAAGTTCTCTTGACTGACACGAGGGACCGCTTCCGGCAGCGAAGTCCAATCCTGGCGCTCCCATCGTCAGGAATTCGACGTTGGATACCTCGCCCCCCGACGGTGACGTGACCGTCACCGTGACCTGCGCAGAAACCGTACCGACAGTTGTGGCAGGAAACGTAGGGGACTGCGCGAACATGCCCACAGCCGAGAGCGAAAGAACGGCCCAGGCTAATGCCCATTTGCGTATTTCGCCGGACGGGAATCCTTGCCGCGAAATCAGCAATCAGGCGTGAATTTACAGGGTTGAACGGCCCTGGCGTTTGCGCAGCGCCGGCGGTCTGTTGGCTGTTTTTTTGATCTTGAACACACGACGAGTGGGAGATAGATAAACCGGGAAGGCAACTCATCAGGAACTCCATCAAAGCTCGATCTAAATTCACGCAGTTAGGGCTATACGGCCGTTGGCCATCTACTAAGCAGGCACACATACCCGTAGGTTTTGTGGCGGCTGGATAAGGGTGCTATTTGGCTGGAGTATACCCCGAATTGAGACTAGAAGTAACGAATTAATCTGTTACTAATGCTTCACATGTGACCAAGGTCACAAACCTAAGTGATGTAACTAAAGCCTTCAATATTGCCATCCCACTAAGGTAGTAGAACTCGACCTCAAAACTAGTTGGGGATGACCAAAAAGACACACGCCTTAGAAGCGCAGGTCCTTGGGTTCTATCAGTCGGACGCGGATTTTATTTGTAGCAACGCGAATTGAGGGACCTGCTCTTTGTCGTGAGCAGCGCAGCGCACTAGCGAATCGCAACGGTCACCAGTTCCGCAAATGACCAATCAGAAGTGGCGAAACGACTCACCCGGCCCGTTGGCGGGTGGAAGCGGTGTTGTCGTGCTGCGTTCCCGTTCCACGCGGCTCTCGAGCGACCGGCTGACGATATCGCGGGAGCCGAGTCCCACCGCCAGCGACAGGGTAAGCACGATTCCGCCGAACAGGATGCCGAAGGCCAATCCCACGATCTCTCTTCCGATCTCCAGGTGATCGAGCACCATGGCCGCGGTGAGCACCAGCACAAGCCACTTCACGCCGAGCGAAAGAAAGCGCGCATATTGCAGTTGCGCATTGACGGCGCTGATCAGCACCGACCGAGCCAGGAAGCGCGCGATCAGAGTGCCTGCAATCAGCAGCAGGATGGCCCCGACGGCGTGGGTGAGATAGGGCAACAGTGAAACGGGGAGCGGAGTGCTGGTCGCATAAGAGGCGTCAAAGGCCGAGACGCCGACGATCAGACCGAGAAGAACGCATCCCCAGAAGGAACCGCGGGCGATGATCTCGGTGGGTGAACTTGTCGGAGTCCAATCGGCCGCCAATCGGGTCCGGGCCAGGCGATCGTCGAATTTAAACCAGGTTAGACCGCGTCGCAGCACTCCGGAAATGGCCATCCCGATCAATGTGAAAATTGCAAGAGCAACAAAGAACGCCAGAATCCCAGGGAGTATGGCGATGAGGAGCGAAAGGACGCGGTAAATAGACTGATGCAAAGCGTCGGACATATGACCCAGGATCGAACTGTTATCGGAATAGATCGGCTGCGTAATGAGGGAGGACTTCGACTGAAGCATCATGGCAAGGATTGTGTGCATCGGACTCACTCCTGGACCGACTCTTTTGTTGATGGAATCCGGAATTGGATGACTTCATACATGAGCGAAACCCCTGATCGTGCAGACAGTCCGTCCAAGGCCCTCATGGGTTAAACCGGTCTGGCCAGCGCCAGCGCGAGACCAGGTAAGGTTTGTCGGCGTCGAAAGCCGCGGCTACGGCTTCGATATGCCGCTCTGAGTCGGCGCCCGAGGCAGTAATGTTGATGTGGCCCGCCACCCAGGCGAGGTAGAGCGGAATGAGCGCGCCCAGCAGGTGCCCGCGATTAATGGTCCGCAAGCGGTAGGCGATGAGAAAGTCGTACACGATGCGCGCCCACAGGTTTTCGGGCATGCGGAAGGACGCGGCGTCGACGATCGATAACCGCTTGAGCCCCAGGAGCGTATTGGGGGGGAGCACCAGCGACCAGATTTCCTGCAGGTTGCTGTAGGCGAGGCGAAAGCCCTCGATCATTGGCATGATGTCAGGATGGCCTTCGACTGTGTGCCGCTCGGGAACCGAAGGCCGCGGGGGTGGCAGGCGGCGCGCTCGCTGCCAGAATGCCGCTTTGGCCTCGATGTCGGAGAAGAGTGAGCCGGTGACGTGGCCCAGGATCGCACGGATATCCGGATCGGTGGGTTGCGGAAGCGCCCGGGTTCCGACATCGCATTGTTCAATGGTGAAGCCGGCGGCGATGGCCTCGGAAACGGGCCAGAGCAGGGCCTCATTCTGGTTAAGCGACATAAATCGCTGGCCGGCTGCAGCGAGTTTCTCAGCCATACGCAGCGACAAGCCGAGATCGATGGCCAGCGGAAAACGGGCTCGTGTGGCGAATAAAGCTCGCGTGAGCGGATAAAGAATCGCCGAATTCACCAACCCGGCATGGGGCGGCAAATCATAATACGGCAGGGCGAGATCGATCGATGCCGACTGGACAGCGCTGGCGAGATCGTGCAGGGCCGCACCACTGAGAGACCCGGAGTCCGGTCCAAGCATCAGGATGGCGCGCGCTTCGTGTTTTTGCGCCAGTTGGTAGGCGTTGACAAAATCGGACGCGGTCAGCGTCCAGGTCGACCCAGAGGGTGGGGCGCTCGTAATGTGCAGGGGCAGGTAAACGTCCGGGCCTATCTCGTTTTGCGTGGCGATGAGCAGGTCATCCGGCGGAAACGACGTGGCCAATTTGGCCAAAAGGCCTTCCAGTTGCGCGGTCGGCAAAGGCGCCACCATCACAAGCAGAGCGAAACCGGTCCGGGTGGGGGGACGCGAGAACTCGGGGATGGGGTCTGCGATCGCCATAGAGATAGAACGATTCTATTGGAAGGGTTCCGGGCCAGACGAATCAGTTACAGCAGATTTACTGGCAAATACCCTACATCGATAGGATGCCACTGATCGGGATGCGAAGCCATGTGGGACGGTTATTGAGTTCGTACAACAACTCATACAGTGCCTTTTCGAGCAGGTAGGCCGTGTAGAGGGTTTGCGCCTGTTCGGGTGGTGGAATGAGGTCAGAGTTGGCGGCAATCGCGACACGGTAAGCCTTCAGAAACTCCGAAGAAACCGAGTTTTGCCACAATATCGCCCAGGCAGACAACGGCGCGGGCGCGGTCTCGCTGTTCCCCTCGGCGAGGAAATGATTGATACCCGAATGGGCCGCGTAAGAAAACGACCGCACCATCCCCGCCACATCTTTCAAGGGCGACTGCTTTTGCCGACGTTCGATCAACGGACGCGCGGGTTCGCCTTCGAAATCCAGCAAAACAAAGTCGCCGGTTCCGGGATCCGATCCGGTGCGCAGCGTCTGCCCGAGGTGATAATCCCCGTGAATGCGAATGCGCTTCCCTTCCGCCGGGCCCGTTTCGATGGCGTGGGCCCGGGCGATCAGTTCCCGCCGCCGTGAAAGCAGCAGCGCGGCATCGTCTGCAACCACGTCCACGAGGACCGGAAGCTTCAATTTCAGAGCGTCAAGGGTGGACATGATCTGGGCTTCGATCCGGCGCGCGTCCCGGCTTTGGTCTAGCGGGGTGAACGGTTCCGCGGCGAAGGCGGGGTCATCGGTATGGATGGCCAGAGCAAGGTGCATTTCCGCAGTGCGCCGCCCTAGGAGTGCCGCCGCCTCGAGCGCGGTAACCGCGTATTTCAGCACCTCCGGAGGCGACTGCGGTTTGTCAATGAAGCCCGGAGGAGGCAATTCCCGTGGTGCGGGCAACGACGATACGGACTCGAAAAAGCCGGAAAGCTGATCAAGAAACCACTGCCAGCCATCACCCTGGTTTGCAACTAGGCCTTGCAACATGCCGACGGTGGTCTTTTCTCCCCGTGCGGGAGTAATCGTGATCTCGCCAAGAAACGGAGCAATACGCCGAAACTGAGCGACCTCAGTCAGGAAGCGGCCGATCTCCACGTCCGGATTTTCACCCGTCTGCAAGCGGCGGAATAACTTCAGGATGAGTTCTCTGCCGTAGATGATGGACGTGTTGGACTGCTCGGCTGACCCGATGGAAGCCTGCAGACGGTGGGCATCGCGCGACCGGGCAAACGCTGAGGAGGCACGGGCATCGAGCCGTCCGGACGCGGGGACAGGATCGCCGGCCGAGGGCGACTCGCGGGGCTGCCTGCGCTGCGCGGAAGAGGCCGGGGCGCTGGTCCGGGGCGGGGTTACCGCTTCGCCCGGTTGGGCGCTGATGGGAGCCGGCGCAACTGGGAGCCCCGCAAGCGAAACAGGGGCGGCCGGCACAGTTTCGTCTGCAGTGGCGGCCGCGGGGACCTCGCTTGCGGCATCCATGCGGGGGAAGACTTCATGCGGCCGCAAGTGCACTTCGCCGGTCGAGGCTTCATTCGTCGTTGCCCTCTCAGGGTGTTGCAGCACTTCGACAGCTTCACCATTGGTGATCGCCTCGCTGGCGGTATTTCCGCTGGTGGAGGCCGCCAGGGTGGCTGCAATTTCGAGGGCCGCAACCCGCGTTGTGGATAGCGCAACGGTAGCATTGCGCTCGATGAGCGCGAGTAACCCCTGGCGCAGATCTTCGCGAACCGTGGCATCGTGGAGGACTCCTGATCCTGCCGGAGAAGGCATCATCGCGAGGATGCTTTCGGGATGCTGGGCGGTCAGTTCATCCGCGTCGGCACCGGCGCTGAACGCAAGCGGCACCTGGTAGGTATCGGAAAGGCCATCCCCGTAGCCGATTTCGAAATAGAAGAGCGCAGGCGGAATCGAACTTGCGGAAGGCAAATCCGAACTGGGCAGAATACTGGTGTTGGCCGCTACAGGAGCGGGCAACTCAGCCCAATCGAGCACTTTCACCGATTGAATTTTTTTTGTCTTGGCGCCAAACCAACGTTGCCGTGGAAGCCAGGCCGGGAGGGCCGTCTCCAGGATCGCCAAGCCGTGACCAGTCACGAAGCCAGCCCAGCCTTTGGTCATAAGGTCGAGGGTCGCGAACTCTTCCAACGAGTTCTCGCCAGGCACTTCCAGCGCATGTTCGGGGAATTGATCGGGCTTTGCCGCGGCCGGCTGAAGTTCGAGCCAGATGAAAGAGTAAGGCGCGATGCTAAGGGAATATGGCGCTTCGGTGATCGTTGGAAACGACACATAGCCCAGCATTTCCACCGGCTCCATGCCAGCGAACGGTGCCAGGTCGAGTGCGACCGGCTGGGCAAATCGGCTCAGGTTGGCGACGCACAGAATCGTCTCGTGGGTGCCGTCCCCACGGTCGAGGTCCCGCAGGTAGGCAAGGATCTTGCGGTTGGCAGGATTGAGGAAGGTGAGGGTTCCGCGTCCGAACACCTGGAACAGCTTGCGCAGGGCGATCATGTTGCGCGTCCAGTGCAGCAAGCTCGACTGATCGCTGAGTTGGGCTTCGACGTTGACTACCTGGTAGCCGTAGATGGGGTCCATGATCACCGGGAAAGTAGAGTCGTGCGGGGTCACACTTGGAGAACCCCGCATTGCGATCCGATGTCCATTGCATGGGCGTGCGCACGCCGTTACGGTCGCCGAGGTAGATATTGTCGCCCATGCCGATTTCGTCGCCGTAGTAAAGGATAGGGGTGCCCGGAAAGCTGAGCAGAAGCGAGTTCAGCAGTTCGATGCGGCGGCGGTTGTTGTCAACGAGAGGCGCAAGCCTGCGGCGGATGCCGACGTTGATGCGCATGCGCGGGTCGGCCGAATAAGCGAAGTACATGTAATCGCGCTCATCGTCGGTGACCATTTCCAGAGTAAGTTCGTCGTGGTTGCGCAGGAACAAGCCCCACTGGCAGTTATCTGGAATCGGCGGCGTCTGCGCCATGATGTCGGTGATGGGCAGCCGGTCTTCCTGCCGGAGTGCCATGTAGATGCGCGGCATGAGCGGGAAGTGAAAGGCCATGTGGCACTCGTCACCATCGCCGAAGTAGGGCCGCACATCCGCCGGCCATTGATTGGCCTCGGCCAGGACGAGACGATTCGCATAGTCGGCATCGATGGCCGCGCGGATTTTCTTGATGACGACGTGGGTCTCGGGCAGGTTCTCGCAACTGGTGCCATCGCGTTCGCAAAGATAAGGAATCGCGTCCATGCGAAGCGCATCCACGCCCATGTCGAGCCAGAAGCGCATGGCCTTGAGGACTTCCTCGATCACCATCGGGTTGTCGAAATTGAGATCCGGCTGATGGGAGAAGAAGCGATGCCAGTAGTAAGCGTGTGCGGTTTCATCCCAGGTCCAGTTGGACTTCTCGGTGTCTGTAAAGATGATGCGCGCGTCCTTGTATTTCTGGTCGGTATCGGACCACACATACATGTTGCGCTGCGGTGAGCCAGGAGGCGCCAGACGCGCGGCCTTGAACCAGGGATGCTGATCGCTGGTGTGATTGATGACCAGTTCGATCATCACCTGCATACCGCGCTGATGGGCGGCATCAAGAAAGGCTTTGAAGTCGTTCAGCGTGCCGTACGACGGATTGACGTCGGTGTAGTCGGCGATGTCGTAACCGTCGTCGCGCAGCGGCGAGGGAAAAAAGGGCAGCACCCAGAGGCAGGTGACACCCAGGTCCTGGAGATAATCGAGGCGTGACATGAGACCCGGGAAATCGCCGATACCATCATTGTTCGAGTCGGCGAACGCGCGCACGTGCAGCTCGTAAATAAGTGCGTCTTTGTACCAGAATGGGTCGGTTGCGCTAGCGAGCTTCTTCAATTCCACTTCTCCGAGATCAAATGATGCGAAAGGTTTCGAGAAGCGGCCCGACGGTCGCTTTCCGGCTGCGGTCTAGTGACATCTGGGAGCCCAGGTTCGGCGCGTCTTAATTAGTGCGCCCAACCGGGATAACAATCACAGGATTCACTCGTCTTACGGCGCCCGCACTATGCGGAAGAGGTGCGCAGCCTGGACACCAGGACGCAATACTACATAGTTCCGACGGCCATGCCACGTATAGCTGGGGCCATTCAGCAAGTCTTCCACATCGAAGTCTGTTCCCGGAACGAGCCCCAGCCGGGGCAGGTCGAGATCGGTCCAGCCCGACTGTTGATTGTACGGATCAAGGTTAACGATCACGAGAATGGTGTTGCTGAAATCTGAAGTCGACTTGGAATAAACCAGTAGGTTGGGGTTATCGATTGGGTGAAAGAGAAGGGATTCGTTACTTTGCAGAGCGAGGTTTGTGCGCCGAATCTGGTTGATCAACGTGATGAGGGGTACGAGCGACCCGGGCGCGTTGCGGTCGCGCTGGCGAATCTCATATTTCTCGCTCATCAGGTATTCTTCCGATTCAGTCTTACCCGCCGCGGGCTTGGCCGGCGCATTTTCGCATAGCTCGTAAGCCGGGCCATAGATTCCATAATTCGAGGTCAGCGTGGCGGCCAGAACCAGGCGAAACATGAAGGCCGGGCGTCCCCCGTCCTGCAGAGCCTTGTGCAGGATGTCGGGAGTGTTCGGCCAGAAGTTAGGCCGGAAGAACTCGCTGACCGGTGGACGCGTGATCTCTTCGAGGTAGCTTTGCAATTCCGCTTTGGAGTTGCGCCAGGTGAAGTAGGTATAGGATTGGGTGTACCCGGCCTTGGCCAGCCAATACATGATGTGCGGCCGCGTGAACGCTTCGGCGAGAAAGATTGTTTCCGGATACTTGGCGCGGAGAGTGCCCAGGCACCATTCCCAGAACGGCAGCGCCTTGGTGTGCGGATTATCCACGCGAAAGACGTTCACGCCGCGATTGATCCAGAACTCGAAGACTGAGTACAGTTCATCCCAGAGGCTGCGCCAATCGGGCGACTCGAAGTTGAGCGGGTAAATGTCCTGATATTTCTTCGGAGGATTCTCAGCATACTGGATGCTTCCGTCGGGGCGAATGTTAAACCATGTGGGATGCTCGGTAACCCAGGGGTGGTCCGGCGAGCACTGGAAGGCGATGTCGAGAGCGATCTCCATTCCGTGTTCGCGGGTGGCCGCAACGAGGTGATCAAATTCGGCGTAGGTTCCAAGTTCGGGGTGAATCGACTTGTGGCCGCCATCATCTTCCTTAATCCGGCTCGGATCGGACGGATCGGGTATGACGGACTTGTCGCCTATAGCCCACGGGCTGCCTGGATCGCCCGGATTCGCGGTTGTCGAGTTTTCCGGCCCTTTACGAAAAGCGCGGCCGATGGGATGAATGGGCGGCATGTAGACGATATCGAAGCCCATGGCGGCAATTTCAGGCAGTTGCCTTTCGACATCGGCAAAGGAGCCGTGCTTCCCGGGAATGGCCGACGCGGACCGCGGAAACAATTCGTACCAGGCGGAGAAGCAGGCGCGTTCGCGATCGACCCACACCGACAATTCGGGTTCGTAGCGAGTGGCAAACGCCTGGTCAGGATAGCGCTCGACCAATTCCACAATTTCGTCGTCCAGCGGATACTCGTAGTATGCATCGTTACGATCCGCTTTCTCGTTCAACGATCGCGCTACCTCGAGGAGGCGCCGCGCATCAGCCCCGTTGGCGCGTGAGGCAGCCTGCTTTATCAGGATGGCGCCGGTCCGGAGCGCGAGGGGAATGTTTTGCTCGCCGGTCGCAGTGGGGAGGGTCCATCCGCCGCTGTCGTCGGGCACTGGTTCCGGCTCGGGAGCCGAGGCCAGAGCCGGATCCTGCGCGGCGAGCCGTTTCCGGAGTTCGCTCTCCCACGTAATGAAGTGATCAACCCAGCCGAGGATCGTGAATCGCCAGGCGCCGAGCTTATCAACCTTGAACGAGCCCGTCCAGATATCGTTGTTTACCGGGGTCATCGGGGTGGATCGCCAACGGCGCTCGGTGCCGCGCTGATAGTGCAGCTGTGCGGCGAGATGATCGTGCCCGTCGGCAAAGATCGCCGCTGTCACTACGACGTCGTCTCCCACGATGCGGCAAACGGGATGCCGCCCAGAATCGATCTGGGGTTTAACTTCCTCGATGACAACGCGGTTACGGCCGTGGGGAGGCTTCATCGTGTGTATCCCTCGACTGCTGACCTTGGCCACCGCGGAGATTGAGCGGCAAAGGCGTTCGTTTCATGGATGCGGCGGTTGGACGCAAGGATTGCTCTGGCAGCGGGGGAGGATAGTTCGCACATGCAGGCGCGGCCTCCTTCGAAAGAAAGCATGACCTATTCCGCCCGGGCTGTGTCAACTTCGGCGGAGATAATATTGTTAAACGCGGGTCGAACCACGCTGTTTCGGGTGTGGGAATGAAGGACCGAATGATCCAGGTTGTCTATTCCCCCACGGACCAGGACCTGTCCGTTGAAACCACGGACGATGCGGGAAGGGTTCGCAGAACCGGAGTTACGCACCGGTTCGGTATGAATATCCGGTTTCAAGGGGTCCCTGGAGAAAGTGCCTTTCCCCAGGGCTACATTTGGAATTTGTAGCCCATCAAGGGAACGGTGATGATCATTTCCGGTCTTTTGGGAAGAGTCTCAAGCTTTTGCCGCAAACTGGCGATGTGCATGTCGACCGTTCGGGTCAATGTTCCCGGTATGTGGCCCCAAACCTGCTCCAGCAGTTCTTCGCGAGATACCGTGACGCCGCGGTGTTCGACAAGGTAGCGAAATAACTGGAATTCACGAGAAGTCAGGTTGACCGGCCGGCCGTTCCGGGTGACTTTACCCTTTCGGGCGTCGAGAACGACCTCGCCCAGGCGATACACCTCGCTGGCATCAGGGCGGACGCCTTCGGGCCGATTCGGTGCCCGGCGCAGGAGTGCTTCAACGCGCGCCATCAGTTCAGGGGTATCAAACGGCTTGGTGACATAATCATCCGCGCCCAATTTCAATCCAGCGACCTTCTCCACAGACTGGCCCAGGGCGGTAAGGATCAGGATAGGCGTTGTAAATCCGGAGCGGCGAATGTCTACGCACAGATCCAGCCCGCTGCGTACCGGGAGCATGAGGTCGAGAATCACCAGATCGAATGGTGCTTCGCGAATTTTGTCCATCCCGGACTTGCCGTCGAAAGCGCATTCAACAGCATAGCCTTCGCTCCGCAAACGATCGCCCAGAGTCAGGCATAACTCTTGTTCATCTTCGACAATGAGAATATGTTCGTTCATGTTCGTGACAGTCGAGATTGCCGAGCCATGGCTCCAGCCATCTCCATGTCTTCTCCTTTTGCAAATCGCAAGTGCAAGGTGAAAGTGCTGCCAACGGAAAGCTGGCTGACGACGGTGAGTTTTCCGCCCATGGATTCTGCAATCCTCTTGGCCAGTGACAACCCGAGGCCAGTGCCATGAATCTGGGCGGCGTGCACGCGAGGACTGCGGTAAAAAGGATCGAAGATGAAAGGGATCTCGGAGGAGTCAATGCCGATTCCCTGATCAGTGACCGAAATGCGCAACTCCGCTGAGGGACCATGGCCTATTTTGGATGAAAAAGCCTGCAGAGTAATATGACGATCATCGCCCCCGTATTTGACCGCATTTCCGATCAGGTTCTGGAGGCACTGGGAAATCCCACCCAGGTCTCCCGTGACGTCGGGCAGATTGGGGTCGATCCTCGTTTCCAGCTTGAATCCGGCTCCGCGCACCAGGCCTTCCGTATCGGCAACCGCGGATTCGATGATTCTCTGCACGGAAACGGGCTGCAGCACATAACGGTTGGTACGATCCTCAGTGGAAGCGAAGAGCAGGATCTGATCGACCAGGTCGCTCATGCCGCGGCTCTGATGTTGCAGGATAGCGCCATACTTGCGCATCGCATCTTTGTCGCGAATCAGACCGTCGGCGAGATTGTCGGCCGCCGACCGTATGACGGCCAGCGGAGTCCGTAATTCGTGTGAAACCGAGGCGACAAACTCCATCTGTAGATGGGCCAGTTGCATTCTGCTCAACATTCGGCTGCGTTGGATGGCCCATCCCGCGGCGCTGGAAAGGAGGAACGTGAAGCTGAAGATCCCGACCAGTTTGTATGAGGAACGACGCGATGCAGCAGCAAGATCGTCCTCCCGCCGCGAGGCATCTTCACCATAGAGCCTCTTGACTTCGTTGAGATCGCGGCGAACGTGTTCGAACGCCGGCACGCCCCCTTTAAGATCGAGATTTACCGCTTCCTGAGTGCTCCCCTCGAGAATGGAGGCCAGAACTTCGTCCCGAACGCCGAGGTACGTGATCCAATCGTGATTGAGGCGGTCGGCAAGGGACAGACCTTCGGAAGTTTTCGCCTCGTTTCGATATTCGGTAATTCCGTCGGTCACGCGGCGGTCGGCGGCACGCGACTGATCGGCATATTCCACCTGGAGATTGCTGTCGGTGGTGGTCAGGGCGTAAAGGGTGGCACGCCGCGTCTCCTGGGCTTCATATTGGAGTTCTCCAATTTTCTGCAAGCCATGGACCGAACCGGTGTAAATTTCCTGCGCTTCGGCGTTGGCGGCACGCAAATCTCTGATAATAAAGGCGCCGACCAGAGCTATCCCACAACATATGACCAAGAGCAACACCACGGCGTTATGGCGCGACGCGTCAAGCAAAAGCCGGTCCATGAACGGCATGCGAATGAGATCCCGGCGCGACGTCACGAGTTGGGGGCTGGTTTTCAATTTCCATTCACCAACTCAGCCTGAACGTGAAGTCTGTATCCCTTGTCTTCGGGAAGAAGCTCATCGATGCGCAGCACTTTCACCGAAGCATCGACATCGCCGATGCGCAGGTAGCCGATCGCTCCCGGCACGTTGAAGATAAATTTGCGTACACCGGTGGGAGACGAAAGAATTTTGGGTGAAACCAGAATTTCACCCGTAAACAGGCCGTGAAGAAAGTGGTTTTTGAGTTGGTCTTCGCTCATGCCGCAAACATCGCGCAGGATCGCTATGCGTTCGGGCTCGCCCGGCTCGCGCATGACAAGCGTGATCCGCCTTCCATTTGCCCAGTGGCTCCTGGTGCCCAGGAATATCTTGCGCAATTCGGAGAAGGAGACATCGTCTACGGGATTGGAGCGGTTGACGACAATGACAAGGGGCTCGCTGGCCGCGGCTTCGGTCACAGTCAAATAGGGCACACGAACAAGACCATGTGTCGCGTCCACCTGGGGACACGCGAGCAACACTGCGGTAATGACGAAGATCGTCGAGCGCTGCATTATATGAAAAATCTTCTCAGAAGGTGAAACCAAGCTGCAGTTCCAGTTCATTCACTCCAGGCTGGTTTCGCAAAAACGTGTAGTCGTATTGAAACTTCAGAGCCACTGATTCGCTGGCATCGAAACGCACACCAGCCGATGGACCCGCCTGCAGTTGCACGTCGGGATAGATAGGATCATTACTGGGAGCATTCACGTATTGGTAACGGAAATAGGGCCGGTAGGCGCCGAATTGCTTTGAAATCTGGCTGTAGAAGCCGGGAGTGTTGTAGGCCAGCGAAGTGCCTTGAACGGTATGACGATCAAGGAGAGCCTCGTTGAGCCACTCGTATTTTGGACGCTCCAGAATGATATGACCGGCAAGGATTGACTCGCCGACCCGGGGCTGATTAAAAGGAGCCAGAATGTCGCGATAGAACGACAACCCGGCCTGGAGGCCAGGGATATTCTCTGGTCTCGCGAACATGGCGACGTTAAAGGCTTTGTGGTTCTGATCGTCGATCTCGTTTTGGACCGGTTCCTCAATCAACGGCACCCGGGATGCGCGTCCATTGCCTACCTCGGCAATGTAGTGCAGTCCCAGAGAGCCGGATGGGACCTGACCTGAGACGCTGACACCAACCATATGGATGGGGAGTATCCCACCCCGATCCTCGAAATCGAAAAGGAAAGGCCGGCCGGTGGTAGTTTGCAGCCACGAACTGTGGTGGTAGGCGGTGTTGTAATATCCAATGGCCGTGTGGACTCGGCCTGCCGAGATATTCAAGTAGTCGTTGTGGGAATATTGCAGAAGGTACCGTTCCACATCGACACTGAAGGCGTTCAGCCCTCCCGTGGTTTGACCATAAATATTGTCCGGCCCGGCTTCGAACACGATCTCGCCCAGGAATTTGAATTTGTCAGAAACATCTGAGGTGACAAACAGGTCCAATTGTCCGAGCGAGAAAGACGTGGTATCCCCTTTGGCGGTGCCGCCATGAAGGGAAATATCTCCGAACCCGCGAATGCGAAGCAGAGTCCGGCTCACATCCATTCTCTCCATCATGGCATTGTCGGATTGGGTCTGTTCGGGATCGGAAGGCATAGGAGACACAGTCTGGGCGACGGCGTTTTGCAATGCAGCGGCTGGGGAAGAATCAATCACCTGGGTGTCGGTTTTTACGCTCGCGCCTGACTGCAATTGGCTTGCCGAAACGGGAGGCCCATCCATCCCGGGCAGCGGGGCTGAGGAATTCGACGGAACTCTGGCCGCGGAGAGATCGGAGGACATGGCGGGTTGTCTTTCAGCCTCCAGTTGTTTCACGCGGGTCTCAAGTTGGTCGATCCGTTTGAGCAACAGCTGCATCGTCTCGCTGTCGACCACCGCGGACTGCCCGGGCTGCTGAGCGCGGAGAGTTGCGATACCGGGCAGAAACAAAAGGATCAACACCGCGAGCCGGCACGGCGCATGGTTGAAAAGCATTCTTGTCATCAAATACCTCCCGGTTCCGCAGCGGGTTTGCTCCATGATCGCCTAAAAAATCTAGTGCGACGTTGTTGCACATCAAAGGCAAACTTCAACCGGAGCACTTCATCAATTCGCTGGCGAAAAAAGCATTGATTCAGACGCGCGGTCTGGCAAGCACGCAAAAGCAGGCCGGGGAAGTTGTCCTCATGTTACCGGGAGGGCGACGAACTGCACAAGATATCACAATTAAAATCGGGATTAGCGTTTATTTTACAAAGGTTTACAGTTAAAGCCCCGTCATCAATTCGCCTTCGTTGTTTCGCGGACAATCAGAACTGTCTATGGGGGCAGGCGATGTGAAATCCGGTCGTTCTAAATGGTCCGGTTGGCCAAAGATCAGGCGCTTATTCCGAATTGGAGACGGTCTTTGCGCCCGAACGATGACAACTCCGGGGGAATGAGCATAGAAGCCGAATTTCCGGCCCGATGACAGCTGTTCGTGATCCGTATCACGTATCTATGTGCGGTCCTGGCGCTAAGCTCTTAATCGACATCGGAACCTGCTACTCCCCCGGGCGGTAGGGCTGATTTGCCCTTTTATTAAACAGGACCGCGGTGAGTTATGTTCGAACCTGATTCGACCCAGGATGCGGCCGACCGGGAATTAACCCCAGCTGAACCGGAAGCCTCGGCAGCAGACTCCACTTCAATTTCAAGCTGCCCGGACGAGCTGGCATTCCGAACCCAAGCCCACGCTCGTTTCATTCGAGGATGGTTGTGGCGAGGCCTCGCAGTCGGATGCGAGGTCGGAGTTGCCTTCGTTGCACGGGAACTGGTTGCGCACCGGCAGCCCCACTTTGCACCCTTTATTACGTTCTATCCGGCCGTACTTCTGGCGTCATTACTTGATGGTGGTTGGGCCGGCGCTGCGGTCACGGTGCTCTCCACACTGGTGGCGGAAGTTTTCATTTTCGCGCCGAGAGGCGAATTCGCCGTAACGGACCCCTATGACTCACTGAGCCTGGCGATCTTCTTCTGCTTTGGAATCTCTCTTTCCATTGTCGTTGAGATGTACCATCGCAACCGTGAGAAGCTCGCGGCTTACATGGTGGAAGAGGCGGTCTCACACGAGCGCCAAAGACGCGCAGAGGAGCGAAAGCTAGCCGAGTCTATCCAGGCAGAGCGCCGCCGGCTCTACGAAGTACTGGAAACACTGCCGTCCATGGTCAGCCTGTTGCGCCCGGACCATCGCGTGGCGTTTGCCAACCGCAGCTTCCGGGAAAAATTCGGCCAACCCGGCGACCGGCGTTGCTTCGAAACGCGGTACGAGCGAACGGAACCGTGTGAAGACTGCGAGACGTTCCTTCCCCTTGCGACCGGCCAGCCACACCAGCGGGAAGTCGTTTTTCCTGACAATACGCGGATGGAGACCTTCGACTTCCCTTTCACAGATATCGATGGTTCCTCCCTGATCCTTGAGATGGGCACTGATATTACTGCCCGCCGCCGGGTGGAAATCGAGCTCAAGAAACATCGGGAACACCTGGAAGAACTGGTTGCGGAGCGGACCCGTCAACTGGAAGCCGCCAATGCGAGGCTCGCGGCAGAGATACGGGAACTGGAGCGCGCACAACGTCAGGTCTCGGAGAGCCGGGCGAAGCTGGAAGCGGCCCTCTCCAGCATGACGGATTCGGTCATCATCACAGACAGAGAGGGGCGCTTCGTGGAATGCAACGACGCCTTTGCAACCCTTTACCGGTTTAAGAGCAAGGCGGAGTGTGTCCGGAACTTCAGTGAGTTCACCAGTCTTTTTGAAGCATACACGGCTGACGGTGAACGCCTTGCAGAGGAGAGGTTCGCCATGCGGCGGGCGCTTCGCGGGGAGACCGGAACCAACGTTGAATACGGCTTACATCGCAAAGATACGGGCGAGTCCTGGATCGCCAGTCTTTCTTTCAGCCCGGTCCGCGGAGAAAACGGAGCTATTACCGGGGCGGTGATCACCGCTCGCGATATCACTGAACACAAACGGGCAGAACGCGAGCTCGCAGAGGCAAGACTACAGGCCGAACGCATCGCTACACAGCTGCGCACGATTTTCGAAAGCGTAGAAGAACGTCTCTACGTTTGCGATCGGGACGGGAACGCCATCATGTCGAACAGCGTCGCCCGTCGCACTTACGGCTCGCCAAAGGTCGCTCCTTCGGTCGGGGATATGCCCGGTCTCATGGAGGTGTTCGACTTAGACGGCCATCAGTTGGACCTGCCCGAGTGGCCGATCTCGCGGGTCTTGCGCGGCGAACACATTCATTCCGTTGAAGTGAGGGTTAGGTTCAAGGCAATCGATCAGGAGCGCATTCTCAATTGCAATGGTTCCGCGATCCGCGATCAAAGCGGTGAAATCCTGATGGCGGTTCTGAGTTCGGCGGACATCACAGAGCGGATTCGGACAGAAGAAGCGTTGCGCCGAAGCGAAAAGATGGCTTTGCAGCGCGAACAGTTCCAGGCATTGGCCGAACGACTGCGGCGTGCGCGCGAAGAAGAACGGACCAGGGTCGCACGCGATCTGCACGATCAGATTGGTCAGATTCTGACCGCAATCAAACTGGACCTGGCGTGGATGTCCAGGCGCCTTCCCAAGGCGAATGACGAATTTCAGGGCCGGATGAAGGGCGCCATCGGATTGATCAACGAGGGCGTCGCATCCATACGAACAATATGCACCGGCCTGCGTCCCGGGGTACTGGACGACTTGGGGTTGGCTGCAGCCATCGAGTGGCAGGCGAACGAGTTTGCTTCCCGAACCGGCATCGATTGTGCCGTCACTGTCCCCGGTACCGATCTGAGCCTGGATGGCGATCAGGCTACCGAGTTCTTCCGGATCTTTCAGGAATGCCTGACAAATGTCATGCGGCACGCGGAGGCAAAATCAGCGCGGGTGGCGCTGTACGAAGAGGATGGCGATCTGGTCCTGGTTGTGGCAGACGATGGAAAAGGGTTTCTCGAGTCGGAGTTGTCCGATTCGCTGGGACTTCTGGGGATGAAAGAACGGGCACAAGTGTGCGGCGGCAACCTTGAAATTGCGAGCGCCCCCGAAAACGGAACGACGGTCACCCTGCGCGTCCCCTTGCACCGCCCTGTCGAGAGATAGCGA
This sequence comes from Terriglobales bacterium, assembly GCA_963788475.1. GTDB lineage: Bacteria > Acidobacteriota > Terriglobia > Terriglobales > Acidobacteriaceae > Telmatobacter. The sequence goes on from CAWBGO010000006.1 coordinate 156,374, forward strand.
TCATGCACATTTTGATAGCAGATGACCATGCGGTCGTGCGGCGCGGACTACGGGAGATCCTTGCGGACTCCCTTCCGGGGACTACGTTTTCTGAAGCAGGCAATGCGGACGAGGCGTTGGGGTTCCTGGCGAAACGCCCGACGAACCTTGTTGTGCTCGACATTAACATGCCTGGCCGCAGCGGGCTGGATGTCCTGAAGGACGTGAAACGGATGTATTCCCGTATGCCCGTGATTGTATTGAGCGTCCAGCCTGAAGACCAGTACGCAGTACGATGTTTGCGGAATGGAGCGTCGGCGTACATCAATAAGGACAGCGCCCCGGAGGAATTGGCAATCGCTGCTCGAAAGGTCCTTGCGGGAGGCCGCTATGTGGGCGCGAGCCTAGCCGAGAAACTGGCGTCCCGATTCGATGAATCAACCGACAGACCACGGCACGAAGTTCTGTCGGACCGGGAACTCGAAGTCATGCTCATGATCGCTGCGGGGGTCTCGCTCACCGAGATCGCGAATCGCCTGCGCGTCAGCGCAAAGACGGTGAGCAGCTATCGCGCCCGTCTGATGGAAAAGATGCAAATGACAAGTAATGCCGAAGTTACACGCTACGCTGTGACACACGCCCTGGTGGATTGAGTCAGCGTAGGGATTCCCCTACACGGCGCTTACCGTTAGTCCTGCGTAAATACCGGCGTTACCTCGTTTTCATCCCCCCCCGAAGCTTCTACTGTTGGTTCACCAAGATCAGAGGCAGATGATCTTCCCCCGTCATCCGCTGTGCTGGATGGTTGCTCGCGAGAGGACATCTCTGATGCGCACAGATTACGGGCATGGGGGCCAGGCCAGAATCCCGATTGCAGACTGGAACCGAACCAACGCCGGCACACTTTCCGCAACTCTTGGCAAAACTGGATCCGGCGTGGCCACTGCCTTCGCGGTGGAATACATGTTACCCCTAAACAACTCATTCAATGATCCGGCAGCCATGAGGGCTCTCGACGATGCGATTGACCCGCGATGGGCGATCGGAATCGCGACCACGACCGGACCTGATATGCGGCGCGCTTCGGCGAAAGCATTTGGCTGATCGATAGCACCAGCGCCACATTTAGGCGGGGGTTACTTTAGTTCACCGCCGCATCGAAACGATTACCCGCGGACAGGCACTTACAGAAGTTGTGACCCGGCTCTCTGGGGGGAGTGGGACGTCACAACCAGCCAACAGGACACAGGGCAGGAGGAAGATTTCTTGCCCCTGTGTGCGCACCACCCAATAAACAGAAATGCTGAACGAATTGATTGCCAAGGGAGAGATCCAAATGGGGGCAGCAAATCTTTATCAAGTTCGGACGAGCCAATCCGGCTCGTCCACGAGCAGCTCTGTTCTGGAGGAGCGTGCGAGTCTGTTAAGCGCATCTCAGCTGTGTTCCGGTCTATCACAAGACGAAATCCTGAAGCTCGCGTCATGCGCCCGTCCGAAGACATTTGCGCGTGACGAATCAATCTTCATCCAGGGCCAACCCGCGCGATGCCTGCTTCTGATCCGTTCCGGCGCGGTGAAGATTACGCAGATTAGTGCCAGCGGCAACGAAGTGATCCTGTGGATGTACGGCAAGGGCAACGTGCTGGGTGTGCTTTCGGAGCCAACGGCCGGGTCGCATCCCAGCACGGCGCGCGCCATGGAGGCAACCACGGCCCTGGTCTGGGACTGCGCAACGCTTCAAGCCCTTGTGGAGATCTGCCCCCGCATCCGGCAGAACCTGAGCCAGGTCCTGATGGCCCGCCTGCAGGAGCTCGAAGAGCGCTTTCGCGAAGTTGCGACAGAGAAGGTTCCAAGACGCCTCGCCCTCGCTCTGCTGCGGCTCAGCAAGCATGTTGGCAAAACGGTACATGAAGGGATCGAAGTCTCATTGTCACGGGAGGAACTTGCCCAGATGACCGGGACTACTCTGTTTACGATCAGCCGCATCTTGTCCCAATGGAGCAGAGACAACTTCGTGTCGTCGCGCCGGGAATCGGTGCTGTTGCGCGATCCGCGATGGCTTGAATACGCGGGATGCGAAGTCTAGGCGCGAAAACCTCGTTTCCGAACCAGATGTCCTGAGGTCTTTTGCAGTCAGGATTCGTGATTCCCGGGGTCCGGCCGCGCAAAGAAAGCAGGTCGCGCCGAACCTTGGGTACAGGGCATTGATCCCGGGACCAGCGATCAGGGTTCGGGCGATTGTTTACCACATGGCGCATGCGTGTTGGCGATCCGGATGCGCACATGCCCACGCCTCGATCGCGCCTTGCGCCGGTTTCCCCGGGCTGGATATCTTTGAGAACAGCTGAGCAAGTTCGAGAAAGATATCCATGGACGTTCTAAAACGGCTATTTGAACAACATTTTCATCTTCCGGCGGAGAAGGTAAAGCCACTTCAGGGCCAGCTCGGCGGCTCCGGGCGGGCCATCGTGCGGCTCACGGGCGGACCCTTCAGCGCTATCGGAATTCAGTATCCGGTCCGGGAGGAAAATGTCGCGTTCCTCGAATTCTCCCGGCATTTTCGCCGCCACGGACTTACCGGTTCCCGAAATTTACGCGGAAGATCTTGCTCAGGACGCCTACATCGAGGAAGACCTCGGAGACACCACCCTGTTCGAATCCCTCAGCGCCCATCGGGTGGGAGACACAATCGGACCGGAAGCAATCGAGGCATATCGAAAAGTGGTGGCGATCCTGCCGCGTTTTCAGGTCGAAGCCGGCCGGGATCTGAATTACAAGGTGTGCTACCCGCGAGCCAGCTTCGATCGCCAGTCCATCAACTGGGATCTGAATTATTTCAAATACTATTTTCTCCGGCTGGCGGGCATCCCTTTCAGCGAACAGGCTCTGGAACATGATTTCGCCCGTCTGACAAAGTTTCTGCTAACCGCGCCCCACGATTATTTTCTGTATCGCGATTTCCAGTCGCGCAATATCATGCTGCGCGACGGGCAGCCGTTTTTTCTGGACTACCAGGGCGGCCGCAAGGGAGCGCTGCAATACGACATCGCATCTCTGTTGTACGACGGCAAAGCGGATCTGCCGCCGGCGCTGCGCCAGCAACTGCTCGACTATTATCTCGATTGCCTTGCGGGTTACACCACGGTGGAGCGCGAAGTGTTCATGGAACACTATTACGCGTTCGTCTACATTCGGATCATGCAGGCCCTGGGCGCCTATGGCTTCAGAGGGTTTTATGAGCGCAAAGCGCATTTCCTGCAAAGCGTGCCGTACGCATTGAAGAACCTCCGCTGGCTGGCCCACAACGTGCGCCTCCCCATCGCGCTGCCGGCACTGCTCGAGGCATTCCAGGGCATGCTGGGGTCGGAGAAGCTCCAGAGTCTGGCGGGCGACCTTTTGGCGGTGCGGATCTTCAGCTTCTCATTTCACCACGCCATGCCCGCTGATGAGTCTGGAAACGGCGGCGGATTCGTGTTCGACGCGCGCAGCCTTCCCAATCCCGGACGGGAGGAACGCTTCAAACACCTGACCGGCAAGGACGCGCCCGTGATCGAGTATCTCAACCAGCAGGAGAGTGTCCACCAGTTCTTTGCCAACGTCATTTCGCTTGTGGATGCGAGCGTCAAGAGCTATCAAAGCCGCCACTTCAAAAACCTGATGGTCTCCTTCGGTTGTACCGGAGGCCAGCACCGGTCGGTTTTCCTGGCTGAGCAGCTAGCCCGGCATTTGCGGGCCGCGAATGGGGTAGAGGTGACGGTGCGGCATGTCGAGTTGGAGAACATGGCCAAATGAAAGCCATGATCCTGGCCGCCGGGATGGGGACGCGCTTGCGGCCTCTCACTGACGATCGCCCCAAAGCCCTGGTCGAAGTTGCGGGCCATCCCATGCTGGAGATCGTGCTGCACCGGCTTCAGGCGGCAGGTGTGCGCGAAGTGATCATCAACACGCATCATTTCGCCGACATGTTATCCGAGTACCTTGAGATAAACCGGAACTTCGGGATGCGCATCGAAGTCTCGCGCGAGAATGAGTTGCTCGATTCCGGAGGGGGCTTGAAAAAAGCCTCGTGGTTCTTTCTGGAGAAGGACGAAAATCTGGAAGAACCGTTCATTCTGCACAACGTGGACGTCATCAGCAATATCGATCTTGCGCGCATGCTTCGGTTTCACATGGAGCAGGACGCTCTCGCCACATTGGCGGTGCAGGAGCGGGTTACTTCGCGCCCTCTCTTGTTCGACGCGAACGGCCAGTTCGTCGGCCGTGCCGGTGGGCCTACCCGAACAGCCGATAACGGTGACTCCTCCCTCGGCCGGCCGGGGGCCGGAAAGCGTGAGCTAGCCTTTACAGGCATCCATGTAATCTCTCCGCGGATTTTCAAGGAGATCGAAGAGGAGGGCGCCTTTTCGATCATTTCTGCATATGTCCGTCTTGCCGCCCGCGGAGAAAGGATAATGGGCTTTCGAGCGGATGAATATTACTGGCGCGATCTCGGGAGACCGGAGAGCGTGGCGCTGGCCGCCGAGGAACTGCCCAGTGAAAAGTGATCAGCTGAATTCGGGAGGCTCGCATGAAATTCACCAATTCAGAGAGCCGGTCATCGGGAAACCTGCGCCGCGACCTGCGCTTTGGTCTGCGCCAGTTGAAGCGGTCGCCTGGCTTTTCGCTGATGGTTGCGCTGACCCTCGCGCTCGGCATCGGCGCGAACACGGCGATCTTCAGCATCGTCGAAGGAGTGCTCCTCCGGCCATTGCCCTATCAGCATCCGGAGAGGCTTGTGGTGATATGGCAGACGGACGCCCTTCACCGCGACTCGGGCGCCTTCTTCAACACCTATCGTGAATTCGATGCCTGGCAACAGCACAGCCGCAACTTTGAGAAGTTGGCAGCATTGACCTGGGCTACTGGGCCGCGCACAATACTGTGGCAAGGTAAGCCACTCGACGCTCTCGCTCTCCCCGCGTCGGTTGATTTCTTCTCGATGCTGGGCCAATCCGCCGGACTCGGCCGGACGTTTGCCCGAACAGATCTTCAAAATAGCTGCACGCTTGTGCTTGCGTATCGCTTCTGGCAGCAGAAGTTGGGCGCGCCGCCAGACATCGTCGGCCGTTCTCTGACTCTTGGCAATTCCTCGTGCGAGGTTGTGGGAGTCATGCCGAATAGCTTCTCGTTCTATCCCACCGCCACGGACGCTTGGTCACTCATCACACCCACAGGAGAATTTGCGCAGAGACCGTGGCAAAGTATGACGGGTGCTTTTGGATTGTTGAAACCGAACGTGACCCGCGCGGCCGCGGAATCCGAATTAACGGCAATCCAGGCGCGGGTCGTGCCTGAGGCTCCAGCGGACCTGAAGATGATGCCCAGCCTCACCCCTGTCGTGCTCGACCTGCAGTCGAATTTCACTTGGCTTGCGGGGAGGAACCTCCGTAAAGGCTTGTTGCTATTGCTCGGCGCCTCCTGCATGATCCTCCTCCTGGCGTCGGTAAACGTGGGCAGCCTGGTCCTGGGCCGCGCAATTGCCCGCGGCCGCGAGATGGCGATTCGCGCCGCTGTCGGTGCGACGCGCCGGAGGCTTGTCGGCCAGGCCTTCACTGAATCACTCTGGCTTGGATTCCTGGGAACCATCGCAGGCCTTGCTGTCGCGGCGCTTCTGGTCCAGTGGTTTCGCGCGGCAAACCCGATTGAGTTGCCGCCTGGCGCAGGCATCACCATTGACTCGAGAGTACTTCTCTTCACCGCGCTTTCGGGAGTTATCTCTTCGATTACATTCGCGCTGTTTCCAGCATGGCGTGGCTCGCGTACTGACGTGAACGCGGTTCTCACGAGCGGCAACCTCGGTCTGAGCCATGGCGTCGCGGCGCAGCGAGTTGCTCAGTCGATGGTGGTGATCCAGGTCGGGCTCTCCATGGCTCTGGTTGTGGGAGCGGGATTGCTCGCCGAAAGCCTGTGGAAACTCGCCGCAACGAATCTCGGTTATCGTACCGACCACCTCTTCACGGCCCGTATCAATCTCCCGGAGGCCCGTTACCCTGACGTGGCTGCGCGATCACGGCTCGGTGCCGCCCTCGAGACCAGCCTGGCTACTTTGCCGGGCATCACTTCTGTATGCGTAGGGTCGGATTTTGTTCCCCGTGGTTTCAATCAACTTTCAATTGCTGGAAAATCCGGTGCGGAGAGCTCTTCCTCCGACGTGGCTACCCAGGATGTGAGCACAAAAACATTTCGGACGCTCGGCATTCCCTTGCTGAAGGGAAGAACGTTCAACGAACGCGATCAGAGCGATACGCAGCCCGTCGCTGTCATCAATGAGGCTCTTGCAAGGGAGTATTTCCGTAGTGCCGATCCGCTCGGGCGGGCCGTGAAACTCAGCCGTGCCGACGATTCTTCTCGGCCGTGGATCAACGTAGTGGGCGTCGTCGCCGATGTGAAAACGACGACCGTCTTCCAGGAAATGGGCTATGTCGAACAACCGGCCGTCTATAGACCGATTTCCCAATCCGCTCCGCAATCCGTCGTGTTAATGCTCGCGGTCACCGGAAGCCCGCTCGCCCTGGTCAGCGAGGTCCAGAAGCGGCTCTCGGAGATTGATGCAAACCTGGTTCTCGGCGATATCGACGGCTTGCGCGCATCCCGCCAGGTTGAGTTATCCCAGCCTCGCTTCCGCAGCGTTTTGTTTTCCGGGTTCGCGGGCCTGGCGTTGCTGCTCGCGCTGGTTGGACTCTACGCTCTGCTTGCCCAAACGGTGGCGCGTACGAGGCGGGACATCGGTATTCGGATGGCCCTTGGCGCGACCCGGGACCGCATATTGCGCTCAGTCCTCGGTGAGGCATCCGCAATGACCATCACGGGAATTGCGATCGGCGCTGCGATTTCCGCAGCCGAAATTCGACTTATCCGCGGAATGTCGTATGGTGTAACACCCCTGGCCGCGGGCGAGCTTGCGCTAGCGGCCCTGGCTATGCTGATCGTATCCATCGTTGCTGCCGGGTTCCCGGCCTATCGCGCCGCCTCCATCGATCCGATGCAAGAACTGCGCAGCCAGTGAGAACTGGATGAAGGCACGCACGCTAGGATCGAAGTCAAGCAAGCGTGCCCCATCCGAACCCGTGATCCCGGTCTCCGCCAGGGTGAGCATCGTTCCTACCGGCCTTCAGAAAGCTGGTTGGATTCATGCTCCAGGTTCTTGTCCAGCTTCGACGTGATCAACGATCCGTATTGAATGGATTGCAGCACGTGCGTGTTGCCAACCTGGTCGAATTTCAAAGCGATCTTGCTTTCGGTCGGAGCGGGCTCACCGGGTGTGAGAACCCAGCTGGCAACCTTTGGGACGTCTCTGTTGATCAGCGACACGAAGCTTCCCGAGTCGTCGCGCTCTACCACGTAACGGCCAGCAGGGAACACCTTGCCGCCCACCGTGAAGTTGAAGGGCACCTTGATCGTGGTCTCCGCCATCGCGGAGGTGGTCATCAATGCTGCGGCCGCCAACACCGCGGGCGCCAGAGCAAGCTTGCGAAGAATGGATTGCATGGGTTCTTCCTCCTGTGAAACCCACATTAGCGATTCTGGAAATTTAAGTTGTGAAGTTTCCGTCTAGGTTTCGTCAAATCTGATTTTTTGCAATCTGCTCTATTCGCAATCTGCTTTATCTGTTTTTGCTTTTCGTCATGTGCGCATCGCCGCTATCTACAGCTAGCATCTAGCCACCATTCTCACGAGGCCGCCACCAAATCCGCCCGGCTTCGATACTTGAGGTTCCGCAAGATCTGTTCTGCTGGGAGGAGCCTCCGCGCCTAAGGTTTGCAGAAAATTAGAGCCTCGTGCCGCAAACTTGAATCTGGAGATACCCCAAATGCCCATGCAGTGTCGGACATCCATCCGGTCTATTCTGTCGGACATCCGCCCGGTCTATACCCCAACCCCACCCCCCCTCCCCCTGTGAAACTGTGAAACTGTGAAGCTGTGAAACTGTGAAACTGTGAAACTGTGAAGCTGTGAAGCTGTGAAGCTGTGAAGCTGTGAAGCTGTGAAGCTGTGAAGCTGTGAAGCTGTGAAACTGTGAAGCTGTGAAGCTGTGAGGGCAAGGCAAAAACGTGTCATACTGCCTGAATCTAAATGTTTTACGGGACAAATTTCCGGATGTAACAGCAGTTCTGTTACGTAAGGCCTGTTTTGGCTCTTCGCCAATTACCGGCGTGGCAAGGACAGTTCCGTAATCCGTGCACAGACCGCGTCCATCACCTGAGCTGTCGTAGCTCTTCCGCCCAAATCGTGTGTGTGCAGCGATGGGTCCGACGTAACGTGCTCGATGGCTCCCATGAGACACATCGCGGCAGCTTGTTCGCCCAGATGCTCCAGCAGCAGAACCGCCGACCAGAAGGTTCCAATGGGATTGGCCAGCCCCTTTCCCGCAATTTCAAATGCGGATCCGTGGATGGGTTCAAACATGGACGGAAACCGGCGTTCCGGATTGATGTTGGCAGTGGGTGCAATTCCCAGCCCGCCGGCAAGTGCCGCAGCCAGATCACTAAGGATGTCGGCATGCAAGTTTGTTGCGACGATGGTATCGAGCGATTGAGGGCGATTCACCATGCGTGCCGTTGCCGCATCGACCAGTTCCTTGTCCCAGGTCACGTCAGGAAATTCCTGTGCGACTTGCGACGCGATTTCATCCCACATCACCATCGCGTGGCGTTGGGCATTGCTTTTCGTAATCACGGTGAGCCGCTTACGCGGCCGGGATTGCGCCAGGCGAAAAGCATATCGCTGAATGCGTTCGACTCCGGCCCTTGTCATGAGCGACAAATCGGTAGCGGCTTCGATGGGGAGGCCCTGGTGGACGCGGCCCCCCGCGCCCGAATATTCTCCTTCGGTATTCTCGCGGACAATCACCCAATCGAGGTCTGCAGGTCCACATCGCTTGAGCGGGCCGTCGATGCCGGGAAGAATGCGCATGGGCCGGAGATTGGCATATTGATCGAGTCCCTGGCAGATGTTGAGCCGCAGACCCCAAAGCGTGATGTGGTCTGGAATGTTTCGGTCGCCCGCCGATCCGAACAGAATCGCGTCGAATGTTCGCAAGACACCGAGCCCGTTCTCCGGCATCATCCTGCCGTGGCGCCGGAAGTAATCACCGCCCCAATCAAAATCTTCAAATTCCAAATGAAAGGTATTGTCCGAGCGCGCAAGTACTTCGAGAACCCGTCGTCCCGCTGGAACTACTTCCTTCCCGATCCCATCCCCTGAGATTGCAGCAATACGAAACGTCTTCATACACCAGCCATATAGCCGGAAATATCCGGACATCTCTATTTCTACTCTGAATGGCGGATCGGGATTCGAACGAGGCTCTCATTTCACGCGCGGTGGGTCACACCCATCTCACTCAATCGAAGCACAAGGCACTTCGCCGCGCCTCCGGCTTTCATGAATTCGGACAAATCTACTTGCATCACATCGTAGCCAAGGTTCTGCAACCTCTCGCTCAACTCAGCGCTGATCTGGTTGAGGAGAATTGTCCTGCCAATGTTGACTGCATTGCAGGCAAACCGCAGCGCATCCGACTCGGAAACGCGAATCTGCTTCGAGGGGCAGTAACGCGCTTCAATCCGCTCTTGCGATCCGCAATCAAACGCAGCCGGATAGTACATGACTTCCCCGTTCGACAGCGGGCAGAAGCAGGTGTCGAGGTGATAGAAGCGCGGGTCGACCAACCGCAGTGAAACGACCTCGATGCCCCATAAATCAGTCAGCTGGCAATGACTGTCCTGACCAGTGCGCGGTCCGTGACCGGCCCAAAGACGCGATCCATCGGCTTCGAATAGCGCGTCTCCTTCGCCTTCAAATGGAGTGACCCGCGGAACCTCACAGACCGCGAAGCCTGACTCCTGGAACCAACGGCGAAAATGCGGTTCTTCACCCTGGCGCTCGGGATAGTAAAAGCTGCTCAGGGCAACGATGCCGTCGCGGACCAATCCAGCATTCGCGGTAAAGACCATATCCGGGGAGCCAGGTTGCGGTTCGACAAGCCATACATCGGCAGCGTTCGTCATGGCTCGGTGTAGTGCTGTCCACTGATCGGTCGCTCTCTGTCGGGATGACCGGTTTATATTTCCGACCATCCACGGGTTGATGACGTAGTTCACGTCATAGAGCGTGGGGGGACACATGAGAAAGGTGGGCTGGCCGGGCGAGGGCATTACTTGCCTTCCGTACGAGCTCATCTGGGATCTCCTGTCCCAGTCTCTCGTGCTTTGAGAAGCCCGTCAATGCGGCTGGTCAAACAATGAAGATCGGGCGGATTCGAAAGGCGGTACAATCGCGTGTTGCCGAGGCGTCTCCAGCCCACGCGCTGTGATATACCGATTGGACCCTACGGGGCACAATGGTCCGAAGCTGGGCCCCAGGAAATAGCCATTTTCATTCCTATTCCACAACCAGGCCTTCTGCATGGAACTGGCCGATCACGACATTGACTCGATCTCCGCGTTTCCCGGTCCTGCGCGGGTTCGAAAACGCCATCCAGTAGGATTTGCCAGCCTCCGGCGTGCTGCTCTGTCGCAACTGACCCACTTTCTCAAGCGACGGGATGACCAGCACCGCTTTGGCATCAGGTGCGATCAGTTTGGGTTCGAGCTTCTTGTCATTTAAGGTTGTAGCCTTAGCGGGATCCAATACCTCGTAGGAAAACCGGACCAACTCGCCCGCCTCGACGGCCTTTACGGTGAGCGCATCGACTCCCCAGACGAGGGTGTAATACTTATCCGCTCGTCCGGCAAAAGGATCTGGGGGGTAGTGCCTTGCGGCGCTGCCTGCAGTTGGCGTCCCAGAGGCGGCTGTGGATTGAGCGAAATGAAGATACTGGCGGCGAGAGTTCCTGTAAGCAGCATGACGGCTACTTTTTCGATCCCCAGATTCATTACAAGTTTTCTGTTGAGCATCCGATATTCTCCTATCTCGCGATGAAGGGACTTAGGAGGTCCTGCGGGCCGTCAGCTCCACGTTTGACTGCACCGTACGGGAAACCAATGCTGCCCGCGGCGAAAGCCGTGGGCAGCATCACTCACTTTGAATGAACGGCCATCAATTTGCCGTTCCGGTTAAGGTTGAGGTCTGAGTACCGGTCGCATCCGTTACCGAGATCGTCGCGTTCTTGACGCCGGTGGTCTGAGCGGTCTTCGGCTGGAACTGCATCGTTACCACGCAGGTTGCTCCCGGAGCCAGGGTTGTATTGGCTATTAGCTGCCCGCCAACAGCCGGACCGCAAGTAGAGAGCAGAGGCCGGTAGGTGAACTCAGTTGCGTTGGATCCGCCGAGGACACCATTCCCGATTCCGGTCAGGGTTACATTCCCGGTATTGGTTAGCGTAAACACCTGAGCGGGATCAGCCGCGCAGGCAATAATTCCGAGGCCGGTGCCTGGGCAGTTGCGAGTTACGCCTCCGTAGTTGTGTGAAGTTGGAGTGAGCGTTGCGCTCACTACCGCTGCAACGCCGGCGCCAGTCAGCGTAACGGGCGAGCCGATGACTCCAACGCTGGCGGTGATGGTGGCTGATCCCGTCGCAGTTCCAACTGCTGTCGGTGAGAGCACCACATTGATGGTGCAAGTTGTTCCGCCAGCCAGTGTCGCGCCGCAGGTACCGCCCGCAACTCGAGCCGGTCTAGAGAACGGTGCAGTAACGGCGACGGTGATACCGGTCAAGGCGACCCCGCCGGTATTGTGCAGCGTGAGAGTCTGAGCCGCACTTGTTGTGCCCACTACCACATTGCCGAATGCCAGCGGGCCGCCGGTGACACTGGAACCGCTGTCGTACCGCCAGCTGCGAACTCGACCGCGCCGGCGTCAACGAAGTTGTTGGTCTTTCTCGCGTTGCCGTAGAAGTCGGTTGCGGGTGAAAGTGTGCAGGCGCCAAGAGCTCCGCCGGCAGTGGACGGAATCAGGTTGATGACCGACGAAGACGAGGCCGGCCCGTAGTTACCCAGCGGGGTATTGTTGACTGTGTTGATGAGCGACAGCGGGCCCCAACTGATGTTGATCCAGTTGTTACCCTCGTCCACCGTTGCAGTCGGCGTCAGGCTGAAGATCGGGTTGGGAACCGTGGCGTCCGCGATGTCCGGAGGCACTTGGTAGCCAAGGCTGAGGAACTCCGGCGGAGTCCGCGAGCCGTTGCAGTACTGGCTGAGAACCGTCGGGTTGGTTGCCGTGTTGTGAGTCGTGCCCGCCGGTCCATAGTCCCCTGCATCCGTGATTACGGAGTAGGTCGGGGTGAGTCGGGGATTGCCCGAGCCCACTGTTGTCCGATTGATGTCGCCGCGAACACCGAGATCCCAATAGTTCGGAGCGGCGTTAGGAGTCACGCAGGCGCCGGTGCCCCCGGTGATGATGACACCGGTTCCGTTCGCCGCAGTGGCATCCGCTGTTGGCTCACTTGCCGCCCGCGTGGTCGTGAACGCGTTATACAGCGACACGACGTTTTGCTGGCTCAGCGTTCCTGTACCAAGTGGACCAACGCCGATGTAGAACGAGCGGTTCTGCCAGAACACATCGTTATCCAGGATCGGAATCGAGAAGTTCTTGCAGGTTTGACCTGTCCCATGGCCCGACGGGCATACGACGCCTCCCACGGACGAGGAGAGCCCCAAAGTATTCCGCATGGTCACCAGGCCGGCAGGTTCTGGGCATGAAGCGGTTGTCGAGCCGGTTTGTATGCAGTTGGATCCGGGCGCGCTGGCATCGGAGCACCAAGCGTATTGAAGAGCACTCCTGAAGACGCGGTGCTGTCGTTAGACATAACGGTGTTGTTGATGAAGTTTACTGCCAACGCATCCTGCAGCGAAACTCCAGCGCTGTCCCACCCGGCCACGTTGTTGGCGATGATGTTGTTGGTGACGTTGATTGATTACGAGCGCGATGGGGAAGTTGTCGAGCTTTGAACGGTGCCCCCAAACCCAGGGTTAATGTTTGGCCTGGATTTAGTCCCGTTGCCGTTGGGGAAGAATGCCAACTCCGAACAATCGACATCCTGGAACCGAATTCCGCCGCCGCTGCCACTTTCCGCAGCGTTGCCCATGATTAGGTTCGCATTGATGACGAGGCCAGGGCCGACGCCATCGCTAAGTCCAGGCTGGCAATCCAGGTCGGTCACGCTGCCGCATTCCGAGCCGGCCGAGCGCCAGGCGCTCTTCCGTCAGGCGCCGCGCCCATTACGATGATTCCTCCACCGTTTGTCGGAATGGTTGGATTGGTGCTCTGGTTGAACAGGATCGTGTTGGGCTCGATGTCACCGTTAAAGCTGAATCCGATGTGAGCGAGGCCGCCGCCATCACCGGTGCTCAGATTTCCGCAGACCCAGTTGTACTTCACCTTGTAGAAGTCTGCGCCAGGAGCCAGACTGATGCCGCCCGCTCCGGCCGGTGTACCCGAGAACACCTCGTCGCCGATGGAGGAGTTCTGTGAAACGGCGTTGTTGTGGATGTTCACGAACGTGTTGTAGCAGAACGGCAGTTCGTCATTCGCCGCGAAGCCCGAGGGAGTCGCGACCTGGGTAAATCCTGCCGTGACGTTCCCAGTCACCGCGCCCGGTGTGCATGTCCAAGGTTGCTGGTCGAAGCCGACCGGGTCTCCACCATTTCCAGCAAGCAGCGCGTCGGGAGATTCACCCTGGCCGATGTCGATGCCGCCCGTCAAACGTTCCTGTGTTGTTGTAGATCCGGTTGTTCGAGATTTCAAGGTTATGTGCCCAGGCATGAGCGAAGATACCGCCGCCCGGGAACTGTCCGTAATCGACAAGCCATCGATGCGCGATGGGTTGCAGTTGAAGTTGCTGGAGTAGCCCGTCTTGGCGCCAGTTCCAAGTGTGTTGCAATCCGCCGCGCTGCCGGTCAGCAAAACCGTGCCCAAAGGCATCTGGCCTTCATGCCCAACGTTCGAATTTGCAGCGGTGTCAGAGCCGGTTCCGAATACTTCGACGCCTTTGGGATACCGGACGCCCTTCGCCAGAACCGTAATTCTGGCTCCTTCGAACGCGCCCATTAGCGATGGCTCCTGCAACAGTTCCGCCAAGTTGCCATTAAGGGTGGTGTCCCATCCGACCACCGCCTCCAGCGGCAACCGATCGACTTGCGGATTGTTGTCGCCGCCGTTGAATGCGGCCCATCCTCCGCACGTAAACTGGCCAGTTGAATCGAAGGCATTCGGAGGTTCGAAGCCCCCTCCACCGGGCTGGGGAACATCGCTGCCGTTGGTCAGGGGTTGACCATCGCGCGACAAGCCAACAGGCAATCGACTTTGGCGCGCCACGGATCCATTTTGCCGGCGGGTTGGGTGTTCGCGTTGAGGACGCTCGAGACCGCTCCGACACCTTGCAGCCGGACCGGCTTCCACATCAACAACAGTTCAGTGTGAACACCAAGGTCGACCATGATCAGGTCGCCCGGAAGAGCGGCATCAATCGCAGCCTGGACGCTCTGGCTTACGGGTTGGACAACGGGTTGAACTCGCCCGATGCGAGGTTGAATGTATCTGCTAACTCTTTTATAATGTGTAGATAAATGGTAGACACGACTGGATTCGAACCAGCGACCTCTTCCGTGTCAAGGATGTAAACCTTAGGCATTTCAACAACTTACAAGACCCCGGTGGCTACCTAAGTCCTTGTAAGCACATTCTGCCCGGTCTTTCGACGTATCGCAAAACGTATCGCGTTGAGCCTCTTAGGCGCTACCGGGAAGTTTTGGGAATACATGGCGGATGAGATTTGACGCCGATAGTCTTTGGCTGGCCAAATGGCTTGAACTTCAGTCAACGCGCCCCCCGGGATCTTCGCCTACCTAAAAAGTATGGCGATTATCAGTTCGGATTTTTTGGGTCCCGGCGCAGGTCATCGGCTGGCCACAGCGTGAGCAGAATTGCGACCCAGCCCTCAGAAATCCAGGAAATCTCATTCGATATTCATAAATCTTGAATGTTGAATACCCAACGCTATACTTGGTCCATGCTGAAGCCGCAGGATATTCTCGTACTGCTCAAGCTCTCCATCGAACCAGAGAGACCGACGTACCTGCGTCTCGCCCAACAACTGCATCTTAATCCTTCCGAGGTGCACGCTTCGGTCAAACGTGCGCGCGCGGCCCACCTGCTGCAAGGACCGCCTGAGCAGGAGCGCGTCAATCGTTCCGGTTTGCTCGAACTGCTTCTGCACGGCCTGCGTTACGTTTTCCCGGCGGAAAAGGGCGCTCTGACCCGCGGCGTTCCGACGGCCTATGCAGCATCTCCTCTAAAGGAGCAAATCGCGCCCGATGGCGAGCCGGTTCCGGTATGGCCCTACGCCGAGGGTACGGTCCGAGGATACAGCTTCTCGCCTCTGCACAAGAATGCGCCGCTTGCAGCTCTTGAAGACCAGAGGTTCTACGAACTGCTGGCGCTTGTTGACGCTCTGCGGGAAGGCCGGGCGCGTGAGCGCGAACTTGCCGGCCGGGAATTGAAGCTTCGACTGGAGGCGTCGGGCCATGCCGCATCCCAATCTTGAGTTTTTGAAGCTCACCGCAAAAAAGCTGCGGCCATTGCTCCCGGAGATCGTATTCGTGGGCGGCTGTGCAACTGGCCTGCTGGTCATTGATCCGGGAGCTGCGCCGGTCCGCGCCACATACGATGTAGACGTCATCGCCGAGATCGGTTCCTACGCCGACTACGCAATATTCTCCGAACGGCTTCGCACGCTCGGCTTTCAAGAAGACACACGAGAAGGCGCGCCGGTCTGCCGTTGGACCTGCGGATCGTTGACGCTGGACGTAATGCCGCTCGACGAGAAAATCCTCGGCTTTTCTAACCGTTGGTATCGGGATGCAATGCAGGCGGCAGTCGCCGTTACGATCTCCGAAAACCTGAAGGTGCGGGCCATTACAGCTCCGTACTTCCTTGGCACGAAGCTCGAAGCGTTTCACGGTCGCGGCCACCTAGACTATTTTGCCAGTCACGACCTTGAGGATCTGATTGCCGTCGTTGATGGGCGAGCTGCTTTGCTCGATGAAGTTGCCGCAGCGCGGGAGGACTTGCGCATGTTCATCGGCAATGCGATCCGCGCATTGGTGACAGAACTGCGCTTTCATGATGCTCTGCCCGGTTATCTGTTGCCAGACGCGCCCAGCCAATCCAGGATTCCCCTGCTTCTCAGACGGCTTGAGGATCTCGCAAAACTGTAAATCTATCGCGAGGATGAAATGCATGAGTCCCAAACAACAAACTTCGGCAAAGAGCAAGGCGCAAAAGCCCTCACGAGACGACGGCTGGACAGTTCTGAGTTGGGACGATCTCGCTGAGTGGGCAGGCTCTCGTTCTGTCGATCGTGGCAGAACGTATCAAAAACAAGGGTGCGTCCATGATCTCGCGATCTCAGAAGACGGATGGCTGTTAGCGACTGTCGCGGGCGGCGCACGCTACGCGGTGACAGTCTGGTACGAGTCTTCCGAAAAAAAGGCAGGAGCGATCTATTCGCGCTGCACATGTCCAGTTGGCTCCAGCGGCTGCAAACACGCTGTGGCGGTCGTTGCCGAGTACCTCGAAAGATTGAGCGCAAGCGAAGATACTCCCGTGGCGGACGAGGACGATGAGCGTTGGGAGTTGCTTGCCGACGAGACCGGCGACGAAAGTGAGGATGAAGCGGACGATCTCGATGTGGATACCGGACACGATGAAGACGAGCAAGTGCATCATGTCCACCGGCATCGGCATCCGGAAGCCTCTGGAAGAAAGACACTCAAGGCGTCAAACGAAAAGATCCGCAAGCATATCGAAGCCAAGAGTCACGATGAATTGGTGGAGTTGGTCTGGGCTCTGACCGAACGGTTCCCCGAGTTGCGCGAGGAGTTTCGCGATCGCATTGCGCTGGGCGAAGGCGATGTAGACCGCCTGGTGACAGAAGCGCGGAAAGAGATCAGGCGCGTCTCTTCCGAAGCTGGCTGGGTAAACAGTTGGACAGGGGAAGGACAAACTCCGGACTATAGCCGCGTCAAGCATCGTCTGGAGCGATTATTGGAGCTCGGGCATCCGGATGCGGTGGTGCGCCTTGGAAAAGAACTGATGACGCTGGGCTACGAGCAGGTTGGTCAATCGAACGACGAAGGCGAAACCGCAGAAGCCGTTGGTGAATGCGTGCCGGTTATCTTTCAGGCAGTCGCCGCATCGACGCTCACGCCCGCGCACAAGTTGCTTTTCGCCATCGATGCGCATCTGCGGGACGATTATGGCATTGTCAACGTTGCCGCCGACGTCATTCTCGAAATGCCCGGTGCAAAATCGGCATGGTCCGAAGTCTCAGATGTTATGGCTCAGCGCGCGAAATCGCCCTTAAAGGATGATGATCCCTACTACCGCAAATACCAGCATGAGCGCATCGCCGATTGGTTGATCCGGGCCCTTGAAAATGCCGGCCGCGAAGACGAGACCCTTGCTGTTTGCGAACAGGAAGCGCGCGTATCCGGCAACTACGAGCGCCTGGTCAAACGACTGATTGAGAAAAAGCAATACGAGGAAGCCGAGCGCTGGGCGGCCATGGGTATCGACAAAACGGCTGCAAAGCTGCCTGGTATTGCGTCTAGTCTTGAAAAACTGTTAGGCGAAATGGCGATTCAGCGCAGGCAATGGCCGATTGCCGCGGCTCACGCAGCTTTCGGGTTCTTCTCACATCCCAGTCGCGATAGCTTTCAGAATTTGATCAAGGCTGCGGCCAAAGCAGGCTGCGAAGACAGCATCCGCGGCATCGCGCTCAACTTTCTCGAGACGGGCGCTTCGCCATTGCCTTCGCTAGGCAAAGTATCGGCGAAGAGCGTAGAAAATGCAGAATGGCCGCTGCCAATGCCAGCTTATCTTCTACCGCTGCTGGGGAATGAATCCAGATTTCGCTCGGATGCAGGTCCGCATTTCGATGTGCTGATCGACATGGCTATTGCCGACAGGCGCCAAGATGACGTGCTTCGTTGGTATGACGCTATGTTGGCTGGACTAAAGCAGCGAGGAAGCTTGTCATGGTATGGTTCTGGCGGCTACGGAGATCAGGTCGCGGCAGCGGTGACGGAATCGCATCCCGAGCGGTCGCTCGCAATCTATCGTCAGCGTGTGGACGATCACCTGCCGCACGCGAGTGCATCAGCATATGAAGCGGTTGCTAGCTACCTGCGCAAGATGCGGCCCATCCTTCAATCGCTCCATCGCGAAGTCGAGTGGAACGCATTGCTCGCGGACATTCGCTTGCGCTACAAGAACCGGCCCAAGTTCATGGAGATTCTCGACAAACTGGATCCCAGGCCAATTGTGGAGCAAAGGAAGGCCCGGCGTTAGATAGGCAGAGTGGGCTGGTGTGGTGCGCTACGGACAATGCAATGACGGAAAGCGGGAAAACGCAATTTCCAAAACGCGGTCTCGAAGAAGAGAACCAACTGCTTCGCATGGAAGTTGAGCGTCTGAAACAGATATTGGCTACTCATGGCCTGCCTGCCGCTTCGGCGCTTATCAATTGCCCCACAGCTCCGCCAGTGCTCCTTCAACAGCCGGAAGACCGCCAGGAAAGAGGCAAGCAGCGGATTGCTCTATTCAGAAGCTTGTTTCGTGGACGCGCTGACGTTTATGCAAAACGCTGGACCAGTGCGGACGGTCGCTCAGGATATTCGCCTGGGGCTCTAATGGACTGGACCGCGATTCATTCGAGCAATCCAGAAGACCGTAAAAAGGTCGCCCGTCAGACTCGAACCTTTCTTCCACTTTCCGACGCGGTTGTTGAGAACCACCTCTTCGGCAAGGAGACCATTGGCGTGTATCCCTTGCTGCCTGACGAGACCTGCTGGTTTCTTGCCGTCGATTTTGACAAGAAATCATGGCAGGAAGATGCTCGCGCTTACCTTGACACTTGCGCGACAATGGGAGTTCCAGTGTCCCTGGAGCGTTCACGCTCAGGAAATGGCGGCCACATCTGGACTTTCTTCGATCAGCCCTTGCCCGCGGTAACCGCGCGGAAGATGGGAAGCGCAATCCTTACGCGAACCATGGATCGGCGACACCAACTCGGCCTAGACTCCTATGATCGATTCTTTCCGAACCAGGACACAATGCCGAAAGGTGGTTTCGGAAATCTAATCGCCCTTCCTCTTCAATTTGGCCCGCGGAAACAGGGTAACAGCGTTTTTCTCGATGCCGATTTCGCTCCATACCCGGACCAATGGGCCTACTTGTTCTCCGTCAAGAGACTGCCTACATCGTCTGCGACGGCAATCGTTGAGGAAGCGCAGCGCAAAGGCGATCTGATTGGTGTGCGCATGAGTTTGTGCGATGGAGATGAGTCGAAAGATCCGTGGACGCTGCCCCCATCACGCAGCAGAGCAGACGTCCCAATAGAAGGCCCTTTCCCTGAATCTGTCACGATCACGCGCGCGAATCTCGTATACGTAGAAAAACAAGGATTGCCGCCGGCGATGATCAATCGCATTCTCCGGATTGCGGCATTTCAAAACCCAGAGTTCTACAAGGCGCAGGCCATGCGGCTTTCCACCTTTGGCAAGCCTCGTATCATCTCCTGTGGCGAGGACTTCGCCAGACACATCGCAGTGCCGCGCGGCTGCATTGGCGAAGTTCTTGAACTGTTGAACTCGCACGGCATACAGCCAGAAGTCCACGATGAACGCAACCCGGGCGTCGCGGTTGCCGTAGAGTTTAGCGGCCGGCTCCGCTCAGATCAGGAAGGTGCCGCAGCCCAGATGCTGAGGCACGATGACGGAATCCTCTGCGCGCCGACAGCTTTCGGTAAGACAGCCGTTGCTGCATGGCTCATTGCACAGCGCAAAGTCAACACGCTCGTTCTGGTTCATCGGCGTCAATTGCTCGATCAATGGCAAGCGCGGCTGGCAGTGTTTCTTGATCTTCCGCCAGAGTCGATTGGCTCAATTGGCGGCGGCAAAGTCAGAAGGACGGGCATCGTAGATGTCGCCGTCATTCAGAGCCTTCGTCAGAAAAATGCTGTGCAGGATTATGTTGCGGAGTATGGCCAAGTCATCGTCGATGAATGCCATCACCTTTCGGCATTTACCTTTGAGCAGGTAATGCGTGCGATTAAGGCGAAATTTGTCTCTGGTCTAACGGCAACACCGACGAGAAAGGATGGGCATCATCCGATCATTCAGATGCAATGCGGCTCAATTCGTTTTGGCATGACCGCCAAGGCTATGACGGAAGCCTCGCCCTTTCAACATCGAGTGCTCCCGCGCCTGACGACCTTCCAAATGCAGACTGGCACTGCCGATGCCACCATTCAAGATATTTATCGAGCGTTGGCTCAAAACGAGACGCGCAACGAATTGATCATGTCCGATGTTCGAGCTGCCCTACGCGATGGCCGCTCCCCACTTCTACTTACAGGGAGAACCGATCACCTGCTGCACTTGGCTGACCTATTAGGAGGTACCAGTGAGCACCTCTATATCCTGAAGGGGGGCATGGGCAAGAAGCAGAGGAAAGCAATTGATGAAGCCATGAATGCAGTCCCAGTCGGCGCGCCACGGCTAATTCTGGCTACGGGAAGTTACATCGGAGAAGGATTCGACGATGCGCGGCTCGATACGCTTTTTCTGGCAATGCCGATCTCCTGGAAAGGAACTCTCCAGCAGTATGTCGGTCGGCTCCATCGCCTCCTCGACGGAAAACAAGTTGTTCAGGTCTACGACTACGTCGATGTTGCTGAGCCGATGCTTGCCCGAATGTATGAACGCCGCCGGAAGGGCTATGCCTCAATTGGATATGAACTGACGGCTCTATCGACTGGGCTCGATCTTGAACTTCATACCACGGCATAGCCAAGGCCATAAAAGAAACCCTGATGCTCCGGGGACGGCAAATTCAGTCCGCGGATCATCCGGAATGCAAAATTCTTAAGTCCGATGCGGAGGTAAACATCGAAATGGGGCCAGAACCGAACTCTTTTGACCACTTTCTGGAAAATGAGCCCAGTCATCCTGCGGGGTTTGACCGCCACTCAGGCTATGGTCCTCAACTCGCCGAAATATGGGATTTGTTTTCAATCAGTTGGCGTGCTTGGCACCTGTCGATTGCCTCATTGGCAAAAGGAAGGGTACGCAAAACCTCGGGGACGCAACAAGCCCACGATACGTCGAAAGAGCAGAAAACAGGAGAATCGGACTGGCACTTCCAGGAAGGAAATTAGCGTATGTTATTGATAATAAAATACCTAAATGGTAGGCACGACTGGATTCGAACCAGCGACCTCTTCCGTGTCAAGGAAGCGCTCTAACCAACTGAGCTACGCGCCTGCAAGTAAATGGCTAGGTTCCGATTCGCTCCAAAGGCAAAGGCAGGGTCGCTCTTCTCTTTGAACGCGAGCAAACCAACTCGGGTTTATGTTCCGGAAAACTAATCCGTTAGGTAGTCTAACAGGATTCACATACCCCGCAAAGGCCGCTGCCAGCGCGTGATGCCATGCTGTACGATCATTTCTTGGCGAAGAACGGGTCCGTCCACGAGTCGTTGGAGGGTTCGAAACTTTCTTACTGGAGGCAGGTCACCGCCTTCGGGGCAGGTGATAGCCGCAAACCAGGCGAGCCCTGCGGTCAATAAGTCCGCACGAATGTGCCATGTCCGATCGTTCGCATACACGATTGAATCCGCTCCACGCTGCTCCAAACCTGCTCACACTAATGCGCATTTGCCTGGCACCTTTCCTGGTGTCAGCCATCCTCGAGGACCGCTATGGGCTAGGCTTTGGACTGTTTGTGGCCGCCGGCTTGACCGACGCACTGGACGGGACACTGGCGCGTTGGCTGAGACAGAGAACGATCCTCGGCCAGTATCTTGACCCAGTGGCCGACAAGTTACTTCTGAGCACCATCTTTGTCGTTCTCACCCATAAAAACCTGATCCCCACCACGATTACAGTATTGGTCTTTGGCCGCGACCTGGGGATTCTGGCTGTAGCCGCCCTTCTGTACGCTGCGGTCGGACGGCGCGAGTTCAAGCCGAGCCTGTTCGGAAAGGCCAACACGGTCGCCCAGGTTACGGCCGTCGCGGTTGTTCTTCTCCATCAGATATACAGTCCGAGCTGGGTTTTGGCACTGCGCTCTATAGCCCTGGACGCGACAGTCGCATTGACTGTGGCATCCGGCCTCCATTATGCCTGGATGGTTACGCGCAAGATGGGCGCTCCGGGAGGGAACGGTGAAGGAGGCCCCGGGAAGTAGCGATCCCGAGAGGAGCCCGCCGTCAGTATTCCGATTCTGCTTGTTCGGTCTCGACGGTGTCCTCGATCTCCATGTCGTGAAATTCTTCGGAGTCAAAGACCTCGCCACACTCCAGGCACTCGACAAACTCGGCGTCATCGTGCCGGGAGACAATACGCACTCTTGGGTGTTTGCAGACCGTTGCCATCGCTTTAGAGTCGTTGGATTCGGGTGTTTCTGTCATCGTTGCATCATGAATCCACCTCAGACCAGAGATGAATCGTGATCTTTTCTGCTGTTAGCCGTCACAAATCCTGGAGCCAATCCTCATCATCGGTAGCCGTATAATTTCGCGAGCCTAAAGCATCTCTGTTGCGACTCCCGTGACGTTCCAGGCGAGGTTCGGACCAGCGAAACCGGATGCTCTTTCCGCCAGATTGTATCGATCTTCCTCACAATTGCAAATGGGATTTTGGTGAATCCTCTCGTTCAATACCTCGAGTGTCCTCGGTTGGGGAAGGGACAATGCCCAAGGCCGGGAGGGGAATACATCCTCTGCCTTGAATCCGGACAGAAACGGTCGTATACTGAATACGGACCGAACCAGTCGGATATTCAACATGCTTAAGCTGACCAAAAAGGCGGATTACGGGTTGATGGCGCTGAAGTATCTCGCCGAACACCCCGAAATGCCCGCTTTGAGCGCCAAGGATATAGCCGACGCCTATGGAATTCCGGCGCAGTTGCTGGCCAAGATTCTGCAGAGGTTGACCAAGACAGGTTTGCTCCGCTCCCATGCGGGGATGAACGGCGGTTATGCCCTCGCCCGGGAGGCACGCCAGATCTCGGCTTTCGAGGTCATTCACGCAATCGATGGACCTTTTTTCATCACCTCGTGCACCAAGGGGGCCAAGGGATGCGAACTGACCCCGAGTTGCACCATCAAAGAGCCCTTGGCGCGCGTGAACGACACAATCGCAGGGGTGCTCAAAAGCATCAGTATTCATGATTTGGCGGACCAGGACAGTCAGGCGGCTCGAACCGCGGCGGGACGAACCGCAGCGCAGGGGCTTGTCTCATTAACGTTGTAAAGCAATCTCCCCGTCGCGCTGGGCGCGGACGGCAAGCATTTGTTGAGGATGGACACGCGATGAGCACCGTATTGAGCCAAGTGGAAGTGCCGGCAGGGGTGAGTCTGCCGATCTACATGGATAATCACGCCACCAGCCCGCTGGATCCTCGCGTGCTGGAAGCGATGATGCCCTATTTCACCACGAAGTTTGGGAACGCGGCGAGCCGCAACCACTCCTTCGGATGGGAAGCGGAACAGGCGGTCGAGGCGGCCCGTGAGCAGATCGCGAAATTGATCGGCGCGACGGCGAAGGAGATCATTTTTACCTCGGGCGCCACCGAAAGCAATAACCTGGCGATCAAGGGCATCGCCGAGATGTACCGTGAGCGCGGCAACCACATCATCACCCAGGTTACGGAGCATAAGGCAGTTCTAGACACCTGCAAACGACTCGAGAAGTACGGCTACCGGATGACTTATCTGCCCGTGAAGGCGGACGGGCTGATCGACATCGAAGACCTGAAGCGCGCCATCGATGACAAGACGATTCTGGTCACGATCATGGCCGCCAACAACGAGATCGGGGTGCTGCAGCCGATCCGCGAAATCGGCAAACTCTGCCATGAAAAGGGCGTGCTTTTCCATACCGACGCGGTGCAGGCGGTGGGTAAGGTTCCGGTCAACGTGCTGGCCGACAACATCGACGTGCTGTCGCTCTCCGGCCACAAGATTTACGGCCCCAAGGGAGTTGGCGCGCTCTATGTTCGCCGCCGCAACCCGCGTGTGCAGATCGCAGCCCAGATCGACGGCGGAGGCCACGAGCGCGGCATGCGTTCGGGCACACTGAATGTTCCGGGCATCGTCGGTCTGGGTAAAGCGGCCGAAATCGCCCTGGCGGAGATGGAGAATGAAGCCGCGTATCTACGCGGTCTCCGCGATGGGCTGAAGAGCAAGCTGGAATCCAGCCTGGACTACATCCACGTCAACGGTTCGATGGAGCACAGGCTGCCTGGCAATCTGAACGTGAGTTTCGTCTACGTAGAAGGCGAGTCGTTGCTGATGGGGATCAACGATGTAGCCGTTTCCAGTGGTTCTGCCTGCACATCGGCCACGCTCGAGCCCTCTTATGTGCTCAAGGCACTGGGCTTAGGCGACGACGTGGCCCATAGTTCGATCCGCTTCGGGCTGGGCCGGTTCAACACCCAGGCGGAAGTGGACTATGTAGCCGCCAAGGTAATCGATATTGTGCAGAAACTGCGTGAGCTTTCGCCGCTTTACGAAATGGTGAAGGAAGGTATTGACCTGACCAAGATCGTTTGGCAGGCGCACTAATCGCACTAAAACGAGAAGCATCGGCGGGCTAGCCTGCCGAATCAAAAGAACGGATGCGGCTTCCCCCGCACGAGGAGAACGGACAATGGCATACAGCGATAGAGTGATCGACCACTACAACAATCCGCGCAACGTGGGCACCTTGGACAAGACTTCGGGCGATGTGGGCACGGGCCTGGTAGGCGCGCCGGAATGCGGCGACGTGATGCGTCTGCAGATTCGCGTGAATCCTGACACGCAGGTGATCGAAGAGGCCAAGTTCAAGACCTTCGGATGCGGCTCCGCGATTGCCAGTTCTTCGCTGGCTACCGAGTGGATCAAAGGCCGCAAGGTCGAAGAGGCTCTCGCGATCAAGAACACCGACATCGTCAAGGAACTCTCGCTGCCGCCAGTGAAGATTCACTGCTCAGTGCTGGCCGAGGACGCGATCCGCGCCGCGATCGGCGACTGGAAGAAAAAGAACGGCGTTGCTGAGGCTGCTCCGGCAGCAGTTCAAGCGGCGCAGTAAGACTGGTTCGGCGCGACGGTCACTCCGCAATTGAGGAGCGCGGCCGTACGGGCCGATGAAATGGAAAACATGTCAAACATGGTCACAATCGAAACGAAGCCCGCGCAAGGAGCATTTGCGGCCCAGCCACAGGTGTCAAAGCAGCAGTCAGCCCCGTCGCAGGCGCCCCAGGGCTTGCAAGTAACCGACCGTGCAGTGAAGCGCATTCGCGCGGCGATGGAGAAGGAAGGGATCTCAACGCAGGACGGTGGGTTGCGGCTTGGCGTGTCTGGTGGAGGCTGCTCGGGGTTGTCGTACGCCATCAAGTTTGACACCCGCCCGCGCGAACGTGATCGCATTTACGAGTTCGACGGGGTACGCGTGTTTGTCGACCCGAAGTCGTTTCTTTATCTGCACGGCATGACGCTGGACTACGAAGAAACGCTGATGCGGCAGGGCTTCAATTTCATCAATCCGAATTCCACGCGGTCCTGCGGTTGCGGTTCATCCTTCTCGTCGTAGCGATCTTTTTGTAAGCAAGGTTGAGACAATGTTGAAGGTAATTGATTCCGCGGTTCCCGTTGCTTGTTGGTCTTGTTCGGTAGCCCACAACGATTCCACCCTGTTCTGCCCCCACTGCAGTAAGATTCAGCCTCCTCCTGGCGGTGACTTCTTCTCCGTCTTTAGACTGGAGCCGAGGCTGAATCTCGATCTAACTGCGCTGGAGACGGAATTTCATCGCCTCAGTCGCAAGCTGCATCCGGACCGATTCGCGCGTTCTGAGCACAATGAAAAAGAATGGAGCCTCGCCGATACGGCCCTGCTGAATGACGCCTATCGCACGCTCAAAGACCCCATTCATCGCACGGAATACCTGCTCAAGCTGCACGGCGCTGAAATCGGCGAAGAACACAGCGGCAAGAACCGGCGCGAAGCTGAAATGGGCGCCTCGCGTGTGCCTGCCGATTTACTCGAAGAGGTCTTCGACCTGAACATGCAACTCGATGAGATGCGCATGGCTCACAAGATGGGTGAAGAAGACCCTGCTCTCAAACAGAGCCTTGCCGAGGCTAAAGAGAAATTCAATGGGCTGCGCGATGCCGTCGATCAGGATTTGCACGCTAAGTGGAAAGCGTGGGATGACGGCGATGCTGCGGCACGCCAGGTTGCGCAGAACGATATGGTGGCCTTGCTGGACAGGCGGCGTTATCTCAGCAACCTGGTGCGTGATGTAACGGAGACCCTGGACGGCACCGGCGGCATCATTTCGATGGAGCGGGGCAGATAAAGCCCGTCGCCTGCACTGCTTCGTATCAAGGAACAACTTCAGTCTCACAAACAAGGGAGATCATGGCGGAAGGACGCGTAGTCGGAATTGACCTCGGAACCACGAATTCCCTGGTCGCATATATGGAAGGCGACAAGCCGGTGGTGATCCCCGGGGTCGATGGCTTGAATCTCGTGCCATCGGTGGTGGCGCTCGATCCTGTGCCCGCGGATGGCGGGCGGCCTACTGTCACGGTAGGCAATAGTGCGCGCAAGGCGCTCATCGAGCGGCCTGAACGCGTCATCTACTCTGTGAAGCGCCTCATGGGGCGGGGTCTGGGCGAAATTCAAAGCGAATTGAAGCTGTTCCCTTTCCGGCTTGCCGATGACGTGGAGGAAGGTGAGGTTCCGCGCATCCAACTGGGTGAATTACGCTTCACACCGCCCGAGATTTCGGCCTACATTCTTCGCCAACTGAAGCGCAACGCCGAGCGATTCTTCGGCACGCCGGTGACCCAGGCCGTCATTACGGTGCCCGCCTACTTCAACGACGCGCAACGCCAGGCCACGAAGGATGCGGGCCGCATGGCCGGCCTCGAGGTCTTGCGGTTGGTGAACGAGCCCACCGCGGCCGCACTCGCGTACGGTCTCGACCGTCGCAAGGAAGGCACCATCGCCGTCTACGATCTTGGAGGCGGCACATTCGATATCTCCATCCTCAAGTTGCGCGACGGCATCTTCGAAGTGCAATCGACCAACGGCGACACGCACCTCGGCGGCGACGATATCGACAACCTGCTACTGGCAATTGCACTCGACGAGATTCACGCCGAGCATGGAGTAGATTTGCGCGCGCATGCGGGCGCGGTGCAGGTCCTGCGCAAGGCGGCGATTGATGCCAAGGTTCAGCTTTCCAGCCAGCCCGTTGCTCACTTCGATATCGAACTGCCGAATGGCGACCGCTACCAGCGCGAGATTCCGCGCGATGTCTTCGAGAGCATGATCGAGCCGGTGCTGGGTCGCACGGTGGGCCCCTGCAAGCAGGCCATGCTCGACGCAGGACTCATTCCCGAGCAGATCGACGAGGTAGTGCTGGTGGGCGGATCGACGCGCATTCCGGCGGTGCGCCAACTGGTTGACGATCTGTTCCACCTGGGCGCGCGCGGCAAGACGCCGCATATTGAACTGAATCCGGATGAGGTCGTCGCGCTCGGTGCGGCCGTGCAGGCGGATATCCTGGCCGGCGCTTCCACGACAACCGAAGAGATGCTGCTGCTCGATGTGACTCCCCTTTCGCTCGGCATTGAAGCCCTCGGCGGAACGGTGGCGCGCATCATCCAGCGCAACTCCACAATTCCCGCATCGGCCACCGAGCACTTCACCACCGGTGTTGACGGACAGACCAACGTGGCCATTCATGTGGTGCAGGGCGAACGCGAACTGGCCGCCGACTGCCGGTCACTGGCGCGGTTTGATCTCAAGGGCATTCCGCCCATGAGTGCCGGGCTGCCCCGCATCGAGGTGCGTTTTCTCATCGATGCCGACGGCATACTTCAAGTCTCAGCGCGCGAACAGCGCAGCGGCAAGGCCGCGCAGATCGAAGTCAAGCCTACATACGGATTGACGGACGAGCAGGTCGAGAGCATGATTCTCGATTCGTTCGATCATGCCGAAGAAGACTTCTCCAAGCGCCTGCTGATCGAGGCTCGCAATGAGGCTGAAACGATTCTTGCTGCAGTCGAGCGCGCTCCCGAGAGCCCTGCCTGGCCGCAGCTGAGCGATGGCGAGCGTACTGCCATTGCGAACACCCGCGATCGCTTGACTGAAGTAAAGAAAGGCGACGACCTGGCCGCGATCCGCGAAGCGACCGTCGCACTCGACCAAGCGACCCGCCATTTTGCGGAACTGATGATGGAAGCCGCGGTCTCCACCGCGATCCGCGGCAAGACGATGGAAGCCGCCGGCGAGGAACTGAGCGACGAGGTGACGGCGCCCCACCCCATGGCGCCGGCAGAGTTCAAGTAACAGCGCAGGCAGCGGCGTGAGCTGTCAGCAGTATTAGCAAGTCAGCCAAGTTAGCGAGTTAGCGCTGAGGTATTGAGTATGAGCGAAGTAGCCAAGAAAGAGATTCCGCCTGACAAGCTGGTGCGAGTCACCTTCATGCCCGAAGGAAAGACGGTCGAATTTGAATTCGGCACCCTGCCTTACGAACATCATGGCAAACCGATGTCCTTTCTCGACGTGGCCGAGAATTTCGGTGTCTTCCTGGACCACGCCTGCGGAGGCGTCTGCGCCTGCACCACGTGCCATTTGTGGATCAAGGACCAGGACGGAATCAGCCCGGCGGACGACGACGAGTTGGACCGTATGGACATGGCCGCCGACCAGCAATTGAATTCCCGGCTCGGCTGCCAGGCAGTCATCACGCGCCCCGGCAACTACGTGGTCGAGATTCCCAAGTGGAACCGCAACTACACGTCGGAAGGCAAGCCGCTGGCCATGGCGGAAAACAAGTAATCCCGGAACTCGGTGCCACAACCTGCCGGGAACCTGTCGAACAAAGGAGTGCAACGTATGCCGCGTGAAATCCATTGGACCGATGTCGAGGAGATCGGCATTCAGTTGCAGGAGAAGTTTCCCGATCTTGATCCTTTGACGGTTCGCTTCACCGATCTGCTCCGTTACGTTATCGAATTGGAAGGCTTCGCTGACGACCCATCGAAGTCCAACGAGTCGCGGCTGGAGGCGATCCAGATGGCGTGGCACGAAGAGTTCGAGGACGCAAAGAGTTAGCCGAATCTCTCGACCGATCTACTCCAAAACTGGTCCCATGTAACAGAAAAATGCTGTTACATCCGGAAATTTGTCTGTAAAGCATTTAGATTCAGCCAGTATGATACGTTTCTGCATTGCCGTCACAGCTTCACAGTTTCACAGTTTCACAGTTTCACAGTTTCACAGGGGGAGGGGGGGTGGGGGGACTTGGGACTGGTACGGACCGGGTACATCCCTGACATTTTGAACCGGGGACATTCCTGACACTGCAACCGAGGGCATGAGGACGTACAACGTCCTCATGCCCTGGAAAGCGAGCAGTGTGATGGAAGAGAAGCTGCGCTTTATCTTCGAATACGAGCGCAAAGAGTCCACCATGGGGGAGTTGTGCAGCCAGTTCGGGATCTCGCGCGAGACGGGCTATGTGGTGCTGCGCCGGTTCCGCCAGTACGGGCTGCGGGGACTGGAAGAACTGGACCGGGCGCCGCAGCGTCATCCCAACCAGACCAGCGCAGAGCTCGAGCGTACGGTGCTGGAGCTGCGGCAGGCGCATATGCGTTGGGGTCCGCGCAAGCTGAAGCGGATTCTAGAGCGCGATCATGCTGGACGAGCGTGGCCGGCCACCAGCACCTTGGGCGAGATCATCAAGCGTGCCGGGCTGGTGGTGCCGCGCAAGAAACGGCGCAGAGCCGCGCCGTATACCGAGCCGCTGGCACATGCCATGGAATCCAACCGCGTCTGGTGCGCCGATTTCAAGGGCTGGTTCAAGGCCGGCGACGGCACGCGCGTCGATCCGCTCACCATCAGCGATGCCTGGAGCCGCTATCTGCTGCGCTGCCACGCGGTGGAGAAAACCGACACTGAACGCGTGCGGGCCGTCTTCGAAGCCGCTTTTCGCGAATATGGGATGCCGCAGGCGATCCGCACCGATAACGGCGCGCCCTTTGCTTCTGCGGCGCTGCGCGGACTGTCGCGCCTGGCGGTGTGGTGGATCAAGCTGGGCATTTCCCCCGAGCGAATCGAGGCCGGACATCCAGAACAGAACGGCCGCCATGAACGCATGCATCGCACCCTCAAGCAAGACCTTCAACCGGGCCGGGACTGGCGCGCGCAGCAACGCCAACTGGATCAGTTCCGCCAGGACTACAACCAACTGCGGCCCCACGAGGCCCTGGGCATGCAGACTCCGGCGGCGCTCTATGCGCCCTCGCCCCGCTCCTATCCGGAGCGCGTGCCGGAGGTGGAGTATCCCGACACCATGCAGGTGCTCAGGGTGAAAAGCCACGGTCATTTTCGCTGGAAGAAGCACGATATCTTTCTCAGTGAGGTGCTGTGGGGCGAGACTATCGGTCTGCTGCCCTTCGATGAGCAGAGTTTCAAAGTGTACTTTGCTCACCTGCCTCTGGCACTCTTTAACCACAGACTGCTCCGGGTTACGCCCCTGAGTGAAAACAAAAGCAAAGGCAAAAACAAAAACCCTTCCCAAAAAGGGGAAAAACAAAAACTGTCAGGGATGTGCCCGGTCTGAAATGTCAGGTTTGTCCCCGGCCGTTCAGACTTAATGGCGAACAGATAGAGAAAAGGCGCCCTGAGCAGAGCGACAGACGGTATGCACCAGGACGATGGATGACATTTGCACCGGGACATTCCTGACACTGCGAAGAGCCATTGGGTATCTCCAACTCCAAGTATGCGGGACGAGGACTGAATCTTCTGCAGCCGGAGCAAGGGGCTTTTGCGAGCCGAACCGAGCGGATGCGGCCTTTTAGAAACGAAAGCCGGATGTGGAGGGAGCCACGGGCAGGCAGGGATATACTTCTTCACGACCCCATCATGAAGCGCCATGTCCTCATCTTCGGTCTCGTCGGCGGCCTCCTCATCGCCACCCTCCAATACACCGAATACCGCTTCGTGATCATCGAGCATTCCGTCGAACTCTACAGCGCGCTCGTCGCGATCCTCTTCGCGTCCTTCGGCATCTGGCTCGGCCTCAGGATCACGCGCAGCCGCGAAACCAGCCGGCGCGAAATCATCCGGGAAACGGTCGTGGTGAGGGAAGTGCTTGTCCCCGCGGAAGCCTCCGCCCCCTTCGTTCCCAGCTCGGTCCCCTTCTCGCCCAATACAGCCCATCAGCAAACCCTGGGCATCACGGCACGCGAGCTCGAAGTCCTTACCCTGGTCGCCCGCGGCTTGAGCAATCGCGAGATCGCCACGCAGCTTTTCGTTTCAGAAAACACTGTCAAGACACACTGTGCCCGCGCCTTCGACAAGCTCGGAGCCGCGCGCCGAACCCAGGCCGTCCAGCGGGGCAAAGAACTAGGCCTGCTGCCGTGACCGCGTCGCTATACACAATGGTTACTTCTTTCCTGCCACCCGTTATGCTTCTCTGCTGCGGATTAGACCATTGCGAACTGCCAAGGAGCTCGCCTCGGCGAAAATCCAGCAAGGTTCCGCATCGACGGTGATAGGCTCACATCGGCCTGTTTTGTGAAAGGGCACGACTTTAGTCGTGCCGCAAAGCATCCCAAGACTGCTGGGCTTTAGTGACCGCGTGAGAACGTCCCAAGTTTTGGTTTGTAACGTTCTGCGGTCTTGGTTATCGGGTTTAGGCTGCACGCAAGACATGCAGCCTGGTGATGTTGTAGGCCAGTGTGGCCAGGGTGAATTCGTTGGCGACCTGGTTCAATCCACGGGTGCGAAATTGGCGGATACCGCGTTGTTGTTTAAGAACTCCGAAGACCGGTTCGACCACTGCCTTGCGCCGCGCGTAAGCAGCCTGTCCGGCCGGACTTCGCAACTTGGCGCGCATGCGGCGATGCGCCGGGGCATTGGCCCGGGTGCGGCAACGCGCGCCCAGGTTCAAAGCCCGCGCCATGTTCGAATCGGGAATATATGCATCGATGTTGCGCTGTTCCATTTGGTTCAAGTTGTGGATGGAGAAAAATCCGCTGTCGGCCAGGGCCGCCTCCGGCGCTCGACCGCAGCGTTGTTCCACCTGTTCCATCATGGGTTCCAGC
This sequence comes from Terriglobales bacterium, assembly GCA_963788475.1. GTDB lineage: Bacteria > Acidobacteriota > Terriglobia > Terriglobales > Acidobacteriaceae > Telmatobacter. The sequence goes on from CAWBGO010000006.1 coordinate 188,510, forward strand.
GACTCGTTGTCGGTTACGTTCTGGGTGACGCGTTGCGCCACGATGAGATGATCGTCGGAAACAGCGATCTCGGCCGAGTAGCCGAGCACGAACTTGTCCCCGCGCTGGCGCAGGAAACGCGCATCTTGGTCTGTCCGCGACAGCTTCTTCAGGCCGCTCTTTTTCAGCCGTTCCAGGCGGCGCGGCATCTGGGCCAGAGCCTGGTTCAGTTCTCCGATAGCCACTTCCAGGCCGCCCGGTTCCTGATCGTCGCGATCGGCCGCCTTCTGCCAGGTCCGTACCTGGCGCCGCAGTCGCGCCCGGGTGTCGCGCAGCGCTTGTTCGGTGTCCACGCGATCCCGGCTGGCGTTGGCCTGGATGCGGGTGGAGTCGATAGCTACCCGGCCCAGCTTCACCATGCGCTGCGACTGCGCCCACTCCAGCACTTGCGTAAACGCATCGTTCAGCGCCCGGCTATGGCGGCGGCGAAACGCGCTCAGCGCCCAGTTGTCCACCCGCTCGTGAGCCGCCAGATAACGAAACGCCAGATCTTCCACCAGACGGCGCTCGACCTGCCGGGCGCTGGTGATGCCCAGCGCGTAGGCGTACAGCCACACCCCCAGCATCAACTGGGGCGCGTAAAGCTCTCCGCCTTCGGCACTGTAGCTCTGCTCAAACACCCTCATGTCCAATCGCTCGATCACCCCCCGGATGAAGAAGCAGAGGTGATCCGGCCCCAACTCGTCCCGCACGCTCGGCGGCAGCAAATACGCCTGATCCGGGCTGTACTTCTTGAATCGCGACATAACTTCCTTGTCGCCCAACTCTGCGTGGAATACAAGTGACTAATCGAGTTCTCACGCAGACACTAAAGCCCCTGAGGGATGTCTTTCGAAATTTCCGGATTGTTTGAATGTAAGTCTCGAGGAGGAGCGCGAGGTGTTACAAAGGCTGAACTCAGCGCCACGCTGATTCAGAAAACGACCTCGGAGGCTCCTCAGAGACGATATGTATTACATCGGACTTGATGTTCACAAGAAGACGATCAGCTATTGCGTGAAGGATGCAGCTGGTCGTGTGTGCCAGGAAGGCAAGGTCGGTTCAACCCGGTGCGAGTTGGACGTGTGGATCAAGACGTTGCCGCAGCCCCGGATGATCGCCATGGAAGCGACGATCTTCACCGGGTGGATCTACGATCACCTGCTTCCCCATGCCGAGAAGGTGAAGGTGGCCCATCCGCTGATGCTGCGGGCCATCGCGGCCGCCAAGCGGAAGAACGACACGATCGATGCACGCAAGATCGCCGACTGCCTGCGCTGCGATCTGCTGCCGGAGTGCCACATGGCCTCGACCGAGATCCGGGACCGGCGGCGCACACTGCGCTACCGGAACCTGGTGCTCAGGCAGGCGGTGCAGATGAAGAACCGGGTCTCCGGTCTTTTGATGGAAACCGGCGTGAGCTACAACAAGCTGCGGCTTCACCGGATGGGTTATTTCGCCGACCTGATGGCGACCAACGAAGAGGTCAGCCAGAGCATCCGCCCGCTGCTCAGGCTGTGCCGCGAACACATCGATCGATCTATCAAGATGAATACGGTGCTGCTTACTTCGCTTGAACGGGATCCACTGCTGGCGGAGCGGCTGCGGCGGTTGAGGACCGTTCCCGGCGTCGGTCCAATCACCGCTCTGACCTGGGCTCTGGAGGTGGGAGACACCTCCCGCTTCCACAACATCAAGCAGGCCATCAGCTATTGCGGGCTATGCAGCGCAGAGAAGAGTTCGGCCGACAAGATGATGCGCGGGCCGATCTCCAAGCAGCGCAACAAGCACATCCAGCAAGTGCTGGTAGAAGCGGCCAGGCTGGCGCCGCGCTACAGTGACGAGCTGGCCCTGCTTTACGAACGCGAACGACAACGAGGCAATGGGAATCGGGCTACTCTTGCGGTGGCCCGGAAGATGGTTACGTGGATGCTGGCCGTGGAGAAACGCAACAAGGATTTCGTGCCTGCCGGCGGCTTCAAACGAACCGCGGCAGCGTAAAAACTTTCCTAATAAGGAAAAAACACAAAACAGGATCTATCGATGCGCAGGCTGCCAGGTCCCGCAGGTCACCGCCTGGGCGACGGAGGCGACTCCCGAGGCTCTCTTCGAATTGTTTCGAGACTGGCAGAGAACACAAACTCAATCTTCGGTGCGGACTCTCCGGAGTCTCAGACCGCAAATGGATGTCCGGTTCTGCTTGAGAGCAGGAACCATCAGCCGAGAGGCAAACGTGCGCAGCCATCGATCCCGACCAGACCAACGGCGCGCTCTCCAGCGCGCGTAAGGGAAACTCGAGCTTTTCTATTGACAAAGACTTACATGGAGGGCGGTGATACAACCGCGACCAGTAAACGGCAACGTCATGCCTTGCGGCTAACGACGTGAAGCGCCTACGGAGACGTTCACAACGATGCTTGTCATCTCTGTGCGACTCGAAGCTCGACTCGCAATGAAGCAGCATTTTCACCAATTAAGAATGGCGATCCCATCCTGGCTAACTCAGACACTTGGGAATCATCGAACGGCTGATTCCATCCGTACAAAAGAGCTTCGAGACGATAGGTACCTGGCTTCAGGCTTGCGGCAAATACTTCGGAATCGAAGCTGAAAGAACCGCTCACGGCTTGGCCTGGTTTAAGTAGTAACGCGTCCTTTCTCATCCGTTCAGAAACACTCATCCGGTCAATTGAATTAGGACCTAAGCATGAACCCCCGAAACCTGGTTCATAGTGTTTGCCAGAGCTATCCTCAATCAGACTCCAAAGATGAGGATTATTGCCGCACTTTATCTCCCACTGGCTCGCAGGAACGTACAGCGAGCCGTTGCTTACGTTTTTGATGGTGTAGTGGATGCCAATCTTGTCGCCGATGTCGTAGGCCCTGTGGTCTGTTCGAATACTGAATTGAATGTCGCCCCCGTGAACAAATGGCTGGCCCTGCCCGTCTGCTTCCGCCGAGCCAGCGGAGAAGAGCATTAGGGCGATAAATGCAGCCGCACTTGAGCGATGCACTGGGAGTAGGGTCACAGAGATAGATTACGACTAGAGCGACGGGCATTCAGAAATAAACCGGCCAGTACCACGGCCCCTGGCTTAAACAAAGAAAACGAATCCAATGCCTGGATGGTGGGCGATGCGGAAACTTCGCGTGAGCCAAATCACAACCCCGCCAACCGATCCCACCGGGAAAGGCGAAAGAATTTCAAAGGGAAGCATCGGCGGTCATTCTCCCCAAAACGAAAAAAGTTATCTGGAGCTACCAAACAGGCGTTGCCACAACCCGCGACTCTTCGGTCGGAGGTAATCCGGAAGAACGACTCGATCCGCTTGCGGATCGAAAAGCAGCAAGCGATGCTTCTGGGCCAATGATTCGACGTGTTCCGCAACCTCATTTGCCATGGACCAAACGCAAGAAATGACCACCGCCATGCCCGAGTGATTAAGGGCGCACGACCACGGACAGAAATCGAAGTCGCCGAGCCTATCTTCCGGGATGGTGTCTATCTCAGGCCACTTCTCGATCAACTCTTGATAGAACGCACCCACGGCCGGACTGTTGCCGTCCAAGTACGGCCATTCCTCGCAGAGCCTAAGATAGATCGCTCGGGCTTGGTCATCGGTTAGTGGTATCTCGGATTGCCAAGCTGCGAGATCGAAACTCATTGCAGTCCAATTGTAATCGCGGCGGTTTTCTTCCACTGTTGGTTAGTGGTGGGCGATTCTTCGGTATGCTGTTTCTTCGCCCTTCACCGGGACCTCGGTTGGTGCTGGCGGTACGACTCCTGGCTGGGCGAAGAGTCGGCGGTGACTCGCTCGTAACAACTCGTGAAGACCACTACATACTAGGAAGCGTAGGCAATCTCTGCAGAATCCGCTCGCATGTCGCGCGAAACTGATCACGCCATAGTGACTCGCATCTTGCAATCTCGCGGTCTTTATCGGCGAGCGCCTCGGGGTCCCAATTCTCTCGGATTCGGCCCAGCGGGAGGTCATCGGTCTCGCTCTCTATCGCGCGGACAAAATTGAAATCCTCTTCGGACGCAAGTTCGGGCGATCTGCGCAATAGCGGAAGCAGTGTGCGGGCAGCATCTATGACGCCTCTTTTGCCATCAAGGATCCCGTTGGTGATGTCCTGTACCCTTTCACGATCTTTCGTCAGATTCTCCATGTTTCCCTTTGGCAGCTTTCAGAATAGCAATCGTCGGGCGATGAACTTGAAACCCGTTAGGGTCTGTATTGTGGACTACTCTTCACTATGCCTTTCCTTCGCCTCAGCATGCTAATGGTTTGACCTCCGAGCCAAAGCACGGAGCATGCGTTGGAACAAAAAGAGAAGCATGGCGACACAGAGCAATAGGATCAAGATCAACCACGCGCCGAACAGCCAGTCAGGAACATTGCCAGCACTGTTGATCGGGACCATTGCTAGGAAAACGATCAGCGTGATGCTGCCACACTCAACCAACCTGTTCCCGGGATTGTTCTTGAATAAACGCCAGAAGAACAGCCCGTAGAGGAGAAAGACTAACAAGCCTCCACCAAGGGTCCGAGGTGGGATCGATCCAACTATGGCAATCATGATGCCATGGTTTTAGCGTTGTCTCTTTGCCCCTCCGGTCGGATTGTGGACAACTCGGCAGTAACACCGGTCCGCGATTCCCAAACGGCAACTGCATTCGGGGATTGAAGGTGTTCCACCCGGAAAAACATGAAAATGAGATCGGGACACCTTCCCTCAGGGGCTAAAGCCCGGATCAGGTTCGACGCATGCCGGCACGACTAAAGTCGTGCCCTTCCCCACAACCGATCAAGCGGGATCCCCGCCAAACGCCTCCAATTTTCAGGGCAGATCCTTCGACTTCGGTCGCCACGGCGACCTTCGCTCAGGATGACAGCGCGTTGAGATAGGGAATGTTGGCATTTTCGACGTCGTGGGCGTGAGATGGCCGATTCGGGAAGTTTCCGGTGAGTCCGATCAGGGGGGCCCAGCTGAACCGGCTCGAGATTTCAGGATGGCGGGCCGTCCGCCAGACCCTCGGCGCGGATGTGGCAGAATTCAGTGTATTCAGCAGCGTCACCCGAAAGCACGATTTCGGCTCCATTTCGTCAAAAATCATTCGAAAGGGTGACGACGTCCGGCCCGGTTACGCCGCATTGTGACTCCATCGTCACTCTCGCAAGGAGCCTCCCATGAAGAAAACGGTCCTCACCTTCGGCCTCATCGCCGGCCTCATCATCTCCGTCCTAATGGACAGCTCACTCCTGCTCGCCGACAAGATCGGCTCGGGCCACAGCATGGTGATCGGCTACACCATCATGGTGGCGTCGTTCCTGCTCGTCTACTTCGGCATCCGCAGCTACCGCGACAACACTCTCGCCGGCCAGATCTCCTTCAGCCGCGCCTTCGCCTGCGGCATCCTGATCACCCTCATCACCACCGCCTGCTACGTCGCCACGTGGGAGGTTCTCTACTTCAACTTCATGCCCCACTTCATGGACAGCTACTTCGCCGCGCAGATTCACAAGGTCCAGTCCTCCGGACTTGACCCCGCCACCACCGCGGCGCAGGTCGCTGCCATTCAGCATTCTCAGCAACTCTACCAGAACCCCTTCGTCAACATGGCCTACACCTTCATGGAGCCCCTGCCCGTCGGCCTTATCATCACTCTCATCTCCGCTGCCATCCTCCGCCGCAAAGCCAGTGTCGAACCCACCGCCGCTTCCGCAGTCATGAACACATAAATCAAAAGGCCGAGGCGTGAGCCCCGACCCTCCGTCTTCTGGACTGTCAGCTTACGCTCTAGGTCACTGACGGCATCATTTCGTTTCTCTGGAGTTCCTGCTATCCCACCCTTTCGCCCGACCACCCCAGCGACGAAGACCTGTCGCCGGGGACCCCGGTAAGGCGAAAGGATGGGGCACGGAGATGGTACAAGAACACGCGATCAGAGTCCTAGTCGATTTCCCGGCGCTCGCTCCAGCCAAACGCATTCTCGAAATGGACGACCTGCTTACCCTGCCCCGGCACCAGGTAGACGCTCATTACGTCGAACCGCACCGGTGGCATGGCGACTTGTGGAAGCTGGCGCAGGTAGCTGCGCGCCAGCCGGCGTAACACCAAGCGCTTGTGCTGGTCGACGGCGGCTTCGGCGGGGGTCATATCCTGCGCCGTGCGGGTCTTCACCTCGACAAAGCACAGCACGGTTCCCTGCCACGCGATCAAGTCAATATCGCCGGGCCGGTCGCCGCATGACCAGCGCCGCGCGACTACCACGTATCCCTGGCGGCGGAGGTGAAAGAATGCGGCGTCTTCGCCCGCGCTCCCGGTGCGCAGATGATCCGGGGCGCTGGATGGTGCGCGTCGAACTGCGAGTCGCTCCAGGCCGGCAACGGCCCGCTCCATCCAGGCAACGCGCATGGTTGTTAATCTTCCCACGGGAGACCATTCTCGGCCGATGGAAGAGAAAGCGCAAATGATCCGCGCCGGGACACGAGGTGATTTTGTTTCTCCGTTCCTCGTATCCCACCCTTTCGCCCGACCACCCCAGCGACGAAGACCTGTCGCCGGGGACCCCGGTAAGGCGAAAGGATGGGGCACGGAAATGGCACATAACGTGGTAAAAAGGTTGGGCTCACCTCGGGTGGAACATTTCCCACGGCGCGAGCGTACTCAATCCCAAGAGGTTGATGGTTATGATCCGTAAATTGGTAAGCATTCCGGCGATCGGACTGTTGCTGGCGGCCGGGATGGCTGGCTGCCGGGTTCACGTTGACAAGGACGCCAACGGCCAGGAGAAAACGGTACAGGTCGATACTCCCTTTGGCGGAGTGCACGTGAATACCGACCAGGTTTCTGCGTCGGACCTTGGGCTGCCGGTGTATCCAGGAGCCGAACCGGTCCGGGGCGACGACAAGCACAAATCCGCTGACGTTCATCTGGGCTTTGGCGAGTGGACGATGCGAGTGCGCGCGGTTACGTATGCTACACCCGATTCCCAGGAACAGGTCACGGCGTTCTACAAAAAGGCGCTTGGTCGCTATGGCGATGTGATTACCTGCCAGAACAAATCGCCTGTCGGCACTCCGACCATCACCGCGGAAGGACTGACCTGCGCAGATAATGGAAAAAGCTCCAACGTAAAGATCGACGATTCAGACATCAACAACAACGAGGGGTTGCAATTGAAGGCGGGATCGAAGCGCCATCAGCATATCGTGGGCTTCGAACATCCCAGGGACGGCAAGACGCTGTATGCGCTCGTCGCGCTGGACCTGCCGGGCGGGCACAACTCTGATTAGTGTCCTGAGTCTTAAGTCCCCGGCATCATTTCCGAAAAGCAACCGCAGTCCTAGATGCCGCGTTGCGGCACCCAGAAAACATGAAAATGGTGTAGGCGATCTGCAAGGGCGAAGGCCTCGGATCTGTGGAGCGAACCGAGCCCGCACCGCAGTCTGGCTTGGGTATCGCCGCGTACCCGAAACTGTTGCTGAACGTGAGCACGCAGGGCAGACTGAACCTTTTGCCGATATCCCCCGCGCAGGTGGCCCAAGGAGGTTCTATGGAAGTAATTCTGGGTTGCTGTGCAGGATTGGATGTGCACAAGGAGAGCGTGCAAGCCTATGTGCGCAAGATGGGAGCAGGGGGCAAACTGGAGCAGGAAGTGCGTCACTGGGCAACCATGACGAGCGACCTGATGGATATGGCCGAGTGGCTGGGAAGCGAAGGGGTGACGCACGTGGCCATGGAGTCGACCGGGGTGTATTGGAAACCGATCTTCAACATCCTGGAGGAACGGTTTGAGATTCTGCTGGTGAACGCGCGTCAGTTTCGTAACGTGCCGGGACGCAAGACCGATATCAAGGACTGCCAGTGGATAGCGCAACTGTTGCAACATGGTCTGCTGAAGGGCAGTTTCATCCCTCCGCGGCCGCAACGCGAACTGCGCGATCTTACCCGGCAGCGGGCGCAGATCATGGACGAACGCAGTCGCATTTCCAATCGCATTCAGAAGGTGCTGGAGGATGCCAACGTAAAGTTGGGATCGGTGGCCAGCAATGTGGTGGGGGTATCCGGGCGGCTGATGCTGGAAGCCATTATTGCGGGGCAGGATGACCCGGAGAAACTGGCTGACCTGGCCCAGCGCCGGCTGCGGGACAAGATCCCGCAACTGGAACAGGCACTTGCGGGCAAACTTACCGAGCACCACCGCTGGATGCTGCGGTTGCTGATGGATCAGTTGTCTTCTAACGAAGCCTTGCTGGCCAGGCTGGATGAGCGCGTTGCCGAATGCACGCGCCCTCTTGAGCCCGTCCTGGAGAGACTGGACGAGATTCCAGGCATTGATGTGCGGGTGGCGCAAGTGCTGCTGGCGGAAATCGGAGCCGAGATGACGCCGTTTCCCAGCGATGCTCACCTGGCCTCCTGGGCGGGCATATGTCCCGGCAACAACGAGAGTGCGGGCAAGAAACGGAGCGGGAAAACCACCAAAGGCAGCCGTTGGCTGCGCCAGGCTCTGGTACAAGCGGCCTGGGCGGCCAGCCACAAAAAGGACAGCTATTTCCAGACCCATGCGCGCAACCTCATGCATCGCCGTGGCAGGAAACGTGGATTGGTGGCGGTGGCCCATTCGCTGCTCATTGTCATTTATCACATGCTCAAAGAAGGAACTCGATACTGCGATCTGGGCCCGCAGTTCCTGGATCGACTGCGAGCTACGCATTTGGTCCGGTTCCACGTGCGACGACTTCAACAGCTCGGACTACAGGTAGAAATTACACCTGTGGCCGCGTGAATTTTCAGGGCAGATGCTTCGACTTCGCAAGCCGCAAAAAACGCGGCTTACTACGCTCAGGATGACAGTATTGATGTTGCCAACCTAGACTCAGGCCACTGCCAGGGCATTAACGGTCTGCGGCGGCCGGATTCTCATTTCGGCGCGCTTGAAACGTCGGCATCGAATGCGCCGGTTTCCACGGTGTCTCCATGCTTCATCTGCACGAAGATCCGGTACTGGCCCGGCGACGGAAACCCGTAGGGAAACCCGACGGTATTGGGCAATGCGCCGGGGCTGGAGTCCATCCCGGGCATGTCTTGCATGGTCATTCCGGAGCCGCCAGTTCCCTGCCCGCCGGTCTGCGGATTGGCCATCATGAAGGCCGCCATGGCCACTGTGCCGGTTGGATGGATATGCGCGAATACGGTGCCATCGGTTTTGACAAACGCGGCATGGCCGAGCATGCCCATGTAGAGTTTCATGTCTGACGGCGGAGTTCCGTCGGGCCCGAGAAGATCGAATTGAAAATTCACTGCGGTCTTCGGGACCAGCTGGGCGGGTTTCTTCCACACCATCGTGTAGCCGTCGGGAAGCTGAAAGTGCTGCTCCGATCCGACTTGCCCCGCAGTCTCCCCCGCCGGACCGACGCCCAGGGGAGAGGCCTTTCCTTCGGCATCATCGCCCTGCAGAGGCCGGCCGGAAATCTGCGGAAGTGCAATGGTTCCGACGATGGTTTCAGGGAATCCGATCGCGTGCACGACATCGGCATACAGACGATAGTCCCCGGCCGGCACCGATGGCAGCGCAAGCTGGAATTCGCCCGTTGCCACCGGATCGGGATGGAGGTGAAACACCACGTCCATCTGCGGCCAACGGATCATATATAGATGCATGAGGTGGTTGTGATCCGGAATCCAGTCGTCCAGCTTTCGCTGCTGGAGCCATCCGGGATCGCGGAGCTTCAGGTCGAGGACATTGCCCTGCCCAACCGATGCATCCATCTGCAGGGGCTTATAAACGTATCCAGCGTAGTTCGCGGCCTCCGACTTCCACCACGTGTTGCCCAGGACAATCCCGGTCACGAGCACAGCGAAGGTCACCGACATGGCGACATAGGCACGCCTGCGCCCCTGCCCGTCGACGGATCGTCCGGGTGGCAGCTTCGCTTCGCGGGCGGCAGCGCCTACAATGCCTACCATTCCAACAACCAGCAGTAGTCCGAGCGCCGCCAGGAATACGTCCCAGCCCTGTCTGCATCTTGCGCGTGGTCATCGCCGTTGCCGGAAACGGAATGGATAGAACGCCTGCGCCGCGGCTGCCGCTCACCGCAAACCGGATCTGCCATGAACCGGTGGCCATGATCCACAAATGCGCGGTGTAGAACTGTCCGTCCTTTGATGGCTGGTCCATCGCGTCGGGAACGGGTGGATGTTTCGACGCTTCTCCGGTCAACGGAACCGGCGTCACCGTAATGCGGTCTATGCCCTGAGTCTGGGCGCGGACTTCAATCTCTGCCACGCCCGGAATGACGAGCGGCGGCCTCACCACTACGGATAACTTGTAGGGTCCCGCCTGGCCTTCTGCGTACACGTCGGGACTGCCGACGTGGGCGTACGCAGGAATTGCGAAACAGAGCAATGCGATGGAGATCGGCCGATAGCGGCCAGCGCCAGAGGGTCACGCGTTTTCGACGGCCTGAAACCGGAATCGGGGATGGAAAGGTGTTCAGCCCAAAAGCAGGAGAGAACAACGGATCCTTCGTCGCTGCGCTTCTCCTCATGACCAAGACTGGTTTGGGTTCGAGGTATCCCACCCTAGCGACAAAAACAAAGACGTCGCGAGGGTGGGGCACCCGGAGGTTGGTCATTTCAAGATGCGACCTGCTGGTTTGCATTCGTGGTTTCCCACCCTTTCCGCAGGAAAAAGCGGAAAGGATGGGGCACGGAGGGATGAGGCGGGAACAGGAAAAACTTCATCGTTGAATCTTCCGCATCCAGTCGCCGAGGAGCAGCCCCAGCCAGGCGCTGATGGCGGAATACACCATGGCCATCCCCAATCCCTGCCAGAGCACGAGCCCGTGCTGGGGATTCACGAAATGGCGCGTGACCTCCGCCGACCAGGACGGAATGCCGTAATCGTGGAAGCCGGTGGCAAAGAAGCGGTTCTCCGACGCCTTGCTCATCAGGAAATTGGCGAAGGGCCATTCTGCCGCCACCAGGCCGAGCACAAACACCGGGCCGCTGATCGCTGCAACCAGGAGCTTGTTCCGCTCTCCGACGCGTGCCCAGAGCAGATCGAGCAGCACCGCCGGAACGATCAACAGGAGAGGAAACTTGGGCGGAACGAAGTGAGTCACCTGCTGAAAGACCGGCCCTAGTTTCGGCTCCGCGGGAAAGAGCGGAAGGATGAGAATCATGGCAATCAAGACCACCATGTAGACCGCGGTCATCCACGTTGCCGCCCACCGATGGCGCGCCGCTTTCCATACCGCCGCATAGTAAAGCGGCACCCGATCGAGACCGCGACATAGGCACCTGAGCTGTGCAGGTAGATGTCCCACGTATATTCCATGCGGAAGAACATGGTGAGAATCGATCATCATGCCGGCGAGATAGAGGAGCAGCGCCTGCAGCGGGCGGAAGAGCGTCGTCTGTGCCCTCGGCCCGGTTCATGGCCGCCATGATCAGGAACAGGGACCCGATTTCAACGCCGAATACTCCCATCACCAGCAGAGTGTGGGGAGGACTGACAATTTTCACGTCCAGCCCGTAGGCGGCGTGCCACCAGTTGTCGAAGGGAGCCGAGGTGAGCATCGCCACTCCGCCCCACGCGGCGAGGAAGGCTCCCAGGGGACCGGTGAATCCCAGCACGCGAACCGCGCTGGCCCGCGTGTCCGCGGTACCGCGAAAAGTGGTGGACAGAATCAGGTATCCGCATGCGATGCCCGCCAGCACGCCGCACAGATAGATGGCCATGTGGGCCGGGGTCCAAAATGTGTCGCGGCCGATTGACCGGTGCCACGACACATCCCAATGTGCCGCCGATGGTCACCGATGTTACCGCCAGGGTGGAGCACCACAGGTACCAGGGAATATGGGCAGCGCGTTCAGCCGTTGGGGATAACGGCCGTACCAGTGTGGCCATTTCGACCTCTCCTGGAGCTTAGGATAGAGCATTCGCTGGAAAAGGTGTGGACGGAGTTGTGAGACGGCTTACGAGTTTTCCGATGCCAGAAAGTCTTCACAAGGAAGGACGGCGCCGGACGGTGCCCGATCGAGCTTTCCATCTGATACCTTGGTGAAGAATCGAGCCCCGAATTGAAAGACAGCACAAGCATGACAACAAGCGATCTGGTTGATCGGTTGGCAGATCACAAGACACTGGGCTCAGCGCCTCAAGAAGAACTCGCGTGGCTGGCTGCCCATGGGTCTCTTCGCCGGCTTGAGGCCGGCGAGGTGCTGTCTCACAAAGGTGTAGAGGTTGATGGTCTCCACGTGCTGCTGTCCGGGCACGTAATCTTGTTTGTTAACCGCGGCGCCGGGCTACAAAAGATGATTGAATGGCGGACGGGCGATGTATCGGGAATGTTGCCCTACTCGCGACTCGTAAGCCCACCGGGGGACGCGATTGCGCAGGAACCTACCGAGATTCTGTCCCTCGATCGGAAGCACCTTCGCGCCCTGACACACGAGTGCTTTGAGATCACTTCGATCCTGGTGCGCACGATGCTCGATCGAGCGCGACTCTTCACGTCGAGCGAATTGCATAACGAGAAGATGATCTCGCTTGGCAAGCTATCGGCAGGCCTGGCCCATGAGCTGAATAACCCTGCGTCGGCAATTGAACGCAGCGCCTCGCTGCTTGGGGACCGACTGGAAGACACCGAACTGGCAACGCGAGCCCTGGGCGAGGCCAGGCTCAGCGACGCTCAATTGGCTGCCATCGATGCCATTCGCGCCTCCTGCCTGGCCACGCAGACACACACGGTGCGGTCCCCCCTGGAGCAGTCGGACCGCGAAGAGGCAATTGCCGATTGGCTTGCCGCCCATCGCGTGGACGTCGCGAACGCGTATATGCTGGCCGACACCGAAGTCACATTCGAGGCACTCGACCAGCTCGCAGGGGCTGTGTCGGGATCGGCATTGAACGCGGTACTGCGGTGGGCAGCCGCTGGTTGTGCGGTACGCCGCCTGGCTTCCGGGATCCAGGATGCGGCGATGCGGATCTCCGGCCTGGTGAAAGCGGTCAAGGGATTCACGAACATGGACCAGGCGATGGTGGCCCAGTCGGTGGATCTGGGCGCAAGCTTGGGCAACACGGTGGCTGTGCTTAAATCGAAGGCTCGCGAGAAGTCGGTCGCGGTGTCTGTGGAACTCGAAGGCAACCTTCCACAAGTGCGTGGCTACGCCGGCGAACTGAACCAGATATGGGGAAACCTGATAGACAACGCATTGGATGCAGTGCCCGCCGGTGGCCGCGTCGAAGTAATTGCGAGCCGCAACGGCCAGGGCGTGGTGGTCCGCATTATCGACAATGGAACGGGCATTCCGGCGCACGACCTCGCGCGGATCTTCGATCCCTTCTTTACGACCAAGCCCATGGGGCAAGGCATGGGCCTTGGGCTGGATATAGTCCGCCGGCTGGTGCGACATAACGACGCTGCAATAGAAGTTGAGTCGAATCGAGGCCGCACGGAGTTTCGGGTGACGTTGCCGATTGCCCAGACCAGCTCTGCCGGGGTCGCAGAATGACCGAATTAGCGCCCGCATAATCGCTGGAATGGGTTGCCGAAAACGAACGGAATCGCCGGCTGATCGCCTACAATTTCACCAGCAGTTCATACGCCCCCACCCGGAGCCAATCCTGATGCCAGCCGAGCGCTTTCGCGCCATTCCCGTGGTCATGCTTGCCATTGCCGTCTCTCTCTATGCGGCCGACAAGCCCAAGTCCGCCAACGCCGCGCCAGTAACCGTGGATCCTTACTCGGAAATCCAGCCGGCCACGGAATCGCTTGACCTGAACATGTATCAGAGGATCCGCGACGAGGGCTTAAACCGCTCGCACGTGATGGAGTTTGCCTCGGCACTGATGGATGGAATTGGCCCTCGCCTCACCGGCTCTCCCAATGGCAAGAAAGCCAACGAGTGGACCCGCGACACGCTGACCAAAATCGGACTCGAGAATGCCCGTCTCGAAGACTGGGGCGAGTTTGGCCTGGGCTGGCAGCAACTCAATAGCTGGGCGCGCATGGTGACGCCCGATACCGCGGTGTTGATCGTGCAGGCGACGCCATGGTCGCCTTCCACTCCCGGGCCGGTGACTGGCGATGTGATGTTCGTGAACATTCAAAACGAAAAAGATCTGGACCAGTACAAGGGCAAGCTGGACGGCAAGATCGTGCTGTTCGGAGCTATGCGCCCGGTGCCGCCCCTCGACCAGGTTCTATTTAAGCGTTACACCGAAAAGCAACTCGACGATCTCGCCGAATTCAACGTGAGCGCGAACGCAGGGGGATTGCCACCGGAGGTGGTGGCCCGCATGCGCGAACGGATGGAGCGGCTGCGGCTGCTGGATCGGATCGCCCAGTTTTTTGCCGATGAGAAAGTGGCTGGCGTGATTGAGCCCAGCCGCGATGGCGGCAACGGAGGCGGTTCCGGCGGGACCTTCTTTGACGACAACGGAGCCACGCTGGGACGCACCCCGTACATCGCAGAGAAGCGGGTCAAGATTCCGGTAATGGTGGCGGCGATCGAGAGCTATGGACGCCTCTACCGGCTTACGCAGGCCCACGTGCCCACGACCGTCGAACTAGATGTGGAAACAAAGTTCACCGGCGATCACGAACATGCGTTCAATACGGTAGCGGAAATTCCCGGTACGGACCCCAAACTCAAGGAGGAGGTCGTCATGCTGGGCGGCCATCTGGATAGCTGGATCGCGGGAACAGGCGCCACGGATAACGGAGCCGGAACGATCGTTGCGATGGAGGCGGTTCGGATTCTGAAGGCACTCGATATCAAGCCACGGCGCACCATCCGGATCGCGCTGTGGACCGGCGAAGAACAGGGGCTTTTCGGTTCAAAGGGCTATGTGACCGAGCACTTCGGCTCCGCCAAGACGTCCACCGCCCCCGACCAGATGCAGTTGCCTGAGTTCATGCGCCGCGCCGTGGGGCCGCTGGAAATTAAACCTGATCACAAGCTGATCTCCGCCTACTTCAACGTTGACAACGGCTCCGGCAAGATCCGCGGCGTTTATACGCAGGACAATGCGGCCGTCGCCCCCATCTTTGCGCAGTGGATGGCGCCCTTGAAGGACCTCGGCGTTACGACTATCACCATGCGCAATACAGGCGGCACAGACCACCTGAGTTTCGACGCGGTCGGCATTCCCGGCTTCCAGTTCATCCAGGACGATCTGGATTACGAAACCCGCACGCATCACTCCAACCAGGATGTCTTCGAACGGCTACAGCCCGCCGACCTGAAACAGATCGCCACCGTCGAAGCCATCTTCGTGTACAACGCCGCGCAACGAGACCAGATGATGCCGCGCAAGCCGCTGCCCAACCCGGATCAGATTGAGAAACTTCGCGCTCCGATCGAAGGCATCTTCCCTGGAGCTGTCACGCCGGAGGAGAAAAAGTAGATCCGGAAAACAGCCATTTTGGGCGCCGCGATTTGAATTTTTGACGCGCCGAGGGTAGTCTCCTGCGGCGGCCGGATTCTGCTACACTCATGAGAGCGCATCCAGCGGATCATAGTGCCAGGCCGCACCCGCTGGTCCGCATCCTGCCGCAAATGTTCGGGGAGTGGCTCAGCCTGGTAGAGCACCTGGTTCGGGACCAGGGGGTCGGAGGTTCGAATCCTCTCTCCCCGACCATCTTTAGAATCAATCAATTACAACAATTCTCCCGGTGCTGAATAGTATGGCCCAAGGGGTCATTTTCTGCAACTATTTTCCCGGCATCTTCGACACATCGGACACACGGTTTTCACCTTATCCGTACCACCCCTTAGTTGTTTTCTTAAAGGGTCAATCCGATAAGTTAAAACACGTGTGTCCTGTGTGTCGGCTCAGGCTTGCGCTCAGGCAGCGCGTACAGTCACGCCAGAATTAGAGCGGGCAGGGAGTGAGTCCAAGAGAGCAGCCGCACGCCAGTGAACACACGGACGCTTTTGCCCTCAACCTTGCGGAATGCGTACCGCTTTCCCATCCGCTTACGCAGCTCACCCATGAGTGGCCGCGCATCCGCCTCCAAGCCCTCCCGTTGCAGCCACAGGATTGCTGCTGTATGTACGTCTGCAACGGGCACCGCCTCATCTGGTGCGGATACAAGGCAGTCAGATTGAAACCGCGCTGCCACGTCCAGCTCTGCAAACAGTTCGTCCGTGGATAGCCTCACTGCGGCTGGTGGCCTCAGCCCGTCCCGAACAACTAACGGACACAGCGCAATCAGCTCAGCAAGAATCCCCGGCAGTTCACCCCGCAGTGTTGCGTCTATGGTTGTCTCCGGCGCTTCACTGAAGTCAGCGCGGAATGGCACCAGATGCACCCGGCCACGGAATGCAGCATCGGCAGGAAAGACGGGCTGCTCATTGGTGGTGAGAAACAGCTTCCACGTTGGCTTAATCTGCCGTGCATTCTCCCTCATGGACGCCGCGCTCACAGTGTCCCCGCCGCTCAAGACTTTCAGCAGTGGGAAGTCCAGGTTGTCCGTTTTGGCTTCTTGGACGCACACCAGCCGCGCACACTCCAGTGTTGAAAGCGTCCGCTTGTTTGCGTCATCCGCAAATTTGCTCTCTGCCAATTCACGCGGGCGCAGCATCACCGCAGATTGTCCAAGGATGCCTTGAATGACGCGGATGAATGAGCCTTTGCCATTCCTGCCTGAGCCGTACAGAGCGAATATTGCGTGCTCAGCATGGGCAGTGAGACACAGGGCGCACAGCCGCCGTAGATACTCCGCAAGGTCGCGGTCCCCGCAGGCAATCTCCAACAGGAACCTTGTCCAGCGCGGCGTGGGATGGCTTGCGTCTGGTGCCACGGTCAAACACCGTGAAACGTAATCCTCACGCTGCATCTGACGCACCGCCCCCGAACGTAAATCGGCCACCAAGCCGCCCGGCAAGCCTAGAAGGTACTCGTCAGTGTCAAACTGTTCCCGGCGTACCTCCTGCAAATCCAGCCACGCATAGGACACCACACCACCGAGAGTGTCACTTGCTTTGAGCATGCCACGGCGGTCCCGCCCTTCCAATGGGGGCGGGTACAGGGAGTAAAGGTGTTTCAAGTGAGCATTGACCGCTTTGCTCAGGAGCCGCCTATCGGGACGCACCTCCCATGCTTTCCCCGTCCATGCGGCAAGAAGCATAGGATTCACGTCCGCTATGAGCGCAAAATCTTGGTTGTCCCTGAGAAAGTCCACTGCCAAGTCTGCTTGCAAAAGTGGTGGGAGTGGCCGCGTCCGCCGTGCTGTCCCCAACACAACTTCTGTGTCCCGTCCAGGTTCCGGAGCATACGGGATTGGATTGCGCCGTGCCATTTCCTGCTTGAACATAGCCGTATTCCTTTCTGCTTTCTCGCAAGTGTTGTGGGAGCATTTGAAAGACAACCTGCCACCTATGATTTGCAGCACGGTGCTGGTTTCCCCGCCTTCATCATGGGGCGGTGCGTCTGTCTCTGTGAGGGGGCAGTAGATGCCAAGTTTCCATCCGCCCGTAGTGCGCCGTGCCTCTGTCCGTGACACCAGCTCGTAGTGCTCCAGGTAGCCAAGCAGCCATTCCCGAGCGGCCGTTGCATCATCGCTGGTGATTTCTTCCGGCGCGGAATACTCAGCAGAGGTCACGTCCCCTGCAATCGCTTGTAGCTGCGCCTCTGTGACTATCCCTGAGCCTTCTGAGAGGAGCGCACTAACGCGGTGTGGCCGCTCGTCCGTGTGTTCACCCTTGCGTGCCCACGTGCCCGGCAGTTTGGCAACCCGCGCCGCATTGTGGTTTGTCACGTCCAGCATTGAGTACCGCGCTGCAAGCGAGCGAAGCAGGGAGCGCACGAGCTGGTGCGCCATTGCATCGTTCGGCAGGTTGATGTGATACCGCAAGTGGTAACCATTGCCGGAGTCAATCACAGTAGGCGCGGGCCACCCCATTGCAGTTAGTTCATCGCGGCACAGTTCCGCTTGCTGGTGCGCCGCTGCTTTCTCCGCGCCTGTGCTATTTGCGTCCTTTGGGCGCGGAGGATCAAAGTCCAGCAGCAGCCATTCACGGCGAGCAACGTGCGCGTCCGCCGCTGTGTTGTACGTCCGCACTAGCTCAGCGGGGTTGACTGCGGTGTCCGGCGTCAACGCATCGGGGCGGACCGGGTTTAGCGTGGCCCATGCCGCTGTGTAATGACCCAACCGTTCCACTGCGGAGAGCGCGGCTACTTCGCTGTCAAAGTAGCCCGCAAATACACCCATTGCTGTCTTGGTCCGTACTTCATGCGTTCCTGCGAAAATGTTCATAGGGACACCTCAAAGAGTTCGCCCTGAGCGGGCCGAACTGACTCCACGGGTTTCTTCAGTGTTGGTGTGGGCGCTTCTGTGAGTGGCCGTCCGTCGCACCACTCCAGCCGCCGCGCATAATCGCCGGGCAGTTTCCTGTCAGAGATTCGCATTCCCAATGCGCATCGAGGGGCACTGGGTTGAGTTGAACCATCCCGTTCATGTCGCAATTGACATAAAGCAGCGTGCGACCGATGAGCGGCACAAGGGCATTGCGCATCGACCAGTGACGCTCCCACCGCAAGTCTTCAAAATGCCTACGCACAGACGCGGCCCGGTTACCGCCCCCTAGTTGGGAGCGCAGCAACTCCGTCAAATCAGGGAAAAATTCCGGGTGATTGTGAATGAGTTGGCTGAGGTCAAGCACCAGCCGTTTGTCTTTCAGTGTGGTAGGCAGTGCCATGCGGATTATGTCATCCGGGGTACGCATACCCGCCAAGGTCTGAGAAGTGTAGAGGGTAATTTCAGAGCTATTCAGAATGATAGATTTGCTTTGGTTTTTGAACATGACTTCTCCCATGCCGCACAACACCGCTATGCGCGGCTGATGTGCGGGGCAGTTATGGGTGCTGTCGAGACGCAATCGCGCTTCTAGCACCGTTTAGTCTGCGAGGTCGGCGATTCGATGGGAGAACGATTCAGGGCGTTTTGAACATGTCGTGACCTCCAGCGGACGGATGCCCGCGAGAATTTTCCGGCGGCTGACGTTCAAAGGATCAGCCTTTCGCGATTCGCCGCTTCATGACCATCATCATCACCGTTGTCGGCTGCTTTCTAGGCGTCCAGGCGCTCGATGCGTACGGACTTTCGGTAGACGATCTCGATACCGCAAACGTCACGAAATTTGCTGAATCCTCGTCAGTCTTCTGCCTCGGTCCCGGTATTGCTTCGATCGAAGGTTGGCGCATTATCAGGGCGAAGATTTTCAAGAGAGAATAAAGCGATTCTTGTCGGCGGTTCAGGTTGCCCCATTGGCTATCCGCGCCTTCAGCGCTCTCCACGCCTTGCCGTTACCCGACAACGCTCCGCAATCAGGATTGGCGAACCAAAGTGCCGTGATGTGGAGATCCTGCAGGAGTTCCATGTATTCCTTCGGTGGAGGCGTGATGGTCAGGAGTGCAAGGTCCGTACCCGCCTGGTGCGGCAGGAATCGCCGGTAGTCAAGGAGCTGCCCGATGGCAATCCTAAGCGACCCCCTGTCAGGATCGGGCTTCGCCTCAATCGGCAAGCCCCGGCCTCCCGCATCGTAATTGCTGATAAGCACGTCGAATCGGCACTCCTGGCGGTCGCCCTGCGTCATCGTCAATGCGGGTAACAATGTGCCAAGGGCATTCGTCATGGTGTTGTGCCGTAGCCTGTAAAGGAGCGTGCGGGTCATCAGGATTGCCTTGCGTTCCGCATCGTCAAAGTGCGACAGCGCAGTTCCCTGGCTGCCCAATGGGGCAGCCTTAGGTGCCTTTGGCCTGTGCTTTGTGATCTTGTCGATCTGCTCGTCATTCATCACGTCGAGCGCGAACGCATCACTGATACCAAACTGGCCGATGAGGCCTATGAGGCCCCGCACTTTATCTTCGAGGCTCCGATTGGTCAGGCCGAGCTTTTCCAAGCGGCGTTTGACGCCGGATTCGCCGTTAACAATGGGAAACCTCAGCTTTGGGTCGAGGCAGGCAATCAATGGGGTGATGAGGTTGGCACCTGCCATATGGCGAAGGCCGTTCGGCGTGGGGACCGGACGCAACGCGTCAATCTTTTTGGCAAGATCGAACCGGGCCTGGTCATTGCTACCGAGGTCCTGAGCAGCGGCAAGCAGCGGCAGCAGGACAGCCTTATTCGCGTTACACCAAGGAAGCAATGAATTGCGATAGGCACGATAGGCGTTGACCATCCCGGTCGGTTTCGAGGCGGCGGACGCGATGGCAGGGGGCAGCGCCATGCTCGCGATTGTTGACACCAGGTCTTCCCGGATATTGACCGGCTTCTTGAGCAGGTGCGCGATGTCAGGGACCTTGAGTTCCTGCCAGTGCGATTCCCCACTGCCGGCCGTGATCCACGTGAACCTGATGAGGCACCAGATGTCTTCGCCCGAAAGCCCGTCCACGGGGCGAGCAGCTACAACGGCCTTGATGAGCGCCTCGGTGTTTCTTTCCGTCTGGTACCAGTGCGACTGGCTGGACGACGCGTTCGGTAGAGCGGTCACGGCGACACCTTCGTTCCGGACTTCAATGGATTCCTAAGTCGATAAATTACACCCCTCGGGGTGTTGCGGGCTTTCGTGCGCAGGTAAGATCCGGGAGGATAGACAATCTGAATAAATGCAGTTGTTGCCCTAGCCAAGCATTATGAAGCCCATAATGGCAAGCGCAGGTACCCATGTTTTCCTTCGCCCGGAGTGTGCCCCGATATGGCTTGCTGCGGCGACCGTCAAGGCTCAAGATGAACTCGCCGCGCTCGGCCTTGACCGCCCATCGCGCATGCAACCCTCAACTGAGGGCCGGCGGTTAATTCGGTTCGCCATGCCGACATATAAGGACCGATTTCGGAGGTGGAAGGCCGGACTGCCAATTTTGATTTGGGGTATTTTTCGGAGAAAACGTTGAATTTTCGATAACTAAGCTCGGCTGTTGGAACCAAAGAAGCACACAAAGTCAAATGGATAGAGGCATCAAATCCTGTTGTGTGGTAATTCTCGATCAGCCCTGGCATTGGGAAGAGCAAAGTAAAAAGAACGACAACAGCGGCAAGCCAGATCGAGGGGCGTACATAGCTTTCTCCGTAACAACTGGCGTACCTATACCACGCGACGAGACTGAGACACCTGTGGAACCAACGGCCGATGGGATTCAAACAATCGCTATGTTGGCGCTTCATTTCAATTTCGCCAAAATGAAAGTCGCCTGCCGTAGAAAAGTCTCGACGATCATCATAGCTCTTTTTTAATTGCTGATATACCTCGGATATCAGGATAAAGTTTCGTTCGTCGAAGGTACCTGCCGAGGGCTTCAGCGGTCGGGCAGCGCTGAGATCCACCTCTTCTTCGAAAAGCATTCGGCGCTTGTCTTTCCGTCTTCGCCATTCGACCGCAGATAAAGTGATCTTCGTGACATCCGTGTTGACTAGAACAGCATTGCCGAGCCACGTCTTGTTGAACACGACAGCATCCGGGTGGGAGAACCGTGCGAAGCAAAATGCGACGCCTATGTGCGATCCGCCCCTTCGACGAAACTCCGTGCGATCGAAGTCGGTCGTCCCCTCAAATATTGCATGCTGGAAATCGGCAAACTCGTCGAAAATGGTCGCAGAGAAGCGTGCTTCTTGTGCAAATGTTGCGCTGTCGTAATAAGCATTTGTGAATTCAGCAGCGCCAAAATGTGCTCTTCCTGTAAATCTGGCATGGGAAAAACGCGCCTTCATTCTGAACTTCGCAGTTTAGAATGTCGCTTCCATGAAGAACTCGGACCAATCGAAATCAGCGCCCTGCCTGAATGAGTGGATGCTCCCAACCTGCAGCCATCCCCGCAGGACGTGCTTCATCTTCGCTGAACGGACAAAGCGAGTGCAGTTCCCCTCATAATCCGAAGAGGACGAGTCGTTTGGGCAGCGAGAGACCAAACAGACTGAACCGCTAAATCATCACACGAAGATAAACAGGGTGACGAATGCTTGCTTTTAACGACTGGTTCAGCCGGTTCTGGCCTCTGATGCAACTAATGATCTCCCAAGACTATTCAATTGACTCAGCGATTAACAGGGGATATGATCCGGTCCGCCACCGATACCCCATCCTACTTCGGTCGACAATCGACAAACATCCGGGATTTGGCGAACAGCAGATACTAGTCTGGCTTCCGAACCGTAGAGCAGACCTTGACAGGCAGGTCGGTTTTATTGGTGTGGTCTGTTCCGAAGCGAGAAGCCGACCGGGGGAATGCATATGCGCAGATTCGATCCTTTCCTCGGGCTGGCCGTCGTTGCAATCGTTTCGCTGATCTGGGCGCCGCACATAAATGCCCAGACTCTGCGCTACACAGTTACCGCGAACGTGCCCGGCATTGTGTGGGGTACAGCGTTGCCGAACTGCGTAACCAATGAATGTTCGATCACCATCACCGGCGTTGGAGACGCAGCCAACGCAACCTCTTTTCCGCTCGTTTGCGTTGGCGGTGGTACTGCGTGTACCGGGAAAGGAACTGGCGCCCAGGGTAACTTGAACCGCCCGCTTACCAACATGTCAGTCACCGTCTACGACCCGATTGCGGGAGTCACGTATGGCCCGGCGGCTCTTCCGGCCAGCTTCTTCACAAGTATCGATAATTTCAACGGCGGTATTGGTTTCGGTTCGGAGGCGTACGGTGGGCCGGCCTATCCAGTGTCGATCGGTTTTGTCGGCGGCCCCTCCGAATACTTTGTCTATGGCATTGACCCCTTCTACGATTTGAAGTCACCGGTACTCGCCGGGGGCTTATTCAATAACTGTCCCACGAGCGGGCTGGCCTGCTTGAACATTCCGCCGCCCGCGATTCCGGTCACCCTCGCCAATGGCGCCAAAGTTCCGCTGTCAGTCCCCGTGCCGCTTACGGCGGGCTTCTATGGGAAGTATTGGGTTCAGGAAGAGCCTCCCACGAATCAGTGGGCCGCGGCTGCGTCGATGCAACAAGCGCGCTCCGGACATACAGCGACGCTGCTTCCCAGCGACAAGGTTCTGGTAGTAGGAGGCGCCGCGGGCACCACAGCCGCAACGACGCCTGAGATATACGATCCCGTCGCGAACACCTGGACCTCAACTGCGGCTCCCTCATGTGGTCGTACGTCTCATACCGCCACACTCCTGGCAGATGGGCGGGTTCTGGTTGTTGGCGGGATGCAATGCCCCACCAGCGCAGAGATCTTCAATCCGGCGACGGGAACCTGGTCGACGGCGGCCACCATTCCGGTTTCCTTTCCCGGTCCCACCGCAGCAGTGCGCCTCCAGGACAATCGAGTGCTAGTGGCCGGGGCAAACGGAGCCGAGATGTATGACGCTGTTGGCAACACATGGAGTGCAACTGGCTTTCACACTCCGTTTTCAAATCCGGTCGCCGCCACGCTATCAACTGGTTCGGTGATGATCCTGGATAACGTGTCCTGCGCGCTCCAGTTCTTTGATCCCGTAACTGCCGGGTGGACACAGGGGGCGGTCAGCTTTTGTTCGGATACGACAATCACTGCTACTAGCCTGGCCACCGGCAACGTCTTGGTCACCGGCACAAGGCTCGACCAGGTCCCGGGATTTGATGACGTTTCCCCGCAAAGTATGTGGTCGCTTTACCAGACGGCGAGCAGCACCTTTGACGAAACGCTGTATCCGAATGCTGGTTTCGACCTGTACACGCTACCCGTCGGCGGAAATGCCGTTGCCCAGGCTCTGTCGGTGTCGGACGGGCGTGTGCTGCTCGTGGGAGGAGATGCACTCGTACCCCAGCCTAGCGCAGCCAACCCGACGCCCACGGTTCCTTTGCCGGCGCCGATCAGTCCGCTATTCGACCCCTCCACCAGCACTTGGACTCCCAAACCCGCTCTCAGCATCGGGCGGACTGGCCATGCCGTGGTCACACTCCAAAACGGGGATGTGCTGGCGATTGGCGGACAGAGCATTGGAACCGCCCCAGTCCCACTTGCCTCAGTCGAACGGCTGAATATGGGGACCGTACCTCCTGCGGTTCCTCCGTACTTCAGTCTCGCTGGCGGCACGTATTACGCGCCCCAGTCACTGGTTCTCGAGGACACTAACCCTGGGGCAGCGATCTACTATACGTACACTGCCAACGGAAGCACCCCAACCACTTCCTCCACAGTTTACTGTTGCGGGGTTTATATCGACCACTCCGGGGTGGTGGAGGCCATCGCCACTGAGCCATATCATGCTCCAAGCACGATCAGCTCGGCTACCTATACGATCGGTGCTCCCGCAGTCACGCTCACCCCCACCTCGCTGGCCTTTGCGTCCACGGCCGTTGGTTCAACCACCGCCGCGCAAGTCGTGACGATCAAGAATTCCGGCACGGCGACGCTGAACCTGACGTCTGAGACCATCACCGGCACCAACCCAACCTCGTTCATCAAGTCCGCCACCACCTGCGGAACCACCCTTGCGGCAGCGGCAACCTGCACCGTCTCCGTCGAATTCAAGCCAACGACGGCGGGAGCATTGAAGGCATCACTCTCCATCGCCGACAATGCCACCGGCTCGCCGCAAGCCGTAGCTCTCACTGGAACGGGGACGGCTCCCGCAGTCACGCTCACCCCCACCTCGCTCACATTCGCATCCACGTTGGTCGGTTCAACGACGGCCGCCAAGGTGGTCACCATCAAGAACTCCGGGACGGCAATGTTGAACCTGACGTCTGAAACCATCACCGGAACTAACCCAACTTCGTTCATCAAGTCGGCGACGACCTGCGGAACGACGCTTGCAGCGGCTGCCTCCTGCACGGTCTCGGTCGAATTCAAGCCGGCCGCGACGGGAGCGTTGAAGGCCTCGCTCTCTATCGCCGACAATGCGACCGGATCGCCGCAGGCCGTCACTCTCACCGGAACCGGGACAGCGCCGGCGGTCACTCTGACGCCCACTTCCCTGGCGTTTGCATCCACGTTGGTCGGTTCAACCACGGCCGCCAAGGTGGTCACCATCAAGAACTCCGGGACGGCAACGTTGAACCTGACGTCTGAAACCATCACCGGCACCAACCCAACCTCGTTCATCAAGTCCGCCACCACCTGCGGAACCACCCTTGCGGCAGCGGCAACCTGCACCGTCTCCGTCGAATTCAAGCCAACGACGGCGGGAGCATTGAAGGCATCACTCTCCATCGCCGACAATGCCACCGGCTCGCCGCAAGCCGTAGCTCTCACTGGAACGGGGACGGCTCCCGCAGTCACGCTCACCCCCACCTCGCTCACATTCGCATCCACGTTGGTCGGTTCAACGACGGCCGCCAAGGTGGTCACCATCAAGAACTCCGGGACGGCAATGTTGAACCTGACGTCTGAAACCATCACCGGAACTAACCCAACTTCGTTCATCAAGTCGGCGACGACCTGCGGAACGACGCTTGCAGCGGCTGCCTCCTGCACGGTCTCCGTCGAATTCAAGCCGGCCGCGACGGGAGCGTTGAAGGCCTCGCTCTCTATCGCCGACAACGCGACCGGATCGCCGCAGGCCGTCGCTCTCACCGGAACCGGGACAGCGCCGGCGGTCACTCTGACGCCCACTTCCCTGGCGTTTGCATCCACGTCGGTCGGTTCAACCACGGCCGCCAAGGTGGTCACCATCAAGAACTCCGGCACGGCGACGTTGAGCCTGACTTCTGAAACCATCACCGGCACCAACCCAACCTCGTTCATCAAGTCCGCCACCACCTGCGGAACCACCCTTGCGGCAGCGGCAACCTGCACCGTCTCCGTCGAATTCAAGCCAACGACGGCGGGAGCATTGAAGGCATCACTCTCCATCGCCGACAATGCCACCGGCTCGCCGCAAGCCGTCGCTCTCACTGGAACCGGAACAGCGCCCGCGGTCACTCTGACGCCTACTTCCCTGGCGTTTGCATCCACGTTGGTCGGTTCAACCACTTCCGCCAAGGTGGTGACCATCAAGAACTCCGGGACGGCAATGTTGAACCTGACGTCTGAAACCATCACCGGAACTAACCCAACTTCGTTCATCAAGTCGGCGACGACCTGCGGAACGACGCTTGCAGCGGCTGCCTCCTGCACGGTCTCGGTCGAATTCAAGCCGGCCGCGACGGGAGCGTTGAAGGCCTCGCTCTCTATCGCCGACAACGCGACCGGATCGCCGCAGGCCGTCACTCTCACCGGAACCGGGACAGCGCCGGCGGTCACTCTGACGCCCACTTCCCTGGCGTTTGCATCCACGTTGGTCGGTTCAACCACGGCCGCCAAGGTGGTCACCATCAAGAACTCCGGGACGGCAACGTTGAACCTGACGTCTGAAACCATCACCGGCACCAACCCAACCTCGTTCATCAAGTCCGCCACCACCTGCGGAACCACCCTTGCGGCAGCGGCAACCTGCACCGTCTCCGTCGAATTCAAGCCAACGACGGCGGGAGCATTGAAGGCATCACTCTCCATCGCCGACAATGCCACCGGCTCGCCGCAGGCCGTCGCTCTGGGGGGCACCGGCAATTAGCTTGACCAATTACGCCGATGCGGCATAGGTCTGCGCATCGGCTATTTCCGCAACCTGGCGCACTTGGGACCCGTGCCCGTCACAGTCGCCTTCAGACTCTCAAAGAACTCTTCGGCGGAATGTACGGAGCCCTAATTTAGTCGTTCTCCGTATGGGACCAGCTCTTCCGGGAGTCACTGGACCGGTCAAATTTGAGATCAGAAAAGCTAGTTTGTTGCCGGAGATTCGACATTTGGCTTGTCCCTGGAAATCTCGTTTGCACTTGCCGGGACCCCATCGAGACTGCCGGATGATTCTCCGCCGAGATGTTGCCATTGGTAGTCTGCTTCCCATCTTGGTTCTCGGCAGCGATATCACACCCTGCGCGCAGACCCCCAATCTGAAGCACCTTTAGTTACGTTAGGCTCCGAGGCCAGGCCCACAAAGACGCTGCCGCTAAAGGTAATGTCGTTAAAAGACAAAGAGATGACTGCGCGTCCTGCCAACAATAAAAAGTGGGTCGAGACCGTTTACGTGGAGGAAGCGTGCCACGCGTCGACTCTATTTCCGGTCGGCAGGCTCGAACCGCAGGAGATCCCGGATTTCGTGCTGTTCACTGAACACAGGAAGATCGGCATCGAAGTGACGGAGCTGTGCCGGGAAGCGCCGCGCGCTGAAACAGGCCACCTCTCGAAGTCCCGGACAGGGCCAGTGCGATCTACTTCGGGTCCGCAGGCCGAACCAGTCGATGTCAACGCCGCTTTCTGGCGCGCCGAAAGCGTCCACTTCAACGCGCTCACGAAATCCCTGGCCGACTTCGTCTATGCGAACCGAACCGCCAAGGGAACGGGCTTTAAAACCAATCTGCCGAAAGGATTCTGCCAACCGGGCAGAATCACAAACATGAGCGCTCCCCAACCGAGGTCGTTCCGAATCTTGCATTCGTCGAGAAGGTCAATTTGTGCGTCTTCCGGACAGGCTCGAAGAGTTCGACCAGGTTCCCGGTTTCGGAGGCGCTCGTCGGCGGAACAGATTGTCCACCGAAGCAAAGCGCATGGCAGATTACGTCTTCGGCGTTCTAGAACGCACTTGTTTGCAACCGCTCGTTAGTGATGGCTTGGCGCTCGGGCCGCTCGATGTCAATCCTCACGCTACTTACCGCGCATAGTTTAGAAACCAGCGCACCAGTCGATCTACGGAAGCCAAACGCGATAATGGATTTTATCTTTGCAGATCCAGTGTCGACTATCTATGCCCTCGAAGCTCACTTCTCGGGGATCATCCAGGTCCCAGCATTTCGCAAAGCCCACTTTTCGTCAAAGTAGCTACTCTTAGGATCCCCGGGCGAGCGCGTCCGGCAGTACGGCACCACAGCGCTCCGGTTAGTGTTCGAGCGCGTTACATCACCATACCCTGGCCCGCTTGCCATTACCGACATGGTTGCCACCTCGGCCCCAAATGGCTCGCGAGGACCGAACGATCATCTTGCGATCAGCCGCGCGAATTCCGTACCATCCGAAACGCTAGGACGAAGCTCGCGAGTTGATAGCGTCTACCATGCGGAGCGCTGCGGGATCGGGGTGATACCCGAGCGCGTCGCTGAAGAAAGCGTATCAGTATTGCTCCGATTCGTATGATAAAATCCATTTGTTCAGGCTCTGGACAAACACTGCTTCCATCCGATCAGACTGTTATCAGAATCCCTCATTCTCTTGTCCGCGAGAAGCCGAAGCGCGAAGCTTGCTATCATTGTTTCCCCGAGTAATGAGCCCTACGCGTACCGGCAGGGAACGCATTGTAAAACCGGCGCTATTCTGAGGAACAACTACGATGGCCACTGACTACACAGTGAAGCAGGGAGATTACCTCTCGAAGATTGCAAACGAATTCGGTTTCTCGGACTATCGGACAATCTGGAATCATCCCGACAACTCCGAACTGAAATCGAAGCGCAAGAATCCGAACGTTCTGTATCCGGGAGACAAGCTCGTGATACCGGACCGGACGCCGCGGGAGGAAGACTGCGCCATCGACAAGAAACATACCTTCATTGCGAAGCGGCAGGAAATTCGGCTGCGGCTTTTTTTGGAGGACATGTATGAACAGCCGGTGGCGAACGCCGCGTGTGTCCTTGCAATCGAGGGCGACTCTCGAACGATCACTACAGACAGCCAGGGAAAGATCGACGAGCCGCTCCCGCCCGGTACGACCAGCGCTACCCTTTTCATCCAGGATGTCAAGCAGACTCATCTGAATTCCGTCCAAATCCCGATCAAGATCGGGCATCTGGACCCGCTCGAGGAACTCTCCGGACAGAGTGAGCGACTGAACAACTTGGGCTACTTCCCCGGTGACCCCGACAACCAGGACGATTCAGCGTACATGCTGGCAGTTGAGCGGTTCCAGGCCGAACACGGCTTGACCGTGGACGGCATCTGTGGACCAAAGACCCAGGGAAAACTCAAAGACGTTCACGGCTGTTAGCACTCCGTCCTGAGAGCTGAGGGTTTAAAAGAACATGGCAGACGAGAAAGATAAACCTGCAAGCGCGAGCGTCAGTGAAGGCGGGGTCGCGGGCAAGCACGACACTCCAGGCCCTTTCAAGGTTTTTCTCGGACCTTCGACCGGAGGCGAGTTCAACAGAGTCAGGCTGCCGCTGGCTCCGGTGGCCTGTTTCCGGGTGGATGACATCCGGTTTGCCTTTAACTCCTCGTTCCTTGCGGCGGAAACGGATGAAAAGAACGATATCCGGTCCGAGCTGAAGCTGCTGGCGGAACTGCTTCTCGAGTTGCCCGGCTCGCCTCTCTCGGTGTTCGGCCACGCCGATCCTGTGGGCGACGACGTTCCCAACAAGGCCCTGAGCGGACGCCGGGCCCGGATCGTCTACGCCCTTATTATCTCGAACAAGGAGCCGGATCTCGCATTGAAGATGTGGCAGGAGGTGGCCGCCGAGGAAAAATGGGGCGCAAGCCAGCGGCAGAACATGGAGACCACCACTGGCCTTCCCCACGGCACTTCCGACAAAGACCTGATGAAGGCGTACCTGAAGGCGCTTTCTCCACCCGATCTCCAGGTGGGCAAGACGGATTTTCTGGCTCAAGGCGTGGACCCCAAAGGCAAGGGCGATTTTCAGGGGTGCAGCGAGTTCAATCCGGCTCTAATCTTTTCCGAGAAGAGGAATAAGGAGTTGGAGGGCTTAAAAGACAAGACCCTCCGCAACGATGCCAACGCGCGGAACCGCCGGGTGATCGTACTTCTGTTTCCTAAGGACAGTAAGGTTGAGCCCTCCAAATGGCCGTGCCCGAGTGCCACCGCAGGCATAGGCGATTGCATAGCCCAGTTCCACAAGGATGGCGACAAGCGTCGAAAGACGAGGGAACCCGAAAGGGACCGTACATTCGATACTGCCGCGACGGACCCCTTGAAAGGTACGTTCGCCTGCAGCTTCTATGACCAGTTACTGACCAGCTCTCCTTGCGAGAAGGCGCTGTCGATTGTCAAAATCCGGCTGTTTGACGCCCAGGCCCGGGCTCTTCCCTTCGCGCCGTGCCTGGTTACACTGAACGGAAAGACGACAGCCGACCGCGCCACCGGGGCACCGCCCAGCCCGCTGGGGAAATTTCCGGGGTCTGCTCCGGGCTCGAATTCAACCCCCAGCGGTGCGACCAAGGAGGACGGTTTTATCAAGCTTCGGGTGTTGGATTTTCCGGCGTCAGTCAATGTGAAGTGGAGCCGCCCGAAGAACGGGGAGGGATCGGGCGCACCTCTGCCTCCCCTCAATGATCCCGACGACTTCGAATTTGAGATGGACGTGACCGTCAATATTCCGGATGACGAGTCGGAGGCCGCGTCGAAGCTCCGGCTCAAGAACCTGGGATACGACGTGAATCCTCCCAAGCCCATTGTGGGTTTAGCAGAGCCGATCCGGGCGTTTCAGACCAATTACAAGGCCAGGTTCGCGGATATCGTTGTCGATGGGACGTTGAATGCTCCAACTGCGAAGGCCGTCCGGACGGTGCATGACGCGTGCGACCCGGTGTTGAAATCGGGCAGCCAGGTTCCACTTACGAGGTGAAGAATCAATGGGCACGAGCGGCATTCTGAGGAGGCCGGCGGTTCCGCCGCCGGTACGTATACGCCGAGACCTATTCAAGTTGGTTGCAGCGAACGATCCTACTGTCGACTTGTATCGCCGGGCGATCGGGGTGATGAAGACCCGGCCGCTTAGGGACCCGACGAGCTGGCGCTACCAGGCGGCGATTCATGACTATCCGCGTGATGACGGAGGAACGCCGGCCACTCAGGCAGCAAGGGCGGCGGCCACCCAAGTCAGAAAGAATGATCCAAGAAACCCGGACCCATTCGCGACGGACGACGACTACACGGCCGTTGGGGGACCTCTCCCTCCGGACCGAGGTACATTCTGGAGGAAATGTCAACATGGGTCGTGGTTTTTTATCTCGTGGCATCGAATGTATCTGCACTTTTTTGAGCAAATTATCGTCAACATTGTGACAACACAATTGGGGGGGGCCTCGGACTGGGCGCTCCCGTACTGGAACTACAGTGCTTCGGCGGCAGCAGCCCTTGTACCAGTGCCTTTCCAGGCTGAAAAGATGCCGGACGGTACACCAAACGATCTGTTTGCGCCGCGCGCTATGAAGCCTGATGGTACTACACCTCTGGCCAATGCTGGTCTCCCCTTTCTGGATATCCTCCCCGATGGAACACCGGATCCGGATAAGCCCGACACGAACCTGAACTGCCTGAAGGCGACGCCGTTTGCTGGAAACTTTGGCGGGGGGGTGGGCTTTCATCACATCGACGGGTCAGACGGCAGACTGGAGTTTGTGCCCCACAACCAGATTCACAGGGGCCTCGCGGGAGCCAGGGGGTTCATGGGCCCTTTCTCAACCGCGCCACTCGACCCGCTGTTCTGGCTTCATCATTGCAACATCGACCGGCTATGGGAGGTATGGGTCCAGCGCCAAAAGATGCGAGGGAATGTGGATCGTAACCCCAAGGTCGCGGGGGACGACCGAAACACTGCCTGGCTGGACGTGCCGTTTGATTTCCATGACGCGACCGGCAAAGTGGTATCCCCAAGAATTACCTCCAGAGATGTGATGAATACCAGAGTGGCGCCCCTATCATACGAGTATGAGGACACGAGCGATCCGTTCAACAATGCCCCAAATGACCCTTAGAGGCCATCTTTGGCTACATCGATCCAGAGGGGCGTGCGCATTCGCAAGGTTCATTGTCCTGGTGGGTGTTACTTTTCTGGGATGCGCGGTGGGGCCTACGATGCCCATGGGTCGAGGACAGGTTGTTCCAAAGGAGTTGAATATGCAACCACCAACGGATCCAAGGAATCCGCAAAAGTCCAGTCCGCCGGTTCCTGAAATGGTGGGCGCCACCAGCGACCCATTTTACATAGGCCCTGGCGTGACACAAATATCCTTTCCGATGCATCCGCCCACCGGTCCGGCGCTGCTGCGCGACGGAAAGCAAAGAGTAGTGACCCTCCAGATTGAGAATGTCACCAGCGACAAGGCGGCGCCCTCGTTTAAAGTCTACCTGGATGTGCCGCCAGGCGATGATCCGCAAAAACATCCCGAATTGTTCGCAGAAAGTTTGACGACGTTCGGTCTGGTGCAATCGAGCGACCCGCTTGGGGAGCATGGGGGAACAGGAAAAACTATCAAGCTGGACGTGACCGCCGTGTTCCGCTTATTGACCGCAAAGAAGGATTGGGATTCGCAGAATCTGAGAGTGACGTTCGTTCCGGGCTATTGGGATGCACCGGTGCCCAGGGTCAAGATCGGTCGAGTCAGCCTGTATTTCTCGTGAATCCTGTCCTCACATACGCGCGGGTGCCCACGGGCGTCACGGTTCAATACTTTTTCTGGTTACATCCGGAATGGTGGACCGTCGCGCTTAGTTTGGTCGCATGGGCTGTAATGTTTCTTCACGGCGGGCAATACGCCGGGCACGGTGTTCACCACCGTATGAGCTTTACACAGGAACTTTCGTACTGGATGTGGATGGTTGCAGCGATGATGCTGCCACTTTCACTCACGTCAGTGCGGTTGACCGCTGCCCGCAGCATGTGGGCAAGGCGGCATCGTGCCATTGCGGGATTTCTCACGGGCTATTTTGCGCCTTGGCTGCTGTTGGGAATTGCTGCCGCATGTCTGCGGGAACTACCTTGGATGCACTCCTTCACTGCGCCGGCGTTGGGTTTTCTCGCCGCCGCCTGGTGGCAACGGACGTCAAGGCACAAAAGAGCTTTCATCGCATGCCATCGCACCCAACCTCTGGCGCCTCTCGGCTGGCGGGCGGATCGCGACTGTCTGCATTTTGGTGCAACCATCGGCGTCGCTTGCGTCCGGAGTTGCTGGCCATTGATGCTAGCCTGCACTTTCACGGGACACAGTCTCATCGTCATGGCGGGCGGGATGGCTGTGGGCGCCTGTGAGCGTTGGCCGTTCCGGCCACGTACGCGCGCTATGCTCGCGGTGACGCTGGCGCTGGCCGGCTGCTACGCGGCGCTTGCAGTCCTGGATCAGAGTTTTGCACTCGGGTCGTTAGCGAATCCGCTGCGCAGGTAGATTCTAATTCGGTTTGTAGGTGTCCTTGTCCAACCCCGGAAAAGTGACTTAAGGCGTGATCTCCCAGACAACACCGTAGCCGTACTGTCCCCTCCCGACGCGGTGCTGGAGGATCATCCCGAATTGCTCGCAGACAGTTTAGGGCTGTTCGGCATAGAGCAGGTAAGCCGCCCGGACGGAGGGCACGGGAGGCACGGTAGGAGTTTCAAGCTGGACGTGACCGAACTGTTCCTCAGCTTAGCCGCACGGAAGGATTTCGACGCCCACACCTTGCGGGTGTATTTTGCGCAAGGAATTTGGGATGCACCTTTGCCCCGAGTAAAGATCGGTCGCGTCAGCCTGTATTTCTCTTGATCCCCATGTGGAACGACGCGGGCAGGCCGTCCACGCTCGATACTTTTTCTGGATCCATCCAGAATGGTGGAGCCTTGTCCTGTGCGGCGTTGCGTGGGTCGTGATGTTGGTCCACGGCGGGCATCATGCCGGGCATGAAGTCCATCAAGCGGGAACGCTCGGCGAGGAGCTTCCTCGCTGGATGTGGATGGTGGCTGCCATGATGCTGCCGAGGTTGACCTACGAAGTGCGCGGTACAGCCGAGCGCAGCTTGTGGGCGAGGCGCCATCGCGCCATCGCTGGTTTTCTGACCGGCTATGGCCGATCAGAACGCAGATTCCGCCGGGAGAGGTAGAAAGCATCATCGATAACATCGGCTTGCCGTACAGCGGCATCAATCTCTCCTACAGTAATTCGGCGCCGATCGGAACATCCGATGCCGACGTCATGGTGACTCTCTCGCCGAACCATCATCCGACCAACGGCTACGTCGAACAACTTCGCGCGAGCCTGGCCAAGGATTTTCCGGGTGTAACGTTTGCGTTTCTGCCTTCAGACATGGTCACCCAGATTCTGAACTTTGGCCTGCCGGCTCCCATTGACATCCAGGTGATCGGCCACGACCTCGAGGGCAACCGGTCCTGGGCGAGCCAACTGCTCCAAAAGATTCGCTATGTCCCAGGGACGGTCGACCTTCGCGTGCAGCAGCCGTTCGACGAGCCCTATCTGCATATGAGAATCGAGCGCACCAAGGCCCAGGAACTCGGGTTCTCGGCGCACGACATCGCGCAAAATCTTCTTGTCTCGCTCAGCGGCAGCTTTCAGACGTCGCCAACCTACTGGCTGGACCCCAAAAACGGCGTCAGCTATTCGATTGCGACACAGACGCCACAATACTTCACAAGCACACTGCAGGACCTCGTCAATACCCCGGTGACCGGCAGCAACCCGGCGGCGCCTCCCTCGCTCATGGCCAGCCTGGTGTCGACGCAGCGGGGAGCAGGCATGGGAGTGGTGTCGCATTACAACGTTGCTCCGGTGATTGATGTTTTCGGTTCGGTGGATGGACGCGATCTTGGAGGGGTCTCCCGCGACATCAATAAAATAATCGACTCGGCTCGCAGCCAGCTACCCC
The DNA here is from genome assembly GCA_963788475.1 of Terriglobales bacterium. Lineage (GTDB taxonomy): Bacteria > Acidobacteriota > Terriglobia > Terriglobales > Acidobacteriaceae > Telmatobacter. The sequence continues at coordinate 223,094 of CAWBGO010000006.1, forward strand.
GCGGCTCGCGCGTAGTCATTCGCGGGCAGTTGCAAACCATGAATTCTTCCTACACGGGTCTGCTTCTCGGCCTCGTGTTTGCAATCATGCTGGACTATCTCCTGATCGTCGTGAACTTTCAGTCATGGCTCGATCCTTTCATCATGATCTCGGCACTGCCGGCGGCACTGGCCGGAATCGCCTGGATGCTCTTCGTCACGCACACCACCCTGAGCGTCCCCGCACTTATGGGAACAATCATGTGCATGGGCGTGGCCACAGCGAACAGCATTCTGGTCGTCAGCTTCGCCACCGAGCAAATCTCGCAAGGCAAGGACCCACTTTCAGCTGCACTTGAAGCGGGATTCACCCGCTTTCGTCCGGTACTCATGACCGCCCTGGCCATGATCATCGGCATGGTTCCGATGGCGCTTGGGCTCGGGGATGGCGGCGAGCAGAACGCTCCGCTGGGGCGAGCCGTCATCGGCGGCCTGCTCTTCGCCACCGTATCCACACTCTTCTTTGTACCCACATTCTTCAGCGTGCTTCATGGGTCAAAGGCCCAATCGGCACGCGATCACGGCCTGGTCAAAGGTCAGCCACTAACAGAGGTCACGGGTGATTGATATGACACAAACACAAATTCCCGAACAAGTCGAAACAGCAACGTCTTGCCCTCTCAGCAAAAGGCGGCAAGGGCCGTCGCAAAAGCGCCGGCTCATTGCAGCCCTCATCGCTCTCGCCGGCATTGGAGTGTTGGCCGTGGGCATCCGATCTCGCGTCAAAGCCGAGACAAACCTGCGCGCGGTGACGACACAAATGGCAGTGCCTTCTGTTTCAGTTTTAGCGCCGAAGGAAACTGCGCCGTCCCAGGAGATTATTCTCCCCGGCAACATACAGCCGTTCGTTACTTCACCGATCTACGCTCGTACCGACGGCTATCTGAAGAAGTGGTACTTCGATATTGGAGCACACGTGAAAGCCGGAGACCTGCTCGCCATCATTCAGACTCCGGAAGTCGACGAGCAATTGGCACAAGCGCGCAGCACGCTGGCCACGGCGCAGGCCAACCTGCAACTGGCTCAGATAACGCGAGATCGTTATCAGTCGTTGCTGACCAAGCATGCTGTCGCGCAACAGGACGTCGACAATGCTGTTGGAACTTATGCAGCGAACCAGGCAATCTTGGATGCCGACATGGCAAATGTTCGACACTATGAGGCGCTGGTCTCATTTGAGAAGGTCTACGCCCCCTTTGATGGAGTCATCACGGCGCGGAACACGGACATAGGGGACCTGATAAATTCCGGCAGTTCCACTGCTCCCAAGACCGATCTCTTCGACATGTCACAGACACGCACTCTCCGTGTATACGTAAATGTCCCAGAAGAATGCTCCCAAGGCATAAAGCCAGGCCAGACCAGCGCGGATATCACTCTGGCGGAATTTCCGGGTAAAAAATTTCCAGGAAAGCTGGTGCGTACGTCCGAGGCGATTAACGCGACCACCCGTACTCTGCTCACGGAAGTTGACCTGGATAATCCCGGCGCAACTCTTTTGTCCGGATCGTACGCGGAAGTGCACCTGCAAGTTCCTGCTCAACATTCGACCTTCCTGCTCCCGGTCAGCTGTCTGATCTTCAGGGGTGAGAAGCTTCAAGTGGGTGTGGTGAGGAACGGAAATGTCGCGATCCGTGATATCACCCCTGGCCACGATTTCGGAGATCAGATTGAGGTTGTTGCTGGCCTCAAAGCCAACGATCAAGTCATCCTCAACCCTCCGGATTCGCTGGTATCCGGCCAACAAGTCAACATCGTGCAAGCTACGCTCCCGGGAGATTCGCGATGACCTGCGCACACACAAATCGACTCACTACCCGCGTCGAGCGCCTGGCCAGCAACGCTCTTCTCCTCGCCGGGGCTCTCCTGTTCACCGGCTGCGAATTGGGCCCCAAGTACAAGCCCCCCGCGGTTCAAGCTCCGCCTGCGTATAAGGAAACTGGAAACTGGAAGACCGCGCAACCGAACGATCAAAACCTGGGCGGAAACTGGTGGGAGATTTTTCAGGATCCCCAATTGAATGCACTCGAAGTGCAGATCGATGTTTCAAACCAGAATCTCAAGGCCGCAGTGGCTCAATATCAGGAATCCAGGGCCGCTCTGCGGTATGCTCGCGCCGATTATTACCCCACCGTCACCACATCTCCGTCTGCCACGCGGGAGCGGTTTTCCAACAACCGTCCTCCCCACAGTTCAGGTTTTGACGGGCTGACTTTCAACGATTTTGTCTTGCCGGTCAGCTTCTCTTACCAGGCAGACGTATGGGGACGAGTAAGCAAGAACGTGGAGTCGTTCAGAGAGCAGGCACAAGCATCGGCTGCGGACCTGGCCGTAGTCAATCTCAGCATGCACTCGGCACTGGCTATCGACTACTTTGCTGCCCGAACTCTGGACGCGGAAGAGAAGTTGCTCAAGGACACAGTCGCACAATACGAACAGGCACTTCAATTAAATGAAGACCGGTACCGGGGCGGTCTTGCATCGGAGGTTGAAGTCGAGCAGGCGCGAACCATACTTGAGACGACGCGTGCCCAGTTAGTCGATGTAGGAGTAGCACGCGCTCAGTATGAGCACGCGGCCGCCGTATTGATCGGCAAGGCTCCGGCGGATTTTACATTGCCTCCGCTGCCTCTCACCGCTCCACCACCGCCCATTCCGATCGGGGTTCCCTCGGAGTTACTCGAGCGACGCCCTGATATAGCCGCCGCCGAACGCCGCGTGGCCTCGGCAAATGCAGAGGTCGGCCTCGCCAAAACTGCATATTATCCGCTGGTGAACATCATGGGAACCGGAGGCTTTGAGAGCGGAAGCATCACCACCTTGCTTCAAGGCCCAAGTGCGATGTGGGCCGTGGGAGGATCGCTCGTGCAGACCCTGTTTGATGGGGGCCGCCGGCGCGCAACGAACGATCAGGCCAGGGCTGCCTACGACTCGGAAGTTGCGTCCTACCGTGAGACAGTGCTGACGGGTTTCCAGCAGGTTGAAGACAACCTGGCGGCGTTACGAATTCTTGAACAGGAAGCGGGTGTCCAGGCTTCGGCGGTACAGGCAGCGGAGCGGTCCCTCGATCTCTCCAATACCCGGTACGATGGCGGAGTTACGAGCTATCTCGAAGTCATCACGGCTCAGAATGCCGCACTTACCGATGAAGTAACAGCTGTGAATATCCTGGGGCGACGCATGGCAAGCGCAGTGCTGTTGATTCAGGCAATCGGCGGAGGATGGGATCGCCGCAGCCTGCCTGATCGGCCCGAGTGTTGCGGAAAGCTGGCGGCTGGCGGGTAATTCCACAACACAGTGATCTGAAAAGTGATTCCGAGACGGTTCGTGTGCAGCAGAGAGGGACAGTTCGCGTGCTTCTTGACTCCCCGCTTATAGTCGTGTTATCTATGCATAGACAGACTTGGGATGAATAGCTTTGGTAGCTAAACCCAAAGGCGAACTACTCCCCGGCACGCTCGAGATGCTGATCCTCGCCATGCTGCGCCGCGAGCCTCTGCACGGATACGCGATTGCGCAGCGCATCCATCAGGAATCAGGCAATCTTCTTCGGGCTGAAGAAGGATCGCTATATCCGGCATTGCAACGCCTGCTCATCGAAGGGTGGGTGTCAGCCGCATGGGGCATATCCTCGCGCAACCGCAAAGTGCGCATCTACACAATGACGCCGGCAGGGCGCAAACAACTCAGCCAACAAATGAAGTTCATGGGGCGCCAGATCGACGGCCTTAACCGGATCCTGAGGTTTTCTGAATCATGAAACGTGTCTTGAGATACCTGCGAGCGAAGCAGTTTGACCGCGATCTCAAAGCGGAGATTCAGGCTCATCTTGAAGAGAAAATCGACGAGTTCATCGAAGACGGGTTGGAGCCTGAAGTTGCACGCGCGATGGCCCTCAGGCAATTCGGCAACCGAACCCAGGCAAGGGAAAAGTCACGCGGGCAATGGGCCTACGCGCCGCTCGACGAAATCATTCAGGACCTCCGCTATGCAGTTCGGGTTCTCATCCGGAATCCAGTGTTCACGACCGTCTCCATTTTTTCTCTTGCGCTGGGCATTGGAGTCAACACCATCGTGTTCGGGGCCGTGGACCAAGTTCTTCTCCGCTCGTTGCCTTACAACCAGCCCGACCGCCTTGTCGCGGTATCAAGCCGCTCGGCAAATCACGGAAACGATCCCATGCAGGTCTCAGCCGCCGATTTCTACGATTGGCGCGATCAGTCTCGTTCGTTTGAGGCCTTGTCGGCTTATTCGAGCTGGCCAATGAACCTTACCAATGTAGACGAGCCGCGTCGACTCGAATCGGAACTTGTGTCGGCGAATTTGTTCTCCACCCTCGGCGTCAATGCCGAGATCGGCCGGACGTTTCACTCCGACGAAGACCTGGAGACGAGTCCATTTGTCGTGGTGATCAGTCATCACCTGTGGCGAGAACTCGGCGCCTCGCGGCAAATCGTCGGCCGCACGTTGACTCTCAACGGAGCGCCCGCAACCGTGGTCGGCGTCATGCCTGCCAGCTTTACTTTCCCATCTCCGGATGTTGATACCTGGACGCCTCTCTCGCTCAGCGCCAAAAATCGGTCCAATCGCGAAGGCCGATGGCTCTCAATCATCGGCAGGCTGAACGGTGATTCAAGTGAGCGTGATGCTGCCACCGAAATGGACGTGATCACGCGGCGGCTTGCGGCCGCATACCCGGCGTCCAATACGGGCTGGAGCGCTTCGCTGATGCCTTTGATGGAACAGCTGATCGGCAAGACCCGTCCCATTCTCCTCATCCTTCAGATGGCTGCCCTCTTCCTGCTGCTCGTCACCTGTGCGAATCTCGCCAACCTGCTCCTCGCCAAGGGAGCATCGCGGACTCGAGAGATTGCGGTGCGTGCAGCACTCGGAGCCAGCAGGGCTCGCGTCTTCCGGCAACTGCTCGTTGAGAGCCTCGTACTGGCGGCTTCCGGCGGTATTCTCGGGCTCGCACTGGCGATTCCCGGGATCGAACTGGCCAGGAAGCTGGGGGACGGACTCATTCCGCGAGCGAGCGAATTTCACATGGACACGTCCGTCGCCATGTTCGCCCTGGCGATAACCCTCGCGACGGCGCTCGTCTTTGGATTAGCGCCGGCGATGCACGCCTCACGCGCCGATCTCAGTGTGCAGATCGGCTCCGGCACTCGCGGAACACCGAGAAACGTGGAACGGAAGCGCGGCCTGCTCATCAGCATCGAAGTCGGTCTCGCATCGGTCTTGTTGATCGGGGCGGGACTTGTGGGCGAAAGCATGGTCCGACTGTTGTCGACGCCCACGGGATTGTGTCCCGACCACCTCCTCACGCTTCGGCTTACGCTTTCACACGCTCAATATCCCACCAACTCAGCCCAGATTGCGTTTTTCGACCAGGTGCTCATGCGCGTTAAAAATCTCCCCGGGATACTTGCCGCCGGTGAAATCAGCGATACGCCGCTCGAGGGCAATAATCCGACATTCGAAATGGTTATTGAAGGATCAGCGCGGCGGCCAACCGATCCTCCCGTACAAGCAGGCCTCCGTGTGATCAGCGCCGGCTATCTTCAGACCGCCGGAATCGAGATTCTCAAGGGTCGCGACTTCTCGACGGATGATCGGGCTGGTGTTTTGCCGGTTGCCATCATCAACCAGGCGATGGCTCGCCAGTTCTGGCCAGGGTCGGATCCCATCGGGCGCAGGGTGCGCACCAAGGATGAGCAGCAGTGGGTAACCGTCGCGGGGCTGGTGCCCGATGTAAAGCACATGGGTCTGAAGGAGGATGAAGGGCCGGTCATCTATCTCCCGTACGCGCAGAAGACGCAGGACTGGCTTGCGTGGACCACACTTGTCGTGCGCACCACAGGAGATCCCCTTTCCTTTGCCCCCGCGATTCGCGGAGCGATTCGGGAGGCGAACAAATCGCAACCGGTGGGCGAAGTGGGCACGCTGGAACAGGTTCTTTCCCGGTCCACCGCTATTCCTCGCTTTGCCACCGTAATCATCGGCGTGTTGTCCGGCATCGCACTTCTGATTGCGGTGATAGGAACATACGGACTATTGGCATATACGATTGCCCAGCGATTCCCGGAACTTGCAATTCGGTTAGCGCTTGGTGCTTCCTCAGTTCAGGTTTCATGGCTGATGCTGCGGCAAGCGATGGTGCGCGTGCTTGCGGGCGTCGTTAGCGGACTCTTCAGCGCATGGTTTTTGGCGCGATTCCTGCAGAGCCTGCTCTTCGGAGTGCAGCCGCACGACCCGGTTATCTATGCGGCGGTCGCTTCTGTTCTTACAGTTGCCTCGCTGGTCGCGGTACTTGTTCCTGCCCGGCGTATTTTTCAGATCAACCCGGCGGCAGCCTTGCGGGCAGATTGAGGTTTGGCCGTGCGGCCGTCAGTCCATCAATGGACAACATTTGACTTGCGTCTATTTAGAAACACGGCTCGTCTTCGACAAGCATAATTAGAGACAAGATGATTTCTCGAATGTGTGAAGTCCAGATTTTTCGTACGCGATTTCTCGCAATGACTTGCATCGCTGTGTGGGCTTTCGTTGCGCCGGGCGGAACATGGGGCGCCGGAATGGGCGCCGCGGAAGATTCAAAGCCGGCCAACTGCTCGAACGTTCAGCAGTCAGGCTATCCGAAGTCCATGATCTCGAATGGCCTCATCCAGGCTTTGGTCTACCTTCCGGATGCCAAGAATGGCTACTACCGCGGTTCGCGGTTTGACTGGTCCGGAGTGGTGGGCTGCCTGGCCTACAAAGGCCATACATATTTCGGCGTCTGGTTCCCCCACTACGATCCGTTGTTGCACGACGCCATCACCGGTCCCGTAGAGGAGTTTCGACCCCGCGATGCCAGTCCGCTGAACTATGACGAGGCGAAGCCTGGCGAACTGTTTGTGAAGCCGGGAGTGGGTGTGTTGCGCAGGATCGACGATGGCCCGTTCCAATTTACCGCTCCTTATCCGATCGTAGACGGAGGGAAATGGACTGTTCGGGCGCACCGCGGCGACATCTCGTTCAGGCAGGACCTATCGGGGCCGTCCGGCTATTCCTATGTCTACAAGAAGATCCTGGAGCTCGATAAGCGCAGTCCGGTTTTGATCCTGGAACACGAGTTGAAGAACACAGGAACAAAGACCATCGAGACTGACGTCTACAACCACGACTTTTTTATGCTCGACGGCGTTCCGACAGGCCCCGGCATGGTGGTTCGATTTCCGTTTGAACCCAAGGCTGATCCCCGCTTCGCCAACGGCGCCAGGATCGATGGCAAAGAGATTGTTTATGAGCGGGAGTTGCAAACTGGAGAAAGCGCGGCCAGCTCCCTGACTGGTTTTTCGAGTCGTGTTTCAGATTTCGATTTCATGGTTGAAAACAAGCACACAGGAGTCGGCGTGGAGCAATCCGGCGACCTTCCCATCTCAAGCATCTACTTCTGGTCCATTCGCACCACGATATGTCCCGAGGCGTACGTTCACTTGAAGATCGCCCCTGGTCAAACGGCGCACTGGACAATGCGCTACCGCTTTTACGCCAGGTAGCGGCCTCAACTCGTTTTCTCGATGGTCTTCAGGTACGGAGATTTGATACACTCCGTTTCCAAGCCTGTCTTCGTGCCAATCCTCTTCCTCTAACCGGATTGTGGTGGACTCGATGCCGATTAAATTGAATGTCAACAAGGTTGCAGCGACGGTGGACGTTTCGCCGGAGATGCCCCTCTTGTGGGTGCTGCGCGACGTATTGAATCTCAAGGGCGCCAAGTACGGGTGCGGAATGGGCCTTTGCGGCGCATGCACTGTGCTGGTGGGCGCGCGCGCGGTGCGCTCCTGCATGACCACAGTGGGATCAGTGGCGAGCGAGCCGATCACCACCATCGAAGGGCTCTCGCCCGATGGCCTTCATCCGGTCCAGGTGGCCTGGGAAGCCATCGATGTGCCTCAGTGCGGATACTGCCAGGCCGGCCAGATCATGTCGGCCGCCGCTCTGCTGGAGAAAACACCGCATCCCACCGACGCGGATATCGACGCGGCCATGAGCGGCAACCTTTGCCGCTGCGGGACCTATCCGCGCATTCGTCAAGCCATTCACGAAGCAGCAGAAGCGGGCGCCCCAGCCCGCTCCAAGTGAAGGAGGGCGGGCTCATGCGCTTGAATCGGAGATCGTTTCTGCAGTTGACGGCCCTTGCGGGCGGCGGTTTCGCCCTGGACCTTTATCATTCGCCCCTCTCCGTGGCTCAAGGGCCTGGGAAGCCGCCGGACCTGAAGCCACAGGCCTTCATCCATATCGCGCCGGATGGCGTTGTTACTATCATGGCGCGCGCGTCGGAGTCCGGCCAGGGGATGCGCAACATGCTGCCCATGCTCATTGCCGAGGAACTGGATGTCGATTGGAAAGATGTTCGCGTTGAGCAGGCGGAACTGAACGAGAAGATCTACGGCCCGCAGTTCTCCGGCGGCTCGGCCAATACTCCGACGGGCTGGGACCCAATGCGCCGCGTCGGCGCCGCCGGGCGCCAATTGCTCATTACGGCCGCTGCCCAGACCTGGAGCGTGCCGCAAGCTGAATGCACCACGAAATCGGGCAAGGTGCTTCACGCCGCCTCGGGGCGCTCTGTGTGTTATTGTGACCTGGCCGCCAAGGCCGCTGCGCTTCCCGCACCGGCCCTCGAGAGCGTCAAGCTCAAAGATCCCAAGGATTACTGCATCATCGGGCATTCGCAGACCGGGGTCGATACCCATGCGATCGTCACCGGCAAGCCGATCTTCGGCATCGATGTGGAACTGCCGGGAATGTTGCATGCCACCATTGAGAAGGCGCCCGTGTTTGCCGGCAAGGTGAAGTCTGCCAACATCGATCAGATCAAAGCGCTGCCAGGCGTGCGCCATGTCTTGGTGGTCGACGGCGGGATTACTCCAGCGGCCTATACGCCGTGGGAGCCAGGCATGGAGCCGGGCATCGCGATTGTGGCTGACACGTGGTGGCAGGCGCAGGAGGCCCGTTCACAGCTCAAGGTCGAATGGGACCTGGGGCCGGCCGCCACACAAAGCACAGAGGGTTTCAATAAGCGGGCAACTGAACTGCTGGCTGCGCCACCCGCCAACACACTGCGCAAGTATGGCGACACTGACGCCGCACTCAAGTCGTCGGCCAAGGTGGTCGAGGCCACCTACCAATATCCGTTCATCGCCCATGTCACCCTTGAGCCGCAGGGCGCGGCTGCGCACTGGAAAGACGGGAAACTGGAGATGTGGTCCACGAGCACGCTGCCAGTCGATGGCCGCGGACTGGTAGCAAAGACGCTCGGCATCCAGGAAAGCGACATCACCACGCACATGATGCGCTCGGGCGGGAGTTTTGGCCGGAGACTGCAGAACGACTACCTGGTGGAGGCGGCCTGGATCGCCAAGCGCGTTGACGCTCCGGTGAAGCTGCTGTGGTCGCGCGAAGATGACATCGTCCATGACCCCTTCCGGCCGGGGGGCACGGTCGGGTTGAAGGCCGGACTCGATGCGCAGGGCAAGCTCACCGCATGGCGGCATCACCTGGTGACCTTCGGCGATGAAAAGCATGCAACCTCCGGCGGCGGCATCGGGCAGGACACATACCCTGCCGGGTTCCCGCCGGCTTACGCACTGTATACCTCCATGCAGCCGCTCATGCTCCGCACCGGAGCTCTGCGCGCCCCGGGCGACAACGCTTACTGCTGGGTCTCGCAGTCCTTTCTCGACGAGCTGGCGCATGCCGCGGGACGCGATCCGCTTGAGTTCCAGCTTGAACTGCTCAGCAACAAGCAAGCGCCTGGTCCTCGGGCGAACACGACGCCGTGGGCGACCACGAGCCAACCGGGCAATCGGTTCTCATTCCGGAGCGGTTCAAAGGCGTGCTTGAGTTGGTGGCAGAAAAGTCAGGCTGGGCTCATCGCGCCAAGACGCCCGGCCGCGGAATGGGAATCGCGGCGTGGTTCTGCCATCTGGGCTACTTCGCCGAGGTTGCCGATGTGAGCGTGGACACCAAAAACAAGGTGACGGTCCACCAGGTCTGGGCAGCGGGGGATGTTGGCAGCCAGATCATCAATCCGGCTGCGGCCGTGAACATCGCCTTCGGCGGCATCGTTGAAGGCATGAGCCACATGGGACAAGAGATCACGCTGGCGGATGGAAAGGTCGAGCAGTCCAACTTCCATAACCACCCGCTGATGCGCATGAGGCAGGCGCCGAAGATTGAAGTGTATTGGCGCAAGACCGACTATGCGCCGACGGGCCTGGGCGAGCCGACCTTGCCGCCGACCTTGCCGGCGCTGAGCAATGCGATTTTTGCGGCCACGGGCAAGAGGATTCGCACCCTGCCGCTGCAGCGGAGTGGGTTCAGCTGGGCGTGAGGTTTGGCGATAATTAGATGATGCGGCGCCTTCAGCTTTGCGGGGCCTGCTTCTTTTGTGCCGCCTGGTCTGCGGCTTTGCGGGCACGAATTTTCGACCTGACTTGTTTTTGTTGCTCCGGCGTCAGCACCTTAAAGATCGCGCTGTATTCCAAATGCGTGTACCCGTTAAGCATGGCGTCTTTCTGATCCTGGTTCAGTTTTTCGTCCTTTTCGACCGCCGCCTTGCGCGTCTCCGTATCCCGCTGAATCTTGTCGATTTGCTCTTTCTGTTCAGGGGTGTAGTCCAGCCCTTGAAAATATTCCGCCGGGGACGAGGGACTGCCCGACTGAGGTCCGGGCACAGCCGGTGTCGGGGTTTGCACCTCACCGGCGGGAGCGCTAGAGGCGCGCGCCAGGCTCGCTCCGGCACACAGAAAAAGGAGTCCAGCCGAAACGGCCAGTGATTTTGCGAATGGGTTCGTGTTCATCGGCAACTCTTCCTTGAAGTGAGACTACTACCTGCAAGACGTGGAATTCAAAGCCCGGGCCCGTGAGGACCAGTACTGAACTGGCTCCTCCTGTTCTCCCTTCGGCACGCGGCAAACCGTGTTGGGAATGCGAAGGGCGGCGGGAACTTACACGCCATTTTACCTGCAGTCCTCGAGCGTGGAAATTCTCAATCAACGATATCTACCCGGCCCCGGGCTTTATCTGCCTGCTGCAGATCCAGAATCCTGGTCGAATTTGCTATTCCTGACGGCGTGCATGGCTCAACGGATTTTCCTTTGGACATTGAAAAGGAGTCGTGCTAATTTCTTTGCAATGACCAAAGGAACGATGGCGAGCACCGATAAATCTGAAGTTCTGCAGGGGACGCTGGACATGATGATCCTGAAAACCCTGCATGCGTTGGGTCCGTTGCACGGTTTCGGGATCGGACGTCGCATCGAGCAGGTGAGCGAGGATGTGCTAAAGCTGAACGAGGGCACGGTCTACACCTCGCTGGTGAGGCTGCAACAGCAAGGATGGATCGATTCGGAGTGGGGGACGTCGGAGAACAACCGCAAGGCCAGGTTCTACTCGATTACCAGGCGGGGACTGAAACAACTTGCGGTTGAGACCGAGAATTGGGAGCGAATCTCGGGCGTGATCGGTCGTGTTTTGCGTCTGGAGGGACAGAAGTAGCCATGACTTCCTGGATTCTTCGAACTGCGTCGAGAGTGCGCGGTCTTTTCGGACAGAAGAAATCCGACTCCGAATTTGACGATGAGATGCAAGCGCACCTGGAACTGCTGGTGGAAAAATTCATGCGCCAGGGCATGCGCCGAGAAGATGCGGTCGCAGCAGCAGGCCGTCAATTCGGCAACACGACGGCGCTGAGCCAGATGCAGAGGGAGATGCGCACCTTCCTATCTGTCGGAACACTTCTGCAAGATGTGCGCTACGGTCTACGCATGCTGGGCAAGAGCCCCGGATTCACGGTAACAGCGGTGCTAACTCTGGCCTTGGGGATCGGAGCCAACGCGGCAATCTTCACGCTGGTCAATGCGGTCCTGATGAAGAACCTTTCGGTGACCGACCCCAAAGCGCTGGTACTGTTAGGCGACCACAGCGATTGCTGCGTCGGCGTGGGCATCGGCGACGATGGCGACTACTCGCTCTTCTCGACCGATGCCTATCAACAGTTGAAGAAAAACGCGCCCGAGTTTGAAGAACTGGCGGCCATGCAGGCAGGGTTCGCCGGCCGTCCCGTTGTTGTGCGTCTCGACGGATCTCAAGAAGCGGCGCGGTCGGTGATGGGAGAGTTTGTTTCGGGCAACTACTTCCGCACCTTTGGACTCCAGCCACAGGCGGGCAGGCTCCTCTCCGGTCCGGACGACATCGAGGGCGCGCCGCTCGCGGCAGTGATGAGCTGCCAGACGAGGAAAAACAACTATGGCGGCGATCCCGCGATTGTCGGCAGCACATTTTACGTCAATACCAAGCCTGTCACCATCGTCGGCATCGCGCCAGAGGGCTTCTATGGGGACAGGCTGGCGTTGGCACCGCCGGAATTCTACTTTCCCATCGAATCCATGACCCTTCTGGCGAATGCCCCTTATGTACACGATCCGGTTCAACAGTGGCTTTACATCATCGGACGGGTGAAGCCCGGTGTGTCGCATGCGCAGCTCCAGGCGAAGCTGAGCGGCCTGCTGCGGCAGGCTCTTGCGCCCACCTACATATTTTCGTCAGAAAACGATAAGGCAAAGTTAGCGAAAGTGCACATCGTGCTGACCTCGGGCGGCGCCGGCATACGGAGCATGCAGGAGTGGTATGCGTCGGATCTACACCTGTTGATGTGGGTCTCGGGATTGGTGCTCCTGATTGCGTGCGCCAACATTGCCAATCTCTTGCTGGTGCGAGGGACGAGCCGGAAGATGGAAATGTCTGTCCGTACCGCGCTCGGTGCGATGCGCGGACGGATCGTGCGGCAATTGCTGACGGAAAGCCTGCTGTTGGCTGGGATGAGCGGGATCGCAGGCCTGGCGATGGCGTTTGCAGGAACGCGAATGCTGCTGGCCCTTACATTTCCCGTGGGCAAAAAGTATTCCTATCCAGGCCGGCCCGTCGCTACCGGTGCTGGGATTTGCCGTTGGAGTATCGATGCTGACAGGTGTGCTGTTCGGCGTGGCGCCGGCATGGATTGCCGCGAAAGCCGAACCCGCAGACACCCTGCGCAGGGGATCGCGGACAACGGCGGGAGGAGCATCTTTGCTGCAGCGCGGGCTGGTGGTGGTGCAGGCGGGAACGTCACTGGTACTGCTCGTCGGCGCCGGGCTCTTTTCGCAAAGCCTGGGCAAGCTTCAAAGCACAGACCTGAGACTGGAGTCGAAGAATCGTTACATTGTGCACATCAACCCTCAGGGTGCAGGTTACACGCAACGGCAAGTTGGAGACCTGTACCGAACCATCGAAGAGAGATTTCACACATTGGCCGGGATTGATAAAGTCGGCATCTCCACTTACACACCGATGGAAGACAACAACAATGGATGGGGCATTGTGGTGCAGGGACAGCCGAATCTGAATTTAGAAGCGTCGACTGTGAAGGCAAATGCTGAGTATTTCGATTCAGTGGGAACGCGCGTTGTGATGGGCCGGGGAATCGGTGTGCAGGACACGGCTACGTCCACGCCAGTTGGGATCGTGAACCAGTCGTTTGTGAAGAAGCTTTTCAAGCCGAGGGAGAATCCGATTGGACACCACTTCGGCACAGGTCCGGAGCACGCCGGCGATTTTGAGATCGTGGGTGTGGTGGAGGACACCGCCTATACGAATGCACGGTGGAAGGATCACCCCATGTACTTTGTGCCCATTTTGCAGAGATCGCCGACAGCAAGCGAGCCCATCGAGAAAGACGAATTGATGTATGCGGGAGCTATTGTGCTGAAGACCGCTTATCCGATGAACGATATGGAAGAGGTAGCGCGCCGCACTCTCTCTGCCATCAACCCGAACCTGAGCGTTGTCAGTTTCCAAACCTTCGATGCGCAGATCGCGGGATGCTTTACCTGGGAGCGGCTGCTCGCGCGCCTGACTACACTTTTTGGCGCGCTTGCCCTTTTACTGGCGACGATCGGTCTCTACGGCGTCACCGCCTATACCGTCGCTCAGCGCACGTCGGAGATCGGAATCCGTATGGCGCTCGGTGCGGAACGCCTCGGAGTAACGGCACTTGTCATGCGCGGCGCCATGAGCCAGACGGCATTGGGGCTGCTGATCGGCGTACCCACGGCGCTCGCATGCGTGCGTTTTGTTGAGGCGCAACTCTATGAGATCAAGCGCATCGATGCCACCGTGATGGTGACAGCAATCCTGGCGCTGTCGGCGGCCGCACTCCTGGCCGCCCTGATCCCCGCGCAACGAGCGGCGTCGATCGATCCGGCGAAGGCCTTGAGAACTGAGTAGCGAGTGTTGAACGGACAGGCAACCGGAGAATCAATTTGATCCGGACCCTTGCGGTCTGCTCTACTCACTGTTCGCGGCGACCGACAACGGGGGTTGAAGATGCTGTTTCGTGGCAGTTTGGAACTCACCTCGATTGAGTGTCTGCGTTTTCACATCCCAGGCAAGGCCGACAAGACGCAGAATCCAAATTCCATACCAGTTCGGGTCGAGTTCGTACCAGGCCAAGCCATGCCTGGCCGATTGCGGATGCGCATGATGGTTGTTGTGCCATCCCTCACCGAACGTCAGAAGCGCCACCCAAAGGCTATTTTTCGAATCATCCTGCGTGCGAAACCGCTGTCGTCCCCACATATGCGTCGCGGAGTTGACCAGCCACGTCGTGTGGAGACCGATTACTGTCCGAAGGAAGATGCCCCATAAAACGTACCGCCATCCGCCAACGGCAAAAAGCAGGACGGCCAGTGCCGTGATCGGTACCCAGTGCCAACGACTAATCCACCTAAGGAATCGGTCTTTGCGAAGTTCCGGAACATAAGGCAAAAGCTGCGCCGAGTTGGCCGCCATGGTTCGGCCGGTCAGAATCCAGCCCATGTGGGCCCAAAAGCCTCCATTATGGGGAGAATGCGGATCACCCTCTTTATCGGTGTTCTGGTGATGTAAACGGTGTATTGCAACCCAGAACACGGGTCCGCCTTCCAGGGCAAGGGAGCCGCAGACAGCCAGGACATACTCCACCCATTTGGGAGTTTTGTATCCGCGATGGGTGAGAAGCCGATGGTATCCCATCCCGATGCCGAGGCTCCCGGCGACCCACCATAGCAGAACGGCAAGGAGCAACGCCTTCCAGCTGAATACGAACAGGGCCGCCAACGCACCAAGGTGAAACAGCACCATGAAGGAGGTATTGAGCCAGATGATTGGTTGCGTAAACGTTTTGTCTCGTCTGAGAAAGCTTGGCATTCGCATAATTCCGTCCGAGATCGATGAATTGGACTTCAGCCCTCTTGCCTGCTCGCATTGAATTATCGCGACCATCGTTTTGGGCAGTTCGATGTGGGAAGTGACACGGCCGAATAGGGTAGCGCCGCACTTTGCTACTGTGACCATTCCACCAGGTTGTTTCCAATGCTGGTCAATTTTAGACAGTTTCGGAAGATTTTTTTGGTGGGGTAAAACAGGAGCGGCACTCGGATCATCTCGCTTGACCGCTGCCGACAGCGGGCACTCGATCTTCAACACTCGCTGTTCAAATCTTCGCCGGCCGCGTTAGCGCGATCCCGGTAAACGTTTGGGGCATCTACTGTACCACCCCGATGCATGTTAAATCGACTATGTGATCTTTATAGCTCAGCATTTGCTGCCCGAGCATTGAAATAATCATTTTGGAGAAGAGTCTGGTTGTCCTCTCCCTCATGGTTTCTGAGCTAAGTCAGCCCATCTGACATCTGTCCCGCCTTAGCTCTCCTCTTTTGTGCAAGGAAAACTCATGAAAATTATGCCTATGCTATTGGCCGGCGCCGTTGCGCTGACCACAGGAAACCTATGGGCCTCTTCAGGACTGGAAGATTCGACTGAACGCCTCCGCATGTCTTCAGAGACGCTTGAGGCCATGATCAATGCGCCCGACAAAGGCGTTCCCGAAGAAGTGGTGAACAACGCAAAGTGCATCGTTGTGATTCCTCATCTGGTCAAGGGCGGCTTCGTCATCGGTGGAGAGCATGGCCGCGGCGTCGCTACTTGCCGCACAAAAGAAGGCTGGAGTTCGCCTGCATTCGTCTCCATAGGCGGAGGCAGTTGGGGATTGCAGATCGGTATAGAAGGCGTGGACCTCGTCATGTTCGTTATGAATGACCATGGTCTGCAGCAGCTGTTATCGAGCAAATTCCAGGTGGGCGCCGATGCCTCTGCTTCGGCTGGTCCCGTTGGCCGCCACGCATCTGCCGGCACCGACTGGAAGATGGACAGCGAGATCCTCACATACTCACGCTCCAAGGGTGTGTTCGCCGGAATAAGTCTGAACGGCGCTGTGGTTGAGCAGGACAAAGACTCCACCCGCGCAATCTACGGCAGCGATCCTTCTTTCCACGCGATCCTTTCGGGCGAAGTCGAGGCGCCAAAATCTACGCTTCACTTCCTGAAGGCAATCTCTGAAGCTGCTCGCACCAGTGCAGTGGCCGAGGCGAAGTAGACCAAACCAGGTTGAATCGGCCGCACGGCCAGGGTCCAGCGGATGGATTTCCCACCCGCTGGACCGATCGGCTCCGGTCGCTTGAAAGGAGCTTCTTATGCCACTTATCAATGTTGTCTTCGCACTCATCGCCGTGGGTGTGTTGCTTTGGCTTGTGAATCGCTTCATTCCCATGCAGGGGTCCATCAAATCGATACTGAATGCCGTCGTGGTCGTCGTCGTGGCTCTCTGGGTCTGCAATCTGTTCGGGCTCTTCCACACGTTAAGCCGGTATCGTGTAGGGCACTGAAGACGTGTGCCAACACTGTCATGATCTTCAGGATCGGCCCTTTCGTTCAATGGGCCGCACGCATGTGGTTTAAAGCGTATGCTCGAAGAAGGTCTATGCGATTCGATTCTCGCCTTCGGCAATCCGGTCTTCGCTCCAGACGAGCAACGTTCACGCACGCAACCGAACGATCGGAGTTGTCCTGGTGCTCATCAAGAAGAAAGATGTAAATAGCTACTTCGCCGCTCGCAGAAACAGACATCCACTTAGCCCCAAGCAGACAAGTGCTCCGGAGCCAACCAAGTCCTCAAAGGACGCGACCGACGGCAAGCTCATGAGTCCGGCTGGTGCGATCGATGTGCCGGGATCGTCAGCCCCGGTGCTGGAGTCGTATGTTCCTGCCTTCACAAATCAGCGCGGTCTCGTTGACGCGCCACCACCATCCGTAACGAGATGGACGAAATCGTGAAGTGGCACTCGATAAGAGTGGCTATGGTGGCGATCGCCCTGTAGGAATCCGCCGCGTTCATCCGAAAGGAAAATAATAGTGAAGACAGCAGACTGGACCTGGCCCACTTGGCTACCGCATCTGCTGATTCGGCGCGCGTGTCCGCGATGTACATCGGTTGAATTCAAGCCGGCTGAATTGCATTCGTCCGACAGCCTGCTTGGCATGTTTGCGCTTCGGCCTTTTCGGTGCATGTGGTGCTGGCGGCGCTACTACTGGTTTGCGTTCCATGGTGCAAACACAGGATGAAACTCGGGCGGAAGACCTCGCTCAGGGGAAAATAAGAGAACTGGCCCCTCGCTTGATGGTTTGTGGATACACAGCGACCGTGGCCACGTAGAACCATGGATACTGCGATACGCGCAAATACTCCACTCTTGCCGCGTTAAACGATTCCCTCACCTGCCGCAGAGCCAGCCTGAGCGCACGTGCAGTCGCAGCTTCCGGAGTCTTGCCCATTCCACCCTTCAACAATGGCGAGGCGTCCACATCCAGTTCCCAATCATTCCGTTTCACCCGTCTACCGAACCTCTGTGCTTCGCGGGATGGCACAGAGTCCCAGCCGTCGCGGAACTTTCTCGTGGTCACCTTCAAATCGACCAGCAGCTGTGCGTCGACGCGCAAGAGAAATGCAGGTCTATCCAGCTTGTTCATTGCGTACGTCTTTCTCATTCCGACGTTCAATTTAGTTGGGCAATCCGGAGTGCCGGGACAGGAAGGGGGGAAGCCGCCTGGAAGCCTCGCGGAAACTCGAGGCTGTGAGGGTCGACGATGCCATAAAGGATCCAGGTGTGGCAAAAAACGCAGCTCGTCTCAAGAATTGCTCTGACTTTGGCATCGATAGGCAGCGTCAAGGTTCTGAAGCAATCCGGACAGGCCATCGTTACGAATTCCCCTCCAGAGGCATCATGACCGTTTCTCTGGATCCATATCGGCTCCGGCAAGTAGCGATCTTCTCGCTTAAGTAAAGGCCGGGTTTCCACTATCTTGACCAGATCAGCCACCCCGCCGCCCTTTCGATAAAAAGCGTCGGCGGTAACTCCCGGGGGAAACTCACTCTCGGTAAACATACCGCTCATCGCAATCACGTAGATCGCAGGGATCCTGCGGCGCAAAACAGAGAGCAACTCAAATCCGGACATTGCCGGCATGTTGAGGTCAGAAAGCAGAACATCCGGCACTTCGCGGCGAATCTCAATCAGAGCCGCGAGGCCGTCCGGCGCAGTCCGGGTGCGGTATCCGAGATAGTTGAAAATCTGGGCAAATGATGTGCGAACCGGTTCGTCGTCTTCAACAATCAGGATTGAAACTGTGAAGTCTTTCATTCCACACTCCCGCCGTCAAAATCCCGAGGGGTAGATATCAGTTTCGCATTCGATCAAATGCGGTTGCTGGTCAGTTTCGAACAGTTCGCTCTATTCTGGCCGCGCTCGGTCGCCTGCGGGGCACATCGAGGATATCGGGCCTAACCGCATGGTCATCGGGCATTTGATCGTGAAGTATGACATTCAATAAGGACTTGTGCACACGAATGCGTCCGTTATATTCAACGAAGCCGAGCTTGCGGAAGCGGTTCATAAAGAAACTGACTCGGGACCGTGTTGTGCCGATCATCTCTGCCAGGGTCTCTTGAGAGATCTTGGGAATCAGGGTCTCGGGCTCGCCGGGCTTGCCGAATTCAGCCATCAGAAGCAATATCCTGGCCAGGCGTTTTTCACTTGAGTTGAAGAGCTGATCTACAAGATCGGCTTGAACGCGCATACTGCGCGCCAACAGGAATTTCATGAACAAGTCAGAAAACTCATGCTCTTCGTGCATCACGCGGACCATCTCGTCGCGCCTGATGTTGAGTGCGGTGCAGGCGGTGATGGCAGTGGCGGAGGCCAGACGCAGCCCAGCTACTGCCGCTAACGCCTCTTCTCCAACGAAGTCTCTCGGTGCCAGGAGTGTGATGGTGGCTTCTTTGCCGACCTTCGAAACGACGGTGACCTTCGCACGGCCTTTCTGAAGGTAGAAGACGGAATCGGCAGGATCTCCCTGGGAAAAGAAAGCCTCTCTCGGCTTCAACTCGACAATTCGTCGACCGAGGCCAGCGTTGGCCAGAAAGGTCGCTGGATCGAAAATGACGGGCGCCACGAGGTTCATGTGGATGGCCTCCTTTCAGCCCAGGTCGCATTCCAAACGCAGCGTGGGCAGAGTCTCTGTGAAGGTGGCGAGACCCCTCCATCGCTTATTTTTCCACGGATTACGAGGGAAAGCTGTGTCATTTTATACAGCTTTGTCGTTTGTCGGACAAACCCTCGACCGCAGGGCGGCGGATCATCAGGGCAATTGCAGCCCTGTTTGCACATGGATGCCATACCAAAATCGACCTGTAAGTTAGCCCCGGCAGAGCCGGAGGTTCTGATGTAGAGCCCCTCAAAGCGGGTTGAGCGGGGTCGCTGATGCGACCCTGCTCGCCACGGGCTTTATCTCAATGTTTTGAAAGGAGATGCCAACATGGCCACCAGCTAAGGGCGCAACCGGAGAGATCGCAGTTCGGTCTCTCTTTCCAGCCAACCTTCTATAACTTCTATAACAATTGGAACCGGAACGGGCCTGGCCGGCCCGCCCCGGTGGTTGAAGGGTTTACTTCTTCGGCGCGGCCTTGTGAACCGGCTTCTTCAGATCGAGAAGAGTCGAGGAATCGGCAGCATTGAATGGATAGTGCATTGCGGATTCCTGGCCCGCTCCGTTGAGAGTGACATCGACGCGGCGGTTCTGAGCCAGAACAATCACGTTCAGGTTGCGCAGCGCCTTCTTCTTCTGTTCGTCGCTGATGTCAGTATTGGCCTCGATCAGATTCTTGACCTCGTCCTTGCTGAGCTGACGCTCTGCGCCAACTGCCTGCGTATCAATGTTCCCCTCGGGAATACCCAGTTCAACGAGGAAAGCCTTGGCGCGAGCGACACGGCGTTCGGAGAGCTTCTGATTGTATTCCGGAGTACCACGCGGATCCGCGTGACCGATCAAGGTTATACGCCCATCCGGCTTAAGGGCCAGGTAGCTCTTGAAGTCGGTTCCGTAAGCGTTGAGAGTCGCCTGCTGGCTTGCCACCAAGCCACCCTCCGGATGCTCCTCCGTCGGTAGAGCGGTCGCGAACCAGACGCTGTGTAATCTCAGCCGTGCTATCAGCTCAGCTGATGGCCCCGGAGGAGGAGGAGGAGGAGGAGGCGCCTGAATGCTCACGCTGGTGCTTGCTGTCGCTGTGTGGCCCTTGTCATCCGACACACTGCAGGTGATCTGCATCGAACCGGTGGAAGCCCCTGTCGAAGAGTAGGTCGCGGTAGGTCCGCTGCCACTGATGGTGCCGCCCGAAGCCTGGTAGCTGTAAGTGAGCGGACGGTTCTGCGGGCTGACAGCCTGGGCCGTCACAGTTGATGAGTCACCGGGCTTGAGCTCAGTCGGATTAGCCGAGCAGCTGATGGTTGGCGCCTCAAACTCCTTGACGGTGTAAGCGGCCGAGCAACTTGCAACCTGCCAGGGCTTTTCCCCTTCCTTCCCGGGCTTTCCTTCCTTCAGATTGCCTCTCACAGTGTAGGTCCCGGGATTCAAGGCGGCGGTATTGACGCTGGCCGTCGGTCCATTGCCGGTAACGCCGTCACCGCTCCAGGAATATACCGTGTTCAACTTCGGATTCAGACCTGCGGGGGTGGCAGTCACTGTGACCGAATCGCCCGGAAAGACCTGCGCAGGCGAAGCCGAGCATGAAGCCGTCGGCGGAACTGGTGGCTTGCCGCCAAAGTTAAGGCTGAAACCCGCAATCGCGCCACTCGTCACAGTGTCAAATACGAACTGGTTCGTGGTCGGTTGGTAGTCCACATCCAGATAGCGCCATCCGACCGCCATTCCGAACTTGGGGCTGAGGTTGAAGTTCATCAGGCCCAGCAGCTGGTAGTCCAGTTTGGATCCGCCTGCGCCGGCATCACCGGCCACAGTCATGGACGCCTTTTCGCCGAAGGGCAGTATAAACCTGCCGCCGCCCAGGCCATCGACCCAATCGACCGATTTTGAAGTGCCGAGTCCAGAGGGTTCAAGTGTGTTGTCCAAGCTCAGATACCAATAGCGAATTCCGCCGAGGGCGTCGAACTTCAGGTGCTCGGCGTCAATGAGCCTGAATCCCACCTTGGGCGTGAAAATAGACTCTGTCAGACGAGTTTTGATCGATATCTGGCTAAAGTCGTTAAGGGGGATCCCGTTGTCGACGCCGAGTTTCATCCATAAGAAATCCACCGGCATCACGAAGCGGCCCTTATCGGCCTCGACTGCGATCGGTACGATCCCTTTTAAAGTATGAAAGACATCTGAGAAGGGGACATGGATGCTGGCATTATGACCCAGCGCTCCAACGGTGCCGTGCAATCCCGGGAACCAACCGTAAATCGAGATTCCGACGCGCCAATCACCGGTGGTACTTCCCGTCGGGTACGGTGAAACCGGACCCGGACCCTGTGCGGGGGTTGGATCTGCCGGCGCAGGCGCGTCCGGGATCGCGACTGTGGCCGTTGGTGCAGCCGCGACCGGGCCCGCGACCGTCAAGTCCGCCGGCCCCTCGGCGAAGACGGTTGTGCAAAATAGCAGGCTCATTGCTGCGACCAACAAACGCAAATTATTGCTGCTAAAATTCATCATTTCCCCTTTATCGAATACTCACGGCCATCTGTTCGTCGCGCCGCAGTATGGTGCACCACTTTTATCGTGGGAGCACATGGTGCATACGCCAAGCTTCTGTTTGGGACGAGTTTGGGACAACTAGCAAATATGCCAGAACAGCCTTGTTATCTAATCGGGCCAGAGCCTGTTTAAGACAATGCTGCGCATGCAAAGATCGGGGATTGGCTCGGCGTCCGGCCGGCGGCAACGGAGTCAGATCTGCCTGACATAGTCGAAAACCGTTTGGCGCCCGGAGTAATTAATCGCCTGATTGCGCTGGGCTTCGTTCGCTCCGAGATTGACGAAGTCGTGATTCCGGCCCGCACACTTCAGCATCGCCGTTCGAGGCGCGAGAAGCTTAGTATCGAGGAATTCGGCCCGCGTTTTTTGCGGCGAATTGAAACGTGGCTCTTCGGAAGCCGATCGCCCTCCTCTGGCGCTTGACCGGTTGGACGGTCAAGAATGTCGAGCGCGTTGGCGATCATAGCGTCCGTAGCTTGAGCCGATGCGCCAACCATTCCTCATGCTGAAGATATGCGAGCAACAGCCAACCTCCGCTGCGAATATTGCGAGTGTTGCGGGTGCAATCAGAAGCTGAGTGAAGCGGTCAATGATCGATTCCAAATCTCATTCACCGAATGCCGTGAGAGGTGGTTGGTGTGGACAACCCGGCTGCAGGCGATAAGGTTCCTTATCGTTACCAATCCGTTTCCTCTTAATCCGGAAAAACGGGGGCAAGGCATCGGCATTCGGGCAGACCATTCCGCGCTAACAGGAACATGTACTACCTTCACCACCGGAGCTTGGATAGTATGAGCTTGTCTGGATGACGAAACGGTGATTGATCGGCGATCGGATGAGCGATTCGGACATTTCACGAAATATCGAAACCGGTCGCCGCATGAATCTCCTTCAGATTTACGCGGAGCAAATGACCGCTTCCAAATCGACATGAACCCCGATTACCGAGAACATAAATGGCGAGTCGATTCCCTCCCATCACTTGAGTTAACGCGGAATTAGTCTTGACCGTAAGACCAACCGCGCGACTTACAAGTCGAGGTAATTCTCTTACGGGTGCCTGTTCGGCTTAACCTTCGCCGATCACTTCTTCAGATGCCACCATCACTTGAAGCCGGGATTTGATGCCACAACCTAAGACAAAGAACGTTGGAGGATCCATGTCGGAAACACAAAACCAGGAAATAAGGAAACCGAAGGTGCTACCGAAGCCCAACAGCGATTTCTATCAGGTTTTCCAGCTGCTGTCTGAAGCCGAACAGCAGACGATCTCGAAGGTTCGGACATTCATGGAAACCTCCGTCGCCCCGGCCATCAACGATTTCTGGGCGAAGGACTCCTTCCCATTTGACCTTTTACCCGGCTTCCGGGAACTCCAGATTGCAGGAGCGGGATACGAAGGCTATGGATGTGCCGGCGGCAGCAATCTTCTGGCCTGCTATATCGCCATGGAGATAGCTCGGATCGACTGCTCCTTCGCTACCTTCTTCGGTGTGCATAGCGGCCTTGCCATGGGTTCCATATTCCTTTGCGGCTCGGAAGAGCAGAAGAAGAAATGGTTGCCGCCGATGGCGCGTCTGGAAAAGATCGGATCGTTCGGTTTGACTGAGCCTCTAGTCGGCTCAGGTGCCTCACGTGGACTTGGAACCACCGCACGGCGCGAGGGAGACACGTGGATTCTGAATGGTCAGAAGAAGTGGATTGGTAACTCTACGTTTGGAGACTTAACCATCATTTGGGCGAGGGATGTGGCCGACAGCCAGGTGAAGGGCTTCATCGTTGAGAACAAGACCCCCGGCTTCAAGGTTGAGAAGATCCAGCACAAGATGGCGCTACGGGTTGTACAGAACGGGCATATCACGTCTGGAAGACTGCAAGGTGCCTGAAGAAAATCGCCTGCAGAACGACACGTCCTTCCGGGATACGGCGCGCGTACTCCGCATGACGCGCGGCTTCGTCGCATGGGAGGCTGTCGGGTGCCAGATGGGCGCCTACGAGAATGCATTGGCATATGCACAGACGCGCGAGCAGTTCGGCAAACCGATCGCTTCGTTCCAACTCGTCCAGGACCTCCTGGTGAAGATGATCGGCAACATCACCGCGTGTCAATGCATGGTCATCCGTCTTTCACAACTGCAGGACCAAGGCAAGCTTGCTGACGAACATGCATCCCTTGCCAAGGCATTTTGCACCGTCAAGATGCGCGAGACGGTCGGTTACGCGCGAGAGCTCCTTGGAGCGAATGGAATCCTTCTTGACAATAACGTTGGCCGCTTTGTTGCCGACTCAGAGGCTATCTATTCCTACGAGGGAACGCGCGAAATGAATACTCTCATCGTTGGCCGCGCCATCTCGGGCTTCAGTGCCTTCATTTAGTCAGACTGCGTCTGTCGTTCCCGAGTGAGAGGCATAGATGATTTACACCCATTCCGTTGGCCGTGCCTTGCAGTACTTCCCGCAGCACACAGCTCTTGTGCGGGACGGCCAGGCCGTAACCTTTCTGGAACTGGACGTGAAAGTGAGGAAGATCGCCGCGGCGCTTCGACGTCGCGGCATTCTCAGTGGAGAGCGACTGGCATTACTTATGCCGAACGGCGCCGACTACATCGAACTGGTGTATGCCTGCAGCTTGCTGGGAGTTATCGCAGTTCCAATCAATACCCGTTATGCCAGCGCCGAGATTGATCGGCTGCTCGACGATTCGCAACCAAGTGGCCTGATCCGCCATTCGAAGTTTCCCGCTCTGAGTCGGCGACCCAATTGGGAACATGTGATCGATCTCGAGCCACTCGACAAAATTGATGAACAGCCGCACACAGAAGAGTTCTACGATCCTGACGCGATTCTCGTGCTTCTGTATACGAGTGGAACGACAGGACAACCCAAAGGTGCCGCGCTAACACACTCGAACGTCTTCTCAAACGTTCATGATCTCAACTACTGGATGGAGTACCGGGAAAAGGCCGTCTTTCTCCACGCATCGCCAATGTTTCATATTGCCGATTTTCCGGGAATGTTCGCGGCCCCTGTCTTCGGCGCCGCACAGGTGGCCTTGCCGCACTTTGACCCCGCATCGTTCTGCGCATCCGTTCAGGCAAATGGAGTGACGCACACCGTTCTCGTCCCCTCCATGATCAATACGCTTTGCCAATTTGAGGAGCTTCATAGCTACAACCTGGAATCTCTGGATGTGTTGGCCTATGGGGGCGCGCCAATCGCCCCGGCTCTCATAAAGGACATACGCAGGCTTCTGCCGAAGGCAAAGCTGCTGCAAGTCTACGGGTTGAGCGAGACGGGTTTTCTGACGGGGTTAACAAATGTTGAACACACCATGGACCGACTTCAGTCGTGTGGGCGCGCTTGCCCAGGCATCGATGTGAGAGTTGTCCACCCGAATGGCGGACCAGTGGTTTCTGGCGAACTGGGCAACCTGGTGGCACGTGGCCCAGGCGTCATGGTGGGCTACTGGCGTGACATCGACGAAGACCTGCCGAAGGATGAGTCTTCAGTCGACGAAACCGCGAAAGCATTCTCTGGCGGGTTCTTTCAAACCGGAGACGTCGGCTTTCAAGACAAGGACGGCTACTTCTACATCGTCGATCGTGCAAAAGAGATGATTGTGAGCGGCGGAGAGAATGTGTACGCCGGTGAAGTCGAGGCCGCCATCTATGAGATCCCCGAGGTGAAGGAGGCAGCGGTGTTCGGCATCCCGGATGAGAAATGGGGAGAGCTGGTAGCCGCGGCCGTCGTTCTACGACCGGGAACCAACTTGTCCGCAGAAGAACTCAAGCAGTACTGCAAAACGCGGATCGCCTCATACAAGGTCCCTCGACATATCGAGTTCATGACAGAGGAACTCCCTAAGTCCGGGTCGGGCAAGATTCTGAAGCGAATTTTACGAGAGAAATACTGGGCCGGCCAATCCAGGCGAGTGTGATGCACCGGCCGCCGGAAGAGGGTTTTGAAGCACGAAGCGGGTCCAGAACATAGTGACGAGTTCCGCACTTTCAAGATGACGAGCAAATGGAGATATTGGAGCTCTTATGAGCGAAAACAAAATCTTTTCAGGAATTAAGGTTGTTGACCTTTCGAGCTTCATCGCGGGTCCCGCAGCAGCGACAATCCTGTCCGACTTTGGCGCGGATGTGATCAAAGTCGAGCCGCCCGACGGAGAGATGTGGAGAAACGGCCATAAGATCCCTCCGCAGCCGCACTCAGATGAGCCCTATCCTTTTGAATTGGCTAATCGAAACAAACGTGGCGTTGCGCTTAATCTGAAAGCTGCGAGTGCGCAGCAGGTTATCGAGCGGTTAGCCAAGTGGGCCGACGTGTTCATCGTCAACACACCGCATCCCGCGCGCCAAAAATTGAAACTCGAATATGACGATGTCGCGCAGTGGAATCCGCGTCTCATCTATGCGGATCTCACCGGCTTCGGGGAGAAAGGTCCGGACGCCGCTCTTCCGGGATTTGATCTTACGGCGTTCTGGGCGCGAAGCGGTTTGTTATTTATGACGCGCGATGCTGGAGAGCCGCCGACATGGCCCGTGGCCGGTAGCGGCGACAATGCGACTGCGGTCGCCATTTATGGCGCGATCGTGACCGCTCTTTATCGTCGCGAACGCACCGGCAAAGGATCCTACGTCACGACTTCGCTCCTCGCGACGGGTGTCTGGTCGGCCAGCGTATTTATCCAGGCCGCTCTATGCGGTGCGAATTTCTATGGACTGCACGATCGAGCACATCCCGCAAATGCAGGTTTGAACACGTATCGTTCATCCGATGGCACGTGGTTCGTTGTGGTAGCTACTCCGGACAAGGTACCGGCGGTTTTAAAAGCAATAGGCCGTGAGGATATTCTGACGGACCCGCGATTCTCGGATCCCGCCAAGCTGGCGCAGAACCGGCCGCAACTGACAGCAATGCTCGATGAGATCTTTGGTTCGCAGCCAATGTCGCATTGGTATGAGGTCTTCAACGGCGTTCACGTCCCCTTTGGCGCCGTGCGTGAGCCGCAGGACGTCGTTAATGATCCGCAACTGCGAGCGAATGACATCGTCGTTCCGTTCGAAGGAGCCAGCGACAAGTTGACCTCAACCATCAGCAGTCCCTTTCAAGTGCACGGTGTTACGAAGGTGCCTGCCAGGCGCGCCCCGGGAATCGGCGAGCATAACGATGAAGTGCTGAACGAACTTGGATTCACAAGTGACGAGATCGCAGGCCTGCGTGCCAGCGGAGCAGCACCACAGGCGGCGCATGCTGAGGCACCCACTCACGCTTCAGCGAAACCTGTTCAGGAGAGAGGAGAAACTTCATGAGTGCCACAGAAGCAGCCACCAGCTTAGAAAATATCATGTATGAGGTCAAAGGATCGGTCGCTTACATCACCATGAATCGACCCAAGGTGATGAACGCGCTCAACCGGAAGACCGTTGAAGAACTCAACACTGCGTTTCATGCGGCGAAGAAGGATGTCACAGTCAAGGGCATCATCCTCACCGGAGCGGGAGAAAAGGCGTTCATTGCCGGCGCCGATATCGCTGAGCTTTCGACAATCGACGGTGAGAAGGCAGGTGAGTTCTCCGAGAAAGGCCAGGAGACGCTATCGTTCATCGAGACGCTCGGCAAACCTGTGATCGCCGCAGTAAATGGGTTCGCCCTCGGAGGTGGTTGTGAGACAGCGATGGCGTGCACCATTCGTATCGCCACGGAAAACGCGAAGTTCGGTCAGCCTGAAGTCAAGCTCGGGGTCATTCCCGGTTATGGCGGCACGCAGAGGTTGCCGCGCCTCGTAGGCAAAGGCCGAGCTCTGCAACTGATCCTGACAGGCGATCTGATTGATGCTCGCGAGGCGCATCGTATCGGGCTGGTGAATGAAGTCGTTCCGGCTGCCGACCTGATACCGCGCTGTGAAGCTATTCTCAAGCAAATCGATGCAAATGCGCCGATCGCGATCCGCTACTCCATCGATGCAGTGAACAAGGGCATTGACACCGACCTTACCTCAGGACTGAAGCTCGAGGCGAAGTACTTTGCCCTTGCTGCCGACACCGAGGACAAGAAGGAGGGAACTTCTGCCTTCGTCCAAAAGCGTGCCCCTCAGTTCCAGGGTAAGTGATCTCGATCAGGCGGTTCAGAACGAAGGAAGTCTAAGACCAAAGCAACGCACTCCCCACCTACCCTCGCGCGGGTCGATGCTTCTGTAGCGCTTCAGTGTTGAGAACAGAATCTCAAAATGCCTGGAGACATGGTGGTCATGTCGATTACGGCCGGGCATTTGCAGAATAGAGGCGGGCGAGCCAGTGGCTGTGATGCCGGTCCAAATCCACACCAACTTCGCGATCTGGTCTCCATCATATAGAAAGCACGCAGTTAACTTGGCGTCTCGATTGGATCGGCACAAGCTCCAAGCCTCGTTTGTTTCCTGCAGGTTCGGTCTCGCGAAACCGGATGAACATTCGGGTGTGTTCAACATCACATTGGGGTAGGAACCGGCCAGCGTGATCTTTCGTATGGAGTTGCAAGGGGCAATCCATGCGAAACCTGTGGCAGGATGTTCAGTACGCGCTGCGGCAGATGCGGCACTCGCCTGTATTTACGTTGACAGCGATGCTTACACTGGCGCTTGGAATCGGCGCCACTACCGCGATTTTTTCGCTGATTCACTCAGTGATATTGAAGTCGCTGCCGGTAACGGCTCCGGCAACGTTGTTTCGCGTGGGTGAAGGCAACGATTGCTGTGTAAATATGGGGCCGGAGGGAAGCTGGGGCCTCTTTCCCTACGTGGTGTATCAGCGCTTCCAGGCCGCGGCGCCGGAGTTCGAGCAGATGGCGGCGTTCCAGGCGGCGCATGATCTGTTCAGTGTGCGGCGCGGTGAGAAGGATCAGCAAGCAAAGCCGCTACATGCTGAGTATGTCTCGGGGAATTATTTTTCGACATTTGGAATTCAAGCCTATGCGGGACGGACGCTGACGCCAGCAGACGACAAGCGCGGAGCGCCGCCTGCGGCAATGCTGACGCATCGTGCATGGCAACAGCATTACGGTTCGGATCCGGAGGTTGTGGGCACCACGTTCTTAATCGATGACCATCCCTTCACCATTGTAGGAATTGCTCCGCGCGGCTTTGACGGAGAGACGCTGCAGAGCGATCCAGCGGAGATTTTTTTGCCGATCGAGCAGGAGCCTCTCATCGCTGGTGGAAACACGCTAATGAACCAGCCGATGGCGTGGCTGCGCATCATTGGGCGGGTACGGCCGGGGACGAATCCAGAGGCGCTCGGGCCACGGTTCACGACGATTTTGCGCAACTGGTTTCTGAATGATTTCGGACCGCTGTATCCGCAGTTTTCGTCACAGGTGAAGGACGTGCTGCCTAAGCAGTTTGTAAAAGTGACTCCGGGTGGGGCGGGGATTGCAACGATGAAGGCGGACTACGAAGCGAGCCTGCGCATTCTACTGGCAGTGTGCGGGCTGGTGCTGCTGATTGCGTGCGCGAATATTGCCAACCTGCTGCTGGCGCGGGGGGCAGCGCGGAACACGCAGACGGCTATCCGGCTCGCGCTTGGTGCACCGCGGAAACGGGTCATGCGCCAGTGCATCACGGAAAGCCTGGTGCTGGCGGTTGCGGGAGGCGCAGCGGGTCTGGTTGTTGCATTTGCGGGTGTGAAGTTGATCCTGGCCCTGGCGTTCCGACACGCGCATTACGTTCCCATCAGCGCACTGCCTTCACTACCCGTGCTTGGCTTTGCCTTCGGAGTATCGCTCATTACCGGGTTGCTGTTCGGCACCGCGCCAGCGTGGATTGCTACGAGGGCGAATCCGGCGACCGCGCTGCACGGGTCGAATCGTACGACGAGGGATCGCAGCAGGTTCTGGCAGAAGGCCCTGGTCATCGTGCAGGCGACGCTCTCGGTAGTGTTGCTGAGCGGTGCGGGGCTGCTTACGCGCAGTATGCAGAAGATGCAGAAACAGGACTTTGGTTTCGATCCCGATCATCGCGTGAGCATCAGTTTGTATGCACCGTTTTCGAAGTACTCGCCGGAGAAGCTGGATGTAACGTATCGAACGCTTCGGCAGCGCCTGGAGCGCATTCCGGGAGTGAAATCGGCGGCGTTGGCTTTGTATACACCATTCACGAATAATTGGGGCGAGCTTTTCTTCAGGCCGGGATCGGAGCCGCCGAATATCAGCGACCCGGGAAGCGTATCGGTCTCCTGGGATCGGGTGAGCCCGGGATACCTGGAGACGATGGGACAGAGACTGGTGCGCGGGCGCACAATCACGGAGCAGGACACGCCAGCAACGCGGAATGTAGCGGTGGTGGATGAGGCGTTTGTGAAGCGCTACTTCAAGCCGGAAGAAGACCCGATCGGACAGGTATTCGGAATTGACGAACCAAAGTACGCGAAGACGTACGAGATTGTGGGCGTGTTGCACACGGCGAACTATACGGACCCGAGCGGTCATTGGAGGCCTCCGCTGTTCTTCGTGCCGCTGGCGCAGCATGGAACCTACGACAAGCAGATGGTGCAGATGATCGATGACCGCAGCCACCTCATCGAGGCCGCGGTTCTGGAAATTCACGGAAGCATGGAAGGGATGGAAGCGCAGGTGAAACGCGCGTTTTCAGAGGTCGATCCGAATTTGACGCTGGTGGGGATTCGTCCCATGGAACAGCAGGTCGCAGACCGGCTGGACCAGGACCGGACCGTGGCGCAACTGACAGGATTGTTCGGGCTGCTGGCGTTGGTTTTGGCGGCGGTGGGTTTGTATGGAGTGACGGCGTACAGCGTGGAACGGCGGACGAGAGAAATTGGCGTGCGGATTGCCCTTGGGGCCACTCGAACGAGTGTGGTCGAAATAGTACTGAAGGGCGCGTTTATGCAGATTCTGATCGGTCTGCTGATCGGTGTGCCGGCGTCGATCGGGTGCGCGCGGCTGATTGCGGCAAAGCTGTACCAGGTGAAGGGCTGGGATCCAACCGTCCTTTGCGGAGCGGTCGTGGCGCTAGGGTTATGCGCGCTGTTGGCTAGCGTAGTGCCGGCGCGAAGAGCAGCTACTGTCAATCCAGTGTCGGCGCTGCGGGTTGAGTAGCGACAATGAATGCGGAAATCCCAAGAGGAATGGTTTGTGTGCGGTCGACGACGGGAGTTATGGAATTGCTTACTTTCGTAGAGCAGGTCGCGTGTTTGCAATCCTAATTTGCCTCCAAGAAACAAGGAAACAGTCATGAGTACTTACGCTGCTGCCCTTCGTCCCGCGAACTCTGCTCAACGATCGTGGCTGTTGGCAGGCGGCTTTTTCGTGCTTTGCGCGGCAATAGCAAAACTGCTGATTCATCTCTATGCCAACCGATACTATGGCTACTTCACTGATGAGCTGTATTACCTGGCGTGCGCGCGCCATCTTGCATGGGGTTATGTCGATCAACCACCAATGATCGCGCTGATTGCAAGGTTGGGCGTGGCGCTCGGGGGCGACTCGCTGTCAGCCATTCGCTTCCTGCCAGCTCTTGCCGGTGTCGGCAAGGTGATCCTCACCGGCATCATCGCGCGTGAATTGGGCGGAGGCCGATTCGCCCAGGGACTTGCGGCGTTGTCTGTGCTTCTGGCGCCAGGTTTTCTGGGAATGGACAACCTGCTGTCGATGAACGCCTTTGAGCCGCTCTTCTGGTTGGGCTGTGCCTACCTGGTTATCGTGATTCTTCGCACCGGGCAGCATAAGCTTTGGCTGCTGGTTGGACTCGTGTCGGGCGTTGGCCTTTTGAACAAGCACTCAATGCTGATTTTTGGTTTCGGCATCGTGGCAGGTCTGCTATTGACCACCGAACGTCGCTGTCTTCGTTCGCCGTGGATATGGCTGGGTGCACTGATTGCCTTACTCATCTTCCTGCCAAACCTTATTTGGAATATCCACAATCATTTTCCATTTCTTGAACTTCAACAGAACATCCGCCGCGACGGACGCAACGTGCAGCCCGGCCTGTTCGCGTTGTTTGGCCAGGAAGCACTCGCCATGCTCCCGCTTACATTGCCCATCTGGGTTGGCGGCTTCTGGTTCTTTTTCTTCAATGAAAAAGGGCGGCCCTACCGGGTACTCGGCTGGGCTTGCACGATTACATTTGCCGTGATCATCGTATTGAATCCGCGCGTCTATTATCTTTGGCCTGCATTTCCCATTCTTTTTGCGGGAGGAAGCGTGCTATGGGAGGTGTGGTTGAAGGCACCTCGGTTGCGCCTGGTCAAGATTGTTTATCCGGTGTTGATGGTCCTGCTGGGCGTTGCGCTGGCGCCGATGCTCTTGCCGGTTTTGCCCCCCGAGACTTATATCCGCTACGCTGCCGCATTGCACGTTGCACCGCCGGTGATTGAGAAATGGAAACTCGGCCCGCTGCCGCAGGTCTACGCCTCGCAGTTTGGGTGGGAAGAGATGGTTGCAACTGTTGCGGGAGTGTACCGCACCTTGCCTCCTGACGTTCAACGGAGAACCGCAATCTTTGCGCAGAATTTCGGCCAAGCTGGCGCCATCGATTTGTTTGGGCCGAAGTATGGTTTGCCCAAGGCCATTAGCGGCCATCAGAACTATTTCTTGTGGGGACCGCGGGAATATACCGGTGACAGCGTCATCGTGATGCAGGGACAACAAAATGAACTCGAACAAGTCTACGACCATGTTGAATGGCGTGCACATGTTTCTCATCCCTATTCGATGCCCAGGGAACACTTCGACGTTTTCTACTGTAGCGGGCTCAAGGGATCGCTCCAACGAATGTGGCCACTCGTCAAAAACTGGCATTAACGACAATCTTGTAATAAGTGAGGCGGGACGACGCTGAATCCAAGATGGTATCTCAGAGAAACACTTCCTTCAGGCGGTTGCTTACCGAACCCGCCGCAATTCCGAAGATGCCGGTGATCGACAGCATTGCCCATCAAGCCCAGCACGCCCAGGCACCCTATCGCCATCCGCTCGGGGAAGAGAGCGAAATCCATTCCTTGGTCACGACTCGATTTCTCAACGCAGGCCCGCATGCAAATCGTGCAGTTTGCTTCTCAGGGCTGCGGCGAGTTGCTGCGGATCGCGATTGGAGCGCACCACGAGCCAAATTGAATTCAAGGCCCCCGGCTGCGCGATGGGAAGAAACATGGCTCCTCTAGCTGGCCTATGGTTTGAGTACGAAGCACGAGCGCAATGTCCTTCATACCTGCGTTCAAAGCTGAAGATCCCTTTTGTTCAGTCCTTGAAGACTGTTTCTTCAACTGGCCTCACTGGAGCGCATATACATAGCCGTAGGCGCTGCCGAAATACGCCGTTCCATTCATGATCAGCGGTGACGACGCGATCGAGCCAATGGTGAACAACCTTTCAACCTGAATCGCATTTTGTTCGAAGTCGCCCCGGCAGAGCATCATGTTGTTCAACGTCTTGTCCGAGTTCAGAAGGAAGCCGCGGTTCTGGTGCGAAACCTCCGGTTGGAACTCCCATAACTGCTTTCCCGTTTTCAAGTCGACCGCAATAAACGTTCCATTCATCAGTCCGAAATACGCAACGTCGCCAGCCACAGCAGGAGATGAGAAGTCGTACGACGTCACATGAAGGTCAAAAACAGGTTGCGCCGTGGCGGCATCGAGCAGGTGAACCAGGCTCGAATCCGAAGTTCCGAAAAGCACCTTGCCATTCACCACGGCGGGAGAAACGACGATCCAGCTCTGCTTGCCGTCAAATTTCCACTTCTGCGGTCCGGTCGCCGCGTCAATGGCGTAAAAGCCTGAGTCGCGGCACCCAACATAAACGACCCCATTGACCACAGCCGGCGAGCCTTGAAAGCCGACCTGGTTATGAATGAGTGCATCGTCTCCGGTCTTGAATTGCCATTTCTTCTTGCCGGTGGCGGCGTCGACGGCATAGAGATAACTATCCCAACTGCCAAAATAGACGATTCCCGCATCGTATGCCGGCGAAGAGTGAACCACGTCGCGGTTGCAAACTTCCAGCGAAGCACACCAGTGGCAGCATCCAGAGCGTAGAGATTGCCGTCCCCACTGCCGAAGAAAACCATGTCTTGGGCGACTACTTGGCTTGACTGGAACATGTCCCAGGCGTCGACATACGTTTGACTCATCGGCTGCGCGCCATGAAGACCTTTGGCCTCGAAATGGCGATCCCCTGCCGTGTTGAACTTCCACGTTGACTTTCCGGTCGCGGCGTCAATCGCGTAGAACTTGCCGTCGTAACTCATGACATACACAATGCCGTTGGCGACGGCTGGCGTGGATGCAATGGGACCGAATGTTGAGTACTTCCATTTCTGCACCCCGGTTTCGGCGTCGAATGCATAGACATTGCGATCGTAGCTGCCGAAGTAGATTACGTTCTGATCCGCAACTGGCGAAGACAGGACCCTGCCACCGGTCGCAAACTTCCACTTGATGCCCTTGAGCTCTCGCGGTCCGTGCGCGTCGTATACACCCGTATGTGCCGCATTGCCCCGGAACATTGACTGCGCCGCGCACAATGAGGACACAGACGAGGCGAAGGTCACAATGAGCAGCGACGTCCAAATCAATTCCGGTGACACTCTCTTCAATGGCTTCATTCAAGTTCTCCCCTTACTTCGTGTCTGCGTGCGTCGACGGGTTTGTCGATGCGGATATAGGCGTCTTCGCGGGATGGAGCGATAATGGCAGCTCGAGAAAACTGATGCGAAGATTCCCGGCAATCTCGACCGCATCTTTGTGGAACTCGCCCTCATAACTCATTCCGTTGCCCGGCAAAGTGAAGATTATGATTGCCTTCCTGTTTCCATAGAGTTATGGGGATCTTCGCATTCCCCCAGTCGACGATCAATAACTCACCTGCCGGCGCACTCGGCGTCCCGCCGTTCGGGAGTTCGAGGATCACATTGATCTTCGAGTTCAAGAGTTGAAACTCTCCCTTCCACTCTCCCTGAATGTCCTTGCTTATTGGACTACTGGGTTCGGGGTAGTCGACGTGGGCATCACCAACTCGCTTGAGTAGAAATGGCGCGCTGTTGCCGCCTTGCTTGTATTCGCCCCTCAACTCGCCGTCGATTCCGAGGTGTCCTTTGAAGCTTGCGGTTCCCTTCAGTTCAAATTCGATGTCGTCATGTCTAACCGCGATACCACTCAATGGCGCGCCCTTCATTCCAAATTCGGGCGCAGTTATCGACCCCGCCCACTCCTTATCCTGCTGCGTAAGATCGACGACAACGCGCAAATCGTATCCCGGGACCTGCACTGCGCCTTCCCATTGGCCAGAAAGCGAAGGTCGTTGTGCCGCCGCTTTGCAGCACACGGCGAAGCTCGTTGCGAGTAAGAATAGAATCAACAACCGATGAGGCATCGATTCTCCTTTCCTTATCGAAACCCTGGTTTCGCGCCTCTCGAAAAGACGTTCTCTTTGCAAGATGTGATCCGAATAGAGTGTTTGTATCTTGCAACTGCATCTCCGTCTCCAAAGCATTTCAAACTTAAGCGACTGATAACAGAAGGATTTGTGGCGAGGTCAAGGGTGTTGCAGTCTCCGCGTATGTTCGATTTGTTGAACCACTGTTCAGAAACGGACGGCAGCGTGTCCTAGGTTTGCATCTCAGTTGGATAATTCGTCGATACCCACGCGTTCGCCGGAGTGGGGCGATATCAATATTCCAGCTCTGAACTATCAGGGCTGGGCGCGCCGGCGTGGGTTCGCGCGGTGCGGCTCACCTCAGATCGCGAGACGCGTTTCTAAATATCGCCCACCTCGTGATGCGGATCACTTCGTTGCTAGCACTGAAGATTGAGTAATCGCCTGCGTAAGCCGAAAGCTACGTGTATGGGACACGGTCGTGGAAGCATCTCCCGCCGACCAAACGGGTGGCGACTCGGCGAGGTGTGAACGATCGAAGTCGAATCCTGGCTAGGAAGTCTGCCGCTTGCCCGAGGCAGTTGAGCCAAAATCCGCAACCTGATGTGGTGCATCCCTCGGCAATCCCGGGACGTCACCCGGCGCTCTTGGCGAATTTGCTTATTCGGAAAGCTGAGACTTGTGCCCAACCCGATGCAGGCTCTTTCGTGAACCTTGGCCGGTCT
Organism: Terriglobales bacterium; assembly: GCA_963788475.1. Lineage (GTDB taxonomy): Bacteria > Acidobacteriota > Terriglobia > Terriglobales > Acidobacteriaceae > Telmatobacter. The sequence goes on from CAWBGO010000006.1 coordinate 259,215, forward strand.
TCTCGCTATCGATTTGCCGTCGTTGATGACCCGGCGATCACGTATCAAATCACGGCCGACGGGGCCCGTAACAGTCTCTTACTTACCTCGGTGCGACGTACATTTCTTAGGCGCTTGGTGATCTGATACCCCAGTCCGCCTTCATCACCTGATCAACTTACATTGCTCTGGTCAATAGCGCGTGCTTCGCTCTCTTCGAATTTATACCGTGCGTTCACATTGGCAACCAGCACCACCGACCAAAGCGTTTGTCTCCTGACTGCAACTCGAATGTGGCCGCAGTCCTTCGAAAAGCGTTCACTAAGATGGACTAACAGGAACATGTACTTCTTTTCGGAGTCCGCTCATTGTTACTATCACGATGTCCTAAGGGCGATGTATGTGAGCCGTTATATCGCGGCCGTGAGGGCAATGCATTGAGAAGCAATAAAGCTCAGGCTATGGAAGAGAACTAACTAGCCCCGGCGCTAGAAAAGTTCGTGGACAAGAGGCCGATCCTAATTGCACGAACTGCAGCATAAGCTGTTCGCGTAAATGACGCATATCGAATGAACATTTCAATCTTCACAATACTGGAGTGAATCATGAGCGACGAGAAGAAAGCCCTGACTGTCTACGAGGCAACCTACAACCTCTTGAGGAAGCTTGGCTTGACCACGGTATTTGGAAATCCCGGTTCAACAGAACAACCGTTTCTTAAAAACTTTCCGTCCGATTTCGAATATGTGCTCGGTTTGCAAGAGGCGACCGCCGTGGCCATGGCAGACGGCTTTGCTCAAGCTACCGGAAAGCCAGCGCTGCTGAATCTGCACACGTCAGCTGGAACCGGGAATGGCATGGGAAACATCATGACGGCCTTTCAAAACAAAACTCCTCTCATCATCACCGCTGGCCAGCAGACGCGTGAGATGGTCCTTTGCGATCCATATCTTACCAACCGGGATGAAACGACTCTACCGCGGCCCTGGGTCAAGTGGGCATATCAACCTGTGAGGGCACAGGACGTCCCTGGAGCAATCATGAGGGCTTATACGGTTGCTATGCAACCGCCTGCAGGCCCAGTGTACTTGTCGATTCCGCTTGACGACTGGGATCAGCCGGCTCTGGGAGAGGCGATCATTCGAACTGCAAGCTCGCGCTACTCGCCAGACCCGGAGCGGCTTGCTCATTTCGCCGAAAAGATTCGGAAGAGTAAGAATCCCGTGTTGCTTTATGGGCCTGAGATTGAGCGCGCAGGCGGTTGGGATGCCGGCATCAAGTTTGCGGAGCGCTTGAGAGCTCCCGTGTACCTGTCGCCGCTATCCGATAAGGCGTCCTTCCCCCAAACTCATCCGCAGTTTCGAGGCATGGCCCCTTTTGCGATTGGCCCACTGAGCAAAAAGCTTCGCGGCCACGACCTGATCATCGTGGTTGGAGCCCAGGTCTTCCGGTATTACCCCTATGTTGCTGGAGACTATCTCCCCGAAGGTGCGGAACTCCTGCAGATCACCAGTGACCCCTACGACGCGGCCGCCGCTATCGTCGGAGACAGCCTGTTGGCGGACGCAAAGCTAGCCCTCGACGCATTGAATGATGCAATCCCGGAAGTGAAGTCGCGGCCCGCTCCTGCGGCTCCACAAATCGAACGGAGCCTTCCATCGCCCCCGAATAGTCCTTTGACGGCCCTTGAGGCATTCGCCGCATTGAGTGAGTTGCGGCCCGCGAATGCCATTCTGGTGAACGAGACAGCTTCTAACTTCGGGGACCTCGCCCAGTACTGGCCAATCAACGAGCCCGGTACGTACTACACCTTTGCGAGTGGCGGACTCGGATGGGGAGAACCGGCCGCGGTCGGCGTTGCGATTGCCCAGAAGAAGCTGGGAACCGGGCGCCCGGTCATCGCTGCCATCGGGGATGGATCTCTCCAGTATTCCGTGCAGAGCCTGTATACAGCTGCTCGGCAAAAACTCAAGCTCATCTACATTGTCCCGTGCAACGACGAGTACGCCATTCTGAAAGAGTTCGCAGTGCTTGAGAAAACTCCGAATGTGCCCGCGCTTGATCTGCCCGGACTCGACATCGTCGCAACCGCCAAGGCCTTTGGTTGTGTCGGAGTGGCCGCTAACACGACAGAGGAAATCAGGGCAGCTTTCACAACAGCCCTCAGCGCCGATGGGCCCACCGTGATCGCCATCCGCATTGCGCATCAACTCCGGCCGCTGATACCCGACGTGGACTAGCTTCAACTCAATAGAGGAACACACGATGTTCAAAAAGATGCTTAGAAACGGCGCCGGCAGGACTGCATTTTTCACACTCGTACTTCTGGCGCCGTGCGTCTCAAACACCGTGTTTGGCCAAGCCCTCAACATGGACGGACAGTCAGGGGCAGATGTCGGCGCGCCAACGACGCCAGATACGCATGCGGCACAGACTGGCGTCGGCGGCGCAGCTTATGACAATGATCCGATCGTGGGAAAGACAATGCCTTCCGCGGCGAATGCAGCTGACTCATGGGGCCCCGTTCCAACAAAAAAACTTTCCGTTGCTAATTTGGCACCCTACCTCCTGCCGTACTTCAACAACGGACCCGTGTTTGGGCTGCCAGGAACCGACTCGAGAGATTTCCTCGATCGTACTCAATTGACTGGCGATTGGGGCGGGGTGCGAACAGATCTAGCTCGTCATGGATTTTTCTTTGATCTTTACTCGACGAGTGCATATCAAGACGTGGCGTCAGGTGGTCTCAAAACCGGCAGCGCCTTCATACAAAACACCCAGCTTTCGATCAATGCGGATAGCGGGCGCGCTGGGCTCTGGCCGGGCGGCGTATTTCACCTCACTTTGGAAGCCAGGAATGGAAGCTCTTCACCACAAAATACTTTTACCGTGGGGTCCACCGTGCCTCAGTACACCGGACTGGCCTTCCCGGGCCCCTTCTTCGTCCACGATGTCCTCCCTACGGAGTATTTCCTATTTCAGTCTCTGACGCCGAAGTTCTCCCTCATCTTGGGAAAGGTCAACGTGCTTACCCACGCCGACCACACCTTTTGCCATAGCTTTGCCGGCAACACCTACAAATACGACTTCGCGAACCTAAACTTCAACAAGAATCCGATGGCCCTCAATTTTTACAACACCACTTCGTGGGCAGGGATTGGGGTGTGGGCGCCGTCAAAATGGCTAACCGCTGCAGCCGGCGTGTTTGATCCCACTAGCCAGGCAAATAACTTCGCTAAGAATGCGTTTAATCGGGTCAACATCTACGGCATTGGAATCTTTTCATACACGATCGGTAACTTGCCGGGCCAATACTGGGCGCAGGCCAACTGGACCAACAAGCCGAAGATCGATTTGACGTCGCCATTTGGGCAGTTGTCACCGTCGGAAGTTCCGCAGGCTACAGGAGTTCTGTTGGGGACTCCTTCAGCGCAGGCTTTGCCCATCAACTATAAGAGTAAGAGTTGGGTTACGATCGGAAATATTTCGCAGTATCTCTTTGTGAAAGATCCTCCTGAGGCGGTCGCTGGGAAACTCGGGAGCGGCCAACCGCTCAGAGGAATTGCTCTGTTCGGACGCTTCGGGTACGCCCCAGAGGAAACTAACACTATCACGCGTGATGGGAACGTAACGTTGTTTGCCTATGGCGTCTCTGATCACAGGCCCAATGACAGTTTTGGATTGGGAATCTATCACAATGGAATCAGTCAGCCTATGAAAAGTGACATCGAGAGGCTCACTGGTGCCGCAGCCACCGTGAAGAATGAGAATGGTCTCGAGGTCTTCTACGATTTCGCGATTACTCCGGCGGTCAGGCTGATTCCAAGTTACCAGCACATTTGGAACCCTATTACGGCTGGGGTAGTGAAGAATGAACACGGCGCGGACGTACTTCTTCTTCGCACGAGTTTGACATGGTAAGGAGCAATCACTATTGTCCCCGAACCCTAGGCGCTGGATTGGCACTAACAAAGGCTGCTGGACTGACCGCGAATGCTCAAGAGAAGACAAGCACTCAAAAGGCCAAACGCGACCATTCCTCGAGCGATCCGGCACAGCAGGGTTTCCAATTTCTTCGACGCTTAACGCCGATCGAGCCGCGCCAAATGAATGAGCGTAACTAAGGAGTTGCTCCTGATGGACCAACAGTCGACAGCATTTTCCTGGCCTTACACTGGCTCGCTTGATCAACAAGGAAAAGGGGACGTCCAGCAATAGCCTAATACAAACATGTAATAGACCGGTTTGAGGTTAATCCTTAACATCTTATCAACGGCTGTTCCCGCAGCCTTTTACGGACATCTTCAGACTCCCGGTTGAGACTAACGTCACATCGGAGTCTCGGAATCTCGACTTATCGGAAGACCGAGACGGATTCTCATCAATCTCACCCTGAGAACCTTCGAGAAGGTTTTGTATGAAGGCGACCCATCCGATGAGGGATCACAAACAGTGCGTTAACTGGGGGCTTGGTCCGATTGCGATCTTGATTGTATCGCTAGGGACACTTGCTTCGGAACTGTTTGCTCAAGGTGGCCCTTCGCGTTTGTCGGCGCGCGACCTATCGAGCGAGAATACCGTATCCACCAATCAACTCCTTATGCCGCGCAAGGCGCTTCAGACAGTGCAGCGCGCACGCAACCACCTCGTTGCGGGGCGCATTGACCAAGCGCAAAAAGAGGTCACGCGCGCGCTTGATATTTCCCCCCATTGTGCGCTGGCTCTCCACCTTCAGGGTGTAATTTACTTAGAGACACAACAATTTGAGAATGCTGGTGAGGATTTTCGCAAGGCGGTCCAGGCTGATTCTGGAATGGGCCCAGCCTACGTCGGCCTCGCAATGTCACTCATCGCTCAACACCGCCTTGAAGAGGCGGTGGGGCCACTCGGTCGTGCGGCGCGTCTTTTGCCCAGTTCGTGGCTCGTTCACTTCGAAGCGGCCCTCACTCATCTAAAACTTGGAGATACCGAGGCTGCTCTAAAGCAGATCAGCTACGCAGAGCGCTTCACCGAGATGGACCCTGAGAGGAAATCGGGCTCCGCTTATATTCGGGGAATGATATGCATCGACCTGAGAGACCTCGACCATGGAACGAGATACCTTGAAGACGCTGTCGCATTTGATCCAAATGGAGTTTATGCCAGCGTAGCACTAAGAAGACTCGAGCAGCTCAGGCTAGTTTCAACAACCGCCAAGTGACCTCGGTTGCAAACAGGCGACATCGTCGAAGGCGCAACCAACATTTACATGCACGAGCACGCGGCGCAGGCTGCTGTGTTGTCCATAGTCTTTCCTGCTAAGGATCAGTCCGCGGAGCGCGAAGAATCCGAGTCATAGGATACGCGGCTGTCTTGCTCAACTTCCACTGAAGCTTTCGCCCACCATCTCTTCGCTCTTCTTCCAGAGGGCCTTTGCGTTCTCGGTGGAGAGCGCATAGCCGCGCACACCTTCGTCAAGCATGCCGAGCCTTATTTCATCTGCGACAACGTCACTCACGTGGCAGTTCTCGCAATACTGTCCCCCTACCTCTTCGGCGGACGCGACCACAGCCGCCCATACTGAGGTGGCGGCTCCTTGGGAAACGGTCTTGAACTGGAACGGCGCTTTGCCCTCTGCGGCGGCCTGTTCATTGATCTGTTTGATCATCTGTTCCATTTGCGCCTGGTCCATGTGACGGGCAAGCTCGGTCTGTATGCCTCCTGGATGTACAGCTGTCGCGCGAACCCCGCGTGCTCGATGTCGCTGATCGAAACCAAGTGCGAAGAGGATATTCGCGGTCTTCGAGCGCCCGTAGGCTACGAAGGGGTCGTACGGCGTCGTCTCAAAGTTGGGATCCTTCAGGTCGACATTACTGAAACGGTGCCCAGCGGAAGCAAGGTTGACCAGGCGTCCGCCATCCTTGATCAGCTTTTCGATCCGGTTCACAAAAACGAAGTGGCCCAGGTGATTAGTCCCGAATTGCGTCTCGAACCCGTCCTCTGTCTTCCCGAACGGAGTCGCCATGACACCGGCATTGGCGATGATCACATCGAACAACCGGCCATCGGCAACCAGCTTGTCCGCAGCAGCGCGCACACTCTTCAGGCTGGCGAGGTCGAGCTCCATCAATTCGAAACTTCCGCCTGTCTCCCCCGCTTTGCTGACTTCCGATGTGGCCCGCTTCGCCTTCTCCAGATCGCGCGCCGCCCCCACAACACTCGCGCCGTGCGCCACCAGCGCACCCGCCGTTTCTACGCCGAGACCGGCCGAAACGCCCGTCACCAGAATTCGTTTACCCTTCAGCTCGATGCCCGCAAGGACATCTTCGGTCGTTGACTTCGCTCCAAACTTTGACGCCATGCCGCAGTCTCCTGTCAAACTCTTTGACACTGCCTCATCCCGGAATAAACGGAATGGGCCTCCGTTGTTCGATAAGATAACCGGAGGGGTACTCCGGTTTCAGAAAGTTTTATGAAAAAGCCAGCCACCCCAAAATCCGCCCGCAAGCCTCGCTCTGACGCTCAGCGCAATCGGGAGCGCATTCTGGAAGTCGCGAAGCAGGTCTTCACCCATCGTGGCGCCGAAGCCAGCATGGGCGAGATCGCGAGGCGCGCGAAGATCGGACCCGGTACGCTCTATCGCCACTTCGCGACCCGCGACGACCTGCTGGCGACGGTCTACATCACCGAAGTCGAAAAGCTGGCGGCAGCGCAGAGAAAATTATCTGCCGACCTTCCCCTCATCGAAGCCCTGCGAGCGTGGCTATTGGTCTTCATTGACTACATCGCCGCGAAAAAGATCATCGCCCCGGCATTGAACGCAATGGCCGGCGGCCCTTCGCGCGTGTTTCAGCAGACCACGCAGGTGATGGAAGAAGCTGCCCGCGCGCTGGCCAGCCAGGCTGTAGCGAGCGGCGATCTCCGCCCGGACGTCGATCCCATGGACTTGATGCGTGCCATCTACGGTCTCTCCACCGCCGGCAATGCGGACGACTGGCCGGCAAAGGCGCGGAAATTTGTCGATATCCTCTTACGGGGTTCCCGTCCCTGATAGACGCTCTTGTGGCGGGTCATCCTCGCTACAGATCGCGGGTGGGCGCTCGATCAGTTATCCACCGCGGGCTCTAGCACTTCTTCGCACCATTGCCGAAAGGTGGTCGGAGTTCCAGGGCCGATCCGCGTTGTTAGCAGAGGCTCCTCTCCACGGCGGTCCAGGGGCCTCGGCTATATGGCTGTAGGACTCGCGCAACTTGTAGTGGGTAGCGGCCAAAGCAGGCGCTTATCTCCCAATTCCCGCCTTCAGGATTTCTTAAGCTGAATTACGTATAGTTGTCAGTCGCGGCACCGTTCCGTATTAGCGGGGCTGTGTGACATTTTCCCAGGCAGGAGAAAGAATGCGAACAGTTAGCACGGTTGTCCTCGGTCTTCTCGTTTGTCTTTTCGCTGGCGGTTTGGTGCATGCTCAATCCGGCTGGAAGGTTTCTAAAACCCTCCACATCGGCGGAGAGGGCGGCTGGGACTACGTGACAGCCGACCCGGACCACCATCGACTCTTTGTGACGCGCACTACCCACACCATCATTGTCGATACGGATTCTGGGAAGATCCTGGGAGACGTTCCAGGCCAGAAGATCGCGCATGGAGTCGCCATTGTGCCGAAACTCAACCGCGGATTTATCACCGATGGCGGCGGCAGCGGAGCCGTGTTCGTGTTCGACCTCAAGGACTATTCCGTGCTGGGAAAACTGGCGGCCGTTCCCGATGCCGACGGAATCATCTATGATCCCGGCACTGACCGTGTGTTGATATCCGCGGGCGACAGCAATGCGCTGCTGACGTTTAACCCCAATATCGACCCGCATAACGGAAAGATCGATCCGCCCATTCCGCTGGAGGGAGCTCCGGAATTCCTGGCCGCGGACGGGCAGGGGAAGGTGTTTGTTAACCTCGAGGACAAAGATGTGGTCGCCGTCGTGGATTTGAACGCGCGGAAGGTGATCGCCCGTTGGCCGGTTGCCCCCGGAGGCCAGCCGGTGGGCATGTCGATGGATCCGAAGCAACATCGCCTTTTCATCGGTTGCCGTAAGCCCCAACAACTTGTAATCATGAATGACGATAACGGAAAGGTGGAGGGATCCCTTCCCATCGGGGCCGGCGTGGACGCGACGGCATTCGATAGCGGCCAGGTATTTGCCAGTTGCCGCGACGGTTCCCTCACGGTAGGCAACTTCAAAAACGGCAAACTGGACTTGGATCAGACCGTCAAGACTCCGGAGGGCGCGCGTACCCTTGCAGTCGATCGCGAGAACCAGCGGATCTTTCTGCCTACGGCCGAACTCGAACCAGCTACGACCGGTCGGCCCAAGGCCAAACCAGGCACGTTCATGATTGTTGTTGTCGAACGCCGGTGAGAGACCCCCGGGGACGGAACTCACGGTTCCCTCACGTCAGTAACTTCTGCTTGCAGTCGTCCCGTGCTCGATGTCGGAAGGGGGTTTTGCCTCATTGCGCGTCCTTGTTGTCGAAGACGAAATCCGATTGTCCGAAAATATCGCCACCGCGTTTCGAGACGGTCCGGGGTTCGCCGTGGACGTCTGTCACGACGGCGACGAAGCCCTCCTGATGTGCAAGACAGCCGAGTACGATCTCATTGTGCTCGATCTGATGATCCCCAAGGTGCACGGCACCGATGTCTTACTAACTATTCGGGCGTACGATGGCGTGACCCCGGTCCTAATCCTGACGGCAATTTCTAAAGTCCAAAATACGATTCAACTTCTGAATTGCGGCGCTGACGATTACATGACCAAGCCGTTTGATCTCGGCGAACTGGTGGCCAGGGCGCGTGCCTTGATTCGTCGCGGCAAGGGCCAGAGGCAGGCGGTACTCACGTTTGGCGCGATTACGTTGACTTCAGCAAGCCAAACCGTTTTGGCGGAAGGTAAGGTCATCGATCTGTCGCGGATGGAATATCGCGTGCTCGAATACCTGATGCATCATCCTACCAAGGTGGTCTCCAACCTCGAACTGCTGGAGCACCTCTACGACTTTACCTGGGAGCGCCACTCCAACGTCATTGAGGCCCACATCTCGAATCTTCGCCGGAAATTGCGTAACGTTACGCAACAGACAGCGGTCGAGAACCTGCGCGGACGCGGTTACCGCCTCGCCAATTCGCGTGAGATCGATCTAACAGGATGCGAATGAAGTCTCTTGTTCGACAGGCGACGATCAGTGTGCTCTCAATTGAACTCCTGTGTGCGTTGACCTTTGCCGGGGCCTCGCTCTGGCACGAATGGGAAGTGCGACAGAGAGCAGTGGACGTCAGCCTTCACGGGCGTACCGACTCCCTGATTGGCGCGGTGCAGGATGCGGAAGATCCGGAAGATAACGTAACGATCGATTTCGAGGAGTTCAGTCCCAATCGAGATGACGAATATGCGGTGTACAACCTCCTCAATGGAAAGTTGGTGGGCGCATCGCCGGGAGACCGCGCCGCATTGAGTATCCAGAATCGCACTGGGTTTCGGAGCGTCGTCGCCAATCATCATCACTACCGGGTTCTGGAGCGGGATGCGGTGCGCATTATCGATCGCGATGAAACGGGCGGAGCCGGACTTCGCCGTCCGATCAAGTTAGTCTATGCCATCCCCACCGACCATGTCTGGCACGAAGTGATGGAGGCTACACGCTTTTACTTGTTGCTGAGCCTTGCCTCAATGCTGGCGACCGCGGTGTTTCTCATCTTACTGGCGCGGAGGCTGCTTCACCCTTTGAAGGAGCTGGCCTCGGCGGCGGGATCGATCGAAGCCACGACGTTGAATTTCAACCCTCCCACATCGGCGTTGCAAACCAAGGAGTTGGCGCCACTTACCCGCATTCTCACGGAGGTGGTCGATGGCTTGCGTGACGCGTATGAGGTCGAACGGCGCTTTATGAGCGATGCAGCCCATGAACTGAAGACCGCAGTTGCTGTAGTGAAATCCAGTATTCAGGTTCTCGGCGTACGTAGCCGATCCGCAGAGGAATACCGAAATGGACTCGATCGTGTACTCAATGACAATCAGAGAGTGGAGGACCTTGTCTCACGGATGCTGATACTTGCGCGCACCAGCGAAGGGACCCCCAAACCAGCAGACGACATCGATGTCGGAGAAGCGATCGGATCAGCATTGGAGGAGATTTCGAGCTACGCCGATGCAAAGGGAGTTTCTATCAAACCTTTACTCGATGCGAATCTGCGTGCTCGCATCGTGCGCGAAGAAGTGAAGATAGTCATTTCCAACCTGGCCATGAACGCCATCCAGCACAGTGCCCCGGGATCTTCTGTTCGGGTTGCCGCTCGGGCGATCGGCGCCAGGATTCTGGTCATGGTTCAGGATTTCGGGACAGGTATTTCTACCGATAGCCTGCCCCGTGTCTTCGAACGATTTTTCCGCGAAGACGCCTCACGCTGGCGTGAGACGGGTGGTGCCGGGCTGGGCTTGTCTATTTGCAAGGCGATCGTTGAAAAGGCCGGAGGCGGCATTGAAATCGAGAGCGAGAAAGGAAAAGGAACAATCGTCAAGGTACGGCTTCCGCGGTCTCAAGGATCTTAGGCGCGCGTTTGAGGGCCGATCTACGATTCAGCCATTGAACGGCCGGCTCGACTAACCCCGAAATCCTCGCATCACGAGAAGCTTAGCCAGAAATTAGCTGCGCTGCGCCCTCAAGACGTTACCGAGTGACCGCTCGCGATTGCGCGAATGCCACGTCAGATTAGAATCAAACCCGTAGGAGCCTTCCTTGTCTTTCTCGCTTTGCCGCTTGGGCACGCACTCATTTGTCCCCGTACTTATCTCATTGGCGTGCGTATCGCCTGCATGCGCGCAAAGCCTTGAGCAGCGTCCGCCAGCCAAGCCCCCCACGCCTGCCCCGGCGCCCGTTCCGGCAGCTCCTGCCTCGCAGATGCCAATATTGCCCAGCGGAACGAGTCTGCAGGTTGAAGTCCTGCGCCATTATCCGATGAAGGCTGGCGAAACCATCGAAGCTCGCCTCATGCACCCTATCTATGTCGGCGAAAAGGTTGTCGTTCCCGAGAATACGCCGCTCCGTGGTAGCGTTGTCGAGCTTAAGCCTGACTCCAAAACCCGCTTGCATGCGCGCCTTCGCGGCGATTTCACGCCATTTCGCACAGCCCGGGTCCATTTCGACGAGTTGATGCTCCCCTCCGGCGCGCTTCAGATCTCTGCCGCGGACGCAGATGATGGCGCGCCCGTGCTTCAACTGCAGGCACCTGGCGTCTCTCCGATGCGATCGTTCATCTCCCGCCGATGGACGGAAGCAAAGCAGCGGCTCCACGAGCAAGTCGCCTATTTCACCGCACCCGGAAAGGGTGACCGTGCCCTGCAATTGCTCTACCATCAGCTTCCATATCATCCCCAAAGAATCGATGCGCACACCGCCTGGTCGTTCGAATTAACCGCACCCGCGGAGCTGCCAATAACGCCCATGGTTGTCTCCAACACGCCTGCACCTGCTGCGCCCACCCTCGGAAAATCCGAAATCTGGTCGGTCAATGCGACTCTCACGCGCGGCCTCACCTCCGCGACCGCCCAACCCGGGGACTCTGTTGAAGCCCAGGTCGTCGAACCCGTCTACGATCACGACAAGCAGCTCGTGGTCCCGCAAGGCTCCACGCTGATCGGCAAGGTTTCCATTTCCACTGCCGCGAAATCCTTCGGCAGAAACGGGAAGCTCCGCTTCACGTTCCAGCAGCTCCGCTTCCCTGAGGGCTATAACCGCCCAGTCGAAGGAGCCCTCGCCGGAGCCGTCACCGAGAAGACTCAGGATCTCTCACTCGATGCCGAAGGCACGATCACGCCGCACAACAAATCTAGCGTGATCGCCCCGCTACTGCTCACAATGCTCGCCGGGCGCGCGCTCGACACGGACGGCAACCTCACACTCCAGACTGGTGTCGCCTCCAACGGCTTTGGTCTTATCGGACGCATCGTCGGCATCGCCGTCGGCGATCGCAACCTTGCGGCCGGTCTTGGCTACTATGCCGCCGCCTTGTCTGTCTACGACAACTTCATCCAGCCCGGTCGTAATGTGGTCTTCCCGAAAGACACGCGTATCGAGATCGAAACCACGCCGCTGCGGGCGCCAATCCTCAAGCCGCAAGGTCAATAGGCCGGCTCCAGCACATCAGCAGGCGGCGCAAAGATGACCAAGCAGTCATTTAACTCCTATTGAGGTATTCTCCGGTCTCACTGCCTCTGTTCAAGAGCGATTCTGTAACGGGTACCGTAGAGCGTCATAAGGAGGATGCGATAGAACGGAAACTCAGCCGCGTTGATATTGATATTCGGCGCTCGTATTAATCGTGACCGCCGAACTTATCAAATTCATGAGCAATCTTAAAGCGAAATACCATGTCCAGGCTTCCGCCGGTGGTTCCAAACCCCGGAGAGAAACTTATCCAGCTCCGATTGGCGAAGGCCCAGCCCAGCAGGGGTGCAACATAATGGGAAGTGTTCGCTAGAGTCAGGCTCGACGTATCGCCCAAACCGCCGTAGGTTTCTGCGCCGAGCGCCAACTTATCTGCGCAGAACCTGCAAGATCTTGCTGAGTTGGGCCTGAGCGGACGAGTCGCCCCGACAGAATAGCCAAATTCCCAGGGAGCGTGTCCGAGGCCCTTTTCGAAGATGAGATTTTCAGCGATATTCCAGGCGTGGAAGTTCGAGGATAGGATCAGCCGGAACTCCGCCTCATGCTTATTCGTATTGTGACTCACACCGTTTGGAGTAACTAGATGGGCCTCGTTGTCGTGTCCCACTATCTCCAAAATGGTTTTGTCCGCGTCGGAAATCCTTCCGTACTCGACGTAAAGCACCGGGTTAATCGCGTGCTCCTGCGCCAGTGGCCTGAAACGATTCTCAAGGCGAAATCCGGTGAGGAGAGACGATTCGTCATCAGTAGACTGGCCATCGAGATAGAGTCCGGCTGTCCACCAATCTCGCACCCCATACTCCACCTCGGTCGCCACGGCAAGAAACGGATTGCCGTTTTCCGGTGCCGCGACTGCAGTTCTACCCTCAACCTCCATTTCGCCCGACTCGGAAAGATCATGGGAGTAGGTGACAAAATAAGGCCGCTCCTGGCCCCATCCGGCAGTGAACGCAATCGCCAGAAGGCATGAAGCCCCGAACGTACCAAGGGTTTTCGAAGACACAGCACGAGATGGCAAGTGGATGCTCCTTCAGACATTGTGAGTCTCAAGGCGGGAAATGTTTTGATAAAAAGCAAAGACTCAGCCGAGAAAAGCAAAGACTCATCCGATTGGATTGGGTTGCACCGGCATTCATTCGGATGATGCGTCCGACCTCAAAGTTCTGGCACACGATCTGTATAGCCGTATGTCGAACAGGGGAATCGTCGTACTTGGTGCGAACTGGTCCAGGCTCGGCGCCTGTTTGCCGATCTTAGGCCGGCAGAGTGGTTCCTGTCTGAAAAGGCTCCGTCCACGTTGACGGGATTCTCGGGTCGGATGAACCTTCAGGTGCCGGAGCGTTATTCGACCACCAGGCCATCGGCATGAAACTGGCCGATGACAATATTCACGTGGTCTCCCCGCTTGACGGTCCGCCGAGGGTTGGAGAAGGCCATCCAGTAGGACCTACCGGCTTCTTCTGTGGCACCCTGGCGCAGCTGACCGACTTTTTCCAGAGAAGGAATGGAGAGCCTCACACCGAGGGCTGGGGCGTCAAGGAAGGCGTCGACTTTTTTGTCATTGAGGATTCCCGCCTTGTCGGGATCAAGGACGCGATAGGAAAAGCGAATCAAGGCGCCGGATTCGACGGCTTTGACGCTGAGCCCCTCAACACCCCAAATCAGGCTGAAGTATTCTCCGGCTCTCTTGGAAGGTTGGTTCGGCCTGTGGTGCGTAGGAACATTAGCATCTACAGTTTTGGCGGAGGTCTCCGGAGCCGACTGGGCCTGGGACGGAGGAGCAGCTGCGCCGCCGAGAAGGGCGAATCCCAATAGCAAGGCGTTCACTTTTCGATCGAAGATAATCTGAAGCATCACATTAGCTCCTTCTCGCCATCCGAGCCCGATTCGGGTCCAGACGTGCGCTGTGGCACTCTTCGCTGAAGCGCCATGGTGCGGTCCTTGCCCTACTTCCCGGCGAGGAAATTCTTGCATTCGCTCACGACGGTGCTGACCGGAAGGTTTGCAAGTTGGAGGTTGATCAATCTTACCGCAGACCCATAGGTGGGGGCGGATTGGTCGATCTTCATTTCCGAGGATGCATGTCCGGAGAGGATATTGGCCAGCGCCCGTGCATAGCTTCCCGCGTCGGGTCGATCTACCTGCGCGCAATAGTTGAGGATGCCCGTCACCTGGGCCAGAGCATCGACTGTGATCGGCGCGGCCGAGTTGGATGGAGTTGTGGAATGGCCCGAGGTCTTGATGGGACCGGTCGTGGACCGGAGAGGCGCGGGTGTGGGTTTTATGCTTGCCGACTTCGCAGGCGGGGTTGCGTGTGTGAGCGAGGAAACAGACAAAACTGTTCCCCTAATCAGGAGTGAGATCCCAAGGCGCATTTCATTTCTCCCCATGTGCTCATTTGAATCAAAGAATTGCAGCCTGCACGTCTATCAGTGCCTGGCGGTAAGAACTGGTCTTGCCGGTGTGGCTTGAACTGCTATCGATCTTTGCGGCAAATGCTGCCCGCGGCCGAAGCCGCGGGCAGCATGCCATTCCATTCCAGCAGCTTGACTGGACTACTGCGCGTTACCGGTGAGGGTTGAGGTTTGTGTACCAGCAAGGTCGGTGACCGAGATGGTTGCATTCTTGGTGCCAGCCGATTCCGCGGTCAGCGGTCTGAACTGCACTGTGACCGTGCAACTCGCACCAGGCGCCAGGGTTACATTGCCTACCAGTTGTCCGCCACCGGCGGCACCGCAGGTAGAGAGCAGAGGAGAGACGAAGTAGTCCGCAGCGTTCGTTCCGCCCAGTGTTCCGTGGCCGATGCCCGTCAACGGAGCGTTGCCGGTATTGGTCAGCGTGAATACCTGAGAGGGATCAAACGCGCAGGCAAGTCTCTGAGCGATTGTCGTACCCGGGCAGTTGCGAGTCTGGTTGCCGTAGTTATGCGAAGTGGGTGTCAGGGTTGCAGCGATGACTGCCGCAGTGCCTGTTCCACTCAACGACACCGGAGAACCGGTCACAGCAACGCTGCCCGTGATGGCCAGTGTTCCCGTGGCGGCACCCGTGGCCGTCGGACTGAAGAGCACCCGGATGGTGCAGCTTGCGCCGCCGGCAAGGGTCGTTCCGCAGGAGTCACCGGTACCGCGAGAGAACGGTCCGGTAAACGTTGCTGTAAGACCGGTGAAGGCTACTCCGCCAGCGTTACTTACCGTGACCTGGTAGGTCGCACTGGAGGTGCTGGTTGTGCCCACGATGGTGTTGGGCAAGGCCAGGGTAGTTGGAGCCACGCTGACAGCTGCGGCGCCAGTCGCTACAAACTCGACCGCACCGGCATCCACGGCGAGGTTGGTCTTCCTCGGGTTACCGAAGAAGTCCACTGACGGCGCGGCTGCATAGTTGGCTGTCGCAGTTGACGGGATGCGGTTGATGACCGACGAACCTGCCACCGGGCTGTAGTTGCCGAGTATCACGTTCGTAGCCGGATTGACGAGGGCGAGCGGACCCCAACTGAGGTTGATCCAGTTGTTGCCTTCGTCCACCGTGGCGGCCGGAGTCAGGTTGAAGACCGGGTTGGGGACCGTGGCATCCGAGATGCCCGGAGGCACCTGGAAGCCCGACCCACCAAATTCCGGCGGAATGCGCGAGCCGTTGCAGTACTGGCTGACTACGCTTGGGACCGAGGCCGTGTTGCCGGCGCCGGTGTAGTCAGTCGTTTGTGTCAGCACCGAGTACGTCGGGTTAAGGGTGACTGTGGAACTGTGATTCGTCGGTCCCGTGTCGCCGCGGACACCGATATCCCAGTAAGATGCGGTGGGGCAGGCGCCCGTGGTTGTTTGCGACCCGGCTGGGGTCCCTGAGAACGCGTTAAACAGTCCCACTGTGTTTTGCTGGTTCAGAGTACCCGTACCTTGTCCGGTCACTCCGATGTAGAACGAGCGGTTCTGGTAGAGCACGTCGTTATCCAACAGCGGGTACGAGGCTTTTTTGCAGGTCCCGTTGTTAGCAGTGGTGCCAGCAAAGTGACCCGCCGGACAGGTGATCGTGGCCGGTAGACTGGCCGTCAGGACCGCGCTGTTCTGGATGCTCACCAGGCCAGCGGGCTGAGGGGCCGACGTTGTGGGGGAAGTCGTGGTGCTGTTCGGAGCCTGGGTCGATGTCTCACCCAGAGTGTTGAAGAGCACGCCAGACGAGGCGGTGGTGTCGTTGGAAGTGATCGTGTTGTTCACGATATCGATGTTCAAGGCATCCAGAAGAGATACTCCGGCTCCATCCCATCCGGCTACGTTGTTAGTGATGATGTTGTTGGTGAGAACGACGCGATTCCACCGGCTTGGATTGGTGGGGAAGCTCACCACATCGGAGCCGTTGACGTTCTCGAAGGCAATGCCGCCGCCGCTTCCGCTGTCCGCGGCGTTCCCCATGATGAGGTTGGCGTTGATGGTGAGCATTGGACCGGTGCCGTCGCTTGGTCCAGTGGTACCGGGGGCTGAGCAATCCACGCTGTTCGAGGGAGTGCACGGTGAATCGGCATCCGCTGCTCCCATGATGAGCACTCCGCCACCGTTGGTGGGAGTGGTTGGATTGGTGCTTTGGTTGAACAGGAACGAGTTGTGCTCAATGTCCCCGTTGTAAATGAAGCCCACGTGAGCGAACCCGCCGCCATCACCTGCGCTCAGGTTGCCGCAAACCCAGTTGTAGTTGAAGTTGTAATAATCAGAGCCGGTGCAGAAGCTGACGCCGCCCGCTCGCGCCGGTGTGGCCGAGAATAACTGATCACCCGTGGAAGAGTTAGCCACGATCGCATTGTGGTGGACGTTCACGTTGACATCCTGGCAGTAAGGCAAGACCAGGTTGTTGATATTGCTGCTCTGGCAGGATCCCGGAGCGGCATTGTTTGCAGCGTTGGCCGCGCCGCCCAGGTAAGCCGCCTGGAAATCGCCCTGGCCGACGTTGATGCCGCCGGAGAGCGTTCCTGCGTTGTTGATGATGCGGTTATTGGCGATCTGGAGGTTATGGCCCCAGCCGTGGACGAAGATACCGCCTCCGCCCTGCGAGCTGTCGCGAACATTCAAACCGTCGATGCTGGACGGGTTGCACCAGAAGTTGCTCGGGAACGGGTTGTTGGAGCCTACGCCGTTGGGTCCGCAACCGGTTCTCGTGCTGGTGCTGTTGGTGAGCAGAGCCGTTCCGGCCGGGAACGCTTCCGCGGCAAACGGGTTCGACGGGAAGTTCACGCCCTTCGCGAGCACCGTGATAGCAGCGCCTTCCAGCGCGCCCATCAGAGTAGGCTCCTGCAGCAGTTGGATGTTATTTCCGTCCAGGGTTGCATCCCAGCCGATCGTGGCCTCCAGAGGCAGGCGGTCGACCTGGGGATTGTTGGCGGTGGCTTTGAAGCCCGTCAAGCCGGCTCCGCAGCTCGGCGACCAGCCGGTGTGGACGCCGCTGAGTGTCAGGCCGAACAGGCAGTTGACCCTGGCGCGCCACGTATCCAGCTTGCCGGCGGGGTGAGTGTTTCCGTCGATGATGCTGGAGGCCGCACCGACACCCTGCAGGCGAACGGGCTTCCACATCAACAGCAGTTCGGAGTGAGCTGCTGCGTTGGTGTGAATGACTGCTCCAGTAGTGTTGCAGGCAGCCGCAACACCGGCGGCGGTGGTGCACGTTGGTTTACCGGTCGGGTCGATCATGATCAGGTCGCCCGGGTTGGCTGTGTCGATTGCGGCCTGGATGCTGCCCGACGCGGCTACGTGGGTTGGCGCCTTGCCGCCGATAGTGACGGTTACAGCGTCAATGGATGACTTGCCATTAGCTGCGGTGATGACCAACTCGGCGCATACCGCATCCGTGGTTCCCACAGGCCTGTATTGAGCTTGCTGCTGGATGGGGCAGGTCGAGGCTGATGACGGAACCGTAGGCACAATCCCGGTGATGACGCCATCGCTCCAGCTCACGCCGGTAAGGGGGTGAGCTACGCCATCGGTGCCGACGAGGGCTACGGTACCGGCCGTCGTGCCGAAGCCGTAGTGCCGCGTAACAGTCTTGGCGTTGTACGGAGCAATCGTCGCCGCAGGTCCGGAGTATGCATTGTTAGGCACAGCCTGGTCACCCAGCGCGGTGATCGTCAGTGTGTGAGCGCTTGCGCTAACCCACGGTCCGACTCCATCACCGTCAACTTCGGTGACCGCCGGTGTTGCATCGGGATAAGAGCAGTCAGGATTGTTGTAGCCGGAGCTGGCAAATGCCGACGTCGGCACGACAGGCGTATCCATATACTGGGTCTGCCCAGGCATGAACGGGATCTCGTAGCAGAAGTTGCTGTACTGCGGGTTGTACAACGGATCAGGACTCGCCCCCGTGCCCGGATCGTTCATGCAGGTGATCATCATGGTAGGCGCATAACCCGTGGGGTTGGGCGGATTGACTTCCCAGGTGGAATAAGTCAAGCCGTTGTATGCACCCCAATGATCGGAGTAGATGCGGGCGATTTCGGCGCCGGTCCAATCCTTGATGGAGATGGGCAGATCAGGAGGCGCGAACTTCTCACCGAACTGCGGCGAGAACGGATCGAATTCAGAAGTGAAGTCGTCGGTGATGACACCCGCGTAATGAGCTGCGGCATGCGTGGAGGTGAAGACGTAGAACTTGGCCAACGCGGACGCCTGGTCAGTAAGCGTCACTTCCTTGCGATCGCAGAGGTTGCGCTTCGATCCTGCGAACGGCGCCACTTCTCCGGACCCCGGGAAGAGGCTGATGTAGTCAGGAATGATGCGCGCTTCTCCGACGCAGGGCCAGAATTGTTCCACCGAACCGGTATCCGCTTCGGTGCTGGGCAGGCTGGTCCGGCCCAGGTCGTTGGTTGAATTCAGCGCATTGATGGGATTGTACGCAGCACCGACTTCAGCCTGGTCGGGGAGAATGAAGATATTCCCGAGGCCAGCAAATTCCTGGGCCACCGGCGCGATGTAGTTATCGCCGATCAGGATGTTCTTGTCTTCTTCCTTGACCAGTTCATAGCCTGGAGGAACCACTACTTCTACAACGTACTTGCCGGCGGGAAGCATGTCTTCCTTGCCGAACCGGAATGGATCGGTCGGGTCGTTATCCTTCACGCAAATGGTGCAGTGAGTGCCGGTTGTGTTGCCGGTCACGGGGTTGCGGCCAGTGACGCTCGGGAAGATGTACAGACCGTCGTAGGGCGCGGGCTGCACCTGGTTCCAGTTGTGCATGCCGTCATAGCACTTGAACTGCGAGTTGTTGGGAATGGTATGAGCCGGCGTTCCTCCGTTGTTGTAGGTGTCAAGGTACTGCGGTTGGTTGTACAGCGAGAAGAAGAACAGATCGGAAGTCGTCTGTCCGGGGCAGTTCATGTTGGGAACGCCGTCGGTCCGGAAGCCCTGGGCCCAATCGTCAAAGCTGCTGGTAATGGTGGTGTCAACGAGGGTGAGGGATGTGCTGCCATCCGGCGCAGTTCCTTCCCTGTACAGGTTGAGGGTGACGTTGGGGACCTGCGGTTCCCAGCTCAGTTGCAGAAGCAGTGTCGGATCGTCAAACGGCCGCGTCGAGGCATAGACAACGTCTCCATGGATACCGCCGTTTTCCCCAACCGCATAAGGCTTCTTGCCGAATTCGACGATGTTGTTCTGGCCGGAGAATCCCTGCCAGCCTTCGGTCCAAACCCACGGAGGATCGACGCGGCCTGTGGAGCCGCCTGGTCCGGAGGAACCAGGAAGGCCGCTAACCGCCAAGGGGGCTGGCGCGTCTGAGCAGTCTGCAGTGGAGCAATACCATGCACCTGGTATACGGAGTGCCGTGGGAACCGGGATCGCTTCAATCGTATTAGCCAGGTGGTCCGCAATTTTGGACGAGCCACCACCGGCGCCGTCAGCCGGACCGCCAGCGTCGTAGACCACGTGGGTACCGGTGTTCTTGTACCGTGTGGAATCCGTTTCGATGACGTACCAGTTGAACAGTGGGAATACTTCGTTGAAGCCGGCGTAACCTTCCAGATCGGTGCTGTTGAAGTTGGAGAAGCTGCCGTCGCGGAAGCGATTGTTGGTCGCGACCAGCGCGAGGCCTTCTTCGTCTGAATCGCGAACACCATTACCGTTCTTGTCAAAGAAAGTGGTGGTGTAGATGTCTGACTGCCACTGGTTGGTGGCGAGATCACCCAGGTTGGTAGTGCCGCCGGCGAGCCGGACAGGCGTCGAGAGACCGTCCACCAGCATGTCGTTCCACTGGTCAAATACCGTAATTCTCCAG
Organism: Terriglobales bacterium; assembly: GCA_963788475.1. Lineage (GTDB taxonomy): Bacteria > Acidobacteriota > Terriglobia > Terriglobales > Acidobacteriaceae > Telmatobacter. Next base: position 279,627 of record CAWBGO010000006.1, read on the forward strand.
TTGCCGTCGGGCAGACCCGTGAGGGTAAAGCTTCCGTCGGCATTGCACTTGGTGAAGGCGAAGTCCTCGGATTCGGGATCACCAACAGTCACGTAGCACTGGGTAAATCCGAAGTGGGTATTGTCGCCGCTGCTGTAGAGCCTTTCATCCGGCGTACGGCTCATGCGCTCGTCCGTCACAGTGCCGGTGAGGGTATTGGTGCAGTTCGTGCCCACCACGCCCGAGTTCGGATCGCCGCCATGGCAGATCGCGTTTTTGCGGGAGTTGATGATCTTGGGATTGGCGAAGCCGATGGATACGTGGAAGGACGCCGGGCCATACTCCTGGAAGAAGTTCGGCTCGCCCACGCGGAGGAATGAGTCGTGGGCCTTCTGACCGTCAAGCGTATTGGTCTGAAGCCACTCTTCACCCCTGCCAATCCTGTCGGCCGCTGGCGTGGCAACCACGCCGTAGCGTCCGGGCATCAGGTTGGCAACTACGACCTGGCCCGCAAGAGGCGACGGCGTTCTTTTGTCATCCTCGTAGGCCGGGCAGGTAACGATCGTACCTGTGATGCCCGAGACTTTGCCACTGCTGGTCTGAGAAGGCGCTGCCTTGGAGATCGGGCACGCATTACGACCGGTGGCGGGATCGATGGTTCCGTCCAGGCTGTTGGCCAACGGCATGTTGAACATGTCGTAGGTCATCTGACCAGTAGGATCACCCGGGCCACCGGCGTCGTCGAAGAGGGTGATGTTGAAACCGCCCAGACCGTTTTCATCTGATCCGGTAGTCTGGCCGTTTCCGTCGTACTCACCGTTGAGCGGGAAATCGTCTTCGAAGACGAATACCGAGAGCTTGGAGGGCGGGAACGGATTGGACTGCGTCAACACGGTGATGGCCGTATTGGCCGCTGGGAATGCAATGGGCGCGCCGCCCATGCCATGGCCGCAGATTGGATTGGCAAGCTCCAGGCATCCGCTCACGTCCTCAAAAGAGTTCGCCGCATCGCCAGGAAGAACCGAGATGTAATAGCGCTTCGTGGGGTCGAGGTGGACCTGCGAAGGAAGGACGGCTTGCTGCTGGATGTCGGTCGTTCTGCAAACACCGTTGCCGCCGTCGCACACTGCAGGCGCGCCCAGCAGGGTCTGGCCGGATTCGCAGGACAGTGGTCCGGTGCAACCGGTAGCCACGACGGGCATGTAGCTGGTGTGAAAGTTGGTTCCGAAGGTCGGAACGACAGTGGTACCGGTATTGGTGGTCTTGGTGGGATCGATGTAGAAGGTTCGATCCTCCTCGATGATCCACCGATAATCCTGTCCGGTAAGGGGAACGAGCGTCTTGCCGTCCACAACGGTCACAGCGAGGTTGCTGGGTTGCGGGAAGATCAGGGTCACCGTCGCAGCCGTAGCGCTCACAGTTCCCTGCGAGTTCTGCGCCTTGTATGTGAAGTGATAGGTTCCCGGTGCAATCGCTGTTGCATTGAACCCGCCGGCGGCGTCAACGGAAAGAGTCAGCCCGCTATCAACGAGTGTGACGCTACCCGCGTTCACAGTGATCGGATAACCCGCAGTATCTTTGTCTACCGACAGAATGCCGGGGGACGCGATCTTGAGGCTAGTCGCGATGTTTGAAGTGTAGGTCATGGGGCTCATGAGGATGCCTGAACCCGCCTCGATCGTCGCTGCAGCCAAGGTCACCGTGTTACAGGCAGCCCCGGTGGTGGCTCCATTACCGCAATAGGTGAAGGAGGTGGGAGCGCCGGTGTAGGTGAAGGTTCCATCGGCGTTGAGAACCAATCCTGCGACCGTTCCCTGGGCTTTGACACCGTAGATATTGATGTCATTGCCGATGAGACCCTTGCTGGGATCGGATACGGTGAGTGTTTTTCCAGACACGACCTGATAGCTGTCGGGATTCGCTGTCGCGGCTCCCATAGCAGGTGAGGCAGGCAGCATAGCGCCATTGATATTGAGGTACGCCAGCATGCCGGCGTCGTGGCCTGTTGCATTGGCCGACAGGCTCAGCTCGCGGTCAAAGATCGGCAGCGCCTGCGCCCCAGCCACCGGGGCATTGATCATCACGTCGTAGGTTTTGCCCGCGGCCATGAAGACTTCACTCTGTACGCGGGGAAGGCCGGGCAGCGGATTGCCGTCTTCGGCGATCAGCGAAAATCCGTTGACCGTCGTACCGGTTGGATTTCCTGCTGCCAGTTGCTGGGTTTGCGATCCGACGATAGACGGAACGTGCATGCGCGAACCGGCATTGACCAGGCGCATCAGGACTTTTCCACTGCCCGCGGTAGCTATGACCGAGCTAGCTGGGAAAAGCGAGCCAGTGGCGTTGGTCTTGTTGAACGCCGCGCCATTGATCGTGTAATAGAGCGGCGTGTAGTTCACGGTGGGGGGATAGCATTGATGGTAAGTCGACGAAGCGGCATTGCCGCACCCGTCCGGCTGTCCAGACCAAACCATGGTTTCGCTGAAGCCAGCGGTGTTGACCGCAGTGCTCACGGCGTTGTTCTGCACTGGATCGATTTCACCGAAGAGCATCGGAATTTCGGCATCGTAATTCACGCCCGGATAAGCAGTCCCCGCCGTCCCCGGTGTGCCGCTTACAGGCGCTGTGGTCACCACAAGGATTCCATAGAGTCCCATAGTGCCTTGAATAGAGGGGTGAGTGCCGGATTCTATCAGGTACGTGCCAGGCCGCAGAGAGGCCCACGTCAGCGCCGTCGTTGCGCCAGCCGCTACTTCGGTGGAGAACGACTGCACGCGATTGCCCTGGTGCGGAGGAGTGCCCGTGGTTGTGGGGTCCGGAATCGGCCACGTGACCGATTGCGCGTTGGAGTGATCGGGACTGGGCGTGGTAGTCGCCCCTGTACCCAAGCCGCCGCCCAACTGGCCCACGATGGTGAGCGAAGTTGGGATCTTATTGGAGCCAAAGGTGAGATTGTTGGTGAGGTTGATTTGTAGGCCCCCGGCCGCGGTCGTGGGGATGGTGATCACCACCGGTGACCATCCTCCGGCTGCAGTTGGGTTCAACGCTGCGCAGGTGGCACCGGAGCCCGTCACGGCGGCGCCGCAACTGTAGCCCCACATCGGTACCACGGATCCGTCGGGAAGCGCGATGGAGCTCGGCCCGGCAGCTAGATTGATCTGCTGCTGGGCGGAGGCCACGCCCGCTCCAAGAAGGAGAACAGCCGCTCCCCGCAGTGCTGTTTTGACTATCGCTTTGAGAGAGTTGAGTCGCATTTCTGTTCTCCTTGCCTAGTTGGATTCGTCAATCGGATATTCCCGGGAATCAACGAGCATCATCATCATCATTCCGCCGGGAAATGCATTGTTGGTAGTGATCTCGCGCTCATTGTGGGAGTGCCACATAAACGCGAAGCCTGCCTCGCCCGATGGCGAATTGGCAATCGTGCCCGATGGCGGAGTGGAACCCGTGGCGCCGCAGTTCGGCGAATTGGTTTGAAGTGCGTTGCCGCGCATGCAGCCGGTAGCGCGCAGGGTGGCGTCCGGTCCCAGATAGGGGCTACCGCCGTACCATGCGCCGTTGGTGAGGATGTTCGGATCCGGAAGAGTTGCCGGTCCGCCTCCCCCTACGTCGCCGCTAGGCAGCGCCTGCAGCGGTTTGTTGTGGTCCGCGCACCATTCCCAAAAATTGAGCGCCGTCGGATCGCCGGTGTTATAGCCACTCGCATCTGGCGTGCACTTCAGCTTGGCCATCGGGTCGTTCGAGGTAGTCGCGTGTCCGTACATATCCCAGTTCAGGCCTTTGCCGGTGTAATAGAAAATCCCGTCTATGGCCTGGCCCGGTGTGGTGGTGGTCGTGAACAGCGCGGGGCCGGCCAGTTGAGTTGTGTCGGTCGCGCTAAGAATCAGGTTTCCGTCGCGCGCCAGGACACGAACGTGGTTGGCATGCTCATGGAACGGATGCTGCCACCGTCCCTGCCCAATGATGCGCAGCAGGACTTCCTCGCCGGGATGAAGGTGGGGATTACCGTTATAGGGCTGGTGCGGATACTCCGCCGCGTAGTTGGGATCCATGTCGTCGGGCATGGAGCGGCCGTTGATCATGAAGTACGCCGGGTGGTAGGGCTCTGCAGGAACCTCGAGACTGCATCCGGCGGCGCCCGCCGTGCAGCCAGTTTTAGCCGTAACCTGGGCGAAAGCCTGGCTGTGAATGCGGGGATCCATTTCGGAGAACTGGAAGAGGTATTCCCGGTCGTAGCAGGTCTTGGGATTATCATAAGCAGCCGCGGCGAGCCGGAAATCGCTCTCGTGCCATGTCGATTCAGCAACGAGATTGGCAGCATGAAGGCCGCTTGTGCAGACTGCCGGGACACTTGCAGGCAACACGATGATGGCGCCATAGAGGCCCATCTCTACCTGCAGGTCGCCTTGCGTGCCGCTGTAATAGGAGCGCGTTCCGGGCGTGCCGGCGGTGAAGGTGTAGGTCACTGTACCTCCCGGTACCGCCTCCTTTGTCAGCAGGCCGACGACCCCCCCGGAACTTGCTACCTGGAAACCCGGGAAGAGGATGGAAGTGTTTCCTGCCGCGGTTGGAAGCTGGTTCACCAGGTTAATCGTGACCGTCTGGCCTTCCGTGACGATCAACGTCGGGCCCGGAACCTGCATCGTGTTGCAGAATCCGTTGGTGATCGCCGCCGGCGCATAACCCGCCGGCGCACCAGTACAACCGTAGCCCCAGGAGTAGATTGCCTGCCCATCCGGCTGGGTGAGGTACGCCGGTTGAGCAGTCAGGTTGAAAGTGGGCCCAGTGATGCCCGGAGCAGCAGCATGAGCCGTCGCCGCGAGCGACGCCACTGCAACCAGAACGGGCAGGAGCAGTCTTGTCTTCAAAAACGCGATTTTCAATGTCATCGGCTTCATCGTTGCTCTCCTAATTGATGTGGACTTCGGTCATCAACCCGCCGAAGTTCTCGGCGTCGTTGGCAAGGTGGTCGAGGTTGGGCGTGTAGAGGTAGAACACCTGACCAGCTACGTACTGCGGATCACTGGCATCGAGAATCACGTCCAGCGACTCGCCGCCGCCCAGGGTGATGGAATTGGTGCTGTAGTACATGTTGTTGCCCGACTGGTCGCGAAGCAGCTTGGCGTTGTAGCCAATGACCTTCATCGGAATCCCCAGTGATGCCAGGGTCTGATATTCCGAGACATCCAGATCGGAGATGCGAAGAAGCGCCTTCTGGCCGTGCGTGATGTTGATGATCGATGGCAGAGGCTGCGAGAAGTGATTTGCGCCGTCGGTAGACTGCGTCGCAATTGGACCGGGCGTGACTGTGTCGGGATAACTGCGGCCGTTCAGGAGGAAGTACTTGTCCTTCATATCGGTGAAGCCTTCAGGGTTGAAGGTCATGCCGACGAAGTGGAAGTTGGGATCGAACCCGTGGATCTGGATGGGATACTCGACATCGTAGTAGGTCGAGCCATCGCCATCGTTATAGGCATAATTTCCGGTTGCCGCTCTGGTCGCAGTGTTAGCGGGAGGAAGGGGATTCGTGCAAAGAATATCCGCGTCCGAATTGCAAGCGGTGCGAAGATTCCCCTGCTGGGTGACCAGTGAAGTGCGCAGGCTGGTTCCCACTGGAACGCGATTCTGACGGGGGCGCACAAAGATCTGTCCGACCATGCCCATCTGGAGGTGCTCGGGAGGTGTGATGTGGCAGTGATAGAAGTACGTGCCGGCATCGGGCGCAAGGTAGTAGTAGGTGAAGCTGCCGCCAATGTTGATCGCCACCGATGCATCCGGAACGCCATCATAGAACGAGGAGGCGTTCGGATAACCATGGAAGTGGACCGTGTGCTGCTCGAACAGATCGGGCCGCATGATCATGCCCACGTTGGTGAGGGTAAGAAAGAACTCATCATCCTCATCAATTGCCATCAGCGGCGCGGGGATGTTGCCGTTCATCACGCCGACATCCATGATCTGACGCGGATCGACATGGCCGTCGAGGCAGCTTCCGGTGCAGAGCCCGTTCGCTACCGCGTCCGCGTCAGGCACAAGGCCCACCGCGCCGTTGTACTTAAACGTGGTCAACCCCGTGGTGGCCGGGTCTCCGGGGGCAAATGTGCCGTTGTACTGCACATTAAATTCGGATGGGAAGTCCGTGCCCGGCTGACCGTTCGCGATCTTGGCCAGGCCGGACAACGGCCCGAACGAGAACATGTAGGTCTGGGTGCCGTCACCCATGGTCGCATAGCCATCGCCGCCGGAAATCTGTTGGCACTTGATAGCTCCATTAATGGCGTTCGAAGATGTATACGCGGGTTCAGTGCTTGAAGCGGTGGTGTGAGTGATGGTCGTAGTTGGGCATTGGACTCTGAAAGACTGTGCGTTTGCGGTTGCTGCTGCCGCAAACCCGATTAGCGCTAGCACTCCTGTGCTCATGAATCTTTTCGTCATGCGCTCTCCTCCTCCGCGCTGCGCCGTACATACTCGGGGCGTGCAGATACCGCGGGTTCACTGTGGGCATCATCCGAGACACTCGAATCGAGCTGTTTGCTATTAGACAAGTTTCAGAAATTGTCATGTTAGTGTAATCATACAAATATGACTTATATCTTTGATCGTTCGATCTAGTCCCCGTATGAGGACACGATTACTTAAAATCAAATTGATACATTTGATTGGTATCGCGGCGAGCCGACGGATGTCCCGAGTCGTCCGCAGTAAACCAACAGACGCCTGTTGTTTCAAAGAAGCGCGCTGTTTCACGCCGATAGCACTAGGACGATAGGCTTACGCGGGGTTTGATGGGTTATATTTGCGAGGTTCCCAACTTTGTTCGACCGCGCATCTATTGGAACCCAAACGCCCGTTCACTTACCTGATGTTATGATTGCACGATAACACCTTTCAAGTTCCCAGATAGACCCATAAGTCCGCTGAACCTTGTAAACACCATCGTGTTCCCAATGGGTCGAGTGGCCCCGTGCTTGATCCCCGAACGGATATTGCGCCCTCACGCATATCCATGCGGACCACGCGATAAGGCCGAGCCATGTAATCGTAGATTGCACTGGCGTGGTGTCTTTGCATATTAAGCGTTTATGGATTTCAGCGCTCGCGCAATTGTGCATTCCTCACCCTGCGCGGTCAAGTACAGCGGACCCTGTTCGTCGTCGAGCAGAAGGGACTTGATCACGTTCGAGGTGCTAGCGTCTTGGGCAGGCAGGTGCTGCCATAAAGCGCATGCGCACTAGAGGACCATGGACTTTAATCAACCTCGCGCGTCTCTGACCCCATCAACGAGGTCGGGCGGACGAAGTCGCCTACGAATTGAAAGGCATGCAGCGAACGAATGCTCGAGGGCAGAGCTGCATCTGCGCCCGAAGCGGAGTTCGGATTCAGAACCCGCTCCACCGTGAGGACTTTATGGAACTTCCGGAAGTCCTGCCATGAAATGGTCGGAATGCCCAGGCACGCTCCGATTTGGTTCAAGCAGGACCGAAAATCGGCAGGAGTTATCTGAACAAACCCGCGCGAGACGAGCACATAATCATCAGGATCGGCATCAACCCTTTGCGATCTGAGATCCAATAAACCCGGCAGGACTGGACCAGGAATTTCAAGACTCATTGAGCTTCCGGTATCAACGTTCCCATCCCTTCTGCTCGGCTCTCTCCTGACTCTCAAGCTAATTGGGGGGAGTCGCTCGCCGTCGATGATGGACGGCAAGAACGTCAGGTTCAGGTCTCTCCATCGCAGGTCGCAAATCTCAGTCACGGTAAGGCCGGTGTAGATGCAGAGAAGTGCTAATTCTCGTTCAGGAGACTGCATCATCCCGAGCGCCTGAGAGATCTGCCGTGCGCTCAAAACCTGGCGGCGGGCGGGCGTTACCGGAGGCAACTTCACCTGCCCTGCAGGATTCGACCGGTTGAAGAAGCCCTCGTTCCGCGCATGCGAAATAACGGCGCCGGCGACGGCCTTGATGTGCTTGAGCGTCTGCACTGAATATCCATGCTGAGTAGCCGCAGAAAGGAGATTTCTGATGTGATCGGTCGTGAGATCACAGAGGCGGACATCGTCAAGGTAAGGCCAATCGGGAATTGATTGCAGACTCCTACTCTTATATGGCACTTTGCCGAAAATGCGGTTCACGCACTCGGGCGTCAATATGTGCTTCAACATAGCCTGGTAGTGTGTCTGGCCGGCTCGAGTCTTGTATTCAACATGATCGGGGCCGAACTTGCACTCTACGTAAGTGGAAAATGTCATTTGCGAATCCGGTGCCATTGCGGCGACGTTCATCGTCAGATTGATTCCAAATTCTGGTCTGTTGGGTGAGTCCCAATTGTCTTTTCCAGTCAGCGTCGACGGTGCTCCTGTCCATGGCTCCGGCACTTGCTGAAAAACGTTCCTGCTCATTCTGGATCCCCATTCTTAAATGGCAAAATTTATCTTGCATCCTTGAAATCATGCAAGGCGTACGAATGGAGCTGTTTGCGCTTAAGCAAGTTTCAGTAATTGTCATGTACACGTAATTTTACAAAAATGCAAACGTTGATTATCGTAAAAACTAATGCAGCGTGAGGTTTCAATTAGTTTTAAATGAAATAGATACGCTCTAATGGTGTGTCGGCTAGACGACTAAATCCGGCAGAGACCGCTAATCCACTTTTTTATTGACAGAAGATGATTATTGTGCTTCACGCACCTGGGGGATATGCTGCAAAATGCATTTCGCGCGCGGTCCTTACCGCATTCCGCGAACACACTTGTGAGAATGGGATAAGGTGGGCGAACAACTGCGATGCACCCAATGATCTGACCTTGCGTTGGATCACGAAGCCAGGAGTTCCGATGAAAAGAGCGTGGCTGGAATGATTCCCAGGCCCCGGCCGCGTTGATAGAAAGGAATCAACGCTGCACGAACAGAGCGTCGTCCAGCGTCAGCGAGCGTCAACCTCTTCTCAGCGATCTGTTTCGCAGGTAAGCGCAGACGAATTCTCATGCGGCCGGTTTCACCCCGAACGTCGACCCTGAACATGACGCAATCGAGATCATCGGTGTGGGTTAAAGAAAGTCAAGAAGACGCGAAGCAGCAAAGACGCCTGACCATTTAATACGGCTATCTCGATCAATCAGCCGTACCGAGCCCGATCGGAACGCACACTTTCGCTTCCCTCTTTTACTCCCTGTAGCGGGCATTGAGCTCAGCGCGAATGTCGTTTCAGCGAACTATTTCGAAGCACTCGAAAAGCCCTTGATCGCCGGACAAAACTTCCCCGAGCATTGATTCCCGGCCAGGGCCATGTGGGAGTCATCACCAATCTTCCGCCGAGAGACAACTCTTCATGGTTCCCGGATTTTCCCGGGTTCGATGTATCGCAGAGTTTATCCGTACTTGACACCGAGCTTTATTACAAGCACAATGTAGTTCTAATTATGGTCGGCGAATTCGAGTACCTCATCCTTTCGGCTGCGGCGCATCTTGGCGATGAGGCCTATGGGGCCGCGATGCGTGAGGTGATTGAGACTAAGGGTGGACGAACTTGTTCGCTTGGTGCTCTTTACATAACACTTGACCGTCTGGAGGCCAAAGGGCTGGTCGAAACGTGGATGAGTGCGCCGACGCAGCAGCGCGGCGGGCGAGCCAAGCGTATGGTGCGCGTGACGGGCGAGGGTGTGCGTGCAGCTCGGGATTTCTATCAGGCTGTGATGAGGATCAGCAGCGGAACGGCATGGGGAGAGAGCCGGCACAACCGCTTGCTAGGTAATCCAGTATGAAGCGACGGAGCGTGGGCTGGAGGTGCGTAGAAGCTGCGGCAGGAATGCTCGCGCCAGTGGAGCGCGAGGTGGTATTGGGCGATCTGACGGAGAAGGATCGTGGAACGTGGTGTGGGCTAGGTGATGTATTGGGTCTGGCAGCGCGGCGTCAGCTTGCGTTGTGGAGAAACTGGCGGCCGTGGGCAGCGAGCGTCGGGCTGACGCTGCCGGCGAGCCTGTTCCTTATGGGTTCCTCGGTTACGGCGAGCGCGGCCATTGCCGGCCTGTTTGGAGAATCTGCGTCAGCTCGTCTGCTCTGGCTTTCACTTTCCAGACTCTTTCTCGTCTTCTGCTGGGCATGGATGGCGGGATTCGTTGTGGGTTCGATCTCGAGGGGCACTCTATGGGCCAGTACGTTGGCGTGTTGTGCGCCCTGTCTGCATTGCCTTTCGCTGTGGCCTGAGCACGGACTCTCCGCTCTGCGGCTGCTGATCTTTGTGCTTCCAGGGCTGTGGGGAGTGTGGAGCGGGCGGCGAGATTCGCAGCTTGGGCTGGGCTGGGCAGCCTTTCTGGCGGCAGTTGCCATGCTCACGCCCGTCATGTGGAGCGGGGGCGGGTGGATGTACGGGTGCTGGCTGTTGTGGCCGGGGTGGTACCTGACGGCAACGGCGTGGCGGCAGCAGGCGTAAACCGCGAAAACTTAATCGGAGGGAGATCCTATGAACCTCATGGGAAGACGTACACGTGTGTCCGGACTCGCATTTGAGATTGGGTTGACGACAGTCTAGCCCGTGGACCAAGACTCGGACAAGCAAACGAAATAGCCCTCACACTTTTGGGTATTCACTCTACACAGGGTGAGTCGCATTGTCTTCATAACAACGGTTGGCGATTGAATCCACCACTAGATGGATGAAACAGCAGCGATTTGCAATGGACTCTGCGGGCATTGGGTGACGCCTGTCACACCCCCTTTGGCGGGACGATGGCGAGTTACTCGCGGAGTCCACGGAAAAGCATTCATTGGAGTCCAAGAAAGATATTTCGATTTTCCTGTAATAAATCCGCCATGGTGTGACTTTCATCTGATGAATGGATCCCAAAAGGACAGCCCAGACCATGAGATTGTTTCTCAGGAAAGCCCGTTGGCTCGTGTTCGCGGTCGCCGTGGGGAGTGTCGGCGCGGTTGCACAGGAACCGCTGACCCTTCGACAGGCGATCCAGCAGGCCCTCAAGCAGAACCCCGACGCCGACATAGCCCACGCAGGCACGCAGGAAGCCAAAGCCGGCGCGGCGCTGGCGCGCACGCAGCTTCTGCCCCAGGTTAACTTCACTGAGGACATGTCGCGGGGCGACGACCCGGTGTACGTCTTCGGGACGAAGCTGAGACAACATCGCTTTACGGTTGCTGACTTCGACATAAATACTCTGAATCAGCCCGATCCCGTTGGCAATTTCGCATCCCGCTTTTCGGGATCCTGGATGGCGTTCGACTCCCTCAGAACAGTGAAAATGATCCGCACCGCGGACTTGATGGAGGCCAGTGCGGCAGCATCGGCAAAAGCAGTCGATCAGAAAATCGTGCTCGGGGTGGTGCAGGCTTATCAGGCAGTGCTCTATGGCGAGCGGCAGGTAGAGGTCGCGCAACACGAGCTCGAAACTGCCCAAGCCCTGCTGAGTTCGGTCGATGACCGGGTAAAGGCCGGTCTTGCCGTTGAATCGGATCGCATGTCGGCGCAGGTGAACGAAGCCTCCGCCAGGCAAGGTCTGATCGCTGCGCAGGGCGAGTTGGACCTGGCGTGGGCCCAGTTGCGCGTAGCCGTGGGTGCTCCCGACCTCGCGCAGTCAAAGATTCAGCCGATCGAGCGCAAGGAGTTTCCCGAGGGCACACTTGACCAGGAACTGCAGACCGCCGCGAAGACCCGCCCCGACCTTGCGGCGCTCGGGCAGGCGCAATCGGCCCAGGCGATCGCCCTGAGTGCGGCGAAATGGAGCTACGGACCCCATGTGAGCGCGTACGGCAGTTGGGAAGACGACCGGCCGTCATTCGCTGACCCCGGCGGTCAAGGCTGGGTGGCCGGGGTTGAGATCGGAATCGACATTCTTCCCTTTAGCAAGCACGCGCAAGTGGCGCGTGAGACGGCGACCAAGGCACGGGTCGATGCCCAGGTCCACTCTTACCAGCAGCAGGTGCGGTTCCAGGTCAGCCAGGCGCACATTCAACTCCGGACGGCGAAGCAATCGCTGGACACGGCCAGGGCGGCGGTCGACCAGGCAACCGAGAGCCTGCGCATTCTCAAGAACCGTTATAGCGCCGGACTCGCGACCATTACCGATCTCCTGCGCGCCGAAGATGCGGAGCGACAGGCACAGGCGAATTACTGGCGTGCGGTTTACGGAAATGCCGTGGCTTATGCCGGAGTACTTTTCGCGACCGGGACCCTGACTCCCGATGCGGCGGAGGAATTGCAATGAAGCGTGTTTTGTCAATCTTTTTGCTCGCGTCCACGGGGGCCGTCCTGGTTGGGTGTCAAATGAGCGAGCCGGTCCGTCCTGCGCCTGTCGAGACCGTGCAGGCGCGGGTGGTGGAAAGCCGGCAGCAGCAAGCACCCGTCACCGTGCGCGCTACCGGTTCGCTCCATTCACGCCAGACGGCAACGATCTCTGCCCAGGTTATGGGCCGCGTGCAGGAAGTGCTGGTGCGCGAAGGCGACACGGTGCGGGCAGGACAGACGCTGGCGGTGCTCGATGACGCCACCCTTCGCGCCGCTGCCGATCAAGCCCAGGCCGCAGTGAAGGCGGCCGAGAATCAACAGGCCGCCGCTCAAACCAATGCCGATCTGGCTGCCAGTACGCTCGTGCGCTACAAGCAATTGCAGGCACAAAAGAGCGTGAGCCCACAGGAACTCGATGAAGTTGCCCGCCGCGCGGAAGGTTCTACGGCGCAGGTGGATGCGCTTCGCGCGCAGGCAACCGCCGCCAAAGCTCAGGAAAGCGGTGCCCGCGCCATGCTTACCTATGCACGGGTTACGGCGCCGTTCGCCGGAGTCATCACGGCGCGCATGGCCGACCCTGGAACGCTGGCTTCGCCCGGTGTGCCCCTTCTCCAAATTGACAGTGCGGGGCCGCTGCAACTGCAGGCCACGGTCGATGAGTCCGCAATTGGCGTTATCCGCAAGGGTATGAAGATCAACGTCAGCATCGATGCCGCGCCCTCTCTCGATCCCGGTACGGTCGCCGAGATTGTTCCCGCGGCCGATTCCGCGACCCGCAGTTTCCTCGTGAAGATTGATCTGGCGCCGTCTTCCCAGTTGCGGGCCGGCATGTACGCAACGGCCGCCATCGTTACCGGCAACCGCGCAGCGATCGTGGCGCCCCGCTCCGCCGTGGTCATGCGTGGTTCTCTTCCGTGCGCGTATGTTCTTGACGGTAATGGAGTCGCACAACTTCGCTATGTCACGCTGGGCGCCCAACAGGGAAATATGGTTGAGATCCTGTCCGGTCTCTCCGCCAGTGAAAAGCTCGTGGACGATCCCGGAGACCGCGACCTGGCCGGCAAACGCATTGAGGTTCAGCCATGAAGAATACCGGTCCTTCCGGCCTCGGCATGGCCGGGCGTCTGGCACACGCCTTTCTCAATTCCAAGCTTACGCCGCTCTTTGTCGTGGCATCGCTGGCGCTCGGAATCCTCTCTGTCGCCGTCATCCCCCGCGAAGAAGATCCGCAGATACTGGTGCCGATGCTGGACATCGCCACAGCCATGCCGGGAGCCTCGCCCGCGGAAGTGGAGGAACGCGTCACCCTGCCCATCGAGCGGCTCGTGCACCAGATCTCCGGGGTCGAATACGTGTACTCCACGTCGGGCCCGGGAATGAGCCTGGTGATCGTGCGTTTCCTGGTCGGCACGCCCCAGGAAGACGCACTTATCAAGGTCTACAGCAAGCTCTATTCGAACTTCGATCAGATTCCGCCGGGCGTGTCGCAGCCCATCATCAAGGCGCGTTCCATCGATGATGTACCGATTCTCTCGTTGACTCTATGGGGCGAGCACTACAACGGCTACCAGTTTCGCGCCATCGCCGACGAGATTCAGCACAATCTTCAGCAGATTCCCGACGTCTCGGAAAGCACCGTCATCGGTGGGCTTCCGCGCGCCATGCGGGTGATGCTCAATACCGCCAAGCTGAATGCCTATGGGCAATCGCCGCTCGCCATCGTAGGCCGTTTGCAGGCCGCAAACGCCAGCCTGCAGGCCGGCAGCTTCGCGGAGAACAATCACGAGATTCGCATCGAAGCCGGCAATCTGTTCACCAGCCGGCAAGATCTCGAGTCCGTAGTCGTCGCTGTCGATCATGGCCGTCCGGTGTACTTGCGCGATGTTGCCGATCAAATCCTCGATGGGCCCTCCGATCCCGCCAGCTATGTGCTCTTCGGCACGACCAACGTCAGTGCCGGCTCCCGGAAAACCCCGCAGCAGTATTCCGCAGTGACCGTAACTCTTGCCAAGCGAAAGGGGACCAACGCCACCAACATTGCCAACGCGGCCCTGAAGCGCATTGACGAGATGAAGGGCGTGCAGATCCCCAACGACGTGAACGTGACTACGACGCGAAATTACGGCGACACGGCCAAGGCGAAGTCCGACGAACTGCTCGAACATCTGCTGCTCGCCACACTTTCCGTCACGCTGCTGGTCGCTCTGTTCCTCGGGTGGCGCGAGTCGGGCGTGGTGCTCCTGGCAATCCCAGTGACGCTGGCGCTGACCATGTCGACTTTCTATTTCCTCGGCTACACCATCAATCGCGTCACCCTATTCGCACTCATCTTCAGCATCGGCATACTCGTAGACGACGCGATCGTGGTCGTTGAGAATATCGTGCGGCATTTCCGTCTCCCCGAAAACCAGAAGCGCCCCGTGAGCGATGTCACGGTGGAGGCTGTCGCGGAAGTCGGCAATCCCACCATTCTTGCCACGTTCGCGGTGATTGCCGCCGTGCTGCCCATGGCGTTTGTGCGCGGTCTCATGGGGCCATACATGCGGCCTATTCCGGTAGGCGCCTCGGCTGCCATGCTCTTCTCTCTCATGGTGGCATTTGTGGTGTCGCCGTGGGCGGCCATACGACTCCTCGGCAAGCATCTGGGTGGCGCTCATCTACTGGAGCCGGAACACGAAAACTGGAGAACGCGCCTCTATCGCAAAGTGATGGCGCCTCTGATCGCGTCGGGACGCAATCGGCTTCTGTTCTTCATCGCAGTGGCCGCACTCCTGCTGATTTCGATGGCGCTGGTCCCCCTGGGCCTGGTGCGCGTCAAGATGCTGCCCTTCGACAATAAGAGCGAATTGCAAGTGGTCGTCAACATGCCGGACGGTACCCCGCTCGAGCAGACGCTCAATGTTACGCAGGCTCTGGGCGCAGAGCTTGCGCGCCAGCCGGACGTTCTCAACTACCAGCTTTACGCAGGCACGTCGGGACCCTTCAACTTCAACGGTCTGGTGCGCCACTACTACATGCGGCGCATGCCCAACCAGGCGGATATCCAGGTGAACTTTGTCCCTGCGAACCAGCGTAAACAGAGCCATGCGATCGCGCGGCGACTTCGCCCATTGCTTGTCGCCACCGGCAATCAGTACGGCGCACGCATCCAGGTGAGCGAGGTTCCCCCCGGTCCGCCGGTAATTCAAACGCTTGTCGCGGAAGTCTATGGTCCTGATCTCGACGGTCAGACGCGCGTCGCACAGCAGATCAAGTCGATCTTCCAGCACACGGCGGGAGTGGTGGATACGGACTGGTATGTCGAGGACCCGCAGCCCCGCCTCGCGGTTCAGGTGGATAGCGTGAAGGCGGCAGAACATGGCATCGCGGTCGCGGATGTTGCCCGTGCATTGGCGCTGGCCACATCGGGGATGGAGGTTGGCCTGCTCCATGATCCCAACGCCCGCGAGCCGATCCCCGCGGTGGTGCAACTGACGCGCCCGGATCGGTCGTCGGAACAGGCACTCGAGAACATGCATCTTCCGGGAGCCGACGGCTCGATGGTTCCGCTTCGCGAATTGATCACCATTGAGCATGACACCATCGAGCGCAGCATCTACCACAAGAACCTGCGCCGCGTGGTGTATGTCACGGGCGACGTAGCCGGCGCGGAAGAGAGCCCTGTCTACGCCATCCTGAAAATCAACCAGCAACTCGATCATCTCACGCTTCCTGCCGGCTACACGCTCAAGCGGTATAACGCCGACATGCCTGAGTCGAGCGATCACTATTCGATGAAGTGGGATGGGGAATGGCACATCACTATTGAGGTCTTCCGCGACCTTGGGCTTGCCTTCGGGACCGTGCTCATCCTTATCTATGTTCTCGTTGTGGGATGGTTCCGGTCCTTCATCGTGCCGCTCATCATCATGGCTCCCATTCCGCTAACGCTCGTGGGCATTTTGCCGGCACACGCGCTGATGGGCGCGTTCTTCACGGCAACCTCGATGATCGGCTTCATCGCCGGGGCCGGGATCATCGTGCGCAATTCGATCATCCTCGTCGATTTCATCGAACTGCGCC
>CAWBGO010000007.1:0-52365 GCA_963788475.1 Terriglobales bacterium
AAGTCATTGATTTTAAATGTGTTTATAGATTTATGGTGCCGAAGAAGGGACTCGAACCCCCACACCCTTGCGAGTACGTGGACCTGAACCACGCGCGTCTGCCAATTCCGCCACTTCGGCACGAGACAAAGGCCAGGCGCGATTGGCCCGACCGGCAGCAACTCTGAGTCTCGCAAAAGCGGCTTGCGGTGTCAAATATTTGGCGATCCATTGCAGCTCGCTGTTATCGCCCTGCGCCGTCGGGCGTTTTGACCCCGCTCCGCAACATTTCCACGGCCTTCACGAGCCGGTTGGCGCGCGTCTCTTCCCGCTTGGCTTCGGCGATCCAGCGGCAATATTCCCGTTTATGCGTATAGCTCAATTTCTCAAACACAGGCAGCAGCTTTTCTTTCTTCAGAACCTTCTGGAATTCTGCCGGGACTTCGACAGTGCGCTCGGATTCGTCTTTTTCGATCGTGACTTCGACTGTGTCCCCGGGCCCTTTGCCGATCTGCGCGCGAATACCTTTCAATATCCCCAACATGTGCTGAGGCGCGCCATACTTCACCAGCGAACCGGAGTAGGGCACCCCGTCGAACGTGGCCTTTACCGGCACACGCCCTCTGGTTCCGAATTCCTCTTCGACGTTGTAGGGAAAGTACACGCACGTCCCGCCGAGGGATGCGCCTTCGATCCTGGCTTTGAATTTGTAGGTTTTCATGGGATATTTCGAAGCTCCTCGAGCACTTAGTGACAGCACTCTCACTTTCCCACACGCGAAAAGCGAGCGCAAGCATCTCCAGCGCCGATAAAGTCCGAAAGCGAGAGATGCTTCCCGTCCGGATGGGCGCGGGAAGCATCGGTAGAAAACGCTCTCTTACACCAGCTTGGCGTCGAGCGTAATGTCGGTGTTGTTGGCGAAGAGCTTCGAAATCGGGCATCCCGCCTTGGCGTCCGCCGCCGCCTTGTCGAAGGCTTCCTTGCTGGCGCCGGGAACGGTGGCCGTCGAGGTCAGCGCGATCTTGGTGATCGCAAACCCGCCGTCTGTTTTGGCCAGGGTTACGGCCGCGTGAGTTTCGATCTTTTCCGGGGTCAGGCCGGCGCCGCCAAGTTGTGCGCCCAGGGCCATGGAGAAGCAACTCGCGTGCGCCGCCGCAATCAGTTCCTCCGGCGTGGTGCCCGAGGTCGCGCCTTCAAACCGCGTGGCAAACGAATAATTGGCGTTGTTCAAAACGCCCGTTGCCGTAGAAATCGTGCCCTTGCCTTCCTTCAGTGAACCAGTCCAAACCGCACTTGCCTTGCTTGCCATTCAATTCCTCCTTCGGGGGTTCGTAAATCGTGGTTGGTCCAGCGGCGTGTCGCACCGTCTCCTTGGGGAAGTGGATCGGGCGGCGCAAGATTCAAGCCACCGGGTTAATGCTCCAGGAACCTGCCGGGCTGCCGTCAACCAGGCGAGCCCTCTCTTCCATGCTAATCTCTCACCCATGCTGCCCGAGCGTCCCCGTGCCCTGGACCCCGACTTCGCCCCGGACTTTGAGCCCGGTCCGCGAGCTGGCGTACCGCAAGGTGGTCCGCGGCCCTCTCCGGATACTGCAGCTCCGGTCGATCACCATTGCCAGATCTGCCCCACCTGCGGCCATCGTCTCACCGGCCATCATTGCAAGCTGGTGTGCACCCAATGCGGCTATTACCTCAGTTGCGCTGACTACTATTGACCGCCCGCCGTGCTGGTCTATGATTGGGAGCCGGATACCGCTGACATTTGAACCGTCCGCGAAGGCAGGAACGATGAAAGGGATCGGCACGCTCGCTCTGCGACTTTCTCAACCCTTGCGCCTGGTTCGAAGTTGCCTCGTGTTGTGGCTGGCGACGGCGGTTGCGCCTGTATTCGCCGCGTTCGGGGCTCCAGGCGGCTTCGATCAACAGACTTCGTCGATCAAGGTGAGTTTCGACGCTCACCGTCCGGGTTTGAGTGCGCTGAGCATCGACTCATTGGGAAAGAGCAGCTTCCGACCCAACCCCCTGATCGATCCCGGCGCGCAGGCAATTCCATATTCGGTCTCGAGTCAGGACGGCTGGGTTCGCTATGCTTTCCCGTCTCATCCTGACCGTATCGCCTGGCAAATGCGCACCGACGGTGACCGCCTGGTCATGCGCAGCGTGTTCCAGGCCGATGCGGCGTCCCAGGACATCACGCTGAAATTCGACCCCATCGTCACCCACGCCACGCTTTTGGGCCATGTAACACCGTCTGGAGACGTCGCTCTTCCCGCGGTCCTCCATCTCCCCGGCATGGGTTCCATGCGCATTTCCGTATCTGGCAACGATGGGGCGGTGCTGCACTACGATGCGCGTCGTGCTCCCGAGCAATTCGTGAAGGTCGTGTTTCCCGCGGCCAATTCCCAACACACCACCGTCGAGTACTCTCTTCAAACCGCCGCCATCTATCCTGCCGTGCCGGGCATTGAAAACGACCCGCGATACGATGGCTTTCGTCGCGACTTTCTCGACATTTTTCAGCAGCAGGCGGAGATGCACGTACTGGCCAATCACGCCGCCAGCGATGCCTGCGCGTTCACCGTGTACGAATACGCCGACATGGCCCGCTACACGCCCGAACTTGCAAAGGGACTGACCGCGCTCGACCTGGTGCGCGAGACGCTCGACCGCTATCTCGCCGGGTTTCTCGGTTACGGCATGCCGGGTTATCAGGGGTTCGATTCGCCGGTGGAGACCGGCCCAACCACCACCCCGTACATATACAGCGATGTGTATCCGTCTTTGCTGATCTCCGCGTATGACTACGTCTCCGGCAGCTCAGATGAAGTCTGGCTGCGCAGCAATTACTCCAGGCTGCGCAAATGGGCCGACGCCATGATCGCCCAGAATTCCGATGGCGGCCCGCTCATCGAGTACCCCGGTAGCGGCAATTCCGGCTCATGGCCTGAGAAGATTGCCCTTCGTCCCGCAAACTGGTGGGACACGATTGGATTCGGCCACCAGGATGCCTACTCCAATGCGCTCGCATACCGGGCTTTACGCGGCATGGCGGCGCTCGCCGATCTTCTTCACGAATCTGCCGACACAGCACGCTACCGCCAGCGGGCCCAACAAATCCGGGATGCTTATGTGCCCGCGTTTCTCGACAAGGAGGCGGGTGTGATGGCCGGCTGGAGAAGCCGTGACGGCCAATTGCACAACTACTACTTCACATTCGTCAACGGCATTGCGGCGCTGTACGGCCTGGCCGACGAGGACCTTAGCCGTCAGCTTATGAGCCGGACTCTCGCCAAGATGCAGAGCGTGGGTTACACCAACTTCTCGCTTGGCTTGCCGGGGAACCTGGTTCCCATCCGCCGCGCCGACTACGTTGACCTTGACCCGCGCTACGGCGGTCCGAGGCGGGAAGATGGAAGCGACGGGTTTCAGGTATATGAGAATGGCGGCGCCACTGCCTGCTTCGCCTATTTCACCGTGGCCGCGCTCTACAAGCTGGGAGAGAAAGAAAAGGCCGACATGATTCTCATGCCAATGCTCGATGCCTTCGCGCGCCAGGGATTCTCAGGTCGCGCGCCTGATGGCCTGACGTACGACTGGAAGGACTGGCATGGCGGCGCGCACGGCTACGAAGGATTTCTGGTCGACAACTACTACGCGCTTCTCGCCGTGCTCGACCGCGCCGGCATGATCGCAAAGTTGCCGTGACAACTCCGGAGAACCGGTAGAAGTTGCTCCGGTTTGGGTTAGATATTGCTCATCCCGCCATCGATCAGTAGCTCGCTGCCGACTGTGAACGCCGATTCATCCGATGCGAAGTACACCACCGCGCTGGCAATCTCGCTCGGAGTGCCGAATCGCTTCACCGGCACCTGGCCCTGGATCGCAGTCGCCACCTGCTTCAGCTCGGCATCGGAAAAGCCCAGCTTGCCGTACAGCGGCGTAGAAATGGGGCCCGGGCTGATTGCGTTTACGCGAATGCCGCGGCCAATCAGTTCGCCGGAGAGCGTTCGAACGAGCGAAATAAGCGCTGCTTTCGTAGCCGCGTATACGCTGGTGTTCGGCATCCCGATATGCGCGTTTACTGAGCCGTTGAGCACGATAGAAGCCGGGTTAGAAAACACCGGGAGCAGCGTCTTGATCAGGAAATACGGTCCCTTCAGGTTGATCGCAAAAGAGCGGTCGAAGCCAGCCTCGTCCATCTGCTCCATGGGCCGCATATCGACAATCCCGGCGTTGACGAAGAGCACATCCAGCCCGCCGAACGCCCGCCGTACATTCTCTGCCAGTTCGTTTTGCGCACCTGCTTCGGCGGCATTCGAAGCCACGACGAACACGCCGGGACCAAGCTCTGAACGGGCAGCTTCGAGGTTCGCCGGATTGTTGCCGGTGATCATCACGCGGGCCCCTTGGCGCAAAAACTCTCGCGCGGTTTCGAGGCCGATGCCGGTTGTGCCGCCCGTGATGAGCGCACGCTTGCCTGAAAGTCGGTTCATGATCTGCTCCGTTCTATCTATTTTGCAGGCCCGGCATCACGATGACCATTTTGCCGTAGCCGTGCCGCGATTCAACCTTGCGGGAGTAGGCCGCCGCTGCCTCGGACAGCGGGACTTCTGCGTCGACAAAAACGCGCAGCCTTCCCTGGTCCAGCAGCTTTCCAATCTCCGCGAGCTGGTGACTGTTTGGCTCGACGATGAAAAATGCATCCTTGATGCGCGGATCGTCGGTGGCCTCACTGTCGGCTGCGATCGTCACCATCCGGCCGCCGGGCTTGAGCACACGCCACGAGCGCCGCAGGGTGTCTCCACCCACGCAGTCGAATACTACATCGAGGTCCTGGACCTGCTCCTCGAATCTTTCGGCGGAGTAGTCGATCGCAAGTTCGGCTCCGAGCCCTCGAGCGAACTCCAGGTTTTGCGCCGAAGCGGTCGTGATGACGTGCGCCCCGCTCTGCCGCGCCATCTGAATGACAAACACGCCCACCGCGCCTGAGCCGCCATGCACCAGGATTCGCTGGCCGGCCTCGACCCGAGCACGCTCGAGACCCTGCCAGGCGGTGAGCGCCCCAATTGGTACCGCGGCTGCCTCGGCATGGGTGAGACTCGCCGGCTTGTGCGCGATGCCGGCCGTATCAGCCACGCAGTATTCCGCTGTAGCTCCGTCCGCAAACCAGTCGTTCAGCCCGAAGACTTCGTCGCCAATCGAGTATGCGTTGACGGCGGCTCCCAAAGCAGTGATCACCCCGGAAAACTCGTGCCCCGGAATCGCCCCCGTCCGCTCGCTGCCGTCCTTGTTATGCGACGTGGGATACCACAGGAGTTCGGTGGGCGTAACTCCGGAGGCATACACCTGAACCAGTACTTCATTCGCACCGGGCACCGGTTTGGGCGCATCCGATTCTAAAAGTACCGGCCCGGTTTGCGATGCAGTCAGTCGAAAAGCTCTCATGGGGTCCGGTGAAACCAACAGTTACAGAGATGTGCTTGCATCGCGAAAAGTCGCAGTGAACCCATGAATCGGGATACCCTACTTTGCTTCGTTCTTCTTTCGCGCGGCTTCGAATTCGTCGCCGGGGTTCCACTCCACCGGTTTCGGCTGTTCGCTTGCCAGCCAGCCAAGCACAAACCCGAATCGCGCCAGCTTGGCATTGCCGCGAAAATCCCAGTCGGCGCGGTACTCATCGGAGGGCTGGTGGTAGTGGTGCGCAACGTAGTCCTCATACTGATCGTGGCCCCACGCCACTTCGTGCCCTTCGAAAAGATTGCCCTGGTCCACCGAGAACGCCGGAATGCCTACCCGCGCCAGCGAAAAATGATCGCTGCGATAGTAGTGGCCCGCCCCCGGGGTGGGATCGGGCAGCAGCTTAAGGTCAAAGTCCTGGGCCACCTTCTGCACCGTGGGCCAGAAGTCGATCCGCTCTGCGCCGCCCAGGTTCGCCGATTGCGGAATCCCCACCGGCAGCACCATGTCGTAGTTCAGATCGAGCGAGATCTGCCCCGCGGGCACGGGCGGATGCATGCCCAGGTACTGCGAGCCCAGCAATCCCTGCTCCTCCGCGGTCACCGAAGCGAAATACACATCATGGGGCGGCTTCACGCTCGATTGCGCAAAGGCCCGCGCCATCTCCAGCAGAATGCCGCAGCCGGTGCCATTGTCGGCGGCGCCGTTATAAATGTTGTCGCCCTTGGCGTCGGGATCGATGCCAAGGTGATCGTAGTGCGCGGTGTACAGCACCGCATTGCTGCCGGACGCGACTCCGGCCACCTTGCCCACCACGTTGGTTGAGTCATAGCGCCGCACGCGGCTCTCTATCATGGCCCTTCAATCGCACGGAAAGCTCGACCGCATGGAATCCGGGCTTCCCGGCTTTTTCGATGGCCTGGTCCAGATCGCCCAGTCCCGCAAGCGTCAGCAGTTTCTGCGCCACGTCGTGCTGAATCCACGCGGCCGAGCGCAGAGTCGCATCGGGATCGCCCTGCAGATAGCTCTTTTCGATAGCCTGCGAGTTGCGCACCACCTCCCAGCCATAACTGGCCAGGTCGGTGCGATGAATAATCAGCACGCCCACGGCCCCGCGCCGCGCCGCCTCTTCATACTTGTAGGTCCACCGGCCGTAGTAGGTCAGCGCTTTTCCCTTGAAAAAATTCACATCCTCCGACGGCGGCTCGTTCACGATCACCAGCGCCACCTTGCCCTTCACGTCCACGCCCGCGTAGTCGTCCCAGTGGTATTCCGGGGCATGAATGCCGTATCCCACAAAAACAATGGGCGCGTCGAAGTCGGCGGCCGCCTGGCCGGTCTGGTCCTTGGACACAATCTCGGTCCCATACGTCAAGTCCACCGGCGTTCCGCTCGCAGGCACAAATGCGAACTTCGTCTGGTCCTCGATGGTGTGCACCGCGTAGAGCGGGACGCGTTGAAAATATGTATTGCCATCACCAGCCGGCTGCACGCCATCGAGCGCAAACTGGGTAGCAATATACTCCGCGGCCAGCTTGTCGCCGCGCGTCCCCGGTCCGCGCCCTTCCAGCAGGTCCAGCGACAGAAATCGCACATGGGCGCGAATCTTTTCTGCATCGATCGACATGGCTGCCTGACGGGCTGCGGGCGGCACTCCGGGAATATCCGGGATGGCCTTTTCACCGCCCGGCTGGCCTGACGCGCTGCATGCAGTGAGAATCATGACGGCTACGATCAACGATGTGTGCTTACGACTCATTCAATCTCCATCAAGCGACACAAACACTTCATCACGGTTTCTTCAGAAGCTTGTCGCGAATACGATGATTTTATCCGCAGACTCCGCTCACGCGCTCGCGAGAACGCCGGCTTCGGAAGCTTGGCCATCAAGACTCCCCACCGGCACGAGCCCGGCGCGATGCAGCACTTTCCTTGCCAGCCCCGTCAATGCCATCGTCCCGGCCTGCCGCGGTGAAACCCATCTGCGTTCCCCGCCGGCCACGGTCTGCGCAATTACATCCTGTTCCCGCACATCGCGAATGCGCACGATATAGTTCACCTGCATGATGGCGTGGCGCACTGTCATCCGCACGTCGTCTGCTTCGCCGGCCCCATCGCGCATGACCGGCAACTCCCATAGGCCGGGCATGACGCTCGACCCGGCCGGCCGCTGCTCCAGCAGGACCTCGCGGGCGGGCCGCTGGTCGCCGACATTTGTATCAGGCGCAGTCCGCAAGCATAGCGCGTGCACCACCTCGCGCGACGATATCCGCGGCCGCGCCGCCGTCTTGTGCTCGCCGCGCGTCTTGCAGTCCGCCGAAAGCGGGCACGTAAGGCACTGCGGATTGCGGGGGAGGCACACCAGCGCGCCCAGCTCCATCACCGCCTGGTTGAAATCTCCCGGCCGTTTCGGATCCAGCAGGCGTGCGGCCATCCCCTCAATCCGGCTTCGAAGGTCAGCGGTGCCTTTACCACCATCCGCATCCCATCCCGCCAACCGGCACAAGACTCGCTCCACATTGCCATCGACGACCGCCACCGGTTCGCCGTAAGCGATGCTCGCAATCGCCGCCGATGTGTAACCGCCGATGCCGGGAAGTGTACGGAGTTCCGCGGCCTTCTCC
This sequence comes from Terriglobales bacterium, assembly GCA_963788475.1. Classification (GTDB taxonomy): domain Bacteria; phylum Acidobacteriota; class Terriglobia; order Terriglobales; family Acidobacteriaceae; genus Telmatobacter. The sequence continues at coordinate 8,061 of CAWBGO010000007.1, forward strand.
GGCATGACGCTGCCGCGGTCCGCCACGATCAGCTGCGCCGCTTTGTGCAGCATGCGGGCCCGCCGGTAATAGCCCAGCCCGCTCCACAGCGCCAGAACGTCCTGTTCCGAAGCGCGGGCCAGGGCGGCGACGGTGGGGAAGCGCGCCAGGAAAGCCTGGTACCGCTCGACCACGACCGCCACCCGCGTCTGCTGCAGCATGATCTCGGAGACCCAGATGGCGTAGGGATCGCGGCTCCGGCGCCAGGGCAAATCGCGCCGGCTGCGTTCGTACCACTCCAGTAACGCGTTCCGCATCCGGGTAACCTGGCCCGAGTCGGCAAGAATCTTCGCCATGCGCCCAGATTACGGCATCGACCGGTTCGGCAAATGCGGAAATCGCGGTCGCAGTCCGAAGAGCGCCGGCCCGAGTGCACCCATCAGCGGCGATACAGCAGGATGCGTTGCTCTGACGGATACGTTGTCACTGTAGACCGGTTACGGAAGAGCCGGTGTTCTGAATCTGAATCGCGTTTGTTCCAAGCAGGGTAGGATAAGAGATCGGCTGCATGTTCTGGTCGACCATAACGACCGGCGTAGAGTCTGCCGGGGCGTATGTCGTCCCGTTGGTGTCCACTGCATAGGCACCGGAAACGTACTCGGAAATGTAGTTCGTAAGAGTCGCCAGATTCCCCGATATGCTGGGACACTCTAAGACCCACTCTGCACTTCCGCCGGCAACCTGTACTCCGGCCGGTGCAGTGAGATTAATGCTGACATATTGCTGGGTGTTGAGGTCCACTACGAACACACCACCGGTTGTGGGGGAAGTACTCCACACTTCCACAAACATGTTGTCTCCTGGTTTAACGGTCAAACCAGAGATATTCGTGGCGTTCATTGGATACCACTCGTACCAGGCAGAGTAGCTGGTTGCTGTGGTCTGTGAGCTGGACGGTTCTTCGGGGTCTTCGGACGGGCCGCAGTAAGCATCTGCATAGGTACCAGCCTGCAGCACATCATTTGCGCCGGCGCCTGCGCCGTCCAGGCCAACCCAGGTAGAAGAGTAGTCCCAGCCGCCTGTGCATGTTCCGGGAGCCTGTTGCGCGCGAGGCACGACATACTGAGCAAACACAGAGGTGAATAGAGCTCCGTTTGTGTTTGTGTTCAGGTATCCGCTCCAGTTGTAGGATCCCAAAGCGGAGTTCACGGCAGACGCGACGGCCGGCGTTGAATTGCTGAGGACTATACTCTGCGAGCCTAAGGTCGGACCGTGAGCACGATTGGACCGTGCGAGCCAGGGGAAGATGCGGGTCTGTGCAGCGGTAACCGCCTGTGCCCAGACAGCATAGGCCTGCGGCGCCGCATTCGGACCCGGCTGAGGCGGATAGCCCCAGGCTGCAAGATCAGCGGCCGACATGGTAAGTGGATTCAAGCCGGCAGCAGGAGCTGCCGTTGTGGTAGCGTCCGGCAGGTTCGTAGGCAAGTTCACTGGCGTCGGTGCGATCGGAGAATTCGTACCCGGCACAGTCACTGGCGTCGGTGCAATCGGAGAATTCGTGCTTGGCGCAGGGCCGGCCTGTGCGAGACTGACTCGAGTCGACGTGAGAACCAGGACAGAAATCAACAATAAGCAACGGTTCATTTTCTTCCCCCGTGATTCTTATCAATCCGGCTCAGATACCGGATTTCTTTATTGAGCCGCCACACAGAGCATGCCGCGACGACAGGAATACCAGAAACAGCACCACAAGGCACTGAAGGGCATTGGGTCCAGAGCGATCGCGCGCCTCGGGCATTTGATCGCCAGTTGTGATTTCCTCAGTGAGCTTTTCATCTGGATTGGGCCCGTTCAATATACCGCGCCCTCACTGTCAGTTCGTACATTTCTGAACTCATCTTTCGCTTAGGCTCTTCCAGCCAAAGCATGAGGCTCCATCCAAAGAGCATGAGGATATAAAGAGGCTTGGACCAGCGAGACAGCAACTCCCACACGTCTGCGCTGCCAGTGTTCAAAACGGCGACATAGACCAGCATCCTGGTCAGGGAATAGGCCGTCAGGCCATAGGTAATAGCCACCGCGTGGACACGAAAACGCACTCCGTAAAAGAAAGCTGCCAGGAAAACGTAGACGGTCAGGCCACACATGGTGATACTCGCCATTGTTGCGGCCTTGAATGCCAGGGTAACTATGGGATTCGGCAGCCTGGGCGCGAACGCCCAGCAGCTGATTCCCGTGACCAGCAGGGCCGCCGCCAGCCAGAACAGATCGTGCGGGCGGAATACGTTCTTGTTCTTATCGATGACCCGCGTCACGGTTCTGGACAGCTCGATGATCACAAAGAGAAGGAGCAGCGAGTCCAGTACATCCAGCCCCCAGTAGGCGTAAAAGTAGTGCTTGGCGGAGCCGTAACGTACAAGCAGCGCCAGAAGCGGGTCCTGAACCAACTCGTTGGCCAGAAACAAAGTGAACCAGGGAAAGGCCTTATACCTCTTCTTCGCACAAAGTACAGCCATCAGGCAGACGTTGCCAACGTACCCGCTGACCCACAAAGTGATGTCCCAGTGGTTCAGTTCCATGAACAACCCTCTCTCTCTCGAGCTCTCGGAACTCTCAGGGACGTTCTGTACATCACGTATTCCTGCGCATGGGGGGATTTGACATCGGGAGAACGCCTCCGTCTTTGCTGTTCCTCAAAGATCGGCGAAGTTTGCGTTGTGATGGCGGGTGACCTAGGTCATGGGTCTGCAAATCGTGCACAAGAGTGGGTGCCCATGTCCCTCGCTTTTGGGGACATGGGAAAGCACGAAACCCTCGAGCTAAGGATTACTCCCGAGTTTCGCGCCAGGGTCCGAGAAACTCGTCGACCTCTCGCCCCGGGTGATGCATCAGATTCCAGTCGCCATGCCGACATTTCGTTACCGATGGGGCTTGCAGGCCGACGCCCCGCTTTGGCGGCTGTGCGACTGAATGCGAATCGGTTTCGTCAGGAAATCTCAGAGACGGCAACCGCGTCCGCGGGGCCGTCATCTGGAATATGATTCAGTTACGCCCTGCTGGAAGTTGGGCGCACAAAAAATCGGCGCACACGTCCACCCGCTGGACGGAGCAAAAGGGAGCATTGAGTTGGGTATCTTTGACGAGCCCGAAAGCGGCAGAACCAAGGTCGGCCAGACTCGTTCGCGTGTCCGAACGGCTCGCCCGTCATGGCCTCTCTCCGCGCGGCTCCTCGTCGGAGCAATGTTCGTCTTTAACGTTCTCCTTGCAGCATTTCTCGTAAGAACTGAATTTGGGAGGCCTGCAGCACCGGCAATTTCTACTCCGCTCGCACCCGACGGGCCGAAGGCCGGTTCCACGCTGCAGATCAATGCGCCACCCGATCAGGGGTCAAGCCTCGATCGGAGGTCCAGCCTCGGTCTGAAAACTCTCCCTGTCGAAGCCAGGCCGGCCGCGTTGCCCAGCACAAAGAAGGCGAAGCGCCCCGAGACCAACGCACGGCGTGCCAGTAAACCCCAGCGCGCGGCTTTGCCGGCGCCGATGCCACAGCCCGTGATTTACCCTCCACAGGAACGTTTCGGCCGGACTCCCTCTCCTGTTCGCAATCCAGGAGCCCCTTCGAGCGCAAGCGCCAATGTCGCGCCCCAAGGCTTGGGCGCATCCCAAGGCTTGGACGCCTCCTTTGGTATCCCTGGCGCTGGCGTCCACACTAATGCAGGACCACATCCCAACGCGCCCGCAGCACCGGCTCCCGCCCCACTGGCGATGGACAACGGCCTCACTGCGAAGGGAACCGGGTCGGGCTCAGTGGCCAAAGTGGCCCCGGTCAGGCTTCAAGCTATGGAAAAGGGATTGGCGATACCGAAGATGCCCGTAGCTCCGGTCGTCCTTCCTAAAATGGAGATTCGGCCTGCCGAGAAGCCTGAGAACTGCGGCGACGACAAAGTTTTTGTCGCTTGTCCCACGCTGAAAATCCGGTATGACACGCCCTACACCTCCCCAGACCGCTAACACTTTTGGCAAGACTCATCGGTGTGTCTCTTCGCACTGAGGGCTTGCGCAATTACGTTTGACTTTACTTCCGAATTGCCGGAAGTTACCTCAGCTTTTGAATTACTACTCTAAAACGCGCTTGTCGCCCGGAGGAATTCTGGATTCACGTCGAATCTCCCATGCACTGAGCGACCGAAAAGCGAGTCATGCCTCGCCGGACATGGCTCGATTTCCCGGGTTAGGTCCGGACTGCCGGCCCCTCAGGGAAATCGCTCATCTTCGAGCACATCGCCTTGCAGATAATTACCCTCCCACGGCGCAAACTCACCTCATAGGGACCAGCCGCCACCTCGATGCGGCCCCGAGAGGAATCCATGCGAAAGAACATCACCGTCTCCATCGACCTCCACGTCTTCTGCGGCGTCCGCATGTGGTGCGCCCAGCGCGGTGTCTCCGTGTCCCATGTCGTGCAGGTTTTTCTTCAGGACCTGACCCGTCTCGAGAACGTCGGCCGTTTTCCTCTTCCCCCGGCCCCCGAATCTGGTTCGCTGGCATCGTTCTTTGACGCATTGGAACCCGACGAGGCTTTCTTGATGTCGCAGTTCGACCCTGAGTGGGTCCCCCCCACCCCCCCTCCCCCCTGTGAAACTGTGAAACTGTGAAACTGTGAAGCTGTGAAACTGTGAAACTGTGAGGCTGTGAAACTGTGAGCCGATCCTTTCGATCAAGCCACGACTCATGCCTTCAGGCTCGTCAGAAAAGCGTTCTGACTCTGCTCACGGGTCACGAAAGGGCCAGCAAGCCTTTGCGCAGTGCGTTGGGATCACCGGGAAGTTGCTGTTCGATTTCTTCGTGGACCCGCTTCCACGTGGGAAGAGCCTCGGCGAGAAGCTCGCGGCCCTTGTCGGTCAGGATCAGGATGCGACTGCGCCGATCGGAGGGGTCGGAGGCGATCTCCACCAGCCCCCGGCGCTCGAGCGGTTTGAGTGCTGCCGTCAGCGTGGTCCGATCCATCGCCAACAGGGAGGCGACCGGCCCCATGGGGGGAGGAACGGGGCGGTTCAGCGACATCAAAAGAGAGAACTGCCCATTTGTGAGTCCAAACGGACGCAACGCTTCATCAAAGCAGCGCGCCAAGGCGCGCGCCGCGCGCTGAACGTGTAGACACAGGCAGGAGTCCCGCACCATGATTGTGGATTCGTACGGGAGTACTTTTGCACTTGACACAAGGTCATATTAGTTGATATCAACGTATTCGTCAATTTGATTCTTTTCTCAACTGCAAGAAGCTCTCCACGAATTCCCTAAAGCGTGGGAAGCGCCAAAAATTTCTTTTGGACGATCTGTCGAATTTCGTTTCCGCCGTTCGACTATATAGTGACTGCGGGCAACTCCCGCGCGTCTCGGAGGTCACCGATGCCATTCCTGCATGATTTGAAAATCGCGATACGTTCCCTGGCGCGGGTTCGGGCGCTCTGGTTCACCGTTGCCATCACCCTGGCGCTCGGAATCGGCGCCAATGCCGCGATCTTCACGGTGGTCCGCGCCGTGCTGCTTCGGCCATTGGCCAATCGGGACGAAGACAAATTGCTTTACATACGACAGAGCGCTCCGGGCCTTGGCGTCCCGAATGCGACGTTTTCGATTCCTGAGATTCAGGACATTGGGACGGGGCTCAAGAGCATCACGAAGCTGGGCACATTTTCAGAGATTGACTTTACGGTGGTGGGACTGGGCACGCCGCGCGAAATTCCCGCCGGAGTGGTCGACGGGAATTACTTCGAGGTGATGGGACTGCGCCCGGTGCTGGGACGCCTGCTGGGCCCGTCCGACGACGGCCAGAATGCGCCCGGAGCGGTGGTGCTGACCTACGGGTTCTGGAAGTCGGAACTGCATTCCGATCCCAGCGTGCTGGGAAAGACCGTAAGGCTGGAAGGCGGGTCGGGCGCGCGCGGCGCGACGGTGGTCGGGGTGCTGGAACCATCGGTGCCGTATCCGGTGGCGACCGAGATTATTGCCAACGTGGTGACCAGCCCGCATCATCTTTCTGCAACCATGGTCACCGGGCGCGAACACCGCATGACGGAGGTCTTTGGGCGGCTGGCGCCGGGAGCGACTGTCGACGCCGCCCGCGCCGAATTGCGCAGCGTGTATGGCGCGATGATCTCCGCTCATCCCGAGACATACAAACCCGAGGACCATTACCAGATCGACGTCAAGCGCATGCACGACCAGATCAATTCGCAGGCGAATACGATCTTGTGGGTGCTGTTTGGCGCGGCGGGCCTGCTGTTTGTGATTGCGAGCTCCAATGTTGCCAACCTGGTTCTGGCCCGGACAGTGCGCCGCGAGGGGGAACTCTCCATTCGCTCCGCACTGGGCGCCAGCAGCCAGGTCCTGCGCCGCTCGTTGCTGGCGGAAAGCCTGGTGCTCTGCGGAAGCGGGGCCATTGCAGCGGTGCTGATCGCGGTTCCGATGGTGGCGGTGCTGGGCCGGTATGCGGCCCGGTTCTCAGTGCGCGCCCGCGACCTGTCTCTCGATTTCAGCCTGGTGTGGTTTGGAATCGGCCTGGCTCTGATCGCGGCGGTTTTCCTGGCTTACATTCCGCGGCTGCCGTCGCCGGATGCTCCCCAGGGCGGGCTGAGCACGCGCGGCACCCGCGTTGCAGGAGGAAGCAACCGGCGCCTTCGCGTTTTCGCCGTGATCCAGATCATGGCCTCGTTCGTCCTGCTGGCCGGAGCCTGCGTGCTGATGAAGACCCTGTTTGTCCTCGAACAGAGCCGGCCGCCTTTCGACTCCGGCAATGTTCTGGCAATCAACCTGCCGGTGATGTCGTATGGGAAGACTCCGGAGCAGGTGCAGGACTTCTATCGTGATGTAAAGGCCCGCGTCGGCGGCCTGCCGGGCGTGGATCATGTCGCGTCAGGTTTCAGCGCCCCCTGGCGTGACGAGCGGGGGCTCAACATCAATTTCGCATTCGCCGCCCAGGGGGCAAAAACCAGGAACGACAAGGTCGATTACCGGGCCAATTTCCGCTCGGTGTCTCCAGGGTTTTTCGAAACCATGGGCGTGCCGATCGTCCAGGGTCGCGACTTCAACGACGGCGACAAGGACGGGAAGGAACGCGTCGTGATCGTGAGCCAGAGCCTGGCGCAGGCGCTCTACCCGGGGCAGAATGCGCTCAATCGCCGGGTGTGGTGGACCGATGGGGTGATGAAGTTTATCGGCATCAGCTACGAGCCACGGCGGATCGTCGCCGTCGTGCCTGACTTCGACGACGAAAACCTGATCCCGTCGCCGGCCATGACCATCTATCAGCCCACGAACCAGGAGGGATGGAATGGGCGCCTCTTTGTGCGCGCCAAGAGCGATCCATACCTGCTGGTTCCGGCGATTACGCGCACCATTCACGAAATGTCGGCGGACCAGCCGGTGGAGAAAGCCAGCACCCTGGGCGATGCGCGCGCCGAGGTCCTGACCCCGGACAAGCTGAATGCCGTGGTGTTTGGCGGATTCGCCGCCGTCGCGCTTCTCATCTCCGTGGTGGGCGTGGCGGGCGTTCTTGCCTTCTCCGTGAGCGGGCGTACGCGCGAGTTCGGCATTCGCATGGCGCTGGGTGCGCAACCGCGCAATATCCTCACCGATGTTCTTAAAGAAGGCGTGGTGATGGCGGCGATCGGGGTGGCCGCGGGCGTGGCGTTGAGCTTTGTACTGGAACGCATCGCCGGCAAGTACCTTGCCGACCTGCATCAGGCCGGCGCGCTCGCGTTCATTGCCTCGGCCGCCCTGATTCTGATCGCCGCTGTGATCGCGTCCGCGGCGCCGGCGGCCCGGGCCGCCCGGGTGAACGCGGTGGAGGCGCTGCGGGCGGAGTAACGCTGGTTCAATTTGAACGGCTGAAGCTTTTGAGTTCTGTGGTCTCCCACCCTTGCGACAGAACAAAGTCGCAAGGATGGGGCACGGGGCTTCGGTTTTAATTGCCGGCTATTTCTCGCTGTCGAGCACGCGCATCTGGTGCTCGTCGTAGCGGGTTCCGGCAACGGCGTCGGCCGGGACGGCGGCCTCGACGGCGGCGATGTCGTCTGAGGAGAGCTTCACTTGCAGGGCGCGCAGGCTCTCGGTCAGCTGGGTCCTCGTGCGGGCTCCGATCACGGGCACGATCGATTCCTTCTTCGCCAGAACCCAGGCAATCGCGAGCTGCACCTGGGTGATTCGCTTGGCGTCGGCGATCGCTCTGAGCTTGTCGATCATCAGCTGGTTTTTAGCCAGGTTCTCGCCGGTGAAACGCGGCAGGTGGGAGCGGAAGTCTCCTGAAGCGGCCGGCTGGGAGTTGGAGAGCAGGCCGCGCGAAAGCACGCCATAGGCCGTGGTTGCGATCCCGAGTTGGTCGAGAACGGGAAAGATAGCGGCCTCCGGTCCGCGGCTGACCAGCGAATACTCAATCTGCAGGTCGACAATGGGATGTACGGCGGCCGCTCGGCGAATAGTCTCCGGTCCGAGCTCGGAGAGGCCCACATAGCGCACATAGCCGGCCTTGATCATGTCGGCGATGGCGCCCACCGTGTCTTCGATGGGGACGCGCGGGTCAAGACGGGCAGGGCGGTAGATGTCGATGCAATCGACGTCGAGGCGCTTGAGGGAGTAGGCAAGAGACGTCTTCACCGCGGCCGGACGGCCGTCAAAGCCCAGAAAGGCGCCGTCGGGACTGCGCTGGGCACCGAATTTCACCGAGATCAGGACCTGGTCGCGCACCAGGCGCAGAGCCCGGCCCACCAGCATCTCGTTGTGGCCCATGCCGTAGAAGTCGCCGGTATCGATGAGGTTGACCCCGGCGTCAATCGCTGCATGGATTGTGGCAAGGCTCTCCGCCTCGTCGGACGGGCCATACATCCCGCTCATACCCATGCAGCCAAGGGCGATGGGAAGACTTCGGGACCGGAAGCGCCCAGTTTGCGGAATGCTTTCGTGGCGGTAGTCATGGAATCTGCTCCCTCATAGCCAGCATCGTAGGCTTGTTGCGCGCGCAGGGGCAAATCGGGAGGGACACGATGGGGCGTTCCTGCTTTCCCACTCTTGCGCCAGAAAAAAGCGCAGGGATGGGGCACGGAGCATTTGTTTCTTTTCAGAGACGTCTGACAACGTCGCCGGAATGCGGCACCCAGAATCTGTCGTTCGATGGAGTTACTTTGCGGAGTTTCGGTACCGAATTTCCACTTTCATCGCCGCCCCAACTCTGCCATACTTGATTGTGCCCACCAGGTACGGCCAATCCCAACATTCCAATTCAGAGGTTGCATCGATGTCGGCAAAGTATGTCTTTGTGACGGGCGGAGTTGTGTCCAGTTTAGGCAAGGGTCTTGCCGCGGCTTCCATCGGTTGTCTGCTGGAGAGTCGCGGCCTGCGCGTCAACCTGATGAAATTCGATCCCTACCTCAATGTCGATCCGGGAACCATGTCGCCATTTCAGCATGGCGAAGTGTTTGTCACCGACGACGGCGCGGAGACCGACCTCGACCTGGGCCACTACGAGCGCTTCACCCACGCGCCGCTCTCCCGCGACAACAACCTGACCACCGGCCGCATTTACGAGCAGATCATCCTCAAGGAGCGGCGCGGCGACTACCTGGGCAAGACCGTGCAGGTGATTCCCCACGTTACCAACGAGATCAAGAACGCCATGCGCAAGGTCTCGGCCAACGGCGCGGACGTGACCATCGTTGAAATCGGGGGCACGGTGGGCGACATCGAGTCGCTGCCATTTCTTGAGGCCATCCGCCAGATGCGCCAGGAACTGGGCCGCGAAAACACAGTATTTGTTCACCTGACGCTGGTTCCATGGATATCGGCGGCGCAGGAATTGAAAACCAAGCCTACCCAGCACTCGGTCAAGGAACTGCTTTCGATCGGGATCCAGGCCGACATCCTGATGTGCCGTTCGGATCGCCCCTTGAGCCGCGACATCAAGCAGAAGATTGCCGCTTTCTGCAACGTCGAAGAGCGCGCGGTCATCGGCGCTACGACGGTGCCCTCGATCTACCAGGTGCCGCTCGGGTTTGCCAGCGAGGGCGTGGATTCGCTGATCCTGAAATACCTGCACAAGGAGGCGCCCGAGGCCGATCTCAGCAAGTGGAAGGAACTGATCGAGCGGGTCCAACATCCCAAGGACGAAGTGAATATCGCCATTGTCGGCAAATACGTTGAGTACGAGGACAGTTACAAATCGCTCAAGGAAGCGCTGACCCACGGAGCGATTTCGCACCACCTGAAACTGAATGTGACCTGGATTGAAGCCGAGGGGCTGGAGTCGAAGACCCCTGAGGACCGCAGTTATGAGGTTCAATTAGAGGGATTTGATGGGATCCTTGTGCCGGGCGGTTTCGGCAAGCGCGGCATCGAAGGCATGTTGAACGCGATTCGCTACGCGCGCGAGAACCGCGTGCCCTATTTCGGAATCTGCCTGGGCATGCAGACGGCCTGCATCGAGTTTGCCCGCAATGTGTGCGGGCTGCGGGACGCGAATTCGAGCGAGTTCGATCCTGCGACGCAGCATCGCGTGATTTACAAGCTGCGCGAACTGCTGGGCGTGGAAGAGATGGGCGGCACCATGCGGCTGGGCGCGTGGACCTGCGTGCTGCAGCCGGATTCGCTGGCGGCGCGGGCCTATGGCGGCGCAACGGAGATCAGCGAGCGCCATCGCCATCGCTACGAATTCAATCGCGAGTACGAGGCGCTGCTCACCGGGGGCGGCCTGCACATCAGCGGCACGACGCCGGATTCGACTTACGTTGAAATCGTCGAGATTCCCGGCCATCCCTATTTCCTGGGCTGCCAGTTCCATCCTGAGTTCAAGTCGAAGCCGCTCGAGCCGCACCCGCTGTTCCGGGAGTTCATCGCGGCCAGCTACGGAAATCGGGAGGGGCGATTTCAGTCGGAAGAACAAATAGCCGAGCAACTCATTTCGTCCGAGCGAGCGGTCCATTTGAGACTGAACGATCAGGCAAGGAGCAATGCCCCCTTCGCCTTTCCGGCGAGGGGCTTGTCAAAGGTGACCAGCGTCAGGGCCGCCGACTCGGCAAAGGTTGCGAGATACGCGTCTGTCCACGTTTTCGGTGCCGGATCGGTGGCTGATGTGCGAGCCCGAAAATCTGCTTCGATGCCTGGAGGCTCCGGCTACTGCACAGCCCGGCCGCCGGCGAGCCAATCCTCGTAGATGGTCCAGCACTGCCGTTGCGTCCGAGTGTCTTTTCCCATGACCGCGGACGTCGTCAGCAGACGAAAGAAGCCGAGTTGTGTCTGGCGGCAGAAGACCAGCATCGTACGCTCGTCGAGCCGGTCAAACCACGCCTGGGCGATCCCATAGTGCTCGTGGCGCTGGTAGTGCAGAGCCAGCCACACGTTCACGTCAGGAAGAAGCCAGGATGTCATCGATCTCTTCGTTGGTCAGGTGAAGCGTGCCTGGTTGTGCAGAGCAAATTACCGGTACCTGGAACTTCTTGCGCGTGGGTGGCGTTTCAGCCGGTCCGAGTTCCCGCTCGATCCCCCGAAGCACGATCTCTCTTACCGATGTTCCTTCGCGCACAGCCTTGATCTTGAGCTCGCGATAGGTCTCATCCGGAATGTCCACGGTAGTACGCATTCATCCATATTAGCACATTTATGCTATTTATGGCGAACGGCTTGTAGCTGATGTGCGTCATATCACATCTGCCCTGTGATAAGCCCGGTTCCTCCTTGACAGTCATTTTTAGCCGAGCCTATTGTTGGCTCGGTTTTGGCAGGGGAGGGTCCGCATGACAGCCCATTTTGAACTTCAGCCGACCGAGACAGAGCTTCAGAACCTGGCAGACCAGTATTGGCTGGAAGCCTGCAACAGGGAACGGCAACTGGAGACAGAAGCCTTTGAAGCCGGCGCGGCCATTCGCAACGGCGACTATTCACTAGGCAACCTGGAGGCGATTGTCCGCTGGAAATCCGAGCGACTGGTACCTTACCTGATTGGGAACAGCACCGAGCGTATCCGGCGTTCGCTGGAGGTGGCTGCGGCGCCCGAGTCCTCGACTGCGGAGGCGATCGTGGCCCTGCAGGAGTTGCGGGGTGTGGACCTTTCGATGGCCTCGGCGATCCTGGCGGCGATTTATCCGGAGCGCTACATCGAACTCGACTTCCAAGACCTGGAAGCGCTGGGCCAAGCGCGCCAGGACATCCGGTTCTACGAAGAATACCTGGCATTCTGCCGGCGTCTGGTTGATCGGGACATCGTCAAGCCGCAGAACGATCTGCCCGGTCCAACACCTCTGCGCACACTGGACCGTGCGCTGTCGCAATGGTCGAGGAATCGCGCGATGTAGGAATCGCTCGATACAGGCGCGGCGGAATACGGAAAGGCCGTGTCCTCCTCGCCGCGATAGAATCGCCTGCGTGAGCCATTCGTTCGAGATCGGCCCGGTGCAAGTGGGAACCGGTAAGCTGTTTCTGATTGCGGGACCGTGTGTCATCGAGTCGGAAACCCATGCCCGGACCATGGCTGAAGCCATCCGCCGGATCACGTCAGACCTGGGTATTCCCTATATTTTCAAGGCCAGCTATGACAAGGCCAACCGCACCAGCGTGAAGAGCTTTCGAGGGCCTGGGCTCGCAGAGGGCGTGCGCATTCTGGGGCGGGTGGCGAAGGATACGGGATTGCCGGTGCTGACCGATGTCCACGAGCCGGCGCACTGCGAGGTGGCGGCGGAATCGGTGGATGTGCTGCAGATTCCGGCGTTTCTTTGCCGGCAAACCGATCTTCTGGTGGCCGCCGGGAAGACGGGGCGGGCGGTCAATATCAAGAAGGGCCAATTCGTGGCGCCGTGGGACATGAGCCACCCCGTCGAAAAGGTGCGTTCGACCGGCAACGAGCGGGTGTTCCTGACCGAGCGCGGGGCGAGCTTCGGCTACAACACGCTGGTGGTGGACTACCGGTCGCTGCCCGTGATGAGGCGGCTGGCGCCGGTGGTGTTCGACGGCACGCACTCGGTGCAGCAGCCTTCGGCGGCCAACGGCGTGAGCGGCGGCCAGCCGGAGTTCATTCCGCTGCTGGCGCGGGCGGCGGTGGCGGCAGGCGTGGACGGGATCTTTCTTGAAGTCCACGATGATCCCGCGCATGCAAAATCGGATGGCGCCAATGCGCTGCGTCTCGACCTGCTCAAGCAGCTTCTCGAAACGCTGCTGGCCATTCACGCGGCCGCGGTCCGGGGGCCGGTTATCTCCGACGCAGGATCACCGGGACTATGATTGTTGCGATGGCGGGAGGGTGCCGATAGGTCACACAGGAGACTACCGGCCCTGCGCAAGAGCCAGCGGCACATGGATGAGCTTCGGCGCGGAACCCTGCCGGTCAAGCGGGGGATAACAATGAAACAGAATGGCAAGCATAAATGGCACGCCGAGGAGAATCACGCCGCAATTGCGGAAGACATCACCGGGCGTAGTGACAACAATGGTCCCGATTCCATCAAGGCGATGCGGCTTGGCAAGGATTGCGAATACTGCCGGGAACTGCGCCGGCTGCAAATTGAACTTGTGAAGCTGCAGGAATGGATTCGCCACGAAGGGCTGCGTGTAGTGGTGCTGTTTGAAGGGCGCGATGCAGCAGGCAAGGGCGGCTCCATCAAACGCATTACCGAGACGCTGAATCCTCGAGTCTGCCGCGTGGTGGCACTCACCACGCCCACGGAGCGCGAGAAGACGCAATGGTACTTCCAGCGCTATGTCGAACACCTGCCCGCCGCCGGTGAGATGGTGCTCTTCGACCGCAGCTGGTACAACCGCGCGGGGGTTGAACGGGTGATGGGCTTCTGCAACGAGGCGCAATATCAGGAGTTCATGCAAAGCTGCCCGGAGTTCGAGCGCATGCTGGTCCGCTCGGGGATTCGCCTCATCAAATACTGGTTCTCGGTCAGCGATGAGGAGCAGGAGCGGCGCTTTCAGGATCGGATGAAGAATGTGACCAAGCGCTGGAAGCTGAGCCCCATGGACCTGGAATCGCGCAAACACTGGGCCGATTACTCCCGGGCCAAGGACGAGATGTTTGCAGTTACCGACACCAAGCAGGCGCCGTGGTACGTGGTCAACGCCGAGAACAAGGAAGCAGCGCGGCTCAATGTCATTCGCCATCTGCTGTCCCATTTCAACTATCGCGACCTGACACCCAAGCCGCTGCCGCTGCCCCCGCTCAACAAATCAAAATATGTGCGGCCGCCGATCCAGGAGCAGAACTTCATTCCCGAGGTGTATCGCGCCGAGATGCATAAATGAACAGGCGTCGATTTCTGACGGCCAGTGCAGGGATCGCAGGCGCGCTCGCGACTAAACAGGCCGGATTCGCGAGCGCGGCTGTGGTTCAGGCAGACTCGTCCTCGGGCAAGCTCGAAGTGAACTGCCACCGCTTCGGCGTGAACTACACCCCCTCGCGCAACTGGTGGTTCTGCTGGAACGATTGGGATTCGGCGCCGATCCAACGGGATCTCGATGCCATTGCCGCGCTGGGCGCCGATCACCTCCGGATTATGCTCATCTGGCCCTTCTTTCAGCCCAATCCCAAGTGGGTGAGCCCGGCCCACCTGGAGCGGCTCGATCAGTTGCTGACGCTGATGGGAGAACGCAGGCTGGACGCGCTGGTTACGGTGTTTACCGGCCAGTTGAGCGGCTGGTTCTTTCTGCCCTCGTTCAACCGGTTGTCGGATGGGTTCTACACCAACGCAGCGATGGGCGCGACCCAGGAGTTGTTCATTCGCTCGCTGGCGGGCACCATGAAGCGGCACGCCAACGTGATCGGCTTCGATTTCGGCAACGAACTCAACACCTGCTGGAGTGGACCGGTGGACCAGGGCGACGCGTGGATGAAAAAGATGTTCGGGCTGATGAACGAGGTGCTGCCCGCGGGCCTTCATGTCAACGGCGTCGATCATCACCCATGGTTCGAGCCGGATACATTTTCGGCGCAGGCGCTGGCGGCCGCGCGATTCCCGGTGATGCACTGTTATCCCTACTGGACGGGCGCGATGAAGTACGGCGGAGCGATGGATCCGCCCAGCGTGAAGCTGATGGCAGGAATGGCGACTCTGATCCGGAGCTTCGCCGGGACAGATTCAGGCGGCGGACAAAAGCCCGTCTGGGCGGGCGAGTTCAACACCTGCATCGAAGAGTTGCCGGAGAAGGGACAGGCGGAGTGGCTCGAGAAAGCCGTGCACGCAGCCATCGAGCAGGGCGTGAGCTGGTTCAGCTACTGGGATTCGCACGATGTCGATCGCAAGTTCGCATTTAACCCGCTCGAATACAGCCTCGGGCTGCTGACCAACGATGGGCGGGTCAAGGAGCAGGGCCGGGTGTTCCAGAAACTGGCGGAGGCCTATCGCGGCAAGCCGGTCGCGTTTCCGAAGGGCAGTCCGCCCGCGCCTCCGAGTGAGCGGACCAGCGACGCGACCTGGGCGTGGCTGCTGGACTGGATAGGATGGAAGGCGAAAAAGGCTGGCTGATGCGGCCGTCGCCACGCTTAGCCTTACCGCAAAACCGGTTAGCACATCCGGCTATTCTTCAAACGGCCCTTGCCGTTTTGCCGGCAATTCCGGCGAACGATCTGGCTCGGGCCTGCGGAACTGGGAGACGATCGCCGCGATGAGCGCGATAAAAAGCAACAATGCTCCGGCGGCCACCAGCGGCAGGCCCGCGATTACCGGAATGCCGGTCGTCGTGATGTCTACATGCAGTTTGGTTGCGGAGAAGGGGTACGCGAGGTTCACGCCCGCAGTGCCGTTGGTGAATCCAAACAGCAAACCCAGTCCGGCCGCTAGGAAAAGGACTGCTCCAATCACCATCCGATCTGATTTCATTCCGTCTCCCGTGGGTGTCGATACGTTTCGCCGCGGCCGGCTCCCCTCGCCGAGCCTTCTATTGGCACAAGGCTTTCAACCTGGCGAACGGCTTGGGCTTGAAGACCGGATACGGCAAATGGCGCGAATCCATGAACTGGTCAGGCAGCGTACCGCCATATCTGAGTGCCGCGTCCGGATCGAGAGCGTACGCCGGATCCATCTCTACATCAGGTAGTGATGCGAATTGGAACCCTTGCGTGCGCAGCATGTTTACCAGATCGGGCAACATCAGCGTGGTGAAGGCGGTGGCATGCAGCAACATCACGTTGGGAATCTCATGGCCAAAGGCGATCTGCTGTTCTTCACGACCCAGGCGGATGTACTCCGTTGCCGTGTCCAGGTAGCTCTGTTTCAACCAGGCGATGGAGGGGGCGTCCCGCTTCGCGGAGCAGCGAGAGTAGGCGTCGTTCCATGCATAGTCTTCGAAGTCCAACGAAACCTGGGCCACGCGGTAGCCATGCTCGCGCAGATAGGTTCGCACCGCACGGCGCTTGTCCAGCGTATCGCCCTCCCAGAGGAAGGGATAGCGGAACCAGTGCCAGTCGCGGCCGCCGGCATATGCGACCAGCGCCTCCTCATTCTGGGCGATGTCCTTTTCGAAAGCTTCGGCGGAGTTGCTGGTGAGCGAAATGTGGGACCACGTGTGGCTGCCGATATTCATCCCCGCGTCGACCCAGACGTGCAAAGCCTGCTGAGCGTCCGGATCGTTCTGGAGCTTGCCCGCATTGACGAATCCGTAGGTGCCTTCCAGATGATTCGTCTTTAGTTCAGCGGCCAGGGACGTCGCGATTCCTGTGCGGTTCTCACCGGGCGGAAGGCTGCCCGCGGCGGGCAGGTCATCAAACGTCAACGCAACAACCGGGTGCGCTGCGAGCGGCGGAAGCGAAGAGGCGGGCGCGATTGTTGCCCCTGGTTCCGCATCGTGCGAGGACTGAGGCAGTCCGGTAACAGTTGCCGCCGATTCCCAATCCCAGCAAGCCCACGAGAACCAGATTCACCTTTGTCAATTCTTCTCCCGGGGTCAACGGCATGAATGGTTCTGGCGCAGTGTAGCAGGCGAGACATAGGGCCAGGTCGCTTCAAGTGATAGCCTTTCCGACGTAATCAAAAAACAGGAGAATAGCCGTGCGTAATGCCTTGCATCACTTTGCCGTAATCGCAATCGTAGTGGGATGGACATTGGGAGTTACGATACATTCGCCGGGCCAGCAGGCCGTCATGCGTCCGCGGATATGCGGCCGACCACTCAGGCAGCCGTTTCCGAGCCCACAGTCCAGCCTTCGCCGGGAGAAGCCGTCACCGATCCGGTGGCCGATCCCAAAGCTGTCGTTGTCCTGGGTAAAGCTCGGTTCACGGTTCTCACGCCGCTGAACTCATCCGCATGGAGTGGGCCGCGGATGGAAAATTCGAGGATCACGCTTCGTTCGTCTTCATCAATCGCAGACTGCCCGTGCCGAAGTTCGAGCACATCGAGTCCGAGGCGGCGAACGGCGCTCCCATGAACGAGCCGATCAAGACCTTAACGATCAAGACGAGCGCTCTGACGCTCACTTACACGCCCACCAAGGACGGCCGCTTTACGCCCGAAGACCTCACCATCGAACTCACCGTCGATGGCAAGCCGGTCATCTGGCATCCGGGCCAGGCCGATGATCAGAACCTGCAGGGAACGACGCGCACGCTGGACGGCGCGCTGGGCGAAAAGACCCGGGAGCCGATTGAACAGGGCCTCATCTCCCGCTCCGGCTGGGCCGTGGTCGACGACTCCTCGCGTCCGCTCTTCGACTCGGCCGACTTCAGCTTCAAGGAGGGCGAAAACAGCCCCTGGCCCTGGGTCATGGAGCGCCCAGCGGGCGACCGCCAGGACTGGTACTTCTTCGGCTATGGCCACGACTACCGCAAGGCGCTTGGTGATTACGTGCGCGTCGCCGGCCGCATTCCGCTGCCGCCGCGCTTCGCCTTCGGCACATGGTGGTCGCGCTACTGGGCCTACTCCGACCAGGAGATCGAGGAAATCATCCGCGGCTTCCACGAGAACGATGTTCCCCTCGATGTGTTTGTCATCGACATGGACTGGCATCTCAGTTACGAGCAACTTAAGTGCGCGCGGCGAGAAGGACCAGTCCAATCACCGCCATGGGCTGGAGCGGCTACAGCTGGAACAAGCTGCTCTTCCCCGATCCCGACCAGTTCCTGGCCAGGCTGCACGCCGACCACCTGAAGACCAGCCTGAACCTGCATCCCGGCATCGGGCATTCAGCCGTGGGAAGAGCACTATCCCGAGATGGCGCGGGCCATGGGCGTCGATCCCGCCAGCAGGCAATACATCCCCTTCGACCTCACCGACAAGAAATTCGCCACCAATTACATGAACCTGATCCTGCGTCCGCTGGAGAAGCAGGGCATCGACTTCTGGTGGCTCGACTGGCAGCAGGAACCGAACACGAAGATGGCCGGCGTGAGCCCCACCTGGTGGCTCAACTACGTCCACTTCACCGACCAGCAGCGCGAGGGCAAGCGGCCATTGCTGTTCCATCGCTGGGGCGGGCTCGGCAATCACCGCTACCAGATCGGCTTCTCCGGCGACACCGTTTCGCAGTGGCCTTCGCTGGCCTTTCAGCCGTGGTTTACAGCCACCGCGGCCAACGTGGGCTATGCCTACTGGAGCCACGATATCGGCGGCCACATGCCGGGCGCAGTCGATCCGGAACTCTTCACGCGCTGGGTAGAATTCGGCGCCTTCAGCCCCATCCTGCGCACCCACACCACCAAGAATCCCGATTCGGAGCGGCGCATCTGGGCCTATCCCGAGCCGTTCTCTGCCATCCTGCGCAACACGTTCCAGCTTCGCTACGCGCTCCAGCCTTACATCTACACCGAAGCGCGGCGGACGTACGACACCGGCGTGGCGTTCTTCCGCCCGCTCTACTACGACTGGCCGGATGCCCCGGAAGCCTACACCAGCAAGGATGAGTACCTGTTCGGCGACCAGATGCTGGTCGCTCCGGTGGTGGCCGCTGCGGACAAGGTCTCAGGCCTTGCGGCTGAAAAGGTCTGGCTTCCCGAAGGCGACTGGATCGAGTGGCCCACGGGCAAGCACCTGGCCGGCCAAACTACTGTCGATCGCAGCTTTTCCATCGACCAGATCCCGGTTTACGTGAAAGCGGGGGCGATTGTGCCGATGCAGCCGCCGATGCGCTACACGAGCGAGAAGCCGGTCGACCCACTGATCGTCAACGTGTGGCCGCTCAAGCCGGGCACGAATTCCAGTTATTCGGTGTATGAAGATTCCGGCGCCTCGGTCGAGTACCAGAATGGCGGTCTACGCTCGCACTCCGATCAAAGCGTCGCAGAAGGGGGACACGCTGCGCGTGGAAATCGGTCCGGCCGAGGGCAACTACCCCGGCATGGCAAGGACACGGAGTTACGAACTGCGCCTGCCCGCCGATTGGCCGCCAGCGTCGGTGACGGCCAACGGCTCTCCCATCCCGCAGGCCGGTCCCACCGGCGAAGGCGGCTGGAGATTCGAAGGCAACACGCTGACGACGGTGATCCCTGTTCCTGCGGGAAGGGTGGACGAGAAAGTGATCGTCGAAGTGCATCGCGCCGGCGGCCTCACCGCGCGGCGGGGCGAGTTGGATGGATTCGCGGGCGCCATGACGCGCCTGCGCGGCACCTATGACTCGATGCAACAGACCGGGTTCCTGGCGTCGCCGCCCGACATTCTGATCGATGCCATGCAGTCGGGCGACCGCCTTGGCTACCACCCCGAGAAAGCAACCGAAGAACTCGCGCATTTCCGCCAGGTCCTGCCCCAGGCGCAATCGACAATTGAAACGATTGGCCAGGGATTTCCGCAGAAGGTGGACGATGCCGTCAAGCACCTGGCCAACAATCATCCGCCGGACATGGACGCGCAGAAACAACATATCCTCGACGCCATGACGAAGGCGCAAAAGCTGGCGAGTGAGGCGGGGAAGTGAAAAAATGACAGGGACCAGGGAAGGGACCAGGGACTTATGAAATGCGTCAGATCCTCGTCCCTCGTCCCTAGTGTGGTGCCGAGTGATTTCGTTTCTCTGGAGTTCCTGCTACCCACCCTTTCGCCAGAAAGAAGGCGAAAGGATGGGGCACGGAGGTCGTACAAGAACAAGCGGTCACAGTCCTAGTCCCTGAGTCCCTAAGTCGGTCATGCACCTCTCCGACCGGCGACGGGATTACGGGTATAATCGGACCCATGGCGGCGCCCGCACAGACCGGCCTCCCCGAGTCGGTGGCTGACACACAATCGAAGCTGGAAGCGCTCGAAGCGCAACTCCGGCAACTCGGCAGCGTGATGGTCGCATATTCCGGCGGAGTGGATTCGGCATTTCTCGCCGCCACTGCGCACCGGGTACTCGGTGACCGCATGCTGGCTGTGCTGGCCGACTCGCCCTCTCTCGCCCGCCGCGACATGGAGCAGGCTGGCGCCTTCGCCAAATCCATCGATATGCCGTTGCGGGTCATTCTTACCGAGGAACTCGACAAACCCGAGTACCAGCGCAACGATGCCAACCGTTGTTTCCACTGCAAGACCGAGCTTTTCGAGGGAATGAAGGCTCTCGGCGCCAAACTTGGGTATTTCAACGTCGCTTACGGGATGAATGCCGACGATACCCGCGACTTCAGGCCCGGACAGCGCGCAGCGCAGGAACACGACGTGCTTGCGCCATTGGCCGACGCCGGTTTGACCAAGCTCGAAGTGCGCACGCTCGCCAAGGCGGCCGGCTATTCGTTGTGGGATCGCCCGGCGGCGCCCTGCCTCTCGTCGCGCGTCGAGTACGGCCGCACGGTAACTCGCGAAGTCCTCCAGCAGGTAGAACGCTCCGAAGAAAGCATGCGCCAACTCGGCTTCCGTGAGTTTCGCGTTCGACATCATGGAGACCTGGCCCGCGTGGAGATTGCGCGCGCCGAAATGCAGAGGGCTCTTTCGATGGAAACCCTCGACGCCATCACTGCGGCGTTGCGCGGCGCCGGCTTTCAATACGTCACGCTTGATTGTGCCGGCTTCCGTTCCGGTTCGCTGAATGCCGTTCTACCCGCCGATGTGCTCCTGCGCCGAGGCGTCTAGCGAGGCTACACACTGCCCAGAGCGATACCGTAGAATCAGCCTCGATGCGTATTGGATATCTGGAATGCTTTTCCGGCATCAGCGGTGACATGCTGTTGGGGGCGATGGTCGATGCCGGTGTTCCCCTCAGTCTTTTTTCTGACACTGCGAGTGCACTCGACGTGGGCGCCAAACTTGAAGCCCGCAAGGTGATGCGCGGCGGCTTGAGCGCGACCAAAGTTGATGTGCTCACAAGCGAGAAAGCGGCGTTCGAACCGGCCCACGAGCCGGATGCCGTTCACGCGCATGGAGAACACTCTCACCACGATCATGTAGATTCGCATTCGCACGCGCACTCCCATGAACACACGCACCCTCACGATCACGAACACACGCATCATCGTTCGCTCTCGACCATTCTGGGCATCATCCGTTCCGCTTCTCTCGCCGAGATCGTGAAGGACCGCGCCGCGCGCGCCTTTCAATTGCTCGGCGAAGCGGAAGCCGGCATCCATTCGATTCCGATTGAGCAAGTCCACTTTCACGAGGTCGGCGCCGTCGACACCATCGTGGACATCGTTTGTGCGGCCGCAGGGGCTGCGGCTCTCGGCATCGATCGCTGGATGGCTTCGCCGCTCAATGTCGGGAGCGGAACCGTGAAGTGCGCGCACGGCACGCTGCCCGTGCCCGCGCCCGCCACGCTCGCGCTTCTTCGCAATGCCCCCATCTACTCGGCTGGTCCCCCCATGGAACGCGTCACGCCGACCGGCGCGACCATCCTGCGCATGCTCGACGTTGGATACGCCGCGCTGCCTGCCTTGCGCGTGTCCGCCACCGGATATGGAGCGGGCGGCCGCGAAACACCCGGCGAGCCCAATGTGCTGCGCCTCCTGATTGGCGAAGGTTCCGATGGCGCGCATTCCGCAGTCGAGCCCATCGCGATCATCGAAACCGTGATCGACGATTCCACGCCGCAACTGCTCGCCTATGTCAGCGAGTTATTGCTGGCCGCGGGCGCATGGGACGTGTATCGCGTTCCGGTGCAGATGAAGAAAGGCCGCACGGGCGTACAGTTGACGGTACTGGCGAGCCCTGATCTCCTGCCGGCGCTGCGCGATCTGCTTTTCCGCGAGACGACCACCATCGGCCTGCATTGGCGCATCGAAAACAAAATCTCTCTCGAGCGCGAATTCGGCACCGTCGAGACAGAGTGGGGCCCGGTGCGGATGAAAGTCGCGCGCTGGCCTTCCGGCGAAGTGGCCAACGCCTCGCCTGAATACGAAGATTGCCGCAAGCTCGCCGCGCAGCATGCAGTGCCGCTCAAGCAGGTGATGCAGGAAGCTGCGCGCCTGTACGCGGGTCGCACCGATGCCATAGGAAAGGACCGCTCATGAATCGAGCGCAGATCGAGGCGCTGTTACAGGAAGTGAGCCAAGGCCGCACTGCCGTGGCGGAGGCCATGGATCGCCTGCGCGACATGCCTTTCGAGGACCTGGGATTCGCCAAGCTCGATCACCATCGCGCCCTGCGCACCGGCATGCCCGAGGTGATTTTCGCTTCAGGCAAAACCTCCGCACAGGTCGCGGCCATCTTTGCGCACATGGCCGCAGCGGGCGGCAACGTCCTTGCCACGCGCGCCTCGCGTGAATGCTTCGATGCAGTGGTCGCGGCCGAACCGCGCGCGATCTACCATGAGACCGCCCGCGCCATTACGCTCAGCCAGGCTCCGGCCATTCCGGGGAAGGGAACCATCGCGGTGGTCTGCGCCGGAACCAGCGATCTGCCGATCGCCGAGGAAGCCGCAATTACCGCGCGCCTGATGGGCAACACCGTTGAGGTGATCGCGGACGTCGGCGTCGCCGGCATTCATCGCCTGCTCGCGCAGCGCACTTCGCTGCAGTCCGCGCGTGTGCTCATCGTCTGCGCCGGGATGGAAGGGGCTCTTCCCACGGTCGTCGGCGGTCTCGTCAACGCCCCGGTCATCGCCGTTCCCACCAGCGTGGGCTATGGGGCCTCGTTCGGCGGCGTCGCGGCGCTGCTGGGCATGTTGAACACCTGTTCGCCCAACGTCTGCGTGGTCAACATCGACAACGGCTTTGGCGCCGCCTGCATCGCGACGCTGATCAACCGGCTGTGAATGGCGAGTGTGAAGAGTACGCGGATCCGGGTCGGGTTCGTGGTCACCCCACCCTAGCGACAAAAACAAAGACATCGCGAGGGTGGGGCACCCGCAAATTTGTGCTCTCGTTCGCTACACCCACTCGCCTCTCCGCATCAGCGGCTCAGCCGTGCCGGTTGCGGTGATGCCGTCGATGTCGAGCTTTTCCGATCCGATCATCCAGTCCACGTGGATGAGGCTGTCGTTGGCGCCCTTTGCGGCCAGTTGCTGGGGCGTGAGCTTGTCTCCGTCGCGCAGGCACGAAGTGTAGGCCTGGCCTAGCGCGATGTGGGACGCGGCGTTCTCATCGAAGAGCGTGTTGAAGAAGAGCAGCCCGCTCGATGCAATGGGGGATGAGTGGGGAACCAGTGCCACTTCGCCCAGCCGTCCCGCGCCATCATCGGTGTCGATCAGCTTCTGCAGCACTTCCTGGCCGCGGGTGGCGCGCGCCTCCACGATGCGCCCTTTCTCGAAGCGCACCTGGATGCCCTCGATCATGGTTCCCTGGTACGACAGCGGCTTGGTGGCAGTAACTGTGCCCTCGGCACGGTCCTTGTGAGGCGTGGTGAAGATCTCCTCGGTGGGCATGTTGGGAATGCAATAGAGCCCGTTGCCCGCAGTGGTGCCGCCGCCCAGCCATAGGTGGTCATCGGCCAGGCCGAGACGGAAGTCGGTCCCCGGTCCGCGATACTGGAGCGCCGCATACCGCTTCTCGTTCATGAAGCCGGCGCGCCGGTGCAGTTCCGCATCGTGCGCTTTCCAGTTGGCGACGGGATCGTCGACGTTGATGCGCGAGGTGGCGAAGATCGCTTCCCATAACTGTTCGATCGCCGTCTGAAGGCGTGGCCTCGGGAAACATTGCGGCAGCCCAGGCGGGGGTTGCGCTGGCCACGATTGTCCAGTTGATCTCATGGCGCGTAATCAACTCCAGCGCGGGCCGGTAGGCCTTTGAAACCGCATGGTTCGCCCGTCCCACTTTGGCTGGATCCTGGTTCGAAAGCAGCAGCGGGTTGGCCCCCGTGATGGCCAGCCGCGCCGCGCCGCTTTTGAAGGCTGCGCCCATGCCGTCGTACAGCCAGCCGGCGGCCCGATCGAAGGCCGCATCGGGTGCGAAACGGTATCGCATCAGGGACGCTTCGTCGTCGGTATACAGGGTCGTCACGAGTGAGGCGCCGGCGCGGTACGCCTGCTCGGTGATGCGGCGCGCCAGGGGTACTGCTTCGAGCGGCGCGGTCATCACTAATTCCTGCCCGGAGTTGAGGCCAAGTCCAACTTCGATCGCTACCCGTGCCAGCTGATCGAGCTTTTGTTCAAACGTGAGTGCTTGCGCGACAGTCGCCACCATGCAGCCATTGTAAGGGGGTGCACCGCGGCCTTTCGCGATTCTCCGGGCAAATGGGACCGAAACTTTTCCCGCAGTGCGGTGTTCAATCAACCGACTCTGCAAGTTTCGGTATTCAAGTCTCTTCAATTGATATAAACAAAGCCCCAGGATTGCCCGCCCGATGCTCCCCGGGTTTCCGCCAGGCCTTCAACTGCCCGAGGAAAGCAAGAGCGAGCTTCGGGTGATCGTCCGCACGACACCGCCAATTTGAAGAATCGCTCTTGACACTTCGCTGCAGAGCCGGAACGCCTTATACTGGGATTGCTCAGGGTTCTCCGCTTACTCCAGTCATGTTGCGGATCGTGTTTATTGCTCTCGTGTTGACAACACTGGCCGCGACATCGGCCGCCGCATCGCCGGTCGTACCGTCGAGCGCGCACCGGCTTGCCCACGGCCCGGCGGCCCATCCGAAAACGATCCATCCCTCCACACGCTCGTCCGGCGCCCGTTCGTCCGGGCACCATCCAACCCGTTCCGCTGAATATCGGGCGGGCTATCGCGGTCGCTCGTCGAAATCGGTCCACAGTTCAGCTTCGGCTCGCGTGCCGCGATCGCGGACTGCGCAGGTTTCTTCGCGGCACGCTTCCTCCCGGCACGTTTCTTCTCAGGCGGCGATCAGGCCCGCTTCGCTCGAGCGCACCCGCCTGGTGGTGCCGTCGCCGCTCAAGGGCTCATTCGAGTCCCTGGCCCGCCAGAACGAGCGCGCCGAAGCGGACGGACTTGAGCGCATTCTCGACGAGGATGACCTGACAAGCCGCATCGAGCAGAAACTGCTGGTTCCTGTCCCGGCCTCGTTAGGACTCGTGGTCAATGCCAACCTTAGCGAAAGCCACCGCTATTGCCGTCCGTGGACTGCCGATTTCCTGAGTGACCTGGCGGCTGCGCACTCCGCCCGCTTTCATAAAGCTATTGAAGTCAGCTCCGCGGTGCGCACCGTTGAATATCAGCAGCGGCTCATGCTGGTGAATGGCAACGCCGCCGCCGCCGAGGGCGACGTCGTCAGCCCCCATCTGACCGGGGGCACTGTCGACGTGGTCAAGCAGGGCATGACTCGCCAGGAACTGGCCTGGATGCGCAACTGGCTGCTGGCCCAGCAAGTGGCCGGCACCATCGATGTCGAAGAGGAATTCCGCCAGCCTTGCTTCCACATCACGGTCTACAAGAACTACGCATCGCCGCCTCCTTCGCCAGCCTCTCCGCCGCGTCACCGCCACCCCGCGCCCGATTCTCAGATCGCAGAAGACGGCAAGTAAAACGACCGCATCGCGGCGAGCTTCGGGAAAATCATGTTCCGTCCGGCCGTTTCGGGGTACAATCGCGGGCGAACGCACTTCCATCCGGTCCGGACCCCTTTCTTGCCGGGCGGTCCTTTGCCCGGAAAGAATCTGCAACCGAATCCTGGTTGCCGCGGTTGGCACGGACCGAGGGAGCGCGTCTGTACGAGATGTGATAGCTCGAGAGGCGGAACATGAGTGACCTTGGCGTTCAAACCGCGGCCGACGTGGCCCCGGGCCTGTCCCAGTGGCAGCGCGTAGTCAACATATTTACGGCGCCGTCGAAGACCTTTGAAGACATCAAGCACGGCCACAAAAGCTGGTGGATGCCGTTCATCATTTACGTCGTTCTCGGCTTCGCCTTGTACGGCGTTGTGAACGCCAAAGTCGGCATGCGCCAGGTGACCGAGAACCAGATCAAGCTCACTCCAAAAACTGAAGAACAGATGGCGCAGTTACCTCCCGATCAGCGGGAGCAGCGGATGAAGATCTCCACCTCGATCACGCAAGGAATCTTTCTGGGTACGCCGGTCATTTTGTTGATCATGGGTGCAGTGATTTCGGCGGTTCTCCTGGGCACGATCAACTTCGGCTTTGGCGGCAAGGCCAAATTCGGAAGCATATTCGCGGTCTGGATGTATGCGATGCTTCCGTCAATGTATCAAGACGCTCCTGGGAGTCGTGGTACTGTACGCGGGCGTGGCGCCGGAGTCGTTCAACATCAAAAATTTCGCACCCACCAACCTGGGCGCATTCCTGAATCCACTCGAAACGAATCCGGGTCTCTACAGCTTTGCCAGCTCGATCGATGTCATTACCATCTGGTGCCTGGTCCTGGTGGGCATCGGAACCGCGATCGTTGCCGGGGTCAAGCGCAGCTCGGGCTATATCGCAAGCTTTGGATGGTGGGCGCTAGTTGTATTGGTCGGCGCAGCTATTGCCGCGGCAACCAGTTGATGCCGTTATAAACACCAACGGCGCGCAACCTTCAGGGCTGCGCGCCGTTTTTTCTGACCCTGATCCTGTCACTGTTCATCCCACCGCCGCATGATCAGGGTGGCATTGATTCCGCCAAACCCGAAGGAATTCGACAGCGCCACATCGAAGGTATGCGGCACGGCCTTGTTGGGCACGTAGTCCAGCCTGCATTCGGGGTCCACATTGTCGAGGTTGATGGTCGGCGGCAGCATCTGGTGCTGCAGAGCCAGCACCGTAATGCCTGCTTCGAGGCCGCCCGCGCCGCCCAGCAGGTGGCCGGTCATGGACTTCGTCCCGCTCACCTTCAGCTTCCCGCTCAGGGCCTGTTCGCCAAAGACCAGCTCGATGGCGCGCGACTCGTTGCCATCGCCTGCCGGCGTCGAGGTGGCATGGGCATTGACGTAGCCCACTTCCTCCGGCGCGATCCCGGCGTCGTTCAGCGCGGCCCGCATGCTTCGCTGGGCTCCGGCGCCTTCAGGGGCGATCCCCGTCATGTGGTAGGCGTCGGCGCTCATCCCGTAGCCGATCACCTCGGCCAGGATCTTTGCCCCGCGCTTGCGCGCAAACTCCAGTTCTTCCAGGATCACGATTCCGGCGCCCTCGCCGATCACAAATCCATCGCGGTCCTTGTCGAACGGGCGGCTGGCCTTTTCGGGCTCGTCGTTGCGCGTCGACAACGCGCGCATCGCGGCAAATCCACCCACGGATAAGGATGTGACGGCGGCTTCTGATCCCCCGGCGATCATCACGTCGGCGTCGCCGTGCAGGATCATGCGCACCGAGTCGCCGATGGAATTGGCCGAGGTGGCGCACGCGGTGGCGGTGGCTGAAATCGGCCCGCGCGCTCCGTAACGAATGCTCAACTGCCCGGCGGCCATGTTCACGATCGTCGCGGGAATGAAGAATGGCGAGATCTTGCGCGGGCCGCCCTGCAACAGGTTTGCGTGCTCCCGCTCGATGATCTCGAATCCGCCGATCCCCGAGCCGATGAACACTCCCACCCGGTCGGCGATTTCCGGCGTCACTTCCAGGCCGGCCTGGGTCATGGCTTCCTGGGTCGCCGCAAAAGCAAAATGAATGAAGCGCCCCATCTTGCGCGCTTCCTTCTTGTCCACGAAGTTCAGCGGGTCGAAGTTCTTGACCTCGCAGGCAAATGTCACGGAAAAGCCAGTGGTGTCGAAGCCCTGGATGGGCGCCGCACCGCTGGCTCCTGCCAATAACTGCTGCCACACTTCGGGAGCGGTGTTGCCCACACCGCATACCAGCCCAAGGCCGGTAATGACGACTCTTCGGCTCACCGGCTACTTGCCTTTCGCGGTCTTTTCGTTCTTTTCGATGTACTCGATGGCGTCTTTGACGGTCTTGATCTTTTCGGCGTCTTCGTCGGGAATCTCCAGGTCGAATGCCTCTTCAAACTGCATTACCAGTTCCACAACGTCCAGCGAGTCCGCGCCCAGGTCCTCCTGGAAGCTCGCTCCCGGAGTCACCTCGGCCTCATCCACCTGCAGTTGTTCCACAATGATCTGCTTGACTTTCTCTTCCACCGCCATGCGCGTGTCTCCTCGTTTACTTCGAATCTCTGGAATCTTTCAGGGCTTCATTCCAATCAGGTTCCGCGTGCCTACAATACCGGCCCGCGGCTGGGGAACACAACTCGCGTGCACGAAAAAATCACGCCTTGCCCCGAAAGTCCAAGTCTATCAAAGGATGCCTGGCCTGTAACGGCGTGGAATACCGCGAGTTGTGACGGTCACAGACATTAGTTGAACGGTTTTGATTACTCTCTGAATTCGTACCCTGAATTGCACAGCTAAAGGGCGTACATTAGGCGAAGGGGCGAAGGGACGCTTATGCAGGCTTTCATCTACTTAGTTGCGGCTTTTGCCGGTATTCTCCTGGGTTACCTGCTTCGCCACGCGTCGGCAAAGAACGAGAAGGCGCAGGCTGAACAGCGAATGGGCCAACTGGCGTGCCGATCTTAGCGCTGTCCGAGCCGAACTCGGCCAGGCACAGTCGCTTGCCGATGGGCGCGCCGGCTTCGAATCGCTTGCCGCCGAGCGCGAGAAGACCGCCCGCCAGTTGACCGCGGAGCGCGACGGGCTGCGGACTGCCTTGCAGGAAAAGTTCGAGAATGAACGCCTTCTGTCGGCCCGTATCAGTGCCCTCGAAGCCGAACTACGCAGTGACCGCCAGAACATGGCGGAAAAGCTCGAGCTGCTCGAAACCGCGAAACAAACGCTGGCGCACCAGTTTCAGGTACTGGCCGGTGACGTTCTGGAAACCAAGGCAAAATCCTTCGCCGAAACCAGCCGCAACGATCTTGGCAATTTGCTGGCGCCTCTCCAGACCCAGATCAAGGAATTCCGCGAAAAGGTCGAGCAGGCGCAGACCGATTCGAATACCGGAGTGACCCGGCTCGAAACCCTGGTCAGCACCCTGAACGGCCTCAACCAGCAGCTCTCGCAGGAGGCGCACGATCTCACCACCGCGTTGCGCGGCTCGGCCAAAGCCCAGGGGGACTGGGGCGAGTTCATTCTTCGCGACCTGCTGGACAAGGCGGGCCTGCGGGAGGGCGAGCAATATACATTCCAGCAGTCCTTCAGTGTCGAATCTGAAACCGGTGATCGCTCCAAATCGGTGCGCACCGACGTCGTGCTGCTTCTTCCCGGCGGCCGCAACCTGATCATTGATTCCAAGGTTTCGCTCAACGCTTACACCGACTGCGTCAAGGCCACCATCGAAGACGAACGCAGGACGGCCCTCAAACTGCACCTCGCCAGCGTGCGCGGCCACATCGCGAACCTCGCCAAGGCCGGCTATCATCGCCTGCCTGAACTGGAAGCGCCAGATTTTGTGGTGATGTTTGTCCCTGTTGAGCCCGCGTTTCTGATGGCCCTGCAGGCCGATAGCGAGTTGTGGGCCGACGCCTACAAGCAGGGGATTCTGCTGGTTGGTCCCACCACGCTCCTTTACGTCATTCGGATTGTGAACGTGCTCTGGCAACAGGAGCGCCAGGCGCGCAACGTGCGGGAAGTGATGGATCGGGGGACGGAACTCTACGAGAAGTTTGTGGGGTTTGTCACCGACATGGAAGTTCTTGGGGAGAGTCTGCGGAACAGCGACAAGCACTACACGAATGCGATGAAGAAGCTCGCGGATGGTCGCGGCAACCTTATTCGCCAGGTGGAAATGCTGAAGAACCTCGGCCTCCGCACGACGAAATCCATTCCGAGGAAACTTCTGGATCGTGCTGACGTCGATCAGGCGGAACTCGCTCTCGCCGCCGAGGCGCAGGAACAAAACGGCTCCGGGCTCTGACACGCTCTCGCGGCGCAGAGTCTGCCAGGTCTTTGACTGGATAGATTTGTTCCGGTTAAGTTTCGTGGTATCCCAGGTTAGGCGCAAAAACAAAGACGCGCCGAACCTCGGGCACCCAGAGTTTAGTGCAAGAACAAGCGGTCAGAGACCTAGTCCAGATTGTCCACGTAATGGCCCACCAGGACGGTTTGTCCGCCGTTTGGATCTTTGAGCAAGAGTCCGACGACTCGTATTTTGGTGCTCGCGGCAACGTCCGAGAGCGCCGTCAATCCATCCCGGAACTCGGTTTGGCTGGTGAGGTATACGGTTACCGTCTGCGGTATCAAGACGCCGGCGAAGCCATTGATTGTCATCTGGAAGCTGTCCTTGGCGGAATCGACGCTCCCGGGCACCACGGTTCCATTGAATCCCCAATTGCGCAGCACAACTCGTTTCACTGTAACTGCCTTTGCATTGGCCGCGCCCGAAGCCGGTCCGCCCACGGACACGTGCTGTCCGGGCAGTAGCTCGCTGGGATTGAACAAGAACTGAGCGAGCGGCCCATGCATCCAGTAGATGGAGAAGTTCTCGTTGCCGCTCAAATCGACGGTGGCAACCTGCCCTTGTGTGATCCCGGTTGTTGCAGGCAGCAGCCCGCGCACATAAAGGTCAAAGCTGGCGGCCGGACCTGCAGCCGGGTTGACATAGGTGATCTGGCCCGCGGCGTAGAAGCCGTCCTGAGAGAGAATTGCCACCTCGTCGGCGTCGATCGTGGCATCGGCGCCATCAAGGGATCCAGAGATTTGAACGATGGAATTGGATGTAAGGTCGCTGAGCGCGGCGTTGCCATCCCACTCCGTCGGCCCGTTTACATTCACGGTGAACTTCCCGCCGTGCGGCCCCTCAATGACGAAAGACTGTGAACCGGCATTTACGCTGACGACCGCCGCATCGAACTCGTCGATGTATGCACCCTTGTCAGTGTTGTTTACCGCATCCACATGGAACGTTGGCGTAACGTTCCCGGTGACCTGTCCGTTTGTGTCCACAGCGATCGACTTGCGTAAATCAAAGTCGAGATGAAGACCGGCAGGCGCGCCCGCCTTGGCAACCACGAGCGGGTTCGGAAGCGTGATGTTGATGGCTGGAGTGGAGAGCGTGGCGTTCTCGGTCTTGATGGCAGGTTCAGGACTGGTGGTGTCGAGATAGCCGATCGTTGCTGCTCCCAGCGTGATCGTGATGTTGTTGTAAGTTCCTACCGGCACATCGTTCATGTCGAGCAAGGTTTGCAGCCCGTTGAAGCGCGCGAAGTCAACGGTAGGCGAGCCGCTCAGCAGCGAAACACTCTTTCCAGTTCCGCCGGATGCGGTGATGCTCATAACCTGAACCGAAAACGAGGTGACGCTTGCTACCGGCGCGTCGGTAGCGACGATGAATGCCGGGCCATTTACGGTTTTTGGCTGGATTATGGAGATGATTTTGGAAACATCACCGCAACCGGCAAGGATCAGGGTTGCGATGGTCAGTGCAGCAACGGACGGAAGAACACTCCGCCGCGGTTTCTCAAAGGGCATGTCAGTTCAGCGCTTTCTGCGAACTCCGCAAAGGGCACGGGATGATCGCCGGCGTGGCGCACAGTATAGAGAGGAGGTTGTGTGCACTGTGGGCCTTACATTGTGCCAACACACACCCTTGCAGAGGTTGTAAACGTCGTGACTGAATTTTCCGCTGCCAGTTACAAACGTAGCATTCCCGCCGGTGCTTGTGGGTTTCCGATGCGATCGGATCGCTGATGAGCGGACCTTTCAGCCTGAATCCCACGTCGGACCTCAGACCGGGGCCACAATGCGTTGCGTTCCACGCACGATCGAAGCCGCGGTCTCTTCCAGACGCTTGATGGTTACCACGGTGATGTCGTCCGATTGGCCAAACTGCACGGCCGTTGCTGCGATTGCCGCGGCAGACTGTACGGAGATTTCCCTGGCACGCTCGAACCCGAACAATTCCCCTTTCTGATTCTGCGCTTCGACTACGCCGTCGGAATAGAAGGTGAGGCGGCCGCCCGGCCGGAGTTCCAGGTTGGTAGGTTCGTATTGGCCACCGCTCTCGACTCCCAGCGGCAAAGCTCCCGGAAGGGCGACTTCGCGGCCGTCAAGATACGGGGATAAGTGGCCTGCATTGGCGATCGTTACGATGCCGTCCTGGGCAATGTGGGCCGCGAGGGCAGTGGTAAATCCACGGTAGCTGCGCCCAAGAAGGCGGTCGTGGAGACGACGAAGCATCACAACAGGGTCATGTGTGTCTTCGGCCGTTGCGCGAATTGCGCCGATCAGCATAGCCACCAGCATCGCCGCGGGCAGGCCCTTGCCGGCAACGTCGCCGATTACGAGGAACAGCCCTCCATTGCCGACCCGTAGAACCTGAAAGAAATCGCCGCCGACTTGTTGCGCAGGTTGGTAAACCGATTCCACCAAATAACCCGGAAAAGACTCGCCCTGTGCTGGAAGGATGAGTTGCTGGACTTCTCGGGCAGCAGCCATTTCGCTTTCCAGCGCGACCTTCTCAGTATTCACCCGGAGATGGCGCTTGCCTTCGCTGATAAATACAAAAACGAAGCCTACATAGCCCAGACACACCGTTGCAATCGTTGCGAGTCCATCAAACGCGAGCCGGCCTTCAAGGCGCCCCAGTTCGGCGGCGCCCAACTGTCCCGGCTTTGGCGCGTCGGGATACCGTCGCACCAGCGCGCCCGTCACCAAAAACTGCACCAGGAATATTGGGATGCATGCCTTCCAGAATTGACCTCGAAGAGATGTGCCCGTGGCCGCATATGCGACCGCGAACAGACCGGAAAGCACTACTCCCAGACCGAACCGAAATAGAGGCTGCCGACCCAGGTCGATGATGTCGTTCGCAAACCCAAAGGAAGCGAAGGTGAAAAATACGGCGAGCAAAAAAATAACGATCGCTTTTCGCGGAGTGGTTCGCCATGGACTGACGCGACTCATGAGATTCGTAGCTATCCTTTTCGACCGATTGGCTAACGGCAGCTGCAGGACTAATCCGCTTCGTTGGATTGTAGACTTCCCGGCGAACGAAATGGATTTGTCCAGCATGTGTGCCGCGGCGTGCGCCTTTTATAGCCGCATTTTCGTGTTTTGCTACACTCGCTCATGCGAATTCGGGCAGCGTCTCTGATACGGCTGCGGTTTCGATCGCGGCTCTTCAGCCAGCAAGCGATGGATCCATCGATCTTCCAGCGGCGCGCGCGCGGCGCTGGAGGCAAAGGGGTCGGATTCCAGATTTACACGTGCACGAAACGCAGGCGGGCCAAGTGGGTCTGACGCGCCGGATGCGAAGTTGCTGGATGCCTCGGGAAAACGATCGGAAGCCACTTTGCGGGCCCCACCTGGAAACTGGAGGACGGCAGCCAGGTTCAGGGAGACCGGATCGCCAGCAGGCCCGCCCCTGAAGCCGGCTCCGTTGCCTGGCTTCTATTGCGCGCCAAGGCGGGAACGGCCACAGGAAAGCTCGCCGACATCGCGTTCATTCGGCGCACGGAGACGCATGGTGGGGCAGCAGCCGACTCGGCCTGTACAACCGGCGACACCTCGCGGGTTTCTTACACGGCCACTTACACCTTTTACACCGCGAAGTGATCTGGAATGCGGCGGGAACGTGGCCGTTCAACGCTAAAATCCTCTAAAACGCTCACCGCTCTTTACCATCGAGTCCGTCATCCTTGTCCGGGTTTACTTCAAGCGCGGCACGATCCCACTTTCCGCAGATTGGCCGCCGCTTCATAGGTGCTTTGCAGAAACTCGAGCAGAGCGCGGTCGGGATCGGCGGAAGTGCGCATTGCTTCGTAGGGCAGGACGAATTCGCCGAAATCCTTGCTGTAGGCCGCTGCGGCGGGCGCGATGGGATACTCCGCGTAGCCGGGCGGTTCTGGGTAAGCGTAGCTGTAAAACATGGCTTCCACTCCCGGCGCGCCTGGCCAGAAGCCGCAACTGCTGACTTCGTGCGAATACGCATCGCGGGTCACGCGGTCGGGCAGCCCGGGCATGCTGTTGTGCTCCGGAGCGGTTCGTCCGGAAAAGCGCGTGCAGGCCAGGTCGAGGGCTCCCCAGAACAAATGAATCGGGCTCACCTTGCCCTGGAAGCGGGAGCGAAAGATGGTGAACACCCGCGTGGATTGGAGCAGAACCCGCCAGAACCGCTGCGCATATTCCGGATCGTAGCTGCAATGAATATTGTCCTGTTCGAAAGGAATGGGCTCTGCCACTTCGACCGGCGTGGGCCAGATGTGTACATCGGCGCCAAGACTTGCGAGCGCGTCCTTCACCTGGCGATAAAAGGCCGAGACGCACATCGGTTGCAGAGGGATGGTTCTTCTCTCGCCGGTATTCATTTCTATAGACAAGGAGTGCTCGAGAAAATCGAAATCGATTTGGAGGAAGCGAGTTCCGCACGCCATGGGAGAGGTTGTCACGCCGCGAACCGATGGATAGAGGGTCACGTTCCAACTGTGGTTGATGGGCGGCGTCAAGGCGAGACGGATTTTTCCGATGATCTGCATCCACATCTGCAATGTGGCGCAGGTGTCGCTCCACGCTTCGATGGGCAGTGCCGGCCACACCTCGTCGAAGCGGCCTGGCGGGTTGGTTTGCGTCGCCATTATTTCTCCATGGTCCGGGAGGTTCGTGCGATCCCAGGTTAGGCGCAAAAACAAAGACGCGCCGAACCTGGGGCACCCTAGTTTTGTGCCAGCGAGGTGGCCAAAGACCTATTTCCGATTCTCAGGGCCTTGATCTCCGATCTCGGATCTCGGATCCATGTTCCCTGATTCCTGTTCCCTGAACACGTCCCGCATCCGCTTCCAGGTGGTTTCCAGGTCCTCGGGCAGTACGCGGGTTTCAGACACGGTGGTCATGAAATTGGTATCTCCCACCCAGCGCGGCATGGCGTGCATATGCAGGTGTCCGGCCACGCCTGCCCCGGCTGCCTGGCCGAGGTTGAGGCCGAAGTTGAATCCGTGGGGGTGATACTGCCTCTCGAGCGCTTGCTCCGTTTGCTGGGCCAGGTCCATGAGTTCGTGCGCCGCTTCCGGGGGCATCTTGGCGATCCGGTCCAGGTGCGCGTAGGGCATCACCATGACGTGGCCGGAAGTGTAAGGAAACGCATTGAGGCAGATAAAACAGTATCTTCCCCGGAAAATCAGCCCCCCGGCGGCCTCTGCTTCATCGGGGCTCATCCCGTTTTCGATGGCGAAATCGACAGACGCGATCAGGTTACAGAACACGCAGCCGGTATCGCCGGGAAAGGCCTTCAGGCGGGCCGGAATGCCGGGCCGCGGAGCCCCGTCGGCCGAAGTGACATAGGCGAAGCGCCACGGTGTCCACAAAATATCCATAGAAATGCCGTCGTGGATCAGTATAGGTGGGTGTGGGTGATCCGGCGCTGCGCGCGCCGCCGAGCCGGCCTTTCCCGCAGTGTGAGCCAAATGAAAGGACTGTAACTGGGAATGCAGGCAACCCATTGCATTGACGCAGGAAACACGACATTGGTACACTTGTAGGTGTAGCTTCCTGCGCGGATTCCAGCAGCAAGCTGCGGCCGCCCTTCAGCCAGCAGTTGCATGCCGGGTGTTTCCCTAGGAGTTCAGTCGATTTTCGCGCCGTACCAACGGCGGGATGCGCTGTCTCTGTGGTGATCGAACGGCTCACGAGCATACTTCCGGCCAAAGACCTCGGCCTTGGGCGTCCCGCGCCAGCGCAGTGCGGGAGCCGATCGACTCTGATTAGACGCACAGATTCGATGGATGGAATCCTGGAGCCAGCAGTGATGTCAAACGTCCTCAATCCCGAAACCGAGAGCATAACCCTGAACACCGAATTGGAAACGCCAACCCTCGAGCCTGCGACGGAGCTTCAGCAGCCGTCGTTCGAATCCACGTCCAACCCCGAGACCGCCGTAATTACCGAGGCGATCGAACCTTTCGCGCTGGACGCCGATCCCACAACCGAACCCGTAGCTGCGGCCGGGCCAGACGAGCAAGCCTCAGTCGTGCCCGAGCGTGCGCCGGTGGAAATAGCGGAGACTCCGGCACCTGTCGAGACCGCGCAAACGGTTGAACCCGTGCCAGTGGAAGAGGCGGTTGCTGCCGTCGCGCCCGAAGTTGAAGCGCCCGCCGCAGCAGAGCCTGTCGTTACAGAGCCTGTCGCCTCCGCACCCGCGGTTGTCGCTCCCGCCGTTGCAGCGCAACACGCGCTGTCGCCCAAGAGGCCATCTGCGCACTCCGAGCATGGCACAGAGTCCATGGAGGACTTCTCGGCCGCGCTCGAAGCTTTCGAGCGGGAGCAGGCCGCCGAAGCCGCCGCGGTGGAAGCTTACGGCGACAAGGTCGTATCCGGCACTGTGATCAAGCAGACCGAAAAGCACCTGGTGGTCGATGTGGGCCTGAAATCCGAGGGGCTGGTGCCGCTCGAGCAGGTCGTGGACCATACCGGTGCAGCCAAGTTCCAGCCGGGTGACGTGATCGAAGTGGTGATCGAGCGCGAGGAGCCAGAGGGTGGCTACCTCGTCAGCTACGAGAAAGCCCAGCGCCTGCGCGTTTGGGACACCATCGAGAAGGCAGCCAACGACAAGACACCGGTGATGGGCACGGTCGTGAGCCGCGTCAAAGGCGGACTGACGGTCGACATCGGCATGAAGGCGTTCCTGCCCGGGTCTCAGCTTGAGATTCGCCCGGTTCGCAACCTCGACGGTTATCTTGGCCAGCAGATTGAAGTCCGCGTCATCAAGCTCAACAAGAAGCGCGGCAATGTGGTCGTAAGCCGCAAGGAAATCCTCGAGGAGGAGCAGACCTCCAAGCGGTCACACACCCTTGAGCAGTTGGGCGAGGGAGCAGTTCTTACGGGAACGGTCAAGAACCTCACCGATTACGGTGCGTTCGTTGATCTGGGCGGAATCGATGGACTGCTCCACATTACCGACATGAGCTGGGGCCGCTTGACTCACCCCCGCGACCTGGTCAATGTGAGCGACGAGATCCAGGTCAAGGTTCTCAAGTTCGACAAGGACAAACAGCGCGTCTCGCTGGGCTTCAAGCAGTTGACGCCCGATCCGTGGCTGGACGCGACGGAGCGCTACCCTGTGGGTGCGCACGTCAAGGGCCGCGTGCTTTCGGTTACCGACTACGGTTCGTTCGTGGAACTGGAGCAGGGCATCGAAGGCCTGGTTCATCTCTCCGAGATGACCTGGTCCAAGCGGCTGAAGCATCCCTCGAAGCTGGTCAAGCCGGGCGATGAAGTGGAGACGGTGGTTCTCAGCGTGAATCCTGCCGATCGCCGCATTTCGCTGGGCATGAAGCAGCTCATGGAGAATCCCTGGGAGCACCTCACCGAGCGCTATCCGGCCGGTACGGTGGTCGAAGGCCGGGTTCGCAACCTCACCGACTTTGGCGCCTTCATTGAAATCGAAGACGGCATCGACGGCCTGGTACACGTCTCGAACTTGAGCTGGACCAAGCGCGTCAAGCATCCTTCGGAAGTCGTCAAGAAGGGCGAAAAGGTCAAGGCTGTCGTTCTCGGCGTCGAGCCGCAGAACCGGCGGCTTTCGCTGGGGATCAAGCAGCTGCAGCCGGATGTCTGGGAGAGCTTCTTTGCCAACCATCGCGTCGGCGACGTGGTGCATGGCAAGGTGCTGCGCACGGCCCAGTTCGGCGCCTTCGTCGAGATCGCGGAGGGTGTGGAGGGTCTTTGCCACATCTCCGAAGCGGTTGGCGACGACGGCGGACCGGCCAAGCTCGAGCAGGGCCAGGAGCACGAATTCAAGATCATCAAGATCAATGTGGAAGAGAAAAAGGTGGGCTTGAGCCTGCGCGCAGTCGGCCACGAGGCCAGCCGCGCAACAGTCGAGCACTACAAGGAGACCACGCACAAGCAGCCGGTCTCCAGCTCAACCACCACTCTTGGCGATCTGCTCAACTGGCGCAAGAACGAGCGCTAAACAGACAGTGAACAGTTTTCAGTGAACAAGTGAACAGCAAGCAAACGGCCACCTCTCGGGGTGGCCGTTGCAATTTCAGAATGGATGACGCAGAACTTGCCGCAAGAATGACATGCCGCGTGGGGGCGGATTTTGGCGTTCTCTCTTTAGTGGGAAGGATGAAGGAGAAACTGAAAGGTCGACTCGGCTCAATTGGGGCGTTCCCGGTACCCCGTTCTGAGACTCCCCAGAAGGGAACGCCCCGTGTGTTTCCGGTCTCCGATCAATGCCGGATCGGTTCATTGTCGAACTGGCCCAGCGCTTGCCGGCCTCGAACGCGAGAGAACCAAGAAAGTGTCGCCGCCGGGCAAGCACTAAAAGATAGTATCCCGAGCTCCTGTTGACGGGGGTTTTGCAGGCAGTAAATCTTTGTAAATTGTTACAGGAGTGTGAAACCGGCAATGCGCATCCGGTGCCTTCAGGCTAATGATCTGGTCCGCATCGTACGCAGCACCATCACGATCGCAAGTGCTGCCAGCACGCAAGCCAGGGCAAAGAAGAACACGCTGGCGTAGCCGAACGCCCCGATGACCGCGCCGGCAACCGGTCCAACCAGGAAGAAGGAGACGTCGGCGAAGACTGTGTAGACTCCGAGAGCCGTGCCGCGGTTTTCAATCGGCACGCGCTGCACCGCTTCGACGCCCAATGCCGGGAACACGAGGGAACTACCGAACCCGGCCAGTGCCGCGCCGGCAAACGCCATCCACGGCGAATGTGCCAGCCATAACAGGAGCACTCCGGCCGATTCGATGGACAGGCAAACCATCGCGACGGGGAACCCGCCGAACCGCGCGATGGCGCGGATGAACAGCAGGCGTGCGCCGATGAACGCCGCGCCGAAGGCGGTCAGGCAAAGAGCCGCACCGTTCCAGTGGCGGCTGGCATAAAAGAGGGTGACAAAGGTAGCCAATACGCTATAGCCCACGCCGCCCAGCGCCAGCACCATCCCATGCGGCGCCACGCGCCCCAGCACGTGGCGGAAGGGCAGGTGCTGTCCCGGTTCGACGGGAGCAGGGGCCTTGCGGGCGGCGATGGCAAAACTCAGGCCGCACAAAACGATGGTCAGCACGCCAATCGATGAAAGACCCCAGGCGTTTTCCATCAGCACTCCCAGGGGGGCTCCGAGCGCCAGGCCGCCGTAGGTGCTGACGCCGTTATAGGAAATGACTTTGGCGGTGTTTTCGTGACCCGCGCTGCTGATGCCCCAGAGCGTCGCGCCCGTCGATCCAAGACTTTCGCCCACGCCGAGTGCGAGGCGGCTGGCGATCAGGCTCAGGAAACTGAGCCACGGGCTGAAATGGAGTGCGACGGCGATCAGAAGGAGAAAGCCGCTCGCGGTACCGGCGCCCATGCCCCACAGCACGGCCACCTTGGCTCCCTGACGATCGGAAATCCGCCCGGCCCAGGGCCGGCTGAGGAATGTGGCAATGTACTGGATACTGATGACCAGGCCCGCCAACACCGCGCTGAATCCCATGCGCAGATGAACATAGGCCGGCAGAATGGCCAGCGGCAGGCCGATGGAGAGATAGCAGATGAGCGTGAAGTAGGTAAAAGTCAGGATCTGACGTGTATCGGCGGCCGGCGCTGCAAGGGATGTGGCCGGAAGATGCCAGGCCGGCGCCCCGTCGTTCGAGGCTTCTTCGAGGCGAAGAGGATTGAATTCGGGGAGTGTCGGGGCCAAGCTCCAGTATACCGGGCGGCGGAGTTGGCGGTGCTCAGTTGCAGGCCCGGTTATCCCGGGCAGGATGGCCGTAGACTTGAGGTATGGCTTCTGCTTTTCACATCGAGAACTTCGGCTGCCGTGCAGCCCGTGCCGATGGCGAAGCGATTGCCGACAGGCTGCATGCCGCGGGGCTGTTCGACCGGCCAGGTCACGGAAGCGGATGTGGTCATCGTGAATACCTGCAGCGTGACCGCTGAGGCCGACCGTTCGGCGCGCGCCTTCATCCGCCGTGTTCACCGGGTGAACCCGGAAGCACAAATCCTGGTGACTGGCTGCTATGCGCAGCGGGCGCCGGAGGAGCTTGCCAGTCTGCCAGGGGTGTGCGGCCGTGGTCGGCAACAGCCATAAGGCTCTGGCTCCAGCGATCGCAATGGACCTGGCGCGAGGCACAAATCCGGGGCCGGGCGTCGAGATCCCGGCGGGACTTGTTCCGATTCGATCTTTGCTTTCACGGAATGGCCAGGCTCCCGATCTGGGCCGACGACCATTTCGCGCATTCCTTTCTCGAAGAAGCGCAGCTGGTTCCGGGCACCCAGACGCGGCCTAATCTCAAGATCCAGGAAGGGTGCAGCAATCGCTGTACGTTCTGCGTGATTCCGCAGACACGCGGTGCTTCGCGAAGCCTGGCGGCCACAGCCGTACTCCGCCAGGTTGCAGGGTTCGTGGCCGCCGGCGGGAAGGAACTGGTGTTATCGGGCATCAACCTCGGCCGCTGGGGACGGGATCTTGGACGTGACCTGGCGCCCGAGGCCGGCGACCCCGCGGCTTCGCTGCCCGGGCTGCTGCGGCGCATCTTTCGCGAGACCGAACTTCCCCTGCTCCGTTTGAGCTCCATCGAGCCCATGGACTGGGACGCGGAACTGATTGGCGTGATGCGCGAATTCGGCGGTACGCGGCTGGCCCGCCATGCCCATCTTCCGCTGCAATCCGGCTCCGATGCGGTTCTGCGCCGCATGCACCGGCGCTACCGCCCGTGGCATTACGCAGAGAAGGTGGCGGCCCTGAGCGAGGCTGCCGGTTCGGAACTGACTCTCGGCGCCGATGTCATGGTGGGTTTTCCCGGCGAGTCGGATCGCGAATTCGAAGAGACCTGCGACTTCGTCCGCGCATTGCCGTTCGGCTACCTGCACCTGTTTCCGTTTTCGCCCCGGCCGGGCACGCGCGGCTGGAGCCTGCATGCCGAATCCCCGTGTGCCGGCCAGGGTGGTCGAAGAGCGAATGGCAGCGCTGCGGGCGCTGGCCGCGGAGAAGAGTGAAGCGCATCGCAGGTGCTTTATCGGGCGGGAGGTTGACGCGATCACGCTGCACACGCCGCCCGACGATCGAGGCGCGTGGGACGGACAGCGGCCCTGACTGAGAATTTTCTGCCGGTCGAGATCGAGGCAGGATGCCGGCCAACGAAGTTGTCCGGGTTCGCGTGACGCGGCTCGAGGCCGATCGACACGCTGATCGCTGTTTACGTTCTTAGCGGGTCAGCATGCTTCCCCATCGCACGGACGAAGACCTGTCCGCGGGGACCCCGGCGCGACGTAGCGAGTCAGCAAGTCAGCGGTTCCGTGCAGCGCGAAGGATGCCGCAATTTCGGCGCTCAGTCCGACCCCGGAAGTCACAACCAAACCAGTGCTATACTCAGTCGTGCGCTGACCCCGGCGGCCATCGTCAGAGACAGGGACGAGCCGGCGGGAACCGCAATGGGAGGAGTACCATCGCTTTCGACAAACGAGCAGCCAAGTCCTTTATTCGCATCAACGATCGGATTCGCGCCCGCGAGATCCGCGTAATCGACGAAAACGGCGAACAACTGGGGATTCTGCCGCCCTTTGAGGCGCTGAAGATTGCCCGCGAGCGCGGGTCTCGATCTGGTGGAAGTCTCCCCCACCGCCGTTCCTCCTGTCTGCCGCATCCAGGACTACGGCCGCTTTCTCTACGAGAAGGAAAAGAGCGAGCGCGCCGCCCGCAAGAAGCAGAAGGTCATCACCATCAAGGAAGTCAAGTTCTCCGTCACGGTGGATGAGCACGACTACCAGACCAAGAAGAACCAGGCGGTCCGGTTCCTGACCGAGGGCGACAAGGTGAAGGCCAGCCTGCGCTTCCGCGGCCGCCAGATGGCGCACCGCGAACTCGGCTACGCCATCATCAATCGGCTGATCCAGGACATTGGCGACGCGGGCACTGTCGAGTTCATGCCGCGCATGGAAGGCACCATTCTGCACGCGATCCTGGCGCCGTCAAAGAAGCAGGAACAGCCCAAGCCCAAGCCGGCCGCGCCCGCGCAGCCGCAGGCCGCTCCCGTCGGCGCATTAGTTCTGCCATTCGCATTGAGATTGAAAGGCCGCCTTCGGGCGGCCTTTTCGTTTGTATCCTCGCCGCACGTCCCGGACTTCTCAGCCGTCAGACCCGCAAATGCGCTCCAGATTTTGAAGGACGGAAGGTATGCTCTTTCCATGCGTTTGAGCCGGAAACTTGGTGCGTACATGCTTGCGTTTGTGCTGACGACGGCGTCGTCGATGCTTTGTGCAGCCGAAGAACCGCATTTCCCGACCACCGACGACCTTCGCCATCTGAAGTCCATTGGCGGCCCGCAGCTTTCGCCCGATGGCAAGCTGGTTCTGGTCACCATCACCGATGCAACGGCCGATGGCGGCAAGAGCCATCTCTGGCTGGTCTCGACGGCGGCTGGCGAAAAGCCGCGCCAGATCACCTTTTCGCCGCCATCCGAGAAGCGCGGGGAACGCAATCCGCAGTGGGCTCCCGATGGCTCGGCCATCTACTTTCTGGCCAAGAGCGGCGAGCAGACGCAGCTTTTCCGGCTCGATCTGCGCGGCGGAGAGGCGGCGCCCTATGAGTTGAAGGTCGTTCCTGTCGTCGATCAGTCCAAAGACAAGAATGCGATCCCACCGCCCGGCGTCGAGAAGAAGGAAGACGACAAGACACGAGACGGCGGAGAAAGAGGCCGACAGGACGGCGAAGCCGGGCGCTCCGGAGACTGCTTCCCATCGATGTTGCCGGTTATGCTCCGTCCCCGGACGGCAAATGGCTGGCGGTGTGGGCCAAGGATCCCGAAACTCCGGGCGAGAAAAAGCAGAAGGACGCCAAGGCCGATGCCGTCTGGGTCAACCACGGAGTTCACGAGACGCGCCTGTATCTGGCAGCGCTCAAGGCGGACGGGTCCCTGGACGGCGTGTTGAAGGCGGTGGGAGTGGAGCCCGATGTGCAGCGAGCTATCTGGTCCGAGGGCTCCGATCGCCTTCTGGTCATCACCGAGAAACCGAATGAAGCTTCCGACCTCGGGCCCGCGAATGCGGCGTGGCTGTTCGAAATTGCGAAGCCGGAGAAGCCCCTCAAGCTCGACGCGATTCCGGCCACGGTCGGCGGCGCTGGCTGGTCGCCGGACGGCAACACGATTGTTTTTTCAGCGGCCACACGCCGAAGATGCGCCTCCGGGATACGACGAACTGTTCGCTCTACCGCGCGAGAGTTCAGGCCCCAAGGTTCTGCCGTTGTCGAGCGGGTTTGCCGGTCAGCTCAATGCTGCCGCTTGTTC
The DNA here is from genome assembly GCA_963788475.1 of Terriglobales bacterium. Taxonomy (GTDB): domain Bacteria; phylum Acidobacteriota; class Terriglobia; order Terriglobales; family Acidobacteriaceae; genus Telmatobacter. The sequence continues at coordinate 51,438 of CAWBGO010000007.1, forward strand.
TTTCTGCCGGATGGAGGAGTGGTGGCGCAGGCCGGCATTGGCACGCGCTCGGCGGTGCTGCGCCTGAGCCTGGACGGCAAGACTCCGCCCGCTCCGATCGATCTCGGCGCGCCCGTGGTGACGGGGCTTCACACCAACCGCAAGCAGACCGGCTGGGTGTGGCTGGCGGAGAGCGGCGGCCAGCCGGTCAAGCTCTGTTTCGCCGGGCGCCTGGGCGATGCGTGCACTGGCCTTGCCATTCCCGAACTGGCGCCGGCGAATCTCCGCTCGGTCGAGCCGGAATTGGTTCACTGGACGAGCGGGACGTTCACCATCGAGGGCCTGCTCTATCTCCCTCCCGCAGCCGGCTCTGCCAAAGTGCCGCTCATCGTCGATGTGCATGGCGGCCCGTTCGGCGCCTGGGAGAATCGCCACGACGCGTTCGCCGATTTCCTGGTGGGCCACGGATGGGCGGTGCTGCGGCCCAATCCGCGCGGCTCGTCGAACTACGGCGTGAAATTTGCCGCGGCCAACAAGAACGATCTGGGCGGCGGCGACTATCAGGACGTCATGGCGGGCGTGGATGCGGTTCTGGCCAAATACCCGCTGGACCACGCGCGCATGGCGCTGATCGGCTATAGCTACGGCGGCGAGATGGCGGGCTTTGTCGAGGGCAAGACGGATCGCTTCAAGGCCATCGTGAGCGGGGCGCCGGTGATCGACCAGTTCAGCGAGTACGGCACGGAGGGCGGTTCGTGGTACGACCGCTGGTACTTCGGCAAACCGTGGGAGCACATCGAAGACGCGTGGCGGCAAAGCCCGCTGGCGGGGGCGGCCAAGGCGAAGACGCCGTTTCTGCTGATTCAGGGTGAGAGCGACTCAACCGATCCGCTCGGCCAGGCCCAGGAGATGTACCGCGCGCTGCGCCAGGAAGGCGTGCCAGTGGAAC
>CAWBGO010000008.1:0-208539 GCA_963788475.1 Terriglobales bacterium
GCAGGATCAGGGGCAGGCTAGTGACAGGATTGCTGACAGTAATGCAGCACATCAAAGCCTACGTTTTCAGGATGCTCTGTATTTAGTTGATTTTATGGGATTTAATGGTGCGCCCGGAGAGATTCGAACTCCCGGCCTACTGATTCGTAGTCAGTCGCTCTATCCAGCTGAGCTACGGGCGCACACCCAGTCCCCTACTGGGACCTCAAACAGATTACCAAGGAACGAACGGTGGTGCAATCAGGCCGCAGGTGATGGCTCTGGTGCCGGCGGAGGTATCAGAGCGAGTTCTTCCGTGATCTGGACTCCGGCGCGACGGATCAGCTGCGTCACCATCGCGGCATTCAAACGGGTCGCGTCGAACTCCACGCGCACGGTCCGCGCAGCGTGGTCAAAACTGATGCGGCGGATACCATACACATCGCGCGCATTGGCCAGCGCAAAAACCTGCGGCTCGGTTGGCGGCGCCGCATAGCGGAACAGAATGTCCACTGTGGTCATACGTGCATAATAGCAAGCAGGGCCGGCCCTGGGCGTGCGTGGACCTCAGACGCCGAGCAGCGCTAGAGCCCCTGAAGAAAAGCCCGGATCTCAGGATTTGACCAGTCGGGGTCGCCAACCACCTTACGCCGAATGACCCCATTGCGGTCGATGATGTAGGTCTCCGGCCAGCCGTCGGTACCGTACATTTTCGCTACTGTCTGGTTGGGATCTCGAACCGTGGTGAGATCGACATGAAACCGGTTGAGAAAGCGCTGATACGCGCCCGGATCTTCATCGATGCTCACTGCGAGAATGGCCAGGTCGGGCTGTTCATGATGCAACGCCACCAGCGCCGGCGTTTCCTGGATGCAGGGCCCACACCAGCTGGCCCAGAAATTGAGCAGAACCACCTTGCCGCGGTACTTGGCGAGCTGGACGGAATTCGTGCCGTCAGAAACCGTAAAGTCGGGCGCCTTTTTGCCTATTTGTGAGGGCTTTGCGCCCCGATTGCAACCGCAAAAAAGGGCCAAAGACAACGCAACCAGCACGAGCGGGCAATTGACTGGAAGGAAACGAGTGGAGCGCACATTTCTATAATACGTGGGGTCGCCTGTTTTCTTTCTTTCAGAGCCCCCGCAGAAATGCCCGGATTTCAGGATTGGACCAGTCGGGATCGCCTACGACCTTGCGGCGAATGACGCCCGCGCGATCGATGATGTAGGTCTCGGGCCATGCTTCTGTGCCGTACATCTTCGCGACGGTTTGCTCGGGATCGCGAACGGTCGTCAGGTCCACGTGGAAGCGATTGAGAAAGCGGTGGTATGGGCCAGGATCGGGTCGATGCTTACCGCCAGGATGGCCAATTCGGGATGTTCATGGTGCAGCGCAACCAAGGCCGGGGTTTCCTGGATGCAGGGCCCGCAGTTGCTCCACCAGAAATTCAGCAGCACTACCTTGCCGCGGTATTTGGCTAGCTGCACCGCGTTCTCGCCGTCGTTGATCTTGAAGTCGGGTGCCCTCTTGCCGATCTGCAAGGGCTTTGCACCCCGATTACAACCACAGAGCCCCAGCCCCGCGGCTGACAGAAGAAGGCAAAGGACCGAAAAACGAGGGGAACGCACATACCTATAATACTTAAGCCAAAGTCTCAAAAGAATAGGGAACGACTTGTTCCAGGAGAAAGTCGAGGGCATGAGCAAAGACCAGCCGGAACCGACGGCCAAACCAGATTCGGCGAGTTGGAAGCCGGTGCTCGGACTATCGGATGAACCGGGCCCGCCGGCGGAACTCCCGGTCCGAACCGGCACGTTCTACGATCAGCCGGAGCCGGAGGCCCTGCTGGAATTGACGGTCATCGTCCCTGCTCGGAACGAGGAGGATTGCCTGGGCGCATGCCTCGACTCGCTGGTTCGCCAATCGGAAGAGGTGTTTGAACTGGGCCGTGATTGGGACTTGATCGTGGTGGATGACGACTCGACGGACAGGACCGCGGAGATCGCGCGCGTCTTTCCGGGAGTGACAGTGCTCCAAGCCGACCGCCTCGAAAAGGGCTGGACAGGGAAGGCCAACGCCATCTGGACAGCGGCGCGGAAGGCGCGCGGAAAATGGCTCCTTTTCACCGATGCCGATACCATCCACGAACCCGGAAACCTGCGCCGGGCGCTGCATGAGGCGTTGCGGCACAATGCGGGTATGCTGAGCTACTCGCCACGCCAGATCGTGCAAGGTCTGGCGCAACGGACGCTGATGCCGCTGGTGTTCAGCGAACTGGCGCTGGCCTATCCGCCCGGCAAAGTCTCTGATCCCAACCAGCGGGTTGCGGCGGCCAATGGCCAGTTCCTGCTCGTGGAGCGCGAGGCCTACCGGCGAATTGGAGGACACCCCGCGGTCAAGGACAAGGTGCTGGAAGACGTCGCGCTTGCCGGCACGGCCAAGCGACGCCGGGTGGGGCTACACTTTCGCTATGCCGACGATGCGGTATCGACGCGCATGTACCGCTCGACGGGCGCGATGATTGAAGGGTGGACGAAGAATCTGGCCTTGCTGTTCGATAACGCTCTCTCGCTTGCTGTCTGGCGAGGGCTCGATATCTTGCTTTTGGTTGGGTTGCCGTTGCTGACGATAGACCTCTGGAATGCGCATTTCGCCTCCCATTCGCTGGAGTGGCTCGGCGCGGGTTGGGTGCTGGCGCTGCTGTGGGTGCGGAACCTGTTTCGTTTCTATGGGCGCGTAGCGAAGTCCAATTTCCAGTTTCTAGATTGTGCGATTGCCCCCCTCGGCCTGCCCCTCTTCGTGGTGCTGCTTTACCGCAGCTGGTTTCAGCACCGGGTTGTCAAGCAGGTAAGCTGGAAGGGAAGGACCTATCCGGGCTGAGATTCTGGTGCTAAATGAAGCCCTTACAAGGCGTAAAGCATCTTTGTTCAAGAGGAGCTTGATGGTATTCCTGACGCGGCGGGCCACGTTTTCAGCTTCGCACTATTACTGGAACGATTCGTGGTCTGCGGAGAAGAACCAGCAGGTGTTTGGACGTTGCGCGAACCGCAATGGGCATGGGCACAACTACACGCTCGAGGTCACAGTTGCCGGGAACCCCGATCCGGTCACGGGCTTCGTCGTCGACTTGAAATGGCTTAAGGACGTCATCGAGCGCGAAGTGCTCGCGGCGTACGATCATCGCCACCTCAATATCGAGGTCCCGGAGTTTGCAGCCAAGATTCCAACCACCGAGAACATGGCGATTGCGGCGTGGCAGCGGTTGGAATCGGTGATCAACAAAGTTGGTGGTGCAACGTTAAGCCGCATCCGCATGTACGAGACGCCTGAGATCTTTGCCGAGTATCGAGGCGAGGCATGAGTGCGTATTTCGGCCGTCGCTATACCATGAGCTCGAGTCATCGACTGCACAGCGATGAACTGTCGGCGGAACAGAACCGCGCGGCCTACGGGAAATGCAACAACCCCCACGGGCATGGGCATAACTACATCATCGAAGTGCTTGCCGGCGGCGCAGTCGATCCCGAAACCGGCATGGTGGTGAACCTGGCGGTGATGGATGAAGCGGTGCAAACAACAATCCTGGATCGTTTCGATCACGCCAACCTGAATCTCGATCCGATGTTTACTCACGACGTGCCGACCACAGAGAATTTATGCAAGGCTATCTACAAGCTGCTCGAAGGATCGCTCGAACCAGCACAGTTGGTGCATGTTCGCGTCGAAGAGACCGAGAACAATTTTTTCGAGTACTTCGGAGAGGCATCGCAAGCACACGGAGGAATCGCGTAAATGGGACACCCGGTGATGTTGAGCAAGTCCAAGGCAAGTGCAGTGCTGGAGCCTGACGTTCTTAAGGAAACCAGCACCGAGGATATCTATCGCGAGCTCCTGCGCAGGATGGGCGAGGATCCCAGCCGCGATGGCCTGATCGCGACACCGGCCCGTGTCGAAAAGACGATGGCTTTCCTCACCAAGGGGTATCACGAGGATCCCAATCAGCTGCTGCGCGGCGCGCTGTTCGACGTCGATTACGATGAGATGGTGATCGTGAAAGATGTGGAGATGTTCTCGTTGTGCGAACACCACATGCTGCCGTTCTTCGGAAAGGTGCACGTCGCGTATATTCCCAAGCGCAAGGTGGTTGGGCTGAGCAAGATTGCGCGACTGGTGGAAGTTTTCGCGCGCCGCCTGCAGGTACAGGAGCGGATGACCCGCCAGATCGCCGATGCTATCCAGGACGCCATTGCGCCGCAAGGCGTGGGCGTCGTGATCGAGGCGCGCCACCTGTGCATGATGATGCGCGGCATCGAAAAACAGAACTCATCGACGGTGACATCAGCCATGATGGGCTGCTTCCGGCAGAAGGAGACACGCTCCGAGTTCCTTTCGCTGGTCAGGTCTTCGGGGACCGGCGGCATGTGACCCATACCGGTGCGGTCCGCTACATTAGCTGAGTGGACGGGCTGTTGGTGATTGATAAGCCGGGCGGCATGACCAGCCATGACGTAGTGCATCGGCTACGCAAGATCACTGGCGAGCGCTCGATTGGCCACCTTGGCACACTCGATCCCATGGCGACGGGCGTTCTCCCGCTGCTGCTGGGGAGGTTTACCCGGCTCGCGCAGTATTTTTCTTCGGCGGAAAAAAGCTATACGGGAACCATCCGCTTTGGCTTTGCGACCGATACGTATGATTGCGAGGGAGAAGCAATCGGGCCGAGCGTCGTCCCAGCTCTGACGCTGGACCAGGTTCGCGCCGCTTCGGTGCGCTTTCGTGGCGAGATCGAGCAGCTGCCGCCTCCTTTTTCGGCAAAGAAGATCGGCGGCACGCCAGCGTACAAGCTGGCTCGAGCCGGAAAGCCAGTGGACCTCAAGGCTGCCAGGATCCGGATTTCGTCATTTGCGATAGTGGAGCTGGAAGGCGCTGAGGTCACTTTCACTATGAGCGTGAGTGCTGGCGGCTATGTGCGTGCGGTGGCCCACGAACTGGGCAAGGATATGGGCTGTGGGGCTCATTTGAACAGTCTGCGGAGAACCCAGGCCGGGGTTTTTACGCTTGCCGACGCGCATCCTGTGAGCCAGTTGGAGCCGTTGTCAGGTAATCTCGAAGCGCTGGCCTTGAAATGCCTGCATCCGCGCAGCCTGCTGCCCGAGATGCCTTCGGTCACCGGCGATCCATTTGTTCTCGGCCGGCTGCGGAACGGTGCGCAGGCCAATCTGCCCGAGTTCTCAAAGTCGTCAATGGTAAAAGTCTTTGCGAGCCAGCGTGATCTGGTCGGCATTGCGAAACGGGTAGCCGGGACGCTGTTTCAGCCGGTCGTGGTGATGGGGTGAAATCAGCGGACAGTGAACAACGAACAGTTTTCACTGGCCTTTCCGCAGCAGCGGCTTCAACGCCGGAAACAACGTATCGGCGATGATGTCCGAACCCTTGGCGGTGGGATGAATACCGTCAGCCTGGATCGTGTTGGGCACATTGACAAGATCCTTGTAGATCATGGGCACGAAGGCAGCGTGGTGGCGGGCGGCGAGGTCGCGAAAGATGGATTCGAAGGTGTGAATGTAGTCGGCGCCGTAGTTTGGCGGCAGAGTGATTCCAGCCAGCAGGATTTTGATGTGGGCGTCTTGAAGGCCGGTGAGGACCGTATCAAGATTGCGGCGCGTTTGGTCAGGCGGAAGACCGCGCAGCCCGTCGTTGCCGCCGAATTCCACCAGCACCACTTCCGGATGCAACCGCAAAATCGAGGGAAGTTCCGCAACCGCATCCTTTGTGGTCGCGCCGCTGGTTCCCTGGCTGTCGACTTTGTATTTGTAGCCGCTGCCATCCAGTTTCCGTTGCAGCGCAGCGGGATAGGCCTGGCTTGGCTGCAATCCATATCCGGCCGTGATGCTGTCGCCGAAACACACCAGGAGGGGCCGGCCTTCGGCACGCGCCGGAACCCCGAGGATCAGCATCCAAAACGAAACGATTAGGAACCGGCGAACGTCCACATGAACAGTGTAAAAGCAGAAACACGATCGGAGCAGAACGAAACCGGCGGCCTCGGGATTGCGTAACAGATGAAGTGGCCCGCACGGCCGGGCGTGACGGTGGGTTCATGAGGGAGAGAATCGGGTGATTGAAGTTCGAGATGCACAGAAATGGATCCAAAACGGCGCACGTCGCGTGGACATCCTGAAGGGAATTTCGCTGACCATCCCGGCCGGCCAGTTTGTAGCAATCGTGGGTGCGAGCGGCAGCGGGAAAAGCACCCTGCTCGGCTTGCTGGCCGGACTCGACAGCCCAAGCTCGGGCGAGATCTGGCTCGACGGTGTTCCCATTCATAATCTCGCCGAGGCCCAACTCGCCGCCGTGCGCGGCCGCAAGATCGGCTTTGTGTTTCAGTCCTACCAACTCATCCCGACGCTCACTGCTCTCGAAAACGTGCTGCTGCCGTTTGAACTGAATGCCGAAGGAAACGGGGTGAAGCAGGCACGCCGATTGCTCGAAGAAGTCGGTCTGGCGGAGCGCATGGATCACTACCCGGTGCAGCTTTCAGGCGGCGAGCAGCAGCGGGTTGCACTGGCCCGCGCTTTCGTCGTCGAACCGCCGATTGTGATGGCAGATGAGCCGACCGGCAACCTCGATTCTGCCAATGGCCGCCTGGTTCTGGACTTGCTGCTTGAACGGAATAAGCGGGCCGGCACCACGCTGGTCCTGGTTACACACGATGCTGAAGTGGCCAGCCGCGCTGATCGGAAGATCGTGCTCAAAGACGGCCAGGTCGTGGAAGACACATTGCCGTTCGAATCCCCCGAGACGGAAGCTGCCGGGCAGGTGAGCCGTGGCTGACGAAGTCACCGTGGTAATTGGCAATCGCGCCCTCGGTTGGAAACGCGCAGCCGCTATTGCATGGCGCGACCTGAAGTCGGCGCCGGGCAAGTTCGGTTTCGTGGTCCTTTCTGTTGCCATCGGGGTTGCCGCGTTGGTGGGCGTGCGCGGATTCAGCGAGAGCTTTCGCCGCACCTTATCGACGGAGGCACGTTCGCTGATCGCCGGCGATCTCAGCGCACGCATCTTCCATGTGCCCAATGACGCGGACAAGAAAAAGATCGAGGCGCTCGAAGCAACGATCCCGGGCACCCGCTCGACCTGGGTGACAGAGACACTCTCGATGGCCTCAGTGCCGCCAGACCCGGTGCCGGTGCTGGTCAGCCTCAAGGCGGTCGACTCGGCCCAGTATCCCTATTATGGAAAAGCCCAGCTGGAGCCCGAGATGAGCTTGCAGGAGGCCCTCGACGGCGATTCCGCCGTTGTGGCCGATGAGTTCCTTGTCCGGCTCAACGCGCATGTTGGCCAGACCCTTCGATTGGGGGGGCGGAACTTCAAAATTGCCGCTGTCTTGCGGGTCGGAGCCGGACCGGATCAGCGCGGGCGCAGGAATGGGGCCGCGGGTGATGATTTCGAATACGGCCCTCGCCCGGACCGGGATCCTCGGGCCGGGGAGCCGGGCGAGTCATCGCTTGCTGCTGAAGCTGCCTGACAAGTTGCCCAAGGGAGTGACCACGGTCAGCGTGCGCAAGCAGCTCGAACAGGCGCTGGGCGAGGCACAGGTGATCGATTATCGCGAAGGGAATCCGGCCATAACGGAAGGCCTGGATCGCGCGACCGCCATTCTGAGCCTGATTTGTCTTGTCGCAATGGTGCTGGGTGCGATCGGCGTAGCGATGGCGATGCACGCACACCTCGAACAGCGCATGGATATGCTGGCCATCCTGAAAGCTGTGGGCGCCAAGTCGCCCGACCTGCTGCGCATCTTTTTGCTGCAGACCCTGGGACTTGGATTCATCGGAGGACTGCTGGGCGTAGCCGCGGGTGTGGGCGTCATGGAGGCCATGCCGGCAGTGTTCGGAAAGCTGTTGCCGGTGCACACGGTGATGCAGTTTCCGTGGCGTTCAGTGCTGGCTGGCATGGGCACGGGTCTGCTGACGACGCTGCTTTTCTGCCTGCCTCCGTTGCTCGACGTGAGAGGAATTCGGCCGGTGCTGGTGCTGCGCAGACTGGTGGAGCAGGGCCCGGAATTTGACGTCGACGGATGGATCACGCAGACGATGCTCACCCGCTTTTATGGCCGGGTGCTGCCAAGGTTCGCGATCAGAATCGTGGCCGCCGTCCACTTCTGGTTTGAGGGGCTATGGAAAAGGCGTCTGCAACTGGGACTCTCGATCGCCGTGGTCCTGGCTCTGGGCGGCATTGCCTGGGCGCTCTCCGATTCAGCCATGATCGGCACAGCATTTGCTGGAGGCTTGTCAGCGATCCTTCTTGTACTGCTGGTGCTGGCGGCGGTCACGTTGCGCACGGTGAAGGCGGTGCTAAACCGGGTGCGGCTGCGGTTGCCGTCTTCATTGCGTCACGGACTGGCGAATCTGTACCGGCCCGGGAACCAGTCGGCGGCAGTGCTGGCGGCGCTGGGCACCGGCGTGATGCTCATCCTGGCGGTCTACCTGATGCAATCATCGCTACTGCGAGAGATCAAGGAGACAGCCTCGCCGACCTTGCCCAATGTGTTTCTGATCGATGTGACCACCGATGAAGTTGCTGGAGTAAGGACCTTCTTCGAGCACCAGGCGGGTGTCACGGAGCATCTCGATCTTATGCCCGTGGTTCGGGGCCGCATCGTGTCATTGAAAGGCACGCCGGTCGACCAACTGAAAGACAAGCACTATCCGCGGTATCTGCTTGAGAATTCGGAGTTGAGTTGGGGTGACGCGCCGCCCGCCGGAGACAAGATCACACAGGGGAATTGGTGGAAAGACGAGAACGTCCGCGAAATTGCAGTGGTCGAAGGCGCGGCGCGGCGTCTGGAATTGGGGCTCGGTTCGCAGGTGGAGGTGGAGACCGCCGCGAGTGGCGTGCATAAACTGACGGTTACGGCCATCTATAAACCCGATGAGGAACACGTAGGGGCTCGCGTGCAGTTTGTGCTGCCCCGGGGGCAACTGAAGGATGACGTCGCCACTTGGTACGGCGGCATGCACATTGATCCACGGCAGATTCCGACGATGGAGCGCGCCTTCTTCCAGGCTTATCCCACCGTAACGGTCATCAATATCGCCGATGTGTTGACACGTATCGAAACCGTCGTCGACCAGATCACGGTGGTGATCCGATTCCTTGCGGGGTTCTCGATCTTCGCGGGGTTGACGATTCTGGCGTCGAGCATTGCCAGCACGCGTTTCCGTCGTACGCGTGAAGCGGTGGTGCTGAAGACATTGGGCGCCACGCGCATGCGCATCGTGCGCATCTTCAGCGTGGAATTCAGCGTTCTTGGTCTTCTCGCCGGGCTCGTGGGAGTCATCTTCGCGAATCTGCTGACTCGAGTTCTGCTCCAGCGCATGCAGGTGGGCTTTCATATTGAATGGCCTGCTGCCGGCGTGGCCCTTGTGGGGACGGCAATCCTGGCCACCGCGACCGGATGGATCGCCAGCTACCGCATCCTCGGGTTAAGGCCTCTCGAAGTCCTGCGCGAAGAGTAAGGGCAGGGAAGCGCAAAACCAGCGAACAGCTGGCGGGCCCGGCCACTGAGTGATGATCTGGATGTGTTTATTGGCAATGTCAGGATAATCTTCGGCTGGCGATTGCACACCGATCGCCGGGTTAAGTATCAGGAAGGCCATCACCAATGACGCGGCCAGTGGGGTGCTCTCTTCCGGGAAGAATTGGAGGCCGGGCGGTCAGGTACGGGTGTTTGACCACCCCCTGGAAAAGCTCTTATGATAGACAGGTTGGTTCACTTCAGATGCCAAGCAGGATGGGTGTGCTGCAAATCAACTGCATGCGATCTGCGAGTGTTGCCCCCTCGTTCAATGGTAGGACAGCTGACTCTGGATCAGCATATCGGGGTTCGAATCCCTGGGGGGCAGCCACCTGTAGAATCAACTACTTACCCCTAACATAAGCCCGCACGGAAGCACTCAGTCAAGGTAGCGCTAAGTCCTTTAAAAGCGCATATGGGCGCACGCGGTATGGCACATTTTACGGCACACCCAGCGCCTCATTTCTTGTGCTGCGATCCCTCCGCTTCGCCCATCCCTCTCGGTTTCAAAGATCGGATTGGATTCGATGCTCCAGCTCCTTTTGAATGGCATGACGAGATGAGTTGACGCCCGAGCCGGGTGCGACTTTCGCGCGCTCGGGCGTACTGTCTGAGTGCGAACCAGGTATGGGGGCGTGCTTTTGAGCGCGGCGCACTGACCCATGCACGGCGCAGCGCAGCTGCCGGTGTTCTTGCTTTCGCTTTCAACCGTCGCGATAGGCACCCCATTCAAGCCAGGAAAAGGCTCGCGCTCTGCCGGAGGACACTCACTCCAATTCGCCACTCCAGAAGAAGCTGAATTCATCCGATAAACCTGTTGAAGAGTCGAGAACCATCATCTCTGCGGACGAGGAGTGCCATTGCCCTACTTTTATGGGAACGCGACGCCAGGTTGGAAATCCGAGCAAAAACACGCATTGGCCGCCAAGCTGAGTGCCCTAATCGAGGAATTCACTGCTAATGATCCTGGGGCTTCCCGATATGCACCTCCATTCGTGAAGGTTGATTCGCCACACACGGACGCAGTCGCCATCCGGCGTCTTACCAGCCTTTCCAACGAACTGATCGAGAAACTTACCTCGCGGGCAGATGCTGTGTACAAGGAAGTCATGGATCTGCAAACTTCAATTTCTGTTTTGCCTCAGAGGGCAATTGGAATGAGCTACTCAGAAATCGGAACAGCCTGGCGTGATCCCAGCAAGCAAGAAATTCACCTAGAGTGCCCTCCAGGTCAGCCGCGTCCGGGTGATCTGATCGCGGAACTCATCGAAGATACTGGGCTGCCCCTTCGGGATGACACCGGCCGTTTCTTTGGTAATTGGGAATGGGACTACAGCGATATCCCGAAATCAGTCTGGGAGACGGCGGCAACGGTGATCGAGCGTCGCATGGCTGCCTTGTATGAGCAAGGTATCATTCGGGCTGGGCTCTGTGGTGGATTTACAACGGAAGAATCATTGGGACTGTAATTCTTCTCACGGAAGGAAGAACCATTACAGCCTGCAATAGACTCACCTCTGCCGGGTGGCCTTACTTCCGCATTGCCGGTCCGATCCGCGTCAATTGTCCGCTGAAAAAAACGGACGGCTTCCGGGAAATCTCCGCTCCTTCTTTGATTATGCCCTGAAGGACAAGAGCGATCGCACAATCAGGGAAGATGTCGAGCGCGCGCCTCAATTGATTCTGCCCCTCCTCGTAACGTCCTCGAAGTATGGCAACCTTCGCCCGTTCTGTAGCGTTTAGGGCCTTCTCGGGCGTAAGCAATCGGTTCACGGATACAAGATGTTGGGCCGGTGGATTTGTGTCCTTAAGCACTGTGATATCGGCTTGCGCGAACGCGAACTGCAAGGAAGAAGTCAAAATCACAGATGTGAAAAGAAAATACAGACCGATCGTGAGCGCCTGGATTCGGATATGACGATCGCGATTCGATAGAGTGAACGTGACCTTCACATTCATGACAATTCTCCTTCGGTCGTCGGGTCATGGACTTATGGCATCGGAATGACTTTCATATCACGGCGGTTCGTCCGAACGACACTAAGGCCGTTGCACGCAAGGTGCCAATCACCAACGCAGGGTTAGATACACCCGAAGAGTGCGGTGATTTTCGCCTCTAACTCGAGTTCCTCTTTGCGCCGGCTGTTCGTTTAGCGCGACGCCGATCGGGGCGAGATGCTCACATTTCCACTTGCCCGCGGTCTGTCAAGGTTGCGCTCCGACGAAACAGAAGGAGAGACGACTTATCCTTGATGCAACTGGTTTTGTTCTCTAGGCAGGGCCTTCCATGTCGCATGTTCGACCTGACATACGCACTCGTTAAATCGTCCCTTTGCGCCGATTGAGCGGCACAAATTTAGTCCTGACGAACCCTAATCCGCCGAGTCGGCGGCGGTAAGAACCAAACCGCTTTTCTACAAGGTCCCTCGCTCCATCGATAGCTCGGACTGCAGACTGGCAAGGTCCCGGGCGATTGCAGCGACAGCGAGTCCGGAACCGGCCAACAGAGCTGTTCACGCTCTAGCGATTTGGCTTCCAAGACCGCCCTGGGCTTCATTTCGCGGGTCCCGAGAAAAGCAGGCCTTACCGAAACACGACGCGCAGGAGTGACAAAGATTATCTCTCTCCGCACTGAAACGCAGCGCGATCGATCGAAGCCTGTCACCAGTGCCAAACTGTCGGTTCCCAGCTTCGCACTTGCCCCTGTTGGGTAATGTGGCCGAGTCCTGGGAACGGAAAATGAGGCACCAACACTAACGATCTTTCAGCGATGACCTGATTGAGGACTCGTAGCCTTGTGCGGGCTCCCAATTCCTGGTCGTTATCGAATCCGACATGCCATTCGGGATGCACAACGCTGAGGGCGAAATGATGCAGGGCATCCGCAGAATAGAAGAGGCTCTCCGACCCCGATGAAATATTGAAGGCGAGCATACCGGGCGTGTGGCCGAACGCTTCCACGGCGGTAATGCCGGTCATGACCTCCTGGCCCGGCTTCACGAATTCGACCCGCTCCTTAATTCCGCCAAGATGACGTTTTGCTCCCTCAACGATCAGTTGCTTTAATTCTTCCGGTAGGAGATTTCCGAGTTTGATTTCCGGCTTCATCCAGTAGGCCCATTCCTGCTCCCCAATCACATAGCGGGTGTTCGGAAATACCTGGGAGTCGTCGGGAGCCAGTGTGCCAAACACGTGATCCAGATGTGCGTGCGAGATGATGATTGTATCAATTTCTTCGGGACCGACACCGAGGTTCCGTAGATGATCGGGCAGGTGTCCGCCGGATGGTCCAAGGTACGGCCCCATGCCGTTGTCGATAAGAACCTTGTGTTTTCCGGGGTCTATATACAGAGAATTGATCTGAGAATATGCAGTTGTGGAGGGAAGAAACTTACTTTCCATGAAAGCCTGAAACTCCCTTTCACTAGCTCCTGCCGCGATCATCGTCTTGGGATTGTCAAACTGGAGGAATCCGTCGCTGGCGGATGCAACTTCGAACTCTCCAATCTCGAAACGGTAGAAGCCAGCGCCTTGTTCTTTACTCATTCCGCGTTCTCCTTTGGGGCCGACCGCCGGTGAAGCGGTGAAAGCCGATTCCTTGTTGTTCACACCCTGTAGCACCGCTTCCTGTCACTGGTACTATAGCGCACACTATAGTATGATCGGTGATGTTGTCAATTTTGTGTAGCTATCACTACACAACTGCATCGACGCCACAGGAGGGCACAATATGCCAGCACTACAGGGAAAGGTCGCCATCATCACGGGCGGCAGTAGCGGAATTGGACTCGCTATCGCGAAGCGCTTCGTGTCGGAAGGCATACGTCTTCATCACCAGCCGCCGCCAATCGGAGTTGGATAAGGCAGTGGCCGAGATCGGCAAGGACGTCACCGCGGTTCAGGGCGACGTTTCAAAGCTAGAGGATTTGGATCGGCTCTATTTGGCCGTTTCCTCCGAGGGGCGGAGAATCGATGTCGTTGTCGCAAATGCGGGTTTCGTCGGAATGGGCCCGATCACAACTGCGACTCCTGAGCATTTCGATCGGACATTCGATACGAATGCGCGCGGGGCATTTTTCACCGTCCAGAAGGCGCTGCCACTGATGAACGACGGTGGGTCCATCATCCTCATTACTTCAGCGGGAAGGACAAGGCGACCCCGGGCCGAAGCGCGTACAGCGGGACCAAAGCAGCCCTGCGATCTTTCGTTCGTACTTGGACCATGGAACTGAAGGATCGAGGCATCCGCTCGAATGTCCTAAGTCCGGGAGCCACCGAAACGCCCATCCTCGAAGGCTTGTTCGGTTCGAAAGAAGCTACCGAAGCGGGAAAGGCGAAATTCGTCAAGGCGACTCCGCTTGGCCGGATGGGCCGGCCCGAGGGGATTGCGGCAGCAGCGCTCTTTCTGGCATCGCGCGAGGCCAGCTTTATTACGGGCATCGATCTCGTCGTGGATGGCGGATTAAGCGCTGTTTAACCGAAACCAAGCATTCAACCAAATAAGGAGCGAACGAAATGAAGATCCAGAGAATCATCACTGCCGAGGGCAAGACTGGCGTAGCCACTCGAATCGATACCATCGACACAACAACAGCTGACTTCCTTACCAATATCTGGGGATTCGACAAAGTTCCCGACTTGCCGCTAACGCCAGAGCAGGTTCTGGGCGAATATAAACCGTTGGGGATGTTTGGCCCGCTTGGCGGAATTCGGTTCGATCTCTTTACGCTGGCTCCCGAGACGCCAGAGGGACCAGCGGCGCTTGAACGTGCCGCCTCAATCGACATGGGTACCCCAGGAATGGTCCCGGGCAAAGAAGGTGACGGGATGCATCGCACCGACAGCATCGATCTTGCCATAGTGATGGATGGCGAAGTAAACGCCGGTTACCCTGGCGAAGATGGTCAGGTACACGAACTCACGCTCAAGACGGGGGACCTGATTGTGAATAACGGAACGTTCCATAGCTGGCATAACCGTTCGACCAAGGCTTGCACAATTCTCTTTGTCGTTCTCGCCGCCGAGCGCAAAGCGGCTTAACTAAATCCACCGCTGCCTGTGCGCTTTATAAGAAACCTTCTTGCGTGAAGTGGACGCCTCAACAACATGAGGCGTCCATCGCAACATCGGAGTTGTCTCTAGCGAATGGAGGCGTCGCGCTGAGCACTCAAAGCCACTACTGTCGAATGCGCGGGGATGCGCTCTTACGGCTAGTCGGCCTCTGTTCCGATCTTGTAACAGCTGCTGAAGGCCACGCCGCGAGACCCACGGCGATCGCGCTATACAAGTCTTTACGTTTCGCTCCCGACTGAGCTTCTATCGCCAATCCCCATGCAGTGACTGCGATATAGCGCGCGAGCGCATCGGGATCAGCATTTTTGGGAAGGTCGATGGTGCCACTGGCTTTGGCGAATCGTTTGCGAAGTCTGACGGTCAACTCGCCGCGCAGATTGGCGAGCCAAGCGCGAACGGTGTCGTCCTCTGCACAAGGAAGAGAACTGTTCAGAGCCAGGCAACCGGGCGCGTGAGATGGGCCGGTGAGGACGTCGGCATAGCCATAGAGAAATCTCTCCGCCACACCTCGCACGGTCGGCTCCCGAAGCGCACTCTCGAGAAGTTTTATCTGACTTTCGTAATACTGCTCGATGACTCTCCGGAAGAGCTTTTCCTTGTTTCCAAAGGCAAAATAGAAACTTGGCGCCGTAATGCGCATAGCACCCGTGAGATCACTGAGCGATGTGCCTTCGTAGCCCTTTCGCCAGAAAAGTTCAGTCGCCGTCTTGATGGCCGTGTCGATATCGAATTCGCGTGGACGTCCCATAGCTGTTTCTAATTATTCTATACCACGCACTACATAAACTTGACACCTTATGCTCGCATACTATAACGTTCGATATAGAACGCCGATAGATGCGCGAGCGCGCGCGACTTGCAAGGAGAGAAATGCCAGATACCACCTACGAAATGTTTCCCAGCACGGGCTTCACCGTGACGCACTTTCTCGTTTCGGCGGACATAAAGAAGTCGTTGGACTTCTACTCGCGGATCCTCGGCGGGAAAGTCGTCATGGACGGCGAGAACGGTGCGCCGTGCATCGTCCAGCTCGAGAACACGTGGGTCATCATCAATGTGGGCGGCGGGCCGACCGACGACAAGCCGGCCGTCTACCTCGCGCCTCCGAAGGATGGCGAGGCTGTCAGCAGCTTCATGAACATCCGCGTCGCGAACATCGCAGAATGCTACGAACGTTGGAAAGGTCTCGGTGCGGAGTTCCTCACCGAACCGAAGGTTCACGAGGCCGAGACGCGGTGCTACATGCGCGATCCTGACGGCCACCTAATCGAGGTCGGCGAGGCGAAAAAGTAGCGGCGAGTCGCGAGATCGAGCCGCTGCTTTTATTGACACCTTCGGTCCGAATATACCTCGCACTATAGAACGGCTGGCGCAGATAACGTACCTATCTCGGTGCGGTCGCGCGAGCACACACAGTTTTCCGGAGGTCGGAAGTGCTCCCAATCAACGTTCCTGTTCTGGTGGTCGATGGTGTGGTAAAGCTTCCTCCAGAAGCAAACGGTGCCGTGGTTGTTGGCGGTTCGAATGCCACGGTTTACGCGGCGTATTTCTCGGCCAAAGCTGGCGCTCGCGCTGCCATTCATCACGACTGCGGCATCGGTCGAGATGAGGCGGGGGTCAGAGGTCTGCCTTGGGCGGACCAACATGGCATGGCTATGGCGGCCGTCGCGACTGACAGCGCCCGAGCCGGCGACGCCGCAGACATGCTCCAACGCGGGATCATTAGTCGTGTCAACAGACTTGCGGCCAAGTGTGGCGTAGAGAACGGTCAAACCGTCGCACAAGCAGTGGAGCTTTTAAAATCCGCGCCTTGGCCCCACGACGCGGACGTGGAGGCGCCGGTCGAGCAACGCACCTTTGTTGACGGCGTCCTCTGCATAGGCTCCATCTCATTCGCTACTCCAGAAGATGCAGGCCTGGTCGTGGCGAGTGGCAGTCATGGCGGCGTAACGGCTGCTCCATTTACGCGTTCCTTCAAGCCACGCGTCGTTTTCTTCAACGATGCCGGCTTCGGCGTCGATGGCGCGGGGGCTGCCTGCCTTCCTCTTCTCGATTCTGATGGTCTTGCCGCCGCTACGGTCGCCGCGGATTCGGCGTGTATCGGTGATGGCGAAGTCAACGCTGACACAGGGCATTATCTCGGCGGTGAATGAAACGGCATACCGACTCGGTGCCAGGGTCGGGGAGACGGCCCTTGATGTGGCGAGCACCGTAGCGGAGAGAGCCTGAGTCGTCCGGAGCCAACAGGATCTCTACGGACCACGAGCCCGGCATCTTCGGATTCACCGAGATTTCCCGTCAACAACCTTGGTGGTGTGTCGGAGTTCACGTCGAAAGCTATGTGCCCGTGATTCTTGGCAAGTAAATCTAACGCACTTCTCGGCGGCGATGCGTCTGGACGAGTGCCAAAGCTGCGTGGCCAAGTGTTCACGACCGATGACTTCAGACTTTAGCACGATTCCAGATCGGACTCTCCTCGAAACGTGCATTGGCGATTCGTATCAGGAGTTGACAACGCACTCCGGTTATCAGCTAACTTGTTCGGAGCTTGTCCGCAAAATGAGTCATCTCAATGGGCAATCAGGCCGCCCATTCATCGAATCGGCGCATGATGTCCATGAGCCAACATCCCAAGAGGATGACAGAGCCCCACAATATGAAGGGGACGCCGTAGAGTATGAGATGCTTGCGCGATCGGGCAGACTCAAACACCCGCATCTTCACGATGGCGTATACGTTCGCTGCGAGATAAGCAGCCAGCAAACAGCTCACTACCAGGTTGTGCATGTTCATACTCCTCCTTTCACCGGTCTGCATCTCCGCGCCGGTACTCATCGGTTAGATCATCAAGTTCTTTCTCGAGTCCGCCATCCAAGACCAGGTCTACGGCTGCGAGTGTATTAGCCAACTGATCGACGCGACTGGCTCCCAGGATTGCCGATGTAATGATGGGGTCGGCCAGAACTCTTTGGTCAAGACAGTGCCTCACTTCATCGCGGTGGCAGACGCCCGTGAACGCGTTATCGCCTAATTGCCAGGATTGTTTGGCCGAGGTGATTAGAAAGATGGCCTGTTCGACGCAGTAACACCGTGAATCGATTGCGAGATGGTTCGCGCTTAAAATCTTCGTCGGATACAGCGGTGTGCTTCTCTAGCCACTGCGAGGGTGAAAGCTTGTCAAACGAGAGGAGCAGAGCTCGATTCACATCTACCCATCTATGCTTCAGGTCTTCTCCTGAAAAGCCGTCTTGAATCGGCGAACGATCCGGGCTCGTTATGAATGCCTCGTCCATCTCCGGGTAGAGTCGCTCTCCGAAACCGAAGAGCGGAAAAAGTGCATCATTGACCGCAGTGAGGTGACCAAGCAGGTAAATGAGCCTATTTCTGCCGGGACAAATCTCCCGCAGGAGTTGCTCGTCAGAGATGTCACTAAAGAACTTGGTTGCGCGACCGATGTCTGACTTCCACACGCTAAGTGTCAGATCAACGAGTTGCTGATCGATATCCACAGTTCGTACCTCCACGTAATGTTTGCATTTTGGGCGGAGCGCGCAGTGGCGACGACCGAGCCGCCGCCAATTCGTTCGCTATTGCATCAAGTGCGCAACGTTAGGCGAGTCATTGAAGGCCGTTCTCGATGCCAGCTTGCCGTCCCACGCTTTAAAGTTGAGACCATCCTCCGTCTACCGGAAGCTCTATTCCCGTCGTGTAGGTTGCATCAATCGCCAGGAATGCCACGGCTTTGGCAAGTTCCTCTGGCAGGCCGAGACGCTTCATCGGAACGCTTTGCGTCATCTGAACATAGACCTGATCCGCCGCCTCCTTCGGCATTCCTACCTTCTGGAGTATGGCCGTCGCTTCAATTGGACCCGGGCTCACCGCATTCACACGTATTCCACGGGGCAACAACTCACTAGCAAGGCTCCGAGTAATTGAACGAAGCGCTGCTTTAGCGGCGCCGTAAGCGCTCAAGGTTGGCACCGCCTTCACGTTGGCCAACGAAGTGGTAAAGACCACCGAACTTCCTTCTGGCATGAGCGGCACCAGTTTTTGGACGATGAAATACGGTCCCTTCGCGTTCAGGTTGAGCATCTCGTCGTAAATTTCCTCAGTCACCTGCTCAAATGGGACAAAATGACCATATCCCGCGTTGACGAACAGCACATCGAGCTTGCCGAACGTCTCCTTGACCTTCGCCGCTAAGGCATCCATATCGGGAAGCGAGGTCGCGTCGCTGCGGACTGCGATAGCGTTATCGCCAAGCTCAGCCTGAGCCGTCTTGATCGTTGCAGCAGCGCGCCCGGTCACGATCACGCGGGCACCTTCGTTGATGAATAATTTGGCAGTCGCCAGGCCGATGCCGGTGGTTCCGCCCGTGATAAGTGCTGTTTTCCCTTTGAGCCGATCCATGTTTTTCTCCTCGGTTCTGAAGTCTTGAAGTATTACGTACGTGTGAGTACGATAGTCTAAGGAAAGATGCAAGGAGTTTCGTACGAAGTGGTGACTATTGCTGCGAAGAGCCCCAGGATGTCCAAAAGGCTTTATCCCCGACGAAGCGCTCGACCGCGACCGGTGCTCCTTCAGGACACCGCGGTCAAGGATGCTGAGTAAGACAAGTCGACGCCGGAGACGCTGACGACGGCCTGCCACGCGGCTTCCTGGCTGGCGCGATCGTGGAGGTGTGGGTGGCGCTGCGCCTCAATTGGGCCTGAGAACTTCCCTTGAGCCGAGGCGAAGAATTGCCCTGAGACGTCGGTTCCGAACTCCGACGCCTGGAGGTACCGACGGGCCGCGGTCTCCGGCGTCTGATTCATGCCGGGAATGAGGTTCACGATTGGGATAAACAGATACTTCAACAACGGACCAGCGTTTCGCACCACCTTGGTGTCGGTCGCCCCACCGGGCGATACGGCGTACACGGCCATGCCGGCGGGCAGCCGGCGGGCCAGCGCCGCGGTCCACCAAGCGATGATGAGCTTCGCGTCAGCATACGCATTGTTGGGCACATACTTCACGTTCGGCCCGTTGCGCAGCAGGGCTTCAACAGCCGCGGTTTGGTCGCCCCGGTAGTATTTGGCCGCGAAGGGTGGCACGTCGGTGTACTTGAACATGGGTACGCCTCCGCGGGCAGGCTCCGCGCCGGCGATAACAATCCGCGCGTTGGGGCTAAGAAGGTTGGCGCGAAGCAACCCGACAGTCAGTTGATGATGGCCGATCAGCGGGGCCTGAGAAGCCTCAACGCCCGCCGCAGTGATCACGCGCTTCTTGGTTGGGACCAATCCGGCATTGAGCAGTAGGAAATCGATCGGCTTACCTCGCTTGACCAGCTCGGCGAGGGCGGACTGAACGCTGGACGGCGAGTCCAGATCGAGCTCCAGCGGCGTGAAGACCTGTTTGTTGGTCTCAGCCGCGAGTTGAGCGGCCGTTTCCTTGACCCGGGCCAGGCTGCGCCCGGTGACGATGACCTGGCGGTAGCCCTTGATGGCGAGCATGCGGGCTGCCTCATAACCGAGCCCGGAGGTGGTGCCGGTGACGAGTGCGATCGAATGTTCCATGGGCGTCTCCGTGGTGAAGGGTGAAGGTCGTGCTGTTTTTCCTTCGAACCTATCCATGTTGTCGTTTGTGTTTGTCCGTCTTGAAGTATTACAAACGCGAGAGTACGATAATCACAACGACAATGCAAGGAGTTTCGTACGTTATGGTAACTAATATTTCCAAGCGCCCCCGCGGACGTCCAAAAGGCTTTATCCCCGACGAAGCACTCGACCGTGCCGTTGAGATGTTTTGGGAGCATGGGTATGAAGGAGTCGACGTGGATCGGATCGCACGGGCCGTGAACGTCACCAAACCCGCGCTGTACCGAGCCTTCGGAGACAAGTCCACCCTGATGCTTAAGGCGGTCGAGCGCTATGCGCTGACGTATGGAGCTCCCAGAATGGCAGCATTTCAAGCGGAGCCGGACATCCACAAGGCTGTGACCGCCTTTTGCGAGGCTACCGTCAACTCCGCTTCAGATGAGGCTCACGGGGGTTGCATGATGGCCGCTGCAGCAATGGGACAGTCGGAACGAGTAACGGAGATCCGTTCTTATGTCGCCCAGGGCGTCACCGCAACCGCTGATATTTTTGCGAGACGTTTCGAAACGGAGATGAAGGCGGGCCGCCTGACTCGCACACCCTCTGCCAAGGTACGAAGCCGTGCGCTCGTTGACTTGATGCAGGGTTTGCAGCTTCGGGCCAAGGTTGGTATTGCGCGCGAGCAGTTGCTGCAAGAGGCCCGAAGCTATGTGCCGCTGATTCTTGGCAAGCAAATCTAACGCACTCCGTGTGCGTCACCCAGCGCAAAGCGCCAAACCGCTACGAAACACTATCGTGACCCGTGTCCCGGTACATTCACCCCCTTAGCAAAAGGGTTCCCTCACCCGCTCTTGATCGCGAAGCAGACGTTTACCAGGTGGTGCGGGACAGGTAGCAAGAGCCGACTGGCGCGCGGCAATGCCTGCCGGCTTCCAGTCGTTCAAAAAGCAAACCATAGGGAAACCCTGGTCTGACGCTCAGTGATCGCAAGATCAGGTAAGCGTGGGATAGCTCGTGTAGCCGGCAGCGCCTCCTCCATAGAAAGTGGTTGGGTCCGGTTCATTCAGCGCGGCCCCGAGTTGCAGCCTCCTTGGTAGATCTGGATTGGCCAGAAACGGGCGGCCATATGCGACTCCATCGGCATGACCGGTCCGTATTGCTTCCTCGCCCCTGAGCCCGTCGTATCCGCCATTCACAACGTAGAGACTCTTCGAAAGTGTTCTCAGGTGAGCCGACATGGCGAGATCCTCCGCGCTGCTTCCTTTGCTGTTCTGCGCCGTCTCAACGACGTGGAGGTACCCGAGCCCATAGTCGTTGAGTCTCGCAACCGTGACGGAGAAGGTTTCGAGTGGGTTGTCGTCCGACATATCGTTGAAACCGCCGGTCGGAGAGATTCGCACACCCACGTGCCTGCTATCCCAGACTTCCAGCACTCGCTCAACTGTTTCAGTGAGAAAGCGGACTCGGTTTGACGCAACACCGCCATATTCATCGGTTCGCCGATTCGATCCTGTTTTGAGGAATTGATCGATCAAGTATCCATTCGCCGCATGAATCTCGACACCGTCAAATCCTGCTGCCTTCGCGTTGCCTGCTGCCCGCCGATAATCGTCCAGGGTCTCTTTGATCTCGCTGGCCGTCAAGGCAACTGGCTCCGAAACCTGTGCCAGACCCGTGGCAATTAGCGTCTGGCTATTGGCACGGATTGCAGATGGAGCAACGGGTTGCGCGTTGTTTGGCAACAAGGACGAATGAGAGATTCGTCCGACATGCCACAACTGAAGGAAGATTCGGCCTCCACTCTTATGAACGGATTCAACGATCCGGCTCCACCCTCGCACCTGCTCCGGGGAATGAATCCCTGGAGTATTGATATAGCCTTTGCCCATGGGCGAGATCTGCGTCGCCTCGGTCACAATGAGTCCAGCCGAAGCGCGCTGCGAGTAATAAGTCGCTGCGAGTTCGCCCGGAACGCCATCTGCATCAGCTCGGTTGCGCGTAAGGGGTGCCATGAAGACGCCATTTGCCAGGACCAAAGATCCGAGCTGAACAGATTCGAAGAGATTCGCCATTTTCGTGCTCCTGTTGTTCACGACGCAGTGGTTCGCCTGAGAGTAAGTCGTCAGGTTCGGGACTCCTGCTCCGTGCTCTGACCGAAGATGATTGGCGCGAACTCTGTCACTGACTCGGCATTTCGATGGTTTTCTCTGCTCGCAGCTGCTTCCAAACATCGAAAGCAGTGAGCAATCCCAGAAGGAGAACCGTAACCGGAATCACAGGCGGTTTGATACCCAGAGGAAGAACGCTAGCAGGCACACCAGGCTGGAGGTGGACATAGATTGCCACGACCATCTGAGTAAACAGGATCAAACATGCGATCAGCAGGATTTGATCTTTGCTTTTTGCGCTCAGCGATCTCCAAAACCATGGTAGTAAGAAGAGAACCCCGACAACCATTTCAGTCACTTTGCCCGCGAGAATTGCCTCGTGGGGTAAATGACTTTGTTGAATCTGGATATCAAACCATCCACGGATTGGCTGGAAGAACTTCAGGAATCCGAACATGAACATCCAAACTCCCAGGAGCAGCGATAAAACCTTGCTTAGGCGACGAGACATTTTCTTTCTCCACTTTGGAAATTCTTCGACTTCTCAGCGCCAGCCGCCGGGCCATCTGCCGGGGTTGGCGCTGATCGGAGGTTTAAGCTTCGGACCGAAATGCCGGATCCAATTCATTCGGGGAAATGTGATCCGTATAGTTGCTGATCGTCTTGAGGGCCACGCCGATCAGGACCTCAAGGATTTGGTCCTTACGGTATCCTGCGGCCAGGAAGTTCTCGATCGTCTGCGCTTCCACACGCCCACGCTTGGCAACCATCTCTCTCGTGAGCGCGACCAGCGCATTCGACTTCGGGTCAGGCAGCGGCAGGTTGGACCTGACGGCGGATACGACCTCGGCCGGCACGTGCAAGAATGCCTTCAGGACCGTGCTGTGAGCCGCCACACAGTAGTTGCAGTCATTCTCAATGCTCGCGGCCAACAGAACCAAGTGGCGTTCCGCGCCGGTCAGACTGCCCTTTTCGAATACGCCTTCCAGGCCGAGGTAGCCCTCCAGCAAGACGGGAGAATTAGCAAACGTTCCAAACATGTTCGGAATGAACTTGTACGACTTTCGGGTCTTCTCTAGAAGGGGCCGAGACTTTTCGGGGGCGGTTTCCAGGCCGAGCGGGCTGAAAAGACTGTTTTGGGTACTTATCATCTAAGGTTTCCTTTCGGGACCAAATCTATCGAGACAGACTTGTCTGTCTCGGCAAGCACAAGACTAATTAGACAGACTGGTCTGTCTTATGTCAAGCTGATTTTATGAGAACACAGAAAAACTCCGATCCGCAGAAGAGAATTTTGGAAGTTGCCAACCGCCTCTTCTATGCAGAGGGGGTCCGCGCGACCGGCACGGAGAAGATCATGTCCATCGCCGAGGTCGCAAAGGCGACCTTCTATCGGCATTTCGAAAGCAAAGATGACCTCGTGCTCGCATACCTCGACCAGCGCGACCGATCATTCTGGGAGTATCTTGGCAGCCCTGTCCCACCCGAAGACATACATGAAGCCTTGGTCAGAATAGAACGTCTGATAAACCTGCCCGAAGTTACCAGTTGCCCGTTCCTTCGTATCGCATCCGAATACCCGGACACTGCCCATCCGATCCATCGCCGAGTCATCGAACACAAAGACAAATTGCGCGACTATCTTGCCGAATACTTAACTCCTTACCCGGTCGATAAAGGTGCCGCGGCGGCGATGATACTTGGTGTCATCGATGGCGCCCTCTCCACGCGAATGGTCTATGGAACTTCGAGGGAGATTTCGCTTCTCACGTCCGCCGAGGCAGTACTCAAGAGCTTCCAGAGCGCGTGAACTCAACCGCCGTATGGCCCGTTTGGTGCCAAACAGCGATCCCGAAGCTGATCAAGAGGATCAAGCATTGCTGATGAAGAACCACATGCTCAAAGAGAACGCGCCGGTCGATACTCGCCCACGGAATGATATGAAGGGAAAGTCTTGGACTATTGGACTCACAGGCCTGTTTTTTATCTTGCTCCAAAGCGCGTGTACAGCCTTCATGGCGCTCAGTGGTTTTCGACTTCTCATTGGGCTCGGCTCTTTGGCCGCTGCGACAGCCGGTACGAATCTGCTTGCCTCCATTCATGGCGCGGCAATTCGTGTCCCTATGGAGATCTTCGCAATTGCCGGGTCAGTGATAAACCTCTATGCAATCTGGCGAGTACGATCGTTGCGCGCCCGGCCTTCTTCTCAATGGCGAGTTGCACCGGTGAGTGCTGATAAGAGGCGCGCTGAGTCAATCCAGATAGTCATTGCAGTTGTCACCCTGCTGTTGGTGGCGGTTGAATGGACGTTCCACATCTACTTGCACCATTCCATCTAGCCAGCATCCTCACTGGGGGGCTGGGTCGCTCCACGTCTCTTCGGATCGCCTTGCGTGCAAACGCTCGCTGAATCCGCGATGATGCGCAACGCGCTTATGAAATTCCGCGGCGACCAGGCGCTGGAGTTTTTGCCGCGAAGTGGCTATTCCTCCTTCGCGGGCCTTGCGGCCGGCGGATCCGTTACCCCTGCGAAGTGAGAAGATCGGGGAGGAGTTTGATTGTTCTCAAAAACGGCGCGCTATCGCGCAGGACGCGAGCCAACACCAGAGAGCCCTCAATCATGATGATTGCTTCTTCGGCTCTGGAACGGGCAAGTGCCGGGGGCATGCCGCTTTCCTTGGCGATATCCGCCGGCATCCTTTGTCTCTTTCCTCTCGACATCCCCGGCTCATTCCGCGCAGGAGTAGCCCTATGCGCGCTTCTTGCGTCGGCCGTTAGCATCGCCGCCTCAAATTGTCTCGCGGTGAGGCTTGCACACAACCTCGGGGGCCGCTCCCCCCTGCCCATGGCCGCGCAGGCGGGCGCCGGCAGCGCCGTCTGCTTTGTCGCGGCCACTCCCTTCACGCCGCGTGTTGAATGGCGCTGGAGTGCGCTGCCGTCTCAATTTCTCGGGCTATTCGTAATCGAAATTCCCGCGCTGTTCTTGCTCTTTTGGCTCATGCGACGGCTCGCCGCCTCCCGCATGACGGCTCGCTTTTTCCTCGCGCCGCTGTTCGCCGTCCTCGCGGGGATGGCTTTGGAACCCACATTGCCGCCCGTGCGCGCCTGGCTCGGCCTGGCCCTCCTGGCGGGCGGTGCAGGATGGCTCGTCTTCGCCCCTGAGGAAATAACCGAAGTGAGCAACTGGAACCGCTGAATGCGTTCACCACGAACTCTCCTCGCCAGCCGCCACTCTGCTAGTGAAGAGCATGCATCATCCGCGCAAGGAAGCGAACCGCGACCCGTGAGAGTAAGCTTCTGGCTGCAAAACAGAAACCACCAGGGCGTAGCCCATCCTCGGAACAGGTCTCCGGCGCGCAAGTCACTTCGGATCCGACAAAATCCTGGCGATACTCCGTCGGGCTCACTCCACAGACATCACGAAAGACCTGCGCAAAGTGCTGCTGGGTTTTGAAGCCGCAGGCCACGGCGACGTCTAATATGCGCGTAGCGCGATCGCGCAACATCGCCTTAGCACGCTCAATCCTTATGGCGCAGTACGAATTGATGCGGGGTTTCGCCCGTTGACTTCCGAAACATCCGTGCGAAATGAGCTGTACTCAACTCTACGGATTGCGCCATCTCGTCGAGGCTCAAGTCGGCGTCCATGTTCGCATCGACCAACTCTTTAATCTTTCGTAAGCGCGCGGAGCCAAGTCCGCCCCGGTGTATCTGCACAGGACGGCGCCCAACTGCATGACCATTGATCAGCGCCACGGCTATGGCCTGTTCGACAGAATCCAGAAACAGCCGCCCGCTCGGAAACCCAGCCACCATCTCCGCATGAACGGCCGTAGCCAGCCCACGCAGGCGGAGGTCCGCAAACTTGCGATACATGCGCAGTTCTACCTCTCGGTCAGAGGCGGCCATCAGTGCCACATCGGAAATACTGAGCTGCAGATACGGTGCGTTCATGAGCCCCACCCACTTTCCCTCATGACGGTGGGGCAAGATCATCTCGCCCGCAACGTAACGAAACTCCGTCAGCTCGGTTCGACGCACGCCCATCTCAATCGAGCCGGGCCGCAGCACCATTGCGAGAACCTGCTCAGGCCGCGCCCAAAGATGCGGCTCTGTGACAGATTGGGGTGGAACGAGTTCAACTCTCATTCTTTTACTCCAGACCTAACTCTGTCCGGTCAGCCGCGAAGAATGGGGAGCTCCGAAGGGAGCGCCCGTCATTCCGCCGTCAACCATCAGCTCGACCGCGTTGATGTACGACGAATCGTCCGAGGCGAGGAAGAGCACAGCCTTGGCCAGATCTTCTGGCTCGCCCCAACGGCCAAGTGGAACCGTGGAAGAGACGAAGTTGGAAAGTTTTGCGGATTCCTCTTGAGTGGCATTGGCGCGCGGCCCGCGCTTCCAAATGGGAGTCTTCGTTGCCCCCGGGGCCACCACGTTTACGCGAATCTTACGCGGCGCAAGGTCGGCGGCGATCGCCCGTGCCATCGAGACGAGTCCGCCTTTCGTGGCAGCATAGGCAGCCAGGCCTGGTTGACCGAGATAATTGTGCACCGATCCGTTGAAGATGATGCTGCCGTTGTCGTTCATGAGAGGAGCGGCTGAATTGACGGTAAAGAAAGCACCGTTGAGGTTGGTGTGGACCACGTTCTCGAAGATGGCTTCGTCGGTCGTGCCAGTCGGTGTCCTGCCAGAGATGCCGGCATTGGCGAAGACGATGTCAAGTTTGCCAAAGTCTTTGGCGAGTTCAGCGAAGAGCTTCTTGCGGTCCTCCGCCACCGTAACGTCGGCGCGATAGCCGCGCGCTTTCGAGCCGAGTTCGGCAACCGCTTCATCCAGGGTCTGTTGATCGCGACCCGTAATTGCGACTTCAGCGCCTTCAGAGATGAAAAGCCGGGCGGTGGCCAGGCCGATGCCGCTATTGCCTCCGGTAATGAGAGCCTTTTTGCCTGCGAGCTTCATGATTCCTCCTCGATGACTTCTATGACTAGCCATCAAATAGGATGGCCGTCATACATCTTATATGATGACTATCATAGATGGAGGGTTGCAGAAAACAATGCGCTATCCGGCCAAGGAAACCGCCGCAAAACATGAACGGATTGTGAAGGAGGCCTCCCGCCTCTTCCGGGAACGGGGATTTGAGAACGTAACCGTGGGAGAGGTGATGAAGGCCGCCGGCCTCACGCATGGCGCGTTTTATGCACACTTTGGCTCGAAGCAAGACCTGCAGAGCGCGGCAGTCGCCTACGGACAAGGGCTTACGGCGAGTCGCACTCGGAGCTACGCTCCGACAAAAAAAGGCCGGAAAGAGTATGCAGATCGCTACCTGAGCCCCAGGCATCGCGACAACCCAGGCGACGGCTGCACCATGGCCGCGCTGGCGCAGGAGGTGGCTCGTTCGACCCCCGAACTCAAAGCAGCCTTCGAGCGTGGATTTGAGGAAATTCTCTCTGCTAGAGGTGGGGACCGGAAAGAGGCCATCTTCCAGTCAGCAGCTTTGATCGGTGGTGTTGTGCTGGCTCGCGCCATGAAGGACCCACATCTCTCCGACGAAATCCTTGAGAGTGTTCGCCAGAAAGTCAGTTGACGATTGTCAATTGGTTCGCTTGCGTAGCTTGCAGAACCGAGGCCTCCAAAGCAAAGAATGCCCCTAAGCAGATCGAAAACAGAGATTACGATCCGGTTAGCTGGCTCAAGTACTTCCGGCGCGCCTGGACCAGTTCTGACTGGGCTGGCTCTATGACGCGCATGACGTTCGCACCTTTCGAGATGAGAATGCGATACGGCTGGTGCAAACGCCCGGTCAGTTCGGTCCACGCGACAAGTTCTGCGAGATCGTCGCGCGAGTCGCAGCTGCCATAGACAGAAATAAACGGCGTACGACCGAGCGCATCGTAGAGATCGGCAGCATGCGTGATGGGCATTACTCGACCAGTTCGCCAGAAGATGCCCATTAGTAGGGGCAGCCTGTATTGATCTGCTGGTGTAATGCCATCTCGCCAGATTCCGCTTACAAGTAGATGATCCCCAATTGGCTGTGCGGGATCAGGAGTTGCCCCTACCGCAAAATCTACAATATGGGTTGTCTCATGGAGCAACACATAGACCATTGCATTGAGCGTTCCCCCGTCAACCGTCACGGACAACTCGGAACCCGCACTGTCGAACAAGGTGCGCTCCTTTCGCGTGACGAGTTCAGATACGGTTTCGTGCAGGGCTCCAGCCCGCACAGCAATGCTGTAGACTGGCTCAGTTGTCGTGCCACCATCCGGAAAGGTCAGCGCATTGTTCGGCAATCCATCGATAAAGTAGATTGCATGCAGGCGGTTCTGCAGCACCTCACGTTGAAAAGGTGTCAGTTGCGCAAGAGCGTTCGTTAGAATAATCCGTTCGACAGGCGTCACTATGTGCGCGGATACATTCACATTCAATTCATTGCTGAACCGCTTGAGCAAGCTTTCCGGTGCCGAACTTCCTCGATCTTCCAACGGCACTTGCCGGGCAGCGTTCGGAGCAGGTGGTGCATCGGATTGTTGTTGGATCGCGACAGCGTATGCAGCGATTCCAGCCCATAAGGTGATCAAGATGAAAGCCGAGCGCAGGCTCCTGTTAAGGTCGACTGCCAGATTGAAACCGGGGCTTCTATTGCGCCCGGTCGTGTGAATAGTTCTCCAAATCAACGGTGAAGCTCCTTTCTGATTGGCGCGCCATCATCGTTCATTTTCCGCTCCGGCGAACTCCAGGTTTTCCCTTTCGGAGATCGATGGCTCATATCTAGGACTCACTGCTGAAA
The DNA here is from genome assembly GCA_963788475.1 of Terriglobales bacterium. Lineage (GTDB taxonomy): Bacteria > Acidobacteriota > Terriglobia > Terriglobales > Acidobacteriaceae > Telmatobacter. Next base: position 29,107 of record CAWBGO010000008.1, read on the forward strand.
CCGCGAGGCCTGGTGTCGACATCCGGATTCAAGTGCCCTTACTAACCAGCCTGTGCATCATCCGGAGAACCTCTCGTTGCTTCTCTTATCTGGACTGGGACTGCGCTTTGCAAGTATCGCCTGACCATAGTGATAGGCCAGATGAGCAGTCCTGCCAAGCAAGCTCGAGTACCTGTTGCGGTGCGGTTCGGCGACGAAGTCTTCGGGAGAAATGCCCTCATGCCGCTGCAACCATTCAGACGGAGAGAGCTTTTGGAATTCCGACCAGAGCGCGAGATCCAATTCAGTCCAGATCTGGTCCAACTCTGAGCCGCTGGGAATCTGCAAAACGGGATGGTCAACCGGTGAGACGAAGGTGTTATCCAGTTCTGGATATCGCCGTGGGCCAAACCCGAAGAGCGGAAAAATTGCGTCGTTCACCGCAGCCAGATGACCCCAAATGTAGACAAGTCGATTTCGAGCCAGCGCCACCTCCAATTCCAACTCTTCGCTTGTGAGAGAGCCGAAGAACTTGCTGGCTCGACCCATGTTGGATCGCCAACTGCGGAGGGCGGCATCGAGGAAAACTTGTTCCGGAGTCATTGCTCATCGCCTTTTCATTTTGGACGGAGCGACGATCAGCCGCCGCTCCCATGATCAACTCGGCTGCCGGCATCGTTTCACCCGCAGCCGAGCCATGTAGATTGTCGCGGTTAGTCGAGACGTTGAACGATCGGGCAATTGATCGAGAAGCCTGAGCTTCCGAACGCCGCTCCGCTCGGGCCAGTGATGAGCCCGTCTTGCACAAACGTCAGAATCTGGAACTCTTCACGCAACTGGCCGCGATACCCCTGGTTGATGGCATCGTCTGTCCACTGAAACAACTGGGCATCCCAGGCAGGGCTGTAATCGAGCGCGATCGTCGGGATTCCGCCGAGGACATTGTTGGGTCGGAAGCCATCCGCGAGATCGGGATCGAGCCCTTGACGCAAGGTGTTGTTGCACTCTCCGGTCTCCGGTCCATTCGTCGCAATGAAAATGCGTTCTACCGGACTGGCGAAGCTGTCGTCATGTCCGAGCAGCAACTGGCCCATGAGTGGAGCATATGTGTTGTGCTCGATAGCCGCAGCGAGCGGAATGCTTGCATCCATGGAGACGTACCAAACCGGACGGCCAAAGCTGAACCCGTTGATCAGGTTGAGCGTCACAGTCATGTTGGAGGGGTCAATAGCGACGACTTGATCATGCACCTTCGAATAGTCGACATTGCCAGTGGGGAAGTTAATCTGGCTGGCGTCAACTCCGAATGCAATCATAGGGGCGTTGTAGATTACATTGCCGGCATTTGTGATCTGTACGAATGGGCTATATGCAGAATCGCCAACGGCGCCGGGTGCAAAAGACTTCGGCGGGAACTCCGCGCCCTGAGGACCAGGAACAATACTGCGTTGCGGAGAGAAATTAACAGTGCCCTTGGTGAATACGATATTGCCATTCGTGTCGAGGCTGCCGGTTCTGGCGGCATTCGCGGCGAATCCGAGCTTCGCAGAGAAATTCAGCCCGAGTTCATTGGCCACGCCCTGGTCGCTCACATCCGTCAGGATGTACCACACATTCTTGCCGCTGCCCTTGAGTGTTCCCTTGTACAACGGCAGCGTGATTGTGCCGTGCGCTGCGTCCACCGTGCCGGAATTCAGCAGTTGAACCGGGCCGACAAGGCTGGGGTTTACTGTTGATGGGGAAGGACCAAAGTACGACAGGGGAACGGACGCACCTACAGAGGGAGGCGCGGGGAACAAATCGCAGCCGGGACCGGGTCCGATGGGTCCGGGCCCCGGGCCCTGTGCTGAGTTGAAGGAGGAGACAGTCTGTGAAGGTGTAGCTGTTTCGACCGTCACCGCAGGCTTCGTAGTGGGCCGTTTCGCGAGTTGATGGATCGCCAACATCTCAGGAGAGAGTGGCTGTCTGGGGGAGGTGGGAGTTTGTGCAATTCCGAGTGGCGCCGTGAGACTCAGGACCAACAAGCTCTTTAAGAAGAAAGACGAAAAGGAGACTCTTGCAGAAGAAGAGCTCCAAGGTTCTGGCGTTGACGAGGGGGAAACGTCGAGTCGCATCTAATACTCCTTCAAAATGGTTCTATGGGATTGCGCATATATGAAACATGTGCACAGCCTGAGGCTTGTGGTGTTTCGATCAATGCGCGTCTATATGAAACAACAAATGTGCTCGAGGTTACAGATCGACCGGAAACAAAGAGATGAATTTACCTCAAAGCAACACAGCGGCAGTACGAGAGGTGCGGGATTCTTCTCGAGCCAATAGAACGCACGCCGGTGGACCGATTCCGGCCCGCAGGTTGTGCAGGCAATCGCTCTGATTCTTGAGGACGCGAATCGCATTAGTTTCTAGCCCGGCCAATCTGAGAAATCATCTCGCATAATTCTCATGCAGCAAGGAGATCGAGGACGTGTTGGATGGCATGATCGGCCTTGTGGTAGGCAGTTTCAACTTTGCTGGGCGGCGGCTTGAGAGCTTCGTCAGGCCTGTGATGAAATAGCGAGTTCGCCAGTGGTCCGCAGACGCGTTTGTGGAACAGGATGAACAGGAGCGCAGCCTTGGAGCCTTTGCCAGAGAGGCGATAGCGGTAGCTTGTTCCGATCCGTTCGAGCAGGCCATGGGCTTTCATTTTGCGAAGGTCATAGCGGAGCTGAGTGAGGGTATATCTGTCGGAGGACAGGGCGAAGCTGTTGAGGATGGTCAGGTGGATATCGGCGCATCGCCAGCCATTGAGTTGGGTGCCGCCGTGCAGCAGCACTTCCATGAGGCGCATCATGCGGGTGTCGTGGATTTTGATGCCGGCGATTTTGGTTTTGCCTGAGGTTACCGGCAGAGCCAAACGCTGGAACAGCGGAAAGTCGACATGAACGTTCAGCGATTGGGCCTGGAAACCGGCAAATCGATCGGTGACGGCGACCAGTTTCCGGCGCAGGGCCTCCAGGTTCTTCAGTCCCTTGTTCAGGCCCAGATCCTTCATCCGGTTTACGCAGACTTCCACGCGCATGAAGGTGCTGAACTTTTCGTACATACGGCCCACCAGGTGATTGCAGTAGATGCGCATCACGTGATGGCCATGGTCGAGTTTTTCCAGTACGCCGTGTAACTTGCCGTGTAGCCGTTTAGTGATGCGGACGCCGAAGATGTGAGCGACTTTGTCGGCGCTGAGGCGAAACAGCCCCATTTCGCAGGACTGCTCGAAGATCTTGTGGATCGGAAAGTTACGCTTGAAGATGAAGTTGCGGCAATATTCGATCTGATTTATCGAATAGTCACGCTTCAGATTGATGGTCGTGCGGTCCTTTTCGGAGAACTTTGGACCCAGCAGCCAGGTCCAGTAGTTCAGGCGTTTCTCGATGGTAGACGCGCTTAGCTTATCGGCGGCCGCCTGCAATGCCTTGGGGTCCGAGACCGACAGGAACGCGTTGTCGTCCTTGCGGAACGCCACTCCCTGACGGCGGAGTTCGATCTCCATGAAGTTATGGCCGTTCAGGTAATACGTGGTCTGAAACGGAAGGTAGGTGCCGATGCACATAGACAGCGGACCAATCACTGGATCGCGGATGTAGAAGTAATAATGCAGGTAGCGCGACGGGATACGCCGAATGATGCGGTAGTCCGGATCATCGGTGGGAAACTGGGGCATCCGCGACTGGAAGGTGCTGCCCATCTCCATGCTGGTGAAGATGCAGTAGACACCGTGTTGATTGCGCCGCTCCATCCGTTCGAGATGAGGCAGGACGCACTTCTCCTTGCTCACACCTTTCTCGGCCCTCAGCATGGGGATTTTATGGTTGCGGGCGTAAGCCTCTACCCATCCTCGATACTCCGGAGTTCGCTTCGCCAGGACCTGCGGTGTAATCGGATATTGACCATGCAGGTCGCGGAAAAAATGCACGATGTGTTCGGGACGGGTGAGCAGGGGCATGTACCCCTGGATGACGATGCGATCGAAACAGTGATATACAAAAACCAGGAAACGTGCAAAAAGCTTCGCGAAGGTTTCCATCGGTCGCCTCCTCGGATCTTCTGGTCGGACAACCAAAATCATCCGTCCTGGCGACCGATGGAATCAACCGAACTGCGTTGCGATGCTCCTCTGGGGATTTCAAGGGCGCAGCCCTTGGCTATTATTAGGTTCATCAATACCCTCCCTCTGGCTCTGGCAAATTATCGAAATGACCGTCGAATCAAACCGCAATGCGACAGCCCTGGCGACATTACGTATTGTCGTAGGCTGCTCTTTTCTGCTGTTTGGCCAGTACAAGGTCTTCGGGACCGACTTCACCATGCACGGTGGATTCGAACAATGGATTCGGAGTTTCATCATGCAGGGGGCATATCCCTGGATGAAACCTGTCCTTGAAGAGATCATTTTGCCGCATGGGCGGATATGTGCGTTTTTGACGGCATATGGCGAATTGATGATTGGTCTCGGCCTGGTGGCGGGCGTACTGACACGCGTGGCGAGCGTGTTCGGTATCGCGCTTATGTCGCTGCTCTGGCTTTCCGCGGGGTATCCGGGACCACACTCTGCCCTTTGGCGATACTTCGGCGCGTCCCTCGACTGGTCAGTCTTCGTTGCTTGTTTTGTTGCTTTTCTCGTCGGGGAGCCCGAAGCTCGATGGTCTCTTCGGTCTCGCCTTCGACGGTGATCACTGGACAGCCGGTTGCGGCTCTTCTAGATCGAACGATGAAGCGCGCGATCGACGCTGTAAGAATTGAATCGCACTCCCGCGAGCAAGATGCAATAGACGACAGAATAGATGAGTTGTATCCCCACGGTTTGCCAGTCCTGACGTAGCGTGGACCCGAACATCAAGACAAGCATCAGAACAGCGCCGACAGTCAGAGAGCGACGTGAGCTGAAACCAATGAGGACCGCGGCTCCTACCACCGCCTCTAGAACGGGCAGCAAATAGCCGAAGCTGTACACCGACCATGATGGGAGAATGGTCTTCTCAAACATTGGCGCCAACGATTGTGCGAAGCTTCGAAGGCCTGCTGCCCACCGAACTACGCCATGGAGACAGATGTTCAATCCCAACGACACACGGAGGATCGCATAGGCCCGGCTTATGTCCTCTCTCCACGATTTCGACTCTTCGAACATTTCGTCCTCCGGCCTCGCGACTACATGACAAAGATGGATGGATCCTCGTCCTCAACAGGGCGCGAGCATAGCCAGCCCAATTCGGAGGCATGAGCAAAGCTCTCACGCAACAGGGCGGCTTGCTCTTCGGTCTCGAGCCTGGTCTTGTCTAGTGCCTGCGACACAGCCTCTCCGACGGAGGCGCCTGAACGCAAAGCGCTCAGCAACAAGAACGTCTCCCGAGCGAGTCGCCGGTAGTACACGGAATCTTCGAATCGGTGAACAGCGAGATAGACGGGCTCACGTCTCATCGGAGGTATTCTGACGCGTGCATGTGAAGCCCTTTGACTCGCAGCGCCGCTTACGATGTCGCTTGTGGCGGTCTCCCTCTTTATGGCAAGTACCAGGTTGTCGACTGGGTAGCTTAGAGAGAGCAGTCGTAGATGTGGCTGGAGAGAGAGCTGGGTGTCAGGTCCCACAGCATCGACATCTTCGGCTGCGAGGGGAATCAATTGCTTGCCGTCAAACGCCTCGACGTATGCCCACTCAAGTCTCGCGACATCAACGGCGAGACGGTGACGTCTCCCAGTTAATTCCGGGTGGCGTTCCAGAAACGCGGGAAGCTTCGCGCCCAAATCCCTTAAGGTCCAGGATGTTGAAGGGTTTTCTGCTAGGTAGGCCAAAATGAGGGGCTCGAAGCGCTCCTGCCCCAATAATGCATTGAGCGTGGGGAAGTCCTCTGACACGGCACTGATTAAGCGAAACCAGTACTGCCGATTGTAGATTTCGAGACGCTCAAAGGACGAGAGGCGTGCATTCGGCGCAATGTAACTCGCTGCAACATCCTCGGTCGATTGACCGTCCTCTGTGGTTGTCTGCATCTCGTAATCGGCAGTCAATGGCCTGCGTACATCCTCGGCCATTCGTCGCTGGAGGTCGAGCAGGTTCATACGTGCACCTCCCCGGATACCACCTCTTTGGCTGGAATGGCTGATTCTGCAGCGAGAAGGAAGCGATTTGCCTTAAGTGCCTCAGCGTGTACTTCCTCAAAAGAGGGAATATTGTCGTCCCATTCGAGCAGTGTGGCTGTTGGCCCACATCGCTCGATGGCACGTGCATACAGCTTCCAGACAGGATCGAGGACCGGGTGGTCATGCGTGTCGAGAAGGTACTTCTCGAACTTCGAGTGGCCTGCAATATGGATCTGAGCGACGCGTTCGGCGGGGATGCTGTTGACGTAAACCATCGGATCAAAATCGTGGTTTCGAGAAGAGACGTAGATGTTGTTTACGTCGAGGAGAATCCCGCAATCAGCTGCCTCGACAACCTCATTGAGGAACTCCCACTCGGTCATCTGCGAATCGTGATACTCCGCGTAGCTACTGACATTCTCCACGGCCACGGGAATTTCGAGATAGTCCTGGACCATCCGCACGCGTTCAGCCGTCGTGCGGATCGCTTCGAACGTATAAGGGAGCGGCAACAGGTCGTGAGTGTAGCGGCCATCTACGCTGCCCCAGCAAAGATGGTCGGACAGCCATGGAGTATTCGTTCGCTTCGTCAGTTCCTTGATCCGCTTCAGATGATCGCGGTTCAGCCCCTGTGCACTCCCGAAGTACATGGACACGCCATGCTGAACAACACGGTATTGATCGAGAATCTGGTCGAGGATTTTGAGCGGGCGGCCACCGTCGATCATGTAGTTCTCAGAGATGATTTCGAACCAATCGACGATCGGCTTTTTGGAGAGGATGTGGTCGTAATGCGGCACTCTTAGGCCGATGCCGACTCCGTAGTCGGTGTATCCGTTGAAACGATTGGCAGGCATGAGTACTCCGATCCTGTTCGATGCGATAGACCCGTGTAGGAGATCATTGGAGATTTGGACCGCCTACACGGGCTAAGACTAGCTCTTGGGTGGCTTACTTTGAACCATCTGTTGCGCAGGCGCCCTGGCCTTTGCAAGCGTTCTTGCCGGCGTGCTTCTTGTCGCCGCCGCCCTGACCTTTGCAATCGTTCTGGCCCTTGCAGGCGTGCTTGGGAAGGTCCTTCTGATCGGCGGCCACGAGCACACCTGCAAACTGCGATGAAGCTGGCTGTCGCTTCGGAATGACCGGGGGTGGGTTGTGCGTTGAGTCGGGCGGTGGTGCCGCCAAGGAGGCCTGCGAAAGCCGCGGCCAGTGCGAGGTTGCTTACGGTATTGATTCTCATTAAGAGACCCTTTCTTCGGTTGGTTCAGGCTCTATGCCTGGTACGTTTGGGATCGACCTGCTATACATGGCCGGCAAGAACTATTCCGAGATCTGAAGGTCGCCCTTACCATGCCACATGTTGGAAGCGCGGCACTGCGATAAGTTACAGAGGCACTTTGAAGCGGAGCGGCATACGGCTGGTCGTGGATCGCGAACAATGCGACCAGAAGAGCAAGTACTGAACGAAGCTACATAGAAGGAACCTCCGTCGACTGGCTTCCATCTGACGCGTGCGCGCCCAAACAGTTACATCGTTGCGCTTCAAGACTGGTTGTAACCAAACCAGCGCTTCACCTCTCTAATGAGACGGAAAGGCGTTCTCACCACCGATGATTGCGGCTTTCGCCGGAAAGGGAAAGGATGAGCCAGTTGTTGCGCCTGTATCGCCGTGTTGTTTCGGCACTCTCTTCACTGCAATCTCCAATGCTGCTAGCCGTTCGGCTGTACTGGGGATTTCAGTTCGCCCAAACGGGTTGGGGCAAACTGCACAATCTGTCAAAGATCACGGGGTTCTTCGCGAGTCTCAACATTCCCTTTCCAGGTTTCAGTGCGCCCGCCGTTTCTCTGTTGGAATTTGTGGGCGGTATCCTCCTGATGTTTGGGCTGTTCTCGCGTCCGATCGCGTTTCTTCTCTCCTGCAATATGTTCGTTGCATACTGGACAGCAGATCACGAAGCACTTGCATCGGTCTTTTCCGATCCAGGCAAGTTCTATGCAGCAGATCCCTACACTTTCCTCTTCGCTTCGGCGATGGTTCTAATCTTCGGCTCCGGTCTCTTTGCGGTCGATTCTGTCATCTCCAAACGACTGAGGCCTCTTGAGCAATGATGGAGTCTCAAGCATCAACTCGCACTGAAGCGGAGATGGTCGCCGACATCCTCGCAGGGGAAACGCGGCTCTACCATGAGCTAATCCGCCCCCACGAGCGGAGCGTGTATCTGATGGCCTTGTCGTATCTGAAGAACGAGGCGGATGCAGAGGATGTGGCACAAGAGGCGTTCGTTCGGGCTTTCCGGAATCTTGCTTCGTTTCGTGGAGAGTCGAAATTCAGTACCTGGCTAATCAGTATCACCCTGAATGAAGCCAGGAACCGCGTTCGAAGGCAATCCGTGATTCGCATGGAGTCGCTCGACGAACCTCCGGATGAGAACAAAACTATCTCGCCGGCGCTCCTGCGCGACTGGCGAGAAATCCCCTCCGAGGCTGTCGAGCGGGAAGAGGTCAGGAAGCTCATACTGCAAGCGGTCGAAGAGCTTCCCGACATTTATCGTCAGGTTTTTCTACTACGCGATATAGAAGAACTCAATATCAACGAGACAGCCAAGGTATTGAATCTTAGTATTCCCAGCGTGAAAGTCCGATTGCATCGCGCCCGAATGATGTTGCAGAAGCGACTGGCTCCTCAATTGAAAAGAACAAATCCGGCCTCGAAAAGGAGGTGGCTCCCGTGGTAATAGATTGCAAGCACGTTTGGAATTACATCTCCGAATATTTGGATGGGACGCTGCTCGATGAGACCCGGGAGACTGTTCAAAAGCACCTCGATCACTGTGAGATCTGCTCAGCGATTCTGGACTCTACGCGTAACGTGATCGTCCTGGTTGCGGATGATCGCGTCTTCGAATTGCCCGTTGGTTTCAGCGAGCGATTGCACGCTCGACTTGATCTTGAGTTGACGTGTAAGGAAAGCTAGAACAACGAGGTGTGGTCAGTCAGGATAGACGCACATCGTTGAATTGCCGAATCGATTCTCTGAGCGGCTTTAAGTCCAGACGGAGATCAGTTCCATGTGAACCGGCCCGGAAGCATCGCCAGTCCCCAACAGACGAAACTGTTTGATGATTGGTACCGTTCCGCCGCTATCCGACAAAGCGGAAGATGTAGTGGCGGGCAAGGAACTCCGCCGCGACCAGACTCAGGGTCACAATTGCGAGAGTGATCTGGACCCTTTCTCCCCAAAGGCGCCGGCGTGAAACAGGCTGCTGTCTCCATTGCGAGGAAGGTCGTTTGCTTAGAGAGTAAATTCTCCAGATCATGTACAGATTGACGCACGACCCGATGATTGCGAGAACCATCATCGGAATGCGGATGACGTCCTGGTGAAATCCTGCTGCTGGTGCCCTGGCTCCTGCAGCGACTGCAGCAAGAGCGCCTAACCCGATCAGGAGCCGGGCACCGCTGAGCGCCATGACAATCTCGCAGGCACTCTGTAACGCTATGAAGAAGAAACTTGTCAGGCCGAGAGCCCAGCGGCGCAAGGCCCTGTCGCTCGGAAGCTCACTGACCTCAGATCGCAGTGAGACGGTCGCAATACGCTCGGCACTCGCCCGAATTGGGCGTTCGAGGTCCAACTAGGATACAGGAATAATTTCGGTGCAGCAGGCACAGCCGCGTGGAGAGCGCTCCTGTAACCATAACCCGGTTTTGACCGTGTTGAGCGACTGTACGAAAGGTGGAAGGACACTCTTGTCACGGTCGATCTTGACCAATTTTGGCGGGAGTTGGGAGTGCAGGTTGAACCGCGCGGGATTGGAATCGATCCGGGTGCGCCTCTTGCGAAGATTAGAAACTCCATTGCTGCGCGGCCCTCGCGCTGACATTGGTCGCGACCGTTGAATATGGCGGAGAACGCATTATGACGCCCGCGCAGAGTTACAGAGTTGTCTGCGCGGGCGCGGGAATCAAGACACTGGTTAAAGAGCCGCAATGCCGTTAAAGCCGGCAGACTTCGGAAGACCCTCGATGTCTCCCAGTTGCTTGAGAGTTCCATCGGAATTGATCGTGAATACCCCGACGGCGCCGACCCCAGACTGAAGATTGAACAGGTACTTGCCATTGCCGCCAACGGTCATATCAAGATTGGCGTCGCCATCTGGAAGTGTGGCGAGGATCGTGTTGGCAACAGGAGTCAGCGCGCCGCTTGAGGCGATCGAGAATCCCGCTACAGTGGACGTGCCAGCGTTATCGACATATACCCACTTTCCGTTGGGGGCAATAATATTCCAGCAATTTCCATTCCCAAACGTCGGAAGACTTTGACTGATTGCAGTGAGTGTGCCGTTTGTATTGATGGTGTACGAGGAGATGCTCGATGTATCGGTTCCGCTGTTGGGCTGATTTTCGGAGATGATAAGTTGTCCGTTCGGAGTGAAGAGAGTCGCGAAAACACCCGGGGTTACGCTCTTGTTATTCACAACCGTGCCAAGTGTTCCATCTGAATGAACGGGGAATACGTCGATACTGTTCGATGCCTTTTCAATCGCGGCGAGCCACCGACCGTTGGGGCTTATGGAGATTGAAGAAGCGCCTGTGTTGAGGCCAGTCAGAAAGGCGGACGAATTCTGGATCGCGTGGAGCCTTCCAAGACTATCTGCTTTGAAGCCTACCACCGCCCCATTTCCGCCTGCATTCAGCACGTAGACAAAGTCGTTGTGTTCCGCTACCGCAATCGGAAACGCACCGCCTGAATACTCCTGGTCAACAAGTACTGGTACACCGTTCAGAATATGAAAGCTTGAAACCGTCCCGCTGGCAGAGTTTACTGCAAAGAGGAGAGTGTGGTCGCCACTGAGAGTGAGAGAGCCTTGTGACTGAAGCGGATCAGTCTTACCACCGCTCCCACGGCCTCCAGTTGCAACGCGATGTGTGAGGACGAACTGTCCATTGAAACTAGGCTGATACGTCAAGATTTCGTTCTTAACGTTATCGTTCGTCATGACGAATACGGAAGAGCCGCGACCGCCGGATGCATCGGCGGCATACATCCTAGTTGCGAAAGCTCCGATACAGAGCGCGACGGCCAGGAGACCGCGAACTGACTTCAACATAGTGCTAACTCCTTTTGGGGAAAGGCCCCGTGCGCAAAGGGAACCCATACGTTGGCGACGAAAGCAACGTTCAGGGTGGCAGCACAACTCTGCGCTATGGTTGGAATCACGAAACGCGCGAAGGTTACAACGATCAGTGAAAAAGTCATAGACGGATGGCGAATGACTGTTTCTGTAACTTTCGAGACCGATGTGCTTCTAATGGTCAGTGTGAACCGTCGACGTGAGAGGTGTCTGTGGTCTCGGAAAGGTCGCTGCGCTTGCGTTATGCACGCAGCTGAAAGAGGCAAGACAGGTGGGTTCGCACAACAATCGAAGGAGAGTTCAGGTGAACAAAGTTGGATTACTGGCAACGTTGCAGGCCCGACCCGGCAAAGAAGCCGAGGTGGAACAATTCTTGCGGTCTGCGGGCCCGCTGGTAGATGCGGAAACGGGAACGACATCGTGGTTTGCGTTCAGAGTGGCGCCCGCGACGTTCGGCATATTCGACACGTTCGCGGATGAGGGCGGAAGAAGCGCCCACATCAACGGCGAAATAGCGAAGGCTCTTTTCGCCCGTGCCGAAGAACTCTTTGTCGCACATCCCGATGTCAAGCCGGTCGATATCATTGCGGAAAAACTTTAGGAGAAAGCCCCATGTATGACATCTCGAATCTTGGAAAGCTGAAGCGACTCGATAAAAGCAGCCCCGAGGCAATGAGGGCCTTTTGGGCTTTTGACAAGGCGGCATTTGCCCCAGGTGCTATCGATGTACTGAGCAAACAACTCATGGCGGTGGCGGTTGCACTCACGACGCAATGCCCGTACTGTATCGAATTGCACGTCAAGTCAGCGCGCAATGAGGGTGCAACAGATGAAATGTTGACTGAAGCAGCGGTCATTGCTGCAGCGATGCGTGCCGGCGGCGCAATTACGCATGCGTCTCACCTGTTCAAAGACTAGGTTACCAGTGCTGATAGGCGCGCGCGTTTTCAGGAGTTAGGCGCCGCAAAGAAGCCCTTGCGGCGCCCCTCATCCAGTTTGCGTTTTAGATAATCCCACAACTCGGGACAACCGTTCACTATTTCAGGCCCCACACGTTCGACAACTCTCTCGTAGCTGACGCCGTTCTCTAGCCAACTCCCCCCGCGTTCTTGAGACTCAGAAGGACTGGCCTGGTGCGATCGATTGCTTTCGCAAAACGGGGTTCACTCGATTTTCCTGCATGAAACTCTTTCCATTGAACCCAGCAAGAATTCCGCTGTTTCCTTTGAGTGCCAATCCGCAAAATCGCTCCGGTGCTTTGAGTCGATCTCGCCAAGATCGTGTACGATTCAGCTTTCTTGAAACCAATCTGCAATTCGGAGAATCAAATGGGCGCTGGCTGCAAAAAGGCCTGGCTTTTCTATCCGGATCCAGAGTCATCAGTTTCTTTGCAGTCTCGGCCGTGTAGTCGAACGGAGGCAGGATGATCGAGGCGAGTGAGGCTCTGAACAGCGCGAGAACAAATGCAGAAAGATTGGTGCGCCCGCTGTTGGCCGAAGCAGACAGAGATCAACCTTCGGTTCTGGAAACGGCTCCACCACTATCTGTCGTTGGCTCCAGTTTATTGTTCTCCGTGCTTCAAAGCGTGTGCACGGCCGTTGTAGCGCTGAACGGCGTGCGCCTTGCGATTGGAATCGGATCTCTGGCGATGACGACTGGGCTCGGCGCAGCCATGGAGCACTTCCATCAAATCACCTGGCTTCGCGTCACGCTCCTCGTGGGCGCCCTCTCTGGATCAATATTGACGCTCGGAATCGTTCTACGGGCCATCCGCCTGCGCAATCGCCCCGCAGCCCGCTGGCGTCTTCGTCCGCTGAGCAGCAAACAGAAAAGAATGGAACTGCTGCAGGTTTCTCTTTCCCTCGTTACACTGCTGCTTGTCGCGATCGAGGAGTACTTGCACTTCAAGCTGTGCCACACACTCTAGACGATCTCCGGCTCGTGCACGGCGGGTCTGGAACGCTGGCGTTTGAGCGTCTTCTGTCAAAGACAGGGTAGGTTGCTGCGACGACGCTGCGGCCTTAGTTTCTCAATTGCGCATCTATCGACTATCTTAAGGCTTGCAGCTGAAGACGCTGCATCAGGCGCTGCCACATAGAAAGCGCAAGGTTTCATGTATTAATTTACTGCAACGTTCCAGCTCAGATATCCATGTTCCGTCTTCCGGCGGGCGCTACTGGCTCCGTCCTGAAGTTTTGCAAAAGTATGCCGTAACTTTTCTCCAAACACGCTTGTCAGATGAACATTCCATAGGAGGAGTGTCTCGTCATGCGCATGTTTGTTCATCATTCACTTAAAACCCGAACTGCCGCCAGAGTCCGTTTCCATCGAAAGATGGTGGCCGTTCTTGTCGCCCTCTGCGCTCTTCTCGCCGGGATGGCTGCATTCGGGGAAACTCCTGCAGTAGGCGCCAAAGCCCCCGACTTCACGCTTTCGACGCCAACGGGGAAAACAGTAACGATGCTCGGGGAGCAACGCGGACACGGCCTCGTTCTGGTTGTTTTGCGCGGATTTCCCGGTTATCAATGCCCCTATTGCGTAAAGCAGGTCCACGACTTTGTAGATCACGCCTCAGGTTTTGCGGCGAAGGGCACGCGGGTCCTGCTGGTTTACCCAGGGCCGCCGGCAGATCTTGATCAGCGCGCCGAGGAATTCCTTGAGAAGCAGGCCGAACTGCCATCGAACATTGTGCTCGTGACCGATCCGGATTATAAGATGACCAATCTGTACGGGCTCCGCTGGGATGCACCTCAGGAGACGGCATACCCTTCCACGTTCATTCTCGACAAGGAGGGGATGATCGTATTCGAGAAGATCAGCCACAGCCATGGCGATCGTCTGTCCGCACAGGATGCGCTCAAGCATCTTGCGGCGAATTAGTGACCTTTCGAAGCTGCGCCGGAGAGTCTTCGGGGCAGCACTTTTTTGTCCCAGAAGCACGCAGGTTACCGATAAGTAAGAACGGTTGTCCACCAGGCTCTATCGCCTATCCATTCTCCGTTGGAAATCTGGCTTCTCTGGACATGTCCTTCTGAAAAATTGTGAATCGTTTAGATTGCTAGCACATTCTAAAATGGTGACTGTCCCCAGGGCCAGTCAACGAGCGATTCATCGTCGTAGGAGATGCAACATGTCGAAAGCATTCCTGGTAACCGGCGCCACCGGCGCGACGGGTAGTAAAACGGTCAAATTCCTGCTGGAAGGCGGAGCCCGGGTGCGGGCATTCGTTTATCGTGAAGATGACCGTTCCGCCGCCCTAAGCTCTCTCGGCGCCGAGGTGGTCACCGGAAACCTTTTGGACTTCGAAGCCGTGCGCAAGGCGCTCGAAGGGGTACAAGGTGCATATTTCATTTACCCGATCAAGCCCGGTCTCTTACAGGCAACAGCCTACTTCGCCCAGGCGGCGAAAGAGGTCGAGCTCTCTGCAATCGTGAACATGTCCCAGATATCCGCGCGGCGAGAAGCCCGAAGCCATGCCGCTCAGGATCACTGGATCGCCGAGCGAATATTCGACTGGTCCGGAATTCCCATCATTCACTGCGGCCAACGCTATTCGCTGAGTGGGCGTTGTACTGGATAGGTCAGTTCAAGACGGGGACTCTTCGACTGCCATTTGGAACAGGCAGACACGCTCCCATCACGGCTGAAGATCAGGCGCGAGTGATCACCAATATTCTTCTTGCGCCAGAACAGCATAAGGGCAAGATCTATCCGCTCTACGGCGAAAGGGAATACACCTTCACAGAGATCGCTGGTGAGATCGGCAAGGTCATCGGCAAGCCATTGGCATATGAACAGATCGATGCCTGGGAACTGAAGCAGCTTGTTGGTCGGTCTGGTGCAGTCCGAGATATTTTTACTGACACCCTGTGGCAGCATTTTCAGGAGATAGCCAAGGACCATCAGAACGGAGTCTTCGCAGGCACAAACGGCCTTGTGCAGCGGATAGGTGGCAAGTCTCCCACCAGCTTTCCGGAATTCCTTCAAACACACCGCAACGCGTTCCTCGACTAGAGCAAGGCAACTACTGCATTGGGGGCGGGTCTTCCGGGACAGCATCAGCCGCATCATCGAGGAACAACACTAGAAATCGAGGACAAAAGCATATTGAGTGGTTTTTCCCATCACACTTCCGCTGGATTCCCGCTTCCCAGATCCTGGTTTCTGAATCAGGATCGATAGCGGGAACTCAAGCGCGGCTTCAGCGGTCCCGATAGGGTTTTTCGCGAAGTATGAGTTTCCTGGTTTCAGCAAGAATCGTATTTGCCCAGTGGGCGCTGTCTGCTATCCGCGATAAAAGCAAACCGCCAACCATGGCGGAGACAGCCGCTGTCGCTCGTCTTCGAGCCTGTTCTGCGGGCACGTCCTTGATTTGCTTGGCCACAAGAGCGATTAGCTTCTTCAACCCCTCAGCGGCGGCTTTCGCATTGCGTCCTTCCAGGCGTCCCAGTTCTGCTCCTATTGACGAGTAAGGACACGAGTGGCTGCGGTGATCCCGGTGTTCGGTTGACAGGTAGTTAGAAACCACCGCTCCGTAGGCGTCCTCTGGAGGAATTCCTTTGACTGAATCCTCCAGCCGGCCAAGGATTTCAGCCACACCATACCCGAGGGCTTCCTCGAGCAGTTCGTCTTTCGATTCGAAATGTTTGTAGAATCCGCCCTGCGTCTCCAGCCCTGCCGCTTTCATCAGATCGTTCAGTCCGGTCTCGGCTATGCCGTTCCCTCGAAACCGCTCAGAAGCTGCTTTGATGATTCGTTGACGGGTCTGCGCTGCTTCTTCTCTTGACTTTCTCATGTCAGTTTGTAGTGCCTGCGGATTTAGATTGTACAGGAGATCTAAAAGACGCAACATAGGACAGTATTATGTGCCGGACTTGGCCGAATTATACGCACCCACCGCGACGAAAGGCGGTTAACCGGGCGCGTTCTGAACTGGTGGGGTGGCTGGCGACATCGTGCGAGATGACGAGAATTGGTAACTCTTTGTGGGCGGAGTCTGGGTTTGCGAAAAACACACGCAGTAAACTCACGATCTCGAGCTATCCCGGCGCTCACTCGATGTGGATTCGCCGGGAAAAAAGTCTTTGCATGATTGGCTACGGATTACCCTGCCCGGAAAGGAGCTCGAGAGAGTAGTCCACCGGCGGAGCGTTGTCGCCGCCCCGGCGCCTGAACACCAACGTTTGCGCGATGCTCTTCTCAGGTTGAAGTACACCATCGCGCAAGAATACGCGAATGTAAGGATCGCCGCTGCTCGTGATCCCGCTGGCGTTCTCAAGGCGAATTCGATCGGCAAGCCCTCTGATCACGATGAGAAGGTGCGTGTCAACAACCGACGAACCGGTGTTCGTGAACCTGTACCTGTCCATTTGCCGGCCGTCCTGGCCTCTGGACCCGATCCGTTCAGCATGTACCTGCGAGGTGACGTCCAGGAACTCGAGCCCCTCGTCGCGCCGTGACAGAGGGTCGTTATTATCAGTCGCCAGACCGCTGATCACAAACCCATCCTTTGCGCCCAAGGCGGCCAGGTCCGGACGGTATTTCGAGTAGGTCAGATCACGTTCGTTGGGCTGAAGGGTACTCGTCGTCGAGTTCGGATCGTATTTCACGAACGCGGGATCATACACCGCGTTCTCGGGAAAGTCGGTGAGATCATCGATTTGACGCTCGCTCAGGCCGAGGCCTCGCGCTGAACCCGGTCCCCTGGGATTCGTGAAAAGGGTCGAAAGTGTAGGCGCCGCACCGGCGGTCGGATCCTGCGGTACACCGTCGTTGAAGTATTTCACCACTTCCCGAACGCTGGTGAACGAGCCATTGTGGAAGAAGGTGCGGGCGTCTTTGAGCTGGCGCAGCGTCACCACTCGGAACTTGAACGCGGCGTCCTCATTTCTTGTGGTCTCCTTCCTGCCTTCGTCGTGGAAGTTGGGGTCATTTCTCACCAGCCTGCCCAGCGCCTGAAGCGGGTGATCGCCAATCCCAACGTTGACGAAGTTCTCTTCCACGAATTGACCGACACCGGCAACGTCCGGATCGTCGTGTTGCTTGTTAAACATCGGCCCACTGTGGCAGGTAAAGCAGCCAGCTCCGCCATGGCCACCCGTCGCGGGAGTAAAGAACAGCTTGGCCCCGCGCAGCTGGCTGGGCGTCAAAGCATGGTTATCGCCGGCGAGAAAACGGTCGAAGGGGGTATTCCGGGTGACTGTGGTTGTCCCTCGCCAAAATTCCGTCCGGCCTGAGTTTTCAGTGATATAACCCATTCATGCTGGAAATGCTGCGGGCCATTTTCCTGGCCCTGATTCGCTGTGTTCGATCTCGCCGCGAGCTGGTATTGGAGAACCTTGCACTCCGTCAGCAGCTTGCGGCCTTTGCGGCGAGGCAGCGGCGGCCGCGGCTTACTGCCCATGACCGTCTGTTCTGGGTCCTGCTGCGGCGATTCTGGTGCGATTGGAGACGTGTTCTTGTCATAGTGCATCCCGAGACCGTCGTTGGCTGGCATCGCGTCGCATTCAAGTTGTACTGGAAGTGGATTTCGCGCAGACGAACGCGGTCCGGCAGGAAACCTACACCGAAGCCGCTGCGCGAACTCATCTTTCGCATGGTCGTGGAGAATAGCACCGGGGGTGCGCCGCGTATCCACGGCGAGCTGAAGATGCTCGGATACGAAATCTCCGAGCGAACGGTTTTACGCTGGATGCGAAAGGCGCCCAGGAATGCCGAGCCGGCGAGACGTTGGGCGGCATTCCTGAGCAACCACCGTGAAGCGATCGCCGCAGTGGATTTCTTCACCGTGCCGACCGTCACATTCGGCATGCTTTACGGCTTCTTCGTGATCGCGCATGAGCGCCGGCATATTCTTCACTTCAACGTGACCAGTCACCCGACGAGTGCGTGGGTAGTCCAGCAATTGCGGGAAGCGTTTCCGTACGACTTGGCACCGCGATATCTGATCTTCGATCGCGGCGCGAGCTTCAATGACGATGTGGTTAATACGATCAAGAGCTTTGGTATTTGGCCCAAGCGAACGAGCTTTCAAAGCCCGTGGCAGAACGGAATCGCGGAGCGCTTCGTCGGCAACTGCCGCCGGGACTTGCTCGGCCATGTGATTGTGCTTAACGAACACCATCTGAAACGCCTCATGCAAGACTATGTCCGCTATTATCACGAGGACCGGACGCATCTTGGCCTTGGGAAAGAAGCGCCTGGGAGCCGGCCGGCTGAGAAGAGCGCTGGCAAGAGTTCCCGCGTCCTGGCCCTACCGCGTCTTGGCGATCTGCATCATCGTTATCAGCTCGCCGCATGAGTACGTTTTTAGCTCAAACCTCTTCCGCGATTGACGACGATCGACGGGAGTCATGCGCTCTTTTCGCCCTCACGTGGCGCATTCCGCAGCGAATTCGTTATTCACGATAGCTCCCCACTGTCTGCAGGGGCACGGAGTCCGCGTATAGAACGCCCGCAGGCTTCACGTTGCATCTCCATACCAAGCCCGACCGAGTCTTGGCGAGGGACAGCCCAGCACATTCGCTGTCCACAAGGTGCTCGATAGCGCGACTAAGCCGCCCGCCATCGCGATCACCAGGTTCTCGATCATGAGTTGGCGGACCAAAGCCCACCGTCCCGCGCCCATCGACATGCGAATCGCGAATTCGCGCCGGCGCACCACCGAGCGCACCAGCAACAGGTTGGCGACATTGGCGCAGGCCAGTAGCAGCAGCACCACTGCCAGGGCCAGCAGGATGGGCAGCGTGCCCGCCATGTAGACGTTGACTCCAAAGGGCGAGCGCCAAAGCGGATCGGTCGAGATCTGGTTCGCTGCCTGGTGTTCCCCCTGCGGATACTGGGCCACGAGGCGCTGCATCAGAAGATTCAGTTCGTTGTCGGACTGGCGCTGATCGACGCCGGGACGCAATACCCCGAGAACATTGAGGAATGCACTGCCCCGGTTGTCGATGGGATTCCATCCCCACACTTGCGGCATCATCCCGAGCGGGAGAAAGATGTCAGATCGTAATCCGATCATGATCCCGCGGAAGCCCTTTGGCGCTACGCCCACGATCGTGTACGGGTGGCGATTCAGTTGGATGGTCTTGCCGATGATGCCCGGATCACCGGCGAACCGTTTCTCCCAGAGGCTATAGCTCAGCACCGCAATCGGCGCGCCGGCCCTTTCGTTGGCCCGGGTGGAGATCAGCATACGGCCCAGGTATGGCTGAATGCCCAGGACCTCGAAGTAGTCGGCACTTGTCAACTCGCCGTAGATTCGCTCCGGCTTCGCCGTTCCGGTAATGGAAATGTAGTCCTGGTGCTCGGCGATCATCCCGTAGAATGTTTTCGTGTTGGCGCGTAAGTCCACGAAGTCCGGATAGGAAAGTGGGGGAATTGGATGCTCGCTGCGCTCACCGCGCTGGATGGAGAGCATCCTGTCGACATTCGCGGCGCCCGGAATGGGGTTGAATAGTGTGGCGCTGATCCAACTCAGGATCGTGCTGTTGGCGCCGATCCCGAGGGCTAGCGTGAGGACCGCAGTCAGCGCAAAGCCCGGTGCGCGGCGCAACTGGCGCAATGCATGCCATATATCTGCCAGCAGAGGATTCATCGCCTCTTCCTCGCTTTCAGGATCGGCCTCGCCTGGCTAACGGGAAAATCAACGCTCGGCGTGATTGCCGCGGTTTCATCCTCGTCGCGTCCAGGGGCCATACCGCTCAGCACAGACTGAAGCACGAGCATGGCCAAATTACATGGTGTGCCGGCGGTATTTGGGTGACCTCGATCACCAAAATCGGCCTGCCGGTGTGCAGAGGTGTCCATTTAGGGAATCGAGTGTTCGGAGGTGGACATCAACCGGTTCGCATTTCTCACCCATTGCAAACGATCTCGGTGGAGCGATTATGCGATTTAGAGCGATGGCGTGCCACTCCGTTTGGCACCGGTCCAAACAACGTAGTCGATAACACTGTGGCAGTCAGGGTTGCCCATCTGGTCTTCTCGCCGGAACCGCGGCGCTTCACGCTGAGTCCAAGGGAATCTGTTCGCGAAACTGACGAAGGGAAGAAAAGGGGGCTGAATCCAACATCCAGGAGACGTGATTCAGCTGCATCAGGTCCGTTGTCTGTTTGTCATGGTCAACTGACAACACAAGGAACACATCATGACGGCCGGCCACGAGAACCTTCTCAGACATGTGGGGGAACGTACTTGCGCTTTCCTGAAAGCGTGCGACTAGACTGTTGGCTGTGGCATGATTCGTTTGCAGGCGAAGTGCCGATACGGCGTGTGGTGTTTGCGTTTCCCCAACACCACACGCCGCCTCCATCGACTATTGGCCCAATTCTCAGATCAGATCGACGCCGGCGAAACACGGACAACAGGCACCCGCTCTCACTTGCGATCCGGGAGGCCGCAGAAAAGACCCCGCCCTTTCAGGGTCATGGCTTGGGAGCGGTCGAAATCTGCTTCATCGCAGTCGGGCTATTCGGCGTCACGATGCAAGTCGGCACAGCCGAGCATTGGCATGTCTACCGCTGTGATGAGATGCCGGACTCGGCTTATGAATTCATTGAACGGTTCAAAACGAAGCACAAACAGTCGGTCACATCTTTTTCCTTCACGCTGATGCGCGGATGGCTCACCGCTGGGCAGTTCCGAATGTCCCGGCTGTAACAAGGTTGGACCGCAGACAACCTGGAACCTAAAGAGGCTGAAATACGCGTAAGACGGGTAAATCGCGGGTGAGGATCGCGGGTGGGGAATTTCTGCACGTGCCACGGATTTCGGGGCCAACGAAATCGCTGCCGATACTGCCCCACCTAGCTTCTGTCTGGCTCCGGTGAGCCTCTCGGAGCGACTATGTTGAAGCGGCGGAGACCGCTCGAATCTCGGGCTTCCAGCTGATTCATCTGAAAATGGCTCCGGCGTTGCCGAGTCGGTGGACAAGATGCCGATGCCGCTACGCAGTAAAGAATTTCCCGTGTGAGTCGGTGATGTAGAATCCGGAACCGTCATTCTTCGGATAAATGCCTGTGCCACCATCCAAATTGCACAGATGACCGTAATCGCGTTGATAAGGTCAATGAGTTTGTGAGCCCTAAGGAACCTCTGAACAACAGCGACTTATAAGGACTCGGAGCCTGGTTTTGCTCGTATCTGTTCAGGATCAAGGTTCTTGCGGCAGTGTTTCGTGAGTGTTTGTCCGCCGGAAGGGGGGTGCCCCTCCGCAGGCACACTATGCCCCCAGAGGGGCCGTCCGGAGATTGATCCGAGCCAGCCGCTTGCGGTGCTGGTAGAGGTTGGCCAAGGCAAAGCTCCCGCACAGCCACTCGTGATTCTTCTTCAAGCCGCGATAGCGCACCTTGGTGAAACCGAATACACGCTTGATGATCCGGAAGGACCACTCCACCTTGGCGCGCACGCGGGCTTTGGTGCGGTTTCTGCGCTTCTCCGCTTCATCGACGCCCGCCTTGGTCTTCACGCGTCGCGAGGTCATGTCCTGGGCCTCAGGCGCGACTGCATGAATGGCCTCACTCTGCCCCTGATAGCCGGCATCACCCCAGACCTTCTTTTCATCGCCATGCAGCAAATCCGGCAACATGTGTACATCGGAGACCGAGGCCGCGGTCGAGCAGACCGAGTGCACAACGCCTTCCTTGGAATCGATCCCGATATGCGCCTTCATTCCGAAGTACCACTGGTTGCCTTTCTTCGTCTGATGCATCTCCGGATCGCGCTCCTTCTTTTCGTTCTTGGTCGACGAAGGCGCGTGAATAATCGTTGCATCCACGATTGTGCCCGTGGTGATACGGATGCCCTTGCTCCCCAGATAATGGTTCACCGTGTCCAGCATCTGGCCGCACAGTTCGTGCTCTTCCAGCAAATGACGGAAGTTAAGAATCGTCGTCTCGTCCGGAGCCGGGGCGCGGCCCAGATCGATGCCCGCGAAGCGACGCAGCACCGGCGATTCGTACAACGCATCTTCCACCCCGGGGTCCGACAGCGCGAACCACTGCTGCAGGAAATAGACCCGAAGCATGATCTCAAGCCCCACCGGCTTGCGGCCCGTTTCGCCCTTTGCATAATGCGGCTCCACCAGCGCCATCAGTTCTGCACACGGCACCACCGCGTCCATCTCTTCCAAAAACCGCTCACGCCGCGTCTTCTTCGAGTACCGCTGGAATTCTGCCTGTTGGGCCAATGTCATCTGCCGCATGCCGCGATCATCTCCCTCAACCCAAAACTAACCGTGATTGCGGTGCTTGAGGAGTATTTTCAGAGGTTCCCTAAACCGATTAAGCATGTACTCCATGCGACATATAACAAGGAGTGTGACTAAAGTTACGGTCTAGAAGTCCCGTGTGCGCGTAACGTTTGAATTGACATCAGGCTAATTCGACGGTAGAAGTGCGAGCGTTTGTTTGCGCCATCACCACACCGAGCTTTGCAATCGCGAAACCGGGCAGCAGGGACTACAAACGGGCGACAAGTACAGGTTGCGATGTCGGGCCCCCAATTTCATAACTAGAAAATCTAGCTGAGTTTCAGGAGTCGCGATGAGCGCACGCCATAGCAATTATCTTCGCCTAGAAAAACGTCAGGCAGTGATCGCTGACGAGAGACAAGATTCGCCAAATCCGGTGAAGATCCTCACCCGAGTGACTCATCATTCACAGAACAAGCCCGACGAATCTCGTCCGGGCAGACCAAATTTTAGAGAAGACTTCTTACTGGAACACTCTCGTTTCGGCCAGCAAGCCGATTCGATAGAGGTCCCGGGTTGTTTCTGAGCCGCGACGACAGCTTCGCAGCTACGGATGTGCCCACCAACAGTTAAGGGCGTGCCTATGAATTGTCCAACTTGTCGGGACCTCGAACGCGCTTACGAAGTCGCGTTCAGTGCGTATATGGAGGCCCGTTCGTCGGCGTCCTTCTCTGTGTGTGCGAAAGTTGCGGCACACAAGAATGTTGATATGGAGCGCATGAAGTACGAGCTTGAAGAGCACCGACTTGTGTGCGTCTCCGCCAACACTGCGATTGCACCTCTGCCGGCGCGGGGCATCTATACGAACCTGAAACAATTAGTGGCATAGCAAGTGCGTCATCTCCGCTTCGCACCCTGCGGTTGGAATTCAAGGGGTGGGGAACCAGAAGCTGACCACACCGCTACTCGTGGTGCCCAGTTGCCGGTGCGAACACCGACAGGTCGACGCGAAAGGTTGAGATAACCGATATTCTCAGCGACCTTCAAAATTCCGCTGGTTATGTGTGGAATTCGTCGTGTGCGATTCGGGATGCAAGCCAAGCTATGATACACGCGACATTTCAAGCCACGGCAATTCGAGTGGAACGTTCTCGCGATGGGTCACCGGTTCAAGTTTGGATAAGGGAACAGAACCACACTCCACAAACACCCCTACAGGGAACCGAACCAAATCCACGTCCTGTTGCTCTTGGTCAACCCAAACAATCAGAACTCCCCACTCCTACCATCGACTCGTACTCGTTCATCCGCCTGAGGAACGTACAAACACCCCACCGCATGACAAAGGGGTTATTCGATTCCCGGCGTGGTGAAGAGCACACAGTTCAAATCTGCCGTTTCCGCAGCGCGGCAGTGCGCGGGCAGGTCGTTCGTCTGTCGGTCCAGAATTCGTGCGGCCGCCGCGCCGAACCCCCGTATGGATCGATAACTGTCTTGAGAGCTTTCCCCAACTCTTCTCATCGGCGGCCACTACTGCCCGCCTCCCGGTCGTTTCCGAACCATTTCAATTGGCCGTGCCCACTTCGACGAGTTGTTCCGATTTCGCCCGGCTCGTTTTGCGGTCCAGCAGACGGCTGAGAATCACGTACAGCACGGGAATAAAGAGAAGATTGAGCACTGTAGAAAGCAGCATTCCGCCCATGATGGTGGTCCCTACTGAGCGGCGGCCGAGCGAACCTGCGCCGGTAGCAAAAACAAGAGGTAGCACGCCGAGGATGAAAGCGAACGACGTCATGAGGATGGGCCGCAGGCGAAGTTGCGCGGCTTCGACGGCTGCTTCCGCTATCGAGAGGCCCTTGCGGCGTAACTGCTCGGCGAACTCGACGATTAGAATCGAGTTTTTGGCGGAGAGGCCGATCAGCATGACGAGGCCGATCTGGCAGTAGACGTCATTTGCCAACCCGCGCAGGAAGACAAGTCCCAGCGCGCCGAGCACTGCCATGGGCACAGCGAGCAGGATGATGAACGGGAGTGCAAAGCTCTCGTACTGCGCCGCAAGGGTGAGGTAAACAACAACAATTCCCAAGCCAAAGATGACGATGGTCTCGCCGGAGGATTCAAGTTCATCGAGGGTCAAACCGGTCCATTCGTAGGCCATGCCCGGCATCATTATCTGGTGTGCGAGGTGATCCATGGCCAGGAGAGCCTGGCCGGAACTGTACCCTCGGGCCGCCGAGCCATCGATCTCGACGGCTCGAAAGAGGTTGTAGTGGGTGATGACGGGAGGACCGGCATCCTCGGCGACAGAAACTAGGTTGTCTAGCGGAATCATCCGCCCCGAGTCAGAGCGCACATAGTAGCTGTGCAGGTCGCTCGCCTGCATACGGAAGGGCTCGTCCGCCTGCACGTAGACGCGATAGGTGCGGTTGTTGAAGTCGAAGTCGTTGATGTATTCCGAACCCATGAAGACGTTTAGAGTGGCCGCAACCTGGGCGATGGAGACACCCATGGCCTTGGCCTTTTCGCGATCGACGGTGACGAGTTCCTGCGGATCGTTGGCAGAGAATGTTGTGATGAGCCCGGTGAGATCGTTGCGCGCGTGGCTGGCACCTACAATCTGGTGGGCCACGCGGTCGAGATCGCTGAGCGTGTTCGAGCCCTGATCCTGGAGCATGAATTGGAAGCCGCCAAAACTGCCCACGCCCTGCACGGCCGGCGGCTGAAAGGCCGCTACCAGGCCACCGTTTGGGACGAACAACAGTTGGGAGAGCTTTGGCGAAATCGATGCGAGGATGTCCGCCGTGCCATTCCCTTTTTTGTCTCCAAGGGCAATCTTTGTACTCACAAACATCAAGCCCGAATTGGCGGCGCTCCCACTCAAGCTGAAGCCGGCAACCGAGAACAACCCGGCTACATCCGGATTCTGGCCGATAATGGCGGCGCCTTTTTCAGCCAGTCTAGTGGTGTAGGCGAGTGAAGAGCCGGGGGGCGCTTGCACAACCACCATGAAGTATCCCTGATCCTCCTGAGGGATGAACCCGGTCGGGACCGCACGATAGATTTTCACCGTCGCCGCGAGGCCGACAAAAAACAGCACCACGAGCACATAGCGCAGCTTCAAACCGCGGCGAACGATGCGCGCGTACGTGTTGCCCGTCCAACTTACGAGACTGTCTGCTCCGTGGATGAAGGCAGCAAAGATATGTGAAATGAGGCGGATGTGGAGGAAATCGAGCTGGCGTGGACGGTGTTCTTCACCGCGCAGAAACAATGCCGATAGAGCTGGTGAGAGCGTGAGCGCATTAAACGCCGAAATGGCGATAGAGAACGCAATGGTTAATGAGAACTGGCGATAGAGAATGCCGGTGGTGCCGGGGAAGAAGGAGACGGGTACGAAGACGGCAATGAGGACGAGAGAGGTGGCGATGACAGCGCTGGTGACCTCGCCCATGGCCCGGGAGGTGGCCCGGTGAGGATCGGAGTGCTCCATGTGCATATGGCGCTGGACGTTTTCGATGACTACGATGGCGTCGTCAACGACCAGCCCAGTAGCCAGCGTGATGCCGAACAGGGTGAGGGAGTTGATGGAAAAGCCGAATGCCTTGACAAACGCGAAGGTACCGATGAGAGAGACTGGAATCGTAACCGCGGGAATGATAGTGGCGCGCCAGTCGAGCAAGAACAGAAAGATGACTGCGATAACAATGACAATCGCGGCAACCAGCGTCGAGAGCACTTCCATGATGGACTCGCGGACGGCGGTCGTGGTGTCGAATGCGATGGCGTACTGCAGCCCGGGAGGAAACTTCTTCGACAACTCGGCGAGCGCCGCTTGGGCGCGACGATCGACGTCGAGAGCATTAGCGTTGGAAAGCTGTTCCACGCCGATGCCCATGGCTTCATGTCCGGAGAACTCGAGCCTGCTGCTGTAGTCCTCCGCGCCTATCTCCGCGTGGCCCACGTCGCGCAGTTGCACCAGGCCCTGAGGCGTGTACTTGATGATCAGGTTGTCGAATTCCCTGGGGCTAGTGAGTCGCCCCTTGACGCGGACCGGGATCTGAAATTCCTGGGAGGCGTCGGACGGAGGCTGCCCAAGCTGACCGCTGGGAATGACAAGATTTTGCTCCTGCAGGGCGTTGGTTACGTCAGTGGCGGTGAGACCGCGCACCGCCAGTTTGGCGGGATCGAGCCAGACGCGCATGGCGTATTTGCGTTCGCCGAAGATGAGCACATCGCCGACACCCGGCACCCGCTTGAGCGCGTCCTTTACGTAAATGTCGAGATAGTTGGAGATGAACTCGCTCGAGTAGCGGCCATCCAGCGTGAAGAAGCCGGCGCCGAAGACGAAGTTATAGTTGGATTTGGTGACGCTGACGCCGGTGGCGTTAACTTCGCCGGGGAGCCGCCCCTGGACGCTGGTGACGCGATTCTGCACGTCGATGGCGGCTACATCCAGGTTGTACCCAGTCTCGAACGTCGTGGAAATCTGGCTGAACCCGCTGTTGGTGCTGGAGGAACTGATATAGCGCATCCCCTCGACGCCGTTGATTGCTTCTTCCAGGGGAATGGTAACGGCCTTCTCCACGGTCTCCGAATCCGCACCAATGTAGGCGCTGGACACCCTGACCACAGGGGGGGCCAGCGTTGGATACATGGAGACCGGTAGCGTAGGGATGCAGATGGCGCCGGCGAGAATGATCAACAGCGCGCACACAGTAGCAAAGACGGGCCGATGGATGAAGAAATCAACGAACACGATTGGACTCCTCCCCACGAGAAGGAATCCAGGATCTCTGCCGCCTTCTCGTGCTCGGCACCCCGCGGGCCGGTCGCTCGTGACATGGTCGGCACGTCGTTGACCGGAACTGTGTGCGCGAGTGATGACTCCGGGACCCGCGTCGGGCTGTGTAGCTGGGAGCAGGCGTTCTGCACGGCGTCGCCAGCGCAAGCGAAAGTTATCCAGCAAAGCTCAGTCGGTTTTGCTGCTGAGATACAATACGAGACCCTGTCGTCCGGGGTGCGTGACTGCCATCACGCAATCGAGAAAAATGCCCTCCTGGATCTCGCCCAGGAATCAAGCGCAACTATTGACCTCACAAGGACCGACGCCCGCACTTTACTCGATTGGCGGCAGATGCGGCGAGATTAACTCCCCGCCGGTCATCTTGGTAGCGTTATGACTGGAGGAGGACTTGTCAGGCGTGGTGCGCGTAAAGCGCCGCATGGCGTTTGCCTGTCAGCACTGCAATCGTGTAGGCGCCTAGGATCAAGCCTATGGGAAACTGGGTGATCGCTGCGGCGCCGGCCACTATCACCATCGGCCGGCTCCAATCGGTTCGTGTCCTGAGTCCCCAACCCGCGAGCACTGAGAGGATCACGCGAGACGCCACCTGCATCCAGACCACCCCGCTGGCCATGGTCCAATTCCACACTGGCGGATGCGGCCAGGGCTCAAAGGGTCTTGTCTGGCCAGCCGCGCCGATCAAACCCATAATCAACCCCGCCAAGCCCAGCCCCGCATTCTGCGCCGCAAAGAGATACCAGAAAAAGCTTAGTCTCGCCATGACGTGATCGAAATGTTGTTGCTCGGAAACTCCGGCCGACTGACTTTGCGGAGACCTCCCCACTTGCTGACCACAGCCTGGACAAAACCCTTGTTCATCCCGAACGGCACGTCCGCACTTGCTGCAGAACATAGCTGCCTCCTTGGGGCGCGGACAACGCCGGGAAATGCAGCGGTAGAACGGCTGGCGCCGTGTCACCGGTACGGCTGGGCATAATTACGAATGGCCAGCCGTATCTGTTCCATTCGTCTTTCAACGCCTTGCACAATCAGGCGCGGTGTCGCGTATCATGCCTGCCATCAGGTGGGCGGGCCCGGTCGGTTTCGCAGGTACTGCACGCCTTTGCCGCGCCTGGTCGGCCGTACTACAGTTAAAACTGCGTCAGTTTTCACTGAACCTGCTCCAACATTCGAACAAACCCGGTGATCTCGATCACAGACGTTGTCTGGACTGGATTTCGATGCCGTTTAGGTTCACAATGAGAACAGGAGGGTTTAGCCATGGAGCGCTTCATTCAGCTCAATCTGCAAAGCGACAGTCAGAAGGCCGAGCCCGCGAATCTTCCAGCTCCTGAAGGCAAAGCCGAGCCTCCTGTGTTGAGCAAGAAACTGCATCGACTCGCAAATAAGGCCGCACACAAGGCGGCATCGGAGTTTGGTCGGAACAAAGCCGGCATCTTTTCAAAGTAGCCAGGCGGGTTGGCCGCAAGGATTTCAGCGCAGGACAGCATCGCGCCGCGATCTTTGGCTTGTTCCGAGAGCTTCTGAAATGAAGTGGAGTTCCGGCGCAGTACTGTAGTTGGAAATGCCGCTTAGGACCGATACTCGGATCTGCGGTTTTGATCCTTGAACACTCGGCCTCTCTCGGACCTCATGCTTCAATGATGGCCAATTGTGGTATCGCCGGGTCTTGAAGAGGAGACGTCTGGCTTGACGCGCGACGCTACCTCTTGGCCAAGCACTTCTCCGTTGATGCGAAGCCGTTTGAATACAGAGAGGTTTGCGAGGAGGAGTCATGAATCTCACATTAAACGCTGAGGAGCTAGAGTTCCTGTCAAACATTTTGGAGAATTGCCATCGAGAACTGTTGAATGAAATTGCGCACACGGATCACCGTGAGTTCAAACAGGGCCTGCTTAAGGACGAGAAACTCCTCGGATCCCTGGTTTCACGCTTGCAGGAAGCAGCCGCACAGGAACTTCGTAGATGATGGTTCCTCAACGGGCTCGCGTGAAAGTGATCACTGAAGAAACTCCGACGATGGGGCAGACTCCAGGCAAGAAGACGGTGGACCATGCTCTTACCTATTTGGCTCGTGTTCTGCCTTGCCGCTGGTTCCTTGATACTGCTCCGCCGCGCACTCTGGCTACGTGAGATTTACAAACGATAATCCGGCAGTCGATTGGTCGCATGTCCCGAGAATCAGCACGCAACCGCTGTCAGTATTGATGCCGGGCATGCGGCGGCAACAGGAGTGGATGGATGCCTCGAATTTGCGTTTGTCCAACTGTACGCGTTGGCCTGAACGCGCGAATTGCGATCGGGCGTGCCTGTCCCAGGCGGTCCAAGCAAAACCTTACACGTCAGGCGGAGTGAAAGTAGGAACGAAACAGATCTACCACCTCCCCATTGTTCTGGCGGCGTTTGTGGCTTGGTACCTCGGAGCCATTTGGCATTCGCAATATATGTTCCGCACGCGATGACTGCCGCCGTCGGGCCCACTCACACACAAGTCAAAAGATAGTCCGGTGGATTTCGCCGCACCTGCTTGCCGCATCTGTCTGTCTTCTCTTTGCCTATGGAGTCGCGTGGCTTCTTGCCGCGTGTCACCGTAAAGGCGTGCTCGAGGGAGTTCTGATGTCCGCGCTGCTTTGCGGGGCCGTGGTCGCAACGAGTTGGTTCGGCATCGCAAAATTGCCTCATGACTTGCTCGCGATCGAGGCGGGTTACATTGTTCTGGCTTGCTCGCCTTAAACCGGCAACGCCGACATCTTATCAACACGCGAGAGCGTTGTCTGTGTTTCTCACACTCCCCCGTGACCACCATCACCTAAGTGCGCCGATTAGACCGCGCATAAGAAGTTAGATTTCGTGAACCTTGCGTTGTGCTCAAGTTGCACTCAAGCTAAGCCGCGAAGATTTCCGGCAACGCCGTAGGATGCGGAGTAACAAGTGCCGCATTCGCCGCATCTCGTCTTGCAACCGCATTAGCGCCAGCCCCAAGCGTGATTTCTCGTTCGCATTCCAATCCGGAAGTATCCTCTATCTTGCGGTAGCGTTAACTAACGAGTGTTATCTCTCACAAACACAATCACGCGCAAGCGTGATCCGAGACACATCCCAACGCACTCAAGTAGTCCGAGTATTCCAGCCGGACAATTCGTTGATCCATCTTCCGTTCGCGCCGCTACTCGACTCACTATAAGGGCGTAGAGGTCCACCAACACTGTTCCGGTGGGCTCGACTCCGAGTTGGAAACGGCGTCCAAATCTCCCGTGACCAAAGTGTTGTGGGGAAGAGATGAAGAGCATTCCGGCAGCAGCCCGGTGTTCTACCAGAGTTCCACAATCTGGTCATCTCACCGCATGCCAAGCCGGATCGGCGCCTATAGCAGCTGTATCCCTATCAGTCCCCGCCTTGGCGATGCTGGAGTTCATGTTCTCAAGCCGCCTTCCACCCTGACGTTGTGATGGTTTTGATTATCTTCCGGCTCGGCTGATTAAGATTCGCTCCTAATGACAAATGCTTCTAGGAGCGATTCTCCCGGATTTCAGAAAGGTGCGGGCGGGTTGAACAACACTCATCGCACTGTGTTGGCTGGATCAAAAAGGAGTAGGAGCATGCAGGCTTACCCGTCCCACGTTCCACTTCCCTCGGGCGACAAACGTTGGAAACTTGTGGAAGGCACAATGCGCCGGCATGGCCATAAAGCCGCTGCGCTGATCGAGGTTCTCCACACGGTTCAGGAATCGTTCGGTTTCCTCGACGAAGTTTCGCTGCGCTATGTCGCCTCCTCCTTGCGCCTTCCCATGAGCAAGGTCTACGGAGTCGCAACCTTCTATCACTATTTCAGCCTGAAGCCGCCGGGTGAACACACCTGCGTCATTTGCATGGGAACGGGTTGCTACGTCAAGGGCGCAGACAACTTGATGAGAGCGATTGAGGAGGTTGCCAACGTGAAGGCCGGCGAAACAACGCCCGATGGCAAAGTCTCGGTTGTCGCCGCCCGGTGTATTGGATCCTGCAGCCTTGCGCCCGCAGTGGTCTTTGACGGAGAGGTCATTCCGAAGGCGCAGCCGGGCGCCGTCAGGGATCGAATTCGGAGGTGGCTAGACCATGACGGTGGATGAGCTCCAGGAAATCGCACAGAAGGAAAAGGAAGAGCGGAAGAGAATCTCGCGCCGGGTCAATGTGTCGGTCGCCGCTGGTTGTCTGTCTCTGCACAGCGACCGGGTTTTCGAGATTCTTCAATCTGAAGTTCAGAAGCGCGGGCTGGAAGGCAGTTGCAAAGTAAAGGCGGTCGGCTGCATGGGGTTGTGTGCAGCCGGCCCTCTGATCCGCACTGAACCGCAGCACACGTACTATCGAGCTCTCTCGCCGGAAGCCCCCGAGGTTCTCAGCGCGATCATCGACAATCTTGATGGCAAACCGGTTCCAGAATTCGCATTG
The DNA here is from genome assembly GCA_963788475.1 of Terriglobales bacterium. GTDB lineage: Bacteria > Acidobacteriota > Terriglobia > Terriglobales > Acidobacteriaceae > Telmatobacter. Next base: position 60,758 of record CAWBGO010000008.1, read on the forward strand.
TCCCCAGACATACCGTTCTTCTCGGAGCAAAAGAGACTCGTGCTCGAGAACTTCGGTGAGATTGACCCGGAAAGGATCGAGGATTCTATCGGCGCAGGCGGCTACGAGTCCTTGCTTGCCTGCATCTCGAACCTGTCCCGCGATGACGTGGTGCAGGAAATCAGTCGGAGCGGTCTTCGCGGACGGGGCGGAGCCGGTTATCCGACAGGCTTGAAATGGTCGATGGTTGCCAAGGCTCCGGGCGAACAGAAATATGTGATCTGCAACGCGGACGAAGGTGATCCAGGCGCGTTCATGGATCGGTCGGTTCTCGAAAGCGACCCGCACCGTGTATTGGAGGGCATGGCTATCGCGGCCTATGCGGTCGGCGCAAACAAGGGTTACATCTACTGCCGGGCGGAATACCCTCTCGCAGTAAAGCGGTTGAAGATCGCCATCCGGCAAGCAGAAAAGCTGGGTCTGCTGGGCAAGAGGATCGGAGAATCCGACTTCAGCTTCGAGATCGAGGTTCGCCTCGGCGCCGGCGCGTTTGTGTGCGGCGAAGAGACCGCACTCATCGCTTCGGTCGAGGGAAAGCGCGGGGTACCAAGCCCCAGGCCGCCGTTTCCTGCCTACTCGGGACTGAACCGTTGCCCCACGCTTCTGAATAATGTGGAGACGTTTGCCAATGTTCCGCCGATCCTGCAGAAAGGCGCCGAGTGGTTCGCCTCCATCGGTACCGAGAAGAGCAAAGGCACAAAGGTATTCGCGCTCGTCGGCGACGTAAACAACACCGGCCTGATCGAAGTGCCGATGGGCATTACGCTGCGCGATCTCGTCTACAAGCTCGGCGGCGGAATCCCCGACAATCGCAAATTCAAGGCTGTTCAAACTGGAGGCCCCTCCGGCGGATGCATTCCTGAACAGTTTCTCGATATGAATGTCGACTACGAGTCTCTGACTTCGGTGGGTTCCATTATGGGATCGGGCGGATTGATTGTTATGGATGACACGGCCTGTATGGTTGACGTCGCCAAGTTCTTCATGGACTTCACCCGCGACGAATCCTGCGGCAAGTGCATCCCCTGCCGGATTGGCACCACGCAACTGCACGGCCTGCTGGAACGAATCAGTGAGGGCCGGGGGCGCACGGAAGATCTGGAGACGCTGGAACGTCTCGGAGTCATGGTGAAGCGCACCGCACTGTGCGGCCTCGGCCAGACTGCGCCAAACCCCGTAAGCAGTACGTTGAAGTACTTCCGCGATGAGTATATACAGCACATCGAGGGCAAGGTATGTGCGCAAGGCAGGTGCGCGTGCTCCAAGGCGCCGGCCGGCAGGGCGCAGAAGTAAGGAGATCCGACAAATGCCCGAGCGAAATCAGTATCAGGTCAAGACGCTCACCATCGATGGCAAAGAAGTCTGCGCGGCCGAACATCAGACCATACTCGAGGTGGCTCGCGACAACGCCATTGATATCCCGACTCTTTGCCACTTTGAGGGACTCAAAGGAATCGGCGCCTGCCGGTTGTGTGTTGTCGAAGTTAAAGGCAACAACAAACTTCTGCCTGCCTGCGTGACCCAGGCGCAGGAAGGGATGGAAGTCACGGCGCATTCACCGCAGTTGCTCGAATTCCGCACGCTGATCGTCGAATTGCTCCTTACCGAGCGCAACCACGTCTGCGCAGTGTGCGTGTCTTCCGGCCACTGCGAGCTGCAGGCTTTGGCACAGAAACTCGGAGTCAGCCATGTGACGCTGCCCTACCTGCATATCAAGTGTGCAACGGATGGCTCCCACCGGCGTTTCGTCGCCGATCATAATCGATGCATCCTTTGCGCGCGCTGCATGCGTGTGTGCGACGAGATTGAAGGCGCACACACCTGGGACATTACAGGTCGTGGCATCAGCGCTCGCATGATCACCGATCTCGGAGAGCCCTGGGGAGATTCGGAAACCTGCACCAGTTGTGGCAAATGCATCAGCGTCTGCCCGGTTGGCGCACTTGTCGAGAAGGGCAAGGCTGTGTCGGAGATGACTAAGCCAAACATCTTGCCATATCTTCTCCAGATGCGTGGGGAGGCAGAATGATGGAGAAACCACGGGTTGCAACGCTCTGGCTAGATGGATGTTCGGGCTGCCACATGTCTCTCCTCGATATGGATGAACGACTGCTGGAAGTCGCCACCAAAATTGAACTTGTGTACAGCCCGGTTGTGGATGCCAAGGAATTCCCGGAGAACGTCGATCTGACGTTGGTTGAGGGCGCCATCGCCAGCTGTGACGATTTGGAGAAGATCAAGCGAGTCCGCAGCAGAACCAAGATGCTCGTTGCGTTGGGCGATTGCGCTGTAACCGGCAATGTCCCCGCCATGCGCAACAATTTTGTTCTGGAAGAAGTTCTGAGACGGGGTTATGTGGAGAATGCAACCGCTAATCAGGGACCGCCGATCTATGAAGTTCCCGAGCTGGAAGGCAAGGTGATCCCTTTGCATGAGTCGGTGAAAGTGGATCTATTCGTGCCCGGATGTCCGCCATCCGCAGACCTTATCTATTTCGTACTGAACGAGGTGCTCGCGGGACGCGTGCCTGACCTGGCCACCCGGAGCCACTTTGGCAATTAGGAGCACGCGAAATGCAGACCATTCGGATTGATGGAATTACAAGGGTCGAAGGGCACGGAAGAATTACCATCCAGCTTGATGACCATGGCGCCGTACAAGACGCGCATCTTCATGTGCTTCAGTTCCGTGGATTCGAAAAGTTCTGCGAGGGCCGGCCCTTCTACGAAATGCCCTCGCTCACCGCACGCATTTGCGGCATCTGTCCCATCAGTCACTTGCTTGCAGGCGCGAAGGCGTGCGATGCCATTATGGGGCTCCGCATCCCGGAAGCCGCGGAAATGCTGCGCCGGGTCGTGCATCTCGCGCAGATCGTCCAGTCGCACGCGCTCAGTTTCTTTTACCTTTCCTCGCCGGACTTCCTGATGGGCTGGGACGCTGACCCTTCAGAGCGGAACATTCTCACCCTTGCTCAAAACCATCCGGACTTGGCCTTAAGTGGTGTGCATCTGCGCAAGTGGGGACAGCAGGTGATTGAACTGCTGGGTGGCAAGCGAATTCACTCTCCCTGGATCGTGCCCGGTGGTGTAGCCTCACCGCTCACGATTGCAGCGCGGGAGGAAATTCTCAGCGGGATTCCCGAAGTCCTCGCCACCGCAATGCGCACCTTAATGTTCTTCAAGCACTTGATGGAGAAGTTGTCCGATGAAGCCGGCGTTTTCGGTAACTTCCCTACGATGTTCATGGCGATTGGTCGCAAGGACGGCAATCTTTGCCTTTATGGCTCCCGCAGGTGCCACGAGGGATGGCTACGCTTCGCCGACGTAGATGGAAACATTGTTGCCGACAACATCCACCCGAGAGACTACCAGGATTACATTGGCGAAGGAGTCGATTCGAGCAGCTTCATGAAGGCGCCATACTATAAACCATTGGGATTCCCGGACGGCATCTATCGGGTTGGGCCAGCCGCCCGGCTCAACATGGCTCGGCAATGCGGTACGCCTTTGGCAGATGAGGCCTTAAACGAATTTCGCCAGGCGTTCAAGGATGTTTCCCTGAGTTCGTTTCATAATCACTACGCGCGGCTGATTGAGATCATCTTTGCTATCGAACGAATGGAGCAGATTCTCCAGCAGCCCGACATCCTGAGCATGGACATTCGTGCCGAAGCCAAGGCAAATGAGCCCGAGGGCGTCGGCATTATTGAAGCGCCCCGCGGCACTCTGATTCATCATTACAAGGTTGATAACAACGGCATGATGACCGGCGCAAATCTCATCGTCGCCACCGCACATAACACTCTGGCGATGAATCGGGGCCTCAAGCAGGTCGCCGACAGGTACCTTTCCGGGCACGAGATTACCGAAGGCATGCTGAACCGGATGGAAGGCCTGATCCGCTCCTTCGACCCCTGTTTGAGTTGCGCCACGCACGCAGACGGCTCCATGGCGCTCATTGTAGATCTCCGGGATGCGAAGGGAAACCTGAAGCAACACATCGCCAGGAAACACTAATTTTGTTTGTTAATCACTGCGTTAAAGGAAAGAGGTTCGTGTCTAATCTTCCCTCGTTCTGCAATCAAGTTTCAGGCTCTCCGGCCCGGCGCTTACATCAATTCTGGCAGATGATTCTTTGGCTTGCGTCACGAGGAGGTCCTTGTGACATCTGGGCTGGGTGCCTCAAAGCTAATCACTGTCAGAACACCGATGGCCAATGTTCAGTGGAAGCGGTGAATTCAAGGAGAATTGCCGCAATACGAAGCAGGGTAGACCCTGCTATCTCTTCCTTACTCATGGTTTCTGGCCGGAGTCGCAATGATCCCGATTTTTCTTCGCCAGATCGATCCAGGCTTGGCGACCAAGACTCGGCGCGGAACCGGCATTCCCAAACGTAGGGACCGCGCCGACGCTCGCTTCGCATGATGCTGCCGTTTTGCATGGGCTCAACCTCCGACTCCATTCTGGCTTGGAATACGGGGCCGATTTGAGCCGTGCGGGCACAATCCAGGCACAAAATCCTGAGCCCATGTCCGCAAAATGACCAATTAATTCAGGACTCTTCGCCTTGTCTCACTGCTTTCCCGCGGCGGAATGATGCTCATGGGCCGTACGGAAAGTTTGGTATGCGCGGAAATCTGAACCGGGGAAGGGTGGGGTAGAGGGGTGTGGGGAGAGGGGGCATGTCTCCCACGGGTTCTACGAACTCGCCCTGACGTTCAACATGCGATGCGGCTATTGCACCAATGCGCCGATTACAAATGGGCCTGCGCTTGGTATGGATCGCTGGATACGGACCGACATTTTTAGGACTTACCCGCCTCCTTACAGCGCGTAGTGGAATAGAGATGGTTCACTTTTGGCCGGCCAGAGCATTAATTAGACCAAAGCCCGTTTTGCAGCACTTGCCACGGTAAGCGGTTTTTGGCTCTCATCTTAGTACATCGAGAGCGAAGGGTGCGGGAACGGTCGCGCTAGGGCCATCCGCAGGCGGTAGACTTGCGGCATGAACCGGCGACATTTTCTGCAACATTCCGCGGCCTTGTGTTCCGTTCCAACCTTTCTCGACGCGGCCACTAATGCTGGACCTGGTCCGGAAGCCCCTCTCCTGGCTCTGTCGCACCTCCCATTAGCCCAAGGATCGCCACTGGCGTCGATCGATCTGAGCCCCGCGCGATGGATCTGGTACCCGATGGGCCGATGCCTGCCGTCCACAGTAGTGCTGCTGCGCAAAGAAATCGAACTGCCGGCGCGGCCAAAAGCCGCCACTGGCCGTGTCTTGGCCGACAGCCGGTATCTGCTCTCCGTGAATGGAAATCGCGTGCAGTGGGGACCGGCGCCGTGCGATCCGCGCTGGCAGGAGGCTGATCCACTGGATCTCGCAGCGTACCTGGACAAGGGAAAGAATGTGATCGGCGCGCAGGTCTTGTTCTACGGCGAAGGCGATGGTACCTGGGTGATGGGCAAGCCGGGATTTCTGTTCCGGCTCAACGTGGAATGCGCGGACGGCAGCCGGCAGCAAGTAGTGTCTGACCGTTCCTGGCAGGTTTGCGTGGCGCGCAGCTGGCGCCCTGGAAACTCCAAGCGTTGGTACCTTCGCGCGTTCCAGGAAGAATTCGACGCGCGATTGTATCCCTATGGTTGGAATGAGGCGGGCCACGAGCCGGATCGCGGATGGCGCGCCGCGGCAGAGTACAGTGACGGTGGGGACAAGCCGTCCATCTGCGGTCGCTCGGCGACGGTGATGGAAAGCGAAGGAGATCCGAAGCTGTGTTCGCTGCGCGCGCGCAGCGTGCCCATGCTCAACGAGGTGCTGCTCGGCGGATTCACGCTCCGCGAGAGCGCCATCATAGAGTGGCAGTGTCCGCCGGAGCAATACTTTGAATGCGTGCCTCCCGAGGCCTGCACCGGCGAATGGACAAGCGCAGCCAGGGAGATGTCACCTGGTTCCTGGCAGGTAGACCCGCATCAAGAGAAGTCAACGGTGCTCACTTTCGCCCGCGATGAGCAGGTTGTCGGATGGCCATGCTTCACGGTGGATGCGCCGGCGGGCACTGTAGTCGAAATCCTTGTGCACGAAGCTCATCAGCCGCACACCAGTTTCCTCATCAACACGCATTTCAACTCCTGGTCCCGCTTCATATGCCGCGAAGGCGAAAATCGCTTCGAAACTTTCGATTTTGAAAGCTATCGGTGGATTCAGTTCGTCATTCGTAATCACGATCGGCCCGTGATACTCAAGGATATTGCGGTGCGGCGAAGGATTTATCCGTGGCCGGACAACCCATCTATTCGGTGCTCGGATCCGGTGCTAGCCAGGCTGTTTGCGGCCAGCGTTAACACATTGAACAATTCGGCGCAGGATACCGTGGTGGATGGAATGGCGCGAGAACGCCAGCAGTACAGCGGTGACGGTGGGCATCAGTTGCATGCGCTCTATCACGCCTTCAACGAAAACCGTCTGCCCGGCCGTTTCGTCAATACCTTCAGCCAGGGCTCGTCGGCTGGCGGCTACTTCTTTGATTGCTGGCCGGCTTTCGATCGAGTATGGCGCGTGGCGGAGCGCAACCTTTCGATGACGCAGTGGGGGCCAATCCTCGATCACAACGTAGGCTTCAGTTTTGACTGCCTTTACTACTACCTCTACACGGGTCAACTCGAAATGTTGAAGGAGGCATATCCACGCTTTGCACCCATGGCCGCGTACTTCGCCACCATTCGCGACGAGAGCGGACTTCTGAAGGTGGAGGATCTGCGCATCCCCTATGTGTGGATGGATCACAACGCATATGCGCTGCAGCGGCACAAGCAGTGTGCATTTAATCTGTACGCGGCCGCTGCATTCAAGCATGCCCTTCCAGTGCTGGCCCGCGCGTTTGGAGACGAGGATGCCGCGCATGCCTTGGAGACGTTCGGGGCTGACCTTCAGACTGCGGCAGTGAAGAGGTTCTGGGATCGCGATCGAACCATGTTTGTTGCCAACTTGCCATGGAGCATGGAGGAGGGCCGCGTGCGCACCTGCGACCGTTCACTGGCCACTTCGATCCTGTTTGACCAGTGCCCGGGCGGAGCTACAGAAGCCACGTTGGACATGCTGGCTACATGCCCAGTGGAGATGGGGCTTTCCTATCCGGCCAGCGCAGTATGGCGCTACTGGGCGCTGGCCAAAGGACGGCGCATGCAGGTGGTGCTTGACGATCTTCGCGCTCGCTGGACAATGGCATCAATCAGAGAAAACAATACTCTGGCCGAGGACTGGACGCCGCAATACGATTCCACCTCACAATGGAGCCACTGCCCCTTGGCGCCGCTCATCCTTGTCTACCACGGAGTGCTGGGGCTGCGCCCCACCAGTCCCGGATATGCGACTTGCGTGATCGCACCGCAGCCCGGCAATCTTCCTGAGATATCCTTTGCGGCGCACACGGTGCGAGGACCAATTCATTTCGCGATCCGACCGTCCGGGCCAGGGCGCGAACTCGCCCTTGCAATTCCCGCGACCATGCAGGCCGAATTGATCCTGGATGCGCGTTACGCCGTCAGCTTGCCCGCAGGGCGGGAGAGCGCGCCAGCGAATTGTCATGCGTACAAACTTCCCAGCGGAGAGGCTGTTACGGTTGCACTCCAGTAGTGCCGTGATGCGGTCTGAGAGACTTTCTCTTCGGGAACGCTGGTGCAAGGGAAAGTAATTGAGGACGCCTGAAATGGGTAACGGAAGAGTCGGTCGGTGATTTCTGCTCGTTGCGCGTTCTCAATCAAGGGGCTTTCGACCAACTCAGACCACGCAACTGCTTGTTATACGAACAAAACGCAGAGCTTATGCAGGGCATTGAAGCGACGGATCTCTGTCTGCAGGGTGACACGGGTTCGAAAACTGGAGGTGACCAAAGCGAAAAGGGCAACAAAAAGAGAGCTCATGCTGATACACCAAGATCTCACGAATGATCAGAACCTCTGCATTTTCAGCTCGGACGGAGTTTTCGGTAATCACAGTTAGTAGATGAACTAGAGGGCCTTGGGCGAAGCGGTCACAAGTGTCAAGAAACCGACTGCGACGAAATCTGGTCGTGGAAGGCCGCCCTTCGTCACTGGGGTTGGCCGGCGGCTAGCTAAGCTAAATGGGTGCCCGGCCTCGGGCAGCGGCAAAATTATCTTGGCTTCGGGCGACTCCCCCGGGGGTTTTAAGGTGTAGTGAAGTGGTTGACTGAGCTCTTCACCTCGTCGCTCTTGCCGTTGGCCGGCATCGAGTCGACTGTGTAGTAGTAGGTCGTCTGCGGCTTGAGGTTATCAAGGCGTACGCGGAAAACCGTCGATGAATGATCCGGGTTCAACCGGATCGGAGATTTGGCGGTCTCGATCAGGTTATGTCGGATCAGTACCGTAGTGCACGACTCCATAATGTACGGGGGAGCCGCCGGGATTGTTCGTTGTCCAGCTGATAATCGTTAGATACTCGCTGGCCAACTCGATCTTAGGCCCCTCGATGATTCGCACCTGCGGAGCTTCTGGAGTGGTCGGACTTACCTGGGCGCTCAGGCTGCAGCTCAAAACCACGATCGCCAATATGCCAAGCGCTCTGCTCATTTCACACCTCGAAGAAATCCGTACGGAGGATGATCAAATGTTCCTGCGTTCTCGCCCTTCAGCGGTTCGCTACGGAATAGACGGGCTCGGGACGGGCGCAACGCCGCAGATCGCGGATGCGCACGGCGGTAGAGGCGGAGTTGCGACCAGGTGCTCATTGCCTTGGGTCGCAGCCGAACCGCCCTTCATGCAGGCACCCGTATAAGTATCGTTGTTGAGGTAAGGCCTCGTAAAACCATCCGACAATGTTTGCAGGAAGGCAACGATCTGGTTCTCCTCCTCATCCGTCAGGCCAAGATTACCGGAAGTCATGTCAATATTGTTCCGCACCTCTGGCATGGGCCAGCAATCTACCTTTTCCGTCGTTCCCTTCGGGCAATGTCCGGAGGTGACCGGGTACGCATACTTGTCGCGCGTGTTGTAGAAATGCACGACCTGCTTCAGGCTCTTGAAGTAGCCGTTGTGAAAGAACGCTTTCTGGAAGTAGGGGCCGGGAGCTTCAGTGGTGGGACATTGTGGCGGTGTCGAGGCCACGTCGCGAACGCTGGACACCTGCATTTGGCCGTCGACAGTCGGCGCGTACTGTTTCCAGCTCAGGTTCGGGTTAGGGCCGGAACCGAAGGCGCTTCTGAGAAAGCTTCCGAGTCCCAAATCTCTGTAGCCGAAGCCGTAAGGATTGGCAATGAACCCGTAGGAATCCGGCTTGGTCTGGTAGTAGAAGGCATCCCCGGGATTCAGCGGCACGCCCTCATTTGCCGAGCCGAAGCAGGTGAACAGAGGATTCACCATGGCGGTCGCGCTGGTGTCCGCCTGATCTGATTTCAGACTGGTGCCCCGTCCGTCGAGGTGGCATGAATTGCAGTTGCCCTTGCCGTTGAACAGTTTGAAACCCGCCATCTCGTCTGGAGTGAGCGTGTATTTGCCGGCCAGGAAGGCGTCGAATTTCGACGAGAACGCGCTCACCTGTACGGACTGCTCGAATGAGTCGATGCGACTGCGCCCAGCGGTCATAAACTATATTTGCGCGGGTTCGATCGCCTGTACTTAGAGGCACCGGCGTCGTGTTCCCGCCAAACACAGCAGCTCCTCCCGGGGTTGCGCAGATGCGCTCGGTCTCTCGTGGGAACTTGATATCGAATGAGCCCTCGCCCCATACTTCTTCAAAGAGAGGTCTGTACACGGCCTGCGAAAGCCGAAACGCGATACAGGCAGTATCGGGGAAACCCATTTCCTGAGTGTCGACAGGAGGACCCTGTGCCTGCTCGGCATCGGGAATCCTTAACCTGTATCCGGTTGCGCGTGAATCCCAGAAGTTTCCACCAAAGAACAGGCCCTGTGCCTGGTTGTATTGGAGTACAGGGAAGAATGGTGAATAGGGGTGTCGTTGGGGTGTGCGCTTGCCGGCCCGAAAGTGAACCGTTCCCGGAAACGCGACCATTGTCAGGTTGACCGAGGGGATCGGTCCGCTGAAGCCAGCGTACGGCATGTGGCAGGATGCGCATGCCTGGTTTTTGCCCGGCGAGATATTCCTGTCGTAAAGCATAAGTTCGCCGAGCGTTTCTATTGCTTCCGTCCCGGTATTCTGAAGGATCGGCGGCTGACCTGTCAGAATCGGCTTCTTTAACGTGTGCCATCGTGCAAGCGCTCGGTCTTCGATCAGATCCACCTCCCGTTGGACCCGAGCTGTTTCGGAATTCAAATCGGACGGCAGAATGCCAGGCGGGTACGGGTTGTAGACCTGGGCGATGGGCGCAGACGCTGCTTCACTTTGTCCGCCGACAACGTGAGCCGAGATGAACATGGCGACCGTGATCGTTGCACAGGCCGCGACCAGTGCTATCAACCTTTTCCGACTCATGAAGCCCCCCTTCAATTGTTAGGGTTTCCTTCAGGGTTGGTAGAATCCGTCCGTGTAATTGTGCAACGGGAACGGCGTTTCTGGAAACTACTGAAAATCCTGGACTCTCGCTTTCACCAGGATTCAGCAGTCAAGCAATTGAGTTTCTCCACATACTGCGCATTGGGCTCGGGCCACGCCTCGTCGAGTCTCTGCAAATTGTGCGGCATAGGGGGCCAGTAGGCATTGGTCTTGACGTCCTCTTCGCCGTTTGTCAGCATTGAATACTCGGAGGTGCAACCGCGACGGCAGGGATGACCTCCATGACAGAGCCTTCCGGGTACATGCTGGAAACTCTCCGGGAAGGCCCGGACTTCACACTCTCCCGTGGCTGGCAGCACGGCAACCCGTCCCCCGTCGTCGTGGTGGCGCTAACGCCCGAACAGCCTTCGCCTCAGGACCTCCGGCGGCTCGAGCACGAATACTCGCTCGCAGCCGAACTTGAACCCGAGTGGGCAGCCAAACCTCTGAAGCTCACTCGTCACGAAGGTCGGACGATCCTCGTGCTCAAAGATCCCGGGGGTGAGCCCCTGGATCTGGTTCTTGCCTGGGACGCGGGCCGCCCGCTCGATCTGACCCGCGTCTTGCACATCGCTGTCGGCTTGGCGGCAGCACTCGCCCAAGTCCACGGCCGTGGTCTGATTCATAAGGACATTAAGTCTGCAAACGTGCTCATTGACATCGCCGGCAACGCGTGGGTCACCGGATTCGGAATTGCATCCCGGCTGCCGCACGAGCGCCAGTCGCCCATACCGGTCGAGATCATAGCCGGCACCCTCGCCTACATGTCGCCCGAGCAAACCGGCCGCATGAATCGTTCGATCGACGCCCGCAGCGATCTCTACTCGTTGGGCGTCACCTTGTACCAGATGCTTACGGGCGCGCTGCCGTTTTCCGCCGCCGCCCCCCTGGAGTGGGTCCACTGCCACATTGCACGCCAGCCGACACCTCCTGGCGATCGCGCCGCAGTCCCCGAACCGCCCGGGGCGAAGTTCGTGTAGCATTCGTAGAGTGCAAAAGTGGGCAGCAGAAATTTCGATCCTCACCAGGCCGTGACCGGGATCAGAAGTGAGTGCATCCTTTCTCGCCCAATTCGGCAAAGATGCCCATCATATTGGTCAAGCCCAGCAATTCTTTCACTCGCTTGCCCAGATTGATCAGTTGCAGTTGGCATCCCGCGCTCTTGCATCCCACGTACAGGCGCACGAGCGTGCCCAGGCCCATGCTGTCGACCCACTCGAGTTCGGTCAGGTCGAGCACGATGAGCTTGCTCTCAGGGATCAACTTGTGAACCCTCTCGTATAGAAAGCTGCACACGCCTGCGACCAGCTTGCCGCGGCAATGGACGATGCTCTTGTCGCCTTTACGCTCGACCTCTACGGTCAGGGAAATGGTTGGGGGCTGGGTTGCCATGGGGTTGCTCCTTTGGAATGAAAGCCGGGGTACGATTGTGCTGCCATTGTGCCAGTAAAAGGCTGACGAAGGAAGAGTAAAGCGCAAAGAGATGATCGCTGATGTTCGGCGCAATGCTGGTGCGGGTCAGGCCTGCGCCGCTGCTTTGATCAAATCGGGCGTGAAGACGATCCCGAGTGTGCTCGCGACTTCCTGGTTCAGAACCAGCTTTTGCATCGCCACTTCCTGGAACGGAATGTTGCGAGGATCTTCGCCGCGAAGAACGCGGGCCGCCAACACTCCGCCGGCTTTTCCTGCCGGATACCACCCCAGCCCGACACACGCCACGGCGCCGCGGGCGGTAAACTCCGGATCATTGATGACTAGGGGGAGTTTGGCGTTCCTGGTCGCCTTCACAATTCCATCGAAGCTCTGCAGAGCCGTGTTGTCGCCGGTCACCCACATGGCCTGCACCTTTCGCGAACACGCCACCTGTGCAGATTGGAAAACTTCGCTGGTGTTGGTCGCGGTCACCTCCTCAAGCGCGATGCCCCGCTTCTTGAACTCCTCGCGTGCCACACTGATGACCTTGACCGAGTTGGCTTCGGATGTGTTATAGACCGTCCCCACGGCTTTTACACCGGGCACCAGCTTCTGGATCAGATCGACCGTATCGGCAACGGGCGGGAACGAACCGACGCCTGTGATGTTGGGAAGATGACTTGTGAACGAAGTGCCGGCCCCGGCGGCGACCGGATCATAACAATAGGCGAATACGACGTGCTTATTCCTTGCCAGGCTGCATGCAGCTGTGAGGCAGGGAGTGGTCATGGTGAAAATCAGATCGACACCCTGGCTCATATAGTTCTGCACAAGCATGGGAATGTTGGCAATCTCTCCCTGGGCATGGGCGCTGAGCACTTCGAGATTTCGTCCCTTTTCAAGGCCCTGCTCCTTCAGTCCGTCGTATAGGCCCTGCATGCAGAGATCCGCGCCTTCTTCGGGTGCGAAGTAAATAAGGCCGATCCGCGAATGTCCGTTTCCTCCTGAACCCGGGCCGCCGCCGGAAAACTTCCGGCACCCGGCAAAGGCGAGCGCACCGGTTGCGGACTGGACGAGCATGTTGCGGCGTGTAATGGACGAGATCTTCATCAGATTCCTTCTTCCCAGGGGTCAGCAACTGTTAAACATAGGTGCAGGCCAGCATTTCGGCCACGGCTCCATCCAGTTGTTCGCGCCGGCGAACATCGTCGAAGCGGCTCAGCAGGTCTTCAGGCCGCACGCGGGCGCGCTCGCTTCCCCGCAGGTCGTGAAGGATGCTGCCCTTGTGCATCATGACGATGCGATCGCCGAGATTCACTGCCTGGTGCATGGAGTGCGTAACCATCAGAGTGGTCAACCGGTCGCGCTGGATGATCTCGTGAGTAAGCCGGATAACCTGGTCTGCGGTCTTGGGGTCCAGTGCGGCCGTGTGCTCGTCGAGCAGCAGCAGTTCCGGCTTGAGCCACGAAGCCATGATCAGCGTGAGCGCCTGGCGCTGGCCCCCTGAGAGGCTGCCGATGGGATTGTCGAGACGATCTTCCAGGCCCATGTTCAGCGGACGGATGCGGTCGCGCAATTCGGCCTTGACGCGGCGATTCACGGCAATGCCCAGGCCCCTGGCTTTGCCGCGGCGCGAGGCGAGCACGAGATTTTCGGCGATGGACATGGTCGGCGCGGTGCCTTTGAAGGGGTCCTGAAAGACGCGGCCAACCAACTTTGCACGGCGATGCTCCGGCCAATGCGTAATCGCCCGACCCGCGATCGATATGCTTCCCGTATCGACGATGAACGTGCCCGCAACCGCATTCAGCAGTGTCGATTTGCCGGACCCGTTGGTGCCGATCACGATCAGGAATGAGCCCGCAGCAAGCAAAAGAGAAACATCGGTTAGCGCCCTGACCTCGTTCAAGGTGCCGGGATTGAATGTTTTCGAAATGCGATCGACTTCGAGCATCGAGATCATGCCACCTTGGCGAGAGCGCGCCGGCGCGTTTGGCCTGTCTTCAGCCGGTTGGCCAGGTTGGGGAGAACCAGCGCAGCGAAGACAAAGACTGCGGTGATGAGTTTGAGGTCGTTGGGGCTAAGGCCCCAGCGCAAGGCAATGGCTACCAGCAGACGAAACAATACGGAACCCATCAAGGTACCGGTGATCAGCAGTCCAACGGCGCGGGTCCCTACCAGTGCTTCGCCAATGATCACGCTGGCGATGCCGAGCACCACCATGCCGATTCCCATCTGCACGTCGGCGAAGCCCTGGTATTGGGCAATCATTGCGCCGGAAAGGGCGATGAGCCCGTTCGACATCGCGAGGCCGAAGATGGTCGCGCGGTCCACGCTGACCCCCAATGCGCGGATCATGTCCGGGCTGTCGCCGGTAGCGCGCATCGCGGTGCCCATATCGGTGCGAAAGAACAGGTAGAGCAGCAGGCAGATGAGAACCACAAAGATCAGGACGCCCAGCAGGATCGATGCATCATGGACGCTCACGGCCCAACCGGCTACATCAAGGTCAGCCGATCCTCCGAAAATACGGTTGCCAAATTCTTCCGCATAGGTGGCCAGCGTTTTCACTTCCAGCAGTGGCAGGTTGCTGCGGCCCATGACATGGAGGTTCACGCTGTAGAGCCCGGTCATCACCAGGATGCCGCTGAGCAACGCGTTGATCCTGCACTTGGTCGCGAGAATCCCGGTGACGGCTCCCGCCAGCGTACCGGCTGCGAATGCCGCGGCCGTGGCGAACACTGCGTTATGCCCCTGGACCATCAAAGCCGCGGCTACAGAGGCACCCAGCGTGACCGAACCTTCGGCAGTCATGTCCGGAATGTTGAAGATGCGAAAGCTCACGTACACGCCGAGTGCGAGCAGCGCAAGAATCAACCCGAGTGTCAAAGCTCCAATCAGCAGCGTCATGAGCGGCTCATCCTCGTCCAATCGTTTTCAACGGACCCATCCAGCAGGCTCCGCGGGCCAGGTCGGTCTCTCCCACGCCCTCAAATGGACGCGTATCAGCCATCAGGTGCAGAACTGCATTCGGCGTGGAGACCGCAAGGATGCCGGCAACCGTGGTCCCGAAAGGAAGTTCGCCGCGCGGCACGGGTCGATACGGAAATGCTGCTGCGTGAATGTGTGAGCTCACTGGAGAGTCGCCTTTGATGGGGCGCACAAATGTCGCCGCATCGCCCTGAAGGTTCCGACCGGCAACTCCCACCAGCAGGCACAGGCTCTTCTCGGTGCTGCGTTCCGACGTAAAAGAGAGCCAGTCGCGCACCGCGGGGAGAGCCGGGGAAAGCGCTTGCCCTGCCGGAGATCTCAGCAGGCTCGCTCCCACCAGGCCGGCGGCTTCGGCAAGCACCACGAAGCCGATCGCCTCGGAACCCGCCAACTCCATCAGCGATATCACCAGTTCCGACAGACCGATCTTTTCGGGGCCGCCGGGCAACGAGTCAAAGCGCACCATGGTTGAGAAGTCCCCTATACCCGTCAGCGCATAGAGCGTCTCGATGCGCGGAACGAGCCCGCCCTGTTCCACTACAAAATCAGGCAGCGCGTGCGCCTCGTTCGTTGGCAGAGTGATTGCGCATCCGCCTGCCGCCAGAAACTCGCCAAATCGGCCTTGGCAATCCTTGAACCCCTCCCCAAACGCACCTAATCCCAACCCGAACGTTCCATTGGCAAAGGTCAGTGTCCGGCAGTTGTCCTCGCTGAAACCGGTGGACCCAAGCCGCTCCGGTTCGCCAATCAAGGTGCATGCAAGAGGATTGGAAACCAGTTGCGGAAAGATTTCGTAGGTAGCTCCACCAATCGTCTGCGTGGGTCTGCGCTCGAGTGGGACTTGAACATTGGCATCGTCGCTGACCAGGAGCTCAGAGAGTCCAACGGTGGTCAGAACATTCCGGCAAAACTCGTTGGGATGACTGATGCCCAGGCTTCCCTTGACCGACTTAAGCTGTTTGTACTGCACCAAGACCACGCGGATTCCAAGCGAGCTGATATATTCCACGCCGGCAAAATTCAGAACCACCCGATGACACCCCGAGCGCACCGCGTTCTCTATGTTCTTGCTCAGGTGTTCTGCCCAGGTCGCATCGATACGGCCGGTCAGGCGCAACTCGAGCAATCCTGCCTCCGAGTGTTGCGTAATCTGCATCAGCAGGCCCTCTTGTCATGGATGGGGGAAGTTCGTTGGAGCGAAATCATTTTTCACCTTGACCCTTCGCTGGAGGAGTGCTCTGCGTCTCAGCGTTCACGGCCACTTCCGGATGATTGTTGATGTGCCGTCCAGATTCGTCCACCACTACATTCGCTCGTTGAATGAGAGCGTCGGGAAGGTCCCATTTCTCGCGGAGATTCTTGAGAGCCAGAAGATCCACCTGCAACGTGGTCGGAAGGATGTTGTCCACGGGAACCTGCGCGGGATCGCGGCCCTCGAGAACATCGGCGGCGAGTTCGCCGGCAACGTGGCCGATGGCCAGATAGTTCGCGCCAAGCTCGAACAATGCACCACTCTTGCTGCTGCGAGGAATCGACGAGAACACCGGGATTCGGGCCACCTTCGCCTTGCTCACGATTAGATCCAGTCCGTGCGACGCGACAAGGTCCGGACTGATCCAGATGGCCTGAACGTTGCGCGCCAGCAGCGAGGCGATAGCCTCGGTGACTGCCGTGGAGTTCTCCGCGTTGGCCTCCACCAGCGTGATCCCCAGTGATGCGCATGTCGCGCGTCCAAGCTTGGTGGTGACCACGGAATTGGCCTCGGACGGATCCCACACCAGCCCCACCCGTTTCAGAGAAGGGTGTAGTTGTTTGGCGAGGCGGAAAATGTCTTCTACTGGTGCCAGGCTACCCACTCCAGTCATATAGGGAGGATGAACCGCATGGTTTTCACGGCTCACTCCTACCCCAACAGCGTAGGGATCGCTGACCAGCGCAAACACGTGCTTTCGTGGAGGAGTGGCGAACCGGTTGGCGTTGGCGATGGTTTGCAGGCTAACGGTGGATGCCGAAAAGATCAGATCGAAGTCCCCGCTGGTGACTTCCTTTGCGATCGCGTTGGCGGTGCTAATGTCTCCCTGGGCGTTGTACTGGCGAAGAATCATTCGGCCGCCATCGACGTATCCGCGCTCCTTCAGCGCGGCGAGGGCTCCGGTAATGCCGTCATCGAGAGCAGGGATCGATGTCTGCTGCACCATTGCCACTCGCAGGGGCCGGGAACCGCTTGCGCCTCGGCCGGCACTCACCTTGCGAGATTCCAGATCCGAGTAAAGCAGGATGGCCGCGGCTCCAACGATCATGGCCAGTCCGAGCGCAATTTTCTTCAGCACTACAACCATGTGTAGAGCACCAGTAGGAAAGAATTTTGGGATCGGCGGGGAACCGAGGGGGCTGAGAGTGAAAGATACATGAGAGCTTGTCTTGATGCAAGCAAGATCTGGTAACCGAGTGAACGAGAGTAATTCAAGCGTGGGGATTGTGCTAATTACTGCTGTAGACGAACACATTGGATCGCGGCGACAACAGTTTGGTATCGAGAGCGGATGGAATCTGCCCTTATAATCTCTGCAACCCCAAGCGGAGTGCAGAACGTCGTGGGTGAGAGCCTGACTATAGAAGTGCCGAATTCCCGCGATGCGATTGCGCGCGCCGGCGGGGAAGCGGAACGCTGGCTTGAGTCGTACCAGCCCGCACCCCAGGTGCTGAATCTGGTTCTTCTTGCGATCGAGGAACTGGTCACCAACTGCATCGAGTATGGATACGACGATACCGACGAGCACACCATCGTAATCGTTCTCTCGGTGAGCGATGGAAACCTGACTATGGACGTGATTGACGACGGCCACCCCTTTGACCCACTCACGGCCGCTCCGCCCGATTTCTCTCTCGATGTCCAGGATCGACGGATAGGAGGGCTGGGAATATATCTGCTGCGGAAGCTGGCTGATCACATATCTTATGAGCGTCACGATGGGACTAACCGACTTACCCTTACTAAGCGGCTGCAGTGAAAGGTACGCGCCCGGTTGCATGATGTCTGCGATTGCACCTAATCGGCAGACGCTATGCGCACTCGTTTCTTGTTAGATTGAAAGAGTTATGCAGAGTTTCTATTGCTTTTGACAATGAACAAAGACGTTTGCATTCACAAGGTCGAGAATAGATTGAGTAAATCCTGCGATTGGCAACCTGCCAGCAACTTTTCTCTATCCAGGGGGAGCATTTCTCAGCGTCTTTCCTTTATGGCCAATACTCCGACCGGACCTCTTCCAGCGCAGATCGAGTGTGTCCGTGGAATCCCAGTGATAGTGATGACGGGCCGGTTGGACACGACCAACGCGCCCCTGTTCGATGCGCAAACGGCTCCCTTCCTTGCTGAAGCGCGCAGCCGGGTGCTCCTCGATCTTTCCGGTTTGACATACATCAGCAGTGCAGGCCTCCGGTCTATGATCCGGATCATCAAGCACACCGCGATGTACTGGGGCCGCACAGGAATCTTTGCCGTTCCGGCATCCATTCTGGAGCTGATTGAAATCTCCGGGTTCCAACCCCTGCTCGATATCTACCCTGACCGCGAAACCGCCCTGAATGGGAGCTCCGCGTGAAGCGTCGACCTAGCATGTCTCTCCGCCAGCAGATCACCGCTCTGGGCACCTTGTCGGCTCTTCTTGCCACCGTGACGGTGGCGATCCTAGTGCTAGTCAATGAGCGCAGCGCCAGCAAGGCGGTCTCCAGCGAGGTGATCGGCATCATGCAGGATCGCCTGGCTCGGAGCGCCGAAAAGACCTACAGCATCTGCAAGCTCTCGCAGGACTTTGTCCAGAGGTCTGTCGACACCAGCCTCAGCTTTGGCGACGCGGCTCTCAAGCAGGCGGGCGGCATCCAGATGACAGGCAAGACCGTCACATGGAATAGCATCAATCAATTTACGCAAGGTCACTCCCCCATGACCGTTCCGCAGTGGGCTCTCAAGCTGGCGCCGCTGACGCCCGACCGCAGTTTCGATCATCGCATTCCTGTCATCGACGACATCACCAAGCAAACCGGCGCAACCGTCACCCTCTTCCAGCGCGTCAACCCAGCGGGAGACATGCTTCGCGTGGCCACGACCGTGGCTGCATCCGATGGCCAGCGCGCCATTGGTACTTACATCCCCGCAGTCATGCCCGACGGTTCCCAAAATCTGGTCGTCAAAACGGTGCTCTCCGGCCAGATCCACCGCGGCCGAGCCTACGTGGTCAACGCCTGGTACACCACCGCTTACGAGCCGCTGCAGAATGCCAAAGGCGACATCATCGGCATGTTCTATGTGGGCATAAAGCAGGAGGGACTTACGCTGCTCCGGGAGGCGATTTCGATCCAGTCTCACGGCAGCGACCGTAGCTCAGTGGCGGTCTATTACGGATCCAACAGCCAGAACCTGAGCAATATGGTGGTGATCGAGCCGACCGGGGTAGGCGCGGCAACCGAATCAAAATGGCTGCCCGAAGTGCTGGCGAAAGCGCCTAAACTCGCCGATGGCGCATCCGGCATTGCGACGGCAATCAATCCAATTACAGGATCCGAAGCAATCGTTCATTACACCTACTTCAAGCCATGGGATTGGGTCATCGCCGCCATCGGCGACTCGAATGACTACGCGGGTGCGACTGCCCTTGTCCGAGCCCAGTTCAATCAACTGTTGTTGCAGAGCCTCCTCGGCGGCTTTGTCGCACTTCTCGTCGGTGCCCTGGTTGCGTATTTCATCAGCAAACGCATCACCAATCCGGTCGCCGACCTGAGCATCCACCTTACGTCAAGTGCCACGCAGATATCGTCGAGTGCGGTACATCAGCAATCAAACGTGACCTCGCTGATGGCCTCAAGTAATCAGATAGCTTCAGCGGCCAAGGAGATTTCGGCCACCTCCCAGGAACTGCTGCACGCCATGGTAGAGATCGCGGATGCTGCGGAACGAACCGCCAGTCTTGCCCACAAGGGCCGCCAGGGCCTGAAGGGTATGGAAACCTCGATGCAGACGCTGTCGGCAGCCAGCGACGGGATCTCGTCCAAGCTTTCGACCATTCGCAGCAAGGCCGCCCGCATCAATTCTGTTGTTACCGCGATCACCAAAGTGGCGGACCAGACGAATCTGCTTTCTCTGAATGCTTCGATCGAAGCCGAAAAGGCAGGAGAAGCCGGAGCGGGATTTGCGGTAGTGGCGCGCGAAATTCGCCGACTGGCAGACCAGTCGGCGATTGCCACCCTCGACATCGAACAGATTGTGGAAGAAATGCAGGAAGCAGTAGCCAGCGGCGTGACGGAGATGCGCGAGTTTTCCGATGCGGTTCAGGGCGGCATCGGCGCAGCAGAGATAATTCAAGGTCAGTTCGGAGAAATCATCGAAGGCGTCGAATCCATCGTGCCCCGTTATGAAACTGTCCAACAGGGAATGCAAAACCAATCCGTGGGGGCAAAGCAGATTTCGGAGGCCATGTGGCAACTCACGGAGACGGCACGTCAGACCTCCGACTCGGCGAATGAACTGAATGAAGTCAGCCGGCAATTGCACGAAGCGATCCGGATTCTCAAGGAACGCATCTTCAAGATCGCCACTGTCAATGCCTGATGGACGAAACCTCTCATGGCTACCAGCCTCCGCTTCCGACTGCAGAGTGGCCCACACGCCCTGCCCCTGCGCCGCATCTTCAGCGTGGCAGGCTTTGCGTCCTTGTCAGGCGAGCCGAGTGAATATTTCATGGGATGGCTCATGTTTCATGGCCGACAGGCGCCGGTCTTCGATCTTAACCGCGTGATTTGTGAAACGCCCACTCCGGAGGAGTTCGGCACTCGCATCATCCTGGTGGAAGCCGGGCCGGATGCTCCTGTGCCCTATGTCGGTCTGCTCGCCGGCGGAGTGACAGACACGTGTTCGGCGGACGATCCCGGGATTACGCCGCTTGACCTCGACCTCTATCTGCAGATGCTTTCCAACTTCATCCCTGCGCCGCCTGGGCAACAGCCATGAAGAGCAACAACCTTATCGAGTCTCGGCTACTGGAGCGAATCGTCCGGTACCTCGCGGATGCAGCTGGAGTCGATCCGACTTCGCTCGAAGCGGGCCGGATTACGCGGACCATCGAACGACGGTGTCGCCATCTACGGCTACCCGACGCATCGGCCTATCTCGATCACATGGAGTCGTCACCGGCGGAATTGGAATGCCTCATTGATGCCCTGGTCATGCAGGAAACCCGCTTCTTTCGCGACCCGGCCGTTTTCGAGCACCTTCGCATCTGGGCCCAGGCTATGGCGGCGAGTTACTCCGGCCGACTGCGAATCTTGTCGGCTCCCTGCAGCACGGGCCAGGAGGCATATTCACTGGCGGCAATTCTGTTTTGTGCCGGTATTCCGTCGTCCGCTTTCAGCATCGATGCCTTCGATATATCGCACACAGCGCTCGCCGTGGCGCAACGTGGCGTCTATTCCGCGGGGGCGCTTGAGCACGTGGCGGAGGATCTTCGGGCGGCTTGCGGCACGCTGCGCAACCAGCATTGGCACATGCGCGACGAACTGCGCAGCCGTATCCGGTTCGAGCGGCGAAACCTCGCGGACTCAGGTGCGCTCGGTAAAGAACCGGAATACCACCTGATTCTTTGCCGTAATCTCTTCATCTATCTCCACGCGCAGGCGCGCGCCATTCTTGCCGAATCGCTCAGCAGGACTCTCCTGCCCGGCGGCCGCCTGGTCGTAGGGGCGGGCGACCGCGTCGCGGAATTGAATGCCCGATTCACGCCGCTGAACCCTGCAGCCAGTTTCGGATTCACGCACAAGCCGGCTGCCGCACGCTCATCCAAGCCGGTTGCGCCGATGCAGCCGGTCAAAGCGCGCGTTCCTCGGTTTATCCTGCCGATTCCCAAACCAGAGGAGCAAGCAGCCCCGACGACTGCCGTCGAGTTCTACCATCGAGCGGTCGAATACAAAGAACGGGGCAATGTGCGCCAGGCCGAGCGCCGCTGCCGTCAGGCTCTGTACTTGGCGCCCGGCTACTTGCCGGCCCTGGAACTGTTGCAGGTGCTTTGGCATATGCATCCCAACGCGCGCCTCAGACGGGCTCTCAAGGCACGGATCCGACGCGTCCGAACTGAGAGCGAAATGTTTCCCGGTACGCGACACCAGGCCGAAGGGGAAGCTGTATGACCAATCCCAATCGAGCCAGTTTGTTTGATCGTCCCATTCCGTCGGCCTATCGCGACGAACTCCAGATCCTCATGGCTTCCGATCCTCCTAGGCCAACTCCACGCATGGGATCCATGCTCCTCTTTCAACTGGGACAGCTTCGGCTTGCATTGCCTGCGAAGGTCGCTTCCGCGGTTTCTCCTGTCCTGCACATTGCCCGAATCCCGCACCGCAGCGGAACTGTATTGCTCGGCCTGGTCGCATTTCGCGGCGAGATTCTGCCCTGCTTCTCCCTGGCTCGCCTGCTCGATGTTACGCAGACCGCGACGGGCGTGGCCCGCATGCTGATTTTGCAAGAGCCGTCCGGGCGTTTATGGGCCGTCCCGATCGACGCGGTTCTGGGCATCCGCGTGATCTCCGAACACCTTTCGCAGCACGCCGCGCCGCTGGCCCCGCATTGGATCAGTGGAAGCTTCGACGATGATTCCGGCGCCTTCTACCTGCTGGACAGCGATAACCTTTTCCGCCAGGTAACTCTGGCAACGGCCTGAAGATATGAGCAGCGGTCTGGAAGATTCTTCGCTCTTCGATCTCTTCCGTCTGGAGGCAGAGGAGCAGGTGTGCGTGCTGCAGACCGGCCTGATCGAGTTGGAGAAGAGCGCGGCCTCGGCCGCCATGCTGGAAAGCTTGATGCGTGCATCGCATTCGCTTAAAGGCGCCGCGCGCATCGTTGGCCTTGATCTTATCGTGCGTCTGACGCACGCCATGGAAGACCGGTTCGTCGCGGCACAGGGCGGCTATGCGCTCGATTCGGCGGAAATTGACCGCATGCTCAAGGCTACCGATTGGCTCTCGGAGCTGCAGGCAGTGTCAGAAGATAAAATCGCGCTCTGGCTCGATTCAAATGCTGCGGCAATCGACGGGTGGGCAGCCAGTTTTCAAGAGCCGCAGTCCGGAACAGAAAAGGAATCCCAGGCTGCCGATCCCACCAACGGGCAGACCGCCGAAATTACCGAACCCGACGTACCCGGGAATGAAGAGCCACCCGGTAGCAGGCCGGACCTCCGGCCCAGACCAGGGCTCCCCGCAGCGCCGGTCTCCACGGTCGTTGAGAACAAGGAGAATGCGCAATCGGACCACAACATCTTCTCGGTGCGGAGCAAAGAGGAGCGCGCTACCCGCGAGCGCACCGTGCGCCTTACGGCGGATCGGTTCGACAATCTACTTTCGCTCTCCGCTGAAGCGCTGGTTTCCGCGAGGCAAATCGCCGCCTGGGGCGATGTGCTCGACCGCAATCACCGCGCCATCGGCAAGGCGCTGCAGAAGCTGGAAGACGCCGTGGAGTCGCCGCAAGCCCGCTCGGCGGTTCGTGGCGAACTGGGGCGGCAGGTCGCGGTTCTGGCCGCGCAGATTGCTGAACTCGACCAGTTCTCTCGTGCCAATGAGTTCGCTGCGGAGCGCCTGTATCGTGCCGTGCTCGGCGGAAGGCTGCGGCCCTTTCATGAAGGGATCACTGGTGTCGCAAGATTGGTGCGCGACACAGCGCGGGAACTGGGGAAATCGGTCAAGCTCGAAATCCAGGGCGAAACTACGCTCGTTGACCGCGACATCCTCGACCGTCTCGAAGCTCCCATTTCGCATCTTGTTACGAATTCTCTCGATCACGGCATCGAACCCCCCGCACAACGCGTGGCAAGAGGCAAACCCGCCGAGGCGCATCTGCGAATTCAGGCCGGGCATGAGAACGGCCGCCTCGTCATTACCGTGCGTGACGACGGCGGGGGCATTGATCCTGAGCAGATTCGCGCGCGCGTCATGCGCCGCAACCTTGCCCCTTCTGAAACCATTCCTGGCCTGTCGGAGGCCGAGTTGCTGGAATTCCTCTTCCTGCCCGGGTTCAGCACCAGGGATACAACATCCCTCCTCTCGGGGCGCGGCGTAGGCCTCAACGTGGTGCAATCCACGGTGCAGGAAGCCGGCGGCGCGGTTATGGTAACCAGCAGCCTCGGGGCTGGTACGCTCTTCCGCCTCACGTTGCCGATCACTCGCTCGGTCATCCGCGTCATCCGCGTCCTGGCGGATGGCGAGTTGTTCAGTGTCCCGATGGTGCGCATCGACCACGTGGCTCATCTCGAGCCTGAAGGCGATTCGGAAAAGCCGGAGGTTCGGTGGAACGATCGCGCCCATCCGGTGATTGTCCTTGCGTCGATCCTCGGCCTCGCTGATAAACCCCTCCTGAAAGGGCCGGTTCCACTGCTTTTCTCCGGCGGTTTTGCGTTCGCCGTGGATAAATTCGTCGATCAGGTCGAGCTATCGGTGCGCAGGCTTGATCCGCGGCTGGGAAAGATTCCCGGCGTGAGTGCGGCATCGCTCGATGAAAACGGATTCCCGCTTTTGATTCTGGATATGGACGACCTGATTCAGACCGCGGCGGGCAGACCCTTGTTCACTTCCATGTGCGTGCAGGACGACTCACTCGCTCCGCATGTCCTGGTTGTTGATGACTCGCACACTGTCCGTGAAATGGAGCGCCGTCTCCTGGTACGCTTTGGCTACACGGTCAGCACAGCGCAGAACGGCCAGGAGGCGTGGAACCTGCTCCGCCTGAAGGAATACGATCTGCTGATCAGCGATGTGGATATGCCCCAGATGAACGGGATCGAACTCGTCACCAGGGTACGGGCCAATCCGCGGCTGGCGCGATTGCCGGTGATTATTCTTTCCTACAAGGATCGCGATGAAGACCGCAGGCGCGGGCTGGAGGCCGGAGCTGACTTTTACCTGACGAAGGGATCGTTCGACAACGGCACCTTCTTGCAGGCTGTGGTGGATCTCATAGGAGACGCTCCTGCTGAGCCTTCCGGAGAGGGAATATGAACGTCGCCATTGTGAATGATTCGAAGATGGCGGCGGAGATTCTGAGGCGAATCCTTACCGGGTTACCGGACTTCACGCTCGCCTGGACAGCCTATTCCGGGGAAGAGGCTCTGCGGCTCTGCGCACAGTCTCCGCCCGATATCATTCTGATGGACCTCATCATGCCGGGGATCGATGGCGTGGAGACCACGCGGCGCATCATGCAGTCCAGGCCGTGCGTCATCCTCATCGTTACCGCGACCACCATCGGAAACCGCGACAAAGTGTTCGAGGCGATGGGATACGGCGCCCTTGACGCTGTCAATACTCCGGTTCTCGGAACGGGCAATCATCTCGACGGCGCCCAGCCGCTCATCCAAAAGCTGCATACCGTTTCGCGGCTTGTTGTCGGCCAGGTCGTCAAGCCAAGGTCCAGTTCCGTAGACACGGAAGCCCCAGCCTCGGACACCTCCGCTTTTCCGGTCGTCGCCATCGGTGCTTCCACTGGCGGCCCGCAGGCGCTGGCAGAAATTCTCTCCCATCTCCCGACCCGTTTCCCGGCCATTGTGCTGGTCGTGCAGCATGTGGATGAGCAATTCACGCCGGGACTGGCGGCCTGGTTACAGCATCATTCAAGAATTCCTGTGTCCATCGCCCGCCACGGCCAACTGCTTTCGCCCGATGGCGTCTGGCTCGCCGGGAAGAAAGATGACCTGACTTACCAAAACGGCACTGTGCTCTACAAGGCGGCCCCAGAAGACGCTGTGCACAGCCCTTCCATCGACGCCCTCTTTTTCAGCCTGGCAAAGCCGCACCTCGCTCCGCGCGTCGGGGTTCTGCTCACCGGCATGGGCCGCGATGGCGCAGCCGGCTTGCTGGCAATGCGCAAATCAGGCGCTCACACCATGGCTCAGGATGCGGCGACGTCGGTGGTATACGGGATGCCGAAGGCTGCTGCTGAACTTGACGCCGCCGCCGAGATCCTGCCGCTCGCCGCCATCGCTCCTCGCATTTGCGAGTCCGTTCTGGTCGACGATCGGGCCCGCGAAAAGCACGACAACCAGAAAGACAAACACGAGACCTCCCCGCTCGTATAGCAAATCCTCAAAACGTAGAACCATGTCCCAACCGTTCAAGACTTCGGAGGTCACGATGCCCATCGACGCAGCCACACAGGCGCCCATCGCGCTGACACAACACAACATCAAAGTCCTGCTCGTGGACGACCAGCGGATCGTGGGCGAGACCGTCCGGCGCATGCTGGCGGATGTGCCCGGCCTTGAATTCAGGTTCTGCGGTGATCCCGCGGTTGCACTGCAGGAGGCCGATAGCTTTGCTCCTACCGTCATCCTTCAGGACCTTGTCATGCCGGGCGTGGATGGAATCGAGATGGTGCGCTCGTTTCGCAGCAACCCTTCAACGGCCTTAACTCCCCTGATTGTTTTGTCCTCCAAGGAGGAACCGACCATCAAGGCAGAAGCGTTTGGCGCCGGCGCCAACGACTACCTTGTCAAGCTTCCCAACAAGCTCGAGGTCGTGGCGCGCATCCGGTATCACTCGAACGCGTACATCCTCCGCCTGCAGCGCGACGAGGCCTTCGCTGCCCTGGAAGCGCAGCAGGAGATGATCGCGCGTGAACTCGCAGACGCTGCCGCGTATGTCCGCTCGCTGCTGCCGCCCCCCATGCCGGACGACACGCCTGTACCTGCCGACTGGCGATTCATCACCTCTTCAAGCCTGGGAGGCGACTCCTTTGGATATCACTGGCTGGATTCGGATCAGCTTGCCATCTATCTGCTCGATGTCTGCGGGCACGGTGTGGGTGCTGCCCTGCTGTCGGTTTCAGCCATCAACACCATCCGCAACCACACGTTGCCGGGAACTGATTTCGCCGTGCCCTCGCAGGTGCTCGATGGACTGAATCGCGCCTTTCCGATGGAAAAGCAGGATGGGCGGTACTTCACCATCTGGTATGGTGTTTTGAACCCCCATACGCGTGAGCTTCGCTATACCGCGGGCGGCCATCCCCCGGCGATCGCCATCGCGCCTGATGGAACCGTGAACCGTCTCGGTTGTCCCGGCATGATGATTGGAGCATTTCCGTTCGCACAATACTCCGACTCCACCGTCACGCTTGGCGCGGGGTCGAAGCTCTTTGTCTATAGCGATGGCTGTTACGAAGTATCGAACCCTGCCGAAGACATGATGTCGATAGCGGAATTCGGCGACATTCTCGCCGGTGCCGGGGAACATCCCAATCAATTGGACATGGTTGTCAATGCAGTGCAGCAATGGCAGCAACGTGCCGATTTTGAAGATGATTTTTCGCTAGTGATGTTACAAGTTTAGGTCTCGTTCAGTTTCAGATCTTCGCGCATCCACAAGGCAATCTGGCGCAGTAACCATACATTGCGCTCAAAAAGTGTGGTGGCATAATGCAACTTCGCAACATTTGCGGCGCTCTCCGGATCTTCCAGATGATAACGGCTGCGCAAGCGTTCCATCATGCCTCTGCGGTCATCGGTCAGGCTCACCAGCAACTCGATGTCCAACTCGTCTCTCGACGTCAGCGCATCGGAAGCCGTCAAAAGGATGGTGTCCAGCCCCTCCACCAAGCGCGCGGACAGTTCCTCCGGGCCCTGGTGCTCAAGCGTTTCAGCAAACAGGAACACATTTTCCTCGAGAGCGCGCAGGATCTCCTGCTTACGCTGGAAAGAGATGACGCGGGCGGCCAGGCCGGTCGCAATCGGCTCTCTGATCAACAGCTGAAGAAAATTCGTGATCTCCTGACCCAGGGAAAGCGCGCTCGAGTGAAGGGCCCTCAACTTGTGCCCGCCAGTTCCACGTGCTGCCTCCAAATACTCTGTCAGGACGGCCATCAGTCGCATCTGTTCCAGTGCCACCAAGTCAGGAGCGCTCTCGGGTGAACGCAGCGCTTCCGCCTGCAGATAGATGGGGTGCGAGAGATCCTCTTCGGGGGTGGACGGCGACAACCTGGCGAGCCAGCGGGGCGCCCATCTCAGCCCGCCAATGGCAACCGCGGCAATGGTTAGGTTCAGAATCAGGTACATCACTGCCATACGTCGCGAGTTGGAAGCACTGATGGTGTTCGCCAGCGCCATCAGAAGTGGAACACCAATGAGCCGCTCGGCCAGCAGCAAGCCTGCTATAAGCAGTCCGCCCGCCAGATTAGTCAAGCCTTGATAAATTGCAATCTGCCGGGGAATTCCGCGCAGGTTGCTGGACAGAAACCCGGCAGCTATGGCGGTCCCCATCCCCAATCCGGCCAGCGACATGATCGACGCAAACTCGCCGAGCAGGCCGCCGTGGTTGATGGTGATGGTGATTGCGGCGCATGCGGAAGAGGAATGCACGACGCTCCGCAACAGGGCCCCAAGGAAGAACGCCAGGCCGGGCCAGTGATTGATGAGTCTCGCAACGCTCAACAGGCTCTTTGTCTCCGATAACGGCTGGAATGCGTGCTTCATCATATCCAGCCCGAAGAACACTAGCCCGATGGAGAGGAGAGCGCCGATTCCAGGTTTCCAATTTGTGAACAGTTTGAATGCCAGCAGCAGCCCGCTGATTCCCACTAAAAAAAGAATGGGCAGTGTTCGTTTTGTCAGGAATTGTACAAAGCAACCAATTCGACCATCTTGGGGAACCTGCCTCGAAAACGCAGTGAGTCACGGATGCAGATCCCATTGTCCACGAAAACGCAAACTCTGCCATAAAACGTTTTGCGGATCAATTGTTCCTGCTTGCACATGTATCGTTGGCTACAAGCATTAACTTTGGTGACGTGCCAACACAATAATTCGATAACAATTGAGTCATCCCGTCGAGAGAATGCGCCTACTCAGGTGTACTGCTGAGTGGTTCACCGGACAAGGGAGGTTCGGCGGTTGCGAGCCGGAGTAGGATGGAGTCGAATCCGGCTCAATTCTTCCGGGTACTGTCCTGGTGAATCCACGTTCAACCAGCCCATCTAAAGAGAGGTCGCAATGAATAGAGGCTCGTCTCCCAGGCGCCGGAAAGAAATTCCTGATATGACGAAAATTGCTGACGGCGCTCGGCTGAAGATATGTTCAGTGCGCTTGGGTGCGATAAGCTCTTGAATGCCTGGAAAAGGGAGTCCGAGTCCTGACCCCTCCATTCCGATATCTTGCCATGTGGATTGGCGATATCGCTGATCGACAACAGAAGTCGAAACAGGTCAGAGGCCAGCGGGAGAGTGGCGTCTGTTGCCTTGATTCGTGCGGGTGCAGGATCATTTGGATGGCATGCCCTAAGCTATATCCGCCGATTTGCGCGCGCTCATACCCGCTCGCCCGAATTCAATTCACGCGGCCAACCCAATTGCTCTGCTTCTTCGCTGCTAAGATGCAAAAGATACAAGAAGCCGTTGGGGCTCTCGATGTGTCCTAAGACGTCACGAACGTCGGAGCCGCGAAGGAGAAGCGGATTGATGGTCGCAATGAGTTCGCACTCATCCGCAAAGTCACGCTCACGAGTTTCGGAGGGGACGCCGCTGCGCGCAGCCCACGGGCGGATTCGCGCAATATAACGGCAGCTTTCACATTCGCGGTCGAGAACACACAAAAGATGCACCAGATATCGACGCCGGCGGGGCGCGGGATGGTGCTTCTGCCCGGCTGGACTCATAGACAGTTTACAGCGCGGCGCCGGGTTCGGACCGCGCGCTCAAGAGCTAGACGGTTGTAGCGCTGGGCGAGGATGCAGGGCAAGTTTGCGGCCAGGGCGTAAGCAGTCATGACCAGGCACGCCCACGGCGGATTCCACAGAAAGAAAAGCGGCAGGCAACAAAGCATGCACCAATGCGCCAATTCGGCGCGGCGCGTTTCGATGAGGAATTGCGCAAGATAGGATAAATCGCGGGCTTCAACTTTCTTCTTAGCGAAACCTCCCAGCCAGGGCGCTCCGTCCGGGAGCACGGACTTCCATTTCCGAATCGCCAGTCGGTCCCGATAAAGGCGGCCGTCGCGTTCCCATCGACGCGGAGCGGTTAGCCAGCTATCCCTCGCAAAAAGATGCGAAGGAAGGCGCAAAGCAATAAAGCCTATAGCGAGGTGAATGAGAGGCCAGCCCAGGAGGTTGGCTGCCCAAATCAGCGCACTCATACTTCGCGGCCCCTCCAGAGCGTTTTACGGCCGAGAGCGCGTCGCGCGCCGGCGCATCCGAAAATGACGCAGTAGTAAGCGAGTGGCAACGGAAAAAATAGGCCGGTGAGTACGCGGTAGCTGCCAAGCCGGAAAGCGAGCCATGTGATCTGCAGGCTGAAGAGTAAGTAGACCAGCGCGAGGCCGAGACGGCCATAGTCGTGAGGCATGATCAGCAGCAGCGTAGTGGACCAAAGGGCGGAGATCCACACGATCGCAAAGGCAAGAACCATGCCTCCTGAGTCCGCTGCTCCCTGGATGAAGGCCTTCGCCCAGCTATTCGACATCTGACGAAATCCCTCGGGAAACATGCGCATGTGCAGCGTGCCTTGTCCGCCCAAGCAGAGAATTTTGGCGCCGCAGTCGCGGAGTTTGCTTGCCCAGCGCAGGTTTTCGAGGACAACGCCGCGGACAGCAGCATGCCCCCCGGCGGCGAAATAGACGTCTTTGGAAATGAGGAGGGACTGCCCAAAGAGCCGTGGTGCAGCGACCGCGCCAAATCCGCCGGCGCCCGCGGCCATCAGGACATTGAAGAAGAGCGAAAGCTGCTCGTACGCGGCGTTCATGGCATGGTAAGGCAGCAGAGAAAGAACCAGGCGCTGATCCCCTTCGCACAACCAGCGCGAGATCACACGGTCAAGACCCCCGGGCAGGAAGTATGTATCGGCATCGAGGAACAGAAGAAGTTGCCCGGTGGCGTTTTGGGCGCCCTGATAACATGCCCACGACTTGCCTGTCCATCCGTCGGGCTTTGGCGCAGACGTCATTACGCGCGCGCCCAGCTTCGCCGCCACCGCTGCGCTGTTGTCAGTCGAACCATCATCGACGACAAGGACTTCCGTGGGACGGGCCGCGGAGTGGGCGATCGACTCGAGAAGGCGCGGCAGATTCTGCTCCTCGTTGCGTGCGGGAATGATGATGGAGAGACTTGTTGCGACGCACGGCCCGGCGGCCGAACAGGTGGGGATTCGCCGGATCAGCAGGAAACCGGCGGGCAGCCCGAGCGCGCACAGCAGCGCGGGGACGATCATCGCATTTCTCTCGCGCTCTGTTCCGCTATCATCCGTGCGACATGTTGGCCACTGAGTGTGACCATAGGCATGCCGGCCCCCGGATTCACGCTGCCCCCAACGAAGAATAGATTGCGGAACTGAGAGCTCTGCTTCGGCGCTTTGAAGGCGAAGTTACGGCGGCGGTCGCACACCACGCCGTAGATGGAACCGCGGTTGGAGCCGTAGCGCGCCTCGATTTCGAAAGGCGTCCAGAAGTCTTCGACAACGATGTGACGGCGCAGATCGGTAAGCCCCATGCGCTCGAGTTTGTCGAGGCAAATTTCCTTCAGAGCGATGTAGTCTTCGCGAGTTTTGGGCTGGCTGTCGCTGAGGGGAGGAATGTGGGGCAGGATCTTGATGTTGTCGCAGCCGGGGGGCGCCTGCGAGGCATCGGTACGAGTTGGCGCGACGACATAGAGCGTGGGATCGTCAGGAAGCTCTCCATCGCGAAAGACGCGGCGGAAGTGCGTGTGAAGGTCAGATGAGTAGAAGAAGTTATGGTGCGCAAGCTGCGGGTAAACACGGTTCAGCCCAAGGTGAATCACAAGACCGGAGCAGGATGGCTCGAAACGACGCAGCTTCTTCATTTCGACAGGGGACGCGTTGAGCAGCTTGCGCATGGCCGGGATGACTTCCATGTTGGAGACAACGAAGTCGGCCTGAAGAGCCGTCGTATTGCCATCGGGCTCCCGGACGAGCACGCCGGTCACCGCCCCGCCCTGGTGATCGATCCGCAGGACCTCGCGCTCAAGATGCAGAGTGACACCGCACTCGTTGAGACGCCGGCGGAAAGCGCGAGCGAGCTGGTAGAGGCCGCCCGATACATACCAGAGTCCGAACTCCATCTGGATGTTAGGCATGAGGTTCATGAACGCGGGTGAATCGAGCGCGCTCGAGCCGACATACTTGCTGAAATACTCGAAGATGTCGCGAAGGTATCGATTGCTCAGCCGTTTGTATATACTACCCGACATCGATCGCAAAGAGTCGAGATCCCGTGCGTCTTTCCAGCCATAAAATCGCAGAAACTGCCCGAATGTGTCGAAGCCCTGGCGGAGATAGCCGCGCTCGACGACCTCATATTGCCGGCGTGAGTAGGAGAGAAAGTCTTCGTACTCCTGGATGACGCGCGGGCCGAAGCGCGCAAGTTCCGCGCGCATTCGTTCAGGGTTCTCCCATAGATCTAGAACGACCCCATCTTCAAAGAAATTGCGCCATTGTGGATCTACACGCTGCAGCGCGATGTAGTCTTCAAGCCGCTTGCCGGCGCCCTCGAACAGCGGGCGGAAGATCTGCGGCAGCGTGAAAATGGATGGGCCGAGGTCAAAACTGAATCCACCCGTCTGCAAGTGGTTCAGCTTTCCGCCGACTTGGGCGTTCTTCTCCAGCACAGTCACCTGGAAGCCATTCCGCGCAAGCATAATGGCCGCCGACATACCGCCGAGTCCGGCTCCGATAACAACCACGTGTTTTGCTCTCGAAGCAGCGCTCATGATCCTCGCACCAGGGTGATGGTGATGGTTTGGGCAACGGCGCCGACGCGGAAAGAACATTCGTCGAAGCGCGGCGGACCCATGCGCGCCGGGGGATTATTCGAAGCCCCGACAGGCTCGCGCGGAATGCCGACGATGTTCCGATCGAGTTTGTGATTGCCGTTCAGGTCCTCATACACGCTGACCGCATAGGTTCCGGGCGGCAGGTCGGTGTCTACGTGCATCTGGTGCGCGCTGGCAGGGATCGGCAGGAACCCGTGGCGGATTGCCTTTTCGCGGTCAGCAGGAAATCCTGACGGCGAATCAAAAACAAGATACGCCAGTTCTCCGTGCGCGTCCGGGGCCAGCCGGACATTGACCGTGAGATGTGTCTGGGCGATGGGTTGCGCGGGCAGGACGATGGTAAAAACCGCGCCCAGCAGCAGAGGCAGCAACATGCGATTCAGGCGCGCGCCCAGGCCCGTTGGTTTGTGACGGAATCGAATCAGGCTGGCGAGCTGCTGCCGGGTGCGGCTGGCGAAAGGAAACCAATTGATTTCCTGCGCGCGGCGATCGCTGGCAAACATGATGGTCCTGATCCGCGAGAAAGCGCGGAGGCCTTCGGGCCCGTGATAGCGGCCGTAGCCGCTGAGACGGTTGCCGCCGAATGCAGCGTAGGGATTGGCAATGACGCGAATGACATCGTTAACGGCGCAGCTGCCCGCGGAGAGCCGAGTGGCTAAGCGGCGAGCCCGCACGCGATTGCGAGTCCACACGCTGCCGCTGAGCGCGAAGGCGCTTTGGTTGGCGAACGCGAGCGCCTGGACCTCGTCAGTGAATGGCGCAACGCAGAGCACCGGACCAAAACACTCTTCGGTAAGAATGCGGGCCTCAGCGGGAACGCCGGTGAGGAGAACCGGTTCGCATCCGATGAGGCCGCGATCCCGCGGACAGTGCAAGGTGGCTCCGCGGGCGAGCGCGTCTTCGACCTGGGCGCGAACGACAGACGCCTGCTCTCCAGAAAGTGGGCAAAGGTCGGCATCCGGCCCGGTACCGACTTTGAGACTCGCGATTCGTTGCTCGAGCCGCGTTACAAACTCATCGAAAATTGATACTTCAACATACGCTCGCTTGACCCCGACGCAAACCCTTCCTCCGTTCGAGAATGCGCCGTACGTGATGCCTTCGAGGGCGCGCCTGAGATGGCAATCCGCGAAGACGATGGCCGCGTCTTTTCCGCCGAGTTCAAGAATCACTGGAACGAGGTATCTTGCGGCACGCTCCGCGACCATTTGACCATGACGGCTGCTGCCGGTGAAGAAAATGATGTCAGGCCGGGCGTCGATCAGTGCCGCGGACTCTTCGGGGCCGTCATGCAATACCGGCACCAGATCGGGGGCCAAATCGGCCTGTGCGCAGAGCCTCGCGATCAAAGCCGCCGTCGCCGGTGTGTGCTCGGAGCACTTGAGCACCACAGCGTTGCCGGTTACGAGCGCTGTGACCAACGGAGTCATCGTCAGCTGGAATGGATAGTTCGATGGGCCGAAGATCAGCGCGACTCCGTGAGGCTCGAAATGAGTCTCGAAACGCGCGCCGCTAAAAAAGAATGCGGGCTTGCCGACCCGGCGAGGGCGCAGGACTCTTGCCGCGCGGGCCTCGTAATAGCGCATCATCTCCAACGTGACCAGCACGTCTCCCGAAAGGGCATCGAGCCGCGGCTTGGAGGTTTCACGCGCGAGCGACTCCGCGATCGATTCGCATTGCAGGGCAACTTCGCGACGGAGACGGCTGAGAATGGCACACCGGCGCGTTACGCCAAGCGCCGCCCAGGCGGGCTGTGCGTCACGCGCGCGAGCCAGGATCCGGTCTGCATTGAGCGACGTCACGCGTGCGCAAGCTCCAGCGGTTTTGTAGCAGGGTGGGCAATCTCGTATTTCTGGCAGATAAGATTTGCAGAGATGCGGGCCGACTCGAATATGGTCGGCAGGCCGCTGCCGGGATGGGTGCCGCCGCCCACAAGGTAGCAATTCGAAAACGGTTCGAACTCGTTGTGCGGACGCAGGTAGAGCATCTGGTTCCAGCTGTGCGACATGTTGAATGTCGCGCCGAGAAAGACGGAGAATTTTCGCTCCCAGTCTTCCGGGGTGACGATCAACTCGCGCTGGATGTGTGGCGTGACATCTCCATAAGGTGTTCGTTCGCGGAGAGTGCGAAATATGTAATCGCGCAGTTCCTGCTTGCGCTCCTGCCAATCAATGCCGCTGGTGTTATTGGCCACGGGAACGAGAATATAGAGCGCTGAATGACCAGGCGGCGCACCGGACGGATCCGTCACGCAGGAGTTGCGGATATAGAGCGACATGTCTTCGGAACTCGCGCCCCCACGCGTGATCGTTTCAATATTGCGTTTGTAGTCGCGCGCAAAGACGATCAGGTGATGCTCGGCATCGTAGGTCCGATCGAGACCGAGATACATCATGAATGTCGAACACGAGAACTTGCGCTTGCGCAGCTTCGATGGTTTGTAGCGGCCGAGACTCTTCTCGTCGAAGAGCGTGGCCATCGCATGGCCGAAGTCGGCGTTAATGATGACATCGTCGCAATGAACTTTTTCACCGCTCGCGAGCTCGACCCCGATGGCGCGGCGACCGTCGAGGAGAACGCGGGCCACCGGCGCAGAGGTGTGAATCTCAGCATCTTCTGCGCGGCTGACCTCGGCAAGGGCGCCGCTGATGCGGGAGAGGCCGCCCATCACGTGGTACACGCCGTGGGCGTGTTCCGTGTAGGGAATCATGGTGAATAGACCCGGACAGTCCCAGGGCGACATGCCAAGGTACTTCGACTGGAATGTGAACGCCAGGCGAAGTTCGTCGGAGCGGAAATAATCGCCCAGAACGCTATAGAGCGATCGCCCTGCCGCGATGTGCGGCGCGGCGGCAAGCAGCGTCGGGCTCATCATGCTGACAAGCGTGCCGTAGGGCTTTTGCAGGCACGGATAGAGCTTTTTGAATCGGAGGTTCTCGCGTTTGAGAAAACGGTCAAGGTTAGCGCCTTCCCCGGGGAAGTACTTTTCGATCTCCGCCTTCATCTCGTCGGGACGCGATCGGGCCAGCATGGTTTTGTCGGGAAAATTGAGGGCGTACATCGGGTCGAGCTTCTTGAACTGCAGGTAATCGCTCGACCTTCGTCCTCCCTCGGCGAAGAGTTCGTCGAGGAGAAACTTCATCATCAGGAAAGTCGGGCCGAGATCGAAACGATATTCGCCGAGGCGCACCTCTGCGTTGCGTCCGCCGATTACATCCTGCTTTTCGAAAACCTGGACTTGGAATCCCCGCTGCGCCAGGATCATGGCCGTAGCAAGCCCGCCAGGACCTGCTCCCACGATAGCAACGCTCTTCTTCTTGCCGCCCTTTCGGTAATGGCTCATTCCTCGACCTTAGTGCGACGGCGTGAGGAAATGGCTCTAAGCGAACTTCCGGACGGTAATGGATTGTTCCCCATGCAAGAAAAGCCGCTCTTCTTGCAGATGAGTAAAGTAACCCGGTTTGGCGCGAGAGATGCGCGACGCGCACGGCAGATTTGAGGCGCTACCGTGAAGACCCTGTGGTGACGACGATCGCGGTGCAGGTCGCCTTTCCCAGGCTTCGATACGTATGCTTCTGCATTGAGTCGAAATAGATTGAGTCGCCGGTTGAAAGCTGGAACGTCTCCACGCCGATTGTCATCTCGAGTTTTCCCGTAATCAGGTAGAGAAGCTCCACTCCTGGGTGATAGTGCGGCACCACCTTCTCCTGCGGCAACGGATGAAAGTGCGCCAGGTAGCCGCTCAGCTTTCGTTCATTCACGCGGAAGTCGAGGCTTTCAAAGTGCCAGGGAACATGAGCGGATTTCGGATCGGATGGAAATACCTTGCGCTCGTTGCGGCGCGCAACGGACACGATATGCCGCTTCCTGGGGTCGCTGAAAAAGTATTCCAGCCCGACGCTGAATACCATGGCGATTCGCGTGAGCGTTGGGAGCGTGGGCACAAGTCGGCCGTTTTCGAGGCGCGACAGCATGGCGGGCGAAAACCCCGTGTGTTCGGCGAGTTGTGCGAGGCCCATGCTGCGGCGCAGGCGCAGAGTACGCAGCTTGTCTGCGATCGCGTAAGGGCGAAGTGATTCTTGAACTACTGCGGTGTCAGTGGCTTTGCTCTTTGTTTTCTTCTGTTTCCGCGATGGCTCTCGTTCGCTACGCATAGACAACCGTGCGTGACCTCTTTACCGACAATCAAGATTCTTTGCTTCAGTGTCAAGAGAACAATCGAGTGCCCATTTCTCACCACCAGCGGATTGGAAGTGGTGTTCATCGTCTCGGACCTAACCGCCTTGGTCGACCACTCGGCAAAACCGCACAGCTCATCTCGGTTGAGACCCACCGTTAGATGATCTGTATCAGAACTCCCACGATTCAGATAGGATTGCCCGCTCGAATCTACAACTAAATTAAGCCCCAGGTAAATTGCTCATTGTGCATGAGTTGGACCAATAATCGGTGGATTAGTCCGGAGACAGGGATGTGCCAGAAGATTCTTTTCTGATGCCAAACACACATACTGACAATTGAACGCGAGCCACTTGGCTGTATAGTCCGCTTCTCGTCAACTTGGTTTCCCGGGAACCGACTGGGACTCAATTTGCAGCGAAGCCGGTTTACGGAGACTTGATCAGCCGTTCTAGGACCTGTCCGCCTGAAGCAAGCAAGCGCGGTCAGCATCTCCTTCAACGAGAGGGCCTTACACCTAGAGTAGTCGGGGATTCCCGCTTGGTCGTTCAGAACCGACGCCGTTCATGACCGAAGCATCCCTCGGGCTCGAGCGAAGCATTCCGGCGTGCGGAGTCCGAAGTTCGAGGCCGTTCGCTGGAACGAGAGCCCTATCGAGCGAACCGCCCTTCGAGCGGGCCGATAAGACGCCATTGGAATTCAGGGTGTTCGCCTATCGCGGAGCCTGGGCACGATCTTGTGGAGGAACAGCCCTTGAAATCGAATATAGGGACAAAGCTCCGAGACCTGAGGGGGAGCAAGACCCCGCGGCGCCGAAGATGGAGAGCGCCGCGGAATGCTTGGGCATCAGAAGACTGGGAGAATCGAGCTGCCGCCCTGCCTGCCCTGGTTTACAGAGGGAGGGCCTCGATCAGGGAAAAGGGAGAGCGGGTGGGAATCACGCGCTTGAGGGTGAAGCCTGACTGAAGAAGCAACTGGCGGAACTCGTCTGCTGTCCTCTCTTTGCCGCCGACGAAAGCGATCATCTCGATATCGAGCAGTTTACCCGGGTGGACTGCGGCGGAGTCATCAAGCACGCACTCGGCCAACAAGAGCCGGCCATGCTTCGGCATGACGGAGCGAATGTTGCGCAGCAGGCGGGACGCTGGCTCATCGGCCCAGTCGTGGATGATGTGCTTCATGAAATAGGCGTCTCCCTCGGCGGGCACTTTCGTGAAGAAATCGCACTCGACCGCCTGGCAGCGTGATGCTAGTCCGTCCTGCGCGATCGCGATCCTGGTTTGGGGCACCACCGCCTCCATCTCTGCGACCACACCGTGCATCCGGGGATACGCCCTGAGGATCGAGCGCAGAATCGCGCCGTGTCCGCCGCCCACATCGATCAACTTGTCGATCGAACCGAAGTTGTAAGCCTCGAGCAGGGCGGAGATGCACATGTCGCTGAAGCTGGTCATCGCATTATTGAAGACGCGGGCCTCAAATGCATTCTCCTGGCGCGAAACCCAATGGAAGAAGGGTTCTCGATAGACGCGGTCAAAGGTTGTGGTGCCGCTCTCAATGCTGCCGCGGAGTTCGCTGTACAGCTTGAAATGGAGCGGATCCGTGATCCACTCTGCGCCCGCCGAGAGCGACTGCGGCGCGTTCTTCCTCAGCAGCGAGCCGGCCGCCGTTAGTCCGAATATACGGGGTGATGTGCGGCGCACGATGCCGGCAGGTTCAAGGGCGCGCAGCACTCTGAACAGGTAGTCCTCATCCGCGCCGGCCTTCTGCGCTAACTGTTTGACATCTTTGCTCTCATTACCCAACAGGTCTGCGATTCCAAGCTTGACAAAGACGCCAAGGCATGCCGAAACAACATAGCCGAAGGCTGCCTGCAGGACGATTTCCTGGGCGGAGGGAGACGCGGACGACTCCGGGTGGTGGTTGGCGGGCTTGGCAGGCAGTTCAACCGTGAAGATGCGTGTGGACATGGAAATCTCCTTGAGTTTAGAAGTTTGCGAATCAATACCGGAGCCGGCTGGACATGAAATCCACGCCTGGAATCAGAAGAAGCGGAAGTGGTTGACTTGCAGGTACTCAGCGACGAGAGCCTTGACCACCATTTCGACACGAGACAACTGCCCCGACTCCGAAGAACCGACGACCCGGTCCGATGAAACTGGCGTTTGGCGGTACCGAGCGGAAGGTAGCGAGTTCTGGACTGGAGGACGCTCCGTACAGCGCCCGGTGAGAGAAGGCAGGCTTGTATTGTCCCGTTCAGTTGGAGAGGCAAAGAAGGTCAGGGTAGTGATCATGGCGGTCCTCAGCGGATAGGGGATGTGTACAGGGAGATGCAGAGACTGCGCTCATACTCTGGCAATCAACCGGACACTCACTAACGCGGAAACTTTTGACGAAAGAGATCACCATTTTGGATTTTTTCTGATAAATTGAATTCGCTGTTGCCTCCCCGGCTCAGCGACTATTTCACATATGACTGGCGACACTCCTTTGGATATGGAACAAGGTATTGAGCCTTCGTCTCAGGTCACCCAGTTGCTCACCGCCTGGTGCGATGGTGATGAGAGCGCACTAGAGACTTTGACGCCCATGATTTACGAGGAACTGCGAAGGCTGGCGCGGCGCTCGATGCGGCGTGAGCGGCCCGAACACACACTTCAAAGCACAGCGCTCGTACACGAGGCGTACATCCGACTAGTCGGCCAGGATGTGAAGTGGAATGGCAGGGCCCATTTTTTTGCCATTGCTGCGCAGATGATGCGGCGGATCCTTGTGGACCACGTGCGAGCCCAGGTGGCAGAAAAGCGGGGAGCCGGTTTGCCTCGAGTTCCGATGGACGTGGAACTTGCGGCCTCAGAACAGCAGGACATAGATATGCTGGCTCTTGACGAGGCACTTCAAAAGTTGGCCGTCGTTGACCCGCAGCGGAGCCGCATTGTGGAGTTGAGATTCTTCAGCGGGCTTTCAAAGGAAGAGACCGCGACCATTCTTTCAATTTCACCTGCGACCGTACAGCGCCAGTGGGCAGGAGCAAAGGTATGGCTGCAACACGAAATGCGACAGCGAAACTCGCCGTGAATCGAGTATTCCCCTGGGAACAGGTGAGTGAATTCCTGGATGCTGTGATGGAGCTTCCGGCTGGCGATCGGGTGCGCTATCTCGAGACTGCGTGCCCTGACGCAGAATTGCGAAACCATCTCGAGAACATGATCCTGTCGTACGATGACACAACAAGCTTCATGGAGAAGCCGCCGGTCCTCCGCGAACTACCGCAGGCAAAGCCATGGTTTGGACGACGCATCGGTCCTTATCAACTAGTTGAGGAACTGGGCGAAGGCGGAATGGGGATCGTGTACCGGGCGCTGCGCGCGGACGACCACTATTTGAAGTCGACAGCGATCAAGCTGATGAAGGGCGATTTCAGCTCGAACTTCAGCATCATGCGCTTCAGAGTCGAACGGCAGATCCTGGCGAGTCTCGACCATCCTAATATTGCACGGCTGCTGGACGGCGGATCAACCGAGGAAGGTACCCCCTACCTGGTGATGGAACTCATCGAGGGTCAGCCCATCGATGAGTATTGCGATGCACATCGACTGTCGATCGCCGACCGGCTTAAACTGTTCCGACAAGCTTGCGCCGCATTGCAATATGCGCATCAGCATCTTGTGATTC
This sequence comes from Terriglobales bacterium, assembly GCA_963788475.1. GTDB lineage: Bacteria > Acidobacteriota > Terriglobia > Terriglobales > Acidobacteriaceae > Telmatobacter. The sequence continues at coordinate 101,357 of CAWBGO010000008.1, forward strand.
ATCGTGATCTCAAGCCCAAAAACATTCTGGTTACCGACAAAGGGGACGTGAAGCTTCTTGATTTTGGGATTGCGAAGATCCTCGATCCCGAATCGTTCCCTCAAGTTGTTGAACCAACATCCCCACTATTGCGCATGCTGTCGCCGGAGTACGCGAGCCCCGAGCAGATTCAAGGCGAACAGATCGCGACGGCCAGCGACGTCTACTCCCTGGGGGTGGTGTTGTATGAATTACTGACCGGTCATCGACCATACTCGATTGGGTCAGCGAGCTTCGCCGAATTGACGACGGCAATCTGTCATACGGAACCCGTCAGGCCGAGCGCGGTGATCTATCGAGAACGAGAGATCCTCACACCTGCGGGCCTATCAAAGACGATCACTCCGGAAGCAATCAGCGAGGTCAGAGAGGGAAATCCTAACCGGCTGCGGCATCGTCTCGCGGGAGACTTGGACAATATTGTTCTGAAGGCATTGCGGAAGGACCCGGCGAGGCGGTATGGCACCCCGGAGCAAATGTCAGAAGATTTGCGCCGGCATTTGGAAGGTCTACCCGTTTCGGCAAGACCCGACACTCTGGCCTATCGCACGGAGAAATTTGTCAAGCGGCACAAGACCCTGGTTTCGACGACGCTACTCGTGATGGTTTGCCTTATCGTGGCTCTGTCGTTCAGTCTCCATGAGGCGCAAATCGCGCGGCGGCAGACTGCGCAGGCCGAGCGGCGCCTCCACGACGTGCGCGATCTTGTACGAACCAACCTGGTTGATGTTCATAGCGCAATAGAACACCTGCCGGGTTCGGCGACCGCGCGCAACATCGCAATACAACGGTCGTTGAAATATCTCGACGAGATGAACAACGAAGTTCAGAACGATCTGCAACTGACACGCGAAGTGAGCGATGCGTACGAGAAGATCGCAGATCTACAAGGCGCTTACGTGGGGGCGGGAATTGGCGACTCGAAAGCGGCACAGATCAGCTATCGGAAAGCCCTTGAGCTGCGTACGAAAGTCCTGACCATTGCGGGGAATGATCTCGATGACGTGGCGAAACGGCTCAACGTGCAACGGAAATACACACGCTGCCTGATCCTGAACGGGGAAATCGCGCGTGCATATGAATTGGCCAAGACCGCACTTGCGGACGCGATTGATTTGGCGAACCGGCGGCCAAATGACCGCGACGCAGCGACTGGTTTGGGGATGGCGCACCTGTGGCTGGCGACTGCCTGTGCTGGGGTGGGAAGTTCCAGCAGTATTCGACAAATTGACGAAGCCATTGAACACGACCGGGAGCACGCGAAGATATTTGAGCAACTAGCGAGTTCTGAGCAGGTTTCCCAAGACATCTTGCGTCGTTCAGAATTGATGCTGGCTTCGCATCTTAGCAAGGCGCGTCAATTCGAACAGTCGAAGCGAGTGCTGGATCGCGCCATCGCTGCCGGTGAAAAGCATCAAGGTGCCAATAGTGCTGACCTCAGCGACTTCTACAACACGCTGGGGCTCATGTACGAGCGAGAGGGACAACAACAAAACGCTTTAGTCGAATATAAGAAGAGTTGGCCAATCGCGAGGGAGGTCGTATCGGCGGATCCGCAGGACCTCGATGCTCAGTTGAGCTTGCAAATCGCAGAGGCCCATGTGGGTATGCAGGCGGTGAGATTAGACCGCGATCGCTCCGGGCTAAAACGTGTCAGCAATGCCATTGAAACAGTGGAAAGACTAAACCGGGCCGACCCCAGCCACAGGTTCTATCAAGCTCTGCTGGTGGTGGGTTACGCCTATCGAGCAGAAGCGCTCTCGCTGCTGGGAGACCAAAAGGGTTCACTCTCCGAATATCGAAGAGCTTCAAGCCTGGCAGAAACACTTGCCGATTCCAATCATGCGGATATGGAGTCGCGCTTGAGCATGGCCAAACTCCACATTGCCGTGGGCGTCATCCAGTGCCGGAATTTGCGCTACGCGGAAGCCCGAAGCGAATTTCAGTCAGCACAATCTAGTCTAAGAGACATCATTTCGATGCGGCCGAGTGACGCCGAGTCAATCTTCTACCTTTCGCAGGTTCAGACTTACACTCGGATGCTGGGTGGATGCAAGGTTCACGTTTGCCCGGCGGCTCGCGGCTTCGCATTGCCTTCACTGCTCAATTGAGGAGAGCCTTTTCCCGTCTTGACTGGCGTGTGCTTTGCCCCCCCCGCATTCGCTGCACGACCGAACAAGCGCCCTACCGTCTCCACCTGCATCCGATCACCTTGGATCTGAACCCACACGGGCTGCCCATCCGGTGAAGATCCAACAGAGAGATTGTCAGCGTTTTGTCTGGCACGTAGTAGGCCTTGGCAGCTCCCTCTATCCGGACGGACTCTGTCTTCACGGTTTTCTGATCAAGGGCAAGGTCGTGCACAACCACGTGTACTCTCACATCAGGGCTTAAATTCGCCGCTTGCCGTTCATCTTCCAGGGCGCTAATCAGGGGTGAGACTTTCTCCAGATGCGCCTGCCGAATTGCCTTGGAAGCGGCAAGGCCTTATTGACTTCGGCCCGAAGCCTATCTGACTCCGCCTGGTTCTTGTTTTTCAATTCCGCAATGGACTTATAGTCAAGATCGGTTCCCCGGTGGTATAGCGTGTCAGCTTCTCTTTGATCCTCAGGGGACAGCTTGGGAATAGCGTCGATGCGCGCCTCATAGTCACGATTGCGTTCCTCATTCAGCTTCCGGCCGGTGAGCGAAACATAGGTGGCGTCGATCGCGGCGACTGGCTTCGATCCTTTGCACACGCTTGTTGGGCACCCGAAATAAACCGCGCCGGCTGTAATGTCCAACCATCGGGAGCACTGGGGAGAATTGCTTTCAGTGCCCGCATATATCTCCGTGGCCCGACGACATCACAGCCCACTAGGCATCACGTGGCCGATGGGAAACGGCACGTCACTTGAATACGCGCACTCCAGGTCGAAAAAGGATCAACCAAGCCGAAAATACTTTCAGGGGCCCATCTGCCGCAACCTTGAACCGGCCACTGGGGATACACGTGGATGTAAAGTCCGCTAGGCGTCCAGTTGGGGAGTGAACCCAACTCACCCGGGTTCGATGCCAAGTCTGTCGTTCACTGCGACTCTTCAACGCTGTTTGCAGCCAATGTAACGTTGTGTCGTTTGCACCGAAACGTGCCCGAGAAGGAACTGGATTTGCTCAAGTTCGCCGCCAGAGTCATGGCAGAAACGCGCATTTGAGCGACGAAGATCATGTGGGGCGAGACGTGGAATGTTCATGCTCGCGGCAGTCTTCTTGACAACGTGCCAGATCGTATTCTCTGAAATACCGTGTCCCCATGGTTTACCCGCCCGACAGACACATCGGAATAGCGGACCACTTTCGATACCGGCCGCGGTTAACCAAGTATCAAGTGCCTCGTTCACCCAATTCGGGACGGGAACAGTTCGTATGTGCCTACCCTTGCCAACGAGATCGACGATAGCCCAACGCTCCTCCCGGCACTGTAAGCTCTCCAGCGTGAGTTCAGCAAGCTCGCGGCGGCGCAGACCGCAACCGAGCAGGATAGACAGGATCGCTCGATTACGCTTTCCGGTAAGAGTTTGTCCGTCGGGTACCTGCCAGAGCGCTGCCGCCTCGCCCGCGGTAACCCAGTTGCCCAAACGAGAGCCCAGCTTGCGAACACCTTTGACTCGGTGGATGCCGGCGGCCAATTCGGGGCTCAACAGTCCGGAGTCAGCGGCCTCGTAAGTCAACCGTCGCACGGCCGCTATTCGCACGTTGATGGTTCCAGGCGCGAGGCCGCGTTCCTCCAGGTGAAACCGATACCGCAGGACCACTGTTTTATTGAAGGCCAGTCGAGGTTCGGAACTGTACCAGGCGACAAACTCATCGATAGCATGTTGGTATCCGCGCGTCGAGTCGGGAGAACCAAGGCTCCGGAGGACTGCGGCTTTCGAGTGTTCCAGATCCGGTATACCGAGCTTGGTTTTAGGTCGGTTCTTCTTGCCCTTTGCCTTGTTCGCAGAAGTTTTCCTCATGATTGCCGCCCTCCGTTGCGGCGGATCATGAGGTTAATGGGTCACTGAGCACAGTGTCTGGTGGTATTCAGCACTCGATCAGGTGCCCAGTAGCCAGTTTTACAGCCAGATGGACTGGATTTTTCAACACTGACCAATACAGGGGGACCAATTTGGTGCCGGTATTTCGCTCAGGGGAGTGATTCAGTTGTGAGCGCAAATCATTAGTTTCCCGCTCACTTCACAGCGCATGCGGAAGACCTTTAAACGCGCCACGCATTCGTGCATTTTCGGATGCGGTTTTCCGCTCACCTCGCCGGGGGCGAGTCTCCCTGGAAAATAGATGTAAAGCAATCTTCTCAGGAAAAACCGGGGTGATCGTTTTCGAAACACGATCTGATATTCTCCCGTTGCCATTTGACCATCAGGGTTAATGAGAACCAGCTGGTGCGCTCCTGGCCGGCTGCGATTCTGTTATATCCAAGCATGCCTTAGTAATACTTACCGATTTACTAGCTCGTTGTGATTAACCCTGTCCACCCAAAATCGAAACAACTCCTGGGAGGACTAGTTCTTTTGGGCTAGTCCCGTGTTGAACCGAGTCCTGGACGCCGCCATGTGAGACGGACGCGGCACGTATTCATTGAGTTTTTCCTTTACATCCGAGTGCGGACGATCTGTATACTGCGCGAAGACGTCGCCCGCAGACGGACATTACATTACGGTGGCAAACGTTCCGCTTGTCTACTCTGTTTGCTCACCCAAAGGATTTCGAGATGCTTAGATTCAGGAAATGCGCGCTCGCCGGAGTGCTCTATATCGTTTCCATCTCAGCCGTTCTTCACTCTGCATTCGCGCAAGCCGGTGCAGATTCAATCAATCAGGGCCCTGAGGTGGTCGCGTCACCGGCCGTCCTCACGAGCCCGACTGGTTCGAATATGCTCGTTACGGTCACGTCCCCCTGGAAGCACGAAGCAGTACCCGGGAAAGTGACCATCAAGGCTTCCGCTCAATCCACCGGCAATACCAATGGAGGAATCGCTTTCTGGGCGATTTACGCCTCAGGGAATCTAGTGTGGATGGATATCAATCCCGATCCGACCATCAACATACCTCTTGCCCTGACGCCGGGCTGGCACACGCTTCAGATCCAGGCGTACGACGATTCGTTCACCCCGTCGACAGTTTCAGTGCCAATCGATGTGACTTCATCTGGAACGCAGATTACCTGGCACGCGTGTATCTATACAAGCAATGGCCAGCATTACCAGGCGATGAAGATTTATCCTTCCGCGACAATTACGGGGGTTCTTCAGTCGCAGATGTTCTACAACTCCGGGTGCCATCCTACTCAATGGACGGATCAGCTTAACGATTACGGCACAAGTATGACCTTCGGTGCTGGCTCAGGGTGGATCTTCTACTTTACTCACCGCCCCAATATCCCGGGAGTTTCGGCAGTCTGGACGTTCGGTAACCAGTCATCCGGCTGCGTGAACTACAGCACGGCGCCTCCGTGCTGAGCAGCCAAGAACTGAGGATGGCCAGAAGGCGGCACTCTCAGTAAGGTTGGTATCTCTGCGCTCCTGAGCAGACATCACATAACCCAAACCGCGTGAGCGCCACGCATGCGGCGCTCCGCAAGCCACCTTCCAAGGCGGTGGTGAATGCTTTCATCCAAGTCATTGCTCGTAATGGAGGATGGCCAGCTGGGCCTGCGGCCAGGGCGGGAACTCCCTCCGGTCCAGCGCCCGAAGAACCAAGTGGAGCACTGGCGACCGCTGACCGCAGTTCTGCAATTGCTTAGTCCGCAGGTCTTTGGCATGGACGTTTACCAAGATCACAGCATCACCGCGGCCAACGACACTATAATTTGCTCGCGCGTATTGAGGTCTCAGGCAGATCTGGGGAAGTCTTATTGAGACTCGAGAGCTTCCAATGCTTCAGTAGCGTCGGGGTACCCATGCTCGCTGGATCGCTGATACCAGCTCATCGCTTCTTTTTTGTTCTTTTCCGTTCCTAATCCCTTTTCGTTCAAGAAGCCGACTTTGTATTCGGCCTGCGGATATTGTTGATTTGCGGCGGCAAGGTAGCATTTCATGGCATTGACATAGTCTGGCTTTACGCCAAGACCCTTCTCATAGATCTCACCCAGCCTGTACTGTGCATCGGCCCGCCCCTGCTGAGCTGCCTTTGTATACCACCGCAGCGCCTCAGCATAGTCTTGGGTCACCCCACGGCCCCGGTCGTACATGACGCCAAGCCGGTACTCGGCATCCTTCAATCCCTGGTTGGCTGCGAGCGTGTACCATTTGACTGCCTCAGCCGGATTCTGTGGAGTGACGCCAACGTCGTACATCGCTCCTAAGTGAAGCTGCCCTGCTCCCGATCCCTGGTCCGCGGCCATACGAAACCACTTGATGGCTTCTGGAATATCGGGATGAGCCGCCATCGCGTAGTTCATGCCAACCTCAACCTGCGCTACCGAATCTCCCGCCTTCGCTTTCTGCTTGAGCTGCGAGAGTTCCACCTGCGCCGGAAATAGGCCGTGACTCAACAGAATGCATCCGAGAGAAAGCGGCAACGCGTAACGTTTCATGACTCCCTCGTTTTGACAGGTTCAAGTCCGCTGAGCCACTGCGGATAATGGCTGCACGGCTATTGTTCAATGTGGAGAACTGTTGGGTGTGTGGCCGTTCCGTCAACCTGCAGACCGAGAGCCATCGACGGACCTGCGGCCCAAATCGCGATGTTCATACTGTGCGGCGATGTAAGCACAACGGATCCGCGGCCATTGTTCGACAACACCGAAACCGAGTACGTGCCCGTCAGGGGCTGATTTGCATTGAGGGTGGATGACTGGCTGATGTCTACGGTGCCGGAAACCGCACCACTCCCCAGTCTGCCGTTGCCGCCATCGAAGTTCATTCTCCCTGAGACCAGGGGGGTGTTCTTTACGACCGTGTCGCCCGATCCCAGTACATATGTGCCGATCAAGGTCGAATTGGAAAAGGGTATGTTGATCTGCGGCATGAGTTCGCCCATGCCGACCTCACTCGAAGAGATATCCATGAGGAACCCGCTATTCGGCGCGGTTGCGTAGATCAACCAAATATGAACGGTGCCATCACTAGCGTCATCAAGGTTCATTGTCCCGCGTCCGTTGATTTGCAGATCGTACGCCCCCGTCATCACTCCGCCGCTCGCGACGGTTCCACTTGAATTGCGATCAAAGTTAACATGGACTGTGTTGCTGGGATTGAACAGGATACGACCGATCGTGTCAGCTCCCCCGGCCGCAGCCCTTCCGCTCAAACTGAAGATAGTGCCGCCGGCCATCGAGGCCGAAGTGAATGGTGCACCGGATTGCAATTGGGCTGGCCCGCTCAATACAGGATTCATCACGCTAAGCGGGTCGGTCGAGACAATAAGCAATTGCTTCCGCGAGACCACATAAAAGGCAAAATGGAACAGACCGCCATCAAATCCCGGCACCGACAGCGTCATCGTTCCGCGTCCGGTGGAATCAATATCGTAGATGCCGGAGAACGTCGCGAACGTTGGGGGGACCACCCCGCCCTCGTTCACATCCAAGGTGCTTCCGGAGATGAATCCATTGCCGTCCGGGAAGATCAGTCCAAGGGCCCCCACGCGTTCTCCTGAAAGATTTGCGCCTGTCAGGCTGAACACATAACCGCCAGTCAAGACAGATGGGGCGAATGCTGTCGGATCCTGCCGGTAAATCACCCCTGAACCCTGGACTCCAGACTGATCGAACGAGATGAGGCGACCGCTTGTCCCACTTGAATTCAGCGCGAGACGCAGAGTCTGAGTACCGAGAGGCCCGTGGATCGTGATTACTCCTCGATTGTCGGAGCTGATTTCGTAGGTTCCGGTGATAGAAAGATCGGTCGCCGGGTTGATAATGTCGTTGACGTCTTCTTTGCCTGACAAGATCTTGCCGTTCCCATCGGCATCGATGCTGCCAGCAGCGTGATAAATGCCGTTCTTATCGACACCGGTGAACAAGAATGCATAATGTCCGCTCAGTTTTGAGTTATTCGCGCGCAGGATCGTCACAGTGGCAGAAGCTTTAACGGTTTGTGATGCCTGCGACGTTACCGTGACTGTGACATTCATTTGCGCCGCGATGCTGGCCGGCGCTGTGTAAAGACCGGTAGAGGAGATGGTTCCGCACGCCGAGCCGGAGCAACCTGCGCCGCTCACCGACCAGGTCACCGCCGTATTCGTGGTGCCAACCACTGAAACGTGGAACTGTATCTGCTCGGCGGCGATCACCACCACGGACTTGGGCGCAATGCTGATGCCTATCGGCGTTACCACGGTGACCGTTGCCGTGCCTGATGCAGAGCCGTCGGCTCGCGATGTCGCCCTCACGGTTACAACCGCCGGATTCGGGGCCCTAGCCGGAGCGGTGTAGAGACCCGTAGACGTGACGGTACCGCACGCGGCACCTGAGCATCCCGCTCCGCTAACGCTCCAACTGACCCCAGTCACCGAGGTCCCCGTAACCTGGGCGGCGAATTGCTGTGAACTGCCGACCCTAAGTTGAACCGCACCGGGTACAACGCTCACCTTAATCGTGCTGATCAGATTGACGGTTGCAGTCGCGGATTTCGTTGCGTCCGCGTTCGAACTGCCCTTGACGAATACGATGGCTGGATTGGGCAGGACGGCAGGGGCCGTATAGACCCCACTGGCGGTGATAGTTCCGCAAGAAGTCCCCGCGCAACCGTAACCCGACAAACTCCAGGACACGCCGGTATTGCTAGTGCCGGTAACCTTGGCGGTGAACGACTGCCTCGCTCCCAGGTTAACCGTCGCCTGCGTTGGCGACACCGTGATGCCAACGACTGGCTGCGGGCCGATGGCGACAGTTGCGCTTCCGAACTGACTGAGATCAGACAGCGAGGTAGCGGTTACTATCACTACCCCTGGTTTGGGGGCTACCGCCGGAGCCGTGTAGAAACCTCCGGACGTGATCATGCCGCATGAAATCCCAATGCACCCCGCTCCCGACAAATTCCAGATATAAACGCCGATCGATGATCCGGTTGCGGAAAACTGAACAGTTTGCCCCGGATTGAGATGCGCGGTGGCAGGCGTTACCGCCACCGAAGCTTTCATGCATTCGGCTCCCAGCATCAGAAGAACAAACGCGGCAGACACGATGCGGCTTGTGAGTTTCATGGGTTTGCCTCCAGACCTCTGCTTTCTGGCGGGTTCACGGCCGCAACCAAGTCGACCCTACTTCTTCGCGGCCATTTGTTGCTTCGCGGCGACGGAGTTCAGTTGCTGATTGATGATGTCCTTCAAAGCTGCGTAGTCCACTACACCGCTGAAGAAGTGGCCGTTGACGAAGAAGCTTGGGGTCCCGGTTAGTCCGAGGTTCCTTGCTTCCTGAAGGTCGTTCTTCACAGCTTCGGCTTCGGTTCCGTTGTCGAGGCAGCTGTCGAAGCGTTCAGTATCCAGCCTCAACGTGCGCGCATGCTCCTTCAATTCGTCCGGCTCGGTTAGTTTGCTGTAGAAAAGGACATCATGGTACTCCCAGAACTTGCCCTGCTCGCCCGCGCAACGCGAAGCCTCGGCAGCCTTTTGCGCGCTGTGGTGCATCGGCAACGGGAAGTCCTTGAACACAACGGTCAGGGCGTCTCCATATTCCTTTTTGAGTTGTTGGATCTGGGGATTAACTTTCTGGCAGTACGGGCATTGGTAGTCGGCGAATTCCACGAGAACGATAGGTGCCTTTCGGTCGCCCTTCACGAAGGCTTTATCCGTGTTGACGTCCGCCGTCGGGGGCATCAAGAGAATGTTGATCTGTGCCTTTTTTCGAAGCGCCTCGACGTATGCCGCGCGCGCCTTTGTCCGGCGCAGTTCCCGGATGTGCTGTAGAACCTCGCCCCGGATAGACTCATACGGCTCCTGGGTATCCAACCCTTCGTAATAGACCTTGAGTTGATCCTCAGTGGGGTCCTTTACACCGTTGTAAACCTCAGTCTCCATAAGTTGATCGAGCGGAATCTGCTTCCTTTTGGCTTCGTCTTCAAGCAAACGGTTGTCGATCGCCTCCTCGAGTGCCTTGCGCTCGCTCAGGTAGTACTGGTACTGGGCCTGCAGGAGTTTCCCGCTCTGCTGGCCCTGGAGATCGCCCAGGGTCAGGTCGTGGCCGCTAACCCTCGCGATAGGTTCCTGGCTAGTGGTTGAATCCTGGGCATAAATGATCGCGGAAGCAGCGAAGAGCAGGGGCAGGGCAAGCGCCATCCGTAGTCCGAGTTTCATCAGTTCACTCCCGTATTCAAGAAAAGAGTTGGAAAGAACTCCAGGCGGGTGGTAGTCCCGCCTGGACGTAGGCTGGTGCAGTAACAGCAGGCTCTCGTGGCCTACTGGCGATCGGTGGCTTTGTGGAGCAGCCTTTAGTCACCGACGCCGCAGGTGCAAATCCCGTGGCCGCTTCCCAGAATCCCGATGAACGCGCACTGTGCCTGCAGGTTCGCAAGTTCGGTCGCGCCCAGGGTGGAATCGGACGACTCGGTTTCAGTGACGGGATATGCCGTTCCAACAGGATTCTGAATGTGGGTTACCCACGACCGGAGATTGGCTGTTGGCCTGACATTGGAAGACGGATCGCAGGGCGAATTGTTGACGGCCGCCGACACGATCTTGATCACGCCGGTCCTGCTCCCCAATCCGCCGGTAAGTGGATTGTTGGTCAGATTGCTCCGGACAGACAATGTCCGCAATCCGTTGTGGCTTTCGAGGCACCCGCAGCATTCCGTAAGCTGCTGATCCCAGTCGAACACGTAGATCATCGCGCACAGGTTCCCGTACGTCAGGCCGGGGTTGTCGATCCGAACCGTGGCATCGGGAGCCGGAGCGAAATTGTTTGAGAAGTAGTTGATCCGAAAAACATCCTGTGCGGAGGCGGCGCCGGAGCTCACCAAGGTAAGACAGGCGATCACCACAGCATAGGACAGCATCTTGATTACGTTCAGTTTCATCCCGTTCCTCCTTGGCGCCTGACCCAGCAATCTACAGTTGTCGGCGCCTGATGCCCAACTGTACTGGGTGTTACCCGCGTTGCAGATACCCGATATCTTCCTCCGATAGGTTCTAACCCATGGGTTGTATCTATAAACACTTGAAACTACATATCCCCAGCGCGTGTGGCACGGCAACGAATCGGCGAAGCTCACCCGAGATCGGAGTGCAACCCACATGTTCGACGATCAGCATTGAGGTGCTACTCGCAAGTTGACCGGTACCGAATGTCTGAATGATCCCCCATAACGGCGTAGTGATTCTTAACCGGCTTCAAGATCCGTTAGCCCTATTGTTGCGGCGTTTGCGCGTCTTGTTGCGGCGCTTGCGCGTCCAGGATCTCAATCTGGCGTTTCTGCATATCGCTCAGTATCTCCGCTGGAGTCTTGTGTGCCTCCTCCGCGGCCTTGTTAAGATTGAATCCGGCCGGAATTCCGGGCACACTGCCTGTATTGGCGCGTGGAGGTTGCTGTGCAACCGCAGGGGGCGGCGGCTGTTCCTGCGGCGACGGATCTGCAAATCCCCCGTACAATGCTTGATCTTCACCGACTTCATCGGATGGTGGATGCGGAGCGACTGTTACGGCAGTGTCGATTGCGTTGCCCGTTTTAGGGCTTACGAAAACGTGCTTAACAGCTTGCGGATCGTCCGGCGCAGTCTGGATGATGTAGTTGAAGCCAGACCCGTAGAGGAGTTGGACGAGTGCGTCCCGAAGAGGAAGAGGGCCGATCCGATCAAAGACCTTTCCATCCATTTCGGAAATCGGAACATCGAGTTTGAAGCCCGCGCTTGCACGGATCGCGCCGAGAACTTGTCCAAGAGGTGCATTGTGCGGATCTACAGTGAGGATTCCGTCAGCGAAAGTCACCTGAGGCGCGGTCGGGGTAACCGACCCCGAGGTGTCACTCGCTGTGTCCCCCTTCGCTGATTCATTGCGGGAGTGTGGTGGAAGGCATTGAAGTGGACCCTGGAGCGACGAGGAAGCGTCTTTTTCGCTGACGACCTGCGACTGCCTGCTCTCTGGCGCAGCTTCCAAGCTTTTCAGTGGGGCATTATCGCTCCCAGATGGGTGACGCTGCAGCGAGAGCTGCTTTTGTTCGCCGGACGCCTGGTCATCGCAGATCTGCGTCGGTGCCGCCTGTGACCCGCTTCCGGGGTCGCGTGGAGAACCGTAGGGCTGAGCTGCAGCCAAGCCGGCCATGCAAACAAGGAAGGCGGAAGTCGCCGTCCGGCGGCAAGATATTGAATTCTTGCCCAAATCAGACCGCGCAATTTCGGCCAGTTGTCTAGTATCGTTCCCCATGTATCTTGTCCCCTGAGCCATGAATTCAACCATGCCTTCAGGGGCATCGCAATAACCCAAATGGCCTAGCCGCACGTTACAAAAACTGCCCTCTTGGCTACATACGCTTGAAATAGTCGGATTTTCCTTTAGTTACAAGAAGATTTGGTTATCGACATTTACATGGAATACTCGCAGTTCACGGATTAGTCGCAAAGAACGAATCCAAATGGAGCAGCCCGATTTTGCTTGACACCACTCGTATTGAGTGAAAGACTCCCTGACTAGGGTCGAAATCAGCGGTCGTCCGCTACCGCTCGGGGCATCAGTAAACAGCAACTAAATAATGCGCGTCTTTGACATAAGTGTCAGACGCTAGGATAGCGTCTGGTTCAAAAGCCGCGCCCGAGTCAACGATAAATCAGCTCGAAGCAAGGCACGTGTGTTGACCACAGCAATCCCCAGTACTGGATTCATCCTACTCGGCGATGGGCATAACCCCGTTGCTTTCAATAATGCCGCACTCCAGATCCTTGCATATCCCACAGACCCCGACAAAATTCATCAGCCCCTCCTGTTTATTCGAGACAAGGTCAGATTCAGGCTGCTTAGGGTCAACGGCGGAAATGGCGCGAAGTTCGTGCACGATCTGATCTCGGGGCGGCGTAAATACACTTGTCGCGTATTCCAGTTCGAATCGGACACCTACAAGCACCAATCAGTGTGCGCCGCGGTTCTCCTGGAACGCCAGTCGCATGTCGGAAGAGGACTGGGCGGGCTCCTCGATCAGTTCAACTTGACGCCACGAGAAGTCGAGACGGTCGCCCTTTTGATCGAGGGACTTACCAGCAAGCAGATCGCGGAGCGAATGAAGATCAGTCCTAACACGGTCAAAGCATTCTTGAGAATCGTAATGGTCAAAATGGACGTGTCCACTCGGTCAGGAATTGTGGGCAGGATCATTGGTTCAGTTCCGGAAGGAGAATCAAGACAGACGTGATCGAACTAATTCATTCGCAGAATTTACTTTGCACGACACATACTTTAAAGATGATCGTGCATGAGGCGAACCAGGCGCACTGAGCGACGCAGGGAAGAACGCTATCCACAAAGCATCGAGGTACTGCTGCAAGAATTGCCGGACCTCGAAAGCAGTGAACCGTTCAAATTGACTAACATTTCTGGGCGCACTCAGAACATCAGCCACAAAGGGTTGTGTATTACGACCTCCGAACCAATTCGGAGTTCATCGCTCATCCGATGCGAAATACGCGTTTGTGACTGCTCTGAGGTTCGAATCACGACGTTGTTGCGAGTCCGCTGGACAAGAAAACGGTTTCAGGATTCCGATGGGTTCATCTCAGGACTCGAGGCGCTTCTGTGAATCCGGGAGGCGACTAGTCACTCCCCATCGTGTTATCGGCATCTTAGCGCATGTCTCAAACCTATCTAAGACCAACTGCTAAACCCGCAATCGAGCCTTCTGGACTAATCCATTCAGACTAGCCTCATTGGGCACTTGCGCTGCGGTGAGGTTTTCGCGCAATGTTAATGCCGCACTGAGTAGCCCATTCGTATTACTCCTCCCCCCGGGAAGCACCCCAAATTCAGGTCATTCCTAGGTATCAGTCCATGACGCGTCTGTTTCATCCCACTCACCGCACAAACATGTACGCCAAAACGATCTTGCTCTGCAGTTTGCCCATACTGCTTTCAGCATGCGGCGGATCCATCCATATCTCCGCGGGCCCGCAGCTAACCCGCATCAGCATCGCGCCAAACAGGTCAACCATGTCATTGGGTCAAACCGTACAACTCTCCGTTTCGGGGACCTATTCTGACGGAACGTCCAAAGATCAGACAGCACAGGCGCAGTGGAGCAGCAGCAATGCCTCCATTGCGGCCGTCACCGCCACGGGCGTAGTCCAGGCGAGCGCGGTCGGAGCCGCCTCGATTGCGGCAAGCTTCAACGGACTGACCGCTTCGATCAACGTCACAGTTGACAGCGCCGCACCGCAGTCGATCGCTATCACTCCGAGCCCGGTACTGCTCACCCTGGGTCAGACAACGCAATTAGCGGTGACGGCAACCCTGACCGATGGAACCGTCAAGGATGTTACCCATACAGTGACGTGGAACATTTCTGATCCAAGCTTCATCACGATTGATGTGAACGGCCTTGTCAAGGCGCTAAAGGTCGGCGCATCGAACTTTACCGCAAGTCTCGTCGGCAGTTTGGGAGCGGTCACAAGCAGCGCCACCGTCACGGTGTCTCCGGAACTTCTCAAAAGTCTGCAGATCTCCGGCCATAATGTGGCCATGCCGCTTGGTACGTCCCAACAATTGACTGCGGTGGGCACCTACAACGACGGCGGCGCACGGGATCTCACCGCGTTAGCCTCGTGGTCGAGTAGCGACTCATCAATTGTCAATGTAAGTGCTATTGGAAAGGTAACCGCTCTGGCACTCGGTTCAGCAACAGTATCGGCCGTTGCAGACGGAATCGGTACCTCGATGAAGGTCCAGGTCAGCGTCCCAGCTTTGGTATCAATCGCGATCGCGCCGCTTAATCCGCGCATCCTTGTGGGCAAGAGTATCCAACTCAAGGCGATCGGAACTTATAGCGACGGCAGTACTTCCGACATTACTTCTTCAGTGGCCTGGGCGATCGAAAATGCGGATTTTCTCCAACTTGATGACCACGCCATTGCAACCGCACTCTCGGCCGGATCCACCGAGGTCGAGGCAACGCTGAATGGGTTGGCAGGAAAGTCTGCTGTGGTTGTGCGACCAGTTGCTCTGGTCTCCTACTTCGTAAGCACGTCGAGTGAACCGGATACCACTGTGCGTATAGTGGGAACTGCCGGCACCGATTCTGAAATCTGCTCGATGATATACATCTTCAGCCATGACCAGCAGATGGCAGAGTGCTGCGGATGCCTTGTCTCGCGTGAGGGACTTCGCAGTCTGTCATTGAGGCACGATCTTCTTTCCAATCCATTGACGGCCGTAGCGCCAGATACCGGCACCGCCATGGTGGTCACGGCAGCGTTCAAGGGAAACACCTCATGCAATCCCGCCGCTACTTCTCCCGCCGGATCTGGGGATGCCTGGGCGACTCACGTGCACAGCGCAGGGACAACGGTGTCGGCAACGGAGACTCCGTTCACCCAAACAGAACTCGGTGACGCTCTCCTCGCCAATCTGCAGGCTCAATGCAGCTACATTCAGGTGCTTGGAACCGGTCGTGGCGTTTGCACGTGCGGTACCGGCAACTGACGTACGCCAGCCGTAATTGGAACAGTCAGCAGCTGACACACACGCAGATAGTGCTTCAATCTCCCTTCCCAGGAAGCCCTCTTGACTCGCAGCTAACGGGCGTGGTGTTGTCGCAATGCTGACCCGGTGAGGCTCGATGATGTCACGCCTCGTTATCTTCAATCGCACAGAACAGAAATTCGGGCACATACCGGAATTGGAATTCCGTCTTCGATCGCTTATGCGTCGGCCCTAGAAGAGCCGCCTGTTTTGAGATTCCCGAAGGGTTGCCGAAACCTCCACCCGCGATCCTCACCCGCGATTGATCCGTTTTACACGTATTTCGGCGTCTTTCGCGTAGTCCGGCGGCTTGTAAGTAGATGGAAGTACTAGTTATTACCGCCCTGAAAAGGCCGCCGTCTGTCGTTCCGTGGGCCACGATCCTTTGCCGAACCAAATTGTCTCTGCTGGATGCAATCGACTGAGCTCGGTTAGCGCAATGGGTCTTGATTGCCTCCCTGAAGGGCCGCATGGTCCAAGAATGTCAATGGGCGCATTTCGCCGCGAAATCCAAAGGAGTGAATAGTCCGCTTTCCGGAAAGGTGAACGGCGCTCTCGGTGCCATTTCCAAGTTCTAAATCTCCGATAAGTCCTGAAGTCGGCCAGTGAGGCGGAATCTACGAAGATCCCGGCGGATCCGGTTCGACCCGATCCGATCATTAAAGGCGTTGTGGAAGCTCTCTTTGCATCCGAGGTACCGCTCGGTGGTTTGCATAGAGACATATCCCAGGAGAAGTTGTATTTGCTCCAACTCACCGCCTGCTTGATGACAGAGACGGGCACAGGTCCGGCGCAGGTCATGGGGCGCCAGTCCTGGAATCTCACAGACCTTTGCTTTCTCTTTAACCACGCCCCGATGACCTTGGGACTGAAGCCGCAACCCCGGACTCGGCCAGCTTTGTTGATTGACCGAAGCAGAATGCCACCTGTGATTCTGGATGCCGCCATCCATGCATCAATTCCTGCTTTCACCCAGTCTGGAACCGGGATGGTGCGTATATGGCCGCGCTTGCCAATAAGATCGGCAATGACCTAGTACCCCGTTTTTCAGGACCTACCGAGTTTGCATCCGAGGGCGTGTTCAAGGAGCGGTATATCCTGCCTCCAACCAAAACGAATTTATCCTTGAGGCGCGCATCAGCTTTGTCAGCTCGGGAGAACGTCTCGATAAATATGGCCTCGATAGGAAGTCTCCCACGCAGCGAATGCGTCCAATGCGCGATGCCCCGCAATGAGCCTATTCCCTGTGCACTCGGAAGCAAGAAGGGTTGCAACTCAGAAGTTGTCGATCATGGAGACGTTGGAGCGGTTCACTTCCAGGACAATAGCAAGGTGCCTGCCGTCTGGAGACGGGATGATCCAGTCGAGATTCTGGTGCTTGAAGTCGAATACCCTGATGACCTTTCCAGATGTCAAAACATGGAGAAGGGCGCTCGAGCCGGCGGAGTTGCGTGCGGCGACCCACAGGCTGCGACTGTCCGCGGCCCAGTCAACTCCAAACAGGTCGGCCCATCCGGGCACCGCAATGTCGCGTGTGCTTCCGTTGGAGATGGTTAGTATGCGAATGCTGATCTGCCCGGAAGCATCCGGCGGGGTAGCCCAGGCGGCGTGCATCCCGTCGGGAGCAAGGATCCAGTTGAAGTTGTTACCGATGAGATTCGCGGGTGGAAACTCGGTTACTTTTCCATTTTCAGGATTGAACTTATGAAAGGCCTGCGCACCGTCGCGAATGGTGGAGTAGATGCAGAGATCGGACGGGGCTCGCGCGCACTCCGCATCCCAAAGGCCGGAAGCCTTGAGCACCGGTTGCGAGACCCCTCCATCCACGGGGATGCGCATGAGCTGCGCCTCGTCCGTGGTCTCATTGGGCCTGGCGCGCACGATATAGAGAACGGCGCTCTGATCGGGGGTCATGCGAGGCGCGTACAGATCGTCCGGGCCGCCGGCCAATAAGACGGGCTGGGCGGAGTGGATGTCCTGTTTGAAGACGTGAAACGGGCCATTACGGTTTGAGTAGAAAACAACACCCTTGCTGTCCGCCGTCCATGCCATCGCATAGTCCAGTCTTTCGTCGAGCGTAAGCCGTTGCGGATGGCTCAACTCACTATTCTTTCGAATGTCGGCGACAAATATGTCGTCCTGGGGCGCGTGTTTGCGAAGCGCCATGCGCTTTCCATCGGCAGTGATGCTAAGTTGCACTGCGATTCCATGCCCTGAAGTAAGGCGAGCGGTGTTGCCGACTGGGTGCGAAGTTCGGGGGTCCAGGCGAACCCACCAGAGATTTGTGTCCTGCTGGTTGGGGCGCGGTTCGCGCCGGGGATAGACCAAGCGGCCGTCCGGCAACCACGCGACAGCGGCTCCGCCCCGCGGGAGTCCCCGTTCCTTCTCGTACTGCACCACGGTCGTGGTGTGATCGTGAAGGTCGAAGATGTCGATCTGCGCGTCGGCGCCGCTGCGCATAGTGTAGTAGCGCGTCCGGGTTCTGGCATAAATGAATCGATCGCCTTGCGGAGCCCATGCAATCTGTCCGAAGGAATACTCCTGGCTGCCTAGCACCTTATTTGCTCGACTTCCATCCGCCGCCATAAGCCAGATTTCTTCGGCAGCGCCCGTACGCCTGATGTACAGGATTTGCGATCCATCCGGTGAGACGGAGGCGCCATATCCAGCGTCTGAGAGTTTTTGTGCGGGACCGCCAAACACAGAGACTTTCCAGAGAGATGGCTGGCGCTGCGGATCGTCCGTCCACGAGACCACGAGGTGGGAGCGGTCGGGGAACCAACTCTCTGCCAGGGGTTCGAACCCTTTTTCCAGAGGGACGGCATGGGTCTCTCCGGAATCCACTTCCCGAAGGTAGAACCCGGTCGCGTCGGTATACGCCAGGTACTTGCCGTCGGGCGAGAGAACGGCGCTGGTCACCGGGGTGTCCTCCGGGTTGGCAGTCAGTGGCCGCTCCTTCGAAACCAGGGAAACTGTCTGCTGATCATGAATTGCGCTCCGGTGTACGACTCCTGAAAGAAAGCTCCAGCCAGAGTGATTCAGGCGGATGAACCAGAGACCGGCCATGGCCATGATGAGAATTGCCGCAAGGAGGCTTCCGATTTGGAGGTCTCGATGTCTCGAGGTTATCAGGGACCTGGACGCCGCCGGCTTCTCCGCGGTGGGCGATCCATTTCCATATCGAGCCGGCTCATCGGGTGCCCACTCCACGGAAGGGATAAACCGATAGCCCAGCCTGGGAATCGTTTCGATAAACTTTGGATTCTCGGCTGAATCTTCCAGGGCCTGGCGCAGCTTGCGCACCGCTGTGTTCAGGCCGTGCTCAAAGTCGACATACGTATCTTCTGGCCACAGTGCGGCCCGAAGCTGATCGCGGCTTACGACCTTTCCGTCAGCAATCAGAAGGACACGCAGCACTCCGAAGGGCTTTGCTTGGATCGGAACATTCAGGCCGGATCGCTGCAGTTTGCCGGTGCACAGATCGACGTTGAATCGATCGAACCGCGCTTTCGTGCCGGCAATGATGTCGTTCTCGCTCATTCGAAGCCTCAGCGCAGTGCCCGAATTATACGTAAGCACCATCGGCGCCCGCGTGAGCGCAGTTTACCTGGCAACATAACAGTAATAAAAAAGAGGGTTTAAATCGAATTTCATCAGTTCACCTTCAGTTTACCGTCGGGCTATTGAATCGATCTGAATCGCCGCTAGTATCCGCCTACAGGATCGCGAGGCTGTCGAACGCCTCTCCATTCCCCGAGGAGAATTTATGAAACAGAGCTCAACCAGGAACAATCGCTTACTCACCGCCCCGGTTCTGACACTTTGCCTAACCTTGGCATCGGTTAGCCTGGCGGTCGCTCAGCCGAACTACTCAGCGCAAAATGGAGGGCACAAGGTGTGCTCGAACCGAACCATCGCCGGCGATTACGGAGTTCAAATCGAAGGCACGATTCTTGGTCCGAATCTGACCTTGCGGACCCTCGTCATGGAACATTTCGACGGTGTTGGAAATTTCACCTCGGTGGATCACGTTGTAGTGGGCGGACAGCCGCCCGCCGAGGAGTGGCGGCCGGGCACTGGCATTTACAATGTGAATCCCGATTGCACGGGATCGGCCTCGGTCGATGTAGCACCGGGAAACCCTCCTCTCAATTACCACTTCGTGGTCGTGGATAGCGGCCGTCAGATTCTCCTCGTGGTCGACGGCGGCGCAATCAGAGGAGTCGGTTATCGAGTAGACTGAAAACGATGCGTGCAGCAACACGCATCTTCCACCACACGACTGAGCTGACATAGGACAACTCATGACGAGGAGGATCTGGAGATACGATCCTCCTTGGTGCCCAGGGAACTCGATTCCTCAAGGAGCGCCAAATGGCAAGGAGCTAGTTAAGGGCAGATTAATACCGAAATGTCGGCAAGTGTCATGGAATCTTTTGGCAGGCAAGTCAAAGGTTCAACATCACCCGCCGCAACGGGCGTTGTCGGAAGTGATCTCCCTGTTTGCCATCGATTCTGGTCAGATTACGGGCAACCCGAAAGTTATCCCACAGAAACGCGAGTCAGCCCCCGTGCATCTGATTTAGAGGCGGATAGGCCTGGAGTCTCTGCGGGCCGACATGGGAGTACGCGATGAGGGCAGTGGTGCTGCATGAGTACGGGGGACCCGAGAAGCTGAGATTTGAAGACAACGTTCTCGAACCGCAGATTAGCGGAAGCACGGTACTGATCGTGGCAGCCGCTGCTAGCGTTAATCCGATCGACTGGAAACTGCGTTCAGGGATGATGCAGAAGAATTATCCGTTGTCGTTTCCTGCAATTCTGGGCCGCGATGTGAGCGGCATCGTACGGGCGGTGGGTGCAAGTGTAAAGCACTTCAAGGCCGGCGACCGCGTTCTTGCACTCTCGAACAAGACCTATGCCGAGTTGGTTGCAGTGGACGATTCGGACGTGACTCATCTGCCAGATGGCGTGGACTTGGCGGACGCGGCCGCAATCCCGCTGATTTCACTCACCGGTGACCAGCTTGTGCGCCTCGCGACAAACGTGGAAAAAGGACAGGTAGTTCTAATTACGGGAGCGCTAGGCAGCGTTGGACGCGCGGCAGTGCATACGGCGAAGAAGATAGGCGCGCAGGTGATTGCAGGCGTTCGCGGGAAACAGCTGGATGACGCACGCTCCCTCGGGGTCGCTGGCGTGCTCGCGATTGATGACGATCAAGCAATTGAGAACCTCCGCTTGGTGGATGCAATTGCGGACACCGTTGGCGGTGAGGTCGCAGCGAAGCTGATCGCGAAGGTAAAGCGGGGCGGCTCCTTTGGCTACACAGCCGTGTTGCCGGAGAGTGCGGCAGCCAAAAATCCGACAGTGAAGATTGCGCGCGTAGGTGCTCGGCCCGATGCATCCAAGGTGCGCGAGTTCGCCGATGATGTGCGCGATGGCAACTTCGTTCTGCCTATTGGTCGCCGGATGCCGTTGCGTGATTCGGCTGGAGCACATGTGCTAGGGGAGAAGGGCGGCATTGGGAAGATCCTCCTGCTGGCGCCGGATTCACAGGACTGATTTCTTCAGCGAAGAGCTGCCCTTTTTCTCCCTCACGAGTTTCTATTGCCGCGGCGGCCCAAAACTGAAGCAGTCAAACCTCTCAGATTGAATCTTCGATACCGCGCAGGGTGGCTGCCACAGCTTCCTCATAGGCTTTGCCCATCACTTGAATGCGAGAGCAGTCGATATGGACGACCTGGCTCACTACATCGAGAACTGGACAGATTTGCCGGTTGTCAACAGAACCTCGCTCACCGGTGTCTTCACAATCAGCAGTGAGGGTTGGCGGCCGATGCGGCTGCCCCCTCCACCCCCCAATGGTGCAGCAAATGTGGACTTCACACACCTACAGACCATCGATACCGTCCTCAGTGGTCTTGGACTAGAAGTTCACAGGGAAGCCGCGAACCTACCGGTCTACACGGTGGAGCAGATCCATCACCCATCTCCACATTAGGAACGAGAAGGCGGCATGGCGACTGGAATATTGTGATCCGTGCCCTTCGTCAGCGTCGCCATCGGCATTTCCCGGTAGAAACTCGCCTAATACCCAAACACCGTCAGCGAGCGCTACCTGACAGCCCTGCGGTCGTTTTCATGGCGATCCTTTCCGCGATCTCTGCAAGCCGCCGGTACGACTCGAGGCGTGCGGCATGATCCCATGTGTCCGTCACCACAATCAGCTCGTCTGCTCCCGTGATAGCGACCAGCCGCTCCAGACCTTCTTTGACTGTAGCTTCAGAACCCACAATCGCCGCCCGCAGCTTGCTCTCCACCGCCGTGCGCTCCCATTCATTCCACAGCCCATCCATCGAATCCACTGGAGGCAGCAGTTCCACAGGCTGATTCCGGATGAGCCGGAGAAAACGCTGTTGCGGGGTGGTGAACAATCGCCGCGCTGACGCATCCGATTCTGCCGCGATCACTTGAACGCCGACCATGAGCCACGGCCGATGGAGCACCTCGCTCGGGCGGAAATGCGTTCGATACAGGTGCGCCGCTTCCTCCAGCAGATCCGGAGCAAAGTGCGCGGCAAAGGCAAACGGCAGTCCCAGTGTCGCCGCCAGACGCGCGCTGAAGTCGCTCGACCCGAGCAGTGTCACCGGTACGGAGCTGCCCTGTCCCGGAATCGCTTTGACCACCTGCCCAGGCTTCGCCGGCCCTAGATACACTCGAAGCTCCTCCAGCAACTCCGGAAAATCATCTCCGTTCTGTTGCAAGTTGCGCCGCAAGGCCCGCATGGTATGGAAATCGCCGCCCGGCGCCCGCCCCAGTCCGAGATCGATCCTTCCGGGATACAAAGCCTCCAATGTGCCGAACTGTTCGGCCACCACCAGCGGGGCATGGTTGGGCAGCATCACTCCACCGCTGCCCACACGAATTGTCTTTGTCGCCGCGGCTATATGGCCAATAAGTACCGACGTCGCCGAGCAGGCCAGTCCGGGGATCGAGTGATGCTCTGCCAGCCAATATCGCCGATAACCCCATTCTTCCGTGTGACGCGCAAGGTCGACCGAGCGCGCAATCGCGCTCCCCGCCGGCTCCTCCGACCGCATTCCAACTAGATCCAGTACCGAAACAGGCAAACTCATACTGGATTAGATGAATCCATTGCCAACTCGATCCATACCTGTGAAAGGCGCTCATTTCGGAAGGCATCTTACAGGAGAATCTACGCGAGCCGCTGCATTTCTTTCACAATGACGGAGACGGAACCTTCAGCGACCGGACGGAACAGGCCGGACTAAAGGATCAACTGGTTGGGCTCCATCTCTTGTCGGCGGACTATAACAACGACGGCTGCATGGACATTCTGGTTCTGCGTGGAGGCTGGGAGTTTGCCCAACGCAAATCGCTCTTGCGCAACAACTGCAATGGAACCGTTATTGACGTGACCGCAACGAGCGGGCTGGGAGCGACGGTGACGTCCACCGAGGCGGTAGCCTGGGCGGATATCGACAACGACGGTAACGTTGACCTGTTCGTTGCCAACGAAGGCGCGCCGGCCCAACTATTTCACAATAGGGGAGACGGCACATTTGAGGAGATCGGGCAGTCGGCGGGAATCGCGCAAACGGCCTATTCAAAGGGTGTAGCCGCGACCGATTACGACCACGACGGATTTGCCGACATCTACGTGACCAATCAATTCGGGGTCAACTTCCTGTATCACAACAACGGCAACCTCACCTTCACAGAAGTAGCGCGGCAGGCGGGCGTGCAGGCCCCTTCCTTCAGCTCTGCCACCTGGTTCTTCGACTACGACAGCTTTGCGTGGAGTGGTTTCACCGAGTCCATTGATGGGATTGCCCGAGACCCTGAGCAGGGCGAGCGTCTCCGGCTTGGGGACGTAGCGCCTGCTCTTTGAACGCTCTGGATTGGGAAGTTCCGTCATGATTCAACCTCGACTGGATAACGCTCACTTCAACGCAGCTGCCTGTGCCATCGCCATCTCGGTGACGGCCGAATACCCGTGCTTGACGATCTCCGCAGCCCTGGCTCGGTAGATTGCTGGATCCGCAGGTGCCCATGTTCCAAGTCCATCCACGTAACGGTTGCACATTGAGAACACGGCCGCGATCAGCACCGTGTCGTGAATCTCGCGATCGGTGGCACCTTCCCGACGGGCAGCGGCTACGTCATCCACTGTCACTAATTTTCCGTCCTGCTGCACCTTCCCGGCGATGTTCAACAAAGCTTTCAACTTCGGAGATACATCCGCGTTCAACCAATCCGCCTTCACCTTCTCTACCAATGCTTCGCCATTGTCCAACTGCGCGGCGGCCACAGCACCATGAATGGTTTGGCAGAGAAGCAGTCGTTGCGCCGGGATACGTGGGTCGCAATCAGCTCTCGCTCCCCCCGAGTCAACGTACTTTCGCCACGAAGTAGAATATTGACCAATTCGTTCATCGGCGCAGCGGTCTCCGGCCGGAAGGTCATTGGTCCGACGATGCCGGGAAATTCGCGGCCGAGTTCCGGGACGACCGGCAGTTCGATGTGTGCCATATGCTCAACCACTCCTTCTCGTGATTAGCGAACCTATCCGAGTGTCGTTGAAAGCGAAGAGTTCCCGAATTCGGACCTTACTCACCACTCGGAATCGCCGCATCCTCCGAAGGGTGGAGAGACATATCCTCCGCAATGGATTACTTTTAACATGCGGTGCACGAGGTAGACTTGGATTCCATGCTGAACGCCGTCTCGAGTTACATACGCAAACATTCACGTGGGATTGTGCCGGCACTTTGGCTCTTCCTCGCCAGTCTCGGCACCCTGGCTCTGGCAGCATATCCCATGTACGTGATTCGGCCTTTTCGCGAGCAGACCCCTGCTGCCCTTGATCGTGCCCTTTGGGTGCTTTTGCACTATAAGCCGCTATTGTTGATCCTCGCTCTGACGATCGCGGCCTTGGCGCTCCTTGTATGGCGAGATGCCCGTTGGATCGCGCGACTTGTTCTGGTGTCAGCAGGCACCTTGGCCCTGCTCGCCGCCACTTCAGCATGGATCAATCCCTACGAGCACATGTTCCACCCCTTCGGCGAACCGCATTATGTTGCAGCCAAGCAGGCCTCTCTCGATGCCGGCGACATGGTTATCGCAGTCACTCTCGGCGGGGAGAGTCGCGCCTACCCTATTCGCGAGATGGGATATCATCACGTGGTGAATGACCGGCTGCACCAGTTGCCGATCGTCGTCACCTATTGAACGCTCTGCCACACGGGTCTGGTCTGGACCCGCAGCATCGACGGTCACGAGCTTCACTTCCACCTGGCTGGTATCAACAACCAGAATTTCCTGATGCGCGATGAGGAGACGGGAAGTTACTGGCAGCAGGTTACAGGTGCCGCTATTGCCGGCCCCATGAAGGGTCAACATCTGACTCTTGTGGCGCAGGACGAGCTTACCTTCGGTCTCTGGAAAAAGGGACAGCCGAACGGCACTGTGCTGGCGCCACTCCCGCTTTACGCTTCGAAGTACGAAAAGGCAGATTGGGAAAGTGAGTACTCCAAGCTGCCTACCGTGATCCACGCGGCGAAGGGCACTCTCGCCGACCGCGAAACCGTCATAGGCGTGGTGAGGAATGGAGCAGCCCATGCGTATCCGTTAAGTAGTCTGACACTTCAGTCGCCAGTGTTGATCGATAACGTCGGTGGCGAATCGATCATGCTCGTCCTTGGTCCGGATGGGAAATCAATCCGTGTCTTCTCACGTGAGATTGCTGGAAGGACGCTTGAGTTTTACGGCCGCGGCACGACGAACGGAAGCGACCCATGGGCGTTGCTCGAATCTACTTCACTGAGTGAATGGACTTTCGACGGATGCGCGCTGACGGGCGAAATGAGAGGTCAGTGTCTTGCGCGGATCGATGCACTTAAGGATTACTGGTTCGATTGGGAACACTACCATCCTCACACCGGGATCTACCGGCACTAGGTCACTACGTCACAGCGCGCCGATAGAGACTGACTAGACCGTACCTGATGGATTAATGAGCGCAGCACGGGCGGTTGCGTCCCTCTGCCGCCGGTTCGCTGCTTTAGCAGGCTGACATTCTGGATGCCGAGCAGATTCAGGACCGGAGTGGTGCACATGGTTGTCACCAGGGCCATGACGACCAGCATGGTGCACAGCGTCGGAGAAAATACGCCTGCGTTGTAACCGATGTTGAACACGATCAACTCCACAAGCCCCCGGGTGTTCAGGAGTGCGCCGAGGGCCAGTGAGTTAAGCCACGACTGACCGGTCCAACGCGCCGCAGCTGTCGCTCCACCGACCTTTCCGAAGCTGGCAGCCACAAGGACGCTCGCCGTCCAAAGCCCCATGGTTGGCTTGTTCAGTAGATCGAGGCGCGTCCGCAGGCCAGTATGCCGGCCGCTTTTCACGAAACGTGGGGTGTCTTGCGCTGCTGCCCCCGGCGATCTTTCCAGATCTCGACCCTTTCTACCTCTTGAACGCACTCTGCAAACCGCTGTTCGGAGAAACGATCCCTCCTCTAGTGCATTTCGTCTTCTGGCAAATTGCCATGCGCCGAGCCGTAGCCGGCGAGTCGAAAGGCGCTCTGCTCCGCGCATTCTACAGACCATTCTCCGGTGTGGCTGGCCACTGATGCGGCTGGTGCGATGGGGCAGCCCCGAAAGTCATGTTGGGTGAATTCGCGGCGATGCTCGCTGACTTGTCGATACCCACACTGCTCTTCCACGGCGTGCGCGACGTTTTGCCTTCCGCCTTGGCAGAGCGGGCGGCTTTACTCATTCCGAACTCAACCATCCTGAAGGGCAGTCGGTTTCACAACGGCACGATTGAGGTGGACCTCGCCGGCAAGCCCGCAGTGAACCCCGTCGCTTGTGCACGCGGCTTCATGGGTATCGCCTTCCGCACGCAGGGCAACCGCCAATCTAAAATCACCCAATAGCGGCCCGATCTCATTACCGAACGTTAAGTTGGACGTGCGTGCGCCGTGGTCGAAGGCCTGATTCATCCATAGTTATCAACGGACTAACAAGAGCACACATGCTGGAAGCCGTGTGAGCTATGATCATGTAAGGCGTTTCATTCTCCGCCTGAATTTCGATCTCATCAGCTGCATCCTAGTTTCACGACGACGACAGAGTTTCCCGCTCCCGTGTGTCCTCTGGACAGCCCCGGAGCTGTGCAGTACATTCCATTGTTCCCGGGTGACACTCATATGCTTGCCAGGTTCAGGTTGTTCCTCTCCATTTCCCAGTCGCTGCCTGGCAGCAATTGCCGACGCGCCGGATTCGCGGCGATCTCTCGTACTATAGCCTGGCCCCTGTTGTGGTTGCTGGCTCCGGTGCTGCTGGCACAGACTCCGGCGCCTGTTTCTGTGTTGACGTGGCGATACGATCTAAGCCATGCCGGGCAGAACACTGGCGAGACGGCCCTGAACCCGTCCAACGTGAATGCGAACTCGTTCGGCAAGCTGTTCTCGCTTCCGGTGGACAGCACAGTGTACGCTCAGCCGCTCTATGTACCTGCGTTAAAGATGAGCGACGGCCTGGTGCACAACGTGCTGTTTGTGGCCACCGAAAATGACTCCATTTATGCTTTCGACGCAGATTCCAATGGAGGCGCGAATGCGAATCCGATCTGGCACGCGAGTTTGCTGACATCGGCATACGGAGCGGGGGCCGGAGCGACTGCGGTGCCGTGGCAGGACAACGGCTCGCCGGACGTGGCGCCTACGGTGGGCATCACTGGCACTCCGGCGATTAATCCGGCGACGAATACGATGTTCGTGGTGACCTCAACGAAAGAGAACGGGGTATATTTCTCGCGCCTGCACGCCATCAATATCGTTACCGGAAAAGAGCAGCCTAACAGTCCCGTGAATATCACCGCGACGGTTGCGGGCACCGGAAATGGCAGCTCGGGCGGCCAGCTTTCCTTCAGTCCGTTGTGGGAAAATCAGCGACCCGCGCTTGATTTTTATAACGGCTACGTCTACATCGGTTACGCAGCGCATGGAGACAATGGGCCGTGGCATGGCTGGTTATTTGCATACAACGCAACGACGCTGCAGCAGACCACCGCGCTTTGCCTCACGCCGAACGGAGTGGGCGCGGGTGTTTGGGCCGCGGGGGCCGGATTACCCATCGATACAACGGTGTCGGGCGGACGCATGTTCATCGTGACCGGAAATGGTACCCGTTCGACCGCACCCCCTTTCAGCGCCAGCACCGAATATGGCGAGAGCGTCGTGGCCTTTTCCCTCGCCAACGGGAAGATCACACCGGTGGATGAATTTACGCCATTCAATTACCAGACGCTGAATGATCATGATTTGGACCAGGGGTCCGGCGGCCTGCTGATGCCGCCCGATCAGCAGGGCGCACATCCTCATCTGCTGATCACGGGAGGCAAAGAGGGGCGGATTGTGGTGTTGAATCGGGATAACCTCGGCGGCTTTGCCTCGGGAGCTTCGTACAATACGAATGCCCTGCAGGATATCTCAAACGTTATTCCGCAGAATTTGGGTTTCTGGAGCACCCCCGCCTACTGGAACGGGAACGTCTATCTCTGGGCTGAAAACAACGTGCCCATGCTATTCAAGCTGAATGGCGGTGTGATGGATACGCAACCTGACAGCCAATCCACCATCACTTCTGCGTTTCCTGATCCCACCTTCTCGATCTCGTCGGACGGGGCACAGAACGGCATCGCCTGGGCGGTGCGGTCAGACCAGTTCAACAGCAATGGGCCGGCCGTGCTCTACGCCTGGGACGCGAACGATTTGACCAATACGATCTATGAAAGCGATACCAACGCAACGCGCGACCACGCGGGGCCGGCCAACAAGTTCTCCATCCCGGTGGTGACCAACGGAAAAGTGTATGTTGCGGTGCATGGAGAAGTGGATGTTTACGGGCTGCTGAATGGCCAACCGACGACTGCAACTCCGGTAATCAGCCCCAATGGTGGCACGTTCTCCGCGAGCCAGACTGTCACGGTTTCCTCTGCGACTCAGTCGGCTACCATCTACTACACGGTCGACGGATCGACTCCGACACCGGCCTCGACGCAGTACACGGGTCCCATCACGATCAGCGCCGATACAACCCTCAATGCGATCGCGAGTGCGCCGGGCTATTTGCAGAGCAGCGTCAGCAGCGCTGTGTTCACCTTCACGACGCAAACACCGGCGGTCACTCTTGCTCCCGCGGCCGGAACCTATGGGGCTGCACAGATGGTCACATTGTCGGACGCAGATGCTAAAGCGAAGATTTACTACACCACCAACGGTTCTACGCCGTCGGCATCGTCGACTCCCTACACAGGACCGATCCAAGTGGCGGTTTCAGAGACGATCAAGGCTATTGCTATTGATCCTGCGCTCCAGAACAGCAACGTGGCGACTGCTTCGTATGTAATTCAGAGCGGAGGGATGAAAATCAACTTTGGCAGCGGCTTTTCATCGACCACGGGGCTGCAACTGAATGGGAGCGCCGTGGCAAGCAACGACACTCGACTGCAATTGACGGATGGCGGATTGTGGGAGGCGGGTAGCGTCTGGTGGAACACGCCCATCAACATTCAGGCGTTTACGACCACGTTTCAATTTCAACTGTCGAATGCACAAGGAAACGGGTTCACATTCACAATCCAGAACGTGGGCGCGACAGCACTTGGAGGGGATTCAGCCGGTCTTGGATATCAGGACATTCTCAAGAGTGTTGGCGTCAAATTTAACTTCTATAACTACAACGGCGAGGGAAGCGATTCCACGGGCATTTATACGAATGGACAAGCGCCTGTTCTGCCCACAGTGGACGTCAGTCCGAGCGGAATCCAATTGGGAAGTGGTGACTCGATCCAGGCGACGGTTTCGTATACGGGACTGACGCTGACACTGCAACTGTTCGACATGGTGACGAACAAGAC
Organism: Terriglobales bacterium; assembly: GCA_963788475.1. GTDB lineage: Bacteria > Acidobacteriota > Terriglobia > Terriglobales > Acidobacteriaceae > Telmatobacter. Next base: position 130,976 of record CAWBGO010000008.1, read on the forward strand.
TTTCACTTACTCGCAGGCGATCAACATTCCGCAGATTGTCGGCGCGAATACGGCGTATGTTGGCTTCACTGGCGGGACTGGAGGACTCTCTTCCAGCCAGAAGCTCATCAGCTGGACTTATTCGACCCAGGCAGTGCACCCCGCGTTCTCGCTCGCTGCGGGTACTTACTCCGGGCCACAGAATGTGACTCTGAGCAGTAAGACTCCCGACGCAATCATGTACTACACGACAAACGGCTCCACGCCGACGGCGAACTCGACGCGTTACGCAGGTCCAATTCCGGTCTCGAATTCACTAACCATCAAAGCGATTGCGATCAGCCCCACGATGGGGACCAGTGTAGTGTCGAGCGCGGCGTACGTAATTGGATCGAGTGCTGGGCCCTCGTTCACCCTGGCGGGAAATTCATTTACGATCACCTGGCGCGGCGGGTCTCTCCATGAGCCTGTGAGTGTGACGCCGAGCGGTGGATTCACCGGGAGGGTGCCGCTTACCTGCTCAGTTACGGGACCGGCCGGTGCCGTGAGTATTCCCACGTGCACGGTATCCACGCAACCGGCGACGATTTCGGGAACTGCCGCGGTGACCGGTTACGTGTTCGTTCAGACGCAGGCATCGACCACAATCGGCAATTACACGTTGAAGGTTCAGGGAACCTACGGGGCGACCACGCAATCGGTGAATATTCCGTTTACAGTGAACTAAGTTGACGTTCTGATCGGATTGCGTTTTCGGTGCATCAATCGCCGCACACCGCACAGGCCGCAGTGCCGTCCCTCGTTTTTCCCGCCGAACACGGCGGTGAGATTTAGTCCGCGGAGCGCGTAAAAGCGAAGAGCATAAAGAATTGACCTCTGCACCGCAGATGACCCAGGCCCCCTGCTACCAACTGGTGCTCGACAGAAAGCTGGGCGAGTACCAACCGACTGCCAGATGGATGGGTGGTTATCGCAGCCAGCAATCCGGCCTCCGACCGCGGCATACACTTCTCGGCCGCTTACCCGAACTACATCCAGCAAGTCAGGCCCGAACAGATCGGACTCTTCCGTGAAGAAGACTATCCCTCGGCTGAGAAACTACGGAACAAGTTTGGCGTTAAGCTCGAGGCCTGCCTCGGCACCGAGATTTAGAGGGCCAATCTGTCTCGCATAAATTTCGTATCAGGGTGCATTTTCGGCTTGTTTCTGATCAATCCTTGCAAAGAACTTCCGTATATCGGCAACCAAGAGATCGGGCTGCTCCAAAGCCGCGAAATGTCCGCCCTTCGGCATGCCAGTTTTTTGTACTATGTTGCATGTTTGAGTAATCCAGCTAAACGGCGGGACAGCCACCTCCTTCGGAAAATCCGCATAACCCACAGGGACCTCCAGGCGTGGCGTCGGCACCATTTCCTCTATGGTGAGCCGGTTCTCACGATAAATTCGCATGGCGGAGCCGATCGTGCCGGTCGCCCAATAGAGCGTGACATCGGTTAAAAATGTGTCGCGATCCACAGCCGTAAGAAAATCGCCGTTGTTGTCCGTAAGCAGTTGAAATTTGCCAATCATCCAGGCCAGCCACCCAACTGGGGAGTCAGTAAGCGCGTAGGCAAGAGTCTGCGGTTCACTCGCCTGGAGGAAAAAGAAGCTACTCTCTTCCCGGTCAAAGTAGGAATACCGTTTCCGCTCAGCATCGCTCATTTTCGCAACGGCTTCCTGGTTTGGCGGTGGCACGTAAATCTGATTCAGATGCAACCCGATCACGTGCGTGGGCGCCTGGTAGGCCATGTCTTGGGCAATTGCCGAACCCCAGTCACCACCCTGGATGCCGTACTTGGAATAGCCCAAACGATCCATCAGAACAACTAAAGCCTTCGCCATACGCTGTGGGCCCCAGCCACGGGTTGTGGTGGGTCCGGAATATCCAAAGCCGGGAAGCGAAGGAATGACAACGTCAAATGCCGGGCTATTTTGGTCCTTGGGATGCGTGAGCGGCCCAATGAGCTTCTCAAACTCCAGAATCGAGCCGGGCCATCCGTGAATCAGCATCAACGGTATAGCGTCGGGGCGAGGAGAGCGCTGATGGATAAAGTAGATCTGCTGTCCATCAATTTCTGTTGTGAACTGGTCAAACTGATTGATCTTCGCTTCTTGCGCGCGCCAGTCGTAGCCGTTCTGCCAATAGTCCGCAAGTTCCCGAACCTTCTTGATGTCGGCGCCGTACTCCCAGGTCGTGCCCGGAAGTTGATCGGGCCAGTTTGCTTCCGCCAAACGGTGGCGAAGATCGATTAGAACACGGTCGGGAACATGCATTTTGAACGGCCGGATTGGGGTACGGCCCGGCTTCGCCGGAGGTTGCGTTTGTCCCGGTGCAATTGTGGAGAGTAAAAACAGCAAAGCCAGCAGAAGCCTCGAGCACTGCCCGACTATCTTTTTCGCGTTCTCGAATCCAGTTTTCATCATGCTCTTGCGTCACTCAGTGACTCCGAGGTTTCACTCAGATGGTCCGCCTTACATCCGATCCGGAGTTCCATCCGACCACACGCCGGTGGGAACGACGAAATTATCCATCGGTTCCGGGTCACCTAGGAACTGTGGGGTTAGAAATATCGGAGAGTTAGGGAATTTAACCGAGACATGGTTTGAGTCGTCTATCGGATTTGCGCCCCATGCTGCACCATCCATGAGCGGCGTGTAAAACATGAGATGGGCCATGTTGTGCCCACCACCATCATTAAGATATGCATCTTTCGACATCATGAAACACATCGCCCCGGCCTCGAGAGCAGGCAATTCCTTTTTCTCCATCGCGGTCTTGATACTTTCCTTCATGTCAGCTTTCGATTTTCCCGCCAAGACTAATTTTGTCCTGAAGTAGGTATACGGCACGACCGTTCGCGCGGCCGGGGGATTGAAGCACTCCGCGCCGCGAGTCTTAGGGCTCCAAAACTCTAGGCTGTTGAATGAATTCATCCAACCGCGCTCTACAATGCAGATAAAGCCGTTGGTGCCTTCGACCGCCGTTTCGTATCCATTTTTCCCCAGGATCACAACCGTGGCATCGCGAGAAATGGATGGCGGGGCCGCGCTTCGCGCCAAGGCGATCTCGGCGTCTCGATCCATCAGATACTTTTCGATCGGAGCCATGCTCGGATACGGATCTTTGGCGTCCTGTGCCTGGGCGTTCCGGGCTGTACTCATGGCAAGAGCCTGCGCCAAGGCCCACAATGCCATCATCCTACCTGTCTCTCGTTTCATCCGGTTCTCTCCTCGAATCCTTTCCATGCAGTTTTGTGATGCCGAATTAGTATCTAGCTCCGAATCTATGATCGTCGACCACCGTTGATCGGTCACCCTTCCTTTCCATTCCTGCGACTCGACGTGAGTTCTTCGTGTGCCTCGCATAATACTGTGTAATCGTCGTTATGGCGAGGCATGGCGTTCGATGAGTTGAGCCACAGTATCGGGCTGCTCATCCGCGAGGAAATGTACGCTGTTCTCGATGACTTCGATCTCAACGTTTGCGCACCCATGCGCCCGCAACGCATCGGCGAAGCTTGGCATGAGCTTCTCGAAAGGCGAGTTTTTGCCCGGAGCTAGTACCAACGGCACGCTGATGGCGCTCTGTTGCGCCGCATTGAATTTCTCATTCGCGGGAAAGGCCCGATAGATCTCCAACGCCGCACGCAGATGTTCGGGAGCGGCGTATGCCCTGGCGTAGCGCGCGACATCCGCATCGCCGAAAGTGCCGGAATCGAGAAAATGGCGCAAATAAATGGCTTCGCGACCGGCAAGGAGTTGCTCCGGCAGGCCCGGCGTCTGCTGAAAACTGATATGCCAAGTGATGGGATTGGCTTTAACCGCATCCCATGGCCCAAGGCCTGGCAGCGGTGCGTCAAGCATCATCACCCCGCGGCTCGTCTCCGGATAACGACGGGCGAAGGCATACGCAACCATGCCACCGATATCGTGCCCGACCATGTAAACGTGCTCCAAATGCAGATGTTCCGCCAGCTGGTGAACGTCTTCTGCCATGTTCGCAGCATCGTAACCACCGGCCGTCGCAGCAGAGCCGCCTATGCCGCGCAGGTCAACCGCCACGACTGTGAATTGCTTCGCCAACTGCGGCATGAGGCGGTGATATTCGTACCAGTCTTCAGGAAAACCGTGCAGCAAAATGACGGCGGGCCCAGCCCCACCGCGCACGAAGTGGAGTGTGGCTCCGTTCACTCGCGCGGTATCCGAGACGAAGCCACGTCCTAGCGCCGCCACCGCCGGATCGACCGTCTGCCTGGGCGATGACTTGCCATGAATGGCGGCGCATGAAGCCACCACAATCATCGCCCAGGCTTTCCAGGTCCTCGGCTCGTAATTCTTCGCGAGCGTGAAGCGGCTTTTCCAGCCTGCGATTCTGGAGCAAAACACCCTTTATCGCTCGATTCGGCCCGGGCCGAATCTCTGCGAAGAGTGGCAGGCATTCGCGGGCACAGTGGAATGCGGGTGTGTACGTGCGAAATCTGCAACCGACTCGCCGATCTCCTCGCTTGCGGGGGTTAATAGAATGGCGTGGATCTTGCCCGCATCCGGCCCGGTGAGCACCGATGCCATACCCGAGATTTGTCCGCGCTCGTTGATATTGCTGGCCGCGATGATGTAGAGGTTGGAATCCCTGTGAATGAGCGTGTTCAGGTCGGTCATCACATTGTCTTGCCAGATGAAGCCACGGGACCAGCCCTCGGAGTTGAAGGTGCTTCCCACCACCTGGCCCCGGTTGTTGATGCCTGTAGCGAAGGCGGCACCATCTCCCGGCAGAATGCCGAGGTTTGTGACTCCGCCGCTCTCCCAAAGAGAGGCAACGATGGTTGAGCCGTCAGTGGTCGAGACATACCCAACAGCCTGGCCGTGGTCATTGATGGCGTAGGCGTCAGATCCAGTGTGTCCGAGGTCCGCAAGCTGGAAGGCACGGTCGTTTTCCCACAATACGGCGTGAATCGCAAAGCTGGTGCAGGTTCCCGTCGCGCCCACGGCCTGGCCCCGATCGTTGAGGCCTTGCACGAAGCCGTCCGGCTCGCCAGGCAGCGTAGGAAGAGCTCGGACTTCGCCTTTTTCCCACATTACCGGCAATATCGTCGTTCCAGGTTGCTTGCTCGGCGGGCATCCGGAGTCCGGGACCGTCGTCTCCGAAATGCCTACTATTTGTCCGCGGTTATTGATGGCGGCGGCCTGCCCGTTATTTCCTCCCAGCGTCGGGAGAGCCATGATGTGGCCGTGTTGCCAAAGAAACGGACGACACGTTTTTTTTGTGCCAAAGGCGCACATGTCTTCACCGTTCGGATCCGGAACAGATGTTTCGGCCATGCCGACAGCTTCCCCGCGATCGTTGATCCCGCCATAGTTGGTCCAGCTGTTGTCTCCTCCTAGCGTGCCGAGGTCGATGTTGAGTCCGTAGATGCCTATTACCGCGCGGCCGCTTGCAACGGTCGTGGAGGTCGACTTGATGGGCGGGTTTACAACCCCATCCATGTTCTCTGCCCAGCCTTGATTATTGAGTCCCATGACCATGCTGAAGTTGTCCGTGCTGTGGTTAAGGCCCAAATCGGTAATCTTGTAGCTCTTTTGAGCGAACACATTGCTGAAGCTACCCAGAACAATCGTCGTCACTGGTATCCAGAAATTCTGCAACTGTCTATGCATGTTCGGATTCTCCTCTTTTCCTCGGGTTTTCCTCGGGTAACGTAGTGCCGAGATGCCTGGCGCCTTACGTCAGGTACCACTCGGCGCTTTGATTGGCCTCATCATGTTCATTCAAGTTCAGGTACCGCGTTGCATACCCATTGCGGCGACTAGCATCGGACTGCGAACCGCATTCGGAGCGTAGCTCAATGAAGTTGACCGGCCAGAGCTAATCTGCCGGGCGATTGAGAAATGCGATGAGCCGAGGGTTTTATGCGCCAGGCCGTGGAATGCCGACACTCCACTTAGGCTAAAATGCGATTCATGAGTCGAGAGAATGTCCTGAATTTGCGGTCATTCTGGCAAGTCCAGATCGTTGGATGGTGCTGCTTCTATCTCTTCGACCTTTTGGAATCGATTCATAACTTCTTGACTAAGCGTGTGTCGATCGCTGAACAGACGGTGCCCATTTTCTTCATGTTCCTGGGAAGTTGCGCGCTTCGTCCTTTTTGCCGCCGCCTGCTGCGACAGTCTCAGTCGTGGATCGCTTTTGAATTGAAAGCCGCCGCGGCAGCCATGGTCACATCGATTCCCGTAGCCTGCGCAGCCTGCCTCATTTTGGAATCCTTCGAATACGTGCCCTGGCACGCTTGGATTACAGTTTGGGCGTGGTCTTTTTTCATGCTCCTCATGTGGTGCAGTCTGTACTTCAGCATTAAGCAATGGCAGCAATCGAGCATGGAGAAGGAGCGGTTGCTTCGTGCCGAGTCTGAGCTCAGAGAGGCGCGCCTGCTTGCACTTCGCTATCAGTTGAATCCGCATTTCCTGTTCAATTCGCTCAATGCCGTCTCCACTCTCGTTCTGGATGGAAATGGGCCTGCGGCCACGCGGATGCTGGCACAGATCGGAGACCTTTTGCGCACAAGCCTGGATTCCGAAGTCACAGCAGAGGTGACGCTTTCTCAGGAACTGGCCTTTACCGAAGGGTACCTGGCGATCGAGCAAACCAGGCTGGGGGACCGGCTAAGAATCAATATCGCTGTTCCAATTGAAACGCGGGATGCCCTGGTGCCCAGCATGCTGCTGCAGCCGCTGGTTGAGAACGCGGTGCGCTACGGAGTGGCGCCATTGATCGAAGGTGGGTGGATTGCGATCAAGAGCGCGCTCGATGGCGACAGGTTGCGAATTGTCGTCGGGAACTCCGGACGGCGTGAGGGCGAGCAGAAGAAGAATGGAAATGGAATCGGTCTCGGAAACACGGCGGAGCGCCTGAAAACACTCTACGGGGCGAATTTTGAGTTCTCGCTTGGGTGGCCTGATGCGGGAGGTTGCGAGGTCGTGCTGGAATTGCCGTTACGCAGGACTGAGAGTCTGCTGGAGGCTTCGCCGTGCGTGCTCTAATCGTCGACGACGAGCCCCTGGCACGTCGTGGCGTCGTCCTCAGGCTACGCAAATTCAGGGATGTCGAAATTGTTGGGGAATGCGCAGATGGGCAGTCCGCAGTGCAGAGAATTCTGGAACGATCTCCCGATGTTGTGTTCCTCGACATCCAGATGCCCGGAATGGACGGTTTTGAGGTGCTGCGGGCGTTGCCTGGAGAAAGCCTGCCCGCAATCATTTTTCTGACAGCGTATGAGCAACATGTTTTGCGGGCATTCGATGTTCATGCACTCCATTACTTGTTGAAACCGGTGGACGACACACGCTTCGCGTCAGCGGTCCGTCGAGCTCGTGATCTGGTCGACTCCGCATTAAAGGCCGACATGGCACAGCGGGTCATGAAAATGCTGGACCGCACCTCAGATGGATTCGCGTCTCGGTTTACCGTGCAAGCTGGATCCCGCATTCAAATCGTCATTGCGGAGGATGTTGAGTGGATTGGGGCGGCTGGTGATTATGTCGAACTCCACGTCAACGGTCGTTCTTACCTGTTACGCGAGACGATGGCTTCTCTCGAACAGAGGCTCGATCCGGCAAAATTTATCCGCATACACCGCTCCCGAATTGTGCAGTCCAAAGGCATACTGGAACTGCGATCAATCGAGAACCGTGAGTTCACGGTGAAGCTTTCGGACGGCTCGGAGCATCGCTCGAGCCGCACCTACGCGGATCGGCTTGAGCACTGGTTGTCATCAGATAGGATCTGAAAAAGAATAGGCTAACTCTGAGTCGATGACCTCAATGAGGAGGATCTTGTGCATGAAGAATCTTCTCATCGAGGTGTTATCCGAAAGTAGATTGATCGGCCTTCAGGCCTTTCGGCCGGTCAGTATTGCAGCGCACAGCAAATTGCTTAGAAAAAGGTAATGCGGAGGAAAGATCGGTACACGTTCGAGCAGATTTTTCTAAAGTGAACGTCAGAGGTTCGAAAAACGACTCAATTCTCCGTAAAGTGTCCGTCCTGTCATTCAGGTAGCCGCCGCCTCCCGTTACTCTGGATGTGAGTGTGGGGACGAATGAGCGAGATGACAATTCAATCAGGACCGGCAGTCAACGGATTGCGTGCCGTCGTGTTGGAGAACAAGAGCTTACGCGTCGTGGTGCTTCCCGAGGCGGGTGCCAAAGTATTGCAGATCCACTACAAGCCCCTCGCAGCCGACCTGCTTTGGAATAATCCCTCTATAGCGCCCTCGCGGCAGCCTGTGTACGCGTCATATGACGATACCTGGAGTGGCGGGTGGGATGAGCTGTTCCCTAATGACGAAGCGGGGGAATTGCTCGGGTTCCAGTTGCCAGATCATGGCGAGTTGTGGACCGGGGAGTGGCAGGCAGAGCTCGTCGAAGCGAGCGGCGAGACAGGCCTGCAAATGCGCTTCATCACGCCCGTCAGTCATTTTGTGGTGGAGAAAAGACTGGCGCTGCGGCGTGACCACGCCGCTCTTGAAGTGCAGTACAGACTCACGAACCGTGGCACGAGGCGATTTCCGTTCCTGTTCAAGCTGCATCCAGCGTTTGCGGTTAGAAAAAATCATCGCATCGACTTCCCAACGATGACCGTGCGCCGCGAATCAGAATTTGCCGGCACCCTCGAAGGAGCGCCCCTGACGTTTGCGTGGCCAAATGCCCAGTTGGGCGACCACACGATCGATCTGCGCCAGGTTCCCGATGAGCGCTCAGGCGAGGTGCATTTCTTTTACGGCACGGAACTGGCGGCTGGATGGTGCGGCATAACGAACCGCACCAATCGGCTCGCGGTTGGGCTCCGTTTCGATCCGGAGGTCTTTTCGAGTTGCTGGCTTTTCGCCACTTACGGTGGCTGGCATGACCTGAATGTCGCGGTGCTGGAGCCTGCCACGGGATATCCCTACAAGATGCAATCGATGCTCGAGAATGGACAGGCGCGCTGGCTCGCTCCGGATGAGAGCCTTGAAACCGCAGTGCTGTTTTCCGTGCGGGAAGGTTTGAGTTCTGTCGGGGGAGTGGACGACGATGGGAGCATCGTGCCCGGGAGTGAAGCGTAACTCACTCGATGTGCGCTTCACGTCTGAGCGTTTTGCGGGGATTCTAACGACAGGAGGATCGCCGCGGCGATCGCGGTGATGGCTCCCGCGGTTTGCGTCCAAGTCAGGCGCTCGCCGAGCAGCAGTACGGCCAGCACCACCGTCAGAAGCGGATAGAGCGAAATGAGCGAGATGACGATGGAGGCCTTGCCGCCGGATTCTAAGGCGCGAAAGCTGGTCCATGCACCAAGGCCGTTGAGCGCGCCGCCTGCCATGGAGCACGCCACGGCCAAAGTACCAAGTCCCCAATGAGGCCGTGCCACCACGAGAACCGCTGCTGAGAGAGCGACCATGGCCCAGCAGAACCACAGGAACGAGCGTTCACTCGAAATGCGGTTGGTTGACAACTTCTGGGTGACGCCGGTGACTCCCCACAGGACAAGCGCCGCGACGGCGAAACCAAGCCAGAGATGCATCTCGCCTCCTCAGGCGCTCAACAGATAGATAGCGACGAACGCTAGCGCGAGGCCGAGCCATTGCACGCGCCCGAGGCGTTCGTGCAGGAAGATCATGGCCAGCAAGACCGTAATCATGGGGAACAATGCCGTGACCGGCGCAACCACCGAGGCCTTCCCGCCCGCCACCATGGCCTGGAAGAAGAAGATATTGCCGACTCCTCCAAGAATGCCGGTGAAGAAGGCCCAGAAGACTCCCATGACGCGGCCTTCACGCTTATCATGGGCACCGTGCCGGTGGACCGTCCACGCCACGAAAATCAGCAACGGCGCAAGACCGGCAGTGTAGAGCAATTGATTTACGTAGGCGTCCATGCCGGCAGATGCCACTTTCGACACAAGTCCCCATGTGCCCCACAACACGATGGTGATGAGGGACCAAAGCAGCCACCTGGGCAATTTTCCGGCTCGGACGGATTGATTCGCGCGCTGATCCGATCTGGTTCCCATCTGTGCGCCGAGCATACCTTTGTCGCGATTCGAGATGCAACGGCTGTCGCGGCCTGCCAGCCGTGTTTTGCGGATTTTTCTTTCGTTCTGCGGTTCACGGTCTTATCGCGTTGCGCGAGGGCGCTTTATGATCATCCGGTCCGACGCCCGGCCGATGAGCCGGACTGGAGAGAGTCGCATGAAAATTACTGCCGTCGAAGCCATTCATCTTCGCGCGGAAGACCCGCTGATCGAACTGTTCGATGGTTCCTATGACGATTGTGTGCTGGTGGTGCATACCGATGAGGGACTCACAGGCATTGGGGAAACCGAGTCAATGGCGCCGGCCATTCAAGCTATCGTGCGGGGTCCCTCGGCACACAATCATGCGCGTTCGTTATCAGCGGTCCTGGTGGGAGCGGACCCACGCGACCCTGTCGATTTGTGGCAACGCATGTATGAGTCAACCGACTACGTGGGGCGGCGCGGGCTGGCCATGCATGCCATCGGCGGCGTCGACTTGGCATTGTGGGATCTGCGCGGCAAGATCGCCGGCAAGCCCGTGCATGAACTGATCGGCGGGGCCGAGCGCGATCGACTGCCGGCGTACGGGACTATCTACCCGATGGCACAAACGCCGGAGGGAGTGCGTGCGCAGATCGCCGAAGGGAAGGGGAAGAACCTGCGCAACTTCAAGTTTGCGGCAGATCCGTGGTGGTTGGACGACATTGCGCTGACGCGGCGATTGCTTACGGCCGCACGCGAAGAGGCAGGCGAAACAGCGCATCTGATCATCGATGCGGCACTCTCGTATCGCACGGCTGCCGAGGGACTGCGCTTGTTCCCAATCTTTCGCGAAGTCGGTATCTGGTTCCTCGAGGCTCCGCTGCCGCTCGATGATGTGGAGGGTCACCTGGAGATGAGCCGGCACGGGATTCCGACTGGCGTTGGCGACCTGGGGTTGACACATGTGCGCGAGTTTGTGGAGATGATGGACCATGGCGGCGCCAGCATCTGCCAACCAGACATCTCGCAAGTGGGCGGATTCACGGGGATTCTGCAAATTGCGGCGGCAGCTTACACGCGGGGCAAACGTGTCATTACTCATGGCTACAAAACCAACATCGAAATTGCGGCAAATCTGCATTTTCTCGCTGCACAGCCCAATGTAGAGCCGCTCGAGTATTCGCTCAGTCATTCACCGCTGCGCTGGCATACAACGAATGAGCATTTCCCCGTGGAAGAAGACGGTTGCGTGCGCGTGCCGCAAGCGCCTGGACTGGGCGTCACTTTGAACGAGGAGACGATTGAGAAGTATCGTTTTATGCAGAAATAGGAGACGGAGTCTACCAGCCTGATTCCCGCTAATTCACCTGAATGACCGAGTTCCCCTCATGCCGGGTGTATTTCGGCGGCGTGACCGAGTGACTGATTGAGACACTGGAATCGTCGAGCGCTACAATTCCGCAATCGAAGCGCACGCGCGTAAAGTCGGCGTGGCCCCGTCCTGAGATGCGAATCTGACTCGTCGCCAGGTCTGGTCGCTTCGCTGCCAGGCTGAGTGCGCCGACGGTGGAGTCCTGGATGGTCACACTGGCGTCGCCGGCGATCGCCAGCCAGTCGGCATAGACATTCGAATTACGAACCTCGATGGACGCATGATCGTTGACGACAAGTTCATCGATCTGCGAATCTTCGAGTGTCAAGCGTGCGTGGCCGGCAGCGTAGACATCCCAGGTATCGACATTCACGTCATTCAGCGCGAGACGAAATGGACAGTTTGAGTACTTCGCATCCGGGAAGACGGCGGGTTGAGCCGCCGCTCCAAGCCTTCCTTTGGGCAACCGCAACGTTCCATCACATTCTGGAGAAATCGCGAGTTGGACGCGGTCCATGTGGGCCAGGGTTGCATCGGCATGGCCGTGCATGTAGAGAAGGAAGAACTGTATGCGTGCGTCTTTCAATTCGGCGTTAGCACCTGACCCGAGTGCGAGGGCCTGCGTAAAGGCGCGATCGACTGGCACGTTCTCGAAGCGCAAATGGTCATCATCACTGCTGTGCGTGGAGAGGAAAACCAGATCGAGTCCATCCGCTGTAACCCGGCTTTGACGGGAGATTTCAAGTTCGAAGATCTTGAGTCGATGGAGCTGTGCCTGCACTCGGTTCAGGTGGAATTCGGAGTTGGTGGTCCCGAAGTTATCCACATCCACATTGCCCTGTAACTGCCACATAGGGTGAGCGCTGCCTGCTGGAACCATGGTGGAGCGGCGCACGATGATGTGCGCGGGGCCTTCGCACCGAAGCCCGCTGGTGCCGTTGGGCGCGCCGTCGGGATCATATACAACAAGGTGCACATCATTCAGCTCTAAAGTGGCGCCGGCTGCGACGCGGATGGGCCCGTGAAGTGCGAGAGTCATTTGCCGGAGAGTAACTTTGCCCAGGATGAACAGTTCGCCGTCGTGGCGAAATTCTCCCGGGCCCGTGAGAACCGTGCCATCGTGGATGGGAGGTAGGGGCGTTTCGGCGATCGCGAACGACGGAAGTGTTATTGCCGCAAAACAAAGCAACTTACCTAACGAGGGCATCGGAATTCCTTAAAGTTAAACGTCCTGTCGTCCACCTTCGCAAAGCGTGAAGAGGATGGGCACCAAAGTCGACCGGCGAGTGACTCCGTCAGGCGCTCCTCAAGTTAAGCAGTGATCCGTCCATTATCGAATGTTGCAGACCCGGTAGTGCTCCAGCGCTGCGGCTGCCGCGCATAGTCACGCGGTGTGCAGTGCATGTGTTTCTTGAACACCGACGCAAAATAGGCCGGATTGCAAAAGCCGCAGCGATCGGCCACTTCGGCTACTTGCAGCCGCGGATCGAGCAGCAGGCGCTTGCCCATCTCCAGCTTTTGCCGGATCAGAAATTCCTCCAGGGTGTGGCCTGCGGTGCGGCTGTAGACACGTCCGAGGTGACCCGCCGAAAGCTTCAGGTTGCGCGCAATGTTATGGATGGTGGCTTTGTCGGGGCCGAACTCGCGAACCAACCGTTGCGTCTCGCTAACGATCTTCTCGTCGCGCTGGCTGAAGAGCTGCACAATCTGCTGGCGCATCTGCTCCACGAAGCTGCGAAAAGCTTCAGCCATCGAGATGGAGTTGGACGACCCCATGATGATTTGGATGGCGCGCTCGCGGGCGGCATTCAAGGGCTCGGCGCCTGCGCCCAATGCTGCCACTTCCCGGGTGAGGTGTTCGCAGGCCCAGGTCAGCAGACCCCTGGTCTGCTGTAATTGTCCCAGGGTGGGAGATGACGGCGCCGAGGCGGCGAGGAATTCTCTCAGGGCGGGGGCGATGGCGGGGGAATCCGCCGCCTGCAAAGCTTTGAGCACCTGGGCAAGCGCATGAGCCGGTTGCTGCTGACTCTCCGGCAAGGCTTCAAACCAATTCAGCGTGGAGTGTCCGGAGTCGAGCGCCGACGCGGCCTCGTGGTAGGCGCGCAGCAGTTCAGTGGGTTGCGCGTATGGAGAGCTTATGCCGATGCGGGCGGACATCAGGCCTTGCGAGCGCGCGGTGCGCAAAAGGGCCTGCCCCATCTCGTCGAGCAGGAGCCGTTCGTGACTGGGGGTGCGCGATTTCTGCGTGGTGAAGATGCACATCACGCCCGGAGTGACTGCGGTGGCCACAGTGTTAGGCCAGCTCTGGCAGCGGTCTTCGATCATATGCCCTGTTCGCACCAGCGCGAGCTGACTACCAACTTTTTCCGCCGCAATCACGCCCGAAGGCCACGACGCGGAGACCGCGCGATCCATATGTTCCGCAGGGTCTTGCAAGCGCAGCAACAACACGCGGTCGGGGAATCGCTCGAGACCTACGTTGCGCGCCAAGGTTCCCAACGCGTCCAGGCTGCCCTGGCTGTCATTGTTCATTTGGCCGGAGACCTGTCCGGAAAGCAGTATCTCCGCCAATTCGCGGCGATCCAATGCGAGTTCTCGTTCCCTCATCTGCTGGAACTCGCGCATAATTTCCAGGCGCTTCCAGGCGTTGGAGAGATAGCGGGCAAATACTTCCATCATGCGCACCATCTCAGCGAGTTGCGCGGTCGTGACAACCGGCACGCGCCAGTAGGCTTCCTCGAGACGTGCAATATCGATATGCGGCTGGCCCATCAGAGCCTCGCGAACACGCCTGAAGCCGGCGGCGGAGGGAGCCTCGGTAAGCACCTGGCCGCTGAAAAGCGTTCCAAGATAGCGGCCCTCGCAGATCACGGGCACGGCAATGTCGGTGAGGCCAACGTGGCAGGGATAAACATGACTGCGGGCGGTGGCGCGGCAACGCTCCTTGGCAGGCTTGTCGCTGCGGGCGCAGGTCTGCTCTTCGTGAGCACCAAAGCCATGCACCAGGTCGCAGAAATGAGTACTGGGACTGGGCGAGCTGCGCCCCGGCGTGTTGGCGCCATTCACCTGCAATTGCACCAGAGCATCGCCGGTGTTTACCCGCGAGCGCTGCGCAGGATCGAAGAGTTCCAAGTCGTCGGCCCACATCAATTCCACGTTGCGGATGGGACTGGAGCTGTTGAGAAGGACTAGAAAATACTCGAATAGTTCGAGATCCTTCTTGAATTCCTGCTTGAGCGTCTCGCTCAAGGCGGACTTTTGCTTCTTCATGGGGAAGGGCCTCCCAGCGGGTCAGGCGGGCGTCGCCAATCTTAAGCTCTATGGCGAACATAAGAACACTGAAAAATCGGCATGAACTATTAATTTGCCGTCTTGTGTGTTGAAATTTCGCTCCAAGACTCTTAAGGTCCGAAGGGGCCGCTCATGGATGGGTACGGATGGTCAGGCCGCCATCGACCACCAGGCAGGTGCCGGTGATCCAAGCCGATTGAGGGCCGGCCAGATAGGCGACTGCCGACGCCACGTCCCGTGGCTGGCCGCGTCGGCCAAGGGGGTGCAAGGCCTCCGTTTCGTGGGCCAGCGCTTCGGGATCGGCTGAGGAGCGGAGCCATTCTTCCCACATTGGCGTGTCGATGTATCCGGGGCAAACGGCGTTGACGCGGATCTGGCGTGGGGCCAGTTCCAGGGCGAGGTTGCGGGTCAGAGCGACCAGGCCGGCTTTGGAGCATGCATAGGGAATCGCGTTGGGAAACGCATGGTCGGCATGAATGGAGCTGACGTTGACGATCGCTCCGCCGGTTGAGGGAAACAGGGGAACAAGCGCCTGCGCGAGCAGAAGCGGCGCCCGCAGATTGATGGCGATCACTTGATCGAACCCCTCCGATGTCACCTGTTCAAAAGGCAGGTCCAGTTCAATGCCGGCGTTGTTGACGAGGATGTCGATTTTGGTTGCGAAGGCTTTGATCTGGCCGGCGAGGACATTGATACTTGCTGGATCAGACAGGTCCGCTACCAGGGAATGGGCGTTCGATCCATTCAGCCCGCGCATCGATTGAGCCGCTCCAACCACACCGTCCGCATTCCGATCGACTAGCAACACGCGCGCGCCACAGGCGTACAAGTGCTCGGCAATCGCGCGTCCGATTCCGCGGGCTGCCCCGGTGACAACCGCTACCTTCCCAACAAATGCTTCGTTCATCGCGGGCCCTTTCTTCGATTGTCGGTCGGCCCTGGCAATTTTCTTCACTGCCCTTTGGCTTCTTCGGTCAGAAACACGAGTTCGGAGCTCAAGGGATTCTGAAGCCGTACGAGCAACCCCTGATTCATTAATTCACTACCGGTCGCGGTGCGATCAAGCGCGGTGCCGTCCTGAAAGTGGAGGTGGTAACGCCTCGAGACATCCAGACCGGCGAGCACGAAGCGATGCTCCGTCTCGCCGGGAATGCTGCCGCGAAATGCGAAGACCACGCCCTTTGCGCGTTTGGGGTCCCAATATTGCATTCCGTCCCATTGCACGCCATCGGGTCGCGGCGTGACGTGATAGAGGCGTGCGTCGCGGATGAGGGGCCTCAGTTCGCGCTTGTAGAGAGCGATGGCCTGGCGCGCGGCTTCGTGCTGTTCGGGGGTCCACACACTGGTGTCGAGCATCAGCGTGAGCCAGCCCATCATGCCGCTTCGCAGCATGTAAAGAAAGTTCTCCGGGCGCGGAACCGGCCATTTTTCTACATAGCTTTCCAACATCGCCGCGGGCAGCAGGTAGCTGGTGTCGTAGAAGGCGCGGCGATTGGAGAGCGGATCGTAGGTATCAGTGATTGAGAAATAGTCTCCGTGCGCGGCGCTGCCGAAGTCCACCATGCGCCCGCCGTCGTTGCAGATCTCGAAGAGCAGGCCTGGATGCTCACGCCTTGTGTGCTCATAAATGTCGTAGTAGGCTCTGACAGCGTGATAGCTTACGTCCGTCGAATTGGACGCGAGCACGAAGTCCGAGCCCCAATCGTGTTTTAAGTTCATGGTGCTGCGATCGGGCGGGGCATGCGGGTGATCATCGCGCGTGCAGCCTTGCGCCACTAGATAGCCGTCGTGCTCCAGCATGTCCAGGTGGTAGTCTTCGACGATGCGCTTTACCTCGTTGCGGAGAAACTCGTGCGCTGCGGGAACCCCCAGATCGATGGTCTGGCCCTTGAATTCTTCGGGCTTCCAGTCAGCAGGAACGTCTGCCACAAGCCAATTGCGGACCTTGGGATCATGGACGTTCAGTGCGCCGGGCTCGGTGTCGAGCGCGGCCTGGGTCCAGTCCACCCAGATACCAAATCGAAGACCCTGCTTGTGTGCCTCATCGGCGATGTACGCAAGCCCATGCGGAAACTTCTTCGGGCTGGGATACCAGTCGCCCACGCCACGGAACCAGCCCGCATCGATGTGAAACATCTCCACACCGAGTTCCTTTGATTCAGCGATCATGCGTAGTGCAAGGGGCTCGTCCACGGCCATGCCACTGCCCCAACTGTTGTTCACCACGAACGGGTAGTGGTCGTCCTTCCAGGCAATCGGGTTGCCCAAAACTGCGCGCACCCATGGACGAAGCTGATTGGCCGCGCCGTCGGGACCGCCGTCGAATGCACCCAGAAATACCGTCGGCGATTCGAAACTGCCGCCCGAAGCGAGACGGGTGCGGAACGGCCCTGGGTCGGGATTCAGTCCCAGGACGGACTTCACGCTGCCGGCGCTGCGTTCAAGGTGGATGCGCGTCCGGCCGCTGAACTCGATGCCAGCGTACCAGCCCAACTGGTGCTGGGCTTGTGAGAACACCATTTCGGCGGGAATGATTTCGCGCGGCTGGCCTTCCGCCGGGTGGGCGTAGGTGGATGAGGTGCCGGTCCAGCGGTAGCCCTCAGCCATGGTTTCGAGGTGCGTGCCCTGCGCTGAGGGAGTGCCGGCTCCTTTCTCGACGTAGAAATTGCGCAGTTCGTCCGATGCGGATATGGCCCAATCGACGCTGAGTGAATCGACCATGGGAAGCCATGCTTCCTTGTCGCCCAGATTTTCGATGACGATGCGGTGTTCAATGGGACCGAAGTCCGAGCGTGCCAGCCACTCCCACCGCAAGCGGAGATGGGGCTGCATGGACTCGTAGACAAACGCGACATGATGCGAGTCGGCCGTGTCGAGGTCCGCCTTGTGCTGCCATTTCACTGAAACGCTTGCGCCGTTGATCTCGACGCTCGAAGGCAGTTGCTCCGGGGCGCGATTGCGCAGGGAAAGGCCCGCCGGTCCGCTGATCCACACCAGGTGCGGTTGGGGCCCTGAAGCGCTCAGAGCGATGTGAATGTTCGAGGTGGAGAGTTCTGGAGCCGGGGGCACGCCCGCAGCGCGGGCATTCGATGCGCAGAAGGTTGCGAAAGCGAGGGCGGCGGAGCCGAAGCATTGAATGCTGCTTAGTTTTCTCATGATCAATTTGTAGTGGTCTTCGCCATCATCTCACCTTGTCCCGGTGAGTCCCGGAGTTCATTCCATCAAACGCACATCCCAAAATGCAGGTCCCGTTCGAGAAGCTCAGGGCACCTTTTCGACTGCGTCCGATGCGGCGTACTCCGCTCAGGGTGAAAGCTGGTGGATTGGAGTCGTGGTTTCCCACCCTTTTCACGATGATGCCGTTAAAGGATGGGGCACGGTACGGATGTCGCCGACTACGCATCCCCCCTTGAGCTGAGTGCACGAGTCGAATGCACCAAGTGGCAAGTTCCCTGAGGAATAGCGCTCTGCACGAAAAGAACGTCTAGAAGAAGAATCGCACCCCCACCTGCATCACGCGCTGGCCGGTTTTGCCGTCGATGCCGCCAAACGTGGGCGAGTCGGGGTCAGGGATGATTTTTCCAAATACCGGATGGTTGAGGATATTGAGGGCTTCGAGGCGGGCTTCGAGATAGCGTGCCTTGTTGTCGCTCAAGTAAAACTTCTTCAGGATGCTTGTATCGGTCGTAAACACTCCGGGATTGCGGAGGTTGGAAAAGAATACGGGCGAGTTGGCGAACGAGAAGTCCGGTGTGCGCTCGAAGGCTGTCGCGTTCAATACGCCTTGCCCTGAAGAATTGACGTAAGCTCCATTGACCACCAGCGCATTGTCATAGCTTGCCCCGGAACGCTTGTAGTTCTTATTGGCGAATGACCAGCGCAAGGCGGCGCCGGGGGCCTGATTGCCACCGTTGACCCCCGGGACCTGCACCGGCGTGCCATGCGGACTCCAGGTCGAAATGCCCGCCAGGGACCATCCTCCCGCAACTGCGTCGAGCACGTGTTGCCCCACCCCCTGGGGAGCGGTGCCCCACGTGCGGCCACGCCCGAAGGGAAGGTCATAGGAGTAATTGAGCTTCAATGTGGCGGGCGTTTCATATGCTGCGACGCCATATCCTTCCATCAGGTTGTGCGGATTTTGTAATGCGCCCGCAGTCGCACCGAAAACATGGATGTCCGTACTGCTCGTATTGGTGAGGGTTTTGCGGATGGAATAGGCGGCGAGGAGTTCCAACCCGTGATAGCTGCGCGATTGAACCTGGAAATTGGCGTAGTTCGCGAACGACCTTCCCCACGTTGCCTGACCCGGTGTGGTAGACGTGTTTCCGGCATATTGAGGTGACATGCCAAGCAACTGGCTCAGAGAAACCGTAGGCTGAGCCGAGAACGTCTGCGATTGTCCATAGAACGGATTCGGAACCTGATCGGAGAGGTGCGTTCCGAGCTGATAGTAGTTGAGCGGAACGTTGTTCAAACTCCAGTTCCACACGTTCGTGATGAGGTGTATTCCTCTCACTCCCAGGTACTCGGCGGTCAGCGCCCAATTGGCACTCAGCTGCCTTTGTACGCTGACTCCCCACATGTAATTGGTCGGGGTATCAAAATGATTGATCGTCGTACCTGTCTGGTCGAAGTTGCCTGACGCTCCATAGCTGGCATACCAGTAATCCTTGTTGTTGGCGAGAGGAGGCACCCAGCCGAGATTGCCGCCGGAGGGAAGCGCCGGAAACGAACCTAATCCGTGGTCCGTGCCGAATTCGCTGGTCCACTGCTGGCCATTTGTCGAGGGAACCTGATTGAACGTATTCGAGTTGTAGTAGAAGCTCAGCCAGTCGGTCGACAACCCGTTCAGCCCCTGGTCGACCGTACCTGCGCTCAGGTGCAATACCGTCTTGTCATTCACGGCCCAGCTGATTCCGAGGCGCGGCGAGAAATTGGCAATGTTGGTGGTGTACAGATTTTTTTGCGGATACTCAGGCGTGCCGAGAAGAGCGACACGCCCCGTCGCGCCCTGTGTGAGCCAGGCAGGATTTCCTAAACCGGCAAGGCCGGGAACGGCAGAAGTCACCTGGCCCCAGCTCCAGTCGCTGTTCGGCGAAAGCACGTTTTTGGCGTTCAGATCGTACATGATGCTGCCCTGCACGTGACGTCCCTGGCGCGCGCCATCGTGATCCCAGCGCAGACCCATCTGCACAGTCAGCTTGGTGTTCACCTTCCAGTCATCCATCACGTACGCAGCCTGATTCCAGCCGTAGGGTGTGATGTTCCAGTTGCCCCAGTTGAAGAAGCTGGAGGATCCCATCATGAATTCGGCCAGAGGACTGCCGCTCAACCCATCGCTCTGGTTCCAGTACTGGTTCGATCCGCCCCCAGGATTCGCCCAGGCCACGCCGGTCTTGTCACCGCCCTGTTCGGTGAACCGCGTGAAGTACTGCTCATATCCGGCCTTGAGCGCGTGGCGCCCGATCAGGCGCGATACAGACACGGTTCCGTTGGTGGTCTGGGTGATAAAACTGTCGAACTCGTTGCCTCCGACATGTGTGTACCAGTTGTAGTTATTGCTGCCGATATTGAGCACAGGCGGAATTTCATTCGTACTCTTTTCGTTGTTCGTGAGGATCAACGGATCGAACGGCCATTGAGACGTGTCAATGCTCGGATCTGGGGCAGAGCCGTTGCCGGACACGCCATTGCTGAATAGATTCGTGACGCCGACACCCAGGCGCAGGCTGAAAACTGTTTTCGGATCGGGCGTGAACGTGTACAAAAGGCTGCCAAGCCAGTCTTCGTCGGTAGTCAACGATTCGGCCGCGTGTTTGAACGGAGCTGGAATGTTGTTGGTCAGCATCGAACGACTTAGGCTTGCCTGCAGATGGTGGTTGTTGTGGTACGCCTCGTCGACGCGGAAGAAGTACTTATCCGTGGGGCGCGTCACGTTGATCGGGTCATAGCGGTTGTTGACGTGGTCGTTGTTTGCTTCAGGCTCGTGATTCGGCTGGGGCCACAAAGGGAGATAGTGGGCAAACAATTGACTCTGGCCGGAAACGCCGGAGCCGTATGTGGCCGGAATCCTGTTCCCGGGAAATTGAGGACGCACCCAGCAATTGCCTTGCGACGCGAATTGATCGGCTAGCGGGCCCGTGCAGTCGGCAGGATTCGAATCGTAAGCGCCGTAGAACGGGTCGTAAATGTTGGCGTAGACCGGAGCCCCGTTATTTACGTTGATCACCGTCTGCGAAAAATCGCCCTGCTGGTTGAGAACGGTGGGCACACTGCTGATGATCGTCTGGCCTTCCGAGAAGCGCTCGCCTTCCCATGAGGCGTAGAAAAATGTTCGGTTGGTTCCGTTGTAGACATGTGGAATGCGGACCGGTCCACCCACCGAAACACCATAGTTCTTCTGGTCAAAAGCCAGGCGCGGGTTGCCCAGCGAGTTGTCAGTCCAGTCATTGCTGTTCAGGTCCTGATTTCGGAAATAGAAGAAGGCTCGGCCGTGATAGTCGTTGGTGCCACTCTGGGTTTCCATGGAGATGATGCCGCCCGCGTAGCGCCCTTTATCGGCGGTAAGCACTCCGCTCTCCACGCGGAACTCGCCAATGGAGTCAGGGGTGGGAATTGATCGGTTGGTGGCATTGAACTCCGCTTCCTGCACGGGGTTGCCGTCCACGCTGATGTTAGTTCCGTTTACCTGCCCGCCAGACACCGAGTAGCTATTCCCGGTGTTGGCAATGAGGTATGCCTGGTTGCCCAGGGTCCCGATCTGATCCACGGGCGGTCCGTTGCCCTGGATCGATGGCGTTGTGCTGGTCAGATCGAGCGCATTGCGGTTCAACTGCGGCAACTCGGTAATCATGTTGTTGTCGAGAACGTTGGCTGAACTGGCTTCGTCGGAGGAGATCAGGGTCTGAGCGCCCGTGACGGTCACCGACTCTTCGACTGCGCCGGGCTTCAATGTGAAATTCTGAGAAAGGTGGGCGCCGGTGCTCAGCACCAGGCCGCTGTGCTTGACCGTGCCGAATCCTGGCGCCGAAACAGAAAGTGCATAAGGCCCGGGTAGCAATTCTGACAGCAGATAGAGCCCTGACCCATTCGACACCGCGGAATAGGTGACATTGGTTGCTGTATTCAGGGCCTTGATCTCGGCTCCTGCAACCACGGCTCCGCTGGTGTCGGTAACCACACCGCTCAGTTCGGCATTTGACGATTGACCCCACAGGGATGGGCCCTGCATCACCATCAATATGAGAACGATCGCGCCAAAGATCGAGCTGGCAATGATCGAACCAGGGCGCCGTGCCGGTTGTCTCCACTGTGAACTTTTCACGCTTATGGCCTCCACGACTGCCGGAAGGACGGCGGGGTGCCCATCGGTCCGGTGGACGTCGCAGACCATTCATAGCCCTCGTATAAAACGGCAGTCTATGCAGGTTGGCGATATTTCTTGTGTTTAATGGTTGCCAGGTGATGCGGGATGAGGAAGGCCGCTCAACGAAATGCACTATCGAAATTACGGCCTTTTGGCGAATGCAGTGCGGAAGCGCAAGAGGGCTCAATCTGCCGGCTCGGTTAAGTTGAGGCGCTGGTCGGCGGCTACCTCGCCGACTGACTGAATCCGGCCGGATGGCCATCGAATCTCGACGTTCGCGCGCGCGGCTTCGCCAAGTCCGAAATGAACCGTGAGATCGCTCGTGGAGGCATACCCGACGCTGCCTGAGACGGTCCGGACCTGCCGGCGGCCGCCGGCGTGACAGCGGACCTCGGCGCCAATTGCCGAGCGATTGCTCTTTCGGCCCGTCAACCGCAATTGCAGCCAGTGACTTGCCGGATTTTCTTGCGGAGTGCGATTCCACCACAATTCGATCGGCGCATTCAGCGCCGTGACCGCGGCGTCCAGGCGACCGTCGCGATCAAAGTCGGCAAAGACGACACCGCGATGCATGGCAGGCTGCAGGAATTCGCCTCCTACAGCATCGGTCACGTCTTCAAAGCGACCGGTGTGGTTACGAAAGATGCGATTGGACTGCGCATCCTGCGTGTCGAGTCCACCTCCGGCGACGAACAGGTCGAGCCATCCATCGTTGTCGAGATCCACGAGACCGCAGCCCCAACCATTCCATTTGCGGCTCAGGTTCAACAGGCCCGTGCGCGCGCTGCCATCATCAAAGACCCCGTGGCCCTGGTTCAGAAATACTTCGTAGGTTTCGTTTTTCAAGCCGGTCATGACGATGTCGGGCCGGCCGTCACCGTCGATGTCGCCGAAGTCAGCGCCCATGCCGGAGATGTTGCGCCCATCGCCGTTGTACCCTACGCCGGCGTCGGTCCCGATCTCTTCGAACCCCTTGCCGCGGTTGCGCAACAGCAGGTTGCGCGCGTTGTCGTTGGCAACAAAGATCCCCGGTCGGCCGTCACCGGCAAAATCAGCGATAGCAAGTCCCATCCCTTTGCCCAGCAAGCCAGGTAGTCCCTCCTTATGCGTAACTTCAGTGAATGTGCCGTCACCATTGTTATGGTAGAGTTGCATCGACTCGGCACGATATCGGTCGGGGTGGCAGTAGGCGCGCGATTGTTCCTGGACTCCACCGCAGATTGGATCGGAGCCCGGCTCCCAATCGCAGTAGTTCGAGATGAACAGATCGAGACGGCCGTCGTTGTCGTAGTCGATCCAGCAGGCGCCCACCGACCACGCCGGCTTGCCCAACGAACCTGGGCCGGCAAGGCCCGCCGTCCGGGTTATGTCGGTAAAACTGCCGTCGCCGTTGTTGCGATACAGATGATTGCCGTGGACCCCGACGACGAACAGATCTTCGTGTCCGTCGTTGTCGAAGTCTGCCACGGCTACGCCCATGCTGTAGCCCTGACCCTGCAAGCCGGCCTTCTCGGTCACGTCACTGAAGGTTCCATCGCGATTGTTCCGGTAGAGGCGATTCCAATAGTCCGATCCGGTTTTGATGAGCGATGGAAGAGATGCGCCATTGGTGCAAAAAAGATCGGGCCAGCCATCGTTATCAAAATCGATCACGCCGAGGCCGCCGGGCAGCGTTTCCACCTGATATTTGCGCCCTGCGGCGCCGTTGCGCAAAATGAAACTCAGCCCCGCGGTGCTGGCACCGTTGAACATTCGAATCGGTGCAATCTGGCCGGCCAGCTGGTTCGCGGCCTGCGCCAGAGCGCGTCGCAACCATGCCGCACACAAGGTGCCGCCCGCAAGCGCGGCTGCACGCAACAAGTCGCGCCTACTCGTCGGCATTTTCTTTCCCGGTGCCTTTGCTGCGCGCCTGAAATGCGTCCGACAGCCGTCGCGCCTCGGCAGAGGCCTTTGCTGCCTCGTCTTCACGCCCCAAATCACGCAGGACACGTGCCTCCAGTGCATGAAGAGCGCCCTTTTCGTCGGGATAGCCGGCATCCAGCGCGGGAGCCAGGTAGCGCAATGCTTGAGCGCTCTCACCGGTCTGCACCAGCGCACGGCCTAGTTCCACTTGTACTTTGCGGTCATCCGGCGACTCCGCGGCAAGCTGCCGTAACCACGGCAAGGCCTGATCGTATTCGCGACTACTCATGGCGAGGAAAGCAAGCGTACGGAGCGCTTCGCGACGGTGAGGATCAATGACAAGAGCGGCCTGTGCCGATTGCTTTGCGGCCTCTGTGTCTCCCGTCGCCAATTGCGCCTCGCCCAACCGTGCCAGCAGTGCCGGATCGCCCGGACGCAGTGCGATCGCCTTGCGATATTCTTCCTGCGCTGAAGCAGGGTCCTGTTTCAGGCGCAGCAACACGTCGCCTCGCAGGCGATGAAGCGTGGCTTCATCGTTGTTGTTTGCCTGCAGGAGTTGCGCAGCGTTGCCGGCTTCGACCGCGTAACAGATCGACAATCTATAAGCCGTTTGCATGTGCGCGTCAGTGGGCGCGGGATCCGCGGCGAGTCTTCGTTCAAGGGCCGGGATCGGCTCTGGGCATGCCATCACGGTTGAAGGCTTCGCTGCGGCCTCCTGCAGGCGGCGAACCGTGGCCACCCCTGCTTCGGATGCGCGTAGGCTCTCGCCGATCTGGCGGAACCTCTCCAGGGCGAAACCTGCCCACGCCTCGAGGAATTCCTCTGAATTGTGGCTGCGCTGCATCGCCTGGTGATAGGCCTCTGCCGCTTGAGCGTATTGGCCGAGGCTCGCGTGGGCTTCGCCGAGATAGTCATCGGGAGTCTCCTCTCCAGCCTTGACGCGAGCGGCGAGTTCGAGGCGCGGCAACGCCTCGTTCGCCTTGCCGGTGCGAAGCAGATCAATGCCCAGCAGGAGATTCACGAAGTAGTCATTGGGTTCAAGCCGGCGCGCGTGCTCGAGCACGGGAATTGCCTCCGAGAATTGCGCCTGCTGATGAAGCGCGAAACCCTGCTTGAGCAGTGTCTGGAACTGGTTTTCGTTGGGAGCCTGTCCGTGCGCGGCAAGGCATGCCGAAATTCCCAACAGTGCGATGATGCGGATTCCTGTTACGGTTGGCATGTGGTTCGGCATGCTTCGCCAAAGATAGCGCGAGCCTGCTCACGGTGGCAAACGAGCCGGTCGTCGGTCAGACTGAATTGTGACAATCCAACCCGAATCTCCAACATGTGTACTCGGAAGTAATGCTGGTTGGCGTATTAGAGCCCCCCCGGTTTGCTTGCCTGGCTTCCGGACCGAAGGCGTCGAACCATCGAGTTATGAAACCGTTGAGCAGACACTGTCGATTGCCTTGGTCTGTGAGAGGCACGTCGCGAACACAAAGCCTCTCCCAGATCTCAGATTGGGTTGGATGCCAATCGCTACATCCATCTCCTCTCGGAGAGGACGAAGGGAATATTTTTCCTTGACATCCCCTCTCATAGGACTCAGCGACGACGGTACTTGAGCCACATGGCCGAAAAGTCGCCTACGCGTCCAATTGTGGAGTGAACCCAACTCATCCGGTTCGATGCCAAGTCTGCCGTTCACTGCGACCTTTGGCAATCAACGACATCAGAGCAGTATTGCAAGATGGTCATCGCAGCCGGTCTCGTAGCCAAACCTCCACTCTGCGATTCCTTTGCCGGCCTTCCGGCGTGTCGTTCGAAGCAACCGGAAGATCTGAGTCAAAGTTAAGGATGTTCTGTGAGGGAACAATGACACCGATGGCTCTCAAACTTGTTGCGATTTCAACCGCTCTCTGATGGGCAACCTGTTCACCGGAATCCGTTCCCTCCTTACCATCGGCAAAACCGATCAGAAGAATGTCCTCTCCAGTCTTCTCGTGGGTCGCAAGGAAGGTGCGTAAGCGAAGAACGTTCACACGTGCGAGGCTGTCGAGATCACCCGTTACATCGTCCGATTGTTCAGAGGAGAAATGAAAGCTGAGGCTGATTCTTGAATATTTTGAGGCGATTTCCTTGTATCCCGCCGGTGCATCCCGGGGAGCGGGTACATGGAAGACTCTCGGCGTCAGTTCGACAAACGGTGTCGGCTCAACCAACATCTGGCCTGGTTTGTACACAACATATCGTATAAACGCATCCGTTACTGAACCCGGTTCGTCCCAGTTGTAGAGAAAAAGCCGTCGACAGATGGGATAGTCACCGGTAGCGATAGAGAGCTCGGTTGGAAAGATTGGCGGGCCGCTTCCATCGGAGATCGCCACGGCCTTCGCGTTCCGAATCATGGTAGAGGACACATATCCTATGGCATTCGGTGAGCGAGTGACAGCATTCACGATGACCCCGCTGTCGGCAACCTGGTCGTGAGGGGAAATAGCTGACGATTCGGCTGCACTCGCAGTGCCTCTGACCGTGGCCCTTTCCCCAAAAATCCCGAATGCTCCTGAATCGGCATCGTGGCCAAAAATCTCGATCGGGGCATCATTTCCGCCAACGCCTTTCCAGTTTCGGATCTCTCCACTGTAGATCGCATTTAGCTGAGGAATGGTGAGCTGGGAAACTGGGTTCGTCGGATTTATGATGAAGGCAATCCCATCAAGTGCCACTACGTGCTCGTTGGCATTCTCACTGAGGTTTTTGAGCGCTGGATAACTCGCCTTATCCGAGTCGTTGATCGGACGTGTTGACATTCCGATATCGCAGGAATTTGGTCCGGATTCTGTGGCCAGGCATGCGAATGCAGCGCTCGAACTGGTACCGTAGATTTCGATCACCTGCAGTCCTGATCGGCCCGGGACTTTGCCCCAGACACGCAGGTGTGCGTGAGCCTGAGCATCTTTACCAGCCACTCTAAATCCGGTCTCCACTGCTCCCATCTCGTTGCGAAGAAATGCTTCAGCAAGCTTGGGCATGAGTTCATCGCTCAGAGACGTAGATCCCTGCAGCACCAGAATGGTGTGCTCTGATCGAGTCCAGAGCCGGTCGCGGAGGAAGAAGAGACTCGAGGCTGCCGCCACGATCACGACGCCTAACAAGGTTATCCAGAACCTTTTTAGAGCGCTTCGACGCGGACGTGTTGATGAGCGAACTCCGGGCGCGGGCTCTAGGGTCGAGGTTCCTCGAGGGTTCGTAGCCTGCCGATTCCCGGCTCTAAGCATAGTAACCAAACGCCTGAACTCCATCATCACGTTGAAGTGGCCATATTCGAAAGTAAATTGGGCTGGCAATGCGGCAAGAATTTCGTATTCTTATTGACGTCGTATTTGATGTCCAAAGTCAATAGCTTTCATCGCACAATTGACCTTTTCGTAGAAGGATTACAACTTCCTTACGATCATGTAATGTTTGCGGAAGAACAAGTTTGCGGTGAAGGAGCGACCCGATCATCTGATTCAGACGAACAAACAGGTGGCATGCATCTCCAATCCGGAAGGCTGAAAGAGCACAACTGATCATGAATGGGAATCATAGGACCGGCTATTCAGATCGAGTGACACGAGTCACCGCCCGCGAGTTCAGCAGGGTTGATCGAAGTTTACATTCATCGGGTCGCAAACGAGTAGATAAGGATTCCCAAAGGGCCGAACACCGCGGATTCAATATGATTGGAGTGGTTTCGGAGAGACCTGGATTTAACTCCGTGATTCAGAACGCAGGCATGTCGTTCAGCGCATTTGTGGAGACCAAATTCATCCCGGAACATGTGCAGCACAAGACTCTCGCCGGGCGAACGCACTATCAGGCAATGCTTAAGCACCTTATCAGTCCCGAGATAGTGCACCGCATGTTCAATGCAGAAAGAGCTTCGAAGGCAAGATTACAGTCAGTTCCCGGTTGGCCGTACCTTGACCAGGTCCGGCTGTGCGACCTCACAGCAGAACATGTGCGGAGTCTAGTGGCTGCAGCTTTTGCGCGCAACTATGCATGGCAGACCGTGAAACACATCAAGAACGTAGCATTCGCAATCATCGCACATGCACAGCAGGAGGGTTGCTTTCACCGTCTCAATCCCGGGTCTCACGTGAAGCTGCCCCCGAGGATTCACCGGGCAAAGCCGGATCTCACCATGAATCAGGCAAGGGCGATACTCGAGCTATTGCCCTCTCCGGAAAAGCATGTTGCATTTTTGGCTTTGAGCACCGGAATGAACATTCAAGAGATCTGCAATCTTCAATGGAAGCACGTGAACTTGGCGGGTTCGCCGAGAGTCCTGGACGGAGAGATCATACCCCCGTACTGCATAGCAGTGAGGACGCACTGGAACCCGGCTGGTTTGGAGAATGCGAGCACAAGGCGAAACCGGAACATTGCTCTCTCCGCACGCTTGTTTGCGGTGCTCGCCGATTGGGCCCTCGAAAAGCGAGCATTGAACCCCGAAGAGTTCGTGCTGATCTCGGACACGGGACAGCCGATTTTGCGTGCAAATCTTCGGTCGAGCCGGTTGGTCACTACCGGCCGAAAACTTGGCATACCTTGGCTCTCCTGGCGTGTACTTTGCCGGGCGCATTTCGTAAATCTGTCAGAGTTCTGGGCCTCAACTCGCCTACATGATTGGCAACGCGACGTTGAATGGGTCGGCCGTGTCCCCGTGGAGGAAACGATATGACCTCAGAGCATGCGCCCAAAATCGGATATAATACCATCCAAGTTTCTTAATGCCATTCTTGCCCAGCCAGCCGGGTCTGGATGCAAACGCGACCAGATGAGGAGTTCCCCTAGGTCATCATGCGACTCCTGTTGGTTGAAGATGAACTCGACATCCGGCGGTTTCTGGCTCATGCCTTGTCTGAAGCCGGCTATCAGGTTGATGTGGCTTCCGACGCCAAAGCAGCCATGAAACTGGCCCCGGATTCCGACTACCACCTCTTGGTTGTCGATTTAGGGCTTCCGGATCAGGATGGAATCGATCTGATCACCGCGTTGAGGCAGTCGGGTGTGAGAGCTCCGGTGTTGATCCTCTCCGCAAGGCGTTCCGTCGATGAGCGGGTCAGGGGCTTGGAGCAGGGGGGAGACGACTACCTGACTAAGCCGTTTGCACTTGCTGAACTCCTTGCAAGATTGAGAAATCTCCTCAAGAGAGAATCGCGCACAGAAGAAACAGCGGTGCAACTTCGTGTGCTCGACCTCGAAATGGATCTGCTTCATCGTGAAGTAACGAGGTCAGGAACCCCGCTTCAGCTAACTTCCCAGGAGTTTGCCTTACTCGAGTTTCTTTGTCGAAATGCTGGCCGAGTAGTCACGAGATCTATGATTCTAGAAGGCGTTTGGGGAATGCGTATCGAGCCGAAGACGAACGTCGTGGATGTCCAAATGAGCCGACTCCGGAGCAAGGTTGACGGGAGAGGTCGGAAGCCTTTGATTGCGACCTTGCGAGGCATGGGCTACGTCCTCCGCAACTCCTAGGCCAGTCACGCAGAGTGCCGCCTGGCGAATCTCGCTATGGGGCACGCTTGCGTTCGCCATTGGCGCCATGGTTCTCTTTCAATTCCTACATCGGTTTGTTTCGAACGATATCCAACGCCGAAATGACGCCTGGTTGTGGGGAGAAGTGTCGTTGCTCGGCGACATTGCCGCGCGAACGCCTCGAGACGCCCTTTACAGTCAGGGAGTGGGAGAGATCGCGGAAGTCGTTCGCAGGGAAGTGCCGAGCACGAAGAGGCCACTGGGTCATGCGAAGGATCAAGTGTTCTTCCTGCAGGAAGGCGAAGACCACTCCTTGAGGATTTGGATTGGCGCAGGCACTGGTGACGCTGCGTTGCGCTCTATTTTGCGAACCCGAATTCTTCCCGATGAGCCCGTCGATCTGCAAATTGACGGCGACCCAATCCCTTTTCGTGTTGTCTCGCTCCGCATTGAAGATGGGAGCAGAATCTACCTCGGCCTCTCGGAGGAAGACCACCTTACCGTGTTACAGTCCCTGCGCGTATTCTTCTTTCTTCTATGGCTGCTTATTGTGATCCTGGGATCAGGCCTCGTCTTCTCGATTTCGAGAAACTTATTGAAACATGTACAGGAGATCACCGATGCCGCATCGCGTATCGGCCGCTCCGATTTGACCACGAGGGTTCCGACCAGCAACCGCAATGATGAGGTAGCGCACCTTGCCCTGACCTTGAATAACATGCTCGATCGCATTGAAAACGCGATGCTCCAGTTGCACACGATGACCGACTCTCTTGCGCACGATCTCCGGAGTCCAATAACGACAATTCGGGGGAGGTTGGAGGCCTCTTTAAACTCCCAGTCGACCGAGGAGCAGTCCGATGCGATTGTTTCATCTATCGAAGTGCTCGACCGACTGAGCCAGTTCCTGGCGGAATCCCTGGATGTGGCAGAAGCCAATGCCGACGCCCTCCGCTTGACACTCACTAAGGTGGATCTCGAAGACACGCTCGTTTCCATGATCGATCTGTACGATCCAAGCATGATCGACAAGGGTCTGACCGTCGCTTTTGAACGGCCAGGCCCAGTGGTTATCCTGGCCGATGCGGCGCTCATTCACCGCATGATCTCAAACCTGTTTGATAATGAGTTAGTTCATCTTCCCCCAGGATCAAACATCAAAGTCGAATTGCAGGCGGTGGAAACCGTAACTCTCACTATTGAAGATGACGGACCGGGGTTTCCGCCTGAAATGCTGGACAATGTTTTCGAGCGACACGCAAAGGGCAGGGAATCGACTGGACACGGGCTGGGGCTGGCATTCGTGGACGCCGTCGTGCGCGCACATGGGGGAAGTGTCAGTGCCAGCAACCGTAAATCGGGCGGCGCCCAAATCCGCATCGATTTACCCTTAGACAAGAAACAGGGATTGTAGGCGAATTCCACATTCGCCTCCGCTAGATTGACCTCTGCTAGACAACACACCACTTATGCATGGAAATATTGGAATTTGGTTTGTCTTGCAAGAGGCAGCGCCCTATCAGTCTGGCACTTCGCAACCCGCCGAAACTCTGCCTCAAGGGCAGGACTACGAATCCTTTGTACACCATGAGTACTCTTCGTTTGTGATTACGAGATAGGTACGCGTTATTTCCGAATTGCAGTCGTTTGACTTATCAAGAATTCAGGTGCGGCAAGAAGATATCAAGCCGTGTTTGAGTGTTTGCGACAGCGCTAGCGCGATGGATTCTTACACTTGCATTACATCCCTGTAATTATTGCGAATTATCAAAAAGGCAACTCATTGTTAGACCGCATCCTGCAGAAGCTGAAATGCAGCTCTGCATCTCCAGTCGCAATTCGTCTGGCAGAGTTCGTCGGCAGGGTAGGAGGAATGCCATGGCAGCTGGGTCTATTCCGACTCTCTGCGTCCACATGCGTCGAAATCGGGAATGGGACCTCGACGAATGCGCAATCGTTTGGCGCTGGTGTACAGGCCGGCCGTGATTATCCGTGGACCCGGGACCTGCGGAAATACACCCAAGTTATTAACCCGCGGATGTCGATGGGAATCGTAGGTAATTCGGGCTTTCAAAGAAGTGTTACGAACCAAGTTGCTCCGCCGGTGGCGGAGCAGGAGTGAGGACGTATGGCGAAGAGAGAGATAATTGGGCTTTGTTCCCTCGCGGTGTTGGTGTGTGTCGCCACGCTGACGGCAAGTGCTCAGTCGTTCCAGGTTCAGTGCCCCACCACCACTATCACGCACCCCAATCCGGCCAACAACAATTCGGAACCCGCGTATGCGGCCGCGACCACGTTCTCGGCGGGCTCCCATGGGTACTTGGTGCCCAGCGCGAACGTGAACGGCGCCATCAAATGCCAGCAGATCTCGGGTGGCGATGGTTTCGCGACTATGGGCGACGGCACGCAGACTTACTTGTTTGCATTTGGCCCCCTCTCCGGTTTGAAGGACATCGCCGACGGCAAGCCTGGCACACAATTCCCGGCGGTGTTCAATACGATGCCGGATAACCCGATGGTGCCAGGGGATCCCGCTTTTACAGATGGTCTGTTGGCCGGTAGCTGGCCCGTCGGATTCCCCAACTCTTCCATTCCAACATCCGGGTTCAAATTTAACGGTGCTGTCGGACTTGCTTCCGACGCCGATGCCATTCCTGGGGGTTGTGCTGCTCCATGTCTCGATGGCCACGTCGATGCGCGACAAATCATGGATGTCGCCGTAATGAACGGCAACATGCCGGCGCCATTGATGGCCATTGATGAAGACGACGAGTTCTTCCTCACCCTGACGAACGTCGGCCAGATCATGCGGCCCGACCTGTTCGAACAGCACACGGTTCACTTCCACGGCTATCCGAACGCGGCGTCCTTCTACGATGGCGTACCTGACGCGTCGGTGGCGATCAACATCGGCGGCAGCTTTACGTATTACTACTTGGCCCCTGATGCAGGAACTTATTTCTGGCATTGCCACATTACTCCTCCCGAGCACCTGCAGATGGGCATGGTCGGCCAGATTTATGTTCGCCCGCGGCAGAATCGAGTCGCAACTGGGCACAGTCTCTATGACGCCCTCGTATCGCAGCAAAGTGACCCGCGCACAAAATGCGATATGAACGACATCCTGTGCAGCAACCCACTTCCAGCTGCAGGGGGCGCCGGATCGGCGCCTCGCGACGCAGTTGGTAATTACGCCTACAACGATGGTGACGGGTCTACACACTACGATGTCGAATACCCCCTTCAGATCCATGGCTTCGATCCCAACTTTCACTTCGTTGGCATGACCTTCAACCCCGAAGGTTTTACCGACATGAAAGACAAGTATTTCCTGTTGAACGGCCGCAGCTATCCCGACACCGTGACCCCTGGCCCGTTGGCCACGCAGACCACCGACGGCACGATGCACTTCTCACAGCCGCTGCCGTCGATCATCAACATTCCAGAGGGTAAAAAAGCTCTATTGCGCATCTCTGACCTGGATGTAACCGAATACCAGACTCTGGCCTCACTCGGCATCCCGATGACCGTGATTGGCTATAACGCCAAGCTGTTGCGCGATCAGGGCGGCAACAATCTTTACTACAAGACCAACTCGATCACCCTGGCTGGCGGCGAGTCTCTTGACGTGATTCTGGACGCCAGCGACACCTCTAAGTACCACGCCGGTGACGTGTACTACCTCTACACCCCCAATCTCGATCACCTGTCCAACGACGCCGAGAACTTCGGCGGATTGATGACGGAAGTTCGGATCAACTAGGAGCGCAGCGATGAGAGTGACGAACATGAAGAACGCGATCTCGAAAACAAATTTGCTTCTGGCGACGATGGTGGCTGTAGCTCTGTTGCTGGCGCCCGTGGCATTTGCGGCGGCTCCTGGGATTAAGGGTTCGACCTTTAACCTGGTGGCTTCAGCTGAATACCTCACTCAACCCGACGGATCCTCGGTTTACTCGTGGGGATACGGTTGCACCGACAACGGCGGCGGCAACTTCTTCCCTTCCAACATCCCAAACGCTGGCTGTACCACAATGCAGATACCAGGACCGACCTTGATCGTGACTCAGGGGCAGACGGTTACGGTGAATTTGACGAACAATCTGCCGACGGCCGCGGGCAACACTTCTATCCTGTTCCCCGGCTTCAATGTGACTGCGTCAGGAAGCGGTACCGCGCAGGGGTTGTTAACCAAAGAGGCGCCGCATAACGGTGTCGTGACCTATACGTTTATCGCCACCAACGCCGGCACCCACTCCTACTACAGCGGCACGCAGGGCGACCTGCAGGTGGAGATGGGCCTTTACGGGGCAATCATTGTCCTTCCCTCAACCATTCCGGCAAGCTGCACATCGGGGATACACAGTTCCAACCACGATGCCCAGACGCACTGGGGTGAGGTGGACTTCCGCCTGGCTGCAGCTGCGTACAACCATCCGGGTGCCTGTTACGACCGCGAGTATCTGTTCCAGTTTTCGGAAATGGATGCCCGGATCCACCGCGAGGCCCAGAAACAGTCCCTGCGAACGTGTACCGGTTGCATGACGGTTGCTACCGAGCCATATGTTCCGGCGTACTTCATGATTAACGGACGTTCCATGCCGGATCTCATGGATCCGAACTATGCTCCGGAATATCCGCATCAGCCGTATAACGGTAATCCGCACATGCATCCCGGTGAACTGGTGCTGCTGCGGATTATCGGACAAGGCCGCTGGCAACATCCGTTCCACGAGCACGGCAATCACGTGCGCATCCTGGCGCGCGATGGCAACCTGATCCTGAGCCAGACCGATCCAGCCAACGATCTCGCAGGACCGCTCCTTTTCACGACTACGACGACTCCCGGCATGACGATGGACGGGATCTACTACTGGACCGGCAAAGGTCTGAACTGGGATGCCTACGGCCACAACCCGACCTCGGGAGACGGGCTTGCCAAACTGCCCTGTGACGCAGACGCCAACGGGTACAACACGAGCCACCCGACGGCGATTAACTACTTCGAATGGTGCCAGGACCATAACAAGCCGTTGCAGGCTACCCCCACCGGCGACGTCGCTGGTAGCGGTCCTGCTACGCTGCCGGATCCGAACATCTTCGCGAACGGTGCCTGGTATGGCGGAAGTCCCTACCTCGGACCCGATGCGACTGTACGCGCGGTCGGCTCGACTGGCACTACGCCTCCATCAGGAACTGTCGCCAACTCCCCTACCGATGAAGCCGGTTTCGCCTTTATGTGGCACTCGCATAATGAGCGCGAGATCACGACCAACAACATCTTTCCCGGCGGAATGCTGATGATGATGCTGGTCGATTCCCGAGAATTTGTTATTAACGAGTCCAACTAACTTCCGAGGATAGTTGAGGAGAAAGCGATGCGATTCCATCATCCCAAAGCGACTTTAAGAACAACGATATTGGCGGTATGTGTTCTCCTCCTGGGAACCAGTTGGGCCGGCGCGCAGCAGCAGATCAATCTGACTGCGGGCCCGACAACCATTACTCTGCCAGGTGGGGCATCGGTCCCAATGTGGGGCTACAGCTGCGGCGCGGTAGTGAGCGGTTCCACCGCGAGCTGCGCCAAGCTGAATCCCAACGCGAGCCTATGGTCGCCAGTTGTCATCACGGTTCCCACAGGCGCGACTTTGCAGATCAACCTGACCAATAACTTGAGTTTCAACGGCAACAACAACAAGATCCCGACGTCTTTGACGATTGTGGGGCAATTGGGAGGCGGTCTGGGCAAAACCGCGACTACCAAGCCCAGCCCGACGCACAACGCCCAGACACTGACATGGCCTGCCTCCAGCTCCGATCCGGGCGACGGTGCGAACACTCCGCCGCCTCAAGGGGAGCGCGTACAGTCCTTCTCGACCGAAGTGGCGGCAGGACAGACAACCAGCCTGACCTGGACCACACCTCGAGAAGGTACCTATTTGCTCGAGTCGGGCACACATCCTTCCATTCAAGGACCGATGGGATTGTATGGAATGGTGGTGGTAACCGGAACGGGCAGTCCTGCCGCGGCGTACACGACTCCGTCCGTCACTTACGACACGGAAGTTCGCGTTCTGTTCAGCGAAATCGATTCCGTCCAGAACAATGCTGTGGCCACTGCAGTTGGCACGCCTGGTTTCAGCGAGACTAAGGTTTGGTCCGGACAGCCGGATCATTGCGGCAATCCCACGTCCGCGGACTATCAGACCTGCTATCCGCCGGCCGTGAACTACGCTCCGCGCTATTACCTGATCAACGGTGTAGCTTTCGACCGGACGAATGTCTCGGCTTCCTTAATCAAGTCCAATCCGCTCACGGTTGCTTCACCTGTCGCTGGAAAGACCGCTCTCGTCCGCATGGTCAACGCCGGCTTGCGGATGCACGTTCCATCCATCGTTGGTGCACAAACCGGAGTAGCCCCAGCCGTAACTGCGCCAGCCCCGTCTGGTTTCTCGTTGATCGCGGAAGACGGGAACGTTCTGCCAGGCGTTCGTCGCACGCAGAGTGAAGTATTCATGGCTCCGGGCAAGACCTACGACGTGATGATCAATGTTCCCGTTGCTATTGCTCCCGCCACTGCCCCTGCAGCCCTCCCCATCTTCGATCGCGCATTGGGCCTCTCAGGAAACGCGATTGCCCGCGATGCCGGCATGGTCGCTTACCTTGGCATTAACGGCGGTACGCCTCCAGGTCTCCCTTCGACGACCGCAACTGCCAATCCCGACACGTACCCGTCCGTTGTTAGTGGAAAGACCCTGACGGTCTCGGACCCCGCCTTGGGCGTTCTCCAGAACGACATCAACATTTTCGGTGTCAAAGTTGTTGGAGCCGTGCCGGCGGGGTTGACTCTGAATCTGGACGGCACATTCACCTATACGGCGGGCGCTCCCACGAGCTTCACCTATTGCGGCAACGGAGCAACCAGCGGTCCAGCGTGCGCTGTGGTGAATTTGAACGCGGCAGCGATCGAAAACTCCACGGGCATCACATGCGACCCAATTACATTCAATTCAACTGTAGCCACAACGCTCAGCATCAAGCCGCCGGGGGTTCTGGCAAATTGTAAGGACGCGGCAGGTTACCCTCTCCAAGTTGCCGCATCGCCTGCACCGACACTGGCAAGCGGGACCGTTTTGGTTGCCGCCGATGGTTCTTTTACTGCCAATGTCACCGGCGCGGGGTCGCACGACCTGACCTTTACGCCTCAGAACGCGCAAGGAACCAACGGGTCGCTGGCCCATGCGACGGTGGTCTTCCCGGCGGCGACTGGTCTGCAAGTTACGCTGATTGACGGCCCGACCAAGGCCGCTATGGCTAACCCGGACTATCGCTGGATCATCGAGGAAGACAAAACCTTCTACGTAGATCCCAACTGCCAAACCAATCCTCTGCCTGCGGGTTGTCCGACCGTTACCACCCAGGGAGCGCCGGCAGTCTTTGGCACCAACTTCCACACAAGTTACATGCCAGTCGTAGCTCAAGGTTGCGTGGGGACTGTTTCTTGCGAGGACGGCCAAACTGTCCTGGATCCGTCCACCGGTGCACACGTTAATGCCGCTTGCGACCTTGGCAACGGAGTTTGCGAAGCGAAAACGCGAAAGGATGCCTTAGATCCCAGTAAAGTCTACCTCGATCCCACCAAGCACTACTACATCTCCGTGCTGCCGGGTGATGCGATGGATCCCGGCCATGCCATGGGTGGTGCGCAAATCGCTCCCGGGCAGACCGCGGTCAACGTCATTGTCGAACCGCAGCTCCAGCCACCGGCCAAGATTTCGGCGTTTGTCTACGAAGACGACCATCCGCTCAACGGCGAGCATGATGCCAGCGGCGGCGTCGATATTCTGTCCCCCAACGAGCCTGGCTTGGGTGGTTTCAACATCACCATCGTCGACCTGGTGGGAATGTCCGGTGACTCCGCCGGTCAGCTGACTTACGACGAATTTGGGCAGCCGCTGTCGAACGCCTTGGCGGGGACCATCGATCCGCTTACGACGAAAGATGCCTGCCCGATCGTAGCCAATGCCAATACCGGATTCGACGGCGCTACCAGCCCAAACGGCATCACGGGCATGATTCAGGTTTGCCCGACGTACGAGGCAGACGGGGTTACACTGTCGCCGTTAGCCGGCCAGGCGGTAGTTGCAAACATGCCGCCCGGACGGTACGGCATCATTGCGACTCCTGCCGCTGACCGCATTGCCCGAGGCGAAGAGTGGCTGCAGACCAACACCCTCGACGGCGGCAAGGATCACGAAGCTTTCGTTAAAGCCGGCGAGCCAGCCTACTTCCAGGAGTATGGCCCCGCCAGCTTCCATGTCTCGATCGGCTTTGCCAACCCGAAGGTCATCAATGACCACGCCAAGAACACTGGGAAAACCGGGCTGTGCGATCCGGCCCCGAACGGCGGCGGCCTGAACTGCAGTGAAACGGTGGTTGGGCAAGTTACCGGTTCTCGCATGAGCCGACCGTCGGATGAACGACTCTACGGCAGCGGTTCGCGCGACACCTTCGGATACACCCAGTGCTATGCCAGCCTGGGTACCCCGGATGGCGCCGACTTCACTTTCGGGAAGTGCGACGACAAGGGGAACTTCATTCTCAAGAACGTTCCGGCGGGCGATTGGAGACTCACCATTTTCGATCAATGGAACGATCAGATCGTCGATGGCATCTCCACCCCGGTCCGGGTGGGCACCGCCACCAACGCAACGAATTGTCATGGACCGTCTACCAGCAGCGCCGTCTGCGATATGGGAGAAGTCGCCGTTCACGCGTGGAAGGACAATCTTTCCACTCGTACGTTCTTCGACGTCAATGGCGACGGTGTGTCTCAGGACAACGAGCAAGGCCTCTCGCTGGTACCAACGAACATCCGGTACCGTGATGGCAGTATCTCCAACCTGAACAGCACCGATCTGCAAGGGTTCGCAGGATTCAACGAGGTCTTCCCGATCTTCAACTGGTACGTGGTGGAGACCGACTCCAATCGCTACAAGAACACCGGAACGCACGTGATCAACGACGCGGGCGGTGCGGCCGACAGTACCACCCCATGCAGCGGCGGCTTCGGGCCATGCGGAGACTCCGCCCTGATGGCCAATCTTGCCAACACAAGCGAAAAATTCTCGGTGCCCACGGCTTTGCGGGTTCCGGGCGCAGTGTACTGCGATAACGCTGACTGCAACGGTTTCTCGATCGCAAATCGTCCGGTCAACGGCGGTCCCGGCGGTTCGACCGGCCGAATCGATCCTCCCTGGGCTACCAGCTACGGCTGGCAGACCTTCATGGGCCAGAACCAGTTGCTCGAATTCGGTAAGGCACCTTTCGAGCCTGGAGAAAACGGCGGCATCCGCGGCCATGTCGTGTACGCCTCCACTCGTCCGTTCGATGATCCGGCTCTGCTGTTGCAGCTAACCTGGGAGCCCCAGGTTCCGAACGTCACCATGAACCTCTATCAGGAAGGGCTTGCCGCCGATGGCGTCA
Source organism: Terriglobales bacterium (assembly GCA_963788475.1). Taxonomy (GTDB): domain Bacteria; phylum Acidobacteriota; class Terriglobia; order Terriglobales; family Acidobacteriaceae; genus Telmatobacter. Next base: position 169,940 of record CAWBGO010000008.1, read on the forward strand.
CCCCAACCCTGAAAAAGATCGATTCAACCGTAACCAGCAGTTGGGATGCCTGGGCGCAGGGTTTCCGGTCCGACGGCGTTCCCAATATGAACTGCCCCGGCCAGGATCCCACTGATCCGTTCTTGTACACCATGCAGAACCAACCAAACTATCTGGATTGGTACAACTCGCAACACGGAGGACCGGCCGTAACCCAGTTACCCAACAACGCCCAGTTCAAGTGCTATGACGGCATGCACAATTGGAACCAGTTGCAGCCGGCTCCGTACGATGGCGCATACAAGTTCCCCAGCGTTACCGGGCGCGACCCCCAAACTGGACAGGTTGTAGGCACGAACTGCACCGCGTGCACGATGGTGAACAACGAACCGCAGCTGCCAGCCGGCAAATACGTAGTCGAGATGATCGTTCCCCCGGGCTACGAGTTGGTGAAAGAAGAGGATAAGAACATCCTCCTCGGCGACACCTATGACGGTCCGGTGACTTCAGAGTTTGCCGGCTTCGGCAACATTTTCATCATGCCGGACCAGGCTTCGGTCGCTGCCGCCTACAACCCAAGTAACTCGCTGAATCAGACGACGGATGAAGGCGTGCTCCCACGGCATGAAGGTGACACGGGCAGCGTCGAAACCTTCTGGCCCTGCGTTGGTGCGATGCGTGTTGTGCCGGACTTCAACAGCTTGTACCCGGGGGCCGGGCAAAACGCTCCCTTTGCCGGAGCTACCCGTCCGCTGTGCGATCGGAAACAGGTCGTATTGCAGGACCAGATGTCGGTGCTGGCAAAGTTCTACGTCTTCACCTCCACCCACATCGCGGCTCACTTCACGGGTATTGTTTCGGACGACTTTACATCTGAATTCGACCCATTCTCGCCAGCGTTCGGTGAGAAATTCTCTCCCGCGAACCTGCCGGTCGGAATCAGGGATTTCTCCGGCACGGAAGTCTCTCGCGTTTACTCGGACAATTTCGGCATCTACAACGGTCTGACATACTCGACCTTCTCTGTGAACCCGCCAGATCCTAGCGGCTACATTCCGCAGATGATGGTCATGTGTATGAATGACCGCGGCAGCGGCGCGGCGGCCGATCCACTCTATCAGCCGGCTTACAGCCAGTACTGCTATGAGTGGTCATTCATGCCAGGCCAGACGTCGTACCTGGACACGCCGGTGATACCAACCTCCGCATTCGCTGCGAACTACAACCACCCTGACTGCGCCTATCCGGATGCAACGCCGGCAATCAAGGAAGTTGACGGTGATACATCGACAGCCACTGTGGGAGGCGGGATCGGACCTTGGATCTCGGCAGCCGGGACAGCTCACCCCATCACCATCCATGCCCTGCCTGACCAGGCCGTGAGCAGCTACGCCTACTCCGGACCCAAGGCAGATTCCGCGCCCTATAACAAGAAGACAGTCACCCGGCACTACGGTTTTGGACAAACTCAAGGCGCGGGGAGCGTCACCGTCGGCGGGATAACCGCGACCGTTGTCTCCTGGAGTGATTCCACAATCGTCATCACTCTTCCCAACACGGGTAACCAGGTACCGGTGTGCCCGCTCCAGCAACAGCAGCAGTATGGTGGATCGGCCGCACGCTGCGGTGAGTTGGTAATCACCGCTGACAACGGCAAAAGATCGGTCGACACCGTCACAATTACCATCGGCGGCAAGGATCCAACCCGCCTCTCCGCAGGACAGACGATTCAGAATGCAATCGACCTGGCCAAGCCTGGGGACCTCATCATCGTGCCCGCCGGTATTTACCACGAACAGGTCATCATGTGGAAGCCCGTACGGTTGCAGGGGGTCGGCGCAGCGTCCAGCATCATCGATGCAAACGCGCATCCCTCCGACATTCTCAGTGGGTGGCGCAAACGCGTGGTTTGCCTGTTTGGAGTTGGCGAAGACGGTTCGCCAAACTCCTGGAACCCTAGTTGCGGTAACGGATGGTTCGGCTTCAATGTAACCTCGAACCAGCCGAAACAACCCCAGGTGGACCGCATTCCGTCGGAAGCCACTGTCGGCTGGGACACCACCCAGAACGGCAACCTGGCGGAACAGTTGCAGGAACCATCACTGATGGGCGCGTATGAAGGAGCGGGAATCACGGTACTGGCCAAAGGGGTGAACTTCCACGGAGCGAATTCTTTCACGGACACCCTCGAGGGAGCCTTCCCGGATGGCACCACGCTTCTGCAGAACAGAGCGCAGGACTGCGGCAGCGGTGCCGGAAATACCGCAAATAACCGGAATCCGTTCCCCAGCAGCTTCCAGTGCAATCCGTCGCGCATTGACGGGTTGTCGATCACAAACAGTTCTCAGGGCGGTGGCGGCATTTTCGTCCACGCGTGGGGACATAACCTGGAAATCGCCAACAATCGCGTCAACAACAACCAGGGAACTTTGGCTGGCGGTGTCACGATAGGCCAGGGCGAATTCCCACCCCAGCAAATTGCGGGAGCCCCGGTGCTCCTGGCTCCGGGCTCCTGCCAGAATAGTAATATCGCTGGGACCCAGTTGCCCTACTGCCACAACCTGAACGTGAACGTGCACCACAACGCGGTCACAACAAATGCTTCCGAGGGCGATGAATTGTTCTCGGCTAGCCCGAGTGGTGCAGGCGGCGTTGCCTTCTGCTCCGGCGCCGACAATTACCAGTTCAATTACAACTGGGTTTGCGGCAATCTCAGCACGGGCGATGGCGCGGGCGTTTCTCACATGGGCTTCAGCTGGAATGGCCAGATGCAGCACAACGCCATCCTCTTCAACGAGGCAACCAACCCGACCACGCCGAGCAACGGCGGCGGCCTGCTCATTATGAACTCTCCGGATACTGACCCGGCCTGCCCTGCAGGCAGCGACCCTGATGCGGATTGCTCGCTTGCGTTCAGTACAGCCCCCGGTGATGGTGTCGGGCCCAACCTGGTTATCAATGCCAATCTGATCATGGGCAATGCCGCTGAAGCCGGCAGCGGTGGTGGTATCCGCTTCCAGGGTGTCAACGGCGTCGAGGTGGGCACTTTCCCCAATAATCCGGAACGTTGGTACACCGTTACCGCAACCAACAACATCATCGCCAACAACGTTTCGGGTTGGGATGGCGGCGGTATCTCCCTGCAGGATTCCATCGGCGTCAACCTGATCAACAATACGATCATCTCTAACGATTCCACTGCGTCGTCGGGCACTCTGTTCGGAGCCTTCTTCGCACCCGAAGCTAGCTCTCCGACACCGTGCCCGCGCGACGCCTCGGGTGCTTCGACTCGTTGCACGGTGTTGTCAACGCCCCAGCCCGCTGGACTCTCCAGCGGCCGGCACTCGGCAGAGTTCCTGGCCTCGCTGCCAACCAACATCACGTGCCCAACTGGTCACGGTGTGGGAGGAACAGGCTCTGGCGGCCGCGTCAACGGCGCTTGCCGTACGGTCTCGTTCCCGATTCTTTACAACGATATCTTCTGGCAGAACCGTGCCTTCAACATCGTTGTGACGCAGCCGGCGACCGGATCTCAGCAGTCCACCGTCACCCTTGCCCCCGCGCTGAACCAGTCGACCACTGGCGCATGCGTTGATCCGCCAGCCGGAACGTACTGGGATCTCGGACTACGCGGCGATCAGGGGCCAACCAACCATTCTTCCGGCTTCACCTTCACGCCACAGGCGTCGGTGTTGACCAGCACCACCGGCTACGCGGGAGGCGGCACAGGGTTCCGCGCGAACACCGCTTCCTCCCCGAGCGTTGTCCGTCAATATTGCAACGGCTCAAAGATACCGCCGGAGGTTCCGAACGCAGGGGCGGTCTGGTATCAGGTTCCCCCGGGGACTTTCGAAGGAAACGTGCCGACGCCCGTGTTTAGCATGACTGCGGGGGCCACGGTGGACGAAGGCAACAACTGGATCAGCATCAGTTGGGGCCCGCTCTCACTGGTTGCCCCAACGTCGGAAAACACGAGCCCGCTCAACGAGACGGTCCTCGGGGACTACTCGCTGACGGCTGGCTCTCCGGCGATCAGCTACATCACCAATGCGCTCTCGTCTACGACCTATGCGGCAGCGCCGGATACTGACTTCTTCGGCAATCTGCGGAAGTCGAACAACGCAGTAGACGCCGGTGCGGTCGAGTTTGTGGGCGCCGGCGGCGGGACGGCGATCGCCAGTGTTACCGGCGGTCCGCTGAACTTCGGCAACGTGGTTGACGGAACAACCAGTGCTTCCCAAACACTCACTCTCCATAACACAGGCACTGCCGCATTGACAGGCATTGCGGTGACATTTACCGGACCATATTCACGACCGGGCGGTACCTGCACCGCTACCCTCAACGCGGGAGCTACCTGCACGATCACTGTGGTATTCTCGCCAATCGCTCCGCCCGGACCGCAGAACGGAACAGCTATCATCGCCGCCAATGTCGCCGTCACCGGCTCGCCGGTTACGCTGAATGGCACAGGCGTCGTAGCCGTAGTGAGCGCAACTCTAACTCCAACAACCCACAACTACGGCAGCGTAACCCGTAATTGCCCGACACCGGCCCTGGCCTGCGCGCTTGATCCGACTCAGGTCTATACGCTCACAAATACCGGGAACGTAACACTGACTGGTATCGGGAACGGTATCCTAGGCGGAACGAACCCAACCGAATACACGCTCAGGCCTCTGCTTTCCACCTGCGGTCCGGCTGTTGGCGGGCAACTGGTGGCAAATACAACCCTGGCTCCCGGTGCATCCTGCGTAGTAACGGTGCAGTTCCAGCCGAAGACCGCTCAGACAACGGGCGTCAAAACCGCGACGGTCTCCGTCACGGATGCGGCCGGTACTCAGACCTCAACCTTAACCGGAACGGCGAATTGATTACAGTCCACCAACTGTAATGAATGCTGCCCGCGGCTTCGGCCGCGGGCAGCGTAGCCATAAATCCATTCGAAATTTTGGGTGCAGTCAAAATGCAATACAAATCCAGTCATGAGCCTGGCCAGAAAAGACTGGGCAGCAGTCATTTTCTTGATCAACCCATGGGAGGTTTTATGTGCCTTCGGTTTTCCGCAACCCTGATTACGGGAATACTTTTGGCTGTTTCCTCGCTCAATTGCGCGAAATCGCAACCCAACCCCACTGTTGCACAGCCGCCGAAGTCCCGGACACTTCCTCTGCGCTATCGAATGAATCAGCAGGCGGCATCGGCGCAGCAATATTATTCCATGATCTGGGGCGTCGATTCTCTGTCGGCGAAGTCGGGAGAATCGGGCGAGATCATCCGCTTTTCGTACCGTATCGTCGACGTCGAGAAGGCCAATGCACTCAATGACAAGAAGAGTGAACCGTCACTGATCGATCCGGCGGCGGGGGTCAAACTGGTCGTTCCCTCGTTCGAGAAGGTAGGCAAATTACGTCAGAGCAGCACTCCCGAAGCGGGCAAGGTGTACTGGATGGGCTTTTCCAACAAGGGAGGCTATGTAAAGCCCGGCCACCGCGTCGATATCGTAATCGGACAATTTCGAGCCGACGGGCTGATCGTCCAGTAGCAATCTGCACCCCTCCTCCTTGAACTCAAATGATCAAAATTCCTGAGCTATTACAATGTCCCAAACTATGGCGTTATTCGGAAGTTTCCTGGTCGTGACATTGGAGGACTCTCGCTTTGCAAAGCTGCAATAGATCGCGATCCTCCCGGAAGGGACCTGTGCCGCCCAAGTGTTGGCGGGCCTTGGCCACGGGTCTGTCTTTGATGCTGGCCTCCGTTCTCTGCGCTCAACAGCCCGAAGCGGCAGGGGCGCCTATTTCGCCGCAGCCGCCCCGACACAACCAGAGGCGAGTGACCCTGGAAGATCGAGTGAAGGTATTGGCGACCAACCTGAACCTGGACCAGCCACAGCAGGATGCCGTCCTCAAGATACTGCAGGGCCGAATGGATGAGTCGTTACGTATCCGCCGCGATACTTCGATCTCCGGAGCCGCCCGGATCGAACAATTCCGCGCTCTACAGGACAACACCGTGTTGCAAGTCCGCGCCGTCCTCAACGAGGAACAAAAAAAGAAATACGATCCGCTAGCAGTGCGCAAGCGAGAACCTGCGGCGGATCAGAAGACCGTCGAGGATTGGCTCGTACTAACCACTCCCAAGTAGGAGTTTCCAGCAGAGCGATGCCATCAGCCATGAAGATCAAATGGAACATTCTGAGAACCGTGCTGGTATGTCTGGGTTCTGTCGTTTGCCACGCGCAGGATTTCTCCGCAAACGTGGTGTACTTCGACGTTCCACGCACAGCCGGCGCAAAATCGCCTGAAGCTCCATCGAAACTATACGTCAGCAAGGACAAGATTCGTTTGCAGACGTATGGGTTCACCGACGCCATCCTGCTGGTGAATGGGGCAGAACACAGTACCGTCGCTCTTTATCCGAGCAGGAAAATATATCAACAGTTGGCTGGGTCCTCGCAATACTTCCACGTAGAGAACGCTAACGATGCCTGTGCTGACTGGCAAAAGGCTACGGATCAGAAGATTGCGTGCGAGAAAGTGGGGGAAGAGGAGGTTAACGGCCGTCATACAGTGAAATACCTCAACAAAAATTCTACGGGCGCGAGGGCGGCCGCTGTCTGGATCGACGTAGACCTCAAATTTGTGGTCAAGTGGGAAACAGCTACAAGTGCCGCGGAGCTGCACGAAATCAAGGAGGAAAAGCTATCGTTGGAGATGTTTGTCGTGCCCGATGAGTACAAGCCCATGAAGCTCCAAAAGGGATCTTCCAAAGGCTTCACCTCGCGATAACTTCATTCTGCCATAGTCGTCGCGGGCCGGATGTGGCCGTCGTCAAGGGCTCGCATTTTTTAGCGCGTTCATCGGACCGAATCGAATGCTTGTTGCAGGTGTTCCACTCGGTACGTTCCGATCGCAGTCTTTACCAAGCGTGTGCAGGACGATCCCCGCTTTAACTATCGTTGGGCCACTTAATTCGATCTCCCATATAAAGTCAAGGTGAAAACCAAGATGCTCTCTCTCGGTGCGAAGCGCCTTCGTCAATATTGGCGAAGACGAGCAATACTTGTGCAAAGACTAGAAGTTGATATCCGTGGTCCCCGATTCGCTCTGTTCAAAGAACGAGGCAGGTCTTTGCGGCTCAACGGAAGAGGCGGAAACGAGGCTTTTACCTGTGGCCGAGCAGCCCCTCGGAGACATCATCGTGGTGATACGTGACACCGGGATGCGCGCTCTATCGCATACGGGTCGAGAACATCGACTACGAATGCGGGCTCGATCATGGTCCCCGCCACAACACTAAGTCTGGAACCCGGAACTTGAGCTGTCCCCTTGAGTGATCGCGCTACCCGGACCCTGCGCTCGCGGTGCCGGGGCCGCACTTCTCGGTGAGTCTGGGAGTCCCGGTACCGGGGCAAGCACATTGGCGCGGCCATGGTGAACGGGCTGTGGATCCGGGCAAGGGAAGCCGCAGGGCTGCCGTTGAACCTCGTACTTCTGCTGCGTCCGGCCCAACCGATGGCGAGTCTTTCACTCGATTCTCACTCTAGTTTAGTAGTTTTGCTAGTTGGAATACGATCTGAAGTCAACAAGAATGGGCTCCGGAATCCACACGAGGCGGTCACGTCTCATGCGCAGATCGGTGCCAGCACGAGGACTATTTGAAGTTAAGGTCAGCTGACAGATGATGTGGCAGGCCCGTCAAGGCGGCTTGTTGCCTTTGTAGTACCGCGAAATGTGATGTGCATCAGAGTTACGTCGCGAAATAACACGGACGGTTCCGGCGCAGCGCAGGTGATTCTACAAGTCCTTTTCTTTCGGGGGTAAGCATGTCTTTTGTGAAAACCTCATTTTCCGGGCTTTGCCTTGGATTCATGCTTTCAGCTCCTGCAAGCGGATGGGCTCAATCCGATACTTCGAATGCCGAGAAGATTCAGGCACTCCAGAAGCAGCTCGATGAGATGAAAGCGCAGATGCAAAGCGTCCAGGCGCAAATACTGGAGCTTGCCAGTGCAAACGGCCGTGCCCCGTCCGTTGTGACGACGCCCACGGCTCGCTCCGACAACAACCGTCAGTATCGCCGCTCAAGACGAGGGCGCAACCCAGGCGGCGGAATTGAAGTTGGTACCCCGGCGCCAGGTAAGTCCGGCTACCGCGAGCTATCAGACCGACTCTCAGGATCAGATTGCCGCGCCACGTATTGATAATGCCCCTCTGGATCCTCGCTATCCTGGCTATTTCCGGCTGCCGGGGACGCAGACGCTGTTGCGGATCGGCGGCTACTTCAAGACGGACTTTATCTATGACCTGAAGCCTCCCGGTAACACTGATAGTTTTATTCCGTCCACTTTCCCCATCCCCACGCCGTCGACCGTGAACAACACCACGATCTCGGTCCGCCCCACCCGGCTCAATCTGGACTTTCTGATTCCGGTCAAGTCGACGAGCGTACGGTTCTTTATCGAGACGGACATGTTTGGGACCAACGCAACCACGCCGCGTCTGAGGCATGCCTACGCGCAGGTGGAGAACGGCCTGCTTGGGCTGACTTTCTCAAATTTCATGGATCCCGATTCCGGTCCGGACACCCTCGATTTTCAGGGGCCGAACAGCCAGGTATCCATCCGCAATCCTCAGTTCCGGTACACCATCCCGATTGGCGAGGGAACCAGCGTGAGTCTCTCGGTCGAGAAAGCGTCGTCGGATGTTTCGTTCACCACGCCCCAATTCAACGCGCTGCCCAACAGTCCGACCCCGGATGCCGCGATCAAGTTCCGCCAGGAGTATACAAGCGGGCACTACCAGTTCTCCGCACTGTTTCGTGACGTTGCGGCCTACCTCCCGAATGGGAAACAAGGCTCGGTGTTTGGATGGGGCTTAAATCTGACCGGGGCGCAAAAGCTTTTTGGCACAGATACTTTTGTGTATCAGGCAGCGTATGGCGCCGGAATGGAGAGGTACGTGAACGATACTTCGGGCCTGGGCATCGATGCCCAGCCCGCAGACCCGACAAGTCCGCATCTCGAGGCCGTACCGATCACGGCGATTTACGGGGGCTACCAGCACTACTGGGCGAAAAAGCTTCGTTCGTCCGCCGTATATGGTTTCGCCCAGACCGAGAACACCAATCTTGAATCTGCCTCCTCGTATCACCAGAGCAATTACGGCGCCGCCAACATTATCTGGAACCCGATCGGCTCCCTGAACGTGGGCACGGAAATTCTGTATGGCTGGCTGGTGGACCAAAACAGAGCCAGCGCCGACGATACCCGCTTCTTATTCAGCGCGAAGTACAACTTCATCAAGAACGCGGAGACGAAGAAATAGCTTCGAGGCCGCGCACCAGGAAATCGAAGCACATACATGCGAAAGGATGTAGTTCCTATGAGCAATGCAGCAACTCCCCGAGAGACACAAGTCGATCGATTCTTCACTGGAACCGAAGCCAGGTATGACCGGTGGCGCGGGCTCCTGCAGCAGGCACGAGAATGGGAGATGTCAGCGAAACAAGCCGGGGCGGGAGACGCCAACGGCGCGCGCGTGGTCAAGAGCCTGGAGGACCTGCGCCAGTGGGAGGATTACTATGCCTATCCAGGGTCCGCGCTGCTCAATCTTCTGATTGAGCGCGCGACGTCAGGAGACGTGACCGGCACCGTGCGACTGGCCCGCACCATCAGCACGGCGATTATCACTCATTCCTATCGCGCTAACGTCGGTGAGTGGGACAAAGAAGAGGAAGGTCTCACCAGCCTGGGTGACCGGTTGCCGCTGGGGGGAGAACAGAAAGCCGCACATCGTCCTTATTTCGAAGTGCTGTTTGTCAGTCCCGCCCGCCAGGCGTTGTGGAGAGAACTCGCGCAGGAACTTCGCAAACTGCGCAGGCCGCAGGATAAGTTTGTATATGAACCAGTGTTCGTGGGCAGTTTTGAGGACGCAATCCTGGCCGTGATTCTGAACGGGAGCGTGGAAGCGGTTGTCATCTACGACGACGTGCCGATGGCATCCCAGCACAACAATCCGCTCCTCCGCGAGTTCCTGACTTCGTACCTGAGCGCGACCGGCATTGAGGCGACGTCGCTGATTCGAGGGTTGACGCTCGCGCAAGCACTGAAACTGATCCGGCCGGAACTGGATATGTACGTTCTCTCCGATCGGGAAGTGGAGAAAACGGCTGGAAGTGCTGATGCCGCATGTGTGCGGCGAATCTTCTACCAGGTCGAGGAACCCCTGGAGATCCACCTGAGCATTCTGGACGGCATCGCGGACAGGTATTCCACGCCTTATTTCGACAATCTCCAGGTGTACGCGCAAAGGCCGATCGGCACCTTCCATGCGTTGCCCGTCGCTAGAGGCAAGTCGATATTCAAATCGAACTGGATACGCGATATGGGCGAGTTCTACGGGATGAACCTGTTTCTCGCCGAATCGTCCGCGACCACGGGCGGATTGGACAGCCTGCTCGAGCCGACAGGAAACATCAAGGTTGCGCAGGACTACGCTGCCCGCGCCTTCGGGGCAGATCACGTTTTCTTTGTGACTAACGGCACTTCGACGTCGAACAAGATGGTGGAGCAGGCGCTGCTGGCCCCGGGCGACATTGTGCTGGTGGATCGCAACTGTCACAAGTCCCACCACTATGGAGCGGTGCTTACCGGAGCACTTCCACTCTACGTTGAGGCGTATCCGCTCACCCAGTACTCGATGTATGGCGCGGTCCCGCTGCGGACCATCAAAAAGGCGCTGCTTGACTTGAAGGCTGAAGGAAAGCTCGATCGCGCAAGGATGCTGGTACTGACGAACTGCACCTTCGACGGCCACATCTACAACGTCGAGCGGGTAATGGAGGAATGCCTCGCCATCAAACCCGATCTCATCTTCCTGTGGGATGAAGCATGGTTTGGATTTGCTCGATGGAGCCCCTTCTATCGCCGGCGCACTGCAATGGGAGCTGCCGCCATCCTCGAAAAGAAGTTTGCCGACCCCGCTTATCGCGCTGCGTATCAGGAGCAGGCCAAGAAACTGGGCGAGGATCTTGATCCCGCCAATAAGAAGATTCTGGAGACCCGCCTGCTGGCGAATCCGGATAAAGTGCACATGCGCGTCTATCAGACCAACTCGACGCATAAATCCATGTCGTGCCTGCGGCAGGGATCGATGGTGCTGGTAAAGGACCAGGACTATCACACTGTGGAGGAGCAGTTCCACGAGGCGGTGTTCACGCACGCTTCTACGTCGCCGAATCTTCAGATCATTGCCTCCATCGATGTGGCGCGCCGCCAGATGGAGCTTGAAGGCTATGAACTGGTGAACCGTGCGATGCAGTTGGCGCTGGACGTGAGGCATGAGGTCAACACCCATCCGCTGGTCTCGAAGTATTTCCGTGTTCTGGGGGCGGATGACCTGATTCCGGCTGAATTCAGGAACACAGGATTCGTGGACTACTTGACGCCCGGGGCGAACTGGACCACGGCGGTCAAGGCATTGAAAGACGATGAATTCGCGCTGGATGTGACTCGTCTCACGCTTGTGTGCGGATCGGCCGGATTCGACGGTACCCAATTCAAGAACCTGCTCGCCGCCGAATATGACATTCAGCTCAACAAGACGTCGCGCAACAGCGTGCTGCTGCAGACCAACATCAACAACACTCGTAGCGATATCGCTCAGCTGATGAAGGTCCTGGTGACGATTTCTCAGAAGATCGAGAAGAGGCTCGCTCAGGGTGGCAGCGGAGAACGGGAAGCATTTGCGGCACGCGTTCGCTCACTCATGCACGACGTGCCCAATCTACCCAACTTCAGTTGCTTCCACGACAGTTTCCGCGAAAATGCCAAGAGCGGTACAAGCGAAGGCGATATGCGCACGGCTTTCTTCGGCGCGTACCGAGAGGAACAATGCGAGCACGTCAAACTGGCGAGCCCGGAAATCGATAAGCGCCTCAAAAGCGGACCGGAGCTAGTATCCGCCAACTTCGTCATTCCTTATCCGCCGGGATTCCCGATCATGGTTCCGGGCCAGGTGATCAACGCCGAGACCATCGAATTCATGCGCAAGCTGGACGTGAAGGAGATTCACGGGTATGAAGCAGGGCTGGGGTTGAAGCTGCTCAAGCCGTCGTTCCTGTCTTCGATCAAGAGCAAGGGCGTGAAAAACAAGGGTGCGAGAACAAAAGCCGAAGCATGAACTGGCGCACGCATAGCAATTCTGGTCCTGATTTCAGAGTGCGCGCAGCGGTGGGCGGCCGGCGAGAAAGTCCGCCTCCGCTGCGTCACGCATTCGGGTAAGAAACAGGTTTGAACTCAACAGACGAGCGGAGAAGAACAATGTTTACATGGTTTGCCACAACCCTCCGACAATACCCCGAGATCGCGATATTCCTGGTACTGGCGCTTGGATACTACTTCGGCAAGTTCACCTTCAAGGGCATTGGCCTCGGAGCCGTCACCGCTACATTACTTGCGGGTGTGCTCATCGGACAACTGGGCATCACCGTATCTCAGCCCCTCAAAGCCTTTGTGTTTCTCATGTTCCTGTTTGCGGTTGGCTACGGCGTCGGGCCGCAATTTGTGCGAGGCGTCGCCAAAGACGGTCTTCCGCAGGCGATTTTCGCGGCGGTCCAAGGTATCTTCTGCCTGGCTATTCCAGTAGCAATCGCCAAATTTGCCGGCTACGACCTGGGCTATGCGGCGGGCCTCTATTCCGGGTCCCAGACCATCTCCGCCGCGATGGGCCTCTCGACGGATGCCATCAACCGGCTGGGTATGGCGCCGGAGCAGGCCAAGGCGATGCTGGATTCGATGCCAATCGCCTATGCCGTGACCTACATGTTCGGCACGGTTGGCTCGGCACTGGTCATCGCGCTCCTTGGTCCAGTGTTGCTCCGGATCAACCTGCCGGCCGCCTGCAAGGAATACGAGGAGAAGCAGGGAGGCACGAAGGAATTCGGCGGACTCGGTTCGGCCTGGCACCGCTGGGAAGCCCGCGCCTTCCAGGTGCAGCCTGGCGGGCTGGCTGTTGGTCTGCGCACCTCGGAGGCCGAGTCGATGGTTCCCGATTCGCGGCTGTTTATCCTGCGCGTACGGCGGGCAGATGGCACCATCGAGGATGCAACGGCAGATACCGTTCTGCACGAACGCGACGTCGTAGCCGTGGTGGGTGAGCGCGAAGTGCTCGTGAAGGTTCTTGGATCAGGGGTCAGAGAGACTGTTGCCGCCGTTGCGGCCGCACGTGGCGGCCGAGTTAACAGCGACCTTCCCACCCCCTCGGAGGTTAACGACGCCGAATTGCTGAGCATGCCTGTCGAGGGCGTCGACGTTTACGTGACCAACAAAGAAGTGGACGGCAAGACGCTTGCCGAACTTAGCCAGAACCCCGCCGCCCGTGGAGTCTTCCTGAGAAAAATTACGCGGGGCGCGGTTGCGACAGCGATCCCCATCCTGCCCAACACCACTATCCATCGCGGCGACATTCTCACCCTCGTTGGCCGCACCCAGGATATTGCCGCGGCCACCAAGACTGATCGGTGTTCCCGATAAGCAAACCGACGTAGCCGATGTCGCGTTCATCGGCGCAAGCATCACGGTTGGTGCGTTGATCGGAGCCCTCGTGCTGAAAGTGGGCGGGGTACCGCTCACGCTTTCAACCGCAGGCGGCGCGCTCATCGCAGGCCTGGTGGCGGGTTGGTTCCGCTCCATCCGTCCGACATTCGGCCGGATCCCCTCGTCGACGGTCTGGTTCATGAACTCCGTGGGTCTCAACATCTTCATCGCCATCGTCGGCATCTCCGCCGGTCCGGGTTTTGTGAACGGCTTGAAGACGCAAGGCGCAGGCTTGTTCCTGTGGGGAGCCTTGGCAACCACGCTCCCACTGGTGCTTGGCATGTTCGTCGCCAAGTACATCTTCCGCTTCCATGACGCGCTCACTCTCGGAATCGTTTCCGGGGCGCGCACGACCACAGCCTCGCTCGGCCTGGTTTGCGACCTCGGAAAGAGCCAGGTGCCCGCGCTCGGTTATACGGTAACGTACGCGGTGGGCAACACATTTCTCACCATTTGGGGCATGGTCCTCATTCTGCTGCTCAGCTAAACATCGATTGCTGCATCAAGGAGATTCACAATGGCTGATACGTACCTCCAGAGTTTCGAACAACTAAGCCCATTCGAGATCAAGGATGAGCTCATCAAACTGGCCAAAAAGGCATCCGCGCGAACCCAATCCGCCTTTCTCAATGCCGGCCGTGGCAACCCCAACTGGATTGCAACTACGCCGCGCGAAGGCTTCTTCCTCCTCGGTCAGTTTGCGGTCACCGAAAGCAAACGGGTGATGGAGGATCCGGCTGGACTGGGCGGCATGCCCAAGGCGAAGGGCATCGCGCAGCGGCTCGAGGCATGGCTCGCCAAGTATACGGATATGCCGGGCGCATCCTTTCTGGCCGAGATGGTTCCGTTCGCGGTGAAGACCTTCGGTTTCGAGCCCGATGCCTTTGTGCACGAACTCGTCGACTCGATTATTGGCGACAACTATCCGGTTCCGGATCGGATGCTTGTCCACAACGAGCGCGTCACACATGAATACCTGATGTGGGCCATGTGCGGAGAGCCGAAGCCGGCCGGCAAGTTCGACCTCTACGCGGTAGAGGGCGGCACCGCCGCGATGTGCTACATCTTCAAATCGTTGAAGGCCAATCGCCTGCTGCACCCCGGAGATACGATCGCCCTGGGTACTCCAATCTTCACCCCGTATCTCGAGATGACTCACCTCGAAGATTACGACCTGAAGATGGTTACCATCGAGTCCCCCCAGGAAAATCGTTTTCAGCCCACCGACGATGAGATCAAAAAACTCGAAGATCCAAAGATCAAAGCGTTCTTTGTCGTGAATCCCGGCAATCCAACAGGGATGGCGCTCAGCGCCGAATCCATCCGGAAAATCGCCAATCTGGTCAAGAACAAGCGGCCTGACCTCATGCTGCTCACCGATGATGTCTACGGAACGTTCGTTCCAGGTTTTCGGTCGCTGCTCGGTGAATTGCCCCACAACACCATCGGCGTCTACTCCTACTCGAAGTATTTCGGCTGCACCGGCTGGCGCCTGGGCGTCATTGCCGTTCACGAAAACAACATCTATGACGAAAAGATAGCCAAGTTGCCGGATGCTCATCTCAAGGCGCTAGACAAACGCTATGGGCCTATAACACTCGAACCGCGCAAGCTGAAGTTCATCGACCGCATCGTTGCCGACAGCCGCGACGTGGCGCTGAACCACACGGCCGGGCTCTCGCTGCCGCAGCAGGTCATGATGAGCCTGTTCTCCCTCGTCGAGCTTATGGATGTCGAAAAGCGGTATCAGACGGCGTGCCGGGAAATCGTATATCGCCGTCTCTACGCGATACTTGACGGACTCGGCCTGGAGGTTCCTTCCAACCCGAACTATGACGCCTACTATGGCTTGATTGATTTCGAGTTCTGGGCAAACAAGAACATCGGCAAGGAAGCGGTTGAGTACCTGAAGAAAAATGTTCACCCCCTGGATCTCGCATTCCGGTTGGCGGAGGACCACGGAATCGTATTGCTGAATGGCGGCGGTTTCGAGGGCCCGGACTGGTCGTTGCGCGTGTCGTTGGCCAATCTGGACGATGAAGCCTATGAAGAGATAGGGCGCGGCGTCCGGTCAATCGCAAGAGGCTATCGGCATACGTTTGAAGCCTCGAAGAAGCACCAGGAGGAACCGAAAACGACAACGGTCGGCGATTGACTCCTCGCATCGACTGGAACGGTTGCCGCGCGCCCTGAATTATGGGATCTGCTCAGATATCGGCAGAGAAAGCATGGTCTAGTTTCTCTGCCGGTATATCCTTCAACCCGTTTTGTGGCGGTTTGCCAAGAGCCCGCTCAAGTGCGAATTCGCCGCCCAGGAGCAAGACAGTCAAGCTCGTAAGAGGCGACGCTCTCTTACGAAATTCTGCTATTCAGCGCTGTTGTCATCGCAATCGCAGCTCGCGGGCCACTGATCGTCCGTTTCTTGCCATGTCTTATCCGGGTTGTAGAGTTCCATCTCTTTCGCGATCTTGAGCGAATCAGGTCCCATGTCTTTCTGGTAGACAACTCCGTTTGGGCCGACCATGAATGTCTTGACTCCGGTCACGCGGTATTCGGCTGGCACTGCGACGAGGGCGAAGCCCCCAATCATCGCGCCCTGGATCACGTAATCCAGCCTGCCCAAAGGCGCATCGGGTCCCTGGCCTTTCAGGAGCTTGAAATAGTAGCCATGGTAAGCGGTGTTCTTCTCCAGCGTATAGCCTTCCGCGAGGGCCTTGGCAACAGCGTCACTGACCGAACCTCCAGGTGTGCCGTCGGCGTTCTGCCAGTACAAGCCGTCCTGTCTCCCGGGTGTGCTGATAAGCTTCTGGGCGTATTGATTTACGCCGGAATCATCATGGATCGTCAAGGCGTATTGATCTTGTGCCTCAACGTAGCCGCGGCAAACCTGGATCGCATCCAGTTCATTGGTGCCAATGCGGCGGTGCAGAATTTCAGTGCGGCCTGCGGCGGAGTCGAAACGCCACTTTCCGCCTTTCTTCACGAGGGGAACAGGAAACGGCCAATCGTTTTCCCCGACAATCACGGTGGCTTGACTTGATTTCTTCGGGTCGATGTCAATGGAGTTCTTGGTGCGAGCAAGGTTGGCAAACGCGATGCTCGTGTTCTTGTCTTGAACCGGGTCGGCCGAGGAGATGAAGTCCTCTCCCGAAGGACCGAAGATCTGCATCAGTGTGGGAACATCGTAATCCCCGGTTGCCTTGATGAGAATCTCGACAGCGGCCTGCGGCGAAGAGAAGGTCATCTGGGCGATCGGCTTGGCCGGCGCGCCGGCGTCGGTCTGTGCCTGCGTCGCGAGCGAAGAGAGATTCAGAAGCGAAATGCCAAATGCGAGTGTCAGCAGCGTGCGTCTCATCGTCTTTAATCCTTTCGGGGTCATGTGCTCACCGTCCTCCCGGTTCACTATCTGCGTCGTCCCCCGCCGGAACGGCCACCGCCGCCCCTGGATCCGCCCATACTCGAGGATCCTCGCGAACTGCTGGCACGAGCCGAGCCTCCGCTGCCCCCACCAAAGGCGCCGCCAGAGCCAGACTTCGGGACACTGCGGTTGCCCACTTTGTCCCCGCCGCCCGCTCCGCTGCTCCGATTGCCACCACCCGCTCCGCTGCGATCCATGGTTCCGGCAGATGGTGAACCACCGCGATTCCCACCGCCCGCTCCGCCACGATCCATATTTCCAGCCGACGGCGAACCGCCACGATTGCCGCCCCGATCCATGTTTCCTGCGGAAGCACCGCGGTTGCCACCGCCCGCATTGGCGCGGGGACTATCGCCACGCGCATTCCCCCCGTACTTGTTGGCCGTGCTTCGGTCTCCATAGGGCGCACCGCCGCGGTGTTGTGGATTGTGCTGCCATTTGCCATTGCCGCCGCCGCCGTTGATCTGGTTGCGATTCCCGCCGTTTATATTATTGCGGTTGCCGCCATTTATATTGGTGTTTGAGTTCCTCACGAAGTTGTTGTTGACATTGATGTTGACATCGTTGTGGCCCCAGCCGCAGCCCCAACCGCCGCCGCCCCATGCTGCTCCTACCATCATCCCTATGCCGAAGGAAATTGCCGCAGTCGCGACATAAGCTCCCACAGGCGGAGGAGGGGGATAGTAGATCGGCGGATAAGCATACACCGGCGGCCCGTACACCACAGTGGGGTTATAACTCGGAACATACACCACTTCCGGGCTCGACGGCTGAATTACGATCACATTCTTGTTCTCAATAACCTGGGTTTCAACTTTTTGTTGTTCATTTGACGCCAGGGTTCCCTTCTCCTTTGCTTTGGCGCGCATGCGCTGAACCGCGTCCATTACATCACTCTGCTGCGCCAGGAAAGCATTTCCGAGGTCGGTGGTCCATTTGATGTTGTCTGCCAGTTGTTTCACCAGGTCAGGAAGAACCGCCATGGCCTGGATGCTCGGGTCCCAGTCCTGCTTCATGGCCGCATCGGTGAGGGCCTTGTCCTTCAGATTCTTGTTCTTCTCCAGCCATTGTTGAAGCTGAATGATCTCAAGAGGGTACGTGGAAGCCACCAGCGCCTGGCTGAGCAGCGGATCGGGATACAGCGCAATCGGGGCTACGAGTGCATCGAGTTGGTCGGCCGGAAGGGTTGCTGGCGCCTGCTGGTCTGCGGGCGCCGCCGCCGATGCATCCTGTTGCGGTGGAACCGCCCACAGGGCGTCCCCGGGAGCGATCAAGAAAGAACACAAAATGGCAACGAAGCTCCGAACCATGTGCTTACGGAGTGCAAATTGCGAGCCTCTGACTGTCAGAGTAAGCATCTCATTCCTTCCTTCCGCGCTGGCAGGTCTTGTCAACTCGTGTCACTGGCGGTATCGAGCGAAATGCTCCCCCGCGTTCAAACGCCCGGAAAATCGCGCCCGGCCGAGGCTGCCGTGGATTGGATTGTCGTCTGGAATTTTAGAAAGCGCGCACAGGGTCAGGTACTGGGAAAACTACTAGTGCTATAAAATCAGTTAGTTTCCCAAATGCCTCTGGCAAGCGAGGATATGGGTCGGCGCATGCGCGGGAACTCCAGGCTTTAACCCGCATGTCTCAGAGCCAGCGGCAGTCGTCTTCGTAATTGCAAAGAATCCGCGCGCTCTTGCATTTTCTTTCTACCGGTTTTGCGACAATAGAGGTGGAAGAGAGGATCGAAATGCGGCCACAGACAGAACCCAGGGCACCCAAAGCAATTCGGTTTCGTTCTGAACGCTTTAGGAGACCAAAACCGGCCCTTTTAGACAGCTTACATTTGCGGGATGGAGCGTGTCAGGTCCGTACCTCCCGTGAGTAGGCCCCCCCACCCCCCCTCCCACTGTGAAACTGTGAAACTGTGAAGCTGTGAAACTGTGAAACTCTAATCAGTCCCTTCGAGCAAGCCGCGATTCAGTCTTCGAAGCGTGTGAGAAATCCGGGTTAGCTGAAGTGCTGCTGCCGCCGGCGTCGTGCAACTCGATCGAAACCATGGGACCAGCGGATATGCAAGGTCGACCGGCGTGAATTCCTGGCTGTGAGCGCAGCATTCTTAAGTGTTTGCGGTTGTGAATGTTGTGCTTATGCACTCCAGCGGCCCTTCGGCGTTGTAAAGCGGCGCGAGATGGATTCCGTGGAGTGCGGCAATGGTCTCGATTTCCTTAACTCGCTCCCGCGTGATGAACCCTCGGCCTTGCGAGAACGGCTCGAAACGTCGTGCCAGCGCAAGGGCCATGCCTTCGAGTAAACATCCATGGGCCACGTCCTGGAACGGGTGCCTATTCAACACGCCCTTGAAATCCGGCTCGAAACTCAACCCGCCTGAAATCTGTCCCAGGCCTCCAAAGAAGACTCGGGCTCCATCCATATAGCCGCGAGCATTCAGGTTCTTTGGGTAACCCGCATCGCAAACGATCGCTTCGGGCGCAACTCCGCTCAACCAGAGCGAAGGAGATGCCAGGCTCGCGGCGCAGATCACAATGTCGGCCGCAAATGGAACTCGCTCGAGACGCGTCGCGATTTGTACTTCGGCTCCATCGTCCTTCAGTTCGGCGGCAAGGGTGCGGAGCCGCTCTGCATTGCGCGCGCAAAGTATCACTCGTTTGACAAAAGGCGCTAAACAGCGCGCACAGCCGGAACCAACATCTCCTGTTGCTCCAACGATGAGGAGCGTCGACCTGCAGATTTCCCGTCCCTCCATTGCGCACATCTTTCTGACGCCTTGAACGATGAATGCAACCGTCAGCGTATTGCCGGTCGTGAAGATCGTATCGCGCCTTTCCGGAAGGCGATCGAAGTTGCCTTCGATCAGAATGGAGCTAAATCCGCCCAGGCTCACGATCCTCGCTCCTCGGTTGATTGCACAGGCGGCAGCAGCGCGAACGCGGCCGAGGTTGTCGTACACGTATTCGCAATCGAGGCGATCCGGAGGAATGAAGCAGTCGATATACAGCCCGCGAGCCGTCGCACCGGTTGCTGATGCCACCTCGACGTTACAGACGGCTCGCGGCGGAATCCACGGGAAGATCTCCCTGATTTCGTCGTCGGGTAATCGCGCACGCGCGGTCCCGCGCAGCACTGCAAGCACATCTGCAGCCGAGCGCCAGCTATCCTGATGCCCGATGAGAGCGAAATCCACTTCGGTCCGCCGATCTCGCGCGGTTACACTGGCAGCTGCGCAACCCATTGAAGTGTTACCTCTCCCGGCAATCCCAGCGCGTCGAGCGTCTTAAGATACTTTTGCAGCGATGCTCCACGCAGTTCGATTGTGGTCAACCCGACATCGGATAGTGATGGTTTTACACAACTGCTGTGGCATAAGTCGCACTGTCCATGCCGGCATTCCTTTGCCACCATCTCCGAGAGCGTAGTCATGACGTCGAGATGAAGCCGGTACACCTTGTCATCGAATCGCTGTGAGTCCCTGGCTCGCTCCGCTCGCAGGATGTCCATCGCGTGCTCGATGTGCTCCTCTTCCTCCGCCGCAATGGCGGCAAACGTCTGACCAAGACTGCCCGGGCCGGCCTTGCCGACTCGGGTATAGCTCGCGACTGCGAACGATTCGAGCATGATTTCCTGAACGATCAGGCAGGCCATGAAGTCACGCTCCTCGATCGAACGCATGAATGATTCGCGAATCCGTCTCCAGTACCGGGCGTTGACATTGTTAGGGACATTCACTCCAATCTTGCGCCCTTCGGCGGCGAACGCCTCGGCGTGCCCTTGTTCGCCCTCGGCGTGCTCCAAGGCGTCGGCAACTTCTTCGGGATCGACGCAAATGGTCGATAGTGATCGGTAGTTCATGGCAGCCATGAGCTCGCCGGTTACTGCCTGGGCGAGGATGTCCTGCCAGATCGAAGCGGTGGGCAGCAGGGAATTGCATACAACCGGTTCCGGACAGTTCAGAGAAACGAGGGATTCCATAGGTCCTCCTTGGGACTGAATGAAGCCGTCGAGATGGAAGAAAGTTGGTGTTTGAATCAGATGGGTCCGCGATAGCGTCGAACGCGGACAGCAGCAGCCAGAAAGGCCGCGGTAAACGCCAGGCCAATCCACAATCCCGGACTAATCAGGAAATGGAGCGGCCCAATATGCATCGTGGGATCCATTGGCCTTCCACGTCCCAGGATCGCGGCCCCTTCGGCGCCGCCGGTGAAGCGGTTGCCAATCAAAGAACCGAAATAGGTGGTGTTGAAGGCAACCTTCTCCACGATGCCGACGGTGAGCGGCGGCAACGCAGCCCAGAGAATTGGCACGCGCCGCGCCCAGCCAGATATCAGCAGCAGCCAGGCATAAATTGGCGATTGCCAGAGTCCGTGAATGCACAGGAGGTGGAAGAGAAGCATGGGCCAACGGTGGGAGATTCCCACCCGCGACCAGAGGGTAGCCACGTTTTGGCCGCTGCCCAGCAGAACTGCGCTGCTGATCATCAGCATGGCCCCTTGCGTAATAACGGTGATTGCGAATGCGAGCAGAGGAAGAATCACGATAGGAACGGCAGCTTTCGACAGCACCGTGATGAGATCCGAAACCGGCGCCGACTTCCAGAACAGAATGCTGCGATCACGGCGTTCTCCATACAGGGCATCGACAGAGTAGAACAGTCCGACGATCAGAGTAGCTGCCATGATCAGATCCTCAGCGAACTCGTACGGCTGCCCGAACAACTCTCGCTGCTGCATCGCGTCGAGCCACGGCGTGGCGTGCATCTCGATCACCAGGTGGAAGATGCTGATCGAGAAGCCAAACAGAAACACGCAGGCGACCGCGACGGGGGCTACATAGATCGCCCGGTTTTCCCACAATTCGCGGCGCACCGACCAGTACATGAGCTTTGCCGCCGGTATGGCCGCGGCTGCGATTCCCTGCGAGCGGAGAGACGTTTCTGGCATCACGTTCGATTGGGTACTCACCTGGCCGCTCCTTGTGCCTGCTTGTCCGGATTGGTAATCACGGCAACGAACAAGTCGGCGATGCTGGGGGTACGCGCGTCGCCAAGCGCAGCTACCCGGTCACGATCAACCCCATCGAACATCAGGATGCTCCGACCGAGAACCTGGCGCTCGTGTATGGGCTTGAGCGCGCGCGCCGTTTCAACATCGCCCGGGCGGACCATCACTTCAAGAAAGCGGGACTCGATTTCTTCCATGCTGCAACCGAGCACAACGCGACCCCGGTTGATAAACATCAGGTCGGTGATCACGTGTTGGATCTCTTCCACCTGGTGCGTTGTCACGATAATGGTGCGGCTACGATCGAAGTAGTCATTGAGCAGCGAGTCGTAAAACTGCTTCCGGTAAAGGATGTCGAGCCCCAGCGTCGGCTCGTCGAGCACCAGCAGCCTGGCATCGATCGCCATCACCAGCGCAAGGTGCAACTGAGCTACCATGCCCTTGGACAAGTCGCGGATTTTGCGGGTATGTCCGATGTTGGTTTTGGCAAGGAAACTTTCCGCCTTGAGGCGATCGAACCGGGGATGCACTCCGGCAATATAGTCGAGCACCTGCCACACCTTGATCCAGCGGGGCAGCACAGAAACATCCGCAACAAACGAGACATCGCGCATGAGCTGATCGCGTTGCGTCCAGGGATTGCGGCTGAGAACCTGCAACTCGCCTTGATATGGCAGGAGACCCAGAATCGCGTTGAGCGCGGTGGTCTTGCCCGCGCCGTTGGGACCAATGAGACCCAGGATGCGGCCTTCTTCGACATGCAGTTCGATGCCATCCAATGCGATCGTCGTTCCAAACTGCTTGCGGAGACCGTGCGCTTCTATGCATGCCATGATTTCAGCGCTCCTTCTTCCGGGAATCCGGCTTGACGGTCTTTGCGACTGCGCCATCGAGCAGGTCGTCCGCTTTCAGGCCAAGGCGCTGGATGGTTGCGTAAATCCTGGGCCACTCTTCTTCCAGAAACTTTTCCCGTTCGCCCTGCAATAGCAAAGTGCGTGCGCCGGCATTGATAAACATGCCCCGCCCTCGCTTGGTTTCCACCAGTTCCTCGTCCACCAATTGTTGATAAGCCTTCAGGACGGTGAGGGGATTGACCCGATAATCGGCCGCCACCGTGCGCACAGACGGCAGAGGATCGCCTTCCTTGAGCACGCCGTCCAGTATCATGGCGATAACCCGGTCGCGAAGCTGGCGGTATATCGGTTGACTGTCGTTCCACTCGAAATCCATCCTGAATTCCAGATATCCTCTGCTCTCCATAACCTTCCGGTCATGACGAGCTATTCGATCCCATCGATAATGCTTCGGATAGATCCGCGATCGCGCCAGGGAAGTTTCACTTCGTTCGCCTGAGGTCGAGTAATCCACCCATCTGCTTGCCGTCAGCCATCGCGAACTCCCACTTTTCGGTGTGGTGATCGGAGTCGATGAAGGTGAAGGTGACGCGTTGCATGTGTCCCATCTGCGAACTTAGCAGATTGGTGGCTTCGATGAAGTTGAAAACGATGGTCTTGCCGTCGGGCGAAATGGTGGCCGCCATGCGGGGCTGGTTTCCGGCGTCGCAATAATGGGTCAGAAGCAGGCGCTCGCCGTCGAGATTGAACAACGTGATCGGATCTTCGGGGCTGGCGCCCTTGCTCATTTCATGCATGAGCGCGTTGCCCATAGACGTCACGCGCAACGATACGTGGATCGGTTGGCCATCCATCGTCGCTTCCCAAGACCCCGCCAGGCCCTTCAGCTGCTCGAAAGACTTTTGCGCGGCAGACTGCCCCAGAGCCGCTAAGGAAGTTAACAACATAACAAAAAACAGACCGAAACAACGTTTCTTCATTTGAATCACCTCGGACGTGCTTTCTCTCCTGGCGGGCCCGGCTCCAGATTGACCGACATCAACCTCTATGGTGTTGTAGTTAACCATAACGCCAAAGCGCATGCAAGTGTTTTTTTAGAATTTAAAGTTGTGTGGATAGAGCCCGACTGGAAGTCGCTCATAAGGATGGATCTTTTTCGAATAAAATTCCATACGATGCTTGAGAGTCGAATGGACGTTGGACAACCCAAGCAAGGCGTAACGGCGTTCGCCGTGAACCAGGTGACGGCGAGTAGTTGGTGAGCCATACAAGCACGAAGGCGCAGATCGCGCCCGGGCCTTTGATTGGAGATCATTCTTTGAGTTGCCCAGCCTGTTTGCCAGCCGCTATCATGGTCGCCGCCATCATGGCTGCGTCACCGAACGCCAGCGCTGGGAATCCTATTTTCGTGCACACCGGGCTATCGATGGATAACGTCGCGGGCTGGACGGCGACTCCGGACGAACCGTCTGTTGTTATAGCGACGGCAGACTTCAACCGGGATGGAATTGCCGACATGGTGAAGGCGACATTGCCGGACGGCAAAGACTCGGGTCAACATTTTCTTGTCGTCCAGCTCGGCAAGGGCGACGGCACATTCATGGGCGTGTCTTCGCATAACCTGATCGGCGAGGATCCCCGCGCGCTGGTCGTTGGCGACTTCAACGGAGACGGCAACCCCGACGTGATTGTCGGAGACGGCAGTGGCTCGCTTCTGGAGTTTCTTGGTGACGGGAAGGGCAATATGGTAGCTGAAGGCAACTTTGCCACACTTGGATCGGTAGAGTCCATTGCGATCGGCGACTTTACCCGCGATGGCAAACTTGACCTTGTCGTCTCTGATTTCCGATCAAATTCCGCCGCGATCCTTCTGGGAGCCGGCGATGGCTCGTTCCGGCTCGCGTGGTCGTTTGAGTTGCCGAAAAGGGGAACCCAATTCCATATTGCAACTGCGGACTTCAATAGGGATGGAATTCCCGATCTCGTGATCACGAGCGAGGATGACAACGATTATGAAGTCATGCTCGGCAATGGCAACGGCACATTCACCTATGCCCCTGAACTGAGCCATATCAGGGATCCCTACTCATATTGCCCATCATGACGTCATGCTCGGCAATGATTGCATTCGTCCAGGTTCGCAATTCGAGGCCGATCGATATTTCGCCACAGTCTGCAACTACGCAAAGAGGTTTACTCTGCACATGAGATTATTCAGACTCTGCATGGTGCTTGCCACTTCATTTCTCAGCGCAGCCGCTGGATCGCGCGTGTTAACTGGGCAGGAATTGGAAACTGCCAAGTTGCTGCATCCACCTCCCGACAGCTGGCCGCTCTACCACGGAGACTATTCCGGTGAACGCCACAGCCGGCTCACCCAGATCGCGCCGTCCAACGTGAATTCGCTCAGTCTTGCATGGGCGTTTCAAACCAACCAGTTGGCGCAGATCAAGTCTTCGCCGTTGCTTGTCGACGGAATCCTCTACTTTACGGTTCCCGACAACATTTGGGCGGTCGACGCTCGTTCAGGGCACATGATCTGGCACTTCAATCATCCGACTACAGATGGTGACCACATAGGCCATCGCGGCGTAGCCATGTACAAAGGGTGGCTCTTCTTCACCACGCCAAATGCTCACCTGCTTTCGCTCAATGCAAAAGACGGGAGCCTTCGCTGGGATAAAGTAATCGCGGATGTCAAGAAGGGCTATTGGTCCACCATGGCGCCGCTTGTGGTGAAAGACCACGTGATCGTCGGTGTGGGAGGTGACCTGGATAACATCCCCGGCCTGCTACGTTCGTTCGACCCGGAGACAGGTGCGCTGCAGTGGGAGTGGCTCGCGACCCCACCTGCCGGAACGCCCAACGCTACCACGGGCGGCATGACCTGGATGACTGGCACTTACGATCCCGACCTTAATCTTGTCTACTGGGGTACCGGCAATCCGACGCCAGTGTTAAACGGCACCGTGAGGCCCGGAGACAACACGTGGACCTGCAGTATCGTGGCTCTCAACCCGGACACGGGCAAGCTGGTGTGGGGATTCTCTGCGTCACCCCACGATACGCATGACTGGGATGCGGTGGAAACCCCCGTTCTGGTCGACGCGAACTTTCAAGGTCAGCCAAGAAAAATGCTTATGCAAAGTTCGCGCAACGGATACTTCTTTGTCTTGGACCGAACGAACGGAAAGAGCCTGCTGACCACTCCATATGGGCCGACAAACTGGGCTCTCGGCGTCGACAAGGACGGACGTCCCAATCCGAATCCGGACAAGGAGCCCAAGCGGGACGGAAGGTTAATAGCTCCCGATGAAGGCGGCATGACAAACTACCGTTCCCCGAGCTTCGATCCAAAGACCGGGTTATTTATCGTAGATGCTCATCCTAGCTACAGCCTCTACTTCGCCAAGCCGGAGGATGGCGCGTACGGCTGGGCAGGGGCCGATTACGACCTCTGGGGAAAAGGCGTCATCGAAGCCATCGAATACCAATCCGGCAAGATTCGCTGGAGCCACGAAGTCGGTCGCGGCGGGTCCGGCGCAGGCGTGCTCACCACGGATGCAGGATTGACGTTTACCGGAGATTCCACCGGCAACATCCTGGCGTTGCGCACCGCGGACGGTGCGACTCTGTGGCATTCTCAGACGGGGGCTCCCATGCAGACGTCTCCGATAACCTACGAACTCGACGGGCGCCAATATCTCGTGAGCGGAAGCGGAGGTGTCATGTTTGCGTGGGTACTTCCCGTCGGGGGCCATAAGCAATGAGCTTACCTGGTTCGAGCGGTAGGACTCGCCGATCAATGTTAGAAATAACCCCGGAGACTCTCCCACAAGAGCCTCCGGGGTGTCTCAGGGTGCAGTTTGTTAACCCTGAGCGGCCGATTGGTTCTACTCTGCAATCGTGAGACGAACGGAAGACGTCTCCGCCGAGTTTGCACCAACAAGGATGTCGATCCCACCGGGTTCGACTACCTTCCTCATCTGTGCATCCAGAATCGACAGCGAATCGGGATTCACATTGAAGCTGACTGTGGTTGATGCTCCCGGCTCGAGATGCACGCGTTGGAAGCCGCGCAGTGCGATCGCCGGCTGAACGACGCTGCTCACGAGGTGATGGACGTACATCTGAATCACCTCGTCGCCGGCGCGTTTACCCGAGTTTGTCACGGTCACAGTCACTTTTGCAGACTCCTTCGCGGAAATCTTGTCCCGGTCGAGACTCGGCATTCCAATCGTGAATGTGGTATAGCTCAGGCCGTAGCCGAAAGGGAATAGCGGAGTGTTTTCGTGGAAGACATATCCGCGGCGGGCGGCGGGCGTTTTGTAATAGTACACAGGAAGCTGCCCGACGTTGCGGGCGATGGTTACCGGAAGATGTCCCGATGGATTGACATCGCCGAAGAGGATCCCGGCGATCGCATTTCCCGTTTCCTGGCCCGGATACCAGCCTTCCACAATCGCGGGTACTTTTGCGGCGAGTTCTTCGATGGCGTAGGCTTTGCCGTTGAGCAGCACCGCGATCATGGGCTTGCCCAGTCTCGCAATCTCGCGCACCAGTTCATCCTGGCGTCCCGGAAGGTCCAGCGTGTCTGAGTCACCAAGCATCGACATGCCAGGCCCCATATTCCCGATCGACTCGCGTGAAACAATCTCGTTGCCGCCCAGCGCGAACACCACCACATCGGCCGACTTCGCAGTTTCGATGGCCTCAGCCATCAGCTTCTCATCGGTTTCAGGCTTGGGCGCTTTATAGATTCCCAGGGAATTAAGATTCGGAGCCGTGTCGGGTTCTGAAATCCTGCACCCCTCTGCGAATACAACCTTGGTGCCGGCCCCGGCTCGCTTTTGAATTCCATCCAGGATCGAGACGTAGTAAGAAGGAATCCCGCTGTAGCCCCCAAGCCGCTCTTTGTTCCCGTTCGGGCCAATCACAGCCAGTGTCTTGATTGCGGCGGGGTCGAGCGGCAGCATGCTGTTCTTGTTCTGCAAAAGAACGATGGACTCATCGGCTACCTGCCGCGCGAGTTTGGTGTGTTCCTTGTTGCCTACTTCAGCCACGGCGCGCTCTGCGTCCACATAGGGATGTTCGAATAGCCCGGCGCGGAACTTCGCTGCCAGCACCCGGCTTACGGCTTCATCCAATTCCTGTTGCGGGATCTTGCCGGACTTCACCGCATCCACAAGCGCAGGGAATCCGGTCGGCGTCGGCAGTTCCATGTCCACTCCGGAGCGGAAGGCAAGAACTCCGGCAGCGGCGTTATCCGCGGCCACGTGGTGCCTGCCTGCAAGTTCCCCGACGGCCATATAGTCGGAGACGGTCAGACCGGTGAATCCCCACTCCATGCGCAAAACTTCCTTCAGAAGCCACGGATTGGCGTGGGACGGGATGCCGCCGTTGTTTTCGTTATAGGAAGGCATCACCGCCTCGATGTGTGCATTCTTGACTACCTGCTCGAACGGATACAGAAACACACTCCGCATGGTCCGTTCCGAGAAGTCATCTGGACCAACGTTGGTGCCGTTCTCCGGTTGACCGTGCACGAAATGCTTGGCTGTGGCAAACACGTGATTTTCATCCAGGCGATCAGTCGGGGTTTTCAGGCCCTGCAGACCGTTGACCGCGGCGGTCCCCAGCTGACCGACAAGATATGGGTCCTCCGAATACATCTCTTCGACGCGGCCATAGCGAGGGTCGCGGCTCAAATCGAGTACGGGCGCCAAAACAAGCGCGTTTCCTGAAGCGCGCGCTTCCAGCGCCACCGTGGAAAACATCTTTTCAAGTAACTCGGGATCCCATGTGCTTCCCAGGCCCACAGCTTCGGGGAACAGCGTCGCTCCCGGCCGGACAGCGCCGTGCAAGGCTTCGCCATGGAAGAGAACCGGAATGCCCAGCCGGGTATTCTTGAGTACCCAGGTTTGCAGCAGATTTCTATGCTGCGCTCCGACGCGTGGGTTTGCGGAATCACCGGTCGCGGTGAACTCATCCAGAAACGCGTAGGTCCCAAGCCCGCTGCCCGCCAGCTTCATGGTCATGGCTTCGTTCAGATGGTCCTGCTCAAAGATGGATGGGAACTTGAATCCCGCAATGGAGGGCATCGTCCACCCACTCTCCAACTGCGCTACCTTTTCTTCCACCGTCATTCGGGTGAGCAGATCGCGGACACGGTCTGGTATCGCCGCATTGGGATCCTTGTAAACAGGCTTCGAAGCATCCTGCGACCACGCGAACAGCCCGAGCATCGAGATCATGCAACCGGCGCAGAGCAACAACTTCTTCATGGCTTTCTCCTCGTTGAAGTGCCGTGATCGCGCACAGCCGACAGTGGCTCGCGCGATAACAGGCTTCTACTTGCCGGCTTCTTTCGATGGGGTTGCGGTGAAGTCGCCGGTGACCGAATACGGCTGGACTTCGACGCTGCCGGATATCTTGACCGAATCATCGAGCGTCGCCGTGTAGATCAGTGTCAATGGCGTACCGTTATATTCCGACTCGTACTTCCATGTTAGTTTGTTCGCGGTAATGCTGCCGGTGACCTGTACATCCTTTTCGGTACTCGTGCACGTTCCGCTGAGCTTGTCATCGGTCTGGACGAACTTGCATTCCTGTTCGCTTTCGCTACCGGCAATGGAGTTGTGGACGGTCCAATTGCCGGTAAGGCTGGGAGCTGTTGCCGCAAAAGCGGAAGAGGCAAACAGGAGGGCGGAGGCTGCGAGAAGTCTTTTCATTCTGGTTCACCTTTCGGGTCGGTTTGGGTTGAATTGCTTGTCAATGCACATCGCGTGGAGCTGCCAATTCTTCGGGCGACGGCCGTTTCATGAGAAACGGGAGTGGAACCAGCAGCGCGACGATCACGCCGAGGACAAAGAATGCGCTGATGAACGCCAGGATATTCGCCTGCGCATCCACCATCTGCTGGAGTTGGGCCAGTGAGCGCTGGCCCGCATCGGCGACGCTGCTGCCGCCGCGGATAGCCGATTGCTGCAGTGCGCCCAAAAAGCGATCGAAAAATACATTACCGTGATGGAGGTGCGAGGCCAGATCGACCCGGCTGATCTGCCGATGACGCGTCAGATACGAAACCAGGAACGAGACGCCGATTGCGCCCCCGAGGTTCCGAACGAAATTGCTGATCCCAGAAACCTGGTTGTTGTCTCCCTGTCGCATGCCGACGTATGCAAGCGTGCTGATAGGTATGAAGATCAGTGGCAGGCCCACGACCTGGAACACACGCATCCAGACGATGGTCTTGAAGTCTACGTCGGGCGTAATCCGCATCATCCAGAACATGCTTGCCGAGGTAAGCAGAAAGCCGACCGCGATCACTTTGCGAGGGTCGAATTTGCTTCCCAAAATCCCGGCCACGGGCATCAGGACAGCCAGCGCAACACCTGCCGGAGACAGCGCCCAGCCGGCGCGCTCCGCTGAATATCCGAGTTGCAGTTGAAGAAACTGCGGGATCAGAATCGTCGATCCGTTCAGAACCACGCCAAGCGTGAAGTTGGAAATAGTCGCCGAGGCGAAGTTGCGGTTCTTCAGCAAGCGAAGCTGGATAATAGGGTTCGCGTGCGTCCATTCGCGCCAGATCATAACAACCAGGGCAAGCCCCGAAATGACAGCGGCCGTACGGATGATTCCCGAATCGAACCACTCGAGTTGTTCGCCTTTGTCGAGTACATATTGCAGCAGCCCCACGCCGAGCACAATGGTCGTGATCCCGAGAAAATCCGTTCTTCCGCCGCGATTGTTGCGTGCGGCGACCACGTGCGGAGGATCATGCACGACCCGCTGGGTGAGGAACAGGGAAAGAATCCCGATGGGAACGTTGATGTAGAAGATCCAATGCCAGCTGTAGTTGTCGGTAATCCAGCCGCCCAGCGTAGGGCCGATTGCCGGCGCCACGACAATCGCCATTCCATAAATCGCAAATCCCATGTTCCGCTTTTCGGGCGTGAACGTATCCGCCAGGATCGCCTGCTCGCTCGGGCCGAGTCCTCCGCCGCCTAGCCCCTGCATCACGCGAAACACGACGAGCATGGGCAAAGTGGTCGCCAGTCCGCAAAGCATGGAGCTCAGAGTGAAAAGGACCACGCACATCATGTAGAAGCGCTTGCGTCCGATTCGCGTTGAGAGCCAGCCGCTCATGGGCAGGATGATGGCATTCGAGACCAGGTAGCTGGTCTGCACCCACGTGCTCTCATCCGGCGTTGCGCCCAGGTTCCCCGCGATGTGGGGAAGCGCAACGTTGGCAATCGAGGTATCCAGCACCTCCATGAACGTCGCCAGCGTCACCGTCATGGCGATGACCCACGGGTTGAACCTGGGGGCGGATGTTACCTGAGCCATACCGTCGCCTCAACCGACATACCGGGGCGAAGGCGTTCCAAACCATCCTGGCTCGCGTTGAGGCGGATGCGGACCGGCATGCGTTGAACCACCTTGATGTAGTTGCCGGTGGCGTTCTCGGGTGGCAGCACGCTGCTCCGTGCCCCGGTGATTGCCGGTATGCCTTCGACGAATCCTTCGAGGTCTTTCTTCAGCGCGTCTACATGGACCCGCACGCGTTGCCCGTCGCGCATCCTTGCCAGTTGCGTTTCTTTGAAGTTGGCCGTTATCCATGTGTCGCCAGTAGCGACAATCATCATGAGCGGCTGGGCTTCGCTCACGCGATTTCCGATTTCGGCACTGCGTTGCGTGACAATTCCTCGGACCGGAGACACCACGCGGCAGAAACCAAGATTGAGTTCTGCGCGTTTCAGTTGCGCCGCGGCCGCTTCAACATTGGCCTCGGCCGTGACCAGGTTGGCTTGCCGGATCGAGAGTTGGCGAGGAGCGGTTCGCGTAATCTGCTCGCGACGGGCGGTCTGCGCGTCAATCTCCGCCTTGCGCTCTTCGAGCAGCTTCTCCGCCGACGCGACGCTCGCCCGGGCCGCGTCGACATTCGCTTCAGCAGAACGCGCCGCGGCCAAAGAGCGCTCGTAGTCCTGGCGGGAAATCGTTCCGGCGCCAAAGAGCTGTTCGATACCGCTTGAGATCGGCGTCGTCCCGCGTGCGAATCGCTTCCGCTTCCACCAGCTTCGCCGAGACGCTGGCCAGGTCCTGCGATGCCGCCGCGAATGCCGCGTTGGCCTGCGCGACCTGGACGTTGCCGGTCACGGATGCCGCCGTGTTATCCGCCTCGGTAATCGCTACGGACGGGCGCTCCGCATTCAACTGGGAAACGGCCTGGTCATATTGGGCCTTGGCCTGTGCGTACGCAACCTTTTGTTCGCTTGGATCAAGATCGACCAGGGGCTGCCCCGCCTCCACAGTCTGGTTTTCGGTCACATACACCGCCGCCGTGGTGCCCGCCAAGCGCGCACTCACCACGTTGAGATGTCCATCCACCTGCGCATCGTCGGTGGATTCATATCCCTGCGAGTAAAGCGCCCACCCGGTGGCTGCCCCGCAAGCCAGCATGGCCGCCAGGCCGACGATCACAATTTGTGTCGTCTTTTTCTCTTTTCTTGTCTCGGGAACGATCTCAAGTGTCGCAGTCTGTGCCATAATTAAAACATACTGACCGGTCAGTTTTCTGTCAAGCCCGAAATCTGAAATGGTCATATGGATTGGGGAGTAGCCCATGGAAACCCCTGGCAAACAACATCTTCGAACCAAGGAAACGCGCAAGCGGCTTCTCGATGCCGCCGAAGAGGTCTTCGTGCGAGACGGGTATGAAGGCGCCCAGCTCGATGCTATCGCCACTGCAGCGGGCAGAAGCAAGGGGGCCGTCTACACTCACTTCAAGAGTAAAGAGGATCTGTTTCTGGCTCTATTCGAGCATCGCACCAGGCGCCATGTTGAGCGCCTTTTGACCGGCCTTAAGGAGGACTCCAATCGTACGCAAAGGCTGGAGACGTTTCGCCAGTTTTACATCGAACTCGTCAACGACAAGCAATTTCCAATTCTGACTCTGGAGTTCAAGCTCTTTGCGCTTCGCCACCCCGAATCGAAAGTACGCCTCCGCAAAGCCTTCGAAATGTCCAAGGCGACGAACGACAATTCCATGCATGAGCAGATGTTCGGCCCACTCAGCGGGCAACTGAAGGCGGACAATGACCTCGCACTTGCGTCGTTGGGGCCCATTATCTCCGGTCTGATACTCGAGAGCCACTTCGAACCGCAAATCCTCTCCGAAAAAGGACTTCGACGGCTGCTGGGCCGGATCTTCGACTCTCTGTTTCCCGTTCGCCCTTGACCACGCGCGTGAACAAGAACATCCGGCCTAATCCGGACCGCCATATTTAACAACCAGAAGAGCGGAAGGAGTAGCGCCCAAGGCCGCCCATTTGGATATTCGTCGGATGAATGTTGTTCTTGAATCACGCAGCTTTGTTAAAAAGGCCGTGTGGGTCGAGAACGAATTTTTTCGCAACGCCGGAATCGAAGTCTCGATAGCCTTGCGGCGCATCATTTAGCGAAATGACGGTGGCGTTGACAATCTTTGCGATCGGCAACCGATCATAGAGGATCGCCTGCATCAAGGCACGGTTGTATTTAAGCACCGGAGTCTGCCCGGTGTAGAAGCGGTGAGACTTTGCCCATCCCAAACCGAAACGCATACTCAGTGCGCCTTGTTGCGCGGCTTTGTCCATCGATCCCGGATCCTCGGTCACGTAAAGTCCCGGAATGCCAATGCCACCGGCGGCACGGGTGATCGACATCAGAGCGTTGAGCACGGTTGCCGGAGCCTCGACGGTATGCTGCGCTCCGTGTCCCCTGGCTTCAAAGCCCACCGCGTCCACCGCGGCATCGACCTCTGGAACTCCCAGCACCGCTTCTATCAGGTCCCCAAGCCTGTCGCTCTTGCTCAGATCAATTGGCTCAAAGCCCACTGACTTTGCATGAGCGAGTCGCTCCTGATTCATATCACCAATTAAGACCACGGCTGCTCCCAGTATGTGGGCGGAGGCAGCTGCCGCGAGTCCAACCGGCCCAGCGCCCGCGATGTACACGGTAGACCCGACACCAACTCCGGCGTTGACCGCACCGTGGAAACCAGTGGGCAGAATATCGGATAACATCGTCAGGTCACGGATCTTCTCCAGCGCCTGCGATTTGTCGGGGAACTTAATCAGGTTGAAATCGGCGTAGGGAACCATGACATAGTCAGCTTGTCCCCCGACCCAGCCTCCCATATCGACATAGCCATACGCGCCGCCGGCCCGGCTTGGATTGACATTGAGGCAGACCCCTGTTTGCATCTCCCTGCATGTCCGACACCGTCCGCAAGCCACGTTGAACGGTACAGTCACCAGATCGCCAATTTCGAGGTATTCGACATCTTTTCCTTTTTCGATGATTTCGCCCGTTATTTCGTGACCGAGGACCAGTCCCTTTGGCGCAGTGGTGCGGCCGCGAACCATATGCTGATCTGAACCGCAGATGTTGGTCGTCACCACTTTCAGAATTACAGCGTGCTCGATCTTCGTGCCCGCGGGGTTTTCGAGCTTTGGATAGTCGATCGATTGTACCTCGACCTTGTTTTGCCCGAGATATACGACACCGTGATTGTTCGCCATCAGAATTACTCCTTTCTCGATTCAGAACGCAGCGGCGCCAGCCTCGGCGACTGCATGGTCTTGTTCGCCGGAGCCGCCGCTAACTCCGATGGCTCCTACCACCTTGCCGTCCCTCTTCAACGGGATGCCGCCGGCAAAGATCATGATCCTTCCGTCGTTAGAGGCATGAATGCCAAAAAACTGCCCGCCCGACTGCGAATGAGTCGCCAAATCCTTGGTTGCGATATCGAAGGCGCGGGAGGTGTATGCCTTCTTGATGGAGATGTCAATGCTGCCCAGCCATGCGCCATCCATCCGGACGTGGGAGACCAGGTTGCCCCCGGCATCCGCGACCGCTATGTTCATTGGCTGCCCGATTTCCTTTGCTTTCGCCTCCGCCGCCGAAATGATTCTGCGAGCGTCTTCAAGCTTGACCATTCGTCCCTTCCTTTCATCCTCCATTCGAACGCCCGACCACCATACGTCAGCAGATTGTTGGTTGGCAAATACATCAGATAAATTCTAAAAGACTCTCGAGCGTCACTATCTACGGCGTGAACAATCTCGCCTACTCCGACCGTCGACCGGAAAAACCCTTCAGTTCCTTTGGAGAGAATCCTAAACGTAGCCGAACACATACCTCTTCCATGGTCCAAAACCGGAATGGAGATCGGGCTTGGAAGTTTGCGTCATTTTGGTCTTGCTGGTAGCGGCCCCGACTTTATTAAACCTGTAAAATGCTTTTCCGACCTCGATTGGGAATGACAGGCGCTTCATCGAGAGCCTCGTGACATAAGTGGGTAAAGAGACCGAGAGCAGGGAAGCGAGGACCATCAGGACGGGGCAGCGATGAGCAAGTCTCGTGAAAATTGTGTGAGTCTGGCTGCACCTGGAACGACTGTTCGGTCGCAGGCAGATGGGCGGCGAGTGCTCCAAATTTCCAGACTGTCTCATTTTTGGGGGTCGGCCAAAGGTTTCACCCCATGTCACTGTTGGCCTTGGCCGCGCAAAAGTAGCCCTCAGGCAAGGCTGATTTGTTTGGTACAATTTGAAACACGGGACATGGACAGATGTTCTGGGTTGTGGGGCGCCCGCAGTAGCATTGACGGTAGATTTTCATGTAGTCCATAATTGCGAAAATCGGGTAGATTCCGTGTAAAAGGAAGAGGGGACGTAGCTCAGTTGGTTAGAGCGCTGCCTTCTAACCGGCTACCTTTGGAATCAGCTAGATAATCCCTTGGTGTCCAGTTTGGTGTCCGTGCTGACCCAACTTTGATAGGCTATGAAGCCTCAGAGGAGGATCGATGAATGCCTGCTCCGAAGCCTCGCAACACTCCCCTCAACGCTCCCGAATACGCGGATCGCGTCAACCTCATCAAGAAGATTAAAGTCGGAAGCACTTGGCGTTTTGCGCCCGTCGTTCCCGAATCGAACGGCCGTCTCAAGGACAAGGTGCGTGTCAACGGCACGGTCGAAGTCCACACCGAAGGCGCCTACTACATCGAGTGGCGCGAGCGCGGGAAACGATGCCGCGTCTCCGTCTCCCGCGAGGACGCCGTTGATCAGGCTCGCCGCAAAGCGGTTGAGTTGCGCGCCGTCCGCGACGGTCTCATTGCCGCCCCGGAGCCCGAACCCGAGATCGCGCCCAAGACCAAGATCGGCGATGCCATCGACGCCTACCTGCGCTACGTGCGAATGCAGCGCAAGCCGCGCACCCACCTCACCTATCGCTACACCCTCGATACGCTCCTGCGCGCTTCGTACAAGAAGAAGTACGTTGAGGATGCGACACGGGACGATGTGCTCGACTTCATGACTCGCTGCTATGAACTTGGGCTCGGAGCGCGCACTGTCTATGACAAGGTAGTGACCGTGCTGCAACTCTTCAAGAAGCACGGGCGCGCCGGTCTGATGGAGAAGGGCGACTGGCCGAATTACGTCGATACCATCCGCCCGGTCTACGAGCCCGAAGAGTTGCAGGCGATGTTCCGGGCAGCGACTGACGACGAAGCGACGCTGCTCAAGTTCGTGCTCGGTTCCGGCTTCCGGGATCAGGAGATCCGCTGTGTCGAGTGGAAGGACATCGACTTCCGCAACCACGATGTACGAGTGAAGGCGAAGCCCCACTGGCGCTTCACGCCGAAGAACTGGGAGGAGCGCGTTGTTCCACTGCCGGCAGGTCTGATCGAGCGGCTGAGGAAACGCAAAGAAGCGCGGGGCGCAACGCCAAACCAGTTGGTCTTCCCCAACGGCCGCGGCAAGCCCGACAGCGAGATGGATATGATCGTCAAGCGTGTCGCTGAACGCGCCAAGCTCAACTGCAAGCAGTGCGTGACCGAGCACAACAACAAGTGTGCCGAGGGGCCGTACTGTATGAACTTCTTCCTCCATAAATTCCGGCACACCTTCGCGACAAACCACCTTCGTGACGGCGTAGACATCCGCACCGTGCAGGCGTGGCTCGGGCATCGCGACATCAAATCGACGATGGTCTACCTCAAAGGCATCCGATCGAAAGACGCCGCACAGAAGGTCAACAGCGGCGAGCTGGCTGCTCTCGTTGCCTGACTCCGTCCTCTGCAACATCTATGCCGATGCACGGCATCGGCGCCGACGATCTACTGTCCTTATACCGATAATGACTATTCATAGATAAGCGTATTATATGCGTTTAGCTATCTATAAATAGACAATTATTGAACATTCTGCTATCTTTACATAGCCAGACCAGAAAGGGTGGCTATGATGCGCGACCACTTCCGGCAGCTTCGATCCCAGCAACTCGACCGAGCCTTGGCCCCATTTCGCTCGTCGCAACTGCCCCGTCCTCCGAAAGGGTGGATTCGTGCCATCCGTGAGGCGCTCGGCGTCTCTTCCGGAGAACTGGCCGAGAGAATGCAGACGAACCGGTCGCTGGTCGTGCAGCAAGAAAAGGCGGAAGCTGAGGATCGGATCACACTCAAAAGTCTGCGCGCCTATGCCAGCGCGCTCGACTGTGACCTAGTCTACGCATTCGTCCCCCGCGCCGACACCCTTCAAGAACTCGTTGATGCGCGCGCGCGCGCCGCAGCCAAAGCAAACGTCCTGGGCGTCGAGCACACGATGGCACTTGAGAACCAGGCGAGCGGCAATCTGGAACGGGCCATTAACGCGGAGGCGCAGCGGCTCACGAGAAAGCGCAAACGGACATGACGATCTTCACCACGGGAGATGGCAATACACCGCTGTCTCCCGACGAACAAGCCGACCTCATACCCAACCTCGCCACCAAGGAAGAACTGAACGAGTTCGAGCGGGCGAATATTCTTGTGGCCTACGACTGGGCCCTAGCTCCACGGAATATTCGCCGGCAAGATCCTCTGACTGAACCGTACCTTCGAGACCTGCACCGTCGAATGTTCGACGAGACATGGAAATGGGCTGGCCTCTACCGAGCGACGGAAAAGAACATTGGCATACCGCACTTTCAAATCCGCGAATCGCTTGGCGTCTTGTTGGGCGACGCCCGCTATTGGCTCGAAAAGAAGACCTTTCCGCCCGATGAGATCGCGATCCGATTCCATCATCGTTTGGTCTCCATTCATCCCTTTGCCAACGGCAACGGTCGCCACGGAAGGCTCATGGCCGACGTACTCGCAAAAAAGCAGGACATGCCTGTGTTTACCTGGGGAGGCGCAGACATTGTGCAACATGGAGATTTTCGGCGCAGCTATATCGATGCTCTTCGCGCCGCAGACAAAAACGATATTGGGCCACTCCTGGCATTCGCGCGCTCGTAAACGAGGGACCTCTTCGCCCAAATCAATGCCGGCGAAGTGAATTGGGCATGGGGTAGGTGCAAGCCACATAACTTCTATGCCACAGAGGAAGCCCTGTTCTCCGCAGGTGGGGCAGAACGCGACGGCTTTCTCTCAGGGCGGCTCTCTTGGCCGTATTTGGCCCGGAGCCACTTCGCGACCTCCTGAGGATCGAATCTTACTGCTCCACCCACGCGGAAACTCGGAAGCTGTCCACGCGCGGCCATGCGATAGATGTGTTTATCGTCCACTCCCAATATGGCCGCAAGGTCGGAGACCTTGATGCCACCACTCCGGGCTTCCAGTTCTTCAATCAGATTGAGTTTCACGCAATCCCTCCAGGCTATTTATTCAACTCACCCGTTCCTGACGATCCAGCCATGCATTCAGGTCGGACGCGCGGAATCGC